>NZ_CP093236.1:0-2355677 GCF_051132275.1 Sulfurimonas sp. NW9 | reverse complement strand
TTATATTGTTTTCTATATAATGGTGAAAAATGTTTTAAAGGCCTTAAATGACTATACTTGGTATAGATCCCGGAACAAGAAATATGGGGTATGCACTTATTTCGTTACAAAATTCCAAAATATCGCTTATTGAAGCGGGACTTATAAAAATGAAGGCAGAAGATTTGCAGTTTCAAATACCGCAAATGGTTGAAGGACTGAGCAGTATATTTGAAAACCATGCTATTGACGAAGTAGCCATGGAAGATATATTTTATGCCCACAATCCCGCAACAACAATTAAACTGGCACAGTTTCGCGGAGCAATAATGCTAAAACTTTTGCAGGAGTTTGGACAGTTTCATGAATATACGGCACTGCAGGTAAAAAGAGCGCTTACAGGCAAGGCAAAAGCACAAAAAGAACAGGTGGCATTTATGGTTCAGCGCCTGTTAAACATAAAAAAAGAGATCAAACCTCTTGATATATCAGATGCCATGGCTGTAGCCATAACACACTCTCAGAGAGTCAAACTAAAAAAAGGATAAAAAATGTCAAAATTTGAAAATGTGAATATTGTAAAAGAGGCAAATATTTATTATGACGGAAAAGTAACGAGCAGAACAGTTGAATTTCCTGACGGAAGTATAAAGTCTTTGGGAATTATGCTGCCGGGCGAATATACTTTTAATACGGCAGATAAAGAGATTATGGAGATCATGAGCGGTGATGTGGAAGTAAAACTGCCAGGCGAAGAGTGGCGCACACTTCTTGTGCCTGAAATTTTTACAGTACCGGCCGACTCTTCATTTGAAATAAAAATAAAGAGTGTAACCGATTACTGCTGTTCGTATATAAAATAAAATTTAGTTACTGTGTTTTGAAGCGAGAGAAACAAGTGCATTTACATCAAGCGCACCGCTGACTCTTTCGACTTCACGGCCATTTTTAAAGACGATAATTGTCGGAATTGAACGAATTCCAAAACGTGCACCCAGATTTTGCTCATTTTCAGTATTTACTTTTGCAAAAAGTGCTTTGAGCGGAAATTGAGTGGCAGCACGTTCAAAATTTGGAGCCATCATTTTACATGGACCGCACCATGGTGCCCAAAAGTCAACTATTACCGGAATATCACTGTTGACAATTACTTCATCAAAATTTGCATTTGTAAGTTCTACAGGTTTTGTGTCTAAAAGTGATTGTTTACACTTCCCGCAGTTTGCTTTTTTATAACTCTCTTTTTTTGGAACATTGTTTACTGTAAAACAGTGTGGACATACAATTTTCATAAAATTCTCCTTTTTGAAGTGTATTTTACACTCAATTTGGCAATTGTAATGCTACCTAAGTTCCATATTATAGTCTAATTTCAAAATATATTTTATGAAGATGTCTCTTTTTTAAATGATTCTATACTTTCTGCCATGCCATAATCCGGATTTTGTTTTGGTTCTAAAACAATTTGGGCCAATGTATTGTTATCATGGTTAATAATAATGGGCGCTAAAAAATTAATTGTTGATTTTTCCAAAGGTTTCTGAATAAGTAAAATATTGAAAACACTTATTTCTGAATTGTCAGTAATTTTGAGTAACTCTTTTGTTTTTTCAGGAATTTCAAAAGGGTATTCGCGTAACATATAAGGATTGACCAGAGTAAAAGATATGCCCGGATTTTGGCTGTCTTTCATAATGGAAAAAAGTGCATCTATTTCATTTATATCTACCTGCCTGGTATTTACAAATCCAAGTATTTCGCCTTTTACCTCATATGCCATTGTCATCCTTTAAAATTGTCCCTCTTTATATTTCAGATCCTTAGAAATGATATAGAGCGTCGAGTTTTTAATTGCTTGGATATTATAGCACTCTCCTATGCCAAATGCAAATTCTTTGTTTACATGTAAAAGACTTGCTCCGTCACTCATATTTATAAACTGTAACTTGCTTTGTTCAAGCAGTCTTGCATCTGTTACCTCTGTAAAATCAAGTGTGACGGTTATCCAGTCATAATCACGTGCGGCATCTTGAACTGCAAGAACTAATTTCAGATGAGTGGGTGAAATGACTTCGAGGGAACGCAAGTCGGCATTTTTAAAGCTGTCAAACCGCTCAAGGTCTATTGGCAACCGACACACTCCATACTTCTGTCTTCGACATCGCTTGCCATTTCCGGTGACTGTGAACGCAGATAATAGGTAGATTTGAGTCCCAGTTTCCATGCCAGCATATAAATTTCATTAAGATAGCGTCCGCTTGCTTTGTCAAGTGTTATAAAAATGTTGAGAGACTGCCCCTGATCTATCCATTTTTGTCTGATAGCGGCTGCTTTTATAAGAACGGTCTGGTTTAAATCATATGCCGGAGTATAATAACTCCATGTCTCAGGTGAAAGATTAGGAACAACAACAGGAATCAGTCCGCTGAGATTTTCTTCTGACCATTTACGTTTAAAAACAGGCTCAATAGCCTGTGTAGTACCTGTTAAAATAGATATGGATGATGTAGGGGCTACAGCCATCAGATAACCGTTTCGCATTCCCTGTTTTTTTACTTTGGCCCGGAGTTCATCCCATTCGTATTTTGAAGCAAAGAGTCCGCCACGGTCAACCAGGTTTACCACCTCGGCATTTGCATGGTCTTGAGGCATTATTCCTCTGCTCCACTTGCTTCCTTCAAATTCGGGATAGCTTCCTTTTTCAACAGCCAGATCAGAAGAGGCGGAAACTGCATTATAACAAACAGCTTCCATAATTTCGTCTATTTTGTCAAAATGTTCCTGACTTCCCCACATAATTCCGGCTTCTGCAAGCATCTGTGCTTCGCCCATAACACCCAAACCGATAGAGCGGCTTCGCATGTTAGTCCGTTTTACTTTTTCAACCGGATAAAAATTCAAATCTATAACATTGTCCAAACATCTGATAGCTGTGGGGACAATTCTGTCTATATCTTCTTTTGTATTTATGCGTGAGAGATTTATAGAAGCAAGGTTACAAACAGCCGTAGCGCCGTCAATTTTTTCTTTTTCCACAGCAAAAATAGGAAGTCCTCCCAATGAATCCAAAGCAGTGACTTTTTTGGCGGGTTTTGTTATACCACTGTCTACAGTTACCAACTCCTCTTCTTCATAACTGATGCTGTCACCGTTTTCAAAAATAAATTTTATTTTATAATGGTTAGGCTGAGTGTTTTGAAAAATTTCTGTACAGAGATTGGAACTTCTGATAATTCCGTAATGATCATTCGGATTTGCACGGTTAGCATTGTCTTTAAAACAAAGAAACGGTGAACCTGTCTCAAAATAAGAAGTTAAAATCTTTTTCCATAAATCTTTTGCCTTTACTTTTTCTTTGATGATACTCTCATCCTGTTCAAATTTGAGATAAAGTTTATTAAATTCTTCGCCGTAGACATTCGTGAGTTCTCTGGTATCATATGGGTCGAAAAGTGTCCAAATTGCATCCTCTTCCACACGTTTCATAAACATATCGTTTAGCCATAGAGACGGAAACAGATCGTGAGCGCGACGACGCTCTTCACCGGAGTTTTTCTTCAGGTCTAAAAAGTCGTTGATATCTATATGCCATGGTTCAAGATAAACAGCAATAGCACCTTTTCTGGTACCGAGTTGGTCTACGGCGATGGCAATATCATTTGTTATCTTTAAAAAGGGGATAGTTCCACCTGCTGCATTTTTGTGGCCGTCTATAAAAGAACCCATTGAACGAACCTGGGTCCAGTCCCACCCGATTCCTCCGCCAAATTTTGAAAGCATTGCCATCTCTTTGTATGTGTCAAATATACCTTCGATATTATCAGGAGTAGAGCCTATATAACAAGAACTTAACTGGTGTCTTGGTGTTCTTGCATTGGAGAGTGTGGGCGTGGCTAACATAACTTCGAATTTACTAATCATGTTATAAAATTTGATGGCCCACTCTTGACGGTTTTCCTCACGCTGTGCCAAAAACATTGCGATGGCCATAAACATATGTTGAGGAAGCTCTATCGGGTTTGCATCTCTGTCTTTAATCAGATATCTGTCATAGAGTGTTTTAATGCCCAGATAATTAAACTGCAGATCTCTTTCCGGTTTAATATGTTTTTCCAGTTCGTCAAGATCATACATCTCTTTTAGGCCCAGAAGAATTCGTCCCTCTTTTTCTCCTTTTTCAAAATACTTTTCCAGTTTGCAATAACCGGTAAAACCGTTTACCTGATGGTAAAGATTAAAAAGAAACAGACGTGAAGCCACAAATGTCCAGTTGGGTGCATCAATATCTATTTTATCTACCGCGGTTTTAATTAAAGTTTCTTGTATCTCTTTTGATGTTATACCGTCACGAAAGTGAATTTGGGCATCAACTTCCAGTTCACTTTGGCTGACATTGGCCAAACCTTTTACAGCAGCAGAAGTATATTTTTGGATTTTGGATATGTCAAGAGGTTCTGTTCGTCCGTTTCGTTTTATAACTGTTATCATAAATTTATTCCCTGATTAAGAATTTTTTATATAATTATATATGCAATAATCATATAAAAAACTATAAGATATTGTTAATTAGCATAGTTAGTATTCTAGCGAAAACTCTCTCTTAAAAATATTAAAGCAGTAAAATTTTTACAAGTTTTATATATTTGTTATATCTAAGAAGATAGAAGAAAAAGTTATATTCAGCATAGCTGTAATTGCTATGCTGAAGTTGTTTATTTGAAAACTCTTGCAAATATTTTATCTACATTTTTTGTATAGTAGTCGTAATTAAAACATTCTCTGATAACTTCTTCACTGAGTGAATTTCTCAACTCTTCGTCTGCAAGCAGATGATTAAGATAGAGGCTCTCTCCTTTTTCATTAACCGTAGGTTTGCCCTGTTGAATCTCTTCCCAGACTTTCATGGCATTTCTCTGTACGATTCTGTAGGCATCTTCACGACTCACACCCTGCAGCGGAAGTTCAAGTAAAACACGTTGAGAAAATACAAGTCCGCCTGTCAGGTTGAGATTTCTCATCATGTTTTCAGGATATACAGTCAGGTTTGCGATAACGTTATTCATGCGGTGCAGCATAAAATCACTTGTAATAAATGCATCAGGGAGCCAAAAACGTTCTGTGGATGAGTGGGAGATGTCACGTTCATGCCAAAGAGCTACATTTTCCATAGCAGGGTTTGCATAGGCACGTATCATGCGAGCCAAACCTGTTATGTTTTCTGTGAGGATAGGATTGCGTTTATGAGGCATTGCGGATGAGCCTTTTTGGCCTTTTGCAAAATACTCTTCGCACTCATATACTTCTGTTCTTTGCCAGTGACGAACCTGTACGGCAAATTTTTCTATGGAACTTGCCATTAATGCCAAAGCTGTTGCCAGTCTCGCATAACGGTCACGCTGAATAACCTGGTTTGAAACAGGTGCCGGCTTTAAACCAAGCTCTTCACAGGTATACTCTTCAAGTTCCAAAGGAGCATGCGCAAAATTTCCCATTGCTCCACTTACCTGTCCGACTGCTATAACATCCATAGTCTGTTCAAGGTTTTCGAGATGACGAGCCATTTCATCATACCAGACAGCTAACACGAGACCAAATGTTATAGGTTCTCCGTGAATTCCGTGAGAACGTCCGACCATTAAAGTCATTTTGTGTTCCATGGCACGTTTTTTAATAGACTCCATAATCATCTTTACATCTTCTATTATAAGTGAAAGGGAATCTTTCATCTGAAGCGCAACGGCTGTATCAATAGTATCTGAAGATGTCATACCATAATGAAACCATCTGCTCTCTTCACCGAGAGATTCTGATACCGAAGTTGTAAAGGCAATCAGATCATGGCGTGTTACCGCTTCTATTTCATCTATGCGTTTAATGTCAAACTTTGCGTTCTTAACAATTTTGTCCGCATCTTCCTGAGGGATTTTTCCCAGTTTTGCCCAAGCTTTTACTACAGCAACTTCAACATCAAGCCACGCCTGGTATTTTGCCTGGTATGTCCATTTTGATGCCATCTCTTCCCGTGAATATCTATCTACCATTATATAGGTTCCTTATGATTGTTTTTATGCTAGAATTCGCATAGATTAAAGTAGTTTATTTTACTCAAATATTCATTAAAGAGGATTGAAGTTTGCCATTCGTAAGAAAGAGAATGATTGCACCAAAAAAACAAAAAGCATTTTTATATTTAATTCAAGAACTTGGGTATACCCAAAAAGAAGCACAGCGTCTTATTGCCAAGGGAAGGCTTTTTGTTAACGGAGAACCGATGACGAGGACTGCAGGTGAAATTGAAGGTGAATTTGAATTTATCTACTTTGAACCTATTACAAGAGGTTTGGAACCTACATACGAAGAAGAAGAGTTTGTTGTTTTTGACAAGCCGAGTGGTGTGCTTATTCATCCTCAAAACAGATACACGCCCTACTCTCTTATAGATGAATTAAAATACCAATACGGCAGAGATGCAAATATTACACACAGAATCGATCAGGAGACAAGTGGTCTGGTCTTGTGTGCAAAGAACAAGCAGAGTGAACGTGATATTAAAATGATGTTTGAGCAAAGAGATATGAAAAAGAAATATTTGGCATTTGTACACGGAGATTTTAAAAAAGAGCTTACTGTGGTGGAGCCGCTGTTAAGAGCAGAAGATGAAAGTGCTATTGTTCGTATGGTAGTAAAAGTTGATACAAAAGGCAAAGCTTCAAAAACTTTTTTTAGACCATTGGAATATTTTGAAAAACTAAATATGACACTTGTGGAATGTGTGCCGTATACAGGAAGACAGCATCAAATCAGAGTGCATTTGTTTCACGTGAAACATCCGATAGTCGGTGATCCGATTTATGGACAGAGCGAAGAGAATATTGTTAAATTTTTAGAGAGAGAACTATCTGCCGAACAAAGAATAAAAAACAGCGGAGCACAACGTTTATTGTTACATGCCAGTGAATTGGCATTTGATTTATATGGGGATTCTTATACCATAAAAAGCAAGGTAGACTTTTTAAAAACATGTTTATTACATGTAATGTGAATAACTTTTTTTTAAGAAGGCAAAAATAATATTTATTTATGTGAATAATTTTTTTAAATCTCTTTATAGCCCTGTAAATAGGGCTTTTGGAAGATTTGTAAACTATTTTAAGGTAAAATTTACATAAAATATTTCTTAAAAAATAAGAAAATTTACAAATTTTTTATCCATGAAATTATGTGATATTCACACTTTAGAACAATGTGTGAATACTACACATTTAGAGAAAATTGACAGATTTTATTATGATTAAAATTTATTTTAAGATGAAATTTATTTTTAAGATTAGTAGGGTATTATTACACTCATAGACGACCTCCCTGGTGTGTTGGTCGTCTGCTTTATTTTGATCCAGCTTTATATGACTTTAATTAAAACTTTACTCTTTTTCTTCTTTGGTTGCTGCCCATATAAAACCGCCAACGCCAATGGCAAAAACTATCACTAACAAAACTACTTCACTGATATCAACACTACTCATAACTATCCTTGATTTTTATTATAATTATACTCTTAGATTTGTTATCTAACTGTTTATCTCATCTTGATTTTTTTCTTTTAACTGTCCACAAGCGGCACTGATATCTATTCCTTTAGAATCGCGTATGGTAGAGAGTAAACCGTGGTTTATAAGGTATTCCTGAAATTTGATCATATCTTCGCGTGATGGACGTTCGTAAGGTGTACCAGGATAGGGATTAAAATAGATAAGGTTTACTTTTGCTTTAATTCCGCTAAGAAGTTTTACAAGTTTTTTTGCAGAACCCAAATCATCATTTTTATTTTTAATGACAAGATATTCAAACATAACACGCTTGCGTGTATCAATTGGAAAACGTTTTACCGCTTCTATAATTGAGTTGATGTTATGTGCTTTATTCATCGGAATAAGCTCTGTGCGCAGTTCATCATCAACTGCATGGAGTGATATGGCTATATGTACACCCAGATCCATTTGACCGAGTTTGTCTATTTTGTTACTGAGACCACTTGTGCTTACTGTTTGTCTTTTTGAAGAAATGGCAAGTCCCTCTTCTTCTTTAAAAATTTCTATAGCCTGTGCAAGATTTTCAAGATTGTCGAGAGGTTCCCCCATTCCCATGTACACTATATTTATCTTTCTGTTATGTTTGTGTTTGTTGTCACGTTTGAGTGTTACTACCTGTGCAACAATTTCTCCGGCAGTCAAATCACGGGTAAAACCGCCTTTGGCCGTCAAACAAAAACTACAGCCGACTTTGCAGCCAACCTGTGTGGAAACACAGACTGTATATTTTGCCTCTTGTGTTATTTCACCATTTTCATCAACTTGTTCATCTTTCATTTTAAGCCAGACTGCCTCAACGGTCTTGCCGTCCTGTAGCTGCAAAAGATATTTTATTGTACCGTCGCTTGACTCTTCTTTTCGTACGATTTCCATGGGATTGATGGTATATTTTTCGCTCAGTTCTTCTTTTAATGCTTTTGGGATGTTTTTCATTGCATCAAAATCCTGTGCATACTGATGATACAGCCAACCATAAATCTGTTTGGCACGAAAAGATGGTTTGACTAACTGTGTCAGTTCTTTTTGTGTGAAGTCATATAAAGAAGGTTTCATTTTGCTGTTAGCTCTGCTATACGCTTTTTTACATGCTCTTCAAGGAGTTCTTTTGCTTTGGATTGATTCTTGAGAAAATCTTCATGAGCCTGTTTGTTAGTATAGTTTGTTATACAAAACACACCGCCGGCAGGAATATTAAACTCCTGGGCAATGCGCAACACTGAAAAAAATTCCATATTTTCTATGCCGACACCAAATTTTAAAAAGTTTTTTGTCAATGTTTCGTTTGTAGATATATAATTTGATGAGTTGACAACAATGTCTTTTTTGTTGGTAGTGTTTGTTGTAACAACATTATCAAGCGGTGTATAGGCATCATTACTTAAAAATGCCAGTTCTATATTTGCAGCAGTTTTTGATTCTATGATATCAAATATTTTTTTTTCTCCATAGCTTCCTGCAGTTCCTACAAAGAGTAAAAATTCCGGTTTGTCAAATAGACAAAGCCGTGTAAGATTCATAGCTGTTTCAATGAGCCCTACTCCCATTGGAGTTGCAAAAGAAAATGTTTCATTGTTTCCTGCACATATAATCATTGTTATAGCCTTACCGGAATATTTGTTCATGTAAATAATGTTTTAGATCCATTATATCTATCTCTTTGTAGTGAAATATGGAAGCAGCCAATGCAGCATCTGCTCCGTGTTCAAATGCTTCTTTTATATGTTGCATTGTACCTGCACCGCCACTGGCTATGACCGGTACATGTACTGCACGGCTTATCTGTTCTGTTATATTGAGTTCAAAACCTGCTTTGGTTCCATCCGCATCCATAGATGTCAAAAGAATTTCTCCGCTTCCTCTGTCTACAACCTCTTTTGCCCACTCTACGGCGTCTATACCTGTATCTACGCGTCCGCCGTTTAGTAAACATTGTATTTGTCACCTGTTTTTTTCACATCAATTGCTGTGACAATACACTGTGATCCAAAGCGTTTGGCACCTTCGTCTATGAGTTGGGGTCTTTTTATGGCTGCGGAATTAACGCTGACTTTATCACAGCCGACATTTAAAAGTTTGTATATATCATCTAGTTTGCGAATGCCTCCGCCTACAGTTAGCGGTATGAAAATTTCTCGTGCTACCTGGGCAACTATATCTACTATTGTGTCTCTGTTGTCAGAAGAAGCTGTAATATCCAAAAATGTAATTTCATCCGCACCCTCTTCATTGTATCTGCGGGCTACTTCAACAGGGTCACCGGCATCTTTGAGCCCTACAAAATTGACGCCTTTGACAACACGTCCGTCTTTTACATCCAGGCATGGGATGATTCTCTTTGCAAAATAATTCATAGCGCAATTATACACTTTTAGGCTTAATGATTGATTTTGTTTCACGTGAAACAAAAGTTTTATATTGCTTTAATATAGTTAGGACTATAATCGTTCATTATATTTGGATAGGAATGTAGATGAAGAAGGATGAAACATTAAAAAGTTTAGAAAATGCAGAAATAGAATTGACAAGGTTTGTAGAAACAGCAAAATCCTTAATAGACGGGATAGATCCGGAAGATAGAATTTTACCGACTTCATCCAGAGAAACAAAATTTGGTCAATGGTTTTATACCGATGGACAGAAGTTGAAGATACTCTCAAACAATCCGCTGGAGTGTATGAGCAATATTGAAGAGCTTCATGACAAACTTCATGAAAGATATCGTGAAATTTTCGACTTGTATTTTGCTGAAGAAAAAAAAGGCGGATTTTTATCAAGAATATTTAAACCAAAGCAAAAGGTACTGACTGAGTCGGAGTTGAAGCTTGTAAACGAAAAGTATCTTGCAATGGAACAAATAGCCGAAGAACTTTTGGCAGAGATAGCAAGACTGCAAAGACGATTAGTGGCCGTTTCAGAAGAAAAAATCAATGCTTTAGTATAAAAAAAGAGAAAAAAATTGATTTTTTCAGTCTGTTACCTTTTTGTAAGTAAAAAAAAGATATCATAGTGCTATGAATAGAGAAAGTATTGTAGCAAAGAAGAAGTTTGGACAAAACTTTCTGAAAGACCAGTCAGTTTTAAGAAAATCGTCGAAGCGATGCCCAAAAACGAGAATAAAATCGTAGAAATTGGGCCTGGCTTAGGTGATTTAACTAAATTTTTAGTTGATGTCAAAAGTGTAGAAGCTTTTGAGGTAGATACCGATTTATGTAAACTGTTACAAAGTACATTTAAAGAAGAGATTGCTACCAAGCGACTCCATATAAACTGTGGAGATGTTTTAAATGCTTGGCAGAGTGAACTTGTGCGTGAGCCTTATGATTTGGTGGCAAATTTGCCCTATTATATTGCTACGAACATACTATTGAAAGCACTCGCAGATCCTATGTGTAAAAATATACTTGTAATGGTTCAACTTGAAGTAGCAGAAAAGTTTTGTGCAACTGCAGGTGAAAAAGTTTTTGGTTCTTTGAGCGTAATAGCCCAAAGTATAGGAACAGCACAGATTGTTGTGAAAGTTCCCCCGACTGCATTTGATCCTCAGCCCAAAGTGGATTCTGCTGTTTTTCTGATAGAGAAAAATGCTGATAGAAATGACAAAGAGTTCGAGGATATGCTTAGAGTTGCATTTTCGCAGCCTCGAAAAACTTTGGTGAAAAATCTATCTTCAAAATATGACAGGAAAAAACTTCAGGAAGTTCTGGAAAAACTGGAACTTGCATTAACGGTTCGGCCTCATCAGGTAAGCACTAACGACTATCACCAACTCTATAAATTAACAAGGAGTTTGGATGGCAGAAGAGACACAAGAGGCAGCACAAAGCAAACCTCAGGAACAACGCAAACCAAATAACAACCGCAAACCAAATAACAATCGTAGACCAAACGGCAATCAGAAGAAGCCAAACGGTGAAAAAAATGCAAATGCAAAACCAAGAACAAACAACAATAAAAACAAAAGTCGCGGCCGTCACAAAAGAGGAGCTTCTCCTATTGATGACAAGCTTAAAGCATTTGTTGTAAAAAATCAGGAAGCACACAAGCAAAGACTGAATCCTCACTATAAACTTGATTTGGAATCAAAAGCGAGAGTCCGTGTCACACCACTTGGAGGGCTTGGAGAAATCGGCGGAAATATTGCTGTATTTGAAACTGACAATGAAGCGATTCTTGTCGATGTAGGGATGAGTTTTCCGGATGAAGAGATGCACGGGGTTGATATACTGATTCCCGATTTTACCTATCTGCATGAAATCAAGCATAAAATTGTCGGTATTATCATTACGCATGCGCATGAAGATCATATCGGTGCAGTACCGTATCTTTTTAGAGAACTGCAGTTTCCTATATACGGAACACCGTTGCCTTTGGCAATGATTGGAAACAAATTTGATGAGCATCATTTAAAAGAGGCTAGAAAATATTTTAATCCTATTGAAAAAAGAAAAGTCTATAAAATAGGAAATGATTTTGAAGTTGAGTGGATGCATATGACCCACTCTATTTTAGACTCTTCTTCTGTGGCGATTACAACAGCAGCCGGAACTGTGATACATACAGGTGATTTCAAGATTGACTATACACCGATAGACGGGTATCCCGCAGACTTACACCGTTTGGCACATTATGGCGAAAAAGGGGTGTTGTGTTTGATGAGTGATTCGACAAATTCACATAATCCTAATCCTACACCGTCTGAGTTAAGCGTTGCACCGGCACTTGATCGTGTGTTTAGCAAGGCAGAGGGAAGAGTGGTTCTTTCAACGTTCAGCTCAAATATTCATCGTGTTTATCAGGCAATTCAGTATGCTGTGAAATATGGTCGTAAAATTTGTGTTATCGGACGTTCTATGGAGCGTAACCTTGAAGTGGCTATGCAATATGACTATATTAAATTACCAAAAAATATCTTTGTGGAACCGGATGAAGTGGCACACATGAGTGATAAAGATGTTTTAATCGTGACAACAGGTTCTCAGGGTGAAGGCAATTCGGCACTGTTTAGAATGTCAATAGGTGAGCACAGACATATTAAAATTAAACCGACTGATTTGATTGTTCTCTCTTCCCGTGCTATTCCTGGTAATGAGGGTTCTATTTCCCAAATGCTTAATCACCTGCAAAAATGTGGAGCTAAAATTGCCTATGACAAAGATTTACATGTTTCAGGACATGCATCTTTAGAAGAGCAAAAATTGATGCTTCGTCTCGTTAATCCTAAGTTCTTTTTACCGATTCACGGTGAATATAATCACGTAATGAAACATAAAGAGACTGCAATGCTGTGTGGTGTTCCTGAGAGAAATATTTTACTTATGACAGATGGAGAACAGATAGAGATTGCACCAAAATATATGAGAAAAGTCAAAACTGTAAAAACCGGCAAGACATATATTGACAATCAAAACAATTATGAAATCGAAGATGACATAGTTATGGATCGCCAAAAACTTGCGACAGACGGTGTTGTTATGATAGTGGCTCAGGTGAGTGAACAAACCGGAAAAATGATGGATAAACCAAAAGTGACATCATTTGGTCTGGTCGCTGACAAAAGAGACAGGGCTTTTGCAAAAGAGATAGAAGAAATACTGGAAAACTTCCTGTTGAACATGAAGCCCGGACTTATCGGTAATCCTAAAACTTTAGAAGGTGATTTGCGTCAGGTTATCAGAAAACATATTTTTAGAAAAATGAAAAAATACCCGCTGATTGTTCCAAATATCTTTATTCACTAAAAAAATACCTCAAGTTTACTCTTGAGGTATTTTTATTACATCATCTTTTCAGCAAATTCTTGCTACTCTATCATACTAAAAACTTTAAAAGGCATAACTTTGTCAGAGAATAAAAACAGTGAATTTGAAAATGCAGTCAAAATAATGATGCATCATGTCGGAGAAGATCCAAGTCGTGAAGGGCTGTTGGATACACCTGCACGCGTGCGAAAAGCCTATGAGTTTATTTACGGCGGATACAAAGAAGATCCTGCGGAAATTTTAAAAAAAGCGCTTTTTACGACCTCCAATGATGAAATGGTTTTGGTAAAAGACATAGAGTTCTATTCTACATGTGAACATCATCTTCTGCCTATTATCGGTCGGGTACATGTAGCCTATATTCCAGACGGAAAAGTGGTCGGACTTTCAAAAATTCCCCGAGTTGTCAATGTGTTTGCCCGCCGTATGCAGATTCAAGAACAGCTGACGGAACAGATTGCTGATGCCATTATGGATACGATTGCGCCAAAGGGTGTTGGTGTTGTCATTCAGGCGCGTCATATGTGTATGGAGATGCGCGGTGTTGAAAAGATAAACTCAACGACAACATCATCAGCGCTTCGCGGACTTTTCAAAAAAGATGAAAAAACACGCAGTGAATTCTTTTCTCTCATTAATTCTCCTACGGGAAACAGATACTAAAATATGCCATTATCATCACTGAAAGAGAAACTTGCAAATAAAAACTATTCGGTCTCTTTTGGCGAGGTTGTGAAAATAAACGCAACGATTATCACGGCAAAAGGTTTACATGTAAGCATCAGCGATATGGTAAAGATTGTCTCAGATACTACAGGACAGGAGACTGTTGGGATGGTAACGGAGATTGATGCAGATCTCTTTTTCATTACACCTTTTTCATTTGTAGAGGGATTTCGTTCGGGAGATAAAGTATTTTTAGATTCCACAGGCTTGAATATTCCTGTGGGCCCTGCTCTTTTGGGACGTGTAGTAGATCCGTTTATGCGCCCTGTTGACGGCAAAGGCAGTCTGAAAGAGGGAAAACTTACTCCTATCATAAAAGCACCAATAGCGGCAATGAAAAGAGGTATGATAGATGAAGTTTTTTCTGTAGGGGTCAAATCAATTGACGGACTTCTGACCTGTGGAAAAGGACAAAAACTCGGAATATTTGCAGGAAGCGGTGTCGGAAAATCAACCTTGATGGGTATGATTGTCCGCGGAGCAGATGCCCCAATAAAGGTCGTAGCGCTCATTGGTGAACGCGGTCGTGAAGTTCCTGAGTTTATAGAAAAGAATCTCGGTGGTGATTTGACAAATACTGTTATAGTCGTGGCAACGTCAGATGACTCTCCTTTGATGCGAAAATACGGTGCTTTTGCAGCAATGAGTGTTGCCGAACATTTTAAGGATCAAGGCAGAGATGTGCTCTTTATTATGGATTCTGTCACACGTTTTGCTATGGCACAGCGTGAAATAGGACTGGCACTTGGAGAACCGCCGACTTCAAAAGGCTACCCTCCCTCCTCTCTCACTCTTTTGCCCCAGTTAATGGAACGTGCCGGAAAAGAAGAAGGCAAAGGAAGCATTACGGCCTTTTTTACTGTTTTGATAGAGGGGGATGATATGGGTGATCCTATCGCTGATCAGTCCCGTTCCATTTTAGACGGACATATTGTACTCTCACGGGAAATGACAGATTTTGGCATCTATCCGCCTGTGCATATTTTAAATTCGGCTTCAAGGGTTATGAGTGATATCATTACACCGGAGCATCTCAAGGCAGTGATGAAATTTAGGCGCCTGTATACGCTACTCAAAGAGAATGAAACACTCATAAGAATAGGTGCCTATACAAAAGGCAGTGATGCTGAACTTGACGAGGCTATTGATAAAAAAGAGGATATGGAAAAATTCATAACGCAAGATTCGACAGTACAGATACCGTTTAGTGAGACTGTCGAGGTGTTGACTGCTCTTATGAATTCATAATATTTGTGAATCAAACCAGCTGTCCCGTGAACGTTTTTCCCCCTGTTCGTGAGTAATGGCAAGTTTTTTGGTGCTATATGTTTCATAGCCGTTCATGATAATTCTAATCTCTTTGTCTATACCGAAAATATCAATATAGGAATAAATGATATTTTCAGCACTGTTGAATCTGTTTGTATTGATGAGTTGTTTTATCTGTGTGTAGAAACTGAGTCGAAGAAGATTCCCTGTTCTTTGTCTTCTTGAAGGTGTGTATATCAGTTCCCCCAGTGTCTTTTTTATGTGTTGTATATCACCGTTAAGCGCATGTTTTTCACACTCATTCATAAGCTTCTGCCAGTGTTTTTCAAGAAGTTTTGTAATTTCAAGATTTTGCAGTCTTGTATCGCTGTCTATAAGTTCATAGCATTTTTTAAAATCATTATTTGCATAGTATGAGAGAAATTTTTGTACAGATTGCGCATATTCATATAACTCTTGCAGTATATTCCTGTTACATGTAAAGAGCTGTGCAGATTTTATTTGCTGTAGTGCTTTTTCAACATTGGCGCTGTCAATTGTATTTTTTATATTTTGCAAAAGCATTTTTTGTGATTTTTGCAGTTCATAATATCCGGGAATATCCTTAAAAACCTCATATTTTGATATAAGTCTGTCAATTGTCCTGTATTCTTTATATTGCAGTGCTTTTAAAAATACTAAAAATTCTTCATTTTGTCTGAGCAAAAGGTTTATAAGCGGACGTTTTGGCAAAATTGTTATGTATGGAAGCAAAAGTTCTTTTGCTCTGTTTAAATTGCCAATGAGGATCTGTTTTTGGGCAAAAATATATGATTTTTTAAAATCAGCTTCCATTTTTTTATAGACAGAGGTATGTTGCAAGGGTGCAAACTTTTCACTGAGTTTGTAGGCAAGAGCATATTTTTTGTCTCTGTAAAAGTGTTGAAAGGCTGCATAATTTTTATGCGCTTTGAACAAAAGCTTAATATCATCTGTTTTACTGTTTATCTGCTGTAGGATATTGAGAATTTTTTTTAGTTCATTTTTATTGGAGTTTATAAGATGAACAAAAGCTTTTGCATAAAGTTTTTGATAAAGGGTTTCAACTTTTTTATGCTCTTTTGTACCTTGAAGTCGCGGATCTGCATCAATTATGTCAAAAGCTTTGACAATATCTTTGCGAAGTATACACATTTTCAGATCATCAGCATCGGCAAATGTAATAGTGTAGAGTTGTTGGTTTTTTAGAGCAACGACAAGCTTTTTCTTATGCGTCAAAATCATAGTATCGACTTCATGCCCGAAGCTGAGATATTTTGGGCTTACAAGCTTTTTGCTTCTAATATTTACAAGCGAAATACTCTTTGATCTTCCGCTTATAAGTGCAAAATCAGTCCGGGGAAAATATATAATATTTTTTATTGCACCAAAAGGCATATGTAAAGAGAAGTTTTCTTCATCTTCGTGAAGTTTTTGTATATAGAGTGTGCCATCATGACTGCCAAGCATAAGCGTCTGCTCGTTTATGAAGCATAAAGCCTCAATAGCTACTTTGGAAACACAAAGTTTTTTTATCTGCTGGTGTGACTGCAGATGAATTATACTGACATAACCTCCATAGCCGCTGCATGCCATATAGTTTCTATGAAAAGCAAAAGCATTGATATTTTGGTGTTTAAACGAGATAAGACGGGCTATTTCTCTTTGAGTATCATGCCGGTAGAGCATAACTCTACCCTCGTTCGTAGCACTGACAATATAAGGCATATCCGGTATAAAATGAAGTGCGGTAACAGTACCATTGTCGGTATAAATAGTTTGCAAAAGACTTTTGTTTGTTAAAGAAACTATATATATTTGGATACCATTGGCTATGGCGCAAATATTTTCGCTTGGATGAACAGCAACGGCAGTTGTTTTATAATTTAACTGTGCGATGGAGAGGATTTTTTTATTTTGACAATCATCAGCATCAAAAATTCGCATACCATGGAGTTTGGTACTGAGTGCTACGGTATTATTGTCCAAAGCCTGTAAGACAGTGATTTGAGAGCGGACTTTTAGACACTCATAAATCTTTGGCATGCAAGGCTTCTAAAAGATTTTATTCACTAAAAGCTGGGCAGAGACCCTGCCGTTAAATTCATTTTTGGTTACGGAGTAACTGCATGTAATCTTTTTATTCTCTGGCATTTCATAAACACGCCGAAAAGCAATAAGCTCTATAGTCTCTCTTTGATGCGGGTATTGTCTGATTTCAATGCGCGAATGTGATTTGTCGGCACCCATCAGTTTTATACTGACAACTTCTGCATCTTTTATAAGAAAAGTCGGCCGGAGATTCGCTTCTCCATAGGGTTCAAACTGTTCAAGCAAATCCAGCAGTTCTGTATCTATATCTTCGCTTGCCAAGATTCCGCTTATCTGTTCTTTTGGTATAAAATCATCATCAGGAATTCTTTGTGCACTTCTATTGACAGCTTCTCTAAAGGCTGCTATATCCTTTACATGTAAACCCAGTCCTGCTGCCATTTTATGCCCGCCAAATTTAGTTAACAGATGTTCATTTTCTTTTATGAGTTCATATATATTGACCTCACCGATACTTCTGGCACTCCCTTTGGCTTCTTCATCTTTTATACTCAAAACTATAGCAGGAGATCCAAACTTATCAACCAAACGGGCGGCTACAATGCCTACAACACCTTCATGCCAGTTTTTACCTGCCACAACAATAATTCTATCGTTTTTATTGACAGAGTTCAGTGCCTCTTGCGTTGTTTGTGCTTCAGTCTCTTTTCGTAGATTATTGAGCTGTCCCAAGAGTTCAAACTGTTTATAAGCCGTATGTGTATCGGATGCAGTATAAAAATCAAGGGCAATAGAAGCATCTTCAAGGCGTCCGGCAGAGTTGATACGCGGTGCTATGTTAAATGCGATATCTTCACTTGTGATGTTTGACTTGTTTAAAAAGTCCCTGATAATAACACTGGCAGGCCTGTTGGAGTGCATAAGGAGATTAAGCCCTTCTTTGACAAGTGTTCTGTTTATATTGACAAGAGGCATAATGTCCGCAATAATTGCAATCGCCAAAATATCTAAAAATTGCTTCATATCTATACTGAGTGCAAGCTCTTTTTTAACAAGTCCAAGTAAAAGCCATGCAACCTGTGCGCCACATATCTCTTTAAAAGGATAGTTACATGTAGAGAGCTTTGGATCAACAATAGCATAGGCATCTGGTAAAACATCGCCTGGAGTATGATGATCAGTAATAATTAGGTCTATTTTGCGTTGTTTGCATATATCGGCTGCTTCTATTGCAGATATTCCGTTATCAACAGTTATAATCAAGTCCGTATCCACTCTTTGCAAAACAGTAGGATTTACCCCATAACCATCATGAAAACGATTGGGAATAATAGCTTCAAGAGGATAGGGAATCTGCTTGAAAAAATCAACAACTATAGCAGTAGAGCTGACACCGTCTACATCATAATCACCTACTAACGTTATACGTTTGTTAGCGCGTATAGCTTCTGCAATTTTTTTTGCGGCTTTATCCGCATCATGAAGCAATTGTGGATTTGGAATTTGGGAAAGTTTTTTGTCTTCCTTGTCAAACCTTTGTGCAAGCAGAGCAAAAAGGTCTGATTTGTTTAAGTGGGGTATATTACTCAGCATTTAAACTGGCATTGACAAATGCTAGTATAGATGGATTTGGAGTTTGGAGGCGTGATGTGAATTCAGGGTGAAACTGCACCCCTAAAAACCATGGATGGCCTTGAATCTCTACTGTTTCTATCAACCCGTCAGACTCACCTGTGACTATCATGCCGGCATCCTCAAGCTGTTGTCTGTAGGCAGGATTTGCTTCATATCGGTGACGGTGTCTTTCATAAATTGTTTTTTGTCCGTTATAGGCTTCACGGAGCAAAGAACCCTCTTTTGTGTCACACGGGTACTCTCCAAGACGAAGGGTCCCGCCCATCGGCGACTGATGTGTCCGAAGCTGCATACCGCCGCTTTGGTCCAAAAAGTTGTCTATAAGATAAATCATAGGGTGCGGTGTGTTTTCATCAAATTCAACGGAGTTCGCACCCTCCAGTCCAAGCACATTTCTTGCATATTCTACAAGCGTAAGCTGCATGCCCAGACAGATGCCGAGATAAGGTATCTTGTTGACACGGGCATACTCAATTGCCTGTATTTTTCCTTCAATTCCCCGGTTTCCAAAACCGCCTGCTACCAATATGCCGTCACAGTCACTCAGAAGTGTCTGTGCATCTCTTTCTTCTATCTCTTCAGAATCAACCCAGCAGATTTCAACTCTGCTGTCAAGATGAGCTCCGGCATGAATAAGAGCCTCTGTTAGTGATTTGTAGGACTCTTTGAGGGCAAGATATTTTCCGACAAATCCTATAACTACTTTTCCTTTTGGCTGTACGATTTTTTTGACAAGAGTATCCCACTCCTGCATATCAGGTTCTATCTCGCCAAGATCAAGTTCTTTTGCTATAGGTTTTAAAATATTTTGTCTTAAAAATGACATAGGAACATCATATATGCTTGCAGCATCAAGTGCTTCTATAACACTGTCCGGTGCAACATCACAGCTCATTGCAAGCTTTTTCTTGAATGTTTTGGGCAGAGCATTTTCGCTTCTTGCTATAATCATCTGCGGTGTGATACCGATACGGCGAAGTTCCTGAACCGAGTGCTGTGTCGGCTTTGATTTCATCTCACCGGCTGCTTTAATGTAGGGAATAAGGGTTACATGGACAAAAAATGTACCGGCAACTTCATCATCATGTTTCATTTGGCGAATCGCTTCCATAAATGGCAGCCCTTCAATATCACCAACCGTTCCTCCAAGTTCCACTACAAGAATATCATGCCCTTCCCCGGCTGCTTTTATACGCTTGACAATTTCACCGACAATATGCGGAACAACCTGAATGGTCTGTCCGAGATACCCGCCTGCGCGTTCACGCTCAATTACACTTGAGTAAACCTGCCCTGTTGTAAAGTTGGATGTTTTTAAAAAAGACTTGTCCAGGAAACGTTCATAGTTTCCAATATCAAGATCAGTTTCTGCGCCGTCTTTTGTAACAAAAACTTCTCCATGCTCCAGCGGACTCATCGTACCCGGGTCAACATTGATATACGGATCAATTTTAAGCATGCCTATATTCTTACCGGCATGTTTGAGTAAAGTACCTATACTGGCAGCTGTAATCCCTTTTCCAAGAGAGCTTAATACTCCACCGGTAACAAAAATGAATTTAGTCATTAAAAAATCTCCATATATATTAAGTATAAGCGCGATTATAGTATATAATGTCTTATTAAATTATGAAAGTAACTGTATGCAAAATGTTTTAGTCTATATAATCATCGCTCTTGGGGTTTCCATAGTTATTAATATCTTTTTGAAAAAAATAGGCATATCGCAGATTATAGGCTATATTCTGACCGGAACACTTATTGCCTATGGTTTTGATCTGCATAAAGCCAGTCATTCGCATGCTTTGGAGATGGCAGGGGAATTCGGTATTGTATTTTTGATGTTTACCATAGGGCTTGAAATATCTTTGGCAAAAATGGGTTCGATGAAAAGAGAGATTTTTGCCAACGGATTTTTACAGGTCGGACTGACTACGGTTGTCACCTATCTGCTAGCCCATTATATTTTTGCTCTGGGAGCAAAATCATCCATAATTATAGCACTCGCGTTTTCGCTTTCATCAACAGCAATCGTACTGACATATTTAAAAAGTTCTAAAGAGATTTATACTCCGTACGGGCAGAATGCAACAGGAATTCTGATTTTTCAGGATATTGCAGTGATTCCTATTTTAATTCTGATAAGCTTTTTAACCAAAGAGGGAGATCAGGAGATCTTTGTCATTTTATGGCATACACTTTTAAGTGTTTCTGTTGTTATCGCTGTGATGTTTACATTCGGCAAGAGAGTTGTTGCCTGGCTGCTGCATTTTTCATCCTCGTCAGAGGTAGACGAACTCTTTATGGGTTCTGTACTCTTTATCGTCATGGCATCTTCTCTTTTTGCCTACTATATGGGTTTTACCTACTCTTTAGGCGCATTTGTAGCCGGTATGATTATCGCGGAAACGAAATACCATCATAAAGTAGAATCAGATATCGCACCGTTTAAAGATATTCTTTTGGGAACATTCTTTGTTGTTGTGGGTATGAAAATTGACATCTTCTTGTTCGTTGACAATATCGGACTTATTATCGGTCTGTTTTTACTGATTTTTATTATAAAATCGCTCCTTATGTTTTTGGTCTTGCGGTTAAGCTCAAGCAGTGCAGTTTCCTTGAAAACGGCACTCTTCCTTTCTCAGGTAGGCGAATTTTCATTTGTAATTTTTGCACTCGCGGCATCAGGGCATATTATTGATGAGCAGTTGGCTTCTTTGTTGGTACTGATAGTGATTTTTTCCATGATAGTGACACCGTTTTTTGTTCCCTTTATCAATGCTGTAACCACCAGGCTGATAAAAGAAAAAGATATTGTTACAGATATGTCTGCACTTAAGGGCAGAGAAAATCATGTGGTTGTGTGCGGATACAGCGTGGTCGGTAAATTTGTGACACAGTATCTTGAAGAACTTGATGTTCCCTATGTTATCATTGACAATTCAAACAAACATGTACAGGAAGCACTGGAAGAAGGAAGAGAAGCCTATCTCGGAGATGCTTCCAAAACAGCTATTTTGCAAGCGCTCCATATTGAAAAAGCTGCTGCAATAATTGTAACACTTGACAATATTGCGAAGAAGCGCCTTATTTGCGAAGCAGTGCTGAATCATTCAAGAAATGCAAATTTGATTGTAAAAGTGGTCTCACTGGAAGAAAAAGAGAAGCTTTCGGACTGGCTATAACGAATATTGTGGACGGAAAAGTAGAGGTGGCACGTGTTTTGGTTGAGAGAATGTTAACCTGCCAGCTAAAATATCGCTAGCGGTTGTATACTAGTTTCCGCGTGAGCCCGGCTTAATGGCCTGGCTGCCGTCTTTGCAAAGCGGACATGTCTCAGGCGGATACATTTCAAAGGTGAAGTCTGCAAGTGCAAAAAACGGAATATCCTGAGGAAGTTTGCAGTTTGGCTTTGTCTCTATGTTGCTGCCCTCTCTGTGGCAAAATCCGCGGTTCGCCAATGCGGCAATGCCGACTATTTCACCACCCAGTTCTTTGACAACTGCAGCAGCTTCCATAGCGCTTCCTCCGGTTGTAATGATATCTTCGCACATCAAAACCTTTTCACCCGGTTTGATTTCAAAACCGCGGCGAACAGTCATCTTTCCGTCAACCCGCTCAGCAAATATACTTCTTGCATCAAGTGCCGTAGCAAGCGCAAAACCTGCAATCAAACCGCCAAGCGCCGGAGCACAGACGGTATCAATCTCAAGGCCGCTTGCCTTGATTTGCTTGGCAAGTTCCTCTGCTAAAAGTTTCGCTGTTTTGGGATCTTCCAAAACTTTTGCAGATTGAAGATAAAACTGTGAATGGTTGCCTGAACTCAATTTGAAATGCCCTTCCAAAAGTGCTTCGGCATCCATATATATTTGCTTTATGTCCACGAATCAAACCTTTAGAATTTCAGCTTCTTTTTCTTTTAAGATGCTGTCAACTTTAGAGATATATTTGTCTGTAATTTTTTGTATATTGTCCTGAGCGGATTTAGACTCATCCTGCGTAATCTCTTTTTCTTTTTCAAGTTTTTTGATTTTGTCGTTGGCGTCGCGTCTGTCATTTCTAATGGATACTTTGGCATTCTCACCCATAGTTTTCATTTTTTTTACAGATTCCTGACGCTGTTCCACTGTCATGGCAGGAAAGAAAAGTTTAATCTGCTCTCCGTCATTATTAGGGTTTACGCCGATATTTGCCGCATTGATAGCAGACTCGATATCAGACAAAAGGTTCTTTTCCCAGGGATTGATGACAATAGTTGTCGCATCGGTTGCCAAAACAGAACCCACCTGATCAAGAGGAGTAGGCGTGCCGTAATAGTCAATTTTTACATTATCAAGTACAGCAGTTGTGACCTTCCCTGTTCTGAGTGTTTTGAAATCTCTTTGCATATGTTCAATGCTGCCTTGCATTTTCGTTTCACATTCATTAAATATTTCGTTTAACATTCTGTTTTTCTCCTTAAAAAGATTATTTTTTTGGTGTTTCTGGTTTTGCAGTCGAAGCAGTCGGCACTGCAGGAGCAGCTACATTTGTTGTCGGAACCATTTCATCTATCACAGAAGACTGTGCAGACTGAGAATACATGTATCCCAGTGTGATCGTATTGACAACGAACAAAAAGCCGATGGTAAATGTCGTTTTTGCCAAGAAACTGCTTGGCCCTTTTGCACCAAAAACCGATTCATTTGAACCACTGTAAGCACCAAGGCCTATGCTTGAGCTTTTTTGTAAGAGCACAGCGATAACCAAGATGATAACTAAGACGATTTGAATTATAAGTAAAAGACTGGTTGTCATATATTTTCCTAAATTATAAAGTGGAGAATTATATCTAAAAAACCTTATATTATCAAACTCTAAAAAAGAGGGTATAATTACAATTATTAAATAAAAATTATTTCGAAGGGTGGGCAGTGAAAAATATAAAAATTATTGCATTGATTCTTATTTTGTTTATGGCAAGCCTGTTTCTTGTTATAGAAAATGAAAAAAAACCTCAAACAAATACAAAACCGATAGTCGGGGTAACCACATTTGCTCTTTATGACATTACAAAGCATATTGCAGGTGATACTCTTGATGTCGTTAATATTTTGCCTTTTGGTGTTGACCCTCACAGTTTTGAACCAACTCCAAAGCTTATGGGCAACATAGAAAAAAGTGCCCTGCTTTTTTACAGCGGCGCAGGATTGGAACCATGGGTACACGGATTTGCATTTAAACAAAAGGCTGTAAATATCAGTAAGTATGTAAAATTACGAGAACTTGCAGATACGGATGAAAACGAAGAAGAGGAACATATCGGGCATCACCATCATGAAGGAGTAGACCCTCACTACTGGCTTGATTTTGACAATATGAAAAAAGCTGCACAAGTGATAACAAATGAACTTATTGCACTGCAGCCTCAATATAAAGAACTTTACATTAAAAACAGAGACAGATATGTAAAAATGCTCAATACGCTTGACCAGGAATACAAACAGAAACTTGCAAACTGTAAACAAAAAAGTGTTGTTGTTACACATAATGCTCTTGGCTATATTGCAGACAGGTACGGATTTGGAGTAGAATCATTGACGGGACTCTCTCCCGAAGCTGAACCGAGTGCTAAAGCAATGAAAAGAGTTTTTCAGGATATTCGCAAAAAAGGCATACAGACAATTTTTTATGAAAATTTTGTAAATGACAAGGTAACCAAAACAATAGCAAAGGATGCAAATATCACTGTTGATGTTTTTCAGCCTTTGGGCAATATTACAGCAGATGAGCCAAAGCGGGTATGACATACCAGGCAATTATGCAAAAAAATCTTAAAAAACTCTCAAAGGCGCTTATGTGCAGATGAAATTCAAAGTTCCCATCTTTGATGTAAAAAAGCTTAGCTTTATTGTTCGCGGACAGAAAATTCTTCAGGATATTTCATTTGAAATTTTTGAAGGAGAATACATTGCCATTATCGGACCAAACGGTGGCGGGAAAACAACGCTCATCCGTATGCTTCTCGGATTGGAACAGCCTACATCCGGGGAAATCAGAATATTTGGCAAAAAGTTAAAAGAGTTTAAAGAGTGGTACAAAATAGGCTATGTGCCACAGCGCGCAACGCTCGTAGACGAAAACTTTCCGGCGACTGTTGAAGATATTGTAAAAATGGGGCGTATAGCAAAAAGAGGAATACTGGCCGGTATAAGTAAAGAAGACAAAGAAATGGTAGAAGATGCCATGATAAAAATGGATATTCTTAATTTAAGAGATAAAATGGTTGGTACCCTCTCAGGCGGTCAGCGTCAAAGGGTCATGATAGCAAGAGCTCTGGCCTCTTGCCCAAAAATTCTGATTCTTGACGAACCCAATACCGGTGTAGATATGGTGTCTCAGCAAAGATTTTACACATTGCTGGCGAAGCTGAATAAAGAAGAAAAGATAACCATTTTGTTTATTACGCATGATATCGGTGTTATAGCTGATGATATCGGACGTTTATTTACAATAAATCAAAAAGCGACAATTTGTAATGACCCAAAAAAGATGCTTTCTTGTGAAGAAGTAAGTGATTTGTATGGCATAGATGCCCATGCACTTCATCACCACAAGCATGAGCATTAAGGATTCCTATGTTTGAAATGTTTGAATATGATTTTATGCAAAGAGCCTTTGTTGCAGGACTTTTTATAGCCGTGCTGGCTTCTGTAAGCGGAAATTTTGTAGTACTTCGCCGTTACTCTCTTATGAGTGAGACTCTGGCACATTCGGCGCTTGTCGGAGTTGCTGTAGGACTTGTGGCAGGATATAATCCTTTGTGGGTTGCTGTTGGTGTTGCGATTGCTTCTGCATGGTTGATAGAATATCTGCGAAGTGCATTTTCACTCTACAGCGATGCTATATTGGCTATAATCCTTTCAGGTTCACTGGCAATTGCTGTGATTATTGTCTCTTTGGGCGGTGCTTTTAACAATTCTCTTTTTTCTTATCTGTTTGGTTCTATTTTATCGGTGACAGATGAAGATGTAATGACAATAGTCACAGTAGGGAGTCTCTCTTTACTCTTTTTGCTGCTTTTCTCAAAAGAACTTTATTTTATTGCTTATGACGAAGAAGTAGCTCAAACAAGCGGTATCAAAGTAAAGTTTTTAAACTTTTTACTTGTTACCGTAGTGGCTGTTATTATTGCACTCTCGATTCGGGTTGTGGGGAGTCTGCTTATCGGAGCTTTGATGGTGATTCCGACTGTCGCTGCCTTGCAGTACCGAGTGGGCTTTAGAAGCACAATGCTTATTTCACTCTTTTTTGCCCTTTTCAGTGTTGTATTCGGCATGAGCCTTTCTTACTACTATTCTTTACCTTCCGGGGCTACTATAGTGCTTTCAATCATAGTTATTTTTATTGTTTCACTGATAATAAACAAGAAATGATAGAGAAGAGATGAAAATAAGTTCTGAATTTTCCAAGTATGCAATGCATTACGGTTCTTATAATGTTATTCAGCAAAAAGTGGCCGATAAACTTCTCTCTCTGATTACCTCGCAGCCAAAAAATATTTTGGACCTTGGTTGCGGAAGCGGTACTTTGGCAAGAAAAATAAATTGGCAGTATGATAAACTGATGGCAGTTGATTTTGCTCCGGGAATGTTGGAGTTGCATCCAAAGTCTCAAAAGATAGAGTGCATTTACGGAAATTTTAATGATGTAAATCTTTTTGATCTTCTGAGAGAATACAGTTTTGATTATATTCTTTCCTCTTCTGCTTTACAATGGGCGGATGATATGGAAAAAACATTCCAGCAGTTGCAAGCTTTTCATACCCCTGTTGCGCTCGCAGTTTTTACCTCAAATACATTTAAAACATTACATGTAACAGCAGGATTGGAACCACTGCTTATAGATACATGTAAACTTGAAAAACTGCAAAAAAAATATTTAAATGCGAACTTTGAAGTAGTACGGTATAAGCTGGACTTTGATAATGTGAGAGATATGTTTCGTTATATAAAAAAGAGCGGAGTGAGTGCCTCCCGCAATGTTTTAAGCTACAAAGAGATGAAAAAACTGATGCAGGAGTATCCCTTGAGCTATTTGGAGTTTGAAGTCGCCTTTATCTATTGAGCATGACTTCTTTTTCTAAATTATACAGCTCATAACGCAGAGTTTTAAAGTTTTCGCTGTAGTCTATGTTGTCTAGCTTATACAACTCCTCTAAAACCCTGGCAGATTCCTGCGCGCGTTTAAAATTGGCAGTCAGGATATCTTCAAGTGTAGAACGGTTTTGTTCACTTTTTGTAGAGGGTCGCAAGACATCATTTATACTGTCTCTGTTCTTGAGAAGCTCTTTTGTTTCTTGAATCTGTGCTTTGTGTCGGAGTGATTTGAGTCTGGAGGAGAGTTCTTTGTTGTTGTCTTTATATCGAAGTATATCTTCAACAACGCGTATGCCTTCTTTGAGACGGTTTATGTTGGCATCAATCACCCGAAAAAGCTCGGGTGAGAGAGTACTACTCTTCATTTCCAAAGATACCAAAAAGCTGCAGCAGTGCTATAAAGATGTTTAAAAAGTCCAAATAAAGCGCAATGGCACCGTCAATAGGCGTTTGATACGCTCCTTTCATGATATTTTGCGTATCATAAATTACCAGGATGCTAAAAGTATGACTACTGCTCCGGCAATGATAATTTGAAACATCGGATTTCCAAGAAATATGTTTATTATTGAAAATCCGATGATTACAAAAAGAGCAATCATTAAAGGTTTTCCGTATCCTGTAAAATCCTTTGTGCTTTTTATAGCAAAAAAGCTCATTGCACCGAATACTACAGCTGTCATTGCAAAAGCATTGCCTACTATCGCACCGCCGCCGTTCATTCCAAGTGTATAAGCCAATAACGGCGCTGTTGTCAGTCCTGTCACAAAAACAAAAGCAAACATTACCAGCAAGTTTATACCTGGTTTGTTTTTTACAAACTGCAAACCGATTAAAAGACCGATTTCCAAAAAGAACAGGGGCCAGATCAAACCTGAAATACTGGCAGCCAAAGGCACACCAACATAAGCACCGGCAGCTCCTGCAAGCATTGATGCAGCGAAAAGCTTATATGTCTCTTTTACAAAAGAGACTATCTGCGCTTCGCTGCGACTCTCTACATGTGAAGCATAAGTATTACCTCTTGCATAATCACGATCATATAGTCCCATAGTTTTTTCCTTTTTCAATATCTATCCATAAGATATTTTTTTATTTAGTGAATTCTATAGATAAAAAGTTAATGGAAGGCAACATAAGAGAAGAAGAATGCTTACACTATAATATATATTAGTGAACAAGCTATGCTAAAATAAGCAAAACTAATTCTAAATGAAACAGACCAAAAAGAAATTTAAAATTTCTCTCAAATACTATTGACATTAAAGTCGAAATCCCCTATAATTCCCATCCACAAACAGAGAGACCTTGTTTAAAAGGCCTGAAGAGACTTCGAGTAGAAGCTTTTAAAAATGTTTGAGATCATTGAAAACTAAGCAAGTAAGAGACTTTTTAACTTTAGAGTTAAAGAGATAAATTACTTAGAAATAACTAATAAACAACAACCGTCTATTCTATTTTGAAATCCATACAGGCTTGCCTGTATGGTTCCCTTAATAGTAATAGATAACTATTATTCTGTGCTTGAAATGGCACAGAACATACAACAGTCTAGTAATAGAACCTTAAGCAGTTTTATTAAGACTTAAAATAACAAAGCCAATGATTTAATAATCTTGGGCAAAAGATCAGTAATAAGTTTACTTATCTTTCTGTAATAACAATTATGGAGAGTTTGATCCTGGCTCAGAATGAACGCTGGCGGCGTGCTTAACACATGCAAGTCGAACGGTAACAGATGGTAGCTTGCTACTATGCTGACGAGTGGCGCACGGGTGAGTAATATATAGATAATGTGCCCCTTGGACCGGGATAGCCATTGGAAACGATGATTAATACCGGATACTCCTTCTTATCACAAGATAAGTCGGGAAATGGATTCCGCCAAGGGATCGGTCTATATCCCATCAGCTAGTTGGTAGTGTAAGAGACTACCAAGGCGATGACGGGTAGCGGGTTTGAGAGGATGATCCGCCACACTGGTACTGAGACACGGACCAGACTCCTACGGGAGGCAGCAGTGAGGAATATTGCACAATGGGGGAAACCCTGATGCAGCAACGCCGCGTGGAGGATGACGCATTTCGGTGTGTAAACTCCTTTTATATGTCAAGAAAATGACGGTAGCATATGAATAAGCACCGGCTAACTCCGTGCCAGCAGCCGCGGTAATACGGAGGGTGCAAGCGTTATTCGGAATCACTGGGCGTAAAGGACGCGTAGGCGGGTTGGCAAGTCAGATGTGAAATCCTACAGCTTAACTGTAGAACTGCATTTGAAACTGCCGACCTAGAGTATGGGAGGGGGAGATGGAATTAGTGGTGTAGGGGTAAAATCCGTAGATATCACTAGGAATACCGAAAGCGAAGGCGATCTCCTGGAACATAACTGACGCTAAGGCGTGAAAGCGTGGGGAGCAAACAGGATTAGATACCCTGGTAGTCCACGCCCTAAACGATGTTCACTAGTCGTCGCTCTGCTAGTCAGGGCGGTGATGCACTTAACAGATTAAGTGAACCGCCTGGGGAGTACGGTCGCAAGATTAAAACTCAAAGGAATAGACGGGGACCCGCACAAGTGGTGGAGCATGTGGTTTAATTCGAAGATACGCGAAGAACCTTACCTAGCCTTGACATTGAGAGAACCTGCCAGAGATGGCGGGGTGCCCTTCGGGGAGCTCGAAAACAGGTGCTGCACGGCTGTCGTCAGCTCGTGTCGTGAGATGTTGGGTTAAGTCCCGCAACGAGCGCAACCCTCGTCCTTAGTTGCTAGCAGGTTAAGCTGAGCACTCTAAGGAGACTGCCTTCGTAAGGAGGAGGAAGGTGAGGACGACGTCAAGTCATCATGGCCCTTATGGCTAGGGCTACACACGTGCTACAATGGGGCGTACAGAGTGTTGCGATACCGCGAGGTGGAGCTAATCACTTAAAGCGTCTCTCAGTTCGGATTGGAGTCTGCAACTCGACTCCATGAAGCTGGAATCACTAGTAATCGTAGATCAGCAATGCTACGGTGAATACGTTCCCGGGTCTTGTACTCACCGCCCGTCACACCATGGGAGTTGATTTCACCCGAAATCGGGAAGCCAACCTTCGGGGGGCTACCGCTTACGGTGGAATTAGCGACTGGGGTGAAGTCGTAACAAGGTAACCGTAGGAGAACCTGCGGTTGGATCACCTCCTTTCTAGAGTAAAGAGCACTCATTCGATTGAGTGGCTCAACACAAGAAAATCTCACACGAGAAATAGTTTATTAGTTGTTTCAAAAGTTACTTACTTGCTTAGTTTTCAGTGATCTGTGTTCATTTGAATTACGATTATGTCAAAGGTGTAACCTTGAGAGGGCTTTGCTTTCTGAGGGATTTTAGCTTTAGTCAAGGAAGGTTCTTTGCTGAAGGCGGAGCGTATAAACTGTACGTGACAACTGAAGTAAAGGTTCTGACGCAGAATAAAGTTAAAAGCACCAGAAAGGGCCTATAGCTCAGCTGGTTAGAGTGCACCCCTGATAAGGGTGAGGTCCCAGGTTCAAGTCCTGGTAGGCCCACCATTTCTTAGCGATTTGCACTTAAAAAAGAAACTCACATACTAAAGTATGCTTCGCTTCTTTTTTAAGCACAACTCATCTAAGAAACAAGTTTCTAAATTAAATATAAGTTCTTAAAGTCATAAGAATTTATATTTGGTTTAAAAACCAAACGATCATTAAATTACAATTGTTAAAGTCAACAACTTTAATTATAGAGATATAATTAAAAACTAAATAACTACAATAACAGATCATTCATCTTGTTTAATGTATTCATACATTAAATAAGGTAGTGAACGCAACATAGAATAAAAAGATATTAAGGGCCATAGGTGGATGCCTTGGCTAGTAGAGGCGATGAAAGACGTACTAGGCTGCGAAAAGTCTCGGGGAGCTGCCAAGAAGCTTTGATCCGGGAATTTCTGAATGGGGCGACCCAGCACGGAGCGATTCGTGTTACCACCTTCGGGTGGGGCGAACTTGGGGAAGTGAAACATCTCAGTACCCAAAGGAAGAGAAATCAAACGAGATTCCGAGAGTAGCGGCGAGCGAAATTGGAATAGGGCGCATACATTTAGCATATTTGTTAGCAGAACATTCTGGAAAGGATGAGCATAGAGGGTGATACTCCCGTAAGCGAAAACATTTATGTGGAACTAAGGTATGGAACGAGTAGGTCGGGACACGTGTTATCTTGACTGAATATGGGGGGACCACCCTCCAACCCTAAATACTACTACTAGACCGATAGCGAACAAGTACCGTGAGGGAAAGGTGAAAAGGACCGCGGTGAGCGGAGTGAAATAGAACCTGAAACCTATGGCTTACAATCATTCGGAGCACTATTAAATAAGTGTGACGGACTGCCTTTTGCATAATGAGCCTGCGAGTTGTGGTATCTGGCAAGGTTAATCGAACGAGAAGCCGTAGCGAAAGCGAGTCTTAATAGGGCGACATAGTCAGATGCTGCAGACCCGAAACTGAGTGATCTATCCATGAGCAGGTTGAAGCTGGTGTAAGAGCCAGTGGAGGACCGAACCCGTAGAAGTTGAAAATTCTTGGGATGACTTGTGGATAGGGGTGAAAGGCCAATCAAACTCAGTGATAGCTGGTTCTCTCCGAAATATATTTAGGTATAGCCTCGAGCATTAGCGTATAGGGGTAGAGCACTGACAGGGCTAGGGCTGCTTACCGCGGTACCAAACCCTATCAAACTCCGAATACTATACGTGTAACCTCGGGAGTCAGGCGTAGGGTGATAAAATCCTATGTCGAGAGGGGAACAACCCAGACTAACAGCTAAGGTCCCAAAGTTTTATCTAAGTGGAAAAGGATGTGGAGTTGCTGTGACAACCAGGAGGTTGGCTTAGAAGCAGCCATCCTTTAAAGAAAGCGTAACAGCTCACTGGTCTAGCGATTCTGCGCCGAAAATATAACGGGGCTAAGATAAACACCGAAGCTTTAGATTTACAGTTTACTGTAAGTGGTAGGAGAGCGTTCCATTCAGCGCTGAAGGTATACCGGTAAGGAGTACTGGAGCGGATGGAAGTGAGCATGCAGGCATGAGTAGCGAGAAAAGAAGTGAGAATCTTCTTCGCCGTAAACCCAAGGTTTCCTACGCGATGCTCGTCATCGTAGGGTTAGTCGGGACCTAAGTCGAGTCCGAAAGGGGTAGACGATGGCAAATCGGTTAATATTCCGATACCGACATTACATCGTTTGAGTGATGGGGGGACGCATAGAGTTAAAGGGGGTCACTGATGGAATAGTGGCTCGAAGGACGTAGGTCGTAGCGTAGGCAAATCCGCGCTACATGAGACCGAGATCTGACAGGCTGGTCAATCTTTTCGGAGAGCGACCAGAACCCTTGATACTGTCGTGCCGAGAAAAGCCTCTAAACGAGATGTAATGTTGCCCGTACCGTAAACCGACACAGGTGGGTGAGATGAGTATTCTAAGGCGCGTGGATGAACCCTTGTTAAGGAACTCTGCAAACTAGCACCGTATCTTCGGTATAAGGTGTGCCCTAAGTGTTAGGAGATTTACTCTCCAAAGCACTGACGGGTCGCAGCAAAGAGTCCCTCCCGACTGTTTACCAAAAACACAGCACTCTGCTAACACGTAAGTGGATGTATAGGGTGTGACGCCTGCCCGGTGCTCGAAGGTTAAAAGGATTGCTTAGCTTCGGCGAAGGCATGAATTGAAGCCCGAGTAAACGGCGGCCGTAACTATAACGGTCCTAAGGTAGCGAAATTCCTTGTCGGTTAAATACCGACCTGCATGAATGGCGTAACGAGATGGGAGCTGTCTCAACAAGGGATCCAGTGAAATTGTAGTGGAGGTGAAAATTCCTCCTACCCGCGGAAAGACGGAAAGACCCCGTGCACCTTTACTATAGCTTGACACTGCTATTGGGATATTCATGTGCAGGATAGGTGGGAGCCGTTGAATCCAGGACGCCAGTTCTGGAGGAGGCAACCTTGAGATACCACCCTTGAATATTCTGATAGCTAACTCCGTACGATTATCTCGTGCGAGGACAATGTCTGGTGGGTAGTTTGACTGGGGCGGTCGCCTCCTAAAAAGTAACGGAGGCTTACAAAGTTCGGCTCAGAAGGGTTGGAAATCCTTCGTAGAGTATAATGGCATAAGCCGGACTGACTGTGAGACATACAAGTCGAGCAGAGTCGAAAGACGGTCATAGTGATCCGGTGGTTCTGTGTGGAAGGGCCATCGCTCAAAGGATAAAAGGTACGCCGGGGATAACAGGCTGATCTCCCCCAAGAGCTCACATCGACGGGGAGGTTTGGCACCTCGATGTCGGCTCATCGCATCCTGGGGCTGGAGCAGGTCCCAAGGGTATGGCTGTTCGCCATTTAAAGCGGTACGCGAGCTGGGTTCAGAACGTCGTGAGACAGTTCGGTCCCTATCTTCCGTGGGCGTAGGAACGTTGAGGAGAGCTGACCCTAGTACGAGAGGACCGGGTTGGACGTGCCACTGGTGCACCAGTTGTCCTGCCAAGGGCATAGCTGGGTAGCTACGCACGGATGAGATAACCGCTGAAAGCATCTAAGCGGGAAGCCAACTCCAAGATGAACGTTCCCTGAAGTACGCTTGAAGACTACAAGCTTGATAGGCTGGATGTGTACGCACAGCAATGTGTTTAGCTGACCAGTACTAATAGTACGTTTGTCTTTTTACCAAGTTCTTAAATGAACACAATTGCTTCACTACCTTATTTAGTGTATTTATTAAATAAGAGATATGTTAAGAAGTTATTTAGTATGACGGAAACAAGGTTTTAACCTTGCCTTTTAGGCTTTTAAGCCAATTAGCCCAGACTGAAGTCTGGGTTCCGAAGAGTTTGTTGACTTTAACAATTGATATTACTCAACTCTTAACTGATATAAGATCAGATATAAATACATCAGTCAGATGTCTTTATATCTGATCTTGTCTAGGTGGCTATAGAGAGAGGGAAACGCCTGGCCCCATTCCGAACCCAGAAGCTAAGCCTCTCATCGCTGATAATACTGCAGGTTTCACTTGTGGGAATGTAGGTCGCTGCCTAGTTGATCAGATTTTTCTTCCTAACTTTCAATCATTTACAAAATTTTCTCTGCTATATTTCTATTTACTTTATTTTTACATTTCTTTTGTACAATACATATATATTTTAATATGTGATAAAAATGTTACAAATATACACATTGTTATTTTTTTATCACATATCTACATTTTCATCTTTTTTATCATATAGTGATATTTACTATTAATACAGCTGATATTTTCTCTATTTCTTCCATTTTTATAATATTTTATTATGTTCCTCAGTGATTTTTGTTATACAATGAACTATAATGATTTAATCTATAAGTTTTTATGATACCTATGTTTCTCTTCTTAAGATGCAATTAATTTTTTATCCCATATAATACTTTCAGTCGAAATAGCTTTGGCTATCTCAAAAATTTGACATACTCTTAAGGAGAGAAAATGAAAAAAACAATTAAATTAGCAGTAGTAGCTGCATTAGCTTTAGGTGCAACTTCTGCATTTGCAACGAACGGTGCAGCATTAATAGGTACGGGTGCAAAATCTCGTGGTATGGCAGGAACGAGTATTGGTATAAGCCATGGTGCAGAATCTGCTCTTTCAAATCCTGCTTTAATTACTTCTGTGAAAGGAACTGAGATTTCTTTCGGTGGTACAATTTTTATGCCACATGTAAAAAATGAAAATAATATTGGTTTTGGAGCTTCATCATTTGACAGTGATGCTAATTTAAATGTTATACCTGAAGTTTCTTTGGCAACTAAAATCAACGATAATTTTTATGTTGGTATTGGTATGTGGGGAACTGGCGGTATGGGTGTTGACTATCGTGATGCCAACTCTGTATTAGCAGGTGGTACTCAAATGCAAATGGTTACCAATCTTCAATTAATGCAGTTTGGTGTGCCATTGGCATATACTACAAATGGTTTTAGTGTAGCAGTTACACCAATTTTGCAATATGGTTCTTTGGATATTAATTATGAGTATCCAGGTAGCCCTAATCCTTTAGATCCAAATGCTGCGGGAGATACAATCGGAATGGGTGTTGCTCAAGATTTAAAATTTGGTTACAACATAGGTTTAGCTTATACGATGTCTGGTTTTACAGTTGGAGCAATTTATAAATCTAGAATTGATATGGAATATAAAGGGTTTGATACAGTTGTTAGTCCTTTTACTGCAACTGGATATAATAACAATAAACTTTCCACACCAGCTGAGATTGGTATAGGTGCAAGTTATAATATGGGCGAGCATACTGTAGCTGTTGATTATAAGCAAATTAAATGGTCTGATGCGAAAGGATATAAAGATTTTGAATGGGATGATCAAAATGTAATTGCTTTAGGTTATGAGTATAATACAAAAGGTTGGGCAGTGCGTTTAGGTTATAATTATGCTTCAAGTCCTATTAGCGAAAAAACTGTTGTGAATCCTGCAACTGATATTCCAAATAGTGCTGGATTACAGCCAGGTACAGTCAATACTTTTAATCTTCTTGGTTTTCCAGGTATTGTTGAATCTCACTATGCAATTGGTGCTTCTTATGATATAAGTAATAAAGCATCAGTAGATGTAGCATATACATATGCACCTGAAGTTACAAATACTTATAAAAACTTTGCAGCTCAAGATATTACAACAAAACACTCTCAAGATGGTGTAAGTGTACAACTGAACTATAACTTCTAGAAAAAGAAAATTAACAGTTCTCTTTTCACATCGCCTTTTGGCGGTGTTCTTTTCTTCTTTCTATTATTTTAATCTTATTTTCTGATCTGTTAGCATAATTCCTGACTTCCGCGATAACTTTTTAAATAAAACTTAACCTCGTAAAATAGGTACTTTCAGAGGATAAAAAGGCACGATTTGTGTGCCTCGGGAATATATTCATAGAATTTGTTATCATTTTATATGGGATTAAAAGTCAGAAAAAAGAAAAATAGCAGTGGAAGTATCAGTATTCATATTGTTGACAGAAGCAATCGAGGCTATAAAGTAGTTGAAACTTTGGGTAGCAGTAAAGATCCAGATGAGATTGAGCAACTTTACCAAAAAGCACTGGGGCGTATTGATGAACTTGAGTATAATCTTTTCTATTTTTTACAAACTAACAGTAAAAAAGAGTTGTTAAAAAAGCTGCTTGCAGAATATACAACACAAGATTTTATACCTATTGGTGATGAGTTAATATTTGGGAGATTGTTTGATGATATAGGGTGTAATAAAGTTTTTGAAAAGTTACAAACAACATCCATTCGTAAAGTTTCAGAAAAACAGTTTTTATTTCGCTCATTGGTAATATCAAGAATACTCTACCCCGGCAGCAAATTGGAGCTGATACACTATTTGGACTACTTCAAACATCAAGAGATGACAACAGATACAATTGATCGCTTCTTGGATACTATCTATCAAGAGGAGATAAAGACACAAATATAGCAATGTGTATTTGAACACACCCAAAAGGTGATGTCAGGAACTATCACTGTAACTTTCTATGATGTAACAACACTCTACTTTGAAAGTGAGAGTGAAGATGATTTAAGAAGAATCGGTTTTTCCAAAGAGGGAAAACTTGCCCGTCCCCAAATACTCCTTGGTCTTTTTACAACTCTAGAAGGGTATCCACTGAGCTTTGAAATATACGAGGGAAATAAATATGAAGGGCATACCCTTATAGATATACTTCAAAAGTTTCAAACACGGTTTCAACTCAAAGAAAAACCGATAGTAGTTGCGGATAGAGGGATGCTCACCCATGCAAATATTGCTTTTTTAGAGAATAACGGTTATAAATATATCCTTGCCTATAAAATCAAAAATATTGACAATGTACTCAAAGAGCAAATTGCAAATTTGACATTTATTGATGATGGGGCTATCCATACCATTGATATAGATAAAACGATAAATTATATAGATGAATTTGGCAATAAACAGCAACTCCCTATCAGACAGAAACTGATTCTTACCTACTCCTCCAAAAGAGCAAAAAAAGATAAAAGAACAAGAGAAAAAGCGTTAGAAAAAATCAAACAGAGGTTATCTGATAAAAATATCACCAAAAGCGATCTAAAGCTCTCCTACTATGCAAAATATTTGGATATAGATGAGAAGTGCAGTATTAAATACAAACTCAATCCTCAAAAAATTATTCAAGATGAAAAGCTTGATGGAATCAAAGGGTTTGCAACAAATGATTTTTCACTCAATGCCAATGATGTTATAGCACATTATCAGAATCAGTATGATGTTGAGAGAGCTTTTAGAATCTCAAAAACAGATTTACGCATTCGGCCAATATACCATCACGTTGAGGAGAGAATAAAAGCACATGTACTTATTTCGTTTGTATCATATGCAGTTTACAAAGAGTTTGAAAGAAGATTAAAGTTGCATGATGTCAGATTTAAGTTCTCGCAGAAATTACTAAGAAAAATTATTGAACATATTACAGCTTTAAAAATTGATGATGAATTACTGCCTATAAATCCATCACCGACTCAGAAGCAAATCCTTGATATTTTTGAAAATTGAAAATGTGTGCCTTATCGCGGAAGTCAGGAATTTTTTGAGATTACTACCCAATATATAACTTTAATTCCATTAAAAACTCAACGACTTCTCGGAATTTATATTTTAGTATGGACTGAAAAGTGACAGAAAAAAGTTGCAGCAGTCGGCACTTATGTGCCGATTCCGAAGGATGTAGAGTTTCTTTGATATATATAATATCTAATTTTAATAAAAAAAGCTATACAAGCTTGGCTTCGCGTTTGCCCTCTTTTATCTCTCCAATCAGGTAAGATCCCTCGGCAGATGCCAAGACTTTCTCAACATTCGCTTCTTCAACGACAAGTATCATGCCTACACCCATATTGAATGCTCTAAACATCTCATCACGAGCTACATGCTCGCTCATAAGTTCAAAGATAGGAAGAACCCTGATAGCATCTTCTTTTACTTCTGCCATTAAGTTTTCAGGCAGTACACGTGGAAGATTTTCTACAATGCCTCCGCCTGTAATATGTGCCATAGCTACTATCTCGTTTTTAAGTGCTTTGAATGTTTTCACATAGATGTTTGTCGGCTCTAAAAGTGTCTCTATCAGCGGTTTACCGTTGAAATCATCATTGAAATCTAAGTTCATTTTTTCAAAGAGCACTTTTCTTGCAAGAGAAAAACCGTTTGAATGCAGTCCGGAACTTGGAAGTGCTATAAGTTTGTGTCCTGCACGAACCAAGCTTACTCTGTCCATTTCAGATTTTTCTGCAACACCGACTGCAAAACCGGCAAGGTCATAGTCATCTTCGGAGTACATTCCCGGCATTTCAGCTGTTTCTCCTCCAATAAGTGCACATTCACTGCGGATACATCCCTCTGCTATGCCTGCAACGACATTGGTTGCTACATTTACATCGAGTTTTCCGGTTGCATAGTAATCAAGAAAGAAACTCGGAGTTCCAAAGTTACAGATTAAATCATTGACACACATTGCAACCAAATCAATACCTACGGTATTGTGAATACCGCTGTCAATGGCAAGTTTGAGTTTTGTGCCGACACCGTCGGTTGCCGCAAGCATGACAGGCTCTTTAAAACCTTTTGGCAATTCAAAGGCACCGGCAAATGAGCCGATGCCTCCAAGGACTCCTGGAACTTTTGTACTTTTGACAAGAGGTTTTATATTTTCTACAAAACTGTTTCCTGCATCTATATCTACACCCGCGTCTTTATACGAAATTTGACTCATTATTTTGACTCCGAATCTTGTGGTAAATCACATTTTTTTGAAATGATACAAAGTGGACAGAAGTTAGTCAAGCCCGCAATGAGAGGAATAAGTCCAAGATAGAACCATACTATGCCTGTGATTAAGCCTGCAATAATGAGAGCAAGACCAAGTGCAATGCGAAACACTCTGCAAAACTTTCTAATTTTGTTATAATCCATTTTATACCTTTAAGTTTTTATAAATATTATGTAATTATAGCGATATTAAGTAAAATTAATCCAAATATGCTAAAATCGCTTTTAATTAATCTACGGGCAAAGCCCATAACAGGAATTTAAGAATGAAAGATTTTATATATAACGAAATGATGGTGCATGTGCCATTGTGTACACATAAAGAGCCAAACAATGTTTTAATCATCAGTTCAAACTCGGCAGGCTTTGTGCAAGAGATACAAAAATATAAATATGATGATATTAATTGTGATGTAATTTCAGCAGATATAAATTTGCTCCGTGAGGTTGCCGATGACAAATATGATGTAGTGATCTCAGAACTTGAGACAGATGCTGCAGTTTTAGCGCATTTTAATCGTGTGTTAAACGAAGAGGGACTTTTGGTAACAGCGCACCCTTCTTTGGATGATGTACCTGAAAACAAAAGAATTATGCAAATTTTAGGCAAATATGCAAAAATCATTATGCCATATAACTTAGGTAATGGAAAAACAGCTCTTTTGGCATCAAAAGAGTATCATCCAACAGCAGATATAATTTTACAAAGAACAGATCTTCTTGACGGTTTAGAATATTACAACTGTGATATTCATCCTGCTGCTTTTGCTACCGGAAACAATGTGAGAAAAGAGTATCTGGGCATTATTAAAAACTAATGGCTTATGAGTATGCTATTGCACTGACAGGCGGTATTGCTACTGGAAAAAGTACAGTAGCCTCACTGTTGGCACTGAACGGAATGCGGGTTATTGATGCAGATACGATTTCACATGAAATTCTCGATGACTCTGTAGAATGGGTGATAGAAACTTTTGGAAGTAAGTATGTAAACGGTACAAAAGTAGACAGAACAAAGTTAGGAAGTTATATTTTTTCTCATCCTGCCGCGAAAAAAACACTTGAAGCGTATCTGCATCCTAAAATACAGGCTGAAATAGAAAAACGCAGTGAAAAGCAGGATAAATTTCAATTCCCCTATCTTATAGATATCCCGCTTTTTTTTGAAAATTCCAATTATGATATAAAAGAGAGTGTTGTAGTCTATACTCCTGAAGATATTCAACTTGAGCGTTTTATGAAACGTAACGGTTACTCAGAAGAGGAGTCTTTGAAGCGAATTGCTTCACAAATGCCGATTGATGAGAAAAAAAACAAAGCGACCTGGATTATAGACAATTCAAAAAATCTCAAACATCTGCAAAATGAGGTAGAGCAATTTGTAGAGAAGATAAAGGAGATATACAAAAAATGAAAATAAGCAAATACAGTGCAAACGGAAATGATTTTGTAATATTTCATGATGATAAAAAACAAGAGCGCAACGAGCTTGCAAAAGTCTTATGCCATCGTCAAGAGGGCATCGGAGCAGACGGACTGATAGTCATCGTGCCTCATGAAAAGTATGATTTTGAATGGGAGTTTTATAATTCTGACGGAAGTCATGCGGATATGTGCGGAAATGGCAGTCGGGCATGTGCCCATTATGCGTACAATCATAACCTTGCACCTGCAAAAATGCAGTTTATGACAGGAGCCGGTGTTATTGGCGCAGAAGTCGAAGAAAATACTCCCAAAAATGCTATGGTGACAAGCGAACTGACAGCTCCTGAGATTCTTGAAACCGGTATAGAATTTGGCGGACACTCTTGGTGGCTGATAAATACAGGTGTGCCGCATTTGGTACGATATACCGACTCTATAGAAGATTTTGACACAGAAGAGGCAAGAGAACTTCGCTATGTTTATAATGCAAATGTCAATATTATGCATGTAGAAAGCGGCAATTTGAGAGTCCGTACTTATGAACGCGGTGTGGAAGATGAAACATTGGCCTGTGGGACAGGAATGGCTGCCTGCTTTTACAGAGCTTACAAAGAGGGCAAAGTCAAAAACAATATTGAGGTTTATCCGACAAGTGGCGATACACTCTATTTGGGTGTAAATGAAAAAACGATTACTTTTAAGGGGCGTGTGAAAAAAACTTTTGAAACAGAGTGGGAAGTTTAGATTGCTAGGTTACATGTAAAGCTTATAAGCTTGAGGCTTTAGCATAGAACGTACGGGTTCCGAGGGAGCGTTGAGCTTTACATGTATATTTTTAGGAATCGGTACTTCAGTGCCGACTGCTGCAACTTTTCTGCCACTTTCAGCCCAGACTGAAGTCTGGGTTCCGAAAAAGTTGATGAAACTTAACGGAATAAGCATTGAATTCTGGGTTTCGGTACCTGCATCGGCTTTACATGTAAGCTTGTAAAGCTATTTGCAAGCTTTAATAACGAAGTTAAAGCAAAGCCCTTTAGAGCCCTGCAGCCTCTACAATTTTTGCCTGATGGTCTGCAATAAGCGGCTCGATGATTTCATCAAGCAGTCCGCCGCTCATAATTTCATTGAGTCTGTAAAGTGTCAAGTTGATTCTGTGATCACTGATACGGTTCTGCGGATAGTTATATGTTCTGATTCTTCCGCTTCTGTCGCCTGTTCCGACTTGTGTAGCACGAGCCTCACTGTCTTTTGCCTGCGCTTCTTGCATCTCAAGGTCATAAAGTCTTGCTTTTAAGACTTTCATCGCTTTTTCTCTGTTTTTATGCTGTGATTTCTGATCCTGATTAGTGACAACCAGACCTGTAGGCAGGTGAGTAATGCGAACAGCCGAGTCGGTAGTGTTGACAGACTGCCCTCCACAACCTGATGAACGCATCACATCAATTTTTAAATCATTCTCGTTAATCTCAATTTCGACATCATCAACCTCAGGCATAACTGCAACTGTGATTGCAGAGGTGTGTACCCGGCCCTGACTTTCTGTCTGAGGCACGCGTTGCACCCTGTGTGTACCGCCTTCGTATTTCAACCTGCTGTAAACCTGTTCCCCTTTTATAAGTGCTATAACCTCTTTGTATCCGCCTGCATCTGAAGGAGAAGTGCTCATCAGTTCTATTTTCCAGCCTTTTAAATCTGCATAGCGCGTATAGGCATCAAACAGGTCTCCGACAAAGATTGCCGCTTCATCTCCACCGGCACCGGCACGAAGTTCTACAATGATATTTCTGTCATCATTGGGATCTTTTGGAAGAAGGAGCATTTTTATCTCTTCTTCCAAAACGGAAACCTGAGGTTCAAGTTCTTTAAGTTCTTCTTTTGCCATATCACCCATTTCCGGGTCTGAGAGCATCTCTTTTGAGTCACTGATTTCTTCTAAAAGTGCTTTGTACTCTTTTGTCTTTTCAACGATCGGTAAAAGGGAAGACTGTTCTTTGGAAAGTTCTGTCATCCGTTTGATGTCAGAGGTGATGTCAGGTGAACTTAGCAATTCGCTAAGTTCGTTATAGCGGTTGATAAACGGTGTAAGTTTATCTGCTAACATTTGTTGCTAGCCTTATATTGCGTTTACAGATTTGTGTAGACGGCTTACTTTTCTTGCAGCAGTCTCTTTTTTCAAGATACCTTTGCTTACAAATTTGTGAATTTGCTGGTTTGCAACTTTAAATGCTGCCTGTGCTTCTTCTTTGTTACCAGCTTCAACTGCTGAACTAACTGCTTTTACGATATTTTTAAGACGAGTTCTATAGAAACGATTACGTTCGGTACGAACGAGTGTCTGGCGAATTCTCTTAATTGATGACTTGTGATTTGCCATTTAATGAGTCCTTTTTGGAATTTAAGTGCGAAATATTACCTTAAAAATAATTAAAATTAAGTTAAAGGGTGGTAAAATACTTGAAATTGTCCTGAATGTTTACTTTCAAGCTTCAAAAAAAGAGAGCGAATCCTCCCTTTGGTCTGAGTCTCTTTTTTTAAATCTTGCAAGTAAACCGGCAAATCGAATATTTTGAGTGGAGTGAATATGAAATTATTTGGCACAGACGGCGTACGAGGCGAGGCAGGTTCTTTTTTAAGTGCTCGGTTGCTATGAAGGTTGCTATGGCTGCGGGGATTTATTTGAAATCGTCGGCAGTTACAAATAAAATACTTGTAGGAAAAGATACACGCAGAAGCGGCTACATGATAGAGAATGCTATTGTAAGCGGATTGACGGCTATTGGGTATGATGTCATTCAGGTTGGTCCTATGCCTACACCGGCCATAGCATACATTACAGAAAATATGCGCTGTGATGCGGGGATTATGATTTCTGCTTCACATAATTCTTATGAAGATAACGGGATTAAGTTTTTTAACGCCCACGGGGATAAATTTTCAAGTGAGACAGAAAAAGAGATAGAAAATATATATTTTAACGATGCACTTCTTAATAACTCCCAGGTTACAGGCAAGGCAATAGGAAAAGCAAAACGTATTGATGATGTGATAGGGCGATATATAGTACAGCTTAAGAACTCTTTTCCTGTGCATATGACACTGCAGGGAATGCGTATAGTGCTTGACACGGCAAACGGTGCAGCTTATAAAGTAGGCCCGACTGTTTTGGAAGAACTTGGTGCCGAAGTGATTGTACTGCATGACAAACCAAACGGTTTCAACATTAACGAAGACTGCGGTGCTTTGCATACAAAAGATTTATGCAAGAGTGTTGTCAGATATAGAGCCGATCTGGGAATAGCACTTGACGGTGATGCTGACAGACTTGTTGTTGTAGATGAAACTGGAGAAGCAGTAGATGGTGACCATCTTCTGGGTGCACTTGGCGTTTACCTACATAAGCAAAACAAGCTCAAAGGCGGAGGAATCGTAACGACTGTCATGAGTAATCAGGGGCTTGAAGATTACATGTCAGAAAATGGTTTGAAACTTTTTCGATCAGATGTCGGAGACAAACATGTTTTGGCAATTATGAAAAAGCAGGACATTAACTTTGGCGGGGAACAAAGTGGGCATATTATATTTAGTGATTTTGCAAAAACCGGAGATGGACTTGTAGCAACACTTCAGCTACTTGCCTTATTGAATGATAAAAAGAAAAAAGCTTCAGAGCTTTTACGACCATTTCCTTTATATCCGCAAAAACTTGTGAACTTACATGTAAAGAGAAAAAAGCCTTTAAGTGAAATTACTTCTCTGGATGAAAAGTTGCATGCTTTAGAGAAGAAAGGAATACGGCATTTGATCCGCTACTCAGGGACAGAAAACAAACTGCGTGTTCTTTTGGAGTGTAAAGAAGCTGATATCATGAATGAAAAAATGAATGAAATCGTAGAATTCTTTAAAAAAGCGCTCAATGAATAACAGTAATAAAATGTTACGCCTTTCAGCGATATTGCTCTTTAGTATCGCAGGTGTATTTATCATCGATCAAAATATTAAAAGTCTCTTTGTTGAGGGCTTTCGTTATTATACAGAGTGTATAGATCTGATACTTGTTTACAATAAGGGTGTTGCATTTTCAATGTTTGCATTTTTGAATGAGTATTTAAAGTATATTCAGCTTTTGCTTGTAAGTGGTGTTTTGATATATGTACTGTACCTAAAAAAGCTATGTTACGCTTTACCGGTGGGCATACTTCTTGGAGGGGCGTTTTCCAATATTTATGACAGGTTTGTTCATGAGGGCGTTGTAGATATGGTCTACTGGCATTGCGGATTTGATTTTGCTGTTTTTAATTTTGCAGATGTGATGATAGATTTTGCCGTTTTATGGCTGCTTATTTTAAATTTCAAACCAAATTTATGCAAAAATTAATCGCAAAAAAAGCACATTTTTGGTATGATTGTCCAAAATAATGGTGTATACAATACAGATAAAAGGAAATTGATGGAAATCAAAGCAAACAAAATTAATGGTGCAAATGCTCAAATTGAAGCAACAATCTCAAGAGATGAGGTGAATGAAAAGATAGAAAAAATTGCGAAACAACTCTCTAAAACTGCGAATGTTCAAGGTTTCCGTAAAGGGAAAGTTCCTGTTGCTATTATCAAAAAGCAATATGGTGAAAAACTTGTTGAAGATGCTGAAGCAGAAGCACTTCGTGAAGTTCTTGCAAAAGGCTTGACAGAGTTAAACATTGACAGTGCATCTTTGATTGGTGAGCCGACTATTTCTAAATTTGAGAAAAGTGATGATAAAATAGAGGTAGCCGTAAAAATAGCTATGCGTCCTGAAATAAATTTAGAGAATGTAAAATCTTTTGTTCCTGATTTTGAAAAACCTGAAGTGACAGATGAAGAGGTTGAAGAGAGAATTAAGGAAATCGCTGAAAATCAAGCGCCTTTGGTTGACATCAAGCGTAACCGCAAAATGAAAGAGGGTGATACTGCTGTTATTGACTTTGAAGGTTTTATAGACGGAAAAGCTTTTGAAGGTGGTGCTGCAGAGAATTTTGAGCTTAAACTCGGTTCGGGACAGTTTATCCCAGGATTTGAAGATCAGTTGATTGGCGTAAAAAGAGATGAAGAAGTTACAATCAATGTGACTTTTCCTGAAAACTACGGTTCAGACACACTTGCAGGAAAAGATGCCGAATTTAAAGTAAAAGTAAACGGTATTAAAGTAAAAGACGAGGTTGTTATAGATGATGAGCTTGCAAAAAAACTGCTTCCTGGTGAAGAAGATGCAACTTTGGAAAAACTTAAAGAAGAAGTAAAAAAAGCACTTGAGCAGGAAAAACTTGCAAAACTTTACAATGATGAGCTAAAACCGAAACTTTTAGAGACGCTGGTTGAAAAAATTGATTTTGATTTACCGGAGTTTGTCGTAGATCAGGAAATTGATATGGCTGTCAACAAAAAAGCATCGCAAATGAGTGAAGATGAAATCAAAGAGCTTAAAGAAAACCCTGAAAAACTAGAAGAACTTCGTGAAAGCTTTCGTGATGATGCAGTAAAAAGTGTAAAAGCGACATTCATTATAGATGCGTTGGCACAGGAGATGAGTATAAAAGTAGAAGAGCAGGAAGTGATGCAGACTATCTACTATGAAGCAATGCAAATGGGTCAAGATCCGCAAAAGGCATATGAACATTATAAAGAGGCAGGGTATCTTCCGGCAATTCAAATGTCAATGGTGGAAGACAAAGTGTTAACTGCTCTCTTGAATGAAAAGTCAGAAGCGTAAGCCATGAGCTATATTCCTTATGTAGTGGAAAAAACAGGACGCGGTGAGCGTTCTTATGATATTTTTTCCCGTCTTTTAAAAGACAGAATTGTGATGCTCAGCGGAGAGGTAAATGATGCTGTGGCATCTACTATTGTTGCACAGTTTTTGTTTCTTGAAGCAGAAGATCCCGAAAAAGATATCTATTTTTATATTAACTCTCCCGGCGGTGTTGTGACTGCGGGGATGGCTATTTTTGATACGATGAACTATATTCGTCCGCATGTTGCTACGATTTGTATCGGTCAGGCTGCATCTATGGGTGCATTTTTGCTCTCAAGCGGTGAAAAAGGCAAACGCTATGCATTGCCTCATGCCAGAATCATGATACACCAGCCTTTAGGCGGTGCACAGGGTCAGGCAACTGATATCGCAATTCAGGCAGAAGAGATTCTTCGCATGAAAAAAGAACTCAATGCAATTTGGCAGAAAATACCGGGCAAAGCATTGAAACAGTTGAAAAAGATACAGATCGTGACAACTTTATGAGTGCTGCAGAAGCAAAAGATTATGGCATGATTGATGAAGTGTTAGTTAAGAACGACAAAGAGTAGGGAGAAAATATGGCAGGTGGATTAAAATCAAAAGTACAGAAAAACTCTAATGCAAAGACAACTGTCATAAAAAAACTGGATCTAGAGAGTTCTTCGAGTGATATTGAAATTTATGCAAAAGAGGTTTTAAATGCACTTATTGCAGACAATTTACCACCTACTCCCAATAACTTTTCACTCTATTTTGACAGACTTTTGGAAGATAAAAGCGAAAATCTTCGGAAGCAGATACACTCTATTTTGGAACTTGAAGAGAACAATGATGATGAAAATACTATTGTTTTGGAACAAAATCTTAAACAGGGATTTAGTTCCATCAAGCATATTCTTACGGTAACAGCCAACCTGTACAAAAATATGTCTTTAATGATAAAAATTTTAGAAAAAAGAAAAAAAGAGCTCAGTAATGTACCTAGTGAAAAAGAGGCTGTGAATATAATCGGTATTTTAGAGGGGGATGTTTCCAAACTGAATTCTATTTTGAAAACACAAAGCTCTCAAATGAAAACAATCTATGATGATACAGCTAAAATTGTTAAAAATGTTGAGAATGAGACAATATTTGACAATCAATTCGGAGTCTATAACAAACGTTATCTGCTTACAAAAATTGAGCAGGAAATTGGGCTTATTAAAGAGTTTAATCATAAAAGTTCTCTTATTATGATAGAACTTTCTCGTGAGCTCAAGAAAAGCGTCAACAATGATAAGGCGGTTTTACTGATGACCAGAACAATTGCAAGACTGCTTTTAAAAACTTCAAGACGAAGCGACATTGTGGCACATTACGGGAATGGCGTCTTTGCAATGCTGCTGAAGCATACAGATATAGAGAGTGCCCAAAAGGCAAGTGAGCGACTAAGTGATTTGGTTTCAAACTCTAATTTCTTTTTGGCAGACAGAGAAATTCATCTAAAAATTTCTATCGGTGTGACAGATGTAAATCCTGAAAATTCTGTTGAAGAGATTGTAGTCAGTGCAATGGACGGTATCCAAAAAGCGTATGAAGATAAAAACAGTGATTATGCTGTCTCATTGAGATCATAAAAAGCAGGAAAATTTTTTAAGAGATGAAGTTAACTATAGTAGAATATCCGGATAAAAAACTAAGAGAAAAATCTTGCGAAGTCAAAGAGTTTGATGATTCTTTGCATGAATTGCTCGATGCCATGAACCCTTTGATGATAAGCACAAACGGTATAGGCCTTGCAGCGATTCAGGTTGGACATCCGATTCGGGCACTTATTTTAAATATTCCTGATGAAGATGGAGAGCAGCCTCCTGAAAACCTGCTTGAAATTATCAATCCGGTTATGACGCATAAAAGCGGAGAAACAACCTATCAAGAAGGTTGCTTGAGTGTTCCCCAGTTTTATGAAGATATTAAACGATATGAAAATATTATTATAAATTATCAAGACAGATACGGGAACACAAAAACACTCGAAGCAGATGGGCTTTTGGCTATAGCTATTCAGCATGAGATGGATCACCTTGAAGGTATTTTATTTATAGACAAACTCTCCTATGCAAGACGAAAGAAGTTTGAAAAAGAGTATAAAAAAATGCAAAAAGAGAAAAAAAACAACAAATAAAATGACAATTTGTCATATTATTCCTTACATGTAAAGCATTCAGCTAAGATAGAAGCAACTAGAAGAAGGTTGATTCAATGAAAAAAGTTCGCTGTGCAACATATGAGGGAATAGATGCCAAAGTCGTTGATGTGGAATCAACTTTGACGAAAGGACTACCGTCCTTTTCTATAGTAGGGATGGCATCGACTGCTATTACAGAATCAAAAGAGCGGGTAAAATCTGCACTCCTGAGCAATGATTTTTCTTTTCCTCCCAAGAGAATTACTTTTCTTCTGGCTCCGTCTGAACTTGCAAAATCGGGTTCACAGTTCGATTTGAGTATGGCTTTGCTCATACTTTTGAATGAGAGTGATGCAGACTTGAACGGCTGGTTTGTCTTTGGTGAACTGGGGCTGGACGGAAGTGTAAAAGAAAATATTCAGCTCTATCCTTTAATTCTTTCTTTGGCAAATCAGGGGCTTATATCGCAAGCTGTTGTGCCGTACGAATCACTGCAAAAGCTGTCAAAAATTCCAAATGTTTCATTTTACGGAGTTAAAAGTGTCAATGAGGCTGTCAGTCTTTTGAAAAATCAGGAGACTGCAACGCCAAATATAGAACAAAGTGAAATTGGCTATCCGTATTATCAGTTAGAGGGACAAAGGTATTATTATACAAAAGAGTATACAGAAGATTTTATCGATGTCAAAGGACAAGAAATTGCCAAAAGAGCGGCTTTAATAGCCGCGGCAGGGTTTCATAATATTATTTTTGAAGGCAGTCCCGGGTGCGGGAAGAGTATGATTGCAAACAGACTCCGTTATATTCTTCCGCCCATGACAGAGAGTGAAATCCTGGATGTTGCCAAGCTTGAAGTTTTAGAAGGGTATGAACCGGAATTCAAACCTCACAGAACACTGAAAAATCCACATCACAGTTCTACACCGGCAAGTATTTTTGGCGGTGGCAGTCATAAGGCAAAAATAGGAGAGGTAGGGCTTGCAAACAACGGTATACTGTTTTTTGATGAATTACCGCATTTTTCAAAAGCTGTTTTGGAATCACTCAGAGAACCAATGCAGGATGCAAAAATAAGAATTTCAAGAGTCAATTCAAAGGTAGAATATCCGGCTAAGTTTTTGTTTGTAGGTGCTATGAATCCTTGCCCGTGCGGAAATTTATTAGATTCACACAAAGAGTGCAGGTGCAGTGATCTGGAAATACAAAAATACAAAAACCGTCTCTCTGAACCATTTTTAGACAGAATAGATTTAAATGTGGTGATGCAAAATGTAAATGTCAATGATTGTCCAAGTTTTTCATCAAAAGAAATGCACAAAACGGTTATTGAAGCACATATATTTTGCCAAAAACGTGGACAAAAAGTATTTAATGCACATCTGTCAGATAAAGATATGGAGAGATTTTGCAAGATGGATAATACATCCAATACAATACTTCAGACTGCCATAGAAAGGTTTGCTTTGTCATTTCGAAGTATAAAAAAAATTCAAAAAGTTGCTCGGACAATAGCAGATTTGTCTCAATCGGGTTTGATTAAAAAAGAACATATGCTTGAGGCTCTTTCATACAGAAGAAGGTAGGTTAGTAAAAGATATTTATATATCTTTTACTTTCATTCAGTTACAATGGTTGGGATTGGTATTGTATGGAGTGTGCTTAAAATGAAGAGGAGAAAAGAAATATGCATGACAGAAGAAAAAAATCAAAAATATTACCGATCTTTTTTTTATTTTTGCAGATAACTGCATTTTTCTTTGCAAGCTGTTTCTTTTATCAGTTGGCAGTTATTATGGGGGTATCGGCTAATATTACAGTGCTGATTATAGCAATTGCCAGTGTATATGCCATAACAAAATTTTTTGCCAGGTATTTTGAAATTAAAAATCGGATAAAATATATGGACTATGAATATTTCGGAAAAAAAGAGAAGTGATAAAATTTGTTTTTATGTTGTGTATAAGCCCATCTCTGCTTGTTTTGAGTGATGAGCGTCTCATTATTAAAAAGAGCAAGAAGAGGGCAGCTACACATCAGCTGTCTGTAAAAGAGAAAAAAAAGAGATTTTTGATGTTGCTGGTTCCTGTTATTAGTAAAGTACATAATGAACTGATGCAAAGATATGAAAGAATTGCAAAAGATATCGCGAATAAAGAAAACAGAGAAGAGATTGAGTTCTTGAAAAAAAAATATAAGGCGACAAGTGATGAGGATTTGTTGGCACGTTTGAAACCGCATCCTGTAAGCATTGTATTGGCTCAGGCTGCTATGGAAAGTTCATGGGCTACTTCGAGATTTTTCAAAGAGGCAAACAATGTTTTTGGAATGTGGAGTTCCCATTTAAATGAAAAACGTATTGCCGCAGGTAGAAAAAGAGGTGGTACACAGACGATATGGCTAAGAAAATTTGATACACTGGAAGACGCTATACGTGCCTATTTTGAGATGATTGCAACAGGAAAGGCATATCACAGGCTTCGTCAACTGCGTTTAGAGTATGATGATCCCTATAAAATAACACAGGGTCTGGATAAGTATTCTGAAATGGGAGAGGATTATATAAAGGTGTTAAACCAGGTGATTAAGTTTAATCATTTAACAAAATATGACCGCTAAAGTATTATTTTTGGGAGCTGCTGGGTTACGGAACAAATTTTATGGCAAAGAATAAAATGATAGGGGTCTATTTAAAATAATTTTAGTTTTTTGGTTGCAGTAGTTTATTAAGCAGTGGAATAGTTGAGATGATTTTTACATCATGAAACGCCTCTGTTTACATGTGATGTCTGGGAACATGCCTATTATCTTGATTACAAAAATGAAAGAGCAAAATATCTGGATGCTTTTTGGGCACATATTAACTGGGACAATGCTTCAAAAGTATTTGCAGATAAAGAGCAGAAGAAAGAAGAAATAGGTTCCTGATTTACAAAAATACCTGTCGGCTACACATTGTAATATGTAGCCTCAGGATGGTATACAACAAGTGCCGAAGTTGACTGCTCGGGGTGTATTTGAAATGTTTCACTCAGTTCAATTCCAAACTCTTCCGGTTTTAAAAGATTAAACAAAGGACGGTTGAGCTCCAAGTCAGGGCAGGCCGCATAGCCAAAAGAGTAGCGGCTTCCCTGATATCTGTTCATGCGTACATCGGCGAGAGTGTTTCCTTCATCTTTTGCAATGTTGAGATCAAGGCGTATTTGTTTATGGGCAATTTCGGCAAGGGCTTCAGCAAGTTCAACCCCCAGTCCGTGAAACTGGTAATACTCCGTATAATCGCCTCTGTCATATATTTCGCGCTCCGCATCACTGATTTTACTGCCGGCACTCACACAGGTAAGTGCGATGACATCATGTCTGTCATTATGAAAGAAGTCACTGAGTGCGCGGTGGGGCTTTTTTCGCTGACGGGGAAAGGTAAAAACTTCTTTGGCACGTCCTATGATGTGTTCAAGCGGTTCGCGGTTGATATCTTCTTCTTTGAACCAGCCTTCGCTTTCATCAAAAATCAAAAGGGAGGTATCATCACTTCTGCATGGCCAGTAGCCGTAGAGTATGGTCGGCTCAAAAAGTTTTTCTTCAATAAAACGCTTTTTGAGTTTTTCATAGGCAGGCCAAACGACTTCGTCAAGCTGTTTTTGATAGGCTTCTTTGCTCATGCCTTTTGAAGAGTAGCCCCAGCGGGATTTGAAAAGTATTTTATGGTTTATCCATTCAAAAGCCATTTCAATTTGCTGCGAGGTAAGTTTAATTTCGCGTCTGCCCCAAAACGGTGGTGTCGGTACGGGCACATCCCGTGAAGGCATTTTTATTTCAGACAACGGCGGGATAATAACCTCTTTGACTTCTTTACGCTCTATTTCAGGTGCATCAGGATGCAGATTGGTATCAAAATTACCCGCTTCTATACGGCTCATAGCGGTAACGCCGTCAAAAGCATCTTTACAGTAAAAGATAGGTCCATCATATGCAGGTCGGCAAAAGTCATCTATAAAAGCACGTGTTAGTGCCGCACCACCCAAAAGAATCGGAATTTTAATACCTTTGTCCTGTAAAATATTTAAGTTTTCAAGCATCACCTGTGTTGATTTTACCAAAAGACCGCTCATACCAAGAGCCTGTGCGTTTGACTTTTCCAATGTTTCAAGAAAGTTGTCAAGTTCTACTTTTATACCAAGATTGATGACCTTGTAGCCGTTGTTGGAGAGAATGATATCGACAAGGTTTTTGCCGACATCATGAACATCTCCTTTGACGGTTCCCAGTATCAGTGTGGTATCAGTCTCTTTTTCAATTTTTGGCAGATAGGGTTTGAGATGGTCAACGGCCTTTTTCATTGTCTCCGCCGATTGGAGCACAAAAGGGAGCTGCATCTGTCCTGAACCGAAAAGTTCGCCGACAACTTTCATGGCATCTATAAGAATTTCATTGACGATTTTTTCAGGAGCAATTTTGTGACGAGCCTCTTCCACAAGGGGAATCATTCTGTCTTTGTCCCCGTCCATCAGCAGTTTGGCTATCTTCTCTTCATCGCTCATTTTGAGATAGGCTTCATCTACCGCATCATTGTCAACTGCTTCTTTGGAGGAGAAATGTTCTATAAAAGTAAAGAGCGCTTCGCCGTTTGGTTTGCGGTTAAAAATCAAATCATCACAAATTTCCTGATCTTCTTTGGGAATCTTGTTCAGGGGAATAATATGCTTTACATTGATAATAACAGAAGTCAGTCCCGCCTCAACACAATGATGCAAAAACATAGAGTTCAAATAGGGTCTTGCATCTTTGTCCAGTCCAAAGGAGATATTTGAAAGCCCCAGGATGGCTCCGACTTCGGGATGTTTTTGTCGAAGCTGGCGAATTGCCTCAATAGTGTTAATCCCTGCATCAAAATACTCTTCATCTCCGGAACCCAAAGTAAAAGTGAGTACATCAAAAACCAGATCTTCTTTTTTGATGCCGTGACGGTTTGTTGCGAGGTCGATAATGCGCTCTGCTACTCTGATTTTGTCTTTAACGGTTTTTGCCATCCCTTTTTCATCAATCGTCAGACAGACAAGACTGGCTCCGAATTTTTTTGCCAACTGGCAGACCGCATCAAATTTCGGTTCACCGTCTTCGAGGTTCACAGAGTTGAGAATCGGCTTGCCTCCGATATGTTTGAGGGCAGTCTCAAGCCCCTTTGTCTGGGTAGAATCGGGCATAAGCGGCAGGGCAATTTTTTGGGCATACATTGCCATGACTTCTGTCATATCTTTTGTTTCATCACGTCCGGCAAAACCGACATTGACATCAAGCACATGCGCACCTGCACGTACCTGTTGCTGTGCAACCGAAAGTGTTCCTTCATAATCTTCTGCTAAAAGCAGTTCGCGAAATGCTTTTGAACCGGTTGCATTGGAACGCTCACCTACAAGCAGCGGTGCGGGTTCCTGCATAAGCGGTACGGTATTAAAGAGTGACGCGATAGAGTTTTGCTGTGAACCTGATGGCGGTTTTGGAACAACACTCGAGACCTTGTCGACAAGTGCGCGAATATGTTGCGGTGTCGTTCCGCAGCAGCCGCCTAAAAAGCTTACGCCGTCATACTCTAAAAATTTCTCCTGTTGTGCTACAAATTCATCAGGTCCCATCGGGTAGTATGTATAGCCTCCGCGGTTTTGCGGCAGACCGGCATTGGCATGCACACTGATTGGTTTGCCCCAGAGTTCACTGAGTGTTTTGACATGTTTGAGTACCTGCTCAGGTCCTGTTCCACAGTTGAAACCAAGAGAGAGAATATCAAAAGGCTCCATAATGGTGGCAATGGTTTCGGCATCTGTTCCTATAAGCATTGTTCCGCTGAGTTCGATGGTCACAGAAACCATGATGGGGATTTCGACCTCTTTTTGTCTGCAGGCTTCCTGAATGGCATGCAAAGCAGCCTTTATCTGCAGCGGGTCCTGGGCAGTTTCAATGAGAAAAACATCCACACCGCCGTCTATAAGCGCGATACAAAATTCAGTATAGCCTGCATACATTTCATCATAGGTGATATGTCCGAGTGAGGGGAGCTTTGTTCCCGGTCCGATAGAACCAAGACAAAAACGGGGATGTTCGGGTGTTGAAAAAGCTTCACACTGTTTTTTGACAAGTTCGGCTCCGGCACGTGTCAGTTCATACGCACGGTGGCCGATGTTGTATTCATCCAAAACCCAGGAAAAAGAACCAAAGGTATTGGTTGTGATGAAATCAGCCCCGGCAGTCAGATAGGCATGAAAGATATCATTCATAATTTCAGGAGCTGTAACATTTAAGAGTTCATTGCATCCCTCATTCCCTTCCCATGCCTCTTTTGGAATTTGATCATCACGTTGCTGGAGTTGTGTACCCATTGCCCCATCGATGATAAGCGGGCGTTTTTTGATAGTTTCCAAGATGTATTGTTTTGTTGTCATATATAAAATCTTTTTATTTAAATATTTTATTATTTTAACATTATTGGATATAAAATTTGCTGTATTATCAGTCTAAATTTCACTTTTTAAGTTCGAGAAATGCTAAAATGACGAAATAATAAAAAAAAATATTGACTTTTATCGTCAAATAAGTGTATAATGACGATGAAAATCAATTATTAGAGAGGTTTAATCGTTAAATGACTATTGCCTATATCCGTCCGGATAAAAATTTTTTATCTGCACATGAACAGTTGAAATATATAAATTCTTACACAACGACTAATAATCTTGTTGTTGATGATGAATTTGTAGATTACATATCGCAAAATAAACGTTTGGAAGATCGCATAAATGTAACATCTTATTTTCAATCTAAAGAAGAAGCTATACTGCTTATATATGATGTTTGGGTTTTAACTACAAATATGGAAGATTTAATTCAAATGGTAAGTTGTTTGTTGAAAAATAAATATAAAGTGCATATTATAAAACACTCTGTTATAATTTCACAAGAGAGTAGTGCAATGTTGATTTTAGGGCTTATGGATCAACTCCGGCAAAAATTGAAAAATGATGCTAAAAGAATGATAGGGAGACCAAAAGGAAGCAGATCCAGTTCTAAGTTTGATATTTATTTAAATGAGATTATAGAGTATATAAGAGAGAAAAAAAGTGTAAGTGAAATGGCACGTCTTTTAAATGTCAGTAGAAGTTCACTAAAAGATTACATTGAATCAAGAGAGTTAAAACAGATAGCTTCGGGTTCGTTGCTGACGCATACTCAAGAAGATGCCGAAGCTCAGGTTATTAATACAATAGTATGTCCAGATTAATTTAATAGGAGAAATAGATGAGTGAAAAGAAAAAAAGTATAGAGATACCTACCCCTTGGAGAATTAAACGCTATTATGTTTATGCGTTGGCGACAATAGTAGCTTTGGTGCTGCCATGGATTAAAGTCAATGGACACCACTTCTTTTTATTGAGTTTTGACAAAATGAAACTGGACCTTGCTTTTGTGCAGTTTGATATGCAAGAATTGTATTTGATGCCATTTTTATTGATGCTTCTTTTTATTACTATATTTGGTATGACAGTTTTAGGCGGTCGTGTTTTTTGTGGATGGGTATGTCCGCAAACTGTGTTTCGTGTCATTTATCGTGACTTGATTGAAACAAAATTATTGCATTTACGAAAACGTATCGGAAACAAGCAGCAAGAACCGGATATGTCAAAACCTGAAAACAAAGTAAAAAAAGCGATAGCTGTTATGATATGGACTGTGCTTGCATTGATTGCAGGAGCCGATTTTATGTGGTATTTCGTTCCACCGGAGACCTTTTTTCAGTATTTAAGTAATCCTGGAGAGCATTTGACGATGATTGGTTTTGTTGTAGGGATTGCAGCATTTTTGATTTATGACATTGTATTTTTAAAAGAAAATTTTTGTATTTATGTCTGTCCATATTCCCGTGTACAGTCAGTACTCTATGATGAACACACAGTTATGGCGATTTATGACTTTAACAGAGGCGGACATATCTATGACGAGCATCACCATAAAAAATTTGAAAAACAAAAAGAGTTGCAAGCAGCAGAACCAAATGCCGAATGTACGACATGTGAAAAATGTGTAACAGTCTGTCCTACTCATATTGATATACGTGAGGGACTGCAACTTGAATGTATAAACTGTCTGGAATGTGTTGATGCCTGTACAACAGTTATGGGTAAACTTGGAAAACCATCACTCGTGACATGGTCAAGTGAGTATGAGATTGCTGAGAAAAAGGGAAAAACAAAATATTTCCGTCCAAAAATCATAGCATATATGGTTTTACTTGTGGGTCTTATGTTTGCACTTGGATATATGAGTACGACAAAAGAGCATATGCTGTTAAATATCAATAAAGAGACAAGACTTTATTCTGTCAAACATCTTGCAAATAATAAATTTGCAGTTGAAAACTCTTATGTCTTTTTATTGCAAAATACTGAGAATGAACCAATGAAATTTTTCTTTGAAGTTATTCCTCCAAAAGGAATGGAAGGGAAAATTCAAATAGTAAAACCGTCAAAACCTTTCAGAGTGGTACCTGGTGTTAAAAAGAAAAAAATTGTAACACTTAGAACAACAGAGATGTTGGTTGATGACAAACGCAAGGATACTATTATTCCTATTACTATTCATGCATATGCTTTGGATAAAGACGGAAAGCCTAGCAAACTTATTTCTGTAATGAGACATACAATTTTCGTCTTTCCTAAAGAGAATGTTCTTTTAGACTCAAAATAAATTTAATAATAAGAAATCACACCATGGTGTGATTTCTATCAAATTCTTCGCAAATAAATAATTTGTTTTCTCATCAGCATAAAATTTGCTATAATTCGCCTCTATTTATAAATTTATAATAAAAGGTAATAACTATGGCATTCTCAAAAGAAAATAGAAAAGGTACTGTTTCAGGTATCATCTTTGTTGCAATTTTTGCAGCTGCTGCAACATCAATAGCGCAAATTGCATTTGTCAAATCACTTGGCATCTCTCCTCTTGTTATCGGTATAGTATTAGGTATTTTTTATGCAAATACTTTACATAACCATATTCCGAGTGCCTGGGGAACCGGTATTACGTTTTCAGGCAAAAAGATTCTTCGTTTTGCAATCGTATTTTATGGTTTTCGTATAACATTTCAGCAGATTATGGATGTGGGGCTCAGTGGTTTTACCGTTTCACTTATTATGCTTTCCACGACTTTTTTACTGGGAACATATTTAGGTATAAAAGCGTTTAAGATGGATAAAGACACATCAATGCTTACAGCAGCAGGTGCCTCTGTCTGTGGTGCTGCAGCAGTTCTTGCAACAGAACCTGTTTTAAAAGCAGAAGGGTATAAAACTGCAGTAGCGGTTTCAATGGTTGTGCTCTTTGGTACAATTTCTATGTTTTTGTATCCTGTTTTGTATGCATCAATTATTGAGCCGGCAACAGGATTTTTGCATATGACTCCGGAACAGTTTGGTATCTATACGGGTGGAACTATTCATGAAGTGGCACAGGTTGTAGCCGTGCCTGCTTCTATTCCAGGTGCACCTGAAATTATGGCAAACTCTGCAGTGATTGTTAAAATGACTCGTGTTATTATGATTGCACCAATGCTTATTGTTTTGGGAATTTATTTGTCTATGCAGGCAAAAAAAGAGGGAAAATCTGGCGGTAAATTACAGCTTGTTATCCCTTGGTTTGCAGTATATTTTATAGGTATGGCCGGATTTAACTCTTTAGATTTGGTACCGCATACTATTGTTGATACTATCAATACAATTGATACTTTTCTTTTAACGATGGCAATGACAGCACTGGGTATGGGAACAATCTTTTCCAAATTCAAAGGGCTTGGTTTGGCACCGCTGTATACTGCCGGTGCGATGTTTGCATGGCTGGTTATAGGCGGTTTTGTGGTGACTAAGTTTGTAACAGCTGCTCTTTAGCAGCTGTTGCAGCTTTGGCAATGAAGCTTCTTAATATACTTATTTAAATAAATATTATATAATATTTATACTAGTTCACAAGGAGTTTAATTTTGTCATATATTCCAAATACATTAAACTCTTTTTGGCTTTGGAAAGAGGTTTATGTAAAACTGGGGATTTCTAATCCTGCCTATAAATATTGGAAAAACACTCCAACGTTAAAATTGAATAATAAATATATTTTTATTCAAAAACAGACACTTCCAAAAAAACATGAACATGTTGAAAATATTCTAACAGATCTTTCGGGGTATTTGCCAATTAAATATGCATCAGATCAGTTACATGTAAATGAACACTTGTTCGTAAGTGATAAAATGGCACTTCATACAGAGTTTGAGTATAAGTTTGTCGAAGATGTAAAATTTGTAAATGTAAAAAGATTTTTCAGAGAATATGGAATTAAAGTGAACAAAAATTCCATTGTACAGTTAGGGAAAATCAAAGATTTGGAAATATCTTCGGATGCAATATTTTATAATTTGAAAAATGATTACGGATTGGTGGTATATAATTCATGAATACTTTTTTTATAGAGTTTCGAGACCCTCTTTTTTCCATTATTATTTTCTTTACCATTATATTTATAATTACTTTTTTTTCTTATTGGTGGGGGAGATATAAAAGAAAAGAGGACTCTAAACAAATAAGTAAATTTTTGGAACAGTTTCGTACCTTACCATCACATAACGAATTGAAAATTTTAATAGCTGAAGGAGGGCTGTCAGAAAAATCATGGCTGCTTCTTGCGAGTGCATACTATAAAAACGGTGATTATGAAAAAAGTATAGAGATATATAATGAAATATTAAAACTCGGAAATAAAAGAAATACGAGAGAAACAATGTTCTTACTTGGAAAAACATATTTTAAAGCAGGATTTTTAGAACGTTCCAAGCAGGTTTTTTTAGAAATTCTGAAAAAGAATCCCCGTACACCGGAAGCTTTGCATTATTTGCTTCTTGTGTATGAGTACATGAAAGATTATAAATCCGCTTTGGAAGTTTTAGAGCCGTTGGATGAACTTCAAGAAGATGTTATTCTTGAACGTGCATACCTGCATGTTTTGGAAGCTCTTGATTCGCCGAATATGACAAAAGAAGAAAAAGTCCAGAAGTTGTTGGAGATATATAAAAATGCTCATCGTCTGGCTTATTTGATATTTGATTATATTTTTCAGGTAGATCCGCAACTTGCCTGGAAAAATATTGACATCTCTAAAAGCGAACTTTTGACAGAACTCTTCTGGCGATGTGATTCAAAAGATTTGAATTTGGATATAATTACAGACAATGGCTATCTGCGGGAACTTTATACTGCAAGAGGTGATGTGAAACTTGCATACAACAGCAGTATATTTGAGCTTGATGTGTTGATAAAACTTGAGGGAAAATCAAATGCAACACTCAGTTTTGAATATGTGTGTGATAACTGTAAAGGGACATATCCTTTTGCTTTCAGCCGTTGCAGTTCATGTCATGCGATAGATACAGCAAGAGTGGAGTACAGTTTAAGTAAAGATTACGCTAAGGAATTCAGTGAAGAAAATAACTCTTTTCAGTGACGGCAGTGCCTTGGGAAATCCAGGTCCTGGAGGTTATGGTGTTATTTTGCGATATGGTAAAAGTGAAAAAGAGCTTTGGGGCTCGGAACTCCATACTACAAATAACAGAATGGAACTCAAAGGTGCAATAGAAGGGCTTCGTGCTCTAAAGGAGCCTTGTGAGGTCGATATAATTTCTGACTCCTCTTATGTGGTGAAAGGAATCAATGAGTGGTTGCAAAACTGGATTAAAAGAGATTTTAAAAAAGTAAAGAACCCTGATTTATGGAAAGAATACATAGAAGTGGCAAAACCGCATAAGATTCATGCCATATGGGTACGGGGACATGACGGTCATGAAGAAAATGAGCGATGCGATGTATTGGCAAAAGAAGCGGCGCAAAAAGCCAAAGAGGCTTTAACACAATGAGGAGAAGGTATTTATGCATAAAAATATAAAGACATTGGAAGAAAAATTAGGATATGAGTTTCGTGACAAAAAGCTCATTATCGAAGCGCTGACACATAAAAGCTATAAGCAGCCCTACGATAATGAGCGATTGGAATTTTTGGGTGATGCCGTATTGGACCTTGTGGTCGGAGAGTATCTTTTTAAAAAGTTTCGGACATCTGATGAAGGAAAACTCTCCAAAATCCGAGCATCACTGGTCAATGAAACAGGTTTTGACAAACTGGCACGGGCTTTGAATCTGGGTGATTATATACTGCTTTCAAATGCTGAAGACAATAATGGCGGACGCGAAAAATCTTCTCTGCTTTCAAATGCTTTTGAAGCTATAATGGGTGCAATATATTTGGAAGCCGGTTTGGCAGAAGTACGAAGAATAGCCATTGATTTAATAGAAAAAAATCATGATGAGATCTCTTTGGATTCTTTGTTCCGTGATTTTAAAACAACACTTCAGGAATTGACACAGGCCCGCTTCGGGATAACGCCGGAGTATAAAGTTTTGGCATCACGTGGTCCTGATCATCAAAAAGAATTTGAAGTGGGTGTATTTATAGAAGACAAGGAGTATGCCAGAGCAAAGGGAAAGAGTAAAAAAATTGCACAACAAGAGGCAGCGAGAGTTGCTGTAGATATGTTAAATAAGGAAAAAAAGTGAACAGTTTTGGAATGAAATTACGATTTTCAACATTTGGTGAGTCTCACGGAAAAGCATTAGGCTGCCTTTTGGATGGTGTTCCGGCGGGCTTGAATATTGATGAAGAATATATTCAAAGTGAACTTGACAGAAGAAAACCCGGAAAGAGTAAATTTGAAACTGCCAGAAAAGAAGCAGACAAGGTTGAAATCTTAAGCGGTGTGTTTGAGGGAAAAAGTACAGGTACTCCAATTGCAATGGTTATATACAATACAAACCAAAAATCCAAAGACTATACAAATATAAAAGATGTGTTTCGTCCCGGGCATGCAGATTTTACCTATTTTCACAAATATGGTATACGAGACTACAGAGGCGGGGGGCGCAGTTCTGCGAGAGAGACTGCTGCAAGAGTAGCAGCAGGGGCTATTGCAAAACTAATGCTTCAAAAGCTTGGTATTACAGTGCTTAGCGGTATCAGTGAAGTTGCAGGCATACAGGCAGAAGATTTTAATTATGAAGGTGCGAAGAAAAGTGTAATTTATGCACTTGATGCCAATAAAGAAGAAGCACAAAAAGCAGCAATACTTAAAGCAAAAGAGGAGCATGATTCTGTCGGCGGTGTTTCGCGTGTAGTCATCAAAGGCACACCCGTAGGTTTGGGGCAGCCTCTTTACTATAAACTAGACGCTGTTTTAGCGGATGCTATGATGGGTATTAATGCTGTAAAAGCTGTTGAGATTGGAGATGGTGTATTGAGTGCCAAGGTACACGGTTCTCAAAACAATGATCAGATACGTGCAAATGGATTTGAATCCAATCATTCGGGTGGAATACTCGGTGGTATCAGTAACGGGGAAGATATAGTGCTTAATGTCTATTTTAAACCAACGCCATCTATTTTCAAAGAGCAGCATACTGTTACAACAGCAAATGAAGAAGTTGATTTTTCACTCAAAGGCAGGCATGATCCTTGTGTTGCTATTCGCGGTACTGTTGTATGTGAATCAATGGCCGCTTTGGTTATAGCTGATATGATACTGCTCAATATGGGTTCAAAAATGGATGGTGTCATTAAATATTATAAATAATATTTAAAAATCATCATCTCCAAATTCTTTTTCCATTGCTTTTTGATACTTTAATTCTTCTTCTTTTTGGAGTTGTTGTTTTGTTAAGACGGCTTCATGAAGAAACGCACCGAAAAATGTCTTTGGTTCTAATTTTGCCAAAGCAAGATAAATACCGCTGATAAGGGCAATGATTGTTATACCTGCTACTGCTTTTTGTATAGGATTAAATCTCTGTATAGGTTCTTTTATTCGCATTTCACAGGTTCCGCCCGGGCAGAGTGTTGGACTTTTTCTTGTTATAAACTTGTAAATCATACAGCCTACACATATCGAAAAAGCACTTTCGAGAAACATTAATGCAAGGCACAGTACACAGATGAGTACTTTGTAAAAAGTAATATCCCAGTTGAGAACAAACCATTGCATCATAGGCAAAGATATCAGCCAGCCAAGAGTCCAGGCAAAGCGTTTTTGGAGTCCGCCTACATATTCCGGTTTTTGATTTTGTACAGCCAGTTTTCCCAGCAGTAAAGAGGGCGAGTATTTGGGAGAAATCATCCTTGCTGTAAAGTCAATAAACAAAAATGTCAAGTAGACTCTTGCTACGATGACATGTCCAAATCCTATTCCTATAAAAATTACAAGCATTCCCAGCAAGCCAAGTATGCCAGCAGCAGCTCTTGCCTCACGCTCGTTAATGACGGTTACATCATAACCCGGAACTCTTTCTCCGTAGTCTAGTAAAAAACTTTTTAAATTCATAAAATACCTTTAGTTGTAATAATTATTCTGTCATTTCTTTTAAAATTTTGACAATCATCCCCTGGGCCTCTTTTAACGGACGGATAGATTCTTCGTCTTGTATGTCGAGTGTATTTATCCAGTTTTCAACACCCAAAAATCCCATATACATCTTTGATTCATTTTTTTTCTTGTAAAGATAAAAAGAACACGGTGCCCAGGCACCTGCTTCGGGATGAAGTTTTGAAACAGGGTATATTACATCAAATTTGCAAATGGAATATGTATGAAAAAAATCATATTCATGAAAATCGTAATCATCAAATATTTCTTCTTGCAGATTAGTATAGTTTGGAAACAAAAATCCCAAAGGTTCTAATTCGCCTTCAAATTCTGCTTCAAAATCTTCTATATAGTCTTCCATTGGCAGGTCGGTCTTTACTTCTGTGGCCATATCAATTGCAAATGATTTTTTTGGAAATTTTACAGTGTAATTTAAGTCTTTAAAATGTCCGTCTGGCATTGCTTTTTTCAGTCCTGTTTGTATCAAAGCAGCATATTTTATTAGATCCGGATCATTTTTCGGGATACCTGTCGCTCTTGACATTCCGTTGAGCGTCAAGGTTGCTATATTCATATTGCCGTCTCTGTCTTCCCAGATAGACATAGTTAAAGGTGTCAATGCACCAAATTTTGGATACTTCTTGATAATCTTATATGTAAGTTCGCTGTTTATATACATAGCAAGGTTGTAAGTTTTATAATGCACTTTACCAAATCTGGTTTTAAACGGCTTATTCATATCATTGTTTCCGGGAACACTCAGTCCAATGGCATCAAAAGCAGCTTCTATTGTTTTGGGAGTAACCTTTTTGTTTGTATTGTGTGTTGTAAAAACCTGCACATCCTGTGTTTGGGCAGGTTTGGAAGGTGTTACGGTAGATGTAGCATTACAGCCGTTAATAGACAGCGTTGCTAAAACAACCATTATCAGAGTGTATATCTTTTTCACTTAGTCTCCTTGAGTTTTCTATTGCATAATACGGATTAAATTTATACTGTGTAACTTTATCATTATTGTTATATAAATAATATTAATAGAGTCAAATACTTACTGTATCTCCGACTTTAATTACGCAAGGACCACTTATTATTTTTGCAAATATACCTCTGTCGTTTTTTAGCAGTTTAGGCAACTTTGGGTTTATGATGGACAAGCCTTTGCACAGAGTGCAGTTTTGTGTTATTTCCAATGTTGTATCACCTATTGTAAAGGTCTCCCCTGTATTTAAATGGTAGGGGTTGATATCAATTAAAATATTTTCGCCCAGTGCTCCGTCTGATAGGTTTATGTTTGTATCATATGCCATATTGTAGCTTTGGATAGAGGTAATTAAAATAGCTCTTTGATCATTTTTATTGTAAAATTTGTCATTTAGAATTCCGTGTTCGTCGGCATCTATATGAGAGGTGTTTATTCTTGTTTTATCTGTATCATTTTTTGTGATGAATAATTTCAGAACTTTACCCTGCAGGTTTTTCTTCATCTGTTTTTGCTCATTATTTGTATTTGTTGTAGTTGTTGTAAAAAATTGAGAGTATGAGAGCCAATGTAGTAATTGGCTCTTAAAAAAGAGGGTAAAATTATTTAATTTTACCTTTGCCTTTGTAAGTTTTACCTTTAAGGTCAACTGCTAACATTTCAACCTTATCACCTTTTTTACCAATTCCTTTAAATTGAAATTTGAAAATAGGATTTTTAGATAAGAATTGTGAAGTAGACATATCTAAAACAGTCTCACCATTGACTGTAGCAGTTAAATGAGTAACAAAGTTTGCGTTATCTCTGCTACCGGTTTTCTTTTCTGCCATATTGTAAGTCATCATTTGATGTTTAACCATTGCTTTAACTTTAACAACACCGCCTTTTAATTTTGCTTTTACTTTAATTCCAGCCATTGTATTTCCTTATTTATTTTATTTTTTTTGTATCAAAATGAGAAGGAATTATCCTTCACATCCACCAAGAGCAACATCAAGAGTTTTCTTAGCAGCGTATAGTTTGCCGTCTTTACCCTCAGCAACGATTGTTATCGTACCGGATTTAGCCATTTTGATTTTAATAGAATATTTGTTTACACTGTACTTGTTTGTTTCTACAACAAGTACTGCTGCTTCCGGATTTGCATCTTGAAATACAGAAATTGTTTTTACATCTTTGTCAGTTGAAAAATCAACCGGAATTGCACCACCGTTGCTTGCAACATCAGGAGCAGTAAGTTTCACACCTTCCATTGTTAATGCATTTGAACCATACATTGCTTTGATAGCATCATCAACAGTTTTTGCTGTCCATACAGTCGGTTTGAGTTTTCTGTAGTCTTCTGCTCTTACACTTGCCGGTACAACCGCTAACGCCAGTGCGCCTAAAGTCATGCTTAAAAATTTTCTTCTTTCCATCATTTTATCCTTTTTGTTTATTTACTTTGGTTGATAATATAGTCAACAACTGATTTGAATTGTTTGTCAGAGAGTGATGAACCGCCTTTAGGAGGCATTCCTGTATCAGTCCCTTTTAAACCATTTTCATATACTTTATCCATTCCTTTTACAAGCAACGGTGCCCATGCGGACTTCTCCCCAGGTGCTGGAGCAGCACCTGTGTCATGGCACATTGCGCAGTTTGCAGCATATGCTTTTTTCGCATCAAAACTGCTCTCTTCTTTCTCTTTTGGAAGATCTCTTACTGCAGACAAAGGCGGATGAAAGTCACTGATTCCGGCACCTTTTATATAAACAACTTCCGCAGTCGGTTCCTGGCAGTCTTTCATACATCTTGATGCAGGGTTTTTGACATCATATTTCTGTCCGCCAAAGTTTTTTGCATTTGCATAATACTTACGTACATTTTCAGGACCATTCGGACCAGCGATATCCGGTTCAAATCCGTCTCTGTTTGGCATTTTTATTTTTAGGAATTTTTCACGATTAAGTACATACTCATCATCAACTTCCACACCGTCTATTTCCATTTCATTGGCATTTAATATATATGCAACCAAAGCATATACTTCATCATCACTGAGACTGTCAGTCAACGGATGAGGCATCGCATCTTTGATGTACCACCATAGAGTACTTGCCTGTGGCCAGTATGTACCAAAAACACGTACTGGACCGTCAGTATCTGGTTTGATTCTTTGATTTGTTAATGTTTTATGCAATTCATAGGCATTTCCTTTGGATAAAGCAGGATAGCCACCGCCGCCTGAACCAAAGTCACCATGACACATGACACATTTTGCTTCATAAATATTTTCGCCTTCTTCTACACTTCCCTGACCTTCCGGTAAACCGGTACCGTCAGCCATGACATCAGAATTCCACTCATCATATTCCGCTTTTGTCGGAGTACGGCCATATTTTACATCTGCATTATGCGCATTTGTATTGACATAGTATGGTCCTGTTTTTCCGTTTACAACAGGATAGTCTACTCCACCGTCAATAGAAGCTTTTGTAGGCACATTTGAACCTGCAGGTGAAGCATTTTCCACACATGCAGAAAGTCCCAGTGACAATACAGCTGCAGTAGAAATTGAAATTAATAATTTTTTATTTAATGTAAACATCATTACGCTTTTCCTTCTATTACTAACTCGCCATTTGCTTTACGCCCTAATTGAGAACGTACTTCAACGTGAGTTATCTTTCCGTCTTTTTCAACTTTCCATGTTTCCACTGCATTTCTATGGTACACAGCTTCTACACCTACAGTAAGAATTTCCTGGTCAACTGTCGGTTGGATGTATCCTGCATCATCTCTGGCACGAGAAGTAAGGAAGAGTTCCTGTCCTTTTTTGTATGTATGCATATAGCTCCAGCGTGTCCAGCATTTAGGAAGAACCAAACCTTTGAGTTTTGCTTCAACATAATTTCTTCCACCGTCAAAAGAGAGATCCACACCTGTAATTGTTCCCATTCCGGACTATGCAAGACCTTCTATCTCTACTATGTCACCATCTTCCAGGTCTGTCCAGTCAATTTCCGGAGACGGAGAAGTTACTGTTGAGTTTACTTCATTTGCATAGAAGTGTTGGATGGCCTTTCCGGTTGGTTTCAAGACTGTGTATTTAGATGTTTCTTCTTTACAGTACCAAGGTTCACTTGCGAAGTCTAAACGTCTTAGCCATTTTACACAGAGATTGCCTTCCCAGCCCGGAACAAGTAAACGAATCGGATATCCTTGTTCAGGACGCAGTGCTTCACCATTTTGGCCCCATACAATCATGGCATCATCCCAGACTTTTTCCATTGGAATGGTTCGACCCATTTTTGAGGAGTCTCCGCCTTCTGCAAGCATCCACAGTGCCTCTTTTTTTACACCCAGGTCTTTGAGGATGTCTTTAATGTAAACACCTGTCCATTCTGCACAGGACATAAAGCCTTTTGCAAACTGTAAAGAGTTGTATTGTGGACCTCTCCATTCTTGACCGCCGTTTGCAGGACACTCAATAAAGTGAGTACGTGTTACACTTGGGTAGCGCTTCAGCTGCTTCATAGTAAGAACCAGAGGTTTTTCAACCAAACCGGTAATCATAAGTCTGTGCTCATTCGGGTCAATATGTGCCACACCACCGTGACAACGACTGAAAAAGAGGCCGTTTGGTGTGATGATTCCGCTTGACTCTTGTAAAGGCGTAACCGCAATAGATGCTCTGAAGTTACCCGAAGCAAGGAGCTTCGTGTATCTTCTTGTTACGTTATGCTCATACTTGGATGGCATTCCGTAAAGATTCTTTGTTACAGGATCTCCCCATTTTGTTCCCCACGGTGTAGGTTCTAAAATAGCGGGATCGCCTGCTTCTTCTGATGCCAGCAGAGAAGTTCCAGCAAGTGCAGTTACAGATAATGCAGCTGTTTTTCTGAAAAAGTCTCTTCTGCCAAGACTTGAGTCGTTACTGTTGTCAGTAGCAGACTCTACATCTTGTTGAGATTTTTTTATATCCACAATGTTCTCCTTGGTAAGTTGTTATTCTGTTTAATACTTTTAATATCTCATTAATTTCCAGGCAATACAAATAATTGCTGATTTGTATTATGCCATTGTATGCTTAAATTATAAATACATAGCAAAAGGTATTATACAAAAAAATGAGACAAAAATGTGATATTAGCACCTAAAATGCACTAATTGGTTACTTATTGAAACACTCTCCATATATAACTAAAAATAATATTTGTACAGGTTATTTTTGGAATAACATAAACTTATTAGATAATAAAAATTATTTTTCAACTATACCCAGCACAAGATAGGTTTCAGAGGCTTTGTCAATGAAAAACGGTATTATAAATCCCTGGTGCTCAAGGTCTTTTATGTTTTCATCATTAAAATAGACAGACTGCTTGTATTTTTGTGCTTTTGTCGGAATATTGATTATTACAGTATCCAAATACATTTTAAAGTTTTTTGTTGCCATAAAATCTTCTTTTGCGAATTTTTGCAAAATATCCTGTAGCTGTTTTTCAAACAGGTCAGTGCATAGTATTTGCATCATTTGGCCTTTTCGTTAAGCCAGTTTGAAAGTTTTTGTGTGCAAGGATAGAACTCTTTTACAGAGTTCTTGTCCTGTTTGTATTTTTCAAATGCTTTTTGCATCTTTTTTTTTGCATCTTCATTAATCTTTTGCATTATCTACTCGTCATCATCTTCTTCTTGGGTTTTTGGTGTATTGCCATAAATAGCATCCACTTCTTCTGAAAGTGAACTAATCTCATCTATTGCGTCTTCATAGGCTTCCACTTTTTCATCACAGTCCTCAGTGGCTTCAGCATTAGCTGTTGCTTCATGGAGAGAATCTTCTATCATATAGGCTTTAAAAGGCATACCGTAGTTGTAAACTATTTCTCCACCGTGTTTTCCTTGCAAAAGTGTTGTTGCTGTTGCTGCAAGTAAAAGAAGAATGGCCAATGCCTGCACAGCAAAGTTTTTCATTTTATATCCGACTATCTGCACCAATGCGATAATACCCGTTGCTATTGCCAGATACAGCCCAAGCTCTTTATGTTCCAGGAGTTCTTCTTTACCGGCTTTGCTCAGATAATCAAAAATTTCCGGTCCGGCCTGATTCCCTGTATACCAGGCTACTGTCATTGCAAGTGCTGCCGCAAGTGTCATTATAAGAGAAGTTTTCGACATCATTTCACTTTTGCTGTAAAGATAAACAAGTCCAAAAACTGAAGCAACTACAGGTAAAGCCATCGCAAAGTGTACGGTTGCAGGGTGTAACATCATAGTAAATCCTTTGTATTTGAGTTTAGAAAATTATATTAAAACATTCAAATTTATTTTTTAGTTAATTATAATAATAAATTATCTTAAGATGAAATTTATCTATCTTTTTTTTCCATCGCATCTTTGGCTGACTTTATTGCACTGCCAAGTGCTGCCCGGGCAACTTCCCATGCCTGTATGCCCATTTTTTTGGCTTCCTGTGCCTTTGGCGAATGCAGGGCACTGTCTGCTTTCTTGGCTGCAATTTTTGCAAAGGCAGAAAACTTTTCTTTGATAACTTCAGCTGTTTCTTTGGAGATAAGAATAAGCTCTTCGAGATCATAACGCATTTCTTTGTTAAGTTCGAGAAGGATTTTTTTAATGTATTGTGAACTTTGGGAAGCCTGCGTGATGATTATCTGTGAAAAAAGTGTATCTGTCTGATGCAAATCTTCTATGATAGTATCATAGTCTTCGATAAGTATATGTTTGGCTTCTACAGGCATAAATGCAACTCTTTGTTTAAATCTGTCAATAGATTTGATCAATCCGCTTCGCATACCTTTGAGTGTGGCAGAGAGAATCTCTTGGGCTCTTGTCGGTGTTGCTTCTGCAACTTCTATAGTCGTTGCAAGAATTGTGGAGAGGATTTTTCTCACACGTATTGTATTGAGAGAACCTTCTTTTATAGACTCAAAGGTAATATCTTTTATAACCTCTTTGATTGATTCGTTTACATCACCGTCTGTATCTTTTTCCAGTGCTGTAATAATGGCTGATTCCACCATTTCGCTGAGCATATCATACAGATCAATGGACTGCAGTTTGATTTGATGTAACATATGAACAGCTTTGTCATCTTTGAGTTGCTCTTCAATAGCATTGAAAACCTCATATTTTGCTATTTGCAGCTCTTCTGATTTTTTGTGCAAAGCTCTTTCGATGGCTTCTTTTTGTTCCAAAAGCTTTTCAACCTCTTCTTTCAAAGTATGTGTTTCTTCTTCAACAAAAGTATTTGTTAAGGCTTTCATCTCATCCAGTGAGATGTTTTTCAGATCTACTTTTGCATCGGACAATGCATGTCCGATTCTTTTTTCTATACTTTTAAATTTATGACTGTATGCTTCTTTGAGTTTTGTTTGCAGGGTTTGATTTTGATCCATGGGTTACTCCTAAAGTACCATTTTAATATCTTGATGATTTTTCAAAGCATCATATATAAATTTTCTGTCATCTTCGTTATGAACAAGTAAATCAAGGTTCATGCTGACATATTTGCCTGTTTTAGACTTGTTTGAGTCTGTAAGTTTGTGTGAGCGTTCATCAATGACCTCTTTTATGGCATTTTGCAGAGCCTCTTTCTCACTTGCAATGACTTTATAGCACCAGTTACAAGGATATTCAAGTTCCAATTGTTTGTCTTTGAGTTTATCGTTTAAAGTCTCCACTTTTTCCTCCTGATTTAGATTCAAGTTGAACATTCTGTATCACCATTCCTTTGTCGATAGCCTTTACCATGTCATAAATTGTCAAAAGCCCGATGCTGACTCCTGTTAATGCCTCCATCTCAACACCTGTCTGTCCTGTGAGTTTCGCAGTAACTGTAAGCTTAAATCCAGGAAGCTGTGTCAGTTCTTCTACCTCACAGTTTATGCCGCTTAAATTTAAAGGATGACACATAGGAATGAGTTCGCTGGTTTTTTTCGTCCCCATAATAGCTGCAATAACGGCTGTTTGCAATACAGGACCTTTTTTTGTTTTTTCGCTGACTATGGCATCGTAGGCATCTTGACTCATTTTTATGATACCGCTTGCTATTGCTACTCTTGTTGTATTGTTCTTATCACTTACGTCAACCATTTTAGGTCTTTGGTTTTCATCAAGATGCGTTAAATTCATTACTAAACTGCTCTCTGTTAAATTATTTTTACTATTATAGCAAAGTGCCGTTAATAATGCGTGAGAATTTCAAGAGCTTTTTGATAATCTTTAGGGTGATTCATATTTAAAAAGGGTTTTGAATCAGGAAAATAAACATAGCTTGTTTTGGAATTTTTTAAAAGAGAACCAAGTTTATGATTGTTTTCATGAAGCATCTGTAAAAATTTTGGTTGTAAATTTTTGGAGTAGATCCCGCATAAGGGCTGTACACCCTCATCTGTTTTGGCAATAACCGCATCAGAAGCAGAGTTGTCGGCAAGTATGATTTTTTCTATTTCTCTTTGGGAGACAAAGGGGGTGTCAACGCTCAAAACAAATATTTTTTCTGCACTGAGTGTATCAAATACTGTGACAAACCCAAGAGTAGGAGCGAAAACAGAAGAAACTTTTTTATCTTCTATGAAGTTCGCATCAAAAGAAAAAACTGATTTGTTTTTGCAGGAGATATAGACCTTTGTAAAAATTTTACCCAGTCTGACGTATTGGTACTCTGTCAGGGTACTGAAACCGGCAAAAGGGAGAAGCGATTTGTCCTCTCCCATTCTGCTGCTTTTGCCGCCTGCAAAGATAACACAGGAATATCGAACATTTAGTTGAGTGTTAAGTTTGCTTCAATCCGTCTGTTTTGTGCGCGACCTTCAGCTGTTTTATTACTTGCAATAGGGTTAAGCTCACCCATTCCTAGCGTTGTCAGTCTTGAAGCAGGTACTCCTTTTTGCACAAGAAGTTTTTTACTTCATCGGCTCTTTTTTGAGAAAGTTTTTTGTTATAAGCTTCGCTTCCTCTGCTATCAGTATAGCCGACTATCTCAGCACTGTAGTTTTTGTATTTTTTCAAAAAGTCTGCAAATGCGTCTATTTTTGCAAGAGATGTTTGCTTGACTGCATACGAATTGTTTTCAAAATGAATGTCTAAGTTAATCGTTTGAGGGCATCCATCTACATTTACCGGAGTTCCTGCAGGAGTGTTTGGACATTTGTCTAAAGAATTTTCTACTCCGTCATGGTCATCATCAAGAGAAATTTTGCAACCGTTTATATCAACTGTACTGTTTGGCGGAGTATTTGGACATTTGTCGAGGGCATCATAAATGCCGTCACCGTCACTATCCACTTCCGGTTTTTCTATGAGGATAACTTTTTCTTCGACAATTGTAACAACCTCAGGGATTGTTTGTGCTTTTTGTGCACCAAAAGAGTAAGTAAGACCGACAAGACCTACAAGGTTGCTGTCAGCATTTCCGGCATTGTTTGAAGCAATTTTTGCCATATAAATAGCTTCTAATTTAAGCGCCCAGTTTTGAGTAAAAGGGATTTTCACTCCTGCCCCTGCATCTAAAAACATACCGGTTTCATTATTTCTGTTTGTATCAGAAATATTTTCAATGCCTACACCCATTTTTGCAAAAGGGATGACGGTATGTGTTTTTTCAAAAGTATACACGCCATTAAAAGCACCACGGGTAATTTGTGTATCTCCACCTGACTTATAATCTACGCCGCGAGAATGAAATACTGAAAATTCCGGGCTTATTTTACTTTCTAAAGTATTGAATTGTACTTCAACGCCTCCTGTAAAATAGCCGTCATCTTTAATGCCAAGATTGCCTTCTGCGATATCGTATCCTATCATTGGAGAGATTTCGTATTTGTAATCGCTCGCTTGAATCAGTGTCCCTGCCAATAAAAGTGGTAGCAAAAATCTTTTTTTCATAAAATGTTCCTTATTTGTTATTAATATATCATTATCTCGGGTCTGTAATATACCCTGTAATTGCAGATGCCGCGGCAGCAACGGCTGAGTTGCCAGGTAACTTTGAAGAGCGGCTGCCCATACGACCGACAAAGTTTCTGTTTGTTGTGCTGATGGCTACTTCATTGTCCCCTAAAATACCCATGTATCCGCCGAGGCAGGCACCGCAAGTAGGATTGCTCACAACACCGCCGGCATCGACAATGATGTCGATATAGCCCAAATGGTTTGCTTCACGCAGGATTTTTTGTGTTCCCGGTGTGACAATGAGACGAACATCAGGATGGACTTTTTGTCCTTTGAGTATCTCAGCGGCTACTTTGAGGTCAGCAAGGCGGCCGTTTGTACAGCTTCCGATAAAAGCCTGGTCCACTTTGATTTTATCTTCGACCGCTTTTTTGACTGAGTGACCGTTTGACGGCAAGAAAGGATAGGCAATAACGGGGTCAAGGTTTGCAACATCAATCTCTAAAACCTGAACATACTGGGCATCTTCGTCAGAGTAGTGAATACGAGGCGCGCGGGCGAGGTTTTTGTCTGCCAAAAACTCTGCTGTAATCTCATCATAGGCTACGATACCGTTTTTTGCACCGGCTTCAATCGCCATATTGCACATAGAAAATCTGTCATCTATCGTAAGGTGCTTAATCGTACTTCCTGTAAATTCCAAGGTTTTGTACAGTGCACCGTCAACACCGATAAGACGAATAATTCCAGGATAATATCTTTTCCTGTTGTATATTTTCCGGGTTTGCCTGAGAGTACAACTTTGATAGATTCGGGTACTTTGAACCAGTTCCCTCCGGTAATCATAGCAAATGCAAGATCCGTTGAACCCATTCCTGTTGAAAATGCACCGAGTGCTCCGTGCGTACATGTATGCGAATCGGCACCGATGATAACATCACCCGGAACAATCAGTCCCTTTTCCGGCAATAAAGCATGCTCAATGCCCATATCCTTTTCATCAAAATAGTTTTTGAGTTGGTGTTTTTTTGCAAAATCGCGGGAAATTCTTGCCTGATTCGCTGATGCAATGTCTTTTGCCGGAATAAAGTGATCAAGAACGATAGAGAAACCGTCCGGATTTGCCAGTTTTTGTGCACCACTCTCTTCAAAAGCTTTGATAGAAATAGGTGTAGTAATATCGTTTCCGATAACCATATCAATATCGCAACGGATAATTTCACCCGCTTTGACTTCACGACCGATATGCTGTGAGAATATTTTTTCAGTTATAGTTTGCCCCATGATGGTTACCCTCTTATAATATAATTAATTTCGCGATTATAACATAAGAGATTTAAAGTGATATTTCAGGAGATGCTAGATTTGATATTTAATGGCTTTTTTAGTAAATTCGGTTGAACAAAAAAACAGAGCAATAAAAACAGGGTTAAATACGATAACATCATCTTCAAGCGTTTCAAAAACAGTAAAACTGAAACCTTCTCCGTCATTGGGATTTTGGGGAGTGATGACAAACTTCAAAGGTGCAAGTGCCCGCGACATGTTGATGATGTTCTTTTTTACTTTTGAATTTGTCCCGTGTAAGATATTGAAATCTTTTTCTTCAGCCTCTCTGTGCGCAACGAGAATATTTTGAATCAGATCTATTTTGTCTTTAAAAACTACTTTGTTCCATTTTATGATTGTATTGTTTGAAGCAATTTGGCAGTTCTTTTGCATAAGCGGATGCGGTTTTTTTGCACGCATGGCTTCAATGAGTGCAAGTAAATAGTTTACGCCACCTATATTTTGGCTGCTTTTGTTAAAAAAAGATGTAAAAACTCTTTTTTCTTTTGGTCTAGATTGTTAAAATTACACATTGTTTTTTCCTTCTTAATTTGTTATTATAACATTATTATTGGCTGTTTGAATTCTTAAACAAAATGTAAACTCAGTTTGGCTTAAGCAAATCATAATGACAAAACTATTATGATGTCAAAAGTAAAAGAAGACAAAAATAGTCTGATTTAAAATATAACCCAATTAAGAGGTAAAAATATGCAAGTTTATTTAGACAATAACGCTACTACAATGACGGACCCGCAGGTAGTAGAAGTAATGCAACCATTCTTTAGTGAAATTTACGGAAATCCCAATTCGCTTCACAAGTTTGGTACAGCATCACATCCATACCTGAGAAAAGCAATAGACCAGGTTTATACAGCACTCAATGCGAGTGACAATGATGATATCGTATTCACATCATGTGCAACAGAATCAAACAACTGGGTATTAAAGTCCATCTATTTTGACAAAATTGTCAATGGAGAAAAAGACCATATCATTACAACAGAAGTTGAACATCCTTCAGTGCTTGCTACATGCAGATGGCTGGAAGAGCAGGGCGTGAAAGTAACTTACCTTCCTGTCAATGAAGAGGGTATTGTTGAGTCACATACGGTAAAAAGCTTCATCACAGACAAAACCGCACTTGTAAGTGTTATGTGGGCTTCAAACGAAACAGGGATGATTTTCCCTATTAAAGAGATTGGTGAGATTTGTAAAGAAAAAGGGGTTCTTTTTCATTCGGATGCTGTTCAGGCAGTCGGAAAAATTCCTGTTGATTTACAAGATGTACATGTAGATTTTTTAAGTATGTCTGCGCATAAATTTCATGGACCAAAAGGTATCGGGGCACTTTATATTAAAGATTCACAGCCTTTGACTCCACTGTTTCACGGTGGAGAGCAGATGGGTCATCGTCGTTCGGGAACATTGAATGTTCCCTATATAGTAGGTATGGGAAAAGCTATCGAACTTGCTACAACAAACATTGAAGAGACAATGGCTTCTATTCGTGCAAAACGTGACAGACTTGAAGATGCACTTTTGGAACTCAGTGATACTTTTGTTGTCGGCAGCCGTGAAAACCGTACACCAAATACAATTCTTATTTCTATAAGAGGTGTTGAGGGTGAAGGGATGCTTTGGGACTTGAATAACGGTCAAATCGGGGCATCTACAGGTTCAGCATGTGCTTCTGAAGATTTGGAAGCGAACTCTGTTATGCTTGCAATCGGTGCTGACAATGAACTTGCACACACAGGTATCAGACTATCACTTTCGCGTTTTACAACAGATGAAGAGATAGACTACACCATAGAGCATTTTAAGAGTGCGGTGGCAAGACTTCGTGCTATATCGAGTTCGTTTGCAAAAGTTGCACCGACTCCGGGCGGCGAAGCGGGGAGTGTCATATTCCTCACCACATGGCACATTAATAAGTAAGTGGTGCCATGTTTTTCTCTATAAAATTCCGAGGGCGAATCCTCCCTACGGTCTGAGCCTCTTCATTTTACAGAGAAAAACATTAGGGTAAAGCAACGAGTTGCGCGAGCTTTGCATTGAGCAAAACCAAGTGTTAGCGTAGGGAAAAGAATCGAGGTACCCCTTGAGGGTATACTTCCTTTCCCGTAATAATAATGAAGGGTCGTCTTCATTTTATAAAATAAAATTAAGGAAGAATAGTATGGCAAAAGCAGATATGTTAGGCGAGTCTCTATGGGACGCGTATTCAAATAAAGTAACTACATTAATGAACAATCCCCAGCATCAAGGGGAAATTACACCGGAAGAAGCTGAAGCACACGGAAACAAGCTCATCGTAGCAGATTTCGGAGCGGAGAGTTGTGGAGATGCAGTAAGACTCTACTGGGAAATTGATCCAAAAACAGACAAAATTGTAAACTCAAAATTCAAATCATTCGGCTTGGTACGGCTATCGCATCAAGTGATGTAATGACAGAGCTTGTATTGGCAAAACAGTACAGGAAGCGGTAAAAATTACAAATATTGATGTGGAAAAAGCACTGCGTGATGATCCGGATACTCCGGCAGTTCCACCGCAAAAAATGCACTGTTCGGTAATGGCATATGATGTTATTAAAAAAGCAGCTTCATTGTACCTTGGTGTAGATGAAGAGAGTTTTGAAGATGAAATCATTGTATGTGAATGTGCGCGTGTTTCACTCGGTACGATTCAAGAAGTTATTAAACTAAATGACCTCAAAACGGTTGAAGAGATTACGGACTATACAAAAGCCGGCGGTTTTTGTAAGTCTTGTATCAAACCGGGCGGTCATGAAGACAGAGAGTGGTATCTGGTTGACATTTTAGAGCAGACTCGCAAAGAGATGGAAGCAGAAAAAATGAAAGCAGCTGCAGATGCGATGAGTGCAGGCGGCGGAAATTTTGAAGAGATGACACTTGTACAGCAAATCAAAGCTGTTGATGCTGTCATTGATGAGAGCGTCAGACAGTTCCTGATTATGGATGGCGGAAATGTGGAAATCATAGACATTAAAAAGAATGATGACAACATTGATATTTATATCCGCTATCTCGGTGCATGTGACGGTTGTGCCTCATCTGCTACGGGTACACTCTATGCAATTGAATCAACACTAAAAGAAAAACTTTCTAAAAAAATCAGAGTTTTGCCTATCTAATTTTCTTCTCTGACTCTCCCTTGACGGGAGTCCTCTTCTTGCTACAATACCTTCATGTATAAAAAGCTTTACTCAAAAATAACAGATGCCCTGGTCGACAACGGCTATATTATTTTAGAAAATGTGTTTGAACCTGCACTTGCAAAGCAACTTTTACAGATGTCACAAAATATCAGACAATACAAACAGGCGGGAATTTCCCATCACTCTACGATCAATACAAATCGCAGAAAAGATAAAATATACTGGATAGATGCAGAGAATGAGCCAACTGCCAGGTACCTGGATTTTATGAACGGACTTCAAAATTATTTGAACCGGCAGCTTTATCTTGGGATTAAATACTATGAGGCACATTTTGCTTTATACCAGGCAGGTGATTTTTACGAAAAACATCTTGATGCTTTTGGCGGTACAAAAAACCGTGTTGTTACGACTGTCTATTATCTTAACGAAGAGTATACGTCTCAAAATGGGGAGAACTGGTCATGTATGACAAAAATGATAACAAATGCAAACAGTTGCGCCTCTTATAAATACTCTGGTTGTATTTTTGAGCGAAGAGTTTCCTCATGAAGTTCTGGTTTCCAAGAAAGAGAGATACTCTATTGCAGGTTGGTTTAGAGTTGATGAAAGAGGAGTGAATATTTGAGCTTGCCATATCATGATGAAATTCAGAAACTCAAGCAGTATAAGATGATTTTGGATCATAACAGTATTGTCTCCAAAACGGATGTCAATGGCATTATAACCTATGTGAATGACAAATTTTGTGAAGCTTCCGGTTACTCCAAAGATGAACTGATCGGGAAAAATCATCGCATTATCAAACATCCTGACAACCCGGAACATATCTATCAACATATGTGGGATACGATAAAAAATAAAAAAATATGGCAAGGTACGCTTAAAAACAGAAAAAAGAACGGAGAGGCCTATTATGTAAAGTCAACTATTGCCCCTATTTTGAACTCCTATGATAAAATTATAGAATATATCGCTGCTAGAATTGATGTGACGGACCTTGTGCACAAAGATGAAATCATTAAAAATCAGTTTATGGACGAACTTACCGGTTTGCAAAACAGAACGGCATTGTTACACGATTTAAAGCTAAACGGAGAGAATAAAGCCTCTTTGGTTCTTATCAATATAGACAGGTTTCAGATATTAATGATTATTTTGGATATGAAGTCGGAGATGAGGTGCTAAAAAGTTTTTCACAGACTCTGTTGCAGGCCCATAAAAAAGTCTACAGAATAAGTGGTGATGAATTTGCAATCTTGTGTGAGCATACATTAAACAATACGGCGAAGCAGGCAATTACAGCAATTCTGGATACCCTTCAAAACAGCAGTTACTCTTTTGAAGGGATGAACATCTCACTGTTTCTCTCTTGCGGCGTCTCCTATGGAAAAAAGAAAGATATTTACAAATTCTCCCATATTGCCTTAAAAGACAACAAAAGAACAAACAAAAAAGTGACATTTTTTAATGAAAATCCGGATCTGCAAAACCGTATCAAAGAAAATCTTGAAATAATAACAAAGATTAAAAATGCGATTGACAATGACAGGTTTGTCCCATACTATCAGGGTATTGTAGATAACAAAACACAAGAGATTGTTAAATATGAAGCGCTTATCCGCTTACAGGAAAAGACGGGAAGATTATTTCTCCTGTCTTTTTTTTAGAACATGCCAAAAAAGCCAAACTCTATACACAATTGACAAAGATTATGCTTGAAAAAGTATTCCAAAAATTTGCTGATTCAGCGTGCTCATTTGCAATCAATTTTACACTTGAAGATATAGAATCACAAGAGGTTGTGCAGACTTTGGTGGAGAATCTGCAGAAGTATGCATGCGGAGAGCGGGTAACTGTAGAGATTGTGGAATCCGAGGGGATAGAAAATTTTGATGAGGTCTCAAATTTTATAAAAAAAGTAAAAATGTATGGATGTAAAATTGCTATTGATGATTTTGGAACAGGATATTCAAATTTTTCATATCTTGGAAAACTTGATATAGATTTTATAAAGATTGACGGTTCTCTGGTTTTGAATATGCATCAGGGTGGTGCTGAAATGGCAACCCTGGAAAGTATTTTGCATTTTGCGAAAAAAATGAAGATCAAGACAATAGCAGAGTTTGTTAAAGATGAAGAGACATATGAAACATTGCATCAAATGGGTGTTGACTATTCACAGGGGTACTACTTTTGCAAACCGCAGGAAAATTTGAGAGATTAAACAAAGGTAAGTGTAATTTTGGTTCCTAGATTTTCTTTGGACTCTATGTTTATTTGAAAGTTATACTCTTCTATGATACTCTGGACAATATTTAAACCGACTCCAAATCCGCCGGCATAGGAATTTGCCCGTACAAAGCGGGTGAAAATTTGCTGCAGTTTTTCTTGTTTGATACCGATGCCTTCATCTTGAATGACAAAAGAGTTGTGTGTGGTTGTGATTTTTATCTTTGTGTTGGGATGAGAATATTTTATGGCATTGCCAAGCAGGTTGTTTATAATCATTTTTGCTTTTGTCGGTGCTATTTTAAGTGGACAGTTTTGCAAATCGGTTTGGACAGTAATATTTTTTTTCTCCACAAGTTCACTGAAATAAGCAATATCTTCTTTGATAATTTCATCAAACAGAAGAGAAACGGCCTCTTCACTCTCATTGTCAAAACTTAAAAAGCTGAGTGATGCATATATGTCATAAAGCTGTTTTGTACTGATGGAGATGTTCTTGACCGTTTTTTCATCATACTCCTTTTTTGCTTTTAATCTTGAAGTACTCATCATAATTGCTGTAATGGGTGTATTTAATTCATGGGTTGTGTCTTTGACAAAATCCTCTATCTCCTGCATTTTGTCTTTGAGCGGTTTGAGAAAAATATAGGATAAAAAGACGGCGATGACAATGATGAGAAAAGCTGTAATAATGACAGCATAGGCAATTTTGTTTTTTATCACTTCTATATTTTTTACACACTCGTCACTTTGTACAACAATGTACTTTACATGTAAATGTCCGGCTGTCCTTTGGGTGATTAGAGTAAAAATATCATCTTTCATGTAAAAATCTTTTGAAAAATCAACCGCCTGGACAACTCTCCCGTATAACAGGTGTTTTTGTGCATCAAAAAGGGCGATAGCTTCTTTTTGAAACGCATCAAGTTTGAATTTTTTATGGTGCATATGGGCATCAATGACTTTGGCACTGACAATGTCAGCGATGTGGTTCATTTTGTAAAAATTGGCATTTTTTTCCATAGCTACCTGAGATGTGTAAAACCAGTAAGCCGCCAAAGACAAAAACATAAAAGAGCTGAGAAGATAAAGAGAGAGAAAAGAGTAGAAGGATTTTTTTGTTATTTTATTCAAAAATATACCCTTCCCCTCGAACAGTTTTTATTTTTTCTTTGCCTATAATTTCTCTGAGTGTTCTGATGTGCGAACGAAGCGTAGCATCACTGGGCAGCGAATCAAAGTTCCAGATATTCTGCACAAGTTCTTCGTTGGTAATGAGGCGAGATCTGTTTTTTAAAAAATAGGATAAGAGCAGTGTATCTTTGGCAGTGAGAGAGATTTTTTTGTTGTTTACATGTACTGTTTTTTGCACAGGGTAAAATAGAGTTTCGTCATCCAGGATGATAAACTTGTTATTTTCAATATTGAAAACTCTTTTGATACTGAGTATTCTGGCATGCAGTTCTTCAAGTTCAAAAGGTTTTTTAATGTAATCATGCGCACCGGCGTCAAAAGCACGCTGCAGGTGTTTTGTATCTCTGTAGGCGGTGATAAAAACAGTGGGGGTTTTGTTGCTGAAAGCTCGGAGTTCTCTGAGGAGGTCTATGCCGTCTTGACCCATCACATTGATATCAAATATAAACAGGTCATATTTGGAGTTTTCAAGATGCACATAGACTTCCTGCGCATTGTAAGCATAATCCACATGCCACTCTTCTCGCAAAAAATCCAGTAAAATATCGGACAAAACAGGGTCATCTTCCATTAAAAGTATGTTCATAAGTTATTTTATCCTAAAATAATGAAATGATTATAAAAATTGATAATATTAATACAGATGAACTGCAGATTTACAAAGAACTCAGAGAGAATGCTTTTCGGAGTGACAGAAGTTTTATAGCCGACAGTCCGAAAGTCGTCAATCTTTTGCTTGAGAGTGATTTGGAGATAAAAGTATACTTGCAACGCAGGAGTATTATGATGAATTTATGCCTCTTGTGCAGTCAAAAAATATTCCCAAAGTCTATCTCACAACGAAAGAGGAGATGAGCAGGATTGTCGGGCATAAGATACATCATAACTGCATGGCACACGGCATACGTCCTGATGATATTACTTTAGAGGGGGCAGGTGAGCGTATCATCATGCTCGATAATATCACTTCAAGTGAAAATGTAGGCTCGATTGCCAGAAGTGCAGCCGCACTTGGCGTAACGAGTTATTTTTTGCCAAAATCCTCACCTCATCCGTTTAACAGGCGTGCTCTGCGTGTCTCTATGGGCTATGCGCACAGGCTGGGCATACATGTCTATAAAGATATTTTTGAGACGATTGCTGCTTTAAAATCTGCCGGTTACCGAGTCTATGCCGCAGAAGTTACCGAGGATTCCACTCCCTTGTCCTCTTTACATGTAAGCGGCAAATGGGTACTTCTGATGGGGCATGAGGGTCAGGGAATCGCACAGGATATTTTGGATCTCTGTGATGAAATTGTCAGCATAGAGATGCAGGCGGGCATTAAAAGTTTTAATGTAGGTGTGGCTGCATCCATTCTTATGTATAGCTTTGTGCTTAAGAAACAGTAATACTAAAAAGAGCACCTTTGTCGGTATTGCGAACACAGAGTGTGCCCGCGCAGTAGTTTTCAATGATAATTTTACTCATATAGAGCCCCAGTCCTGTTCCTGTATCATCTTTTGTGCTGAAATAAGGGTCAAAAATTTTGTTCATAATATCCTGAGGAATACCTCCTGCGTTATCTTCTATTATAATTTCAGTCTGATTATGCCGCAGTGTCAGTGTAATGTATATATTTTTATCTTCAATATTATTTTCAATTAATGCATCTTTGGCATTGTTTAAAATATTAATGATCACCTGTCCGAGAATATCACTTTGCATTGTAAGTGTTTTTGTACTTTTGTTTTCATAGGTAATGGAGATATTCTTTGCCTGAAATACCGGTTTTACAAGATTGATACTGTGAGTGATAATTTCATCTATAGAAAATTCTAACTTGTCTTTTGGCCGAAAGTAGTGCATAAAATCGTTTGTGACTTTTGTCATTTCCTGGAGTTGTTTTTTTGCATTTTTGTCAAAATACTCAATAAAATCATCATTGAGTTTAGACTGTTTGTACTTGTGCCTGACTGTTTGCATAAGCATAGAAAGTGCATTGAGTGGTTGTTTCCATTGATGCGCAATCATATTCATCATATTCCCCATCTGTGCCAGTCTGTTCTGCTGCAGCATGTGCAACTCCTGTTCTCTCTGTTTTTCTACTTCTTGTCTGACCTGCTGCTGAAGGTTTTGATTGAGTGCGCGTAGTTTGTCTTGGGCATCTTTTCTTCTTTTTACTTCGTGTTCGAGCGAGAGGTTTATGAAATAAAGGTAAATGGAAAATGGTAAAATAATTCCAAAGGCAATGGCTAAATAAATAAGTGTCTGCTTGTCGAAATAACGCTCTTTGTCTTTAATATAGCCCCATTTCAGGTAAAGAGACTGCAACTCCTGTTGGGGTAAATTGGTCACCGCTTTACTTAAAATAACATTAAGCACAGGCAGACTGCTTTGGCTTGCTATACGAAGTTGATAAAGGTAGTCCAAATCACCGGCAACCCGCAGGTTTTGAATATTATACTGACTCATATAGTAACTCGCTCTCACAGGTTCACTGATGGTTGCCTCTGCTGTTCCTGCTGCTACAGCCTGCAGGGCTTTGAGCTCTGTTTCGCAGGGTTTTATCACAATAGAGGGATATTTGTTTTGAATGTATGCAAAAATTGCACTTTTGTCAACAAGTGCAACACTCTTTGCCTGCAGTGACTCAATATCAGAAACCAAAAAATTGTCACGCTGCGTGATGATTTTGTTTTGCTGTGTGAGAATAACATCTGTAAAATCCAGATACCCCAGACGTTCCTGAGTTTTTTGCGCTGCAAAAACTATATCGATTTTCCCTTTTTTTGCAGCGTCCATTAATGCATGCCATGTAGGAAAAGAGATGTATTTAAAAGAGATACCCAACTCCTGTTCAAGGAGATGAAAAAGATCCAAAGAAAAACCGGCAGTTTTGCCCTCAGGAGATATGATAACCTGGTTTGGAATGTTGGTAATACCGACAGTAAGGGGCTTCTTTAAAGTACGCAGCCATGTTTTTTCTTTTTGATTTAAGAAATTTTTTGTTGTTATCTGTTGAGGTTTTGAGAGCTCTTTAAGCTGCATGAGGAGAAAAAAACTCAAGAGGATTACAAAGGCAATGAAAAAGAGATAGCTTTTTTTATACATCTGAACTCCGCCCTTGAGTTGTGGGTGCTGTAGAAGAATCGCCGAATTTAAAATGAGATTTTGCCTCTTTCTTTGCTGCATACATTGCCATATCTGCACTGTGTAAAAGTGCCTCTTTTGAGCTGCCCTGTATTGGGTAAACTGCTATGCCTATACTGCATGTAATGTGAAATGTATACTTTTGAAATACTATAGGAGTGCTTACAGCCTGTATAATTTTCTCGGTAAGACTCTTTGTATCAGAGATCTTTTTCACACTTTCTACAATTAAAGCAAATTCATCACCTCCTATGCGGGCAAAGGTGTCTTCGATGCGAATAACTTTTTTTATATTTTGCGCGACAGACTGCAGCACTGCATCTCCTGCTGAGTGTCCGTATTGATCATTAATACTTTTAAAATTGTCCAAATCAATAAAAAAAAGAGTAAAGTTTTCATGGGAGTGTTGTGCTTTATTTACAGTTTCATTGAGTTTGACACTAAAGAGATGTCTGTTTGCAACCTGTGTCAATGTGTCGTAATGTGCAAGCGCATACAAGACCTCGAGCTCTTTTTCTTTTGCCTTTTTGGCATCTATGTCATTTTGAAGATTTCTGGCAATAGCGTGGAGTCTGTCATAGAGCATTTCTATGTCAACCGGTTTTGGAATAAAATAGTCTATACCTGTATTGATCGCTTCAAGCAGTTTTTCTCTTTCATCAAAAGCAGAGAGAATGACAATCGGTTGCCATTTGTCGATTTTTTTAATTTCTTTGGAAAGTGTCAGTCCGTCTGAGTGGGGAAGCACAATATCTGATAAAATAATATCAGGTTTTTTTTCTTTATAGACAGCTAAAGCCTCTTCTGCGTCAAATGCCTGGTAAAATGCCTTGAAATCATCCGCTAAAAGCATCTTCATATGTTCCTGTGCCTGCATGTCATCTTCAACATACAAAAGTGTAAAATTCTTTAAGTTCATTTATTTTTTTCCTTTTGGCAGACGGATAACAAAGTTGGCTCCCTCGTGGGTATTGAAAACTTCTATTGTAGCATGTAACTGTTCCTGCAAGACCATTTTTACCATATACAAACCCAGACCTGTTCCGTTTTTTTCCTGTTTTGTTGAGAAGTAAGGGTCAAAGATTTTGTCTTTTATGGCTTCGTCAATTCCCCCGGCATTATCCTGTATGGCAATGAGTAGCTCTGTGCCGGTATCTTCAAGTGTTATCTGTATCTTTTTTTCATTTTGTGTTGTTTGCAGCAGGGCATCTTTCGCATTGTTGAGAATATTTAAAAGAACCTGGTTCAGGGCATTGGGATTTGTAAAGAGTTCATAATCCTGTGCGGCATTAAATTCAATGAAAATTCCTTCATTCTTAAAAATATCGGCCGTAATATTTAAAACTTCATTGATAGCATCCTTAAGAGAAAAGGCATATATCTGATCTTCCTGTTTGAAAAAGTTTTTAAAATTATCTATAGTGTCAGACATTAAATCTATCTGTTTTTTAGAGTGGCTTTTAAAATACTCTATTGCCTTGTCATCAAGTTTTCCTTTGGCATGTTTTGAAATTGTCAGTTGGTTGATGAGGGCAAGATTATTCAGGGGTTGTCTCCACTGGTGGGCTATCATGCTAATCATTTCTCCCATTTGGGCAAGTCTGCTTTGCTGGTAGAGAAATAATTGCTGTTCTTGGCTTTTTTTTACTTCTTTGGCAATGGTTTCTTCAAGTGTTTTCGTGTATCTCTTTCTCTCTTCAACAAGCATTCCGATGGTGAGGATTACAGAGACATGGACCAGAATAAAAAGGTTGTAGTTGATGACATTGTCTATATGGTTGTTGAGAGTAAACGCCCCAATATCCAGATAAACCGCATAGGATGCAATGAGAGCTACAAGTACATTGAAAAAAGTTCCGTATACCAAGCCTTTGTATGCACTCGCGAGAGCGACAACAGGAAGTGTTAAGCTCAAAAGAAGAAAACTGTTTTCAATGCCAAATACTATCTGGAGTATATACACGTAGGCACCAAACAGCCCTGAGCAGAGAAAAAATTCTTTCCATTGGATTTTTTGAAAGTTTGTAAAAAGGAGGAGTAAAAAGGGTGTAAAAACCAACTGCCCCATTACATTGCCAAACCACCATGAAAAAAGATAGAGCGAAAACTTTTCAATAGAAATATAATGTGCCATAAGCAGTACGGTGTTTGAAAGTAAAGCACTCAAAGGCTGCAATACAAAAAATATCAGCAAAACCAATCCAAAAATATCACGAAATTTTTCAAGGCTGACACGGAGATGAAATTTTTTAAATAAAACAACAGCCAGGTAGGCTTCGGCTGTATTTATAAGAGCAATACTGAGTGATACCGCAAATGAGATTTCATTGCCAAGGGCTAAGAAAAACTGTCCAAGAAAAATCCCCGGGAGGACTTTTTTGCCGAAATACAGGGCAAACGCCAAAGCAATGCCTTCTGCTGCAAAAAGTCCGACATTGATAATCGAGTTTCCGCTTAAAAGACTGAGGCTGAGTGTTCCGCTTGCATAGTATAAAAAAGCAAGAAGAAAAACAAGGAGACTATTGCGTATCATTCTCTTCTCCTTCATAAACAGGCATTTCTATAATAAATTCGGCACCCTCTTTTGTGTTTTTGACAGAAAGATTTCCTCCGCTGTGTTTTTCTATAATCATTCTTGACATATAGAGACCGAGGCCTGTTCCGTTTTTTTCGGTTTTTGTAGAAAAATAGGGCTGAAAAATTTTGTCTTGTATATGTGAAGGAATGCCTCCTGCATTATCGATGATATGTAAGCTGTTTTTGTCAATCTTCAAAGTGATTTTCGGATGCCTAATGTTGTTTTGGACTAAGGCATCCTGCGCATTTTTTATAATATTTAACACAACCTGTACAAGTTCATTTTCAAAGGCCAAAAACTGTTGGGGTGCAGTAATCTTTTTTTCAAAATGTATATTTTTTTGTTCGAGACTGTGTTGAACCAAAGCAGTGACAGTACGAAGAATTTTTTCAAAATCTGTCACTCTTTTTTCTTTTTGCGGTTTAAAAAAGTTTCGAAAGTCATCAATAGTATGACTTAAATAGTTGATATAGTTTTGCAGTTTTTCAGAGATTTTTTTTGCTTCTTCTGCATTAAGTTTGTCATTTTGCGCTTTGAGTTCAAGTACGATTGCCGCCGTTGCCATAGCATTGAGCGGTTGTCTCCACTGGTGGGCAATCATGGCTATCATTTCACCCATTTGGGCATGGCGGGACTGGGTGAACATAATTTCATCTTTTTTTCTGTTTTTTTCAACTTCTTCATAAACAAGGCGCTCAAGGTTGTCATTTGTGTATTTGAGCTGAAAGTTTGCTTCTGCCAACTCTTTCTCTTTTTTGAAGTAATCTATCCACAGGTCGACTTTGAGGATAAACTCTTCAAACACATAAGGCTTTTTTAGAAAATCATTGGCTCCGTTTTTTAATACATCCCGAATAATATCCGGCGTGGAAGTTCCCGAAAGTACAATAATGGGAATAGACAAAAACCGGCTGTCTTTACGTAAAAGTTTTAAAAATTCCAGGCCGTGGATATCCGGGAGCTCCATATCTAAAATGATAAGATTATACTCCTCTTTTTTGAGCTTATCAAAGGCTGTTTTTGCTTTCATCGCTGTGTGCACAGTATAGTTTCTGGGTTCAAGAACTGTTTTGATCTGTTTGCAGATAAATCGGGAATCATCGACTACCAAAATTTTATCTCTCTTTTTTGTACTGATTGTGTGAATTATTTTTACTATTTCAGAAATAGAGTATAAAAAATTGGTATCTTTGATAATGTAATCAAGTATACCGTACTGAAACAGTTCTTCGCGAAGATCTGCATCTTGAGAAGATGTCAGGACAATAACTTTTGTTTTTGTCAAAGACTGTATATGGGCTATGAGCTCAGAACCTTCTCCGTCAGGCAGATGTAAATCTAAAATGATAAGCTGAAACTTCAGTGTCGTCAAAAACTCTTTTGCCTCGGCAAGTGTATGGGCCTGTGAGATCTCAAAACCAAGAAGTGTCAGCTCTTTTTTTATGAGATTGTTTATGGTACGGGAATCTTCTATTACTAAAATATTTTTCATAACAACGGCTCCGGTTTTCCAAAATAGTATCCTTGAGAAAAGTCAATTCCAAGCTTTTTGACTATCTGAAAAATAGCTTCATTTTCAATAAACTCTGCAACAGTTTGCAGTTTCTGCTCTTTTGCGAAAGTAACGATACTTTTTACTGCAGAAAGGGAGTAGGTGCTTGTTTCTATATCGCGTATCAGGCACCCGTCTATCTTGAGAATATCCGGCTGATACTCCAAAAGTCTTTCAAAGTTGGAATATCCGGCTCCAAAATCATCAATGGCAATTTTCACCCCGTATTGCTTTATCTCTGCAATGAATTGTTTGACGGTTTCAAAGTCTTTGATCCGTTCGTCTTCAAGCAACTCAAAAACTATTCTGTGGGCACTCTCTTTGTATTTTTGCAAAAGGGAGAGAATTTTTTTGCGCATACTCAGCAGTTCAATATCCAGGGCAGAAAGATTGATGGAGATATCTGCCTCACAATGGCGTAAAACAGTAAAAGAGTGTTCTAAGACGATATTCGTGATTTTGAGATAATAATTACTTCTTTTGGCAGTTTCCAGAAAAAAGTAAGGTGAGAGCACTGTACCGTCTTCTTTGACCAGCCGCACCAGGGACTCATATTTTTCTATTTTCTGTGTGTTGTTGTTGATGATGGGCTGAAAGTAAGAAATAATTTTTGAACTTCGAATGGCATCCTTAATCATATGCACTGTTCTTATATTTTCTTTTGCTTTTCTCTGCTCCTGGGAGGCAAAATTATTGGCAAGTAAAAAACGCTGCTTCTCTTTTACAAGCTTTTTCATGCCGAGTTTTACCGATTCGTAAAGTTTGTCATTTTCATAGGCGAAAGTGAGTAAAATTGCAATATCATACTCAAGATCTTCAAAAGCAATGGTATCATCGCGGACCTGCTGTTGCAGTGCCTGTAACTCCTGTACAAATAATGTTATATTGTCGGTGTGTTCTTTGGCATCAAGTATAAAAGCATATTCTCCGTTTTGCAATTGATATATTTTGTCAAAACTGTATTTTTTTGCAAAAGTATTCTGTAGATATATTCGCGCTTTTTGTTCAAGAATATAGAGCGTATTTGTATCATAAAAATCCTCAAGATCATCATAGTCTTCAAGTTTGATATAAACCAGTAAAGGATTATGGGCATTTTTGAGTTCGTTTTTGAGTTGTTTGAGCGGATGCATAATGTCTGTAATATCATGCCGCAATGAAATATACTCAAGAATGTTTCCCTCTAAATCAAGAATCGGTTTTACTGTTGCATCAAGATAGTAACTTTTTCCGTTTTTCGTTCTGTTTCTTATGCTGCCTTTCCAAATCTTTTTTTTATTTTTTATGGTATCCCACATTTCTTGAAAAATTGATTTGGGATTGTCCGGGTGGCGTATAATGTTGTGATTTTTTCCGATAAGTTCCTCTTTTGTATATCCGGAAATTTCACAAAAAGCATCATTGACATAGGTAATGATGCCTGCTGTATCTGTTTTGGAAACGATAGCGCTGTTGTTTGTTGCTTCTTGATACTCTTTGAGGAGATGAAGATTCTGTTTGGCCTGCAGCGCATATTTGTATCTTTGTGTTACCTGAAAGATGGTACTGGAGAGCTGTTTCATATCAATGGGTTTTAAAAGGTAACCGTTAATGCCGATTTGTATGCTCTGGAGAAAAAAGTCCTCTTCGTTATGGGCTGAAAGTATGATAATAGGGACTTCTTTGTTGATGGCTCTTATTTTTTTTGCCATTTCCAGACCGTTCATGTGGGGCATATTTATATCTGTAATAATGATATCTATAGACTCTTTTTGAAATTTTTCCAAGCCCTCCTGCCCGTTTTGTGCGACAATGATAGTATCGAAAAAATCCTCCAAAAGCATCGTTGTAATCTCTCTTGCATCAATGTCATCCTCAACATACAAGACTTTTAAACTCTGCGAATACTTAGTGACTTCTTGGATTTCAATCATAACAACACCCTTTAAAACAGATTTATAATTTTAAAATACAAATCTAAGCAAAATTACACTAAAATCTGTTAAATCTGTATTTAACTGGGATAACGCATGCAAAAGGGCAAAATATTACTTGTAGAAGATGATGAACTCTCTTCGGAACTTATTTTCGAATATTTGAGTGACTGCGGGTTTTTTGTTGAGGCTGTATTTACGGCGACTGATGGTGTGGCAAAAGTAAAAAATGAGCCGTTTGATCTTGTATTGCTTGATATAAATCTGCCTGATTTTGACGGGTTTGAAGTCTTGAAAAGTCTTAAAAATCACTCTTCTGTGCCGATTATTGTGACAAGTGCCTACAGTGATACACAGAAAAAACTTTTGGCTTTTAGATACGGAGCGAGTGACTATATGACAAAACCTTTGGATCTTGAAGAACTTGAGGCTAGAATATGGCTACAGCTTGGAAAAAACAGTGCGATTAAAACAGAAGACGAAAAAAAAATCTTTGAAATAAAAAACAATCATGTCTATTTTCAACAAAAACAGCTTGATCTGACGACTATTGAGTTTGAACTCCTCTCCTTGCTTATCAAAAACAAAAACAGTGTTATGCAGAGGGAAAAACTTGTCAATGCCCTCTCCTCTATCAGTTCGCATCGTTCTTTGGATAACCATATAAAAAATATTCGTAAAAAAATAGGCGATACCGGAACAAAAGCCCAGTATCTTAAAACGGAGTACGGTGTTGGCTATAAATTGACATTTTAGCTATAATTACAAAAAAGAAACTACTCAATGAACTTTACTACACTTCCGCTTTCTCCAAAAATGCTTCAGACTATAGAATCACTCGGTTACACACAGATGACTGCCATTCAGGCTCAGGCACTTCCTGCTGTATTGGAAGGACGTGATGTTATTGCACAGGCTAAAACAGGCAGCGGGAAAACAGCTGCTTTTGGTATAGGACTGTTGCATCATCTGGATGTGAAAAAGTTTCGTGTGCAGTCTTTGGTATTGTGCCCGACCCGTGAACTTGCCGATCAGGTTGCCAAAGAGCTGCGCCGTCTTGCACGGTTTCAGCATAATATTAAAATTTTGATGCTCACAGGAGGAGAGTCTTTTGGCAGACAGCTTGGCTCTTTGGCACATCAGGCACATGTTGTCGTGGGAACACCCGGGCGTGTTTTAAAGCACTTGCAAAAAGAGAGTCTGGATCTGAGCAATCTCAAGACTCTTGTTTTTGATGAAGCAGACAGAATGCTTGATATGGGGTTTATAGAAGAGATAGATGCTGTGCTTTCTTTTGTGCCCAAGCAAAGACAGACGCTGCTTTTTTCCGCCACTTATGATGATGAAATTTTAGCAATCAGCAAAAAACTTCAAAGCAATGCTTTACATGTAAAGACAACAGCACAGGAAATAGAAAATAAAATAAAGCAGGAGTTTTATCAAACAGAGCATAAAACAGAAACACTCATTCGTATATTTTCTACCTATAAACCGCAAAATGTAATCGTCTTTACAAATACAAAAGTTGAAGCAAAAGAGCTTGCAGAGTCTTTGGTGCGGAACAAAATAGACGCACTGGCAATTCACGGCGATTTGGAACAGTATGAAAGAAATGACGTGCTGGTACAGTTTGCCAACAAATCCTGTCCCGTTTTGGTGGCAACTGATGTGGCAGCCCGCGGGCTTGACATAAAAGAGCTAAGCATGGTTGTCAATTATGACCTGCCCCATACCCAAGAAACATATACGCACCGTATAGGACGTACCGCAAGGGCAGGGGCAGAGGGCATTGCAATTACGTTGTATAACGAGTATGAGGCACAAAAGCTTGAACCATATGAAAATGATGAAAAACATCAATTTTTAGATGTCTCTGTGCTTAAAAAAGAGCAGGGTTTTGAAATGAAACCAGAGTTCGTGACTTTGGTCATAGAATGCGGCAAAAAGGATAAAATCCGTGCCGGTGATATACTCGGAGCCTTAACAGGTGATGCCGGACTGCAGGGAAAAAGCATCGGTAAAATTGATTTGTACGACAGACAAAGTTATGTGGCAATTGAAAATTCTTTGATAGACGAAGCCCATAAAAAACTCAAAAACGGAAAAATCAAAAACAGAAAATTCAGCGTCTGGGTACTTTAGCTTACTTCTTCTATCTTTAAAGTATACTCTTCTAAAATTGTATCAAGTTTGGTTTGTTCTTCTTCAAGTTTTTCAAACATCTCTTCTACCTGCTTTTCCATCTCCGAAACAGTTTTTGAAAGTTCCATGAGCGTGGCGCTGTCACCTGCATTGGATGCTTCTATAAGCTCTTCATGTTTACATGTAAGTGTATCTTCAAGTTCCATTATTGTGTTTTCGAGATTTTCGACTTTTTTCTTGAGCGGGGAAGCAAGTTTGTTCCGCTCCCGTATAAGTTCGGCACGCAGTTTTTTGTTTTCTTTGTGATTTGATTTTGGTACTGTTTTCGTTTTTTCTTCCTGCTCTTCCTCATCCCAGCCGATTTTTTCTAAAAAGTCGTCGTACCCGCCGTCAAAATATTCAGCGCCATCTTTTGCAAAGATGATGAGTCGGTCACATACACGGCGCAGTAACTCTTCGGAGTGGGTCACAATGATGCTTGAGCCTTCAAACGCATTGATGGCATTTGTAAGGGCTTCAATACTTTGCATATCAAGGTGGTTTGTCGGTTCATCCAAAAGCAGGAGATTGACATCTTTGGCAATTATCTGTCCCAGCATTACGCGGCTTTTTTCTCCGCCTGAAAGCAGGGAGATTTTTTTCTCGGCGTGTTCACCGCTAAAGAGCATCGCCCCGCAGATACTTCTGACTTTTGCTTCACTTAAGTTTACATTGGCATTGTAAATTTCATCCATGACGGTATTGTCAGGGTTTAAATGGGCGATGTTTGTCTGTCCAAAGTGGGCAGCTTCAGTTGCGGCGTTGCAGATAACCTCCCCGCTGTTTTGTTTGAGTTCCCCTGCAATGGTGTTTAAAAGGGTTGATTTCCCTTTGCCGTTTTTTCCGATGATGCCCAGGGTTTCGCCTTTTGCAAGTGTGAAGCTGATATCTTTAAAAAGTATTTTATCTGCTGTGTAGCCAAAGCTTAAATTTTTGACATCAAGCAATACTTTGGCAGGCGTATCTTTGTAATGAAATCGAAACGCAAGCGAGGCATCTGTGTTTAAATCTTCAAGCCTGTCCATCTTTTGCAGCTGTTTTACTTTGGACTGTGCAAGCGAGGCCGTAGAGGCACGTGCTTTGTTTTTGGCGATGAACTCTTCAAGCTCTTTTACTTTTCTGTCCTGAGAGAGCTTTTGTTTCTGGTGCAGTTCGTCATCGCTTGCAAGCTGGGCATAAAACTTGTGTGTATTTCCCTCGACAAGTCTGATGTTTTTTCGTACAATGCCTGCGGTATGTGTGCATACTCCGTCCATGAAATTTCTGTCATGGGTAATAAGGATAACCTCTCCCTCAAAACTTCTTAAAAATGTCTGCAACCAGCGCAGCGAGACAATATCGAGATAGTTTGTCGGTTCGTCCAGAAGCAGTAAATTTGGCTCAGTGACCAAAAGTTTTGCGAGATTGATGCGTATCTGGTAACCGCCAGAGAAAGAGAGCGGGTCTTTGTTCAAATCATCCGCACTAAATCCCAGTCCGAAAAGGATTTTTTCCACTCTGTAGGTATCATACTGCATCTCTTCGCCAAGAGCGAGTGCCGCTTCTTCTCCCAGTGTTTTTTCACTGAAACTCAAGTGTTGTTTGAGTATGCCGATACGATAGTTTTTTGGCAGGAGAATCTCACCCTCATCGGCTTCTTCCTCACCGGTAATTATTTTAAAAAGGGTCGATTTCCCGCTGCCGTTACGTCCTACAAGTCCGAGACGGTTGCCGGAGTTGAGTTTGAGGCTGAGGTTTGAAAAAAGTTCTTGGGTGGTAAAAGATTTTGAAATATTTGTTAATTGAATCATAAAGGTATTTTACACTCTTGTCTATTAAATTTTTACATGCTTTGTGCTATAATTGGGAAAAACAGCTTAAGGAGGACGATATGAATATTGCGCAGTATACATTCCAGTCACCTTATCCGAGTCCTGTTCAGATTGGAAGACTGGATCCGAGTTCACTCAAAGATTCCTCTTCATCACAAAGTGATACATCCTCATTACTCAAGGCGAGCAATGAAACTTTAAAAAAAGCACAGGTCTTGGAGACATCGTTGAAGAGTGAAGTAAAACCGAGTGTTTCTCAGTCAAAGTCGTTGGATATTTACGCGTAAGAGAGCTATAAAACAGTTTGCAGCTCTTTGCGCATCCATTCCCATTTTCCATATCCGCTGTCTGTATTGATATGCCCTGCATTGTTGAGTATTTTTATCTTTACATGTAAAGTTTTCTGCAATTCTTTTGCTTCATCCAGACTCATATAAGGGTCATTTGTAGAGGCAATAAGCAGGGTCTCTTTTGCAAACAGCTGAGCCGGTGCCGATACCGGAAAAAATTCCTCAAGTTCTTTTATCTTACATGTAAGACTCGGCGGTGCGACAAGGTACAATTTCTCTATTTCGGGTACTTTTTTTGTATTGCACAGATGAAACCATAAGGTATTTGCGAGCGAGTGGCAGATGACGATATCTGGTTTGAAATCTGCAAGAGCAGATTCAAGCTCCTGCATCCAGACAGCAAGTTTTGGCGTATCAAAATTTGAAAACTTTAAAAAATTGACACAGCCGTATTCTTTGGCAGTCTCTCCCGCAAGCCAGCTTTGCCAGTGCGGATAATCGCTTCCTCCCCAGCCATGCAGCAGCAATACTTTCTTGGCCATGACTATTCTACCAGTTTGGCAAAGTTTTTCAGTGTTAACAGGCGCAGATTTTGTCCTTTCAAAGCTTTAAGTTCACTGGAAAAACCCTTTTTTGAGACAATGACAAATATATCTGCATGAATGCCTGCTTTTTTTGCAAGCTCCTGCAGGCGAGTAAGTTCACTCTTTTTGATTTTTGTATTTGTATATTTTGTACTGCCGACAACTGTCTTGCCTGATTCTGTTTTGGCAAAGATGTCAAACTCTGCTTCTTTATCCCAGTAGCTTGAAATCTCTTCAACAGGGTCCTCTTTTGCAAAAATATCTTTGAGAAGCTCATGGGAGAGCTGGGTAAAAATCAGATTGGCAAACTCCGCTTCTCTGTTTTGCCAGCGTTTTTTTACTTCGCTGTAGTCACCGTCACGAATGCCTTTAAAAAGCGGAGAGACGAATGCAAACCAAAAACGTAAAAATGGTGTTGTAAAGTAGAGTTTGTTATCAAGTTTTTCATCATTTTCCCAGGAGGTAAACTCTTTTTTGGGCTTTTGGACACGTATAATCCCTCTTGCTGTAAGCTCCTCTACTGCTTTGTCTCCGACTTCTTTTTCAAGTTTTGCCCGCTTGTAGCTTGCATGTGTTTTGCCGTCACCCATGGCAATGGCACTCAAAAGTGCATGATACAGCGGGGCTCCGCCCGTAATCTCACTGATATCATTGCGAATGTAGTGATAGTCTTTGAGTATGAGTTTCTCTATAAGCTCATAGGAAGGCTTTGATGTATCTATCTCGCCCCATCCTACACCGCCGAAGATTGCAAATTTTTCCAGCAAATCTTCAAAACTCTTGCCTGGATGCTCTTTGTAAAATATTTTGAATGCTTCTTTGAGTGTCTGTTTTTCTGAAATCACAGCGAATGCCTTTTTTTATAAAATTATACACTAAATAATCACTACACAGATACTACACATTTAAAATGTATAATTTTTTAATGTAATAATTGTAATATATTTTATGCTACAATTGTTCTAACTTAAAATATCAAAGGATAACAATATGAACAGGTTAAATCTTACAGCTTTACTTTTGGGCGCGGCTCTTTTTACAGGACTCGGTGCAGTTTCACTCAGTGCAGGCGATATGAAATGCGGCGCAGGCAAATGCGGATCTTCAATGGACAAGCCAATGAAGAAAGAGGGTGATTCCAAATGCGGTGCCGGTATGAAAAAAGCGGGCATGAAATGCGGTGCTGCCATGAAAGAGATGAAAGAAAAGAAAGAGATGCAGGAAAAGAAAAAAGGCGGTATGAAGTGCGGCAAAGGAAAGTGCGGCGCTAACTAGCGAGCATTTTATAACAGAGGCCTCCTCTGTTATATGAATATTATCGTATACGCTCTTGCATAAAAATACGCTCTCTTCCAAAAAACATTAAATTTTCCTGATTATACACACTTATTACACACAAAAGCAGTAAAATTTTTCATACAACTTAAGGAGTTTGTTATGAATTTGAAAAAGATATATCTTGAGTTTTCACGTTTAGGGAATATCTGCAGCCGTTAAGTCTGCTTTTTGCAAGACTCTTGGTAGCATACGGTTTTTATGAACCGGCAATGATGAAATGGAATGATATGAAGTCTGTTGCAGAGTGGTTTGGCTCAATGGGTATTCCGTTTCCGACACTGAATGCCTACATGGCCGCCAGTACAGAAATAACAGGGGTTGTGTTGTTGACATTAGGATTTTTTACGAGACTCATTTCTATTCCTTTGATTATCATAATGATTGTGGCCATAGTCACTGTCCATCTGCATAACGGCTTTGCAGCAGGTGATAACGGTTTTGAAATTCCACTCTATTATATGGCATTTTTATTTATTTTCTTATCTTTTGGTGCAGGAAAATTTTCATTGGACAGACTTGTTTTTGGAGAAAAAAATTAAACAATGGAAGCATTATTCAGGTTTACGCATGAAATAGGAGAAATCCAATTCCCAATATTGATGTTTCTATTTAAGGCAATAACTATTCTTTTTATTGTAACTTCTATAGTTTTATTTATTTATGACAGGTATATTCAACGGGAAAACCAGCTGCTGATTAACTATCCGTTAATCGGTCGTTTGCGGTATCTGTTTTATGCACTGCGTGACCCGATGCGTCAATATTTTGGTGATGAAAAATTTTATGAATCGTTTGACAAGGTCAAATGGGTATATGACTCGGCTGAACGAAAATCCGCCTATGCCTCTTTTTCTCCCGGACAACCGCAAAAAACTGCAAGACTGGGCATTAAAAATGCCAACTGTGTGCTTAATACAGAAGATGTGAGCGATGATTTTTCTGCAACTTTTGGAGAAGATTCTCCCAAGCCTTTTACAACAAGATCTGTTCTCGGGCGGAGTGCCATGAGTGACGGGGCTATCTCTCCTGAGGGAACACGTGCTTTTACAAAAGGGGCTTATCTTGGAAAATTTCCTATCAATACAGGAGAAGGCAGTCTGACTTCAAACTTTTTTTATACCCATAAATATACAAGAGAGTGTCAATTTTTTCAAATCCAAGAGGGAACTTTCTTTGCAAAAAATGTGTATAGAATTGTAAAATTTTTGATCAACCCGGCCACTGCACAAAAGGTATACAAACATATGGTTGTGACAACTCCTGCTCCTGACAGTTATCTTTTTGATAAAACGGAATTGGTTTTTTACCGGGTTAACTGGGATGCGCCTATGAGCACTTTTCCTTCACAGGTGCCTGATGATATGCCTGATATTATTTTTCAGATGGGAAGCGGACTCTACGGTGTGCGGGACAAAGAAGGAAATTTCTGCGAGGAACGCTACCAAAAGACAATGCGTTTTTGTAAAATGACAGAGATTAAAATGGCACAGGGAGCAAAGCAGACCGGAGGGAAACTGCTTGCATCCAAGGTAAGCGAAGAGATCGCCTATTATCGCGGGGTAGAAGCACACAAAAATCTTTTCAGTCCAAATCAGTTTCCTTTTGCACACAGCATAGAAGAGCTTTTTGATTTTACGGGCAGGCTCAAAGCCTTGTCTGAAAAACCGGTAGGCATCAAGCTTGTGATTTCATCCCAGGAGAATTTTACAGAGTATGCAAATCTTATCCAACAGCGCCTTGCTGCCGGTTCAAATGCCTATCCTGATTTTATTACCATAGACGGCGGAGACGGAGGAAGCGGTGCTGCACCACTGGAGATGATGATGAGTGTCGGCATGAATATTGCAAAAGCGCTTTATATAGCAGATAGCGAATTAAGAAGAGTAGGCGCACGACAAAAAGTCAAACTCATTGCAAGCGAAAAAGTACTGACACCTGATGATGCTGTTGTCCTGTTCGGTTTGGGCGCGGACTATGTAGCCATAGCAAGAGCTTTTATGATGAGTGCCGGATGTATCCGAGCACGGGAGTGTTCAGGGGCACACGGTCGTGCCTGTCCTGTCGGTCTGGCAACACAGGACAAGAAAAAAAGAGCCTCCTTCTTGATAGAGAAAAAAGCAAGAAACATTGCATCATATCATGAACAGCTGCTTTTTGGAATACGAAACCTGCTCGCTGTGATGGGCTTACACCATATAAAACAACTTGAAAAAGAGAATCTTATTTTCAGAGACAACAGTGGAAAAACATACATGGATGTTGAACGTTATTTTGAAGAAATGCTGATAAACTAAAAAGGTGTTACACAATTATTACACACTTTTTGAGTATAATAGTTGTAATAATTAAAAAGAAGGAGGCTATGATGTGTATTCCTCACAGTACCGCAGGTACAGTTACACAAACTTTTGTGAAAGAGAAAAAGCCTAAAAAACATATACAAAAACCTTCAAAAGAGATGCTTGAAAAAGGGGATCCTGATTTTGTGGATGAACGGACATCCTCTTATAAACCAAAAAAGAAAGGTTCTTTTTTTGATGACCTTTTCTCGTAGAAAATTTTTACAGGCAAGTTTTCTTTCCGGTGCCGTTTTTTTAATGGACGGATGCACCCTTTTTGGCGTGACAATACCCTTGCAAACCTTCACCCTTTTACACAAAGACCTGTTCCCTCAGGCACAGCATTTAGGGATACAAACTGCTCCGTACATGCAAAAAATATTTCATCACAGCCGCATAAGCGATGCGGATAAAACTTTCTTAAAAAACGGTGTGAAATGGCTGAATGAAGAAGCCATTCAAAGCTATAGACAAGAGTATACAAAGCTTTCGCCAATGCAAAGGCAAAGTATTCTTGAGAATATAACACAAACAGAGTGGGGAGAGAGTTTTGTTTATGATGTGATGAACTATATGTTTGAAGCAATGCTCGGTGACCCTGTATATGGCGGAAACAACAAAGAAGCCGGTTGGCAATGGCTCAATTTCAAAGGCGGACAACCCAGACCGCAAAAGGTTTACATGTAATGGCAGAGATATAATGGTTGATGTATGTATAATCGGCAGCGGAGCAGGTGGTTCTCCCGTAGCGTATGAGCTTGCCAATGCCGGGTTCAGTGTTGTCGTTTTGGAAAAAGGCGAAAACTATACAGAGCGTGATTTTAACAAAGATGAAATAGCCGTCACACGACGTGATATGTTTACTCCGCCGCTGAGTGAACAAAAACATATTATAAATGAGTATAACGCAGACGGTAGTTTTACCCGTTATGACGGGGAAGCATCGGGCTGGAATTTTTGGAACGGCTCCATGGTGGGCGGTTCCTCAAACCTGATGAGCGGATATTTTCACAGACTCAAGCCAAATGATTTTAAACTCAAGAGCGTATACGGCGAGATCAAAGGGGCAAATATTGTTGACTGGGCGATCAGCTATGAGGACTTGGAACCGTATTATGACAAGGTTGAAAAAGTTGTGGGTGTGAGCGGGAAAATTGTCAAACACAAACATCTTGAACCGCGCTCACGTGCAGATCTGCCTTACCCTGAGTTGCAGACAAACGGTGTTACGAAGTGGTTTGACCTTACATGCAAAGAGCTTCATTATACCCCGATACCGACACCGCGTGCCATATTGTCGCAAAATGCACTTGGGCGCAATGCCTGTTATTACTCCAATTTTTGCGGCAGTTATGGCTGTGCAAGCGGAGCAAAGGGAAGCGGTCGTGCCGCCTTACTGCAAAAATGCTCTGCAAAAATTATTACAGATGCCTTTGTCTACAAACTTCAAAGCGATGATAAAAAAGTGACACGGGCGTACTACTACACAAAACGCGGTATCAGACACTCTGTGCAGGCAAAAATTTTTGTTGTAGCGGCACAGGCGATTGAGACCTCAAGACTCTTGCTTAATTCTAAAAATGAGCATTTTCCAAATGGTTTGGCAAACTCCAGCGGCGAAGTCGGGAAAAATCTTATTTTTTCTGCAGGCGGCAGCGGAAGCGGACGCTTTGTCTTTGAAAAACTGACACCGCAGCAGCAAAAAGAGCTGATGGAAGTCGGTGTTTTTTTCAACCGTTCTTTACAAGACTGGTATGATTTTGAAATGAATGCAAAGATGCAAAAAGGCGGAACGATTGACTTTTTGTTTGAGCATCAAAATATTATTTCCCGTGTGATGCGTGAAGTTTATGATGAAAACGGAAATCTCTTGTGGGGTGATGCCCTTGCCAAGAAAATTAAAAAACGCATAACACGCTCAAGAGTACTGACCTTTGAAGTCTTTAACGACTGGCTGCCTACGGACAAATGCTTTGTGAGTGTGGATGATACAGTCAGGGACAAATACGGTGTACCTGTCGGGGTTATAAATCTCTACGGACATCCGCATGACCTGGAAGTAGGAGAATATTTGGCACAAAAAGCAGTGAAAGTTTTAAACAGCTTGGGTGTGAGGAGATTGATTACTCCATATCTTCTGCACCGCCGCCTAACCTTGTCGCGGGCGGATGCAGGTTTGGCGAAGATGTCAAAACATCGGTACTGGATAAAAACTGCAAAGCCCATGATTTGGAAAATCTCTATGTCGCGGATGCCTCTTTTATGCCGACAGGCGGGAGTGTTCCCTACACATGGACGATCTATGCAAACGCATTTCGTGTGGCGGATGTTATCAAAGAACAATTAAAGAAGGAAAAGTCATGATAGTCTCAATAGTATTTGCAGCAGGATGTTTTTGGGGTGTTGAAAAACATTTTGAACATATGCAGGGGGTTGTCAGTGCCGAGTCCGGTTATGCAGGCGGGAATTATCCCAATCCGACCTATGAGAAGGTACTGAAAAACCGTTACACAAAAGACGGCAAAAAGATCATCAACTATACCGAATCGGTCAAAGTCGTTTATGACAATTCTAAAACAGATGCAAAAACACTGATAAAATCTTTTTGGGAACTGCATGACCCGACACAGGCAAACGGACAGGGTAATGATATTGGCAACAATTACAGAAGCGCCATTTTTTACACAATACCCAGACAGGAAAAAATTGCTCACGAGACAGAAAAGGTGTATCAAAAGCTTTTAAGACAAAAGGGCTTTGGCACAATACAGACAGAAATAAAACCGTTGAAGCATTTTTATACGGCAGAGACCTACCATCAGGATTATCTGCAAAAACATCCTCATGGGTATTGTCCCAACCATGCTACCGGTGTCAAGTTTCAAAAAGAACAAGCAAAACATGATTTTGTAACACCTTTGGGAGGCAAAGAGATTTTGGTCATTAAAAGTCCTAATTTTTGTCCCTATTGTGAAAAATTTGATACAGAGGTGACAAAAAACTATAAAGGGAAAGTGCCGATGCGGACAGTTTTGGCAAGTGATTTGAAGGGCTTTGCAATACAAACAAAACTTTATGCAACGCCTACTGTGCTTTTTATAGAAGATGGAAAAGAAATAGCCGGTCATGTCGGTTTTATGAATGAAAAAGAATTTTATAAAGCCCTGGGTAATTTTAAACTGGGTAAAAATTCCGAGAGTTACAAGGTAGCGTTTAATCAGGGCACGGATAACCGCTTTTGCAAACAGTATGATATATTTAAACATACGTCTGAGGGTGTATTTGTAGACAAACTCAGCGGTGAAGTACTGTTTGATACGCGAGACAGGTTTAATTCAGGAACCGGATGGCTCAGTTTTTACAAGGCGGTTGACGGTGCGACAATACAAAAAGAAGATAACAGTTACGGTATGCAGAGGATTGAAATTATTGCAAAAAAAAGCGGCATACATTTGGGACATGTTTTTCCTTTGCCTGACGGACGCAAACGGTTTTGTATCAATGCAAGTGTCCTTGAATTTATACCAAGAAAGTAGTTTGGCAGATTTTTAAGAAATATTGGCGTATAATCGTTACATGTAGATTACATGTAAAGGATTTGTGATGGCAACAGTGAGATCGTACGGTGCAACAAAAGAGGTGACAGGTTCGTGTCATGTCCTTAAAATTGATGGTGTGAAAATCATGATAGACTGCGGGATGTTTCAGGGCGAAGATGAAGAGAAAAACGAAGAGGCCTTTTATTTTGAACCCTCGAGTATAGATTATCTTTTGGTGACACATGCCCATCTTGATCATATCGGACGGATTCCCAAACTGGTCAAAGAGGGTTTTAAGGGAAAAATCTATGCTACTGCCGCCACAATGGATTTGGCAGAGATTATTTTGATGGACAGTGCGAAAATAATGAGTGAAGATTTTCAAACAAAGTACAGAAAAGCACTGCGCAAAGGAAGAGAAAAAAAACTTTCAAAACCACTCTACCAGCCTTTGGATGTGGAAAAAACATTTCAAAGTATAGAGTGGGTCAATCCTGAATATAACAAATATTATGATTTATGCGAAGGTGTGAGTTTTGTCTACCGTAATGCAGGGCATATCTTAGGTTCCGCTTTTATCGAACTCTCTTATATGGACAAGAGTGATTCGCATACTATTGTATTTTCAGGTGACATCGGAAATGATAACGGCCTTGTCATGCCAAATTTAAACAAATGTGACAAAACACAAAGTCTGTATGTTGAAACAACCTATGGAGACAGAGACCATCAGCCAATTGATGCAACAATCAAAGAGTTTAAAAAGGTTATTGTAAAAACGCTCAATAACCGTGGAAATGTGCTGATACCGTCATTTGCGGTGGAACGTACGCAGGAGTTGCTGTGTATTTTAAGAGAGATGCATGAGAGCGGAGAGTTGCCAAAATGTAAAGTGTTTTTGGATTCTCCCATGGCAACGCGGGCAACAGCCGTATATCGAAAATATGTGAATGAATTGACAAACAAATGTCAGGCAAATGTGCAAGAAGACGGAACCGTTTTTAATTTTGATTCGCTTGTCTATACAGAAACACCTGAAGCCTCAAAAAGCATAAATGATATAAGAAGCCGTGCTATCATCATTGCCGGAGCAGGAATGTGCAACGGCGGACGCATTACACACCATTTTAAACACAGAATCTGGGATAAACGCAATGCCGTGATTTTTGTAGGATTTCAGGCTGAGGGAACCTTGGGACGTGAAATCGTCGAGGGAGCAAAATGGATCAATGTTTTGGGAGAAGATATTGTTGTCAAGGCATCTATTCATACAATTAACGGATTTTCCGCCCATGCGGACAGAGACGGAATCTTAGAGTGGATCTCGAGTATGCAAGATTTGAAAAAAGTCTTCTTGGTACATGGAGAACTCAAGAGTCAAAAAGCTTTTAAGAAAATGCTAAATAAAAAACTGCATCTGGATGCGCATATCGTTTCTTTTAAAGAGAAAATAGTTCTCGACTAAGAACTATTTCATGGAACCGCCGCATTTCCCTGCACCGCATTTCATTGTGGGTGCCGGCATGGCTGCACCGCATTTGCCTTCCCCGCAGTTGAGTGTCATAATGTGTGTTTTGGGATCTCTTACACAATCATACATTTTTTTTGTACTTTTTGCATTTTTTACACAGTTTTGACGCGGATCATCCTGTCTCATCTGTGCTAAAATATTTTTCTTTTTTTTGACAAGTGCTGCACTGCCGTCAAACATATTTGCGCCGCATTTTCCGGAGCCGCATTTCATCCCCGGCGCCGAAGATTTGGCAACTTTTTTCTCATCGCTGCAGGCACTTATGAAGAGTACAAAAGTGCTGAGCGTCAGTAAAACAATTTTCATTATACCTCCTGATTACAGTTTTACATTTTTTAAACGCAGTGCGTTTGCAATAACAGAAACAGAGCTGAAACTCATAGCTGCTGCGGCAATAATAGGGGAGAGTACAATCCCAAAGAACGGATAGAGTACCCCTGCCGCAATCGGGACGCCGGCGCTGTTGTACACAAAAGCAAAAAAGAGATTTTGTCTGATGTTTTGCATTGTGGCGCGAGAGAGCCGCAGTACTTTTACAATACCCAGCAGATCGCCTTTTATAAGAGTGACTCCCGCACTCTCAATAGCCACATCTGTGCCTGTTCCCATGGCAATTCCGACATCTGCCTGTGCCAGTGCCGGAGCATCATTAATACCGTCACCGGCCATAGCAACGCGTGCTCCATTACTTTGGAGCTCTTTTACAACATCTGCCTTGCCGTCTGGCAGGACATTGGCATATACTTTTGAAATGCCAAGTTTTTTGGCAACAGCATTGGCTGTAAATTCATTGTCTCCACTGAGCATGACAACTGTTATGCCCTCTTTTTCCAATGTATGAACAGCTTCAACAGAAGTCTCTTTTATAGGGTCTTCTATCGCAATAATTGCACAATATTTATCATCTATTGCCATAAAAATAATACCTTTTGCATCATTGCGCATGGCATCTGCTTTTGTCTGGACCTCCTCTATGGAGATACCCTGTTCCTGCAGAAGTTTTTCACTGCCCAGAATTATTTTTTTACCGTCAATTTTGGCAATGACTCCTTTGCCGGGCACCGCTTCAAAATTGTCTACATTGATAAGTGAAATATTTGACTCTTTTGCATAGTCTATAACAGACTGTGCAAGAGGATGCTCACTGGCACGCTCAAGTGAAGCAGCATATTTTATAAGCTCTTGCGTATCATAGCCGGGTGCAGTGAGAAAATCGGTCACTTTTGGTTTTCCAAGCGTCAGTGTTCCTGTTTTGTCTACTACGAGAGTGTCTATTTTTTCCATCGTTTCAAGTGTTTTTGCATCTTTAATCAGTATACCCGAGAGTGCCGCACGACCGGTTGCCACCATAATTGAGATCGGTGTAGCAAGGCCGAGGGCACACGGGCAGGCAATAATTAAAACAGAAACGGCAGCGACAACGGCATACGCCAATTGCGGAGACGGTCCCCAGATATACCAGCCTATAAAAGCAAGTACCGCTGAAATGACAACTGCAGGTACAAAATAACTTGACACCGTGTCGGCAAGCTGTTGGATCGGTGCACGGGAGCGCTGGGCCTGTGCTACCATCTGGACAATCTGTGCAAGCATCGTATCCGAGCCTACTTTTGTCGCCTGCATAACCAAGGTGCCGTTTTTATTGATGGTAGCCCCTATGAGTGTATCGCCTACTGTTTTTTGCACAAGAACAGGTTCTCCTGTAATCATAGACTCGTCAATATTGCTTTGTCCTTCGATAACAATGCCGTCAACAGGAATTTTTTCTCCCGGTTTTACTCGGAGTTTGTCACCTACATGTACAAGTTCGAGATTTACTTCCTCTTCATTTCCTTCTTCATCTATAATTCTATGCGCTTTTTTTGGCGCAAGATTCAGAAGTGTTTTGATGGCTGTGTTTGTTTTGCTTCTTGCCCGCAGTTCCAGCACCTGTCCTAAAAGAACAAGGGTGGTAATGACGGCTGCTGCTTCAAAGTAAACAGGGACAACACCTTCTTTTGTGTGCATTAAAGGCGGAAAAATTTCAGGAAAGAAAAGAGCCACGACACTGTAAAGATAGGCGGCTCCCACACCCATGGAAATGAGTGTAAACATATTGAGGTTCCATGTTTTTACCGACTGATAGCCTTTGACATAAAAAGGCCAGCCACCCCAAAGTACAACAGGCGTTGCCAGAACAAATTCAATCCACTGTACTAATTGTGCACTCAGCCAGGAGGGAATATACTGCGGAGTAATGTCATGAACCATTGCCAGGGCAAACAAAGGAATTGACAAAACGGTGCTTATCAAAAAGCGGCGGCTCATATCGTCAAGTTCTTCGTTTTTCTCTTCGGCCTGTACGGTGGCAGGTTCAAGATGCATACCGCATATAGGGCAGTTTCCCGGTTCATCACGGATGATTTCGGGATGCATGGGACAGGTGTACTGTGTCTTAATCGTCGGCAGTGCCTCAACCTCTTTTTCAAGGGTCATGCCGCATTTTGGACAGTTCCCGGGATGGTCCTGGTGAATCTCCGGATGCATAGGACAGGTATAAAATACATTGCCTATTTCACAGGAATCATCAATACAGTATATATTTTCTTCTTCTGTGTTTTCTTCTGTTTTCTTTTCACTCATAATACACCTCCAAATCAGTGTTTCAGCAGTTCTTTTTTTCGTTTGTACTCTTCTTCGTCTATTTCGCCGTTTGCATACTTTCTGTCTAAAATATCTCGTGCCGATTCTCTGTCAGTGTTGTTATTGTTGTTGATAAAATAAAAAAGCGCAAAAATTAAAAGCAACGGTATAATCCATCCTAAACCCATTGTAAACCCCCATCCTGTCATTGCATGTTCAAACATACTGTTTCCTTTAAAAAGCACTCATAAGAGTACGCAAGTTATTGAAAATTTCGCTCATATGCTGTTTAAAATCTTCGTCTACATCGACTGCATTGAGCATCTCTTCTATGCCGATTGTCGCCAGAACCGTTTTACCGTTTTGTTCGTAAATGGATATTCTGCAGGGAAGATACACGGAAATGTCGGCAATGGCATTGAGTGCCATGTTTGCAGCAGGAGGATTGCAAAGTTCATACACTGTGATTGGTGTTTTAAGTTCAAATCCCTTGCTTTTCAATATCTTTTGAAAATCATAAGACCCCAATACACCAAAACCTAATGCTTTTGCCTTGTCCTGAATCTCTGCTTTGACTGTTTCAAGAGGAGTGCTCGTTTGTGTTTTGTAAATCATCTTCCATCCTTTTAGAATTTATTTTAGAAAAGTATAGTAAGAGTTTGTGGTGAATTTGTGAGTTTCGTAAAAGATGTCATGCTATGGAGGAGAAAAGTCTATAGCATGACAGAAAAAAGGAAGTGTTAGAAAACTGCACGTAATGTAAAGTATATTTCATTGCGTTTTTGAGAATTTTGATTAAAGACATAATCAAACTGACATTGCACATTTTCTTTGTAAAAATATTTGACAGCCAGAAGTTGTGCATTGTCTGCAGAGTTTGTATATGCACCGTTGTCTGCCGCCCTGTAGCCTGCTGAGAACATAAGAATATGTGCAACAGGCGCTATTTCACCCATAATGGTAGCTGCTTTTACCTTGTTTGGAGTCTGTGCAAAGAGACTGCCTTGTTTTGCCTGGGCATAGGTGAGAAAAACACTCACAGGAAGTGTGTCAACGGATCCCATAGCCTGAAAGTTCAGTGCGAATTTGTCTGTTTTATCTTCTATTTTTGGTAAAGATGTATTTGCATCATCTCTTGAGGCTGTTCCCCACCAGATTTGAGTGCTCATGCCAAGATCCCAGTTGCCGACCTGTGGTGTAAAAGCAAGGGAAGCGTAATGTGCGGGTGTAACACCTGAGACGGTACCGACAGTTGGTACATAGGCAGAGTAAACACCGTACCATAAATCACTTGCAATATAAAAGCCGATACCTTCTGCGGCAGCTTCTTCTCCTGCATTATTGACAATGTAAGACTGCGCAGATGTGACAGAAACAGCTTCAAGTGTCTGCCCGTTTGCTTTGGAACCGGTTGCCAGTGTGTCATAAGAAGCGGCTGCTCCAAATTCACTTGTTCGGTAAAATACAGTTCCGAGTGTATAGTTTGGAAGTTCATAGACAACAGGCACTACCAAAGTAGCGAGTTGAAATACAGGATCATTTCCGTCTTCTGATTCGTAACCGATTTCGGTAAATACACCAATATTGTTGGCAACACGCCCCGCTATCATAAAGCCAAGAGCCTGTGGAAACTGAATTTGGGCTGCTTCGGCAGGATCTTCTCCTTGAACATACCCGATTTTAACATTCAAAGAGAGGTTGAGTGTGTCTGTCAGTGAAAGAAATTTCCCGTTTTGGTCATCATAAATCGACTTTTGTGCACCGACCATTGTGTAGCCGCTTGCCTTAAAGCTTCGTCCGAAACGATTGAGCGCAGGAAATCCGTTTTGTGAATGGCAGGCATTACACGAGATTCCCATCTGTCTTGCAAATGCCGGAATAGCGTAAGCATTTGTTACAAAAGTGACGAGACTGATACCGAGTAAAAAAAACATTTTTAACATAATATACCCCTTATTCTTAAGTTTTAAAATTAGTTTTGAAATGCAAAACAACACTTAAGATATTGATACGGTATCAAAAAAGTGTGATGAGTTTGTGAGGAAATACTGTAAGCCAAAAAAAGCTTACAGGTTTAGTAGCGAATTAAAACCAAAATCGAAGACCAAAAGTCGCATAAGCTTCATTAAGCGGAGAGTAGGTATTTGTTGTCCCAAAGTTTTTTGCCCATTCAATGCCGACATAGGGGGCAAACTGTCTTCTGAATTCATATCGAAGTCTTGCGCCGAGAGTAAGATTTGAGATGCCTGAACCGTAACCCATAGTCGGGGCATCTTTTGTATAGGCATCGAGTGTAAATTTTGGTGTGAGGATGAGTCTTTGGGTGATGAGTGCCTCATATTCCATGTCAATTCTCAGACCAATATTGCCATCGTCACTAAAAAGTAAAGCTGCCCGTGTTTCAAAAAAGTAAGGAGCCAGGCCGGAGAGAGCAAGAACGCCCCATGTTTTGTTGTTTGATCCGGCTATACCGTAACTGATACCGGCCTGCACATCCCAAAAAGGGGCAACCGCACGGGAGTAAAGGAGTTGATTTTCACTGCTTGCATCGCCACTGTTGGGCTTTTCTCCCTCACTGTAGAAGTAGAGTTTGTTGAGATCATAGCCAATGTATCCATAGGTGTCCCAGTAAAGATTTTTTTCGCTGTTTGTCTGGTACTCCAGGTTGTCAGCGGTAAAAGTTGCACGCAGGGTATCACCACCTCCACCGGCAAAAGAGAGCGTTGCCAGAGTCGTTAAAAGTGTTAATTTTGTGAGTATATTTTTCATCATAAATCCTTTAATCAACCACGACTTTTCTAAACATATCTGTCATGTGATAGAGTAAGTGGCAGTGGTACGCCCATGCACCTTTTGCATCCACTGTGACACGAAAGCTTATTTTGGAACCGGGCTGTGAGATAATAGTGTGTTTGCGTACCAAATGATTTTCATCACCGGTTTCAAGATCACTCCACAAACCATGCAAATGCATTGGATGGTTCATCATAGTGTCATTTATATAAGTGATACGCAGACGTTCGCCGTAATGAAACTCCAAAGGTGCCGCTTCATGATAAGGAATACCGTTGATAGACCACATGTAACGCTCCATATTTCCTGTTAGATGCAAAACGATCTCTCTGTCTGGATATCTGTCTTCTTTTGTAGAGCGCAAAGAGCGTAAATCTGCATAGGTTAATACTTTTCTTCCGTTGTTTCTTAGTCCGACACCCGGGTCATCGAGTCTGTACTGCGGATTCATTGCCCGCATGGTTGTGCCGACATCCCATCGTATTGGCAGTTTTGTAAGGGGAATGGGCTTTTGTAGAGATGGCATTGATTGTTTCTTTGCCATATCCATACTTTTCATCTGTGCCATATCTTTACTCATGCCCATATCAAGCATTGTAAGTGCTTGCGGCGGATCCATTTGCGGCACTTCTGCCAATATATTTGCATCAGTTGAAAGGTTTCCGAGTGCATAGCCTTTTCTTGCTATACTTTGTGCAAAAATAGCATAGGCTTTGTCATTTTCGGGTTCAACTATGACATCATATGTCTCTGCAACACCTATGCGAAACTCATCCACATCCACAGGCTGTATATTATTGCCATCTGCTGCAACAACTTTCATTGTAAGCCCTGGAATGCGAACATCAAAAAATGTCATTGCGGCTGCATTTATAAATCGAAGCCGTACTTTTTCTCCGTTTTGAAAAAGTGCCCTAAAACGTGTTGCCGGATTTTGCCCGTTCATCAAAAAAGTATAGGTGTAGGCTGTTACATCAGAGAGATCTCTGTCTGACATACGCATTTTATTCCACATTTGACGTGCTTTAAAGGCTTCAACAAATCCTTTGTCTTTGACTTCCCAAAAGAAATCGCCGACAGTTCTTCTGTTAAAATTATAATAATCAGGAAAAAGCTTCAGTTTTCGGTAAATAGCTGCGGGTTTTTCATCTGAATAATCGGATAAAAGGACAACATAGTCTTTGTCGTATTCATAGGGATCTTTCTCTTCTTTTGGTTCTATGACAATGGCGCCGTAAACACCTGTCTGTTCCTGAAAAGCAGAATGGGAATGATACCAAAAGGTTCCGCTTTGACGGACGGTAAAGGTATAGGTAAATGTCTCTCCCGGCGCGATACCGTCATAGCTGATTCCCGGAACGCCGTCCATTTGGTAGGGTAAAATGATACCGTGCCAGTGAATAGAGGCGGATTCGTTGAGATTGTTGGTTACGTGTAAGGTAATTGTGTCGCCTTCGCGCCATCTGAGTGTAGGACCCTGCAGCATAGCATTGACTGCCGTAGCATATGAGGGTTTTCCTGTTACATTGACAAGAGTTTTGTCTATAGACAGATTAAAAACCGTTCCTGAGAGTTCTTCGGTCTTTTTGCGCTTTTTAACTGTGTCGGTTGAAGCGTTGAGGTTTATTCCGTAAAGCATTGCACCTGAAGCGACAACGCCTTTGACAAAAGTTCTTCTTGATAAAGAGTGTTTATTGTGTTTCATAAGAATGCCTTTTTTGTTATTCTGCATTTAAATCAAGTACATCAAATAATTCTTTTGCACCTTCATAGCCGTAATGTATTGAATCCGTTTGGGGTGTTCCGTCACTCTCTATGAGCAAGAATGCGGGGTAGCCGAAAACACCGTATTTTTCTTTAATAGCCAGTGTGTCTTTATTGCTTTTATCAGACAAATCAACTACTAAGGCAATATATTTGTTATTAAGAATTTCAATAATTTTTGGATCTTTGAATGTTGTTTCATCGAGTTTTTTGCAAACCTTGCAATATTTTGAATGAAATAGACAAATACAGGCTTGTCGGTTTGTTTTGCCAGCGCTAATTTTTCATCCATTGCTTTGAGGTTTGGTACTTCTGTAAAAAGAGAAGGTGTTTTTGTAACCGTCTGCAAACCTGATGTTGATTGTTGTACAGCGTTGCTTTTGAGTGGCATATATATGTTGTCATGCCCCATAGCAGCTCCTGTCAAGCTGATAGTTCCCCAAACAAGACACAGTATTGCCAGCGTTCTTAAAAACCTCTGCCATAGCGTCAAGGACTCATCTGTTGTTGCCAAGGGATATATAAATGCGCCGATTATTATAAAATAAACACCCCACAGATACAAAGCAGAAAAGAGTTCAAGCTCGGAAAATATACTTACAGCAACACCTAAAAGGAGAATACCGAAAAAGTACTTTACATAATCCATCCATGCGCCTGCTTTTGGAATCAGATATCCGGCACCCAGACCAACGAGTAAGAGCGGAACACCCATACCAAGTGAGAGTGCAAACATCATCTCTGCTCCCAAAACAGGATTTGCCTGCGCAATGGCAACACTTAGAAATGAGATAATGACAGGCGAGACACAGGCTCCTAAAATAAGGGCCGAGAGTAAACCGAGCAAAAAAACGGCAAAAAAGGTACCGCCTTTAATATTTCGGGTTTGACTGTCAAGTTTTGACTGAATAAAAGAGGGCATTTGCAGGTTGAAAAAACCAAACATAGAAAGTGCCAGCAGAAAAAAGACAAAGCTCATAATACCAATCGCCCAGATATTTTGAAAGTAGGATTGCAGCTGTTCACCTGTAGCCCCGGCAAGAGCACCCATAAGTGTATAGGTCAGTGCTGTGCCAAGAACATAAGCAACAGAGAGGAGTAAACCGTTTTTCTTGGTAAGCTTTTCACCCTGTCCGGCTATGATACTTGAGAGAATCGGAATCATAGGCAGTACACAGGGAGTAAAAGTAAGCAGTAATCCGGCTCCAAAGGCTCCGAGTAACAATCCCAGAAGCGTGTGTGTTTGGAGACTTTCTGCATTGGCAAACAACGGAATTGTTACTAACAGCAGAAAAAGTAAAATAATCTTTTTTCTCATCTTTTTTGCCTTTTAAAAGTTTAATGTTGTTTTAACACGAGACCTTTTTCCTGTTTTAGGTGTGATAAATATATGCAGTTGCCATGTTCCGCTCATTGCAAGATTGAGTGTTGCTTTGTATTTTCCGTTACCAAGATTTTGGGCATTTGCTTTTGAGCTCATAGCAGGCATCCCCGGCATGGCTGGCATAAAGGCTTTGAGTGCTACTTTTGCATCAGTGACAGGTTTGCCGTTTTTCTTGATAGTGACAATAAGTGTGTTGGAACCGGTAGTAAGCGGTTTGTCTGCGGTGATATGTACTGCTGTTGTTCTGAATTTTGCATCCTTGGAGAATGCGGCTGCCTGAACAAGTGTTGTGCCTAAAAGCAGTGCGAAAAAGATTTTTGCCAAAGTTTTCATAAGAAACTCCTTTTTGTTTTGTTAGGAGAAGTATATAACTTTTTTGTGGTGTGTTTGTGTAGCACAGGGACAAAAATGTATGACACAAAGATTACACAGGAAAAATATATAATTGACTTTTTAAAAAGGATAAGTCATGACAGATCTGTTTAGAACAAAAAATGAAGGTGATAACTGCTGTACGCCTCAGCCAAAAGGCAAAGTTGCCTGTCCGATATGTGGAGAAAAAGCCAAAGGGGTGCTGGGCAAAACACTGCAGCATCTTTTAACAGAGGAGGCAAAATCAAAACTTTCCTGTTTTGACGGTTTTTATTACTGCAAAACAGCTGCATGCGAAGCAGTCTATTTTCGGGGCGATGAGATACTGACACAGGATGATATGAGCATTGTCGTCGGACTCAAAGAAGGAGCAACTCCGGCTACTGTATGCTACTGTTTTGGCTGGAGCAAAGAGAAAATAAAAGCGGAATTAGAGGCAACAGGACAAACAACAGCACTTGAAGACATCAAAGCAAAAATGAAAAATCCCGGCTGTGCCTGTGAAGTGCTGAACCCAAGCGGCGGATGTTGTCTTGGAGATGTAAGCATGGCGATAAAAGAGCTTATAACACAGAGTTAGGATGTTAGTGGCACAGATATGCTATAATCTGTCTTATGAAAGCGACAAAAAACAATATCATAGAGTATCTCAAACAGATAAAACCTGAACTTTATAAAAATGGCATCAGCTCAGTCGCCCTTTTTGGGAGTTTTGCAAAAGAGACACAAACAGTTTACAGTGATATTGACATTGCCATATCCAAAGATAAAAATTTCTTACAGACAAACACATCTTATGATTACTTTGATACAGTAGCAACGATAAAATCAAAAATACGAAAGCAGTTTCATAGAAATATAGATATTTTTGACTTAGACAGCAACAGTCCATTTAAAGAGAGTATCAAAAAGGAGCTTATATATGTTTAGTCAAAAATCTGTAGAGAGAATAAAAGTTATAAAAAAAAAGATTCTCTTTATAGAGGAGATAGTGAAACAAAACGGCTCCATTGAGAAAGCGTTAGAAGACGAACAAAATGCAAGAGCAGCTATACTTATGCATCTTACATCCATTTCAGAACAGTTTGATAAATTACTTCATAACGGTGAACTTGAGATACTTTCAAAGTTTGCAAAAGAGGATATAAAAGGAAGTTACGAACTAAGAAATTTTATAGCGCATGATTATGAAGGTGTGGACCTGTATATAGTGGAAGATGTAATAAAAACAAGATTACCCATAATTAAAAAAACGACTGAAGATATACTTATAAACGAAAAATGAAAATATTACTCCTTGAAGATGACACGGCACTGGCAAACATTTTGGTTGATTTTTTGGAAGACGAATATGAGGTTGTGCAGACTTACAGTATGAAACAGGCACTTGAACTCTCGGAAAATGAAAAATTTGATTTGTATATTTTTGACATTAATGTTCCGGATGGCGACGGTATTTCACTACTGCGGGAACTGAGAGACTTCCATGATGAAACACCGGCTATTTTCATTACCGCTTTTCATGATACAAAGTATCTCAAATCCGCTTTTGAATCAGGCGCGAACGATTTTATAAAAAAACCTTTTGATTTGGAAGAGCTGGCACAGCGTATAGAAAACATTAAGAGACATTTTGGACTGGAAAGTCTGGTGAAACTGGATGAACATATCATATTTGACACAAAAACACATATACTCAAAACGCCAGAAAAAATGATCAAACTGACACATAAAGAGAGTGACTGTCTTCATTACTTTTATAAAAACCGTCATCGTGTGGTAAGTTCTGACGAACTGTTGCAAAATTTTTGGGAGTATGAAGATATGCCGAGTGATGATGCTATTCGTACCATTGTAAAAAATCTGAGAAAATACATCGGCAAAGAACATATTGTCAATATCCGGGGAGAGGGCTACAAATTTGAATGAGTTGGAAAAAAAGTCTTTTTACTCTTTTGTAACGCTCTATCTTGTCTCTTCCTTTTTGTTTGTTTTGCTCTCAGGATACTGGTACTACAGCGCACAGAAAAATTCTTTGGAGAGTGCAACCTATTATAAGCTCAACCATATCGCCGACAAACTTTCAGGACTCATAATTAATGCACAGATGAAAGGGACAACATTACAGCTCCCAAATGAAAAAGGGTATGAATACAGTTTGATTGGTGCAAATGAAGCTGCGGGTTTTAAAACAGGATATTATGAGAAAAACGGTTATAAGGTTCTGGTTTCGGATGCACCGCAGGAACATCTGAATATTGAATATGTCCTTGTCAGAACAAAAGAGTATTTCAAACAGCTGCACGAACTGCAAAAAAATGTCCTTTTGGCTATGAGTGTGGGTTTTTTCTTTATTGTCCTCATCTCTGTCATACTTGCCAAACTGTTTATGAAACCTGTGCATCAGAGAATGGAGCAGATAGAGAGCTTCATTCAGGATGTCTCGCATGAGTTAAATACTCCTATAACCGCTTTGAAAATGAGTGCGAGCCGGGCAATCAAGAAAAAAGTTTATGATAAAAAAATACTGACGAATATCTCTATAAGCACAAAACAGCTTGAGAGTATCTATAAGTCACTGACATTTTTAAATTTTAATCAAAAACAGCAAGAAGCAGAGGATGTGAATCTTAAAAATATTTTGGAGCAGACTATCGGTTACTACAGTGAACTTACAAATGCAAAAAATATAAAAATAGAGAGTCAGCTTGAAGAATGTTATTTTCATATAATTCCCTCACGGGCAGAACTGTTGTTTTCCAACCTGCTCTCAAATGCCATCAAATACTCTCTTCCCCAAACAAAAATAAGCATAAAACTTGATAAAAATGCCTTTGTTATAGCAGATGAGGGTGTCGGTATAGAGCAAAAAAAACTTGATGCAATTTTTGAAATGTATAAACGTGAATCAGATATAGCAGGCGGATTCGGTGTGGGTCTGAGCATTGTGAAACAGATATGTAATGCATATGGTATCACAGTCAATGTTACATCCCAACTTGGAAAAGGAACACAATTCACACTTCTTTTTAAATAATAATAATTTTCTTTTAAGAAGAGTTGCCTTATACTTGAGGTAATTCAAATCAGAGGAGAAGAATATTATGACACGAGGAAATTCGATTATTAAAGGCATAGAACCTGAAACAGTGGTGAAGTTGCTTAACAGAGCCTATGCTGATGAGTGGCTGGCCTATTATCAGTATTTTATAGAAGCAAAAGTGATTAAAGGCATTATGAAAGATGCGGCATTTGCGGAGCTGACACAGCATGCAAATGATGAACTCAGACATGCCAATATGGTTGCCGACAGAATCATACAGCTTGGCGGTACACCGCTTCTGAATCCGCAAGAGTGGTTTACGCATACAAACTGCGGCTATGAAGAGCCAAAAAACTTTGATGTGGTTGCCATCCTTGAAGACTCTATAAAAGGAGAACAGTGTGCAATCAGTACCTATTCGGAACTTGCCAATATTGTCAAAGACAAGGATATCATCACTTACGATATGGTTTCTCAGATACTGGCCGATGAGGTAGAGCATGAAGCAGATTTACAGGATCTGCATGATGACATTACAGAATTTGTCCAAAATATAAAAAGTACGATGCAATAAAAAAGAGGATTAAATATCCTCTTTTTGGGAAAGTTGTCGTTTTGCATAGATTTCAAACAGGATCGGAATGATGACAAGGCTCAAAACAGCTGAACTGACAACTCCGCCAAGCATAGGTGCGGCAATACGCTGCATGACTTCGCTTCCTACTCCGTGGGTATACATAATAGGTGTCAGACCTGCCAAAATAGCAAACACCGTCATAAGTTTTGGACGGACTCTTTGTACAGCTCCTTCATAAATTGCGGCATTGAGTTCTTTGATTCCAAAGTTTTTTCCATATTTTTCTTTATATTCATCCACCGCTTCCTGCAGATAAATTATCATGACGATGGCTGTTTCCGCGGCTACTCCAAGGAGTGCCAAAAATCCGACGATAACGGCTATACTCATGGCAAAGTTGAGGATGTCTATATAGATAAGTCCGCCTAAGAGTGCAAAAGGCAGAGTGAAAAAGACAATAATTGTCGGTCCCGGTTTTTTGAGTGCCATATAGATGAGTAAAAAGATGACAACAAGAACAGCAGGCACAATCCAGATGATACGCTTCATAGCCGAATCAAGATACTCTGACTGTCCCGCCCATTCTATATAGTATCCCGGATCAAATTTGATTTGATTGATGAACTTTTGTGCGCCTATTTTATACTCTGTCGCACTGATACCCTCTTTTGGTGTGATATAAATGAAGGTCACAGGTGCTGCCATTTCGCTTTTTATGACAGAAGCGCTCTGTCTGTAAGCCACTTTTGCAAGTGAACCAAGCGGAACAAAGCCAAGTTTGGTTTTGACCTGTATGTTTCTGATGGACTCAAGGCTTCTTCTCTCATTGTCTTCCAGACGCAGTGCGATAGGATAACGTTCAAGACCTTTGTACATTGTTGAAACTTTCATGCCCCCGATGGCAAAAGCTGTGTACTCCAAGAGCGTATCTTTTGTCATGTTGTATCGGGCAAGTTTCTCCTCATCAGGGATAATGTCAATGTAGTATCCGGCACTTGCCTGATCTGCAAATACGGAGAGGGTTTTGTCATACTCCCGCAGTTTGTCTTCTATCTGTTTGCCGAATTTTTGCAAACCTGCCGCATCCATTCCGTAGAGTTTGATACCGATAGGGGTTCGGATACCGCTTAAAAGCATATCGATACGACCGCGAATCGGGTAGGTCCAGGAATTTGTCAGTCCCGGAACCTGCAAAGCGGCTTCCATGTCTTCACGCAGTTTGTCATAGGTCATGCCTTTGGGCCACTCGGACTTTGGTTTGAGCGTGATGATAGTCTCAAGCATACCAAGAGGAGCAGGATCCGTTGCCGTACCTGCACGCCCGGCTTTGCCAAAAACATTTTCTACTTCGGGAAAACTTTTGATAATCTTGTCTGTTTTTTGCAAAAGCTGTTTTGTCTGGTCTATACTGATACCATAAGGGGTAACAGGCATATACATGAATGTCTGCTCATTGAGCATAGGCATAAATTCCCATTTCAGACTCTTGTAAAGCGGATACATGTAACCAAGAGAGAGTAGAACAAGAACAATGACAAGATATTTTGCTTTGAGGCCGTAGACAATAATTGGACGATAGAGCCAGATGAAAAATCTGTTCAGTGGATTTTTGCTCTCTGGCAGGATTCTGCCTTTGACAAAAAATATCATCAGTGCAGGGACCAGAGTGATGCTCAGCAGTGCGCCTGCAGCCATTGCAAATGTTTTGGTAAAGGCAAGCGGGGTAAACAACAGTCCCTCTTGACCTGTCAGTGCAAAAATAGGCAGGAATGATACGACAATAAGTGCAAGTGCGAAAAATATCGGACGCCCGACAAGCTGTGAGGACTTGAGTATGATGGCAATGCGCTCTTTTTCTGTCGGGATTCTTCCTTCTTTGTGTTCAAATTTGTGCAGCATTTTGTGGGCATTTTCTATCATGACGATGGAGGCATCAACCATGGCACCTATGGCAATGGCAATACCTCCAAGACTCATAATGTTTGAGCCGATACCAAAGATTTTCATCAGCAAAAAGGTAAAACCGACTGTTAAAGGCAGAACAATAATGACAATAAGCGAAGAGCGAAAATGCATCAAGAAAAGTCCAATGATGATGACAACAATAACGCTCTCCTCAATAAGCGTATCTTTTAAAGTGTCTACCGCTTTGTCAATGAGACCTGAACGGTCATAGACGGTGACAACATCCACACCCTCAACTTTAAGCTCTTTCATTTTTTCCTGAACACGCTTAATCATTGTATAAACATCTTCGCCGTAACGTGCCATAACGATACCGCCGACAACTTCGCCTTCGCCGTTTAAGTCTGCCAACCGCGACGCGGTGCAGGGGTAAGTTCTACCCGTGCAATATCACCGAGTTTTACAGGTGTACCGGCTTTTGTTGTGACAACAAGTCCTCTGATATCATCAAGGTTTTTAATATAGCCTTTGGCCTGTACCATCCACTCATATCCGTTTTTAATGACGATACGCCCGCCTGTATCATTGTTGTTCTTGGCCAATACTCTTTTGATGTCTTGTATGCTGAGATTGTAGCGAACCAGATTGTCATTGTTTACTGTCACCTGAAAGGTAGGAATAAATCCGCCGATACTTGCTACTTCACTGACACCGTCAACACCCATAAGCGCATATTTATAGTAATAGTCCTGGAGGGTACGCAACTCGGCAAGATTCTTTGTTTTTGATTTGAGGGCATATTCATACACCCAGCCCACACCGCTGGCATCGGGACCAAGGGATACATTCATGTTTGCCGGCAATTGCGACTGAATGGAAGCAAGCTGTTCAAGAACACGGCTTCGTGCCCAGTAGAGATCTGTTCCCTCTTTGAAAATGATGTAGATAAGACCGTTCTCATAGGTAGAGTATCCACGTACCGTATCAATATTGGCAATAGCCAAAAACTGTGCAACAAGCGGATAGGTTCCCTGATCTTCGACAATTTCAGGAGACTGTCCTGCCCAATTGATTTGTACAATGACCTGAGGAGGAGACAAGTCAGGCAAAGCATCCAAAGGCGTGTTTTTCATACTCCAAATAGAAGCGCCGACAAGAGCAAAAGCCGCCAAAAGAACAATAAACTTGTTTTTTATACTAAAAGCGATGAGTTTTTCTATCATAATTTGTCCATTTTTTTAGTTTTGAAAATTATAGCACGCTAGTGTGTAGCGTTTGTGAGAAATAGTATGAGACAATCAGGATTTTTAGAGGTTCTCTTAATATATTTTCTTATAGAATTAGGATATGAAAAACAATAATAAAAAATCTATATACTCCTGGGCACTGTATGACTGGGCAAATTCTGCCTATGCAACCACTGTTATGGCTGGGTTTTTCCCTATATTTTTCAAGTCTTATTACAGTGTGGGAACTGAGGTGACTGTGAGTACCGCGCAGCTCGGATTTGCAAATTCAATTTCGAGTTTTGTGGTAGTGCTTCTTGCGCCTTTGCTTGGGGCTGTGGCTGATGCAGGTTCACTCAAGAAGCGTTTTTTGTTTCTTTTTGCATTTTTGGGTATTTTGATGAGTGCCTCACTGGCTCTTGTCGAGCAGGGAAACTGGCAGATGGCGGCACTTGTCTATACGCTGGGAAATATCGGTTTTATGGGATCAAATATTTTTTATGACGCTTTGCTTCCCTCTGTGAGTAATGATAAAAATGTTGACTATGTTTCAGGCCTGGGCTTTGCCCTTGGATATCTCGGAGGCGGTATTTTGTTTGCCTTGAATGTTTTTATGGTACAGGAACCCGCCTTTTTCGGTTTTGAAGACAAGGCTGCGGCGATAAAAGCTTCTTTTGTCAGTGTTGCAGTGTGGTGGGCGGTTTTTTCATTGCCTCTTTTGCTTTTTGTAGAGGAGAAGAAGGGAGACAAAGAGCAGAAAAATATTTTATTGGTTGCAGGGTATCTGCGTTTGAAAAAAACCTTTCAAAGAGTGGCAAGTCTTAAAGGACTTTTGCTTTTTTTGGTGGCATACTGGCTCTATATTGACGGGGTTGACACTATTATCCGTATGGCTGTTGATTACGGAATGGCGCTGGGGTTTGACAGCAGCAAGCTTATAATGGCCTTGCTTATTGTGCAGTTTGTCGGTTTCCCTGCCACACTCATTGTTGCCAAACTTGCCGATATCTGGGATACAAAAAAAGTTATCTATCTTTGTATCGCTGTCTATATATTTATTATTGTTTATGCTGCGATGATGGAAGATGTCTATGAATTTTATATACTGGCAATACTTATTGCATTGGTTCAGGGAGGTATTCAGGCACTGAGCCGTTCCTATTATGCCAAAATGATACCGCAAAAATATGCGGCAGAATTTTTCGGATTTTATGATCTTCTTGGAAAATTTGCAGTTATCATAGGGCCGCTTTTGGTAGCCTTTGTCGCACTCTTTAGCCATAATTCAAGACTCTCGATTGCTTCTGTTGCCATTCTTTTTATTCTCGGCGGACTGCTCTCTTTTTTGTAGATGAGAAAAAAGTCGCAAAAGATGTGCGTCAGGCAATGGAATGAGATGCAAATTAATATACCTCATCATGTGAACCGATGTCTATAAGAATGATCTGCTCATCTATAATGATAAAATCTATGAGGATTCTGTAATCCATATCAATAGAGACAGAATGATATTCACTTAACGACCCCTGCAGTTTGTGCAAACGCAGTGAAGGGTGAAAAGGGTTTTTCTGTAAAAGAAGAATAGTTTTTGTGTATTTTCCTTTTAAATTTTGATGCTTTTTAAAAAACTTTTTTACTGTTTTTTCATACTTTTTACTAAAAGTGATTTCATACATCAGCTATCTCTTTTAAATGTTTTGCAACATCTGTATGATAATCTCCATTTTTAATATCCTCCATTACCTCTGTATAAGCACGGTCAAGTTCCAAAGCACGAAGCTCTTTATACCTTTCTATGTCCATAACGACATACTTTTTTTCACCACGAAAATTGATAATAACCTCGTCCCATTTCTCCAAGAGTTCTCCAAAAAGAGAAACGCCTCGTTTTTTTACTTCATTTGCGCTGACTGTCATAAGAATATCCTTAAAAGTACTTTTAAGAGTATTATAACACAGTTTTAATACAAGCCGTTTATCTGCGCATCACTGTCCATCATAAAGAGGGCATTGTTGACAACTTCATCGCCGGCATTGAGTCCGCTTGTTATGATGTATGTTTCATTATTGAGCGGTTTGACATTGACTTCCATCGGTTCATACTCTCCCTCAAATTCTCCGACAACAAAAACATAGTATTTTCCGTCTTTTAAGATAACCGCACTCTGCGGCAGTGTCAGATACTCTTTTGCCTTGTCTTTTGAAATTACATCCGCATACATTCCCGGAAAAAGTGTATGGTCTTTGTTCGCCAAAGTGAGTCGCATAGTGAGTGTTGCCTCTTTTGGACTCAGATTTGGATAAAGAAACTTTGAATGCGTCTCGTATGTTTTATCGGTTGTTTTAAAACTGACACGAAAGTCATTGGCATGTTTGAGCCATTTGACATCATCTTCAAAGACCTTTACCTCAACCCAGACGTCATCAAGATTGACTATCTCAAAAAGATTTGTTTTTGCATTAAAAGCAGATCCTTCATTGATATTTTTCATAAAGATATAACCGCTTTGCGGTGCATAGATTGTTGTGTTCGGTGATACTTTTCTCATCTTTATAACTTGAGAAATCTCATTTGGCGCGACTTCCAGCAAAGAAAGTTTCAGCTTTGCACTCTTGAGCATACCTTTGTTTGGTCTGTTTTTTGTGTAGTTGTACGAGTTGACATAGTCCTCTTTTGCTTTGTATACTTCAGGAGAGTAGACAACTGCCAAAGGCTCGCCTTTTTTGACATATTTGTAAATTTTGTCGGCATAAAGTTTTTCGACAAATCCTCCAAAACGGGGACTCACTTCATACACTCTCGCTTCGTTTGCTTTGACAAAACCGTAATTTTTTTTGCTGTGGCTTGTTTTTGTTTTTTGTACCTTGACGGTCTGAACTGAAAAAAGCTGTTCCACCGATGCTTCTTTTGCCGATACCATCAACGGCAGCAAAAGTAGTAATAATTTTAAATTTTTCACTGTAATTCTCCTTTAAGTTGTGCTATTTTGGCTTGTGCCAGGTTGTAGTTTGCGACGGCTTTGATACTTTTTTGTTCCAAATCAAGTTTTTGAAACAGGACATCTATATATTTGAACAAATCAGCCCCGACAGAGATGGAAGAGCTTGAAAGCTCAAACATGTGAGCAACCTGGGGAAGGGCTTCATCTTGAATAATATGATATATTTCATAAGAAGAGAGCATTTGCGCATAATAGGCTTCAAGCTCGGCATTGACAGATATCTGAGTATCTGCTTTTTGGCTTGTAGCGGAGAGAACCAGGGCGCGTGCTTCTTCTTCTTTGTAGTCTTCCGTGCCGTATATAGGCAGGCTCAAGCCGAAACCAAAATTAAAATAGTTGTTGAAATTTTCTCGAAGAGCATAGCCTGCGATAAGATTAATGTCCGGATAGTTGTTGAGATCTGCCATTTTTAACTTTGCATTTTGTTTGAGAATCTCTTTGTCTTTTATTTTAATATCCGGATTCTCTGCTAAAGATTTTTGCAGTTGTCCCAAATCCGGTTTTTCCCCCATTTGTATATTTATATCCAAATGGTGTATTTTAAATGAGGCCAGATAGGAGAGTCTTGCATAGGCAGCATTGATTTTTTCACGCAAAACACTTTTTTGGATTTGCAGATCTGAGAGGGAGAGTTCCGCTTTCATTATTCCGATATGCTGGTTCTCATCAATACTTGTGTAGGATTCGTACAGATCAATGTTTTGCTGTGTCAGTGTGACATACTCATCAATAATTTTATACAATTCATTCAGTTTCCAAATGGTATAGGCTTCACTCTTTATCTGTGCAACCAGTTTTGTTTTTGCTGCATTTAGTTTTTCCTGCAACAAAGCATCTTCCGCTTCTGCAATTTTTTTGTTGGTTTCACGTTTATTGTAAAAAGGAATTTTTTGTTTGAATGTCACCACAGACTGACTCATCGCCTGCGAAGAATTGAGTGTATTTTTTGTTATGAGCAGTTGGGGGTTTTCAAATTGGTCGGAGACTGCTATATTATATCTGTTTGCCTCAATTCTTTCATTGATAGCTTCCAGCGACGGTTTTTTTGCCAAAGAGATGTCAATAATTTCACTCAGGCTGACTGCCTGTGCTCCGGAGCAAAGTAGGAAAATACCCAGTATCACTGTTTTCATAAATTATTCCTCTGTTTTTTTAGTTTTCAAAGTATAGCATGCTAATGTGTAGTGTTTGTGAGTTTTGTTGCTTATATGTCTACGCTAACTCAGTCAACGAAGCGGTGAGAAAGCCTTTTATTGTTAAGATGTTGTTTTAATAAAAAGGGAAAAAATGAAAGAGATAGAAGAATTACTGCAAAAGTACAACCACTTTAAGCATGAACAACTGCGTTCAATACAACAGCTGCCCGATACAAAAATTGTGACACTTGTGGTGCAGGATGACGAGGGGGAGGATATTCACACTGTTAAAATTACTTTTAGCGGTATCAATGCTTCGAGAATTTTGGAAAACCATGTCCTCTCTTTTTTAGATATGGGCTTTGGGATAACACTTATCAAAGAAAACAACCTCTATGGCTTTGCCCTTGGAAGCGGAAGTACAATGTTACATGTACACAATGCGCCTTTGTACATTGTCGCTTCTGATATCAAGATAGAAGAGAGCTAGCTTTATTCCTTAACATAGCTTTCAGTTTGTTTGCTATAAGCTATTTGTATGAAGAACTCAAAAAATAAATTTTTTATGATTGGGATTACCATTTTGCTTGTATGGGTTTTTATAGAAGCATACTTCTACATGATAGCTGTAGAGGCACAAAAAAACTATACTGACAATTTACTCAAAGATGCACGGGAACATTACGAAGAGATAGAAAATATCCGTAATCTTCCTGCCGAGATTGGAACTTTTTATGTGAAAGAAGGTGATGCCTTTAAAAAAGTTGATCCCAGTCTGCTTGTACAAACCCTCTTGAAGCAATACCAAAAAAACGATTTTTACTATACAGTGACTCCAAAGGTGCAAAAAAAGGGAGCAAATCTTTCAAAAAAACCTATTTACAGGCTTGAGAGCGAAAAAAAAAGGCTTTATTATGTTTATAAAGAGATTGCCATTGATATGGATGCCTCTTTCTATGTAGAGAAGATACAGAGCGTCTGGTTCAAGTTTTTTGCAGTAAGTTTTTTATTTACTGTTTTTACACTTGTCCTTCTTTTTCTCATCAGGTTTTTACAAAAAAAGAGCAGTAGTTATGAAAAGCTAAGCAATACGCTTGAACTCAAAGTTCTCCAGCAGACAAAACTGCTCGAAGCAGAACATGCCAAAAAAGAGATTTATCTGGAGACGCTTTTTGAAAAGAGTCCCAATATTATCATTATCACAACCGGCAACAGTATTACCCGAGCGAATGAGGCATTTTTTAAATTTTTCAAAGAGTATGCTTCTTTGGAAGAGTTTAAAAGAGAGCATGAATGTATTTGTGACTTTTTTTGTGCATCATGCCATGGTGATACCATCAACAGCACAAAAATGCAATGGGTGGAAGATGTTCTGGGTGAGGAAGAGCCAATCATAAAAATCTGTTACCTGGAGCAGGAATACTATTTTTCTGTGTATGCCAAAAAGATATATGAAGAGAATAAAATGCATATGATGGTGACATTAAATGATATAACAGAAATATATAATATTCGGCATAAATTTGAAGATTTGTCCATGCAGGACGCACTGACAAATATTTACAACAGGCGGTACTTTAATGTAGTGTTTCCCCAGGAGCTAAACAGAGCAAAAAGAACCCATGAGAGTTTTTGTTTTGCGATTATGGATGTGGACAATTTTAAACTCTACAATGATAACTACGGGCATGATGCAGGGGATGAGGCACTTCAAAGCATTACTGCAAAAATCACAGAACTGACACAGCGTGCCAATGAGTTCTTTTTCCGTTTGGGCGGAGAAGAGTTTGGCTTTGTCTGCAGCGCCTATACAAAAGAGGAAGCCTTTAGGCACCTGCAAAATATATGCAAAGAGGTGCAAAACCTGAAAATTGAGCATCTTTACAATGAAAAGTATGGAGTGCTTACTATATCTATAGGCGTATGTTATCTCTCTGATGCACGCGAGGGTGAAGTGAAATATATTTATAAAAGTGCGGACAATGCCCTCTATAAAGCAAAAGAGAGCGGAAGAAACAAAGTTGTTCTATTTGAAAACTGTTGAGAGCGCTTTTTTTGTCAAAGAAGAGATTGGAGCGCTGTGCAAGGCCTTTGTTTCTACCCAGATGCCATCTTCAAAAGAGTCGAGTGTGTAGAGCTTTACATGTAAGCGGTATTTTGTGTAGGCGTGTTTGAAACTGCCTAAAAAATCTTCTTCTATCGGGTCGACGGCAGGAAGTTCAAGCATGCCTTTGTACATGTTTCCTGTAGCAGGGGTAAGGGCTATTTTTTCATTTTGTATGCAAATACCGTAAAAAAGTTCGAGTGATTCATACTCTTTTTTCTTGGTTTTTGTATATAACTCCGCTTCTGTTTTTCCCTGACACGTTTTTTGTAGCGGACACTCTTCGCATTTTGGATTTTTGGGCAGGCAGACAAGCGAACCCAAATCCATAAGGGCAAGGTTATGGCTTCTGGTGTCTTTGTGATTAAGGAATTTTTGTGCGTATTCCCAAACTGTTTTGTCCTTTACATGTAAGAGGGCAAAATAACGCTTGAGCACTCTTGCTATGTTTGTATCGACAACAGGAATACTCTGATTGCAGCCGAAACTGCAAACGGCACTTGCGGTGTATTGCCCTATGCCGGGCAGAGAGAGCAGCTCCTTGTAGTCTGTTGGCAGAGATTTTGGTGAAAGTCGGGCTGTTTTATGAAGGTTTCTTGCACGCGAATAGTACCCAAGTCCGCTCCATGCCGCTAAAACATCATCCAGCGGTGCATTTGCAAGGCTTTGAAGTGTGGGAAATTTTTCAAAAACTGAGGATAGTATTCATCCCGTACACGATTGACCTGTGTTTGTTGGAGCATGATTTCGCTGAGATATACACGGTAGATGTCCTGTGTATTTCGCCAAGGAAGCTCATGCCTGCCTGCTTTTTCATACCATGCCAAAAGTTCTTTCTGTGCCTGTTTTATCTTTTTTATAACAACTGCTCCTTGAGAAATTCACTGTAGTGCCCTTCTTGTTCTTCAAGTTCTTCATGCGTGCCGCGTTGGACTATTTCACCTTCATTGAGGACATAAATCATATCGGCATTTTTAACAGTGCTGAGTCTGTGGGCGATGGTAATGACTGTTTTTTTCTCAAGCAGGGGAGCGAGTGCTCTAAAGAGTTTGGCTTCGGTATGCACATCAAGTGCAGAAGTTGATTCATCAAAAATGACGACACTCGGATTTGCAATTATCATTCTGGCGATGCTGAGTCTTTGTCGTTGCCCGCCTGAGAGGCGTATGCCGTGATGCCCGACGAGGGTGTCAAGCCCGCTTGGCATACTTTGGAGCATATCTTGAAGCTGTGCGATTTCAAGAGCTTTGTAGATGGCCTCGTCGCTAATGTTTTCATGTCCCATGGTGATGTTAAATCTGAGTGAAGCGTTAAAGAGGATAGGCATCTGCAACACTAAAAATATTTTTTGGCGCACGGAGTGTTTGTCCAGCTCTTCTGTGGGAATATCATTGTATCTGAGTTCACCGGATGTTTTTTCATAAAAACCGGCAATAATCTGAGCAAGGGTTGTTTTGCCGCTGCCGCTTGCACCGATAAGCGCTGTTTTTGAACCGTATTTGACATCAAAAGTTATCTCTTTAAGAATGAACTTATCACTTGAGGCATAACTGAAGCATATATTTTTCAAAGAAATATCAACGCTCTTTGTTGTAAGTTTTTTCTCCCCGCTCGTTTCTGTTTTGAGTGTCAGGACTTTGTTGATACGCTCTAAAGCAGCTTTGGCGGAGGCATAACTGTACTGCATGGAGAGGATGTCCTGGACTGGTGTCATGATAAACCAGATGTAGCCAAACATGGCAAACATCATACCGATACTCAGATCACTGTAGGCTACAAGCAAAAGTCCTGAAGCGCGAATGAGTTCAAAAACACTTAAAAAGATTGTATAAGAGAGTTTTTCATAGGCAACACTTTTAAAGCTGAATTCATTGGAAGTATCCTGAATTTTTTTTGCCTGTTCTATCGCTTTGCCAAAAAAATGCTGTTCTTTGTTACTGGCCTTTATTTGCCCGAACAGTTCAAGCGTTTCGCCGACATTTTCCTGAAATTCTGCAATTGCCTGGTTCTCTTCTTTTTTGAGTTCTCCCACGCGTGCGGACATTTTTTGCTGACAAACATGATAAGCGGCTGCACAAAAAGTATGAGTATGCCCAAAACAGGATTGATAACAATCATCACGATACCGACGGCAAGAAGGGTTAAAACAGAGGCAACAAAACGTGAAGCACTGCTCATAATAAATGCATCAAGGGTATTGATGTCGGTGATAAGATTTGCCGTAATAGCACCGCTTCCAAGGGTCTCATAGGCATTCATGGAAGTTTTTTGGAGATGTTTTAGCAGGCGTGAGCGTATCATAAAGGTAACATATTTTGATATTTTTGTAAATATTTTTGTGCTGAGTACCCCTAAAAAGTAGTATAAAAAACGTAAAAATATAACAGCAAAGGCAACAAGCCCAATATAGTAAAAAGCAGAACCGCTGCCAAAAAGTCTGTCAATGGCAGGAACAATATACTCAGGTTTGTGCAGCAGGACTTCATCTACCATGACCGGCAACATCAAAGGAATGGGAACACTGACGATGATAGCCAAAATGGTCAAAATCTGCCCGTTTATCAGAGAAGATTTTTTATGCAGCGCTAATGCAAAGATGGATTTTATAGTGACAGGTTTTTGATTCATAAAAGAATTATATCTCAAAAAAGCAGACTCTAAAGTTAACTTTTTTATGTTTTTAGATATTTCAGGTATAATATATTGTGAAAAAATAGATAAGGACAGGTTATGAAGAAAATATTATTGGCAGTTGTCTTTGCCGGCTTACATGTAATGGTGCTTAACGGGGATGATATTACACAAAAGCATATTCAGCAACAGATACAAAAAGAACAAAAATATGCAAAAGAGCAGAGGTTTTATCAGGGAAAAGATTATAATCTCTCAGCAGTGGAAGTAGACCCAAGTGATTTGGATGCAATCCCTACCATTGAACCGGAAAATGATTTTGATATGACGGATGTCTACAGAGATGATATTTAATGGGGATATTTTGAAAATAGACGGATTTTATAGCTGAATAAGTTCTTTTTAAGCAATAATATCAAATAATTCTTAAAAGATAATATTTTTCTATTAATGAAAGTATGCTCTTTACTAAAAAAAGGATTCTCCGTGAAGAAAATGATTTTTTCATTATCAGTTGTTATATCATCCCTCTATGCTTCAGACACTCTCCTGTTAGAACAGGCAAAACAAAATTTTGCACCATTGCCAAAAACATTTCCTTCTGCGCAATATACCATGATGCCGGAAAAAATCAGACTTGGAAAGATGCTTTTTCATGAAAAAAGAGTTTCTATAGACGGAACAACGAGTTGTGCAAAATGCCATCCGTTTAGTTATTACGGAGCAGACAATCTTGAAAAATCAAGAGGGAATTTTGGAAAACTGAATCCAAGAAATGCACCAACGGTCCTCAATGCTGCAGGTCAGGTTTCTCAGCACTGGCGCGGAGACAGAAAAGATGTTGAAGAGCAGGCAAGAAAGGCATTGCTCGGAAAAGGCTCTTTTGGCGCACCTTCTAACGAGTGGGTGGAAAAGAAGCTGCAAAGTATTGAACAATACCGTATTTTGTTTAAAAAAGCATTTCCAAATGATACGAAGCCGATAAGCGTTGCCAATTATGCAAAGGCGATTGGAGCATGGGAACGCACACTTTCAACACCTTCACGGTTTGACGAATTTTTAGAGGGCAAAACAAATGCTTTGACACAAAAAGAAAAAACGGGGCTTAAAACATTTATAAAAACAGGCTGTGCCTCTTGTCATTCAGGAGCACTGCTTGGCGGGACAATGAATCAAAAATTCGGAATAGTTGCGCCTTACTGGGAGTATACCAAAAGTAAGAAGATTGATGAAGGTCGCTACAATGTCACGAAAAAAGAAGATGACAAATATCTCTTTAAGGTACCGCAACTCAGAAATGTTGCAATGACTTCCCCTTATTTTCATGATGGCAGTGTTACATCATTGCAAGAAGCTGTAAAAATAATGGCAAAGGTGCAGTTAGGGGTAGATTTGTCGCAAGAGGAAACAGAAAGTATTTATCTGTTTTTACAATCTTTAACAGGGAAATTATCGCAAGATATAGTGACTGTGCCTATTTTACCGGAAACAAATTAAAACACAGAAGCCATTATATATTGGCTTCTATGGCTCTGGCAATACGAAGGATGGTTTCATCCTTTCCGATGACAGACATAACGACATCAAGTCCCGGACCGCTCATTTTACCCAGCAGTGCCACACGAAGCGGATTGCCGATTTTTCCAAAACCGATTCCATCTCATTGACAAGGGCTTCCATCACATGATGATAGTCACTTGGCAGGTGCAGCTCTTTTGCTTCATCAAGTTTGTTTGCAAAATGTTCAAGAATTTCAATCGCATTGCCTTTAAAGGCTTTTTTGACAGCTTTTTCATCATATGACTGAGGTGTTGTCACTATCTCATTGATAAGCGTTGCCAGCTCTTTGAGGGTTTTTGCCCGTTCTTTAAGGGCGTCAAGCAAAATCTCTTTTTTATCGTGTGAACTTAATACCACACCAAAATCAGCAAGCAGTTCCGTCAGTTCTTCATTAGGTGTGTTTTTAATGTAGTGGGCATTGAGCCAGTCGAGTTTTTCCGTATTGTAAATGGAGGCTGATTTGTTGATGTCTTTTGGATCAAACAGCTCTTTCATCTCATCCATAGAAAAAATCTCCTGATCTCCGTGGCTCCAGCCAAGACGCACAAGAAAGTTAAGCAGTGCCTGTGGTAAATATCCCATCTCTTTGTATGCCATGACATCTGTCGCACCGTCACGTTTTGAGAGTTTTTTGCCCTGCGCGTTGTGAATCATAGGGACATGATAAAATTTCGGAACATCAAATCCGAGCGCTTCATAAACGACGATTTGTTTAGGAGTGTTTGAGAGGTGGTCGTCTCCGCGGATAACTTCATTGATACCCATCAAAGCATCGTCTATTGCCACGACAAAGTTATAGGTAGGACTTCCGTCTGCACGGGCAATGACAAAATCATCCAAAATATCCTCTGCCTGAAACGAGATATCGCCTTTGACACCGTCATGTACGACTATTTCACCGCTTAGAGGTGCTTTGATGCGGATGACAGGATCAACACCTTCGGGAGGAGTTCCGCAAAAGTCACGGTATCTGCCATCATATTTTGTTCGTTCTTTGTTTGCCATTTGTTGCTCACGCAAAGCATCAAGTTCCTCTTTGCTCATATAGCATTTGTAGGCTTTGCCCTCATCAAGCAGCTGCTGTATGTATTTTTTGTAAATATCTTCGCGTTTGCTTTGGTAGGTGATTTCTCCGTCTGCTTCAAGTCCAAGCCATTCAAATGCTTTTAAAATGGCTTCTGTTGCCTCTTGAGAATTTCTTGCTTTGTCGGTATCTTCAATGCGAAGAAGAAACTTTCCCTTGTTCTTTCTTGCCCACAGATAAGAAAAAAGAGCCGTGCGTAAACCGCCAATATGCAGATAGCCTGTAGGAGATGGAGCAAAACGAGTAACAACCATGATATACCTCTTGTGTTAGTGTTCACTTCTTATGTAAACTTAGCGTGAGGCTCAGACTGGCAAGGAGAATTTGCCCTCTAAGTTAAGGTTACATAAGAAGTTTCTTGCAATTTTAGGCAATTGTTGGTTAAAGGTTGGTAAAATACTCTATTAAAATTAACAAAATGGATTTTTATGTTTAAATTACTCGTATTACTTATGCTTGCAAGCTTAGTAAATGCAGAAGTCTATGACGGTGTCGCAATTGTTGTAGAAGATAAAGCAATTACTCTGCTTGATATTGAAAAAGAGATGCAGCAGGCGCATATAGATGCAAAAAAAGCGTCCGACATCCTTATTCGTAAAAAACTTGAAGCACTTGAAATTGCCAAAAGAGATATTTCGGTTTCAAGTACGGAAGTGTATGATGATATTAAAAAAATGGCTGAAGCAAACGGATTGACAATCAGTCAGTTGTATGATGCTGTGAGAGAACAAAGCGGTTTGAGTTCTACAGAATTCAAAGAAAAAATAAAACAAAAACTTTTAAGCCAAAAGCTTTATGTTGCCATTGCAATGTCATCACTCTCCGAACCGACTGACGAAGAGATAAAAGAGTATTACGAGTTGCACAAACAGCAGTTTAACCATCCCGAATCTTTTTCTGTCATCATAAACGAATCAAAAGACAAAAGCCGACTGCAGGAAAAAGTAGACAATCCAATGTTTTATGCACCCGATATCAAGACACAGGAGCAGGTATTGCCTTACAATAAAATTCCGCCACAGCTTGCGGCAATCTTGGAAAAAACACCCCCAGACCATTTCACTCCGGTTTTGCCTGACGGCAGAGGCGGTTTTATGTGTTGTTATGTAAAGTCGACAACAAAATCAAAAAAAGTGGATCTGAAAAAGCTGAAACCGCAGATCATCAATGCGATTATGGCAGAAAAACGTGAAGCGGTTTTGAGTGACTATTTTGCACGGCTTCGTGACAATGCAGATATAAATATTATCAGACTGCCAAAGTAAATTATGCTTAGTGACAAAAATTTTATAAACATAGCTTCAGAAATAGCCTCAGCATCCAAATGCGTTTCAAAACAGGTCGGTGCGGTCATTGTCAAAGACGGACGCATCTTAAGCACAGGCTACAACGGAACGCCTGCAGGCTATACGAACTGCTGTGATCACTGGAATGACGAATACACCAAAGAGCACCATGAGTGGAGCAAGACATACGAAATTCATGCGGAGATGAACGCGATTATCTGGGCGGCACGAAAGGGTATCTCCATTGAGGGCGGAACAATTTACGTTACTTTGGAACCTTGCAGCGAATGCAGCAAAAATCTTATTGCCAGTGGCATCAAACGCATTGTATATGCCAAAGAGTATGAACATACACACTCCAAAACCATCTCAAAGTTTTTGGAAGATAACGGAGTAAGCATAGAGCAGTTAACTCTTTAAAAACTCTTTTGCTTTAGAAATAGGAAGACGATTGCCATGCCTTGCGGGTATTTATTGGTGAACTTAGTTGTTATATCTAAGCTACTTAAGAAAATTTATCATTGTTTTTCGAAAATAGATTTTAAATTTAATAGAAAAGCATCTATTATTTTGTTAGAATAGTAGTATATGCTTAAAATGGAGTTCATTATGCTAACCTTAAAACAAGAACAACTATTTGAAGAAATAGACATTTTACCGATAGATTTAAAAACTAAAATTGTTGATAAGTTACTGGCAAGTATCACACCTTCAAATGCTGCAATAGATTCTTTATGGATTAAAGAGGTAAATAGACGTAGAGATGAGATAGAAACCAATCAAGTTTCACATGTTAACGGGGATGAAGTTTTTAAAAAAATTTTTCAAAGATTAAACGCATAGTATGATATATTTTTTTCATCCTGATGCAGAAGCTGAACTTAATGCTTCAGTAAATTATTATGAAGAATGTCAAACTCATTTGGGTTTAGAGTTTGCACATGAAATTTACAAAACAATCCAAAGAATTATAGAATTTCCAGATGCTTGGCAAAAGCTTGATAAAGATATTCGAAGATGTTTAACAAATCGCTTTCCCTTTGGTGTAGTTTACTATCAAAAAGATGATGAAATAATAATTTTAGCAGTTATGCAACTTCAAAGAAAACCTAACTATTGGAAATCAAGAAAGACATAGAAATTCCACCCTTGTACGTAAATCTCCACTTTTAGGGTGTAAAGTAACAAAGATATAACAAAAATGAGGAGACTAAGAGTTGATTCTATCAAGTAGGAGCGAACAAGTATCCATGAAAACTCATTTTCAAAGATGGCAATCACGCACTCGCGCTCCCTGTTAGCATCCTCAAAAATTTTATTTTACACAATTCAAGTTGAGAGTCTTTTTTAGATTACAAAACTAACTGTGCTTAAATGTCAGCAAAACATACGAGCCAAATGAATGATAAAAGAGTAAGCATAGAGCAGTTAGCTCTTTAAAAACTCTTTTGCTTTTTCTGGCGGACGGGCGATGATTGCCTCTTTGTCATCTTTTATAATTATCGGACGTTCTATCAGTTTTGGGTGTTCTGCCATTGCCGCAATAAGTTTTTCCTCATCTTTTTCATTTTGCAAATCAAGCTCTTTGTAAATGGCCTCTTTGGTACGCATCATCTCTCTCGCACTTTGCAGTCCGAGCATTTTTATAATGTTTTTGAGTTGTGCGGCACTCGGACGTTCGTCAAGATACTTGACAACATCGGCAGCAATACCATTTTCTTCTAATATTTTAAGTGCCTCTCTTGATTTTGAACATCGCGGATTGTGTAAAATAGTGTATTTACTCATTCTCTTTCCTTTTTTTTAGTAGAATTTTACACTATAATAGTTGCAATTGATTAATAAAGAGGGCTTTGGAATGAAATATAAAAACAAATCATTAAAACTTGCCGAGTTTGCAAGGGAGTTGTTGACAAAACATTCTCTTGAAGATGGTCTGCCTCTGATTGCAAAATATGTCAAAGATGTCATAGGTGCCGAGCGGTGTTCTATATTTATATATGATGCTGCTGCAAATGAGGTGTGGACAACCCTGGCGGATGAAGTTAAAAAAATAACACTTCGTGCAGATAAAGGGTTGGTGGGGTATACACTCAAGGCAAAGAAACCTGTTGTAGCAAATGATGCCTATGCCCATCCGGAGTTTTTGCCCGAAATTGATTCGGCGACAGGTTATATTACAAAAAATATCATAACAGCACCAATATTCAGTTCCAAAAGAGAGATTATCGGGGTGATGGAACTTTTAAACAAAGAAGAAGGATTTGATGAAGAAGATGTCCGTTTTATGATATTTTTTGCACATTATGTCAGCGGATTTTTAGAACTGCTGCATACGTATTTAGATCAAGAAAAGAGAGTGGATTAATATGAAACAATTAAAGAGAATTGCCGAATTCGGTAAAAAACTGATGACAACCAATGCGATTGATGATGCAATTGTTTTGATAAGTGATGAGGCAAAATCTCTTGCAGAGGCACAAAGATGTTCTATATTTATTGTGGACAGTGATGATGAGATACTCTGGACGACACACAGTGACGGAATGGGAAAAATCGTTGTCAGTGCGGATGCGGGGATAGTTGGCGCCACATATAAAAGCAAGACACCGCAGATAGTGAACAAACCTTATGAAGACGAGCGGTTTTTACAGCACATAGATAAAAAAAGCGGCTATCTGACCGAAAACATGCTGACAGTTCCTGTATTTGATTCAAAGAGAAATGTAATGGGCGTGATGCAGCTGCTTAACAAAGAAACAGACTTTACCCCGCAGGATCTGGAGACACTCACTTTTTTTGCCAATTATGTGAGTGGAAGCCTGGAACTTGTACTGATAACACAGATACAAGGCGGGGAATAAACACCTTGTATTTTCTCAACATTACATTGTAATATTGAGAACTTTGTGTGCTTTACTGATAAGTTCGTGGTCAACAGCTCTGTCTGCAGGATCAATGGCTTTCATTGTTTTTGCAAGGGTGACTAAAAGTGCTCCTGCTATTTCCGGAAGTTTGTTTTCAAGCTCAATTTCAAGTGATAAAACCGGTGGATAAAAGCTAAGCGTTTGCGCAACATCTTTTGCATCTATTTCTGCTTCAAGTTTTTTAAAAATTTCGACAGTCTCCTCAAACCCTTTTGTAATCGGCATATCTGCCACCCAGATAACATCACGACCATTGTATTTTGCATTTTTTTGAGCGATTGTGAGCATATCATATAACTTCTGTTCCACTATATCTGTGACCTCTTTCGCATGTCCTTTATGAATATCCAAAGATGCACTTTTTCTAAAAATCTCTTGTAATTTTGTAAATCCTACTACTGCCATTTCTGACTCCTTTTGTTTTTTTGTTTAAGGTGAAGGAATTATGACAGCTTTTGATTTTTTTTAATGCAACCTATGTAGCAAATTATTCAGTTTTTAGTAAAGTGTGGGCATCATAGGCTAATCGAATGACGCCGACGGCATAGTTTGACGAGTTGTTGTAACGCATGATTTTTTGTACATATTTTCTCATATACTGCAGGTGCTTTTTGCCTTTGCTGAAACATTGGTACGCTTTGCCGCTTTTGCTGCTTTTTTCATAGCAAAACGATGCATTGTCGTATTTGTAGGCATAGGCGTACCACTCTTGTTCTGTTTTTGGAATATCGGGCATTTTTTTCCAGTCAATGAGTGTGTCAAATTTTGCCTTTACATGTAAGAACTTCGCAGCAGAGAGGATGGCGTCTTCCATTTTACTCAAGTCTGCGACTTTGCCTTTGTAGCTGTCTGTGTAGATAAAACTGTTTGGCATAAACTGCGGGATGCCGACAGCTCCGGCGTAGGAGCTTGGAAGGTTGCATTGTTCGGGTTTGACACCTTTTTTGTAGCAGTGTTCAATAATGGAAGCCATATTTGTTTTGCCCATTTTTAAGAGCCACTTGTTTCGGTGGGTATTGGGTTTTGTGCGTGTTACGATAGTGTTGAAAACAATGAAGGCATCATGTGTCGGTTTTATTTTGCCGAGTTTTGTCTCTTTGAGTAAAATGGCGGCAATGATTTCACGGTTGACATGATATTTATTTTCGGCATAGTCGTAAACATCTTTGTATTTTTGAAGATTTTTTACCATCTTTGGGACATACTTTACCAGTACATTGTTTGCCTGTTTCTCTTTTTCTTTATGATATTTTATTTTTGAAGGCTGTATGTATTTCCAGGTTATTTCATCATACTTTTGTGTTTTAAAATAGGAGAGTAGAAATTGGTTGGCATATTTGTAACTGACGCCGTGTTTGACGACTTTTTTGCAAATATCTTCATAATGTTTGTTTATAAAATTGCAGTTGTCATATTTTGCAAAGAGTGTATTGCTTAACAAAAGTAAAAATATCAGTTTAGTTTTCATTGATTTCTTGAAGCCTTTGTGGTGTGCCTATATCATGCCACATTTTGTTAAATACTTCGCCACTGACAAGATTTTTGTCGATATTTTTTCTCAAAAGCGGAGCGAGCGGGCTTTTTTGTAACGCTTCGTTTTCAAAGAGTTTCGGATGGTAGTAGCCTATGCCGGAAAAGGTGTACATTGTTTTGTCTTTATTTGTTACAAGTCCGTTTTTGAGTCCAAAGTCTCCTGTTGGATTGTGTACAGGATTGGGTACCAAAACAAGATGGGCAAGCACGTCGGTGAGTTTGAAATTCGGATTGAATTCATATTCGCAAAATATATCGCCGTTGACGACCAAAAAAGGAGCATCTCCTAAAAGTGGCAGTGCTTTTTTGATACCGCCGGCACTCTCGAGGGCTCCGCTGTTTTGCTCATTCGAGTAGTGAATTCTGACATGCCACCGTGAGCCGTCTCCGAGAGACTCCTGGATTTTAGAGCCAAGATGCGCAATATTGATAACGATCTCCTCAAAACCGTTTTGAGCCAGCTTTTCAATATGCCACTCTATCAGCGCCTTTCCCTTTACATGTAACAAGGGCTTTGGCAGAGTATCGCTCAAAGGACGCATGCGCTCACCCCGTCCTGCCGCAAGTATCATCGCTTTCATCATATGCTCTCCTTTTTTATGGGTTTTAACCTGGCTATTCGTCTTGAAAGACACAAAGCCCGCGCTACAGAAAAAAATTTAGTTTTTTTCTAAGTCATGCTTTAGCATAGAAAGTACGGGTTCCGGGAAAATCATTTAACTTAATGGAACCCAGACTTCAGTCTGGGCTGAGTTGCTGTCAAAGTACAAGGCGAAGCTAAAGCATCGCTTCCGAAGAGTTTAGCACATGTTCTTTGAAACCTAGACTTCAGTTTCAATGACATTAAGTTAAGCGGCTTTTTCGGAACCCAGACTTCAGTCTGGGCTGAGTTGCCGTAAAAGTTTCCCAAACTCTTTTGTCTCATCATATCGCAAAGCTGTTTCAATCACATAACGCAGTGTCAGCGGAATATCTTTTACATATCCCTCCTTGCCGTCACGCAAATGCAGACGCGAAAAAATCCCCAACACCTTTATATGCCGCTGTAATCCCATAAAATCGAACCATTTTAAAAACTCTTCACTGTTTACATGTAAACCCTTTTTACGGGCAAATAAAAGTGCCAATGCTTCTATGTCTTCACGTGAAAAAGCAATATAACAGTCTTTTAAAAGCGAAACCAGATCATAGGTGAGTGCCCCGCTCATGGCATCCTGATAATCAATTATACCAAGTTCATTTTTACTTGTGAGCATAATATTGCGCGAGTGAAAATCACGATGTACAAAAATGTTTTGCGGCTGAGACAATACAACGCCGGATATCGCCTCAAGGGTAGAAGATATCAGCCTCTTTTGTTCTTTGTTTACATGTAAAGCAAGCTTTTTCTCCAAATACCACTCTTGCATGAAATCCATCTCTGTATGGAGAAATTTTTTGTCATACAGCGGCAGGTTTTTCGTATCGGCTTTTTGCATTTGTATTATTGCATCAATGGCTTTTTCATACAGGTTTTTAAAGTTTTCACGCTTGAGTACATCCAGCAGTTGCGTATCACCGAAATCTTCTAAAATAAGATATCCAAGAGAGAGATTTTTTGCAAGAATTTTCGGTGCTTTGACCTTTACATGTAAGAGCCTTGCCGTGATGTTTACAAAGGGTGACAAAGAGTGTTTTTCCAAAGAGGCATCCATCAAAATAACAGAATGATTTTTATGTGAAAGCCGATAATATTTTCTAAAACTTGCATCAGCCGAGGCAACTGCGATGGCATACTCTTTATAGGGAGTGGTTTGCAACCAGGCTTTAATCTGCTGCATAAATAGCTCCTGCTATGGAATCTTTTTGGGCACCGGTAACTTTTTTGAGGGGAAGGGGCTCTTGATGGATGCGTTTCTTTGCAAACCAGGCAAATGCCATGGCTTCTAAAAAATCACTGCTGATTCCAAGGGTATCGCTTGCAATCACTTTGGCATGGCACAGTGTGCTGAGTCTTTGCATCAAAAAGCTGTTTTTTACGCCGCCGCCGCAAATTATGAGCTGTGTAGCCTGCGTGGCATTGACGTCATTGGCAATGGAGCGGGCGGTGAGTTCGAGCAGGGTTCTTTGTATCTGTGCATCGGATAAATGTGCAAAATCTTGCAGCTGTTTTTCAAGCCATGCGGCATTAAAATACTCTCTGCCTGTACTTTTTGGCGGTTTTTGTCTGAAATACTCATCGTCAAGCATTGTTTTGAGCAGTTCTTCATGTGTTTCGCCGCTTTTTGCAAATGCTCCCGCTGCATCATAGCTTTTATGCTGAGTTTTTTGCATCCACACATCCATCAAAACATTCCCGCAACCGACATCCCAACCGCCAAAAGTATCAAAAAGCAAAGAGATGTTTGCCATCCCTCCGATGTTGACAACTGCCGTATGCTCTTGTGTAGTGGCAAATAAAAACTGATGAAAAAGAGGGGCAAAAGGCGCTCCCTGACCGCCGTTTGCTATGTCTTTGCCTCTAAAATCCGCCACAGTCGTGATGCCTGTCTTGGCAGTAACGATGTTGGGATTGCCAAGCTGCATCGAGAAAGGATATGGAGTGTTTGGTTCATGCCAAAGTGTCTGTCCGTGCAAACCGATGGCGACTATGCCCTTTACATGTAAAGCATTGCTTTTTATAAAATCATTGAGACACTCTGCAAAAAGAAGCCCGAGTCTGCTGTCGCATTCTCCGATTTGTTTTAAAGTGGCAGAATTGGCTGCAAGTTTAAGAATATCTTCTTTTAATTCATCTGGAAAAGAATACTCCTGTGCCGCAAGGAGTTTGCAGTTTTTACTATCTATTTCACACAGAGCAATGTCAATGCCGTCAAGACTTGTCCCGCTCATAACACCGATGTAGAGTTCTTTTTTTATCATGTTTTTCCTGTTTCTTTTGATTATTATATCTATTTAGTAATAATTTTTTGTAACCTGGGCTCTAGTTTTGAAAGACACAAAGCCCGCACTACAGAAAAAATTTAGTTTTTTTCCAAGTCATGCTTTAGCATAGAAAGTACGTGTTCCAAAAAAAGCAAAAGAAACGAAAAAAAAGTTTCAATACCATTAGGCTCTCAACGGCTTTTTCGGAACCCGTACTTCAGTGCGGGCTCAAAGTGTTAAAGTGCTGGCAACAGCCGGCACTGAAGTACCGGTTCCAAGACGATAGCAAGCTTTGCTTAAGCTAATGGTTTATCCTTTTAGTCTGGGCTGTACTGCTTGCGAACTTTGTCTGCGAAGTATCTGTCTGCATAATCACAAAAGCAACCAAGGTTCCTAAAATCATCTGCCAGGCAAATCCTATATGAATGCCAAATAGATAGGGCTGCAAGGCTAAAACACTCAAAAAACCTCCGACAAGGGCAAAGGGAACGGTCGCGGCACTTCCTCTTGTTGTAAAAACTGCCGAGAAAAAGACGCCTAAAAGTCCGGTATAGGCAAAGGTCATGACACCCAGGGCAAAACTTACCAGTGAAAGTTCACTTTCTCTTTGCCAAAAATAACTTACAATTGCCATAAAAAAGAGAATAAATGCAAAGATAAGTACGGCTTTTCGGGAAGCTTTTAAAAAATGTATTTCTTTCGTATGGGGATCTTTTTGCAATTTCCACGGTCGGTACAAATCTTCAACGGCGACAGAAGCCATGGCACCCAAAACAGAGTTTGTGCTTGAAAGTGCTGCGGCAATGGCACCGACTGTTACAAGTCCTCGCAGTCCTGAGGGCATTTCATTGAGGATGTAATACATAAAAATGGTAATGCTCTCGCCTTGAAAATTCTGACTTACCGTACCTGTCTGGTAATGTACAAAAAGCAGTGCTCCGATGCCAAGAAAAAGCATGACAATTGGAATAGTCAAAACAATGGAGAGAATGAGTGACTGTGCAGCTTCGTTTTTGTTTTTACAGCTGAGTACGCGCTGGGTCATGTCCTGATCAAGTCCGAAAGCGGCTATGTTTAAAAGCAGCCAACCGCTAAAAAGTGCAATAATGCTGAACTTCCCATCAAGTGAATTATCTATTACATGTAACTTGTTATGTGCTTGCAGGATTGCTAAAATATCTATATTGTGCAAAGAGAGATACAAATACCAAAAAACTAAAAGACCGGCACCGACATAGGTAAGGGCTTGAATGATATCACTGAAGATGATGGACTTGATACCGCCGAAGTAAGTGTAGGATAAAGCGCCTGCAATTAAAAGAGTGATGGCAACAAGCATATGAAAAAAGCCGATATCCAAAAAAAGTATCATACTCACAGCCAGTGCGCCGATGTAGAGCCGTGCCCGCTCGCCATAATGCGTCCAAGCAAAAACATGATGCCTGCCTGCTTTTTGGCACGTTCGCCGTAGCGTGTTTGTAAAAGTTCATAGACGGTGACAACTTTGTATTTGTAAAATTTCGGGACAAAAACAAGGCTGATAAATACAACAGCCACCAGCGCAGAAAAATAAAACCCCAAAAAGGTAAAATCATGGACATAGGAAAATTCCGGAACACCCAAAAAGGTTGCAGCAGATTGGGAAGTTGCTACGATAGAGACAGCAACGGCGAGCATAGGCATGGTGTTTGCACTGACAAAATAATCCCTTGAGGAACTGATTTTGAATTGAGAAAAAAGGTAGGAACTGATGGCAAGTATAAGAAAATAAGAGGCAAAAACAAACCAGTCAAGAGAGGAAAAGCCGTTATTCATCCGCGCCTCTGAGGTGCAAAGTATGCAGCCCTTGTCTGACTTTATGCATAAACTCTGCTCCGGGATCTGCTTTTTGTGTTCTGTAGTGTGCATCACGCTCCAGCCAGAGGGAATTGTTTTGCATTTTTGTGTATTCGTAATGCCCGATGAGGTAGGTAATGTCAGGATATTGTTGTTTGAGATATTTTACAAGGGCAATGTTTGCACGTACCTGCGCATCTGTTAAATCCTCTTTTTTGTTTGCCTCACCGCCGACGTTTTCTATGCCGATACTTGAGTAGTTGAGTCCGATGACATGGCGTGCCATAATATCATCTGGCATCAGCTGGTAAATTGTTCCGTCTCGGTCCACCAAATAGTGTGCCGAGACATTCAAAGCAGAAGCTTTGGCTATATCTTTTCTGTCACTAAGAAGTTTTTGCGGGTAGAGTCTGGCAAAACTTTTGTTAAGATCCATAACGGCAGTCCAGTGCAGAACAATTATTTTTGGCTTTATTTTTATCTCCTTTACATGTAAGCCGTAATGTTTTTGAATATATGCCCGCGTTAATGCTTTACGCTCTTTCTCAAATATGACAGGCTTTTGTACAAGGCTGTTCTTGAAATGCAGATTTGTGATTCGTGCATTGGATTCTATAATTTTGCTGAGCGGAATCTTTTTATTTTTGACCTGTTTGAAAATAGTCTCAACTATCTCTTGCGTCGAATTGTGTGCAAGCTGATTGCCAAAGAGTAAAATATTCACTCCTGAATTAATGGCTAATGTCACGGCACTTTTGAGAGAATAATTTGCCGAAATTGCCTTCATCTGCATATCATCACTGATGATGATACCCTGAAAGTGCAATTTGTTTCGTAAAAGTTCTGTATTTATTTTATAAGAGAGTGTTGCCGGATATTTGTCATCCAAATGTGCATTAAAGACATGTGCAGTCATAATGGCATCAGCCTTATGGGCTTTGATGAGGATTTTATAAGGCTCCAGTTCTTTTTTGCTCCAGGTATTTGTGATGTCAACAAACCCTTTATGGGAATCTCCGAGTGAGGAACCGTGCCCGGGAAAATGTTTTAAAACAGAAAGGACATTGTGGCGTGTCTGGGCGTCTATCATTGTCTGTGCATATTTTGCAACCTCTTTGGGATCGCTTCCGTAAGAACGCTCCAAGCCTACTATGACTTTGTTGTCTGGGTTGGTGCTTAAATCGAGTACGGGGGCAAAATTTACATTGATACCACTGTTTTGGAGCATTTGAGCCTGAGCCTTGTAAATTTGCTGTGCTCTTTGTAAAGGCATACATGAAACGGCAGCAGCAGAGGGGATTTTGACAAAGCCGTATTGTGGTTTGAGCCTGCTGACCTTGCCGCCTTCCTGGTCGACGGCTATAAAAAGTGGTTTGTGTGCAAAATATTGTAAATGCCAGGTAAGTTTTTTCAGCTGATAGGGTGAGAGGATGTTTTTAACTCTTTGTTTGTCTGTATAAAACCGGTCAAAGAGAATCACACCGCCCAAATCATACTTTTGTATATCTGAAACTATTTGGGACGTCGGTTCTACATAACTTTCATCAAAGCCGACAATCAGCATGCGCCCTATCATTTTTTTGAGTTGCGTATCTGTAGGCACTGTGGCAGGAAGCGTTATGTAGAGACTTAAAAAAAGTAAAAAGATGCGCATTATAAGTAATCCTGATTTAGATATGCTTTTGCAATACTCTATTTATATCATGAATAACATTAAACAAAAGTGATTTTGTATTTTCTTTTGTAATGGTGTGTGGTGCAAAATGGTCACTGACGACCTTTAAAATATGAAATTTTTCAATGGCAGGATTATGAACAACCGCCTCATAAAAACCAAAACTTTCCATATCAACGGGTGTTTCGTGTTGTATTGCGGCTGCTTCGTCTTTACATGTAAGCGTATGTTTGTCAGAGCAAAAGGGATAAACGGTATTGTGATAGACTACAGTACCTATTTCTAAAAGTTCTCCGATTTTATGCTGCTTTGGTGCACCGCAGATACCGACATTGAGATAAATGTCTTCTTTTGTAATGTCAAAATTGTCAATCAGCGTCTGCGTCGCAAGTCTGGCATTGTCAACCCCGATACCGCTGATAATGAGTCTGATATCTGTGTTTGTAAAAAGTGTATAGTTTTGCAGTTTGTTTTTTTTGAGTCTGTATTTGTCAACGAAGGCCTGAGCTTCAGGTTTGAGAGCGGTTACTATGTAGAGCATAGTTTTTCTTTTTTATTTTTTAAGCCTAAACTATACAATAGGAATTTCTAAAATTTGTCTATGCTTGTGATGAAGGAGCGTTTAATAAAAATTTAAAGCTACCTAATTGGTAGTGTAAATTTTTAATGAATGTTACTTTGTTACAATGATAGATGAAGTTTTTAATTCTCTATTGTATAGTTTAGGCTTTAGGTGCCTCTCTCCAGATGGCTGCGGCACATAGCGTACTAAGGCGTGCTGCTGTATTCCTACCCTGACACATTACCTCAGTGCACCATTGCACAGGTCTAAAGAGAAGCGGTGAAATTATAGCAGATTTTTCTTAATCTTCTCTATATTTTGAAATGCCGCAGGGCTGATTTGGTGTTGGCGGGTGCTCTTTTAGGTAGGTTAAATCTTCTAAAGTCTGGTCAAGTACCCGTTTTTGCTGCAAAATCGGCAGCATCAGATTGTCTTTTTCATTGAGCGGAATACTCCAGTCGAGTAAAATCTTTTGTACTTCGTCATCGAGTTCTTTGAGGGCATTTTTTATATGTTTTATGGAATTATCTATCATCATGGCAGAAGTATAGCAAAATTTTAGAAAAGTTTGGGTATAATTGCACTTCCAAAATTTTACGAAAAGGATTATCGATGCCAAAAATGAAATCGGTAAAAGGCGCTGTAAAGCGTTTTAAAGTGAAGAAGAACGGTCAGATCAAACGCGGAACAGCGTTTAGAAGCCATATTCTTACAAAGCAGGATGCAAAAACTCGTCGTAAGCAACATGCTCCAAAAGTAGTTGCCAAGTCAGATGCAAAAAACATTAAGGAAATGATCGTTAGCTAGGCTAAGAGTATCATTAATCTCCAATTTTCAGTAATTGGGCAAGACCACCCGAGAGTGGCACCCTGACTACATGTAAAGTAGCTGGGTAAAGAAACAAAAGGAAAGATATGCCAAGAGTTAAAACAGGTGTTGTTCGCAGAAGAAGACACAAAAAAATATTAAAATTAGCGAAAGGTTTTTACAGCGGTCGCCGTAAACACTTCAGAAAAGCTAAAGAACAGATAGAACGCTCATTAATGTACGCGTTCCGTGACAGAAAGCAGAAAAAACGTGAATTCCGTAAACTATGGATTATCCGTATCAATGCTGCATGTCGTTTAAACGGGATGAACTACTCAACTTTTATGAACGGACTTCACAAGTCTGGTATCGAACTTGATCGTAAAATTCTTGCTGATATGGCAATGAACGATGCGGCTGCATTTACTGCAGTTGTTGAAGCTTCTAAAGCTGCATTGGCAAAATAACCTTCTATTTCAAAAGCCTTCAGGGCTTTTGTTATTACTTACATATTACTTACAATCTTCTCTACGCTATATTTCAAATCTTAAGTCAGTATAATAAAATATTATATTTTTAAACACTCTGAGTTTTTAATATTGATTACACTTATCAGATACTGTTTAATTTTATTGTATATTGAATTTTTTTTTGATATAATCTTTAACTGTAAAAAAAAAGGATTATTTTATGACAATCAAAACAAAATTAGTATCTGTTGTTATAGCGGTTATTATTGTATTGGCATCAGCTATTACCTACGTATCTATTACAAAGTCCAAAGAGGCTATAGATAAGAGTGAATTTGATAAGCTTAGCAGTGTAGAGGTGTCTAAGCATGGGGAAATTGCAAATTATTTTGATTATCTTGGTGGTCTTCTTACTTCTTTGGCAGGGCAAGAAGGAACAAAAGAAGCTTTTGTTTCTTTAGATAATGGTTTTTATAAGCTTGAAAATGAACTGCACCTGGATATAGAAAAAGTAAAAGCTACATTAAAGAAAAATTATAAAAATGAGTATTTGAATGCAGTAAATTATAATGTGCCAAATGCAGCAAAACCCAAACCGCTAGAAGAGTATTTACCGCGTGAAGATGATGCATTGGTTGCACAATATATTTTTATTGTAAAAAATCCTGCGAAATTGGGTGAAAAAAATAAAATGGCTTTTAATCCAAAATATGACAGCAGTTATATGCGCGCCCATAAAAAATACCATACTTCTTTTGATAAGTTTTTAAATTCTTTTAGCCTGTATGATATCTTTTTGGTAAATATGAGAGGAGATGTTGTTTATACAGATTTTAAAGAAAAAGATTTCGCGACAAATCTCAAAAAGGGTGTTTATGCAGATACAGGGCTTGCTAAAGCGTACAAAAAAGCCTTAAGGATGAAAGAAGGTGAAATTGCATTTGATGATTTTTCTCCTTATGAGCCAAGTTACAATTCTCCGGCATCTTTCATAGCAACACCAATTTTTATAAATGGTACCAAAAAAGGTGTCTTGATTTTTCAAATGCCTGTGGATGTTATAAATTCTATTATGCGTTTTAATGATGATTTTGAAAAAGCAGGGTTAGGAAAAAGTGGGGAGTGTTATCTCGTTGGCAGTGATTATTATATGCGAAGTAATTCCAGGTTTCAAAAAGAGATAAAAGATAAAGTAGTACAGGAATTAGGGACTACGATAGGAGTATGGAAAGTAAAAACGCCTTCAACTGAGGCAGTAATAACTGGAGAACGCAAACGCGGGCAATGGATTATAAAAGATTACAGAGGTATTTCGGTTCTTAGCGTTTACGAAGAATTAAGTATTTTTAATGGACAGGGAAAATGGGTAGTTGTGGCTGAGATTGATGAAGCAGAAGCCTTTGCCCCTGCCTACAAGTTAAGAAATTATCTTTTAATTATATCTTTAATTATCATTATTATCTCTGTTGGAATATTACTGTTTATGATCTATAAAATTATTATCAATCCTTTAAATAAAATTGTGCAATATATTCAGCATATATCCAATGGTGAAAATATTGATTTGACAAAAGAGTTGAAAATGAAAGGGGATGATGAAGTTTCGATTATTGCACAAAACCTTTCTCGTGTTATGTCACAGTTAAGAGATTTACTCTCTGAGGTTAAAGTAACATCAGAAGAAAATGCTTCAATTTCACAAGAACTTTCACAAAGGGCTATAAGTGTGGGCAAAAATGTTGAGAGTTCAGTGGCAATAGTAAAAGAAACAACATCAAATGCAAAAGAGATACAAAATGAAATAGCTACGGCAATCACAGAGGCTCAAGAATCGAAAAATGATATTATAAATGCAAATGAAAATTTAGAAATGGCGAAAAACAATATTATTTCTTTAGCATCAAAAATTCAAACAACAGCAGAATCTGAGTCAGATTTAGCACAAAATATGGAGACTCTTTCTCATGATGCGAGTGAAGTGAAAAATGTATTAACTATTATTTCTGATATAGCAGATCAGACAAACTTGCTTGCTTTAAATGCTGCTATAGAAGCAGCACGAGCGGGTGAACATGGACGTGGATTCGCTGTTGTAGCTGATGAAGTCAGAAAACTAGCAGAGAGAACTCAAAAAACACTCTCTGAAATTAATGCTACAATAAATGTTGTTGTCCAGTCTATAATTGATGCTTCAAATAAGATGATTTCCAATTCTGATGAAATTCAGGAGTTGGTAACAATCGCTCAAGATGTGGAAGAAAGAATTAATTCTACTGTCACGACTGTGAATAAGGCGGTGGATGCAAGTGATAGAACGGTTAAAGATTTCGAAGATACAGGTAGAAATGTAGGTGAAATTGTAGGAAAAGTCGAAGAAATTAATGAAATATCATCAACAAATGCGCACAGTGTGGAAGAAATAGCTGCTGCGGCAGAACATCTTAATGTAATGACAGATGAACTTAATATGAAATTAACAACTTTTAAAATTTAATAGAAAAATTGTGAGACCGTTTAAAGTTCTGTGTTAATCTTCCAGGTCCATTTGGGCCTGATTCTCAAAATCACTTCTTTCAACTCTTTTTTATTAAATTTATCTTAGAATGCACAACCTTGTGTTTTTTGGATACGGATTATGACATTACTAGAAAAGCGGAAACGCTGTTTAGCTGTATTTTTTGCAATAAAGATGAAAACAATCCATAGAGCATGCAACAAATGATTGAAAACAGTAAAGCAGAAATTTTGCCAAAATTTGTAGAACAGGAATTTGAAAATCTGATAGGTACCATACAGGATAATTTAAAAATCCTTAAATTTGTACTCAACAGTGTGCCGATAGGTATTTTTATATATCAGCCCAATATTGTCTATGCAAACAACTACACACTGCAGCATTTTAAAATAGACGCAAAAGAGCTTTTTTCCTATACTCCAGAGATGCTCCTTGACAAAAGTACCCCGCAGCATGTTCGCAAAGACCTCATAAGCAAAGATACCGGTATCAAAAACTACGAACTGAGATTAAATGTAAAAGGTGTCATTTTAGATGTTATTGCCGTTTCGCAGACTATTGTCTACAAAGGCAAACCGGCAGGTATTATCTGGTTTATAGACAATACAAAGTTTAAAGAGATAAAAGAAGAGTTTTCTGAGTTGCTGCACTATTTGCCGATTGTGGCCTATAAAGTACGTATATTTAAAGACAAAAGTTTTCAGGTAACTGTTTCAAAGGCTATAAAAAAGTTAACAGGTTTTACTTCTAAAGAAGCAGAATCAAATTTATTTTGGTGGCAGGAACATATTTATGAAGCAGACAGAGACAGAATGCTCAAAGCGCAGAAGGCTCTTGTTGCAAACAAGTATATGCAACACCAGTACCGAATAGTATGCAAAGACGGCTCTTATATCTGGATTGATGACAGGCTTGTAAATCTGAATCACGGTGATATGATTCTAGATATTTTAGGTTTTTGGAATGAAATAACCGTACTGAAACTCCATGAATTTGCAAATCAGGCAATAGCTGAAATCAATCAACATTTTATTACACAAAGCGATGAAGAACGGATCCTGTTTTGTATATGCAAACATTTTGTTGAGAGTGAATTTTGTGAGCAGGTTGTTTTAACACGAAAGTCAGGAAAGAAATACCGTTATCCCGAGAATGATATAAAAGATTTTGTCATGCAAAAACATCTGAAAGTTGCTTATGCAGAAGAAGTTTTAAAAATTGTTTTTTATTTTCAAGCCAAAATAACAAAACCGGAAGTTTTTGAGGGTATTTTAAATATGTTTAAAAACAATGTGGAAACCGGGCTGAAGGCTCTTAGGGATGCAAGAAAACTGAATTATCTGACCTACCATGAGTTTCTTTGCGATTATCCTAATGATAACGCGCTTAGAAAAAAACTAAAAAAGTATAAAGAGCCTTTTGCTCTGCTGATTATCAATATACGTTCTTTTTCAAATATTAACCTTCTGTATGGCTTTTCATTTGGAAATAAAGTACTTTGTGCGGTGGCGGATATAATGAAAGAGAGTTTGGCAGTCACCGACTCTGTTTATCATCTTGCAGGTGATAAATTTTGTCTTTTTATTAAAGATGTGAACCAGCTCAAAAAAATTGCCAAGAAAATAGCCAACCAGTGTGCACATAGTATTTTTGTCAAGCAAAGGCACATTCCCGTCAGTTGCAGATTCGGCATAGCAAAATACCCTCAAGACAGCGAAAACAGCTTAGAAGTAAGAGATTTAGCGATGACGGCACTCTCTTATGCAAGCAAACACAAACAAGAGATAGCAGTATATGAGCCTAAAATGAAAGAGACGTTAAGTACATACATTGAGACGGAAACAGTACTCATTGATGCAATAGAAAATAATGCCTTTGTGCTGCATTATCAGCCTGTAACAGATGTAAAAACAGAAAAAATTCTGCACTGTGAAGCACTTATCAGGCTTAAAGATAAAAACAATAAGCAGATAGTGCCGGAGTATATGATACATGTCGCAGAAGAGCTTGGGCTTATTAAAAAAATCACAAAGATTGTTATAACAAATGTTGCAAAGCAGCAGCAGATCTGGCAAAAAAAAGGTTTGCATGTAACGGTTGCTGTCAATATTTCTTCTTATGATGTAGAGAGTGAAGAATTTCTGGATTTTTTTGAAGAGACCATGACAAAGTATGGCCTGAACAATAAGAGTATAGCAATTGAAATTACAGAAAGAACAGCGGTACAAAATTATGCGGCAGCAGAAAAATTTTTGCAGGTTATGAAACAGCTTGGCATATCTGTAGAGATTGATGATTTTGGAATAGCACACTCTTCACTGTCTCAAATAACGCAAATGGAATTTGATACACTTAAAATAGACAAGTCTTTTATTGATAAAATTATACAAAGCGACAAAGAGCGAGAAATTGTAAAGATTATAATTGAGATGGCAAAGGTTTTAAATGTTACAACTTTGGCAGAAGGTGTTGAGAGCAAAGAGCAACTTGAATGGCTTAAAAAGAATGGCTGTGATATGATACAGGGGTATTATATTTCCAAACCGTTGAGTGCTCAAGATTTTGAAGCATATTTTTCTTTAAGGGGCTAAGATTGAATACAGATCTGCAAAAACAGTATGTTCACAATGAATATATACAGACCTATTTTCGTCTTTTTTTTATTGCTGTATCGGTTATTGCCATTACGTATTATACTTTTGTTGAGCATGCGCTTAGTGTTGAAGTCTATAAGTATATTATGCTGTTTCCTGTTTTGATGCTGAGTTTAATTGCCGTATATATGTTTATAGTTTACAAATATCCCTATTTTCTCCAGAACCAACGAATTGTTTTTATGAGCTTTGTTGAAACAACAGCAACTGGTTATGTTATGTACCTGACAGGACCGCTTTCGGCATATTTTCCTGCTTTGCTGTTATGGTTTTGTATAGGGTACGGAGTACGGTATGGAGAAAAGATAGGATTTGTCACCTATGGTATAGTTTTAATTACCTGGCTTGTTCTGCTCAACACCAGCCCATTTTGGATACAAAACAGAGCACTCGGTTTTGGCTGGTTTATTGCTTATCTGGTTATTCCTCTGTATTTTTTCAAATTGCTGCAAAAACTTCATAGCGATGTGAAAACATTCAACTACAAAGCGACACATGATCCCTTGACAGGTCTTCCAAACAGATTTTTATTTGACGAAGTTTTATATCAATATTTAAAAGGCAAAAACTTTGCGTTGATATTTGTAGATTTGGACGGCTTTAAAGAGATAAATGACTCTTTTGGACACCTCACCGGCGATAAAGTTTTAGTGGAAGCATCCAAAAGAATAGAGCAGATAACTGATTTTACCTCTCGTTTGGGCGGAGATGAATTTGTTTGTATTGTGACATATGAGACAAAAAATGAATTAAAAGACCGATTAGACAAACTTGTTGCAAATCTTCAAAAAAATTGTCCAAATGAGCATATAAATCTTTCTGCAAGTATAGGTGTTTCACTTTATCCGAATGATTCTTTGTCTGCACATGAATTAAAGAAGAAAGCAGATGCGGCAATGTACAAAGCCAAGGAATCCGGAAAAAACAGATATTTTTTATACAGTGAGCTTGCCAGTTAAAAAATATTTACAGAATCTTTTCAGAGAATCTTTCAATAATCTCTTTACATGTAACCGGTCGTGAAAAAAGATAACCCTGTCCAAAATCACAGTTTGCTTCAGCCAGAAACTCTTCCTGATCCTGTGTTTCGATGCCTTCGGCAACTATCATATATTCGAGTGTTTTTGAAAGCGCTATAATTGCTTCGATGATGACATTGTCCGAACTGCCGTTGGCTATGTCATCGACAAAAGATTTGTCTATTTTAATGGTATCGGTGGGGAGTTGTTTGAGATAGGACATAGAGGAGTACCCTGTACCGAAGTCATCGATTGAAATTTTAAATCCATAGTTTCTGAAGTTTTGCAAAATATTCAAATTGGCAACGGTGTGTTCCATTATGAAGCGTTCAGTGATTTCAATCTCTATCTCATGCGGTTGGACATTGTGTCTTGCCGCTATGGCTAAAAAAGTTTCCAAAAGATTGGCTTCTTTAAACTGCAAACTGGAGACATTGATAGCAATGTAGTGTATGTGAATGTTTGCTTCTTTCATTTGCTTAAATGCTTTGCAGGACTCTTCAAAGACGAAGTACCCAAGTGGGATAATCGTACCGTTTTCTTCGGCGACAGGAATAAATTTGTCAGGGGCAACATTGCCAAGTTTTGGATTTTTCCATCGGACAAGAGCTTCAACAGAGTGGATGGTTTTTGTTTTGAGTCTGTATTGTGGTTGAAAAACCATAAAAAGTTCATTGTTTTGCAAAGCGTTACGAAGTGCCATGTCAATGTCGAGTCTGTGCTGTATGTTGCGTGAAAGTTCTTGTGTGTAGTAGCGGAAGTTGTTTTTTCCTGACTCTTTGGCAAGATACATCGCACTGTCGGCATGTTTTATGAGTGTCTGGGAATCTTCTCCGTTTTGCGGATAAACGGCTATACCGATACTTGCCGTAGTGATAAGCGAGTGCTCATTTACATGTATGGGTTCTTCAAGGTTTTTTATAATGTTTTGAGCGACTATTGCCGCATCGCTTGCAAGTGTCAGGTTTTCCAAAATTATAACAAATTCGTCACCGCCCCAACGGGAAATAAAGTCACTTTCTCTGAGTGTCGTTTTCAGTCTTGAAGCAACAGTTTTTAAAACTTCATCTCCTATGTCATGCCCGAGTGTATCATTAATGACTTTAAAACGGTCCAGGTCTATAAACAATACAGCTAAAATATCCTTGTTTCTTTTGCTTATTATGAGTGCATGTTGCAAATACTCTTCAAAGTTGACACGATTGGAAAGTCCTGTGAGCGCATCATGATAGGCAAGATAATCCGCTTTTGCCTGTGAAGTCTCTATCTCTCTGAGGTCGGTCTGCACTGCAGTATAGTTGAGAACATCGCCTTTGGAGTTTGTGATTTTTTTAATTGTTGACCAAAGAGGAATCAGTTCACCGTTTTTGGTTTTATTGACAAATTTTCCTTTCCATATACCGTGTTCTATCAGTTGATTCCAAAGATCTTTGTAAAAACTTGTATCCTGTACTCCCGAGTGTAAAAATTTAAGACTTTTCCCTTTGACCTCAGTAAGGGTATACCCGTATATGTTTGTAAAAGCACTGTTAATGGAAATAATCCTTCCCTCTGCGTCTGTTATGATGATGGATTCTTCTGTATTTTCAAAAACACTGGCTGCCTGGGCGAGTTGCTGGTTTTTTTCTATATACTCTGTGATGTCAAGTTTTAAGGCAATGTAGTTGACGAGCTTGCCTTGAAGAAAAATCGGAACGATGGAAGCCTTTTCGTATAAAAGAGAGCCGTCTTTTCGTTTGTTGATAAACTGTCCCTCCCATTTTTCCCCTTTGGCAAGTTTTGCATTGAGTTCTTCATAGAGAGCCGGGTCCTGAATATCTGATTTTAAGATTCTTGGATTTTGTCCCAGTACTTCTTTGCTTTGTATTTTGTTGTTTTTTCAAATGTTTCGTTGACATAGACGATATTTCTTTGGGCATCTGTGATGACCACAATGTTGTCACTGTGTTCTATGGCATATTTAAATGCCAAAAGTTCTTTTTTTGTTTTGTTTGACTGAAGATGTGAAAAATAAGTACAAATAAAATCGAAACAGTTACAAGGAAAAATACTATCATCAGCCATGTCTGGTGCTGCAAGTCTTTTTCATAGTCAAGTGTTATATGACGCTTGAGTGCTTCGAGTTGCCTGTAAAGCGGATTTGTCTGTACTTCTTGTGAAACCTCTTTGAGTGATTGGAGTGTTTGGAGCATTACTTTTGCGTGCATATAAAAAGTATAAAGATATTGACTGTTTTTATTGCGGGCAATTATTTTAAGTTCATGAAGCTTTTTTTGTATGGTTTTTTTATCTATATATTCACTTGAAGCATATCGCAAGATATAAAAAAGAGCTCATTTGTAAGGTTTTTGCCTGAAGAGAAATATCAGCAGCATTGGAAATTGTCGTATGCAGATCAAAAAGAAAATGGGAGCTGTTTATAAGAGCAGAGTTTTGTGCTTTGAAGTATTCTAAATCATCAGCTTTTTTTTGAAAATTTTGTGCAATTTTTTCTAAAAGAGGTGCAGTATTTTTATTGTATTTTTGCATATCCTGACGCAGGCTTTTTAAAATTTTCTCAAATTGTTTTTTTTGCTGGTCAACTGTATCATAATTTGTGAATTTATTTGCAGTGAATGTAAAGTCATTGAGTTCTCTGTCTATAAGTTGCAGTTGGGTTATTTTATTGCTTTGGAGTGAAAAATGACTCATGTTTTCTTTGATTTTGTAGCCGTTTACAAACATTATAAAAACAAAAAGGATGAAAACAAAGAGTATGAATGTAGTTTTATCGGTATGCTTTAACTTTTCTATCATTCTGGCTCAATATTTTTAGGAAGTTCACCGTTGAGAGACTGTAAAAAAGCAGTTATTTTCGCAATCTCCTCTTTTGTAATGTGACGACCGAGTTGATACTGAGACATAATTTCTACCGCTTTTTTCAAATCATAGGTACGCCCGTCATGGAAATAGGGTGCCGTCCTTGCAATATTTCGAAGCGAGGGGACTTTAAAAAAGTATTTGTCCCGCTCTTTATGGGTAATATTGTATCTTCCCAGCCACTCGGAATTTGATTCATTGAAGATACCAAATTTGTTATAAAGATTGCCGCCAATGTTCTCTCCGTGATGGCAGCTTACACACCCCTTTGACTTAAAAAGTTCATATCCCTCTTTTTCTTTTTGAGTGAGAGCACTTTTGTCACCCCTGAGATATCTGTCAAAGCGGGAGTTTGGCGTGATGAGTGTTTTTTCATATTCCGCGATGGCATCTGTAATATTATTTTTGGTAATACCGTCATTATAAATTGCATCAAAAAGTTTTTTGTATTTGCTTTTTTTGAGTTTTGGTATGATCTCTTCAAAGCTAGAACCCATTTCAACAGGATTTTCAATAGGTCCAATGGCCTGTTCCTGCAGATTTTTTGCCCGACCGTCCCAAAACTGTCGAAAATTAAAAACAGCATTATAAACAGTAGGTGCATTCACTGAGCCTTCTTGCCCTTGAATACCAAAAGAGAATTTTAACCCGTCATCTCCGCCATTGTGTAAGTCGTGGCAGCTTGCACAGCTGATAGTATTATCATGCGATAAAATAGGATCAAAAAAGAGCGCTTGACCGAGTTTTGCCTTTGCCTGATTGACCTGTACACTTTGCGGTAAAGGTGTAATAGGCTCATTTGCCGTTAGCAAAGTAACATAAAAAGAGAAGATGAGAATTATTATTTTATACATACTGTAATATTATCACAAATAACCTAAAACAATATTTCATTGTCCGTACATATGTTTTTTCGTTTTACTCGTAGCAACAGCTTCAAAAGGATTTTGCGGCCAATAATGCCTTTTGTATTTTCCCCGTAACTCTTTTGCGACCTCGGCATAAGAGTTCTCCCAAAAGCTTTTTAAATCATAAGTGATTTGTATGGGTCGCATAGCGGGTGTGAGGAGATGCATCTGTAAAGGGAGTGTGCCGTTTAACACTTTGGGTGTTTCATGAAGTCCGAACACTTCTTGTATCTTTACATGTAAAGAGGGTTTGTGAACGTCGGTGTAATCTATATGAATACTTGAACCGCTTGGTACTGTAATACTTTGGGGTACCTGGTGTCCAAAAGCTGCTGCTGTTCCCATGTCAAGAGTGAGCGTAACAGCGCATAAATATCTAAACTTTCCAACTCTTTTATGCTTGCAATGTTGTCAAGATGAGGCTCCAGCCAAAGGTCAAGTCTCTCAAGCAGCGCTGTATCACTAAAGTCTGCAAACTCTTGATGATGGTGTAAAAAATTGACTCTTTCTTTGAATTTTACAGCTTTTTTGCTCCATGTCAAAAGTTCCAGACCCTCTTTTTTTATTAACTCTGTAAGCAGCTTTTGAAAATCTTGCCCTTTTGCAACCTGTATCGGTTTTGCAAAAAGGAGCAGTTTTAAAAAGTAAGTCTCTTCTCTTATGTCAAACTTCTTGTTCTCTTTATTGTAGTTTATTGTTTGTTTGGTGTGCATAAAGGAAGAAAAGTAGTGCTCAATCTGCGTCATTGTTACACTCAGTGCCAGATTTATAAGTGAGTCTTTGGCATGTGCATGAAGATTTGCCACAACCAGGTACTCTTCATTGCGCAAAGTGTCTTCGTCATGAAGCATGGCGCCTTTTGCGTTGCTGAGTATGTATTTGTTACTGTTGCTGTCTCGCCGTCTAGCGAGTCTGTCAGGGTAGGCAAAAAGGAGCAGTACCCCGAGTATATCTTTGTCAAGTGAACTGTTTTTTTTGTGTACCTGTTTGATATATTTGAGTTTTTTATAAAAAAACTCTGCTTCGCGGAGTACTTCTTTGGCTCTGAATGTATGGATATAGCTACTGTTGAAGTCTTGCTCAATAAGATGTATATATCGCGGCAGTATGTCACTCTCTTTTGATGCATTTTAAAAATATCTTTTTCTCCCAAAAGTGAGGCCAGCAGACAGGCTTCATAGGCAAAGCCCAAATCATTTGCTTTTAAAATCATATAGGAAAATCTTGGATGCAGTCCCAGACTCAGAGCATCTCTGCCAAAAGCGGTGATTTTGAAAGAAGTATCAAGCATTGCGAGCGCCTGTAAAATTTTTTTTGTTTTTTGAGTAGTGTCGGGATGCGGAATATCCAAAAATTTCAGTTCGCAAAAGTCATCAACACCCCATAAAGCCAAATCCAGCATCAGTGAGCTTAAATCCGTCCGGAGTATTTCGGGTTTTGTGGACGGTTGCAGTATTTTTGATGCATGCCACAGCCTGTAGCAGACTCCGTTTGAGAGCCTTCCGGCTCTGCCTGCTCTTTGAACGGCGGCATCTTCTGAGACAAAGGACATTTCCAAATGATTCATCGCATTGGCATGGTTGTAGTGTGAGAGCTTCTCCAGACCCGAGTCTATCACGACTGTCACGCCCTCTATGGTCAGAGATGTCTGTGCAATGTTTGTACTGAGTATGATTTTTCGTTTTGAGGAGGAGGAGAGTGCCCTGTCCTGTTCTTTTTTTGAGAGTGAAGAGTAGAGCGGTACAATGAGGAGATCTTTGCTAACGGTATTAAGAAGTGCATTTTGCAAATTTTTTATCTCTTTGACTCCTGGCAAAAAGACTAAAATATCTCCTGTATGCTTTTTTAATGCCTGCAGTGTCGTTTTGAGAAGCAAAGCATTCAAAGAGCGTGCGTCAGGTTGTTTTGTTTTGATGTCAAGATATATATTTTGTACATCATATCTTTTCCCTTTTGAAGTTATCACGGGAACATCACTGAGCAGGGAGGAGATTTCGTTTGCATTGAGTGTGGCGGACATAATCAGGATTTTCAACTCATCACGTAAGAGTTCCTGTACCTGCAAAGACAGCGCAAGGGACAAATCAGTGTGAATACTGCGTTCATGAAACTCATCAAAAACAATCATAACTACATCATCCAAAGTCTGATTGCTTTGGAGTTTGCGTACTAAAACAGCTTCGGTAACAACCAGAATTTTGGTGTTTTTTGAATAAACACTGTCCATTTTTATCTGATAGCCCACACGCTCTCCAAGTGGTTCACCCAGAAGTTTCGCCATTTGCGAAGCAACCATCCGGGCAGCCACGCGCCGCGGCTCAAGCATAATGATCATTTTGTTTCCAAGCCAGGCTTCATCAAGCAAAGAGATAGGCACAACAGTGCTTTTTCCTGCCCCGGGAGGAGCCTGTAAAACAAGCCTGTTATTATTTTGCAGTGATTTTTTTACATCTTCTAAGACGTCATGTATCGGTAGGTTTATCATATAGAGTATTATAGCATTTTATCCAAATAATTTTTTCTTATTTAAATGTTTATAAAAACTGATACTGCTTTTGCCAGTGTGTAATTTTTACTCACTTTTATTATTAATTTATATTATAACATCAAAAAATTATAAAAATTATATTTTCGTGATACAGTTACGGTAAATTTTTAAAATATGGAGTAAAAATGAACAAAACATCACTTATACTGGTTGCAGCAACTTTGGCTGTATCACTTGAAGCAGGTACTTTTTCAAACTTTTTTGACAGAGTTTCTAAAAAAGGGCATTCTATAAAAGTTGTAAGGGGTTTGAACCACGATCAAAAAAGTTATAAAGATAATGAGTACGGTCTTGTAAATGCAGACGTTGCTGCAAAGTGGATTAATGACTGGGAAGCAAATAAACCAGCAGGTGTGAACGGGCGCCTGTTTGTGATGCAGGTAGGACTTTTGCCGGGAAGCAAACCATTTGTGAAGCATGACGATGTGCATGTATTTACTTTTGACAGAACAGCAGGGTGTACTACAACAGGCGATATTCGCAATGACGGAATTTCTGATATTCCTATGCCGATTTTTTCAGGCGGTATGACAGGTATGGACGGTGCTTTTTGGGCATACGATATCAATCCGAATGAAGATATGCTTTTGGTTGTAGTCGCATCAGATGATCCTCAGAATATGGCACTGGCATCACGCTTTTTGTGGACAATGAGTTATTGGGGAATGAAAGAGGATCATGTTTCATTAATGAACGGAACGGCAATGTATATGTTTGATCCTGAGTTAAACCCTCGTATAAAAAGAGCGGGTGTAACGAGCAAAGAGTCAATGTTTACAGAGATGGGGTCTGAGTATTTGATGGCTCCGGGCGGAAAACTTGATTTTGGTGACGCAAAAAGCGGTCGTGCACCGGCACAGCGCCAGAACTTTGAATCTATAAAAACACTGCCTACCCAACCAAACTTCTCATTGTTTGCCAGTATGGAAGATATAATGAATGTAGTTGATGCAAACCAAAAATCTGATGTTATTATTGATGGCAGAAGTGCGGCTGAATACAATGCTGAAATCGAAGTTAAAAGAAGCAAAACAGAAACAAAAGAGTGTGGTGTAAATCATGATAAGCAGTGCTATTCCGCGTTTGAAGGACATATCAGAGGTGCTGTTAATCTCGAATACCGCAGTGTTATTAACACTCAAGACTTTGTCAAAGATCTTAATGGTGACGGCATAGTCGATGAGCGTGATGCATCGATGACTTTTCTCTCAAAAAGAGAACTTAAAAGAACATTTAGAAAATTAGGCGTAAAGCGTGACAGTGATGTATATACATACTGCAGAACAGGTACCCGTGCATCGCTTGTGACTTTTGCATCGTATGAGATTTTAGGATACAAAACACACATGTATGACGGTTCATGGATTCAGTGGTCAAAACTTGCAGATGCGGTAGATACTTACGCAAAACAAATGCTTCCGGAAGATTCACCATGGAGAACAGATGTTTCGCGCTATACAGAAAATATAAAATATAACGATTCTGTTGATGTGGGACCGGCTTCTGCAACACTTTATCCTTATGCGCCTGAAGGTTCAGGAAACCGCATTGTAGAAGAAGATGAAGCCTATCGTTTTGACTTCTAGGTTTTAATATGCAATAGGGGAGGGGAGGTCCCTCCTTGTGTCGTTATTTTGCAGTGCGCTTTTTACATCTTTCAGCGTAAAAACTTTGCAACTCTCGGGTTGCGTTTGACTGCTTCCTGTTTTGCTTTTTGTGTCGCATTAATAATATTTTTGATAACAAATGGATTGAGTTTCACTGCTTCTAATTGCACTTTTTCTGAAGGGTAAGTGATAAATTTAATGATTTGCGGATTATGTCTTACTGCGACTATTTGTGCTTCTTCGTCAAATGATTCAATCAGTTTTGTTAATGCTATGTTAAAGCTGCCGTCTTTCATAATCTTGTTTACTGCAAGAATCTGAATCTCTTTCGTTGGATTTTCAATCTCTTCAATAGCTCTTGGAGAGGTTTCCAGTGCTGCTTTTTGTACCTTATACGAAGGGGCTTTTATAAATTGTATTTTCCACCAGTATTGTGTAACCGCTTTGATTTGTTCTTCTTCACTGAGTGAAGAGTAATACTTTGTTCTTTCTTGTATCTGTTGTGCATAGGAAAGGTTTTTTGGCTGGGCACATCCGGTAAGAAGTACAAATAAAGCAAGTGCACTGAAAGCAAAAAATTTCATTAAAGGTGCCATAAGTAGTTTTCCTCTTCCTGCCAGCCGTCAATCTCATCAATAATCTGTCCACTGGGTGCATCTATAATATAGGTAACCGGTGAAAAAGGTCTGATAAGTTTTTTGGGAATATTTTTATCTGTATCGCGATTTATTATAAGCTTTATATACTTTTTGTTGATATAGTCTCGTATATCTTTTTTTATTAAAATAGTATCTACCAGACGATGACAAAAAGGACATCCGTCACTTACCAGAATTACAAGAAGGTCTTTATTCTCTTTTTTGGCAATGTTAACAGCTTTGTTGTAATCTCTTTCATATCCCATATACTCTGCAAAAAGATTGTAATCATCCCAATAGTTGGCATACAGAGAAATTGACAGTAAGGGCAATAATAATAGTTTCTTATAAAAATTCATGTTTTTATTTTAGCATAAAATGATAAATAAGGAATTTGATGGACAAAACGAATATGTGATGGTGGAGCATAGCGGGATCGAACCGCTGACCTCTTCGCTGCCAGCGAAGCGCTCTCCCAGCTGAGCTAATGCCCCATATATATTTGTAAGTATCGTAAATGTTTTTTGATTTTATAAATGGTGGACCCTCAGGGATTCGAACCCTGGGAGGTGTTACCCTCGCCGGTTTTCAAGACCGGTGCATTCGACCAACTCTGCCAAAGATCCACATTTGTAGTTATGATTAAAAAACTGGAGGTGCCACCCAGATTTGAACTGGGGATAGCAGCTTTGCAGGCTGCGGCCTTACCACTTGGCGATGGCACCAGTTTCAGTTAATTATCAGTGGTGCCCGGGGCCGGACTTGAACCGGCACAGTATTGCTACCGGGGGATTTTAAGTCCCCTGCGTCTACCGATTTCGCCACCCGGGCAATATATTGAGTGTACCACAGTTTAACAATCTTAAATTAAATGGAGCGGGAAACGAGGTTCGAACTCGCGACCCCAACCTTGGCAAGGTTGTGCTCTACCACTGAGCTATTCCCGCAATTTCAGTTTACAATTTGTAAGTGAGCCGGAATTATAGCTTTTTTTTTTTGCTTTGTAAAGAGTTTTTAGTTAAAAATAGTAAAAAAGTGCTATAATCGCATTCATATTTTAAGATGTAAACTACTATACAGGGATTTTTTATGAGAAGTGATATAATCAAAAAGGGCTTTGATAAGGCGCCTCACCGTTCATTGTTGCGTGCTACCGGTCTAAAAGATGAAGATTTTGACAAACCGTTTATCGGAATTGCAAACTCTTATATTGACATTATTCCAGGACACTTTTTCTTGCATGAATATGGTGAAATAGTAAAAGAGGCCATCCGTGAAGCAGGCGGTGTGCCATTTGTATTTAACACAATCGGTGTTGATGACGGTATTGCCATGGGGCATGACGGTATGCTTTACTCTTTGCCGTCACGTGAAATTATTGCGGATTCTATTGAAACTGTTATGAATGCGCACAAACTTGATGCGATGATTTGTATCCCTAACTGTGACAAAATTGTTCCGGGTATGATTATAGGGGCACTCCGTGTGAATGTTCCTACTATTTTTGTCTCCGGTGGGCCTATGGCTGCGGGACACAAAAAAGACGGTACGCCGATTGACCTTGCAACTGCATTTGAGGCAGTCGGTCAGCATGCCGAGGGTAATATGACGGATGAGGAGCTGTATGAGATAGAGTGTGAAGCCTGTCCTTCCGGCGGAAGCTGTTCGGGTATGTTTACAGCAAACTCTATGAATACTCTCTGTGAGGCGATGGGAATCGCATTGCCTGGTAACGGAACTGTTTTAGCCATGACACCTGAGCGGATTGCAATGGTGAAAAAAGCGGCAAAACGTATTGTCGAGCTTGCAAAAATGGAAAATAACGAAAAATACAATTTTAAAAATATTTTGAATGAAAAAGCAGTGCATAATGCATTTACCGTAGATATGGCTATGGGCGGAAGTTCAAATACCGTACTGCATATGCTTGCCATTGCCAAAGAGGCAGATGTTGATTTTAAAATAGAAAATATTAATGCAATTGCAGAAAAAGTTGCACACATTGCAAAGATTTCTCCGTCATTAACAACTGTTCACATGAAAGATATAGATGATGCGGGCGGCGTCAATGCGGTAATGAAAGAGGTTTCCAACAGAGGCAATGATGTCTTGCATCTTGATGCACTGACTGTTACCGGTGAAACTATCGGCGAGAGAATTAAAGATGCCGAGATAAAAGATACAAACATTATTCATACAAATGAAAATGCCTACTCTCCTGTTGGCGGGCTCTCGATTTTATTTGGAAACCTTGCGACTGAGGGTGCGGTTATTAAAGCAGCCGGCATTGTAGACTCTATGAGACACTTTAAAGGTACGGCTATCTGTTTTAATTCACAGCAAGAAGCAATAGACGGAATTATGGCGCACAAAGTCAAACCCGGCAATATTGTAGTGATTCGCTATGAGGGTCCAAAAGGCGGTCCCGGTATGCAGGAGATGCTTGCCCCGACGGCACTTATTCAGGGTATGGGGCTTGGCGAGAGTGTTGCGCTTATTACCGACGGGCGTTTTTCTGGCGCTACCAAAGGGGCTTCCATCGGGCATGTTTCTCCTGAAGCTGCCGAGGGCGGACTGATCGCATTGATAGAAGACGGTGATGAGATAGAACTTGATGTGGACAAACACATCTTACAGTTAAATGTAGACGGCGAAGAACTTGCAAGAAGAAAAGACCATTATGTTCCTTATAAAAATGAAGTAAAATCAAAATGGCTGAAACGTTATCAGTTGCTCGTCTCTAATGCATCAAACGGTGCTGTATTAAAAACAGAATTATAAGAAGGAAAATATATTTTGAATGAAATTGCTATAAAAAGAGACGGTGAAATTATAGATACACAGACAGCAAAAGAGCTGGGCTTTGAGGGTGAGCAGATTCACCTTGACAACTCTCCTGAGTCTTTGGAAGTTCTGCGTCACTCAACGGCACACCTTATGGCTCAGGCTATTAAGTCACTTTATCCTGATGCTGAATTTTATGTGGGACCGGTTGTCAAAGAGGGTTTTTATTATGACTTTAAAACTTCTGCTGAAATTGGTGAGGCTGATTTAAAGAAGATTGAAAAACAGATGCTCTCTTTTGCTAAGAAAAAGTACCCGATAGAAAAGTATGAAATTACAAAAGAAGAAGCGATAGAGAAGTTTAAAAACGACCATTTAAAGCTTGAAGTCATGAAAAGAATTCCGAGTGATACAGTCAGTATTTACAAGCAGGGTGAGTTTGAAGACCTTTGCCGCGGACCGCACCTGCCAAATATCGGTCTTATCCGATACTTTAAACTGACAAAAATCTCCGGTGCCTATCTTGGCGGAGATTCCAAAAACGAAATGCTTACACGTATATACGGTATAGCATTTGCAACAAAAGAAGCGCTTAAAGAGCATATGACAATGCTGGCCGAAGCTGAAAAACGGGACCACCGCAAACTCGGCAACGAGATGAAACTGTTTACCTTTCGTGAAGAAGTCGGTGCCGGTTTTCCTATCTGGCTGCCTGCCGGAGGGCGTTTGCGTGCAAGACTGGAGTCTTTACTTTTTAAAGCACACAGAAAACGCGGATACGAGCCTGTACGCGGTCCTGAAATGCTCCGTTCTGATTTATGGAAAACATCAGGGCATTATCAAAACTACGGTGAAAACATGTACTTTACCCATATAGATGAGCTTGAATTTGGGGTAAAACCGATGAACTGTGTCGGGCATATCAAAGTATATGAAGATGAACTGCACTCTTACCGTGATTTACCGATTAAATACTTTGAATACGGCGTTGTGCATCGTCATGAGGCAAGCGGGGCTTTGCACGGGCTTTTCCGTGTACGTGAATTTACACAGGATGATGCGCACATTTTCTGTCGTGCAGATCAGATTGAAGAACAAATCATTGAAGTAGTTGATTTTGTGGATAAAATTATGTCTACTTTTGAATTTGATTATAAAATGATGATTTCTACAAAACCTGAAAAAGCGGTCGGCAGTGATGAAGTGTGGGAAATTTCTACACAGGCACTAAAAAATGCAATGGATAAAAACGAACTGGCTTATGAAATAGACGAAGGCGGGGGAGCATTTTACGGCCCTAAAATTGACATCAAAATCACCGATGCCATCGGACGTGAGTGGCAGTGTGGAACAATTCAGCTTGATTTTAATCTTCCTGAGCGGTTTAAACTTGAATACAACGGCGAAGAGAATGATAAAATTCAGCCGGTAATGATTCACCGTGCCATTTTAGGCTCATTTGAACGCTTTATAGGGATTTTGACAGAGCATTATGCCGGAGAATTTCCGATGTTTATCGCCCCTACACAGGTAGCAATTGTTCCTGTTGCAGAAACACATAAAGAATATGCTAAGCTTTTATCAGATAAACTTATCGATATTAATGCCGATAGTGAAATCTATGCGAAAAATGATTCTTTAAACAAAAGAATCAGAACTGCAGAAAAAACCCGTGTTCCTATGATAGTTGTCATCGGGGATGAAGAGATTAAAAACAAAACTGTAGCCATTCGCGACAGACGAACTAGAGAGCAGTACAACTTAAGTGAAGAGGAATTCTTGAAACTTATACAAACTAAAATAAATGAGGTAAATTTTTGAGTAAAAACAAAGACCGCGTTATCATGAATGATGACATCCGTGTTCCAGAGGTGAGATGTAATGTAGATGGAGGTGAGTCTTTAGGCGTCATCTCTACTGATGAAGCTATGACGAAAGCAAATGAATTGGGCTTAGACCTTGTGCTGATTGCTCCAAATGCCAAGCCGCCTGTTGCGAAAATCATGGATTATGGCAAGTTTAGATACCAAGAAGAGAAAAAGCTTAAAGAGCAGCGAAAAAATCAGGTAAAAATTGTTGTCAAAGAGATTAAACTTTCGGTGAAAATTGCAGAAAATGACATTGCCTACAAGGTCAAGCATGCAAGAGAGTTCCTTGAAAAAGGCTATCATGTAAAATTCAGAGTCTTTTTGCGTGGTCGTGAAATGGCACATCCTGAAGCTGCAAAAGAGGTACTTATGCAGGTATGGCCTATGGTTGAAGACATCGCAGTCATGGAAAAACCGCCAAAATTTGAAGGACGTTATTACAATATGTATGTCGTTCCGAAGAAGTAACTTTTTTTCAATTTTCTTCTATAATAAAGCCTAAAGGCTTTATTATTTTCTTCTCTTATCAGTAAGATAACAATCAATTAACAAAAATAGTATTATAATTACATGTAATTTATTATATAAGGATTATTATGATTAGACGTATGCCGTGGTGGTTAGCCGGAATCTTAATGGCGTTGTTGGTACTGTTTACATTTTCAGTATTTGGAGCAAACAGGCCTTTTGGAGCATCAACCTATGTGCCTTATTTCGCAGGGATACTTTTTGATTTAAGTCCCGAAAAATACCCTTATCTCAAAGAGGTACATTTTGCCGGTGCCTGGGAAGGGGTAATGCTTTTGGGTGCTCTGACAGGCGGTTTTTTGACCTCTGTCTTTGTCACAAAAACTTTTCGTTTGAGTATTATGCCCACAGGCTGGAAAAAATATAAAAACTCTTCAGTCATATCACGGCTTGTTTGGAGTTTTGTCAGCGGTTTTTTTCTTATAATAGGTGCGCGCCTGGCAGGCGGATGTACAAGCGGGCATTTTTTAAGCGGGATGGCACAGACGGCTATAAGCAGTATGATTTTTGGCGGAGTAGTTCTTTTAAGTCTGATTATTACAGGAAAAGTATTTTATAAAAGTGAGGCAAATGATGTTTGATAGAATCTTAAACATGTTTACGACTGTCTCCAATGAATCCCACGGTTCGGTATTTGTCGTTTTTATGATAGGGCTTGTGTTTGGTGTACTGATTCAGTACAGCAGGGTGGACAAGTTTGAAAAAATTGCCGGTTTTGCAATGCTCAGAGATACAGTGGTGCCTAAAATGCTCTTTTTGGCAATAGGTTTAGCCTCTATAGGACTCTATTTTATGGTGGAAGCGGGATATGCATCGTACCATCCAAAGCCGATCATCTTAGGCGGACTGATTATAGGCGGTACGATTTTTGGTATTTCTATGGCAATACTGGGAAAATGTCCGGGAACCGGTCCCGTATCTATTGCAGAAGGACGCATTGATGTTCTTGTGGGAGCCATCGGCGGAATATTCGGCGGGCTGGTCTTTACTGTTTATTTCGATTTTTTTAAAAAAATCATGGGTGAGAGTCTTGGAAAAACAACCTTGGTATCCTACTTTCAGGGACATGAAAATTTAAGTGTCTTTATTTTTGGTATTGTTCTTATTATTGTGAGTATTGTTATTCCTCTTCGCCAAGAGTTTGATGAAGCGGATCTGCAACAGCTGCAAGAATAATATTTATTGATAAATATCATCTTTTCACCGGATTTTCTTCTGTATAATATTCCTTAAAAAAGGAAATAGATATGCAGCAGATACAAAGAATAGCAATACTGTTTGGAATTTTATTCCAGTTTGCAATAGCGCAAACACCAGAATTGGATACACAGGAATTTCCTTTAGAAGAATTGAAAAAACAAAATATTCAAATTGCTGCGCTCGCGGCAAAAGAGATGTCCAAAACACTGCCTCAAAAAGTCGACAGATATACTACTGTCACAAGTATCATTAATGACAAGAACATGCTGGTATATACATTTGTTATCGATACCGGCAAAAAAAGTGATGCAACTGTTCAAAAAGAAGACCACAGCAGAATGCAAAAAGCAATCACGACAGGTGTCTGTAAAACTTCAGAAAAATTTTTGCTTGCCGGAATTGATACTCTTTATGTTTACAAAAGCGAAAAAACAGGCAGGGTATTGTTCAGGTTTAAAATCACTCAAGAGAAATGCCCGAATCTAACCAGTCGATAAGTCTCTTATGCCGATTAAAAATATCATACGGTCTCAGAATTTTTTTTCCTCTTTGGAAGATGAAGACCTGGAGCGACTTGCATCCATATCCTTGCTGCATCATTATAAAAAAGAGTATATGCTTCAGTATGAAAATGAAGAGTGTAATGAACTGTTTTTTCTGTGCGAGGGTATGGCAAAAGCCTATAAAATTGACAAACACAATAATGAAGTTGTGCTGCACTACATATATGCAGATTCAATGATATCGGAGATTTCGGATACTGATGCTGAAAAACTCCGGTCCTTTTCAAATATTCAGCTGATTGAAGATTCCCAGGTTTTAAGTATAAATTATCAAAAATTCAAGAAGTATTTTTTAGAAACACATCTGTTGCAAAAGGAATTTACGGGTGAGATTGTAAAAAGATCATTACAATTACAATCTTTAATCAATCGGGAATTTATCTTTGATGCTGTTTCGAAGGTCAGCATGATGCTTTATGATGATTTGCAAATGTTTAACAAACTCAAGCGCCATGAGATATCCCTGATGCTGCATATTCAGCCGGCAACACTTTCACGTGTTCTTAACAGATTAAAACGAAACAATATTATTGATATAATACACGGGCAGGTAAAAATCATCAGTCAAAGAGGTTTGCAAAATATATACAAGGATAAAATTGATGACTAAAATAAAATTTCTAGGGGCATTGATTTTTTTTCTTTCCATAGTGCTTGCCCTGTACTCCAAACATATTGCTGCGCATAATGAAGCAAATTTGAGACTTTTGAAAGTGATTAACGAACAAAAAGCATTTACACAGGAGATTGCGAAAAATATCTTTTTTATGTATAAAAACAAAGATGCTTCAGTAGAAGAGTTAGACAAATATATACAGTCTTTTGTTGAAAATATGAACAACAAAGATGAGATACTCGATAAGATATTTTCAAAAGATATCAAACAGGAGTCGGAAAAAATTATTTCCCTGTGGAATAACTTTTATCTGCTTGTGCAAAAATTCAGAGATGCCTCCCGGATACACAACGGTTATACAAACATTGTAATTGACAAACTGGTCAAAGATATCTATGATACAAATCTGCAGCTTGTAGTAGAATTCAACAAACTGATAAAAATGCATAAAAAATATTTTGACACACTGCAGCATAAAAATAAAACTATTCAAGTTACGCTGTTTGTTGTTTTGCTTCTTTTGCTTTTATACCTTTTTTCCCAATTAAAATCTTTGCTTGGATTTATTCAGAAATTTCTCCATACTTCTAAAAAAATTGTGCAAAAATCAACGGTACTTGGTGTGGAGCCGATAGAAGAAAAGAGCAGTATTGCTGATGTGACACAGGCAGCGGATGCTTTTAATTTTCTTGTTCAAAAGATAGACAAATCAATTGAAAATTCGAGCAAGTCCATCCAGGCTGCTTCTAAATCACTCGAAGAGACAGAAAAAAGTATAGAGGATTTGCTGGAATTAATTGCTGTGATGGATGAAGAAAACAGACTTGACAAAAATTTGGTAAAAAAAGAGGATATCCTTATCGAATCTTTGGAAGAACTCACTACATCTCTGCAGAAACTCCATTCTCTGAAAATACATTTGGACAACTTTAAAAAATAAAACTAATTGAATAATTTGACCAAGGTCAAATTATTAGATGCCTTTGTGTATTAAGATTTTTCTATCATTTGGGAAAATTTCTCAAAATGAAAGAAAAAAGGAGAATACAATGGCTACTCATTTAAGTAAGCTGACTTCACTTATTTTAGGCACTTCACTGATGGCGACTGTTGCGTCGGCAGCTATCGGCGGTGAACTGCAAAAAGTAATGAAGGCAAGGGGACTTACGGAAAACGATATTATTCATGCTGCAAAAACATACACACCAAGCGGTGGCAGAGATGAATTTATTGTATTTAGTTCTGGTGGACAGTCCGGACAGATAATTGTCTACGGTGTTCCATCTATGAAAATATTAAAATATATTGCCGTATTTACGCCGGAACCATGGCAGGGCTACGGATATGACGAGGATTCCAAAAAAATCCTGGCACAAGGAAAAATCCGGGGAAAATCAATCACCTGGGGAGATACGCACCACCCGGCACTCTCTGAGACAAAAGGGGTGTATGACGGAAAATGGCTTATTATCAACGATAAGGCAAATCCTCGTCTGGCTGTAATTGATTTAAATGATTTTGAAACCAAACAGATTGTTGTGAATCCTGTTTTCAAATCAGAACACGGCGGCTCTTTCTTTACGCCAAACTCAAAACATATTTTAGAAGCATGTCAGTACGCTGCGCCGTATGACAATAACTATCACCCGATAGAAGAGTACAAAGAGACATATCGGGGCGGTGTGACTGTATGGAGTTTTGATCCAAAAATCGGTCGTATCAAACCAAAAGATTCATTTACGATTGAGATGCCTCCTTATATGCAGGATTTGAGTGATGCCGGAAAAGGCGCCTCTTTTGGATGGGGTTTTACAAACTCTTTCAATACAGAGATGTACACAGGCGGTATAGAAGTCGGAATGCCACCGTTTGAGGCAGGAATGTCAAGAAATGATACTGACTTTTTACATGTATACAACTGGAAAAAACTCTACCAGCTTTCTAAAAACAAAAAAAATGTAAAAGTTGTCAACGGAATGAAGGTTATTCCTATGAGTGTGGCAGTGGCCAACAATGCACTGTTTTTAATTCCTGAACCGAAATCTCCGCACGGTGTTGATGTCTCTCCTGATGGTGAATACATCACTATCTGTGGAAAACTTGATACACATGCTTCTGTTTTTAAATGGAGTAAAATCAAAAAACTGATTGATAACCATGAATATGCAGGAAAAGATCCTTACGGGATTCCTATTTTGGATATGAAAAAATCTTTACACGGTCAGGTAGAGTTGGGTCTTGGGCCATTGCACAACCAGTATGGCAAAAACTGGAAAGACGGTGAAATCTATACGTCACTTTATGTGGATTCACAAATTGTAAAATGGAACTACAAAACACTGAAAGTCCTTGACAAAGTCAATGTGCATTATAATGTTGGACACCTGTGCAGTATGGAAGGAAAATCGGCTGATCCGCAGGGAAAATATGTAATTTCTTTGAACAAACTTGCTATTGACAGATTTAATCCGGTTGGTCCTCTGCATCCGCAAAATCACCAGCTGATTGATATCAGAGGCAGAAAAATGGACCTTTTGTATGATATGCCGATTCCGTTGGGTGAACCACACCAGGCGGTTGCAATTCGTGCGAGTAAACTGCATCCTGAAGTACGCTACAAAATGGGTACAAATCCGAAAACGGGTAAAATGCATGTAGGAAAAACGCTTGCAGGACAGGAAAGAATTGTAAGAAAAGGCAATAAAGTATATATTTACGGTACATTGGTCCGTTCCCATATTAATCCTGAACGGGTTACTGTGAACAAAGGAGATACTGTAATCTTTTATCTGACAAATCTTGAAAGAGCAGAAGATGAGACACACGGTTTTACAGTAGATAACTACAATGTACACGGATCATTGGAACCGGGAGAGACTGTAGAACTTAAATTCAAAGCGGACAGAGAGGGTGTCTTCCCTTACTACTGTACAGAGTTTTGTTCTGCCCTTCACTTAGAAATGATGGGTTATCTGATGGTCAAAGATCCAAACAAAAAATATGTCAGCGCACAAAAGCTTAAAATGAAAAAAATGTCAAAAGCTGAGCTTAAAGCCGAGTATGAAAAGACTGTAGCTGTGAACAATGCAACAGATGCGGTTATTCAGTCTGTTGTCAAGTTCCTAAAAGAAAATCATTACGAAAAATATCCTACAGTCAAAGCACTTGTAGAAGATGCACTTGACCAGTACGGAAAAATTCCGGAACAAAAGAAAAAAGCTGATGAAGCCGTCAAAAAAGGCGACTATGAAAAAGCAATTCTTTTTGAAAATATGATTTGGCAGTATATGGTCAAGACGGCAGATGTCGGTATCCGTGCCAAAGATTTGTTAGTGAAAAAAGTTGCAACAAAACAGTCTCCTGCTGCTGCTGCCGGTGAACGGGCATTTGGCGAAGGCGGATGTGGCGGTTGTCATGTTATCGGTAAAGTATCTTCTGGGCCAGACCTCACAGGTGTTTTACTCCGTCATGAAAATGCTGAGAAATGGGTCAAAGACTTCATTATGGATCCTGCATCCAAATATGATGATCCGTATGTGAAAAGTATGATAGATTACTTTAATCTAAAAATGCCGAATCAGCATATGAATGAAAAAGAAGTCAAAAATATCATTGAATACCTGAAATGGGTCGATGAGAATGCAAATCTGTTTTAAACACAACAGTATGTCAACAGGGAGGAGGAATGCTTTTTTTCCTCCTCCACAATGAAAAATTGATATATATCATTAAATTTACCCCAAACAATTAGATACAATTAACTAAGTCTATATTTAAGTTTATAATCACTTATAGTAAAGGAATAAAATATGCATCCAAGTCTCATAAAAGCCAAAATATTTGCCACAATAGCTTTACTGATTTTAACATTTTCATTTACACTGCCAATGATAGCTTTTCACGGAACCTTGAATAAAATAGAAGAAGGGAAGGCAAATGAAGTCTCATCGGTCAGTAAAAGTGTATGGAATCTATACAACAAAGGAAGATATAAAAGCGTTGCAACACCTAAAGACGCCAGAAACAATTTAGAGAAGATGATAGAAGAAGGGGCTGAAATCGGTCCGGCATCTCTGCCTATCTGGGCGGTTTCTCTCGAAGCTCCAAATTATCCGAAAGAGGCATTTCCGGAAGGGATACCTGTCTTTTTCCATTTTGACGGATACAGTGGAGAAGTACATGAAATGAATACAATCAACCACTATGTGGGTATGGACCCTATGTGGGCAGGCGGTCATATAGAACGTGCAATCGGAATTTATGCTCTTTTATTTCTTTCTTTGGGAATTATTTTGTTTATTGCCTATGATAAAAAAATCTTTAATTACATTATGCTGATTCCTGCCGCACTGCCGCTTATCTTTATAGCTGATTACTCCTACTGGCTGTATCATTTTGGGCACAGTCTGCATGACTGGGGTGCTTTTAAAATCAAGCCTTTTATGCCGACTGTGTTTGGTGACGGAAAAATAGCACAGTTTACAACACACTCCTACCCAACCATTGGTTTTTACATGCTGTTGCTTATCAGTTTTTTCAGTATTTTGGCTTTTTTCGCAAAACAGAAAGCTTTTAAAGAGATGGAAGAGAAATAAAATGCTTCTAAGAATATTTGTATTGCTTTTGTATTGTAACGGATTAAATGCAAATATTCTGCAAGAAGCTATAGACAAAGCTCCTGCAGGCTCAATTCTGAAACTCCCAAAAGGTATATACAAAGGCTCTGTTGTCATTAACAAACCGCTCTCAATCATAGGGCAGGAAGCAGGTGTGATTATTGACGGAGAGAATAACGGAACGGTCATAACAAGCAAAAGCTCGTATGTGACATTAAGAAATCTGACGATCATCAACAGTGGTGACAGGCATGAGAATGTTGATGCGGCTATTGCAATGAGTGAGTCCAAACAGTGCGAGATAAGCAACTGTACAATCAAAAACTGTCTGTTTGGCATAGATCTGCAAATGGTCGACAACTCTATCATTCAAAACAATACCATCAGTTCAAAACCTTTTGCTTTGGGGCTTAGAGGAGACGGCTTAAAGCTGTGGTATTCCAATGACAATATTGTCCGGGGCAACAGACTGATCAAATCACGGGATATGGTTGTCTGGTACTCCCACGGAAATCTGATTGAGGAGAACTTTGGAAAAGACGGCAGATACTCTTTGCATTTTATGTATGCGGGAAAAAACATTATAAAAAACAATTACTACGAGCTCAATTCTGTGGGTATATTTTTTATGTATTCGCAAGACTCCATAGCCGTGGGCAATGTGATTAAAAGCTCTCAGGGTGCCACAGGAATGGGCATAGGCTTAAAAGATGCATCCAATTTTACGATAAAAGACAATACGGTCATCTACTGTGCACAGGGACTTTATATAGACAGATCCCCTTTTGAACCGGGAACACACAATACAATAGTGGGCAATAAGATTTTGTACAATGCCGAGGCAATGCATTTTCACTCCCTGAGTGAGAATAATATTATTAAAAACAATATCATACAGGGGAATATAGAGGATATTGTCAATGACAGCAGAGGCAGCAAGACAAACGAAAATGAAATATCGGGAAATTACTGGGACAAATATGAAGGTTTTGATAAAAATCACGACGGCATAGGCGATACACCGCATAAAGTGTATCAGTATGCTGACCAACTGTGGGTTTATAACTCTAATGTGAAATTTTTTTATGCTTCACCGGTTATCTCACTTCTTAATTTTTTGGCAAAACTGGCACCTTTTACGAAACCGCTTTTTTTGATGGAAGACAAGAAACCAAGAGTGGTAAAACCATTATGACTCAAGTTAACAAAAAAGGAACACTATGGCAAAGCAAGTAAAAACAGACAGAAGAGAATTTATAAAGTACTCTACATTGGGTGTTTTGGGACTGGTTCTGGGAGGCGGTATTGTTTTGAGCCCGTATTTGCAGGCAAAAGAGAATCGGCTTCGTCCGCCGGGGGCGGTTCCTGAAAAAGAGTTTTTAGGTTTATGCATTAAATGCGGGCAGTGTCTGCAGGTGTGCCCGTACCACTCTATAAAACTGGCAGATATTGCCAAGGGAGCAGGCGAGGGGACGCCTTACATAGATGCAAATATCCGGGGATGTTATGCCTGTGATGCCGTTCCTTGTGTGCTGGCCTGTCCAAGCGGTGCTTTGGACCACAGTTGCTCAAAACCCGAAGATATTCAGATGGGAGTTGCCGTACTGGAATTTCCCGATACCTGTCTGGCAATGACAAATACTCCGGTACCAAAAGGCTACAATGACAAAATGAAAGCCTTTACCGCCTCTGTCAACAATGTGACAAGTCAGGAATTGCAGCTTCTTGAAAAATTTGACGGGTATGAGGGAAAAGAGTGTACGCTGTGTGCCGATATGTGCCCGGTTCCCAATCCTTTAAGTGCCATCGCTATGGTTCCGGATGCGCAGGGAGGGAAGCGCCCTGAAATATATGACGGGTGTATAGGATGCGGAGCCTGTCAGGAGGTCTGCCCGACGCAAAAACCGTCGATAGTCGTCAAACCAAGAGTAACATACGAACAGTATTATGAAAAAACAACATAGGAAATCCCATGAAAACAGATAAAAGAAAAAAGAGTATGAAGGGTTTTGTTCTTACTTCGTCGTTGGTCTTGCTGACACTTTTAAGCGCATGCAGTGACTCAAAAGAGGACAGATCACAAAAAGAGCAATCTCTGTCTGCTAAAAATCAAAAGAGCAGTCCAAAGATTGAAATAGTTGAAAATAAAAATGCGCATGCGGTGAAAGTGGCCCGGCAGGAGAATGGAAAAACACAGAATAACTCGTTTTATTATGATTACGGAGAGAAAGAGAGTGTGCAGGAAGTCAATACAAAAAAGCGTACTGACATTGATGCCAATTTACATGTACGCAGCCCCTATGAACAGATTCAGGTCACGATGCTGGTAAAAAAACTAAGCAAAAACTTTATCGTCAGATGTGCACCTTGTCACAATGATTATGCAAACGGGGTTATCGGGCCGTCGCTTCTGGAGAGAAAAGCGGACTATATATACAATAGAATTCAGGATTTTAAAACCGGAAAGAAGTCCAATCCTTTGATGAATGACCTTATCCAGATGATGAGTGACGAACAGATTAGAGCTATGGCAGATGAAATATATGCCTTTAATAAAGAGATTAACAAGATGAGGGGCAGAGAATGAAAAATATAATTGTAGGAATCTTAACACTTGTAATTTTTGGACTGATGGCGTGGACGGCTATGAACGGAGGTGCATACAACGGAGGCGAACACGGAAAAATTATTGCAGATATCGGCAACAGAACAGCTGCTGTGCAAGAGAGCCAACCACAGGAAAAGAGTGACAGAGAAAAAGAGAACGAAGCATTAAGTGCATTGCGAGAGAAGGCCGGCAATGTTGCAGGTTTTAAAGTAAGTGATGCGTACAAAAGCAAATGTGCTTCCTGTCACGGTGTAGACGGCAGCGGTATGCAGTACGGGAAAAAACTGATGGGACCGAAGCTCTTCGGACAAAGTGCGGAGACAATTTACAAAAAACTTGAAGACTTTAAATCGGGAAGAAAAGAAAACCTGGTGATGAAAGGGCTTTTAATTCATATGACACAAGAGGATTTACGCAGGTTTGCCAATGAAATAGGTGAGTTTCCGGCAAGAGCACAAGCAGTGAAACAGGAATAAAAATGGATAAGTATCATAATAGAGAGACGATAAAAAGAACAACTTTCTGGTCAACATTCTATAACACAACAAAAGAGGGGAAAAAGGTTCTGAGCTACAGAGCCAAAAGATGGATTCTTGTTATAGTAATTCATCTGATGTTCTTTTTATCTTTTGCTGTGGATATTCAAATGCTTGAAGGAACATTAAACGGTTCACGTTTTTTAGGCTTTCACCTGATTGATCCTTTTACAACTTTAGAGATGCTGATGGCAGAGCACCATCTGCATATAAACATCATTATCGGTGTGAGTACGATTGTGCTGTTTTATATTTTGGTTGGGGGCAGGAGCTATTGTGCCTGGGTCTGTCCTTATGGAATATTGAGCGAAATAGGCGAAAAATGGCATGATACGCTGGTGCATAAAAAAATTATAAAAGAGAGAAGGTTTGATCATCGAATCCGTTATGCTTTTTGGGTGATTTTTCTTATACTCTCATTTACAAGCGGCTATCTTGTTTTTGAAACATTTAATGTCGTGGGAATACTCTCCCGTGCAATTGCGTACGGCTGGAGTCTGGCACTTGTCTGGGTTTTGGTGGTGCTGGCTTTTGAGGTCTTTTTTTCACGCCGGGCCTGGTGTACATATATCTGTCCGATAGGCACAACCTATGGTATGATAGGAAAAGTCTCCGCATTGCGTGTTGAATGGAATGACAACTGTGACCACTGTATGGTCTGTCATGATGTCTGTTTTGAAAATCAGGTTTTGGAAATCACAAAGGCAAAATATGACAAACAGAGAGAAGAAGAAGGCATCACAAGAGAGTACATTACGGGTGCGGACTGTACTTTATGCGGAAGATGTATAGATGTTTGCCATGAAGATGCGCTCAATTTCGATTTTCGATTAAAAAGTTTGGTGTAAATTATGATTCAGATATCCCATGTAACAAAAAAATTCGGACAGAATATTTCCCTTGACAATGTCAGCTGTGAATTTAGGAAAAACGAATCCATAGCACTTATGGGCGCAAACGGTGCAGGAAAAACAACACTCATCCGTTCGATTTTGGGATATTACCATCCTGATGCCGGAGAGGTGCTGATTAACGGATTGAATCCTGTAAAAAAGAGAGTCGATGTTTTGTCCCATATCAGTTTTGTGCCGCAGCTTCCTCCGCCTATCAAGCTCAGTATTGACGAACTGATACAGTATGTCTGTGTGAGTGCCGAGGTGGACAAAGAGTTGGTGAAACATTATGCGAATGAAATGAAACTCGATATAAATGCCAATTTGAACAAATCATTTTTCAAACTCAGCGGAGGAATGAAACAGAAGCTTCTTATCGCAATCTCTTTGGCAAAGAAGAGTGACATTATCATATATGATGAACCGACGGCAAACCTTGATCCAAAAGCCAGAGATGATTTTTACAGACTGCTCAGGCAAAATGAGCAGGAGAAGGTTTTGCTCTTTGTAACGCACAGGCTTGAAGAGGTAAGAGAGTTGGTCAACAGGCAGATCTATATGGATATGGGAAAAATTGTATCAGATGAGAGATTTTAAATGAAAAATTTATATTTAATTGCATACTTGGATTTAAAAGAGTCAATCCGGGCGAAATGGTTTTTAGTCTATTCCCTTGTGTTTGGCGGTCTGATTGCCCTGTTTTTTATTGCAGGGGTGACGGAATCGCAGGTAATGGGATTCAGCGGGCTGAGCCGTCTGCTGTTGATGTATATTCAGATAACGATTGTTATTTTGCCTATATTTATTTTGATTACTACGGTTCGTTCCATCTCGGGGGACAGAGACAGTCATATTTTGGAGTATATGCTCTCTTTTCCTATCTCTTTAAAGCAGTATTACTGGGGGAAGATTATCGGGCGTTTTATTACCGTCTATCTGCCTGTTGTTTTTGCGATGGTGATTGCCGTTGTCTACGGTGCTTTTAAGGGAGCCGAAATTCCCTGGGGTATTTTCTTTTTGTATACCGGGCTTTTGTTTGCGATGAGTGCCACATTTCTGGGCATTGCTTTTTTTATCTCCTCTTTTGTAAAATCTTCCGAAGTGGCTTTGGGTATCGCATTTTTTATTTGGATATTTTTACTGGCATTTATAGACATTGCCCTTATATCACTGATGATGCAGGAGCGTTTTAGTGAAGGTTTGATTATCACCATAGCACTGTTAAACCCTATGGAGATTTTCCGGGTGGCAGCCATATCACTGTTTGATCCACAGTTGACAGTGATGGGCCCGGTTGCCTATTATATACTTGACTCTGTAAGTCAGACAACTTTTGTACTGCTTGCTATTGGGTATCCTCTTGTTTTGGGGATTGGGTTTGCGTATCTTGGATATAAAATATTTGAGAAAAAAGATTTGGTCTAGGAGCTGTTATGAAAAAAATTATGAGTATGGTCCTGTTTGCAACACTGTTGTTTTCGTATGAGATGAATTATGACAAAAATACGACAGGGCTGATAAGACAGATGAAAGTCTACAAATATCCGACATGGGTCGCGAAGATAGAACTGGCAAGCGGAAAGAAAATATTTTTTGTTTCTCCAAAATCCATGTTTGAATTTTATTTTCGGCCTGCCGCATGGCCTGAATACGGCATAAAACAGGAGAGTGATTTCAAAAACATCTATGTGACTGATTTTGCAACGGCAGAACCTATCAAAGCCAAAGGTGCCTTTTATGTGTACGGAAGTGATACGACCTCTCCTTCGGGTGATGACCTGGTGCCTTTTGACTCATATAAAAGAGCGGAAGAGTTTGCAAAAAGGCACAAGGGAAAACGCATTCTCGGATTCAGAGAGATTAACAGAGGACTTATCAACTGGCTCAACGACAGCCTGTAGGAGGGAAAAATGACAAAACCGACACCAATAGATGAAGAGATTCAGCTGGATCCGAAACGATACATCGTCAGTGAAACAGACGAAAAAGGAAAGATCACTTATGCCAATGATTATTTTCAGGAAGTTTCAGGGTATACGGAAGAAGAACTGTTGGGACAGCCTCACAGTATTGTGCGTCATCCGGATATGCCAAAAGTAGTATTTAAACTGTTATGGGAGACGATAAAACAGGGGAAAAAACATTAATGCTGTTGTGAAAAATCTGGCAAAAGACGGGCGCTACTATTGGATATTTACCGAGTTTGAAATCAGAAAAGACACAGACACCGGGAAAATCATAGGGTATCATGCTTCACGAAAGACCATATCAAGGCATGTTATTGAAATCATAGCGGACCTGTATGCCAGACTTTTGGAAATAGAGAAAAAAGAGGGTCTTGCAGCAAGCGAAAAATATCTTATCTCGTTTTTAAAAGAAAAAGGCGAAACAATAGAATTTGCAGATATTATGGAAGAGATTCACAAGTTTTACTGATGTTGAGGTACAAAACAGAATGAAATTCCTCATACTTTTTGTAATTTTTATCTCCTCTCTTTTTGCAAACTCCTTGCAAGAAGCTGTTGATCAGGCATCCGCGGGTGCCGTCATTAAGCTTCAAAACGGTATTTATCATGGAAATATTCTTATTAAGAAACCGCTGACAATTATCGGGGTTGGCAATCAGGTTGAAATCAGGGGAGAAGGAAGAGGTTCTGTTGTCAGGATACAAAGCGCACATGTACGTTTAAAAAACATAATTATCACAAACAGCGGAAAAAACATGCGCTCTATTGATGCAGCAATTAGCCTGAAACAGGTAAAGTACTGTGAAATCAGCCACTGTACACTGAAAAATGTATTGTATGGAATTGACATGGATATGGTGCAAAACTCTTTGGTTTTGCAAAATGATATCACTGTTGCAAAAAATGATATTGCCTTGCGCGGAAACGCTTTGAAACTTTACTATTCACACTACAACACCATTGAAGCAAACAACATTCATGATGCACGGGATGTGACGCTGCGCTATTCGCATCATAATCTTTTTCAGAAAAATAAATTTGCACACAACAGGTTTGCGACACATCTCGAACTCAGTAATGCAAATATATTTAAAAACAACAGCTACATGTATAATTCTGTGGGCATGATGTTTATGGGTGCAAAAGATACGCAGGTTATTGCAAACAAAATTTACAGTTCAACAGGAGCAGCCGGAATCGGCGTGATGATAGGCAGTGTTTCCAATTTTGTATTTACAGGCAACAGTGTGCGTTATAACGCAAAAGGTATTTATATTCAAGGGGCTGAAAAAGCGCGGGGAATGAAACGCTTTTTTAAAAACAATGAAATAGCCTATAATGCCGAAGCCTGCATTTTCACGCCTCTATCAGAGACAACATGATTGTACATAATAAATTTTTTGGAAATATTGATGATGTGCTCAAGGATATCGGAGGTGATTTTGATGCTTCCAATGTTGTGGAGTATAATTACTGGGACAGGTATGACGGTTTTGATGCAAACAGTGACGGTATAGGCGATACACCCTACCGTGTCTACCAGCATGCTGATCTGCTGTGGCAGGAGAACAACAAAGTCAAGTTCTTTTACGCGGCTCCGGTGATGAGTCTGCTTGATTTTTTGCTCAAACTTGCTCCTTTTATCGAGCCGGATTTAATTATGGAGGACAAAAAACCTATCTTCCGATCTTTTTGACACGTCTGAGCACTTCATTGAAATCTATAATCTCCTGATCTTTTGCTATATCATTTTTGGAAGCATGAGCAGAAAATCCGTATGCCATTGGGGTAATGTTTTCAGTGTCATAGTAGGCAGTTCTTGCATTAATCCATTTTCCTGTTTTTGCATCTGTCACCCAGATAACAGCTTTGTCCTTCCAGGGAATCTGTTCATCATGAAACCAAAGAACCATGCAGCCAATATCATCAAAGGGGTAATATTTTCCGTTTGAGGGGTTGATGACCTGGACCGTGTTTTTCCGGTCACTGACAACCATTGCACAGCGTGCACACATATCTCTGTCAAAATGGACTTCGTGGGCCTGTACGGCAGACTTTTTTTCACATCCGGTTATACTCAGCAGGCCCAAAACAAGCGTGACTGAGAAGAAGAATAATCGCATAGGCAAATCCCTTTTTGATTATTCTAACTTATTCCTGTTCTTTAGAAGATGATATATGTCAAGTATTATTTAATTATCTGTGCTTTGAGAGTCTCTTCTTCGAGTTTTTCCGTTGCATATTTTATGACGACGACATGCTCTGTTTCATTGATGAACCACTCTGCAATATGTTCGCTTTCCAGGGCATTGAGTTTATCAAAGTCGACTTCATTTTGTGGAATAATCAAATGAGAATATCTTGTAGGATTTTTCATTTTCAAGAGTGTCCACAGAAGCCATAAAAGACCAATGGCACCGATGGTGAGTCCCAAAGTCTCTCTGGAGCTGACATCAAGATAGAGTCCGGCAAAGGTACCGCCCAAAAAGGTTGCAAAATATGCCGCAGAGTTTGCTATACCCAAAGCGGCACCTTTTTGGTGTACTTTGGCAAACTTGCTGATCATAGACTGCACAAGCGGTTCCATCATATTAAAGGCCACAAAAAAGAAGATAACGGCAGTGATAAATACGGCACTTGAAGTTGTTGTTCCCATCATCACAAATGAAGCGATAAACAGGATGATAGAGAGTAAAAAGATCTGTTTTGGAATATTTCTTTTTTCTCCAAATACAGCAGCCGGTCCCATCGCAATAAGTCCTGCGATCATTGCAGGCACATAGACCATCCACAGATCACTCTTTTCCCAGCCAAAACCGTATTCCGGCTTGGTCAAAAAGACGGGAATGATGACAAATGCGGCAGTCATCAGACCTTTTTGCATTGCATTGATAATAATCATACTGAGAAGGTTCGGGTCTTTTAAAATATCTGCCGTTTTTGTTTTTCCATGGTAAATGTGTTTTATTTTTGGAGGTGTCGGTACTTTGACAAATAGAATAACAATGGCAACCAGTGACAAGATCGCCGTAATAACGAAGATAACACTGATACCGAATTCTGCGGCGATAACCGGACCGAGTGCCATAGCAGCAGCAAAACTCATAGCGATAAACCCGCCCATGATTGCCATTGCATGGCCGCGCTGCTTCTCTTCAACCAAATCGGCAATCATAGCAGTGACAACAGAACCGATAGCGCCGGCGCCCTGCAAAAAACGCCCAAACATCAAGGTATATATATCTGTTGAGTAGGCACAGATAAGCGAACCGACCAAAAAGATGATCAGACCGAAGAGTATCGTCGGTTTTCTTCCGATTTTATCACTCATGCTTCCAAAAGGAACCTGAAAAACAGCCTGTGTCAGGGCATAGCCGCCGACAACAACACCGACAAGAAAAGGCGTGGCCCCTTCCAGGTCAAGAGCATAAACGGAAAGAACCGGTAAAACGAGAAAAAGTCCTAAAAATCTGAGAAAAAGAATACTGGAGAGTGGTAAAACTTTTTTGAACATAAAAATCCTTTTGTTTTAGTGTATAATTTTGTAATTATAGAGCAACTATTATTTATAATTGATTTGCAAAAGATAAATAATATAATTTAAAAGATAATTTAAGGAAAGAAATTGAAACAACTGGTTTTAGCAACATCAAACAAGGGAAAAGTAAGAGAGATCAAAGAACTTTGCAGTGAATATGAAGTAGTGCCCTATACAGATTTAATTGATGCTTTTGAAATTATAGAAGATGCCGATACTTTTCAGGAGAATGCACTGATTAAAGCACGTGCGGTTTATAAGGCTTTGGGTAATGAAAATGCAATTGTACTGGCTGATGACAGTGGTATAAGTGTGGATGTGCTTGAAGGTGCACCGGGAATTTACAGTGCCAGATACGGAGGAGAAGGGGCAGATGACAAAGAGAACCTGCACAAGCTTATGCAGGATATCAAAGCAAAAGGTGTGACGAACTCTCCTGCACATTATACGGCAGCCATTGCCATTGTAACAAAAGGCATTGAAAAAACAGTACACGGATGGATGCACGGAGAGGCGATTACTGAGGCAAAAGGGGAAGGCGGTTTTGGATATGACCCGATGTTTGTACCGCTGGGGTATGAAAAAACACTGGGCGAGTTGGATGAAAAAGTCAAAAAAGAGCTTTCTCACCGCTCCCAGGCTTTAAAACTGGCGGGTAAAATTTTAAAAAGCTTATAAGAATTTACGGCTTGCCAGATAGAATGTTTTTTCTAATTTACTGAGTAATACATGTAAGTGATCGCTGTATCGGCTGATTCTTTGCATGATATCTCCTTATAGATTTAAAATGTCTCACAGGAGAGACTCAGCAAAAAGTGTACCATTAGTTAAATAGCGTTAAAAGTATCACACCAAAAAGAATTCTGTATACACCAAAGGCAACAAAGGTGAATTTTTCCAAAAATTTCAAAAAGAGCTTGATTGTCAGATAGGCAACAGCAAAAGCAACAACAAAGCCGACCGCCAAAGCTTCGATGTTTGCAGAAGAAAATTCATGATAATGTTTGAGCAGATCATATCCACTCACGGCACTCATTACGGGAAAAGCAAGCAAAAAACTGAATTCCGCACTGGCCTTTCTGTTCAAACCGACCAGTAAGGCCCCGATGATTGTTGCTCCCGCACGTGAAGTTCCGGGGATGAGTGCAAAAATCTGTGCAATACCAATCCACAAAGACTGCCTGAGTGTAATATCTTCGACATCTTCTGTAAGTTTTTTTTCTTTGGGAATATAAAATTTTTCGACAATCAAAAATATAATTCCGCCTGTGATAAACATAATCGCAACAATATTGATACTGAAAAGTGCTTTGATCTGGTGTGAAAAAATGAAACCGACAATACCGATAGGCAAAAAGGCAAGAAAAACTTTTGTCCATAATGAAATATGTTTGAATGTAAATTTTTCTCTGTAGTTGAGAACAACAGCCAAAATAGCTGCAAACTGGATGATAACTTCATACGCTTTGGTGACATTTGTCTGGTCTATACCCAAAAATTGACTCGCTACAATCAGATGACCGGTTGAAGATATGGGAAGAAATTCGGTAAAACCTTCAATTATACCTAGTAAAACAGAGTCAGACAATGTCATGAAAGAACCTTCTTTTTTAAAATTTAAACTTATTTCGATATAATACGAGGTTTTATTTTTAAACAACCTAAAACTCACAGGAAATTACATATGTTACTTTTTACACCCGGTCCTACACCAGTACCGCAAAATGTTAGAAATGCCATGGCTGATGAGACAATGCACCATCGTACCCCTGAATTTGAAGCTATTTTTGAAAAAACACGAAAACATCTTTTTGAACTTTTTGCTACTGATGAAGTTGTTATGATTGCATCAAGCGGAACAGGCGCTATGGAAGCAACAGTAGTCAACCTGTGTAAAAATACACTTTTAAGTGTCAATTCAGGAAAATTCGGCGAGCGTTTTGGAAAAATTGCCAAAGCACACGGACTCAAAAATATTGAGATAAAAAATGAGTGGGACACACCTGTCAGTGTTGAAGATGTTGTTGCCGCTGTAAAATCCAACAGCGACATTGATGCTGTGGCTGTGCAGATTTCTGAGAGTGCGGGCGGACTGAGACATCCCGTGGAAGAGATAGCAGAGGCGCTCAAGGCAATCAATCCGGATATTATGATTATTGCAGACGGGATTACCGCTGTCGGTGTCGAACGTATAGATGTGACAAATATTGATGCGTTGATTGCAGGCAGCCAAAAAGCACTTATGCTGCCTCCTGGACTTGCCATTATCGGACTCAGCAATGCCGCGATAGATAAAATCGGCGAGGGCAAAGGCTACTATTTTAACCTTGCGTCCGAAATCAAAAAACAGCGCCAGAACACGACAGCCTATACTGCTGCTACGACACTTGTTATCGGTCTTTTGGAAGTTTTGGAGACAATAAAAAAAGAGGGCGGATTCGGCGTGCTGTATTGCAATACAGCCAGACGTGCCAAAGCGACAAGAGCGGCACTCGAAGCGATAGGTTTGCACTCTTACCCCAAAGTGCCTGCTAAAAGTATGACAACCATTGATGACAAAGATGCGGCAAAAATCCGCTCCGCTTTAAAAGAGGAGTACGGGGTAAATGTAGCCGGCGGACAGGACCATTTAAAAGGTAAAATATTCCGTATAAACCAGATGGGCTTGATTGCACCGCATGAATCTCTCTGGGTTGTCAATGCGATAGAGTTGATCTTGCACCGTTTGGGACGTTTGGAGTATGCGGGCATTGCTTCAAAAGTCTATAATGAGGTTTATTTTAAAACCGTATTAGAAAAAAAAGAGATATAAATGATACTTGAACATGAAATACCCAATGGTTCAAAGCTTTATTTTGGCAAATCCGCCAAGATAAAACGCCAGATAGAAAAAACTGCAAGTGATATTCTTGATGCAAATGGCTACGAAGAGATAGTAACTCCTGTGTTTTCCTACCATCAGCATCAAAGTATTGCAGATCAAAGAGAGCTGATTCGTATAAATGATGAAAAGAACAATGCGCTTTCTTTACGTGCAGACTCGACAATAGATGTTGTACGCATTATAAAAAAAAGACTCGGAAGCAATACGAAACAGAAAAAGTGGTTTTATATCCAGCCTGTGTTTACCTACCCGACAAACGAACAGTATCAGGTCGGTGTGGAATTTATGGGGGAGAAAAAACTCTCTTGTGTGGCAACACTGGCAATAGAGATTTTTGAACGCTTACATGTAAAGCCTCTGATGCAGATTTCCAATATTAAGATACCCGAGTTGCTGGTTGCAATGTTTGATGAACTGACTATAGATGATTTCAGACATATCAACATTGACAAGTTTTTGAATCTCAAAGTCGAATGGCTGAGCGAACTTGTTTATCTGCAGTATGTGGAGCAGATAGATGATGTGCTTCACAAGGTACCCGAAGCAATCAAAAAAGAACTGTTGAAGATGAAAGAACTGTGCGCGGAAATTGCCTGTGAAAATGCTGTTTTGGCACCAATGTATTATGCAAAAATGCTTTATTATGATGAGCTGTTTTTCAGATGCATAGTAGGCAATGAAGTCTATGCACGGGGCGGAAGATATAAAGATTCAGATTTAACATCTGTAGGGTTTGCAATTTATACAGATACTTTGTGTGAAGCATTAGAGCAATAGAAAAAGAGGAAAAGAAAATATGTATACAAATAAAGCAGATGTGATTGTCGGAATCCAGTGGGGAGACGAAGGCAAAGGCAAGATTGTTGATAAACTTGCAATGGAATATGATATGGTTTGTCGCTCCCAGGGTGGGCACAATGCGGGACATACGATTTGGGTGGACGGAGTCAAATATGCACTGCATCTCATTCCTTCGGGTGTTTTGAATCCAAAAGCCGTCAATGTAGTGGGTAACGGTGTTGTTCTCTCTCCTGTTTCTATTATCAAAGAGATGGAGCAGTTTGAAAATCTTGAGGGACGTCTTTATATTTCAGATAAAGCACATCTCAATCTTGCATACCATGCAGAGATTGACCAGGCAAAAGAGAAGCTCAAAGGCGATAAAGCAATTGGAACGACAGGAAAAGGGATAGGACCTGCCTACTCTGACAAAATCAACCGCATCGGACATCGTGTGGGCGAACTGCTGGATCCTGAGAAGTTGTGTCAGACTATTTTGGACTATTTTGCGCTTAACAAGCCTATTTTTGATGTTATGGATCTGCATGCACCGAAAAAAGAGGAACTTTTGGCAGAGCTTAAAGGCTATAAAGAAAAGTTGGCACCTTATATTACGGATACAACACAGATGGTATGGCGGGCTCTGGACAGTGAAGGCAAACGTGTTTTGCTTGAGGGTGCCCAGGGAACGATGCTTGATATCGACCACGGAACCTATCCGTATGTGACTTCTTCTTCAACGGTGAGTGCAGGAGCCTGTACCGGTCTTGGACTCAATGCAAAAGATATCGGTAAAGTGACAGGGATAGTCAAAGCCTACTGTACCCGTGTGGGTAACGGGCCTTTTCCGAGTGAAGACCTCGGTGAAGCCGGTAGACGTCTTGGGGAACAGGGGAATGAGTTTGGAACGACTACAGGCCGGGCAAGACGCTGTGGCTGGTTTGATGCGGTTGCAACCCGTTATGCAAGCCGTCTGAACGGATGTGACGAACTGGCACTGATGAAACTTGATGTTCTTGACGGTTTTGATGAGGTAAAAGTCTGCGTTGCCTATGAATATAAGGGCAAGACTATAGATTATGTACCGATTGATCTGGAAAATGTCAAACCGGTTTACAAAACTTTTAAAGGCTGGGACAATTCAGTGGGCGTGAGAACTTTTGAAGAGTTGCCGGCATCTGCGCAGGATTATGTGAAACTTATTGAAGAGATAAGTAAAACAAAAGTCGGTATAATTTCTACATCACCGGAAAGAGAAGATACAATAATTTTATAAGGATACGCCGTGAAAACACGTTTTACCTCTTTGGTACATGTAAAGAAAAGCATTATGCAAAAGAGTGAACGTGTTTTGCAAGAGGCAAATACAAACCTGCAAAAAGCAAAAAAAGCGCTGGAAGACTCTCTGGCGTTTTTGCAGGAAATTTCTCTCCCCTCACATGGAAAAATAGCAGAATTTATGGCAGGAAGGGCACTTTTGGATGCACAAAGAGCCGTGATACAGCATAATCAGGAATGGTTGCAATATGCAAAAAACGAAGTAGAACAGGCAAAAGAGGCATTGAAAAAAAACATGACAGAGTATGAAAAGTATAAATATTTAGAATATGAAGAGATAAAAAAAGCACTCAAAAAAATAAAAATCAAAGAGGCAAAAGATTTGGATGAAATTGCTCTAATGACCTATACAAACAAAAGCAAGGAAGCCTCTTGAGATATCTTTTACTTACAGCATTTCTCTGCTCTTCACTTTTTTCGATACAAAACAGTGACAAACTTTTTGAATGCACACAAATATTCAACGAAAGAAAAAATGAACTTTTGGTTGAACTTGAACGTATAGATGAGCAAAAACAGGCATTAAATGCCTTGAAAACGGCTACTGAAGAGTTATTGAAACAAAAAGAGGCAAAACTTTCTTTGAAAGAAGAGGAAGTGAATGCCAAACTGGAGCAGATCAGCGAAAAAGAGAAGAAAATAAAAGCAATGCTTGAGCAAGATGCGCAAATTCTCAAAGAGCTGAAATCGACAAAGATGAATAAAATATCGCAAACATTTGCAAAAATGAAAGCAGGGGCTGCGGCAAATGTACTCTCGGACATGGACGAAATAGAAGCAGTGGCTATTTTGCAGTCTCTCAAACCAAAAGTAGTAGGAAAAATATTAACCAAGATGGATCCAAAAAAAGCATCAAAGTTAACGCAACTATTAGCTAAATAATTGTAAAATACTTAAATTTAATTTATAAGCAGGCTGAATCTATGAAAATATCTCTTAAAACTATTCCCCATATCGCAAATAAAATTGCTGTTGATTTAAACAAAAGCGGTGCTGTTACAATGACAAAAGGGCTTGAAAATGTCGCACTTGAGGCACAGAAAGTATTGGAAGAGAATGTCAAGCAGGAGATGGCTCTTGAGAAAAAAGTAGATGAGATCTGTATGGACAATGAAGAAGAGATTGAGTTTATGCTTGCAGACGAGAGACAGCTTTTCTTTATGATTAAGAAAAAACTGGCTCCCGAATACGGGGTGATTTTAGATTATGAGGAGCGGTACTCAGATATATCGCACAAAATTCTTGATGAACTTTATGAAGAAGATTTGATTCATTTTGAAGTAACGGAAAATCGTATTAAAAATATTATTTACAATGCCATTACTTCTTTTATTGCGGATGCATCGGAAATTGAAGATGCCGTAATGGACAAAATTCGTTCATACAAGAGAAAATTCATTCCCGGAACAGATGAGTTTGACATCTTGCATGAAAAACTTTACAGGAAGAATTAATGAAAAGAGGAATGGAGTAAGCGTATGAGTTATTCATTGAAAAAAGCCTGGATATATTTGGAGAACGGTACTTTTTTGGAAGCAAACAGTTTTGGTGCAGACAAAACAGAGGTCGGCGAAATCGTTTTTAATACCTCAATGAGCGGCTATCAGGAGATAATGAGTGATCCCTCGTATGCCGGGCAGTTTGTTACTTTTACAATGCCGGAGATCGGAAATGTCGGTGTGAATGAGCAGGATATGGAGAGTGCCAAGGCGCATGCCAAGGGAATGATAGTGCGAAAATACCAGGGGCGTTATTCAAATTTTCGTGCACAAAACTCCTTGCATGATTTTTTGATTGAGAACAGTGTGATGGGTATTTGTGATATTGACACACGCTATCTGACAAAAATGCTTAGAAGCGAAGGTTCCATGATGATGGTTGCTTCAACACAAATAAGCGACAAAGAAGAGCTGAAACAGATTCTCCAAAACGCTCCCCGCATTGAAGATGTAAACTATATAGAACAGGTCAGCACAAAAGAGCCGTATCAGCATACTTCAAGCACTTTTTCATACAGAGCATTCAAGTATGACGAAGCACCAAAAGCAGAAGCAAAAATCGTTGTCATTGACTTTGGTGTCAAGCGTAATATTTTAAATGAACTTGTGAGTGCAGGCATCGAGGCAGAAGTCATCCCAAATGATTTTATAGCCGAAGACCTGATAGAAAAATATCATGCAAAATTAATTGACGGCGTCTTTTTGTCAAACGGTCCCGGTGATCCGCTGGTACTTAAACGCGAACAGGAGCAGATTAAAAAGCTTATAGATGCAAAAGTGCCGATGTTCGGAATATGTCTGGGGCATCAACTGCTCTCAATTGCTCACGGATATGATACTTTTAAATTAAAGTTCGGACATCACGGTGGCAACCATCCTGTCAAAAATGAAAAAACCGGACTGGTTGAGATTACAGCACAAAACCATAACTACAATGTTCCGGATACTATTACAGAGATTGCAGAGGTGACACATACAAATCTTTTTGACGGAACCATTGAAGGTTTACGTTATCATGAAGCGCCTGTATTTTCAGTCCAGCATCACCCGGAAGCTTCCCCCGGTCCCAAAGAGAGCCGCTATATATTCAGTGAGTTTTTATCTTTGATAAGAAGATAAAACTCTCTCTTTTTTCGTAATTTTCTTATAGCAAACACATAATTCCTAATTAATTGCTTCCTTTTAGAATGATATTAAAAAAAGTGTCATTTTTATGTCACTTTTAAGATAGATTAAACAAATCTATTGTTAATATACAAATGTTGATTAGTCTTTTGAGTGTATTTATACATTTAAAGACTTAATTGCTTTGAATCTTAAGGAGGCTATATATGGAGAATCGTCCATTAGAGTACGACTATACGGTTGCAAAGATGTTCATGTTGACAACAATTGTTTTAGGAATTGTTGGTATGAGTATCGGTGTATTTATTGCATTTGAACTTGCATTCCCTGGATTGAATACAATCTTTGGTGCAGGTTTGGCTGAATATACAAACTTTAGTCGTCTTCGTCCATTGCATACTGACGCAGTTGCATTTGGTTTTACGTTAAGTGGTATTTTTGCTACGTGGTATTATGTTGGTCAGAGGGTACTGAAAGTATCTATGGCAGAATCTAAATTTCTGATGTTTATCGGTAAACTTCAATTTTGGTTATATGTTATCGGTGTTGCGGCAGTTGTTGTTTCACTGTTTATGGGAATTACTACCTCAAAAGAGTACGCTGAATTCGAATGGCCTATTGATATTGCCATTGTTGTTGTATGGGTACTGTGGGGTGTAAGTATCTTTGGTCTTATCGGTATTCGCCGTGAGAAATCATTATATATTTCTATCTGGTATTATATTGCTACTTTCTTGGGTGTGGCTATGTTGTATCTGTTTAACAATATGGAAATTCCTACAATGCTGGCAACTTCTGCAGCAGGTGAGACAGGAATCGGTGCATGGTATCACTCTATTTCTATGTATGCAGGTACTAATGATGCGCTAGTACAGTGGTGGTATGGACACAATGCGGTTGCATTTGTATTTACTGTGCCTATTATTGCTATGATTTATTACTTTTTGCCAAAAGAGTCCGGACAGGCGATTTACTCTTATAAATTGTCTTTACTTGCATTCTGGGGTTTAATGTTTGTATATCTTTGGGCCGGTGGTCACCACCTTCTTTACTCAACTGTTCCTGACTGGATGCAGACTATGGGTTCTGTTTTCTCGGTAATTCTTATTTTACCGTCATGGGGTTCAGCGATCAATATGCTTTTGACAATGAAGGGTGAATGGCAACAGGTTGCAGCATCTCCATTGATTAAGTTTATGGTTCTTGCTTCAACTTTCTATATGTTCTCAACTTTGGAAGGACCTATCCAGGCGATTAAATCTGTTAATGCTATTGCACACTTTACTGACTGGATTGTCGGTCACGTACATGACGGTACTCTTGGTTGGGTCGGATTTATGATTATTGCTGCGCTTTACCATATGGCTCCGCGTGTATTCAAACGTGAACTGTATTCTAAAAGTCTTATGGCTGCACAATTCTGGATTCAAACTTTAGGTATCGTTTTATACTTTACTTCTATGTGGATTGCAGGTATCACTCAAGGTATGATGTGGCGTGCTCACGATGAGTTTGGAAACCTGGCATATTCATTTATGGATACTGTTGATGTATTGCATCCTTACTATGCTTTACGTGGTACAGGTGGATTGTTATATCTTATCGGTTTCTTTATGTTTGCTTATAATATTTACAAAACTATGTCGTCTCGTCCTGTGGAAGAGTCTGAATTACAAAATGCTTCGCCTATGGGCGCTTAAGAAAGGGAGGATTATATTATGTTTCATTGGTTAGAAAAACACCCGTTCTTTTTTGCGGTAGGTGTATTTGTAGTAATTGCGTTTGCGGGTTTGATTGAAATCGTTCCAAACTTTGCACAGGCTTCTCGTCCTGTTATCGGAACTAAACCGATAAGTCTGTTAGAACAGGCCGGTCGTGATGTTTATATCAAAAACAGCTGTAATGCCTGTCATTCACAGCTTATTCGTCCGTTTAAAGCGGAGACTGACCGTTACGGTCACTACTCTTTAAGTGGAGAGTATGCGTATGACAGACCATTCCTTTGGGGCTCAAAAAGAACAGGTCCGGATTTACACAGAGTAGGAAATTACAGAACTACCGAGTGGCATGAAAACCACATGAAAGATCCAAAGTCTGTAATGCCATCAAGTATTATGCCTGGTTATCCGTGGATGTTTACAAACAGTGCAGATATAGACACTGCATATGCGACACAGTTGACAAATGCACAGTTCTTTGGTGTACCGTATAACAAGCCTGTTCCTATGAAAGACGGCTCAACTACAGTAGTTAAAATGGCAGATTCTGTTGCTCAAGCACATGCTATGGCACTGGAAGAAGCGAAAAAAATTACAGCGAAAATGAAAGATCAAGACGTTAAAGATGCAGTGGCTGCAGGTAAAATACCTGAAATAGTTGCTTTAATTGCATATTTAAACAGTCTTAAATAGAAAAGGTGTACATAGTGGATTTTAATGAATTTGCCGCGTATGCGTATTTCTTTTTAATAGTTTTTTTGGTGGTTGCAACATATTCGTATGTGTATCATCTTTATACAAAAAAGAAAGATGCTACCGGAGTTGATTATGAACACTATAGTAATATGGCACTGAAGGATGATATAGGGGATACTCCGGTAAAACCTGTATCAAAGACAGAAGAAAAATAGGAGAGATATATGAATAAGCTTTATCTTTGGGGAATTATCATAACGGCTGCAATGTTGGCTGCAACATATGCAACAGTTGGATACCAAAAAGGCGGTCTCAATGATGATATCGTCAATATGCTTGCAATTGCAGGGGCTGTGGCACTTGTAATAATTACAGTATTTGTGGTTATCAAGTATGTTCGTCAGATGCAGGTTGATCAGGCAACTGGTGAATTGGCAGATGAGTCATGGGACAACATAGGTGAATATAAAAACCCGGTACCTTTTGGTTGGGCAATTATGTTTTTAGGTACAATGATTTGGGGTATGTGGTATTTTACAATCGGGTATCCGGTAAATGCATTTTCTCAAATCGGTCAGTACAATGAAGAAGTAAAAGAAAAAGATGCTGACTTTGAGAAAAAATATGCAAACATCAAAGGTGAACAACTTGTAAACATGGGTGAATCTGTTTATCTGGTTGAGTGTGTTGCCTGTCACGGTCTCAATGCTGACGGTAATAATGAGGTTGATGCGGCAGATTTAAACCGCAGAATATCTGCTAAAAGTGTGAAGTATGTTATCAATCACGGTTCAAACAACAAACTTTTAGGAACAGAGATGCCGATGCCTGATCGCAACGGTCTTTTCAATGCAGCAACCGGTGCATTGATTACAGACAAAGAGATTGATGAAGTGGCTGATTATGTTGCAGGCGGATTAAAAGATGCAAACAGTGCAGGTGCGGCAGTATTTGCAAATGTATGTGCTGCATGTCACGGTCCTGACGGAAAAGGCATGGCATATGTTGCTCCGGATATTGCAACTTGGAACCAAAAACTGATCATCAATGTTCTAGATTACGGTAAAACAGGGGCTATTGGTAAAATGCCAGCAATGGACAGACTGAACCCTAAACAAAAAGAAGCTATTGCAGCATATGTGATGAGCTTAAGTAAAGGAGAGTAGCATGAATGAAAATAGAAGTGTTTTTGCTCTTGATGGTGTAACGGGTATGCTGATTGCAACTGTTTTACTACTTAGCATATTGGTTTTTTTAAGTTCAATGCCTGTAAGTGTACAACATGCAAGCTGAAAACTTTTATAAGATAAAAGATGAAAAATCAATTAAGATGTTTAGTACCGAAAATGCTAAGCATGTTGTTGATGTGAAGTAAGGAGTTTAGAATGGAAAAAATTATTTCTTGGGGCCTTGTAATTATGGCTGCATATACTCTTTGGGCTGTTGTAACTCCAAATCATCTTTATGTTGGTTAGGAAGTTTATTTGAAACTTTTAAGAAGAGGGCTTTATGCCCTCACCCTCATACTGTTATTTCAAACACATTTATTTGCAGAGTATTTATATAAAGATGAAGTGATACACAACCCAAAATTCACGGAAGAGGTGGAAACCTTAGGGAGTACGCTTTATAAGAAAACAGGGATTTCTTTACGCCTGATGATGCTTAAAGAACTGCCAAAGAATATGACGATGTACGAATATGAAAAAAAAATATTATCGCAGTTTCAGGAACCGACAATATTGTTGACATTCTCTGAAATGAATTCGCAGGTAGATATAGAAGCAAATGATCAGTCTTTATATAAATATTTTGACAAAAAACAGGTACTGAGTCCGGTTACATCCTATGTACAGGCTTTATGATGGCAGCCTTTTATGCAAAAAGCTGGGATGACTTTGTCAGCATTATGAGCAATACCGGAGGGACTATTTTGCCTCTTTTAGGCGGAAAAGCAAAAAAAGGAATGGTCGCAGACAAATATTCTGCGGCAATGTTTAACGGTTACCTGGATATAGCGCAGCAGATAGCAAAAGCCAAGGGTGTCAAGTTGGGACATGGATTTGACAGTGATGCAAATCAAACGTCTTTGTTTTATGTAAGAGTATTATTCTATGGTTTTATTTTATATGGTATAGTTATGCTTTTTAAAAGAAAAATTTATAAAATGAGGCATAAAAATGAGCATTATAAAAAGTGGTAGACTCTGGCCTTATGCAATAGGGCTGGCAATTACAGGTGTTTTTGGCTTATGCGTATGGACAATTATAGAAACAAGCAAGGCTGACATACAGCCGAGTGATGATTATATGACAAAATACCAGGATGCAGATGCAAATGCAAACAAACTTATCAAACAGAGAATAGCTTTTGACAAAGCATATAAACTGAAATTTGTTTCAGACAGAATTTCAGAAAATGGTTCGGATGTAAAGTATGCCCTCACTACAAAAGAGGGCAAAGCGGTCAAAGGCGCAAAAATGATTTTGGAAATCAGCCGTCCTGAAGTTGACACCTACACAAAAACGCTCAAAGATCCTGTGTTTGAAGAGGGTCTTTATGTATTTCATGATGTGAAATTTCCAAAAAAAGGTGTTTGGAATCTGTTGTTAAAAGTAGATGTCGGTGACAAGAGCAGATTTTATGCTATCAAAACTGATACCCGCATCATAAACGACAGAAGCATCCAGGAAGCTTCGCAGTACTAAATATGGAAGAGACAACCATAGTCCTTCCGACTGCCCGTGCTATTCGTCACGAGCAGCTTGCTGCACAAGAACAGACACTCTTTTTACCCAACTACATTACTATGAGCGATTTTATCGCCAGACTCACGCTTGTAAAAGGCTATAAATTTATAGATGATGAGAGCAGAATACTGCTTTTGCTTGAAGCGTCAGATTTTAAAGGCTTTGCAAACCTTCAGATCGAGCGGAATTTTTTTACCTTTACCAAAAATTCTTCGTATATCTTTAAGTTTTACGAAGAACTGAGTGCAGAACTTTATGATATCAATCTACTCAGCAGTGCCGATGTTTATGCAGAGTATGAAGAGCATATTGCCATTTTGCAAGAACTTTACAAACGTTATGAAAAACTGTGCAATGAAAAAAAACTGCTTGACAGAATATTTTTGCCAAAGCTTTACGAATTTAACGAAGCGTATGCAAAAACACATCAAAATGTGACGATTTATTTAGACGGGCATCTGACAAACTTTGAGCTTGAACTGTTGCAAAAGGCAAAGTCGTTTATGTCTATAAAACTCCGTTTCTGGGCGACGCGCTTTAATGAAAAGATGCAAAACAAACTGGGCGAACTCGGGTTTGAACTGGAAGCCGGATTTATATATGAACTTGACTTTAACAACATAAAAACGCTCACAAAAGAAAAAATACCTACAGATTACAAGCTTACATGTAACAGTTTCAGCGAATCTCTTTTGCAGGTTGCCTTTGTACAGCAGAAAATCTATGAATTTGTGCAAAAAGGATATAATCCCCAAAAAATTGCCGTCATTTTGCCCAATGAAACCGCAGCACCGATACTTAAAAGCTTTGATGAAAAGTGCAATCTGAACTTTGCAATGGGGGAGTCTTTTCGTCACTCCGGAGTTTATAAAAAAATCGAAGCAACATTAAATGCGATAGAACAGGACTCAAAAGAGAATGAGGCACGTATACAAAGAGTGGGAGATGAGCTTTTTTTGCTCTTGCACGGACTCTACTATAAAAAAGTTTCAGAGATTGATTTTATACAAAATATGCAGGAAGTGGCTGCTTTTTTTACCAATAGACAGGAGAAGAAAATATTGAACGAGGAGTTGCATAAAATAGAAAAACTTTTGCCTTTTATGCAGGATATGGGTGTAAAATCACTCTTGAATATTTTTATGCAGCGTCTGGCTTTGAGAACTGTGGATGATGTCCGTGGGGGCAAAGTGACGGTAATGGGAGTACTTGAGACAAGAAGTGTTCATTTTGATGCAGTAATTATTATAGATTTTGATGACAAAAATGTTCCAAAACGCAGTGATAAAGATATGTTTTTAAATACACAGATACGAAAAGCTGCCTCTTTGCCAACGATGGGAGACAGGGAAAGCCTGCAGAAACATTACTACCAAATGCTGATTTCACGCTCAAAAGAGGTGGCAATCGCCTATGTCAACTCAAGTGAGAGCAGCGGTTCAAGGTTTTTAAAACAACTCGGCATTACACAAAAAAATGAGTACAGAGAACTGGACTACGCTGAAATTCTCTTTCAAAAAAGAGAGGCAGGTTTTCAAAAAGAAGAAGAGATAATAGAGGAGTACAGTTTTAAAAATGTAGCGCTCTCTGCCAGCAGGCTCAAAACCTTCCTTACATGTAAGCGTAAATATTACTATAAATATATCCAACATATAAAAAACCATGAAATACCAAAAGATATGCCTCAGGAGTATGAAATAGGCAATGTCGTGCACAGTGCATTAAAAGCAGTCTATGAAAAGCAGAATTTTTATACGGATACCGAAAAGCTCAAAAAAGATATCAACAAAGCTCTGGATGATTTTTGCGGAGAGAGTGAGCTTGACAAGTATCTCGTTGAAATGCAAAAAAAACGTCTGGAGGCTTTTGCGGAGGCTGAAATAGAGCGGTTTGAAAAAGGCTGGAAAGTATTCAAAACAGAAGAACTTTTAGAAACGAATTTTGCAGGCATGAAAATTGTCGGTCAAATAGACAGAATAGATAAAAAAGAGAATCTTATCGAGGTGCTTGACTATAAAACAGGTGCCTACATGCTTTACAATAAAAACAACTACACAGAGGCAACGGACTTTCAGCTTGAATTTTACGCTCTTTTGGCCGGCGGTTTTGGAAATGTTGAGCGTTGCGGTTTTTATGATTTGAAAGAGTCTCAAATCATCCCGGAAGCATTTTTGCAAGAAAAAACAGAAATATTAAAATCTCATATCAAAGATCTCCTTTCCATAGAGTCCGTCAACTTTGAAAAATGTGAAGAGACAAAGCCCTGCCAGTTTTGTGAATATGCCATCATGTGCGGGAGAGTGTAATGGCATTTATAAATAATCTTGCCTACGAAGCGAGTGCGGGGAGCGGGAAGACTTTTATGCTTGTTGTGCGCTATCTTTCTCTACTTTTTAAAGGTGCGGAGCCTGCGAAGGTTTTGGCTCTTACTTTTACAAATAAAGCGGCTGCCGAGATGAGTGAGCGGATTGTCGAGACACTGCAGGCATTGGAATCACGTATGGAATTGCATGAAATTGCCAAAGAGTGTGGGATGTCTGACAAAGAGATTTTGGCAAAACGGTCGCAGATTTTGGCCGAGTTTTTAAATGCACATACGAAGATTATGACGATAGACAGCTTTTTCGCTCAGATTTTGAGAAAATTTTCTCTGTATGCCTCTTTGATGCCCGATTTTTCAACGGCGAATGCCCAGCATGAAGTCAAACTGATGTCTCGTTTTTTAAAAGAAGTCAGTGTTGCCAACAAACGCAAGACGCTTATCAGTCTCTCTTTGGAATCAAACAAACGTGTCAGTGACATTTTTGCGCTGCTGGATGATTTTTATCTTAAAAAAGAGGAACTTTCTCATCTGAAGTTTCAAAAAAAATCGATACAGGCGTATGAAGAGGAGGCGATGCAAGGGCTCTCTCTTTTGCAAAATATTGTAAAAAACTGCAAAGAGGCATCGGTGACACTGCAAAAAGCCGTTGTTGCCCAAAATTTTGAAGCACTCAAAGCAAAAACATGGGTATATAAAGAGAGCCTGAACTACTGGGTCTTTAAAAAATGCTTCAGCCCTGCAATGGATGCGGCTCTGTTGCAAATTCAGCGTGCCGTACAGTCGCATGCAAAGGCAAAAGAGCAGAATTTTTTCTATGCCCTGAATGAACTTGTTACACTTTACAAAAAGGCAAAAAAAGCACTCTATGTAGATGAGGGAGAACTCAGTTTTTCGGATGTGACGCTTCTGGTGTATGAGATTTTGCACCGTCTCAATGAGAGCGAATTTCTGTACTTTCGCCTCGATGCAACGATAGAACATATGCTGCTTGATGAATTCCAAGATACCAGCATATTGCAGTATGAGATTTTAAAACCGCTTATCACAGAGATAACTTCGGGTGCGGGTGTCTGCAGCGAGGGAAGTTTTTTCTTTGTGGGGGATGTTAAACAGTCTATTTACCGTTTTAGGGGAGGTGTGTCGGCTCTTTTTGGGGAGGTGGCAAAAGAACACCGCACCGAGGTAAAAAAACTTTTGACAAACTACCGTTCGCAAAAAGAGGTTATAGAGTTTGTCAACAGAGTCTTTGCGGATAAAATAAAAAACTACACTCCTCAGCTTGTTCGCAAAGAGGCACAGGGCGGTTTTGTCGAAGTGATTGCAGATGAGGAACTTTTGGATGCACTGGTTGAGCAGGTAAAGCGCTTGATAGATCTTGGCGCAGATGTGAATGACATTGCCGTTTTATGTGCGACCAACAGTGACGGACAGGTCATTAAAAACGTACTTGACGAACAAAATATAGAGGTTGTGACTGAGACAACCACAAAGCTTATCAACCAAAGAAGTGTCAAGGCTGTTTTGGAGTATTTGAAATATCTCTATTTCAGAGAAGAGATTTACAGACAGAACTTTTTTGCTTTGATAAATCAGGAGGTCAGGGCTGTTGCCACTGTAGATTTTAACAGTGTCAAGCTTGTAGATGTTGTGAAGAGATGTATAGAAGAGTACAGACTTTTTCAAGATGATTTTCATCTGATTCGCTTTTTGAATGCTGTATCCAAATATGCAGATATTGAAGCGCTTTTGTTTGAGTATGAAAGACTTGATACTTCTGCAGCAGCGGCTGATATCAGTGGAGTGAGGGTTTTAACGGTACATAAATCAAAAGGCCTGGAGTATGAGCATGTGATTGTCATGGACAGACTGAAAAAGGCTCCTGCTCCAAGAGATGCCATTATTTACAATTATGACGGCATCAAACTGCAAAATCTTTATCTGAGAACAAAAAACAGAGAGCTTATTGACCATGACTATGCCTATGCTCTTTCCAAAGAAAAAGAGCTTATACGAGAAGACAGTTTGAATGCCCTGTATGTTGCTTTTACAAGAGCAAGAGAAAACTTGATCATCCTTGCAAAACCAAAAGATTCCATATTTGCATTGCTGGATTTACAACCTCAAAGCTTCGGAGAACTGCGCTCTACATGTAAAGCCAAAAACATACCGCAGGCATATAAAAAACTTTCGTTTGAAAATATCTATTACGGAACACAGAGTGATTTGTTGGCATTAGAAAAACACAATGAAGAAGATTTGCAAGCCATTAATTTTGGAATTGCTTTGCACTATACTCTGGAGATGATGCAGGAGTTTACACAAGAAGCGCTTGCTTGTGCCAAAGATATGATGCTGAACAAATATGGCTTTATGCTCACAGAGTCAGAGATAGATGATATACAGCAGAGAATAGAGAGGCTTGTTGCTGCACCGGAGTTTTTGACTTTGACCCGGGGAGTATGCTATAAAGAAAAGGCTCTGCGCTATAAGAACAATCTGCGTTATCTTGATTTGTTGGTCAAACATGAAAAGGGAGAGTGGAGTGTGATAGACTACAAAAGTGCGATGCATTTTACCGAGGAGCATCGCAAGCAGGTTCGATACTATGTAAAAGCAGTGAAAGAGATAACGGGAGATGAAGTGCGTGGCTATATCTGCTATATTTTGGAAGATGCCGTTAAAATAGAGACCGTTTAAACGGGTAGAAGAGGTATTAAAAACAGGTCCTTGTGCAGAACCTGTTTTGCAGTTTAGACGATGACTGTTTTGATTTTTGCAATCAAATCGTCATTGCGTATAGGTTTCATTAAAAATCCATTTGCGCCGCACTCCAAAGCTTCTGCTTTTTTTGTTTCATCTGTTGTAAGAACCAAAATAGGAAGTTGACGCAGACTTTCATCGGCACGCACGACTTTAAGCATATCGATACCACCCATGATAGGCATAATGATATCCAAGAGTATCAAGTCAATATCATCACGGCTTTTTAAAACACCTATGGCATCTGAGCCGTTTTTTGCTTCGACAACCTCTTTTACATTTCCGCTTTTCATCAGCATAGATTTTAAAAGCTTCAAATTAATGAGATCATCATCAACTGCAAGCACAACCAAATCAGTTTTTTTCATAGTTATTTCCTTAAATAAATTTTTCTATAACAAGTCTCAGCAAGTCTTTGTTTATAATATTTTTAATCGTTTCATCTACATATTTTGAATCTTCTTCACTTACAGGTACAGCCGGATCTACAATCAATACCAGGTAGGTGGAGAGATTGTTTTTTTGACTTTTCTCTTTGACTGACCGGGCGAAATCTTTCAAGTCTAAAGTTTCTGTCTCTTTGTCAAACAATATAAGTTTATAGCTCTCCTCTTCAATTTTCTTTTGCAATTCATCTATATTGTCTATGACTTCGTAAGTATATCCAAGTGAACTGAGAATTTTTGTAAAAAGCTTTGTTTCAAAGGGACTTTTTTTAGCAAGAAGAATATCAGCTTTGTATTTTGCCGGAACTTGTTCCGGTACTGCTTTTTTTTCTTTTTCCGGTACTGCTTTTTCTTCTTCTTTTGCTTCTTCTTCCTGCTGTTGTGCTTTTTCTGTTTTCTTTTCTTCTGTCTTTGCATCATTGACATCCACAATGTGGTCTGCTAAAAAATGATTCAGCAGTGTTATGATCTCTTCACGTACTAATGGTTTTGTTGTATATTCATCAAGTCCGGCTGCTAAAAATCTTTCACGATCACCCTTGAGTGCATTTGCTGTTAAAGCGATTATTGGAACATGGGGCTGGTTGTATACCTCTTCATATTCAAGAATCTCCTGCGTCGCTTCTATACCATCAAGGAAAGGCATTTGGATATCCATAAAAATCAGATCATAGTTATTGTCTTTGCGTTTTTGGAATGCTTCAAGTCCATTGGATGCGATATCAACAGTGAGTCCCAAGTCTTCAAGTGTCCGTTTTATCAGTTTCTGGTTGATTATATTGTCTTCTGCAACAAGTACTTTTGCTGCAAATTTAGACGAACCGACTGTAAAGACTTTGTTTGAAGTTGTTTTTAATTTTGGTGCTGTAAAATTTTGACTTTGGTAATTTTCAAGGGCTGCTTTTAATTTGGTATTATTTAATGGCTCATATATGGTCTTAAATATCTCTATACCCATAGAGTCGATTTTTCTCATAAAATAAGATTTTGTAAGAAGTATCAGCTTTTGCGGAAGAGTGCTGTATGCTTTTAATTCTTCTTCGGTTGCATATTCATAATCTACAAAAAGCATATCATAATTTATTTGTCGCTGGAGTGTTTCACTTTCATTTTTGTTTTTAAATGTTGTATAGCTTACGCCGTAAAAATCAAGATACTCTTTGAGATAGGTGTCTTGTCTCTTTGTTTTATGAGCAGACTCTAAAATTAAAGCATTGATTCCCATATATTGTTCTTTGGCACTTTCGCTGATAACTTCTATCTCTTCAAAATCAAGTGTAAAGAAGAAAGTTGTTCCTTCTCCCGGTTCACTGTGCAGATCAAGTTGTCCGCCCATCAGTTCAATAAAACGCGCAGAAATTGTAAGACCAAGACCTGTACCGCCGTATTTACGTGTAATGGATGTGTCTGCCTGTGAAAAAGCTTCAAAAATTCTGGATTTTTGCTCGCTTGTAACACCGATACCGCTGTCTTGCACTTCAAATCTGATACGTGTTGTTCCTTCCTGAGGTGATTGCAGTTTTCTGATATCGACATTGATAGCTCCGGAACTGCTTGTAAACTTCACAGCATTAGAGAGCAGGTTAATAAGAACTTCTTTAATTTTTGTCGGGTCACCTTTGAGCGGCTGTTCAAGTTCAGGGTCAATAAAACATCCCAGATCAATGTGCTTTTCACTTGCACGGACAGCATATACATCAACGGCACTTTCAAACTCTTCTATAGGATTAAAGATTACATCTTCAATTTCAAGTTTATTGCTCTCGATTTTTGAAAGGTCAAGAATATTGTTGATAATTTCAAGCAGATTTTCTGAAGATTTTTCAATAATTTCAACAAACTCCTGTTGCTCTTCTTTGAGTCCTGTATCTTTAAGAAGTTCCGTAAAGCCAACAATTCCGTTGAGCGGTGTACGAATTTCATGGGACATATTTGCAAGAAACATCGATTTTGCTTCAATCGCTTCCTGTGCTGCTTCTTTATCCCGTTTTGTCTGTTCAATGATTTTTTCCAAAAGACTGTAGGCTTCTTCTGTCCCTTTGGCTGTATGAAGATTGATCTCAACTGCTTTGTCGCTTTCATTCGTGTCTTCTGCAACTTTTCTGAGGACACCTTCAAGGTTGTGAATATTTCTGGCAATTTCATTAGAGAGCAAAAAGCCCAAAACTGCCAATATGATTGAAATCAGCCAAATTGTCAATGTAATGGTCAAAAACTGTAAAGCTTCTGTTTTTACCTGAACGGCTCTGGTGTCCATGGCACTCAGGACAACATTTTCTCCCTCTGAAATAAGGTTGCTTTTTTCTGAAAGCATGGCAAACCAGACACCCGGGTTTGTTTCATACTCTCCGCTTGCTGCAGCAATTAAAATAGAAGCACGTTCTGAGTTAAGGTCATCAAAGAGCTCAAGAGCATCATCACTTTTAAATAGTTCATCAAGCTTTTTCTCAAGATTTTTGTCTTTGAGGTTATAGAAGTTGATAGCATCGGCTTTTGCGATTAATGAGAGCCATTGATTTATCTCTTCTTCTTCCATTTCTGTTGAACGGGCAAGGGTATAAGAGATAAAGTCACGTTCATCTGCAGTATAGGCATTTGCACGTACCAGCGAAATATAAACAGAAGCATAAGTGTTGATTTTACTGTCAAGCTGGTGCGACGTAATCGTTTCAAGCTGCTTGATAATTATTTTTTCTGCTTTACCGTATACCTTATTGTATATATCTTCAAAGTTTATTTTATGTGTATCAACCAATGTTCTGGCATGTTTTATACTTTGCATCGCATTTTTTAATACCGTGTCTTTTTGTGAAAGTGCCTGTAGCTTTTGAAAATAGAGTTTTTCCTGTTTGTCAACGATCTTTCTCTGCTTTAAGAGTGATTTTAATGTATTTGGTGAGGAATTACCAAGGTACATTACGGTCATACCTCTTTCCCGGGAAACATTTCTCAGAAGGTTGTTGAGTTGCCTGTTTGTGGAAAGTTTATCCTGAAGAAGTTGTGCTGCTTTATAGTTTTCGTATGAGTTATATACAAAATAACTTGTAATAGAAATTAAAATAATAATCGGTAATAAACTAATAAGTCGAAGTCTGTTTTTTAGTCCTATTTGCATTGCCTATTCCTCTTCTTTTGAAATTGCTGTAAGTATATTTTCTATCTCTTTTACAGTTTGTGTCAGCGTCTCTTTATCTGTAGAGTGTGTGAGTGTTTCAAGTTCATTTGTAAAAGTGTGCATTCTCATATTGTCACTCATTCCTTTTAATTTTAAGGCCTGCCGCTTCAGTGCAGGGTAGTCTTGGGTGGCGAGAGCATCATTTATTTTTGCAATTATAGCATGTGCTTCTTTTATAAAGTCTTCAAAGAGTTCATTGAAACTCTCTAAATCCAGGCCTATCTCATTGGCAATTTTTTCTTTAGAATATTTTTTCTCATTTTCTGATTCTTCCTGCGTTTCTGTCTCTTCCTGCGTCTCTGTCTCTTCCTGCGTCTCTGTCTCTTCCTGAATTTCCTGTTCTTCTTGAATCTCCGGCTCTTCTTTAAATTCCAAAGTCAGTTCAGGTTCATCATCTTTAAAAGTGAGAATTTCTTCAGATTCCTGTGGTGCAACAAAATCATCATCATAAAGTTCCGGAATTTCAATTTTTTGAGGCACTTCATCATCTTTTATGGTGGCAAGATCTTCTTCACCGGCTAATTTTGCAATAATTCTGTAAAAATCATCCAGGTTTGTCTGTATGATATCGACATCAGAAGTAGCATTTATAATTGAAAGTACTTCATGTGCATCTTCAATACGAAGATTCGCTGCGACTCCTTTAAGCTTGTGCGAAAGAGTTTTAACATTATCAATATTTCCTTCTTCAAGTGATTTGTAAAGTTCATCTTTAAAGTCGTTTGCCTGGGTTATAAAATCCTGTATAAACTCTTCAATCAAATCAAGTGGCAAACCAAGCTCTTTTGATGCGATATTGGGGTCAAAAACATAGGTGCTTTTCGGTTTTTGAGGAGATTCCTGAACGAAAGGCTCTGTCTTTGTTACTTCCGGGGTTTCGATGCTTAAGTCACCTACATCCAGCATTGCATCAAGGTCTTCTTTCTCTTGTGTCTCCACATGTAACGGAGTGTCATACTCATCTTGTATGACTGTTGGTTCTTCTGTTGTCTTAAGGATTGGTTGTGACTGCTGTGGAGATACTGTTTCCGGTATTGTTCTTTGCGTAATATCTCCTGAAATAGCATCATACTCCTGCGCTGTAAGTGTTCGCAGATTGTTTAAGTGTACTATATAGGCTTTTTGAGTCGGATTGTCTACAAGGTAGGCATTTGTAATTGTAATTATTGCTTTGTAGTTTTTTGAATTGGCATTAATGATGACTTTGGATTCTTCATTAGACTCTGCACATGTTATATAGTCAATCCAGTGCACATGCTGAAAATTATGTATATATCCTGGTGTTTTTACAAACAAATCTGCGAAATCTGTCACTTCTGCGCGCAGATCAGCCAAATCTTTATATCCCAGTGTATGCAGGTTTTTTTCGTCAATACCCAAAAACTCTTTTTGAAAATTATAAATTAGCATTCTTCCATCCCTTATTCCTCTTCTGTCTCAAGCATCTTTTTATATGTTTCTTCTGTTTCTTGAATATCTTTGCGAGAGGCTGCTTTTCTGGCAGCAATATAACCTGTTATATTTTCATCATTATCTCTGATTGGCAGAATTTCTGTCTCTACCCAGTAGTACAGACCGTCTTTTCTAAGGTTTTTTACAAGTCCGTTCCAAGCCTGTCCACTTTGAATAGTTTCCCACATTTTTGCAAATATGCTGCGCGGCATATCCGGATGTCTGAGTATGTTGTGGGGTTGTCCTACCAGTTCATCGGCTTTATAACCGGATACACTGCAAAATAGTTTGTTTGCATAGGTAATAACACCTTTTAAATCTGTCTGAGAAATAATGACATTTCCGTCAAAAAAATACTCTTCGTCTACAGGGATAATTTTGCTCATTAAAAAACCTTATAATTAGTGATTCACTTGAATTCTCACAAATATATCATAAAGGAGTGAAAAAAAAACTTATTTATAAAAATTTTTGATGGTTTTTGCATCTTTTGTATTTAAAAGTGAACGAATATCATCAAATGTGGCACTTTTGAGTGCTTCAAAGGTGCCATAATGATTGAGCAGTTTTTGAATTTTTGCAGCCGATATTCCATGTAAACTTAAAAGTCTGCTCTCCTGGTCAAGTTTGAGTTTTGTTTTTTTGTGAAATGTGATCGCTGCTCTGTGTGCTTCATCCCGTAAATTTTGAACCCACTGCAGACGTTTGTCACTTGTTTTGAGTCTGAAAATTTTCTCTTTTGTATAGAGAATATCCTGAGCATTTCCTTTGGCCCGGTGTGCCTTGGCATCAACTTTTTCTTTTGAAATGGCTATGACATCAAGGGCGATACCGTTGGATTCAAGTATGTCAAGTGCAAGTTTAAGCAGTGTTGCTCCTCCGTCGAGTATCCACAGGTCCGGCGGTGAATTTTTAGAAAAACTCTCTACTCTTTTTGTAAGTGTTTCGCGCATTTGGGAGTACTCGTCTTTTGCCTCCAGATGATAGGTTCTGTAGGATTTCTTGTCAAACTTTGCATTTTCATATACGACCATAGCTCCGACTGTTGCAACACCGGACATATGGGAATTGTCAAATATTTCCACTCTGTTTGGAATTTTTTGCAATTGACACAGTTCCTGGAGTTCTTCGAGTATTTTGACATTAAGTGTTTCTTTGTCTTTTTTCAATAACTCCGCTGCATTTAATTTTGCCAAAGCAATCAAGTCTTTTTTCTTTCCTCTTTGAGGGATGAGAATGTGTGCTTTTTGACCAAATACTTTTGTGAGGTGATGCGCTATAAGTTCTTTGTCCTCAAAACTCTGAGGAAGAAGAATCGGAGCAACGATGGGAGGCTTTTCATCTTTGTAAAATCCAAGCAGTGCTCTTGAATAGAGCTCATTCAAATCCAAGCCTTCATGAAGCTGCAGATACTCATGAGAAGAAGAGATTATTTTGCCGTGTCGCATAAATATTTTTACAACTACCGCTCTTTTTTCAGAATTTTCTATTGCAAAAATATCATAATGTTCATTTGTGGCAAAATCAATTTCGCTTTTAATCTGGGACCGTTCTATTCTCTCTATGGTGTCTCTGAGCTCGGCGGCTTCTTCAAAGCGCAACTCCTGGGCATAAAACTCCATTTTTTCTTCCAGTTTGCCAAGAAGCAGTTTTTTGTTTTTAATCAGCTGCGATGCAAGTGTTACTTCCTGCTGATAACGCTCTTTGCTGATTGGCAGTTCACAGGGACCGAGACATTTGTCTATCTGATAGTAGAGACAAAGTTTTTTTGACTTCAGACAGGATTTTTTCTGTACAAGTTTGCAAATATCATAAATGGAGTTGAGAATATCTCTCGCACCGACAGAGTAGGGACCATAGTAGGTGATATCTTTGGAGTTAATCACCTTTCTTGTAATGTCGAACCGAGGGTACTCCTGAGAGTTGTCTATATAAATGTAGGGGTAGGTTTTGTCATCACGGAGCAAAATATTGTATTTCGGACCCAGCTGTTTGATCAGTGAATTTTCAAGTATGAGCGCATCATGTTCGGAATTTACAATGATATAATCCATGGAAACGGTTTGGTTTATCATTTTTGAGATGCGCAAAGAGAGCTGCGGATTTGCACAAAGTTCGGGAGTAAACTGCCAGTAGCTTTTTACACGCTTGGCAAGGTTCTTGGCTTTGCCCACATACAGGAGATGGCCGTTTTTGTCAAAATACTGATAGACTCCCGGGTTGTTCGGCAGTTGTTGGATTTTTTCTTTAAGTGTCATTTTTTTCTTTTATAATTTTTTGGATAGAGAGAATAAGTTCTCTGAGTTTTTCATCATGAACAGGAATGTCAAAGTTTCCCGTTGCTCTTTCCCTGTAGGATACAATTTTTCTGGGTTGTGTCAATGCTGTTGTGTCTCCATGTAAAGCAGGTTTATGTGTAACAAAAGCTTTTATATCTGTTATAGTTTCATTTTCACATTCTGCGGGAGTGTGAAACTTTAAAGCACTTTTAATGCTTTGTATACTATTATCAAATTCTTGTTTGGCACCGGGATGATTGAGAACGAAAAAAAGTATTTTATTTTTTATATATGAAAACTTAATCATCTTTTGTAAAGGGGGGCTGAATGCCGATTGTATTTTATGAATGCATTTGTATTGAGACAGTTTGGAAAATTGAGGTTTATTTTGAAGAGAGTTGAGAATATCACTGCTGTTTTTCATAGGCTAATTATAGCAAGCTTTTTATTAAGCGTAAGCGGGTGCGGCTATAAAGCACCCCCTTATTATGAACAGAGTGTACCAAAAGAGGATAAAAATGTGAAGTTTATTATTCAAAAGAAAGAGTTTAATAATGATACGAATGAAAGCTGTGCACCGTAATGACTGAATATGATGTAGTAATAATAGGCGCAGGTGTGGCAGGACTCTATGCAAGTATGAATATCCCTGCTGAGAAAAAAGTGCTTATTATCAATAAGCGGGAAACTTTTAAATGCAATACATTCTATGCCCAGGGCGGAGTAGCGCTGGCTCGTGATGAAGCGGATATTCCGGTACATATAAAAGATACGCTTGCCGCCGGTGACGGGCTGTGTGATCCGGAAGCGGTGGATGTGCTGAGCCAGAATTCACGTCAGGCGATTGATGACCTGATAGAACAGGGGTTTCGTTTTGACACCAATGAAGAGGGGGAACTTCTTTATACAAAAGAGGCGGCACATTCCTGCGAACGGATACTGCATGCAGGCGGTGATGCGACGGGGAGATATCTGCACCATTTTCTTCTTGAACATACTGCCCATGCGATGCTCAGTGATGCAAGAGTCGTTGATCTGCTGATTGATAATGGCGAATGTTATGGCGTTACCGTACTTGATCACAGACAGCGCAGAAACATATATGCAAAAAATGTCATTATAGCGAGCGGAGGCGTAGGTTCTTTGTATGAATACCATACAAATGCACCCTGTATCAGTGCTGATATACAGGGACTTTGTGTGATGAAAGGCATAGCCCTTGACAGAATGGAAATGTTGCAGTTTCATCCCACTGTATTTGTAAATTCCAACAATGCCCAAAAAATGCTCTTGACAGAAGCTCTCCGTGGAGAAGGGGCAACCATAGAGGATGAAACCGGAAAAAGATTCCTGTTTGATTATGATGAGAGAGGCGAGCTGGCTTCACGCGATATTGTCAGCAAGGCAATATATAAATATAAAAAGAAGACAGGTATGCATGTGTATCTCAACTGTGAAAATTTTGATAAAGAGTATTTTGAACACAGGTTTCCAAATATTTGCAAGAACCTAAGGGAACTGGGCTTTAATGTTCCTGCGCAAAGGGTTCCGATATCGCCTGCTTTTCATTATGCCATCGGTGGTATTCGCACCGATTTGAATGCCAGAGTGCCAAATGTAAAAAATTTGTATGCTGTTGGCGAAGTTGCTTCAACAAGGGTGCATGGAGCAAACAGACTGGCATCGAACTCACTGTTGGAGGGTTTGGTTTTTGCAAAAAGGGCAGTGGATGATATTTTAAAAAATATTGACACTCCTAAAAGTATGAAAACATTTGAACTCCATGATGAGGTGATGAGTCTCAAAGAGGACAAGGCGAAAAAAGACCAGCTCAGACGAATAATGTGGGAAAATGTTTCTATAATTCGTACAAAAAGCGGATTAAACGATGCTTTATCCACAATTAATGCACTTTTAAATGAAAATATTGGTAAACTACTAAAATTTCGTTTACTGACGGCAAAAGAGATAGTAATATCTGCATTAAACAGGCATGAATCCATAGGGGTTCATACAATACAAGAGGAGAATTAATGGAACACGAAGCAATAAATCTTGCAACAACCTGGGTAGGATGGCTGAGCTTAGCTGTCTTTGTTATAGCGTATTATTTTATCGCTACAGAAGAAAAATATGAGATAAACAAAGCAAAACCGGCACTGTTTGCCGGTACATTTATGTTTATGCTTATCGGTATTTATTATGCTATTAACGGGATGAATCCTGATCCGCTGCATGATGAACTGGAAAAACTGATTTTGGAAATAGCCGAAATTTTCTTTTTCCTGCTTGTTGCAATGACTTTTATTGAGACGCTTTTAGAACGCGGTGTTTTTGATCTGTTAAAGTATAAACTTGTCTCAAAAGGGTATACCTATAAAAAACTCTTTTGGCTGACCGGTCTGCTGGCATTTTTTATCTCCCCTGTCGCAGACAACCTGACAACTGCTTTGATCCTTTCCACCGTGCTTTTTACGATTGACAAGAAAAATCTTGCATTTTTGGTTCCGGGAGCTATAAATATTGTCGTAGCTGCCAATGCAGGCGGCGCATGGTCTCCGTTTGGTGACATTACAACACTCATGGCATGGACTGCCGGCAAAGGAGAGTTTGTGGACTTTCTTTTCCTCTTTCCTGCTTCTGTTGTCGGCTGGGTTGTTACAGCATTTTTACTCTCTTTGTCCGTTCCCTCGGGAGAACCGCCGTTTGATGCAGCGACAGAAAAGAAACCCAAAGTACTTGATGGTGGAATAACCGTTGCCTATTTGGGAGTATTGACCATTGCAATTGCTGTTCTCGGGCATACATTTTTTCATTTTCCGGCAATGTGGGGTATGATGTTCGGTCTGGCTATTTTAAAACTTTATGCGTTCCAGCTTGAAAGAACAGGAAAGAACAGTTTTAACATTTATGTCAATATGGAAAAGGTAGAGAACGATACGCTTCTTTTCTTCTTCGGTATTCTTTCGGCTGTCGGAGCATTGCACTTTTTAGGCTTTTTGGAATACATCCATCATCTGTATGAGTTGCTTGGTTCAACCACAGCCAATATCGGTGTCGGATTCCTTTCTGCAATTGTAGACAATGTACCGGTAATGAGTGCAATTTTAAAATCTTCTCCAAACATGGGAATAGACCAGTGGATGCTTGTAACCATGACAGCGGGTATAGGCGGCAGTCTGATCTCTTTTGGTTCGGCAGCCGGTGTCGGAGTTATGGGAAAACTTCGCGGAATCTATACTTTCGGTTCACACATGAAGCATTCATGGACTATTTTAGTGGGATATGCGGTCTCTATTATAATCTGGTACGTTCAGTTTGAAATTATGGGACTTTATTAAAAATCCAAATTTCGGAACCCGCACTTTATGTGCGGGCTTTGTCTCTAATGGCTAAGACTTGGATTTCCAAGAACAAATCAAACATTAATCTTATTTATTGTATCCTTTCATAACTTAAATTCTTTTCAACTTTTCTTTTCTCAAAAAACATTGTTTTTTGTAGCTTTAGGGGGTTGTAGGGACGCAGAGTCCCTGCTGTAAAATGGGCTTTTGCTCATTTTATATATAAATTTATCAAAAGGCATTTCAATGACAAATGTTAGCATTATAGTTTTAGACTTTGGTTCTCAATACACACAACTCATCGCTCGTCGTCTTCGTGAAGATAAAATATACTGTGAAATCCTTCCTTTTCATACAAAAGCCCAGGATATTGCAGCGAAAAATCCTCAGGGTATCATACTCAGCGGAGGTCCCTCTTCTGTATACAACAAAGATGCCTATGAAGTTGACAAAGAGGTTTATAAAATGGGCATTCCGATTCTTGGTATCTGTTATGGAATGCAAAGGATTGCGGTAGATTTTGGCGGTTCGGTTATACGTTCTGACCACCATGAATACGGAAAAGCAGAACTTGACATAGTCGGGTATCCTGACAATGTTTCTCCTCTTTTTAAAGATTGTGACAATCACACTGTAGTATGGATGAGCCACTCGGACAGAGTAGAAACACTTCCTGAGGGTTTTAAGGTAATCGCCACATCTGACAATTCACCGTATGCGGCCATTGCAAATGATGAAAAACGTGTCTATGCGCTTCAGTTTCATCCGGAAGTACAGCACTCTGAAGAAGGGTACCTGATGCTTCGCAACTTTGCAAAAAATATCTGTGGCGTCACAGAAAAATGGAAAATGGAGCATTTTCTCAAGCAGCAGATTGAATCCATTCGCGAACGTGTCGGTGACGCCAAAGTGCTTTGCGGACTGAGCGGGGGAGTTGACAGTTCTGTTGTGGCAGCAATGCTGTATGAAGCAATCGGTGATCAGCTTATTCCTGTGTTTGTAGATAACGGACTGTTACGCAAAGGTGAGAGAGAGCAGGTTGAGGAAGTTTTCAAAGTAAATCTCAAAGCGCCTCTTGTTACTGTGGATGCAGCGGATAATTTCTTAACAAAACTGGCAGGAGTGAGCGACCCTGAACAAAAACGCAAAATTATCGGGCATACTTTTATAGAAGAGTTTGAAAAAGAGGCGAAAAAACATGACGGTATTAAGTTTTTGGCACAGGGAACACTCTATCCGGATGTCATTGAATCTATCTCTGTCAACGGCCCCTCAGAAGTGATTAAATCTCACCATAATGTCGGCGGTCTTCCTGACTGGATGGATTTTGAACTGATTGAGCCGCTGCGTGAACTTTTTAAAGACGAAGTACGTAAAATCGGACTGGAACTGGGACTTCCGGAGAGTATGATTAACCGTCATCCTTTTCCCGGACCTGGTCTTGCTATTAGAATCATGGGGGATGTCAATGTTCCTGATTTGGATCTTTTACGCGAAGCAGATGTTATTTTGCTCGATGAACTCAAAGCAAGCGGATATTATGCAAAAACATGGCAGGCTTTTGCCGTGCTTTTAAATGTAAAATCAGTAGGGGTTATGGGTGACAACCGTACCTATGACAACACGGTATGTATCAGAGTTGTAGAAGCAGTTGATGGTATGACAGCAACATTCGCACATCTGCCACATGACCTGCTTGAGAGAATTTCAAGAAGAATCATTAATGAGGTTGATGGAATAAACCGCGTAGTTTATGATATATCATCTAAACCGCCCGCAACAATAGAGTGGGAATAAAATTGAGAAAAATTTCGGCTCATCTTGAAAGGATTGAGGAATCAGCATAGTTTAACTATGCCTTAACCTCAAAACATTCCAATCTGAACCAAACTTTTTACGATTTCCATAAACGAGGAAATTTCAATGCATAACAAGCCCATTTACCTTTTTTCTGTCTCTTCTCATCCTGATGCTCACCATGTAAACTCTTTGGATATTACTTTTTTTCAGCCTGATATTGATTTTTCCAAATATGATTATCTGATAATTACCTCAAAGCAGGCATCAAAAGCGTTGCAACAGTATGAGAAAAAAGAGTATATAAAGAAGCAGGCGCTGTGTATCTCAAAACAGAGTGCAAAAAGTTTTGAAGATTTAGGGGGTCAGGTCCTGGCTGTCGGTAAGGGGTACGGCGATACTCTTGCGGAAAAAATAAAACAATACCCAAAAGAGACAAAATGGCTTTATTTGCGTGCTGAACTTGTTGCTTCTGATTTTGTCCTTACATGTAAAGAAGAGGGATACTGTATAGATGAAAAAATTGTCTATGCAAGCAAGTGCAGTGAAGAGTTGTTACATGTAACAGTGCCGCAGGAGGCTATACTTATTTTCACCTCTCCTTCAAGTGTAGAGTGTTTTTTAAGCAGGCATACTTTGCTGCACACACATAAAATAATCGTTATAGGCAAAACAACGGCAAAAGCACTGCCAAAAAACTGCTCCTGTATTCTCTCTGATGAGACAACTATTGAGAGTTGTATGCAAATAGCGCATTCCCTAAAATAAAAACAAGCATATTTTTAGTATAATTATCTTGTTAATCTGAGTAGTTCGTGTCAGCACATATATGCGGGTTCTACATATTCAACCTGTGAATCAGTAGGGTTGTCGTGTGTCGGTGGTTTCGCTTGAGGTATGTTCACTCTGCCGATGAAATTGCCGCCGTCAGGCAATCCTCTCTTCACCCAAATTCGGCTTTTAGAACCAAGCCAGTAGTGCGACGGCTGCTCGGGTTAATGCAAAAAAAGTTTATTTATTTCATCAGGGTGGGCTAAATAAATTTTTTAATTATATGGAGATACAAATGAAAATATTGATCTTGGGGAGCGGTGGACGAGAGTACTCTATTGCCCGTGCTATAAAAAATGAAGAAGAGGAACATGAACTTTTTTTTCAGCCTGGAAACGGTGCAACAAACAATCTGGGAACAAACCTCGATATCAAAGATTACAATGATTTGGCAGCATTTGCAAAAAAAAATGAGATTGATTTGACTATAGTAGGTCCTGAAGCGCCTCTGGTGGATGGTGTTGTAGACATATTTAAAGCACAGGGACTGACAATTTTCGGACCAAGTAAAGAGGCTGCTCAGCTTGAAGGCTCAAAAGTCTATATGAAAAACTTTTTGGCAAAATACAATATTCCTACAGCAAAATATATAGAGAGTGATTCGATAGAAGAGCTGTTTAGGTTTACAAACACCCTGCAGGCACCTATCGTTGTAAAAGCAGATGGTCTGTGTGGCGGAAAGGGTGTTATCATCGCACAATCCCATGATGAGGCAAAAAAAGCAATTTCTGAAATGCTCAGCGGAAAAAGTTTCGGTGATGCGGGTAAAAAAGTAATCGTGGAAGAGTTTTTAGACGGATATGAACTTTCTATGTTTGCAGTATGTGACGGGAAAGATTATATCTTGCTTCCGGCTGCACAGGATCACAAACGCCTGCTTGACGGTGACAAAGGTCCAAATACAGGAGGAATGGGTGCCTATGCCCCGACTCCGCTTGTAGATGAAACACTGTACCAAAAAGTACGAGAGCGTATTATCCGCCCTACACTTGAGGGTATGCAACAAGAGGGTGCACCTTTTGAGGGTGTACTTTTTATCGGTATTATGGTGGTAAACGGTGAGCCGATTACTCTGGAATTTAATGTACGTTTTGGAGATCCTGAATGTGAAATTCTTATGCCGTTAATGACTTCAAGCGTATCTGACATGTTTTACAAAGCGGCAACAAACCGTTTGGGCGAAATCAAAGTAGAATTTTCAGACCAGTATGCTGTCGGTGTGGTTATGGCGAGTGAAAACTATCCGTACGGACCATCAACGCCTGCTGAAATTATTTTAGATGATGTCAAGCATAAAGAAATAGAAGAAAATACACATATATCTTTTGCCGGTGTTACAATGGAAGACGGGAAACTCTACGCAACGGGTGGACGTGTTTTGGTATGTGTCGGTTTGGGTGAGAGTATCAAAGAGGCACGTGACAGAGCCTATATGAGATGTGGACAGGTTCATTTTGCAGGAAAAAAACTTCGTACAGATATCGCCTACCAAGCTCTTTAGGAATTTGAATTTTGAATGAAGAGATTGAAAAACTTCTCAACCGAGAACATTTACAGCTCGCCTCTGTTAAAAAAAGGGCAATGGCATTTTTTATAGATGAAATGCTGCTCTCTTTTTTACTTATTATCGCGATGTCTGATTCATTTGCCAATGCGCAGACGGTTGAAGATATTATTATACTGACAAATACCTATGTATTGCAGTATATTGCGATGAAAATAGTCTATCAGACTTTTTTTGTAATGCAGTACGGGGCTACTTTAGGGAAGCTGGCAATGAAAATAAAGGTTATTGATGTGCGCACACTGGACAATCCGAACTTTGCAGCAGCACTCAACAGGGCAGTTTTCAGAATTATAAGTGAAATGATTTTTTATCTTGGTTTTTTATGGGGAATGTTTGATCCGCAGCGCCAGGCATGGCATGATAAAACCGCAAAAACTTTGGTGATAGATGCTTAAATATTTTCTTTTTTTCCTTCTCTCCTGTATGGGTATTCTGATTGCAGATGACAAGATTGAAATATATGCATCCTCTGTCAAATCAAAAAACAATATTGTGTATGCGGACGGAGGAGTCAGTGTTGTTTACAAAGATTATTTTTTAACTGCTCAAAGAGCGGTGTATAACCAAAAGACGCAAGATTTGGAACTCTTTGGAAAGGTACGGCTCAACCATAACAAAAAGTACAAGATACTCGGAAAATATGCAAAACTCAATTTGGCAAAAAAAGAGCGGTATTTTAAACCGCTTTATCTGCTTGAGAACAAATCTGATGTCTGGATCAGTGCAAATGAAGGTGAATCAAAAGGAGTGCTGCTGGATATCACTTCAGGTTCAGTCAGCGGATGTGACCCTGTAGACCCTTTATGGACAATGGAGTTTTCTTCATCGGACTACAATACAGATTCCAAATGGATTAATTTATACAATGCACGGCTTTATATTTACGATATACCGGTATTTTATACGCCCTATTTTGGCTACTCTCTTGATACGACACGGCGTACCGGTCTTTTGAAGCCGTCTTTTGGAGTATCCTCAACCGAAGGGTTTTATTATGAACAGCCGATTTACATTGCCGAACAAAACTGGTGGGATTTAGAAATCAATCCACAGATCAGAACCACAAGAGGAAAAGGACTCTATACTACTTTCAGATTTGTGGATTCTGCTGTTTCGCACGGAGAATTCAAAGCAGGATATTTTAAAGAAAACGAGGACTATTATTTAAAATATAATCTGCAAAATCAATCCCATTACGGATTTAATTTTAAGTATGACAATACAAATCCTCTGAATCAATGGCTTGGACTGGACTTGCCGGGACAGTCCGGAATATATGCAGATATTAACCATATGAATGATGTTGACTACATTAACCTTGCACAAAACAATAATGCACTGCAGCAGGCAACTGCAACACAGGTACTTTCACGAGTAAACCTTTTTTATAATACAAATGACAACTATATAGGTGCCTATTTTAAATATTATGAAGATTTGACACTCCAGACAAATGACAATACACTGCAAAAACTCCCAACTGTTCAATACCATCATTATGTAGATACTTTTTTGAAAGATCATTTGCTGTACTCCTTTGATGTGCAGAGTAATAATATTCAAAGAATCATAAACAAAAAAGTAATTCAAACAGATGTAAATCTGCCTGTAACACTTCAGACGCCATTGTTTGGTGAATATGTCAATCTTTCATACAAGGCAAATCTGTATCTGCAACATTCTCAATTTAGCGGGCATGAACAAAATCCAATTCCGGGTTTTGAATATCATGACGGCTTTTATGCAAGCAACTACAATACTGTTACTGTTTCAACACAGTTAACAAAGGCATATGCAAATTTTAGTCATGTTGTAGGCTTTGAAGTGAGTTATAATGCGAAAGGCTGGAGTAAGAAAGACGGTTTTTATCAGGACAATATGGACTACTGTTCAGATTTTACAAATAAGGCAGATCCAAATTTTGCACAAAGATGTGAGTTTTATAATATAGCAACAATTCAAAATGATACACAGCTAAACTTTCAGCAATATTTTTATGACAGTACCGCACAGGAGATTATCTATCACAGACTTTCCCAAAACATCTCTTACGAAAATACAAAAGAACGCTATGGTGACCTGGAAAATGAGCTTGACTATAAGATAACGAGTTTTTTGTCCTATTACAATAACATGTTTTATAATTATAAGGAAAAAAAGTTTTCAAAGATTTTGAATCAGGTGTCATTCAACAGGAATGGCGTGAAAATTGCACTCTCACATCTCTATAAAAATACCTTTTTACCAAAAACAGCCACTTATACGCCCTATACAAGTTATCTCACATCAAATGTAAAATATACTTACAACAAACACTATTCTTACAATACAAGCTATAATTATGATTTAGAATCAAAAGAGAGAAAAAGTTTTTCTTTCGGATTTTTGTACACAAAGCGATGTTGGGATTTTGGAGTGCAGTATACCGAAAACAACAGACCTGTCTTGACTACAGTCGGGAGTACAAGTTCCTCTGTGTATGACAGGTTTATATACTTGACTGTTGTATTAAAACCGTTAATGAAAGCAAATGCCGGCAGCTCTTTTTTATCGTATAAATTGCCGGATGATACAAAATAGGATGCAAAAAGATGCAAAAGTATAAGCATATTTTACAAGACAGGGAAGATGCAGCACAAAAGCTTCGTGATGTACTTCCTATGCAAAAATTAAAAGAAGAAGCGTGGAATATTGTTGCAGTGTCAAAAGGCGGACTTGAATTGGCTTCACTGATAAAAGGCAAGTTGAAAAATAACCTGGAAATTCTTTTTTTAGAAGCAATTATGGCGCCAAACAATCCTGAATGTGAAGTTGCCAGAGTCAGTGAGACAGAGGAGATTGTCCTCAATGAAGAGTTGATTAATGCCTTTGGAATACAGTATGATTATATCTACGGAGAAGCTCACAGAAAGCATGAAGAGGATATACTTAGCTATATATACAAGTATCGCAAAGGAAGACCGTTTCCTCCTATGAAAAACAAGATTGTTTTACTTGTAGATGAGGGAAGTGAGACAGGAAGCAAGTTTATGACTGCACTCAAAACAGTTTTGGCCCAGAAACCAAAAGCAGTTTATATTGCCAGTCCTGTACTGCCAAGAGATGTTTTGGAATTGTTAGAAACATTCGTAGATGACATATTTTTTCTGTATGACATAGATGACTATGTAGAAACATCATTGTATTATAAGAATTTAACAATAATGGACGATGAAGAAATAGAAGAAATACTCAGTAAAGATTTAAAGGATAACAGATGACGTATGATGTAAAATTAGAATTAGAAAACAGAGTAGAAGAATACTCCTTTGGTGATGTTGCCAAACAGGCAAACGGTTCGGCATGGCTTAAATCAGGTAAAACTGTAATACTGGCGACGGTAGTGATTGATGAGACTGAGGTTGTCAAAGATGACTTTTTGCCTTTGACTGTACAGTATATAGAAAAAACATATGCAGCCGGAAAAATTCCGGGAGGGTTTTTCAAACGTGAAACAAAGCCGAGTGATTTTGAGACTCTGACATCACGAATAGTAGACAGAAGTCTGCGTCCCTTGTTTCCAAAAGGATTCGGGCACCCGACACAAATTACCATTATGGTATTTTCGGCGGATCCTGAGTCTGATATGCAGCTTCTTGCTCTTAATGCCGCTTCGGCTGCACTTTTTACTTCGGACATAGATATAAACAGCAGTGTATGTGCGGTTCGCGCAGCAAAAGTAGACGGAGAGCTTGTACTGAACCCAACACTTTCACAGCTGAAGAACTCTACACTGGATTTGTATCTTTCAGGAACGAAGAAAGATTTACTGATGATAGAGATGCGTTCCATCGGCAGTGAAAAGGTTGAGGTTGAAGAGACCTACGAGCCGATGCTTGACCCGATGATGGATCCGAGTCTTGGTACAATAGTGGTAGATACACATGTATCCAATGCAATGAGTGAAGATGAACTGATAGAAGTGCTTGATAAAACAGAAAAAATTCTTTTTGCTTCAAATGTTGAATATGAAGTGGCCTTTGGACCGTATCAAAAAGAGATAAAACCTCTGGAACTCAAAACAGACGGTTTAAATGAAGAGATGGTGGCTTTTGTGAAAGAACGTCATATGCAAGATATCATAGATGCCATGAATCAAATGGCAAAGTCTGAACGCTCAACTGCCTTAAGAAACCTCAGAAAAAGAATTCTTACCAATAATCTGGAGTGGGATGAACTTGAACTCAAAGCGGCAATAGAAGCGGTTAAAAGAGAGCAGGTGCGTGCACAGATACTCAATGAAAAAGTGAGAGCCGACGGACGTACACTGACAGAAATACGTCCTATCAGTATTGATACAAATGTATTGCCGGCTGCGCATGCCTCTTGTCTCTTCACCCGTGGACAGACACAGGCTCTTGTGGTCTTAACGATGGGCGGACCCAAAGATGCGCAAATGTTTGAAGGTTTGACAGATTCCGGCACTCAAAATGAAAACTTTATGGTGCATTATAACTTTCCGGGATTTTCGGTAGGGGAAGCTTCTCCTATTATGGGAACAAAAAGACGTGAACTCGGACACGGAAATTTAGCAAAACGTGCGCTTGAACCGATACTCAACCTTGATGGACAGACAGTCCGTCTGGTGTCTGAAATACTGGAGTCAAACGGTTCTTCTTCAATGGCAACTGTGTGTGGCGGGTATCTTGCACTTAAAGCTGCAGGGCTTGAGACAAGTGATACGGTTGCTGGTATTGCCATGGGTATGATAAGTGACGGAGAGCGTTATGCAATTCTTTCTGACATTATGGGTCTTGAAGATCATGATGGTGATATGGATTTCAAGGTTACCGGTTCGAAAGAGGGTATTACCGCTATGCAGATGGATATCAAACTCGGCGGTGTGAGTCTGAACATTTTAAAAGAAGCATTGTATCAGGCAAAAGAAGGACGTGCGCATATTATTGACATTATGCTTGATGCAGAGGCTAAAATAGAATTTAATGACGGCGTACTCCCTGTTACAGAATTTTTTCATATTGATCCGGGATTTATCGGTGAAATTATAGGTCAGGCAGGAAAGACAATCCGTGAAATGATAGAAAAATTTGAAGTGGCGATAGATATAGATAAAAAAGAGGGAAAAGTTAAAATTACCGGTAAAAACAAAAATGGTGTAGAGGGAGCAAAAGAGCATATTCAAAAAATTGTCAATGCACCGAAAAAAGAAAAAATAAAATATGAAGTAGGCGGAAAATACGAAGGGACTGTAAAAAAATCGTTGACTTTGGTGCTTTTATAGAGTTGCCTGACGGAACAGACGGCCTGTTGCACATATCCAAACTTTCAAAAGACAAACGTGTGGAGAATGTAAGTGATATTTTAAGTGAAGGCGATAAAGTAAAGGTGGAAATTTTAGAATTTAAAGGAAATAAAATTTCTTTAGGTCTTGCATAAGAGAATATTTAGCAAAACTTTCATATAATGCGCTTATCAATTTCTAGTAGGGAAATCTGGGCATTTATGTTCAGGTTGCTTCATTACATGTAATGAGGTTACGCTATCCGAACGGATTGTAATTATTTCAAGGAATATATTATGAAAAAAATTCTTTTTCTTTTAGTGGCTTTTTCTGCTGCTGCATTCGCAAATGACGGTGAGGTTGCCAACCAAACTCTTAAAGCATACTCAATGATCGCTGCGGGTCTCGGTCTTGGTCTTGCTGCATTAGGTGGAGCTATCGGTATGGGTCATACTGCTGCTGCAACTATTGCGGGTACTGCACGTAACCCTGGTCTTGGTGCTAAACTTATGACTACAATGTTCATCGCTCTCGCAATGATCGAAGCACAGGTTATTTATGCACTGGTAATTGCGTTAATCGCACTTTACGCTAACCCGTATTTAGGATAATCTTCAAAGATTACTAAATATACCTCAGACCTGGCTCCCAAAGAGTCAGGTCACTTTTATACCACACAAATGCGCAGGTGGTGGAACGGTAGACACGCAACGTTGAGGTCGTTGTGCCTTCGGGTGTGGGGGTTCAAATCCCCCTCTGCGCACCATAACCCCCTATTTTCGAACTTTCAAAGCAATATTTAAAAACCGGCATAAAAGACAACGGAAGATGAAGTGCGTGGACATATATGCTATATTTTGGCAGATACCGTTAAGATAGTTCAGGCTTAGGTTCCGATATTTCATAACCCTGGGCATAATCTATCCCTATTTTTTTTACATAATCATAAACTTCCAAAGAACAGACAAATTCGGCAATGACCGGAATGTTTTTCTGGTGCGCATAGTCGAGTATTGTTTTTGCGGTAATCTGGGAGTTTCTGTCTGCAACGATGTTTTTGATAAATACCCCGTCTATTTTTATAAAATCGATTTTCAGATTGTTGAGCTGTCCGAAATTTGAACACTCAGCGCCAAAGTCATCAATGGCAAGTTTACACCCGAGGTCATGCAAAATATTAAGCGTTTTTTGAATCTCTTTGTGTTTTGCGATACTGTTGTTTTCCAAAATTTCAAAGGTCAGTCGTTCCGGACTGATACTGTATTTTTCGATATTTTTTTTCACAACTGCCATAAACTGCGGATGTTTCAGGTCATAGTCACTGATGTTGACGGTAAAATTATAAACACTGGTCTGAATTTTTTTACAGGCCTCTTCAAGATTATTTTAAATATTTCAAAGAGCTGTCCGCTGTAGCGGGCGGCATCCAAAAAATGGTAGGGAGAATAGATTTCACCTTCATACTCTATGCGGACAAGACTTTCATATTTTTCAATTTTATCTGTTTTGAGATTTTTTATAGGCTGAAAATAGGTAAGAATTCTATGCTCACTCAGGGCATCCCGGATTCTTCCTGTCCACAAAGAGTTTGAATGGATGGTTCGCAGAATCGTCAAATCATCACTGTATTTCTTCAGATTGTTTTTTCCATACAGACGGGCTTCTTTTAAGGCAAATTCTGCTTTTTGTATAATGTTTCCATAGTCATCGATGACAACACCAATGCTGGCAGTCAAATGTATTTTAATACCGTTGATGGAGAAAAGATGGTTGTAAATGTCATCCTTTACCTTTGTAATTCTCTGCTCGGTTGTGAGCGTGTCTCCCTGTGTATAGAGCATGGCAAACAGATCTGCTTCAAGGTGAAAAACCTGGGCATCCTGTGTATATTTTTCCAATAAAAAACGGGAAAAAGCCCGCAGAACTTTGTCTCCAAAATCAAATCCGTTGTGGTTGTTAATAACACTGAAATCATCAATATTGATAAGTATGAGAGATTTCTTTCCGCTACTGCTGAGATTTTCAGAGAGTTTGAGCCGATTTGGCAGTTTTGTCACCTCATTTGTAGTCATCTTAGTGTAAATTTCATCTTTTTTGTCTTGAATGTCTTTAAACTGCTGGTACTGTTTGATAGCTGCACGCACAGTCAGAAAGAATTTTTGAGACTCTATGCAGGCGCGTGACCTGTAGTCATTTATATCATAATGCTCAAGAATTTCATCAGTGGGAACAGCTGAGTCTACACTGTCTATAATGACTATGCGCATTGTAGTACTGATTTGTGCCCGAATGTAGTTGATTAATTGCAGTCCGCCGCTTAGTTTTTCTATATTGATATCTATAAAGGCAACAGCGATATCTTTATTGTTTTGAATGATTTTTCGTGCTTCTTCTGCGTTGTGTGCATGAAGTACTTTGAGCTTTTTATGGAAAATGACGGCATCTCCCAACTTTTCCTTTAAAATATCGTGGACAAAAGCATCATTGCCAACCAGTAGTATTTCCCAAAATTTTGTAGACATTATGAACTCCATGCGTTAGTAACTATTATATATCGCTGCTCATAAAACTTTTATTAATCAATTAAATGAGGATTGTCAGAAGGAAAGGCTTTTTATCTGTACTAAGGAGACAAGGAGTCTAATTCCTGCAGATCAGGTTTCGGTTCTGCTATTTCATACCCCTGCACATACTCCACGCCCAAAGCCTTTACATAATCATACACCTCTTTGGAACAGACATATTCTGCAATGACCGGAATCCCTTTTTTGTGGGCAAAGTCAATAATGGTAGTCGTGACTATCTGAGAGTTTTCATCTGTTATGATATTTTTGATGTAGGCTCCGTCAATTTTAATGAAATCTATGGGCAGGTTGTTAAGCTGTCCAAAGTTTGAACACTGGGCACCAAAGTCATCTATGGCAAGCCGAAAGCCCTCTGCATGGAGTTCATTTAAAAGTGCCTGAATATTTTTGTTGTGGGCAATGCTGTCATTTTCCAGAATTTCAAAAGTAATACGGGAATGGGGCAGGTTATATTTCTTTACTGTCTTTTTGACTGTCGGAAGAAAATCAGGATATTGCATATCGTACTGGCTGATATTTACCGTAAAAAAGTAAGTGCTTTGGACAGCCTTTTTGCAGGCCTCTTCCAAAACAAACTGAAATATTTTAAATATCTGTCCGCTGTAGAGTGCCGCATCCAAAAAGTGAAAAGGGGAGTAGATCTCATTTTCGTATTCCAGTCTGACAAGGGCTTCGTATTTAATGATTTTACCGGTTTTTACTTCTAAAATAGGCTGAAAATAGGTATGCATTTTATGGTTGTGCAGGGCATCGCGTACCCTTGTACTCCATAGTGAATTGGTATGAATCGTCCGGAGTATGTTCAAATCATCTGTATACTTTTGAATACTGTTCTTGCCGTAACGGCGTGCCTCTTTGAGGGCAAACTCCGCTTTTTGGATGATATTTCCACGTTCGTACAGTGCAATGCCTATACTTGCTGTCAGGCGTGTTTTTATACCGTTGACGTTAAAAATATATTTTGCAATATCGTCTTTGATGCGTAAAATATTCTCTTCGGTTGTTTCATTTTCGAGTTTGACACACAAGAGTGCGAAATTATCGGAGTGCAGATGAAAAACCTGGGCATATCTGCCATATTTTTTCTCCAAAAATTTTGCAAAAGCACGCAGTACTTCATTGCCAAAGTCAAACCCGTTATGTTCATTGATGAGGCTGAAGTCGTCTATATTGATGAGTATAAGAGATTTTTCTCCCATTGTGTCCAGATATTCTGAGAGTTTGATTCTGTTTGGCAGATTGGTTACATTATTGGTCGTCATCTTTTTATAGATCTCGTCTCTGCTGGATTTGATCTCTTTGTATTGTTCATACTGCTTAAGTGCATTGCGGATGATAAAATAAAATTTACCGCTTACAATTTCTTCTTTTTCTTTGTAGCCGTTAATATCATAATGGTCAAAAATTTTATCAGGAGGAACCGGCGAGTTTCCGCTGTCTATCATGACAATTCTTATGTTGCTGTTGTGCAAAACATTTCTTATATGTTCAACAAGCTTCAAGCCTGCGTCGGGTGTTTCCATAGATATGTCTATAAAAGCGAGGGAGGTATCGGAGTTGTCTTTTAAGAGCTCTTTGGCTTCTTTGGCATTGTGTGCATGGAGGATTTTTACGGGTTTGTTTTGAATAAAGATATTTTGCAGTTCTTTCTTAATGACATTATGCACAGCAACATCATCATCAACGACTAAAATTTCCCAATATTTTTCAGACATCATTATATTTCCTAGTAGTATTAACCATAGACTAGCATGAAAAAGATTAATATTTGTTTATAATAAACGGGGGGGGAATACCGTTAAGCCAATAAAAAGCTTTAGTTTTGTGTGACAGTCGGAGCAAAAGCCTTTGTACTGAGTCTGACACTTTGTCCGATTTGGAGATTCTTGGCTTCTGCGGAGCTGACGACAACCTCGACGAGTTGCTGTCCTATGGCTACAACAGCGATGTAGATGACATCTGCTTTTTTAATATCGAGCAGTTCTCCCTCAAAAGAAAATTTTTGACTGCCCTGCGTCTTGAGCAAAACCTCTTTTGGTGCGCCGTCATTGATTATTTTTCCGTTTTGTAAAATGATGACACGAGAGGCAAGACGGTATATTTCGCTCGGGTCGTGACTGACCATAATGGTTGTCGTGCCAAACTCTTTATGCAGCACAAGCAGTTCGTTTTGCAGCTTTGTCCGCATAGCAGGGTCAAGTGCCGAGAGGGGTTCGTCAAGCAGTAATATTTTTGGTTTTTTCATCAAGGCACGGCAGATGCTGACTCTCTGTTTCTGCCCGCCGCTGAGGCTGTTTGGATAGCGTTCTTTGAGGCTGGAGAGTTCACTCAATTCCAAAAGATGCTCGGCTAATTTTTTGTCATTGTTGACAAAAAGCAGATTTTTTTCTACACTCATATTTTCAAAAAGGGCATACTCCTGAAAAACAAAACCGATGGCTCTTTTTTGAACAGACAGGGCCCCTTTTGCATCAAGCCAGACGCTGTTTTGTACAGTGATGCTCCCTTTGGCCTCTTCAAGCCCTGCTAAAATTCTCAAAAGTGTAGTCTTTCCGCTGCCGCTTTTCCCACTGATGGCTACAAACTCGCCCTCTTTAATATTGAGCTTTACATGTAAAGGCATAACGCCCTGGGCTCCGTGAAGTGTTTTTGTGACATCTATATGTATCATAATCCAAACCTTCTGTTGTGTCTGGCATTAAAGATGTAGACGCTCAGAAGTACTGCAAAAGAGATGCCCACCATTATGGCGCTGTAGATATGAGCGGCAGTGTAGTCCATATTTTCCACCATTTCATAAATGGCTACAGAGGCCACCTTTGTCTCACCCGGTATGCTGCCGCCTACCATTAAAACTACGCCGAATTCTCCGACTGTATGGGCAAAAGTGACAATGACGGCAGTGAGTACCGCCGGTTTCATATTTGGCAGGGCGACAAAAAATAGAGTCTGGAGTTTGCTTTTGCCGGCAATGTAACTCGCCTCAAGCATATTTTTGTTGAGACTCTCAAACCCGTTTTGAAGAGGCTGCACCATAAATGGCAAAGAGTAAAAACAACTTGCCACAACAAGTCCCGTAAAAGAAAAAACAAGTTTGACATCAAAAGTCTCTTCAAAAAAGTGACCGATTGGGGAGCTGTATGCAAATGCCCAAAGCAGATAAAACCCCAAAACAGAAGGGGGCAGAACAATTGGCAAAGCTGTAAGGGCTTCTAAAAAAGGTTTTGTTTGTGATTTTGTCTGTGAGAGAAACCATGCAAGCGGCAGGGCGATACAAAAGAGAATAAAAGCTGTCAACGCCGCAAGTTTGAAGGAGAGCACAAAGGGTTCAAAACTCATGAAACTATCTCCTTGAGTGACAAATCACTTGATTTTATCAGTGCGATGACAGATTCCCCTACATGCAACTGCATTCTTTGCAAAGAATCGCTTGTGATGATGGACTCCAAAACATTGTCATAAAACTGTAACTCTACAACAGACAAGAGCTCTCCGACTTCTATAGAACGCACCGTTACATGTAACTGGTTTGCATGGCTCAGTTCTCCCTGAAGATTTTTTGCTATGGCGATGGCTGTGGGTTTGCATGTAAGGAGAACTTCTGTGTTTTGTGTGAGTGTTTGGGGCAATTCAAGGCTCATCATGCCCAGCGTGCTCTCATTACATGTAAAGTGTACTACATGTAAGTTTTGTACTGTTTGGATTGTCTCTGCTTTTGCTGGAATTGTATTCATTGTACACTGTATCCGTACGCTTTGAAAATCTCTTTTGCCGGTTGTGAGAGTAAAAAGGTGTAAAAAGAGTGTGCGTCTGCATTGTCTGTGGCATGTTTGAGCAAAACAATACCCTGTGCAATGGGTGTGTAGAGTTTTGGATCAACATCTTTAAAATTGACGCCTTCTTCATACTGTTTCATTTTAGGAGAAAAGAGTGCTGACTTGGCGATAAAACCCAAATCAGCTGCCGTGACTGCATAGGCAACAGTCTGTCCGACAGACTCTCCGTAAACAAGTTTCTTTTTGATTTTTTTATACAAAGAGGCATTTTGCAGTGCCTGACGCGCTGCTATTCCGTAAGGTGCGGTTTGCGGATTGGCTATGGCTATTGTTCTGATATTTTTGTCAAGAACGAGAGCTGTTCCCTGCTGAAAGTCTCTTTTTTTTGTGCTAAAAAGAGCAAGCGCGCCCCGGGCATACACAACCGGTTTGGTCAGAGCAAAGCCTTTTTCGTACAATTTTTTTGGATAGGCCATATTTGCAGAGAGAAAAATGTCATAAGGTGCGCCGTGCATTATCTGTGCTGTGAGTTTTCCACTGCTGCCTATAGTCATTTGTATTTTTGTTTGCGGATTATTTTTTTGAAATTCTTTTATCAGTCGGGGAAGGGCATAACTGACATTTGCCGCGGTTGCAATGTTGAGAGTACCCGCCAAAACAGTTGTAAAGGAGAATAAAAGTATAATAAGATAATTTTTCATTACAAGATTATAGCAGAGAAACCCTAATCGGCAAAGCTTATAAATAACTTAAATTCAGTTGTTTATAAGTTTATACGGCTATACTTCCATCAAATAAAATTACTTGAAGGGTTCGAGAATGAAATTTACAAAAATTGCAACTCCTGAACAAATCGATCAAAAATGGGTTTTGATTGATGCTGAGGGTAAAACATTCGGTCGTATGATCACTGAAGTAGCTACTATACTTCGTGGGAAAAACAAACCGTGTTTTACTCCTAATATCGACTGTGGTGACTACGTAGTTATCATCAACGCTTCTAAGGCAAAATTTAACGGTCTTGGAAAAATAGCAAACAAAGAATATTTTTCTCACTCTGGGTACTTCGGTAGTACAAAGAGCGTTAAAATGACTGAGCTTTTAGAAAAGAACCCTGAGAAACTGTATAAGTTGGCAACTCGCGGTATGCTTCCTAAAACAAAGCTTGGTGCTAAAATGCTTAAAAAATTAAAAATTTATGCAGGTGCTGAACATCCTCACACTGCACAAATTGCTAAATAAGGACTGATTATATGGCAAATAAAATATATGCAACAGGTCGTCGTAAAGCCTCTGTAGCAAAAGTATGGTTAACTCCAGGAACCGGTAAAATCACTATCAACGGTCTTTCGTTAGACGCATGGTTGGGTGGACTTGAAGCGAAAAAACTTCGTGTAAAACAGCCATTGGTAGTAACAAAACAAGAAACAAATGTTGATATCGTTGCTACTACTTTAGGCGGTGGTTTCGGTGGTCAGGCAGATGCACTTCGTCACGGAATTTCCCGTGCTTTGGTAGCATACAATCCAGAATTAAAAGCAATGCTTAAACCTGAAGGTATGATGACTCGTGACTCACGTGTTGTTGAACGTAAGAAGCCAGGTAAGCGTAAAGCTCGTCGTTCTCGCCAGTTCTCTAAACGTTAATCGTTTGGAATTTTTATCAATGCTTTTTGCATTGGTAAAATTCTTTTTTATCTCCTCTTTGCAAAGTACACAATAAATTAACTCTATTAGTATATAATGTCTGTTCCATAAAAAAGCAGGTATTTATATGAAAAGAACAACGCTCATTCTCACACTGTTTACCATACTCATAATGCTTCTTTTTCCGTTTTTCGGCAACAGTTTCATGCAAAAACTTATAGATGAAAATATTCAGGTTTTGCAGTCACAGGGTCTGGTACTTAAAAAGAGTACAAAAGAGAGCGGTTATCTTAACACAAAACAGCATTTTGAATTTGTTTTGCAAGATACACAGGCACTGCAAAACTATTTACGTTCTTACACAAAATCAGCAGTGCCGCCGGCTGTAGAGAAAGTTTTTCAAGGTGCGACAATAGGCGCAGATGTTGCCTACAGCAATATTCCCTTTTCAAAGGCTGTGACTGTAGAGGTATATCCTTTGCAGCTTGCAAATACACTTATGCAGGAGATGAAAAAAAACAATCCGCAAGCCTACAGATATTTTACTGATTTTCTTAATGCAAAAGGGCTTTTGTATCATGTAGAGTACAATGTGCTCAGTAGTGATTTTAACGGCTTTGTCAAAGATATAGATACGCATTACAGTGTAAAAAAGAATGCAAATGTGCGTATGCAGTTAGAAGGTGTCAGGTTCAGCGGAGAGGGAAGCCTTTTTGCAGCAGAAAATATGACTTTTCATATACAAACAATGAAGCTCGCTTTGGAAGATGCTGCAAATGCACTCTCTTTTGAGATAAATAATTTGCAAAACAGGAGTGAATTTGCATCTTTTTCCCACTATACAACGGATACTAAAGTATTTCAAATCAAGTTTTTGATGAAAAATTCTCAGGATGATATCAATATATCTCTTGGTAATGTGGATATGGCTTCCTCTTCTTCTGAAAAAGACGGCAAAGTGGCATTGCATTCAAAAAGCTTTATAGATACTTTGATATTTCACGCAAATAAATTAAATTTTTCTCTCAAAGCATTGAACAGCGATATCTCTATTGAGGACCTGGACAAACAAAGCTATGAAAAATTTTCGCAGTTACTCACACAGTCAAAACAGATAAAACAGCAGGCCTTGCTTGCCATGCTTGCACACGGTTTACATGTAAAGGTATCGGACCTCTCCTTTGAAAATATAACACTCAACAGGATTGAAGAACTTGGCAGTATGAAAATTCAAAGTGATTTGAAAATAGCACAGGACAAAGATTTTGCCAAAAAACTCAAGATGTCACCTCTGTTGCTGCTTGCAAATGCACAGATGAATATGAAAATAAAAGTGGCAAAAGCACTCTATCTCAAAATGATAGAAGATACACCTGCGGCAGCAGTGATTGTATCCTATGCAAAAGAGGATGCGCAGAGTGTCTATTTTGATATAGCATTTACAGACAGCAGACTTACAGTAAACGGTAAAGTTGTACAGTAATGGCAAAGACGGTTTTTTTTCTTTTTTTTTCCTGGAGTTTCTTCTTGGGCTCTCTCAACGGAGCCACTTTGCATCTGGCTACATCGTCAAATCCTTCAAGACTCAATCCTGTTTTGGCAACAGATTCTTCTTCCTCGGAAATCAGCTCTTTTATATTTAACGGGCTTGTCAAATATGACAAAGATTCCAAAGAGATTATAGGGGATTTGGCAGAGAAATTTTATTTTAAAGACAATAAAACACTTGTTTTTGAACTGAAAAAAAATGTTTTGTGGCATGACGGCAAAAAATTCAGTGCCAAGGATGTGCTCTTTACCTATAAAACACTTCTCTCAGATAAAATAGTTTCCCCTTACAGTTCAGATTTTCGTTTTGTCAAAAGCGTCAGGATTATCAATGACTACAAGATAGAAGTACGATACACAAAACCTTACTTTAAGGCACTTGAGACATGGATGATGGGGATACTCCCCGAACATGTTTTAAAAAACGAAAAAAACCTGATGAACGCCTCTTTTAATACACATCCGACAGGGACAGGTCCCTATAAACTGACACGTCTTGAATACTCAAAAAATATAGAGCTCTCTGCTTTTGATGCGTATTTCGAGGGCAGACCAAAGATAGATACTGTTTCTTTCCATGTTATCGGTGATGCAATGACAAGATTTTTGATGCTTAAATCAGGACAACTGGATATCGGCAGTGTAGAGCCTTTCGTCTATGAAAGACAGCTTACTCAGAAATTTTTTGAAAACTTCAATATATATGAAAAAATCACTCTCTCCTATACATATCTCGGATTTAATCTGCGAAAAAAGAAGTTTCAAAATCCGAAAGTCAGACGCGCACTCTCTTTGGCGATTGACAGGCAGGAACTCATCGACATCCTTTTTTTAAAACATGCAAAGGTCTGCACGGGTCCGTTTCTGCCGGGAACAATTGCCTTTAATCCTGATGTCAAAGCTCCGACACAAAATATTGGGGAGGCAAAAAGACTGCTTAAAGAGGCAGGTTATGACGAGCAGCACCCTTTTACTTTTGAAATAGCCACATCAAACGCCAGCTCGATTCGCCCCTATGCGGCAGAAATCCTGCAGTATCAGCTCAAAAAAGCCGGTGTAATTGTCAAGCTGAGAGTCATGGAGTGGCAGGCCTTTTTAAATATGGTGGTTTTTCCGCATAAATTTGACACGGTTCTTTTGGGCTGGGGACTCTCACCTACACCCGACCCCTATATGTTCTGGCACTCAAAAAGCGATAAACCGGGCGGTTTTAACCTTGTAGGCTATCACAACAGTGAAATAGACGCAATGATAGAAAAATCACAGGCGACAATTGACAGAAAAAAACTGGGAGAGCTGTGGAGAAAGATGTTTAAAATCATTGCAGAGGACAACCCTTATCTTTTTTTGTATATTCCAAATTCCATCACGGCCGTGAACAAAAAGATAAAGCATATTCAACCGGCACAAAGCGGTATATGGCACAACTACATACAATGGGAGAAAAACTGACGTGATAATATTATTTGATTTGGACGGCACACTTATAGACTCGACAGAGGCAATTTTGGAGAGTTTTCACAACTCTTTTGCAGTGCACGGCTTCTCTGTACCCGCTGATGCACAGATAAAGGCGCTTATCGGCCATCCTTTGGATGTAATGTACAGAGAACTCGGGGTGGATGAAGCGCTTGTTTTGGATTTTGTCACTACCTACAAAGAGCATTACAGAGAAATTTCCACGCAAAAAACAAAACTCCTGCCCAATGCCAAAGAGGCCGTAGAAGCGGCAGCAGCATTTGCTTCTTTGGGAATAGTGACAACAAAAACAGGAAAATATTCCCGGATTTTAATGGAACATTTCGGATTAATGGATAAATTTGAGGTCCTTGTAGGCAGAGAACATGTGCAAAATCCCAAACCGCATGCGGAACCGATTTTAAAAGCTCTGCAGAGTTTTGATACAAAAAACAAAGAGATATGGATGATCGGAGATACACAGATGGATCTGTTGTCGGCAAAAAATGCCGGTGTCAATTCCATCGGTGTTTTGAGTGGATATGAAGAGAAAAAAAGTTTAAAAAAGTTTTCTGACATTATATTTAATGATTCTTTGGATGCAATCGGTTACCTGAAAAGTAGAAAAACCGCACACTTTATAGTATAAGTTAATCTTAATCATATTATCAAGCTAACTTTAAGTGGGTCTGTTCTAAAATAGAGCTTAAGAATTGACAAAAATTGTTAAAGTAAGTTTCTTGAAAATTGAAGGAGAATTTATGCTAGAGATTAGATGGCATAGTCGTGCTGGCCAAGGTGCTGTTACAGGTGCCAAGGGTTTGGCAGACGTTATTTCTACAACTGGTAAACATGTACAGGCATTTGCGTTTTACGGTTCTGCAAAACGTGGAGCTGCGATGACAGCATATAATCGTGTGGATGATAAAGTAATCATGAATCATGAAAAATATATGGAGCCTGATTATGTCTTTGTCATAGATCCCGCTTTGGTATACACAACAGATGTTACGGTAAACGGGAAAGACAATACAAAATACATCATTACAACGCATATGAGTACAGAAGAACTTGTCGCCTCTCAGCCAAAACTTGAGGGCAAAGATGTTTACACGGTTGACTGTATTAAAATTGCGCAAGAAACGATTGGGCGTCCTATTCCTAATACACCGATGCTTGGTGCTTTTATGAAGATATCGGGTATGTATGATATTGAATTCTTTAAAGAGAATATGATGAGAATATTAGATAAACTGCCTAAGAAAATTGTTGATGCAAATATGATCGCCATACAGCGCGCATATGATGAAGTAAAATAAGGAGCTATAGATGGCAAATACAGGTTGGGACGAATTTGAAATCGGAGCAATGCTTCGTACATTTGATGGTGCAGTAGAAGATATTGCGGGTACACTCCAAGAAGACCGTCCGTATTCACAAAACAGCTCTTTTTCTGCAAGTGTTGCTGACTGGAGAATTGAAAAACCGGTTTTTAATAAGGATTTTTGTATTGATTGCCAATTTTGCTGGGTCTACTGTCCGGATATTTCAATTATTTCAAGAGACAAAAAGATGATAGGTATAGATATGGATCACTGTAAAGGGTGCGGAATTTGTGTTGAGGTTTGTCCTACAAACCCAAAATCACTTTTAATGTTTCCGGAACAGGCAGACGAAGAAACAGAAATAGCAAATTGGCCTGCTAAAGAGACAAAGGAGAAATAGATGGCATTTGATAAAATGGAATTAAGAGATATCGAAGTATGGGATGGAAACTTTGCAGCTGCGCAGGCAATGAGACAGTGTCAAATTGATGTTGTTTCCGCATACCCGATTACGCCGTCAACTCCTATAGTTGAGGGATATGCAAAATTTTTGGCAGACAACTATGTCGAGGGTGAATTCGTAATGGTTGAGTCTGAACATGCGGCAATGTCAGGATGTATCGGTGCTGCAGCTGCCGGCGGGCGTGTTGCTACCGCAACATCTTCACAGGGTTTTGCTTTAATGGTTGAAACGCTTTATCAGGCTTCCGGTATGCGTTTGCCGATTGTCTTAAATGTCGTAAACCGTGCATTGGCTGCACCGCTGAACGTAAATGGTGACCATTCAGATATGTATCTTGGACGCGACTGCGGTTGGATACAGCTTGATGCATACTGCCCTCAGGATGCGTATGACTTGAACTTTATCGCTTTTAAAGTGGCTGAAGATCATGATGTGAGACTGCCGTGTATGGTACACCAGGATGGTTTCATGACTTCACATACAGCACAGGGTGTGCATACACTCGATGATGATACCGCATACAGTTTTGTAGGTGATTTCAAGCCTATGAACGATATGCTTGATTTTGAACACCCGGTAACACACGGAGTACAAACAGAAGAAGACTGGCATTTTGAACATAAAGCACGCCAGCATAATGACCTTATGACAAAAGTAATGCCAAAGATTCAAGCAGCCTTTGATGAGTTCGAGAAACTCTCAGGACGCAAATACAATATCGTTGAAAAATATGATATGGATGATGCGGATGTGTGTGTTGTGTGTATGGGTACTTCAGTAGAAACTGCCCGTGAAGTGGCAAGCGAGATGAGAGAAAAGGGTGTTAAGGCCGGTGTTGTCGGACTTCGTGTTATTCGGCCGTTTCCGTTTTTTGAAATTCAAGAAGCGCTTAAAGATGTAAAAGCTATAGCAGCACTTGACCGTTCGTCTCCAAACGGAGCGCCGGGTATGCTTTAATGAAATTGCGGGTGCACTTTTTAACACAGATACAAAAGCCTTACTTTCGGGTTACATTTATGGTCTTGGCGGGAGAGATTTAACAAAAAGACATCTCACAGACCTGTATACTGAACTGCAGGCAAATGCTGATGCCGGCAAGGTGCTTACTCCACTACAACAATTTATCGGTGTTCGTGGACCGAAATTACAATTTTTATAGGAAAAAACGATGAGTGAAATGAAAAAAATTAAAAACTTAAAAGAGTTTTCTACATCAGCAGACCGTTTTGAAGGGGCAAACCTTCTTTGCCCTGGTTGTGCACACTCTATCATTGTTCGTGAAGTTTTAAATGCAACGAATGATGACCTGGTTCTTTCAGCATCTACCGGATGTTTAGAAGTTTGTACAGCAGTGTATCCTTATACTTCATGGGATGCTTCATGGATTCACATCGGTTTTGAAAACGGCTCAACTGCTGTTGCAGGAGCTGAAGCCATGTATAATGCATTAAAACGCAAAGGCCGTCTCAAGCAGCCTGACCGTAACCCTAAATTCGTATCTTTTGCCGGCGACGGTGCTTCTTACGATATCGGTTTTCAGTGGATTTCAGGCTGTATGGAGCGTGGGCACAATATGATGCATGTTGTTTTAGACAATGAAGTATATGCAAATACGGGCGGACAGCGTTCCTCTTCAACACCGATCGGTTCAAGCACAACAACTGCACCGGCAGGTCGTGTAAGCTACGGTGAGAAGAAAAACAAAAAAGACATGGTAAGCATTATGGCAAGCCACGGTATTCCGTATGCGGCGCAGGTAGCTCCAAACAAATGGAAAGATATGGTGAAAAAAATCCAACACGGTATGGCAGTGGAGGGGCCTGTATTTATCAATGCAGTTTCTCCTTGTACAACCGAGTGGAAATTTGACCCAAAAGATACGATGCTGTTAACGGACCTTGCGACTGATTCGTTGGTATTTCCGCTTTATGAAATCATTGACGGGCATGAGTTAAACATAACATACAGACCAAAAAACGTTATTCCTGTTGAAGAATATTTAGCTGCACAGGGACGTTTCAAGCATCTTTTTAAAGATGAATACAAACATCTTATTAAAGAGTGGCAAGAACGTGTAGATGCAAACTGGGAGTACTTAAACCGCCGAGAAGAAGCTCGCGTTTAAGAAGTTTCATCTTCACCGCATTTTGCACAAAAGTCAGAAACGGCAGGCTGTTAGCCTAGCCTTTTTCTGACTTTGGCACAAACTACAGTAAATCTAAAACTTCTTTATTTTTCGGAACCCGGACTTCAGTCCGGGCTGGGAGTGGCAAGACTATTCCAACAGCCGGCACTGAAGTACCGCTTCCGAGAAAGCATTATTTTCTTAACTTAACGGCATAGAGACTTCAGTCCGGGCTAAAATTCATGCCTGCTTTCATCCTTCAATTTATCATCAATTTTTTTCGCTAAAATACATATAATATAAACTAAGGAATAGACTCATGCCATTATTAGACTCATTTACCGTTGACCACACAATTATGCCGGCACCTGCAGTGCGTAAAGCAAAAGTTATGAAAACACCGTGCGGAGACAAAATTACAGTTTTTGACTTGCGTTTTTACAAACCAAACGAAGACAAAATGGACGGACGGGGAATTCATACCTTGGAACACCTTTTTGCAGGATTTATGCGCAATCATTTAAATTCCAAAAATGTTGAAATTATAGACCTCTCGCCGATGGGATGCCGTACAGGATTCTATATGTCGGTAATTGGAACTCCTGATGAAAAAAGAGTGGCAAAGGCCTGGAAAAAATCTATGGAAGATGTCTTACATGTAAAGAGCAAAAAAGATATTCCTGAACTCAATATTTATCAGTGCGGAACCTATAAAATGCACTCTCTTAAAAATGCCAAAAAAATTGCCAGTGACATTCTTTCGAATAAAATAGGCGTGATGGATAACAAAAAACTGCAACTGAGTAAAAAGAAACTTAAAGAGATAAACAGCTAATGTTGGTTTTAGTACCGATGAACACTGCAGATGTGCAAGAAGCCGAGATTACACCGGTTTTAGAAGCAAAAACATGGGCACAGCTTCGTATAGAAGAGGGTGAACTTGTAGAGGTACTGCATTGTGACACATACGACGGTTTTGAGAACTGGTCTGAAGCCGTTGTTGTAAACAGCGATGGTGAACCTGTTATGGACTTTATGAATATGTCCATGATGGTACTCGTTGCACATACGCAAAAAACGATTGATGAGATTGTAGAAGCGTATTTATTTCGAGAACTGCATGATCTTGCATATTAGGAAAAACAATGGAGTTAAAACAGTTTTTAGAACTTTTTAACCCTCTGCCGGGAAATCACTATATTCAGATTACCGACAAAATTGATGCAACGACCCTTGCTTTGCAAAAAATGATTGCAGCAGTTGAGGGTGAGTTTCATTTAGCCCTTTATACAGAAAAAAAGCTGCAAATTCCCGATGCCCTCAAAGAGATTAAAATAGAGTATATACCAAATTTTTCAAAACCTTTTCGTGCATTGCCCAGAGATCATGACATCGTAATTTTCAAAGATGTTTTTTTTAGGCATCAAAACCCGGAGCTGCTCCTCAGAATTGCCTACACAACACTTGCAAATACGGCAAATGTGATAATTATGCAAAAAAAAGGAACAATGGATATAGAAAAGACAAAAGAGCTGTTGGAAAAATTTGAATTTCGTGCCCCCAATGCCATAGACATACTGCCTGAATATGATCTGGTCATGGCAAAAAAAATGCACATGTGGGGCAACGGGTTATAATTTTTCTCAAACTTCACCTGCCCCTTTTGCAGTTCGTTTGACACAGGAGATGATTCCTTTTGATGAGCTAAAAGAAGTGTTTCATCAAGAAATCATCAAATAATTTTATAAAACATCAAACCTGTCTAAATTCATCACTTTATCCCATGCCGAAATGAAGTCATCTACGAACTGTTCCTGTTTGTCATCCTGGGCATAAAATTCTGTTTGTGCGCGCAGTTGCGAGTTCGCACCAAAAATTAAATCTGCACGTGTTGCCCTGTATCGAATTTCGCCGTTTGGTGGCCCTCAAACAAGCTGTGTGTTTCATCTGTGACCATGTATATTCATATCTGCCAAATTGACAAAAAAATCATTACTCAGACTTCTTTTTTGTCGCTGAGCACTCCATAGTCACTTTGGCTATAATTGACCTCGAGCACTCTCAGCCCACCGATGAGCACTGTCATTTCAGGAACACTCAGTGTCAATTGCTGTGCTTTGTCGAGTAAAAGACGTTCAGCAGCTACCTGAGACTCTTTTGGAAGATAATTTCTAAAGGCATCTCCCTCTTTTGGTTCAAGGTATGCAAAGCTGTGAACATCGGTCTGCTCCTGTGTCGCATCAACTCTTCCCGGCAGGAAAGGAACTTTTTTTGCATAGCCGCCATTGTGTACAGCTTTTTCAAGTGCCGCTGCTCCTCCAAGGATAATCATGTCCGCAAGTGAAATTTTATTTTTATGATTTTCATTGAAATTCTCTCGAATTTCTTGCAAAGCAGATAATACTTTTTGCAGCTGTATCGGATCGTTCACCTGCCAGTTTATTTGTGGTTCCAGAGCAATTCTTGCACCATTGGCACCGCCTCTTTTATCTGAATCTCTATAGCTTGCAGCAGATGACCAGGCGGTATACAGCAGCTCGGAGATTTGCAGGGAGCTTTGTAAAATCTCTTCTTTAAGAGCCTCTGTTTCATCGTCATTTATCAGCGTATCCTCATTAACAGCAGGAAGCGGATCTTGCCACAGGAACTCATCTTGCGGTACTTCCGGCCCAAGATAACGTGATTTTGGACCCATGTCCCGGTGTGTCAGTTTAAACCATGCTTTTGCAAAACTTTGGGCAAATAATTCCGGATTTTCTAAAAAAGAGCGGGAAACTTTTTCAAATTCAGGATCCATTCGCAGCGCCAAATCTGTTGTAAACATAATTGTTTTGTCTTTTTTCCCTGCTATATGTGCATCAGGGACCAAATCTTCTGCATCAGGATTGACAGGGACCCATTGCCACGCACCTGCAGGGCTTTTTTCAAGATTCCATTCATATTTAAACAGGATTTCAAGATAGCTGTTGTCCCATTTTGTGGGAGTCGGTGTCCAGGCACCTTCCAAGCCGCTTGAAATAGTATCGGCTCCTTTGCCGCTTTTATAGCTGTTTTTCCAACCAAAGCCCTGTTGTTCCAATGGGCTGCTTCAGGTTCGGGACCTACATATTTTTGGATCAGCGGCTCCATGGCTTTTGCCAAAGTATGGCCGCCTGCAATAAGCGCAATTGTTTCTGCATCATTCATACCCATACGACGAAAACTTACCCGTATGTCCTCAGCGGCAGCCAAAACATTCGGTTCTCCGTTAGGGCCTTCAGGATTCACATAGATAAGTCCCATCTGTACAGCAGCTAATGGGTTTTGAAGCTTTTTGTCCTCTGAATGGCGCTTGTCTGCAAGCCACTCCTCTTCCTCTCCCCAGTAAATGTCTTCTTCTGTCTGCCAGATATCTTCACGGCCGCCGCCAAAACCGTAAGTCTGTAACCCATAGATTCCATCGCCACAGTTCCGGCAAGTATCATTAAATCCGCCCAGGAAATTTTTTCTCCATATTTCTTTTTCAGAGGCCATAACAAACGGCGGGCTTTGTCCAGGTTGACATTATCGGGCCAGCTGTTAAGCGGGGCAAAGCGCTGGTTGCCTGTTGCTGCGCCGCCGCGTCCGTCTGTGATTCGATAGGTGCCTGCACTGTGCCATGCCATACGAATAAAAAAAGGACCGTAATGTCCATAATCGCAGGCCACCAGGAAACAGAAGTCGTCATAAGCGAAATAAGATCTTTTTTGAGTTCTTCATAGGGGAGTGTCCAAAAGCTTTTTTGTAAGAAAACTCTGATGTTGCAGGCGTCAGACGCGGATTGTTCTGTGTAAGTATTTTAAGATTAAGCTGATTTGGCCACCATTTTGCGATTTCATCACCATCTACAATGGTATGTTTGTATGATTGCATAATAAATCCTTTAAAGAACTATTTTCTTAATGGAAAATAATTATCCTTTATTATTACAGAAGTAAACTTAAACGATTATTTATTATTAAAAATTTTTACAATTTGTTTCTCTGTGCAATATTTTGAGTAACACAATGGTAAAATAGCATCATGAAAAAAGATACAGACAGATTCGACACAGATATGCATACCTGGAACTTACAAAAGACGGAAGCTATACGGCCTACTCAAAAGAGTATGCCCAGCACTATCATTCAACAAGAGACGGCGCTCTGCATGAGTCCTTGAAAAAGCATATACTCCCTGCTTCTTTACATGTAAAGGAGAAAAAAGAGGTAGCTATTTTAGATATTTGTTACGGACTCGGGTTTAATACTCTGGCAACAATATTGCATTACAAAAAATATGCACCGCAGATAAAACTGCATATATATTCTCCGGAATTGGATGCAAAACTGGTGCAATCCCTGCCTTCTTTTCACTATCCGGAGGAATTTAAAATACTGCACGAGGTAATAACAGCACTCAGTACACAGGGAAGATATGAGGATGAGACGCTTTGCATAGAACTTTTTTTAGGGGATGCACGGAAGTATGTAAACAAATTTGAAAACAAATTTGACATTGTCTATCAGGATGCTTTCTCGCCTGACGCAAATCCGATGCTCTGGACACAGGAGTATTTCAGTGATATAAAAAAGAGTATGAAAAAAGATGCGATTTTGACAACATACTCTACAGCACTCAAAACCCGTCTGGCCTTACATGTAAACGGGTTTTATATCTATTTAAACAAAGGAGAGGATTTCAGAGCTGCAACGGTGGCATCTCTGAGGGAGTTAAGCAACTTTGAACCAGTGAATATGCAACACAAGATTACATGTAACCCTGACGTACAACCCTTGCGAGACAGTGAACTGAATTTTTTGTCACCTGTTTAGTCATTGATAACATCCAAAAACTCTTTTCCAAACTGTGCGAATTTCTTTTCTCCCACACCGTTTACTTCAAGCATCTCCTCTTTGTTTGTCGGCATGTCATTGGCTAAATGCTTGAGTGTTTTATCTCCAAAAATGATGTAGGCAGGTACCCCATTTCACTTGCGAGTTCGGCTCTTTTTGCCCGAAGTTTTTCAAATAGTTCTTCATCATACTCAAACTCTTTTGCCTGTTTGATCTTTTTCTCTTTTATGTTTATCTGAAGTCTGGAAGATTTGATATCTACAAGTTTTTGTGATTTGAGTACGGCTATGGCATCATTTGTGAGTTTTAAAACGCTGAAATCACCCAGCAGTAAGATTTTTAATTCCAAAAGGCGCTCAATGATGACAAACCACTCTTTTTTGCTTAGTTCCAAGCCGATTCCGTAAACTGAAAGCTTGTCAGCACCGTTGGCAAGCAGCTTTTGTTCAGTGGAACCGCGAAGAATATCTATGATGTAGTTTTTTCCAAAACCCTGATTGGTCTTGTAGATTGTACTGAGGATCATTTGTGCCTCTTTGGTGATATCCTGGCGTTTGTCATCGGATGTCAGACAGTTGTCGCAGCGTTCTTTACAGGCATCAAGAGTGTCGTTAAAGTATTCGGCAAGCTGTTTGTGAAAGCAGATCTCGCTGGTGGCATATTTGTATATTTTGTCTATTTTTGTATCAAGATGGGCTTTGTACTCTTCATTTTCGATGTCTGCCAGAAATCGTTTATGCTGTGCCATATCGCCTGCATTAAACAGCAACAGCACTTCGCTGTCTTCACCGTCACGTCCCGCACGTCCGATTTCCTGATAGTAGTTCTCCTGTGACTTTGGCAGGCTCATATGCACGACAAAACGGATGTCGCTTTTGTCTATGCCCATGCCAAAGGCAATGGTCGCCACCATAATGTTGATCTTGTCGTTGACAAAGATTTTAAAATTCTGTTCTCTTACATGTTGAGGCAGGCCTGCATGGTAGGCAAGAGATTTGTAGCCGTTGACATTTAAAAAAGTGCTGAGTTCTTCGGCTTTTTTTCGCGAACTCACATATATGATTCCGCTTTCGTCTTGGTGTCTTGCCAAAAAGTTTTTAAGCTGTGCATGGCCGTTGCTTATGCGTCTTTGCGCGGAAATAAAATATTTTTGCGAAATACTTTTCCTTTGAGCAAAAGAGGGTTTTCAAGACGCAGTTCTCTTAAAATATCCTGTGTGACATTGTCTGTTGATGTTGCGGTAAAAGCGGCGATTGTCGTATGTGGAAAGTTGTGTTTCAGATTTCCCAAGGCACGATAATCATCACGAAACTCATGTCCCCACTGCGAAATACAGTGTGCCTCGTCAATCACAAAGAAGTTTACATGTAAACCGTGCAGCAGTTCAATGGTATGTCCGTTGTTTAAGCGTTCTGGAGAGAGATACAAAAACTTTAAAGCACCGCTGTATGCCTGTGATATAATATCCTGCACCTCTTCATAACTTTGTGCCGAGCTTATCATTTGTGCGGAAATATTTTGTGCCTGCAGTGCGCGTACCTGATCCTGCATCAGTGCGATAAGAGGAGAGATGACAATAGTAATGCCCTCCATCATCATCGTCGGGAGTTGATACACAAGAGACTTTCCGCCGCCTGTTGGCAGTATCATCAGTAAATCCTGCCCCTTTAAGATGGCATCCACACCCTCTTCCTGGAGTTCTCTAAAGCTGTTATGTCCGAAATTGTCTTTTAATATCTGATTTTTGATTTGTACTCCATTGGTTGTCAACTTTTTTTCTGCACTGCTGATTGTTGTTGCTTTGCTTTTTCTCTCAGCCCACCCTGAAGGATGGGTTCCTGGCATTTATTTTCCCGGAATCGGTACTTCAGTGCCGACTGCTGCAACTTTCCTGGCATTTTCAGCCCGCACTACAGAAAAAAATTAATAATTTGCACTTATTCGATCTACTTCATCCCATGAGAGTGAAGTTGATTTTTGATGTTTGACGATATGTGCGACGTACCGGGCAAACATATCTGTCTCGACATTGACACGACTGCCTTTTTTGTAGTTCTTAAAAAGTGTCTCTTTCATTGTATGGGGAATGATAGTCAGACGAAAACTGTTTTCGTCGACATCATTGACCGTAAGGCTGACCCCGTCTATGGTAATGGAGCCTTTTGGCACAATATAGGGAATAAATTTCTTCTCTACTGTGATAAAAACATCATAAGAGTTGCCGTTGTTTTTGATCTCTTTGATGGTGCCTACAGTATCAACATGTCCCTGAACGATATGCCCCTCAAACCGGTCACCCATTTTCATAGCAGGTTCTATATGCACCTCGTTTTTATAATTTTCTATGGCCAAAAGTTTTTGGCTCTCAGGAGAGAGTTCTACGGCAAAGCCGTCTGGATTTACTTTTACTACGGTTAAACAGGCACCGTTTACGGCAATTGAATCACCGATACCGGCTTTGTATGTTGCTCTGATACTGAGAGTGGAACCCACAAAGCTTTTCACTGTTGCAACTTCTCTGATTAGTCCTGTAAACATATATCTGTTTCTCCTCTGCCTCATGAGAGGCTAGCGCAGTTAATCGGGACGTATTCCGATTCACGTGTTAAAAAACTAGAAGACGATTTTACCGTCTTCTTGAAGACCCTTAATGATAGCTTTGGCTTTTTCATGTCCTTGATAGGCGGCTTTTCGGCACAGGTCAAGGGCTTTGTCATGATCCTCTTCACAGCCTATTCCCTGATCATACAGGAGTCCAAGATTATACAGCCCTTCTGTGAGTCCGCCATCAGCTGCACGCTTGAAACAGATAAAAGCTTTTGCATCGTTCTGTATCACGCCATGGCCCTCTTTGTAGAGTGCGCCAAGATTGTTAAATGCCTGCAAATGTCCGCGTTTTGCCGCCTCTTCATACCAAAATGCGGCTTCTGAGTAGTTTTGCATACAGCCAAGCCCGCGCTCAAGCATAAGCGCAACTTCATACATGGCAGGCGGAACGCCTCTTGTTGCCGCTTCCATATGCAGCTCATATGCTTTGAACATGTCATGTTTGACACCGCCAATACCGTTTTCATATAAAATAGCGAGATTAAAAAGGGCATAAGGCTGTTTTGCCTCGGCTGCCTTTGTGTACAGCTCCAGTGTTTTTGCCTCATCCTTTTCACACCCCTGTGCCATTTGGTGCATATAGCCCAAAGAGGTTTGCGCATCGGCATTGCCTTCTTGGGCAAGCTGTGTATAAAGTTTGTATGCAGTTTCAAAATCACCGGAATTATAGGCTTCGTTTGCTTTTTGTATCATTATTCTTCATTCTCCGTACGAATTGGTTGTCTAAAAGTTGTTGTATTGCCTTTGGCGGCTGCTTTTGCTTTTCTTACTTTTTCTAATAATTTTTCTTTGCTGCTGAGATGTTCGTCCCGTATTTTATGCTTGTAACTGCCGTCAATTTCTGGGTCATAAACCAGTATTTCGGGTACATAATCTTGAAATAAATCTGTACGCATCTTAAAAACCTCAGGTAATTTACTTTATATTATGCAAATGATACTGAAAAATGATAAAATTCGCATTAATAAAGTAAGTTTATATAAGTAATTTAAGGGCATCTCTAAAAACCCTGATATCCCTCAAAGCCAAAAAGAGGAGTGAGATTGTGCAAAACTTTTCTTGAAGCATAGCCGTAGCTACGGTGATCGAAAATTTTGTGCAAGATTGCTTCTCTTTTTGGCTCCGGCAGGGCATTATAGCAAAAGCACTACTGCTTCGTTAAAACCACTTGAAGCTACTCGTAGCTCCTGCGTAGTTTTGCCTTGCATTAGTACCTTCGCTATAATGTTGAGATATATCAGGGTTTTTAGAGGTGCCCTTAATTAGCCCATTCTCAAAAAATTAAACTACTTATATAAACAAGCTATGCTAACAGGATGTATAAATGAATTATGATGTAATAGTAGTAGGCGGTGGACATGCCGGTATAGAGGCTTCTTTGGCGGCAGCTCGAATGGGGAACAAAACACTGATGATTTCCATGCTTGCGGAAAATGTCGGGGCAACTTCCTGTAATCCTGCCGTAGGCGGACTCGCAAAAGGGCATTTGGTACGTGAGCTTGATGCACTCGGCGGCGAAATGGGACTCATTACCGATGAAGCAGGCATACAGTTTCGCATACTCAATCAGACAAAAGGGCCTGCAGTTCGCGGAAGCCGTGCACAGATAGATATGGACAAGTACCGTGTAATCGCCAGAAATGTTGTACTCAATACGCCTAATCTTGATTTGGCACAGGATACGGTTGAATCATTAATCATAGAAGAAGGTGAGGTAAAAGGTGTCCGCACAGCATTGTTAAACGAGTACAGAGCCAAAAAAGTCATCATTACTTCGGGGACATTTCTCAACGGTATAATCCATATAGGCGAGGTGCAGCAAGAGGGCGGACGTTTTGGAGAACCACGAAGCGTCGGACTTTCTGCTTCGCTTAAAAATGATGCAGGGCTGAGTATGGCACGCCTCAAAACCGGTACCTGTGCGCGTATTGACAGTTCAAGTATTGATTTTTCTGTCATGGAAGAACAGGATGGGGATGCCTTGCCGAATCCTTTCAGTTTCAGAACAGACAGAGAAAAATTCCGTGCGACAAAAAAACAGTTGCCGTGCTACATCGCCTATACAAATGAAACGACACACAAAATCATTGAGAGCAATTTTTACAGGGCACCGCTTTTTACGGGTCAGATTGCAGGAAAAAGTCCGATACTGTCCTTCTATCGAAGACAAAATAGACAAGTTCCCTGATAAAGAGCGTCATCATCTTTTTTGGAACCGCAAACCATGGACAATACAGAGATCTATGTCAACGGGCTCAGTACCTCTTTGCCTCCTGAAGTGCAAAGAGAAATGATTCATTCGGTTAAAGGAATGGAAAATGCAAAAATTGTCCGTTACGGCTATGCCATAGAGTATGATTTTGTCGATCCGCGTGAACTGAAGCACTCGCTTGAAACCAAAAAAATCAAAGGTCTGTATCTTGCCGGTCAGATAAACGGGACAACAGGCTATGAAGAGGCGGCAGCACAGGGAATTATGGCGGGAATCAATGCCTCTTTGGCATTGCAAAACAAAGAACCGCTTATTTTACGTCGTGATGAGGCATACATCGGTGTACTGATTGATGATCTGGTCACAAAAGGAACGAACGAACCGTACAGAATGTTTACTTCGCGTGCAGAGTACAGACTCCTTTTGCGTGAAGAATCAGCGGATGTACGACTGGGAAAATACGGACATGAACTTGGACTCATCTCCGATGAACAGTATGAAAAAATCAAAACAAAAGCCCAGCAAATACAAGAGGGTGCCAAACTTTTGGAAGAGACAAAATTTACACCAAACAAAGAGTTTAATGCACTGTTGGCATCTATGGACGAACAGCCGCTCAAGGATGTCTCAACCGCACAGCAGCTTATTGCCCGTAAAACATTTGATGTGCAGAAGATGGTCACGGTGGTGCCGGAACTTGACAAGTATGATGACTATATAAAAGAAGAAATTTTGGTGGAGGGAAAATATGCCCGTTACGTTGACAAACAGAGCCAGGAAATAGAACGTATGAAAAAATATTTGAAAGTCAAAATACCCGAAGGGTTTGATTTTACGGGTGTGAGCGGGCTCTCCAAAGAGGTACAGGAAAAACTGGCGGCTTTTTCTCCTCCGACACTCCAGGCAGCGATGAATATCAGCGGAATTACACCCGCAGCAATTGAGATACTGCATATATACATCAAAATGGCTGCAAGATCCAATAAAGTGTGAGAATGTTTTTAAAGTACGAGAATATGCACACTAAAGTTTGAGAATGAGATAAATTGACATGACAAAACCCAAAAGTATTATTCCTGAGTTTATGATACAAAACCCGGATGATGTTTTTATGTTTTTAATGCCTTTGAATCTCAAACTTGATTATGAAAATTATGCTAACAGTCACTTTAGTGTAGCTGTTAAAAATCTTACAAAATCAGAATTTTTTACTACAGAGCTTTCTCCTGAACTTTTTTTTACAAGATTTCGTTTTCATCAGGCTTATAAAAAAGGGAAACAATTTAGGCAATATAAGCGACCATACAATGATATTAAACTACTAAAAAAGCAATTTAGGATCAATACAGAGCTTCCAAAAGATAAGTATGATATAGCTTTATTCAATTACATGGATGAGATGGAGATTGGAAAAGTATTGGGTTGGAAGAGAAAATACTTAGAGAAAGCAAAAAAGATACGATGTTTTATTTTTGAACAAGAAGATTATAATATCATCATTCCTCACTATGCGATTGCTATATACTACTATTATCGTACGACAGCAATGCGTGAAGCGATTTTAAACTGCAATCTTGAAAATCTTTATATTGCTGCACATAATGATGGGTATGATGCTTCTATTGTCATTCCAAAATATGTTACAAAAGCAGAAGCTCCATTTATATGTAGATTTGCAACCGTAGAAGAAGCACATAAAAAATTTGAAGATACCGGAAAGTTTATTTTGAACTATGTGCACCATATTAAAAACAAGTCAGGACAATATCCTAAAACTATGCCGATAAAAGCGAAGTTTCCTATGGAATATGTTTTTTTGATAGATGCAAAGGTTCATGAGTTTATGCATAAAGGTAAGAGAAGCTATTTTGTACATGAACTTGTGAATGATGATTCTGATATCGGTTTTAAAACACTTCAAGTGTTGCGTGAGCATAAGCAAAGCAGTATAGATATTGATTCGCTTAATAAGTTACCGACAGTACCCAGAGAGATTCCCGGGAAAATGACTGAGGTTTTAAAAGTGGAAGGAGCAAGCAAAAGAAAGCAGCATCGTACAGTTAGCACTAAGCGAAGCCAATGTAACAGTTTAGCGGGCGTTAGCATTAGTGAAGATATGGTTACGGCAGAGGGCATAGATACACTACTTAAAATATACAAAGAAGAAGTAAATGATGAAGTAACAGATCAAAGCCTTACGGAATCTTCTAAAAATACAGAGAAAAAGATTAGAAAAACACGAATATCAAGTGAGTATGAGAAAAAGCAAAAAGAGAAGAAAGAATATACTCATAATTTTGATGAATTTCATCAATATAGCAACTATTTAAAACAACAACCTGATATAAAAAATTTTACTGTGTCTCCAAATAAAAATATGGAAAAAGTTATTGATATCTACACAGATAGAGAACATCATAAATGCTATGTTGAAGGAAGATCAAGGCAGTATATCACAGCCATATTTCAATATAAAACAATATATGTAGGACTTTTGGAATTGGAAAACAAGACTGGTACGGCAACAAGTACATGGGTCATCTCCTCAAGTAACCCTATTAATCAAAGTGTATTTGGCAAATTTTTATATCATTTTGTTGATGAAGATAAAAAGATCAATGATATGAAAGAAGAGTATAAAAACAATATGCAGATACGATTTTCTACTAAAAATCATGAGAGAGCAAAAAATTTGACTGAAGAGGATTTGGCTAAATGGATGGTTGGGGTTCTTGGGAAATTGATAAAAGCTTAGATGGTGAATCTATATATTTTATGGATAAGATTATCTATAAAATTTGGTATCTATGAAAAAGATGGATATAGTAGGTTAAGAAAAATAACGAAATTAATGGCAATTTTTAATGTTTTTTATATATAATTAGTGAGTTCGAGGTATTAAAGAATCATTGATAACAGTGTATTTGTGTAGTAAGCTATTTAAAAAGGCAACACTACGTGTTGAGTCAATACAAGAAAATTTGCAAGAATTGTGAGTTTCTTTCAATAAAATTTTTTTTGCCTGAGTGAATGATATATATTGAATATCTCCATCTGTGAATTCAATATAGACATCATTAGAAAGTATTTCTATACAGAGTACATTTTTCAAAACGGTAGTAATTCCTTTTATTTTTATAATTATAGGTATTTTTTACCATTTTGTCAAGTTTTTAATAAAAGAGATAATAATGACAAAAAAAGAGTTGGCTAAACGATTAAACATAGATGTTAAAACATTGAATTCTTGGGAAAAAAACCGTCCAGAAGTTATGCGTCTTATAAAATTTGGTTTATATGCTGAAGCGCATATTAAAGATGTAGAAAAATATTTAAAACAATTGAAGGATAAAGATGCAAGCTAAGGGTGCAAAATTAAGTGAATTACTTGGACATCAAGAGAAACAATTTATTATTCCTATTTACCAAAGAAGTTATAAATGGACAAAAAGACATCTTGATAGACTATTAGAAGACTTGTCTGATATTGAATATGGAAATGCAAAGCACAGTCATTTTTTAGATTCTATTGTTTATGCAGGTATTCAAGTTCAACAAGCTTCTATGAGTCATACTACACTTAAATTTCAAGTAATCGATGGTCAGCAAAGATTGACGACTATTAGTCTTTTATTAATTGTTATTAGAGATAGATTAAAAGAGTTAACGGAAGATACAGAAGCAGAAAGATTAAATAATATTTATATAATCAATCAATATGCAAGAGAGTATGATGATAAATTGAGACTACGTCTTTCTGAAGCAGATCATCCAGTATATGAAAAACTTGTGTTTGGTGATGAGATTACACCTGAAGAGAAGAAAGGGCTTATCTATAAAAATTTTCTTATACATAAGAAATTTATCTCAGAAATGAGCATAGATGAATTAAAAGTATTAATATTAAAATTTGAAGAGCGAATAGATATTATTGATACATTTTTAGAACCACATGATAATCCTCAAAAAATCTTTTCAAGTCTTAACTCTACAGGAAAAGAGTTAAAAGATTCTGATTTAGTAAAAAATTATGTTTTAATGAATTTACCTTCTGACAAACAAGTTGAATTTTATAACCGTTTTTGGAGAAATATAGAAGATAAATTACAAAATAATGAAACTATTTTGATGAACTTTTTACAACATTACCTTACTATGAAATCTGATAGTGGTTTTGTTGTAACAACTGGTGCAATTTATGAAACATTTGAGAAATATTTTGTTTCTGAAAACCAACGAAATTCTATAGGTGAGATAGCATTTATAGAAAAACTTTTACAAGATATGATGAGCTATACAGATGTATATAAAAGACTTTTCTTAGATTATGATAGAGTAGATTTTGCTTATACTCAGAACTCTATTCGTCAGTTGGGTATAGAATCTTATTATCCACTTGTAATGAAAATATCACATGAATGTTCACAAGAACTAGATAGTGTTTATAAAGTGATTGAAAGTTATCTTATTAGGCGATTTGCCGTTGGTCTTCCGGCTGGAAAAACAAAAACAGTTTTTGCAAAAGCTACAAAAAATTTGGATATTACACCTGCTAGTAGTAATCTTGAAAAAAAACTTTTAGAGATACTGAAAAGTGAACAAAAGCAAAATCGTTATCCTAATGACAATGAATTTCATGATAGCCTTAAACATAGTCCACTCTACTCTAACTCCTCTAAAGCTACAAAATATGTACTTTATAAAGCTGAGTATTTTAAAAATACTCAAAATCGTACACAAACAGTTAATTATGAAGATTTAACAGTAGAACATATTTTGCCTCAAACAGAATATGCAAATCTTGGTAGTTGTTGGACATACTCTTTTGATCTTGGTGAGTATGAGAAGTATGTACATACACTAGGTAATTTGACACTTGTAACACAGGAAAAAAACTCACAACTTGGAAATCGTTGTTTTGATGAGAAAAAGAGCATCTATCAAACAGATAGTTTTATGATGACAAAAGAGTTAGAAACTAAGTATTCGGACTGGAGTTCTGAAGAGATAGAGAAACATGCTGATGAGATGATTGATGAGTGTGTTATGAAAATTTGGGGGTAGAGGAAAAATAATGGATATTAAACCATCATATGTAGCGGTTGGAAAGTTATTTAAAGAGAAAGCAATTTATGAAGTACCAAAATATCAAAGAGCATATGCTTGGGAAGAAGAGTCTATTGATGATTTTCTTAAAGATACAAAGAAAGCTTACAATGCTCGTAAATCTAATAGTCCAATAAAACATTTTTTTGGAGGTATTCTTTGTGTAGAAGATGAAATTGAAGGTACTATGGGAGACCATAAACGAGGATTGATTGATGGTCAGCAGAGAATTACAACAACTACATTATTAGCTGCATCATTAATGAAAATTTATGATGAATTATTAGATTCTTTGGGTGGACGACCTAAAGAACTTGTAGAAGAAAGAATAAAAAAACTTCAAGAACGATTTATTCAATTTTCACAAGAAATTCATATGACTGAAACAGTTGTAGATGTATTAACTCTTTCGAAAGCAGATAATGGTTTTTATAGAGAGATGATTAATAATTTAGATCCACAGACTGAAAGAGAATCTCACAAAAGACTCAAAAGTGCTTATATTAAAGTATATAAAGAGATGAATAAATTAGTAAAAGATGATGATATTCAAGCTATGGCAAATAATGTTCAAACTCTTGAATATGTTATTGATAATGATTTTACAATTTTATATATGAAAACAACGACAAAAAAGGATGCATATAGACTGTTTCAGGTAATTAATGATCGAGGAATTGGCTTGACAGAGGGAGATTTATTACGGGCAAAGACTTTAGAATTATTAGAAGGATATCCTTCTCAGCAAGATGCAGTTGAAAGAATTTGGGATGAAATACTTAAGGAAGATCCTAAAACAACATTGGATTATTTGACTTGGATTTATGAATCTCATACCGGAAAACGTCCTAAGCCATCTGCTTTGTATGATAAGTTTGTTGAGCATTTTTTTTCAAATATACCTACTATGGAAGTAGATGCAATGGAAATATTTGAACAAGCAAAGAAACTGAAAGAGGATATAGCAATTTGTAGAAAATTAACATCTGAAGAATGGTTATTTGAACATAGACAACCTATAAATGAATGGGATAGAGACAAGCTAACATTACTATTAGGAGCGCTTAACCATACTCTAGCATACCCTCTTTTAATTGCTGCAAAAAAGTTAGATCATGTTAAATTTGCAAAAATTGTTCATATCCTTGAAAAAGTATTTTTTAGATATAAAATTATTTGTAATGGTCACGCAACACCTTTAAAAAAAATATATCAAGATGAAGCTATTGAAATTAGAAGAAGACCTGGTAGATATAATATAAATAGTTTAAGAACTAAATTAAATAGATTGCTAGATGATAAAGCAGATGATATGACTTTTAGTTTTAACTTGAAAGCATTAGAATATGATTCAGATAATTCCACAAATAATAGAAAAATAAGATACTTTCTTTTAAATATTGAGTATTATTATAAATGCTATAAATATGGTTCTGAATGGAGTGATGATTGTATTGATAAAAGTAGAATATATCCTTTTAGTGATACTTCTATTGAACACATATATCCTAGAAGTGCAAGTGGGGAGAAAATTATAGAAAATTTAGAACCATTAAAAAATAAATTAGGCAATTTATGTTTAATGGATCCTGCTCAAAATACAATTGCTGGTGATAAAACTTTTGAAGAAAAAAAAGAAATTTATACAAATACAACAGTTAACATGTTAAGTGAAATAGGTAGGAAAGAAAGTTGGACAGAAGATGATATTTTACAATCGGTAGATAACATGGTGGCAATGGCTTTAAAGATTTTTCGAGCATAAGATGAAATTACAAAATGAATATTTAATTATAGTTGATAAGGAAACTTCTCCAGGTTTTTATAAACTATGTAATTCTGTGATAAGGTTTAATGAATTTCTTGAAGATGATAAAGAATTCAAAATTCAAAAGAATAAGATTTTTTTTGGGAAAAAGCCTTATGGTTATCAAGTAAAACGAGGGAAAGTAAAAGGAAAGACTCAAAATTTTTTTTATATTACTTTAGAATTTGAAGGCGAAGAAAAATATTTACCAGGTTATAAGCAATTATTAAGAAGGTTAAAATATATTTTTTATGAAAATAAGTCTATTATTGAAACTTTAAGAGATGATTTATCTTTTCATTATTCGCAGTTGTCTTATGCATTGATTCATAAGATTGAAAATTTAATGAGAAAATTTATAACATACTTTATGATAATTAATGTAGGTAAGAATTGGATTAATGAAAGTTCACCTAATCAAATAAAAGAAGTTTTGGATAAAACTAAAAGAAAAGAGTATATTGATGTTTTACAACAGTTAGATTTTATACATCTAGGTGACTTTCTTTTTAAGGCTTATCATGATGAGGATATTTCTCGTCTCTTGGAAAGAATTGAAACAATAGATAAAAGTATTACACCTCTTGAACTTCAAAGTTATATACCAAAATCAAATTGGGATAAATATTTTAAAAATAAAATAGATTGTGATGATGAATATTTAAAAAAACGATGGGAACGTTTATATGAATTAAGAAATAAAATAGCCCATACTTCTCATTTTACAGTTGGAAATTATCAAGATATTCAAGATTTAGTTAATGATATTGAAGAAAAACTTGAACAAGCATTTATTAAAATTGATAGTATAGAAATTAAGGCTGAAGATAAAGAACAGCTATCAAAAACTATTGTAGTAAATACAAATGAACATATTGGACTATTTCTGAATGAATGGAATAATTTGGAAAAGCAAATAAATAGACTAGCTGGAATGGAGAGTAATAATTTTATGATAAATTTAAAGGCTATAGGAGAAAAAGGCTATTTAGTTGATGAGCTGTTATATAAGGTTGAAGATAATAGGAAGTTTCGAAATATATTAGTTCATGGTACAGAACTAGTCAATACAGAAGTTATACAAAATCATATTAAAGAGATTCGAAATATTAATTCTTTTTTGCAATTAAGCTGGGACATTGAAGTAAAAGAAGCATTTGAAAAACTTGGTGGAGAAGCATCTTTAAATGAAATATATAAATATATTGAACAAAATACAATACGAGAGCTTACTGCATCATGGAAGTCATCAATAAGAAAAGCTATTTATTATTATTCATCCGATGCAGATTTGTATCTAGGAAAGAAAGACTTATTCATGAAAACTGGTAAAGGAAAGTGGAAATTAAGAGATACTAAAATTCCTGCAACATAAAATCAAAAATATTACTATCTGACTTCAAAGAAGAACTAAGTATGTAATATCCTCTAAAGATATGTTTTTGGAGGTGTTGTTCTAGGTCTTTTTTGGAAGTAATAGTGATGTTATTAAAAACTTCTATAGCATCCCAATAAAACTTTGTATAGTCCTCACTCCCTTTTCCTTCACCTGTAATTTGTTCAAGTCTATACTCTTTACCATCATAGTGTTCTATTTCTACATTATCAAATTCATCTTTTTGAAGGGAGAGAGATATATTTAGCATAAAACGTAGATAGACCCATTTGGGTTCACCTTCTAAGCTAAGGGCTTTGCTGAGTAGTAAGATATAGTTTTCTATCTCTTGAGTTGTTCTTATCATGATGCTACCTCTATTTGTGAACCTAATTCATTTCGTGTTATTTGGTAGGTTGTGTATTTTAAACTTTGAGATTTGACGAACTCGAATTCACTATCTGTAAGTAAAAGTATAAGATTTTCAAACTGTAAGTAGCACTCTTCTAAGAGAAGCTTTTTATTTGCATTTGAGAGTCTTCCAAAAGGAGTGTCAACCATTACAAATGATGCAAACTCTTTATACTCTAAAATACTTTTTACTATTAAGAAATTCAGTACCTGCTTTTGTCCTGCTGAGAGTAGTTCTGTATCAAGTATTTTTTCTCCATCACTAATAACAATACGATGTTTTTCATCGATATATATTTTTTTTATATGTTTATATTGCTTTAAAAAAGAGGTAGTGTTTTTTGCTAAAGTTTTATTAAAAATTTCCAATTTCTCGCTTAGTTCCTCTTTGTAGACTTTTTGGGCTACATTAGAAACCTCAAGAAGCTCTTCATAACCTTTAACAAAAGCATACTTATCTTGATTTTCTTTAAAGAGAAGAGATAGATTTTTATTTATTTCCTTGAGCCTTTCTTTATCATTTTCAAGACTATTTTCCAAATCTAAAATAGTCTGTTCTTCTTCTTGCAGTTTTGCTATTTTGTCATCTCTATCTTCTATAAGTGAACGAGTTATCTCTTTCTCCATCGCATTTGTTTCACTTTCTTGTATCTTTAAGTTTATTTGTTTTATCTCATACTGTAGATTTTTCATCTCCTCTAGGAGTTTTTTAAACTCTTTTTTTGAAAGTGATAATTCTATTGTAGATGATTCTGTAAGCATAAGAGATTTGAAAGCACTAAGAGCATCTTCCAAGGCTAAAGAAGTTCCAATCTCTTCTAAAAAGCGTTTAAAATTATTATTAAAGAGTTGCTCGTCATTAAGAGAGAGTGGAGAGTGTGAACGACTTTTTAATCCTTTAAAGAGAGTAGGATTGAGTAGAAGTGGAAGTTCAAAGAGGATGAGTTCTTTAAATTTAGCAGAAAGATTTTGAAGCTCTTGTATCTTTGTGTCTTGTTTTTTATGAAGTTCTTTTATCTTACGATTACGATTTCGTATTTGAGTATCTAGTTTTTGGATATTTAGTTGATTTGCTTTGTAATTCTTCTTTTTAGAACGAAGAGATTCTGTATCATCTTCTATTTTTTGCATTAGTTCAAAACGCTCTTTTTCAAATTGTGTAAGTTTTATGCTCTCTTCATCACTATTTTGTGCTAAAAGATTTTTAGCAACTTGCAAAGAATCTTTATATACATAATCTAGCAGGTCAAGGTCAAAAACATAATCAAAAAGATTTTTTAGTTTTGTTTGTGAGAGTAAGAAAAGATTGCTTCCAACTTCTCCATCATAAAAAAGAAAATCAATTAGAAACTTTGGTATTTTATTTTCAATGAAGTGTTCTGCTTCTGCACCTTCTAAGTCTTTATCTTCCGTATCAGTAAATTTTATGAGTAAAGACTCTTCTATATTATCTAAAAAATTCCACTCTCTTTTTATTGTAAAGATGTCAAAAACTAAAGATATACTACAATATGGTTCTTTTGCATTATTATTGAGTATTGATTCTAGGGCTCCATTATGATGTCCAAGACCTAATTTTATGGCATTAAGTATAGAAGTCTTTCCAAAACCATTAGAACCAATTATACATGTAATAGGGCTAAAAGGTATCTCTTGTTTTCCATTGTATGAAAAAAGATTGTTGATAGTTATACTAGTTAGCTTCACGATACTCACCTTTGTAATAGTCAACAACTCTTTTTTCGATATCTTTAATCACTCCATATCTTGTAGAGATGTTTTTTCTATATGCTTCTATTTCATAAATTCTTTCAAACAGATCAATATTTAATTTATCTTCATATTTTTCTAGTTTAGCTCTAAGTGGAGTTTCTATACTTTCATTCATCAATCTTCCATATTTTTGGGCTATACGAAAGGCACTTTTTTTGATATCTCCATCACCATCCCAATACTTTTGTATAAGTTGTATTTCATCATCTTGGATAAGTCCAATGTGTTCTTGAGAGTTATAGTCTGGTGAATCTTTTTTCATTGAATGATAATTATTATTTACTAGCTTTTCTACCTCTAATAATCTTTCAAGCAGTTCTCGTCTTGTTTGTGGTAAAAAAGGTCCGGGACCAAGCATTCCATTTCTTCTGCGTGTATCTCTTTTTCCTGAATCTGGTTTTCTCCATTCATAGAGTAATTCTCTATAACTCCATAATGGTGTCATCCACTCTTCACCATTTTTAAGCATCCCTTCCATTGAACGGTCTTTTTCTACAACAGTACAAACCCAACAGCCAAATCGTGTTTTTCCACAACTTGGAGATTCAGGATTGAGAGCAATATTACAATCTCCTTCCCCACTTCCTTTATCATAAAGGCTCATCATATAGCTATGGTCACTCCAAGGCAGAGGAGTAGTAAGTTCTTTTGTATTACTTAAATATGTCCAAACATCTTCATTTGACCAATGTTTAATAGGAGATAGGACATAGGCATCAGGGATATTTTCGTGAGGAGATAAGCCTCTTTGGTTGAGTTTTCTCTTTTCTATAGAAGCTTGTCTGGCTTGAGATTCTGCACTTCTTACACCCAAGAGCATTAAAATGGATTGGTGTTTATTGACAAGGTTTGTTAAAAAATCTGTTGCAGGGTCAATTTTAAGTCTTTCTGTACACCATCTAAATGTACTTGTTGGTGCGGGATATCCTTTACCAAGCATAAGACTCCAGAAAGAGTCTTCTATATCTGGACTTAGTTTATGACATGACAATTTTAAGTTTGATTTTTGTGCAAAATCAGAAATTTCATTGAGTTTTGATTCTAAGTATTTTTCAATGATTGGCATTTCTACAGTTGTATCAGATGAAACAATATAAGTATGTTTGGTATCTTTGCCTTCTTTATGCAGTTCTTGCAACATAGTTAGAGTCAATTGTAAAACACATGTAGAGTCTTTCCCTCCAGAGTAAGTAACCACCCAAGGCCTATCATCAGCTAAGTATTGTGTTCTTAAAAGATTTATAGTTGTATCTATTTGTTCTTGTAAATGATTAGTTTTCAGAGTTACCATCCTTATTTCTTCCAAATGCTTTTGGTCTTTTAACAGGTTCTTTCATATCTAGTTGTTTTAGCTTTAATTTAAAATCAATTTTATTCTCTGCCATTTCACCCATTAAAAATACGATAATTGCCAAATGATTTGGTACTTCACCTTTTTTTTTATAGTTTGTAATGGAAGATTGTTTCATCCCCACTAATTCTGCAAAGCTTTTAGTATTTAAAGAAGCTTTTCCTAATTGTCTTTTAAATTCTGCATAATCCATGCGGAATTATATTCAAAAAATTATTAAATTAAGGGTATGTATTATATCTAAATATATACATAAAATCAATTATTTTATACATATTTAAATGTAAAAAATACTATTTTAAATGTGTTTTATACATTTATATAATTGTTTTAAACAATTTTAGATTTCTTTACAAGAAACTGATAAGTTTTAACAAATCCTTTATGGATGCTAAAATGGCATCCCACAATCTCTGCAACACTTTGTTGGGTGACTTTTTGATTATTTTGCTTGAGATAGTTAATAGCTCCTATGACTTCAGATTCACTAATATCTCTACCGGTTTTATTTTGCACAGGCACAAGTTCTTCAAGGGTTTTTAGATACCAAAATGGCATATTTTTAAATCCGTGTGTAAAATCTCTATGTGTTAAGTTGTTATCTTTTATAAAACTCTGCAAGTTTTTGGGAAAGTTTTGAAAAAGGTGATATACCATTGCAGTAAGTAAAAAGTTTTCATAAATAAGCGATGCTTTTTTAGAATTATATCGTTGTAATTTCGCTTGGAGTTCTCTGTACTCTGTTAAAAGTGGAAAATTTCTTAGTTTGAACTTTTTAGTAGATTTGATTAATGCATAAAAAATTGTATAAGTCTGAAAAATCCACAGTGTGTGTACTTGCATACCTTGTAAGGTAAAGTAACCGTTTTTAAGTCCTGATTCAAACCACCTGATAGCTTCAAGTGCATAAAGATGAATCTCATTGATTTTTTTTGGTCGCGTTTTTCGCAGATCTCTACCACAGTTATGACAGTAGGCGATTGCATCATTCAAAGCCATTTTATGAAACCGTACTCTCTCAAAACATTTACCGCATCTATCTACAAGATAAACCTGATGTTTGGGACAGGCATTATAAAAGAGGTATCGCCACTGTTTACGAAAATAAGGAACTTTGTCGGTTCGCAGACATACAGGACAGAATATCAACCCAAAATGTGTGCGTTTATCGAGAAGTTTTCTTATCTGTTTTGGAGGGTAGAGACATTCATTGCATGTAAAGAGGTACCCCTCTTCGCTTCTGAGTGACATTTTGAGAATCTCTGAAATTGGAAGTTGGCTTTTATTGGAGAGTAAGTTCAATAACTGCTCGTCATATCTAAAATCAAGATCGATTCTACTAAGATTGGCTCCTTCATTTTTGATGTATGTTGTTGTAAAAAGAGAAAGTGTTCTACCGTGTGCAAATGCAGTACGGGTCAGCCAAGAACTCAGCAGTTCATCCGGGAGTATTTTTGGAACAATGTGAAACTTGTAGTTTGCTATCCATTCTCGATTGCGTTTATACATTTAGGAGAGGGTTGGCATATATTCTATATCTTCAAGAATAATTTTTTTTCTACCGGATCGTATTGCTTTGACTGCCGCTTTTTTGAGTAAGTTAACGGTACGACCGATAAGACCTTCAGATGCATAGTAAAGTGCACTCATAATCTCAGTGTTTGTAACGAGGTTGGAAGCCTCTTTGAGTGGAAGACAGGTTTCATAAGTCGCAACAAATGAGCGAAATTTTTTGTCATTGTTCCATCTTGGAAGTTCAATCGATGGGAATCTGGAACTTGTCTCACCGCTTATGTTGAGTGCAGAGTGTGCTTCTCGTGTACCGGCCAATATAATAGTGAGTGAGAGTTTATTGCTGAGTAGTTTAAGGTCATTGACAAAAGCACGCTGTTTGGTAAGGTTACCGGTTAGAGCAGAGTGAATTTCATCAATGAGAATCATCTTTGTATTTAATTTATTGAGATAGTGCTCTACAAGTCTCGCTTTTTCCAAGACCTTTTCCGTTCCTTTGTGTGGAACACATAATTGATCAAGAATATAGCTATAGAGCTTACTCTCATTTGGACTGTTGGGAGCTTCAAGATAGAGGATAGGTATCTCATAAACCGTATCACCGTTTTCATCAACTTTATCGAGGGTAGCTTTATGCCTGTCATAAAATTTTCTCAGTATTGCCGTTTTTCCGTTATGTGGGTCTCCATAGATAAGAAGTCCTTCATGACGAAGTTGTTTGGGGTCATTAAATTTGTCTTCAAGTATATCAAGGAGTGTTACGGCAGCATTGTAGCCTATCCAAACATCTTCTTTGCAACATCTGATTCTCTCTTCATCACTTTTGTTGAGATGTTCGCGTGCTTTTTTTGTCAGTCTTCTTTGCATTAAAATTTCCTACTCTACCGTATAATATTCAAAATCATCGTCATCATCTATATCATTGTTTTGTAGTGTCGTATTGGATGGCGGAGAAATTTCAGGTATCTGTTTCTTTTCAAACTCGATTGTTCTTTTCATATGTTTTTTGGAACTGGCTGCGCGTCTTATTGATTTTTGTTCCCGTTTTGATTTTTCGGCATACTGATAAAGCCGTTCATGGGCCTCAAAGATATCATGAGACTCTATACCTCGACCTGTTACTGTTTTTTTCGCTTCAGAGATTGCTCGGCGAAGTTCTTTGAGATTTATAGCCGGTCGTTTGATATTTGCATAGGGTACTATAATGTAGTCATTAATCTCGTCATCATACACATAGATTTTACTGATATCTCTTGGATCTCTTCTGCATATTACTTTTTTTGGTTGAATGTTTTTTGTTATTGTTTTATAGCTTACAGGGATAATCCATTTACGAAGAGTCTCTGAAAAATAGGTAATGTGGTCAATGGTGATACCATTTTTCTGTACCATTCTTTGCATGGCAGGTAATAGTGCCATTCTCAGCTTAAGTGTATTGGCCGGAACGGTTGGCAGGTAAGGAATAGCTCCCTCACCGACACCAAGCATTCCTTGATAAAACTTCTCTTCAGGTGTCATCCCGATGGAGGTGTGTTCAGTTTTATGGTAAATATTGACGATAAATTCCAAAAACCATTGTTCAAGTTCTTTAAGTGTTAAAGCAGCTTCTTTTTGGGAGTTGTAAGTACCTTTTTGGGCTATATTGGAAAAAGTAGTTCCCGGCAGAATATGGACGGTTTTCATAGCTGTTTTAATGGCACTCTCGACATGCCCTCCAAACTCAGGTCTTGCTACTGGACGCAATATATGTGTAATACGGTACTCTTCTGCAAACATTTGAAGACTTTTACTACGAAACTCTGCGGTATTATCCATGTGAATGGCTCGAGGTAATCCATATACCGGCCATTCACCGGTGATATTATGGTATTTGAGCAGATCATCTTTTGGTAAGATGGCATTAAGTAGTGCTTGTCCTACACTGAAATAGCTTGGTGCTTCAAGTGAGATATAAAAGCCAAAAATCATTCTGCTATACACATCAATCGCTAAAGTAATACTCGGTCTTCCTATCTCTTTACGAGATTCTTCATCGACAATTATGACATCCATAGGTGTATGGTCTATCTGAATCACATCCAAAGGCATATGAACATCGGGAAAACTTCTGGGAGTACCTCTGGTATCACGAACATTTAAACCTTTTCTATGTTTTGCGATAAGTTTTGGATTGAGCTGCTTGATGCGATTCCGTACAGTATTTTTATTTGGTGCTTTTAGTCCTAGGTTCTTACATTTATTTTCAATTTTTAAATATATGAATGAGAGTGGGTATTGTTGTTTGTGAAGATATAGTTCATCAATGACGGATTGAACAATGGTATCTACGGACGGATTAAGTCTGCTTTTTCCTTTGCCGCCACAATGGTTAAATGAATTGCTTAGAGCACTAACGGTACCGTATGTTTCAAACTTTTGTATCCATCTATAGAGAGTTGCTGTACTCTTCTTATGTTGTTTGGCAATTTTTTGAACATCTTTTGTGGTTCTTTTTTCAAGTTCAAGAAGCGGCTTGATGATGAGATAGCGCTCTTTTGCTTCGGCAAATTCTGTTTCACTAACGTCAACAAGCTCTTTTTCGATAGCAACTGCATTTTTAGACTCTTTTATAATCTCGCTGACTTTTATGATACTTTCTTTATAAGGAGGATGTATCTCTTTTGCTAACACTTCATTAAAAGATGCATAGCCTTTAATGACATATATTGTGTCCTTGCAAGTAAACTGCTTCCCTATATCAAAACGAATAATACTCATAAGGACAACTCTATAAAGGAATTCATACTGACTTTTGTATCATATAGGTCTGCTCTGAGTTTTCCAATGGCTACCAAGCCCCAAATAGCATTGGAGATAATTATGAGTTCTTTTGGATCTGTCGTAATATTATTGGCCAGCTCTGATGCCGTAAGCTTGTCTGTAGTGCATAGTGATAATATCTGCTCATCATAATGGCTTTCTCTGTCATGCGTTTTGTAGCGGTAAAGAAAATCTATATTATCAATATAGGTCTGTGAATATTGTTGCTCCGTAAAAACAGAAAAATTAATTGCTAACTCTTTACATGCCTCTTGAATAGATGTAAACTTTTCCTCAAAATACTCTCGCTTTTTTTCAAGTTCCTGAGTATATTTTACTTCAATGAGGCTGTCTTGTTTGTTTGAGTCGGAAGTATATCTTACAAAACAATCAGCACTGTATATTTTGGTTCTGTTTTGAAAATCAATTGTTATTTGCGGTTGCTCTTGGTAGGATGTAACATCATCGTCAAATTCAAGGGTTAAGAAAAAGATCTTTTCCATTTTGGATTCATAGGCGATAGATTTATTATTCTTAACACTTGGAAAGTGCCCTGTTACTGAGCGGTAGTTCTTCTTTATCTTGCGTTGTGGAAAGGTAATCATAATAGATAAATTATACAATAGTAAAATAAACAGATATATTCTCATACTTTATTGAATATTTATCAAGCTTTATTTCATAAATTAGATGCAAGATATGTATATTTTTAATCTCATAAATAGTACAATGCTACCAAAAATAAGGTTTTTTAGATGAAAAATTATAATTCTCAAACTTTAATAGATATGACAATGGCTGCAAAAAAACTATGAGAACTTTTTATTATGTGCATACGGGGCACAGAATAGGCCTGGACAGATTTCGCAGGGCAGTGGCGATACTCAATGCTTTAAAAGATGAAGATATTACACTGTTGACAAGTGATTATCGCATTGCACAGGCGGCACGTGATTTTGGCATACAAAAGAGTGTGGGGATTGATGTTGTCAGAAATATCCCCCAAATTGCCCATAATGGCGACAAGCTGATTTTTGATTCTGCAGAGGCAAATCCTGTCATGCTTGAGGATATGCGAAACTATTTTTCAAGATTTGTGAGAATCAGCGATAAGCCTGATGAGGTAAAAGCGGAGAGTGAATTTTTGCTCTCTCCCTATTTGGAAGATGAAGGTATCTGCAAAGCCGTGGTTGTAGCTGACAAATACTTTACATGTAAAGAAAAGACAGTACCACTCTCCTATTTTTTCGGAGATGATGATTATGAAAAAGATTTGGAAAAACATTTAGATTTTATAGAAGATTTACGTCCACATTTGCAGCTTGGATTTTATTATTTTCTAGATTATGAAGAAATGTTAAAAACAAGATTCGTTCATTATTTCGAATTTGAAGAGTATGATGAAATGATAATGCAGAGTGAAGTTTTAGTTACAGCTTCGCCACAGGCAGTGCTGGATTCTTTAGCCTCTGGCGGGAAACCTGTTTATATACAGAGAGAAGATTACACACGGGATTTTATTCCTCTGTTTGAAAGCTTAAATATTCCTGTCGTTTATAATTATGATAAAAATCACTTAAATGTGATATTAGAGACTGTTTTTACGAGAAATTATGAAATAATTGAAAAAAATAGTAACAAAACAGCAAACTTTCTAAAGGAAAGCTTAAATTTATAAATAATTAAAACTTATTTGGTATATAATAAGGATTGAAAATTGAATAAAGAAGAGAGAAAACATGAAAAATAATAGCCGTAGAGGTTTTATGGGCAAAGCGTTTGGTGCTGTTGCCGGTGTGGGTGCTGTCGCTTCATTGTACGCGATGAAGAGATCATGGGATCCTTTACCGAGCGTCAAAGCAGCCGGATTTACTACTCTTGATATGTCGCAGTATAAAGAGAATGAGTTGGTAACAGAAAAATGGAGAGGGAAGCCTATTTTCGTTTTAAAGCAAACTGCAGAGATGGTTAAAAAAGCAGAAAAAAATCCTAAAGATTTAGAGAGACTTATTAAAATTGGAAATGATTACTTTTTAGTATGTCTTGGTCTTTGTACACATCTTGGTTGTATCCCTGGGTACAATCCTGACGAAAAAAGCTTTTTGTGTGCATGTCATGGTGGTATGTATGACTTTACAGGGGAGGTGACAAAAGCTCCGCCACCGCGTGGGCTTGATATTCCTCCATTTAAAATTGATGGAGACAAACTGGTTTTAGGTGAAGAAGGACCTGAATATAAGAAGATGCTTGAAAATGGCATAACATTAAAAGCATAAGCAAAGGAAGATAAATGGCACATTTTACAAAAGCAAAAAATTTGCACGATTGGCTTAATCAACGACTTGCGATTGATACGCTTAACCGTGTTTTAGCTACGGAGTATTGGATTCCTAAAAATATTAACTTTTTATGGGCAATGGGTATGATACTTGCGATTACATTCGGACTGTTATTGATATCGGGTATCTTTTTACTGATGTATTATCAACCGAATATTGATTTGGCATTTGACAGTGTAAACTACACGATAATGCAGGAAGTCGGTTACGGTTGGTTATGGAGACATGTTCACGGTGTAGCGGCATCTGTAGTGTTCCTGATAATCTACATTCATATGTTCACAGGGATATATTACGGTTCATATAAGAACGGTCGTGAAATGATTTGGATTTCAGGGATGCTTTTATTTGTTGCGTTTTCAGCAGAAGCATTTTCAGGATACATGCTCCCATGGGGTCAAATGTCTTATTGGGCTGGTATGGTTATTACAAATCTTTTTGCTGGTGGTAGTTTACATGCTGATGGCTTAGTTGAGTGGATACGCGGAGATTATATTCCTGCTCAAGCATTTTTAAATCGTTTCTTTATGTTACATGTATTGTTGATTCCTTTGGCAATTATCGGTCTTATCGGATTACACTTCGGTGCGCTTCGTATTCCACATGTAAACAACCAGGACGGTGAAGAGATTGACTTTGATGCTGAAGCGAAAAAATATTTGGCCGGCGACAAAGCAAATTCAAAAGTAATTCGTTTTATGAATGACTTTTTGGCAAAAGATATGATGGTTGTGGGAATTTTCCTCATTCTTTTCTTTTATCTTGTCTTTTATCATTATGATTTTGCAATGGACCCTGTAAACTTTGACCCTGCAAACGGTCTGAAGACGCCTGCGCATATTTATCCTGAGTGGTATTTCTTATGGTCTTATGAGATTTTACGTCCATTTTCAACAGATGTTGGACTGATTGCATTTGCTTTTGCACAGGTAATTTTCTTTCTGTTACCATTTTTAGACAGAAGCCCAAATGCAGTGCCTGCGTCACGTCGAGGTCTGTTCAAATACTGGTTCTGGGCAATGTTGATTGACATGATTATACTGACGGCAATGGGTAAAGTTCCGCCAGAAGGTGTGTTTAGCGCTATCGGTTTTTACGCGGCTATAACGTTTATCGGTTTATGGATTATACTTCCATTTATCACAAAATTTGAAAAAAAAGTTTAAGGAGTAAACAGTGAAAGAATTATTTATATTAGTGGTCGTAACTGTATTTACTCTTGTGACATACTATTTGGTTGAACCGTTTGCACATTCGCAAATGCACAAACACATAGAAAGTGAAGGGTTTACATACAAAGATTTACCGGCATTGACAAAAAAAGGTGATGCTGCACGTGGAAAAGACCTGGTCATGGGTGCAGGTGCCTGTGTTGGTTGTCACAGTATTGAGGTTGCCGGTATGCCGGCTCCGATGGATCCTGTAACTGCAGCACAAAGCTACGGTGTAAACCCACCGGATTTATCAAATGCAGGAGTTGTCTTCGATGCTAAATTTTTAGCGGCACTCATTAAAAACCCTGCACATGCTTTAATGCTTGAGCATAAATACAATGAAAAAAGTGGTAAATCTTATCCGATGCCACAGTTCTACGGAGCCGGCGGAGATATGGATCAGGAAGTGGCTGACATGGTTGCCTACTTACAGTCAATTGCAGTACCGCAAGAGAAATTAACGCCAAATATGGCATTTGAAGTTGCTTGTGGACGATGTCATGCAATTCATTATCAGTATAATTTAGACGGAAAGCTTCATGCACCGTGGACACAAATCGGAGAAAAACCGACATTCAAACACAAACAGGATGAGTTGGCATTTGAAACAAAAGTGCTTGATTATCAAGACGCTTTAACAAAATATCTCGGTACCTTGCCACCGGATTTAAGTATGTATATCCGTTCTCGCGGAGAGCACTACATCAAAACTTTTGTTGAAGATCCTCAAGCGTATCTTAAAGGAACTGCGATGCCTCGTGTAGGTGTGACTGCAGAAGCTGCTGATAAAGTGATTGAGCATCTTGAAAATGTCGGAGATTCCAAACGTCACAAAAGAGAAGAAATCGGTAAATATGTTATGATATATATTATTATCTTTGCAATATTTGCTATTCTTTGGAAAAAAGAAGTGTGGAGAGACTTGCACTAGTCTTTTTCTTTGGGTTTCCATACTTTGTGTGGGAATCCATTCCCTGGCTATTACAATCAATGTTATTAAGTTAAGCGACTTTTGGGAACCCGTACTTCAGTGCGGGCTGAGAGTGGCAAAGAATATTGCAATAGCCGGTACTGAAGTACAGGTTCCGAAAAAGTATTAATTTTTTTCACTTAATAACACTGCGCTATTACCCCTCCTAAAGTTAAGCTTTGATATAATCTTTTTATGAGATTTAGAGATATCAAAAAAAACACAAAACATCAAAAACAACAACAAAAGAGACCTCACATACGCTATGCGCGTTATCCGGATAGAATAAAAGCACTCATTACCGACTTGTTTATGATATATGCACCTATTTTATATATTATTGCTTATATTGTGATGGGAAGCAAAGAAGCATTTCAGTCTTCGCAATGGGCACCATTTTTCGGGGTAGCAACATATGGATTGATTTACGCCGTTCTTCTGGCAAAATTTGGACAGACTCCGGGAAAAAAAGCCTATAAAATTAAAGTAGTTGACGATAAAACATATAAAAATATAGGATTTTTTCGGGCTTTGTGCCGTTTTATAGCTTTTTTGTTTTCTGCAACAATTCTTTTAGGATTAGCAATTCCATTTTACAGAAAAGACAAAAAAGCATTGCATGATATAATATGCGCAACTGTAGAAATTGAAGTTGATTAAGAAGTGCATCAACTCTAAAAGATATAATGACAATAATTAAAATTAGGAAATATAATGCTTATTGATAGCTATGACAGAGTGGTAGATTATTTAAGAGTTTCTGTAACCGAACGATGTAATTTTAGATGTCAGTACTGTATGCCCGAAAAACCGTTTTCATGGGTTCCAAAAGAAAACTTATTGAGCTTTGAAGAGCTGTTTGAATTTATGAAAGTGGCTATTGACGAGGGTGTGAAAAAGATTCGCATTACAGGCGGAGAACCGCTTTTGCGCGAAGATTCTGGACAAATTTATCAAATGATTTATGATTATGAACCTGCGATAGATTTGGCAATGACAACCAATGCCTTTTTGCTCAAAGGCACGGCACAGCGGCTTAAAGATGCAGGGCTTAAACGCATTAATGTCAGTATTGATACCCTTAAACCGGAAGTGGCACAGGCTATAGCGGGCAAAGATGTTTTGAAAAATGTACTTGAAGGCGTGGATGAGGCACTCAAAGTAGGGCTGAAAGTCAAAGTAAACATGGTACCTATGAAAAACATGAATGCTGATGAGATTGTGGATGTGCTGGAGTATTGCAAAGAGCGTGATATGAGTGTGCGTTTTATAGAGTATATGGAAAACAAATTTGCCAAAGCGGATATTTCAGGGCTGAAATCATCAGAGCTTCTGGAAATTCTCAGAGAAAAATATGAATTTGAAGATGAAGGTTTTGACGGTGCCTCGCCATCGCATTATTACAGAATGAAAGACGGATACCGGTTTGGTATAATTGAACCCTACGGAGATGATTTTTGCAAGCAGTGCAACCGTATAAGACTGACTGCCGAGGGTAATCTGATACCGTGCCTGTATTTTGATGAGGCAATGAGCATTGCGGAGTCGATTAAAAAGGGTGATATCAAAGGGGCAGCAGCTGTTTTAAAAGAGGTTGTGCGTACAAAACCGGAAAAGAATCGCTGGGGTGGAGAAGATGATGAAGTTTCCAACCGGGCTTTTTATGAGACGGGTGGATGATCTACCTCGTTGAGCATTTTTACTCTATTCAGGGGGAGGGCAAGTATGTAGGCACGCCTTCTCTTTTTTTCCGTTTCGGCGGCTGCAATATGAAGTGCGAAGGTTTCGGGTGTAAAGAGACAGCAAACGACGGTACAGAAGTTGTCGGCTGTGATACTGTTTATGCCGTCAATAAAGAGCATTTTTTACAGAGTTGGGTGCCTGTTTATAAAGTAGAAGAACTGCTCAATATTCTCTCTTTGTATGATTTGCCCGAAGCGGTAGACATTGTTTTGACAGGCGGTGAGCCTCTGATTTATGCCAACGATACACTCTTTGTTGCTTTTTTGGAAGCCCTGGTGGCAAAGGGACATCAGATAACTTTTGAAACAAACGGTTCTTTAGCGGTTGATTTTGAAAAATATCCTGTATACAAAGAGTGTGTGTTTGCTCTGTCAGTGAAGCTTTTTAATTCTGGGGAATCCCTGAGTAAACGTCTGCGCGGTGATGTGATTTACAATATTGCCGCAAATGCAAAAGATGCTTTTTTTAAATTTTCCATTGACAAAGAGTCTATAAATATAGCTCTGGAAGAGGAGATACAAAGCGTCACCATACATTCCCCTCATACCAAGGTTTACTGTATGCCTGTAGCAGGAAGCAAAAAAGAGTTGGAAGAAAATACCGAACCGCTGATAGAGTTCTGCAAGGCAAAGGGGTACAATTTCAGTGACAGACTGCACATAAGAATCTGGGATGCCAACAAAGGTGTATAGCATCAAGGCAGTTTCATATGTTTTGTCGGAATCCGTACTTTAATGCTCAAACATGATTTGAGAGAAAAACTAAATTTTTTTCTGCAGTCCGGGCTGAGAGTGGCAAGGCTATTGCAACAGCCGGCACTGAACTACCGGTTCCAAGAAAGCATTAGTTTTCTTAACTTAATAGTGTTGTCGGAACCGGTACTTCAGTGCCGGCTTTGTGTCTTTAAAAATAGGTGAACAAGAGGGATTTATCATGATTATCAGAAAACTTTTTAAATTTGAAAATGCACATATTGTACGGGGATGCTCAACTGTAAAATGCAGAAGTTCGATTCACGGGCACTCTTACAAAGTGGAACTGCTTTTTGCATCCAACTTTTTGGATAACGGACAGATGGTCTATGATTTTGGACTGATGAAGCAAAACATGAAAGATCTCGTGGAGAGTTTTGATCATGCGATTGCTCTGTGGCGTGATGATGATCCGGAGTTTGTCCGTGATATGAAAAAACACTCTGCGCGCTGGGTCCAACTGCCTGTGTCGCCTTCTGCAGAGCAGTTTTCACGCGTCATTTTTGTAATGATAGAGAGACTTTTGTCGCTTACATCAACACAAAACGGAGAAAAAGAAGTACGCCTTGAGAGCGTCATAGTGCATGAAACCGCCACAGGTTATGCACAATGTTTTCGTGAAGATGCCCACTCAAAAAACATGGGTGAAATCAAGCTTGAAGAGATTGTTTTTTCTGTGCAGGTTTTAGAGGATTTTAAAGATAAAGACCTATTTGAAAAGATAAAAAGAGGAGAAACTTTTTTAAATCCTGCAAGTGTCTGAGCCCTCTTAATATTTTTTAATAATAGAGTGCTATACTTAAAGCAAACAAAAATATAAAACACTGTTCTTTTGGTATAAAAGGAGAAGAGATATGGCACAGGAAGAGATTAACAAAGCTGTCTCGGGCGAGTATAAACTCGGATTTGAGATAGATATAGAACAGGACACACTGCCTCCCGGGTTAAATGAAACAACCGTTCGTTTCATTTCCCAAAAGAAAAATGAACCGGAGTGGATGACGCAGTGGCGCTTAAATGCTCTTGAAAAATGGCAGAAAATGCAAGAGCCCCACTGGGCACATGTAACTTACGAACCTATAGACTACCAATCAATTTCTTATTTTTCGGCTCCAAAAAAGGGAGCAAATTCTCTTGATGAAGTTGATCCAAAAATTCTTGAAGCCTATAAAAAACTCGGCATTCCTTTGGATGAACAAAAACAGCTGCAGGGGATTGCCGTAGATGCCGTTGTGGATTCTGTTTCTGTAAAAACCACATTTTCTGAGGAATTGAAAAAGCACGGGATTATCTTTTGTTCTATTTCTGAGGCCCTGCAGGATTATCCTGAACTCGTTAAAAAGTATATGTTCAGTGTCGTACCGATGAATGACAACTATTATGCAGCCCTGAATGCTGCTGTTTTTACAGACGGCACCTTTGTCTACATTCCAAAAGGGGTTCGCTGTCCGATGGAGTTGAGTACCTACTTTCGTATCAATGCACTCAACACAGGACAGTTTGAGAGAACACTGATTGTTGCAGACGAAGGAAGTTATGTAAGCTACAATGAAGGCTGTTCCGCACCAATGCGGGATGATTCACAGCTGCATGCCGCTGTTGTGGAACTGATTGCGATGAGGGATGCGGAAATCAAATATTCTACCATTCAAAACTGGTATCCCGGTGACAAAGAGGGCAAAGGCGGCATTTACAACTTTGTTACCAAACGCGGTCTTTGCAAGGGAGACAATGCGAAAATTTCCTGGACGCAGGTGGAGACCGGTTCCGTCATCACCTGGAAGTATCCAAGCTGTATTTTGCAGGGAGACAACAGTGTGGGTGAGTTTTATTCAGTTGCCGTGACAACGCTTGCACAGCAGGCAGATACAGGAACAAAGATGATTCACCTGGGAAAAAATACAAGTTCTACCATCATCTCAAAAGGAATTTCTGCGATGCGGGGACAGAACAGTTATCGCGGACTAGTCAAAATGGCGGCCAAAGCTGAAGGCGCACACAATCGAAGCGAATGTGACTCCCTGCTTATAGGAAGCGAGTGCGGGGCACATACATTTCCATATCTGGAGAACAAAAGTGCCCATGCCAAGGTTGAACATGAGGCAACAACAACAAAAATCAGCGACGAACAGCTTTTTTATCTGCGTCAACGGGGTATCAGCGAAGAGGATGCTGTGAGCATGATAGTACACGGATTTTGTAAAGAGGTGTTTAACCAACTGCCGATGGAGTACGCGGTAGAAGCCAAAGCGCTCTTAGAATTAACATTGGAGGGAAGTGTAGGATGAGTACAATGATGGAAATAAAAAATTTGCATGCAAATATAGGTGAAAAAAATATTTTAAAAGGATTGAATCTTTCACTCGAAACAGGGAAAGTTCATGTCATTATGGGGCCAAACGGTGCAGGGAAGTCGACACTCTCCAAAGCCATTGTCGGGCATTATGATATCAGTGTCGGTGAGGGCGATATTGTTTACAAAGGAGAAAGTATTGTTGAAGAAGCACCGGAAATGCGTGCGCTCAAAGGTATATTTTTAAGTTTTCAAAATCCTGTAGAGATTCCGGGTGTGAGCAATGCCTATTTTTTACGAACAGCGGTGAATGCAAAAAGAAAGTTTGAAGGCAAAGAAGAGCTTAACGCTGCAGAATTTTTACGCGAAGCAAAGCGTCTGGCAACGGAACTCGGAATGAAACCTGAGCTCATTACCCGTTCACTCAACGAGGGTTTTTCGGGCGGCGAGAAAAAACGAAACGAAACACTGCAGATGCTGATGCTTGAACCTGATTTTATTATTTTGGATGAGATTGATTCCGGACTTGATATTGATGCTCTGCGGGCAGTAAGTGAGGGGATTAACAAAATCAGAGATGAGAAAAGAACCTTTTTGATTATCACACATTACAGCAGAATTCTTGAGTATGTGAAACCTGACTATGTGCATGTGCTCAAAGACGGCAGAATTGTTAAAACTGCGGGTCCTGAACTTGTGGCAGAGTTGGAAGAGAAGGGATATACAACTCTTGAGGAGTTTTAAAATGAAACAGATAGTTTTGGCCAATATTTTAGCAAACCTTTCTTCTGTGGTCTCACAAGAAACAGCAGCTGCGGCATCCCGTCTGCAACTACTCGGACTGCCTACGAAAAAAACAGAGCAGTACCGGTATTTTCCTATTGAAAAACTCCTCAATGCAGAGTACAGAGCAATCGCAAAAAAAGAGTCTGAAATTGAAGAAGCCGATTTTGTGGAGATAGTTGACGGTGTTGTAGTACGTGCGCCAAAGGGCTTGAAAATCGGCTATACAAAGAGGCGCACTATTGCTGAAGAGCATTTTGACCCGCTCTATTATCTTGGGCATCTGCTCTCTTTGGAAGTCATTGAAATCAATTTTGAAAATGACAGCAGCATAAAGATTTTACACAGATATACCCAGGAAAATGCGCTTATTGCCTACAGGGTAGTTGTGCAGACTGCACCAAATATAAAAGTGACACTTTCTGAATCTTTTATAGGCTGTGATGCAAAAGAGAGTTTGGTGCTCTACGGCTGTGATATCCGTCTTCAAAGAGATACGCGATTCACTTTTATAAAAGATGAAACACTCGTTGAGGGTATCTATACACCGGTCCATTCGCATTATATAGAGCTGGCAGAACAAAGCAGTGCAGACTTTTTCAGTTTTGATTTTGGCAATGCCGACGGGCTTCAGTTAATACAGGCAAAACTGATGCACTCAAGTGATTTCAGGGCACATCATCTTTTATATACAAAGGGAGAGAGCAAAAGAGGCACGGTTTCGCAGATTGTGCATGCTGCAAAAGATGCACAAAGTTCCCAAAAAGCAAAAACAATTTTAGGAGAGAGCGGACGGGGAATTTTTGATGCGCTCATTAAAATCAAAGCAGAAGGGAGCGGTACAAAAGCCTACCAAAACTCCCAGGCCGTTTTACTCAATGACGGGGCCTACATGGCGAGTAAACCACAGTTGGAAATTTATATAGATGATGTGGAAGCCAGTCACGGTTCAACGATAGGGGAGCTTGATGCACAACAGCTTTTTTATCTCCGCTCACGGGGTATTATGCTTGAAGAGGCCAGAAAAATGTTGATTTTGGCTTTTGCAAATGAAATCATTGATGCGATAGAAGATGAAAAACAAGAGAAAATGTGCACCTCTCTTTTGAAAAGGTTTATTACGGTCATGGACAGTTGGAGTGTATAGCCACCTGCCATCACTGCTGTGAGACTGTGTTTGGAGAAGAGTTGTGAGTGTTAGGGACAAAGTAAATTATTACAAAGAAGATCTGGAGATGTTTGAAACACCAAACGAAAAGTTTGAATATATTTTTGATTTGGGAAAAAAACACACTGTCTTGCCTGAAGAAGAAAAAAATGAAGCAACATTTATAGAAGGCTGTTCTTCTCCTGCCTGGCTTGTCGGTGAGTGTAAAGATGGTAAGCTTGTTTTAAGAGGTGAGGGCAGCAGTGAAATGGCAAAGGGAATGCTGAGTCTGCTTTTAGATATTTTCAGCGGACAGGAGGTGGATGATATTCTTGCCTTTGATCCCAAAGAGCTTGAAAAACTGGGAATAGTCGAGCACCTTTCCCCTGTTCGTCAACAGAGTTTAGAGGCTTTTTTAAACAAAGTCTATGCTTATGCAAAAAGATGCAAAGAGGAAGTGGTATGAGTGATATAAGAGATGTGACGCCTAAGGAGAGTGAAGCACGGGTTATTGAAGAGTTAAAGAAGATATATGATCCTGAACTTCCGGTAGATATTTATAATCTTGGTCTGATTTATGATGTCAAGTGTGAAAAAGATCCGGTGAGCAAATTAAACAGATGCAAAGTTGTCATGACGCTTACCGCACCAACCTGTTCGATGAGCCAGGTCATTATAGATATGGTGAAAAATATTGCCAATACGATAGAAGACGGTTCTGTTGAAGAACTTGATGTTGAGGTGGTGTATGATCCGCCATGGGATCAAAGCAAGATGAGCGAAGAGGCAAAACTTGCTATGGGGATGCTGTAAAATTACGCTGCTAACTTAAAGGTATAAAGTCTGCACTGCAGAAGCTGAACTTTGTACTGATTGTCTTTACCGGGGTTTCTTTTGGAATTTCTGTACAGTTTTCATCAGTGATGATAAAACTGTTCGCCTCTGCGAGAGGAGAAATCATTCCCGGAGCATACTGCTCACAAACCGTAAAATATTCACCGTCAAAATAGCCGGGAATGACTGTTCTTCTTCCTGCGCGCAGTGTGACATCATTTTTCATTTTGGCAATAATGGGGTTGATGTATTTGTCTTTTTGTCCGCTCATTGCATAAATAATGCTTCTTCCGAAAAGCTCAAAATTTAGAGCTGCTGCGAGCGGATTTCCAGGCAGATTCAAGATGACTTTGTTTCCGATTTTTCCAAAAGTAGTCGGTTTTCCAGGTTTGATGGCTACTTTGTCAAAAAGAATTTCATACCCGAAGGCGCCAAACGCCTCTTTTGTAAAGTCGGCATCTCCGACACTTACTCCGCCGCTTGTAATGATAAAATCACAGTCAAGTGCACTCCTTATGTGTGTATGAATATCTTCGAGGGTATCTGCGGCAGTACCGATAAACTCCACTTCACAGCCGAGTTCTTTGACACGGGAGAGGAGAGTCGGTGTATTTGTATTGTAGAGTTGATACTCTGTAATCTGCTCAAAGTGCATTTTCAGTTCATTCCCTGAAGCAAACAGAGCGACACGGGGCTTTTTGTACACTTTGACATGGCTGATGCCCTGGGATGCGAGCAGTGTAATCTGATGCGCATCGATTTTGTCACCGACACAGAGCAAGAGAGTCTCTTTTTTGATATCTTCACCGCTGAGACGGATATGCTTTGAGATGACAAGATTGTCGGGAAGTTTGACACCGTTTTGGCACTCCTGTGTATCTTCAACCGGTACGATACACTGGGTTCCAAGCGGAATTCTTGCTCCTGTCATGATTTTGATGGCTTCTCCGTGTCTGAGTTCACCCTGAAAATCATCCCCTGCAAAAATTGTACAAGACACCGTAACACATTTGTCAGAGTCTTCTATCTTTACCGCATACCCGTCCATCGCGGAATTGTCATAAGGCGGGAGATTGTGTGTTGCTGTAATATTTTCGGCAAGTACATAGCCCAAAGCTTCTTCAATGGGCAGTATTTTGAGCGATTTTCGTTTCGTATTTGTATAAATCAGTTCGAGTGCTTTTTCAATGCTTACAGTCATAATAGTATATCCTTTGTGCAGACTCTTTGTTTAATGGACATATTATAATATAATTTCGTTATGAATGAAATGTATAATATGGGTTTAAGCCTACATAGTTGGTCTGCGGTTGCAATTTTAGTGATGATTTTTGTAAATCTTTTTTTTCTGATAAGTTCTCAGGAGCTTGCCAGATACAAAAGGGTCAACTCTTTGTATTTGACACCTTTGACAATGACAATACTTGGTTCGCTTTTGTTTACCGGTATAGTGATGATGGCGGCAAAGCACCTGCACTTCAGTATAGAAAATATTGCTATGATTTTTTTAGGTGTTGTATTGATTGTTTTGGAAACAAAAAGGTTAAAAGCCCTGAAATATCTGAGTACGAAAAAAGAGCATGCTTTTAACGCATACAAACCGTTTGCAAGAACAATTTTGCAGGCAGAATTTGTTTTGGTGCTTTTGATGTCACTGTGGATGTGGTTTTTGTAAAATGGTATATCTTTTCAATGCAGAAGCAGGCAAAGACTCTTTACATGTAAAGAGCGAAGATTTTAAATATCTTATAAAAGTACGCCGCCACAAAGTCGGTGACGAACTGGGTTTTCGCAATAAAGAAGATATAGAGAGGCTGCATATATACAGGTTGCAGAAAATCGAACCAAGAACGGCAGTGTTTGAGCGTATTTCTTCAGAAATCCTGAGAGTCAAAGCAGAAAAAGAGCTGCATATCGGCTGGTGTGTCATTGACAACAGGTCTGTTGAAAAAGTACTGGCAAGTCTGAACGAAACAGGGGTGAAAAAGATTACTTTCATCTACTGCGAGCGCAGTCAGAAAAACTTTAAGCCTGATTTCAAGCGGTTTGAACGGATTTTGCAGGCTTCAAATCAGCAGTGCGGGCGTACAGAGTTTATGGAATTTGCTACATGTAAAGGGCTTGAAACATTTATCAAAGAAAATCCGGATACAAAAGTTTTTGATTTTACAGACAAAATACTGGAGTGAGAGTGATTTTACAACAGTACTGATAGGCTGTGAGGGCGGGTTTTCAGCCAAAGAAAAAGAGTTTTTGAAAAATCAGGAAGTGTTCCGGCTGGATACACCTATGATTCTTCGTTCTGAGAGTGCAGTTTTAGCAGTTGCAAGCAAAATATTGCTTTAAGAGAAGCGTGATATAATTTTTGAATGAAGAGTTATAATATAATTTATAAAGATGAAAAAACATTTCAAAAATTTGTAAAAAAGTATAAACTGAAAGAGGAAAAGGCACTTCTTGTTCAGGTATTGAGCGGGATTACAGAGGAAGAGTTCTGTCTCTCTCTTGCACAGTTTATCAAAAAAGAACTCCCCTATGCAAATATCATCGGTACCACAACGGCCGGCGGCATAGCGAATGCTGTCATGTATGACAAAGAAGTTGTGCTCTCTTTGAGTCTCTTTAAAAAGAGTACAGTCGCTTCGAGACTTTACTCTTTTGAAGATGATTTTAATGTTGCAATGATGCAAAAAGCGCTGGTACGGGAAAATACAAAAGCGATGATAATTTTCAGTGACGGATTTAAAAGTAACGCTGAAGCATTGATAGAAAATATTCACAGGACCATGCCAGATATTGTCATTGCAGGAGGAAGAGCCGGTGATGAACTTTTTCAAAAAACATTTGTTTTTGACGAGAAAAATTACAGTGATAACGGATGTGTGATAGCAACATTAAGCGGTGAGGAACTGCATGCCAAGAGTGATTATATTCTTGCCTGGACCCCTATCGGCAAAGAGATGATAGTGACAAAAGCACAAGAGACAGTTTTGTATGAACTTGACGGAATCCCTGTTTTGGACATATACAAGAGATACCTTGGCAAGCATATTTTGGAAAAAATTCCTGAAGCATGTGCTCCTTTTCCGTTGTTGCTGAAAAAAGGAGACATTACTGTAGCGCGGGATCCTATTGCTGTGACGCAAGAGGGCTTTTTGCAGTATGCAGGCAGATTTGAAGTAGGCGATGTTGTGCGGTTTAGTTTTGCCGACATTGAAGATTTGACAGATCATCTTGATGAACTTTACGGTGCTTTGAGCCGGCACTGCGCAGAAACAATCTTTATATATTCCTGTGTCGCACGAAAAGCACTTTTAGGAGAAAAACTCGAAGATGAACTGGGTGTTTTGGAAGCCATTGCACCGACAGGCGGTTTTTTTACTTTTGGTGAATTTTTTCAATCTTCTGAGATGGCAGAGTTGTTAAATGTCACAACAACAGCGCTCTTCTTGTCAGAATCAGACTATACAGAGTGCGAGAAAAAAAGTTTTGCACCAAAGCATACTTTTGACTCTATAAAAAAATCATTAACCCATCTGGTCAAGATGACATCCCAGGAGTTGGAAACCCTGACCATTCATGATCCTCTGACTGCCTTGTATAACCGACAGGAGTATATCCGTATAGTTACAAAGAAGATAAAAAGTGCAAAACGGTATGGCGAAGTGTTTGGCATGATGATGATTGATATAGACTTTTTTAAACTGGTCAATGACAATTACGGACACGATGTCGGAGATCATGTCTTGAAAAAAATTGCACAAATTTTGCTGAAAAATGTACGTGAGGATGATTTCGTTGCACGATGGGGCGGCGAAGAATTTATTATTATTGTGAAAAACGCCAAAGTAGAAGCTTTGGAAAAAGTAGCACAGAAGATTCAGAAAAAGATGCTTCAGGAATCTTTTACTCCGGTGCCAAAGGTGACGCTCTCCTTCGGATTAACGCTTTACTGTGAGGGAGATGATGAGGATGCACTCTTTAAACGTGTAGACAATGCACTCTACAGAGCAAAGGAGAATGGAAGAAATCAGTATATCATCGGATAAATTTTGTATTAAGAAAAAATTTGGTTATAATTCCATTCAGAAAATCTGCCCCCATACGGATTTAAAAAATATATAGATATTCGTACTTCGACGAGTATCAAAAGGTAAAAAGATGAAAAAAGGTATTCACCCTCAGTTAGTTGACTGTACTGTAACATGTGCATGTGGAAATAGTTTTGTAACAAAAAGCCAAAAGCCGGAAATGAGAATTGATATTTGTAATGAATGTCACCCGTTCTTTACAGGCGAAGAGCGTATGGTTGATACGGCTGGTCGTATCGAGAAATTTAACGCACGTTACAATAAAAAATAATTTTTTAACTTGCTGACTCTTGTTCCAACTCCGATTGGAAACATCGGCGATATTTCACTCAGAGCGATTGATGCTCTGAGAAATGCCGATACACTTTTATGCGAAGACACCCGCGTTACCAAAAAACTCATCCATATTCTTAAAGAACGCTATAATACAGAATTTAAAGAGAACCAACAGTTTATTGCTCTGCATTCTCATAATGAACAAAGTTTTGTTGAAAAACTTTCTCCCTCTTTTTTTGAGCAAAATATTGTCTATGTCAGTGATGCCGGCATGCCCGGTGTGAGTGATCCCGGACAGGCCTTGGTTGCCTATTGTCTGGAACATGATATTTCCTATGATGTGCTTCCTGGTGCCAATGCCGTGCTTACTGCTTTTGTTGCCAGTGGATTTTGTGAAACAAAAATGCTGTTTTTAGGATTTTTGGACCATAAAGGAAGCAGTCGCAGTGAAGGTTTGCAGCGTGCTTTGCACAGTGGCTATACAACAGTTTTATATGAGTCCCCCCACCGTTTGGAAAAACTGCTTTTAGAAATTGCAAAAGAAGCACCTGAAAGAGAAATATTTCTGTGTAAAGAGCTGAGTAAGAAATATCAAAGATACCTGCGTGGCACTGCAGCTGAAATAGTTGTAAAACTTGATGGAAATTTTCGTGGCGAATGGGTTGTGGTGATTCAGGCAGCCAATGAACAAAACAGTTCTGCCGTCAGTGAAAACGATATACTGGCACTGGACTTGCCTAAAAAAGTGCAGGCAAAACTTATCAGTAAAATTACAGGTGAAAATACAAAAGAGATCTATCAAAGATTAATGTAAATTTATGAAAAAATTTTAAATAAACACTTTTTTGGATAAAATACTCTCATGTTAATTTATGCCAAACAACCAATATATTATCTTATCAACAACTATCCGCAAAAAATAAAGACTCTGTATCTTGCAAAAGAACTTGAGAAAAAAGAGTACTCCCGCCTTATGAAAATGGATTTTGCAATTAAACGCATTCCAAATGAAGCAGCCGTTAAAATGAGTAAAAATGCCAATCACCAGGGATTTTTGGCTGAAGTTGAAGATTACAAACTCCATAATTACCAGACATTTTTAGACAAAGAGTTTGTAGTTGTTTTGGCAGGGCTCACAGATGTCGGCAATATTGGCGCCATTGTACGAAGTGCTTATGCCTTGGGTGTGGATGCGATTATTGTCAGCGGGATCAAACATCTTGCTGTTGAACCATTGCTTCGTACAAGTACCGGTGCACTTTTTGATATGCCTTTGGCTGTTGAAAATAACATACATAACTTATTGAATGATTTTAAGATGTCCGGTTTTGTCAGCTATGGTGCTGATATGGGCGGTATTGATATCAGAGAAGCAAAAATTGCGAAAAAAAGGCTTTTAGTCCTGGGCAATGAAGGAGAAGGTCTGACCGCAAGAGTAAGCGCAAAATTAGACAATATAGTCAGTATAAAAATGGCACATGATTTTGATTCACTGAATGTAAGTGTTGCCGGAGCTATTTTAATGGACAGGATGAGATATGAACAATGACGGGTTGCAAAAATTAAAAGATATCGGCGCACAGAAAATTTATGAAGATACACACATACCGGTAGGACATATACAGGCAATTTTACATGCAAGTTTTGACGGTTTGAACAAAATTCAGTTTATTGGTTTTATTTCGATACTCCAAAGAGAGTACAACATTGATTTGAGTGAATTGAAAAATGCCGGAACTGCCTACTATAATGAAAAAAATCCTGTTGAGACAACCACTGAAGACGGGATTTTTATAGCACCGAAAAAAAAGAAAAACTTCACACTTTTATATATTTTACTTACAATGGTTGCTCTGCTTGCTGCTTTGTATTATACAGTGGAATATACAGATGAAGAGATAAAGACTCCTCCTCCAAAACAAAGCAATATTCAGATTTTATCTGTTGATACAAATGTCAGTCAAAAAAAGATGAAAACAAGACACTCAAAGATGCAAACACGACACAGGAAACTGCAATAAAAAAAGAAAAAGTCGTAGAGAAAAGTTTTAAAATTATTGCAAGATCAAAAGTCTGGATGGGTTATATTGATGTTGCAACAAACAAGAAATATCAAAAGACATTTACGGGAGAGTTTGATCTTGATCCAGACAAAGAGTGGCTTTTGATTTTTGGGCATGGCTACATAGATATTGTCACGGATACAGAGAAAAAGAAATTTAATTCGAAAAAAACATTAAGACTCCTGTATAAAGAGGGTGCAGTGAAGGAGTTGACTTTTGAGGAATTTAAAAGACTCAACAGAGGCAGTTCATGGTAAAAGTCTTTGTTCTCATGGCACTCTTTTTTGGTTTTGCAAATTGTGCTGATATAACACAAGACTCATTGGATGTGAAAATTAAAAGCTTTTTAGGTGAGAAATCCTATGAGACAAACAAAGATTTTATCAATGTGATTTTTGAACCGAAATCCTCTTTTTATGTCAAAGACAGGGTCAATGCGGTAAAAGTCATACAGACACTCAAAGACAATGGTCTGTTAAATCTTTTTTTTCGTTCACCACAGGATTTTCGGCTCAATTTTAAAACAAGCGGGTATCCTCTCTTTTTTGTAAAAATTATGGAAGACACGCTGCAAAACCTGGGCTATTTCAGATATGTGACAACAGCATCAAATTTTGACAGTTCAGAATTTTCCTGGAGTATCAATCTCACATCAGAGTATGCAACCGACCCTTTGATACTGCAAAACGAACTGCAAAAAAGCGGTTGTAATATAATAGACGTAGAAAAAAATTCTTTGAAAGAGTGGACATACACCATTGACATAAGCAACGGATATCTCAATGTCGCTCAGCTGCATACAGGCGAAGAGATGAAACTAAAGCGCTCTTTGTATGCCCACTGGCTTGATATTTCAAAGATCAGAAGTCTGACGATCAAAAGTTCAAGAAGAAACAGATGGTATCCGTATATTGCTTATTATGATGCCTCTTGCATCTTTTAAAACTTTTTAAAAAAAATAAAATTATAAAAAACTGACACTTATCATGCCCAAAAATGCGAAATATATCAAAATATCGGATATGCATACACTCAAAAATGTCAAAGATTCTCTTGTTTTATATCCAAAGGGCAAAAGATAATTTACAGACCGTAACTTTATTCTAATAATTTTTCGCTAAAATAGCACTAAATATTTCATGTTATAGGGTAAACAATGTTTGATGAGTTTAATTTTAATAGAGTTGAGAGACTTCCAAAGTATGTATTTGCGGAAGTTAATGATATAAAAATGGCAGAACGCCGTGCCGGTAAAGATGTGATAGATTTTTCTATGGGAAATCCTGACGGACCGACGCCGGAGCATATACGAAACAAACTTGTCGAATCAGCCCAAAAGACAAAAACACACGGATACTCTTCTTCAAAAGGGATTCCGAAACTCCTCAAAGCAATTGCAGACTGGTATGAACGCCGTTATGACTGCAAGCTTGATCCTGAAACAGAGTGTGTGGCGACAATGGGTTCCAAAGAGGGGTATGCACACCTTACCTATGCCATTACAAACATAGGAGATGTGGCGGTTGTACCTGATCCTACCTACCCGATTCACGAATACTCTTTTATTCTGGCCGGAGGCAATGTTATCAAATTCGGTATAGAGTTTGATGAGCATTACCGGGTGAATGAAGATCACTTTTTTGAGAGTCTGGAAAAGGTTTTCAAAGAGAGCTCCCCGAAACCAAAATATGTTTTGGTCAATTTTCCGCACAATCCGACAACAGCAACGGTTACGCCTGAGTTTTATGAACGTTTGGTTGCGATGGCAAAAGAGAAAAGATTTTATGTGATTTCCGATATTGCCTACGGTGACATTACCTTTGACGGCTATAAAACACCTTCTATTATGAGCGTAGAGGGTGCAAAAGATGTGGCAGTCGAGTCGTTTACGCTTTCAAAATCGTACAATATGGCAGGCTGGCGTGTAGGTTTCTTTGTAGGAAACAAAAAACTCATAGGTGCCTTGCAAAAAATCAAATCATGGTTGGATTACGGTATGTTTACGCCTATTCAGGTGGCGGCGACGGTTGCACTTAACGGCGATCAGACCTGTGTGAGCGAGATTACCCAAAAATACAATCACCGCCAGGAGGTGCTTATAGAAGCATTCGGGCGTGCAGGCTGGCATATACAAAAAATGAGGCAACAATGTTTTCCTGGGCAAAAATTCCTGAGTGTGTCGCACATCTCGGTTCTTTGGAGTTTTCGAAACGTCTGTTGATTGAAGCAGGTGTTGCCGTGGCTCCGGGAATCGGTTTTGGAGAATACGGTGAGGGCTATGTTCGTATAGCACTCATTGAAAATGACAACAGGATTCGTCAGGCGGCAAGAAATATAAAAGAATTTTTAAAGCAGTTTGACGGCTGTAAAAAAGAGAGTAAAAAGTAATGATAAAAGTCGGAATAATCGGTGTCGGAACAGTCGGAACAAGTGTAGCGCAAATTTTAAAAGAGAATGCGGATGTGATTTCTGCCCGTGCGGGTGTTGATATTGTCGTCAAAAGCGGTGTCGTGAAAAATCTCAAAAAAGAGCGGGGTCTGGACATTGTATTAACAGATAATGTAGATGATATTTTAAATGATGAAGAAATAGATATTGTCGTAGAATTGATGGGCGGAGTAGAAGAGGCATTTGAAGTGGTAAAACGCGCACTCAAAGCCGGTAAGTCTGTTGTAACTGCAAACAAAGCGCTGCTGGCATACCATCGTTATGAATTGCAGGAGATTGCAAAAGACAAAGCCTTTGAATTTGAAGCGAGTGTTGCCGGAGGTATTCCAATCATAACGGCACTTCGTGACGGTTTGTCTGCAAATCATATAGAGTCGATTATGGGTATTATGAACGGTACATGTAACTATATGATGACAAAGATGACGAATGAGGGTGTGGCATACGATGACATTTTAAAAGAGTCTCAGGAACTCGGCTATGCCGAAGCTGACCCGACTTTTGATGTGGGCGGATATGATGCTGCACACAAACTGCTTATTTTAGCTTCCATTGCTTACGGCATTGATGCAAAACCCGAAGATATTTTGATTGAGGGCATTGAAAATGTGACGCAGGACGATATTGCATTTGCCAAAGAGTTCGGTTATGCCATCAAACTTTTAGGGATTGCAAAAAAAGACAAAAATGAAGTTGAGTTGCGAGTACATGCCTGTTTGATTAAACAAGAAGAGATGATAGCAAAAATAGACGGCGTGATGAACGGCATCTCTGTTGTCGGTGACAAAGTCGGCGAAACACTCTACTACGGTCCGGGTGCAGGCGGCGATGCAACGGCTTCGGCAGTTGTGGCAAACATCATAGATATAGCAAGAAGCGGAAAATCGACGCCGATGCTTGGATTTAACCGACCGATGGAAGGCAATCAGCTGACACTCAAACCAACGGAAAAAATCGAGTCCAAATACTATTTGAGAGTCAATGTCTCAGACAGAACCGGTGTTTTGGCAAGACTGACAAAAATATTTGAAACACACAATATCTCTATAGAAACCATGCTGCAGCGTCCAAGTGACAATGAAAGTGCAAATCTGTTGATATCAACACATACAGCCGTGGAAAAAGATATACAAAATATGATCCGCGAACTTGAAGCCCTTGATTTTATAAATGCAAAACCTTCTATGATCAGGATAGTGTAACTTTTAAGATGAAAATCCTGATTACAGGGGCAAGCTCCGGTCTTGGTGCGGAATTTGCACGTCAATATGCGAACAAAGATACTGAACTTATTTTGTTGGCACGCAGAGAGCAAAAACTGCGAAGCCTGCAAAAAGAACTCGCTCCAAAATGTAAAAGTATTACTTTGCTTGTTGTGGATGTGACTGATTTTGTTCAACTTCAGAAAAAAGTCAGGTCAGTCGGAGCAGTTGATTTACTTCTGTTAAATGCCGGAATATCGCTTGGACATACGCAAAATATTCCAACGATACATGATTTTCAAAATCTTTACAATGTGAATGTGCTGGCAAATCATGCGATTTTAGAAGTGCTTTTACCGCAACTGCAGGCACAAAAAAGCGGTCATATTGTATTTGTTTCATCGCTTTCGTCACTTTTTACTATGCCGAGTGCAAAAGTGTATGCTTCGTCCAAACGTGCTTTAAATGCCTATGCTGAGGGTATATTTTACAAGTATGCAAAAGACGGTTTACATGTAAGCATACTTTTGCCGGGATTTGTCAAAAGTGAAATGACTGACAAAAATGAATTTAAGATGCCGTTTTTGCTGGATACTGCAGAGGGAGTCAAACGTATGAAAAAGGCAATAGAAAAAAGAAAAAAGTTTTATGCCTTTCCTCTTAGATTTTATTTAATCATTCGTTTTATGAATTTACTTCCATCAGCTTTAAGTCAAAGAATTGTAAACTATCTTTCATAGTTGCATATTGCAGATTTTTTAAGAATATTTTATGAAGACAAATCCTCCCTTCGGTCTGAGCTTCACAAAACATCCTTAAAAAATCTTATTGAAAATATGGTAATAGTTAAGGGTGGAAAATGGAAAATATAGAGACAATAGACAGTGTGTGCGCATACTGTGGCGTAGGCTGTGACATTGCCGCACATGTTGATGTCAAAGAGAACAAAATCAAGAAGATATTCGCACATCCCGACGGTGCTACATCAGAGGGAAAGCTTTGTATCAAAGGAACATACGGTTTTGACTTTGTTGATGCAAAAGAGCGTATTAAAAATCCCCGTATCCGAAAAAGCTTTTTGGAAAAGAATCCTCATATCAAAGCTGTTATAGCTGATTCGCTTCATTCTCTGGATGAAAAATGGTATGAAACAAATTTGGAGAGTGCAACAACAGCCGGTGCAATGAAGCTCAAAGATATTCAGGCAAAATATGGCGACAAATCTGTCTGTTCGCTTGGCGGGGCAAGAAGCTCTTGTGAGAGTGCCTACTATTTTCAGAAATTTACGCGTTATACACTGAACTCTCCACATGTGGACAACTGTGCGAGAGTCTGCCATTCCCCATCACTAAAAGGCATGCGTCTTACTATAGGCGAAGGGGCTGCCTCGAATCCTTTTGATGATATATACAAAACAGAATTTATGATCGTAATGGGCTCAAATACTACAGAAGCTCATCCTATTGTCGGAAACCGTATGATAAAGCGGCACAAAAGGGCACGCCTATTGCATGTTTTGATGTTCGTGAGATAAAACTGCACAAGTTTTCAAAGTATAAAGCGGTAACACCGCATGAATCAAATCTGCTTGTTTTAAATATGATAGCCTACACTATCATCAAAGAAGAGCTTTACTGTAAAGATTTTATCAAAAACAGAACAAAGAACTGGGAACATTTCAAGGAAAACATATTAGCCGACCCGTATGCAAATCCGGAGTTTTTCAGAGATGTAGAAGGGTATGAGTATCTTGCGGATATGCTTCCTGAAATTGCCCGTGAGTATGCGGCCAAAAAGTCTTTGATTCTCTGGGGTCTCGGGATTACCGAACATGTGGACGGTTCCTATGCTGTTATGGCCATAGTGCATTTGGCACTAATGACCGGAAATATAGGTAAAGACGGAGCCGGTGTTATGCCGCTTCGCGGACAGACCAATGTACAGGGTGTCTGTGACATGGGAATGCTTCCGTATTATGCGCCTGATTATACAGCTCCAAAAGAGGTAGGGCTAATGACACCCCAACTGGTTGACGGAATGCTTGACGGCAGTATAAAAGGTGTTCTCAACATTGGTGAGGATCTGACACACATTCATCCGAATCTTAACAAGATTACGAAAGCCTTTGAAAATTTGGAACTGATATTTGTGCAAGAGCTTTTTATGACAGATATTGCCGAACGTGCCGATATAGTGGTAGGTGTAAAATCAGCCTACGAAAAAACAGGTGTTTATATCAATGCCATGAGAAAAGTACATCTTTCAAGACCTTTGGTAGAGTGTGATTTACCTGATGACTGGGAAGTGATCAAACTGCTTGATGAAAAGATGGGCGGCGGTTTTGGTTTTGACTCGTCCGAAGCAATATGGGAAGATGTCAGAAAAACAGCGACAAACAGATTTAAAGGCGCTTCTTACAAAGTGCTCAGAGAAAATGAAAAAAAAGGCATTTCCTGGCCGATAACCGAAGAGGGAGAGGGCACTCCTGTACTGCATCGCGAAGATTTCAGAACACGTGACGGCATTGGTGCTTTTAGATACCACGGATACAAACTCTCAGGGATGGTAGAAGAGATTTTAAACAAAAATCTCAAAGGATACCATCTTACAACAGGCCGTGCTATGGCACATTACAACAACTCTGCACAAACAAAATATACCGAAAAACTGATGAAACGCTATACAGAGGATCTCTTGTTGGTACATGAAGAGGATGCGGCAGACTTTGTGAGCGAAAAGGTGATTCTAAAAACAGAGTTTGGTCAGACAAATCCTCTTCGTGTAAAGTTTACCGATAAAGTCCGTCCAAAAACGCTTTATACAACATTTCATCATGCAGATTCAAAACTGAACAATATATTTGGAGACAAGAGTGATGAGCTGATTATGACAGCGGCATTTAAGTCTATACAAGTTGAAATAATAAACTGCTAAGCGAACACCAGCCCAGGTTAAAACCTGGGTTTCGAATAAATATAAGCATGTCAAGATATCGAGGAACCCAGACTTCAGTCTGGGCTGAGAGTTGTTTTGAAAATTGCCAAGAAAGGACATAAACCCATGAGCAGAGCAAAAGGAATATAGCAGAAGAAAAGGCTGCTCTATTCCTGCAGGAACATGGGTATACTATTTTAGAAAAGAATTTTTATTCCCGTTTTGGCGAATTGGACATTATTGCCTTCAAAGATAATATCCTGCATTTCATAGAAGTAAAAAGCGGTGAAAATTATGAACTAGCCATTCAAAACATAACACCGGCAAAACTCTCCCGTCTTATAAAAACCGCACAGGTCTATATGAAAAAAAATACTCTGGATCCTGAGTATATGTTTGATGCACTGATAGTCACCCCGAAAAACATAGAAATATTGGAAAATATTACAATTTAATTTAATTTTTGCTAAACTGTAGAAAGTGATATTTGTTTTACAGGTTTTTTTATGAAAAATAATTTTTTGAATGATACAATGAATAAAGACTATTTGCTCAAAACATTTGACAGAGATGTCATTTTTTCTGCAACTGATTTGCAGGGAAAAATTGTATATGCCAGTGAGGCATTTTGCAGAATAAGCAAATATTCAAAAGAAGAACTTTTAGGAAAAAACCATAATATTTTAAGACATAAAGATATGCCAAAAGAGTTGTTTGCAGATTTGTGGGCTACTCTCAAAGCCGGAAAAGAATGGTATGGCGAGATAAAAAACAGGGCCAAAGACGGCAGTTTTTATTGGGTGTATGCGCATATCGGACCATATACCAATGAGAGAGGGGAAGTTGTCGGCTACCATGCATTGAGAGAAAACATTACAGACAAAAAAGCTTTGCAGGAGCTGCAGAAAAATATGGAAAATATGAATGAGTATCTCAAAGAAGAGGTACACCGCAGAATCAAAGATATTGTAGCACTCAACAAAGATATACGTGAAACACAAAAAGAGATCATATTTACAATGGGCACAATTGGCGAGAGCCGTTCCAAAGAGACAGGAAATCATGTAAGGCGGGTTGCAGAGTATTCCCGCTTGTTGGCGGAGTACAGTGGTATGGATAAATTTCATGCGCAGATGTTAAAAGAAGCAAGTCCAATGCATGACATAGGAAAAGTAGGCATACCCGATGCTATACTCAACAAACCCGCAAGACATACAGCCCAGGAGACTGAAATTATGAAGACACATACTACTCTGGGGTATGATATGCTTAGACACAGCGACAAAGAACTTTTACAGATTGCAGCTACGATTGCGTATGAGCATCATGAAAAATATGACGGCTCTGGATATCCCAGAGGTTTGGCAGGAGAAGAGATAAGCATATATGCAAGAATTACCGCTGTAGCAGATGTATTTGATGCGCTTGGAAGCGAGAGAGTGTACAAAAAAGCCTGGAAGGATGAAGATATTGTTGCAATGTTTCAAGAAGAAAAAGGAAGACACTTTGACCCTCTGCTTGTTGATATATTTTTAAATAATATTGCGGACTTTAAGAAAATAAGAGACCGATATTGTGATGTTGCCTGCTCTTAGTTATTTGTATTTAAATCGGCTTCGTCTAAAAGGGTAAAAAAGCCTGCGGGCTCAAGCACTCCGAAACTTTCAAATAAAATTTTTCCCTGTGAATTAAGAAAATAGTGTCTTGGAACGCCGAATCTTTGGAATTTTTTTGGAATGAAGTGCCGGTCACGTGAGAGATATACAAGAATATAGTCTTGACGAAGCCTCTGTATGACTTTTTTTTGAGAGAGTGTTACTTCTTTAAATCTTTTGCAAAAATGGCATCTGTCCGCTCCGACAAAGAGGTAAATGTTTTTGTGCGCTTTTTGTGCTTGATTTACTGCCGTATTGTAATCATGCAGCCATTTGTCTGTTTCAAATCCAAAAAGAGAAGATGCTAAAAATAGGATAGTTATAAATGTTTTCATAATCAAATTGTATTAGGATTACAATTAAAATGATATAATTTTCTAATATAAAATGATATCTTAGGAAAAATGATGAAAGAAGCAAAAATATTTTTCGGTTCTAAAGAAGCAGAAAAAGCAGAAGTAAGCCAAAGAAAATCGCCTTACAGCGGGGAAGTGGTCTCAACTGCTCCTGTATGCAGTGAAGAGGATGCAAAAAAAGCATTGCAGATTGCCAAAGATGCCGCTGTATTTGCCAAAAAAAGTACTTTGGCACAGCGTTGCGCATGGCTGCTTGATGTTGCCAAAAAACTTCAAGAAAACAAAGAAGATTTGGCAAAAACCATTACGGATGAAGTAGGGAAGCCTATCTCTTTTTCGCGTATAGAAGTTGAGCGTTGTATTGAAACCATAACGCTTTCAGCAGAGACAATGCGGACAATGCACGGTGAAACGATCAACACTGATGCCATGCCCAGCGGGAAAAAAACGCTTAGCTTTTTTCGACGCGAACCTGCCGGTGTTGTTGTGGCAATTACGCCTTTTAATTTTCCTTTAAATCTCGTGGCACATAAACTCGGACCGGCACTTGTCGCAGGTAATGCCGTAGTGCTTAAACCGACACCCGAAGCACCTCTGACCGCATATAAGTTTGCAAAGCTTTTTATAGAGAGTGATTATGCCGTACCTGATGCATTAAGTGTTGTTTACGGTGATGCAGAAGTTGGCAATGCACTAATTACAAGCGATATTCCCCGTGTTATCAGTTTTACAGGCAGTGTTCCTGTCGGCAATATTATTACAAAGAATGCCGGTATCAAAAAAATAGGACTTGAACTCGGAGGCAATGCCGCGACATTCATAGAAAAATCGGCTGATCTGGCCTATGCTGCAACGAAATGCGCCATGGGTGCTTTTGTCAATTCGGGACAGGTGTGTATATCGCTGCAGCGTATTTATGTACAAGAAGATATATATGATGAATTTGCAGAACTTATGGCAGCGGCTACAAAAAAACTCAAAGTCGGCAGCCCTTATGATGAGGAGACATTTATGGGACCGCTCATAGACGATGAATCATGCCAGCGTGCTATGGGTTGGGTTGATGCCGCTATAAAAGAGGGTGCAATTCCTTTACTGGTTCCGCGTTTGGAAGGCAGAACATTTTATCCCTGTGTCATGGCAAATGTAAGGGATGATATGGCAATTGTCTGCGAAGAGGTCTTTGCACCGATAGTTTCGCTGGTAAAAGTGATGGATTTTGATGATGCTGCCCTAAGAATGAATGACTCGCCTTACGGTTTGCAGTTTTCGGTTTTTACGAACGATTTAAGCATTGCAAACCGTGCAATAGAGGAGCTTGATGCGGGCGGAATAGTTATAAACGATATGCCGACACTTCGTTTTGACATACAGCCCTACGGCGGGGTGAAACTCAGCGGAGTAGGACGCGAAGGTCCGCGTTTTGCCATAGAAGAGATGACGGAGTTGAAGTCTATTGTCATTTGTTAAATGACAAGTGAAATTTAGACTTTTGTACCCTAAGAGTCGGCACTAAAGTACCGATTCCGATGAAAGAGCTTTTGGGAACCCGCACTTTTAACGCTAAAGCGTAACTTAGAAAAAACTAAATTTTTTTTTGCAGTGCGGGCTTTGTTTTTTTACAAGAGAGGGCTGTATGAAAAAAAAAGTAATCGTTTCTGCCTGTTTACTCGGTGAGTGTTGCCGTTATGACGGTAAAACAAAAAAGACAGATGTGGTAGAAGAGGCTTTAAAGGAGTATGAAATCATTCCTTTTTGCCCTGAAGCACCGCTTTTTGGAACGCCGAGAGAACGTATCAATGTTTTGGAAATACACGGAAAAAAGAGAATCGTGACAGATGAGACAAACAAAGATGTTACACAGCTTTTGGAAGACGAAATAAACACTTTTATGAAACTGTATCCAAATGTTGAGCGTATCATCCTCAAATCCAAGTCACCAAGCTGCGGATATGGTACGACTCCTGTTTTGAATGAGAAAAAAGAGACTGTGAAACTCGGCAACGGAATCGCTGCAGAGCTTATGAGCAAATATTACAAAAATATCAAAATCGAAGATGAATTAAATTTTATGAAACATAATCCAAACGAGTCAGATAGACTTTAAAAGCATCATCCAGATCATAAAAAAACTCTAACTCGGGATTGTTCGCATCTATCGTAAACTCTCTCTCATGCATTTTGTTTTTCTCCATTTTCAGTGGGTTTGAAAATTGTAGTATTTTTTTATTCCGTTTTGGTTACAAAGAGTGACACATATTCTCTGTTAATCTCCTACAGGAATATAGGCAAAACCGTCATTTTGTTTGTTGATAAGTCCTATGGTAGAGTTTGGAATAATTGTTACAAAAGGAACAATGTCATCTTTTGTAAGCCTGTTGCGGTCCATTGCCGCACCGCACATTAGAAATTCCACATCGTAGGTGTCAGCCATTGTGGCGATACGCTGCTTGAGCTCTTTGTAGGCTTTTTGAAGTTTTTGATCATTTTTAAAGATGGTAGTGTCCAGATTTTTTACAAAAAATCTGTAGGCTCCTCCATGGATAACAACGGCTACATCAAGCTCTTTGAGCTGGTTTGCATAGAGTGTTTTGTTGAAAACAATTCCTTTGAGTATATTTCTTTCAAATTTTGCCAAATTTTTTGTTGTCAAATCATACACTGCCTTTGCATTTTCATCTTCGGCCTGAACCAGACTAAGAAGCAAGGTTAAAATCAGTATCACTTTTTTCATTATAAGTTCCTTTGAAATATCTTATCCCAGATAAGTAAAATTTATGTAAAATCACTTTTCTTTTTTTAGTACAACTTCACCCAGACCTGTTTTTACAGGGTATCCTGCTTTTACCCAGCCTTTGAGCCCGCCTTTGAGCGTGGTTACATTTTTGTAACCCATTTTTTTCAACACTTCTGCCGCAAGAGCCCCTCTGCCTCCGCTTCTACAATATGTGACTATCAGGACATCAGGATCTTTGATCTTTTTCGCCGCTTCCCATTCCAGATTGCCGCGTGTAATGGCTACAAAATTTTCTTTGTTGAACTCATCATAGGGAATACTTCCCTCGGCTCGCTGTTCACTCTCTCTTACATCCAGAACAATGACGTCTTCACCCTCATCAAGCAAAGCTTTAAGCTGTTTTGCAGGCATCTCTCCCACACTTTTTCTGGCTTCTTTGATAAGCACCATTTTATTTGCAATATCTGCCATAAGCAGGTTGGTACTCAACAATGCAATGATCAACAACAATTTTTTCATTGTTATTCCTTTGTTTTGAAATAACCTAATAGTTAAATGCTTAATTAGGCATTTAACTAAATAGATGAGAGTATGGTATAATTTTATAATTAAAATGTCAAGGACAACAATGCTGGATATGCAACAAAAAATCAAGATATTCAAGGCGCTTGGGAATGAAACACGTTTTTTAATTTTTAAAAATGTTTTTACGGGCGGATATACATGTTCTCTTGATAAAAAAGATCCAAAGGTCAAGGTCAGTCCCCATGCAACCTGTGTAAGCACCATTGCCGAGCATTTTGATTTTTCACTGCCTACGATCTCAAAACATTTAAAAGAACTTCGAGAAGCCGGTATCATCACAATGGAAAAAAAATCAAATAAAATCTATATAGAACCGAATATGGAAACAATCCGGGAGTTAGGGGGCTGTTTCAATACTTTGGTTGAAAACTTTGAAGCCAACCGGGAACTTTTTTTCACATAAGACAAAGCGTGTAAAATTACAACTTTTGAAGTTTCTTCTTCCTGTCAAGATAAAAAACATCAAAATCAGCGGCAATAAAACATTCCCCTTTATAGGCAAACTTTATCTCCCTGCAAATCATTTCTGCATCGCAGGAACTTCCCCGTGAATATCTTGGACTGATGTGGGTAGCTATAAGATTTTTTATGTGATGTTTCTGTGCCGCTTCACCCAGTTTTTTTGCTGTAGTATGAAGAAATTTTGTCTTTAATGCATCGTATACTTTCTGTGTGTAGGTACTTTCATGCACCAGCAGATCAAGATTCTCCAGATAAGCGCCTAAAATATCAGGTTCACTGTTGTCTCCGGCTACTATGAGACTTCTTCCCGGCAGGGGAGACAGCATATAGTCCTTTGAGAGAAACTCTTTTCCTTTGTGCATAATGCTGTTTCCTCGTTTAAGCTCTCCATAAAGAGGCGAAGGCTCGAGTCCCGCCAGGCGCAGCTTTTGCTCATCAAGTTTGTCTGTTGTGTCATGCTCTTGTATAAAATAGGCAAAACTTTCCACAGAGTGTACAAGCGGGAGAACACGGAGGACGAATTTGTCAAAGATTATTCTGCTGTTTGCTTCTGTCTCAACTATTTTGAGCGTATATCCCAGATGCTCTTGGGAAGTGTCTGTAACACATTCAATGAAATGTTTGATTCCTTTTGGTCCATAGATCGTCAGAGGAGAAAAGGCTTTATCGAGTTTTTTTGAAGAGAGCAGTCCGGGAAGTCCGTAGCAATGGTCGCCGTGGAGATGGGTGATGAAGACTGTAGAGAGTTTTCCAATGCAAAGAGAGGTTCTGAGTATCTGATGCTGCGTAGCTTCCCCGCAGTCAAAAAGATACCATTTATTGTCTTGGTCAAATTCGAGTGCAAGGGCTGTAACATTTCTCTCTTTTGTCGGCTTGCCGGCACTTGTTCCTAAAAAAGTAAGTTTCAATGCGTATTCCTTATATTTGTAATATAGGGCACTTCTAAAAACCCTGATATCCCTCAAAGCCAAAAAGAGGAGTGAGATTGTGCAAAACTTTTCTTGAACCATAGCCGTAGCTACGGTGATAGAAAATTTTGTGCAAGATTGCTTCTCTTTTTGGTTCCCGCAGGGCATTTTAGCAAAAGCACTACTGCTTCGTTAAAACCACTTGAAGCTACTCGTAGCTCCTGCGTAGTTTTTGCCTTGCATTAGTACCTTCGCTATAATGTTGAGATATATCAGGGTTTTTAGAAGTGCCCTATAATGAAAATAGTGAAATTTTATACAAAGGATACCCAATCATGAATAATTATCAAAGAGTCCATCCGCACAAACCCGCAGGTATTGAAAACAAACGAGCTTTTTTGATTGGTTCGGGTATAGCTTCTTTGGCTGCTGCCGAGTATTTAATGCGTGACGGATATATGCAGGGTCATCAAATAACGATATTTGAAGAGAGCAGTGTGGCCGGTGGTGCGCTTGATGGCGCAGGCAATCCTCAAACGGGCTTTGTAGCGCGCGGAGGACGGGAGATGGAAGAGCATTATGAGTGTTTGTGGGATTTGTATGCCGGGGTCCCATCTCTGGAGGAGGAGGGAAGAACTGTTCTTGATGAGTTTAAAGAACTCAATGACATTGATCCGAATTTTTCAAAGGTACGCGTAATATACAACAGGGGAGAAAAACAGCGTTCAACAGGTTTGGGACTGGAAGAGAAACACATAAAAGAGTTGACAAAACTGCTTTTGAAAAAGGAAGAGGATTTGGGAACTATGAGTGTTGAAGAGTATTTTGAGGCATCCTATTTTGAGACAGACATGTGGCTGTACTGGAGAAGCATGTTTGCTTTTGAGCCGTGGCACAGTGTTGTCGAGATGAAGCGCTATATGCACCGTTTTATGCATCTTTTGCCGGGAATGAGTACGATGAGGGGCCTGGTGTTTACCAAGTATAACCAATACGATTCTTTGACCCTTCCGCTGAAAAAACTTTTAGAGGACAAAGGTGTCAATTTTGTTTTTAACACCAAAGTAAGTGATCTGGAAGTAGATATTCAGGAAGAGAAAAAGACGGTAACCGCCATTCATCTGCTGCAAAACTCCAAAGAAGAAGTTATTGAGACATGTGAAAATGATTTGGTATTTTTTACCAACGGCTCAATGGTGGAAAACTCCTCTTTTGGAGATATGAAGAGGGCTCCTGTTTTAAATAGAAAAGAGGGTGCCTGCTGGGCATTGTGGAAAAAGCTGGCACAAAAAGATGCGTCTTTCGGCAAACCGGAAGTTTTTTGCAGTGATATAGACAAAACAAAATGGGAATCATTTACGATAACTGCCAGGGGACCAAAAATGCGCAAACTTTTGGAGAGTTTTGCCGAGAGAAAATTTTTGCCGCATAAAACAGCAACGGGCGGAATTATTACCATTAAAGATTCGAACTGGCTTATGAGTGTTACGGTAAACAGGCAGCCGCAGTATAAAAACCAGCCATTTGAGTATACGGTTGCCTGGGCATATGCACTCTATCCGGACAACAAAGGCGACTTTATCGACAAGAAGATGAGCGGATGTTCCGGAGAAGAATTGTTAAAGGAACTGTTATACCATTTTGGAATAGATGACAAGGATATGCAGGAATATGTTGAGGAGTGCATCGTGATTCCTGTGATGATGCCTTATATAACAAGCCAGTTTATGCCAAGGCTTCAAGGCGACAGACCGGAAGTTGTACCAAAAGGGAGTGTGAATCTGGCTTTTTTGGGGCAGTTCTGTGAGATTAAAGATGATTGCGTCTTTACTGTTGAATACTCTGTCCGTTCTGCAATTACCGCTGTGTATACACTATTGAAACTCAATAAAAATGTACCGGAGATATATCCGGGCCAGTATGATATTCGTGTGTTGGCAAGAGCTGTCAAAACGATGAAAAGTGAGCATGAAGGCTTGATAATGCGTTTGATTGAGAGTGTTGTCAAAAAGAAATTAAAAAATACCATTTTTGAAAAGTTGCTTTAGGACACCCCGTAAAGGCTCCGGACAAGAGATACCTGATGAGAAATCAAAAGTATCAATTGTCACGCAAAAGAGCTTATTACTGAAAAAGAGAGCTAAAGTATTCTTCAATATCTCCAGGTGTGCCTAAGATTGACATAAACTCACCCATGCTGAGGTTTGGATAGGCAATAGCAAGATAGTATTTCGGGTGTAGGATTTTTGCTGTGTCTCCTTCAACCATTACCATATAAGGTAAAAATGCACTGTGTTTTTCTCCTTTTATTTCAGAAACATAGTATTTTTCACCTTTCTTAGTCGGCATTGCTATACCATAAAGCGTTGCACTCCCGGTTTCTAATGTAAAAACAATGTTTTTTGCTGCATTTTTTTCCAGTTTCTCTTTGAGTTTTTCTCCTTTTGCAACTTCTATCATATCTTCATAATACGGCATAGCCATCATAAAGTGATACCCTGCAATATCGTCATCATCAAGAGCATCTTCTGAATTTTTGAGTGTGCCAAAAGCATTTGCAAGCTTGGTGTTTACTTTTTTTGCATGTGCTTTTTGAAAATCATCCTGCATAAAAGCATGTAAAAAATATTGTGGATTTGTAAGCACGAGTTCATTGTCTTTAGTGTTTACGAGCACTTTTTGCACACCGGCAAATGCCCTGTCTTTTTTAGAAGCATCTTTTGTCAATGTAGGACATGTATAGGCTATGACATGATAATTTGGGTCCTGCATAGCATCATATTCGCCAACAATCTGTAAACCGTTTTTTGTAAGTGCCGTTTTGACATCATTTGCATTTTGAAATGCCGCATATTCATATGTGCTTACTTTTTCAGCAAAAAGATTTGCTCCTATTATCATTGTTACCAAGCCTGTTACTACTGTTTTTTTCATTTTCTCTCCGTGAATTAAATTGAAAAATATTATAATTTATTATAGTTAAGAGGCACATTAATTTTAAAAAATTTGTTTAATTTGTAGAAAAAAGAGAATAAATTCAAAAAATTTAGCTCCTTTTGGATATAATCGCGTAATTTTATAAAAGAGAAACAACCATGGATATTAGAGAAGAGTATTTAAAATTTTTTGAATCAAAACAACATACAAGAGTTCCCTCAGCGCCTTTGGTGCCTGAAGATGCGACTCTGCTTTTTAACAACGCAGGCATGGTGCCTTTTAAGTCGATTTTTACAGGGGAGGTTCCTCGTCCCAAAAATCCTCGTGCCACATCCTGCCAGACTTGTATCCGTGCGGGTGGAAAACACAATGACCTGGAAAATGTCGGACATACAGCGCGTCATCATACTTTCTTTGAAATGCTGGGAAATTTCAGTTTCGGAGACTATTTCAAGGAAGAGGCAATTGCCTATGCCTGGGAGTTTATCACTGAGATATTGCATCTGGACAAAGACAAACTCTGGGTAACAGTGCATGAAAGTGATGATGAGGCTGAAGAAATCTGGAAAAAGCACATTGCGCCTGAGCGGATTATGCGTCTTGGAGACAAAGACAATTTCTGGTCTATGGGCGATACGGGACCGTGCGGGCCGTGTTCTGAGATTTTTTATGATCAGGGAGCAGAGCATTTTAGCGGTCCTGAGGATTATATGGGCGGTGAAGGCGACAGATTTTTGGAAATCTGGAACCTTGTTTTTATGCAGTATGAAGTCAAAGAAAAAGGCGGAGAGAGAATTCCTCTTGCACATCCATCCATAGATACAGGAATGGGACTGGAGCGTGTTGTAGCCATTAAAGAGGGTGCCATTTCCAATTATGGATCCTCTTTGTTTATGCCGATTATCCGAAAAGTCGAAGATTTGACAGGCAAAGAGTATGTATACGCTACGGGTGCATCGTACCGTGTTATAGCAGATCATATCAGAACCGCAGTATTTTTACTCTCTCAGGGTGTAAATTTTTCTAATGAGGGACGCGGGTACGTGCTTCGAAGAATCCTGCGCCGTGCTGTGCGTCACGGGTATCTTTTAGGTTTTCGCGAACCGTTTATGTATAAACTTGTAGATACTTTGGTTGATATTATGGGTGGCGAGTATGAGTATCTTCAGACCAAAGCAGAGGTTGTCAAAGAACAGATAGAGCTTGAAGAGGCACGATTTTTCAAGACAATAGAATCAGGCATAGCACTTTTTAACATGGAACTGCAAAATACCAAAGACAAGGTGAATGCCGAGGGCAGAGAAGGTGCCCTGGGGTATGTGTTTTCGGGTGAAGTGGCTTTTAAACTCTATGATACCTACGGCTTTCCGCTTGACTTGACAGAAGATATGCTCAAAGAAAAAAACCTCTCACTGGATACGGCAACATTTGAGAGCCTGATGAATGAGCAGAGAAGACGTGCCAAAGCTGCCTGGAAAGGGAGTGGGGATGATGCCATCAGCGGTGACTTTAAAACACTGCTTGAGGAGTTTGGTGAAAACAGATTTGTCGGATATGAAACTATGCATCATGCAAGCAAAGTGCTGGCACTTTTAGATGAAAAGTATGTGCGTGTGGAAGAACTGCAAGCCGGAGAAAAAGGATGGGTATTTTTAGATATTACACCTTTTTATGCTGAGAGTGGCGGACAGTGTGGTGATATTGGAGAACTTGAAGGCATTGCACAGGTAGTTGATACGAAAAAATTCTTTGGTTTGAATCTTTCGAAGATAGAGTTGCATGCCTCTCTCAAAGTCGGACAGCATGTAGATGCAAAAGTGGATATTTCCAGAAATGAGATAACAAAACATCACTCGGCAACACACCTGTTGCATGCGGTACTTTTTGATGTGCTTGGAGAACATATTTCACAGGCGGGTTCTTTGGTTGAGGCAAATCGTCTGCGATTTGATTTTTCTCATCCAAAAGCGCTCAGTGAAGAAGAATTACATGTAATAGAAGAACGTGTAAATGTTGAAATAATGCGTGCAATTCCTGCCCAAACTGAGGTACTGCCTATAGAAGAGGCAAAAAAATCAGGTGCGAAGAGCCAGTTTGGCGAGAAGTATGGAGACGAGGTGCGTGTTGTCAAATTTGCAGACGCTTCTGTTGAGTTTTGTGGCGGAATACATGTAGACAATACGGCAAATATCGGTTCATTTATCATTACCAAAGAGAGCGGTGTGAGTGCCGGTGTGCGACGTATTGAAGCTGTGTGCGGCAATGCGGCGTATAAATACTTTTGTGAGCAAAGAGCACTTGTAAAAGAGGCGCAGAGTGAAGTGAAAAATCTTGATCTGCTTGCAGGAATCAGCAGGCTCAAATCAAATATAGCTGCTTTGAAAGATGAACTCAAAGAGGCACACGAAGCTGCAAAAGTTGAAATTAAAGCAGATGAGATAAACGGTGTGTCAGTAGTTGTGGATGAACTGCCTAACGGGGATATCAAAGAAAAGATAGATGAGCTGAAAAATCAAAATGACAAACTCTGTGCAATGCTTTTCCAGGTCAAAGGCGATAAAGTGCTTATAGCCGCAGGTGTCAAAGGGTGCGAGGCAAAAGCGGGTGATTGGATCAAAAAAATAGCACCGCTCCTTGGCGGAGGCGGTGGCGGTCGTCCTGACTTTGCCCAAGCCGGAGGAAAAGATGCTTCAAAACTGCCTGAGGCAAAAGAAGCAGCACTGAAATTTATTACAGAGGTATTGGATTGATGAAAGATTTTATGATTGAACTTTTTGCAGATTACAGAACACAGATTGTCTTTTTACATGTAATCTCTGCCGTTGTTTGGGTCGGAGGGATGATTGCCATGAAATTTGCAGCGCATCCTTCATTTATACAAATTGAATCACCTCTGCACAGACTCGAACGAATTTCACAGGCACTCAACAGGCTCTTTATGATTGTTTTGCCTTTTGTTGTTATACTTATCATTACAGCAGTTATCATGGCTGTCGGACTTGGTTTTCGTGCGGCTGCCGTTGATGCAGGCGGCAATGTGATAGATGAGTATGCGATGCATATATATAATCTTGTGCATGTAAAAGAGGTGATCTGGATGATTATGGCGGCTAATCTTGCGGCTATGATTTTCAGACGCAACAAAGCACAGAAACTTTTACAAAAAGGTGATACAGCAGGTGCAAAAAAAGCGTTAGAGCTTATTGGAAAATATATGGTTCCCATCAATATCACACTTGGAATTATTGCAATTTATCTGGGAGTGACTCTGCGAAATGCCTATTAGACTCTGCTCATCATCTCAGACACGCGCCATGCTTTTAAAAAAAGCAGGCATTGATTTTATTCAAGAGAGTGTTGATTTTGATGAAGAGAGTATTGTCGCAAACAGCCCGAAAAACTTTGTTTATCAGGCAACTTTGGGCAAGTATGAAGCAAATCTCAGAGTATTTGGCTATGAAGAGTATCCGCTGTTGGTAGCCGATACTGTTGTTACAAGCCAGGGACATATTTTAAGAAAGGCACGCTGCAAAGATGATGCCCGTAATATTTTAATGACGCAGAGCGGAAATATTACGAGTATCATTACATGTATGATATATCATGCAAAACAGCAAAAGATAATAGATATTTCAAAGACAGACTATCTGTTTGAACCATTTAATACACAAGATTTGGAACGTTACTTAGAGAGCGGAGAGTGGCGAGGCAAGGCTGGTGCCTGTATGGTAGAAGGGTTTTGCAAGCCCTACATCAAAGAAGTCAGAGGCTATGAGAGTACGGCAATGGGACTTTGTGTCGAAGTGCTGGAAACTTTTATGGAGCAAAACTGATGTATTTTTATAAAAGATACAGTTTTTTTATTAATATACTGCTGGCATATCTCTTCGTACTTTTTGTCACATTGCAATTAAGTCTGGTTTGGAATGTTATTCTTGTCACACTTTTGTTTATGGGTATCAGTATTCTGTTTTATCGCTATGCCAAGCAAAAACACTATTATAAAAGTATCATTGACAACTCTACAAATATTGTCATTGTCAGTAATGAAAAAAAGCTTGTTTCTGCAAATAAAACTTTTTTTAAATATTTCAAAGGCTATAAAAATATAGAAGAGTTCTCACAAAAACACCATTGTATATGTGAATTTTTTGAAGAAGAAGAAGGATATATCGGCGCTGTAAACAATGGTCTGGGTTGGATAGAATATATTGTCAAAAATTCTGAGGTATATCACAAAACCAAAGTCAGGATTTACGACAAAGAGTACTATTTTGCTATTTCTGCTTCGGTTCTTGACAAAAAAGACAATCTGTACGGAATTATACTGTCCGATATAACCGAACAGGAAAACTATAAAAAAGAGCTGGAGATTCTGGCTGTAAAAGATTCACTGACAAAGATCGGCAACCGGCGTTTTTTTCATAAAAAACTGGATGAACAGATTTTGCTGACACAGCGCTATCACCATCCGTTTTCGCTGATTATTTTTGACATAGATTTTTTTAAAAAAGTCAATGACAACTACGGGCACGATACAGGCGATAAAGTACTGGTAGAATATACAAAGTATATTGCTTCTATGCTGCGTGATACCGATATTTTTTGCAGAATCGGCGGAGAAGAGTTTATAGTGATCCTGCCAAATACTACGAAAGACAAAGCGTATGCCCTGGCACAAAAGATAAGAGAAAGTGTTGAAAAATACAAAGCTGTTCTGCCTATTACCATGAGCTTTGGTGTTGCAGAGTATGAAAAAGGCGACGATGATATTTCTCTGTATAAAAGAGTTGATTTGGCTCTTTACAAAGCAAAAGAAACAGGGAGAAACAAGGTAGTTCTTGGATGAATTTTTATGCTAAAGAGCTCAAAGCTCTTCAAAGAGCAGGGCGTTATCGGACACGTGAAATTGTTGACAACACTCTGCATGATTTTGCCTCAAATGACTATTTGGGACTTTCGCACAACAAAGAACTTCATACGCTTACATGTAAAGAATTAGCAGAGTATCCGCTCAACAATCCCAAGGCATCTATGCTGATAAACGGCTATCATCAGATACACAAGGATTTTGAAGAGGCTTTATGTGAAGCAAACGGCTTTGAGGCAGCAATAGTGCTTGGAAGCGGATTTAATGCAAATATTGCCTTGATTGAATCGCTTGTCCGTCGTGGTGATACGCTTTTTATGGATGAACTGTATCATGCCTCAGGTGTTTTGGCTTCCCAGTTACATAATATAGATGTAGTTTTTTTCAAACATAATGATATGCAGGAGTTGCAAAGCTTGCTAAAACATTCAACTGCCAAACGAAAGATCGTTGCAGTTGAGGGTATTTACTCAATGGACGGTGATTTGTGCGCAAAAGAGGTTTTTGATATATGTGATGAAGAGGAAGCGATTTTGATAGTTGATGAAGCGCACAGCAGCGGAGTAGTCGGAGACAAACTGATGGGTGTTTTTGATTATTACGGTATTGCCGTAAAGCAAAACCATATTAAAATGGGAACGCTCGGAAAAGCCTATGGCAGTTTCGGTGCTTTTATACTCTCATCAGAACATATATCACACTATCTTTTAAATCGTGCAAAACCGATTGTGTATGCGACTGCTCTCTCTTTGTATGATACACTGTTGGCGCATAACGGACTCAAATATATTTTGCAAAACAGTGAAACACTGAAAAAAGAGATAATGCTTCGCCAAACAATAGTCTCCCAAGAGTTAGGCTTACATGTAAAGGGTTTGATTGTGCCTGTTTGTATAGGAGACAATAGACAGGTCATAGATATTAAAAACAGGCTGTTGAAATCCGGTTACAGTGTGGGGGCGATACGCCAGCCTACGGTTGCCTCTGCAATAATTCGTCTGATTGCAAGACTCGGTGAAAAGAGTGATACGCTCAGACTGGTTTGCAAAGAGTTGGCAGGAATAAAATCATGAAAATGTCCAAACTCAAAATTATCTACAACAATAAAGCCCTGGTGGACATCTCCTTTGACATTTCCTCTTCATTGGCATTAATAGGGCAAAGCGGCAGCGGAAAAAGCCTGACAATCAAGGCGCTTCTGGGGATGCTGCCCAAAGAGATGAGAGTAGAGCTTGCAGATAATTTTGATTTTGAACTCATTGCAGGAAAAACACTCTCTTTTGTGCCGCAGAATCCTTTTACAGCACTCTCTCCACTGACAAAAATCAAAAAACAGTTTTTCAGTGAGCCAAAAAGGGTCAGGGAACTTTTTGATGAAGTCGGTCTGCATTACGATTTGCTCGAACGCTTTGCCCCCGAACTCTCAGGCGGACAACTTCAGCGTGTTGTCATTGCAATTGCGTTAGAATCAAAACCGAGGTTACTTTTACTTGATGAACCGACAACCGCACTTGATCCCCAGACCAAAGAGGTGATACTTCAGCTTTTAAAAAAATTGCAAAAAAAAGAGCAGTTTCAAATGCTTTTTGTGACACATGACATAGCTTCTGCCAAGGCACTGTGCGAAGATGTTGCTATCATAAAAAACGGAAGAATAGTTGAAAGCGGAAAAATGCGTGAAATAACAGAGAATCCGCAACAAGAGTATACAAAAATATTAATAGAGGCCAGTTTTGCCAACAGGAAATTCAGAACATGAAAAAACTACTAAAAAGAACATTTGTAACCGTACTGATTTTAGGGTTTTTCTCACCCTTTATAATTCTTGGCTATTACCTGGTAAGCTATGATTATGATATCTCCTCCTTAGTAGACTACAAACCAAAACAGACAAGCAGAATATATGACAAAAACGGAGAAAAAATAGCAAATATTTTTGATAAACAGCATAGATATTATGCCTCTTTTAATGAGATTCCTCCAAGGGTAATTGAAGCACTTGTCGCCATTGAAGATACAACCTTTTTTGAACATTCCGGCGTTAATTTTGATGCAATTTTTCGGGCAGTTATCAAAGATATCAAAGCAGGAAAGATGGTTGAGGGCGCCAGTACGATTACGCAGCAGTTGGTAAAAAACAAATTATTGACCCGGGAGAAAAAACTTTCACGAAAAATAAAAGAGTTGATATACTCTTTTAAACTTGAAAATGCACTGACAAAAGAGCAGATTCTGGAACGGTATTTAAATGAGATCTATTTTGGGCACGGATATTATGGCATCAAAACAGCTGCAGACGGGTATTTTCACAAGAAGCTCTCTGATTTGACACTTAAAGAGATAGCCATACTTGTGGGATTGCCAAAGGCGCCAAGTACCTATGCGCCTACAAAAAACTATGATATTTCCATGGGCAGAGCCAATCGTGTCATAACAAGAATGTATACACTTGGCTGGATAGACGACGCAACATACAAAAAGGCATTGGCTGAAAATCCGGTAGTATATAATGATACACTGACACAAAACAGAGCCCCTTTTGTTGTGGATGAAGTTGCAAGAAGATTCAGAAATATGGGAATTGACGACTTAAAAACAGGCGGATATGAAATATATACAACGATTGATTTGAAACTGCAGGATATTGGAAGAAAATCACTGCAGTATGCGTATGACAAAGCTTTAGAGAGAATTGAAAAATATAAAGAAAAAGAGGCACAGGAAACAGAAGACGAAACCTTTAAAGTCCAGGATGTCAATGTGTCACAGCTTAACGGTGCTTTGGTTTCTCTTGATTCCAAAACAGGGGATATTTTGGCACTGCTTGGGAGTGTAGATTATAAAAAAAGCTCTTATAATCGTGCTACTCAGGGCAGGCGCCAGCCCGGTTCCGCTTTTAAACCTTTTATATATCAGGTAGCTATTGATTTGGGATATTCGGGTGCTACAAAACTTGTTGATATTGCCCAGACATATGCCTATGAAAAAAATGGTGAGGAGATGAAATGGCAGCCTAAAAACTATGAAAAAAACTATAAAGGTCTCATTACTCTCAGAGAAGCACTTATTCATTCAAGAAATTTAGCGACTATCAATCTTGTAAATGACATAGGCCTGTCACAGTTGCTGCGGGAACTGAAAAAATTTCATATTAAAAATCTGCCAAATGACCTCTCTATTGCACTTGGAACCATGTCAATGTCACCGCTTGAACTTGCACAGTATTATACGTCATTTTCAAACTACGGGATTCAGGTAAAACCTCACTTGATTACAAGTATTGACCAAGGCGGCAGTACTGTTTATAAAAAAGAGGATGTTTCTTATTATATAACGGCTCCGACTCAGGCTTTTATAATGACGACGATACTGCGTGATGTTGTCACAAGAGGAACAGGACGAAGAGCAAGAGTGCGAGGCATAGAAATTGCAGGAAAGACAGGAACAACCAATAATAATATAGATGCCTGGTTCGCGGGCTATTCTCCTACAGTTGAGACAGTTGTCTGGTTCGGCAATGATGACAATACACCGATGTATCACAAAGAGACAGGAGGACGGGTTTCGGGTCCTGCTTTTGCTTATTATTTCAGAAATCTTTTGAAACTCTACCCGCAGATAAAGCGAAAATTTGATGTGCCTGAGGGAATTATTGAAGTTAAAATCAATGGAAAAAAAGAGTATTTCAGTGATATCTCAAAGCCGCCAAGAAGTGATTACAGTGATGAAACAGAATCTGAACTTCTTTTTTAGCCAAAGGTTCTGTTTAAAGCACAAAACATGGCTTTGATTGAGGCTACAGTGATGTCGTTGTCTATTCCGACACCAAAACGCGAGAGTACCTCTTTTGTCTGAATTTCTATGTATGCTACTGCCTGTGCACTGCTTTTGTCACCACACGAGTGCTCCGAGTATGACTTAACAGTAAAATCATTTTTGTACTTTTGCATCAGTGCATTCTTACAGGCATCAATCGGTCCATTGCCTTCGCCCTCAGATGTAATGACATCTCCATTGTATTTGTACGTTAAAGTACATGTAGCCTTCCCGTTATCTGAAGAGAGCGTAAAGTCTATAAAAGAGATATGCTCTTCAATATTGAAATAGGTATTTTTAAAAACTTCCAAGATCTCTTCGGGTTCCAGTTCTCGTCCTTTTTCATCACTTAATGCCTGCACGGCACGACCGATTTCAGGATGCATGGCTTTTGGCAAATGGTAGCCGTAATTGTGTTCGAGTATATAAGCCACTCCGCCTTTTCCCGATTGTGAGTTAATACGGATGATACTTTCATACGTCCGTCCCACATCAGCCGGATCTATCGGCAGATAAGGCACTTCCCAAAAAGGGTCCTCTTTTGCCTGCTGATAGGCAAGCCCTTTGTTAATGGCATCCTGATGGGAACCGGAAAATGCAGTATAAACAAGTTCTCCGACATAGGGATGTCTTGGATGTGTCGGAAGTTCTGTACATGTTTCGACAACTCGCACCACTTCGTTGATATCCGAAAAATCAAGCCCCGTATCTATCCCTTGGGAGGTCATATTTAAGGCAAGGGTGATGATATCTACATTGCCTGTCCGCTCTCCGTTGCTCAAAAGTGTTCCCTCGACTCTGTCTGCCCCTGCCAAAAGTGCCAACTCTGTTGCAGCGATGGATGTGCCTCTGTCATTATGGGTATGGGTTGAAATGATGACATTTTCACGATTATCCAGGTGTCTGCCCATCCATTCTATCTGGTCTGCATAAATATTAGGCGTCGCCATCTCTACTGTTGCAGGAAGGTTTATAATCACCTTTCTGTTTTCGTTTATTCCCCAGCGAGCCGTTACGGCATTGGAAATCCGTGCCGCAAAATCCAACTCTGTTCCCGTAAAACTCTCTGGAGAATACTCTAAAAATATCTCTCCGTTATGATTTGCTTCATATTTTTTGACCAAATCAACACCCTCCAGGGCAAGGTCAATAATTTCATCCTGTGTTTTTGAAAACACTATTTTTCTCTGGGCAACCGAGGTTGAATTATACAAATGTACCGTTGCTTTTTTACACCTTCCAAGGCTTCAAATGTTTTGGCAATCAAATGTTCTCTTGCCTGCACAAGTACCTGAATTGACATCATCCGGAATGAGATTGTCATTGACGAGTTTGCGCAAAAAATCAAATTCTATTTTGGAAGCAGAGGGGAATCCCACCTCTATTTCCTTGAAACCGAGTTTAAGTAAGAGTGCAAATAATTCAAGTTTTTTCTTCATATCCATAGGATTGATAAGTGCCTGATTGCCATCGCGCAAATCGACACTGCACCATATCGGTGCTTTGGTTATACTGTTGTCCGGCCATTTTCTGTCTGGCAAGTCTATTTTCGGATAAGGCTTGTATTTGCCTTTAGGAATATTCTTCATAAAGAATCCTTGTTCTTGAATTATTTAACAGCTGCACTCTTATACAGGACTATTATGTTTGCAATTATATCGAATTTTTGATTTAATGGGCTTTTATTTGGAACCCGTATTTTCTATGCTAACGCATGACTTGTGAGAAAAACTAAATTTTTTTCTGCAGTGCGGGCTGAAAGTGTCATGAAAGTAGCAACAGTCGGCACTGAAGTACCGATTCCGAGCAGAGGGGTGTTGCTTTTTGGAACCCATCCTTCAGTGCGGGCTGAGAGTGTCATAAAAGTAGCAACAGTCGGCACTGAAGTACCGATTCCGAGATATTTTGTCGGAACCCATGCTTTAGCATAGAAAGTACGGGTTCCGAAAAAGCTTAGAACATATAGCCTAAACTAAAGTTCTTAGCACTGGTAGGTAGTTTTGAATTCGTATGCAGTCGGGCGACCTTCGTCCGGCCATACATCACGTTCAAATTTATAGTGCTGGTATGCTTCTATAAATTCAGATGTAAATACCGGCTTTAAGAATTCGTTGTCTGCAATAAGACCTTCTAATGCTTCACGAAGTGTGTGCGGCATTTGTGGAATGTTTTTTTCACGAATTTCATCAAGAGAAAGTTCAAACAGGTCTTCATCCATCGGACCGACAGGGATTGTAGCATGTTTGATACCGTCTAGTCCCGCCATCATCATTACAGCAAAAGCAAGGTAAGGACAAGATGAAGAGTCCGGGAATCTCATTTCAATACGTGTTGCTTTTTCACCTGCACCATACGGAATACGACAGGCAGCTGAGCGGTTTTGAGAAGAGTAAGTCAAAATGCTTGGTGCTTCAAACCCAGGAATAAGACGTTTGTATGAGTTTGTTGACGGGTTTGTAAATGCAGCAACTGCAGCAGCATGTTTGAAAATCCCGCCTGCATAATGAATTGCCATTTCACTTAGGTTTCCATAATTGCCTTCTTTATAGAAAAGGTTTTTGCCGTTTTTCCACAGTGACTGGTGAACATGCATTCCGTTTCCGTTGTCACCATATAATGGTTTTGGCATAAATGTAGCAGTTTTACCGTTGAGGTGCGCTATCATTTTTACAACATATTTGTATTTTTGAACATTGTCACCAGCAGTGATAATATCACCGAAAACGATACCGATTTCACCTTGACCCTGGGCAACTTCGTGGTGTCCAAGAACAACTTCAAGACCAACCTGCTCTAACACCTGCATCATTTCAGCACGCATGTCTACCATAGAATCTGTCGGTGCTACAGGGAAGTAACCGCCCTTTGTTCCCGGTCTGTGACCTGTATTGTACATTTCGTCATATCCGGTGTTTGAATTCCATTCACCCTCTTCTGTGTCTACTTTGAATCCCATCTCATTGATGTTGTCAACAAATTTAACATCATCAAAGATAAAAAATTCATTTTCCGGACCAAAGTATGCAGCATCAGCTATTCCGATATCTTCGGCATATTTAAGTGCTTTTTTTGCGATTGAACGCGGACATCTTTCATATAATTCATTTTTGTAAATGTCATATACATCACAGATAAGAATCACAGTAGGATCGGCAGTAAAAGGATCAAGAAATGCAGTCGGAACATCTGCTTTTAAAAGCATGTCCGATTTGTTAATCGGTTGCCAGTTTTCGACAGAAGAACCGTCAAACGGGAAACCGTTTTCTAAATTTTCTGCATTTACTGCACTGTAACGGTATGTAAGGTGGTGCCATGAACCTTTAATATCACTAAATCTCAAATCTACAAATTGTACATCATTTTCATTACAAAATGTAAAGAACTCTTCTATGTTATTAACGAATTTTCCCATTAATTATCTCCTGAATTTTATCTGCATGTAGTATATCTTATTAAAACAAATTTATAACTTTGAGAATGATGAAAATATAATCAATTTCTCAGATTTGTTTCATATTGTGATAAAAATGAAAGTTTTTTAAATCAAAGAACTCACAGCAAGATGTTTTGGTTCATTTTTTGCAACTTTTTTTTGACAGGAAAGAATTGTATTTATATGCTCTTCACTTATGAATGATTTTTTCTCTGGAGTGATAAGCAAGGAGGCACTTGCTGTGAGAAGCGGAAACCTGCATGTTTGCTCTTTTCTGTTTTTGGAAATGATATAGCCATTCTCTTTATCTTTTTTGTTATAAAATTCTTTTGCCGAGGAAGCAAATTTTTCCAAAATATTTTCTATCATTTTCATGTCAAAAGAGTTGTGGGTAAAATCTTTATTCTCCCAGGCAACAAAAAAATCATCACCTCCTATGTGGGCTTTGAAAACATCTTTTGGCAGTTCTTTTCTCATAATATCTGCAAAAAGCTGAATAATCCTGTCACCGTTTCGAAAACCGTACACATCATTAAAGGCTTTGAAATTGTCGAGGTCAAAATAGCACAGAAGATAGGATGCTGAGGATTGGGATACTTTGTATATGTATTTTTCAATCATTGTGTTTCCGGGAAGTTTTGTGAGCGGATTTTGGTCTCTGGCCTGAATCATATTTTCCTGATGCATCATGTTGATAATTGCTTTTGCGGACAAAAATCCATAATAGCCTGAGTTTTTTGTAATAATAATGCCTGAAGATTCAGGATTGTTCGCAAAAAGTTCTATAAGGGTAGTGGTGTTGCTGTTGATATCTGCATGCCCGCAGGGGTGAAGCAGGTTTTCCAGTTTTGAGTTATTCTGTTCATTTAAGAGTAAAGACATGCCGTAGGGAGAGTAAAGAAACTCTTTGATGTCAGATTCAAGCAATATTCCCACAGGCTCATTTTGGGAATTTACAAGAGGAACAATGGGAACACTCTGATTCTTTTTAAAATACTCTATGACCAGATTCATTTTTGTTTTAAGTTTTAAAGGCTGAATTTTGTCTATATTGTTTTTCAGTAAAATATTTTTGTCACTTATCCGTCTGTCGAACTTTATAATGTCAATGATATTTGTGTATTGCTGATAAATTTTTTGTGTATTTTTTGTAGGTTTCTGAATAAGATAGCCCTGTGCCAAATGGCAGCCGATGTCTTTACATGTAAGGTACTCTTCTTTTGTCTCAACACCTTCGGCAATCACCTTAATGCCCAGTTGAATGGCAAGATGTGTGATGTTGCGAACCATAAGCTTTTTTTTCATATTGGTCGCAAGTCCCTGCAGAAAAAATCTGTCAATTTTGATGATATCGGGTGTGGAATCATAAAAAAGTTTGTATCCGGAATAGCCGACACCAAAGTCATCTATTGCAATGGAAAAATCTTCATTTTTATAATGCTGGAGTATTTTTTCAAGGTCAAATTCACTGGAAATTTCCTGTCTTTCCGAAATTTCAAAACAGAGATTTTCTTTCTTTATATTGAGCTCTTTGAGAATTTTTGTTGTATTTCCTGTAGAAAAATTTTCCATTTCCAAAACCCGGTTATCCAGATTATAAAAGAGCTTTATGTTCTTATAGCTTTGTATCTGTGTGTATTTTTTTAAAGCTTTTTCTCTCAGTGCCAAATCAAAAGAGTACAAAAGTTTCTCTTTATAAACAGCATCAAAGAGTGCAAAGATAGATTTAAATCCGACATCCTGAAAATTTCTCAACAGGGCTTCGACACCGTAGAGTGTTCCTGTATGGATATTGATGATAGGCTGAAAAGCCACATCAAGAATTTTAAGATTGTTTTTCCAGTGTTGGGTGAGTTCATTATTCATTATTTTAGATATCTCTTTTTTTGGGATTCTTTTATTTTTGAAATGTCGACGATTATAAAGCTGTCTATACAGTTGGAAAAATCACTGTCTATGTTGTAGGCGCAAAATTGTATGCCGCCTTTTTCACACAGATCGGCATACTGCTTGTAAAGCGTTGGAATATTTGTATTGATACTGCCAAGCGCTTTTTTGAGTGTTTTGAAATTCTCTTTGTATTCCGGTGCACTGAACTCTTTTTTAAGATTTGCCATGAGTGTTTCATCTGTTTTAAAGTTGTAGGGATTTTTTGCCCTGACAAGATTTTGTCTGTCTTGAAAGTTTTGATCATAAAAGTATAAAATCATATCTTTGGCTGTTTTGGCATAACTTTCACTCAGTGAAACCGGACCGTACATGTAACGGATATGCGAATTGTTTTTGAGATATGCACCTATGCCGTACCACAAATAATCAAGCGCCCGGGAACCCCAGTATTTTGGCTGGACAAAACTTCTGCCGAGTTCTATGGCATCGGGGAGGTAAGACAAAAATGCTTCGTTGTAATCAAAAAGTGTTGTTGTATAAAGGGCATCAACGCCAAATTTTTTTATGATATCCGTACATTCGGCTATACGGTATGCCCCGACTATTTCAAGATCTTCCTCATCCCAGAGTATAATGTGTTTATAGTATCTGTCATATTTGTCTATATCTCTTTTTTTGTTGATACCCTCTCCGACTTTGCGAAAGGAGAGCTCTCTGAGCCGTCCTATTTCATTGATGATAATAGAGTTGTTGTCATTGCTGCTGTAGAGATAAATTTTTTTTCCGTCTTTTGTCTCTCCGAGCAGTTGTGATGATTTTAACTCTTTTTTGAGATCCCGTCTGTCTTCGGGATGGGCAATTGCTTTTTGGGTTTCAAAATAGCTCTCATTTCTTTTGAGGGCATACAGATGTTTTTTATAGAGTTTGAGGAGTTTGTCCTTTTGTATCCCCTTTGGCGTGATGTTTTCATAAGGAATGAGTTCGCCTACAATCATCTCAATAGCTTTGTGTTTTTGTTTAAACATTTCGTGTGCAAGAAGCAGGGCTGCAAGTTTTTTGTTCAGCGCTGATACGGAGTAAAAGGTTTTGGAATTCTTCCCTCCTATAAATACGGGAAGTACAGGAGCATTGCCTTTTTTGGCAAATTTTAAAAAACCTTTGTGCCAAACTTGTCTTTTATTCCTGTCGGAGTAGCCCGGCTTACTTCGCCGGAAGGAAAAATGATGACAGCCTCTTCTGCATCAAGTGCCGCATATACCTGTGTAACGGCTTCTTTTTTTTGCCGTGCTTTAAAATTGTTGACATTGATTAAAATATTTTTTATGGGAGTGATGACTTCTAAAAAATCATTTGCAACAACTTTTATATCTTTTCTGATATTACTGACAAGTTTGATAAGTGCGAGTGCATCCAAAGAACCAAGCGGATGATTGGCAATAATGACAACGCGTCCGGAGGAAGGAATGTTTGAAGATCCTTGTCGGAGACGAAAAAATCAAAGTTGAGGTATTGCAATGCTTCGTCTATAAACTCAAAACTGCCCAAATGCCTGTTCTTTTTGATAAATTCATTGATTTGTTTCTCATGGACTACAGAATCTGCAAATTTTGAAATTGCACCTTTGATCACCCTGGAGTTTTTAAGTTTGGGGTATTTTTTTATAATCATTTTTTCAACATCAATCATACATACTCTTTTTTGTATTGCGTTGAAAAATTATAGTAAAGAGAGGTTACACAGAGATTACATTTTTCCTTATATATAATTCAAGATAATTCTGTATACTTAATTTAGTGGAAAATATTGAAAAGGGATGCTCATGCCTGAATATGCAAAACAGATAAGATTTTGTATGTAGAAGATGAAGATGACGTGCGTGAAGGCTATGCCCGTGCACTCAAACGGATAAGCAAAGAATTATATACAGCCAACAACGGTATTGTCGGACTCGAATGTTTTAAAAAGTATCAGCCTGATATTGTTGTAAGCGATATTAAAATGCCTAAAATGAACGGTCTTGATATGATTCGGGCCATAAAAGAGAGGGACGCGGATGTAAAGGTTATATTTACAACAGCACACAGTGAAAGTGCCTATCTGCTGGAAGCGATAGAGTTGCAGGTGGAGGGGTATCTGCTTAAACCTGTGCAAAAAAAATCCTTAACCGCTTTGATAGAAAAACTTGCCAAAAATATCATTATTGAAAAAGAGTATGAAGAACAGAGAGAAATTCTGCAGTATATTATAGATTCTGAAAACAGTATGTCTGTTATTGCAAATATTGAACATGTCAGTTTTGCCTCAAAATCTTTTTTGAAATACTTTGGAGTAGAGAGTGTAGAAGAATTTAATGAAAAATTTCATTCTATTATTAACATTTTTTCAAATGAAGAGGACAGTATCAATACGAAAAACATACAGGCTTTCCTGGAAAAAGGCAGCAGTCTGTATGATTTTATAAACTCTTTGAATGAGACACAGAGAATTACAACGATTGTAAACACTAAACATGAGAAAAAATCATTTTTGGTCAATATTTCCAAGATTAATGAAACACAGTTTCTGATGAACTTTACAGATGTAACTGAAATAGAAAAACAAAGAGAAGCCATTACAAAAAAAGCCAACCATGATATGCTTACAGGACTCTATAACAGGAACAAGTTTGAAGAGATTTTTGCGTATGAGCTTTCTCAGGTCAAAAGATATGGCTACCCCCTCTCTTTGGCTATAGCAGATATAGACCATTTTAAACTTTTTAATGACAGATACGGACACCTGGTTGGGGATGAAATTTTGAAACTTGTCGCCAATATACTGACTTCGTGTACCCGAAGTGCCGATACTATAGCAAGATGGGGCGGAGAAGAGTTTGTTATGCTTTTGCCGCAAACAGCACTTAATGACGCACAGCTGCTTCTTGAAAAATGCAGAAAAAAATTTGAAGAACTTCATGCTCAGGAATATGGAAAGATTACACTGAGCTTTGGTGTCACTGCTTATAAAAAAGGGGATACGCTCAAATCAATGCTCCAAAGAGCGGATGAAGCTTTATATAGCAAAAGAGAACGGAAGAAACCAAGTGGTAAGCAAAAATGCAACAGAAAATAAAATTTTTACTTTTATTTTTGCTTTTGTTTGTGGTAAGCCAGTACCTGAACAACTATCATAAAAACCACTTAATTCAAAGAGAGCTCTCTTCGGTTCTCAGGCATTTGAAAATAAATTATGAAATAGTAAATGAGACAGACAAGGCAGATGCAGCCTCTTTAAATGCCTTTGTGTCTAATGATGCAACGGTTTTGCGTATATTGCAGGAGGCTTTACATGTAACGGAGGCAAAAAGAGAGTTCTGCGTAAAGAATTGTATCAACATTTGAAAAAGCAATACAGCGAAATTCGAAAACGCGGTGTTTTACAAATGCAGTTTGTACTCCCCGACAATGTCTCTTTTTTACGCATGCACAAACCGGACAGATACGGGGATGATTTAACAGGTATTCGCTATACTTTTGAGTATGTCAATAAAACACATAAAGCGATTGCAGGGTTTGAGCAGGGGCGTATTGCGCATGGTTTTCGTAATGTTTTTCCTTTGTTTGAGGGGGGAAAGTATATCTGTGCCTATGAAATATCTTTTTCCTCAGAATCTTTTCAAAACAGACTTGCCAAAGTAAACAGACTCTACACACATTTTTTGGTCAATAAAAAAGTATTTGATGTGAAATGGTATAAAGACAAAGAATTTTTAGCACACTATAAAACAAGTATAGAATCAGATGACTACATGTTTGTTTATACAAAAGGGGTTCGACCACAGTATCTGCAGTATTTGAAAGAAAATATTATTCAAAAACATCAGCAGGAGATAAAAGAAAATATGCAAAAATGCAAGGCTTTTTCTTTGTATCAAAAAACAGGAAAAAGTGTCGAAGTTGTCTCTTTTTTACCTGTTAAAAATGTAAAATCAAAGCAGACAGTAGCCTATCTTGTGTTATATGCAGACAATTCAAATATCCAGTCTATTTTGTACAACTTCAAGCTCATCAGTCTGATTTTGCTTTTAGGCTTGTTTTTGCTTGTGTATCTTTTTTATCTACAGTTTATTCGAAAAAAAGCACTTAAAGAAACAGCTCAGGAACAACAAAAACTCCTGGAACTTTTTGACAAAGGAGATATTGCTCTTTTTAGATGGCAAAATGATATTCACTGGAGTGTCGAATATGTCTCAAACAATGTTGCTTCTTTGACAGGATACACAAAAGAGGCGTTTGTAAACGGTGAAATCGAATATCCTGATTTGATAGATGCAGAGGATTTGCAAAACGCCCTCCATGAACTTACAGAAGCATTTGAAAAGAATTTAGATATTTTAAAACATCAGCCATATCAAATCACGACAAAAGACAAAACAAAAAAATGGGTAGAACAGACAACGCTTTTTATTCGTGATAAAAAAGGGAGAATAACGCACTTTTTAGGCTATTTGATAGATGTCAGCAAAAGACAGAAACTTGAGACACAACTGCAACAGCTCAATGAACACCTCATAGAAGAGATAGAAAAACGTACAAACGAGATACTGCAAAAAGACAAAATGCTCCAGGAACAGGCAAAGCTGGCTGCGATGGGGGAGATGGTCGGAGCCATAGCGCATCAGTGGAGACAACCGCTGAATTCACTCAATATCAATATTCAAAATCTTGATGATGATTATGAGGAGGGTTTAATTGACAAAGAGTTTATAGATGAATTTATTGACAAACAGACACAGACAATAAACTTTATGAGTCAAACCATAGATGATTTTAGAAACTTTTTCAGAGTCGATAAAGTCAAACAGGATTTTTGGGTAAAACAAGCATTGAAAACACTCTTTCTTTGGTAAATGCACAGTTAAAAAGTCACAATATTGAAATATCACTGCATGGAGAGGATTTTATGCTTCATGGGCTTGAAGGTGAGTTTCAGCAGGTTATTCTCAATATTATATCCAATGCAAAAGATGCCATTGTCCACAACCGTAAAGAGTATGGAAAAATAGACATTATACTGAAAAACAAAAAGATAATTATCACAGATAACGGAGGCGGAATACCGGAGGAAATTATAAAAAGAGTGTTTGAACCCTACTTTACAACAAAAGAGCAGGGTATGGGTACAGGTGTAGGACTCTATATGTCAAAGATAATAATTGAACAAAACATGGGCGGACATTTACATGCAAGCAATACAAAAGAGGGAGCTGAATTTATCATCGACTTTACGCAGGAGAGTTAAAAGACAATAGTAAAACTGGAGCCTTCATTCAGTTTGCTTCTGATGACAAGTTTAAAGTTGTGCAGCTGAATGATATTGTTCACGAGAAAGAGTCCCAGACCCAAAGAGTTGTTCCATCGGTTCGAGTGGACTCTGTAAAATTTGTTTGTAATGCTTTGCAAATCTTTTTCAGAAATACCTATTCCTGTATCAATAACTTCGAGTGAATTTTGACTGATATTGACTATGACTTCATCTTCGGAATATTTAAAAGCATTTTCTATCAGGTTTGTAATGACAATGCCAAAAAGTGTCGGATCAATCTCTATGGCCAGGGTTTTGTCTCCATTGACAATAATTTTTTTGTTTTTATAATGCAGTCCCAGGTTTTGTGCTGTTTCTTGTACCAGATTATATAAATTTACTTTGCGTGTATTTAAAGCCTGGTGCCCGCCATCAAGTTTCATGGAGAGTCTGAGGGTATCTATAAGCTCACTGAGTTTTGTACCGTTTGTATAGATTTTTGTAAGAAATTTTTTTCGTATACTCGGGTTGATGTTTTCATCATCAAGAAGTGTCTGTGAGTAGCCGTTTACAACCGCGATAGGGTTTTTAAACTCATGGGATATCGCAGAAATAATATCATCTTTTTGTTCATTGAGTTTTTGGAGTTTTTGCGTATATTTTGTTTTTTGTTTCTCTTTTTTGACAAGAATCTGTGAAACTTTTGTAAGCAGGTTTGTTATATGGGAAAATTCCTGGGAAAAGTCAGATTTTATATAGGTATCTTTTTTCTTTTTTGTCAAAGATTTTAAAAAGTCCACTATTCTTTTTGTTTCATGTTGAATCTGTATATTTATTCTGTAGGACATGTAAAGAACGATAAGAAAAAAGAGCAGTAAAACAAAGGCTATTTTAATGCCAAGGTTGATGATTTCACTGCGGACACCTTTGATTTCACGTGCAACCCGTACATAGAGAACTCTGCCGTCAATGGTGTATTTTTTTGCCACATACTGCAGATCTTTGTCAAGGGTATGTGAGTGGCGTATGGTGTAGCCGTGTTTTTCCCTGTTTGCCTGTACAATTTCGTCTCTGTATTTATGGTTGTCCATAGTATGTTTGTCTTTGTCAGATTCTGCCAGAATATTGCCCTCTTCATCTATAATTGTTAGGCGCAAATGGAGCTGTTTTTTTACCTTTTTTGCAAGTGCATCAAGGTCTGTGTCTTTGTTGATAGTGAAAGAGACAAGCTCAGTGGCTTGCATAAGTGCTTCTTTTGAAGAGTGAAGATAAAATTCATATACCCAATAGTAGACTATAGCACTCACTATTAAAAAGAGTGCTAAAAAGAGTGCTAAAAACTTCTCTAATACTATTTGGGAAATTTTTTTCATTTAATTGTGGATGTTTCCACCGATTTTGATATATACCAGCAGGTTTGCCACGCTGATTGCCCTGCTGGCGATTTTTTCACTTTTTCGAAGTGCTCTGAGCATCTTGTGATATTTTTCAAAGGTACTCGAGCCTTCGGCCTGTTCTACAAGCTTTCGTTCTATCATTTCATACAGGTCATCAACTTTGTTTTCTTCGATAAGTACCTCTTCATACATCTCCTGAAGTTCATCCATGTCATCAACATTGATCATTCTTACTGTTGTTGTAATGGCTTTGACCGTTGAGGTCTGCATAAGGCTTGCATATTCGTTAATCTCTTTGACATCAAGGTCTTTGCATACATCAGTAAATCCCCGTATGAAGCTTCTTGTGTTGGAGCATGCGCGTGAGAGTTCATTGCTTATTTTAAAGTAGGCAACAACCTGTCGCAGGTCTCTTGCTTCTGGTGTATACAGAGCAAGGACTTTAATGATTGCATTGTCAATTTCATCCGCTTTTGCCGTAATGTTTTTGATGCTGTTTCTTGCATCATTAAAGGTTTTTTCATCGCAGTTTTGTAATGCCTGGAGAATGAGTGTATTGGCAGTTACAAGATTTTCTCCGATATGTGTAAGTTTTTTTCTTATTTCATCGAGGCTTGTTCTAAATGTAGGTAACATTTTTGACTCCTTTGTTTTTTATAATTTATCCGAATCTACCTGTGATATAGTCTTCTGTTTTTTTCTCTTTAGGATTTAAAAAGATGTTTTCTGTTTTGTCAAATTCTATCAAATCTCCAAGGTACATAAATGCAGTATAGTCACTGATACGCGAAGCCTGCTGCATATTGTGTGTCACAATTGCAATGCTGACATCTTTTTTCAGTTCCACCAGCAGTTCTTCAATGGCACTTGTTGAGATGGGGTCAAGGGCGGAGGTCGGTTCATCAAAAAGAATGACTTCGGGTTTGACTGCTACTGCGCGGGCAATGCAGAGTCTCTGTTGCTGTCCCGCCTGAGAGTCCCATTGCAGACTTGTTGAGCCTGTCATGGACTTCTTTCCATAATGCACTGCCCTTGAGTGCTGTCTCTACGCGGTCGGCAAGTTCACTTTTGTTTTTGATGCCTGCAATTTTCAATCCGTAGGCAACATTGTCAAAAATACTCATAGGAAAAGGTGTCGGTTTTTGAAAAATCATACCGACTTTTTGGCGGAGTTCTATAAATTCATTCTCTTTTTTAATTTCAAGAATATTTTGATATTTTCCGGTTGCTTCATTAAGTAACTCAATCTTTCCGTCATATTTATTACCGGGATACAGGTCATGTATACGGTTCATAGAGCGTAAAAGTGTTGATTTTCCGCAACCGCTCGGACCGATAAGAGCAGTAATTTTATTTTTCTCTATGGATAGATTTATATTTTTTAAAGAGGGTTCGTCGACCCCAGGATAGGTAAAAGAGAATTTTTTAATATTCATTACAGGCATAATTTTTGTTTCCTTAGTTATTTGTGTTTGTTTCTTGTGATAAATCGACCCAGCAGGTTGATAACTAAAACCATCATTGTCAGTATAAATGAAGCAGCCCAGGCAAGATCACGACTCGACTCTTCAGGTTCATTGGCAAGATTATAAATACTGACAGTCAAAGAGGGAAAACTCTGTGTGAGATCGAGACTGAAATAGTTGCTTGTTTCACTTGTAAAGAGCAGCGGTGCCGTTTCACCGGCAATTCTTGCAAATGCCAAAAGAATACCTGTCATGATTCCCACTTTTGCGGCTTTTATAACGATGTCCAGGATAACACGGTATTTTGATGCACCAAGGGCAATACCTGCTTCTCGTAACTCCTTGGGGACAAGAGAGAGCATAGAGTCTGTTGTGTTGATGATGATAGGAACCATCATAATGGTAAGCGCTAAAATACCGGCAAATCCGTTGGCTCCTCCATAAGGGGCAACGGCTATGGCATAGACAAAGGCTCCGATTACAATAGAAGGTGCGGACATCATGATGTCACTCAAATCCCGAATCAGTTCCGGATATTTTCCTCTTCCGTATTCGCGTATATAAATACCTGCAAGCATTCCCAGCGGTATTCCTATAGCACCTGCCAAAGAGGCAAGAACAAGCTGCCCCACCAAAAGATTTCTGAGTCCCCCGTCAACAAGGTCATTGAGAAAGAGGCTTAAATGAAGCGAAGAGAGTCCTTTGATAAAAAGGACGGCAAGAATCCATCCTAAAAAACCAATGCCTATAAGTGCAGAAGTTACCGAAAGTGCCAAAAAGATTTTGTTTAGCAGAAGTCTCATAATTTAGCCTTTTTCAAAAAGTAAAATTTGGCAACTGAAATGATGATAAAACTCATTACAAAGAGAATCAGACCCAGATAAAAGAGTGCACTTTCTCCCAGTCCGCTGGCTTCGCCAAAGTTTACAGCCATAGCAACAGGAATGGAGATGGTAGGGTCAGTAATCTTTTCAGGCAGTGAATAGACTGCTCCAATCAAAAATGCAACAGCCATAGTCTCTCCCAAGGCGCGTCCGAGTGCCAAGATGATAGAGCCTATAATACCAACCTTTGAGTAGGGAAATATAATATCTTTGACCACTTCAAATTTTGTGGCACCAAGCGCATAGGCAGACTCTTTGAGGACATCAGGGGTTGTATTCATACTGTCACGGGTGATGGCTGCCATAAAGGGAAGAATCATAATGCCAAGAACAAGTCCGGCGGTCAACAAAGAGACCTGATAGCCGCCAAAGGTATCGGAGATAATGGGGGCAAAATAGTAGAGCCCCCACATACCAAAAATGATACTCGGAATTGCCGCCAAAAGTTCAATGGCCATACCGACAAACTTGGAGATGTTTTTTGAAGCGATTTCAGCCAGAAAAACAGCAATACCCATAGCAATAGGCAGTGCAAAAGAGAGGGCAATAAGCGTAGAAAGAATTGTTCCGACTATCGGAACAAGTCCGCCATAAAGTGTTTTTGTCTGAGACTCTTCATCTTCATCAAGAATCATATCATCTTCATCCTCGATGGCATTTTCATCTGCGATGTTTACAGCAGTGTTTATTGTGCCGGCAGCACTCTCCACAGGAACCTCTTTGTTCCATGTCGGATCAACAAGAAAATGGAGTCCAAACTCTTCAATGGCGGGCTTTGCAGCGCTAAAGAGAGTGATAAATATGCCAATAAGTATAACGAGCACAAGAGAAGCACTTGATAAAGAGAGCTTTTGAAATATTTTTTCCATATAAGAAAACCCTAGAGTAAATTTATTTTGATATTATATTGTAATTTCATTACAAAGAGATTACATTAAGGAAAGAAATTTATGCTACACAAAAAGTGTAACATAAAATAAGGAGAGAGTGAAATTTGAAATTTGTTTTTTTTTTGAAGAAAGAGATTATCTAATCCCTTTTTCTTCCCAGTATTTTCTGATTTTGTCTGTAAGTGCGTCCGGTAATGGAACAAAACCTAAACTTTTTGCAATTTCTTGACCGTTTTTGTATGACCAGTCAAAAAATGCTGTTACTTTTTTATCCATTTCAGGTTTTTCAGCAGGCACCAGGATAAATGTAGCAGCTACGATAGGATAAGAGTCGGCACCTTTGGGATCGGCAATAATAGAGTAAAAATCTTTTTTGGGATCCAGGTTTGCTTTTGCAGCAGCTGTCTGAAATGCTTTTAATTCAGGTTTGATATAGTGCCCTTCTCTGTTTTCAACCGAAGCCATTACAATGCCGTTTTTCTGTGCATCCGCATAGTCGATGTATCCGACAGAGTAGGGAGTCTGTTTGATAAGACTTGCCACACCTGTATTTTTGTTTCCACCGATATGTTGGTTGCCAGGCCAGTTCAAAGATTTTTTTGCACCGTATGTATGTCGCCACTCTTTGGATACTTTGCTTAAAAAATATGTGTAGTTGAATGTTGTTCCCGACCCGTCTGCACGGTGAACAAATGTTACTTTTTCATGTGGCAGTTTCAATCCTGCGTTTGCAGCAGTGATCAACTTGTTGTCCCAGTATTTTATTTTCCCTTCAGAGATTGCAACGATTGCACTTCTGCTGAGTTTCAACTCAGAAACACCCGGAAGATTATAGCCCATTGTGATTGCACCGACAACACCCGGAAACTGATAAAGGTTGTTTTTCTTAAGTGTTTTAGGTGACAATGGTTTGTCTGTTCCTGCAAAATCAACCTGTCTTGCTTTCGCATCTTTGATCCCTTTTGAAGAACCTTTTGAAATATAGTCAACTTTGATACCAGTAGCTTTATAGTAGGCTTTTGTCCATTTTTGATATACCGAATATGGAAAAGAAGCACCACTTCCTTTGAGTACATCATTTGCACTGAGTCCGCCTGTAAGAACTGAAGCTACAAGAGCTAACTTGATTACTTTTGTCATCTGTTACACCTTTTTAATTTTAGTTATGAAAGTATAGACTTTTTTTATTACACTAAGGTTACAAAACGGCAAAAACTTTGTGACAAACTTCAAGAGTATTGTCACTTGAATTGTTTTGTATCATTTACAATTATAGTATAGGGTTGTTGCCTGTTGCCGTTTTGTAACCTTTATGTAACCTGGATATTTTATACTTCCGCCAACAAAACAAAAAGGAATTCAAAAATGAATAAAATCGTTTTATCAGCCTTAGCTGCTTTAACCCTCAGTTCAGTTGCTGTAAATGCTAATGAAATCAAACTGTATCAAGATGCTAACGGACAAGTATTTACACAGCCTGCACCGGACAGAACACTGTTGGATACAAACAGTCTTGGAAATACAAAACAAAATATTACTATAGTAGACAAGAAATCTCCAAACTTTTTATTAGGCAAGCAGACGCATATTAATATGAAATTTGTTGCACAGGACAATCCTGATATGTGGCTCAAAGCAGGTGTGCGTATTCAGGGTACATTTGAAAACAGAAGTGTGGAAGATTTGGCAACAGGTGCGACAACAAGTTATTATGATGCTTATTTGAGACGCGTTCGTTTTGAAGTGGCAGCGGGTTTTAACAAGTATGCTTCTTTTACAATGGATGTACGAAATGACAAAGCGAACTATAAAGACAAGGGAGAGCAGTCATTCAATGTCGGTGATGCCTATGTAAAAATCAAAAAACCTTTTGGTTCGTCACTGGTCAACTTTAAACTTTTCCGTGCAAAAATTGATGTCTCCCGTACCGAAACGGTAAAATCAGCGCGCGTGCTACACTTTGACCGTCCTCATGTAGCGGATGAAGCGGCACAGTATATTACCCATAACCGTCGTGGTACAAATGCACAAATTTACGGTAACTGGAACAAGAAAGTACACTACCAGGTGGCTATAGGTGACGGTGTCTACTCTGGAAAACTTCATGATGCTTCGGGTGCAACTTTTGGCGGCAGTAATTTTATGCAGAAGAACTTCTTTTATGGCGGTAAAATTGTTCTTTCTCCGTTTGACGGCTGGGAAGAGAAAAAAAGAACTGAAAGTTACTTTGGGCAGGGAAAGCACTTTGAAGTGGGTGCCGGTTACTGGGTAAGTCCTGATATTCAGTACACAACAACAGGCGGAGTAAATACTTCAGTGGATCACAAACTGTTAAATCTTGAAATGTCAGCACACTACAAAGGTGCTTTTGTTCAAGCAGAATATTTTGACTTTGACGGTGTTGCAAAAGACTGGGCGAGTACGACAAGAGGAAAATCCAACGGCTGGTATGCAACCGGTGAATATGTTTTTGCAGACTATGGTTTTGTTGCTCCCTTTGTCAGATATGAGTCTTGGGACAAATTTAAAGATTTGGACGGTTACGATTTGACATCCAAAATAGCCGGTGTAAACTGGTATTTAATGGGGAACTCAATCAAAGCCGGATTGACATTCCAGGAAGACAAATATGGTGCAAACATAGGAAACGAGAAAGAACGCAGAATAAAAGTTACTTCTCAGTGGTTCTTCTAAAAACAGATTTCAAATTTCATTTCTCCTTTTTTACATGTAAAGCATCACCGCTTTACATGTAACTTCTTTCTATTTTCTATTTTTTTAAAATCACAAATTTCATTTTATGTTATAATAAATAAATTTTAACAAAGTGAGTAAAAATGACGAAATCTTCGTATGATTTTGATGAATTAAAATCAAAAGTCCGTGCTTTAGGTCTTTTAGAACGTGTTCCTGTGAGAGGAAGCCTTGAAATGACAGCGATACTTTTAAGTATGGGAATTGTTTATGTGATACTTTTTTATCACAAAAATCTCATTGACAATTCTTTTGCAGCAGCTGTAGGTCTTGGTCTGTTTATGTCTCTGGTTTTTACGCGTGCCGTTTTTGTGTCGCATGATATTTTGCATACACAGTATTTTAAAAACAAGCGTCTGTCTTTTAAACTGAGCTATCCGTTTTCAGCGTTTATCCTTTCGAACTCCTCTTCCTGGTGGGATTTCAAACACAATGTCAACCATCATACCTGGTGCAATATTGTCCAAAAAGATGTTGACATATTGGCATTTGATGGAGCATTTACAAACAACAAAGGCAACAAAACATGGCTTCGCAAGAGCAAATATCTTGTTTTTTGGGGTGCTATGTTCTTTATGTATCCTGCTTTTATTGTACAGTCTTATAATTTTGTAATAAAACGTAAAAAATGGGGTGAGCTTGGATTGATGCTTTTGCACTGGCCTGTAATCTGGGGAAGCGTTTTTTATTTTTTACCTCTGACTCAAGCATTTACTGTTTACCTGACACTGAATCTTACACTTTCTGTCTGGCTGGCATTTGGTTTTATAACAAACCATCTTGGCTGTGAAGTATTTGACAAAGAAGTGGGCGAAAAACTTTCATGGATGGAGTTGCAGATGCGTACCTCACGCTCTTTAAAAGGCGGGAAATTTGTACACTGGTTTTACGGAGGATTAAATACCCAGATAGAGCATCATCTTTTCCCAAAAGCACCCAGGTTCAATCTGCTGAAAATCCAAAAAATGACAAAGGAATTTGCACAGAAAAAGGGTATTGCCTATTTTGAAACAACACCGCTGCAGGCGTATGTACAGATAAACAATGTACTCAAATCCTATTAGGTAAATAGCAATTTAGATAAAATATCACCAATTAACAATTTGGAGATTTTAATGGACGCAGCCAAATATATTTGGATGAATGGAAAATTTGTTGCATGGGAAGATGCAAAGGTACATGTACTCACACATACAATTCACTATGGAAACGGTGTAATTGAAGGAACAAAAGCTTATAAAACTGACAGAGGGTATGCAATATTTCGTTTGAATGATCATACCAAAAGACTCAAAGAGTCGGCAAAAATGACACTGATTAATATTCCTTATACTGTTGAAGAGTTAAACATTGCACAGATCGAACTCATCCGAAGAAATGAATTTACCGGGGACAATGTCTATCTTCGTCCTTTTTCGTTTTTAGGCTATGGTATTATGGGGCTTTACCACAAAGACGCACCGGTTGAAACAGCCGTTGCCGCCTGGGAATGGGGTGCTTACCTTGGGGAAGAGGGTATGCGTAAAGGCATTCGTCTGAAAATTGTCTCCATGACAAGACCGGCAAACACATCCAATATGGGAAAAGCCAAAGCCACTGCAAACTATTTGAACTCCCAAATGGCAAAATATGAAGCGATTGACTGCGGATATGATGAAGCCTTGCTTCTGGATGATGAAGGTTATGTTGCAGAAGCAAGCGGGGCCTCGTTTTTCATGATAAAAGACGGGGAGATTATTACACCGCCAAGTGATAACGCCTTAGCTTCCATCACACAAAAAACTGTCATTGAAATGGCTGAAGACCTTGGATACAAAGTGACTCGACGCCGTATCACAAGAGAAGAAGTCTATGTGGCGGATGAGGCATTTTTGACAGGAACGGCTGCAGAAATCACACCGGTTGCTTTGGTTGATGCCAGAGAGATAGGCAGAGGCTCCCGCGGAGAGATAACGGCAATTATTCAGAGCGGGTATTTTGACATTGTATTTGGTCGAAATAAAAAATATGAGCATTATCTTACCTATGTGGATGAGATCAATTAAGAAGACTTTCGGAACCCAGACTTTCAATACTGAAGCATGACTTAGAAAAAAACTAAATTTTTTTCTGTAGTCCGGGCTGAAAGTGCCAGAAAGTTGCAATAGCCGGCACTGAAGTACCGGTTCCGGGAAACAGCCTGTATTGGAACCCATTCTTTAGGGTCAATGCCCTTCAGTTAAGCGGTTTTTTCGGGACCCGTACTTTAGTCCGGGCTGAGAATGGCAGGAAAATTTAAAAAGTAAAAAAAGGAATACAATGGCATCAGATATGAATGACTATTTTAACAAGAAGAAAAGTGAAGGCGGAGGATTTAATAACTCTAACTCAGGCGGTGGCAGTGGTCCAAAAGGACCTCAGATGCCGAATTTGAATTTTAATTTTGGCGGGGGAAAAGCAGCACTGACATATTTCTTGATTGCTGTTGCTGTGATGCTTGTTGGCAAAGCCGTTTATTATTATTCAAGAGGGTGAACGGGGTATCTTAAGTACAAACGGAAAGTATCAGGACCAGGCACTGCTTCCGGGACTGCATTTTATTATTCCTGTGATTCAAAAAGTATATACGGTGGATACGAAGGTCCGTATTATCAACTATGCATCACGTGTAGAAACAAATTCAAATGCTTCGGGGATTATTTCAAAGCCTGCCATTACAGTGCTTGACAAACGTGGTCTGCCTGTCTCGATTGAACTGACTGTTCAGTACAGACTCAATGCACAGTTTGCCGCACAGACGATCTCAAACTGGGGATTCAGCTGGGAAGACAAAATAATCAATCCTGTTGTTCGTGATGTTGTGCGTAATGTCGTAGGAAAGTATGATGCCGAATCTATTCCTGTTATGCGTAATACAATTGCAACTGCGATAGAAGACGGCATACGAGAAAGTATCAAAAGTCTGAAAAACTCTCCGGTAATCCTGCAGTCAATCCAGCTTCGTGATATTATGTTGCCGGAAAAAGTAAAAGCACAGATTGAGAGAGTACAACTGGCTAAACAACAAGTTCAACAGGCAGAACAGGAAGTACAGCGTGCGAAACAAGAAGCACTCAAACGTGCCGCAGAAGCTCGCGGTATCGCTGAAAAAGCAAGAATTGAAGCACAGGGTAAAGCAGATGCTGTGACAATTGAAGCAGATGCCAATGCCAAAGCAAATATTTTAATTGCAAAATCATTGACAACGAAGCTTTTACAGCTTGAACAGATGAAAGTACAAAACAAGTTTAATGATGCACTCAGAGTCAACAAAGATGCAAAAATATTCTTGACACCGGGCGGTTCAACACCAAATATCTGGGTTGATACAAAAAATATTCAGCAAAGAACGACGGCACGATAAGCATGCAGGAAATAGTCAATAGAGTAGATTGGGAGAAGCAGGAGCTTCTGCCTGTCATTGTCCAGGACAACACGACCAATGAAGTGCTGATGATGGCCTACATGAATAAAGAGGCTTTGGAACTTTCACTCAAAACAAAGCAGGCACACTACTTTTCAAGAAGCAAACAGCGTATATGGAAAAAAGGCGAAAGCAGCGGACATACGCAGGAAATCGTCTCTTTTTTTATTGACTGTGACAATGATACGCTCCTGATAAAAGTCAATCAAAACGGAGTAGCCTGTCATACCGGGAGAAAATCATGTTTTTTTACAGAGCTGCAAAGCGGTGAGATTACTTCTGAAGTTGAGGTAAATACCGAGGCTGCATACGGTGTTATTGATACACTCTATCATACGATTCAAGAGCGAAAGAGTGCAGACCCTGCCACTTCATGGACGGCAAAACTCTTAAGCAAAGGGGAAAATACAATTTTGAAAAAAGTTGTTGAAGAAGCCGGTGAATACTGTTTTGCACATAAAGACAATGATGAGAAAGAGATGGTGTATGAAGCGGCAGATTTGACCTACCATATGCTTGTGGCGCTCGCTTCTAAAAATATATCACCAGACAGAATAAAACAGGAGCTTGCCCGTAGATTTGACATGAGTGGCATCGCTGAAAAAAACGCAAGAAAAGAGTAAGTAAAATATGAAAGAGAAGCTGTTGGCATTTATTCATGGATTAATAACGTATGATTATATCCTTTTTGGTATGTCATTTCTTCTTTTTCTTCTTTTTATTATTCTTGCACTTCTCCTTCGAAAAAAGATAATTCTTGCGATCTTTTTTGTTCTTTTTGGATTTGCAATACTTCTTCTCGGTCCTACGCTTGGTTATATCGAGATGCACAAATATCTTTTTAAAAATTCTGTCCAGTTGCTTTCGCAAAAAAGACTTCATTTTGTGGAGGCTTTGGTGGTTAAAGGAAGTATCACAAATGAATCCAAATTCGATTTTTCCGAGTGTAAAATCACTGCAAAAGTCTACAGGGTTACAAAGAACAAGTACAAAAACTATCTTTTACGATTAAAACCATTTCAAAAAATGTCGATTCTAGAACCTGATATAGCACAAGGGCAAACAAGAGAGTTTAAAATTATCATAGAACCGTTTGCATATAAAAAAGACTATAATGTATCTCTGGAGGGAAATTGTAAATGACACTCTTTAATTACTGGCATTATATAGTTTTCTTTGTAATCTTTTTACTGAGTATTGCCGGTATAGTGAGTGCAGTGAAACAAAAAAACAAAAAACTAGTCTATTCTATGATATTTTCTATTATTTTGGTGACTGTTTTTATGGCTGTTTTTTCTGTTATAATTGTTGATAAGTATACGAAAAAGGTGCAGTTGGAAAAACTGCACAACAAAAGGCTCTTGAGCACGGAAGAGATAGCCTATTACGGTATTGTTAGAAATGTCGGAAAATTTCCTGTAGGAAAAGTGACTTTTGAAATAAAACTGGTCAACAAAGGGCATGCAACAGGAAATGTAAAAGGCGGGAATTTTTATAAACCCAGCGGTTTTATGGACTTTTTTTCCGGAGGTTTTGGAATGGGATCACGCAAACCGCAAACCGTTACGAAAAAGTTTGTTGTTGCCAGAAATCTCAAACCCGGTCAGGCAAAGGCATTTAGAGTATACTTCAGATATCCGCCCTATTTCAGAAGTACTGCGGAATTTGCAAAAGCATACGGGCATTAATACTTTAGACCGACTTTTTTAAGTGCGGCGTTAATATTTTTTATCTGTTGGTTCTTGTTGCGGCACCATTTTGGAGCTAAGAGGGAATCATCATCAATGCCTGCTGTCACTCTTTGGACATTGACATTTTTGGGTTTCATCAGAAGAGATTTTACAAGCACATCAAGATATTCCTGCTCACTGATTGGGGTAAACTCTCCACGGTTAAATTCATTTGCCAAGGCAGTGCGTTTTACAACATACAGAGGGTGATATTTTACAGAATCAATTCCCCATGAATAAGCGGCTTTGGAGGTCTCAAGCATCATCTCCTGCGTTTCTCCCGGAAGACCAAAGATAAGGTGCCCGCAAACATTCAGACCTGCCTCTTTTGATTTGATAATCCACTCCTTAACATTTTCGCTGTCATGCCCACGGTTGATTTTTTCCAGTGTTTCATCATATACAGACTGAATGCCAAATTCAATCCAGATCTCTTTATCTTTGGCAAGGCCTGAGAGGTAGGCAAGTGTCTCTTCTGTGATGCTGTCAGAACGTGTACCAATGCTTAACCCTACCACGTTCTCAAAAGAGAGCGCTTTTTCATAGAGTGCTTTGAGGGTTTCAAAAGGGGCATAGGTATTGGTAAATGATTGAAAGTATACAAGAAATTTTTTTGCGCCATACTCTCTTTTCTGGCGTTTTGATATGGCATCAAACTGCAGTTCAAGCTGTTTGAGTTGTTTTTGCAAAAAAGGATTCTCTTTTGATTCAAGATTTAAGTGAAATCCTTTGAGCTCCACAACGGCATCAGTACTGGCTGAAAAAGAGTCATTTTCGCAAAATGTACAGCCTCCTTTGGCCACGGTTCCATCAATATTCGGGCAGGTGAAGCCGGAAATATTGATGCCAACCTTGTGTACTTTTACACCAAATTTGTTTTTTAAATAATTACCGTATGTATAAATTTGTTCCATTAAACGATATATTTTCCAGTAAAACAGGCTGTACAGTAGATATCCTGTGTCGCATTCACACTTCTTAAGAGTGATGCTTCATCCAGATAGGCCAAAGAGTCGGCTTCTATAAAATCACAAATTTCCTGCACACCCATATTTGCAGCGATTAAATTCTCTTTGCTTGGTGTATCAACACCGTAGAAACACGGATCGGTAGTCGGAGGAGAAGAGACACGCATATGGACTTCTTTTGCTCCTGCTTCTTTCAGCATTCTGATGATTCTTCTTGAAGTTGTACCTCTGACTATAGAGTCATCTATAACGACAACTCTTTTGCCTTTGATAATGTCTGTCATAGGAGAGAGTTTCATCTTCACTTTTAAATCACGCATCTCCTGTGTCGGTTCTATAAAGGTACGCCCTATGTAGTGATTGCGCATAATTCCCATTTCATAGGGAATTCCACTCTCCTGTGCATAACCGATTGCAGCAGGTACACCACCATCAGGCACAGGGATAACCAAATCGGCTTCAACAGGCTGAATTTTTGCCAGCTCTTTTCCCATCTCTTTTCTGCATTCATATACAGATTGTCCGAAGACAGAAGAGTCAGGACGGGCAAAATAGACATATTCAAAGATACAGTGTTTTGGTGTCGGTTCAAAGATTTTTACACTTTGAGGGGCTTTGCCTTCTTCAAAAATCAGAAGTTCTCCCGGTTCCACATCACGGACAAAAGTAGCCCCCACAAGATCAAAGGCACAGGTTTCACTTGCCACAATATAGCCGCCGTTGGCCAAACGCCCAAGACTTAAAGGTCGAAATCCGAAACGGTCACGCATAGCGAACATTTTGGTTCTGCTTAAAAAGACAAGAGAAAAAGCACCTTCTATTTTTTGAACAGCATCTATAATTCTGTCTAGAAGTTTGTCCTGCTCACTTTTGGCGATAAGATGAATAAGATTTTCAGTGTCCATAAATGTCTGAAAAATTGCACCGCGTTTGATCAGTCTGGCACGTACTTCATCAGCATTTGTAAGGTTACCGTTGTGAACAATTGCCATCTCACCCAAATCGTATCTTGCAAATACAGGCTGTGCATCAAGAATGGAATCATTTCCCGCTGTGGAGTAGCGGGTGTGGCCTATAGCGCTTGATCCGCTTAAAGTAGCAAGTTTGTCTTCGTTAAAGACGCTCATGACAAGTCCGCGATCTTTGATAGTATGGAGTTTTTCTCCGTCAGATGAGCTGATACCTGCTGCTTCCTGTCCGCGGTGTTGGAGAGAATGAAGAGAAAAGTAGGCTAACTTTGAAGCCTCTTTATGACCAAAAATCCCAACAACAGCACACTTTTCATTCATATTTTCGCGCAATTTTTTTCCTTGATAAGTTGTAATTAAATTATGATGCAATTATACTCAAAATATCTATAAATATTCTCAAAGCTGTCTTAATTAATAGATATAATTTATTTTCAAAGTGGAACTGTTTTTGCTATAAATTATATATTTTCAAAAAAGGTAGGATATATGGAAATTGTTTTGCGCAATAATCTTATTCTTATCACTACAGGGTTTGATACCTTAAATACAAGTTGGATGAGAGAATTTTTAAATCATCATGCCCGTGGTATGCTCTTTTTACCTAAAGCTGTACTTGTATTTCAAAATCAGTCATTAACGCAGGTCAGAGAGAATTTCATAAGAGAGTTAAGTGAGTTTCATGCGAAAACACATGATTTCAATCATGAATTTTTCTTACGTTCCATGTTAAAGTTTGGCAATCAGCCGATTAAAATAGAACTCAACAGGATGGAAGAGCCTGAAACTATAAAAGTACATCTCTATGCATATGATAAAGATACGGTGCTTATTTCACTGGACAGTCCGAATTCATGGGTGCTCAACTATATGCGCTCACAGCTTGAAGTGTATGTGGAGCGGGGAACAGATATTTCTTTGGTGGTGGATGTCAGTGATTTTAGGTCAAAAGCAAGGCTGGAACGTGCTTTAAACAAGCGTCATATCTTGCATTATCAGATTCAGTATACCTATGACAATCATTTTATGTCCAAACTCTACTCGGATTTTGCAAATTTTTCTTTCGGAGATTTATGCAAAGCCTCTTTTGATGAAGAGAAAAAACATTTTTATACGATTTTAGAATGTCCGATCGGTGCTTCGCAGGATGCTTTGAAAAAAAGCTATAAAAAACTGACAAAAGTTTATCATCCGGACAAAATTTTTCATGAAAGTCCTTATCTGGTAGAACATTACACACAAAAATTTCAGCTGCTGCAAGAAGCGTACCAGGCACTGCGTGTTGTCAGTTAATTATACTTTTTACTTGAGAGAGCGTTTTTTAAGCAGTGCCTGAAAGTCCTCGCTGCTGTAAAGTGCCAGACCTGCACCGCTGAGCTGGGTGAGTTCTTTTGAAAATCCCCGTTTTGAGAACAAAACGATTTGGGTCGGTTCAATCCCGAGTTTCTGGCATTTGTCCCGTATTTTATGCAGCTCTTTTTTGTTGATGATGTGGTTTGTCCATTTGCATTCTCCGACATAGATACGGCCGTTTTGTGTGATGGTCAGAATGTCTATTTCTATTTTTGCATCCCAGTAGCTGCCGCTGCTGCGTATATGTGCGTCACGAAGATGATAGTTCAGCAGGACTTCGGAGAGTTCTTCGTATACCAGGCTGGTATAACTGTTGTGGCGCAGGGTAAAATCTTTGAAAAAGGCATCATATTTCTGTGCCTCAATCTCTTTGATATGGGGTATGACAAAGTAAAACCAGAACCTGACAAAAGGGTGGGTAAAAAGGACTTTGTGTGATATGCGGTGGCGTGCCTCTTCTCTTTTTAGCTTTGTGTTTGGATATTTGTCTCTAGGATGCTCTTCCCGTGAATATTCCAGTTGAATCAGGCCTTTTTCCTGCAAAAAATTGAGTGCTGCTCCGCCGTTGGCATTGTTGAGTCCGGCTTTGTTAAAGGCAGAAAAGATACGTCTGTCTCCTGTTGCAAGGGCTTTGAGAAGTTTACGGTTGAGGGTATTGTTGAGAGTGAGTTCTCTCATCTGTGCATCTATAGCTTCAAAATTGTCCAATACAAGCAGCCGGAGTAATTCTTCAATAGGCTTTGTCGTGTCAATTTCCCAGTCAAGTCCGCCAAATACTGCGAAGTAGGAGATCTGCGTCTCCATATCATCTGGGTAGTTTTTAAAATAAAAAGAGCGAAACTGCTCAAGAAGTTTTACATTTGTCATATGTTAATTGTAACATATTTTAGACTACATGTATTATTTAAGTTATAACTGTGAGGTTTGTAAACGGCTTTTCGGAACCCGTACTTTCTATGCTAAAGCATGACTTAGAAAAAAACTAAATTTTTTTCTGTAGTGCGGGCTTTGTGGTGTTGAAAACCAAAAGTTAGATTCCGAAATTATATGATTAAAATCTAATTAACGAGTTGGGGTAGCAACACCAGCACTACTTAAATTTGCATCAACTACGTTTAGTATGTTAGTTTTTGCACTTGACATGTAAGTATTTAATCCCGCTACCAGTCCAACACCGACGATTACTAATAAAAGAGCAACTAAAACTCCGCTCATACCTTTTTGTGACTTAATACGTTTGAATAGATTTTTGATCATATTCTCTCCTTCTTTGTGATAAAGTTGTGATAAGTATATCACTTTTATATAAGAAAAGCAAATAATATTTGCTTAAACCAATTATTAACCTAGCTTATAGTGTTTTTGTGTATTTTTGTGAAATCCATACACTTGCATTCAGATCTTTACATGTACGGTAACAGTCCTGTTTTACTTTTAACCAGCTTGCACCGTTGACTGTTTTGGAGATGTCTGATGTAAACTTATGCCCTTCTTTCCAAACATTAACACGCTTTCCATTTACAGGTTTTTCTCTGAGAAATATCTTTTTCGCATTGACAGCATAGGTTTGCAGAGAAGGTTTTGTCTCTTTTTTTACTGCTGTTTCTTTCTTCTTTGGCATTGTCATTGTAAGTTCATGTGTCTTTTGTGCTGCTTTTTGTGTTTTTTGTGCTATCTTCTGTTGTGTCTGTTGTGTCTGTTGTTTGGCATTCTCTTCCGGTGGAGTTTGCAGACTTTCTTCTTCATCTATTATAATCGGAGCGGGAAATGAAATATGTGATACTTCTGATGGTGCCGTTTCTGTAGTGTTTTGCTCTGTATCGGGAATTTTTTTCGGAGTGTCAGTCACCTTTGCATGAAAAACAGTACTTTGCGCTTTAAAATTTTTGTAAAAGTCAGTGTCATCTATCTCTTCATTGGCATCCACAATCTCAGGGACAAGTAAAAAGATCAAATCAGTTGTGTTTAAATTTTCAACTTTATGCTTGAAAAGCTCGCCCAGTAAAGGAATATCTCCAAACAAAGGGATTTTTTCTTCACTTTTGGAATTTTCACTGTGCAGGCGACCACCCAGGGCTATAACCTGCTCAGATTTTACAACCACATTAGTCTGAATGTTTTTACTGATAAAAGAGGGAATGGAGATGCCGGTTCCAAGAGCAACATTATTGGCAGGGTTAGGGTCTATGGCACTGTCTTGAATATCTACATTGATGTGCATATAGCCCTCTGTCTGCATAAATTTGCTTGTGAGTGTAAGTTTGAGACCATACTCTTTTTCTGTCACCTGAATGGTGGGTGCCGTTCCTGTGTTTTGTATAATACCTGTCGGGATATAAAGCTCCCCGCCTACGCGAAAGGTTGCATTTTTGTCTTCTGTTGTAATGAGCACCGTGTCATCAAGTATATTGGCAACCCCTTTTGTCTGTAAAAAATTGAGTGTAGCAAGAACGGATTTTCCGGTTGCTGTTGTAAAATTTCCCAGGTTGTCAAGTAAAAAACCGCTGAATGTTGCAGAGTTTGCAGCACCCGCATTGGCTGTTGCATTGACATATTTGTTGAAAAATCCCAGTCCGGTAACACCACCCAAATCTTTTGCTCTTTGGTTGTCTACGGCAATGAGGTAGAGTTTTGTACGAATCATTTTGTTGACTCTGCGTGTTTTTGTCAAATCCATCAGTTTGTCTGTATCTACACCGCCTTTTTTCAAAATCTCATAAATTCTTTTTTTGTCATGCGGATCTTTAAATACACCGGTGATGACGGCAGAGTCGTTACCGACCATGCTGAGTGAAAGATTCGGTTCAATAATATTGATCATTTTTTGAATATAGCCGAGATTCTCATTCACATAGACATGATAATTTTCTATGGAGTTGTCCCTGTAAATGATAAGAATAGAGGTGTTGCCTGTTTTTTTACCAAATATTTTAAGCAAACTTCCTTTTGCCGTACTCTCCAAAAGAGAAACGTTAATATTTTCTCTGTTACCGACAATGAGTTTTTTGATCTTTTTTTGCAAGGGTAGGACCTGGTACTCATTGTTAAAGACAAGAATGTCGTTTGCAAAAAGATGCAGACAGATTCCAAGATATAGTAGTATTTTTTTCATTTTTTCCCCTTTTTATTGGCAGGTGCCGGTGATTGATATGTTTTGATCATGATACGAATAGGTTTGCATCTGTGTACTTAAGGTTTTGTTTTTAAAATAGTGACCGTTATGGGTATATTTTATGGTTACAATGACCTGACCAGGCAAGGTTGCATCGGCCGGAGCAGAAAAGCTTATGGTTGTTCCTTTTGGACACAGTCTGCTTCCTACTTCTGTATCGAGTGTTGCATTGAGAGTATTGCTTCTGAGATCCTGTTCGCTGTCAAGTACGGTAGAGGTCTGATTGGCTATGAGTTTGAGTTTGTAATCCTCTTGCATTACACTCCAGTAGTCTGTCATCAGTGTTATGATAAATGCCAAAGTCGGTAGAACAACAAGCAGCATCGCCATGATTTGACCCATACCGAAGGCATTGCGAAAATTGTGTTTAGTTTTCATAGGATATTTTCACTCTTTGTACATGTTTTTTTCTCTGTTTTTTTCTCTGTTTTTTAAACATTTTTTTGTCTACAAGGAGAAGTTCTTTTTGTTTTTGCAGCTTGACGTTGATCTCTTTGGGTGTTTTTATCATCCATAACTGCCCTCCGTAGTTGTGAAGATTATAGACTCGCTTACTGTTAAGCGCCTGTGTTTTATAGTAATACGCCAAAAAGTTTTTAATCTCTTTTGGTGCCATTTGGAATATGACAGTATCTGCCTTGGTAAGCATTTGCTTTTCATTGTAACTGAGAAGTTTTGTCTGTCTGTTCCCGTTGATGACAAAGGTATCTATCTTTACATGTAAAGCGACATATTTTGTATAAAAGAGATCTGGAGTTTTTTTGTTTGCAGAAGGAATGGCACAGGCTATATCTACAAAATCTCCCGAACGCAGAGATGTGTCCTGGTTTCTAAAAAGAGAGAGTGCGACTGAGAGTGTGTCTTTGGTGACCTGCTGTGGTGCTTCTGTCTTTTGAGGCTGTACCTGTTTTTCTTTTTTCTTTTGCTTTTTCGCCTCTACTTCCTGCTCGGTTTTTGGCGGTATCGCAACAATCTTTTCAGGACGAATAGGCTCACCTTTGTAGATATCTACATTGGCATATCGGCCTATAATTTCTGTATCTGTCAAAGGAGTAAAGCTGATATAGCTTTTGGCAAGATTTGCTTTTTTAAGTGAATCTGCATTAATAACATCCCCTTTGTGTATGTTTTTTGCCGCAACAAAAACTTCAACTTCTGCTTCCTTGTGCTCTTTTGTCTTTCCCTGTTTGAGGTATAGAAGCAGTGCTACGGAGGAGCTAAAAAGCACCAGTCCGACCATTATTCCCATGATTATTCTTGTTTTTCTGTTTTTCATATTACTCCCTTTTAAAATCCCGGCATTAAGGCATCTGCTGCCATTGGAAATGCTATCATTGCGATGACTGCCGGTAAGATGAATATAAACATGACCAGCGTAATGCCTATATTCATCGTTGCGGCTTTTTTCTCTATGTTTAGCATTTCCATTGATTTAAGCTCCTGCGCCTGATTCTCAAATATAGATTTGACACCGATTCCTGTTTCCTCGGAAAGTCGCATAAATCCGACAATAGTGGCAATTGCATCACTTCCCGTACGGTTGACAAGATTTGTAAACGCTACATCGCTTGAGTATGTTATAAACTCGTTTTTAAACTTTTTAGACTCACTTAAGAGGTCTGGACCTAAAACACTTGCACCTTCTGTTGTTACTTTGTCTATGGCATTGTTGAGTCCTCCGCCTCCTTCAAGAATGATAATCAGCAAATCTATAAAGATAGGCAAATCATTTTCTATTCTTTTGATTCTTGCCTTTATCTGTTCTTCAACATATATATAGGGCATAAATATTGCTATGGCAACACCTGACACAACTAAAAAAAGCTCAGTTAAAAAACTAAAATCCATAATAAAAATCAGCGATATCAAAGAGATGCCTGCCAAAATACTTGCAAATACTATTTCATTAAACTGTTTGCGTTTAAGTCCCGCTCTTTGAAGCTTTAATTTAAATTCTGCTTTTTTTGCACTGAAATTGTCAGTGATAATTATGTCATCCTCTTTGGCAAAAATAGCGCTTAAAAGTCTCCTGTGCTTATAATGTACATAAGCATACAAAGAGAGGAAAAAAGCGATAATGCCAAGAGAGATGAAAAGAGTAAGGTATGAAAACAGTTCTATCATTTGTGTACCCTTGTCAATACTTTATTGATCATTATGCCGGTAAATACCCAAAGAGCAATACCCAAAAGCTGAAATCTTCCGTATTGGGATTCCATAAAGTACTGATGCAGTTTCCCGTCAAAGTTCCCATTCAGCGAAAAGTATAAAAAGATGGTAATTAAAACAACGACATATGAGCCTACACTGCTTTCTCTTGTAACAACATCTACTTTTTCCTGCATTTTTTCTCTGTAGCTGATCGTTTTTTCAACCTTTTCCAAAGTATTTGAAAACTGTCCGCCGCTCGCGCGCCCTATTTTAATCGCCAAGGCAAAGATACGGAGTTCTTTGGAATGGATAAACTGGTTTAAATTGTTAAAAGCCTCCATCTCTCCGATAGTATTTTTTTCCTGGAAAAATTTTGCAAATATGTCACGAAAAAGCTTGGACCCTGAAACTGAAACTGACTTGCTGAGTGCCTGTTCAAACCCAATACCGTTTTTCATCATTTTTACAAGCACTGAAATGGCAACGGCAAGTGCTTTGTTGAATTTCTTTTTTCTGTTGTCTATAATGGCACGTAAAATCATGTAAAAGATGAACGAACCAAAGGGGATACCTATAAGATACCCGCTCCAGTGGCGTAGAAAAAGTGCAAAGAGAGATCCTGCCAGGAGAGAAAATGCGAAAAAAACAAGAACAAAAATGTAGGGAGAAAAATGAAATCCTGCCTGAAGCATCAGAGCGTTTATTTTGTTTTTCAGCGTATTTTTGCTTTCTAAATGTTTTTCCCGTAAAATGTCATCTTCATCCACATCCACAAGTGATATGACATGCTTGATGTAATTAATGTGTTTTGTCCGTTTGTACTCTGCCAAGAGAATATAGCCAAGTGCAGTAGCACTGCTTGTGATGACAAAGATAAGTAATATGTCTATTTGTAATTCAGTCATTATTTTAGGTTCGGCCATCTTTCTAATATGCTTTTGCTTGAGATATAAGAGGATTGTATAATCTCAGACATATAGTTTGTTTTCCATCCGCACATTCTTTTTGGATGAAACTCCTTAAGCTCATTTGTAAGCATCTCTTTGCTGACAACATAATCATTGTCAAAGATACGGCTCTCCATTGTGACACCGTTTTGCATCATCTTTAATATAGCACGCGAAGAACCTGAAATTGCTTTGAAATTTCCGCTTGAATCCATCGGATTGTCACTGTTGGCATTGCGTTGAAATTCAAACAGGTCCAGCATGGAAACGACACCGTTTTCTTCTATGCGTCTTTCAGGTTCAGATATTTTGACGATGCGTCTTGTTCCGTCGGGAAAACGGACGATTTGTATTATCAAATCAACAGCAGAGATAATTTGTGAGCGCACAAAGGTCATATTTGCCGTAGGACGTGCTTCTAGGAACATATTTTCAATTCTTACAATTGCCTCTTTTGTATCATCCGCATGAATAGTTGTCATAGAACCCGGATGTCCTGTGTTCATAGCATTGAGCATCGTGACAATTTCTGGACCTCTGCACTCCCCGACAATGATACGTCGTGGACTTGAACGCAAAGCTGTACGCAACAGGCTCTCAATCGTGATCGCTCCTGCACCCTCTTCGTTTGGCGGACGTGCCTCAAAGGAGCGAATCGCATGGCAGGGCATTTGCGGTTTCATCTCTTTTGTATCTTCTATGGTGAGCAGCTGGTCGCCCTCGTCTATAAAACGGGTAATGGCATTTAAAAAAGTTGTTTTTCCGCTTGATGTACCGCCGGAGACAACAATGTTAAGTTTGCCTCGTATGGCTTTTATGAGAAAATATGCCATTTTCAAATCAATCATATTTGAGTCTATCAAGGTTTCAAAAAGCAGAGGAATCTCGCGAAATTTTCTCACAGTGACATAGGAGCCGGGATTGCCGTCGCTGTCAAGGTTTGCAGAAACAGGCGGTATTTGTATCTCTATACGTGAGCCGTCGGGCAGTTTTGCAGAGGCAATAGGGTGTGACTCGTCGATTTTTCTGTTTGAAGCCATGAGCATTCTGTTAATAAAACGGCGCAAATCTTCTTCATTCCTGAATTTAAACGGTGTTGCTATAGTCTGGCCGTTGTAAATAACATCAATATAATCTTTTGTGTTGACTAAAATATCATTGAGCCCTTGCCCTGCAAGACGCATAATCGTTGAAATCGGACCGTAGTTGAGCAGATTGTCTATAACAAAGTCGGCTATTTCCGTTTTAAGGGCAGGTTTTGGCAAAGTAAACTCAGATATATGTTTGATGACAACTTCCCGTATCATTTTTTCTGTAAGTTTTCCGTTAATATTAAGTTTTTCGACAAAAGCATCATATATAGAACAGGCAAGCTGAAAATACTCTTCATTTCTGTAAATCAGCGGGAAACAAAACTCAGAACAGAGGTTCTCTTCAATATGTACAGTTGAGGCAGTACTCTTGATCTGTACATTCTCTTCAGTGCTATTGTGCCGTTCTTTGATTTTTTCTTTTAGAGCCATCGTTTCACCTTGGACCAGAAAGAGTGTTCGCCTTTGTGGGCATTTTCATACAAAGAAGCATCATGAATAAAAAAGTTTTCTCCAAACTCTTTGAGCTTTAGCATAAAAGGCGAATCCGGGTATTCGTCGCAGACAAGTTGCGCTTCATTCCAGCACTCTCGTAAATGAACAGCATCATTCGGCAAGGCAAAAGCAATTTCAAAGTTGTGTTTTAGGCCTTTTGAGAGTATCTTTCTTGCCTCCTCCTGGGTAACACTTCCAAAAGAGTCTGAACGGTTGGCTATGATGTGTGTTTTGGAATACCATCCGCTTTTGTCAATGATATCTATATATGTTTTTAAAATAGACATGGAAGGAATGGAAAATTCGGTAATGACAAAAATATTGTCTGCGATCTCTTGAATATCTATCTCTAAATCGACATCTTCAAAAACCCCGACATCTATAATGATAAAGTCAAATTTTTCTTTGATAAACATGATAAAGTTTAAAAACATCTGTATGTTTTCAGGTTTTTCCAGCTCTTCTCTGTCAGTATGTTTTTGTACACCCGGGACAAAATAGAGGTTGTCATTCAGTTTTTCCAAACCGTTTTCAAAGAGTTCCTGCATATCCAGATTTTGCACACTAGATATGTCAACTATGGTTTTTTTGGGCTGCGGATAATTAAAAAACAGGTTAGAAACAGCTTTTGTGTAGGCAAAATCAAGATATAAAACATTTTTGTCTGGATGGTCCTGTGCCAGTGTTTTTGCAAGATTCATAGAAATTGTTGTTGTTCCAACTCCACCGCTGATACCTGTAAATACAGATATGTTACTGTTTCCGCGTCTTTGTTTTATAATGCTTTGTGACTTGATGATGAGGTTTGTGATAAGTCCCGAATTGGCTTCTTCTTCACTGAGGTATACATCTACACCGATTTTTCCTGCCAGCAGAGAAAATTTTGTATCATTCTTGCCTATAACAATCATATAAATATTATTGTTAAAGTGTATCTCTTCAATCTTTTCGATATCTTCAAGATTTTCAACTCTGTAAAGCAGTACCACATCGCGGTTTTTGCTAACAGCATAAAAACTGATAAAATCATTGATGGAGTTAAAGTTTTTGACATCGGTAAATTCGTCTTTTAGATCATTGTAGCACTCTTTGTCGACTTTTGATACATAGGCTATTATCATTAATGCATTCCTCCGTTTTGACTGTTACTGTTTTGGCTGTTGTCTTGGTTGTTGTTTTGATCATTTCTGTTCTGACTGCCTCGTGAGACTTTAATGATTTCAAACTCTGTTGTTGTTCCTGGAGTTGTTGCGTTAATATCTTCAATGTCTATTTTTTTCAGATGGAGAATAAGTCCTTTGTGTACTTTTTCTTTGTATTCGACAACGCTATAATCATTCTTGTCCAATAGATTGTCAAGTTGCGTATCATAATCGGCTCCATTGGAAGAGTGTCCCGATAAAATACTCACAATATTTGTAAAGGTGTCAATTATTCTTCCAAACAAACCTTTCTTTTGTCTGCCTTGATTGCGCTTACACCAGTCCAGCCAATCTTCAGTAGATACGTGAATAGTATATTCTGTTTGTGTAGAATAATTAAACGGATTGAGATATAAACAATGGTCATGATAAGTTTCGGATGTTCTTGAGAGTAGGTTATAATCAGATACAGCCGAATCATCTGCACATCTCTTGCGTGTTTTCCCACCATCCAATGTTGTGTCCGTTGGAATTCCCTGTGTAAATGTCTGATATGATGAACGCCAGCCAAAGATTCCTTTTTCATCTTTTACTGTACAAGACTGTACTTCCGTTCCATAAACACTTTCAATGCCTAAAAGTTTAAAATACTCAAAGCCTTTGACTATGCCGTTTTGTACCTGCATAAAAGTCAAAGGCATATGATTTGTAAAATCAAAGTTTACACTGACAGTTTCTGTGAGTGTTTTTGAGTTCTCTCCAAAGAAAAAGCGAAACATGGATTTTGCCATGAATATCATCGGTTTAAAAACTTCTCCGAGAATACTTACTCTTCCTGTTTGCGGATCAATTTTAGGCTGTACATAATTGGTATTGTCGAGTTTGCTTGCCAGTGTCAGCAGGGTTGTTTCTGTATCCTCTAAAACAGAGTCTGACTGTATGCTGGATTTGTTAGAATTTTCACCCAGCAGACTGGCACCGTTTCCAAAAAAAGGCATCCATTGCGTCATCCCGAAAAAGTTTTGGAATTTACATGTCAGACTGTCCGGATTGAAGGTAAAAAAGATGCCGTCACAGCCTGTTGTATCATTTATCATTAGGGCATTATAATCAAGCAAAGAGGGCTGTTTTGTAGAAAAAGCCTGATTGATACTGTTCGTATCGATAGCAGATTCTTTTTTTATACGGTAGTCTTGTTGCAGACCAAAAATAATGTTTGCCATATATCGGTTTCTGGATTCTATTTCATTTTGCGTTAAAGCATCTACTATTGTTGTATCGTTTTGCGGAGAAAAATAAGTTTTGATCAGTTGTACCATATAACCAAAAAAAGTTCTTGGTTTTTCATTGTTATAATCATTTGTATTGTCATCCTGGTAATATTTGCCGTCTCGAAAAACATCCAAAGCATAAAAAGCATCATCATGGTCAGGATCATAGTTTTGTGCGGAATCAAAAGGAATTCTATATTCACCAGTAGGCAAAATTTGTCCCATGGCATCTTTTTGCAGTTGGGGATTAGCTAAAGTTCCATCATTAATCAAAAACGGTTTTTGCCCTGAACAGCCTTCTTCCGGTAGCCTGCCGTCTTTACATGTAAAGACATTTTCTATTGTAAGTTTTACATTTGCGGCAGTTGCAATATTTGTAAAATTGGACTGGTCCTGTGCGGCATCTGAAAATTTTCCCCAAAAATTGTTGATTTTAAAATTTTGCGTATTGATTTTGACATTCTGGTACATAATCTTGTCACCATAGTCATTTTGCACGTCCTCTTCTTCATACGGTGTCTGCAACGTCACATTTGTTGTTGTCTTTGCCGAGAGTACCAGCGTCAGTACAAACAGACTTACAAGTATGATTTTTCTCATTTTTTCCCCTTTTTTAGTTTTCATCTATGTTGTTTAACACCATAATATTATGAATGTATTGACTCACTTTTTCATTTAACTGCGCATCGGTGAGACTTCTGTTTGCATCATAAAGCTCCTGCTTCTTTTGGCAGGCTGCAATAATTAGACGCTCCTGCGTATGCTGCAAATTTTCCAACTGGTTGACTTTGTGGAGGTTGTCACTCTCACCGCCCATAAACCAGATAAACCAAAACAGCAGCATAATTGCCAGGAACAATGGTACCAGTGCTGCAGAACCTCTTCTCATAATTTTCCTATTGTATAACTCAGTATTGCGGCAATGCTCATAGCCGGAGCAAAGCCATAGCTTTTCTTTTTCAGAGCAGCTAAAATCACAAGATGTATCAGCCCTGAAAATATGATAAAATACCCAACCTGTGACAAACCTACAAAAAGGGCACAAAAGGCACCAAATCGTAAATCACCGCCGCCAAAAGCCATATTTAAAATAACAGGGATGATAAATATGACAAGTACAATTAAGACCGCATATAAATCATACACAGACAGGTCTGCATCCCACCATTTTAAAATAACCAACACTGCAAATGCCGGAAGTATAATTCTGTCCGGAATAACTCTTTTTTTACTGTCAATATAAGAGAGAACAGAAGCAATAACTATAAAATAAACAAATATAATCATCACATTCCCTACACTCTTTTTTGATATTTTTGTGATATTTGAGCTATTGTATGGAAGAGAAGCTTAAATTAATTTGAAGTATGTGAAAAACAATGAATTTTAGTACAAAATAAGAAAAAATAATGATAATTGTTACTTTTTGAAGTAGTTTTTGTTTTTTTAAATATAAGTTTAGATTATGATGTTGATTTTAGAGTTCACTTGCAAATCTGAGGGCATCCATACCGTACTTTTCACGCAGTTTTTGTGTTTTACATGTAAGCGTATACATTTTTCTTTCTTCTTCAAAGCCTAAAAGTGAGAGCTCTTTTTTTGAATCCCTCGTAAAGCTTGAACAGTTGATACTCAAACGAATGACACAAAGACGCTTGTGAATGTCAGCCGCATGAAAAAGAGAAATGCATAAGGCATCAAACTTTTTTTCGGTAAATATTTCTGCCTGAGAGATGTTTTTATGAGATTTTTGATGCATTTCATAGGCAATACCCAAATGAAAAACAGTGGGAATTACCTGAAGTTTTATAATAGCAAAGCTGAGATGTCTGGCAAGAATGTGAACCCGTCTGAGCAGTTCTGCTCTGTCATAGAGCGGATCAAAAGTTCTGGATATTCCGATGGATTTTCTTTGATGGGTCGTTTTAATCTGCGCATCACTTTCTCCGTTGACACGTTTATAGAGCTCTTTTGCATACGGTCCCCATGACTCCAGAGTTCCCCGTCTTTTTCGCAGTTCTCCGAGTGTTTTGATTTGTGCACTGTGCAGTTTGTTTTTCATACTTTTGCCTATGCCTGCGAAATCTTCTACTTTGATGGGGTTGACAAATCCGTCAAATTCGTATTTTGTAATCGTTTTGCATCCAAAAGGTTTGGCATAGCCTGTTGCAAGTTTTGCGATGTAGCGTGTGGATGCGACACCGATGGAGACAGGAAGCTGGAGCTCTTTTTTGATTTCATGGCGCAAGCTGTCTATAAACTGTGGTATCTCTTCATCATCTATCCATCCGCTTACATCTCCGTAAAATTCGTCAATAGATGCCTGCTCGACAAGCGGAATTTTACGTGCTAGAAAGTCATGGAGTCTGTGAGAAAGCTCCTGGTACAAAGACATATTTGGTGCTTTGATGATGAGATGCGGACAGAGTTGCAGAGCCTGTCGAATACTCATGGCGGTTTTGATGCCATAGGCACGGGCTTCATAACTTGAAGTTGTGAGAATACCGCGGATACGTCCGTCTTCGTCCTGAAAACTTTTGAGATCATCCCCGTTTTCATAGGCTTTATAAAAAGTCGGTACAAACGAACCGGAATTTTCAAAATTGACTCTCTGGTTCTTTGCGTCTTTGGTAAATATTTTTGTATCGCTTCTTCCGCCGATGGCAACAGGTTTGTGTTCCAAAGAAGGCTCAAGTATACGAGCTGCACTGACAAAAAAGCAGTCGATGTCAATATGGATTTTCATAATTTAATATTAGCAGAGAAAAAAGAAATCTTTTAAAAGTATTGCAAATTGACAAAAATATATTATAATTTCATCAAATTATTTTAATAAGGAAAGCGGATATGGCACAGGTACCTGAAGATATAGGATGTGAAAATAAAGAGTGTATAGCAAAAGACGAGTGTAAAAGACAGGTGATAGCAAAAAACGGTACAGCACGAGAAATCAGAGAATTCGGCGGCACTGCAACAAAAAAGTGCGGTAAGTTTTTAGAAAAATAGATGAGATATTTTTTAGCGGTTTTTATACTTCTTCTCTTTGGGGGATGCAGTATAAAAAACTATGAACATACAAAGGCAAAAATAGTCATTATAAAATCTCCAAGACTAAAGTTTTCTGACATAGGCTATATACGGCACAGCAAAGATGCGATAGAACTGGAACTTTTTGTTGCGGGGCATGTGCTTCAGCGCATTCATATAAATCATCTGATCTGTGTGAATGAGGGATGTATGAGCAAAAGCAGTTTTAATCAAGAGTATTTGTCTGGTGTTTATCCTCCTTCTTTGCTGCAAAACGTAATATTGGGGAAAGAGATATATGACGGTAAAAACAGCTTAAAAAAAGATAACGGATTTATACAAAATATAAAAACTTCAGATGTAGATATAAAATATAGGGTAAACTCCCGAGAAATTTATTTTAAAGACAAAAAAAACCATATACTCATTAAAATTAAGGAACCAAACTGATGACAGGCCATAAATATGTAGGCGCACATGTAAGTGCAAGCGGCGGTGTGTACAATGCACCGCTTAATGCCAAAGCCATAGGTGCAAAAGCCTTTGCCCTTTTTACGAAAAACCAAAGACAGTGGGTTGCAAAACCTCTTGACAATGAGACGATACAAAAGTTTAAAACTGCCTTAGAGGAGAGCGGAATTTTACCAAAACATGTACTGCCGCATGACAGTTATTTGATAAATCTGGGGCATCCCGAAGCTGATAAACTTGAAAAATCACGCGTGGCTTTTATAGATGAACTGGAGCGCTGTGATGCTTTGGGACTAGACAAACTGAACTTTCACCCCGGCAGCCATTTGGCGAAACTTACCAAAAAACAAAAAGAAGACAAGGTCCTTTTAGAGGAAATCGAAAACAAATGTCTGGACGTGATAGCCGAGTCCATCAATCTGGCACTTGATAAAACAAAAAATGTCAAAGCAGTCATAGAAAATACGGCAGGGCAGGGCAGTAACCTTGGATATAAGTTTGAACATCTGGCATATATCATAGACAAGGTAGAAGACAAATCAAGAATCGGTGTCTGTATAGATACCTGTCATATGTTTACTGCGGGTTATGATATACGCACGCGTGAAGCCTATGAGAGAACATGGAATGCATTTGGTGAGATTGTCGGCTTTGAGTATCTGAGCGGGATGCATCTGAATGATTCAAAACCGCCTTTGGGGAGCAGAGTGGACAGACATCACTCACTGGGCAAGGGTGAAATCGGACTGGATGCGTTTAGATTCATCATGAACGATGAACGTATGGATGATATACCGCTTATCCTGGAAACGATAGATGAAACGATATGGGCTGAGGAGATAGCACTTTTATACTCGTTCCAGCTCTAAGCCGGTACTTCAGTGCGGGCTTTGTGTCTTTTATAGATATTTGAGGAAAAATAAGATAGTATTGTCCGCAGAAAATATCAAAAAGAGAAAAAATATGAAAAAAACAGTGTTTATGTCATTGATGGCAAGTTCAATAATAATGGCGGGCGGATATAAAATTCCGGAAACTTCTACAAACTCAGTTGCTCTTGGGGGAGCAAATATTGCCCATACAAAAAATGCCGATGCTGCATATGACAATCCGGCAAATATGGTTTTTATGGATGATGCACAACATGCAGAAGTGGATTTGATGTATGTAGGGTTAAGCTCTACAAACTTTAAGGGAACTTACGCAAAAACACTTACAGGCGCAGAAGAACTCAATTCGGAAAAACAGACTTTTATTCTTCCTTCACTCCATTATGTCTCTCCAAAACTTGGTCAAAACGGTGTGCGTGTCGGTTTGAGTATCACTGTGCCTGCCGGACTGAGCAGACAATGGGAAGAGGGTTCTGCCAAACTTGTTTCTCAGGAGTTTACATTAAAGATTGTAGAAGTGAGCCCAAGTGTTGCGTATAAAATTACAAACACCCTGGCATTGGCATTTGGTTTTAGAGCGGTGCATACAAGCGGGGTTGTAAAAAGCAGTGAAAGCGCAATTGTCAATGCATCTCCTTTGGCAACATCCTATATCAGCCGTGATCTTGAAGGAAGCTCTTTGGATTTCGGGTATAATCTCGCCCTGGCATACCACCCGACAAAAGCACTGGAACTGGCTGCCACATACCGTTCGAATGTAAATTTGACGGTAGAAGGAAGCGCGAGACTCTCATCAACGGCTGCATTGGGAGGAGCCATTCCTGCAGGTTCATATAACGGTGAGGCAAGTGTGAGTATTCCTCTTCCTGCAACATTGATGCTTGCCGGAGCTTATACATTTGAGAAGACAAAAACAACAGTAGAAGTTGTTTATGAAAAAGCATACTGGTCTGCCTATAAATCTCTTGATTTTGAGTATGACGGATCACTTACAAACCCGGTTTTGATTGCTGCCTTTGATAATCCCAAACCTAAAAACTGGAAAGATACAAACACATTTCGTTTGGGTATTACGCAGGAGTTGGACAAGGTAACTTTACGGGCAGGTGCGATTTATGATGAAACTCCAACGCCGGAGTCTACACTCAATTTTGAATCACCGGGAAGCAATGCATACTCTTTTTCATTTGGTGGACGTTATCAAATAAATGATAGTATGGATATAGGCTTGTCAGCATTGTACTCCATAAAAAAAGACAGAACAATTTCTGGAACGACGAATATAAACGGACTGGACGGTACATTCAGCAACTCTAGAGCGTTGCTTGTTTCAGCCGGTTTAGGGTATAAATTTTAAGGAAATAATTGAAAACACTAGTTAACTTTTTAAACGAAAAAGAGATTGAAAAATCGGAGATATTTATCCATCTAAAATGCAGTATCAATGAAGCAAAGATACTGCAGTATATTGCGCACAGGTATATGAAAGGACAGGATGATGTACTTGTCCTAGATTTGCTGCAGGATTTGTACAAAAGTGAAAACTATGAACATTTGGTACATTTAAGAGAACTGAAAAGTCTGCTTGAACTCGGTTGGCTGCATCAGCAAAGCTTTACTCCTGTAAAAATAGCGGATGTGACACCGCTTGAACTTTTAAACACTGCAGTAGGGCTCACACCTGCTTTTTTAAAACTCTTACAAGACGGCACGCTGGATTTGGATTTGCCTGAAGTAAAGCCCTACTCTGACCATCTTGAGTACCTGCAGGATCAGTTTTTCCGGATTGAACTCTATCAGAAAATGAGTGTGATTCGTCAAAATGTACATGAACATTCTCTCGGTATTGACAGACTGCAAAACAAACTCAAACTGCTTGAAAAGCGCATTGAAGAGCGGGTAAAACAGAGCTCTGAAAATCTTGTGTTGGACAAATTTTTCAAACAGAAGAAAATGAGCAACTATGAGCAGGTAATTTTTATTGCACTGCTTCGTGAAGAGTACGGATCGACTGATTCTTCTTTGCGGGAGATGAATACGTTGATAGATTTGATTTCGCTTGATGAGTATGAACGTATTAAAAACCGTTCATTGTTAGAAGAGGGCTCAAACCTTTTAAGCAATGGGATTATAGATTATGAAGAGATGCTCAATCCTTTTGGCGGAATCAGCCGTTCTTTCTATATAGTAGACGATGTCTTACAAAAAATTATTCATCCGCAAAAAACAAAAAAAGTAACACGCTTAAAACTGAATGCTTTGGTAGAAGAACAGGATATTTTTGAACTGGTAGAACCTGAGACTTCTTTGGATGATGTCGTGCTTAATTCCAAAACAAAAGAGACGCTTGAAAACCTGATGAAACAGGTAGATAAAGAAGTTGTGAGCCGCCTTGTAAAATGGGGTATAAAAGATAAAAAAAGTGGTATAGATGCCAGAATAATCTTTTACGGACCGGCAGGGACAGGAAAAACAATGACGGCATACTCTCTGGCAAAATCACTCAAACGCCAGGTTTTGGCCTTTGACTGTTCTAAGATCCTTTCTATGTATGTAGGAGAGAGTGAAAAAAATGTCCGTAAAATCTTTGATACTTTTTATGAATTGAGCGAAAAAACAAAAACAGAACCTATACTGTTACTCAATGAAGCAGACCAGTTCCTGGGTGCAAGAAGCAGCGGTAATATCACAGGCTCGGATCAGATGCACAACCAGATGCAAAATATCTTTTTGGAACAGATTGAAAATTTCAGAGGAATGCTCATAGCAACGACAAACCTGCTTGAAAATATCGATAAAGCCTTTTCCAGAAGATTTAATTATAAAATCGAGTTTAAAAAACCGGACAAAGAACAACGGGTACAGCTTTGGAAGAAAATGTTACCAAAAGAAGCACCTTATGAGGACAACTTCAATGTTGCAGCGCTTGCAGAATATTCTCTTACCGGTGGACAGATTAGTCTCATAATCAAAAACACAGCCTATAAAGTCGCTGTACGGGAGAATCCGCTCTTTACGCTTGATGACTTTATTGATGAAATCAAGCGTGAAAAAGATGCGAACTTTGACAGTGAGAAATCTATGGGATTTTTAAACAAATAATTTTAAAGCTTCTTTTAAACTAACAAAATATTTACTCGTATCAGTGTTGCGATAAGTGACATTTGGTATGAGTTATCTTCCACAAAACTTTTTTTTAATATTCATTTTGCTATAGTGCAGTAACTGTTTTTTCTAGTAACAAATGAAAATAGGTTTGCAACAAAAACCGTTTTTCATCGTTAGAAAACAAATATAAAAATCAGTTATATTTTTAATAAATATGACTTTTAAAATAAAAGGTAGGTTATATGGAGCATATAGTGACTTCAAATCCGTATTTTGGGGTATTTGTACTTTTTGTTATAACATTTGGTGCGTTTATTACAACGACTGTCGTCGCCCGATTGGCGAGTCGTGCATTGGCACGTAAAGACAGTGAAAAAATCAAACTTTCAGTGTATGAATGTGGACCTGAAATTACTAAGCAGCCAAACAGGGTATCACCGCAGTTTTATCTGTTTGCATTGCTTTTTTTGCTTTTTGATGTGGAAATAGTATTTATGTTCCCTTGGGCAGTAGATTTTAAAGTGCTTGGTTGGTTCGGTTTTGCTGAAATGATAATGTTTATATTGTTATTGGCAATAGGTTTTGTATATGCATGGAAAAAAGGAGCGCTGGAATGGCACAACATAAAGTAAATTATACACAGGACGGTGGTTTACCGATAGCACTGACAAGTGTGGATAAAATTGTAAACTGGGGACGTTCTAATTCTCTTTGGGCATTAACATACGGTCTTGCATGTTGCGGTATTGAAATGATGGCATCAGGTGCTTCACGATTTGACTTTGACCGTTACGGAACAATTTTCCGTGCGAGTCCCCGTCAGGCGGATGTTATGATAGTTGCCGGTACACTTACCAAAAAGCATGCAGAGTTCATCAAACGTCTGTATGACCAGATGACAGAACCGAGATGGGTTATCTCTATGGGTTCATGTGCAAATACAGGCGGAATGTTCAATACCTATGCGACAGTGCAGGGATGTGACAGAATTATTCCGGTTGATCTGTATCTTCCCGGTTGCGCACCACGTCCTGAAACACTGCAGTACGGTGTAATGTTGTTACAAAAGAAAATTCGTGCAAACAAAGCGGGAAATGCACAAAAAGCAAAGAGGTTACTGTAATATGAGAGCGTATAAACCTAAAGACAATATACAGGCAAAGGCATACTATACAGACAGATTTTATGTAGCGCCACAGGTACCGAAAACAGCGGTAGAAGAAGATGAGGTTTTTGCTGCAGATTTAGAGGCGATTCAAGCAAAATTTGAAGTGAAAGAGGCCTATATTCAAGTGGAACAAATGGTCGTATACATCAATGCGCATGATATTTACGGCGTGCTTGAATTGATGCGCGATGAGTTGGAATATACACAGCTTTCAGAAATGTCTGCTATTGACTGGCTGGCAAAAGATGATACATTCGAAATTTTTTATCAAATGCTTTCCATGACAAAGCGCAAACGTATCCGTGTGAAATATTTTATTAAAAACGGAGAGGCTGTTGACAGTGTTGAAAAGCTTTTTAGAAGTGCTGACTGGAGTGAACGTGAAATGTTTGATATGTTTGGCATTGAAGCGAACAACCATCCGTTTATGAAAAGAATTTTAATGCCGTATGACTGGGAAGGCTACCCTCTTTTAAAAACATATCCTCTTGAAGGGGATGAATTTGCAGCATGGTATGAAGTAGATAAAATCTATGGAAAAGAAGCACGTGACATCATAGGCCCTGAACTTCGCGATACTGCAAGAGTGGACAGATATGATTCTGAGCGTTTTGCACGTCTTGGGCATGAAGTTCCAAAAGGTACAAAAATTACCGGTGACGAGCCGGCAGTTACGCATTCGTATCAGGAAGAAGGCGGCGTTTTCCTCATCAAAAAACTTGATAAAGAGTCATCAGTAGTTATTGATGATCCGCAAAGATAAGGTGGTATAAAATATGGCACAGGTAAAAAACAGATTAACACCGTTTTTTGAAAATATAACATTTGACAGAGATGACAATGAACTGATATTAAACTTTGGTCCACAGCATCCGTCTGCTCACGGGCAATTACGTTTAATGCTGCATCTGCAACAGGAACAGATTGTAAAAGCACACCCTGATATCGGGTATTTGCACCGCGGTATGGAAAAAATGGCTGAAAACATGATTTATAACGAGTTTATGCCGACGACAGACCGCATGGACTATATCGCATCATCTTCAAACAACTACGGATTTGCTCTGGCTGTTGAAAAACTTATCGGGCTTGAAGTCCCTCGCCGTGCAAAAGTTATCCGTATGCTGCTTTTGGAAATCAACCGTCTTATGTCTCACCTTTTCTGGCTGGCGACGACGGCACTTGACATCGGCGCTATGACGGTTTTTCTTTTTGCTTTCCGTGAAAGAGAATACCTGATGGATATTATTGAAGGCTATTGTGGTGCACGTTTGACACATGCAGCAATTCGTATAGGTGGAGTCCCTCTCGATCTGCAGGATGGATTTTTACACCAGCTCAGAGTATTTTTAAATAAACTGCCGCAGAATATCAAAGATTATGAAGACCTTTTGGACTCTAACCGTATTTGGCTGATGAGAATGGAAGAGGTGGGCGTGATTTCTACAGAGATGGCACTTTCATGGGGCTGTACAGGTCCAATGCTCAGAGCTTCAGGTGTTGCATGGGATATTCGTAAAGAAGAGCCGTATGAACTTTATGATGAAGTGGAGTTTGATGTTCCTTTTTCAGACAAAGGTGACAACTTTGCCCGCTACCGTATTTATATGGAAGAGATGCGTCAAAGTGCGAAGATTCTGTACCAATGTATAGAAATGTATGAAAAATGTGAAAAAGACGGTCAGACTGACTTGATGGCACATGCACCGAAGTATATTTCGGCACCGAAAATCGACATAATGACACAAAACTACTCATTAATGCAGCATTTCGTTCTTGTAACACAGGGAATGAGACCGCCGGTCGGTGAAGTGTATGTTCCGACAGAATCACCAAAAGGTGAGCTTGGATTCTACATCAATTCCCAAGGCGGTCCGTATCCGTACAGACTGAAACTGCGTGCGCCTTCATTCTGGCATACAGGAATCTTAACCGACCTTTTACCGGGTCACTATATTCCGGATGTTGTATCAATTATTGGTACTACGAACATAGTTTTCGGGGAGGTTGACAGATAATGAAACGATATGATTTAAGACATTTAAAAGATAATTTTGAACCTCGTATGAAAGAGATTTTAGAAGAAAAACACAAACCGACGGAGACGTTGATATTTCTTTTTGAAATAGGAGATTTTTCTCCGATCCAAAGAAGTGCTGATTTGGTAAAAGAGTGTGGGTATGAACTGTATAACTCATTAAAATTTAACGAAGTCGACTGGACTATCGTAGTGAAAAAATAGGGATTGAATGTGAGCAAAGTATATTTTTCTACTTGGAATGGTGAGCTTGTTAACAATATCGGCAAACCACAAGAAGAGTGGGAAGAATCAGCTTATAACTTACCGGCACAATATGATGATCACCGTGATTCAAAAGCTTTTATCGGCTGGGACGGTGTTTCGTTGTTTCATGAGGATGTGGATGTTATTCGTTTAGCGATGGAATATGCTGCACAGTATCAAGTCTATTCAGAAGCATGCGGAAGATGTGCTCCTGGAAGATGGGGTGGCCGTATTTTATATGACCAGCTTGATAAAATTGCTCGTGGTGAAGGTGAATTGGCTGATTTGGACCACTTAAAAGAGATTGGTAAAAGTATGCAGATAACATCCAAGTGTGAGATTGGGAAAACAGTTCCAAATCCTATTTTGGACTTAATGACGCATTTCGAAGATACATTTCTGGAGTGTATCAATGAAAAGAAAAAATCAAAACATTATGATGAAAAAATCGGCTATATAGCAAAAATAACAGCACCGTGTACGGATGCCTGTCCTGCGCATGTTGATATACCCGGATATATTGAAGGTGTCAGAGACTTGCGTTTTGACGATTCCCTGGAAGCAACACGCCAGACAATGCCGCTTGCACATACCTGTGGACGTGTCTGTCCGCATCCGTGTGAAGATGCCTGTCGAAGAACCAATCTTGATGAGCCTATTTCAATTATGGCACTCAAACGCCTTGGTGCAGACTGGGAAACAGACCATGAATATGAGTTTTTTCACCCGATGGAGAAGAAGCCGCCGATTGACAAAAAAGTTGCTGTTATCGGTGCAGGTCCTGCGGGACTGACGACTGCGTATTATCTTGCTGCAGAAGGCATAAAAGTCGATGTATATGAGGATCTCCCTGTTTTAGGCGGTGAAGTGGCTGTGGGTGTTCCTGAGTACCGTATGCCGGTTGACAAATACAATCAGGATATAGAATGTGTCCGCGATATGGGTGTGAACTTTATCACAAATTCGAGAATCAGTGCCGACGATATGCGCAGATTTGAAAAAGAGTATGATGCAACGATGGTGGCTGTAGGGACAAGAATCTCCAAAAAAGTCCGTTGTGAAAATGAAAGACCAGAGATTAAGGGTTACTGGGGCGCTATTGATTTTCTTGACCGTGTGAATCTGTATGAAAAATACGGCATCACCATTCCTAAAGAGGTGCAGGAAGAGAATTTGCTTACTACAGACTATGTGGACCTGACAGGCAAAACCGTGGTCTGCGTGGGCGGCGGATTTACTTCAATGGATGTTGTGCGTTGTGCAATTCGGGCCAATGCCAAAAAAGTCTATATGATTTACCGTCGTGATGAAAAAACGATTATTCGCAATACAACCTATGAAGAGTACCATGAAGCGGTTGAAGAGGGTGTCGAGTTTCTTTTTCACTCCGCTGTAAACAAAATTACGACAGATGAAAATGACATTTTACGAGAACTTCTGATTGACAAGTTTGAGCTTGTTCCTGATCCAAACGGCGGACGTGCACAGCTTGTAAAAATAGAGGGTGAATCCTATACCATTGAAGCAGACTATCTGATTCCTGCTGTTTCTCAGTCGGCTGATTTGGATTTACTGCCTGAAGAGTGGGACATTGAGATGACTTCATGGGCGACTATTAAGACAAACGGCAAAGACTATATGACATCACGCAAAGGTATTTTTGCCGCAGGTGACTGTGAATACGGTCCTATGACGATTGTCAATGCGGTCGGTCAAGCCAAACGTGCGGCTTCTGTTATGGCCCGATATGTACAGACCGGTGAAGTAAGCTTGACTGATGATGAGATTATGGAAGATCATCTTGTTAAACTGAAAGTTTATGATAAAAAAGAGAAAGTTACCGGCTGGTTGCCGGGTCTTCCTCGTGAGCACTCTTCTGTTTTGGATGTTGAAGTGAGAAAGCATAATAATGCGGAAGTAAATCTTGGTTTCACACAGGAACAGGCTTTAAGTGAAGCTGAGAGATGTATGCGTTGTTATTATATAGCAATGGTACAGGCATAAGGGGAGTCGTAAATGAGTAAAATTATAAATTTTAAAATTGACGGCAAAGATGTTACAGCAGTAAAAGGGGAGACAATTCTTCAGGCTGCGAGAAAAAATGATATCTATATTCCTACTATGTGTTATATTTCAAAAACGACACCCTGTGCATCATGCCGTATCTGTTCTGTCGAGGTAGAAGGTGTAGATGGGCTTGTTCTCTCCTGTAACACACCTCCGACAGAGGGTATTGAAGTCAGAACAAACTCTGCCGAGCTTGAGCTTGAACGTACAAATATCATGAAACTCTATGATGTAAATCATCCATTGGAGTGTGGTGTTTGTGACAAATCCGGAGAATGTGATCTGCAAAATATGACTTTGGAGTTTGGCGTAGCACAACAGGAATTTTCTGCAAAAGATCAACTCAGAAAAGTGGAACACTGGGGACTGATTAATTATGACCCAGCATTATGTATTATGTGCGAAAAATGTGTACATGTATGTAATGAAGTTATAGGCGATGATGCTATTGAAGTAAAATTCGGCGGATACTCTTCTGTGATTATCCCAAAAAATGCGGATACACTGGATTGTACTTTTTGTGGTGAATGTATTGCAGTCTGTCCGGTCGGTGCTTTGGTAAGCAGTGATTTCCAGTACTCTGCAAATGCATGGGAACTCTCCCGTATTCCTTCAACATGTGCCCACTGTTCTGCCGGTTGTGCTTTGGAATATGAAACACGCCACGTCGGTATCAACGGTGAAGATTCTATTTACAGAGTGAAAAACAATTATGAATTCAATTCATTATGTGGAGCAGGGCGTTTCGGATTTGATTTTGAAAATCGCGCCTCTAAAGACGAAGAAGCATTTAACAAGGCAGTTGAAGCGATTCAAAATGCAAATGCTATACGCTTTTCTTCAATTATTACAAATGAAGAGGCACATATTTTACAGCTTTTAAAAGAGAAACTTGGGATAAAACTTTTTAATGAGGACGCAAGACTGTATGCTGAATTTATGAAATCTTATTCTTCAGTAAGCGGTAAACTGCATCACAGTGCTTCGATGGATGCCGTCAAACAGGCCGATGCGATTATTATTATCGGCACACGTCTGGCGACGGATAATCCGATGGTACGCTATGCTGTGCGAACAGCATCCCAGCATAATGGTGCAAAAATAGTATATGCGCATCCGCTTGAAGATGCGCTTATGAAAAATACCGCTACACAGTTTATGAAATATGAAGTGGGTACAGAAGAGGGTGTCATGGCACTTTTGGCAAATGAGCTTCTTCAAAACAGTGATGTGGACGAACAAACCAGATCATTTTTAGATGATTTGGATTTGGGCTACCTTGAAGCTGAAAGCAATGTGGGCGATGATGAACTTAAATTAATGACGAAGTCATTCAAGCGGGCACAAAAGCATGTACTTATCATCGGAAGTGATGTATTTGCACATAAGCGTGCAAAAAATATTGCGAAACTTGCAGCTTTGATTGAAAAATATACTGAATTTTCATTACTGATTATTCCTGCAGAAGTAAATACTGCAGGGGTTGCCCTTACATGTAAACTCGACACTGATGAAAATATAGGCAACATTGTTGCTTATAATGCAGAAGGTGACTTTATAATGTCATCTTTAAAAGATTCAGATTTAGCGATGCCGGCACTTAATCAAGTGGAAGGAACAGTTGTCAATGTTGACAATCAGGTACTTCCGTTGAATGTGGCACTTCCTTTTGAAGGATATACTTTGAATGATATAGCAAATGCTCTTGGTCTGAAAAAAGAAAATACTATTGACTATACAAAAGAGCTCGACACATCAAAAGGTTTTAAAGCAATTGCTTTTGATGATTTGGAGAATTTTTTAACACCTTACGGTGAAGACAAAAGGGGCTATATTTTAGATGAAGTTGTCTGTGAAGCAGATTCAGAAGTAGCACCGATTGAAGAGTTGCCTGAGTTTAACGGAAGTGTAATTTATAATTGTAACCCTGTTTTGCAGTTTAATGCGTTTACAAATAAAACACATCAGTTGGAAAAAGACACAACATTAAGAGGCTCGGCTCAGTTTGCGGCAGCTGCAAAGATTGCAGATGGTGATGTAGTTGAAATAAGCTTTGCATCAAGAACAATACAAAGAGTTTTTAAACAAGATGAAGAACTAAAAGGAACTATAGCACTCAATCCTACCTTCGATTTAGGTCAGGATTTTAGCAGATATAGATTTGAAAAATCCAAAATAGCGAGAGTAATATAATGAGTGAAATTACCATAAACATTGACGGAAAAGATGTTCAGACAAAAGAGGGTGAGTATTTGTTAAATGCTGCCCGTGCAAATGACATATTTATTCCTGCAATATGTTATTTAACAAGATGCAGCCCGACTCTAGCCTGTCGTATATGTCTTGTTGAAGCAAATGGAAAACAGGTATATGCCTGTAATGCAAAAGCAAAAGAGGGAATGCAGGTAGTAACATCGACTGAGTCTATAGAAAAAGAGCGCAGAATCATCATGGAAGTATACGATGTGAACCATCCGCTTCAGTGTGGTGTATGTGACCAGTCAGGTGAGTGTGAACTGCAAAATTATACACTTGAGATGGGTGTTGATTCACAACATTATTCCATTAAAGATGTAGACAGAAGTTCTCATGACTGGGGACATTTACACTATGATCCGGGCCTTTGTATCGTGTGTGAACGTTGTGTTACTGCCTGTAAGGATATGATAGGTGACAATTCACTTAAAACAATTCCGCGCGGTTCTGATCCTATCAATGCAGATTATAAAGAGAGTATGCCAAAAGACGCATATGCAATGTGGAACAAACTCAACAAGTCTGTCATTGGTTTGACAAACGGAACTGATGTTCTTGACTGTACCTCATGCGGCGAATGTGCAGCAGTCTGTCCGGTCGGAGCACTTGTTGATACAGTTTATGTATAAGTCCAATGCCTGGGAGTTAAAACAGGTTCCTGCAACCTGTGGACACTGTTCTGCGGGATGTCAGATAACTTATGATCTGAAACATACAAGTATTGACAATCCTGAAGATAAAATATACCGTGTTATGAACGAATGGAACTATGTTTCACTTTGTGGTGCAGGCCGTTACGGATTTGATTATCAAAATGCCGGTGTTACAAAAGACGAGACTGCATTTGCAAATGCAGTAGAGGCCTTTAAAAAGGCAGATACAATAGCTTTTACATCTACAATTACCAATGAAGAAGCCTACCTGCTTCAAAAAATGAAAGAAAAATTCGGATACAGACTTGTCAATCCGGAAGCAAAAGCATTTCAGGATTTTTTAAACAATTATGCACAAATCAGTGGACATAAACTCTATAAAGGCGATCTGGAAAAAGTGCATAGTACAAACTTTATAGTCTCTGTCGGTTCGGCACTCAAAACTGACAATCCAAATGCACGCTATGCATTAAATAATTCGTTGACAGTAAAAAAAGGCGCAGGAATTTATTTTCATCCTGTAAAAGATCCGATTATCGAGGGTATAGGGAAGTCTATCATGACAGTTGCCCATGCTCCTCTTCAAGAAGAAGCAGCATTATATCTTCTGCTTGATCTTTTTGCAGACAAATCAAAAGTGCCTTCTGATATTGTGGACTACCTTGCTTCTTTTCATTCACAAAAAACCGTTACAGTTGAAGAAGTTGTGAAAGAAAAAGTTGTGGAACTTGTCAAAGAGACAAAAGTCAATGAAGAAACAGGGGAAGAAGAAGAAATTGAAGTAGAAAAAACCAAAATGGTTTCTACAAAGATTGCAAAAGAAATAGAGGTTGATGATAACAGACTCTTGGAAATACTTGGTCTTGATGATAGTTTTATGCAAACACTTGAAAAGAACCTGAAGAAAAAAGAGACTTTTGCGCTTATGGTTGGACCAGATTTGTATATGCATCCAAATGCAAAAAACCTGGCTCGTCTGGTTGCTTTGCTGGAAAAATACTCAGCTTTTGAAGTTACCATGATTCCAACACTTACAAACTCATTGGGTGTAGCGCTGATCTGTGACCTTGATGATGGAAAGGCTCTTATACGGTTGCGTACAATACTGATGGCGATTTTGTACTCTCCGGGCTTGGCGACGGTGATTTGGATATGCCGGCGATCAATCAGCAGGAAGGAACATTGACATCTGTAAACAAACGTGTCAACCCTACAAATGCGGCTATCGGATATGAGGGATATGAATTAAACGATATTGCAAAAGCGCTTGATTTTGAAGCAGAAAATATTATAGATTACACTGTAGAACTTCCTGTTGCGAGAGGATTTAAAGCAGAAGAATTCGATAACCTGCCAAATCATTATGAAAATGACGGTACAGAAGTAAGAGGTTATGTGTTAGAAAATGTAGCAGTAGAGGCCAGTGAAGATGAAAGTGTAGAAAAATTCAGTGAAGATAAGTTAGAAGGGTGTATAATCTATTTAGCAAATCCTGTAAGACAGTTTACGGAATTTACCTACAAGACAACAAATCTTGACGAAGTAAGCGGTATTTACATGAGTGAAGAGTATTTATCCAAAACTGATTACAATGAGGGTGATACAGTCACAGTGAAAACTAAAAAAGGTGAACTGACTGCAAAAGTTGTGTGTGACAATAAAATTGCAGGTGATATAGTGGTTTTACCTACATTTGATAAAAAATTAAACTCAGAAGCACTCTTTGACGGCTACCGTTTTAGTACAGCTTCAATCCAAAAGGGGTAATATATGGATACAGCATATTTAATTGAAACGATTATAAAAGTCGTTGTAATTCTACTTATATTTTCTGCATTGGCAGGTATCGGTACATATTTTGAGCGGAAGATACTTGCATTTATGCAACGTCGTTTAGGGCCGATGTATGTCGGACCATACGGGTTGTTGCAGGTGGCAGCAGACGGTATAAAACTTTTTACAAAAGAAGATATTATTCCTACAAACGTAGTGGGTCCGGTATTTAAAATTGCACCTGTAATTACTGCGGCAACTGCATTTATGGCAGCAGCAGCGATTCCGTTTTTTCCACAATTCACAGTGTTCGGTTATACAGTACATCCTATTGTAGCTGATTTGAATATCGGTATTTTGTATATTCTGGGTGTAATGGCAGTCGGACTTTACGGACCTTTGCTTGGCGGTATGGCTTCGGCAAATAAATTTTCCCTGCTTTCAGCAGCGCGTACGGCAGCTGTTTTCATCTCTTATGAAGTTGTCAGCGGTTTAGCTATTCTGGCACCTATTATGATGGTAGGTTCTTTGTCTCTGATTGATTTTAACAATTATCAGGCAGGCGGTATCAGTGACTGGATTATATGGTCCCAGCCTGTAGCCTTTGTTTTATTTTGGATCGCGGCTTTTGCTGAAACCGGACGTACGCCGTTTCACCTGATAGCAAATGACCATGAAATTATTGACGGTTTTGGAACAGAGTACTCTGGAATGAGATGGGGTCTTTTCTTCATTGGCGAGTATGCAAATATGTTCTTTATCTCCTTTGTGATTCCTCTTATCTTTTTAGGCGGATACGGTGACGGAAGTATGCTTGGCGCATTGGGGCTGATAGGAAAAGTGGCATTTTTCTTTTTCTTCTTTTTGTGGACAAGAGCTGCCTGGCCGGATGTAAGACCGGATCAGTTGATGTGGTTGTGTTGGAAAGTACTAATGCCATTGGCCGTGATTAATGTTGTAATCACCGGCTTTGTGATGATGTTTTAAGGGGATAATGAATGAAAATGGAACAATTTAATGATAGAAATGTAGCTGACAACGGTTACTTTTTAGTTGATATTGAAGATTATCCTACTGATGGTTGGGGTAAATTTAAACGTGTCGTAAAAAGAACTTTCAGAGCCGAACTTTTTGTAGGTTTATGGGTAGTGCTTCGTGAAATGATCAAATTTGATATTCATACGGTACAGTATCCGCAGGAGAAACTGCCTATAGGTCCTCGTTATCGTGCCGTGCATGAAATGAAAAGACTTTGGGAAAGTGATGCTGAACGTTGTATCGGATGTGGACTTTGTGAAAAAATCTGTATATCTGACTGTATTCGTATGGATACAAAGATAGATGAGAATTCACGAAAAGAAGTAACCGAATATACAATTAATTTAGGGCGTTGTATTTTTTGCGGTTACTGTGCGGAAGTTTGTCCTGAACTTGCTATTACTCATGGCGGAGAGTATGAACAGGCATCAGAACAGCGTGAGCATTTTGTTGACTATGCGTATATGTTGACGCCACTTGACAAAATGAAAGCCGGAACTCAAATGGAGTTTGAAGGTTTTGGTGCGATTACACCACATGAAGATGAGCGTGTTAAAAAAACACCTCTAGCATATTAAGGAGTTTGGATTATGTTTGAAGCGGTAGCATTTTACTTGTTTGCATTTCTGACGATAACGATGTTTTTCATCACAGTAACAACATCACAGGCGTTATATGCATTAAGTGCATTGGCAGCGGGAATGATTTTCATATCAGCATTTTTCTTTATTCTGGGTGCTGATTTTTTAGGTGCAGTGCAAATAATTGTTTACACTGGTGCAGTAATGGCTTTATATGCTTTTGGTATGATGTTTTTTGACACGACAAGAGAAGTTAAAGAGAAACAGGGGAACAAATACATCATTGTCGGACTCTCAACACTGGCAGCAGTTCTGGTAGTTGTTATTTTTGCAGCGCCGATGGTATCTGAAAATATTGTTGCTCTTTATCCGGCAATTGAAGGAGTAGGCAATACTCAAGAAGTAGGACTGATTTTATTTACAAAATATCTAGTACCATTTGAAGTGGCTGCAATTATGCTGCTTGTTGCAATGGTAGCAGGTATCGTCCTAGCAGGGAAGAAAATGGATCTTTCAATTACACTGATGAATGATGCTGAAATTGAAGAACAAAATAACACAAAGGTACTTTCATGATGGAAATAGGTTTAAATCATTATCTTGTTTTATCTACTATTTTATTTGCTATTGGTTTAGTAGGTGTTATGCGTAGAAAAAACCTTCTTTTACTGTTTTTTGCAACCGAAATACTCTTAAATGCAGTTAATGTTGCTTTTGCAGCAATTTCGCATTATTATGGCGATTTGACTGGTCAGATGTTTGCATTTTTCGTAATTGCTATTGCAGCTTCAGAAGTTGCAGTCGGTCTTGGACTTCTGATAGTATGGTATAAACGCCACAGTTCAATTGACTTAGATGCGTTAACAGCGATGAAAGGATAAAGAATGGAAAAATATTTATACATAGCACTCTTTGCTCCGCTTGTAAGTTCTTTGTTTTCAGCGTTGTTTACAGCGACACCAAAGAAACTGTTTACGGGTATTGTTGCCAGTCTTATGATATTGACATCATTTGCAGCAAGTACAGTCCTGTTGATTTATATACTCAAAGGCGGAGAGCCTGTACATGTAGAGATGATGACATGGATGGCAACCGGAGATCTTTACATTCCTTTTGGTTTTGTTGTTGATCAGATTTCGGTAACTATGATGATGGTTGTTACCTTGGTTTCAACTATCGTACATATTTACTCTATCGGTTATATGGATCACGACAAAGGTTTTAACCGTTTCTTCGCATGGCTGTCAGCATTTGTGTTTTCAATGATGGTTCTTGTCATGAGTGACAACTTCGCAGGACTTTTTATAGGCTGGGAAGGCGTTGGTCTGTGTTCATGGGGTCTTATCGGTTTTTGGTATCATAAACAAATTGCCACATGGGCAGCCAATGAAGCGTTTATCATGAACCGTATCGCCGACCTTGGTATGCTTATCGGTATCTTTTTAGTCTATTGGAATACAGGTACACTGCAGTATGATGAAGCATTTGCCGTTATGCCATTGCTGGATACTGCCACATTGACATGGATAGGTATATTTTTATTTATCGGTGCAATGGGTAAATCAGCACAGTTTCCTCTGCATACATGGCTTGCAGATGCGATGGAAGGGCCTACTCCTGTATCGGCTCTTATTCACGCGGCAACAATGGTTACAGCGGGTGTTTATCTTGTAGTGCGTTCGAATGAGCTTTACAGTTTGATTCCTCATGTCGGATTGTTTATTGCTTCACTTGGTGCATTTGTGGCATTGTTTGCAGCTTCTATGGCCCTTGTGAATCGTGACATGAAGAGAATTATTGCCTACTCTACACTTTCTCAGTTAGGGTATATGTTTGCCGCAGCTGGTCTTGGCGCTTACTGGGTTGCACTTTTTCACTTGATGGCACATGCGTTCTTTAAAGCACTGTTGTTCCTTGGTGCGGGAAATGTAATGCATGCGATGCATGATGAACTTGATCCGTTTAAGATGGGTGGACTGAAAAAAGTAATGAAGTGGACATGGATTATGATGACAATTGCCTCATTGGCTTTGGCGGGAATCTTTCCTTTTGCAGGATTCTTTTCCAAAGATACGATTCTTGAAGCGGCATTTGCTGAGCATCACTTTGTGATTTACGGGGTACTGCTCTTTACGGCAGGTCTGACAGCATTTTATTCATTTAGACTTGTGGCACTGATCTTTCACGGTGAAGAACGTTACAAGATATTTGGTATTCATCCGCATGAAGCCTATAGATTTATGCTGATTGCAATGAGTCCGTTGCTTATTCTTGCAATGATTGCCGGAATTTTCCAAGAACCGTTCTTTGGCATGATCGAAGAAATTTTACGTGCGCATGAGTATCATATCCATTCCCATACAACACTATGGATTATGTTGGTCGGTACGCAGCTTTTTGTAGCACTTGCTATTTTGTATGCATATAAAAAATATGCTTCATGGAGCAGTGTTCCGGATGGCACAAGTCCGATAGAAAATTCATTTATCTATAAACTGCTGTTTAATCAGTACTATATTCCGTATTTTTACGAAGAGTACCTTGTAAAACCGTACAGAGAGGCTTCTGAACTTTTCTGGACAAAAGTAGATATGAAAATTGTGGATGCTACTGTTGACGGGATTGCAGGTATTGTGTATGGTACCGGTAAGAAAACTAGGAAAATGCAAAGTGGTAACTTATCTACTATGCTTAAATGGATGGTAGCAGGTTTAGTTGGTCTGCTCTCACTCGCTGTGGTGTTTGGGCTTGCAGCAAGATATTCTGATGAGATTGTACTATTCTTATCAGCTCTAGGAGTTTAGTATATGTTAGATCATATTTTATCGTTATTAATTTTCTTTCCGGCACTCGCAGCCGTATTTGGTTTTATGATACAAAAAGAGAGTATGCGTGCATACGGTATCTCTGTCGCTGCTATAGAGTTTGCACTTTCGCTGTGGCTGTGGTATGTATTTGATGGCAATGTGTCCGGAATGCAGTTTATGGAGAGCCTGCCGCTTGTTCCTTCTTTTGGAATCAATTATATACTTGGAGTGGATGGTATATCTTTATTTATTATTATTCTTGCAGCTTTTTTTACTATGATAGGAATAGCCAGTTTAACAGATACGCCTAATGTAAAATATATGATTATTACATTGTTGTTTTTACAAATGACAATGGTCGGTGTTTTTGTGGCACTTGATGCAATAGTCTTTTACATTTTTTGGGAACTTTCGCTTGTACCTATGCTTTATATCATCGGTGCATGGGGCGGACCGTTGCGAATATATGCCTCTGTTAAATTTTTCCTGTATACTTTTACAGGTTCGCTTGTGATGCTTGTCGGTATGCTTTTTATGGCATATTTTTACTATCAGGCAACAGGTGTCTGGAGTTTCGCTATTTTAGACTGGTACAGACTGATTTTACCAGAGTCTTTCCAGCTTTGGCTTTTTGCAGCATTTTTTATCGGTTTTGCTATTAAAGTACCGATGTTTCCGTTTCACACATGGTTACCGTATGCGCACGGACAGGCACCGACTATCGGTTCTGTTATCCTTGCAGCAATTCTGTTAAAGATGGGAACATACGCGTTCATTCGTTTCTCTTTACCAATGTTTCCGGATGCTTCGGCATTTTTTATGGTTCCAATCGCAATCATCGCAATTATTATGATTGTGTATACTGCTATGGTTGCCTATGCGCAAAAAGACATCAAGCAGGTTGTTGCATATTCATCGATCTCGCATATGGGTGTTATTATTCTGGGAACATTCGCACTGAATGTGGAAGGTATCTCGGGTTCAATCTTTTTGATGATAGCACATGGTGTTGTTTCGGGAGCTCTGTTCCTGCTCGTAGGTGTTATTTATGACAGACGCCATACGAAGATGATGAGTGAATTTGGCGGCTTGGCACAGGTGATGCCAAGATATGCAACAATATTTGGTCTGATGTTAATGGCTTCTGTCGGAATGCCTCTTACAATCAACTTTGTAGGTGAGTTCTTGTCGCTTCTCGGATTTTACCAACAGTCTCACATTTTGACACTTTTAGCCGGAACAGCGATTATTGTCGGTGCCATCTATATGTTGGCAGCATACAAAAAAATGTTTTTTGGTGAGGTAACAAAAGAAGAGAATAAAAATCTTAAAGATGTCAATAAAAGAGAATGGGTTGCCCTCCTGCCACTTGGAGTAATTACCATATGGCTGGGTATATATCCCAAACCTGTGTTGGAACCGATTAACAACAGTGTGAAATCAATTGTACAGTTAATGCACAATAAAGCTACAACAGAATTAGGTAAAGAAAGAATTCCAAATTTAGTGAAACCTAAAGTTGTAATTATAGAAAAAACTATTATAGAGGAGGTTCACTAATGTTAGCGCCGATAAATATTTCAATGGAGTCGTTAAATGTAATGACTCTGGCGCCTATGCTGATACCGGTAGTAGGTGCATTGTTAATCTTAGTGATTGATGTTATCAAGGGTGGGCTTCACAAATCACTCTACGTCGTACTGAGCCTGCTCTTTTTGGCAATGGACTTTTTCTCTTTGCTTGATGCCTCAGAGATTTTTACCCAAAACGGTACAGTACTTGGTATGTTTGATGTAATGCTGATAGACGGTCTGGCTTTGTTGGCTCAGTTTATTATCGTTATAGCATCAATGCTCTTTATTCCGTTGGCTTTGACAAACAAACGCTTTCATGAGTTTTCCTATCCTGAGTTTTTTGCACTCTTTTTGTTTATGATTGCAGGTTTCCAGTTTATGGTTGCTACAGATAATCTGATCTTGATATTTGTCGGTTTGGAAACAGCATCTTTGGCATTGTACACGCTCATAGCTATGCATAACCGTGACAAATCTTTTGAAGCTGCTGTGAAATACTTTACAATGGGTGCCTTGGCCGCAGGTTTCTTCAGTTTCGGTGCCATGGTCTTTTATGCATTGACGGGTTCAGTAGAAATTAATAAAATTGCCTTGGTTCTTGCTGCAAACGGGTATGCTGACATTGGATATGTCCTTGTAGGTGTTTCGTTTTGCTGGCAGCCTTTGCTTTTAAATTATCACTTATTCCATTTCATACATGGGCTCCGGATGTGTATGAGGGATCTTCTGCACCAATGGCCGGTTATATGTCAATCGTACCAAAAATAGCTGCTTTTGTCGTGGCTATGAGATTCTTTGAATTTTTAGTCCACAGTGGCATTATATGGCTTGATATTGTTTTATATGCCTTTGTCATTATTACGATGACAGTGGCAAATATGTGGGCACTGTGCAAACAGATGTAAAACGTATGCTGGCATACAGTTCAATTTCGCATGCAGGTTTTGTGATGGCTGCTATTTTAATAGGAACGACACAGGCAAACAGCGCACTCTTTTTATACTGGGTTCTGTTTACATTCACAAACCTCGGGTCGTTCTCAATGCTATGGATCTCCCGTCAAAAAAGCTTACCGGAACATCAAATGTCAGACCACTCGTATGACAAATTTGCGGGGATGATTAAAACCGCACCGGTACCGGCAATGATTATGGGACTTTTTATGCTGAGTTTGGCAGGAATCCCTCCGTTTGCACTGTTTTGGGGTAAAATCTATCTGATCAGTTCTGCGGTAACAAGCGGTTATACAATCCTTGCACTTATATGGCACTAAACTCAGCAATAGCAGGGTATTACTATTTAAAACTTATTGTATACATGTTTATGAAAGAACCGGTTGTCGGTGCGAGCGGACAGATATATGTTGCCAATGCGACATTGGCGCTCAAAACTATTATCGGTATAGCAGCAGTAGGAACCATATTTGCTTTTGTTGCTATAAACCCGCTTCTAGAGTTTATTACAGCTTTTGTATATAACAGTGGATATTAATAGTCTAAAATCTTAAACAAGGGGGAGAAAATTTGCTAAAATGGATACTCCTGGCCTTTGTTCTTACAAATTCTTTTGCACTTGAAATTTCTATAGAGAGTGCAAAGGACAACTTCATAAAATACTCTACACTTGACATTCGAAACACTGAACGCTTTACATGTAAAGAATTAAAAACGATCTTGATACAGTTTTGGAAATTCAATGTATTTTTTTAAAAAGACCAGTGCGAAAACTCAAGCATATTCAAAATGATTTTTTTAAAGTAAATACAGTTTTTAAAGATGAAAAATTTATTGTTACAATCAAGCCCTTTTACAAAATAAAATTGATTCCGGAAATATTTGATCTCACAAAAGACAATGAAGTTTTTAATGCAAATGTAACATATTCAGACCATTGGAGTGTTCTAGGGTACAAAAAAACATTTCCTTTGTTTAAGCAGGAGGAAGCCTCTTCACTTGCATTGGATTTTCCTTTTTACCTTGACAAAGACAAACTGCCGTATGTAGGAAGTCTGGACCTGCAGGGAAACCCGGTATATATCAAAAATGTAGAAGATGTGAAAGAGTACTTGAAAATAAAAAAGTATTATAAACACAAAGAGTATGAAATGTGTCTTGAAAGTATAAATGACATATTGAATGATTATCCAAATACGCTTTTTAAAGCAGAGCTGCTCTATTATAAAATTAAAGTGTATGCAAAAATAAAAGACTGGGATAATGTAGTAAGTGTAGCAAAAGAGTTTTTAAGAGAATACTCTTCTGATGAGAATGTAGCAGAGGTCCTTTCCCTGGTAGCAAAAGCATATGCCAAACTCGGTGAAAATTCAAATGCTGACTACTTTTATGACCGATTGTTTACAGAACATCCAAAAAGTAAATTTACACAACTGGGATATATATACAAGGGAGAGATGCTTGAAGAGTCAGGTGGTACAAAACAAGCGCTAAAGTATTATAAAAAAGCATTGTATGAGACGAAAGATTTAGAGGTGGCAGCAAATGCCGCATACCATTTAGCCTCTTTGTATCTTTCTTACAAGCCAAAAGAGGCTTCGCAGTATGCGATGAAAATTATTCAGGCAGATCCTGGCTTTTTTATGGAAGATTTTAAAGCATCACAAAAGATGATGGAGGAATTTGCAAATCAGGGGTATTATAAAGTTGCTGCAGCTATAGCAGATACTCTGCTGCAGGAGATCGATGCCACATATGATGAATATGAAGAGTTGCTTAAAAACAAAGCTTTATGGCTTGCCCAAACAAAAGAGAAGAAAAAGGCTTTGGCCGCTCTCAATGAATATTTGAAAAAGTTTCCTGACGGAGACTATGTGGATGCTGTTCAGGTTGCCAAAGACGCACTCTTTTTTGAAGTTTCTGATTTAAATACAACAGCAAAACTGGCAGAATTTGACAAGCTTATTCAAGAGTATCAAAACGATACTATAGGCAAACGTGCACTGTATGAAAAAGCAAAATTACTTTTAAAAGAGGGAAAATACAAAGAGGTGCTCTCTTTAAAAAAATCCCTGGAATCTCTGGATGGGACAGAGTATAAAGATATCCAAAAAATTATACAGGATGCTGCTATCGGAGAGATGAAACAGTCTCTGCGTAAGAAAAACTGTAAACAGGTTTTAATCATATCAAATGAATATAACATTACGCTTTCGGATAAATGGGATGACGGTATATATGAATGTGCGATGAAAGGCGGAGATTTTCAGCTTTCAAAAAGTATAGCACGTAAAAATTTAAAGTCCAAAGATTTGGATAAGCGAAAAAAATGGCTTTTTCGCTACATAAAAGTTGATTTTGCTACGGGAAATTACAGTGATGTACTGGATGCAGCCAAAGATTTAATTACTTTGATAGAAGATGACAAAAATTCAAAATACAAAGAGGTTTACAGATATCTGTTTGATACATATGAACGATTAGAGCAAAAAGAGAAGATGATTGATGCAATGGCAAAAATCGAAGAAGTCTTTGGCCTCGACTATAAAGATATAGAACGTTATGTTGCAATGGTAACACTCGGAAACGAACGATATGATGACAATTTGATAATAAAATATGCAAAAAAAGTAATGCAGATACAGAACAAATCAAATTCCTATGCGCAGAGTCCTTATGTGGAATTTGCACTGTATCAGGCATATATGGATAAAAAAGAGTACAACAAGGCTTTGGAAGTTATAAAATCATTAGATAAACTGGGACTAAAGCCTACATTACGTGCGCGGCAAAAATATCTTTTAGGCAGTGTACTTGATAAACTATGGAGAGATGATGCAGCGAAAAAAGCATATAAGGAAGCAATAGCCGCTGACCCAAAATCTTCCTGGGCCAAACTGGCAAAAAGTGCATTGGAACTTTAAATTAAAGTTCCAAACAATCACTGATACTGTAGAGACCGGCTTCTTTGTCTGCAAGCCATTTTCCGGCACGAAGGGCACCTTTGGAAAAAGTATTTCTTGAAGTTGCTGTATGGTTGAGTTCTATAAATTCTCCGTCATTGTAAAAGCCGACAGTATGACGTCCTACGATGTCACCGCCACGCAGAGCCATAACTGCTATTTCATCTTTGCTTCTTTCGCCGATGTTCCCGTCTCTGCCGCTGATGCGTACTTTGTCAAGATCCAATCCTCTTGCGGCTGCTGCTGACTGGCTGAGTGTCAATGCCGTACCGCTTGGGCGCATCTTTTTTGTGTCTGTGATGCATTTCTACAATTTCTATATCAAATCCCTCAAGGGCTGCTGAAGCCTGATAAACAAGTTTGTTCAGAAGTGCTACACCCAGGGACATATTTGTGGCATAAAGCACTGGCATACGCTCACTTGCCTCTTTTAAAAGATTGAGTTGATGTGTATTGAGTCCTGTTGTTCCGATGACTAACGGTTTGGGAGTTTTCATTGCCTCTTCGAGAAGTATCTCACAGGCATCCGGTAGTGAGAAATCTATAATAATATCAGCCGCATGCAAAAATGCCTGCATATCAGAAGTAACCAGAACTGAAGGATCTATGGAAAAATCAAGTGAATTTCTGACAAAAACCGTACTCAAACTCATTGCATCTGTTGTTTTTAAATCTTCTATTAAAAGTCTGCCAACTCTACCGCTCGCACCGAATACGCCTACTTTTATCATAATATATCCTCATTTTTTTTCTTATAATAGCAAAATATTACTCAAATACTACTTTCTTTTTCATATACTCATTGTAATATTTTTGCGCTTTGAGTATATTGAGCAGGAGCAGCAGGGACGAAAAGAAAAAGAGTATAGTAGCGGGTATTAAAAAAATACGCGAATAAGCCGTAAAAAGAAAAAGAAAAAAGGAAAGATAGTACAAATTGATCTGATACTGCATCTTTTTTTTTGGTATTACATTGCCCATTTCCGCATCAAAAACCATATTTGAACTTAAATGAAACCAGGTCAAAAAAGGGATGATTTTATAAAGCATTGCATTGATTAAGGCATATACAGCGCCAAAGAGAGTAAAAAAACCAATAGCAAAGGAAAGGTTTACATGTAAAATATTTGCACCTGTAAAAAGGAGAGACGCAAGAACAGCATTGCCCATGGCAAAATACCAAAGCTGGATGCTGGCATCTTTTCTTGCCCGTTTTCTTTTTCGTAAAATTTGTATACTCAACAGAGCAAAAATGATGACTGGTACGCAAAGCAGTATCTGTGTTAAAGTGAGAAGCAGCATTTTTTCTTGAAGTTGTGCATATGCAAATAAAAGTAAAAATACAAGTTGTGCAGGATAGAGTTTTTTTTGTAAAAATATCGGAAACTCTTTTGCAACAAAAAACATAGGAATAATTTTATACGATACGGAGACTATAAGTAAAAAGACCCAGCCAAAAAGCATAAAAGCAATATGAGTGTTTCCATAACGCAGTGTGTCAACAAATCCAAAATGTCCAAGCAGTGCCAAAGCTCCAAACAGAGCTGCTGCAAAAAGAGCTATAAAAGAAGCTGCAAAATTTTGTACCAGCGTGTTTTTTTCCTGGCTGAGCAAAACTGTTTTAAAAGAGAGTATTGCAAAATAGAAAAAGGTTCCGCTCAGCACTGCTCCTGCAAGATAGAGCAAGAGTGGCGTATTTGTGAGAAATCCAACAACAAAACTCAGAATTCCGGTATTTAAAGCAATGTGAACGATTGTTGCATTTTTTATGACATTTGTATAGGGTGTTGCCAGCATAACAGGCAACATTTGAAAGAGTGAGCCGAACATGACATGTGTGATAAAACCCAGAGTCAGCAGATGTGTCAAAGCAATAACTTCATAATCAAACCGTGAACCTATAGAAAATCCGTAGATTACAATGGCTACTGAAAGAAGTATAAGATAAAAGGCACCACTGAGATAAAATTTTATTGGAATTGCATAAGGGGGTGCCTGTTCAAGACTCAGACCTTGAAACATTATTTATAGATCCTCATTTCAAACTCATTTTCATTTTCTTTCGTAATTTCATATTGCAAACCAAGGGACAAAATGTTTTGAAAAAGCATTTGAGGGTTCATCCGATGGCGAAATATCAGCACTTCATCATCCTGTAAAATATTAAGAGCATTGATGGCTTCTACCAGAGGGTAGGGCGCTTCAAGCTCACTGACATCCAGAATAATCTCTTTTTTAGTTTTCATAGTTTTGTAGTTTTTGAACGATTTCTTCTGCATTTTCTGCCAGGGCACTGTTCATCATGGTGTAGAGCATCTGCTCTTCTTTGAGATTGTGCTGTTGCAGGAGAATATTCATGGATTCTCCAAGAGAAAAAGCTCTTTCTTTGTCTTTGGCATTATAGGCTTCATCCATTTTTTCAAAGAGTGATTTTGCCTGTGCATGCTCCATTCGCATAACATTTGTCGGTCCCATACTTCCCATCCCTGATTTTTCTTCAAGCATAGGAAAAAGATACTCCTCTTCCATTGTGAAATGCAGGAGTGTTTCATTTTTAAAGGCTGAATATTTGGAAAGAGCTTCGTCAAACTCTCCGCTTTCAAGAAAATCTTCTGCCTGCGTCAAAAGATGATCACACTCTCTGTGTTTACTTGTCATAAAATCTTTTATAGTCATATCGGTACTCCTAATTTAGTAATTCATCAACATATGAAATGGCAGAAAGCGCAGCAACAGCGCCGTCTCCGGCTGCTGAAACAACCTGTTTCGGTGCTTCTATCCGTATGTCACCCGCAGCGAACAGTCCAGGAACAGAAGTTTTCATGCTTAAGGTTACAATAACCTGTCCCTGCTCATTCACATCACACAGATAAGTTCCGTCTTCTTGGATAAGTGTCTGATTATTGACATTGTTCCCCACAAACACAAAAACACCGGGAACCTGTATATCTTTTATATTTCCATCTTTGTCTTTGACTTTCAATCCGTTTACTCCGCTTGCATCGCCATAAACTTCATCAGGAACAGAGTTGAGTACAAGTTCTATTTTTTCATTTTCTTTGACTCTTTTTACTGTATTTGGTGCTGCACGAAAGCTGTCGCGTCTGTGAACAAGATAGACTTTTGTGCATATTTTTGCAAGGTATAAGGCTTCTTCAAGAGCAGTGTCTCCGCCTCCTATCACTGCCACTTCTTTTCCTTTGTAAAAAAATCCGTCACAGGTTGCACAGGTACTGACCCCTTTGCCAAAAAATTCGTCTTCTCCCCTGAAACCTGCACGGCGGGGAGAGGAACCGGTACAAACAATAACACTGTGTGCCTCAATGCTTGTTCCGTCTGATTTGAGTACATGAAAGAGATCGCCATCTTTTGTTATACGGTTTACTTCTGCCATATCATGTTTGAGTCCAAATTTTGACACTGCTCGGGCCATGGCATCATCAGGTCCATTCCGGTTATCTCACCTGTTACACCCGGATAGTTTTCTATTTCGGAACTCTGTGTAATCTGCCCGCCAGGCATACCTTTTTCAAACATTGTAACATTTTCAAGTCCGCCGCGTGTAGTGTATAGTCCTGCAGTAAGACCCGCCGGTCCCCCACCTATAATTGCACAGTCTAAAGTCATGATTTTATCTCCTCTAATTGGTCTAAATTGTCAAGCTTACGTATCATACTATTTTGCTTATAAAGGGAATCTTTTATTCTCTTTATGAAAAAAATAGATGGTGAGTTGTAGATATTGAAGCGCTGTATGAATTTTAAAGATGTGTTGGTCCCACTTCTTAAAAAAGTAGTTGTTTTTGTGTTTTCCCGGACCCTGTTATAGTAGTCAATGGCAAGTATCGGCAGGTTTAAATCTAAATTTGCAAGTCTGTTCATTGTGTGTTTATCTCTTGAAGAATAAAAAATGACGATATACTCTTCACTTACTGGCGTGAAAACATCATTTTTTTCATAATAAACGAACTCTTTAAAATTAATAAACTTATACTCTGAAAATTTGTAGTTGAAATAGGCAAAAGCACCTGCTATCATTGCAGCACCAAAGAAAGATGCTAGAAGAGTGGAAAGAGAAAAGAGGCTTTTGCCTCCCTTTCCGGCCACTTTTGAAGTCCTTGAAATTACGCTAAAAGAGCGTCAAGTTTTTCTGCAAGAGCCTGTTTTGACTGTGCGCCTACGATTTGGTCTACCATTTCACCGTTTTTGAAAAACATAATAGTAGGGATTGAACGAATACCGAATTTTACAGCAATATCCTGCTCTTCATCAGTATTGACTTTACAGATCTTAGCTTTTCCGTCATAATCTTCCGCCAATTCTTCAATAACAGGAGCAATCATACGACACGGCCCACACCATGGCGCCCAAAAGTCTACCAGAGATACACCCTCTGCAAGAGTTGCTTCAAAATTTGCACCAGTTAGTTCTATATATTTACCCATTAGTAAATCCTTTTTATTTTGTTTGTTATAAAAGTATTATACAAGTGCTATCATTAATCCAAACTTTAAATTTAGTTATAGCAATAATTTGTATAATTCTCTATAATGAACTACATGTAAAGGAAAAAAGTTTTGAAGTTAGAAATTACAGCTGGAAAAATTGATGTACGACCTCCTGTGGCAAAGCCTCATCCGGGTTTTTTTAATGAAGTGGGAGAAGAAAGGTTTAGAAAACTGGTGTTTGAACATTATGAATCCATCAAGAGCAGTGATATTGCTTTTTTATTTCCTGTATTTGATGATGATGATTTTGCAGAGGCACAAAAACATGCAGCTGATTTTTTGATAGAAATTTCAGGTGGTCCTGATTATTTTACACAAAGCAGGGGAGAGCATCAAATGGTTGGGCGTCATGCACCCTTCCGCATAGATGAAAATGCGCGAAGAGTCTGGCTGGAACTTTACATTCCGCTTTTGAATGCGCTTGCAGAAGAAGGTATTTCTCCCAGGTATATAGAATCTTTTTGGAACTATTTGGATCTTTTTTCTATGTGGGTGGTGAATACGAAAAGCTAAAACTGTAAAAACCTTCGCTCTCTGTTTATAAAGTAAGCACACTCTGAATAGCCGATATCTTTGGCAAGCTGTGTGACTTCTTTGTCAAACATAGCCACCTGTTCGGGTTTGTGGGCGTCAGAACTGAAAGTGATAGGTATATTGAGTTTATATGCCTCTTCAAGGAGTTCTTTTGAGGGATAAGCTTCACCGACAGGCTTTCTGTAGCCGGCTGCATTGATTTCCAACACCATGTCGGCATTTTTTATGGCATGCAAAGCATTTTTTGCTATCTCTTTGATGTCTTGCGTCGGCATAAATTTAAATACTTTTATAAGGTCCAGATGTCCGACAATGTCAAATAGTCTACTGTTGGCCATAGCCTCGACAGCATTAAAATATTTCTGCCATATCAGATTGATATCTTCATTTTGGTACTCTCCTATAAACTCCGGATTGTCAAAACCCCATTCGTCTATAAAATGTACAGAACCAATGAGGTAGTCAACATCGGCAGTGAGCACTCTTTTGTCCATATGCCCCTCAAGGTAGTCAACTTCATAGCCAAGCAAAACAGTAATCGTATCAGCATACTTTTTCTTTGCATCGAGAATGTCTTTTTCATATTTTTGCATCTCTGAAAATGACATTCTGTATTTTGGATCAAAGTCCATAGGCGCATGGTCGGAAAAGCCAAATATTTTCGTATTGTTCCTGATGGCAGCATTGATATACTCGTCTATTGTGCCCTGGGCATGGTTACACAATGGTGTATGGTTATGGAGGTCTACTTTCATATTTGTTCTCGTATTATATAATTTATGCTATTATAGTGTGAATTAATAAATTATTCAATTACGGAGACTGTTTATGACGCAAGAAGAACTGGACGCCTTAATGAGCGGTGGTGTGGATATGGATGATATGTCTGAAGAGGATGAGCATACCCAAGATGATGAAAATTCGCAGGACAAGGAAGATGAATCTTCCAAAGACCCGATAACAGCAGGCATTGAAGCAGCCGAACTTCCGCTTCCTGCGACAAATGAAAACAAAATGGTGCATCAGCTTGACGATGTTACCAAAGAGAGTGAAGAAAAAGCGAGTGAGATTTTTGATATTATTGACAATATCAGCAGCAATTTGATGGAAAAAGAAGAAAGTCTCAATATAGTAAGTGAAATTCTTCATTCAAATATAGAATTGTTTACAAAATTGTGTGAAAAATTCCCTGATGTGCAAACCTTCCAAACACAGCTGGAAAAAAATGAAACAGCTCTGAATGAAATCAACGGTGTCATAGAAGTTTTGCAAGAGAGCGGAGATGCTATCATGAGTGTTATGGATATCATGCAGTACCAGGATATTCACAGACAGAAAATTGAGCGGGTTATCAATGTCATGCGTGCATTGTCAAAGTATATGAATACGCTCTTTGAGGGTAAAATTGATGATGACAAACGTGTCTCTTCCGCCATACACATTGCGGGAGACACGCACAACGAGCTGGCTTCTACAGATGACATAGAAGCGCTTTTGGAACAGTTTTCAAAACAATGAATAATAAAAAAGTAGAATTGCTTTCCCCCGCAGGGACCTTGGAAAAATTAAAAATTGCACTAGATTTTGGTGCAGATGCCGTATATGGCGGAGTCAGTCATTTCTCACTGCGTATTCGCTCCGGAAAAGAGTTTAGTTTTGAAGATTTTGAAGAGGGTATCAAATATGCTCATGAACGCGGAAAAAAAGTCTATGCAACCATAAACGGATTTCCATTTAATTCCCAGCTTGATTTACTGAAAAAACATATTGTGAAAATGGGTGAACTGGGGCCCGATGCTTTCATCGTAGCGACACCGGGTGTGTTGAAACTGTGCCATGATTTGGTACCCGATATGCCTCTGCATCTCTCAACACAGGCAAATGTTATGAATGTGCTTGATGCACAGATTTACCATGAAATGGGTGCGACACGCATTATTACTGCACGAGAAATTTCTCTGCGTGACCTGAAAGAGATTAAAGCGGCTTTGCCTGATTTGGAACTAGAAGTTTTTGTGCACGGTTCTATGTGCTTTGCCTACAGCGGACGCTGTCTGATCTCAACCCTGCAAAGCGGGCGTGTGCCAAATCGCGGAAGCTGTGCCAATGACTGCAGATTTCCTTATGAAATATATGCGGCAAATCCGGAAACAGGTACGCTTTTCAAGCTTGAAGAGGACCCGGGTGTCGGTACCTACATTATGAATTCAAAAGATCTGAATTTGGCTTCACACATACAAGAGATTTTAGACAGCGGTGCTGTGGATTCCATAAAAATAGAAGGACGTACAAAAACAGCATATTATGCAGCCACTACGGCAAAAGCATACAGAATGGCAATAGATGACTACTATGCCGGAAAAATGGACAGTGAACGGTATCAGTATGAACTGCAGTCTCTGCAAAACCGAGGATATACGGATGCCTATCTTGTCTCTCGTCCATTTGAAAGACATGATACCCAGAGTCTGGACTTCACCATGCAGCTTGGCACGCATCAGGTCAGCGGTGTTGTCAATGCCGAGGGCACACATTTTTTATGTAAATACAAAACGTTTCCTGGTGATGAAATGGAAGTCGTTTTTCCTTTGGGCAGTGAAGTGGAAAAGGTTGATAACGATATAGGCTCGACATATGAAAGAGACGGGAAGTTTTTTATGAAACTCAAACAGCTTAAAGCACAAAACGGAAAAATCTGGGAAGAAATTCACAGCGGCAATGTCAACCCTATAGAGTTGCCGACAAAATTTCCGCCCTATACATTCTTTAGAATACCGGCGAGTGCAGATATGAATACAGCTCCAAAAAAATAATGCAGAGTGTTAAAATTAAAAGAAAGGTAAAATAATATGAAGTTTGTATCTATAGTAATAGGCTCAAAAAGTGATTATGAAGTAATGAGATCGTGTTCTGACACATTAGAGGCATTTGGAGTCAGTTATGAGATGGTTATCTCATCAGCGCATCGTTCCCCTGAGCGTACAAAAGAGTACATAGAAGAAGCTGAAAAGAAAGGTGCGCAGGTCTTTATAGCTGCAGCAGGCATGGCTGCCCATCTTGCAGGTGTATTAAGTTCAAAAACCATCAAACCTATAATAGGCGTACCGATGTCAGCATCTGCACTGGCAGGCATAGATGCACTGCTCTCAACTGTGCAAATGCCTGCAGGTATGCCTGTTGCTACTGTTGCCATAGGCAAGGCAGGGGCTATTAATTCGGCATATCTGGCAATGCAGATACTGGCGCTTGACAATGAAGAACTCAGTATAAAACTCAAAGAAGACCGTATTGCAAAAGCAAAAAAAGTAGAGATGGATTCTTTAGAGATAGAAACTATTATAAAATAGCTACAGCAAAAGAGAGGTTTGGCAATGAAGTGGATGAGTGATGAGGAATACAGTCAACTGACGGGATTGGATATAACTTCTATTGAAGATTTGATTGAGAGGGGCAAATTAAGTGTAAAAATTGAAGACGGCATTCGTTACATTGATCCGTCAAAAGGTGCGACAGAAGCCGTTGTGCCTGCCAAACTTAAGGAACTTGCGAAAAAAAACACCCATGAAATGCTTGTTCAGCCTGAGTTCGTTGAAAAAACCATCGGGACTATCATCAATCTGCATGAAAAAGTTTTGGATGCAAAAGATGAAACACTCGAAGCCGTCCGGGTGGAAAATGAGTTTTTACGTGAAGCATTGGCTTCTTTGCAGGAACTGTATGATGAAGACAGAAAAACCATACATACTCTGCAAGAACAGCTCAAACTCTCACAGCAGGAAGTTGAATTTATGCGCCGCAAATATAAACTTATGTGGAACAAGGCTATTGATGAGCATACTGGAAAAGCATGACCATAGATAATGAATGTGTCGGATGTATCATCAACCAAAGTGTGAAAGTCGCTGATGCAATTGGTGCAGATAAAACTTTAAAAAACAGACTCAGAACAACTGTGGAAAGTATGAGCAAAGATTTTTCTTTTTCAAAAACTCCTCCGGAGATTGCTGCAGATGTGTATGAAAAAATGTCTGAATTGCAGATAAAAAAGATCTGTATGATGAGGTCAAAGAACTCTCTACGAAAAAAGCTCTGTCCTTTATTCCGTTTTTAAAAGAAAAACTCTTTACATGTAATGACAAACTTTTGACAGCCACAAAAATTGCTGTAGCAGGCAATGTTATAGATTTGGCTGCTCAGGTAGAATTTGATTTGCAGGAAGAACTTGAGAAAATCTTTCATACAGAATTTTCTCATAATGATTTTGAAGCGTTTGCAAAAGTATTGCAAACTGCAAAAAACATTGTAATTCTTGGTGATAATGTCGGCGAACATATTTTTGACTATTTGTTTATAGAGACTTTACAGGAACTCTATCCAAAACTTACATGTACTTATATGGTACGGGGTAATCCTATAATCAATGACGTTACATGTAAAGAGGCAAAAGAAGCCGGCTTTGAGAAACTCTGCAATTTGGTTGACAGCGGTGTCAATACTCCGGGATTTGTTTACGAACGTGCTGCAAAAGAGGCACAAAAGCTTTTTGATGAAGCGGACTTGGTGATAAGCAAGGGCATGGGAAATTATGAATGTCTCAGTCCAAGCCACAGAGATAATATCTGTTTTTTGCTCAAAGTAAAATGCAATGTTGTTGCCAACTCATTAGGCAAAGAAGTCGGTGATATAGTTTGTAAACTTGTATAAGGAATCAAAATGTTAAAAAAACTGACGATAGGTATGCTGTTAGTTAGTTCAACGGTATTTGCAAAAGTAAGTTATGAATATGCCATAAATATTGTTGGTATGAGTATGGATTATAAAGAGTCCGAAAATGGAGTTTTTTTGGATAGTGAAGAATCAGATTTTGCAGATTTAAATGGTCTAGAAATTCAATATAAATATATAAAGCAAACAGAAACTTCACAAGATTTTGATACGGTATCAATAAATATCATGGCTGTAGGTGGCAATACAGAATACAAGGGTGCATACATTGGTTCTAACCTTGGATATGGAAGTTTAGTAAGTATAACTTCAAATCAAATTTATGATATGGAAATAGATTTTGCACACACATATGAAGATAGATCTTCCTTTACAACTACTATCTCTCTAGGTGTTGGGTACAGATTTTGGCGCAGGAAGCTGTCAGCTCAACAAATAGAAGACTATACATGGTTTTCTCTTCGACCAAGTGTTTCATTTTCTTATATGTATTATGATTTGAGAATTGCCCCGAAATTTGAGTTTCAATATGGGTTAGGACCTAGAATGAGTGCTACAGGTATTAGTGATGATTTTAAGCTAGGTTCTGCAAATATTATGGAGTTTACACTGCCTATAAAATATGCAATTACACAAAAATTTTCTTTATATGCTGCATATACATATCAGTATCAAAAAATAGAGGAATCTAATGTTGTATATGATAATACAGGCACAGGGTATTTGGAACCGGAAAGTAAAGCATATAACGAATACATTAAATTTGGAATTGTTTTTAAATACTAAAAAAGTCTCTTTGGCTATAATAGCAAAAACAAATTGAAGGCAAAAAATGATTACTTTTAGCGAAATGTTACTCAAATTACAAGAATTCTGGATGAAACAGGGGTGCAATATTGTACAGCCTTACGATATTCCTGCCGGAGCAGGGACTTTTCACCCTGCTACATTTTTGCGCTCACTTGATTCTACGCCCTGGGCAACGGCGTATGTCGCTCCCTCTCGCCGTCCGACAGACGGAAGATACGGAGAAAATCCCAACCGTCTAGGTTCCTATTACCAGTTTCAGGCACTTATAAAACCTTCGCCGGATAATATTCAAGAGTTGTATCTGCAGTCTTTGGAGTATCTGGGACTTGACCTGGCAAAACATGACATTCGTTTTATAGAGGACAACTGGGAGTCTCCGACACTCGGTGCATGGGGACTTGGCTGGGAAGTATGGCTTAACGGTATGGAAGTGACGCAGTTTACCTATTTTCAACAGGTCGGCGGGATTGAGTGTGATCCGGTTGCGGTTGAAATTACATACGGAACGGAGCGTCTGGCAATGTACTTGCAAGGCGTTGATACGGTCTTTGACATCGTGTGGAATATTGCTCCTGATGGAAGTCAAACGCTCTATAAAGATGTGCACAAAGAGAGTGAAATCGAGTTTTCAAAATACAACTTTGAAGTAGCCGATACAGAAATGCTTTTTGCTGATTTTAACGCCAAAAGCAAAGAGTGTTTACGCACACTTGAGGCCGGTTTGCCTTTACCTGCCTATGATTTATGTATGATGGCATCAAATACGTTTAATGTTTTAGACGCAAGAAAAGCAATTTCACAAACAGAAAGACAAAACTATATTTTAAAAATTCGAGAACTTTCAAAAGGGTGCGCAGAACTCTATAAAGAACAGGAAGAGGAACGTATTAAAAGAGTAAATACTTAATTTTATTTCAATTTGTCATATTTTATAAAAGTTTTTTTCTTTTTCTTTATAATTTAGTTTGAAAAGGGAAATTATGAATTTATCAAAGGATGAAGAGGCAAAGTTTCGCAAGCTTGGAATTAATTCTGTTTTGGAACTTGCCTTGCTGGTGCCTCATACCTATGAAGATTACAGACTTCATGAAAAATTACTTCAACAAAAAGCACAGCTCATAGATGCGACGGTTGAGTCTGTCTATAAAGCCCCAAATTCTATTCAAATTACTTTTTTTGCACACAATCTCGGGCATACTGTTCAGGGAGTGCTTTTTCGCCCCAAACCTTACATGTTACATCAGTTTAAAGTAGGAGAGAGGGATTGTTATTATGGTGTTATAGACTGCAAGCAGGGGCACTGCAGTATGAGTATGCCAAAAAAAGTCTCTAAAGTGGGGATGATTACTCCAAAATATAAAACGGCACTCAGAAGCGATGTTATGCAACGGCTTGTACAGAATTGTCTTACAAAAGAAAACCTGTTACATGTAAAGCTGCGTGAAGATATTGCCGAGGAGCTGTTAGCACTCCATTTTCCAACAGATGAATTTTTACAAAATAAAGAGTACAGTGAAAAAACACGCAAGGCATTAAAATACACGGAACTTTTTTCCTATATGCAGATGTTAGCTGGAAAAAGGCGTTATTTTGAATCACTCTCTTCACAGGCAAAAGAGTATACGCCATGGAGTAAAACGCTCCCTTTTGTGCTGACAGAAGAGCAGTTGAAAGCTATAGAAGATATTTATCAGGATTTGAAAAAAGATGTAGCGGCAAAACGGATGGTTGTCGGGGATGTGGGGAGCGGTAAAACAATGGTGATTCTGGCAGCTGCCTATATGAATATGCCAAACCGATCTGTCTTAATGGCTCCGACAACGATTTTGGCAAATCAGCTCTTTGAAGAGGCACAAAAATATCTTCCTCAACTCAAAGCTGCACTTGTAACAAATAAAACAAAAAAAACAGACTTGAGTCCTTATGACTTTATCATAGGAACGCATGCGCTTCTGTATCGAGAATTGCCGCAGGCTTCACTGATTATGGTGGATGAACAGCATCGTTTTGGAACTCTACAAAGAAATATGCTTGAAAAATTAGTGACAGAACAGGCATTAAAACCGCATTTTATACAGTTTTCAGCCACTCCGATTCCAAGAACACAGGCAATGATTGAGAGTGCACATATAGATGTCAGCCTCATTACTACTACGCCTTTTACAAAAGATATTTCTTCAAAAGTCATTCACAGAAATGATTTTCAAGCATTGCTTTTACATGTAAAGGCGGAAATTGCAAAAAACAATCAGGTTTTACTTGTCTACCCTTTGGTGGAGCAGAGTGAAGCTTTTGATTATCAGAGTATAGACGAGGCACGGGGCTACTGGGAGAAAAATTTTAAGAATGTTTATGTGACTCATGGAAAAGACAAAGACAAAGAGCAGGTACTGCTTGATTTTAGAGAAAAAGGCGACATATTGATAGCGACTACAGTTGTAGAAGTGGGTATATCTTTGCCTCGTCTGAGTACGGTAGTAATAGTTGGAGCAGAGCGTTTAGGGCTTTCAACGTTGCATCAGCTTCGTGGAAGGGTGAGCCGTACCGGTTTAAAAGGCTACTGCTTTTTATATACAAACAAAAAAAAGTCTGAGCGTTTAGATGAATTTATACATACCAAAAGCGGATTTGATATAGCAAATTTGGATTTGAAGTTTCGAAAGAGTGGTGATCTGCTCAAAGGAATTGTACAAAGCGGGAGCCGGTTTAAATGGGTGGATTTTGCGCAAGATGAAGAAATAGTTAAAATGGTAAAAAAAGATTTAAAAGCTGTTTCTAAACCTAAGTGTTAACCTGGGTCTTAGTCTTTAAAGACACAAAGCCCGCACTGAAGTACGGGTTCCGAAAACCCCTGGAACCGGTACTTCAGTGCCGGCTGTAACAATTTCATTGTTATTCAAAGCCCGCGCTTGAAAGTACGGGTTTCGGGTTTAATAGAGCCCGAATTTTTTGTTCCCCATTTTAAAAAGAACACGTGTTTTGTTTTCATTGTCTAAAAAGATTTCAAATGTTTTATCACTGTTTTTAAGATCTTCTAAAACATCTTCGACTTCACGAGGCTTGTAGAGTTCAAGTTCTACCGGAATGATTTCATCTTCCATTGCTTCTGCAGCAGCTTTTACATCGACTTCTTCCGCTTTGACTTCATTTAAACCGACTTTTTGATGGTCTGTTACTTTGTCATGGAGACGACGAAGTGATTTTTGTGCTCTGTTGGTTGCAAGGTCAATAGCAGCATAGGCATCCTCATCATTTTGCTTGATTACTATAGTATTTTTATGTGCAAGATTGATGACAAACTCAACAATAGCGTGTTCTTTGCCCTTTTTTGTCTGTGTAGAGACAACAACATTTACCGAAATAATATCTAAATTAAATTTTTTTAGTGTTTCGATAGAAGCTGAAATATGCTCTTTTAAAGCATCAGTAAGTTCTACATTTCTTCCTGTCATGCTGATATTCATGATTAAATCCTTTTTTATTCTATTGGAAAAAAATTATACCATTAAAAAGTTTAATAAAAAGTACGAATCTATAATTTTTGCAGAGTTCTTTTGAAATATCTGACAGGTTCACTGGCAACTGTTGTATCATTTACATCTACAGTTACATCCATAAGGACAGAACCGTTTTGTTCGGGTGTGGTAACAGTTGTATAGAGTATGCCTCTGTTGGCAGCAGGTATAGCATTGCAAACAGCTTGTGCTTCATTGACTAAAGGTGTATTTGGATCATCATAATATATGTATTGTAGTTTGATTGTTATATTGTAAAGTGTGTCTTGCGTGAATGTTGTATCTAAATCAGTACAAGGTGGAGTTTGCGAAATCCGCAAAAGTGCATATTCTGCTGCACTGTGCGCAAGAAGTACAGACTGCTCATACAGATAGACATCTGTCGTGCGTTTGGTTGTTTGGGAAGTAAGAGAAATGGCTAAAGCCATTATGGTTGCAATAATGACAATAACGGCAATCGCCATAATCATGGCAATACCTGAACGCTTCCCTTTTAAAATACTGTTTTTTCTTTGCATAAAGAGTACTCCTCTGCCAAGTCTGTTTTCGTGCATACCTGAATCTTCATAATAGAACCTATAGCGGTAAATCGGAAGGTACTGACATTTTGCATAAGTAATGATTTGTGGAGGCTGTCATTGTTGTCATCATATTGTTCTCCCTGCCATGGCTGATAATTGTGATATAGATATAAATTACCCATTTTTGTAGTTGAATTATAGTCTTCCATAGCTACGGCATAGGCAGTCCATGCTAATTTGTAATACTCGTAAATATCGACACCGCTGAAGTCTGTACCTGTAGAAGATGTAAACTGTGTCGGTTGTCCGGCTACACTTTGGACAGGGTGCATAGCACCTTTTTGGGCATTTATTATCGTTGTATTTGTATCCCATCCATAGCCGGTACGGATGTCACTGTCTGCCCCTGTAAAGAAGATGGCGCTGTCATTTATTCCTGCAGTACCACTTGAGAGTATAGCAATTAAAGTATTTGTTTTTGTGGTATTAGTTTCCGGAGATACCAATGTATTGCTGTTTCCTGCATCCAGATCTATAATGCCACTCCAATTAGGAAGATGGATTGCAGTGGTATCCGAAATACCGCGAAAGCCGTCCGTATCACTGCCAATCCATTCTAACACTGCATAGGTTTTTGAATTATTTACGTCTCCGATCGGATCAAAATTTTTATTTGCTTCTCTGGCAATCACAGAATCCTTTATGCGACCTTCGAGCCGTTTTGCTATGAGTTCAACCGCAGCTTCACTGTTTGACTGGAGTTCATGATTTATTTTTGAAAATATAAAACTGTTATAGGCCTGTGCCAAAAATTCCACGCCGAATTTTCCTATAATTCCCATAATGACAATGACAAATACTAATTCAAGCATAGTAAAAGCAAAACGATTTTTCATTAATAGGACCTTTTATAGTAGTCTATGCCGCCGATATTTGCAACATAGGTAAATAAAGAAGTAACAACATTACCTTCTTCATCTTTAACTGTAATGGTTAATTTTTTCATATTAGGTCTTTGAATTCCGTCAAATACAGGGTTATAGCTGATGACAAGTGAAGAGTTAAAGTCTTGCTTGTACCCTTCCTGCCCCGGTGTTAAGTTTAAAAATATATTTCTGTATCCATGTGCTTTGTCTTCAACTGCATCAACGTCCGGGTTGGTATTGGAATGGAGTGCTGTTTGATTTAAATTGTTTAAACATTTTCTATGAAGCGGTTCCAGAATATGTCCGGGTTTTAATCGGTAGCGTTGACTGGATTGATTGTTTTCACATAAGCCGTCGAGGTTTATAACCTGACTGACAGTTGTACTTGCGTTTTCATCTATGGAAGCTTCGTCCCATTGGGCAGTTGTTGCTTCATTGAGTTCTGTTGCTGCTGCAAAAATGGCTTCTTGCAGCAGATTTGAATCAATTCCTTTTGAAATGGACTGATTCATCATTGGCAAAGAGATGACAGTAATTGCAATCACGACGATGGCAAAAATAAGCTCTATGAGCGTAAAAGCGCTTTTTTTTACCACATAAGTCTCCTGTTGGTATTATCAGAAGCATTTTTATTGGTTGTGGCATTTGTTTCATATATGCCGGCCCAGTTTGCATTAGGATTGACAAAGTCTACCTGAAACTCATTGGTTGCGGCATTGGCATTGTATTTGTTATAAATGAGCCAGCCTGAGGCATTGTTTTCCATTGTTGCCTTGTACGGATATCCGCTGCTTCCATTGTAGTGTACTCCAATATAGTCAGGATGATTTCCGTTGGCTTCTCTGGTAATACTTACATTTACACCATTCTTTTGCACTGTGGCTGTTTGTGCAGCCGTTCCTGCATCGCTAGTATGGTTGGTATTGACAAACCAACGCGGATCATCTGTTGATGTTGAACTGTTCCCGTCTTGAAGTAATGATTTGTTACATGTAGCTCCGTTGCAGAATACTTCATAGTATACAGAAACATTGCCGTCAGAACCTAAAACAGTCTGTCTCGGTGCATTTGTGCGCCCGTAATAGTGCCTGACGGGTATTGTCGAATTTAAATCTTTAATCCCTTTTGTTGTCTTGCTGTTTATAAGGTCAGCATTAAAAGTACAATCAGCTACCGCATTTGTACAGTTGACCTGATACTTTATAAAGGTGAGTGTTGTTGGATTGACAGCAGTGTCTTTTTCTCTCATATAGTTCATATTTAAGCGTGTCTGCATAGTACCGTTTAAATTTTTAGGAAAATATGTTTGAGCAGTTTGAATGCGTATGTCATTAGACTGCAGTGCGGGATTTGTTTCTGTAAGATTGATATCCAATGCATTTATAATACTGCCACTCGAATTAATGTCATGAAAACGTATTCTGTAGGGAACATGATTCCCCTTTGAGTCATTCAAGTCTCTGTTGCTTGTAGAAATGTTTATATCCAAAGGTACTGCATAACATTGGTCTACAAAGTTTGAAAGGGTGACATTGTTTTCACCTAAAGCTGTAATGCTCCCGTTTAAATGGTAGGACATATTCTCATCCAGTGTATTGTTAATGTCTGCCATATAGATATACGGTGTGGTGCCTGGCACAGGAGTAAACAGCAAGCCGATAGTAGGAGTAACAGCTGTTCCTCCTGCAGTTGCATTGAGATCAAATCTGTAAGGGTGATAAAATACAAGCATATCCTGAAAATCTTGGGAATAGTCATTATTATGATGCACCGAAGATATGTTACAACCATTCTTGGAAGCAGAACTTTCATCTTCGACTGCAGATGAGTTTTGTATACAGTCCGCTCCTGTTTGAAAATACGGAGCTGTATGATGATCAAGATAGAGAGAATCAACCGCTGTCCATTTTGTATCAATAATATGAAGTTTGTATGATCCGACATTGTTCCATGTTGTGTTCGTTTCTGCAACACCATTGACAAAAGGATGTTCGAGTGTAATATTGCTTTCATCGTTACAAACAAGTGAAGAAGTTCCCTGCCATGTCATATTTGCATCAAGACTACTTGTGGTGTAACCGAGGACAGGTGTATTGTTAAGATGGTCCGTTGCATTCATGGTCAAGAGGTAATTGTACCCCGCAGCCAAGTGGGCAGTTTTTATATTACTGCCGTTATTGTCTATGATAAAGCTTTGCTGTAACGGATTTGAGTGATTATAGTCTGTAAATTTAAAAGAGTAGCTTTCCGGGCGAATGGCAAAGTTGTCTCTTGAACAGATGCTTTTCGTATTGTTGTTTTCATCTGTATAAATAATTCTAAAGGCCGCATTTTGAGAGGCTTTGGAAAAGACTGCTGCAGTACGCATTGCATCTTTATCAATACTGACGGTTGTATCATTAATATTAAAGTGTGTGCTTACAGGCGTGCCTATCACAATACTGTTGTCAGGATCTGTACAGGTTGCATTGGTATAATGAAAACCTGACATATTTACCATTGTAATATTGACATCCTGTGCCTTGCTGACAGCTTTTGATTTGTTTAAATCATTGGGATCCATTGATTCTAATAAAAAGTTCCCCACTCTGTTGACGACCTGTGTTGGAATATTAAAATAATAGTAAGGATCATCACTTTTTGTTTCTCCGGCTTGAACAATATTGAAAATATCCGGAACCGGTTCGTAGCCTGGAGTCGGCTGGCAAGGATCCATGTCGCTTAATTTAGTGCTGTATGTCCCTAATCCAATACCGTCAACAGTCAAATCATAGCGAAACTCTATGTCAACCGGTACTTCTGAAAGAGTACTTTGATTCAGGTCTAAACTATAGTAGAGATAAAAATAATCCAAACTTCCAAAGCTACCAATAGGGATGTTCTTAACATAACTTTTGTCCGATGCAATATCTAAAATATTATCATCAATATTTGTCACAGTGGTATCTGTTTTAGCTATTTTTGTAGAGTTTAAATGATAAACGGCTTCTTTAAGGTTTAGTATATCTATGTTCAGGTTGTTAATAGTAGTGTCAGAATTTTCTCTGTTTCTGAAATAGACTTTAAGGTCAAGTGGTGTACTTTTGTTGAAAGTTCCATCAATAAGTGCAGGTTTGATACTTGGTGCTGTAGTATAGTATCCGTTTTGTCCATAGGTATAATCGTAACAGATATCAAGGGTATAAAGGTTTGTTGTGAAAACAAACATACTAGGATAGTATGAATCTCCACTTGATGTAAAGCGTACTGTAGCACTGGTGTCTTTGTATCCTAGCAAGTCTGCTCCGGATGTACCGATATCTATATTTTGAATATCTATACCAAAATTGTTTGTTAAGCTTGGCTCTTTCTCAAATCCGCTGGTGTGTGAGTACATGACATTGTTGGAGTTTCCAATTTGATAGCCGTTAAAATAGAGTTCATCTCCAGTATAGGCTATATCCCCTTCCCCTGCAAAGAAAGAAAAAGTAGAGTTGATATCTCCTGCTTTTGGGGTTAAAAAACCGCTTAAATCTATGGTCTCTTCTCTGTTGTATGATGAAATGTTAGTATAGCCATCAAACACAGTAATGTTACGAAAGCTTTCACTGCTGTCTTTATATATAACAACAAGTGTCCATGCTCCAAAATAGCCCAAGGATGTATCTTTTCCTTCGCTAGCCTTGATATTTGCACCTGTCCACCAGCCGTTTATCTCACTCCCTTTTTTTCCAATGAGAGCATTGACGGTACTAAAGGTTGAATAGGTGTAGCCAACCCACTGTAAGGAATCAATCACTTCCGGATACAGCGGGAAAAGAGTGTTATCCGGTGCTATAAGGTACATTGGCTGAGAATTGAGGTCTGCTCGAACTGTTTCTAGGGATTCATTTGTATATCCTTGTGCGTAAAACCCTGCCCACACTACCTCTGCAGTATCCGGAATACCGCTTATTTTTGCTTTTGAAGCATTGATGAAACCATCTACCTCTTTAATGTAACTTAAAGTAGTGTTATTGTTTGGATCAGAGGTTTCCTTGCATTGACCATTACTGTCTTTTTCACACAGAACAGTGTTCCCGATGATTTTGACATTACCTCGAATATTTCTGGTGTCATCCGGATTTCTAATGGTAAAAGGACGACCATCTGAAGTCTCGTTTGTATCACTTTTGCATTGTGAAAGTTTTCCACTGTATGTCGTGCCGTCTTTTGTATATGTTGCCAATAAATCATAATCGTTACTGTTTAAAAAACTAAAGAGTGATTCAACATAAGCGCTTTTTGAATTGTTTGATATAAGTGTTTGTAAATCATATGTGACACCACTGTTAAAGGCTGTAAAAGTATTGAAAAAACTCAAATCACTTGTTTGTGAACATGTTTCACTGCCGTCACCATCTAAAACATCACAGTTTGAAAAAGCTGAAAAAAGCGAATCAGATGCCAGAACTACCTGTACATCAGATAAATTACCATTTGAAATATTTCTGATAGGAATAGTTGTTTTGCTGAGAACATTTATAAATCCAAAATTTAGTCCACTGACTGAGATACTGTCATAGCATATATCATTACTGATAGAAGATGAGGAAAATGAGGAAGAGAAGGAAAGATTGAGCGTAAAAGAATCATCATCATCGGTATAATTTCTTATAGGGAGATAATAGGTTGTTCCAGCAGAGAGTGTGTAGGTAATGTATATGTCATTGTTATTACGTGTATCTGAAGCAACCGTGCTTCCCCACCAAGATACGCATTCATCTATATCATCATAGAGCCAGGCGTTACTGTCATTGTCCATGTCAGTAGTTTGGATAACAATTTCTCCATTTGAGGAGGGGGTAAACTTGTAATAAGTATAGAAATAATGGCTACCCATACTCCAAGTTCTGTTTTGCAAAGAAGTATCAGTTTCACTTGGCAGAGAAAGCTCTATAGCATTTGAACAGCTATCTCCTGCTGCATTTAGTAATGTCGTCAAAAATAAAATTGAAAGGAATAACAACTTTTTCATAACATCCCCTTTTTTGTAGGAAAAATCACGGCACCCACAAAGGGGGCTCATGTTAAAAAGAAACAATTGTCTACGTTTCAATTGTCGTACTTTATTGCTAAATTTTAGCTGAAATATCTTTAAAAGAGGTTATTGTGCTATGTTTTTTATGGTATTTTTAAAATTTATGAGAAAATGTGTTAAAAGTGACAAAAAGAGAGTGGATTTTATAAGTTTATATTCAGCTCATAAAGGTATAATTTCGTTTCTTCAATTTGGCCTGTTAGCTCAGTCGGTAGAGCAAGTGACTGAAAATCACTGTGTCCTTGGTTCGATTCCGAGACAGGCCACCACTTATTCAGATATATTTTCTTTAATCTCACGTATAAAATTTTTGAAGTCATCAATAGAATTTAAAAAATCATAGAGTTTTTTTATGTCAATTGTCGTATATTCATGGATAAGAAGATTTCGAAGTCCTATCATTGCAATATACTTTTGGCTATGAAATTTGTTTAGGTAGTCATTTTTACTAAGAATTTCTATGCATTCTTTATAATTTTCAGGCTTCCCCAGGTTAAAATAATTTGTCACTTTACAGCTGACATCTATCATTATTTGTATTGATTCAAAAAAACCATATCGAAGTTCCCATTCGTAACGTTTATTTGCCGCAATGTCTTCAACTTGCATCTCTTGTTTCAGTTCTTCTAATATTTTTATATTTTCTTCAAGCTGTTTGAGTTTTTGCAATATTTCCATTACTTATCCTTTTGCTAAATGCCAGGTTTTGCTCATCAAGTATATGCTTAAAATCAAGATAGTAATGGAGAGCATTTTCTTTGAAGATATCATATTTTTTTTTATTATTCAGTATAAGAATCGTATGGTTTTTGTAGATATTATAGGCAAGAAGTGGTGATGTTTTATAAAGTTCATTAAATATTACAAAATCTATTTTATGATTTAGTTCCGTCTCAAGGCTTGCGATAATATCACCCATCTCAAATAAATTGAGTTCACGGCTTGTTTGCACTGCAATATCCATGTCACTCATGTTGTGCTGGGTATTTGTTGCATACGACCCAAAGAGTAATGCATTTTCGACAGTGTCATATCTTTGTAAAATACGCTTTATTTGATTTATATCCATCTTGTTGAACCTTTTATTTATTTATTATAACACATAAATTTTTTTAGTTTAATCCCTATTATATAACTTTTGGATAAAATAACATTCAATTTAATTTAATTAGGATATTTTCATATGAAATCAAAATTCTCTTTTGTATTTGCTCTCTCTTTTATCATTTTATTTGCTTCGTGTTCAAAAGAGGTGGAGGAATACAACAAGCCGGCTGTTTACTGGTATGGCAAAATTGTGGAGTCTATTTCATCCGGAAATATTGACAAAGCGGATGATTACTATTCCTCTTTACAGGGGGAACATATCGGGTCACCTCTTTTGCCTGAGGCAACCATGATTCTTGCAATTGCGCATATGCACAATGAAGAGTATCTGCTTACTGAACACTTTTTAAATGAGTATGTCAGAAGATATGCAAATGCCAATGAGAGAGAATTTGCGGAATTTTTAAAGATTAAAGCAAAATATATGGCCCTTCCAAATCCAAGACGTGATCAAGGGCTTATACTTGAGGCCATAAAAAATGCAAAAACATTCAAGCAAAATTATCCGCACTCTATGTACTACTCTTTGGTGGATACGATGCTGACAAATTTATATCTTGCTGATGCCTCTTTAAACAAGGAAATTGTCGATTTGTATACCAGACTTGACAAGCCGGAATCGGCAGCATATTATCGCACCTTAAGAGTAGAACCATGGATAAAATGGGATGAAGTTGAGCGTGCAAAAATACCATGGTACAGAGAAATATTTGAAGGAGACGGTACATCCAGCTGGTATGCTTTTATGATTCCGGATACACAGAGTGTCGTCTCTAGAAATACAGTTAAATCAGACAATAATAAAACAAAATAATATAAGGAAACTATATTTATGAAATTAAGCAACTACGGAGAATTTCCTGCTGACATCCCGGTGATAGCAGAAGATGAACTTTTTTTATATCCTTTTATGATTTCACCGCTTTTTTTAAGTGATGAAAAAAATATTAAGGCGGCAACAAAGGCCATTGAAAACAATTCTTTGGTGATAGTCTGCCCGACTAAGCCAGGACATGAAGGTGAAAGAGAGTATGACGCACTGTATGACGCAGGTGTGGTAGGTTCAATTATGCGAAAGGTTTCGCTTCCTGACGGACGGGTCAAAGTACTTTTTCAAGGGCTTGCCCGTGCAAAATCTTTATATAAAGTTGCAGAAGATCCGCTTATAGCCCATGTAGACGTGATGCAGTCAACAGAGGTTGATTCTTTAAAAATTGATGCAATACTTGAAGTCGTGCGTGAAAAAGTGAGAGCTTTGGCTGCTGTAAGTAACTATTTCCCGCCCGATCTACTGCGAACTATAGAAGAAAATCATGATCACAACCGTATCATTGATCTGATATGTTCAACAGTAAAACTCAAAAAAGAGCAGGCTTATAAGCTTTTTGTAGAAACTGATACAGAAAAAAGATTTTTGGATCTTATCGATCTGTTGATTGATGAGATAGAGGCAAACAAGCTTCAGCGCGAAATTCGTTCAAAAGTACATACACATATAGAAAAAGTCAACAAAGAGTACTTCTTAAAAGAGCAGCTCAAACAGATTCAAAAAGAACTCGGAACGGACACATCCCGAGAAGAAGAGATAGAAGAGTACAGAAAAAAGCTTGAAGCCAAAAAAGAAAAAATGGGAGAAGATGCCTACAAAGAGATAAGCAAACAGCTTGAACGATTTGCACGTATGCACCCGGATTCTTCGGATGCTTCTATGACGCAGACATATCTTGACTGGGCTTTGGATCTTCCTTTTGGCGATTTGGCAAAAAAACCGCTTCGCATAGAGAGTGTGGAAGAACAGCTCAACAAAGACCATTTTTCGCTAAAAAAACCAAAAGAGAGAATCGTAGAGTATTTTGCAGTAAAAGAACTGCTTGAACTTCGTGGTGTCTCAGCGAAAAAAAGTGCTGGAGCGATATTGTGTTTTTCCGGCCCTCCGGGTGTCGGAAAAACCTCTCTTGCCAACTCTATAGCAACAGCACTCAAACGTCCGCTTATCAGAATAGCACTGGGCGGTCTTGAAGATGTGAATGAATTGCGCGGACATCGCCGTACTTATGTTGGGGCTATGCCGGGACGTATAGCACAGGGGCTTATAGATGCGAAAAAAATGAATCCTGTGATAGTGCTTGATGAGATCGATAAAATTACCCGCTCACAAAGAGGGGACCCGACAGCGGCTCTTTTAGAGATTTTGGATCCTGAACAAAACAGCGAGTTTCGCGATTATTATCTGAATTTTGATTTGGATCTGAGTAATGTGATTTTTATAGCAACAGCAAATGATGTCGGGCGTATTCCTGCTCCTTTGCGTGACAGAATGGAATTTATCACCTTAAGTTCATATACACCGCAGGAAAAGTTTGAGATAGCCCGTCGTTATCTGTTGCCGCAGGAGATTAAAAAACACGGACTCAAAAAATCTGAACTCAGTATTTCAAAACCGGCGTTAAAAGAGCTGATACACAGTTATACACGTGAAGCAGGTGTGAGAAATTTACGCCGCCGTATAGCTGAAATGGCGAGAAAAGCAGCTATGGAACTGCTAAAACACAAAAATGTTGCAAAAGTATCAGTGACACTGAAAAACTTAAAACAGTTTTTTGATAAAAGTGTCTTTGAGATTGAAAAAACAGACAAAGTTCCTGTTATCGGTGTAGTCAACGGCCTGGCATGGACAGCAGTAGGCGGAGATGTTTTACGAATAGAGAGTATCCGCATCAAAGGCAAAGGCAATCTGCAGCTTACAGGCAGTCTTGGTGATGTTATGAAAGAGTCTGCAAGAATTGCCATGAGTGTTGTAAAAACACTTATAGACAAACGCAAGCTGAGAATTTCTCAAGACAATATTCCGCTTACTTTTAAAGAAAAAGAAGAAATTATAGAAGTTGATCCAAGCGAAGTATATAAACGGTATGATTTACATGTACATGTACCGGACGGCGCAACGCCAAAAGACGGACCGAGTGCAGGTATAGCCATGGTAACAGTTATATCTTCCATACTCGGTTCCTATAAAGTGCGCTCTGATGTCGCTATGACAGGAGAAGTTTCATTAACAGGGGATGTTTTGCCGATTGGCGGATTAAAAGAGAAGCTTATAGCTGCATATAAAGCCGATATGACAAAAGCTTTGATTCCTGCAAAAAATTATGAAAGAGATTTGGAAGATATTCCAAAAGAAGTAAGAGAAGCACTTGAGATTGTACCGGTCAAACGGGTAGAAGAGGTGTTAAAACAGGTTCTTGTGTAGAACCTGAAAAATCCAAATTTATAATTACATGTAACGATACGCCCTTTTTGAATGTTTGTTTATTTGTTATAATGTTTAAAAAGAGAAATATAATGCTGAGAATATATATAGACGGCGATGCCTTTCCCAACCTCTTAAAACCGATCATTTTTCGTCAAATAGAAAAATACGGCATAAAAACCTGTGTGTTTGCAAATAAAAAAATCAATATTGGAAAATCAAAAAATATAGAGTATGTCATTGTAGATGCAGGTGCAGATGAGGCTGACAATAAAATTGTACAAAAAGTACATTCGGGGGATTTGGTTATCACTGCAGATATTCCCTTGGCGGACAGAGTTATAGATAAGAATGCCCATGCAATAGATCACAGAGGCGAACTTTACAGCAAAGACAACATCAAACAGTATCTTGCAATGCGGAATCTCATGGAGAATATCAGAGAAATGGGAGAGATGACGCAAGGTCCGAAGCCTTTTGGCTCAAAAGATGCCGAACTTTTTGCAAATCAGCTAAACATGTTTTTGCAAAAATATATGCGATGACACTGTTTTAGATTTCGTTATTTTTCCAGGAAAAAACGGCATCATTTAAACTTTCAAATCCACTTTCTTTGCCGATAATGAAAATTTCATCAAAAACATAACAGGTGACTCGTGTATTTGGTTCAAGTAAGAATACGGCATATTCTTCATTCTCTTTTTGATTGACAGATAAAACACGCATGTCATCAACTATATCTCCAACCTGTGGCGTTACATCAAACTCAACATTAAGTAATTTTTTGCCGTCGCTACTGTAGATTGCCATGATTGCCTCTATTTTTTTGTATAATAAGTATTGCTTTAAAATTGCAATACTTATTATACTCAAAGAATAGGAAATATATGAAATCCGTTATATTTGTATGTCTTGGCAATATCTGCCGTTCCCCGTTGGCAGAGGGGATTGCCAAAAAAATAGCACAAGAACATAAAATAGATATAAAAATAGACTCTGCAGGGACAGGAGACTGGCATATCGGCGAACCCCCATGTGAGGGTTCTATCAAGGTGGCACAAATGCACGGCATAGATATAAGCCATCTTAGAGCGAGACAGTTTACAAAAGAAGATATTGGTTTATATGAGTTGATAGTTGTACTTGATGAAAACAACAGGCTGCATGTCAAGAAACTGGGTGCCAAAAATATACAAAAGCTGGGATGCTTCGCATTTAATTGTCAGGATGTTCCGGATCCGTATTTTTTTGACGGATTTGACGGATTTTTAGAAGTCTACAAAATGATAGAAGTTTGTGTAAATAATCTTTTTAGTGTAAAATTACTTCAAGAGGAAAAATAATGAAAATTGCAAAAAATATAACTGAATTAGTAGGCAACACGCCATTGGTAAGGCTGAATGAGGCATCAAAGCTGACAGGTGCCACGATATTGGGAAAATGTGAGTTTATGAATCCGACAAGTTCGGTCAAAGACAGAATAGGATTCAATATGATCCGCAGGGGTATAGAATCAGGACGTATTCAAGCAAATACAACGATTATTGAACCTACAAGCGGAAATACAGGAATTGCTCTGGCAGCCAACTGTGCAGCTCAAAATTTAAAACTTATTTTAACTATGCCTGAGTCTATGAGTGTAGAGAGAAGAAACCTGCTCAAGGCTTTAGGCGCTGAACTGGTACTGACTCCGGCTGCAAAAGGGATGAACGGAGCCATTCAAAAAGCACTGGAAATTCAGGAAAATACACCGGACTCTATAATCTTACAACAGTTTGAAAATCCGGCAAATCCGGAGATACATGAAATCACAACGGCACAGGAAATTCTCCGTGATACAGAGCAAAATCTGGATGCTTTTGTGGCAGCTGTAGGGACGGGAGGAACGCTTAGCGGAACTTCGAAGGTCTTGAAAGAACATATTGCAGATATTGCTGTTTTTGCAGTAGAGCCTGAAGCTTCGGCAATTCTCTCAGGAGAGAGCCCGGCTCCACATAAAATTCAGGGAATAGGCGCAGGTTTTGTTCCTGCAATTTTAGATACCTCCTGTTACAGTGAAGTGATAAAAGTGAGTAATGAAGATGCTATAGCAACAGCCAGAATGTTGGCAAAAAAAGAGGGATTGCTTGTAGGTATATCTTCAGGAGCAAATGTATATGCTGCCATGCAGGTGGCTTCACGGGAGGAATTTCAAAGGCAAAACGATTGTGACCGTTTTATGTGACACGGGAGAAAGGTACTTAAGTACAGAACTTTTCAGTGAATAAAATTCAATATTTAGAAACAATCAAAGCAGTTGATGCAAAACTGTTTCATCTTGCATACCATCAAAAACGGCTTGAGAAAACAGTTGGGCATTCCGGCATTATACTACAAGATATTTTACATCCTCCCGCATCAGGATTTTTCCGGTGCAGGGTTGTATATGATGGCGAAGAGTACAGCATCACATACCATCAGTATAAAAAAAAGAGTATTCAAACCCTGAAACTTGTTTTTGATAATGAGATAGAGTATTGTAAAAAATATTATGACAGAAGCAAAATAGAGAAGCTGCTGGAAAAAAAATCTTTTTGCGATGACATACTTATTGTAAAAAATTCTCTTATTACAGATACATCCATTGCTAATATCGCTTTTAAATATAAAGATGAATGGATAACACCAAAAAGCCCTTTGCTTGAAGGAACGACCAGAGCAAGGTTGCTCGAGAGCGGGAAAATCAGAGAAGATGATATATCTGTAGAGGATTTAAATCATTTCGAGCAGGTTGCACTGATGAATGCTATGATAGATTTTGATATAATACCAAATGAAAACATAAGGGATATAATTTGTTAGAAAATATAATACAAGACAGAGATTTCGCACACTTAATGAAAAAAAATATTCAGGAGTTGATTGTTCTGCTGTTTGAAAAAGAGCAGAATTTCGGTATTTTATGTAAAATCGAAGATGTGAGTTTTGCACCGGCACTACCGGAAAGTATAAACGCTGAGTTTCGTCCGTTGACACTTTTCTTTTTAGCAGGATATACATTTGAGACTGCCAGAATAGAGGATGATATTTTAATTTTTGAGGCAGGTTTTGGCAGTGAAAATTTTGGAAGTGTTGTACATGTACCCTTGCTGAGTATTTTACAGATTATTATCGATGAAACTCCGGTTTTGATTAATATATCTGCATATAAAGAGGAAACAAAGAAACAAGAAGCTGATATAGACGAAAGCGGAGTGAAAAACTCCATGGCATCTTTTCTCTCAAATCCGGAAAACTCCAAGTTTATAAAATAAGACGCTATCTACACTCTGTTAAGCGAGAGCAGATAATTGACTACATTGTCTACAAAAGCATCATGTTTTCTGTCTTTGAGATAGGCTATGTAAAAACTTCTTGTAATTTTATGGTTTTTTAGTCTGGCTTCATAAAGTTGGCCGTTTTCGATTTCTGACTTGATGACATGACGGGACATAATAGAGACAAGAGGTCGTTCTGCATTCTTGTCTGCATGTAAAATAGACTCCTTGATGGAAGTCGGACTGGCAAGAACACCGATAACATTGAAATTATTACACTGCACTCCCATCTCTTCAAAAACTTCTGATGTCAGTTTTCTTGTGTGGGAGTCCTCATTGCGACAAATCCAGTCGAAATCGAGTAAATCATCTGCACTGAGATGTTTTTTCATCGGCTGGTTTGAAAAAACGACCAATTCATCTTCCACCCATTCTCTGTAAATGACACCATCTCTGAAAACAGGAGATTCGATGAGTGCGACATCTATTTTTTTATCTTCAAGCTGGTCAATAATGTTTGAAGAGAGATCCACATTCATAAAAACTTCATTGTTGATGCGTTTTTTTATTTCACTGAGATAATTCGGAAGCACATAATTACCGATTGCAAAAGAAGAACCCATGACAAAAGTGAACTCTTTGTTGATTATTTTTAACAACTCTTTTTCACTGCTGTGTATAGCTTTTTCAAGTCTTAAAGCGATTCTGTAGAGATCTTCGCCCTCTTTTGTGAGGATAATTCCGTTTTTCTTTCTATCAACTATTTTTGTATCAAGATAATCTTCAATGAACTTGATTTGCTGCGTGACAGCGGGCTGGGAAATCCCAAGTTTTGCTGATGCTTTAGAGAAGCTTTTCTCTTTTATAACCATCAAAAAAGTATGTAATTTCGCAAAATCTTTTAACATAATAATTCCTATAAGTATCAATAATAGTAAAATTATAACTCATAATTATAATTATTGCAATAGTTTTGTAATAATTTATGACATTTTAGCTATAATAAGTAGAAATACAACTTAGTAGTGAACATATATGGAAAAAATTTTTAATCATTTAAATGAGTCTCAAGCAGCAGCAGTAAAGCAAACAGAAGGACCTGTCCTGATTCTTGCAGGAGCGGGAAGCGGAAAGACGACAACAATTATTTCACGCTTGGCGTATCTTATTGAGGTTGTGGGTATTCCCGCTTCAAATACACTTACCCTGACATTTACAAACAAAGCTGCAAAAGAGATGAAAGAGCGTTCTCTCTCTATGATAGAAAATGTCGCCTATCCTCCTCTTCTTTGTACCTTTCACAAGTTTGGACTTCTTTTTTTAAAATTCAATATACATCTTCTGGGCAGAGCCAATAATTTTGTTGTGATAGATACAGATGATAAAAAGAGAATCATTAAAAAAATAAATTCTGAGCTGCCGACACCGCTTATCGCGAGTGAAATTTCCAGATACAAAAACTCTTTAATGAGTCCTGATGATGCCTACAAGCAGACTGAACTGTTCAGTTACAAGCAGATTGCCGAAGTTTTTGCAGAGTATGAAAAATATTTACTGGAAAACAATCTTGTTGATTTTGATGATCTCATCGCGCTTACCTATAAACTTTTGGATGAAAACCCTGAGTTGGCAAAGGCTACCTCGCAGAAATATCAGTACATTATGATTGACGAGTACCAGGATACAAACGAACTGCAGTTTAAGCTGTTACAAAAACTTTGTACAGTGCATAACAATTTGTGTGTAGTCGGTGATGACGATCAGAGTATATACGGCTGGCGTGGTGCGCATATTCGCAATATTATGGAGTTTGACCAGGATTTTTCAGGCACACATGTCTTTAAACTCGAAGAGAACTACCGTTCACGTGCGCCGATTTTAAAAGTTGCCAATGCGCTTATCGAGCACAACCGGTCCCGTTTGGGAAAAAAGCTCATAGCAACGCGTGGCAACGGGGATGATGTGACAACACTGAATTCTAATGATGAAAACGAAGAGGCAAGAAAAGTTGCCGCAAAAATACAAAAACTGCTTGAGAGCGGAGTACGTGCCAGAGAAATAGCTATTTTGTACCGTGTCAATGTTCTGTCACGTTCTGTAGAAGAAGGCTTGAACCGTTACGGGATTAACTATAAACTTGTGGGTGGTTTGCGATTTTATGACCGGGCAGAGATAAAAGACCTTATTTCTTATATCAGGGTGATTACAAATCATCATGATGACTTCTCCCTGAAACGTATAGTCAACAAGCCGAAACGCGGACTGGGCAAAGCAAGTTTGGATAAAATTGAACTTGCAGCTCAGAAAAAGGGAACTTCTATTTATGAATATATCACTCAGGCATCCATGGAAGAACTTGAAGGCTTGGTCAGAAAGAAAAATGCTGCAACGCTCAAAGAGTTTGCTAAAAACATTCAAGAGGTTGCCGGTATTGCGCAGGCGTCTACCTATGAGTTTATAGATGCTTTGGAAGAAACTTTTTCTTTGAAAGATATTTACAAAAACATGCAAGACTCACAGGAAAGAATTCTCAATATAGATGAGTTTTACGGTCTTTTTAGAGATTTTGTAAAAAAATCACCACAGAGTTCTTTGGATGAGTTTTTAAACGAACTGACGTTGCAAAGTGAGCAGGACCAGGTGGAGGGGGAGAGTATCTACATGATGAGTATACATGCCTCCAAAGGTTTGGAGTTTGAACATGTTTTTGTCATAGGAATGGAAGAGGGCTTTTTGCCACTGACAGGAGACGGAAGTGATTTGGAAGAAGAGAGACGACTTGGGTATGTTGCGTTTACCCGTGCCAAAGAGACCTTGACGCTTTGCCATGCCGGGAGCAGATTTTACAAAGGACGCAGAAGTGATTTGGAAAAAAGCCGTTTTTTCAATGAAGCCGGACTTTGCAAAGGCTCTTTAAAGTGTGAAAAAAACACAGCATTTAAAAAAGGTGATCTGGTACGGCATAAAATCTTTGGAACAGGGCGCATTATCGGTGTGAGTAAGTCGGGAAGAGAGTTTAAACTCAAGATTAATTTTGCAGGAACAAAACGCGATATTCTTGCATCATTTGTAGAGAAGTTATGAATCGTCTTTTTGTTGCATACAAACCTTCGGGAGTAGGCTCAAACAAGTATCTTTACAGTCTGAAAAAAAAGTATAACAATAAAAAAGCAGGTTTTGCCGGAACACTGGATCCTTTTGCCAAAGGCGTGCTTTTGGTAGGTTTTGGCTCACATACGAAACTTTTTAGATTTTTGAACAAAACACCTAAAAGATACAAAGCGACTTTGTGGCTTGGTGCAAAGAGTGATACCCTTGATACAGAGATGATCGAAGAAGTTGTACTTCCTGAACCTTTACATGTAAAGGAGATTGAAGCGGTGCTTTTGTCTTTAGAGGGTGAATTAGAGTATAAACCGCCGATTTTCAGTGCAAAACGGATAAACGGACAGCGAGCGTATGATTTGGCACGTGCGGGAAAAGAGGTTGTTCTCAATACTGTCAACTCAACTGTTTATGAAATGAAACTGATTCACTACTGCCATCCCTTTGTGACCTTTGAAGCAAGTGTAAGCGAAGGGACTTATATACGTTCTCTGGGAGAGATGATTGCGCATAAACTTGGTATAGCGCATGGAAGTTTAAGTATGCTTGAGCGACTGAATGAAGGACAGTTTGTTTATGAGGATGAAAAAGCCTTGAATATCAAAGAATCTTTAAACATTCCCCAGAATTACTATTTGGGTGAAAGTGATAATGTAAAGTATGGAAGAGTTCTTGCTTTAGAAGATTTAGAGTTGCAGGATGACGGCACATACTGGCTGGATAATGGCGAAAGCATCTCCATTATTACAGTAAATGAGGGCAGAGTAAAATATGAATTAGGCAGGATAGAATGTTAGTACTTGCAAGAAAAGCAGATGAATCTATAGTTATTGGTGAAAATATTGTTGTAAAAGTTATCTCTGTAGAAAACGGTGTCGTAAAACTCGGAATTGACGCGCCAAAAGAGATTTCCATCATTAGAAATGAGCTTATCGAAGAGGTCAAAGCGAGTAACAAGGCGGCTTCTTTGGGAACTGTAGACGAAAATGATATTCTGTCTTTGAACAAAATACTGGGAAAATAAAAAGCGGATGAAAAAGTATAAGGCCTATGCCAAAGTAAATATTTTTTTAAAAATAACAGGCAAGAGAAACGAGTACCATGAGATAGTCTCTCGATTTATGAAAGTCAATGATTTGTATGATGTCCTCTCCTTTGTATCAAAACAAGATGTTCAAGCCAAAGCAAATGAGTTTAAAATAATTGGTGATTTTGATTGTGATACAAAACAAAATACCATTTATAAAGCATATGTAGCCTTGAAAGAGGCTACATCAAGCGCTGCACTTGAAAAACTTATGCAAACGTATGCGGTGGCTGTTGAAAAACACATTCCCGCATTTGCAGGTCTTGGCGGAGGCAGCAGTGATGCGGCAACCTATTTGAAAATGTGCAATGAAGTACTGCATTTGGGTCTGAGTCTCAATGAACTCGCACAAATAGGTTTACATGTAGGGGCGGATGTGCCGTTTTTTATTTATGGATATAATAGTGCCAATGTCAGCGGAATAGGGGAAGTGGTAGAAGCCTTTGAGGAAACACCGCTCTCATTTGATATGTATACACCCAAGATACAAATCAGCACTCCAAAAGTCTATAAAGCATACAGAGAAAAATTTTACAGACCCATAGACGGATTTCAAGCCGATGCATTGAAAAAGAAATCTTCAGTAGAAATCTTGCAGGAACTCGATGCAAAAGAAGCAAATGATCTTTTTGCGCCTGCATTGCAGGAGTATACAGAATTGGAAAAACACTATAAAGAGGGCTACTTCTTCAGCGGCAGCGGCAGCAGTTTTTTTAGAGTAATTTAATAGTTTGCACCATTTTATTGGCATAAGAGAGTGTTTTTTGTCAAAGTATTCAATATTATGATACAATAAAAATTGTCAAAATAAGGGGGGCAAGATGAGAAAATTATTACTAATAAGTGTGTTTGCATTGACGTTGTCAGTTACTTCTGCATCAGCATATAATCTTAAGTCAAATATGATACTTTTAAACACAGAATTACGAGAAGTTCAACAAGGCTTTATAACTAGTGATAAAGAGGGTATAAAAGTTTCGATTGAACGGTTTGCAAAACACGCCAATGATTTATTGGCTGATAAAGAAAAATTTGAGGAGATGCTTCCTGAAAACAAGAAGCATAAAGCCAATGAAGCGATTATGAGTGCACAGATTATTGCACATAATGTTCAGATTATATTAGACGCTATTGCGAATAAATATAACCAGTCGGGTAAACTTCGAAGAGAAGAGTCTCAAAGAGCTTATACCTATATTGAGCATGCCTGTTTTCGCTGTCATAATATAGTTCGCGACGAAAACTAAAACAATAAACATCTCTTTAACAATCCAAACCTTAATGAATGCATGCTAAAATAGCAGAAATATTTTAGGCTATACAGTTTAGAAGGAAGTGGATTATGGGTGAAACAATAGCAAAAAACAAAAAAGCGTATCATGATTATTTTATTGAAGAGAAGTTTGAAGCAGGGCTGGTTCTTACAGGGAGCGAGGTCAAAGGCATACGTGCGCATCGCGTTAATCTTAAAGACAGTTTTATCCGCTTTGTCAACGGAGAGGCTTTTTTGTTTAATGCGCATATCGGCAGACTCGAGACGACGCACCATTATTACGGGCATGAAGAGCGCGGGGCAAGAAAACTGCTTCTGCACAAAAAAGAGTTAGAGAAAATGCAAAAGGCTGTAGCACGTGACGGGTATACCATTGTGCCTTTGCAGCTCTATTTTAACAAACGCAACATTGCAAAGCTGCAAATTGCCATAGCAAAAGGAAAACTGCTGCATGACAAAAGAAATGATCTAAAAGAGAAAGACCAAAAGAGAGACATTCAAAGGGCGATGAAGGATTATTAATGAAACTTTTGCTTTTTTTGTGCTTTTTTGTCTCCTCTCTTTTTGCTTTACATGTAAAGATAGTCAATGATGAGGTAGGTAACGGCAAGACAGTACTGGTGAAGTTTGCAAAAGAAAAAGGCATTGAATACAAAGCACTCTTTTTTGAAGAAAAAAAGATAAAAATTTTTCCGAATCCTTTGAACAGGAGTGAATATTATGCCTTGATTCCCGTCTCCTACTACGACAAACCTGCTCAAAAAACCGTGAAAGTTATTTATCTGCAAAACGGGATAAAAAAACACAAAGAGCTTTCTCTTACAATCAAAGATGCAAAATACAAAAAAGAAACCATCCGTGTAAGCGCTTCGAAAGTAAATCCGACGCTGCCCAAGATAAAAAAAAGAATCGCAAAAGAGTACAGGGAAGCTATGAAAATTTATCATACAATAACAAACAAAAGCTATATGCATTCAGATTTTATCTTGCCGGTGGAGAGTAAAATTACAAGTGCTTTTGGTACAGCAAGAATTTATAACGGAGCTTTGAAAGGGTATCACAGCGGGACGGATTTTCGGGCGAAAACAGGCACACCGATTAGAGCGTCCAATGACGGAAAAGTCGTTTTGGTCAAAAAAAGATTTTATTCGGGAGGCACTGTTGTCATTGATCACGGTGAAGGCATTTATACCTGTTATTTTCATATGAGTAAATTCAATGTCAAAACAGGTCAGCTTGTCCAAAAAGGAGAACTTTTGGGCTTATCAGGAAAAAGCGGCAGGGTAACAGGTCCTCATTTGCATTTTTCAGCTAGAATTGCCGGTGTACAAGTTGATCCGTTGCAACTTATAACATTACTTAATAATAATTTAATTTTAAATAAATAGGAAAACAATTATGACACTTTTTCAGTTACTTATGCTTGGAGCCTCTGCTTTTTTTGCATACAAAATTTACGAACATATACAAACACTTAAAGATCCGCAGGACCAACAGCACACAGGTGCTCAAGGTGAACGAAGTGCTGAGGCATTTTCCCCTTTTGATGCCTCCTCTTTGGTGGAAAAAGCCGATGAAGAGATGCAAAAGGGAGATTTGCAAAAAGCGCTTGCCATTTATAGCGAGGCAAATATTAAAGATCCAAAGAACCCTGAAACACTCTTTAAAATGGGTTATACACTTGCACAGCAAAACAGGGATGATGAGGCTATGGAGTATTACAAAGAAGCGTTGGAACTGGACCCGAACAATACCTATATCCATCAGGCGATGGCATCCCTGTATAGAAAAGCGGGTGAATATGCGAGTGCAAGAAATCATCTCAACAAGTCGCTTGAAATTGATGCCACAAACCCTATTACCTACTATAATTACGGGAATCTGCTTGTTGATATGAAGCATTTTGATGAAGCAAAAGGAATGTATGAAAAAGCGATAGAACTTGACCCTGAATTTAAAGAAGCAAAAGAGGAACTGAAAAAAATCAAGAAGGGAGAATCGCTGTGAAAATATTGGAAATATACAAATATCTCAATGAGCTTTCTCCTTTTGATATTCAGGAGTCATGGGATAATTCCGGTCTTTTGATAGGTGATTTCAAAGATGATATTTCAAAAATTGCTTTGAGTATTGATGTAGATGAAAAACTGATTGATTCTTTGGATGAAAATACGCTGCTTATTACGCACCATCCTATTATTTTTGGCGGACTCAAACAACTTGAGTTCTCTAAATATCCTGCAAATTTGATTCAAAAAATGATTAAAAAAAATATTTCAAATATTGCGATGCATACAAATTTTGACCAGACACACTTAAACGAATATGTTGCAAAAGAGATACTCGGATACGAAATTTGTAAAAAAGACGGTTTTGTTGCATACCTGGAAGTGAATGAAGATTTTGATATATTCGCAAAACATGTTTCAAAAGCATTTGGACTTAAATGTGCAAGAACAGTTAAGTGTGCGCAAAGAGTAAAAAAAGTGGCCCTGACAACAGGATCGGGATGTTCTTTGATGAAGAGTCTGGATGCTGACTGCTTTTTGACAGGTGATGTAAAATATCATGATGCAATGGAGGCAAAAAGTATAAAATTGTCTTTAATTGACATCGGACACTATGAAAGTGAGTACTTTTTTGCACAAATTATGCAAAAGCATTTGAAAATTTTAGGTTTAGAAGTTATAATTGCATCATCAGAAAACCCATTTACATATATTTAGGTCTAATAATACAGGTAATGGTAGAAGTAAACCCCTAAAGGATCCCAATGAACAAGCACTTAAAACAATTAATCGATCTGTCAATTATAGATAAAGAGATAGACGCATTTGAACCTCAGATTGAAGAAGCAAATGCAAATTATGAAGCGGCTCTTGCAAAAACAAAGAGCATAGAGTCAGATATTGAAAATTTAACGAATGAAATCAAAGACGAAGAAGTTAAAAAAGCAAAAAACGAACTGCATCTCTCGGAACTTTCACAAAAACTTGAAGAGAATGTAAAAAAAAGCTCTGAAGTAAAAACAGAACGTGAGATGAAATCGCTGCAGCTTGAAGAAGAGATTGCCAAAGAGCAGGTCACATTTGCAAATGAAGAGATTCAAAGACTTGAAAAAATCATTGAAGCAAAAAAAGAGCAGATTGAAGCTGCAAAAAATGCTCTGGAAGAGTTAAATGCAAATTTGGAAAGTGTAAAAGCTGATGTAGATACAAAACTTGAAAAAATACACAAAGAGAGACAAGAGGTTTTCAAAAGAAAAGAGACTCTTTTGTCAGATATCAATCAAAAAGGGCTTGCTTTTTATCAAAAAATCCGTCGTTGGGCAAAAAACACAACAGTGGTTCCTGTTGAAGAACAGGCATGTATGGGATGCCATATGATAATAGGCGATAAGGTTTATGCTGATGTCATAAAAGGTGAAGATATCACTACATGTCCCCACTGCGGACGCATCCTTTATGTGAAAGTTAACGAAGAGTAGGCTTGAAGCCGTTTTTCCTTTTCTATTATGTACTGAGTGTAATGCTGTTTATAACAGCATTGCCTCTTTTGATATTGCTTGCTTTTAAAAAAAAATACAAAGAATCAATTCCTGCACGTTTTTTTCTTTTTAAGAACCCTCCGTTTCGCAGTACAAATGCAATTTGGTTTCATGTCTGCTCTTTAGGTGAAGCCAGAGCCCTTAAACCGCTTCTGGATCTATTGGCAAATAAAAAGATACTTGTGACAACGATTACACAAACCGGACACAATGAAGCAAAAAAATATAATGCAGAGGTACGTTATCTTCCGTATGAAATGTATCTGCCGTTTTGGGTCAAACCGCAGAAAAAGCTTATTGTACTTGAGGCAGAATTTTGGTATCTGCTCTTTAGCATAGCGCGTTCACGCGGTGCAGAAGTTATTTTGCTTAATGCCAGAATTTCAGATAAAAGTGTCAAAAAATATATGAAGTTTGCCTGGTTTTATAAAAAACTTTTAGAGAATGTAGATATGGTCTATGCTCAAAGCGAAAGTGACAAAAACAGATTTTTGGCCTTGGGTGCAAAACACATTGAAGTGATTGGCAATATAAAATTGGCAGGTGAAATCAAAAAAACAAAAGAATACGAAAAGCCCGATGCGGAAGTAATTGTAGCTGGAAGTACCCATCCTGGTGAGGAACAAAGCATTTTAGAGGCATTTTTTGCCTATGAAAAGAGCAAAGAGGCAAAACTTGTAATTGTTCCCCGTCATCCGGAACGTTTTGCAGAGGTATATAGCTTAATGGAACGATACGGCAGGCAAAATAATGCCACTGTTTCCCGTTTTTCAGAAGGAAAGAGTTTTGCAGGTGATTTGATTTTAGTCGATATGATGGGTGAACTCAACAATATTTATGCCATCAGCGACATAGCCATATTAGGGGGTGCTTTTAAAAATGATGTCGGTGGGCACAATCCGCTCGAACCGGCTTATTTCGGATGTAAAATAATTACAGGAAAGCATTTTTTTCACCAAAAAGAGTTGTTTAAATATGTCCATCACGTGCAGTATGTTGAGCCGGATGAAATAGCCGATGCACTTGAGATGACAAAGGAGTTGCCGCCTTCAATGGTAGAAGAGCAGATAAACCTGGAACCCGTGGTTCAAAAAATATTAAAAAATTAAAAGGAGCTGGTAAAATGGCAACAGAAAAAGCGTATAAATTATTGGCACAGCAAGAGGGAATTTCCAATTCCAATGCAAAGTCTATGATAGACAGAGGACTTGTGTATGTCGGCAACAAAAAAGTGATGATTGCCCGTGGTGAAATTGATGAGCGAACGATATTCAGAGTAGAAAAAGTAGAACACGTTAAGCCTATTTTTGAAAATGATGACATTGTTGTAGTCGATAAGCCGGCACATGTAAACTCGGACGAGATAGAGCGTCAATTTAAACCGGCGGTACTGTTGCACAGACTCGACCGCGAAACAAGCGGTGTTTTAATGCTTGTAAAAAATGAGGAATTTCGTCAGCGTGCTATCAAAGAGTTTCGTGATGACAAAGTCTACAAAGAGTATATCGCCTGGGTTGAGGGAATAATGACCGAGCCGATTGAAGTAGACAAAGCAATTACTACACAGAAAAAAAACAACAAAGCCTACTCAAATGTTTCTCCAAAAGGAAAACCGGCGAGAACGGAGTTTTTTCCTGATATTGTCAGTGCCAAAAAAACAAAAGTCAAATGTATTATTCACAATGGGCGCACACATCAGATAAGAGTCCATGCACGTTATATTGACCATCCTATAGTCGGTGACGAGCAGTATGGCGGGCGTCGTGCAAAACGCGTGATGCTCCATGCCCATAAAGTCAGACTTCTTGGAATGGAGTTTGTGGCAAAAGAGCCCAAAAGCTTTGTTACATTTGAATAATTAAGAAAAACTTAGTTACAATTTCGAAAAAATTTATATAGAATAAAAGAGGTGTTTTCATGTTCGGTACTTTAACAGATTCGTTTACAAATGCAATAAAAAAGATTCGTTTTCACGATGATGACAAGGCACTCTCCAAAGCACTCAATGAACTGAAAAAAAATCTTTTAAAAGCGGATGTCAACCATAAAGTCGTCAAAGAACTGATTCAAAAAGTACAACTGCGTACAAAAGAAAAAGGGATAGGCAAAGACCAGTTTCTTGAAGCCTTACGTGAAACTCTCAACGAACTCTTAGATGTAGGCGGCAACCGAGGATTCGTCTTTGCTCCCAACCCTCCGACTGTGATTTTGATGACAGGACTGCAGGGGTCTGGTAAAACAACTACAACCGGTAAGCTTGCAAATTATCTTAAAAACAAAGGCAAAAAAGTACTTGTTGTTGCAGCTGACTTGCAACGTCTTGCCGCGGTAGAACAATTACGCCAGATTACCGCACAAATTGAAGTTGAATTGTATGAAGATGAAGCAACAAAAAATCCTGTAGATGTTGTACAGTCTGCATTAGAGTATGCTGATTCCAAGATTTTCGATGTTGTGCTTATAGATACGGCCGGTCGTCTGGCTATTGATGAAGAACTTATGGATGAGCTTGAAAATGTAAAAAAAGCGGCAAATCCTGATGAAATCTTTTATGTGGCCGACTCTTTGACAGGGCAGGATGCCGTACGCACAGCAACGAGTTTTAAAGAAAAAATCGGGATTGACGGCGTAATTCTTTCCAAATACGACGGAGATGCAAAGGGCGGTGTTGCTTTGGGTCTTTCATCTCAGGTACAGGTACCGCTTCGTTTTATCGGTCTGGGTGAAAAAATGGAAGATTTGGAAGTCTTTTTACCGGAGCGTATTGTCAACCGTCTGATGGGTTTTGGTGATGTAGAAGGACTTGCGGAAAAAGTAACGAATGTTATTGATGAAAAACAGGCGAAAAAACTGACAAAAAAAATTCAAAAAGGCAAATTTAACTTTAATGATTTTTTAGAACAGATGGAACAGATGAAAAAAATGGGAAGCATGAGTTCTATCATAGGAATGATTCCGGGCATGGGCAATATGTCCAAAGCGATTAAGGATTTTGATTTTGAAAACTCCGGAGAGCTTAAAAATATCAAAGCCATGGTTGCTTCAATGACAAAAAAAGAGCGAGAAAACCCCGACCTGTTAAATAACTCAAGAAAGCAAAGAATTGCAAAAGGGTGCGGCCTTGATATCGTTGAAATAAACAGAATGATCAAGCAGTTTAAAAATGCAGGGAAAATGGCAAAGAAATTTTCCGGCAAAAACGGTATGAAGCAGCTTCAGTCGATGATGGGCCAGGCAGGCGGACCAGGAGGTATGGGTGGCCTGCCAAGATAGAGATTGTAATTTAAGAAAAAAGTGGATATAATTCCATTTCAAATAAATCTTTTTAAACAATACCTCTGTGATAAAAAGATTTGTAGCCTGTTTACCGGTTACATGTGTACATCCAACTATAGAGATGGTAAGAGGGAAGCAAAATTATTTAAGAGAAAAAAGACTCTTCTGCATTTATACCTTCCCAAAAAAACTTAGCATTTATAGTAATAAACTCTCAATATGTATACATGTAACCGGTAACAGGTAAATAAAAAAACAGGAAACAAAATGACAGTAATTAGACTTACTCGTATGGGAAGAAAGAAAAGACCATTTTACCGTATCGCGGTAACAGACAGCCGTAAACGTAGAGATGGTGGTTGGATAGAACTTATCGGATATTACAATCCAATGACAAAAGAGCTGAAAGTTGACAATGAAAGAGTTGATTACTGGTTGGGCGTCGGTGCTCAGATGAGTGATCGTGTGAAAAAGATCACTGGTCGTTAATTATGATTGCTGATTTTGTCGCACAATTTGCAAGACTGATAGCATCACACCCCGATGATATCAGAGTTGAAGTTCAAGAGGGCGATGAAATAACAGAAATAGTTCTCTACGCAAACCAGGCAGATATAGGGAAATTAATAGGAAAAAGCGGTAAGATGATTGGTGCTATTAAAACTGTGATTTCCGGATGTAAAGCAAAAGATGGTGTGAGTTACCGTATCAATGTCGAAGCAGTCTAGTAAAGAAAAGTTGTTGCATATAGCAACGATTGGTAAAACCGTCGGCATTCATGGAGATATGAAATTGCATCTTAAGTGCGATTTTCCTGAACAGTTTGTTAAGGGAGCCACTTTTTTAATCAATAAAAGTGAGCGCATTACTTTAAGTGATGTTGATTTGAATCGTGGATTGGTTCGCATTAACAGCATTGCAAATCCTGAAGATGCCAAAAAGTTTACAAATGCAAAACTTTTTACCACCTACGAAGAGACAAGAAAAAACTGTCATTTGGAAGAGGGTGAGTATTTCTGGTTTGATTTGGAAGATTGTGAAGTCTATGAAGATGACAAATGTCTTGGCAGAGTAAAAGAGATAGAGAGATTCAATACTACCAATTATTTAAGTATTGTTACGGATGAAAGTTTAGTCGAAAGCGGTTTGGCCAAGAGCTTTTTGGTTCCTTTTATTGAACCGTTTAAAGTGGAAGTTGACATTGAGAACAAACGCATCACACTCAGTGGTGCTGTTGATATCCTGGAAGCTTCTTGAATGCGCTTTACTTTTGTTACTCTTTTTTCTGCTCTGATTGAAGGCTATTTTAAAGATTCGATTTTGAAACGGGCCATTGAGAAGGATATCATAAAGATAGACTATTTGAATCCTCGGGATTACTCAAAGAACAAACACTCTAAAGTTGATGATACGGCAGTAGGCGGCGGTGCGGGAATGGTAATGAATCCACAGCCGCTTTTTGATGCACTGGATGATTTGAAAAATAAAGATGAAAATGTTCATATCATTTTTTTGACTCCGGTTGCCAAACCTTTTGTACAGAATGATGCAAAGCGTTTGGCAAAGAAAACCCATATAGCTTTTGTGAGTGGAAGATATGAGGGAATAGATGAAAGAGTTATTGAAAAATATGCGGATGAAGTATTTTCTATCGGTGATTATATTTTAACAGGAGGCGAACTCGCCTCTCTGGTTATATGTGATGCTGTAAGCAGAAATATAGAGGGTGTTTTGGGGAATTCTGAATCTTTGGAGATTGAGAGTTTTGAAACGCCGCTTTTGGAAGCACCGTCATTTTCAAAACCACAAAACTATGAAGGTTTAAGTGTTCCATCAGAATACTTAAAGGGAAATCATAGTAAAATTCGCTCACTAAAATTAGCCTTGTCTGAAGCAAAGACCAAATTCTTTAGACCAGAACAGCTATTAAAGCACAAATCGGAAGAACGATTACGCTAAATCGCACCAGTGCGATGGGCTTTTCGCCGAGAAAAACAAAGTGTTAACGTAGAGAAAGGAATTATTTCCATTCTCGTTATAAATCAAATGGAGGGTTTCCTTCATTTATGAAATAAATTAAGGATCTAGTCTTATGAGAAATAAGTATATTGAAAACTTTGAAAAAGCACAAACTGCTGAGAAAAATATTCCAGATTTTCGTGCCGGGGATACTGTAAATTTAGCAGTAACAATTAAAGAAGGTGACAAAACTCGTGTACAAAACTACGAGGGTGTTTGTATAGCTAAGCGTGGTCAGGGAACAGGGCAAACAATTACAGTACGCAAAATCGGTGCTAACGGTGTTGGTATTGAGAGAATTTTCCCAGTTTATTCTGACTCAATCAATGAAATTAAAGTGATTCGTCGCGGTCGTGTTCGTCGTGCAAAACTTTTTTATCTTCGTGCACTTGCCGGTAAAAAAGCCCGTATTAAAGAACTTAGAAGAAAATAATTCTTCTGGGCTCTTGCCTTCTTCATATTTTATAACATTCCCACATTACACATATTTTTTAAACTCCGTAAAAATTAATCTAACTTTTTAGCATAAATAACAAATTCATAGTATAATCAATAAAAATAGACATTATTTGGATAACAATGAACTACATAGCAGACTTAAAAAAGGTCGTAGAAATAAATTCCTATACAAAAAACACAGAAGGTGTGAACCTTGTCGGTGAAATTTTTGATGAATGGTTTGGGGCATTGGGTTTTGAAACGGTCATTTACAAACGCAACAATGTCGGTGATCATCGTTACTACAAGTCTTTACATGTAAAGAATTCTCCAAAATTACTTTTGCTCGGACATATTGACACGGTTTTTCCTCCCGGAAAATTTGAATATTTTACAGAAGATGACACCTGGGTATACGGGCCGGGTGTATGTGATATGAAAGGCGGCAATATTGTACTGCTTGAAGCACTGCGCCAGCTTACATGTAAAGGCGTGAAAATTCAAAATATTGATATTCTTTTGGTCAGTGATGAAGAGACTGGGAGTGATGATTCCAAATATCTGACTGCTGAACTTGCCAAAGAGTATGCGTATTGTTTTGTGTATGAAGCGGCCGGTGCGCATTTGGAACTTGTAACCGGACGAAAAGGTGTAGGAACTTTCTTTGTTGACATAGAGGGCAAAGCAGCCCATGCAGGCAATCATTACAGTGAGGGCTGTGATGCAAATTTAGAACTTGCATACAAGCTGCAAAAACTTGTGCAGTTGACAGACCTGGACAAAGGCACAACGGTTAATGTCGGAAAAATTATGGGAGGAATAGGGGCAAACACTGTCTCTCCGCAGGCACAATTGGTTTTTGAATTGAGATACAAATATTCTGCTGAGAAAGAGAGAGTGTTGGCAGCCATAGAAAAGATTGTGCAAAGCTCTGTTGTTGATGGCGTAAAAGCAACATTAAGCGGTGGTATACAAAGAGATGTGATGCAGACAACAGAGGATTCAATCGCTCTACTTAAAAAAATAGAAAAGATTACACAACAGCAAATATCCGCGGAAGAAAGAGGCGGAGTGAGTGATGCAAATATTGTCAGCGCATGTGGTGTTGTGACACTTGATGGTTTCGGACCGTTTGGTGACGGAGATCATACAGTAAAAGAGCGGGCGAGCAAGGAGAGTTTTGTCCGTCGCATAGAGATGAGCAGAAAGCTCTTTGGGTATTTTATAAAAAATTTAAAATTTTAGGGGATGTCAATGAAAAAAAGAAAAATCGGCATGTGGTTATATAAGAATGGCGGCGGAGACAAAATAGCAAAAAAAATAATTAAAAAACTCAAAGAAAGAAACATTGAAGTATTAAACGATATTAATTTGCGTCATGCGATTGCAAAAAATGCGCATATACTCTATCACGGAAAAGAGTATCATGGAGAAAAACTCGATACACTGGATCTATTTTTTTCCTATAATGCAGGGGAACAGACACAGTATCAAATGTACCTGTATCAGGCATTAAACCGAATTATTCCGATGATTAACTCTTATGAGTCTTTTGCTTTGACAGAAGATAAGTTTCAGACCTCGTTTGTTCTGAGAAACAGCGGTGTGAAAACAGCTGATTATAAGCTGTGTCATCGGGATGATGGGCATGAACTTAAAAAAATCATTAAAAAATGGGACAAAATGGTCTACAAGCCTACTGATGGCTGGGGTGGTGTGGGACTTACCAAAATCGAGAATGAAGCAAGCCTGGATATGCTTATGCCTTTTTTAAATCAGATGGATCTGCGCTATTTTTATGTAGAAAAATTTATTGATTATGATAATACGGATTTCAGAGTTGATATTGTTGACGGAGAATTTGTTTCGTGTTACGGAAGAAAAGCCAGCGGAACTGACTGGCGTACAAATGTGACAAGCGGCGGCAGTGTTTTTGTACGTGAAGCAAATGACGAAGTTGTCAGTATTGCAAAAAAAGCATGCAAAGCAACAGGTGTGGATATTGGTGGCGTAGATATTATTTATGACAGAGAAAAAGAAGAGTATATTGTTTTGGAAGTAAACGGTATTCCCGCTTTTGCTACTCCTGAACAGGAAAAAATGGGATTAAACTTTAATGACAAAAAAATTGATTTAATTGTGGATTTAATTGACAGAAAAACGAAGTAAGAGTATCATTTCAAAAAAATGAAGGCAATGGCTTGAGACAACAATATAGTTCATATGATGAATGTATAAATTTTTTTAATTCTGCTCAAAAGAGACATCCAAATCTTGTTAAAGTAGAAACAATAGGACAAACATGGGAAAGCAGAGATATCATTGCTGTCTCAATTACTAAAAATGTAGAGGCACATCTGAAAAAACCTGCACTTTTTTACACAGGTACAATTCATGCAAGAGAATGGATTGGAATAGAACTTTCTCTTGCTTTTGCAAAATATATTTTAGAACATATTGATTATGAACCACAACTTAACAAAATATTGGACAATACAACACTCTATATGGTTCCCCTGTGCAAATCCGGATGGTTTCGAATACTCAAGAAACCATTTTTCTTTTTGGAGAAAAAACCGTAGAAAAAATCCTGACGGAAGTTACGGGGTTGATTTAAACAGAAATTTCAGTGTAGGTTTTACTCCGAACAAAAATTATACTTCGAATGTCTACTCTGGTCCGAAACCGTTCAGTGAACCGGAAACCGCAGCCATTAGAGATTTTATACTCGAACGCAAAAATATTACAATTGCTTTGGACTACCATTCTCAGGGCAATGTATTTTTTCCTGCACACAATTTTATTCATGAAGATGCGGAGGATGCTGTTGACTTAAATCTTCTGGCGGGAAATATGGCAGAAGAAATAAGAAAAGAGTCTTCTCGTGAATACGGCATTCATATGGGAAAACCGCCTGTGCATCTCATTTCAGGAAGCGGACGCGAGTTTTACTATTCTCAGGGAATCCTTTCGCTAGTAGCAGAAGTCGGAACGAGAAACATCAGTGACTATATTGAGAATATGAGTGAGAATATCCAGGAAAATATTCCAGCTTTGATTATGGCTCTCTCCGAAGTAAACAATTACAAAAAAGAAAACAATTTACAACGTGTTGAAAATTTTGTGGCAACAGGCATTGGGGCAAAAGAGGTAGAACTTAGCTGGGAGTATATAGAAGACGAAACAATTTATTTTGAAATTTATCGTTCAACAAAACTCAAAGGATTTGCGCAGGCCTCCAATCGAATTGCCATGACAAAAATGAAAAGTTTTACAGATTCCAATTTAAAGAGTTCGACAAATTATTATTATTATATTCGTGCGGTCTGCAAGGACAAGTCAATTAAATCACCTTATGCTCAACTTGTTGCGGTAAGAACAAAACCGGCTGAAAATATGTTTTCCAAAATTTTATATCCCATTGCAAGCAAAATAGGATATGTCGGAGAAAAGACACAAAAGAACAAAGATCATTTTGGGAACAATTCTCTGTTTGTCGGAATTTCAGAACAAAAAGGGGAGTGTTACGGAGTGTGTGGATTTTCCTTAATGACAATTCCGGAAAATGCGATTATTACAGCAGCAAAAATTTCATTTTATCCGATGAACCGGGTTGCTGTACAGGTTGAGCGCTATGGTCAGTGGCGGGTTGGACAGATGGATGAGCGTACAATAGACAAAATAGACAGTTTTGATGATATAAAAAATGCAAAAATGCTTTCTTATATAGATCGACCAACCTCTTCACATCAATTGGCTCAGGGTATATGGAGAGAATATCAATTTGCAGAACAGGAAATAAAAGTTCTTGAAAAAGCTTTAAAAAGACGAGAAGCATATTTTAGAATGCAAGGACCGACCTCTTTGCCGCTTGACAGGTCTTCTCAGTTGATGCAGTGGGATATCGGATATGGAAAATTCAGTGGAGGATTAACCTACAGACCAAAGCTTGATATTTCGTATACCATACATGAAGCAAAACTGGATATTCAATCTTCTTATGAGTTTACAGTCAATCATGACAATATAAAAGACAGTGCGCTTAAATCCGGATATGACGCAAGTGGCAACCTGAAATATGCATGCATTGAATTTGATTTATTGAATTTACCGGATATGGAAAATACCGTAGTATCTGATGCGTATATAGATTTACAGGCATATCAGGTGAATGCAAAAGAGAATAATTTACGTTTTCATATAGAACTGGTGGAACCGATTACAGGTGAAATTACCTATGAGAAGATAAAAAACAGAAACATTATTGAGAGAATCGGATATGACGTAAGTATTACAGAGATCAAGAGGTCTTCAAAACAGAGATTTGTTTTTGATACATATGCAATTCAGGAAATGCTTGAGTTGGCAAAAGAAAAGAAGAAAGCCTTTTTTGTAATTTCCGCTTCATCAGAAACTGAGATGTCCAAAAATGCTGATGTAAACTGGATAGACAATAAAAAAATAGATAAACCGGTTTTAACTCTGGATTACATCCGTAAAAGGAAAAATCCGCCAAAACAGGTAGAGAACTTACGGGCAAGTATGGAAAACGGAATAATAAAACTGCAGTGGGAAAGTCCTGAAGACGATGGCTACAGAGGTGTGATTGTTGTAAAAAACAGATTCAAGGTTCCATGCTCTCCTTATGATGGACAAAAACTCTATGGCGGCAGTGATAATTATACGTATGATAATTTTGGTGATTTGAATGTTCATAAATATTATGCAGTATTTTCATATGATGATGTTCCAAATTTTTCTGAACCTGTATATATTGAAGTAAACAGTTAGAAGTTTGTTTGAGTCAAACTTCTATAAAAAGTAACAAATAAAAAACTTCAAAAACTTTTTAAAAAACCCACCAAACATTAAGCAGTCTCTAAGCAATACTCCCCTATAATTCCCATCCACAAACAGAGAGACCTGATTTAAAAGGCCTGAAGAGACTTCGAGTAGAAGCTTTTAAAAATGTTTGAGATCATTGAAAACTAAGCAAGTAAGAGACTTTTTAGCTTTAGAGTTAAAGAGATAAATTACTTAGAAATAACTAATAAACAACAACCGTCTATTCTATTTTGAAATCCATACAGGCTTGCCTGTATGGTTCCCTTAATAGTAATAGATAACTATTATTCTGTGCTTGAAATGGCACAGAACATACAACAGTCTAGTAATAGAACCTTAAGCAGTTTTATTAAGACTTAAAATAACAAAGCCAATGATTTAATAATCTTGGGCAAAAGATCAGTAATAAGTTTACTTATCTTTCTGTAATAACAATTATGGAGAGTTTGATCCTGGCTCAGAATGAACGCTGGCGGCGTGCTTAACACATGCAAGTCGAACGGTAACAGATGGTAGCTTGCTACTATGCTGACGAGTGGCGCACGGGTGAGTAATATATAGATAATGTGCCCCTTGGACCGGGATAGCCATTGGAAACGATGATTAATACCGGATACTCCTTCTTATCACAAGATAAGTCGGGAAATGGATTCCGCCAAGGGATCGGTCTATATCCCATCAGCTAGTTGGTAGTGTAAGAGACTACCAAGGCGATGACGGGTAGCGGGTTTGAGAGGATGATCCGCCACACTGGTACTGAGACACGGACCAGACTCCTACGGGAGGCAGCAGTGAGGAATATTGCACAATGGGGGAAACCCTGATGCAGCAACGCCGCGTGGAGGATGACGCATTTCGGTGTGTAAACTCCTTTTATATGTCAAGAAAATGACGGTAGCATATGAATAAGCACCGGCTAACTCCGTGCCAGCAGCCGCGGTAATACGGAGGGTGCAAGCGTTATTCGGAATCACTGGGCGTAAAGGACGCGTAGGCGGGTTGGCAAGTCAGATGTGAAATCCTACAGCTTAACTGTAGAACTGCATTTGAAACTGCCGACCTAGAGTATGGGAGGGGGAGATGGAATTAGTGGTGTAGGGGTAAAATCCGTAGATATCACTAGGAATACCGAAAGCGAAGGCGATCTCCTGGAACATAACTGACGCTAAGGCGTGAAAGCGTGGGGAGCAAACAGGATTAGATACCCTGGTAGTCCACGCCCTAAACGATGTTCACTAGTCGTCGCTCTGCTAGTCAGGGCGGTGATGCACTTAACAGATTAAGTGAACCGCCTGGGGAGTACGGTCGCAAGATTAAAACTCAAAGGAATAGACGGGGACCCGCACAAGTGGTGGAGCATGTGGTTTAATTCGAAGATACGCGAAGAACCTTACCTAGCCTTGACATTGAGAGAACCTGCCAGAGATGGCGGGGTGCCCTTCGGGGAGCTCGAAAACAGGTGCTGCACGGCTGTCGTCAGCTCGTGTCGTGAGATGTTGGGTTAAGTCCCGCAACGAGCGCAACCCTCGTCCTTAGTTGCTAGCAGGTTAAGCTGAGCACTCTAAGGAGACTGCCTTCGTAAGGAGGAGGAAGGTGAGGACGACGTCAAGTCATCATGGCCCTTATGGCTAGGGCTACACACGTGCTACAATGGGGCGTACAGAGTGTTGCGATACCGCGAGGTGGAGCTAATCACTTAAAGCGTCTCTCAGTTCGGATTGGAGTCTGCAACTCGACTCCATGAAGCTGGAATCACTAGTAATCGTAGATCAGCAATGCTACGGTGAATACGTTCCCGGGTCTTGTACTCACCGCCCGTCACACCATGGGAGTTGATTTCACCCGAAATCGGGAAGCCAACCTTCGGGGGGCTACCGCTTACGGTGGAATTAGCGACTGGGGTGAAGTCGTAACAAGGTAACCGTAGGAGAACCTGCGGTTGGATCACCTCCTTTCTAGAGTAAAGAGCACTCATTCGATTGAGTGGCTCAACACAAGAAAATCTCACACGAGAAATAGTTTATTAGTTGTTTCAAAAGTTAACTTACTTGCTTAGTTTTCAGTGATCTGTGTTCATTTGAATTACGATTATAAAATGGGGAATTAGCTCAGCTGGGAGAGCGCCTGCCTTGCACGCAGGAGGTCAGCGGTTCGATCCCGCTATTCTCCACCATTTCTTAGCGATTTGCACTTAAAAAAGAAACTCACATACTAAAGTATGCTTCGCTTCTTTTTTAAGCACAACTCATCTAAGAAACAAGTTTCTAAATTAAATATAAGTTCTTAAAGTCATAAGAATTTATATTTGGTTTAAAAACCAAACGATCATTAAATTACAATTGTTAAAGTCAACAACTTTAATTATAGAGATATAATTAAAAACTAAATAACTACAATAACAGATCATTCATCTTGTTTAATGTATTCATACATTAAATAAGGTAGTGAACGCAACATAGAATAAAAAGATATTAAGGGCCATAGGTGGATGCCTTGGCTAGTAGAGGCGATGAAAGACGTACTAGGCTGCGAAAAGTCTCGGGGAGCTGCCAAGAAGCTTTGATCCGGGAATTTCTGAATGGGGCGACCCAGCACGGAGCGATTCGTGTTACCACCTTCGGGTGGGGCGAACTTGGGGAAGTGAAACATCTCAGTACCCAAAGGAAGAGAAATCAAACGAGATTCCGAGAGTAGCGGCGAGCGAAATTGGAATAGGGCGCATACATTTAGCATATTTGTTAGCAGAACATTCTGGAAAGGATGAGCATAGAGGGTGATACTCCCGTAAGCGAAAACATTTATGTGGAACTAAGGTATGGAACGAGTAGGTCGGGACACGTGTTATCTTGACTGAATATGGGGGGACCACCCTCCAACCCTAAATACTACTACTAGACCGATAGCGAACAAGTACCGTGAGGGAAAGGTGAAAAGGACCGCGGTGAGCGGAGTGAAATAGAACCTGAAACCTATGGCTTACAATCATTCGGAGCACTATTAAATAAGTGTGACGGACTGCCTTTTGCATAATGAGCCTGCGAGTTGTGGTATCTGGCAAGGTTAATCGAACGAGAAGCCGTAGCGAAAGCGAGTCTTAATAGGGCGACATAGTCAGATGCTGCAGACCCGAAACTGAGTGATCTATCCATGAGCAGGTTGAAGCTGGTGTAAGAGCCAGTGGAGGACCGAACCCGTAGAAGTTGAAAATTCTTGGGATGACTTGTGGATAGGGGTGAAAGGCCAATCAAACTCAGTGATAGCTGGTTCTCTCCGAAATATATTTAGGTATAGCCTCGAGCATTAGCGTATAGGGGTAGAGCACTGACAGGGCTAGGGCTGCTTACCGCGGTACCAAACCCTATCAAACTCCGAATACTATACGTGTAACCTCGGGAGTCAGGCGTAGGGTGATAAAATCCTATGTCGAGAGGGGAACAACCCAGACTAACAGCTAAGGTCCCAAAGTTTTATCTAAGTGGAAAAGGATGTGGAGTTGCTGTGACAACCAGGAGGTTGGCTTAGAAGCAGCCATCCTTTAAAGAAAGCGTAACAGCTCACTGGTCTAGCGATTCTGCGCCGAAAATATAACGGGGCTAAGATAAACACCGAAGCTTTAGATTTACAGTTTACTGTAAGTGGTAGGAGAGCGTTCCATTCAGCGCTGAAGGTATACCGGTAAGGAGTACTGGAGCGGATGGAAGTGAGCATGCAGGCATGAGTAGCGAGAAAAGAAGTGAGAATCTTCTTCGCCGTAAACCCAAGGTTTCCTACGCGATGCTCGTCATCGTAGGGTTAGTCGGGACCTAAGTCGAGTCCGAAAGGGGTAGACGATGGCAAATCGGTTAATATTCCGATACCGACATTACATCGTTTGAGTGATGGGGGGACGCATAGAGTTAAAGGGGGTCACTGATGGAATAGTGGCTCGAAGGACGTAGGTCGTAGCGTAGGCAAATCCGCGCTACATGAGACCGAGATCTGACAGGCTGGTCAATCTTTTCGGAGAGCGACCAGAACCCTTGATACTGTCGTGCCGAGAAAAGCCTCTAAACGAGATGTAATGTTGCCCGTACCGTAAACCGACACAGGTGGGTGAGATGAGTATTCTAAGGCGCGTGGATGAACCCTTGTTAAGGAACTCTGCAAACTAGCACCGTATCTTCGGTATAAGGTGTGCCCTAAGTGTTAGGAGATTTACTCTCCAAAGCACTGACGGGTCGCAGCAAAGAGTCCCTCCCGACTGTTTACCAAAAACACAGCACTCTGCTAACACGTAAGTGGATGTATAGGGTGTGACGCCTGCCCGGTGCTCGAAGGTTAAAAGGATTGCTTAGCTTCGCGCGAAGGCATGAATTGAAGCCCGAGTAAACGGCGGCCGTAACTATAACGGTCCTAAGGTAGCGAAATTCCTTGTCGGTTAAATACCGACCTGCATGAATGGCGTAACGAGATGGGAGCTGTCTCAACAAGGGATCCAGTGAAATTGTAGTGGAGGTGAAAATTCCTCCTACCCGCGGAAAGACGGAAAGACCCCGTGCACCTTTACTATAGCTTGACACTGCTATTGGGATATTCATGTGCAGGATAGGTGGGAGCCGTTGAATCCAGGACGCCAGTTCTGGAGGAGGCAACCTTGAGATACCACACTTGAATATTCTGATAGCTAACTCCGTACGATTATCTCGTGCGAGGACAATGTCTGGTGGGTAGTTTGACTGGGGCGGTCGCCTCCTAAAAAGTAACGGAGGCTTACAAAGTTCGGCTCAGAAGGGTTGGAAATCCTTCGTAGAGTATAATGGCATAAGCCGGACTGACTGTGAGACATACAAGTCGAGCAGAGTCGAAAGACGGTCATAGTGATCCGGTGGTTCTGTGTGGAAGGGCCATCGCTCAAAGGATAAAAGGTACGCCGGGGATAACAGGCTGATCTCCCCCAAGAGCTCACATCGACGGGGAGGTTTGGCACCTCGATGTCGGCTCATCGCATCCTGGGGCTGGAGCAGGTCCCAAGGGTATGGCTGTTCGCCATTTAAAGCGGTACGCGAGCTGGGTTCAGAACGTCGTGAGACAGTTCGGTCCCTATCTTCCGTGGGCGTAGGAACGTTGAGGAGAGCTGACCCTAGTACGAGAGGACCGGGTTGGACGTGCCACTGGTGCACCAGTTGTCCTGCCAAGGGCATAGCTGGGTAGCTACGCACGGATGAGATAACCGCTGAAAGCATCTAAGCGGGAAGCCAACTCCAAGATGAACGTTCCCTGAAGTACGCTTGAAGACTACAAGCTTGATAGGCTGGATGTGTACGCACAGCAATGTGTTTAGCTGACCAGTACTAATAGTACGTTTGTCTTTTTACCAAGTTCTTAAATGAACACAATTGCTTCACTACCTTATTTAGTGTATATATACTAATAAGAGATATGTTAGTAGTTATTTGGAACCGGTACTTTAGTGCCGGCTGTTGTTGATTTTACCAATTCTAACTTAATGAGCAATCATTAACTCACTCAACTGGTCCTTGTAAGATCAGATATAAATACATCAGTCAGATGTCTTTATATCTGATCTTGTCTAGGTGGCTATAGAGAGAGGGAAACGCCTGGCCCCATTCCGAACCCAGAAGCTAAGCCTCTCATCGCTGATAATACTGCAGGTTTCACTTGTGGAAATGTAGGTCGCTGCCTAGTTGATCAGATTTTTATCAACAATCCATTCATTTTTTACAATATCCATATTTACTTTATACAAACGTTCAAGATAATAATCTCTTGAAACTTCTTTTGCTCCTAATGATTTAAGATGTGGTGTCGGTACCTGACAGTCAATAAAATCATATCCCCATACTTTTAAATGTTTTACCAATACCGCATATGCAGCTTTTGACGCATCACTGACTTCTGCAAACATTGATTCTCCACAAAACACTTTTCCTATTGTCAATCCATACAACCCGCCTACCAGTTTGCCATCAAGATAACTTTCAACTGAGTGAGCTATACCCATGCCGTGCAAAACATTGAATGATTCTGCCAGATCTTTATTTATCCATGTACCATTTTGATCTTTTCTTGCAACAGAAGCACATTTATGCACAACTTCTTGAAATCTGCTATCAAATGTATATTCAAATTTTTTCAATTTTTTTTTCAATGAACGTCTTAGTTTAAAGTCATCAAGCTCCATAATAAGACGCGGATTCGTTGACCACCACAGTATAGGGTCTTGCTGTGAGTACCAGGGGAAAATACCATTTTGGTATGCTTTTAATAATCTAGAGGGATTTAAATCTCCTCCCCATGCTACTATACCTTCTTTGTTCGCATCATGGGGATCAGGAAAGGAGAGTGAATAATTGTCAAGCTGCGGCAAATACATTAAGCTTCTTCGTATACATTCTCTAAAGTGTCATTTTGTATTATCACTTCTACTTTTCCGCCATTTTTAAGTTTTCCGAATAAAATTTCATCACTGAGTTTATCGGTAATATTATTTTTAATATACCTTTTAAGCGGTCTGGCTCCCATTTCCGGTGAATAGGTTTTCTCAGCAATAAATTTTATAACTTTATCGGAAACAGTTACAATTATTTTTTTCTTTTTTAACTCTTTATTGAGTTCTGTTATGAATTTTTGTACAATTTTTTCGACTATTCCATGACTCAATTGCCCAAATTCTATAATAGCATCTAATCTATTTCTGAATTCCGGAGTAAAAAATGATTTTAGTTCTTCGTTTTTAGAAATAGATTCATCTTTATTGAATCCCATAACATTTCTGGCCTGAGCTCCAATATTTGATGTCATAATCAGTATAACATTCTGAAAATCGGCTTTGTAGCCATTATTGTCAGTGAGTGTTGCGCTGTCCATTATCTGTAGTAACACATTTATAAGTTCCGGATGTGCTTTTTCTATTTCATCAAGCAGTAAAACTGTATAAGGATGCTTTTTGATGGCTTCTGTAAGCAGTCCTCCCTGCTCATATCCTACATATCCAGGAGGCGCTCCTACCAAACGGCTGAGAGCATGTTTCTCCATATATTCGCTCATATCAAATTTTTCAAAATTGATCCCTAAAATTTCACTTAATGCAATTGCCAGTTCGGTTTTTCCAACACCTGTCGGTCCTGAAAACAAAAATGAAGCTATGGGTTTGTTCGGAGGTGTTAATCCTGCTTTTGATATTTTAATAGCTTTTGTCACCATCTCTACAGCTTTTTCCTGACCAATAACTCTTTGTCTGAGTTTATCTTCTAAATGTTGCAAAGATGCCGTTTCATTATGAGATATTTTTGAATTACTGATACCCACAATGGATGCTATAGTTTTTTGAATATCATTTGCGGTTACTTTTTCTTTTTTTCTTTTTTGAAGATGAAATGATGCTGCTGTTTCATCAATTAAATCTATGGCAATATCTGGTAAAAATTTGTCTGTAATGTAGCGTTTAGAGAGATCCACTGCTGTTTTTAATGCCTTGTTTGTATATTGCACAGAATGGTGTTTTTCATATTTGCCTTGAAGTCCCTTGAGAATGAGATAGCTTGTTTTTTTCGATGGTTCATTAACATCTATTTTGGAGAATCTTCTGCTGAGTGCTTTGTCTTTTTCAAACCCGTTTCTGTATTCTGCAAAAGTTGTAGCTCCCATACATTTTATTTCGCCTGATGCAAGAGCAGGCTTGAGTTGATTGGCTGCATCCATTGTTCCGCTCGTGCTTCCTGCTCCTATAAGTGTATGAATCTCATCTATAAATAAAATTGCTTTAGGTTCACGTTTGAGTTCATCCATAACACCCTTAAGGCGTTTTTCAAAGTCTCCTCTGTACTTTGTTCCTGCAAGCAATGCTCCTAAATCAAGTGCATAAAGATTGGAGTCTTTGATTATGTCAGGAACATCATTCGCTGCAATACGCAGAGCCAGTCCTTCTGCTATTGCTGTCTTTCCAACGCCTGGTTCACCTACAAGTACAGGGTTGTTTTTCTTTCTTCTGCAGAGTATCTGTGTGACTCTTTGAATTTCATTATCTCTGCCTATTACAGGGTCAATTTTTCCTTCTTTGGCTTTTTCTATAAGGTTTATTGTGTATTTTCGTAAATTAGACTCTTTTTCTTCTTCATCCTGGTCTGTGTCAGGATGTGAAATTACTTCCAATATATCCAGTTTTGTTATTTGGTATTTATTGAGCAAAGCATAGGCAAATGTATGTTTCTCTTCAAAAAGAGTTGCCAAAAGATCCCCTATATCCGCATTCGTTTGACCGGATGACTGAACATGGCGCACCATCTTATCAATCAAACGGGAAAGCGCTACGCTTTCATAAGGGTCCTGTATTATATCGGCAGGAAGTGTTTCCATATTTTTTTTGATGTATTCGCCAAGTTCTTCTTTCATTTTTGACACATTCCCGCCACATGTTTCTATAATTGATGCGCCCTCATCCGAACTTAACAAAAGGTAAAATATATGCTCAATTGTCAGGTATTCATGGTGGAGCTGTTTTGCAAATATTACAGATTTTTGAAATATATCATTGAGTGATGAGCTTATCATGTTATTCTTCCTCCATTGTGGCTTTTAGGGGAAAGCCGTTGTCTTTCGCTTTGCGACGTACTTGCTTAAGCTTTGTCTCTGCGATTTCATATGTGTAAACACCACACAAACCTCTGTTTTTTTTATGTACTTCAAGCATAATATCTTGCGCTTCTTCATATGTTTTATGAAAAATTTCCATGAGAATATCGACTACAAAATCCATAGGCGTATAATCATCATTGAGTAAAAATACAAAATATTTTTTTGGATATTTCAGTATTGTCTGTTCATCTATTTCTAAGTCTGTTTTTGTTGCCATTTTTTCTACTTTGCTGCTTGAATAAAATCATTTATAATTTCTACCGGGTTTTCAAGTCCGATAGAAATTCTAATAAGACCGTCGGTAATTCCAAGAAATTCTCTGGTTTTTTCGTCAAAATCACTGTATATAGTTGATGCCATATGCAGGGCGAGTGTTCTTGAATCGCCTATGTTTGCAGTAATTGTTGCTATTTTTGTTTTACGTAAAAAGTCGTATGCACGCTCTTTGCTTTGCATATCAATTGTCAAAAGGGTTCCGCATCCATATTGAAAATCTTCTTTATACCGTGCATGGTGAGGATGAGACTGAATACACGGATGGTTTACCGCTATACCATGTTTGGCAAGTTCCAGGGCCACTGTTTCAACACTTTTGACTATTCTTGGAAGTCGGAGTGCCAGTGTTTCGAGTCCGAGTAACGTTTGATAGCTGGCATGTGCATTTGCGCTCATTCCCAAGTCTCGTAAAGCCCGTTTTTTTGCATTAGGTATGAGAGCCGTTTTCCCCGCTCCTTTGATAAACTTTTCAAGGAATGCGTAACGTTCTGTCTTAAATTTGTCAGCATTTTCATGTATGGCGCGAAAAACCACACAACCGCCTAGTGCAGAGGAATTTCCAGAGATGATTTTCGTAGTTGAATAAACCGTGATGTCAGCACCAAGAGCCAAGGGCGAAACACTTAAGGGAGTAATAGTGTTGTCAACGATGAGCGCTACATTTGATTCATTCGCAATTGCAGCGATTCTTTTAATATCAGGAAGCCTCATATTCGGATTACCGACACTTTCTAAAAAAATTATTTTTGTATTTTTGTTTATGGCATTTTCTATGTTGTCAAATTCGTCAACATCAAAAAAGTGAGTTTTTATACCAAATCTGCTGAGAGTTTCATCAAACAGTGCGTATGTCCCGCCAAACAATCCGCCTATGCTAATGATTTCATCTCCTTGAGAAAGCAGGGACATTACGGCAAGAGATGTCGCTCCCATCCCTGAGCTTGTTGCAACAGCTCCAATACCACCATCCATCTCTGCCATGATTGATTCAAGTTTTGCTGTTGTTGGGTTGCCCATTCTTGAATAGAGAGGCTTTTTTACACTGCCATTGAAAATCCCTTCTGCTGTTTCCGGACTTCCATAAGAAAAAGAAGCTGAGGATACTATACTCGGAGAGACCGCTCCTTCTTTACTTCCGATACTTTGTACAAATTTTGTGCAGTAGTCTTCAAATTTATTCATATTTCATGCCTTTTAATTATCTATAAATTATAGCAAATTAGAGATAATATTTATCCTATGTACTTTAATTATGTTAGAATTCTAAAGAAGAAATTTATTAATTAATATTAGGAAACGCAAATGGATAATCAAACAGCTTTGAATAAACTCAGTGAAAAAGTTTCAAGTATTCTTGAAAAATATCATACGCTCATAGATGAAAATGAGAAGATGCGAAATGAAATCGTGACACTCAAAGCAGATTGTGCATTGAAAAATCAGGAAATTGAAAGACTGCATGAAGAAAATGCTCAAAAAGATATAGAAATAGAAGAAATTGTAAATAAAATCGAAAGTATTTTAGGTTAATAATATAATGAGTAAAAAAATTGGACTACATATCGGAGGCCGCAGATTTGATGTTGATGTGGAAGATAAATTTGCCAATTTTTTACAGAAACAGATGATGAAAGATTTTAACATGGAAGGAAACAATGATATTAAAGTTTTACTCCAGGCATATGTACGAAAAAACCATGAATTGTATTTGCAAAATCAAAAAGTAGAAGAAATATTAGTAAAAATTGAAGATTAGACACTGTTTTATAATTATATAAGTTATAAGTGATATAATTTCAGCCTCTCAATCAGAGAATGGTGTGCGCTCGTAGCTCAGCTGGATAGAGCACTGGTTTGCGGTACCAGCGGTCACATGTTCGAATCATGTCGGGCGCACCATACTTAAACTTCCTCACCTATTTAACCAATAAATTTTAATGGTATGTTATTCAGTATAACTCTTCTCAAATAAAAATAACACTTGATGTCAGAATTGGCATAAGAATTTATTAATTGACAAAACTTGTCCATCTAATTTCCTATAATCCTTACACTTCAAAAAAAGGAACAAGAAGATGAAAAAAATAATAATAGGTGCAGTTTTGGCATCAACAATGGCATTGGCAGGTAGTTACACTTTAGCTCCAGATGGTAGTTATGTTAGCGGGGATACTGCAACTTTAGCTCCTGACGGCACATATGTAGGCGGTAATAGTGCAACACTAACTCCAAATGGTTCTTATGTAGGGGGTTCGAGCAGTACTATGACGCCAAATGGTAATTATGTAGGTGGATCAACAAGCACTTTGGCCCCTGATCGCTCTTATGTTGGTGGTAACACTGCAACTTTGGCGCCTGACGGTTTGATACGGCTACACTTATTCATACTCAGAACATTTAGCAATTCTGAGATAAAATATCACTATGAATAAGGATAAGAAGAAGATGAAAAACAGTAAATACACAAGAGAATTTAGAGATTCAAGCGTACAGTTGGTCATGAATTCAAACGAATCAACAGCAAAGATTGCAAAAGATTTGGATGTAAACGAAAAAACGCTTTATAACTGGGTAAGAGAGTACAAGAAAGCCAACAATATTCCCATAGAATCCAGAGGAGGATTTTCAACTAATCAGAGTATCAAAGAGACAACTGAGGAAGAGAATAAACGCCTGCGTGCCGAGAACAAACTCCTTAAGCAGGAGCGTGACATTCTAAAAAAGGCAACAGCATATTTCGCCAAAGAAACTCTGTGAAGTATGTGCCGTGAGCGAAGCGAGGAAATGCCCTTGGGGTGCATGGATGCGAGAACACTCAAACGAGTTTCAAATAGCAGTGATGTGTAGGGTACTTCAAGTCGATAAAGCAAGTTATTACCACTGGATCAAGCAAGGTTGCAAATTGCAACAGGTAGATGAGAAGCTCAATGAACTTATTGAGATTATCTTCATGCAGGGTAGAGAAAATTACGGTACACGGCGTATTAAGGATAAGTTAGTGCAAAGATATGGCTTTATCGTTTCTCGTCGTCGTATAGGGCGTATAATGCGTGAGTTAGGACTTGTTGCAAAAACGAAAAAACGCTATAGAATCAATACGACAAACTCAAATCACAACTTGCCTGTTGCGCCCAATATATTAAACAGAGATTTCTATGCAACTTATCCTGATGAGAAATATGTTGGAGATATAACCTATATTCCAACAAATGAAGGATGGCTCTATTTAGCTACTGTCATAGATTTATACTCCCGTCGCATCGTTGGCTGGTCGATGGATGATACAATGAAAGTATCACTTGTGAATGACGCTTTAAATATGGCACTTATTGCAAGAAAGCCTCAAAAAGGTTTGATCTGGCACACTGATCGTGGTAGCCAATACGCTTCATATACTCACAAGGATTTATTACAACAGCATGGAATCGTTCAAAGTATGTCACGCAAAGGGAACTGTTGGGATTGTGCCCTGAACGAAGTGAGGAAATGCCCTTGGGGTGCAGTAGCTGAGAGCTTTTTTCATACTTTGAAAACTGAACTCATTTACCATGAGATTTTTGAGACAAAAGCTCAGGCTAATCAAGCTATATTCGAGTATATCGAAGTTTATTATAACCGACAAAGAATGCACTCTGCAAATGGTAATTTATCACCTGTTGAGTTTGAAGAAAAAATGATGTTACAAGTTGAAACAGCAGCTTAGAATCTTTATGGATAAGTATGAAATAGGGTTGACACATCAATGTGATTATACTATTTTTTTAAGCATTTCTTTTATATCTTCATAACTCTCTAAGGCTGAAGCTCTTCCAACTTCAGGATTCATACCGGCACCTTTACCATCCGTTATATTCTTACCGATTTGGAGCTTATGTTTGGCATTTGAATGAACTAGGAGTCTGTGTTGATGACTATTATTTAAGTATCTAACTAATATGACTTTGTTAAATATAGTTTTCTTCCTTTTTTTATTTTGTGGTAGTATAGAATTTTAGATGGTCATATTTTGTCAATTTTTAATTATTTTGAGAGTATCGTATATAATGTGTTCTGTACTCTCCTTCGGTAACATTAAAAAGAGCTTCATTCCAAAATTTAAATCTGAAGTGCAATTTTTTTAGAATTTGAAAATAAAAAGTTGTAAACTTAGATTTGAAGAGGTTAAATGTTAAAATCTTACTTCAAATTCTAACCACAGAATATAGGAGAAGTAAAGATGAGTTATAAACATTTAACCATAGAAGAACGATACCAAATATAAGCTTATAAAGAGGTAGATTTTTCTAAAAGTGAAATTGCTAAAAAATTAAAAGTACATCGTATTGTTTTAGAAATAATATGAAAAATGTTAGACTTATTTTGTCTATAAATTATCTTTTATAGATTAAAGAGCATCTTAGTATAAAAACCCAAACAACCATATGGGCACTCTGTTTCCACTACCCACTTCTATATCATCGGCTACGATAAAAGAGTTTGGTATATCCTTTATCTGTTTGTATTTTTTGTTTTTACCACCCACTTCCAAAGTGTATTTTTCATCTACAAGCAAATCACCTTTTTTTGCTGCTTGGATGGTGTGAGCTTGGCTCAACATACTTGCGACAAAAACCTCTCTGAGTGTGCCTGTGTTGTTATGGCTGCAGTAGGCATAATGTAAGTTTGTATTGTTTAGGTAGATTTTATCTGGTTTGACAAAGATGTTATCCCCTTTTGATGCAGGTTTTAAAGTGGTAAATATTTTTGCACGACTGAGATACTCTATAAACCTGTAAAGCCCTTTGTAGTTGTCTTTCATATCCATTTTTGCTAAAAGCTCTTTGATGTTTGGAGTGTATGGGTGTGATTCACAGAGGAGTCGTACTAATTTTTTTAGATTTTGTACACTGCTGTAATCTATAGGAAAAATGGAAGGGATGTCCACTTCTATAACGGTATTTATTGTCTCATTGAGTCTGATGAGATAATCCTCTTTATCTTCAAAGTAAAAGGGATAGTAGCCACTTTTGATATACTCTCTAAAAAGTAGTGTGAGATTGAATTTTTGTAAAAGTTTGTACGCTATATCTATATGATTTGTCAAAATATCTTCAAGTGCAAACGCGGGGAGTTCGATGCCTTTTTCTAGCTCTACAAACTCTCTAAAACTTAAACCATACACACTGTAAAGTCTTGCCCGTCTGCTAAGGTCTGCTTTTGCATTATTTATACTTAATGCACTGCTTCCACTAAAGATAACTTTGAGACTTAACAAGTCATAAATCTTTTTTAACTCTATCTCAAAGTTTTTATATTTGTGTATCTCATCGATGATGAGCACTTCACCTTCCTCTTTACTAAAAGAGTTGGCTACTTCAAACAGGGATGGAATGGTTATGATATCTGCACTGATGTAGAGTTTTTTAGAAAATGGCAAATCAAGCTCTTTGAGGTACTGCAAGAGGTAAGTAGTCTTCCCAACCCCTCTAGCCCCTACAATACCGACAAGCTTTTTATCAAGATTTATAGTTTTATGAAAATATCTTTTGTATGTGAAGTTGTTATTTTCAAAAAGTTTTCGCTGATACTCTCTAAGTTCATCCAACTGCATCTGAGAACCTTTTTTTGTTTTATTGTATCTAAATTGGACTTATAAACCTAATTTTGTTATATTTTTTTGGAAATGTTTATCTAAATCAATCTCATATATTTCTTTTAATAATGCTATTTCTTCTTTCATTTTACTCTTTCAACCTATCGTTTCTAACCAATACTTCATAAATGGATCTACAAGGTAGTACCTGTCATCTTTTTTATCGCATATATCTTTTTTTAAAAGTGCTTCAAGTGTACTTTTTAGTGTTGTTGCACTGAAATTAAACTCTTGCAGATGATCGTTGCTATAGAGATTAAGCCCATCAACATGAACGATGTATTTTAATGTATTTTTTTGATTTGGAGTTAAACTTGACCAGATAAAACTATATAAATCATACTCTCTTTGTATGATCAGCTCTAAACTCTGTTTTAAAATATCATCATCTGCATTTTGAGATGTTTTTTCCCATATCATCGACATTATCTGTTGCATATAGTATGGAAAACCATCTGTTATATCAAAGACTTGTTTTATGTATCTTTTTTCTATCTCTTTGTTAGTCTGTTTAAATTTATTCTCAATAAAAACTATCCACTCATCTAATTTTATCTGCTCTATATGAAAATGTTTTACAGATTTGTAAAAGGCTCTTGAATTGTCGCTAAACATCTGGTTCAGTATGGACTTTTTGCTACCACTAAATATATACGAAACTTCTCTTGAGTGTGATTGTAAGATGGTTCTTAGCTTTTTTTCAAACTTTAATTGCTCTATCTCTTGAAATTCATCAAAGATTACTACTACTTTTTTATTAAACTTTTTAGCATATATTGATGGTAAGTTCAAAACATCTTCTAAAGTTTGATTTTGCTCTTTTTTACTAATTGAAAGAGAGTAGGAGATATTACCCGTCTCATTTATACTCATAGTAACATTTGGTCTTATGTTTAATACCTCTTTTATATTTCGTAAAGCTTTTTGGGTGTTGTTTTCAAAACTATTGATTATGAGATTAAAATATTTTTGTATAAACTCATCTATGCTCGATACACTAAAAAGGTCTATAAAAATAACCTTATAATCTTTTTGCTTATCTAATTTATGTTTCAATTTTTTTAGAAGCGATGTTTTACCAAATCTTCTTGGAGCATAAAGTAAAAGATTTTGCCCACTAGATACATCTTGTGCTAACTCCTGCAACTCTTGAACTCTATTGCAAAAATCATCATCATATACTTCATTCCCATAGTAAAATGGATTGGGTGTTTTCATATTAGACCTTTTAATATTATAGTAATTAGTATTATACCTTTTAGTATAATTTAAGTCAAATAAAAAGTTTTCTTTGATACTCTCTAAGTTTATCTAACGTATCTGAAAATTTATGATTCAGATACCCATTTTTTTTATTAAATCAATATCTCTTGCACTAAAATATTCAAAACATCCTTAAATACAACAACAGCAGTCTCAGATGCATACTGACTTGTTTGAGGTTCTTGAACCAGTACGGCTATTGTATAACGTTTTTTATTTCCATTAACAAATCCGACAAAGGAGCAATTGTACTCTTTGATGTATCGCCCATTTTTCACAACATGAGCAGTACCAGTCTTTCCGCCTATCTCTAAGCCTTGCGCCTTTGCATTTTTACCTGTACCTTTTTCTACTGTCTCTATCAAAATCTTCTTTATTGCATTGGCAGTTTTGGTATCTATCACTTTTTGAGGTTTTTGTGCTGCGCTATTGGCAACTATTCTAGGTTTTATGAGTATGCCATCATTGTTAAAAACATTGTAGGCTTGCAGGAGTTGCAGAAGATTAACTTTTACTCCATATCCATAACTGGTAGTCGCTTTATAGATTTCATATTTCAAACGCTTACTATCAGGAATAAAACCACCGTTTTCACCACGCAATCCATCTACGGAATGTTGTGTAAAACCAAACTTTACAAGCCCGTCGTGATAATCTTGTGCGGGCAACTTCTGTGCTATTTGTACTATACCTATATTTGAAGAGTATATCACTACATTTGCAGCACTCAGCCAATCAAATGGATAATGGTCAGTTATAGTTCTTCCTTTGAATTGATAACGCCCCTGATGTCCATTAATAAGATCATCTGGAGTAATAAGTTTTTTCTCTAATGCCAAAGAAAATACAATCGGTGCCAGAACAAACCCAGGTTCATATGTGAGATTTGCTATGCGATTTTTTGGAAAATCTTTCACTACATCACTGTTAGAATCAGCCAGACTAAGAATCTTTCCTGTTTTTGAATCCATAACAGCTACTGCAACAGCCTTTGCCTGAAACCTCTTTTTCATAGATTGTGTGAGAGATTGCAGTTGTTTTTGCAGTGAGGCATCAAGTGTGAGTGGTATCACTTTTGTAACAGTTACATTCTCTCTTGCGCTAATAATAGAAGCCAAGAGTAAAAGTAGAACGAATATATTTTTTTGCATAGTGAAAATCCTTTTTTAAATTTTGTTCGTATTTATAGCTTAAAATGGATTTTCATCATCCATATCCATATCTTAGAACCTTTGAGAATATCTTATTTCTATATCTCTTGAGAGATTTCCCACCAATATGATTTTGTTGTACATTTTGATTCCTTCATCAGTTTGCGATATATTACTCTTTGCTATGGACAGATATTGTCAATGAATAAAACTATTGTGAAATATTATAACAAATATGCTCTTACATCAGTTTCAATCTTCTCTCTTAAAGAATCAGGCGAAACAACTTTCATATGAGGAATCCACTTTTTTACAAGATCTTCTATCTCCATTGCCTGTGTGACTGTAAATGAGAACAATATACTTCCATCATTCTTTTGCTCTATAATCTTTTGAGAAGGTAAAAATTGTTTCATCTTGAAATATTTTGCTTTCTTTGGGCTTACTTCTACCACTACCTCTATAAGGTGTCTTCTAAAAGATGGCGTATATTTGGGGTAGGGGGTTTGTATGGTTTTTACAAAGTCAACTATATCCGGATTATGATGAAATGTTTTTTTATGAAGCACAATATCTGTAATATTTGTAACTCTAAAAATACTAAAAGGATATGCCTCATTTGCATTCTCACCCACAAGATAAAAGTTTTCATTGATAAAGAGAATTTTATAAGGTTTGAGTTCATAACTGCTCTCTCCTTTTGCTTCTTGTTGTGTGATGGTGATATATTGCTTGTATGTGATTGCTCTCTCCATCTCACGCAGAAGCTTGACATCCTGTTTCTTTGTTTCAAAAGGTTTTGTGACAAATTCATAACATTCTTTTGATTTTTTGATTTTTGTATTGATAATTTTCTTATCATTCTCATCTATATTTAAACTCTCTAAAATATTGTTTCTTTGTGCAATATTAAACGTCTGTACCATTAAAGCTAAGGTGTCTTGGTCTAAAAAGTTGTTAAAGATCTCTTTAGTTATCGCTTTATAACATCCCTTTTCACCCTTGCCACCGCGAATAAGATCAAAACTCTCAGGAAAATACTCTTTGATTACATCAAGATCTCTACGGATTGTTTTTTCACTTTTTCCAAACCACATTGCATCGTTTTGTAAAACATCAATACAAACTTTTTCTCCACTGTTAAATCTTTTTAAAAGTTCTAAAACTCTCGCTGTTTGATTGGTTGTCATAACACACCTTCAAATTGTTTTAGAAAATTATAACCTTATTTTTGGTCATATTTTGTCTAATGGTGATATGAGTAAGATTAAACCCAGAAAAAACTATATCTTTTTCTGAAAAAATAAAAAAGAATTACTTCAATGAAGCTCTATAATAAGGTATTTTATTTCATTGCTGGTCATGGTAGGGGGGGTGGGTATATTCTCCAAGTTATTTATTTGAAAATTAATTCTTGCCAAGCATCAGGAATGTCTAATAAAACATCTTTAATGCTTCTTAGACTGCATCCGTTAAGAATCTGTTTGGAGTAACCTTGTTTTTGCATTGATTTTCGTAATGTATCCATATCAACTTGGCGGATAAGCTTTATTTCTATAAAAAAAGATTACAATACGTTTATAATTCTAAGGAGAAACAATGAAAATACGAAATCTTTTATGTCTGAGTGGAATGCTTCTGCTTTCAACAACACTCTTTGCCGGCGAAGTTCCTGAGGAAGCGGATGCTTCTCGCGCACATATTGAGGCAAAACACCATGAAGAAGGAAACCTTTATATCGTTGCCAAAGGACTGTTGAGTTTAGGTGACAATTATACGGAAGAAGCAAAAGGCACAGAACCTGAAGCGATTTTAAAAGGTGACACCGGACAGGGTTTCGGAATTGATTTGGGATATAGACTGGGCTATGGTTTTGCTACAGAATTTGATTTTTCATACACACATACTACGGTTACAAAATCTGTTGTTGGTGAGGCAGATGTAAGTGCGGGAGCAGATTATTACAGTTACGGTATAGATTTGCTGTACGGATATCATGTAAATGAGGAAATTGTTCTTTTTGGAAAAGCAGGATGGGAAATTGAGAAAGAAAAAATCAGTGCTTTTGGTATTGACGGAACCAATGACGGATTTACCTATGCTGCCGGAATGGAATACGGTCTCTCTTCGCATTGGGCACTCATAGGAGAGTATGAAGGCTCTTTAATAGACGGTCCGCGCGGAAATAACATTTTTGCCGGTGTCAGTTATACTTTTTAAAACATTCAGACAGTATCTGTGAGCAGAATCTTTCTGCTCATATAAAAAAATACTGTTTCTTCTCCTTATCGCTTAACTGGATAAAGCAGTCCCCTCCTAAGGGATAGCTCGTGGTTCGAGTCCACGTAGGGAGACCACTACTCAATTCAACAAAATCTAATAAAGACTTTTAATCCCTAAATAACGAACTTTAAAGCACTTCTTTAGTCTAACTTAATCTAAGATAGAGTATAATCATCTAAACATTTTAGGGGCTTGTTTGGGGGCTTAATACTTTTTGGCTCTTATGGTAGAAATAAATAAGCCCCTAAAACTATTAAAGGTTATTAATGGCACGGACTACGACAACACTCACAGCTACACAAATTAAACAGGCAAAGCCAGAAGCTAAAGATTATAAATTATCAGACGGTGGGGGTTTATATCTTCTTGTAACAAAAGCTGGAGGTAAACACTGGAAGCTCAAATATAGATTTGAAGGTAAAGAAAGCAAAATTTCTTTAGGTGCATATCCTGAAATTACATTGTCAAAAGCAAGAGAACTAAGAGAACGATACAAAGCAGACATCGCAAACGGCATTAATCCAAATGAAGTAAAAAAAGAGAAAAAAGCCAAACTTAAAGAAGACAAGAGTAAAAAACAAAATACGCTTAACAAGGTAGTAGATGATTTTTTTATTCAAATAGTGGAAAGTGTTACACCTAAGTATCATAAGAAATTAAAAAGCTATTATGATAATCATGTTAAAGACCATCTAGGGACAAAACCTATTAAAGAGATACAAAGGGCTGATATTTTATCTATCGTTGATACTATGCAAGATAAAGGTATATTTGAAAGCACTAAAAAAACTATTAATCTTTTAGAAAGAATTTATAAATATGCAGTATCAAGAGAGTATGTGGAGCATAATATAATTGCAGATTTCGATAAAAAAGTAGTTATTAAAAAAAGAGCAGTAAAACATCACGCAACATTAACAGATGATAAAAGTATTAAAATACTCCTGCAATCTATAAATAATTATCAAGGAGAAGTAGTCACAAAATACGCTTTAAAAATCATTCCATATTTAGCCCTAAGACCAATAGAGTTGAGGTCATTGCGATGGGAGTATATCAATTTCAAAGATAATCTTATAGTAATACCTGCTGATAAGATGAAGATGAGAAGGGAACATTTAGTGCCTATGACCTCGACCGTTAAAAAGATGATACAAGAGTTGAAAAAATATACGGGTGACAAGCCATATTTATTTGCAAATACAGTTTATAAAGATAGATACATGAGCGAGAACACAATAAATGTAGCATTAAGACGAATGGGATTTGGTAAAGATGAAATAGTGTCACATGGTTTTAGGGCAATGTTTAGCACAATAGCAAACGAAAAAAGTCATTTTAGTCGTGATGTGATCGACACTCAATTAGCTCATAGTGTGGGTAACAGTGTAAGCCAAGCTTATAACCGAGCTAAGTATCTTGACGAGCGTGTAAAACTGATGCAGTGGTGGAGTGATTATTTAGAGGAGTTACAAAAATGTTAAGCCTTGAATATTTAAATGACGAAAGATTCAAACAAGAAATAGCTACATATGCACAGAGTATAAAATATTTAGATATACATAAGATTAAATATGCTGATTGGTCTGATAGGCGTAGATTCGACGGCAACATATCTTTTGATGAAATAGCATTATATCTGCTCTCTATTGGAGAATACGATAATCAGGAAAAGATAGCACACCTTAAAGAAGCACACCAGAAAACTATCCGAGGACGAATAGATAAGTATTTAAAACAATTTCCAATATATTATGAAAAGAAAAGAGTTGAAGAGCTGATTAATTCGGAAGATTTTAAAGAGTATAAAAGAACTTTTCGACAAAATAGTGATAGGGTTGATTGGTTGGATGAAGTTGATAACTTTAATGACTATATTAACTACCGCGGGAAAAAAGATAGCAATATAGAGATTACAGCAGATGAGCTTCAAGATATAAAATATATGGCATACACACTTTACAGACTAGAATGTGTCGGAATAGATGCAAATACTTATAATAGTAAAGTAACAAAATATCTTGATTTTATAAAAAAGGGATCTGAAGAGTTTGGTCTTCTTATTTCTGATGATATACCATTCTCTAACCCTAGAAAACTATCTGTACTGATGGATGCTAAATTAACTAAAGCAGGATTATCGAATAAACAACGCACTACATTCTATAGAGACTTTAATATTCGTGATAGAATCCCTGACCAAAAACTTGTAAGACAAAGAGTATATGATGACATGGTGCGTGATTTAGGAGATAAGTTCAGAACATTACCTAAAGAAGATCAAACTGCGGCACAATATCTGCATCCAGAAATAGAAAGTTTATTTGTACTGGACGATGAAGATGCATTAATGAAGTATGAAAACCATATTTTTAGCTCAGAATACTATGCAATATTAGAAGAATATAGTTTAAAAGAGTTCCCTTTTGAAGCTATAGACCCTCATTATGCCATAAATACTGAAAATAATTTAACTGAAAACCCATGGGAAATTAATGGACTTGACTACAATAACAAAGAATATCTACTTAACAAGAAAATTGAACATGCAGATACAATAAATTCTATAGAAAAGTTAGACCAAACTAAATATGCTCTATTAAGACATGAACATATATCACTTGATTATACAAAGTATAAAGAGATTGAAGAAAAATATCAGCAAGAGGTTGAAGATGAAATTGCTGATATTTGCGATGACTCCCACCTTTTAAACCCATAAAATATACTTCAAATAAAACATCATTTATTGCATTGAAATTAATGCGATAAATCCATTTACAAGAATTATGTAACCCTATAAAATTCCCCTTGTAAGTCCAATAAGACGTTGTTGGATTCAGCACAAGGCGGAGACAAATTCTAGATAGTCTTCTTAAAAACACAAACATTCATAAAGGAGAATCCCATGAATGAACAATTTTTAAGACTTCCAAAAGTAATGGAAGCAACAGGACTAGCAAAAAGCACTGTCTGGCTTTGGGTAAAGCAAAATAAACTACCTACACCAATTAAATTATCGGCTCGTGTAACCGTGTGGAAACTCTCTGATATAGAAGCATGGCAAGAAGAACAAGCTCAAGGAGGTGTAGCATGTTAAGCCCTATTGTATTAACAGATGAACAGCAAGCTGCATACAATACTATAGGTGTTACAAAAACACTTTTTCTCTCTGGTGCTGCTGGATGCGGAAAGAGCGTTATAATTACTGAACGCATGAAGAATGATACGACTGGGAAGTTTATATTATGTGCAACAACAAATCAGGCATGCCGTATTCTATCTGAAAAGCTAAATACGGGCAAACAAGTTCCAACACTACAATCTGTGTTGAATATGAAACCAATATATGATGGTTCAACGAAAAATGAGGATAAACTGATAGATTTTTATTTTCAGGTACCTCCTAAGAATTTTACATCTCTTGTAGGGATGCATTTGATTATAGATGAAGCATCGATGATTTGTAAAAATACGCAGCATTACCTGTTGGAATTGATTGAACTAGAACATTTAGAGAGTGTTACATTTGTTGGGGACAAATATCAACTTCCGTGCGTGAAGAAGGAACCCTTTGAATACCATCGCATAGATAAAGTTATTGAACTGCAGTACGTGAAGCGTGCCAATGGGGAACTGTTGGATTACTACAATCAGATTCGTAAAGATGTTATCAATGATGAAGAGTTAAGTATGTTTGAGCATGCAAGGTATTTCGATACGACTGAAGAGTTTTCTGCATACATTAAAAATATTGAAGGCTCCAAATGTGTCATTAGCTGGACAAATCAAGCAGCAGATACCTTCTCTAAGCTCATTGACACCTCTGAAATCTATGAAGGGAAAGAATATACTGCTTTGGCATATTGTTCCTTTAAGCGGCTTATGGAGGATGATTATGAGCATAATACTAAAAATGATAGTGTATCTTTTACTACCAACTCCAATATTCAAATCTTAAAAATTTTTAAGGATTACGATGCAATGAAACGGGCTGCTGCTAGAGAAATGTATGAGTACAAACTACCTAAAAAGCCTGTGAATATCGAACTTGAAATAATCAAATATGTAAAAGTATTGAGCGAAGATAGGGATGAAATTTATGTCGGTATATGGGATGCTCCAGCAAAAGAGAAGGAAACTTTATATCTTAACAATATGACTCGTAAGTATCGAAAATTCTTGAATAGTATTAAACATAAGGTACCTACAACTATTTGGAATAGATATGCAAAAGAAGATGGTTACCCGAAATCGCTTTACAATATCAGCAAGCATGTTAAATTTTCGCGTGACATCATTGTTTATGAGCTAAGTTATTGGAACGATTTTCATGCAATCATGGAAGCGGTTCCTGTACGCTCAATTTACTCAACAACAGCACACAGAGTTCAAGGTACAACTGTCGATGTTGCAGGTATTAACTGGGCAGATATATCTAAAGGAGCAGATAAGAAGCTGCAATATGTCGCTTTGACAAGAGCAGCAAAAGAATTGGTTTTTTACATAGGGGATGAAAATGAAGCAGTACAGTAATCATAAAATAGCAGATGTTTATCCGATGATGAGTGATAAAGAATTACAAGCTCTTATAAGTTCAATGGAAGTTGATGGGTATGATGAAAGTCAACCTATCTATCTCTTTGAAGACAAAATCCTTGATGGAAGAAATAGGTATAAAGCCGCTCAAGAAGCAGGTGTAGAGCCTGCTTTTAAAGTCTTTGAAGGTACCTACGAGGAAGCAGAAAAAAAGAGTATATTACTCAATTCTAACCGAAGACATATGAGTACTTCTCAAAAAGCTATGATTGCAGCGATGGAAATACAGAAGAGCCGAGATGACACTGGGAGAAAAAAAATAACAATTCCTAAGGCTTCAATCATTTATGCTGTAAGTCCAAGAAGCATAAGTGAGGCATTGCAGATTTTACAAGAAGATGAATCTATTGCTAAACTTGTATTTGATGGGAAGTGTAATCTTAAAGGTGCAAAATTTAAGATTGAAGAGATTGAGCGTATTAAAAATCCTCCTAAAGAGATTGATGAGCAATTTAGCAGCCAACAGCAGCAAGAGCGAAATTCTGTATTAGATAATGCGTTAACTAATGCTGACAATCAATATGAATCTATACAAGTCAACATGCCTAATAATAGCGTGATTGTAGAACTTCAAGAAAAACTCCGTAAATGTATGGAGGAGAAGCAGATGCTTTTGGGAAATATGGCATCTTAGTAGAAAAATAAAAACACGCAATTTTGCACGTTTTTACCAAAACGCGCACTTATATAATATATATAGTGCGTGGTTTTTATCTTACTTAGCCTTTTCAACGAAGACATAAATAGATGACACGCCTAGTCGCACGGAACACTACCAGCTAAAGCTGGAGTGTCCGGCGGCGTGCCTATGATTTAGTTGCATTGAAATATAAAAACTACCACACGCACCTGAGGATATTCAGACCTTTAGGTCTGGATTACCTCCTCGACTAGGTTGTTTAGAAAAGAATCATGATGAAACCGATTTAGCACATATCAAGGGTTTTTGTACTACTATTGAACAAATACTTGCTTCTTATGGAAAGGTGACAAAGGCTGAAATGCTTAATATTAAAAAACCTATCCTTGGAAATATATCTTTAAGAAGAAAACCACCTAAGATTGATTACAATATACCAACTTTTATTAGAAGACAAAAGGCTTAAATGTAAATATCCAAGTTAATTTCTCCTTATTTGTTAATTTATGTTTACAAAAGGTAAGTTTTTGATGTATGACAAAAAAACACGTAAAAGATGCTATAAATCACGTTCATATGAGTTATTAAATAAACGTAAAATGATTTTTATCCTTTCTTTAGTAATCTTGACAACTGCTATTTTATATTATCTTTCAAATACTATTGTAATTCCTATTATTTATATAATATCTATTAGTCTTTATGATGTAATTCGAGAAATGAGAGTGACAAAAGCAACCTATAAAAAAGCAAAAAAAGAAATGAATGAAATTTTTGATTCATCTTCTAAAAAATGAGAGCGTAAAAAATAATTAAAGCTGCAATCTAAATTCTTCAATTTTACTATAACAAATTCCATTTGTTATTCCTTGCTTTTATTACTGTCAATATATAACAATAATGTCAAATTTTCCATGTATTTTTACATTGATCACCTGGAATTCCATAGCCAGTACAACCCCAGAACTCTCCAAATCTACCATTCCTCCTTTTCATAGGTCTTCCACATTTGTCACAAATTTTTATGCTGTTGAGACAATTTGGGTTTTGGCATATACTCTCTTTTTCATAATCAATTGAAGGAGCACCACATTTTTCACATATTCGAGGTTTCGATTTACAAACTGCTCCAGAAGTACAACTATAAAAATTACCGTACTTCCCTTGTTTTAATTTATAATACCCATTTGTACATTTATTACATTTGAAAATTTCTCGATATCTTTGATTAAATGTTTCAGACACAACATCTATGTCAAATTTTGGGGCAAGTAATTCATTTATAAAGACAGATGTAGCTCTTGGATCTGCAACAAGATAGCATTTCTTTTTAGCTCTAGTAATCCCAACATATAAAAGTCTTCTCTCCTCTGAGTGTGGAAAAGTATCAAGGGAAGGAAGAAGTGCTTCTACAACAGCATCTTCTTTATTTTCATTAGGAAACCCTGTCTTACCTTGAAAAAAGCCAATTAAAATACAGTAATCAGCTTCTAAACCTTTAGAACTATGAAATGTCCAAAACTTAATACTAGAGTTTTTTATATGTTTATATACAACTTCTTTAGTATCTTTTAGTAGATATCTATATCGTGCAATAACAGCAATAGATGCTTTAGAGTTTTGTTTTAAAATCTCTTGAATAAGATGTAGGGTTTTTAATTCAAGATTTTCTTGATTATCTACTTGGCTATCATACAAATAAACTTGAGGTGAAGATACTTGTGTATGTGTAATAACCTTTTTAATATATTGTTCAGGGTTTTGCATGACAAACTCACCAGCTGTGTGTGCAATACTATTGTTATATCTAAATGTCTTTTGTAATATTGTTTGAGAAGAAGATCCAACTCGAGATTCAAATTGTGTTGTTAATTCAAGTTTACCACCTGAGAATCGATAAATAGATTGCCAATCATCTCCTACAACAGTCAATCGAGGATTCGGTCCATTTTTAATAAGAGCTTTTAAAAATTCCATTCTCGCAGCAGAAATATCTTGAAATTCATCCACAAGTATATAAGTCCATTTAGGTTTAAAAGAACCATCATCTACAGCTGTAATAGCTTTAATAATCATATCATCAAAATCAATGGCATTTTGTTTATTTAGCTCACCAATATAGGCTTTATGTAAGTCAGATAAAAGTTCTTGATACTGTTTAGAGTTTGCAATTTTATAGTCTTCTAAACGATTTAATATAGCATCATCTGATAGCCTCTCTACCCGTATTGCTTGGAGGCATTTTAAATATTTTTTTATTCCAGCAATTAAAAAGCCACTTTCATTGAGTTTTTGAAAAATCTCCTCGGATGATCTCTGTTTTATTGTAATATCATGATCTTTCATGTGTTGTAGTAAAGTATCTTCTAATTTACCTTCGACCCAATTATAATGATATGTTTCGATAAGAGTTGTGTTTTGCTCTTTATGTAGCTCTCTTTTTCTCTGTATTTCAAAATTATATTGTTGACTATCAATACCTACTCTAGTATTTCCTTTTCTGTCAATACCAAAATGTTCTAAATATATGTCTGCTGAACTCAAATAGAAGTCAGGTTTATAATCAAAACCTACTTCTAACCTTCGTTTAGTTACATAAGAGGGTTCATACTCATAATCTACACAGTTGAGATATAACCAGTTTGCTATGCATAGCTCTTGATAGCCTTTAACTACCTCATTTTGTAGTGTTCTATATTCATTATCTCTGATGTAGTTATCGTATTCCTCTTTTGTTTTAAAATCAAAAGGGTTAATAGGCTGGTAACTCAAATCGATAAATGTCTGCATAAACTTTGGATCAGACTGTATTTTATGTATAAACCATTCAGATATCCACATATCCAACTTTATTTGATCTTCACTAAAAACGGATATTGAAACAGATTGTTTGCCATCAAGAAGAATTTGTCTTCCAAGTGCATGAAAAGTTTTTACCTTTGGTCTATTATTTTTATCAATTGCAACAGCAGTACCTCTAATACTTAATCGTTTTTCAAGCTCCTTTGCCGCATCACGATTATAGGCAAGTATTAAAATCTCTTCAGGATTTGCTAATCCTCTATCTATTAAATCCAGAGCCTTTGCCACCATTACTGAAGTTTTTCCTGTTCCTGCTGCTGCAAGGACTAAGTTTCTATCATTATCACGGATTACAGCAAGTCTTTGTTCCTCTGTTAATGGGTTTGCTTCGATATTGTCATAAAATTTTGCTCGTGAAGAGAGGATAGTAGCTTCAAATTGCTTTCTCAAGATATTAATTATCTTATCTGTGAGAGGAATATAATCCGATAAAGTATCTAAAAATAAAAGAAGGTCTTTAGAAACATGTTCTTTCCATTCAGTAGTATTTGCTTCATATAACTTTAGTAAAGGAAGTATTTCATTATTTAAATAATTCACTTTTGAATCTCGTAAATATTCTAATTGTGTATATTGTTGAAAGATTTGTTGCTGAGATACAATTTTATTTTCTATGATAGGTTTGAGTATTTTATTAATTACTTGAATGTTATTCTTACATTCTAATGATTTTAAGAGTTTGATTTTTATTAGCTGAGAGTTAAATGAAAATTGAAGACTTGAACCAAATAAACCAGAAAAAATTACTGCAAAACTATCAGCATTAATCCAATTAAAGCTTTTTTCAAGACTACTTTTTTTAAATAAATATAGTTTTTCGTCATCATATTCTAATTTAGAATAATTACCGAAAAATTTACCAAAAAGAGAGGTTTCTATTGTTCCTTGAAACATCTTTATTGCACCTCTCTTTTTTCTTTCAAACTACTTGAACTTTTATTTCTACCATGATCCAAGACTTTTCTTTTTTCTGATAACATCCACTCCTCTAAAAATGGTATCTCTCTAGTTTGTGGGGAGTTGATTTTCTGAGAATTAAATATTTGAAATATCTTTGTAATCCAAGATAACATTATATACTACTCCTTCTTATTTTAACTATTACGGCTCTTCAGGTTTAAACAACATAAGTGCTTTAATGGTATTTTCTTTCTGATATACATACGGATTTCCATCGAGAAATGAAGGTGTTTCAAACTCTACTGTTTTTATTTTAGAGTTACTTTTTATACTCTTAGGTTCCTTTATTGTTATTAGATATTATATTTCTTCGGATTAGCAATCATATTTAACTTTTTAATATCAGAAGGTAAACTTAATGTATGCATTTTTCTATGGCAATTAGGGCATAACGCAACAGCATTATCAGTGGTATCTGGTCCTCCCTTTGCAAGTTGCTTTATATGATGCACTTCAAGATATGGTGTGCCATCTTTCTTTTTAAAAGGAGCTTCTAAGTCACATAGTTCACAGATACCTTGTGCTCTTCTCAAAACTACTTCAACAACATAAGCTGAGCGTTGATAGCATTTAGCTTTTGTATATGAATATCCAGGTGTACTTTGTTCTGTTTGTTTTGCTTTATCATATACTTCCGCGTCCGTGAGTCTCTTAACCTTATTATACTTTTTCTTCTCTATGTTTTGTAATGCTTCCTGGTCATTAAGAGCAGCTATACGATCTTTGAGTTTTAATGGAAAAACATATACATTGCGAAAATTATCATCTTCGTCAGGTTGTCTTTCGATAAAAGGCTCATTGATTAATTCCACTTCACCTTTATATGTATACTCTGTCTTTGCAAACACTTCAAATAAAAAGACTGTTGTGTTAGATTGTTTAGATTTAAGTAAACGTCTATTCGCTCCGGTTAATGTTTGATTACCTTTCCTACCTTCACCAGTGTAATATAAAATATCTCCTTCTTGTTTATCTTCATAAATGCTTTTTACATGATTTCGAATCAGAACTAGTCTATTCGTATCCTTTTTATAGTTCATCCCTCGCATAACTGTACAGCTGAGTTCATCTTTAATATCCTGTTGCGAATATATCTTATTAATAATGAGTGCCATATTTTAGATTCCTTTGAGTAGTATGGAACAATCAACTAGATGGTTCTTTAATTTATCGCCTTTGCTATTGACATCTAAATCATTCTTGTAGTAAAAGCATTTTTTGTAATTTTTAATATCATTATATATTATTTTCCAGAATGCAGTAGGAACAGCTATTTTGTTTTTTCCTATTCGTTTAGGATTAGTTCTATAAACAACACCATTTATAACTGTAACGGAACCTAAACTAGATGCCACTTTTCTTTCTAGTTTTTCAGCTTTAATCCATGTTCTTCTGTTTACTTTTGGTGCTTGTGGAATAATATTCGCCATACTATAAGTTTTACGCAATGCTTTTTTACTATAATCGAAATCTGCATCATTAGCTAGATGGCCTCTATCATATCCAGAATGCACATAATCTTTAGATTTACTTCTGTATTTTACAGGTATTGTTTTCTCATTATAAAATCGTTCTCTTTTTTTAATATTTACAGCATTAACTTTATTTCCATCAAGTGTATAGGCTACATACTTTGCACCTTTCATTTTATAATCATAGCATATAGTAAATACTTGTTTGTCTATGATTTGGTTACAGTTGTTTTTATTGATATAGTCAGATAAATTTGTTGCTTGTAAGACTGTTGCAAATAATATAATAAAAAATTGTAATAGATTTATCATTATTCGTATAATTTTTGTCGTTCTTTGCGTAATCTTTCAGAATTGTCAGCACTAATAAAAGTTGTTCTATTTGCCTGATTTAATGTTAGTGTTGCAGTAACTTCTTCTCCATTAACTAACATCTCAACAGATAAACTTTCTCCACCATCATCCCATACTCGTATTTCTTCTCCACGTTTCTTTGCAAATCTTTTTGCATGAATCCATGGTATAGATGTTTGAAATATTTCTCCTTCATTTAAGTAAGCTTCACCTATTGCTTTTTTAATGTCATTACCACTGTCACTCTTAAAGAAACTCCATAAAACAATAACAACTATAATTCCTACAATAACTTCCATTTTACACTCTCCTATTGGCTTTAAACACATTCATATGATATATCCTAAAATGGAATCTCATCTTCATCAATATCGATTATAGGCACATTTACCTGTGATTTATTAGATATTTGTTCTTTTTTAAGGGCATCATATATATCTCTGATAGTTCTATTAAATGTTATCGAAATTTCTATATTTTTTGTATAATCCGACAAATCATATCCATCTGCTCTTAAAGCCAATATCAATAATCCTGCAATTCTTTCTTCTGCTTCTTCTTCACTTATACTGTTTAAATCTGAACCAACTGAAAATAGGGATGGACTTTTAAGGGCTTCAATCCTTACTTCCTGTAATATATATAGAATTTTTTTGCCTTTTGACATATGTTTTATTACGCCCCATACAAACCATATAATGATAATTCCTATTATTATTTCTATAATAAATTCCTATTAAAATTTAGTCTTACATAAACTTTTTTACTGCATAACACGGTACAAGTTTTATATTATGCAATGGTATTATTCATTAACTGTGAATCAACTAGTTTCTTTTTAATTAAATGCTTATCCAAATGGCTTTGGCATAGGTTTAGCACAAGTACAAGTTGGACTTAATGTACCATCGTTACATACAACTCTTCCACTACTTGAACAACCTGCTACACCTCCATGCCATGAGCAACACCCACTGCGCTGTACATCTAATGCTTTGCTGTTGTGACATACAGTTTTACTTTGAGATTCCTTGTTTTCTGCAATGTTTTTATCAACTGTATCAGATACACCAAAAGCCAATGAACTAAGTATTAATAACATCAATAATGTTTTTTTCATGATATACCCCTTTATTTAAACTAGTAAAGATTAGTTGATAGAAATATAATAACATCCTATCATTCAGTTAATCTTAAAAACTAGGTATAACTACTTGAGAAATGCTGATGAGCTACCATCTGAAACAATAGATAACTTCTATAAACAAATCGGATACAATGTTAAAAAACAACGAAAACTAAAAGGATATACACAACTTCAACTGGCTCAGGCACTTGGGCACAAATCTGTAGGTTTGGTTTCACAGGCAGAAATCTACCTAAAAAAACAACACTTCAATATCGAGCATCTCTATAAAATCGCCTATATTTTAGAGTGTGATTTATGTGACTTACTAAAAGATACAGATAATTGATAATTATTATTAATACCTCAATACAAATGAATCTCATTGTTTCATACTACCTCAAGCTATCTTCAAACCAAAAATCTTTATAGAGCGTCTCTATTTTTTTGCAAGAAGTCTTAGTTTTTAAATCCCCAAATACCGTTACATGTAATACCCCCGCCCATTAAAAAACTATGAGGTATATTATAAGTGAACCACCTTTATGGGATCATATAGAGTCTCTCATATGTTACCGAGATTGTGGTTCATTCTACAATTACATTGCTACACACTTACACCACACACCACACACCACACACCACACAACACTTCGTGAGCCACGGTCTCACTCCGTTCCTACAGCAGCCAAGGTCTGCTTTCGTTATTCGCCTACACGGTACGGCTCATATCTTTTTTTTATTGTTTTCTTTATTCTGCGTGTTTATATTCCTGCGTTTAGTTGTTTTTTTCTTCTTTACATGTAACACTCCGTTCGTGCCTCTCTTCACTATTATTACACGGCTTGAAGCCTGTCATTCAAACGCCATTAAGGCTTACATCGGTATAGCTTTGGACGATTACTGACCTTGTCAACTATGAATGAGACGAGCAAGTTTATCTTCAGATAAATATGAAGCTAAAATTACTCCCTTACATTCACAGATGCCAAGCCAAGTAAATCTTTAGACATAACACACACTCTATAGAAACTGAACTCTTCTCTGCGTTACGAGTAAAGTTTCCGCTACGCTTACAGAGTGTTGTGTTATGTTAACCATCCTACGGCACAGCTCTTATATCTATGTGACATCGTTCAATCGCCACAGGGCTCTCATCTAAGCAGTGACACTGCGTGTTTTTATTGTTTGTTTATCTTTTGTCACAACGCCTTTTAAATCCTTAGAGCATACACCACTATCTTCAAAATAAAATGAAAAGTAGTTCCAGTTTATTTTAAAGAGTAACAGTGCAAGCAGTCGGAAGTTAAAAGGCTTTTTGAGCCAAAAGAACTTGAATCTTAGAGGGATTTCAGTTTGAGAGTTTCGGTTAATACCGACAAATATTTTACGAAAACATTTGATAAAAGGATTAGATTATGCGAGTATATTTAACAGACCTACAGGCGTACAATGAAGGGCATTTAGTTGGAAAATGGCTAGAACTACCGATGAGTTCATTTGAACTTGCACAGGCTCTCTCAGAGGTGCTAAATGAGGGCGAAAGTGTAAGTGGTACGGATGGACACGAAGAGCTGTTTATCACTGATTATGAAGCTGATATAACTATAGATGAATATGACGACATTTACAAGCTGAATGAACTGGCAGAAATTATTGATACACTGCGTGAGGATGAGTTACTGAAACTAAAACTACTCTCACATGAGGGCTACAACGAACGAAAGGTGTTACAAAACGGCATAGATAACTATGATGTTGATATTTATGATTATAGTAATGATGTCAGTTTTACTGATGTTTATGAGCTACTGGCGTACGATATGGTGCAAGAGGGCTTATACGGTGCCATTCCCTCACATTTAGAAAACTATATAGATTATGGTGCTATCGGTAGAGATTTAAGTTATGATTATGTAGAATTTGAACATGGAGTTCTTGGAAGAGTAGCGTAAATGCTGCTCTTTTTTTTGCTTACATGTAAATAGGGCATGGCATTCTGTGCGGGATGGATTCAATCGTTGCCTCTGAACCCACCCACCCAGAACCTTCGCAGCATAGCCGCATCAGGACTGCCATAGCCCTTGGAATTGTTTCATCTTTAACTATAAAAATGATACTATTATAAAGACAGAGGGAGATAAAGTAATGAAAGCATCACACAACGAACAAACTTGGACAGAGAAGCTTTTAGCATGGGCAGACGAGTATAAAATAGATGACCTCATAGGCAAGAGTAAAGAGGAACTGCTCTCACTTGAAACTTTAAAGATCAGCTTTGAAGCATCAAAAAAACTAGACGGCTTTATAGCACCAGAGATAGAGTATCTGCAAAACCTCAAAGATCTGACACTTGATCATGTCTACACGCTAGAAGTTTTACCACTTGAAATAACAAGACTAAAAAATCTACAAAGTTTAAAACTTATATGGCTTCCTCTAAAAATAATTCCTAATGAAATTGCAGAATTACAAAATTTAAAAGAGTTAGTTATAGCTGTCTGTTCCAAGGTCAAGTCATTACCACTTAGTATTGTAGAAATGCCAAGTTTGGAAATACTTGTTATTGAGAACTGTTTAGCTCTTGAGGTTCTACCAATATCACAAAAACCGCTGCATAACCTTAAAAAGCTCGTTATACAATCTTTTAAAAGGCTTTGTATATTAGATTTTATCAAACAATTTCCGGAGCTTGAAGAGTTGGGCTTATGCAGAATACCTTTTGTGAATTTTCCAGTCTCATTGTGTAGTTTAAAAAATCTAAAAGACTTAACTATGCGTGATACAAAAATAAAACAACTGCCAGCAGAGATAGCAAATTTAAAACAATTGGAGATATTCATATGTGATTCTCTAACAGAGATATCAGAGGAGATATGTCACTTACCAAAGCTCAAAGAGTTTGATTATGGTGCTAGAGCGTTAAAGGATCTTCCACCATCAATAGATAAACTCATTGCTCATGGGTATATAGAAATAAAAGATTATGAGATTATAGAAACGATTGATACACTAAGAAATAAAGAGCCGTTGAAACGAGGCTTTAAGATTGTTGATAGTTATGATAAATATATTCAAGAAGTGAAAAATATGAAAATAATCACCCATTGCTATAAACAAGAGCCACTTGTGAAGTTTGTTTCAAATGAAGAGTTTGCACAGGAGTATCAAAAGAAGAATAGATTTATAGAGCAGGTGGTTAAAAAGTTTTTGCATTCCAATGAAACAGAAGAGCTTGATGATGTGGAAGAAGCATATGAAGAACATCTTAAAGAGAAACGATGGGATGAAGAAATGTTATCAGGTTTTAACGATGGAGTTGGTTTGTATAAAATTTAGATATGCTTGTCAATAAATGACTTTATTTTTTAGGGGCTTAATTAGGGGCTTAATTTATTTAATAATATTATAAACTCCTGTAAATAGCATTATAATGAACATCTATGGTTTCACGTAGGGAGACCAAAAAAAAGGCAAAACTTTTGAAATATTTTTTCTTTGCTTTATTGTTTTTTTTACAACTTCATGGACAAATTACTGCGTATAAAATTACTCCAGACAATACTTTACATGTAACGAAACAAAAAATAAAAATACTTGATGCAAAAATCTTACATTTTGAGACTAAAAAACGTATTCCTTTTCATGAAATTTCAGATCTTGTGTATGAAAACGGGTTTGTTTATTTTGTCAGTGACCAGGGATATTTATATAAATTTTTCATAAATATTCGAAAGAATAAAATCAGCAGTTTGCAATATCTGGATGCTTATGTTTTGAAAAACAAAAAAGGGAAGAAGTTAAAAAAGAAAAAAAGGGATGCGGAAGGTTTGGCACTTTGCAAAGACAGACTGCTGGTATCGTTTGAGAGAAAACAGCGTGTTGTTTGGTACTCAAAAAACGGATTGAAAATAAAGAAAATAAAAATTCATAAAGATCTGCAAAACAAAAATAATTATGCCAGCAAAAACAAAGGGCTCGAAGCCGTTACATGTAATGACAAATATGGTGTTGTGACGGCACCGGAGAGTCCTTTGAAAAATGCAGACCCGCAATACAAAACGCTCTACAGCAAAGAGCATCTTTTTAAGTTTATGGCGGATGGGAGTATTGTAGCTTTGGAGTTTTTTGATGAGGACAGTGTGTTGGTTTTACTTCGTGATTTTAATTATTTGACGCGAAGAAGGATGAGCAGTCTGATAAAAGTACAGCTCAACAACTGCAATGCGAAGTATATCTGCAAGAGTGAAGTTTTAGCAAAACTCGACTCCTCAAACGGTTGGAAACTTGATAATTTTGAAGGGCTCACTCGTGTTGAGGCAAACAAATACCTTATGGTGAGCGATGACAATGAAAATATTTTTCAAAAAACACTGCTGGTGCTTTTTGAAATTATGCCTTAAGTGTTTATCTCGTTTTTAATGAGCTTGGCCAATTCGCTGCATTGCGCGATTTTCTGTGTGTAATTTAAATCATTGTTGAGTAAAATTTTTACAAAAGCACTCCCGACTATGACCCCGTCAGCACCTTGCACTTTTTCTTTTGCTGTTTTTTCGTTTACACCGAAACCTACATATACGGGTGTTTGTGTGTATTTTTTGATAGAGTGCAAAAAAGGCTGCAGATCTTCTGCCGTACCTGAGCCTGTAATACCGGTGTAAGCAACCATATAGATGAACTTTTGCGCATCGCTGACAACAGTCTGTATCCTCTCTTCGCTGTCTGTGGGGGCAACAAAAGAGATGTTTGCAATACCGTTGCTTTGAAATAAATCTTTGTATGTCAACGCCTCTTCATGGGGAACATCCGGAATAATCAGTCCGTTTATGCCAAGTTCTTTTGCCAAAGGAATGAGATTTTGCATGTTTTGCTGGTAAAAACTGTTGAAATAACCCATCCAGAGTGTATCTACCTGAGGGGCAATCTCTTTGGAAATTTCAAGTAAATCTTTAAATTTAAATCCAAGTTCAAGTGATTTGTGATTTGCTTTTTCTATGAGAGGACCATCAGCTACAGGGTCTGAAAAAGGAACACCGAGTTCCAAAGTGTCGACACCGCTTTGTGCAAGGGCGAGACTCAAGTCAACTGTAAAAGATTTTTCCGGATAGCCGGATGTTATGTATGCTACTAAGTTTTTCAAATTATTTTTCCAAGTCAGGGATTTTTAATAAGGAGTATTTTATTTTACTGAGTTTGTTGTTCTGTCTCAAGTCGTCATTCCAAACAGCAAACATATCACTGATATTTAACAGCCAGTCTGTTGTTTCATCACTGACAGGCGGTTTTTTTTGACGTAAAGATTCAAGCTCATCTTCAACAAAAGCAGCCAGTTTATTCATTGGTATGATTTTCAAATAACCGCTTGCTGATTTTATATTATGAAATACACGAAAAAGTTCATTGACACTTCTTTCGTACATATTGGGTTTTGAAAGGTCAAGAATCATAACTTCCATGCTCTCAACCATCATAGCATAGTGATCCAAAAACTCATCAATAATTTCAAAATCAAAGTTTTCTTCTAAATCACTTCTTATACCCATAAAATAATTCTCCTGTATAGTTCAGATTATAGCAATTTTTGGCTAAAATACATCTATATAATATAATAAAGAGTTTTAAAATGAGTAAAAAATTAACGATAACAGCTATAAAAAAAAGAAAGGGTGAAAAGCCTTTGGTAATGATAACGGCCTATGACGCACTCTTTGCAAAACTGCTCGAACCAAGTGCAGATATGATTTTGGTTGGTGACAGTTTAAATATGAGCTTTGCAGGCCGCAATGATACAATCAGTACCACATTGGAACAAATGATTTATCACACAAATGCCGTTTGTAAAGGGGCACAAAACAGTTTTGTGATTTGTGATATGCCTTTTGGAACCTATACATGTAAAGAAGATGCTTTACATAATGCTATAAAAGTTTTTCAAAAGACACCGGCAGACTCTGTGAAGATAGAAGGCGGAACAGACAAAGCAGAGATTATTCAACATTTGACAGAGAACGGCATTGCAGTATGTGGACATATAGGACTTTTGCCACAGTCGGTAAGAAGTGAAGGCGGATACAAAGTCAAAGGGAAAAGTGCTGATGAAAGAGAACAACTCCTCAAAGATGCCAAGGCAGTTGAAGAAGCAGGTGCCTTTTGTATGGTGATAGAAGGAACAAAAGCCGAGGTTGCAAAAGAGGTCGCACAGAGTGTGACGATACCGGTTATAGGAATAGGTGCAGGTGCTGATGTAGACGGCCAGGTTTTGGTATTTTCTGATATGTTGGGGTTTTTTGAAGAATTTACTCCAAAATTTGTAAAAAAATATCTTGATGGGGCCACTCTGGTTAAAAAAGCTTTGCAAGAGTATGCGGATGAGGTTGTGAACCGTAAATTTCCGACAGAGGAACATATATACTAATGGAAAGAGTTGTAGATATTGAAACTTTTTCTCTTGAAGAAGAGAGCAGCGAAGTTACATTACGTCCTGATGCCTGGAGTGAATATATAGGGCAGGAACAGATTAAAAAGAATCTTGCTGTTTTTATAGAAGCTTCAAAAAAAAGAGACGAAGCACTTGATCATGTTTTGTTCTACGGACCTCCGGGACTTGGTAAAACAACTTTAGCCTTGATTATCGCCAATGAAATGAATGCAAATATTAAAGTAACAGCCGCACCGATGATAGAAAAAAGCGGTGATTTGGCAGCAATTCTGACAAACCTGGAAGAGGGGGACATTCTCTTTATCGATGAAATACACAGGCTCTCTCCTGCCGTTGAAGAAATTCTATACTCTTCTATGGAAGACTATAGAATAGATATTATCATCGGCAGTGGTCCTGCTGCACAGACGGTCAAGATTGATTTGCCTCGATTTACGCTTATAGGAGCGACAACACGGGCGGGAATGCTTTCAAATCCATTAAGAGACAGGTTTGGGATGAGTTTTCGCATGAATTTTTACAATCAGGAAGAACTGGCAAAAATCATTGTGCAGGCATCGAATAAGCTCGAATGCCAAATCATTCATGAAGCGGCTCTGGAGATTGCAAAAAGAAGTCGTGGAACACCACGTATTGCCCTGCGTCTGTTGCGTCGCGTGAGAGATTTTGCGGAAGTTGCCGATGAAAAAAATATAAACCATCAGCGTACCCGATATGCATTGGATGAACTGGGCATCAATTCACACGGTTTTGATGAAATGGATCTGCGTCTGCTGACGCTTTTAGCAAGTGCCAAAGGACGTGCAATGGGCTGAGCACTATCGCGGCAGCCTTGAGTGAAGATGAGGGAACGGTAGAAGATGTTTTGGAACCGTATCTGCTTGCAAACGGTTATTTGGAACGGACAGCAAAGGGCAGACGGGCAACACCCGCAACCTACGATGTCTTAAATATGTCATGTGTAAATGAAGACGGGACACTTTTTTAGATGAAATCACAATATTTTATAGCTGTTTTGTTTGCTACTTCTTTGTACTGGATGTATCTTCTGTATGAACCTTTTTTGCTTGTGATGACTATTGCCGCTTTATTGGCAATTTCTACGGCTACGATCAATAACTATTTTGAAGAGTTGTTTTCCTCTCGTTTGTTGGCGGCATTTGTATCAAGTCTGCTGCTTGCCATGCTCTTTTTTGCACCGCTTGGTTACTTTTTGGCAACACTCACAATCAAGCTGAACAATTTGGAGCCGAGCAGTTTGCAAAATATAGAACTCTATATAAACGGGCTGATTACCAATCCACCGAAATTTCTGCTCTTTTTAAAACCTTATCTTGCAGATTCTTTAAAAGGAATAGATATCAACAGTTTGACTACAAATGCTTTACATGTAGCTGCAAAAATTGGAACATTCAGTGCAGGTTTTGTAAAAAATGCTTTTTTGGTCATTGTTTTTTACTTTTTTGCTTTGTATAACGGTTCTACAATTGTAGAGTTTCTCAAACGTGTTGTCCAGATGTCTGTTGAAGACAGTACTTTACTTGCACGGGAACTCTCCGCTGTTATGAGTGTTGTTTTTTATTCCATCATCGCTACGGCAATGTTTGAAGGTGCACTCTTTGGTATAGCAGTCTCTTTTATGGGCTATAACGGCCTGCTCTTTGGCATTATGTACGGATTTGCTTCTTTACTTCCTGTTATAGGAGGAATTTTAATGTGGCTTCCGTTTATGATTTATGAATTTTCGGTAGGACATAATGCAAATGCTGTTTTTATAGCACTCTATTCAATTATTGTGATTTCCATTATAGCAGATACTTTTGTGAAGCCTTTGATAATTAAGGAGATAAATAATCGACTGCTCAAAGAGAGTGATGCACAGCTCAACGAACTTATTATTTTCTTTGCAATTATTGCAGGGCTGACAACTTTCGGATTTTGGGGAATGATTTTAGGGCCTGCAATAACAGCTTTTTTCTTGCAATTTTAAAACTTTTTGAAGCCAGAACGCAAGAGTGTGAAACGAAAAATCAGGTATAAATTTCGGGTTTGTCGTTTTTCCATCGACGATGGAGCCAAAACCAAAACTTTGGCTCTTTTTTGATGATGGAAGTGAGCCAGTCGGCTTGAAGTTGTGTTGCTTTTTGTATATCTTCTTTTTCATTCTCTGTTTTATCAATTTTTATCTCATCAGCTATAATTATTGTGTAATTTTCTTCATCATCAGTTCTTATGTGTACGGGCACTATGGCGGCATTGAATTTGCGTGCCAAATAAGCAGGTGTTGCCGTCATACGCAGCGGTTTGCCTAAAAAATTCACCATAACACCCTCTTTCTCATTGATATTGGTATCTATTAAAATCCCGCTGGCTCTTCCCTGTTTTATAAGGCGTATAAGAGGTTTGACAACATTTGTTTTCTCAAGATTGGTGTTGCCAAACCTTGCTCTTGCATCGAGCAGCCATTTTTCATAGATTCTGTTCTTGAGCTTTTTGTATACAGGAGCAATGGGCTCTACATGTAAAGCAAGTCCTGCCGCACCAAGTTCCCAGGCACAGTAATGGGGAGTCACATAAATAACGGCACGCCTTCTTTGTGAATTCTCTCAATTTCTTTTTTATTTATTACTGTAATTCTCTTGGCAATTTCTTCTTTGCTCAAATGGCGCATTTCCATAAGGTGTAAAAAGTTATAGAGCAGGTTTTTAAAGCTGTAGCGTGTGATGGTGTCAATTTCTTCGTCACTCATACTGTTGTCAAAGGCATAGTTGAGGTTTTGTCTGACGATACGGCGATATTTTTTTGCTGATTTGTAGCCGATAAAGGCCAAAAAGGTAAAAAATGCTTTGCGTGCTTTATGCGGCACTAGCATTAAAATATGTTCAATGACGAGGAGGAAATTATAGCCCATTAGTTAACAGCTCCTTTGCTTTTTGTGTGACATCTTCAGGACGAATTTCTTTAATGGAGAAGTCATTTTTATTAATTTTAAGAATATTTACCTTTGAGGGTGATTTGAGTGCTGTATTTTTTGGCGTTTCGTAAATCATTCTCGTGGTAGTCGGACCCAAAAGTGTAATGGAGGGTATATTTTGCGCCCATGCCAGATGTGTCGGACCGGTGTCATTTCCTATAAGCAGATCCATGCTCGATATAAAAGATACAAGTTCTCCCAGTGTGAGTTTTGGTGCCAGTTCGGCATACTTGGAGTGTTGCACAATCCACTCAGCATCCTCTTTTTCAGATGCATTGCCCCAAATAATGTAACACTGCTCTTGAAGTCTATTGCAAATGTCCGCAACAGACTCTTTTGGATAAATTTTTGAAGGCCAGGAAGCGCCTATCACAAAGGCAATGTTTTTTTTCTCACGTTGCAGTGAAAATTCTTTTGTTTGTGAAAAAATGGGTTCTTTGTTTAAAATCATAGCATCAGTAATCTCAAATCCGAGAGCGTCAGCAACAACAAAGCAGTTGCGCTTTATAACATTTTCTTCATACGGGACAGAGGAGGTCGTTTTATAAAAAAGTGCGGCCAAAGATTCACGTATTGAATTTTTATCAAAACCATGGGTGTTTTTCCCTATGATTCTGGCAACTGCTGCTGACTTTAAAAGTCCTTGCATATCTATTATAATATCATAATCGGGCAGCATAGAGAGCTCAGCGAATGTTTTTTGTAGCAAGGAAAAGCTTTTTGTCTTTTTGAGTTTTTTTAGATTGACAGTGTGAACTGTATGCAGGTGTTTGTTGTTTTGTAAAATATCTGAAAAAATCTCTTCACTTATCCAGTCTATTTTTGCATCAGGATACTCTTTTTTGATAAACTGCAATACAACTGCACTGTTGATTATATCTCCGAGTGCGGAGAGTCTGACAATAGCAATATTTTTAATATCTTTTTTCATCAATGACATTATACCAATAATAGTAAATCTTTGATATAATTCAAATAAATTAAGAAGGAGTGACTTGTATGGTTCCTATAGATATTCAACATTTTGCCGAAGGCAGAACAAAAGCCAGAGCATATTTTTGTTACCTTTTTTCAAAGAATATTCCCAATAGACTTCCTTCTTTAAGTGAAGATATGATTATGCCGAGACTGCTTAAAATAAAAGCAGATCTTGAAAACTGTGAGGGAGTGTATCTTCTTGACCACAAGGGTGTACAGGTAAGTCCGACTTTTACAAAAGATGATCGGATAGATGATGATATAGGAAAGATTCGTGCTGACCGTGCATACTACTATCGTGCAGTCAGAGAAGGCAGATGTACGATTACCGATCCATATCCGTCACTCATTACAGGTGATTTGACTGTAACGGCATCAGCGCCTATATTTGATGAAAACGGTTCGCTCAGGTATGTGGCATGTATTGATATGCCGCTTGAAGAAGTGTTGAAAATTGCACATCTCAATAAAATGGATATATTCTTTGGAGAATTTTTCAAGTGGACTTATGGTGCTTTTGCATTTGCTTTGGTGGCTATAGCACTTTTGCTTTTCGTAAAAGGGATAGAGAGTTTTTTTGAATATGGAATTTCAATAGGTCATTTTCAGATTAAAGATGTTTTTGAAGCAACAATTTTGCTTACACTCTCTTTGGCAATTTTTGATCTTTCCAAAACCCTTATTGAAGAGGAGATATTAGGACGCTATAAAGAACATGACATAGCAGGCCCGCACAAAACGATGGTCCGCTTTTTGGGTTCTATCATTATTGCACTTTCCATTGAAGCATTAATGCTTGTATTCAAGTTTGCAATTACAGATCCAAACAAGCTGATCTATTCTATGTATATTATTGCGGGTGTAGGTATACTGATAGTCTCTTTGGCAATATATATCAAATTTACAAAATTAAAGATAGATGAATAATGATAGCAATAATTGATTATAACATGGGAAATTTGGCAAGTGTGAAAAATGCGTTTGCCAAGCTTGGACAAGAGACAGTAGTTGAGAGTAATCCTGATAAATTTAAAGAGTATGACAAGCTGATATTGCCCGGTGTCGGTGCTTTTGGTGATGCGATGCAGCATTTGCATGAACGGAATATGGTAGAGTCCATAAAGGAATTTGCAAAGAGTGACAAACCGATGCTTGGAATTTGTCTCGGAATGCAGCTTTTGTTTGAAAATTCCGAAGAGTTTGGCAAACATGAAGGGCTCGGGCTTATAAAAGGCAGTGTTGTAAAGTTTGATACGAAAAAATTCAATGAACCTTTGAAGGTTCCGCATATGGGCTGGAACAGAATGTTTACAAAAGAGCATCCTCTGTTTGCAGGACTGGATGATGAGCATTATCTGTATTTTGTACATACATACCATGTTGCATGTAAAGATGCCAATGACATTATCGGAGAAACATATTATGGCTATAAATTTACTTCTGCCGTTGCTCACGGTAATATAATGGGAATACAGCCCCATCCTGAAAAAAGCCATAAAAACGGTTTGAAAATTTTAGAAAATTTTATACAACTGTAAGAGAAAAGGAAGAGAGAAATATGACATTATATCCGGCAATAGATTTAAAAGACGGCAAAGCAGTCCGTTTGACAAAAGGTTTGATGGAGAGTGCGAAAATCTACTCAAACGAGCCTTATGAATTAGTGAAAAAATTTGAAGAAATGGGTGCGGAGTGGGTGCATCTGGTTGATTTAAACGGTGCATTTGCGGGAGAGCCTAAAAACCTTGAACAAATCATCAAAATTCGTCAAAACTCAGATGTAAAACTTGAACTTGGCGGTGGTATTCGTGATGAAGCAACGATTCAAAAGATGTTGGATATCGGAATTGACAGGATTATTTTAGGTTCTATTGCGGTAAAAGATCCTCAGTTTGTAAGAGATATGGCGGCAAAATATCCCATCGCAGTAGGCATAGATGCCATAGACGGATATGTGGCAGTCGAAGGCTGGGACGAAGTCAGTACCATGCGTGCGACTGATCTGGCAAAAGAGTTTGCAAATGCCGGTGTAGAGGCGATAATATGCACAGATGTCGGCAAAGACGGTACACTCAGCGGCGTCAATGTAGATTTTACGCTTGATATCGCAAGAGCCGGTAAAATAAGCACAATTGCAAGCGGCGGTGTGAAAGATGAAGATGATATAAAAGCTTTGATAGCCACGGGTGAAGTGGATGGTGTTATCATAGGAAAAGCTTATTATGAGGGCAGGTTGGATTTAGCCAAAATGTTTAAATTGGTAAATTAATAGCAAAACAAACAGAATTTTGCTATTATTAGATATAAATTATGCAAAATATTATGTAAAGGATTTCAATTGAAATTACTTGTTGTTGATGATAGTTCTACAATGCGCCGTATTATAAAAAATACATTGGCTCGACTTGGTTATAAAGATGTACTTGAAGGTGCAGACGGTGTTGAAGGCTGGGCGCAAATGGACGCAAATCCTGATATTGATATGCTGATCACAGACTGGAATATGCCTGAGATGAACGGGCTTGAGCTTGTCAAAAAAGTTCGTGCGGATGAGCGCTTTAAAGATACACCTATCATTATGGTTACGACTGAAGGTGGAAAAGCAGAGGTTATTACAGCACTTAAAGCCGGAGTAAACAATTATATTGTAAAACCGTTTACGCCTCAGGTTTTAAAAGAAAAACTTGCTGCCGTGATGGGTGTATCTGAGTAATGCAAGAGCATTACTACGAATTAGTAGTGAAAGTCTCTTCACATCATGAACTCTTTGCAGATTTTTTGGCAGATACTTTACCGATCGGGTTTGAAGAGACAGACAACGGATTCATTATAAGAAGTGAAGAAGAACTCGACACTATAATGTGGGGGATTGAGCAGTTTGCAGAGGCCTTACAAAAAGCACTCGGCAAATCTGTAGACGTAGAGTGTACACAAAAAAAACTCCAAAACAATGACTGGGTAGAATCTTATAAAAACAGTATAGAACCCCTTGTTATAGATAAATTTTACATCCATCCTACATGGAATGACAATCATCCAAACCTGATAAACATAGTAATAGATCCGGCGCTTGCTTTTGGTACAGGGCATCATCCGACAACTGCTTCTTCTTTGCGCGCAATTTCTCAACATGTGAAAAAGAATGACAGAGTTTTGGATGTAGGCTGCGGCAGCGGTATACTGGGCATTGCAGCTATGAAGCTTGGAGCTGTCGTGGATGCTTGTGACACGGACCCTGTATCGGTCGAAAATTCTATAAAAAATGCAAAATTGAATAATTTGGAGTTTCACTCCATATGGGAAGGTTCTGCTTCAAATTTGGATGAAAAGTACACTATAGTCGTGGCAAACATAGTTGCAGATGTGTTGACTTTTATTGCAAATGATCTGAAAAAAGCAATGGCAGAGGACGGAATCTTGATTTTATCAGGTATACTGAATAAGTATGAAGAAAAAGTTCTCAATGCTTATAAAGACTGTAAAATAACACAAAGAATAGCCCAGGACGAATGGGTTACATTAGTTTTAAAAAGAGAGAAAAAATAAAAATGGCAGATAACGAAAACAAAAACAACAATAACAACTTTTTTAATCAAAATCCACTGATAACATTTGCAATATTTTCAGTAGTAGTAATTTTGTTGTTTAAAGTAATGGTTGGAGAAGGTGCCGGCAACAGTTCTGTGATGGGAACATCAACAACAAGAATTAAGCCGGTTGACTATTCAGAGTTTAAAGCGCTTGTGAAATCCAAAGCAGTAAAAAAAGTTGAAATAGGCCAGACATATATCAGGGCCATATCAACAGACGGTTCAAAAATCTACACAACAAGAGTTGTCAAAGGGGACAATGAACTTATAAAGCTTTTGGACAAAGAAAAAATCGACTATACAGGCTTCAGTGAAACAAACTGGTTTACCGAGATGTTTGGCTGGCTGTTCCCATTTTTGATTATCATTGCCATCTGGATGTTTTTTGCCGGCCGTATGCAAAAAAGTATGGGTGGGGGACTGCTTGGAATGGGAAATTCCAAAAAGCTGATTAATTCGGAAAAACCGGATACAAAGTTTGATGATGTAGCCGGTGTGGAAGAAGCGAAAGAAGAGGTGCAGGAGATTGTAGATTTCTTAAAATATCCCGGTCGTTATGTGGAAATCGGTGCAAAAATTCCAAAAGGTGTTTTGCTGGTCGGAAGTCCCGGAACCGGTAAAACACTGCTTGCAAAGGCTGTTGCCGGAGAAGCGGAAGTCCCTTTTTTCTCAGTCAGCGGTTCGAGTTTTATAGAGATGTTTGTCGGTGTAGGTGCTGCGCGTGTAAGAGATCTGTTTGAACAGGCTAAAAAAGATGCGCCGAGTATTATATTTATAGATGAAATAGATGCTATCGGTAAAAGCCGTGCAGCCGGCGGCGTTATGGGCGGAAATGATGAACGGGAACAGACACTCAATCAGCTTTTGGCAGAGATGGACGGTTTTGGAACAGATACGCCTGTCATAATTTTAGCTGCAACCAACAGACCGGAAATTTTAGATCAGGCACTGTTGCGTCCCGGACGTTTTGACAGACAGGTCCTTGTTGACAAACCGGATTTTGAAGGGCGTGTCAAAATTTTGAAAGTACATGTAAAGAATGTCAAAATAGACAAAGATGTGGATTTAGAAGAGTTGGCCCGTTTGACAGCGGGACTCGCGGGAGCAGACCTGGCAAATATAGTCAATGAAGCAGCACTGCTTGCGGGAAGAAAAAGTCAAAAAACAGTGAAACAAAAAGATATGTATGAAGCGGTTGAGCGTGCCTTGGCAGGACTTGCTAAAAAATCTCGCCGTATCAATCCTAAAGAGAAAAAAATTGTTGCTTACCATGAAAGCGGACATGCTTTGATGGCAGAGACAACAGACGGAGCAAAAAAAGTTTCCAAAGTCTCTATAGTGCCTCGTGGTTTGGCAGCACTTGGTTATACACTGAACAAGCCTGAAGAAAACAAATATATGATGCAGATGCATGAACTGTGGGCAGAAGTAGATACTCTGCTTGGCGGGCGTGCTGCCGAAGAAGTATTTATCGGTGAAATTTCTACAGGTGCGGGAAATGATTTGGAACGTGCCACAGACATTATAAAATCAATGGTTCAGACATACGGGATGAGTGATATTGCAGGACTTATGGTGCTTGAAAAATCCCGTCAGTCATTTTTGGGCGGTCCGCAACAGGCGACACGTGAGTACAGTGAAAGAATGGCAGAGGAGATGGATGAATACATCAAAAAGTCATTGGATGAGCACTATAAAGCCGTTGTCAACCGCTTAAAAGAGTACAGTGGGGCGATTGAAGCAATGGTTGCACTGCTTTATAAAAAAGAGAATATTACAGGAGACGAAGTCAGAGAAATTATTATAAATTTTGAAAAAGAAAATGGCATAGAGTCTAAAGTTGTAGAAAACAGCGAGAGTATTGAAGAAGAGCTAAAAGCAGATGCCACCATGACAGACACCGAGAACAGTGACGGAAAAAGTGATGAAAAATAACCTTTTTATTATAAGCAAAAACGGGTATAAATATATTCTTTATGCCTTGTTTGCCGCCCTGGTATTTGGGCTTTTGGATTTAGAGTTTTTTTCATTTTCTGCTTTTGTTCTTGCACTGTTTTTTATGTACAGTTTCAGAAATCCGGAAAGAGAGAATACTTTTTTGGATGACAAAGCCGTAGTCTCTCCTGTTGACGGCACTGTAAAATCTATAGATACACTTGAAAGCGGTGAGTATGCCTACAGAATAGTTATAGAATCAGATTACAGAAATGTCGGTATATTGCGGATCCCTTTAAGCGGACGTCTTGAGAATGTCAAAACCACAAGGGGGGCAAGAACATCAAAAAAATCAAAGCTCTTTTATGATTTAAATGAACGTGCAGAACTTTTGTTTGTAGATACCCATAACAATAAAATAAAAGTTCTCCATAGACTCAAGCAGAGTTTTGCGCCGATTGCTATAGAAATCCCAGTCAGAGAAACCTTGCACAAAGGGACAAGATACGGGTTTGCAACGAACAGCGTTACCGAACTGTATCTTCCAAAGAATTTCAGACTGGACACTAAAGTAAACAATGAAGTCCAGGCAGTTCACTCTCTAATCGGTTATTTTACTTAGAAAGCAGTTTATTATCCATTGGGATGCTCTTTCATAAACAAGAGTTTGTCTGTATCAATATTAAATTCAAAATATTCTGATTCGAAGCTGTCATCATCTATTTTTTGCAGTTGAATGGCTGCTCCTTCATTGTTCTTGATCTCCATATACAAAAGGGCGAGTGCATATCTGGCTTCATAAAAATTTTCATTTTTCATTTTTGATAACTCAAGCAATGCTATTGCATTGGCATGATGTTTGGCCGCAGTTGATGCAACAGCTCCCAAATAGAGTGTATAAGCATCCTGTACTTTTAACTCGTCAATTAAATGATTGTAATGGGTATAGGCTTCTTCAAAGTTTTTATTATACAGGAGTGTCAAAGCCAAAGCGCTTTCTATGTCCTGTATATCAGTATCTTTTGTCTGTAAAACATACTTTAGCTGCTCTTGTAGGTAGTAGAGCCTTCCGGTGATTAAATGTTCCTGTATATATGTGTATCTTGTAATGAAAGGGCCGTAATATAAATCAGTATAGGTGAATTGCTGAGTGTTTAAGTATTTCAAGACCTCTTCTGCGTATTTTGGTATGGTATACCCGGTAAAATGTGTATCTATATAGATCATATGCGGCAGGATATCATGAGGAAACATGACTGTGAGTTTGGATGCAGCAGATTTTGCTCTGTCCAAATTTTTTGTTTTCATTCCAATAAGTACCTTGAGCATAAGATACAAAGGTCTTTGTTTGTAGTCTTTGTCAAGCCATTCAATTGCTGAGAGATAGTCATTGTCGTTGATATGTAAAAGAGTATTGTACAAGTCAATCTCTTCACTGCTGTTTTCGCCGGAGAGGGAATCTTTCAAAATAGATTCCAGTTTTGTGTAATCTTTATTTATAAGTTTGCTGGTCATGACAGCATAAACACCGGAAAGATAGTTTTTGGCATCTAAGTGATAGGAACGTAAAAAGTGTTTGTTTGCCTGGAGCATATCTCCCATTTGTGCATAGGTCAAGGCTAAATTATAGTGTAAAATAGAGTGTTTGGGCTGTATTTTAACAAGTTGCTGCAAGTCCTGGTTTGCCTCTCGAATTTTTAAAGAAAGAGCCTTTTTAATGGCTTTTGTTATGCCTATATCAACATTTGATGCAGAATAGCTTTTTTTCAGGTATTGCTGGGCAGATTGGATATTGTCAATATATATATTTGCATTTCCTTTTCTAATGTAGCTGATTGTCTGATTTGCATTAAAAATTTTATAGGGTGAAAAATAAAATATTTTCTGAAAATTAAGAAATTTTGAATTCTGAATTTTTTTCCTGTAGAGGGTTTGGGCTTTTTGGGGGTCAAATAAAGCATCTTTGAGTTTGACACTTACAGGATAAATCTTATAAATTTTTTGCGGATATTCATCTGTAACTTTTTTGAGTTGTGATGCCGCTTTTTTTGTATGTCCTGCTTTAAGGTTTATGTAACTGCGTGCCAATTTTGCCCTGAGGGGCTGATTGTTTTTTGTGATAGCAGTGTTGAGATGGTCAATTGCAAGATTAAAGTCACCTATCCGCGCATACAGCAGAGCCAGGCTGAAATCATCTACCTCTTCATTTATTTTTTCCAAAGCATCAATTGCATCATAGTTATTGTTATACAAAGCATTGATTTTCGCGCTTAAATGATTTTGTATAACCGGATATGCAGGATGATCTGTATTTTTGAGAGCATTTAAAGCACCAAGATAGTTTTTGTTATAATAGCTTATAAGGGTATAGTAATATGAGTACAAAGGCGAATTGATCTCATATGGCAAATAGGCATAAGCCAGGTCGATGTAGTATTTAAAACTGGATTGATCCTTTACATGTAATGAACATACTGCCGCATTTATAGCGCTTACACATCTTTTCTCATCATTGAGTATCGCATTTTGAAATGTTTTCAACGCCAGTGCATACTGCTTGTTTTTCATTTGGGCAACACCAAGATTGTATTGTGAGATGGCCTGCGAATAGTAGGCAATATTTTCATACAGAGTCAGAGCTTTTTCTTTTGCGCCTGTTGCATAGAGATAATTTGCTTTGGCAATCATATTTTCAAGTTTACTCTGTTCTATAACGGGAGCTTTTGCTTCTTTAAGCTTGTTTTCCAGGAGACTGAAATTGTCAACTTTTTTTGTAGAGGATTTTTTTATCAGCAAAAGTGCAGTAACAGTAATAAGCAACACAACAATAACAGCAATTCCTCCAAAAAGAATGATTTTTTTCTGTTTGGATTCTTCATCATTTTCATCAAGAACTTCGTCAGTTTGCTCATGCGAATGCAATACTGCATCACTGTCTTCTATGATTATTATCTCTTCTTGTGCATCAGCCATTGACTACCCTGTTAAATATTGCATCTTTTGTATTGAATAAGCAAAAAAAGTACCAATGCTCTGATCTCTCAAACAATATCATTATATCTTATATTTAAGGAGTATTATAGCAGTAACTACCTGATTTGATGCATACATTTTATCTGATAGCAGGGGTAGGTATCATGGTTGCAGTACTGAGTCTTTTTATATTTGTGATGCGTTATTCAAACACGAAAGAGTAAATAAAACTCTTTCGCCTCTTTTAGCATTGTGTTGGATCTTTGAGACAAATTTGTCTTTGTTTTTCTATTTTTGCTTTTTTCATTTGTAAACTTGATCCTGTTGTTACATCATTGAGAACAAAGGCAAAAGATACAAGATATAAAAAGGAAAATCCGCCAATTAAAGCAATGATGACATAAATGTTGAAATATTTTGAGAGTCTTTTTTTCATAGCGTCCTCCTTAAAGGATATGCTACTATCTTATTGCAAAGAAACTTAATATATATAAATAATTTTAATATAATTGCAGTTCTTAATTAATCTCTTTTACTGCACTCCTGCAGAATATGCTTAATGATTGCATCATAATCAAGGTTAAGTCCTGCTGCAAAAGTTTCAATAAAGGAGCTGTTTTTGTCAGTAATATCAGGATTGAGATTTGTCCGCATAAAAAAACACTGACCGCTTTGGTTTGTTCTTATACTGATTTGCCCAAAATCTCTGATACCAAGATCAATATAGGCATCTATTGCAAGATTTTCAACACTCTCTTTGATTGTTTGGTCTTCAATATTTTCCAGAATTTTTTTATTTCCGTTGTTTGATCGTAAAACCTTTGCAGAGGAGATCAGCATAGCATCTTCTTTTGTTTTTATGATGGATACAAGATAGTCTTCTCCATCGAGATACTCTTCAATCAAAACAGGAACATTATATTTATTAGAAAGAGAAGAAACGCTTTTTTCAAATTCGCTGAAACTATTGACAGTAAAACATTTGTTTTCTTCTTGACATTGCAGGGAACGGGCAGGTTTAACAACCAGGGGATAATTAATAGGTATGTCGTAATCACGCAAATATTTTTCTGCATCGGCAATAAAATATCTTGATGTACTGATACCTTTTTCTTTAAGATAGGATTTTGCCAGTTCTGTATCTGCATCAAAGAGCAAAGCTTTTTTATCTGAACCGGTAAAGTTGATATTGTGTTTTTTGAAAAATTCACAGAGCCAAATTTTTTCTCCGTCTTCAGTGACAATATTGTTAAGAGTAAGGATAGCCAAGTGAGGTTTTCTTTGTACTGTCTGGTGTAGGTCTTGTATGGTGTGGCATTCATGAACTTCAGCAGTATATCCAAGGGATGCTATAGCATGTAAGATGGTATTTTCTTGTAAATGTTCATTTCTTGCTGTTATGATTTCTATATTCACTACTGCGTATCCTTGGTAAAATTAACTGGCTACATAAGTGTTGTAATTTTTGTGATTTGGTTGCGGAAGCAAGATTTGAACTTGCGACCTTCGGGTTATGAGCCCGACGAGCTACCGAACTGCTCTATTCCGCGATATTTGAGTCTAAAGTGGATGTTAAAAAGAGCAGACAGTTTTGATAAACTGCCCGCTGTGAAGATGTTACAGACCTGTAACGTTTTCTGCTTGTGGACCTTTGTCACCCTGACCGACTTCAAAAGTTACTTTTTGACCTTCGTCAAGTGAAACACGAGAGTGTCCGTTGTCATTAATTTGACGATAATGTACAAATACATCTTTGCCGCCATCTTCTACTTCGATAAATCCGAAACCTTTGTCGCTGTTGAACCATTTAACTGTTCCATTTTGTAATGTTGCCATTGTAAATCCTTGTTTGTTTGAGTACACCAAATTTCTTTGATGATAAAAATCTAATATAAAGTTTTTCTTTTAGGTGAATGTACTGGAAACAAAGAAGTTATCAATATAAAGCAATCTAAAGATGTAACTAGAATCATCTTTTCTTGTTGGAAGTATATCTTAAAAAAAATTTAAATGCAAGGAATGTGAACAATTCTTTTTTGTAAAGTATTTACATCCCTAGATAAGGATGCAAAACTTCAGGAATATTTATGCTTCCGTCTTCATTTTGAAAGTTTTCCATAATGGCTACAAGTGTGCGGCCAACGGCAAGAGAAGAACCGTTGAGGGTATGTACGAGTTCATTCTTTTTCCCGTTTTTAAAACGGATTTTGGCACGTCTTGCCTGAAAGTCTCTTGTATTGCTTACAGAAGAAATTTCACGGTATTTGTTTTGTCCGGGCAGCCATACTTCAAGATCGATTGTTTTAGCCGCGGAAAAACCCAAATCTCCTGTACACAGAGTTACCAGTCTGTGCGGTAATTCCAAAGCAGTGAGTAAATCAGAGGCACATGTGACCATATTCTCAAAAATTATATCGCTTTCACCCGGTGTAGAAATGCTTACAAGTTCTACTTTATGAAACTGATGCTGGCGTATCATGCCTCTTGTGTCCCGTCCTGCAGCTCCGGCTTCTTTTCGAAAACATGAAGTATAGGCAGTCATTGTTTTTGGCAGTTCCTCTGTTGTGAGTATCTCATCCTGATAGAGATTTGTAAGAGGAACCTCGGCTGTAGGAATGAGGAAAAGCTCAGGATCCTCTACTTTGTATAAGTCATCTTCAAATTTTGGAAGCTGTCCTGTTCCTTCAAGGGCTTTTCTGTTGACAAGTGCAGGAACGCTGACCTCTTCAAATCCGCGTTCACGGTTAAAGTCAAGCATAAAGTTTATAAGTGCGCGTTCCAGTCTTGCACCCATGCCAAAGCTGACAGAAAAGCGCGAAGTTGCCAGTTTGACACCGCGTTCAAAGTCTATCCAGCCGTTTTGTTCTGCCAGTTCCCAGTGCTCTTTTGGGGTAAATGAAAATTCCCTTGGTGTGAGCACTTTTTTGATTTCGACATTGTCATCTTCATCTTCACCGTCTGGCACATCATCATCAGGTATATTGGGTATAGCCATTGCAAGCGCTTCGAGTTCTTCTTGACGAAGGCGTTGCACTTCCAAAGCATCAGCAATACGGATTTTATTTTCATCGACTTTTTTCTTCAGCTCTGAGACATCTTTGCCTTCACGTTTGTATACACCGAACTCTTTGCTCATAGCATTTTGCGCAGCCTGAAGGGTTTCAAAGTGGGATTTTGCCTCTTTGAGTTCTTCAAATTTTATTTTCACTTTTTCCAAAAGCTTTGCATCAACGCCTTTGCGCATCAGTTTTTTGCTTATACCGTCAAAATCTTTTTGCAATAGTTTTAAATCAATCATTTTATTCCTTATACTAATATGTCTTTGGCTATTTGAAACTGGTTCGCTGTCATCAGGTGAATCTTAGGATGGAGCTGCTTAAGCTCTTCAAAGAGTTTTTTACTAAGCTCAAATCCCACTTTATACTCCTCCTCTGCACCTTTTGTATTTGCCTCTCGGAGTTTGTCTATCCAGCAGGGAGGGACGTTGATTCCCGGTACATGGGATGACAAAAACTGTGCAGTGCGCAGCTTCGTGATAGGAAAAACTCCTAAAATAAGTTCTGCGTTTTTATTTTCACGGCAACACTCTTTGTTTGCTTTTTCTTTGAGTTCCAAAAGCTGTTTTGCATTTTCAACATCATATACCGGCTGTGTTATGATACCTACTGCTCCATGTTTAATTTTCTTTTGCATCTTTTTTTGGAGTGTTTTTGGGTTTTTTGCATAGGAGTTGACAACTGCAAAGGGGTGTATCTGTTTTGGTGCAACATTAAAAGGTTTTGCTGCATAATCCATACCGGAGTTTAAAGCGGCAATGATGTCCAGAAGCAAAGAGCTGTCACCTTCAAAAACACCTTTTGTATTGGGTTGGTCAGAGATGGTGGCAGGGTCTCCCGTGAGTGCCAGGATGGCTCTGATGTCAACTTCGTTTGCCCCGAGCAAATCAGACTGCAGGGCAATTTTGTTTCTGTCGCGCATACTCATCGTTGCAATAACAGGCTTGTGAAATCTCTCTTGGAGCAGTTTGGCGGCAAAAAGAGCATTGTACTTGAGTTTTGCCAAAGGATTGTCTGTGGTGGAAAATCCATCGACTAAATCTGCAAGCCCGAGTGTTTCTATTTTGTCTATCGTCGGTGTAAAAGTTGCCGAATGCCCGGGTGTAGTTTCAAGAGTAATATATCTGTCGTTTTTTAATTTATGTATCAGTGTGTCAAACAAAAAAAATCCTAATTCGCTATAATTGCGATATTATATACAAAAGAGAGAAAATTTATGCTAAAACTTGCAGTATTTGACTTTGATTCTACATTAATGGACGGTGAAACAATTGATTTTTTTGCGGATGAATTGGGAATAGGCGAAGAGGTCGCCCGCATCACAGAAGAGGCCATGAGCGGAAGACTTGATTTTTTTGAATCTTTACAGCAAAGAGTAGGGCTGCTAAAAGGGCTGGATTATGCAGTTGTTGAAAAAATAGCACATAATCTGCCTTATATGCCAGGAGCACGTGAGACCATAGCAGAATTGAAAAACAGAGGCATGAAAGTTGTCTGTTTCAGCGGCGGTTTTAGAACGGCGACTTCCTATGCAAAAGATATTTTAGGATATGATGCTGATTTTTCCAATGCTTTACATGTAAAGAACGGAAAGCTTACCGGACTTGTGGGCGGCGATATGATGTTTAACTTCTCAAAAGGCGATATGTTGGTAAGACTTCAAAATATTTTGGGTATCAACGAAGAAGAGACATTGGTTTGCGGTGACGGCGCAAATGATCTTTCAATGTTTGCCCATGCAGGGACTCGGATTGCTTTTTGTGCAAGAGACATTTTAAAACGTGAAGCAAATATAATAATACAAACAAAAGATTTAACACAAATATTAAAGGAAATACAATGCTAGAGAGTACAGTGTGGAGACAATATCATAATGACAACAGTTTTAGAGAAAAACTTGCAGAGTTTTGTAGACTTGATACTGTAGATCTGATAGAAGATGACAAAGAACTTTATGCGGCGCTCAAAGCAAAACTGACAAAAAAAGAGCTGAAACTTTTTGCAATGGATACGGCAGGGATTGCTCAAGGGATAATTAAAAAAGAGTTTGCATATACTGATGAAGAGTTGGAAAAAGCAAAATTCAAGCTCTATAAAAAGTTAATTCAGGATAAAACAAGGCTCAGTTTCAGAGTATAGATTAATCTATAATTTATGAAGATGTCAGTAACATATCACAATGTTATAAGATGTAAAGGAAAGTAAATGAAAAAAATGACTTCATTGTTATTGGCTGCTGCAGTGGCCGGGTCTGTTTTTACAACAAGTGCGACAGCTGATGCAAGCAAAGGGCAAAGGTTTTATTTAAAAAAGCTGAAAATCTGTAAGAAAGACGGACTGAAAAATGGAGCTGTATTTGCGATAAAACATGACCGTAAAGGTTGGGCTTCTTTAAAAGAGTCTGGAAAACTTCAAGAAGAATGGATGAAAATTTGTCCTCATGGCGTGAAAAAAATTAAGAAAATGAAAGAAAAAGATGTGAAAAACCTTTATGACTTTGTCTGGAAATATGCAGCAGACGGTGAAGTCCCGACCTGTGGTTAATGACGAGAGTGTTTGTTTAAAATGATTTTTAAACTTACTCTTCTTGATTTTTCTTTATGCTCTGTGTGATTGGTTATAATTCTATTTCTATAGTTAAGACCGCTCCCCTTTAAAATATGCGTTAAATATTTTTGCTTTGTTGGGTTTTGTACCAAGAAAAGCGACTTGAACGCTTCATAGGAGCGTTTCATAGAGAGCTCTTCATTGTTTAAAAATCTCCCTGAAAAGGTACTGTTTTTCCACTCGCTGGAAGTATGTCCATTGATCTCTAAAGTTTTTACCTGCATTCTGTGTGTATATAAAAAATTTACTAATTTTGTAAAAAATTCTCTAAAAAACTTTTTTTGCTGTTTGCCGAGTTTGTATTCTCCTGCCTTAAAATAAAGATTTTTAGCAGTAAATTCAATAGTTAGATCTTTTTTTATGATAACTTTTTTCGTGTCTATTTCTTTTTGAAACAACTGACGCAGCTGCGTGTAGAAATCCAGTGTGTTTCTTGCAATCTGGCAATTGTAGCATCTTTGTTGAGTTTGAGAATCCACATATTGTTTTCATTGGAATTTTTGTCTGTATGTATACCGGCTACACCTACCTGGGAGTTTGCTAAAATGACAGCTTTGTTAAAAACATCATAATTTTCTCCTCCGTAATGTTCCTGTTTTAAAAGTTTCAGATTTTTGCTGATTATCATCGCCAGACCATCAGTATTGAAACTGTCCCGGACAAAGCCAACTCCAATTAATGTGCCGTCACTGAACTCCTTGAGATCGTTGATTTGGCTTGAGTATGTTGTACTGATTTCACTGTCAATCAAGATGTTTTTATATATATCAAATTTTACAAGGCGTATTTGCTTTTTGTGCATGGTATCTGTTTTGGCTAATGATATGACAAAATTATGATCTTTGAGCCTGAGTAAACTTACAGGTTCATTAAAACCATTGTCCGGAATCTCTTTGAGCCATATATTATCGCCGTTTTGGGTTAATCTTGAGATGTTGACAGCTGTTTTCATTTTTGTATGTGTTGTGCTGAGAACTATTATTGAACCGTCATCGGCTTCTGAAGCATCTATCCCCTGATCATCATACTGTGTGCCGTATTTTTTAGTCCACAGCAGATGTGCATCTTTGTCAAACCTGCTTATGCATACATCATCATTGCCCAAACCGCTTTGAAACATGTTGTCTTGCGTTGATCTGGAAGTAAAAGAGGTGCCTATTGCTAATACTCCGCCGTCTTTCAAGCTAACAAGTTTATGGATTGTATTATTGTTTTTAGTACCAAAGGAGACTGATCGCTGCAGGTGCAAAGCAGCGTCGAGTAACACCAAGAGTTGTGACCCACCCATTGTGTATCCGCCTATAATATATCCATTCGCAGGTGTTTTTACAAAGGAGGCCGGTTTTGCAAATTGTGTAAGGGAATGATTTTCGACTGTATGATTTGTGCTTTGTCATTCACTTTAATAAGTTCTATTTTGGCACCGTATTTATTTGAAATGTTCTGCAGGTATGCAAAAGGATCATTATATGTTTTATATGTTTTGTCAGCATGTAAACTTTGTTTTTTGAAGTCATATGTAAAACCAAGAGCACTCAAGGTTCCGTCATAATTTTGGGTGATATCAACCAAAGCTGACTGAAAAGGTTTATGAATAATGAGTGCAAAATCATCAGATGTTTTTGCATGAAGCAAAAAATTATGGAATATCAGTAAAATAAATAAAGTTAGTTTCATAGGACTGCTTTTTTAGATAAACTATAGCAATAAATATTCCTAAGTGGTGTTTGTCGGGAAAGTTTAAGGGATGAAGTGGTGCAAAAGCACCAGGAAAACCTATTTCAGGTTTTCAAATGGTGCAGTTACAACTTGCTTACGGCTTACAGTATAAGGAACTAAAGCTGCTGCACGAGCACGTTTGATTACTACTGTAATCATATCTTGGTGACGTTTACAGTTTCCTGTTAAACGACGTGGCATAATTTTATATCTTTCTGATAATGAAAAACGTAAACTTGCTACTTCTTTGTAATCCATGAAGTCAACTTTTGCTTCACAGTATTTACAATATCTTTTTTTGTATTTTCTTTTTTCTGACATGGTATACCCTTTGTATCTATTTTTTTCTAAAACGGAATTTCATCTTCATCTATATCAATTTCAGGAATAGAGCTGCTGCTTGGCATTTCACGACTCTGAGACGCTGCTTGATTGTTATTGTAACTGTTTTGCTGCTGTGGTGCCTGGTAACTTTGCTGTTGTTGCACAGGCGGCTGTTGGTACCCTTGCGGTTCTCCCTGCGCAGGTGCGTTATATCCACTGTTTTGTGCCGGTGCATTATAACCGCCGCCTTGGTTGTCACCCTTGGAATCAAGCATTTGCATAGTTTCTACAATAACAGAATGTTTCGATCTTTTTTGTCCGTTTTGGTCAACCCACTGTTCAAAGTTTAATCTTCCCTCAACAAGGATTTTACTTCCTTTTCTGAGGTATTGGTTTGCAACTTCTGCACTTCTTCCGAAGAATGTGATATCTACAAAACAGACTTCCTCTTTCTTTTCTCCATTGCTGGTGAATTTACGGCTTGTAGCAATTGCAGTTTTTGCAATTCCCATTCCCCCTTGAGAATATCTAAGTTCGATATCACGCGTCAAGTTACCAACTAAAATTATTTTATTGAACATAAGTTTTCCTTCATTTTATAGCGAATGCTATTACTCAGCTGCTGCTTCTGTTGCCGGAGCTTCTGTTGCTTCTTCTGCTTTTGGAGCTTCTTCTGTTTGTGCTTCAGCTGCAGGAGCTTCTTCTGCTTTTGGAGCTTCAGGTGCTTTGTTTGCTTTTTTTACAAGTTCATTCCATGCTTTTATTTCACGGTTTGAATCATATTTGATCGTTATAAATCTTAAAAGGTCTTCGTTGATACGGAAACGTCTTTCAATTTCAGCGATTGCAGCAGGTGCTACTGAGTAGTAGATTACATAGTAGTAACCACGTTCGTTTTTTTCAATTGGGTATGCTAATTTTCTCATTCCCATAGCGTTTGTCGCTGCAATTTCTCCACCGTTTGAAGTAATAACTTCTTCAACTGCTTTGACGCTGGCCTGGATTTCTTCTGCAGTAAAAGTAGGTTTTACGATTACTAGGTTTTCGTAGTGTCTCATATAGTATGATCTCCTCTTGGTATTGCCTAATTCTAGGCTTTTGTTTCCCTTTCGGATCTGAATATAGTGCCAATTCTGACATTACAAAGAGAAAGGAACTCGAAATTATACATAAGTTTTGCTTAAAAAAAGCAAATTGAATATATTTATCTTCTTTTAAGTGGTTCTTTATTTGTTTTTAGTTTAAATAGATTAATTTAAATTATACAGTATGAAGGGCATGATGAGAGTATGAGTTATAAAGTTTTGATTGTGGATGATGTGATAGAAAATATTCAGGTAGCGATGAATATTCTCAAAGAAGAGGGATATGACTTTTCATATGCCAAAAACGGGGAAGAAGCTTTAGCCCTTCTGGATTTTAATAATTTTGATTTGGTACTGCTTGATATTATGATGCCTGGTATAGACGGATATGAAGTATGCCGACGGATGAAAAACGATCCAAGACTCGTAGATATTCCTGTTGTCTTTTTAACTGCAAAATCAGATATAGACTCTATGACCAGAGCATTTGAAGTAGGTGGGGTGGATTACCTTACAAAGCCTTTTCATGCGAATGAGCTTCTGGCCCGAACAAAAACACATCTTGAACTTTATACTGCAAAAAAAATACTTCAAATTCACAACCTGTCTTTGCAGACAAAATTAAAAGAGGAACAAAAACGTATATACAGTGAACTTGAAGAGAATCAGAAGGAGATGATTTTTATTTTAACAGAACTTGTTGAATCTGTATCGGATGAGACAGGCAGACACATAAAACGTGTGGCGGAGTACAGCAGACTTTTGGCACAGTATCATCCTGCTGTTTCGGAGGGAGATGCTGATGTGATTTATCATGCAAGTCCTATGCATGACATTGGGAAGATGGGCATCCCTGAAAATATTTTGCACAAAAAAGGTTCCCTCACAAAAGAAGAATTTGAAGTGATGAAAACGCATACTGAAATCGCCCATAAATACCTGAAAATCTCAAACAGAAAACTGATGAAAGCGGCAGATATAATTGCTTATGAACATCATGAAAAATACAACGGAGCGGGCTATCCTCGCGGGCTTCAGGCAGAGATATTCACATATTTGCCCGTATTGTAGCCTTAGCGGATGTGTTTGATGCTTTGACACATAAAAGGGTCTACAAAGATGCCTGGAGTATAGATGATGCAGTCAATTATATACAAGAACACAGTGGAGATCATTTTGATCCGGAATTGGTTGCTATTTTTAAAGAACATCTTGATGAATTCATTGCAATTGCACAGGATTAGTTTTCTTTTTTTTGTATTTTTTATACTTCGGCTCTTTTTGGAGTTACATTTTCTTCGCAGGAAAAAGAGTGGATAAAAGAGCATCCCGTCGTTCGTTTGGGAGCAGATTACAGTTGGCCTCCGTATGAATTTGTAGATAAACAGGGAAGACATACAGGGATTGCAGCTGATTTTTTAAAGCTCATAAGCCAAAAAAGCAGTTTGACATTTGCTGTTACATCAGAAGTTTGGGCTGATGTTATTCGCGATATGAAAGCAGGAAAATTTGACGGTCTGAGTTGTGCGGCAAAGACACCAAAAAGAGAAAAATTTTTAAAATTTACAACACCCTATGTTGAGATGCCCTTGGTTATTGTCACACAGCTACGCGGCAAGATATAAAAAACATGGATGCACTGAATAACAAAACGGTTGCGGTAAACAGGGGCTCGTATCTGCATGAATGGTTGCAAAAAAACTATCCGAATATTCATCTTTACCTTACCTCCTCAAACCGAGAGTCTCTCAAAGCACTCTCTTTTTCAAAGGTTGATGCCTACATAGGCAATATTGCAGTGGCTTCTTATATAATGAAGCAGGATTATCTTTCAAATTTAAAAATTGTAAATAATGTTCCGGGAATGGATACAAAAGTTTCTATTGCTATAGACAAAAACAAGCCTGTATTATTTGCAATAATAGAAAAATCATTACAGGATATCAGTGATAAAGAACGGCAAAAAATTACAGATAAATGGTTTGAGGCTTCTCAGACAGATACAAAAGTCTCCCGGAGTTTGCAATGGAGCGAGAAAGAGCAAAGGTGGTTACAACAGCACAAACAGATTACTCTGTGTATAGATCCTGACTGGATGCCTTTTGAAGCTTTTGACAAAGATGGAAAATATATTGGCATCAGTACCGAATATTTTAAAGAGTTCCAAAAAAATATTCCTGTTCCCATAAAAGTGGTCCGGACAAAAACATGGAGCGAATCACTTCTTTTTGTACAAAACGGGAGGTGTGAAATACTCTCTTTGGTTGCAAAAACGCCGCAAAGAGAAAAATATCTGCACTTTACAAAGCCGTATCTGCATACCCCTTTGGTAATTGCCACAAGACCGGATGTTACCTATATCAGCAGTATGGAACAACTCGAAGGTAAAAAGGTGGCAATAGTAAAAGACTACTCTTTTAACGAAAGCTACAGACAAAAATATCCAAAAGTAGATTTTATTGATGTCAAAAGTATAACGGAGGGTTGCAAAAGGTGCAAAATGGAGAGTTGTTCGGTTATATAGGCACGCTTATAGGTGTTGGCTATCAAGTGCAGACAAAATTTCCAAACCAGTTGAAAATATCCGGACAATTGCAGGACACTCTTTCGTTCAGTGTGGGTATAAAAAAAGATTTGCCGGCACTCGCATCTATTTTTGAAAAAGTAATCAGCGCAATAAAAGAAGAAGACAGGCACAGAATAGAGTCACGCTGGATAGCTGTAGAATATGCACATGGCTTTGATTATAAACTTTTATGGAAACTTCTGGCCGGTGTTGTTTTTATCATTGCTGTTTTTGTCTATTGGAACAGAAAACTGGCATTAGAGATTAAAAAAAGAGAAAAAGCACAGGAAGAACTTTTGCAAACACAACACAGGCTGCAAATAGAAAAAGACAAGGCCGAAGCGGCAACAAAGGCAAAATCTGAATTTCTTTCAAATATGAGCCATGAAATCAGAACACCGCTTAATGCTATTATCGGCTTTTCGGATATACTCAGTGAAAAGATACAGGATCCAAAGTTAAAAAGCCATATAAAAACTGTGAAAAATGCAAGTCATACGCTTTTGACACTTATAAATGACATACTTGACCTTTCCAAGATAGAAGCAGGAAAACTGATTATAGAGACAAAACCGACAAATCTCTTTGCATTGGCTGATGAAGTGGGTTCTATCTTTGCAGTTGAGGTGGAGAGGAAAAATTTGGATTTTGTACTACATGTAAACACCAACATTCCTAAAAGTCTGTTACTCGATGAAGTACGCATACGCCAAATTTTACTCAACCTGATAGGAAATGCAATCAAATTTACGCAAAAAGGTTTTGTAAAGTTAAGCGTAAGAGCATTTGATATTGATCAGCATCTCTCAAAATTAAATCTGGAGATTTCTGTCGAGGACAGTGGTATCGGTATACCAAAAGAGCAGTTGGCAAAAATTTTTAATGAGTTTGAGCAGATGGACGGACAGGATTCACGCAAGTTTGGCGGTACAGGACTTGGACTGAGTATATCAAAACGTTTGTGTGAAATGATGGGAGGCAATATTTCTGTAGAGAGCCAAGAGAAAAAAGGAACTGTCTTTAAAGTGCATCTGTATAATGTAAGCATAGCATCAATAGCAGAGAATGATGCACAGGATGATATTCGTATAAAAAATTTAAAAAATATAAAATTTAAAAAAGCAAAAATACTGGTTGTTGATGATATTGAAAGTAATCGTGATTTGATAGTGAAAATTTTTGAAAACACTGCAATTACAGTGATAACGGCAAAAAACGGTTTGGAAGCGATAGCACTTTGTAAAACAGAGCAGCCGGACTTGGTTTTAATGGATATAAAAATGCCTGAGATGGATGGCTATGAAGTGACAACTGCATTGCGAAAAATCTCCAAGTGTCCTGTTATTGCATTAACAGCTTCGCTTATGGAAAATGAGCAGGAATACAAAGATACCCATTTTGACGGTTTTTTACGAAAGCCTGTTTTGAAGTATGATCTTTTTGTGGAATTAAGCAAATTTTTGGCAGTTGATGAGGCGGAAATGCCTGATAAGCCAGATAAAGAGGTATTTGAACTCAGTGAAAAAGCAAAACAAAACAGTGCTGAGATACGAAAAATTATAGAAGAAGAGATACAGACTCTTTATAAAAAAGCACTGCAGACGCATAGCTTTTCTGACACAAAAGATTTTAGCAAAAGACTTTGTACCCTGGCAGCAGAGTATGATATAAAACCTCTTGAGCAGTATGCATTGCAACTTCAAGAGAGTATAGAAGCGTTCGATATCAAAGAGCTTGAAAAACTGCTTGAGCGTTTCGATACCACTGCCGAAGATCTATATGACAAACTGCAATAAAATTAAGATTTTTATTTTTTTAGGATATAGTTTCAATAAATTTAACTTTAAGATGAAGAGTAGATGGCAAAAAGAAAAAAAAGAACAAGAAGAACGAAGAAAAAAACCGGTTCTTCTTTATTAAAATATACAGCATGGTTTTTAGCACTGACAGCCCTTGTTTTAATATCTTTAATTACAGGGTATTATTTTGGAGCAAATGATGGAAAAACGCATAAAAAAGAAAAGTTAACAACAAAGCACAAGTCAGCACAAACAATTCCAAAGCACCAGCTGTAAGTGTAAACAAAAGACTGCAGGAGGTACTGAAAAAAGAGACAAAAACATACGTTTCCGCAGCACATGAAATAGATAATGAAACCCTGGCAAACCCTCCAAAGCAAAAACCGAAAAAAGTACAGGTTTATACATCAAAACCGAAATTGGCTATCATCATAGATGATATGCAGACCGCATCTCAGGTAAGAGCCGTAAAACGTTTGCATCTCAATGTTACTATGTCTTTTTGCCACCACGTGCAGCAAGACCCGACTCTGCGAAACTTGCATCACATGAAAAGTTTTATATGGTTCACTTACCGATGGAAGCAATGCACTTTAGTGCTGAGGAACCGCATACTCTCCGCATACATGATTCTCAGCAAAAAATCTCTGCAAAAATTAAAGATATTAAAAAACTGTTTCCAAAAGTCGCTTATATCAACAATCATACCGGCAGCAAGTTTACATCAAATGAAATAGCAATGAACAGACTGGTTTTTGCGCTAAATGCAAACCATATACGCTTTATAGACAGCAGAACGACTGCTAAAACAATGGCACCAAAAGTACTGAAAAATTTCGGACTGAAATATGTTGCGCGCGATGTTTTTTTGGATCATCACATGGACAAGCCATATATATTAAAGCAGATAAAAAAAGCTATTGCAGTTGCAAAGGCACATGGCAGTGCCATTGCAATAGGCCATCCTCATAAAAATACACTGCAGGCACTCTCTGAATCTAAGGCTTTGTTTAAAGATGTTGAGTTAGTGCAGATAAATAAAATATATTGACTTTGCAATGCAACAAATAAATTTTCATATACCCGAACTCGATGCTATGAAGCACTATCCGGAGAAACTTTTTTACAAAGGAAACAGTGAATTATTGCATAAAAAGAAAATTGCAATTGTAGGAAGCAGAAAACCAAATCAATATGCAAGAGAAGTGACACACCGGCTTTCTCACAAACTTTCTTTAGAGGGTGTCTGCATAGTAAGCGGCGGTGCTTTGGGCGTTGATGCCATTGCACATAAGGCTGCCGGTGCAAAAAACACCATTATGGTTGCAGCAACAGGACTTGACAAGCGCTATCCTGCAATCAACAAAAATATTATTGCAGATATTGAGATAAACGGTTTGGTACTGAGTCAGTTTGAAGAAGGGACTCCTTCTCGTAAGTATCATTTCCCTTTGCGAAATGAAATAGTTGTTGCTTTGGGAGATGTACTTGTAGTGACTTATGCAGATTTTAACTCAGGAACAATGCGCAGTGTTGAGTATGCTTTGAAAATGGGAAAAGAGGTATATGTTTTACCACACCGTATAGGAGAGAGTGAAGCGACAAATAATTTACTTGCAAAAGCAAAAGCAAAAGCTATTTATAATCTAGATGCTTTTGTAGCAGAGTTTGCAGGGTTTACATGTAAAGAAGTGGCTTTAGATGAGTTTTTGCACTATTGTCAAAGTAATCCGACATACGAAGAAGCTTTGCAAAAATATCCGACAAAAATTTTTGAAGCGGAACTGGCCGGAACCGTAGAGATAAAAAATGCAAGAGTCTATCTTAGTAACTGATTGATAAATAAAGACTGATGTCAAACTTATTGTCTTTGGATAAATACTTGTTTTTTTTATAAACGACATAAGGGGGTTTTGTTGTGGTTTCATACTCATTTTGCGGCAGCCAGCTGTGATATACCCAATGAATAAATTTCAAAAAGTCTCCGGATTCTCCCTGCAGATCAAATTTTGCATAGACTCCTCCTGAGATTTTAAAGTTTGGCAATCTGTCATTCACGGTAATATTTGGATCCTCATTGACGATGCAGGCGACATATTGGCACTCGTCAAGCGGTGTAATTGCCGGATTGTCATGCAGAAGTGCAATTTCTTTGTAGTTGGTGAGATTGTTGCTAAACACCCATGTTTGGAGTTTTTGCCAAGTCTGTTTTATGCTGTCGTTATATCCCCTGTGTCTTATGTAGTATGCTGAAAGTTCAGGCATCTTCACAATTTCAGGTGTAATGGTATGAAACTGTGCCTTTGATTTTGTGGCTATTAAAGACTGCTTGAGGATTTTGCTCGAATACTTTTTGTAGCCCCCTTTTCGCCACTCTTTGGGTGTCATGGCAAAGCGGATTTTAAAAGCGCGTATAAAAGAAGTCTGCGAAGAGTATCCACAGGAGTTTGCAACTTCGGATATTGTGGAGTATTTGTTGGTTAAGAGCAGATTGGAAGCTTTTTGCAGGCGTATGGATTTTATACTTTCATATATATTTCGGTTGAATATCTCTTTGAAAATCTTATGCATGTAAAATTTATTGATTTTCAGGTTTTGGGCAAGTTCATCCATATTGATATCTGTATCTATATTGGTATAGATGTAATACATAATATAATTGGAGATTTTTATCTTTTTTTCTAAAGTTGTTTTTTTCATAATTCTTATTATAGCAAAATTAGAAAATAAAAATTACAAAAATAGATAACTTTAATGCCAATTAAAGTATAGAGATAATTTTTTTAAAACTTTATAATACTGCAGTTTAAAATATTGGAGAATCACATGAAGCAAAAAATATCTAAAATGTTGATCGCAAACAGAGGCGAAATAGCGCTGAGAATTATTCGTGCGTGTAAAGAGTTGGAAATAAAAACAGTCGTTGTGTTTTCAGAAGTTGATGTGGAAGGCGTCTGGGTTGCCAAGGCAGATGAATGCTATCCTATAATGGGGAATCCTATTGAAGCATATTTGAACTATGACAGAATAATTTCAATGGCAAAAAAAGCAAACTGCGATGCCATACATCCGGGATACGGATTTTTATCTGAAAGTGCTGAATTCGCCAGAGCCTGTGAAGAGAACGGCATCATATTTATAGGCCCCAAACCAGAGCACATTGAACTTTTTGGTGACAAAATGGCTTCCAAAGTTGCGATGAAAAAAATCGGTGTTCCTGTCTTAGAAGGGACTGACACACCGGTTATAGATGTTAAAGAAGGTGAAAAAATTGCCAAAGAGATAGGATTTCCTGTAATTATCAAAGCTGCATTCGGCGGCGGCGGCAGAGGAATGAGAATTGTCAAGCAGGCAAAAGAGTTTTCTAAAATGTTTGAATCTGCTACAAATGAAGCGGTGAAATATTTTGGAAAAGGGGATGTTTTTATAGAAAAATATGTTGAAAATCCTCGTCATATCGAAGTCCAGATTGTTGCTGACAAATATGGCAATATTGTGCATTTGGGAGAGAGAGACTGCTCGATTCAGCGTCGTCACCAAAAAGTTATTGAAATTGCACCGTCGCCACTGCTTAATGATGCGGTTCGCAAAGAACTCTACAGAGTTTCCATCAAAGCAATGTTTAGGTTGGGGTATGAGAGTGTCGGAACAGTAGAGTTTTTGGTTGACGAACAGGATAATATTTATTTTATAGAAATGAACACCAGAGTGCAGGTGGAACATCCTGTAACTGAAACGATTACAGGTGTGGATATTATACAAAGAATGATAGAGATTGCCGGCGGAGACAAATTGAAATTTTTACAAGAAGAGATACAGTTTCGAGGCTATTCCATTGAATTTAGAATCAATTCTGAAGATCCGCAAAACAACTTTATGCCAACTGCCGGTACGGTTACAAAATATCTGACACCTGGAGGACCGGGCGTGCGTCTTGATACAAGCCTTTATGCGGGCTATGAATTGCCTACATGTTATGATTCTATGCTTGGAAAACTCATAGTCTGGTCTCTGGACTGGGAGGGTGCTGTGAGAAAAGCCAAAAGAGCACTGGATGAGTTCTATATTGAAGGATTCAAAACAAATATTGTTCTTCACAGAGAAATTGTACGGGATAAAGAGTTTAGAGCAGGAAAATTTAATACAGGCTATCTGGATTCCAAAATGGAAAAATTCAATCTTGGTGCAGTCTCTCTTCTTGCCGATGAAGAGAAGAAAGTCTCTTTTTTAAGCAGTATTATCAAAAAAATCAAAGAGAATAATTTAATTACAAGAAGCTGAAACAGCAGTGCTTAGAGAATAAGCATTGCATCGCCGTAGGAGTAAAACCTGTATTTTTCTTGTATCGCTTCAGCGTAAAGCTGATGCGTTTTATCAAGCCCGACAAAAGATGCAACCAGCATAAGCAGTGTTGATTTTGGCAGATGAAAATTTGTCAAAAGATGATTCACGCGTAAGGGTTTGTTGTTTGGATGTAAAAATAGATTTGCTTCACCCCTCATTTGTCCTTTGTGTCTTGCATAAAATTCTATAGTTCTTGTTGATGTTGTTCCAACACTCAAGACAGGAATATCAGAATCCAAAATCTCTTTTGCTTCCTTTGAAATATCATAGTACTCCGAATGCATTGGATGGTTTGTAATCACTTCAGCTTCCACAGGTTTAAAAGTACCGCTTCCTACATGTAAAGTAATATAGGCATGCTTGTGTTTTTGACAAATTCTTTTATGCTGCTCGGAGGTAAAATGCAGCGAAGCGGTAGGTGCGGCAACGGCTCCTTCCTGCGAAGCAAATACGCTTTGGTATTCATCAGCATCTTCATCCTCATCTGGTCTTTGAATATAGGGAGGAAGAGGGATATGCCCTATTTTGTCTATCACAGGAAGCAAATCTTCAAACCGTAAGAGTATGTTATTTTGGTAAAAATTGACTTCACGACTGCCGTCATCATTTAATTGTGTCACTTTTGCCATGAGATTGTCATCAAAAAATATCTCTGTGTCTCTCTTCACTTTTCCTCGAATATATACATTGATATTGTGTGCAGTAATGGCTCTGTTTATGAGAAGTTCTATTTTCCCGCCACTCTGTTTTTTTCCAAAAAGTCTTGCTTTTATAACTTTTGTATCATTAAAAATGAGAGCACACTCCGGAGAAAGAAAGTTTTCAAGATTATAAAAAAAGGTGTGTGTAATTGTGTCCGTGGCTCTGTCGTAGACTAAAAGTTTTGCATGATCACGGGGAGAAGCAGGATAGTTTGCTATAAGTTCATCAGGAAGAGTGAAGTCATAGCTTGCAGTGAGTAACTCCTGGTTACTCATCTTTGTCCTTTTTGTCTGTAAGCTCATCATATTCATCATGATGCTTAACACTTAAACTGCTTTCATCTTCTTCCTCTTCGTCCTCCTCCTCTTCTTCTTCTTCCAAAGGCGGGGCAGGGTTTACCATTTTCACTATCAAAATAGAAAGCAGATAGAGTATCACAAGCGGACCGGCCATAAGCAGCTGTGTCAACACATCCGGTGGAGTCAGCAGGGCTGCAACTATAAAAATAATAATGATTGCATATTTGAAAAATGCCGTCATCTGTCTGTCATCAACAAGTCCAAGAAGTGCCAAAAAGTAGGCAAACACAGGCAGTTCAAAAGCAAGACCGAAACCAAACATGATTTTTGTAAAAAATCCGACATAATCCTCGATGTTAATAAGCGGAGTAAATTTAAATGAACCGAAGGTAATGAGGAAGTCAAATCCAAAAGGTGTCACAATATAGTAGGCAAAAAGAACACCCACAAGAAACATAACTGTACCACCGACAATAAAAGGAATGATCATCTTTTTTTCGTGGGCATAGAGTCCAGGCGCGATAAAAAGCCAAATTTGCGAAAGTATAATAGGCAAGGCTCCGACAATCGCTGCAAAAAAGGAAACTTTCAATGCGACAAAGAATGCGCCGCCAACCTGTGATGTGGTAATCATACCGTTTGCCGCATTGACAGAGACTTTGCCGACTTCTGTCAGAGCATCATTGAGTGGCTGTACCATCCATGTAAGTATAGGTTCATGGAAGTAAAACATGACAAAAAACATAACTATTAAACTTGCTGCTGAAATAGCCAGCCTCTTTCGGAGTTCTACAAGGTGCGGTCTTAATTCATCAAACATTTTTATTTTCTTCTTCTTTCTCTGTATTTTCTTTTTCTTTCTCTTTCTCTTTCTTCTTTTTCTTAAAAGTCACTTCCTGCGTCTCTTTAGGTGCTTTTTCGATTGTATCTTCATCATCTTCTAAAAGATTGTCTGTGAGGTTTGTAAGTTTTGCACCGGCCTGCGCAGGAATGTCTGTAACTTTGTTCAGGCTTTCGCTGGCATTGAGAAGCTCTTGTTTATAAGCAAGTGCTTCCTGTTTTATCTGACTTAAATTCATCTCTTCTTCAAGGGAGTCTTTTACTGTTCCTATCGTGTTTTTAACGTTTCTAAAAAATTTAGCAATTTCGACCATTGTACTAGGCAGTTTGTCCGGACCTAGAAATAAAATAGCGACAACTGCTATGAGTAGCATCTCTGTAAAACCCATACCAAACATATTCAGCCTTCATAGTTTATTGATAGTGAGATTTTATCCAAAGAATCATTAAAAAATCTTCAAGAGGTCAAAAAGAGCGCAATTTCATCTGCCAAAAGGTAATCTGTGTTGTATAAAATATTATTTTTTAACACGATTTTGTTTTCATTGAGCAAAATTTCTGCTTTTTGCCGTTCCTGTGCATTTAATATATCCTGATCTACGCCGACAACAGAGCGCAGACCCAAAAAGATCTGTTCGAGTCTTTTGTCTTCTCGTGTGAGTATCTCTTGTCTGATTGACAGAGGATCGCTGATATATGCTTCTATATCAGTTAAGGGATAAAATCTTGTTAGTCCAAGTTTGCCGACAGCTCCGGCCCCGGCACCGATATAGTCTTTATATTGCCAATAGCCAAGATTGTGAAGAGATTGATAGCTTCCAAAATTGCTTATTTCATACTGTGAAAACCCATGCTTTTGAATCTCTTTGAAAATCCATTTTGTAAGGGAGAGCTGTTCACTTGACATTTGAGGACGGTTTTCAAAGGCCGTACCCTCTTCAATCATTAAGGCATAGGCACTGATGTGATTGATTGGCAGAGACAGCGCTGTTTGTATGTCATGTGAAAGAAGTTCTTTTGTATCACCCAGGGTAGCATAAATCAAATCAATGAGATGTTTTTAAAGCCGACAGCAGAGGCATTGTGAACAGCATCTGAAGACATCTGCGGGGTATGTGCTCTGTTTAAAATTTTGAGTTTTTCCTTATCAAAAGTCTGCGTTCCGAAGCTGATACGGTTCACTCCGAGAGTATACATGCCCTCAAGCCACTCTTTTGTTGCAGAGTTGGGATTTGCTTCACTGGTTATTTCTGCGTTTTTCACAAGATAGGGATTAAGCAGGTCGAAAATTTCTTCATAAAGCTGCGGGGCAACGGTTGAAGGCGTGCCTCCTCCTATAAAAACAGTTTCTATAGTCTCTTTTTCTGCCTGAAATCTTTGCAATTCATACTGCAGCTGTTTTTTAAGGCATACATGTAATTCTCTTTGAGGTGAAACTTGTCAACATAAGAGTTGAAAGCGCAGTAAGAGCATTTGGAATCGCAAAAAGGAATATGAATATAAACTAACATAGTGAAATTATAGCCGGATAAACTTATTTTAATTGCTATTGCTGTATAATCGCGATAATAGACTTCTTACATAACTCCTATATGTTTCAGCATTTTATAGAGAGTTTTAATCAAGGCAGATGTTCTCAAGCGTAGCCATAGCTACGGTTTGGGTTGTCTAACGCAGAGTAAAGTTCTCTATAAAGTGTCCTGTGGAAGGATAAAGAAGTAGCAATCTTGCACAAAAAAATATTTTATTCTTAGCTAATGCTAGGTATAAAAATTTATTTTGCACAATCTTACCACTTCTTTATCCTCTGAGGCATATAGGAATTATGTAAGAAGTCTAATTAACTACAGGTGCTTATATGAGTAAAGAAGAAATATACCGTCCCAATGTTGCTATGATAATCGTCTCAAATGAGTATCCGCAAAAAAAAGATGTTTTTATTGCACAAAGAAATGATTTGACTGACATTTGGCAATTTCCACAGGGTGGCATTGATGAAGGCGAAGAGGTCAAAGAGGCTCTTTTCCGTGAAATGGAAGAAGAGATAGGGACAGACTCTGCTGAAATAATAGCAGAATATCCAGAGTGGATTTCTTATGATTTTCCTCCTAAAATTGCGAGTAAAATGAAGCCGTATAAGGGACAGACACAAAAATATTTTTTACTCAAACTCGCAAAAGATGCCAAAATAAACCTAGATACAAAGCATCCCGAGTTTATAAACTATAAATTTGTGGCAATAGAGGATGTTTTAGACTTTACACCGCATTTTAAGCAGTCTGTATATGAAAAAGTTATAAATCATTTTAAAAGAGAGGGGCTGTTGTAAATGCTAATAGTTCAAAAATTCGGTGGGACCAGTGTTGGTGATTTGGAACGCATACAAAATGTAGCGAATCGTGTGGCAAAAACAAAAGAAGCCGGGCATGATGTAGTAGTTGTTGTTTCGGCAATGAGCGGAGAAACAAACAAACTTGTTGGATATGCCGAACATTTTTCAAAAAATCCTGCCCGTGCAGAGATGGATATGCTCTTGAGCTCAGGTGAAAGAGTGACATCGGCACTCCTCTCTATTGCACTGCAGGAGATGGGAATTGATGCTGTTGCAATGACGGGGAGAAAAGCAGGTATTGTAACCGACAAGCAGCATACCAAAGCGCGTATTGAAGAGATTGATCCCAAAGCTATGAAAAGTGCGTTGCAAAGTGGCAAAGTTGTTGTAGTTGCCGGTTTTCAGGGAGTAAACACAGACGGAGATGTCACAACACTCGGACGTGGAGGAAGCGATCTCTCAGCTGTTGCTATCGCAGGTGCATTAGAAGCTGACTTGTGTGAAATTTATACGGATGTGACAGGTATTTTTACAACAGATCCGCGAATTGAACCAAAAGCAAAAAAACTTGATAAAATCTCTTATGAAGAGATGCTTGAACTTGCATCATTAGGTGCAAAAGTATTACAAAACCGCTCTGTAGAACTGGCAAAAAAACTCAATGTCAATCTCGTAACACGAAGCAGCTTTTGCGATGATGAGGGAACATTAATTACAAAGGAAGAAAATATTATGGAAAAACCACTAGTAAGCGGAATTGCGTTAGACAGAAACCAGGCACGCATCTCTTTAATGGGTGTCAAAGACAGACCGGGCATTGCTTCTGATATTTTTAATGCATTGGCAGATGCCGAGGTAAATGTGGATATGATCATTCAGAACAAAGCGGTTGATGATACAACAAATATTGACTTTACTGTACCTGTGAGTGATCTGCATGATGCAAAATCTGTTGTAGACACCTTTGTACAAAGTGGTGAAATCAAAGATGATTCTTATAATGAAGATATCTGCAAGGTTTCTGTAGTGGGTGTTGGTATGAAATCGCATGCCGGTGTTGCTGCCAAAGCCTTCTCGACGATGGCAAAAGAAAATATCAATATCAATATGATTTCAACATCAGAAATAAAAGTATCCATGGTTATAGACGAAAAGTATGCAGAACTTGCGGTGCGATCTCTGCACAATACCTATGAGCTAGACAAATAAGTACTTACATGCCGGATTTTGCACAATGGAGCCTGGATGCCATAAGAGAAAAGGGCGGCAGTCTCAGCTGGCTTGAAGAACACCGGTTTGAGTGGTCTAAAACAACTGCATACGCATTGGAACAGATTCTTAATGGCAAAACAATTATTCTAATTACTGACGAAAAAAGAAAGTGGTTTGAAAATTACATTTTGAGTTCTTTAAACGGAGTATTGCTTGAACGCCCTATGATACCTATCATCAGCATTGACAACATTTATACCCATTACAACAGTGTAGGCAGTGGTGAAATGATAGATATTATAGACGATATGATTTCACTCTCTTTTAAGGGCGATTACTTTTTTTGGTACATCGGCAAAGGAGATGATAAACGCAGCGATATCGCCAAAAGAAAAGATGAAAGTTATTTTTGGATCTTTGATGAAGATTTCAACAATGCGTTTACACTCAAATCCTATGATACGGATTTGGATATCAAACTGTTACAGCTCTACAAACTTTTTGATGCTTCGTTGAATGCTGCAATGTTTGGAGAGGTTGATGCAAGTTCCTGATGCAATAAAAGGGCATATCCTCATTGCAAATGATGTGGAGGAAGCTGCTGAAAAACTGGAAAATGAACTGCAGGGCTTCCGGGTTGTAAAGTTTATAGAAGAAAATTTTAAAATTGAACATGCAAAACTTGTAACGGCTGAAGCGTACATCAGCGAAGCACAGACAAAGTATATCATCATCGCAGCTTTTGAGTTTACTGATGTGGCACAAAACTCTCTGCTAAAACTTTTGGAAGAACCGCCGACAAATATAGAATTTATTATAATCTCCCCGACGAAATCCAACTTGCTGCCTACTGTACGCTCACGACTGCCGATTTTAAAGAACCAGCTCCATCACAGTGTTATGGAGTTGGATATTACACTTGCACGACTTGACTATAAAGAGGTTTTTGCATTTTTAAAACAGCATGCCAGAGTCTCTAAAACAGAAGCCAAAGCTTTGGTTGAAGCGCTTTTTTACAGAGCAACTGTTATAGACAGGCTCATACTTTCTCCATTGCAGCTGGATAATTTTGACAAGGCCTACAGATTGCTTGATCTGAATTCACGGCCTCAAAGTGTTTTGGCAATGCTGCTTATGAGCTTTGCACAGGAGAGACCGTGAGAGTAGAAAAACTGTCAAATGAAATAAATATAAAAGATACATTGCAAAAGCTTGGTGTTGATTCGGGCGGTATTACAATTTTGGCGTCAAAAGCAACAATGCATATTTTATATATATATGATTTGCATGTAGGGGCTGCCAATATTTTGAAACAGGATGCTCTCTCCATCGGGGCTGATTTGGCTGTTCCCCGGGGGACAGTTATCGCAGCAAAGCCAAAAGTTGACTGCATACTCATTGCGAATACAAAACAGCTGAAAGTTTTGGCAAAAAAAGAGTTGGCACAACCTTTTGGACTCAAAGAGTTAGCAAAAAAACTCAAAGAGTTTGCGCAGGTTCGTCAGCCGGATGCAGTAGAAATTATGGGTATTGTTAATGCGAATGATGACAGTTTTTACGCACAAAGCAGGCTCAAAGAAAAAGAAGCAATACAAACCATAGAGACTATGATTCAAGAGGGTGCAGATATAATAGATATCGGTGCTGTCTCTTCTCGCCCAAATGCTCCATATGTGAGTGTAGAAGAGGAATTGGCAAGAATAGAACCGCTTTTGAGACTTATAAAAGAAGAAAAACTGTATGAAAAGGTAAAATTCAGTTGTGACAGTTATGAACCAAAAGTTTTACAAAGGGCACTGGAGAGCGGTTTTAGTATTGTAAATGACATAACCGGTTTGCAAAACGATGAGGTATGCAGGCTTTGTGCGGCTTATAATGCAACAGCGGTAATCATGCATATGAAAGGAACGCCCCAAACGATGCAGAAAAACCCCCATTATGAAAATGTCATAGAGGATGTATATGATTTCTTTAGCAAAAGAGTAGAAAAAGCTGAGAGTTTTGGAGTGAAAAAAATTGTGCTTGATGTAGGCATAGGTTTCGGAAAAAGAGTAGAAGACAATATAAGACTTTTAAATAGCCTTGAGCACTTTTTAACGCTGGGCAAGCCATTGCTGGTCGGAGCTTCCAGAAAATCCATGATAGATAAAATTTCACCTTCTTCTGTTGAAGAAAGGCTTCCCGGCACACTGACTCTTCATCTTGAAGCAGTGAAAAACGGTGCATCCATTTTACGGGTGCATGATGTCGCCCAGCACCTGCAAGCGCTTAAAGTTTTTAAGGCCTTGCATACATAAAGTATCTATTTTATGTATGCTTTGATTATTTCCTGACGTTCCAGCGGTCTGTCTCCGCCAGAACGTCCGGAAGTAGCGACATTGTTTAGTTTTTGCAAAGTTTGCATGGATTTTTGATCTGCAACCTTTCCAAAAATTGTATAGCCGCCGTTAAGCCATGGTGTCGGAGCTGTTGTGATGAAAAACTGACTGCCGTTTGTATTTGGACCTCTGTTTGCCATTGCCAAAATACCGGGTTTGTCAAAAACAAGATTTGCTTTGAATTCATCCTTAAACTCTTTATGCCAGATGCTTTCACCGCCTCTGCCGCTTTCAGTCGGATCACCGCCTTGAATCATAAAATTGTGAATGATTCGGTGAAAAGCAACACCGTTGTAATAGCCTTCCTTTACATGTGTAAGAAAGTTCTCAACCGCCAAAGGTGCCGCATCCGGAAAAAGTTCAAGTTCTATATTTCCCTGTGTTGTTTGCAGGACAACATGCGGATTATTCTCAGTTGAAAACAAAAGAGTCGTATAGAGTAATACCAGTGCCAGTAAAATTCGTTTCATTAAAAAGCTCCTTATTCTTCTTCAAAGTCTAAACATACAGAGTTGATGCAGTATCGCAATCCCGTAGGCTCAGGACCATCAGGAAAAAGATGGCCTAAGTGAGCATCACAACTGCTGCATCTGACTTCTGTACGAATCATACCGTGTGACATATCCTTTATTTCAGTGACAGCCCCTTCAACAGCTTCATAATAACTTGGCCAGCCTGTTCCTGAATCAAATTTTGTACCTGATTCAAAAAGCGGTGCACCACAACAGATACATTTGTAAATACCATCACTTTTGTTATCATAATATTTTCCGGAAAAAGGGGCTTCTGTGCCGTTTTTTCGGCATACCGAAAAAGCTTCAGGACTCAGAATTTTTTTCCATTCATCTTCACTCTTTGTTATTTTCATTGAATTTCCTTATGCTTTTTGCGTAGTATAGCAAGTCTGTTTTGTATTTTATATAAAAGGAGGGTTTTGTTCAAAAATTATAGGGGAAAAGAAAGAATAGTACTGCTTCTCAAAAGCAATACTATTAAATAGTTATTTACCAGCTGCAACGCGGTCTTTAAGACCTTTACCTGCTTTAAACTTAGGAACCATTTTATCTTGAGTCGTATAAGTTTTATCTGTACCCGGAACTTTACCGGTTTTACCTTTTTGAAGTACTGCCGCAAAACTACCAAAACCAACGAGAGAAACATCTTCCCCTTTTACTAAGGCTTCTATTACTGCTTCAGTGAAAGCTTTAATTGCATTTTCAGCTTCAACTTTAGTTTTGTAGTTTCCGTGTTCTTGTACTAACTCAACGAATTGTGCTTTATTCATAAATTTACCCTTGGATTAAGATTTGCCCTGAAATAATTCAGCTACAGATACTTTATAGTTTATTTGCTTAAATTTTTCTTCTTTTTGGTGTATTTAAGAAGAAAATCTGAAATTTTTGTTTCTTTTAGTCCACATTTAGCCTGTTTTAAGAGCTTTTTGAAATTTAGAGTCGTTTTAGGCATCATAATTAAAGCTGATAAATCTTTGATTTTTTTGTATTTATTTGTTGATGTATGTATTGATAAAAACACATCTTCAAGACCATCTCTTTCATTTTTAGTCAGTATCCCCATTCCGCTACTCCTCTAATCTGTTGATTTTTCTTACAGCCCTGATAATTTCATCATCATCTAATTTACCTAACATTTTTATAACAGTTGCCGCAGCCTGTGGTTTGGCACGTCCCAGTTTCCAGTCCTGATATGTACGCATAGAAATCCCCAGACTTTTAGCCATATCTTTAAGGGAAATCTTTTTCCCATTGTATTGAGACTCTATTGAGTTATGGAGGATGTTAAATAAATCATTTATTTGCATAAAAAATATTATACGGAATAAATACTTAAATATACATTTTTTATAATATAAATTGATAATTATCGTATGATAAATATTGATTAATGTATATTATATAATTTATATATATTATAATGATGTATTTAATGTATTTTGTATACGGATTACCGTATGTAAAGAGTATGGAGTTTTGAAGAATAAACAAAGAAAATTAAAAAAATACTATTTTTCTTCGATAACTATGGATTTTGCGACAGGGTGAAGGGTGATGATGTTTTCTTGTATTTCAAGATAAAAGGGAGGATAGAATTTTGCATCTGTTTTGTAGGCTATTTCATGGGCATTGTCAATAGTAAAGACAATGTTGTTTAAACCTTTGAAAGGTTCTTTGACAGTAATTTTTGCATTTTTGTAGGCGTTGTGTATTGCCTCTTTTTCTTTTTTAAGGCGTGTAATCTCTTTTTCCAGCTCTTCAACTTTACTTAAGTTGTGTCTTTTTGCTCCTTCTAATTTATGCCTGAGTTCCTTGATATCTTTGTCTATAAATTGCAGTTTGCTTTGCACTATCGGGACATCACGGTAGTTTATTTTAAAGAGATTGTCTTCACCGGATACAAGCCGGACGGTAATAGAATTCGAAGCATAAACTTTTAGATTGTTTTTCACGTGCTTGATGGTAACATCCTGGGCGTAAACAGCACCCCCTATGGAAGCCTCAATTTCTACAGTGGTTGCATGTACCACACCGCCTTCAAGCAGAGAAATTTTCCCCTCATGGCATCGTAATGTACCTTTATGTCTGTTAATGGTTGCATATTTTGCATACTGGAGTGAGTCCTGGTGGGTAGCTCCCTCAATTTCAAGGGTTATCGCTTCAAGACGGCTTTTTGCTCCCACAAAACCGTTTACATGTATTCTCTCTGAAACAAGTGTCACCCCTTCTTTTATGGTATCCCTTGCTGTATCATGCTGTGTCACTACTATTTCAATATTATTGTCTTCGAGGTCTTCTACAAGGTCTTTGTGCTTTGTGATTTCACTGACTTTTATGCGATTGTCAACAAGAAGTTCTTTGCCGTCATAATGTACATATCCGCGTATTTTGCTTATATATTTTTTTGATGTTGCATTTTCCTCTATTCTAATAGATTTTTCATCAACATCTGCCTGCAGGTCATCCATGTTGTTGGCAAAATTTGCGTCTATATATTCACCAAAAGCATTGAGTCCGTTTTGTCCGTATACAGGCTTTTTATATTCAACAAGAAGTTCATTTTCATCTACTTCAATAACTTCGCCTGTATGTGCTTTTTCTTTAAACCAAAAAATAAGTTTACCCGGACGTGTGAGAACAGGCTCTATCCCTTCAAACAGAGGAATTTTGACACGTTTGACAAATTTTCCTGCATATATGTACTTCACTAAAATTTTCAGAGATTTTTTCATCTCTTCATCAAAGATGTTCACAAGTATTTTATGATACGCTTTGATTTTGTTGCATTCTCTAAAGAGTATTTTTAACAACTCAACAGGCTGATGTGATTTATAGGGAATTTTTGAATCCGGTGACAGTATCAAAAAAGGATGTGTGAAAAATTTTGAAAAATCTATAGTATATTCAAGTTCAAGATCTCTTTTTTCTTTTTTCATCAGCGTGACAGTATAGCGCTGTTGAAATTCCACATGCTCATTGAGTATTTTTTCTTTATCTTTGTATTTTTCCTGTATCTCTTTGCTGTAAAGTTCAAAAGAAGCGCTGGCATTGCTTTTTATATATGTTTCTGTCTTGTTTATAACAAAGTCACATTCTGACGGAAGAATAAAATTTTCTTGCGCAAATGTCTGCAATGCTTCTTTGATATGACGGGTTTTTATAATTTTATGTTCTGTTTTTTTTGGCATTCATTAATACTCTAACAAATCACTGTAATCATACTTCGCAAAATCGAGGTAGAGTTTACCGTTTTGTTTAATGACTCTGATATCGCTGTCATACACGGCTAAAAATCTTTTTTTGATGATTTTTCTCTGGTAGGGCTCCAGATCAAGTGTTTTCAAATAGGTTTTGAGTTCAACAATCTGGTTGTCTTTTTCCACCTCTATGGTTTTTTGTGTTTGCGGCAAAGGTTCGACATCATGTACCGTGTTGCTGTTTTGGGCAAGAAGTTTTGTGTTGAGCAGTTCCAAAACCTGCTTTAACTGCTCGTCTTTTGTGGCATAAACTCTTTCTATTTTACTCATCTCATCACGGAGCATCTGTTCTTTGTCATTGATGAGTTTGTCTATTTTCTCTTCGAGTTGGACAATTTTAGCTTTGAGCTGCAGGTTCTCTTTTTGGTACAATGACAAAACCATGGCAACCGTTGTCCGTGGTTTTGCAGGCGGAGTGTTTTGCTGAGGTCTTTGTTGTGGTTGCGGTGAGGCTTCCTCGGGAACAATTATGTAAACAGTGTCATCTTCAACGATATAATTTAACTTTTTGCTGCGAAGTTTTGAACTGATCATCTCTTTTGACATTTTAAATTTTTTTGAATATTCATCGAGTGTAAATTTCATATACTGTCCTTTTTGAAACACCGGGTGTTAAAATTTAGAGGTGCCCTTTATAAATTGGAGGAATAATTATACCTGATTTTCTCAGCCATACACGGTATCCCTTTTTTTCATTGCCATGCTTGTCCTGAAAAGCAAAGAGGGTGGACTTTTTAAATTCTCTTTCCTGAAGAAGTTGGTTGTACTCTTTATGCACAGAAATGAAACGTTTAAAATTGTAATATGCTTCATGAGAGATCATTACCGTTGAAATACTGAAGTCTTTAATTTCCAAGTATCGGGCACAGTCATTGAGTCCTGTGCCTATAAAATTCTGATGCCCTAAAATGTCTGTAAATTTATTGATTTTCCCCGTATGCACTGCTATACGCAAGCCATGAAAATAGGAAAATTTCTTTGAAAGCTGCTCCGAAAAGTGATGAAAGCTCAGCCCTAAAATTGTTCCGTAGCCTCTGAACTTTGGTGTGAGTATGCAGTAAAATCCGTCTCCTGTCGGGATATAACCCAAAATAAGTTCTTCTACAGGAAGTTTTGCACTTTCAAGCAGACGTTGTATGATTTTTTTGTAACTGCGTGTCAAAAAATTGATGATTTCAAACTGTTGCTGTATGGTAAGCATTGAAAAATTAATGATATCTATTAAAACTATATCAGTATTGATTTCTTCACAAGCACTCATCTTTATGTATCCTTTGGGATTCTGATTTTAGCATAAAGTTCTTTTAAATGAACTATATATTATAATTGTAAAATTAAATTTTTTAGGGAATTATTATGAGTAATGGTGTATTGGATATTGTTAAACCCGGGGTCCTTTTTGGTGATGATGTTTTAAAAGTCTATGAATATGCAAAAGAAAATGGTTTTGCTATACCTGCTGTCAATGTTGTAAATACTGACTCTGTCAACGGTGTATTGGAAGCTGCTGCAAAAGCCGACTCTCCTGTGATTATACAATTCAGTAACGGGGGTGCTTCCTACTATGCAGGCAAAGGTTTAAGCAATGATGGTGAAAAAGCGGCAATTATTGGTGCGGTGGCCGGTGCGATTCATACACATATGATGGCAGAGGCTTACGGTGTTGCGGTGATTCTGCATACTGACCATGCCTCAAAAAAGCTGCTTCCGTGGATAAATGCTCTGCTTGAAGCAGGTGAGAGTTATTATAAAACACAGGGAAAACCACTGTTTTCTTCCCATATGCTTGATCTTTCAGAAGAGTCTTTAAATGAAAACATCGGTACATGTAAAGCCTATTTTGAAAGAATGAACAAAATCGGTATGAGCATCGAAATAGAGCTAGGCTGTACAGGCGGAGAAGAAGACGGTGTGGACAACACAAACATTGACAATGCACTTTTATATACCCAACCCGAAGAGGTGGCTCTTGCCTATAAAGAGTTGAGTGAAATTTCTCCAAATTTTACAATAGCCGCTTCCTTTGGAAATGTACACGGTGTTTACAAGCCGGGAAATGTACAGTTGACACCTAAGATACTAGACAATTCACAAAAATATATTCAGGAAAAACTGCATACAAAAGAGAAACCTGTCAACTTTGTATTTCACGGCGGTTCAGGATCTTTGCCTTCAGAAATCAGTGAAGCGATCAGTTACGGTGTTGTAAAAATGAATATCGATACCGATACTCAGTGGGCAACATGGAACGGCGTTCGTCAGTATATAGAAAAGTATCATGATTATCTTCAGAGTCAAATCGGAAATCCGGAAGGTGAAGACAAACCGAACAAAAAATACTATGATCCAAGAAAATGGCTGCGTGCCGGACAGGAAGGTCTGGTTGAGCGTGTTATTCAGGCCTATAAAGACTTGAATGCCATGACAGAAACTAAGAGTGTAGTTTTTTGTGAATATCCCTGATACTTTTTGTATCAGGATTTTTTGTATAGTGTATATGTAACAGCTGTCTCAGTTTGTTTTCATTAAATCTCCAAAAATGCTCTTTGTCAAAATCTTCGTGTTTTGTGACCATTTCATGCAACTCTTTTTCTGTGAGTTCTCCATGACTGCCTTTTATGATTTTTAAAATCAAATCCATTAACTCTGTCTGTGCCTGAGGGGTTGTGTCATCATCTTTGAGTTGTTTTGTCGGCATAAATTTATACATTTTCCATGCACTCAGACCGAGACCGAGTAAAAAAGCAATCATCATCCAAGAAGAGAGTGAAAGTTCCATTAATATCCTTTTTTTGCTCAATTATAGGCTTATTTTGATAAAATTCCAGTTATGAATGATAAAGTATTTACAAAACCGATAAAAAAACAGTTTGAATTTGATGAAGAAGTGGCAGCTGTCTTTGATGATATGCTTGAGCGGAGTGTTCCTTTTTACAAAGAGGCGCAAAAAATTACAGAATTTTTTGCACTGAAAAACCTGAATGAAAATGGGAGAGTCTATGATCTTGGCTGTTCAACCGCATCAACACTGCTGAGTATTCACAGAAAACTCTCAAACAAGGCAGAGCTTATAGGTCTTGACAACTCTGAAGCAATGCTCACGCGTGCAAGAAAGAAATGCGAAGCGTATGGTGCCGACATAAAAGTTTGCAATGCGGATATACTGAGCTATGATTATAAAGAGGCAGATGTTTTTATCAGTAACTATACTCTGCAGTTTATTCGTCCTCTTGTTCGTGAAGAGCTGGTAAAAAAAATAGCCGTTTCATTAAAAAAAGAGGGTGTATTTATATTTAGCGAAAAAGTCATCTCTCATCATCCCAAACTCAACAAAGAATTGATTGAATGTTATTATGATTTTAAAAAAGCGCAGGGCTATTCCGAGTATGAAATCATGCAAAAACGCGAAGCTCTGGAAAATGTACTGGTGCCTTACAGTGAAGAAGAAAATATAAAAATGGCATTAAATGCAGGTTTCTCTCATTGTGAAGTACTTTTGCGCTGGGCAAATTTTGCTACTTTTATTGCTGTAAAAGAGTAGAACCTACCAGACGTTTTTTTCTGCTTTTGGCTGCTCTTTTTCACCAAAAAAACTTTTGACTTTTGCGCTGCTTTTTTTATTTCTTTGCCCATTGTCTCATAGGTAATGATGTCATCATCTCCGCACTCTTTGTGATAATATCCCTGAAAATCGTAGTACTCTTTGCAGTCACTGTAGTATTTTGCAGAAATCCCGTGTTTGTTTAGACAGCCGTTAAAAAAAAGCATGAATAAAACTAATAAATATATGCGTATCATAATAATCTCCAAGCACTTTGCATACCTAAACTTTGAAACTCTCTTTTGTTCTGCAAAACTCTGTTAAAAAACATTCATCGCATTTAGGATTTTTGGCAGTGCAGATGTACCTTCCAAACAAAACCATTGCCTGATGGAGTACATGCAGGTCGGTTTTGAATTTTTTTACCAAAGTGGCTTCTGTTGCCTTGGCTGTTTTGTCATCGCTCAGACCAAGTCTGTGTGCGACACGAAATACATGGGTATCCACTGCCATTAGGTTCGCACCGGTATACTCTATCATCACAACATGGGCTGTTTTTTGTCCGACGCCTGCCAGGGTCTGCAGGTCTTTTTCATTCATTGGTATTTCACCGTCATACACTTCAACAACACGTTTTGCCATGGTTATGAGGTTTTTTGCTTTGTTGTTAAAGAAGGAGCAGGTGTTAATAAGCTTTTTCACCTCTTCTATATCAGCATCTGCCAAATCTTGAGGCGTCGGATACTTTGCAAACAGGGCAGGAGTAATAAGGTTGACTCTTTTGTCGGTACATTGCGCTGAGAGTGCTACGGCAATTACCAGTTCATAGGCATTTTTATAATGCAGTTCTGTGACCGCATCACTGTAGCGCTCCATAAAGCGTTTTTGGATCTCTTGGATCTCTTTTTTCGTTGCTTTTTTCATAAATGTATTTTAGCAACTTATATGTTATAATCAAAGCAATGACTTTTAAAAAGGGGTAAAATATGGGCATATTTTCACTGTTTTCGAAACAAAAAAACACGCATGTGTATGATACAGGCAAAAAAAAGGAGACACTTTTTTCACAATTGGACAAAGATTTCTTTATTGAAGTGGCAGACAGCAGTGATACAATGATGCTCTATTTTTTACAAGGTGAAGGATGGATTGGTGCAAATAAAACTTTTTTCACTACAATGAATTATTTTGATATAAAAGATTTTAAAAGAGCCAATGAAAGCATTCGTGATATGTTTTTGAGTGAGAGTGAAGAGATTTTTACCGAGTCTGACAAAAGTTGGCTGGATTATATCAAAAAGTACAAAAGCGATGGTTACAGGGTAAATATGACTGATGCTAAGGGGCAACTTCTCAGTATTGAAGCAAAGTGTCACAGGTATTCAAAAAACATGAAGCTGTATATTTTGGAATTAAAAGATGTTACAGAGTTGGAAAAAGCACGTTTGCAGGTGAAAGAGGTTGAAAAGCTGAAAACAAAATTTTTGGCCAATATAGGGCATGAATTTAGAACTCCGATGAATGGTATTCTCGGATTTATAGAGCTGCTCAAAGAAACCAGTCTCAACGAACATCAAAATGAATACCTTGATATGATTGATTATTCTTCTAAAAATCTGATGAATAATATTGAAAGTCTCTTGGATTTGGCGCAGTTGCAAAGTGGGCGTCTTACAGTGGAGTCAGAACCTTTTAATCTTCTTGTCGCAATGGAAAAACTCATATATACATGTTTTGACAAGGCAAGCAACAACGGGGTACAGGTTATGAGTTTTATAGACCCGAAATTGCCACAGGAACTCGAAGGTGATGCAAACAAAATTTTGCAGGTTATGCGTTCTATCATTCAAAATGCAATTAAATTTACACCGCATGGCGGCAAGGTTATTATAGAAGTAAAACTTTTAAAACGACTCCAAAACGGAGCCTGTTCTGTCGGTTTTAGTGTCAAAGACAATGGTCAGGGGATGTCTCAAGAACAGATATCTCTTATGGATGAACCTTTTACCGCAGGCAGTCATGCAGATGAGAGACTCGGCATAGGATTGAGCCTCTCAAGCGGTCTGGTACGGTTGATGGGATCAGAATTACGTATAAAAAGTGAATTAGACAACGGTACCTACGTGAATTTTGTTCTTGATTTTAAAGCTTCAAGAGGGCAAAACTACAAAATGATGCCAAATAAAAAAGCAAAAGTGCTTTTACTGGATAAAGAAAAAGTTGATGATGCCAATTTCTTAACGACCTATTTGCGTTCTTTTGCTATTGATGTGACAAAATCTTCCGAACTCAATGCTGATATTTATACAGATATAGATGAGCTTTATGTGGTAGGTGACCAGGGTGATTCATCATGGATACTGGATCTGGCGACATATAAAAAGCAGGCACCTGTTGTTTTTCTTTTGGATGAAGATGAAAAACTGCAAACAAAGATGACACACATTATTGATGAAGTGATAGAAAAACCATTGCTGGCCAGTGTGATAGCCAAACATCTGTATATGGCAAACAGCTACAAATATACCAATGAAGATAAAAATGAACTTACTCTCAAAGATAAAACCGAGGCTTTGGTTGTGGAAGACAATCTTATCAATCAGCGTCTGATAAAAATACTCCTGGAAGAGTATAACATAGATGTTTCTACCGCCTCTAACGGACTTGAAGCGGTAAAAATGTATAAAGAGAAAAAATATGACATTATATTTATGGATATAGATATGCCGTATATGAACGGGATTGTTGCAACCAAAGAGATTAAAGATATGATGCTCCTAAAATCACAGGCGCCGATTGTTGCCCTGACAGCAATGGCAATGGAAGGGGACAAGGAGATGCTTTTGGAAGAGGGGCTTGATGATTATCTTTCAAAGCCGCTAACAAGAGACAAACTGGAGTATATTTTAGACAAATACCTTAAAATAAGCTATGAAAATGAATCTGTTTAATAACTATTAATATATTGTTATTAAACTTCTCTTTATCAATTTAGTAAGGAACTCTATAATGAATAAAATTACAATGCTATTATCTGCCCTGTTGTTGACAGGTTCAGTCGTCTGTGCAAAAACATTAGTGACAGTAAACGGAAAACCAATTACCCAAGAAGAAGTTGACCAGGAGCTGATGCAGGCGACACAGGGGCGATTTAACCAGGTGCCGGCTGATCGTCAGGCTGCATTCAGACAACAGGTTTTACAACAGCTTATAGGCAAAGAGTTGATTTATGATGATGCAAAAAAATCCGGTATCATCAACTCTGCGGAGTATAAGAATGAATACAATAAGCTTGAACAAAGAATGAAAAAAGAGCTTGCTATTCAGGTTTGGCAGAAGAAACTGCTTGACGGCATTAAAATTTCAACAAAAGAGTTAAAAGACTACTATAACAAAAACAAAGAAGAATTTAATGAAAAAGAGAGCGTGCATGCCCGCCATATTTTAGTAAAAACCAAAGAGGAAGCAGAAAAAATCATTGCGCAGTTGAAACATTTAAGCGGAGAAAAACTCAAAGAAAAGTTTATAGAGCTTGCGAAAAAAGAGTCAACAGGACCTAGCGGATCAAAAGGCGGAGATCTTGGATATTTCAGTAAAGGGCAAATGGTACCTGCTTTTAATGATAAAGTTTTTTCTATGAAAAAAGGCGAAGTGACATCAGAGCCGGTTAAAACACAGTTTGGATACCATGTTATTTATGTGGAAGACAAAAAACCTTCATTGACACGAAGTTTTGATGAGGTAAAAGCATTTATAGAACAGCGTCTGAAAATGGAAAAATTTAAAGCTGTTATGAAGAAAAAAATGGATGAACTGCAAAAAAAGCATCTATTAAGTAGTTAGACATGCAAAACTCTCCTCTTTCTAAAATTATTTTAGAAGAGAGAGAGTTTTTTGTCAAACGCGATGACCTCATTGACCCCTGTTTGGCAGGGAACAAATACAGAAAACTCTACACGCTCTTAAATACTCCAGACAACATTTATGATACGCTGATATCCTACGGCGGAACACAGTCTAATGCTATGCTGGCGTTGGCCGCCTTGTGTCAGAAAAAAAAATGGAAATTTCTTTACTATACAAAAAAACTCTCTGCAACACAAAAAGAGCAAGGCAGCGGAAACTATGCGCATGCGCTGAAATTAGGTATGCAGCATAGAGAGATAGAAAATGATTTTTATAAAGAGTTTATTGCTTCTTTGCGCTTACATGTAAATGCAAAAACCTGTTTTGTTGATCAGGGCGGTGCAGTACAGGAAGCAAAAACAGGATTGGAAGTTTTAGCGCAGGAGATACAGGAACAAAGCAGAGACTTACATGTAAAGGCAGTTTCAACACCTTCCGGTACAGGGACAACAGCACTTTTTTTAGCACTTGCTTTACCTGAGTACAGAGTTTATACAACACCCTGCATAGGGGACAGCAGCTATCTCAAAAAGCAAATGCGTGCTTTGGCAGAAATTCCGGACAATCTTGTTATCCTGGAACCAAAGAGAAAATACCATTTTGCAAAACCCTATAAGGAGTTTTATGAGATATACAAGGCTTTACATGTAAAGGGAATTGAGTTTGATTTACTTTATGCTCCGGCAATGTGGCAGGCACTTTTGGAACAAACTGATGAAACCATTATGTATATACATAGCGGCGGAGTGAGCGGTAACAAAAGTATGCTTGCTCGTTATGAGAAAAAAGGACTCATATAAACGGCGAAGCTGAGCGGCACGTTTAGGGATCCTCGTACTTGTTATAGCTTTGGTTTAAGTTCTAGGTTTTGTATTCTGTCAAAGTGCTTAATATTATTACTAATGAGAGTACAATCATTAGCAATAGCTATACTTGCTATCATTAAATCCATGTCAGCAATTAAATTACCATTTTTTTTCAATCTAGCTTTTTCTTTTGCAAAAATTAAACTTGATGCTTGAGTGAATTCTAATATTTTAAAACTTTCTAAAAAGGACTCTATAACTTTTAAATTTTGATTGATTTTTGGAGAGTTGTATGCAGCATAAATCAATTCAGTATAATTTATTCTCGAAATATATAAATCATCTATTGGAATTTGAGATAGCATTTGAACAACTTCTTGTTTCCCTTTTAAAAAATATATTAATATATCACTATCAATTAAATATTTTTTCATTAAAGGTTTAACTCAAAGTCTTTAGAATTCTTATCTTCAGTAATACTTTGCAACATAGTATCAGCATCATTACTTTTTAATTTACCTGCAAACTGTAATAATTGATTATGCTTTAAATTATTTTGTTTTGAAAAAAAGATTATGGCTTTTTCTATTACTTCTGTTTTGGTTGTATCTAATTCTTCTGTTAATTGATTCAGTGTCATAATCACACTTTCTTCTAATCTTAAGTTAACTGCTCTTTTCATAGTCAATCCTTTATCTTTACAATATTGTACAATAATAATATAAATTTGTAAAGATAAAAATATTTAATTCCATTAACGGTTGAAGATAGCCGATAAATTGCCGCTAGGTAATTTATTGGTTACGAGGTTTTGTTGGGTATTTCGACTATAATCCATATGGCTTTATCTCATCTAAATGTACATCAGTTTTAGATAAACTATCCCATTTTAATTCTCGTAATAAAACTCGTTCAATTAAGATTTGCCATTCATCAGATAGTTGAAATAATTTATCTGTTTTTACATCATCACCATGTGCAATAGTATTTCTTATATCAATTAAATCTTGTATTGGTGATAAATCAAATACAAATATATTCATCTGCTTGATAAGTTCCTCTTTTAATGCATCTTTCTTCTTTTGAAAATTATTTTTTAATACTTTTTCAAGAATTGAATTCCAGAGAATTATTTTTGCATTAACTGAGTAGTCTATGCCTGAAAGATATGATAGTAACAGCTTTGTAATATATTTAATATTTTTCAATTCAATATTTTGTAAACTATTTTTCAAAAATCTTTCAAAAGCAGGTTTACTAATCAACCTTACTGTTCTTTCATCTTTATAAAAAGAAATTCTAGTATGATAATTTTCAATATAATTTGTACCTATTGAACCTTCACATTTATACCAATTTAATCTACGTCTTTCAGCAAATGATGTTAAAACTAATATCAAATCAGCGATAGGTTGAATATTTTTATAAAATGCCATCAATGAGTTAATAGGTGAATTAGGAATTATTTCTAGTATATTTGAGCTTTTTAATCCAATATATTTATCAGTAATTATAGACTCTATACCTAAATGCAATACTTCTTCTCTAATTTGGATACTAGAATTTATACTTCTTTGAACTTCACCTGTAAAATGTTTTATTGTAGAGACATTTGAGGATAATAATTTACTTTCTGATATAAAAAAACAAAATTTGCTTTCCTGTAATTCATCTTGTGTAGTTTGGGTTAATGCATATTTTGGAAAATTATATTTAACAAAAGCTTCATACCAATCTTCTGCGATAATTGTCATTTGTGAATTTGAAAAAGATGCTTTTTTTATTATATGACATTGATAAGGTGTACCTTCTAAGGTTGTTATATTGATTTTTATATTTATAGTATTAAGATGTTTTTTAAGTAATTGCTGAAAATACTTATACTCTTTGTAATCTTCAATAAGTAAATAAAAATGTGGCTCTTCGCCAATATCTTTTGGAAACCATAAAAGACATTTCATTTTTGTTTTTTTTACTGACTTTGTTCCAACAAATATTTCAGCAAAATGTCTTGTATACTCTTCAAAAGGCTTTTCTAAATAATTAATAATTACTCCTTTGTACCCAACGGTTTTCGTGAGCAATAATTTTTCCGCTAGGGTAAATTATTGGTCTCCTCGTACTTGTTATGTTTGTACTTCTTTAATTTCTAAACCTTCTTCTGATTTTTCTTTTATCATTTCTTCTGTATATTGAGTATTCTTTTTTATATTTAAAAGCCTACACAATTCTTCACCTGCAACTGTTAATTTTATTTGTTCAAATCTATATTCTTCTCTGTTTGGATTTTTACTATCTGTAATTTGGTATATCTTATCTCCCAAATGCCATATGGTAATGTTGATTTGAGGAATCTTTTTTAATATGCTAACCAAATTATCATTATCATAAATTAGCCCAGCATCTCTTAACAAAATAATTTGACTATATGTTAAACCAAATTTATCAAATGCAGTTTGATTTTTAAATTTGTATATTGAAGTATTATTACTTGTTAATGAACATGCTGTTTGAAAAATTTCTGCTTCATTTTTTGAAATATTAGAAACAACTTCCAATGTTCTTAAGCTAATTCTTCCTGGTTTTGATACTTCATTTGCAAGAATTTGAGACCAAATTTCTTGCATCTCATCACTAGATACATCTTGTGCTTTTTGAAAAAATCTCATTCTCCAATCATCATCAACTTCTTCATCTGTAACATTTTCATCTAAATGAGGAATTGATTTTTCTATAATTTCTTCAAGATTAATTTGGCGATTTATTTCCTGATTAACAACTCTATTTTGAACTCTTGAAAGTAATTCTAATTTTGCTTCACCTTCAATAAGAATTTTTTTTGCTTCAGCATCTGCTTCTTTCCTAATAGCACGAGGTTTGTATAGTGTCCCAATTCCTTTACTTGCAACTTCTACAAGTTTCGTAAGTGGTTTACTTAATCCTGTTAAATCTTTTATTTCCAAAATATATTACCTTTTATTTACTTCGTATAACGGGGGCGCGGGTGAATGACGGCGACATCTGAAAATTTATTTTCTGATGTTGTTGCTCATTCCTCCCGCTTGTTATCTGGCGCTGTGCGACAGATGACTAGCGGGTGTTCAACCCGTGCCCCCGTTATCCGGTCACGCAGTGAGCGGATAACTATTCTATCAACGAACATTATAACACAAATGACTCGTATATTAAAAAATAAATGAACACCAATAATGTTAGTTTATTGGAAAATTTATTGTGGTTTGTCATGTTTTTGATGATTTATAAAAATAATGACTGTTATGCTTAAAAATAAAGTGTGCTTTTATTGCTGAGTTGACTAATAGTTGAACAAAGTGGTTGTTTATTTGTCTTAAATCGTAATAAAAACACATTTTGTTCCTTTGGGTAGGAGAGATTATTATGAGTGCTAAAAAAATCTAATGAATGATTTTGTTTAACTTCCTTGACAAATAAAGACTCAGGTCGGTATAATTGTAACGCTTTGCAACTAAAGTAGCAAAATGATATTTTGCAAAAAGGTATACTTTCAGCATAAATAAAAAAAAGGATTGAGAGATGAATAACATTTTTGAGAAACTAACACATAATATGACAGAGGCGATTGAGAGTGCGTTGTCTTTAGCTTTACATAACAAAAATCAGGAAGTGACGCCGGTACACTTTTTGTGGGCACTTTTAACAAATTCGGATTCTGTACTGAACCAAATGTTTAACAAGTTGGGTATAGATAAAGTCGCAATGGAATTAGATATTAAAAGTATGGCAGAAAAACTGCCAAAATCTTCAAGTGTGACAAAAGAAAATATCAAACTTTCCCAGGATTTTGTACGAACACTTGAAAACGGTATAGGTCTTATGACAAAAAACGGAGATTCTTATCTTGCTGTAGATACATATATATTAGCAAATTTAAATACAGAGCCGTTTTCAACAATACTGCCAAAATATGTTGATGTCATGCAGTTGAGCAAAGAGCTTGAAGCAGCTCGCGGCGGTGCGAAAATTGATTCGCAAACAGCGGATGAAACATTAGAGGCACTTTCCAAGTATGGTATTGACTTGACAAAAGAAGCAGCGGAGGGAAAACTCGCACCGGTTATCGGACGTGATGAAGAGATAGCGCGAACAATGCAGATTCTGATCCGTAAAACGAAAAACAACCCAATGCTTCTAGGAGAGCCTGGGGTTGGTAAAACAGCACTGGTTGAAGGACTTGCACAGAGAATTCAAAGTGGCAATGTTCCAACTTCTTTACAGAACAAGCGTGTGGTTGCGCTTGATATGTCGGCATTGATAGCCGGTGCAAAATACCGTGGTGAGTTTGAAGACAGACTCAAAGCGGTTATAGATGAAGTCAAAGAAAACGGGAATATTATTCTGTTTATTGATGAAATTCATACTATAGTCGGTGCAGGCGCATCGGAAGGTTCTATGGATGCGGCAAACATCCTGAAACCTGCTTTGCGCGTGGAGAATTACATACAATCGGTGCAACGACGCTCAAAGAGTACAGGAAATATTTTGAAAAAGATGCTGCATTGCAACGCCGTTTCCTGCCGATCGCTGTGGATGAACCGAGTGTGAACCAGTCACTGCAGATTCTTCGCGGAATCAAAGAGAGATTGGAAGCTCACCATAATGTGAGTATTGCAGACAGTGCATTGGTCGCTGCGGCAAAACTCTCTGACAGATATATAGCAGACAGATTCTTGCCGGATAAAGCGATCGATCTGATCGATGAAGCAGCAGCGGAACTCAAAATGCAAATAGAGTCTGAACCAAATGAACTGAGTGCTGCAAAACGCAAGCTCTCAGAGCTTATGGTTGAAAAAGAAGCACTGAAGATGGAAGAGACACCTGCGAATAAAAAGCGACTTGAAGAGATAGAAAAAGAGTTGGCTGATATTGAAGAAAAAGTAAGAAAACTTGAGTCTCAGTTCCAAACAGAAAAAGAGGTGTTTGAAAAAATCTCAGCTATTAAAGCTGAAATAGAAGCAAAACGCCGTGAAGCAGAGCTTGCAAAAAGCCGTTCTGAATTTAACCGTGCTGCAGAAATTGAGTATGGAGAAATTCCAAAACTCATTGAAGAAGAAAAAGCCTTAAATGAGCAGTGGAACAGAATGCAGGCAGAGGGAACTCTCTTGAAAAATTCGGTTGATGAAGAATCAATTGCTTCTATTGTCAGCAGATGGACAGGTATTCCTGTAAATAAAATGCTGCAAAGCGAGAAAGACAAGATCCTGCATGTCGAAGATGTGCTGAATGAAACAGTTGTAGGACAGTCACAGGCGACGCATGCTGTTGCTCGTGCTATTAAACGCAACAAAGCAGGTCTGAGTGATAAGAACAGACCTATAGGCAGTTTTATGTTCCTTGGGCCTACAGGTGTCGGTAAAACACAGACTGCAAAAACTTTGGCAAAGTTCTTGTTTGACTCTGAGGATGCGCTCATTAGAATTGATATGAGTGAATATATGGAAAAACATGCTGTGTCACGCTTGGTGGGTGCAGCTCCTGGATATGTCGGCTATGAAGAGGGAGGACAGCTTACAGAGGCTGTAAGAAGAAAACCTTATTCTGTTGTACTTTTTGATGAAGTGGAAAAGGCACATCCTGATGTGTTCAATATGCTTCTTCAGGTGCTTGATGACGGGCGTTTGACAGACAACAAAGGTGTTACGGTTGATTTTAGCAATACTATTATCATCTTGACATCAAATATTGCAAGTGACAAAATTATCACTCATTCAGGAAGTCCTGAACTTGAAGGCATGGTTATGGCCGAACTCAAAAAAGCCTTTAAACCTGAATTTTTGAACAGACTTGATGAAGTGGTAATCTTTAATGCGCTTGGCAAAGAACAAATTAAAGGGATTGTCGATATATTCTTTAACGAGATTGTCAACAAAGTTAAAGAGAGAAATATTGAACTTTCTTTAAGTGAAGAGGCAAAAGAGTATATTGCAGAAGCCGGATTTGATCCTGTATACGGAGCACGTCCGCTCAAACGAGCATTGTACGAAATTGTGGAAGACCGTTTGGCTGACTTGATTCTTGAAGGGACAGTGAAAGAGGGCTCTCATGTTGAATTTACCGTTGTAAACGGTGAGGTGGAAGTTAAGGTTTCTTAAGAATCTTAACCACGCTTTAAGTAAAGTTTTTGTAAACTTCCGAACTTAAATCAGATAAGGATATGTCGAATGAAAAGAACATACCAGCCACACAATACACCTAGAAAGCGAACACACGGTTTTAGAGCCAGAATGGCTACTAAAAATGGTCGTAACATCATTAATCGTCGTCGTGCCAAAGGTCGTAAAAAATTGACAGTATAGGCGGATTCAACACACTGAAACTCCATAAAGAGTTTCAATATGTTTACAACAAAGGAAAAAACCAACATTCTCAGAGTGTTGTCCTCTTTTTCCTTCCTCAACCAGGAGTACGCAAAGTAGGTTTTACCGCCACCAAAAAACTTGGCAATGCGGTAAAGCGTAATCGGGCGAAGCGCCGTCTTCGTGCGCTTTTTTGTGAGTACTCCTATTCACTAAAAGATGGTATCTATGTATTTGTTGCAAAAGCGGCAATCTTTGACGCACCATTTGAAAAACTCACCAATGATTTCCATAAAGTATTAACCCGTGCGAAAACTTTTACTTAAGCTTTTATGGCTCTATCAGAAATTTTTTACACTTATCGGCTATGGATCATGCCGCTATTATCCTACATGTAGCGAATATGCACGTATAAATTTCGAAAATAATTCAATTTCAAGTGCTTTTTACCACTCTTTTACTAGAATACTACGTTGCAATCAATTTTTTGACGGCGGAATAGAGTATCCACTCCTGGACAAACTCTCTTTAGAGCCCGCTAAACTTGAGATTGATACTGTAAAATATTGGTTGGTTCCAAATAAAAAAAACCGCTATTACATCATAAAAAATTTTTTATATAAAGGGTAATTTGTGTTAGACAAAATGTCACCAAACCAAAGACTGATAGTCGCCGTACTATTGTCAATAATTTTTTTCGTAGGCTATACTGCGATATTTCCGCCAAAAGAACAAAAGGTAGCAGAGAATGCTAAAACAGAAAATGCTGCGTCTTTAACAGATACACAGAACAAAGATGTTGCATCACGAGTAGAAGAGGCGTCAGGACATGCTGTATCTGAATTGGAAAAAGCAGATAAAAGCATATCCAATACCATCGTTACAATTACAAACAAGAATTTTATCTTAAAAATTGACACGCTCGGACGTATCTCTTCAAAAGAGTTGCTTGAAGAAAAGTTCAGAAATGATGATAATCTGCATGCGCAGGTTATTCCGGAATTTGGAACGAAACCGCTTTATATCCGTTTCAGTGATGATGCTGTTAATGATGAAGCTACAAAAGTGGCATATAGTGCAAATGTAAGCAGTGTAGAGCTATCCGACAAGCCGGTTACTGTTACGCTGACACAAAAGTTGTCAAATCTTACCGTTACAAAAGTACTGACATTTTATGCAGATGGGCATTATGATGCAAAAATATCTACATCGCAGGATGTCAGACATTATGTTTATCTGGGAGACAGACCGCAGGTTTCCAAAAAGCTTATGGCAGTTGCCGGTGCACTCATCTATACAGATGATGATGTTGTGCATATTATTGAAGACGGTGATGCCGAGGGCAGAAAAGTATTTCAGGGTGTAAAACTTGCATCATCATTTGACCAGTATACTGCGATTATACTGTACGGATTTAAAAAAGATACGAATGTTATTGTTGAGCGCGGAAAAGATGACAACCCGGTTGTCTACTTTGAAGCAGGCAAAGAAGAGAACATACACGGATATATCGGACCAAAAGAGCATAAAGTCCTTAAAGCGATTGATCCGATGCTGACAAATGCTATAGAGTACGGCTGGTTTACTTTTGCTGCCAAACCTCTTTTTGCACTGCTTTCCTGGTTACACGGAATTTTTGGAAACTGGGGATGGGCTATTATTGCATTGACGGCAATTATCAGAATTGTACTTTATCCTTTGACATACAAAGGTATGGTTTCTATGCAAAAAATGAAAGAACTGGCACCGAAACTCAAAGAGCTCAAAGAAAAGTACAAAAAAGATCCGCAACGTCTCAATGCGGCTACGATGGAGATGTATAAAAAACACGGTGCCAACCCATTGGGCGGATGTCTCCCTATGATATTGCAGATTCCTGTGTTTTTCGCGCTTTACAGAACACTTTTGAATGCTGTTGAACTGCAGGGTGCGCCATGGATTCTGTGGATTAACGATCTGTCTCGTATGGATCCGTACTATGTGCTGCCGATTTTAATGGGTGCGTCTATGTTTTTACAGCAACGTATGACACCAAACAACTTTACAGACCCTATGCAGGAAAAAGTATTCAAATATCTTCCTGTCATATTTACATTTTTCTTTGTAACTTTTCCTTCGGGATTGGTGCTGTACTGGTTTACAAACAACCTGTTCTCAATTGCACAGCAGTATATTGTAAATCAGCAGTTCAAAAATGCCAAAGATGCAAAAGCGGCAATTGAAAAAAGCAGTGAGAAAAAATAATGATTAAGATTGAGGCAGTAACCCTGGAAGGTGCATTCAAAGATGCAGCCACTGCACTGGACTGCTCTGTAACGCAGCTGGCTGTTGAAGTTGTACAGGCTCCAAGCAGTGGCTTTTTAGGCTTTTTTAAAAAGAAAGCCATAATAGTTGCAACAATAAAAAATGAGATTTCCAAAGAAGAAAAAGAACCGCAAAAGACTCCTCAAAAGGCTCCGGAAATTTTGCCGGATACAAATGATGATATACAACAGCACACAATGCTCAACGATACAATTATGCCTACGTCATTTGTAAGTGATCAGGATGAAGATGAACTCGAAGAAGATTTGGCGAGCGGGCTTGCATATACAGCAGACTATGATGATGAATATGATGACATAGCAATAGAAGAAGTGAGCGATACTCCAAATATAGAAACAATTGTTACAGAGGTTGAAAAAGACATTAACCAACTTTTGCTCTTATCTGTTTTGACATAGAAAAAGTTGAAGTTTCAGCCTATGACAAAGAAACACTGTTGGTTGAGTTTAAGGGTGAAGATGCAGCACTTCTTATAGGAAAAGAGGGCTATAGATACAAGGCTCTCTCTTATATGCTGTTTAATTGGATTAATACAAAATATGGTTTGCAAATACGTCTTGAGATAGCAGAGTTTTTAAAAAACCAGGAAGAGTCGGTTGGGAGATACCTAACAAATGTTTATGAAAATATTGACAGAGACGGACGGGCACAGACAAAAATACTTGACGGTGTACTGGTACAAATTGCACTCAAAGAGTTGCGTGAACGGTATCCGGACAAATACGTAGTTATCCGTTCTACAAAAGACGGTCTGAAATACATAATCATTAATGATTATCACAACAACTAGACTATGAATGAAACTATAGCTGCCATTGCAACAGCAAATGGCATTGGCTCTATTGCTATTATTCGTCTGAGTGGTGAAAAAGCTCTGACAATAGCAAAACAGCTTACATGTAAAGAAAATTTCATCCCCAGACATGCCACACTCACAAATATTTACAATAATGAAAATGAGCTTATTGATGAAGCGATAGTTATTTACTTTCAGGGACCATACTCTTTTACTGCTGAGGATGTTGTAGAGATACAGTGTCACGGCGGTTTTATAGTTGCACAGAGTATTCTCAGAGCAACACTCAAAGCAGGGGCACGTCTTGCCAATGCCGGTGAATTTTCAAAACGGGCTTTTCTAAACGGAAGAATTGACTTGAGTGAAGCAGAAGCCATAGCACAGCTTATAGAAGCCAAAAGTGAAGATGCGGCAAAAATTTTGGCTTCTCAGATGAAAGGTTCTTTGAAAGAATTTATAGAGCAGGTCAGAGATGAGATTATTCATATTCTGGCATACAGTGAGGTTACTATAGATTATGCAGAAGAAGACTTGCCTCAGGATTTGGTAGCACAGATAGAGTCAAAACTTGAGGAACTCTATGCACTGCTCGAAAAAACCCTTATTGCTTCAAAGTCAAGAGAGGGATTGATGCAAGGGTTTAAGGTGGCTATTATCGGAAAGCCAAATGTTGGTAAAAGTTCACTCTTGAATGCCCTGCTTAATTATAACCGTGCGATAGTCAGTGATATAGCCGGCACAACACGGGATACAATAGAAGAACAGGTCAGAATAGGCACACATCTTATACGGATTGTAGATACTGCCGGTATTCGTGAATCAAACGATGAAATAGAGCGTATTGGAATACAGCGTAGCCTTGAGGCAATCCGTGAAAGTGATATTGTTATAGCTTTGTTTGATGCTTCGCGCGTTGCAGATGCACAAGACAAAGAAATAGTAAAACTTATTGCCTCAAACAAAGAAAAAAAAGAGATACTTGTTGTTAAAAATAAAATAGACCTGGAAGAAAAATTTGACTTGCCGGGTTTGGCTTTTGATTTGGCATTGAATTCCAAGAGTGATGTGACGGCTTTGGTTAAAAAGCTTGAAGAAATTATGGACTCAAACAATGTAAGTGATGAGATTATGCTTATCTCTGAGCGTCAAATTTCTGCAGTTGAAGCGACAATGCAAAATATACAAGAGGCTTTTGAGCCGCTCAAGGATCAGGAATTGGAAATATTTTCTTTTCATCTCAATGAAGCTGTAAAGGCAATGGCAGGCATTACCCGTCCGTTTGAAAATGATGAAATGCTTGATAAAATGTTCGGCTCTTTTTGTCTGGGTAAATAGTTTTGAAATATATTGCAATAGATTTGGGGCTCAAACGTATCGGATTGGCATATTCAGCACATAAAGAGATCGTTACACCTCTTCCCGCCATTATAAGAAAAAACCGCAACCAGGCTTCACTGGAAGTAAAAAAAGCCATAAAAGAGTGGGAAGCTGATGCGGTTGTCATAGGCATTCCTCTGGGCGGAAGCAGTGAAGATGAGATGCGCAGACGTATTGAACATTTTATGAATCTGGTTGCTTTTGAGGGAGAAATCTTTTATCAGGATGAAGCCGGCAGCTCACTTGAAGCGGAGCAGATGATGAAAGGTAAAATAAAATATATCCGCGATGGTCGAGTGGACTCACTTTCAGCAATGATTATTTTACAAAGATTTTTACAACTTAAAGGCACCTCTAAAAACCCCTGAGATATATTAACATTCACAGCAATATTCCTACTGCTTTGCTATGGTATCAATGATATTAAAGCTTCAGTTTACTACAATATAACTATGTTAAATAAAACTATAACGTTTCAAAATATATCAGAATTAAAAAAAATGAAGCCTTTTGCTTCAGACTCTAAAACACTTATACAAATATTTTGTGCAAATAATAATCTTCAAGAGATAAAAGAGATACAAAACTATTTTGCAACAACTTATCCCCAGACTACGATTATCGGGACAACAACAGATGGTGCCTTGCACAATACAGATATTTATATTGCATCAAAGCATGTTGTAACCTTTACGAAATTTGAAAAGACAGAGTTGAAGGCTATCCTTGTCGAGCATACCGATTCTACACAAATGAGCTATATCTGCGGTAAAAAATTATTAAGAAAAATTCTGCGTCCCAATACAAAAGCACTCATCAGTTTTGCTGACGGACTCCACACAAACGGGGAAGAGTTCCTAAAGGGCATTAACAGTATTAATCCAAACATCGTAGTTTCAGGCGGGTTGGCCGGTGACAACGGAGAACTCAAAAAAACTTTTGTATTTAACAATAAGCATATTACTGAGAATGGAGCAGTCGGTGTTACTTTGAATTCTGATGCATTGAATGTTTTTACACACTACAGTTTTGACTGGACACCTATAGGCAAGAAGCTTACAATTACAAAAGCAGTTAAAAACAGAGTATATGAAATAGACGGTATAAGCGCCGTAGATATGTATGCAAAATATATGGGCAAAGAACTGGCTCAAAATCTTCCTAAAATCGGTATAGAATTTCCACTTATATTTGAAAAAGACGGGGTGAACATAGGCAGGGCAGTACTGTTTAAACACGAAGACGGTTCGTTGACCTTTGCCGGCAATCTTGACGAGGGTGAGAAAGTCCGTTTTGGTGTAGGCAATGTTGATAATCTGCTAAAAAGCGGTGAATATCAGCTGGATAAAATATTTGACAGACTTCAGTTTCAACCCGAAGCCGTATTTGTTTACTCCTGTATGGCAAGAAGACGTTTTATGGAAAAATATATAGAGTATGAATTAGAAGGACTCTCTACGCTTGGCGACATAAGTGGTTTTTTTACTTATGGAGAATTTTTTTCTAATCAGAAAAGTGATTTGCTTAATGAATCCATTACTCTGCTTGGTCTAAGCGAAAGCAATAAAACACTCGAGAGTGTTCACAGAAAAAGTGTTATACACAAAAAAGATTTCGCAGTGAGTACAGAATATGCCCTTGCAAACCTTGCAAACAGCGTATCGCAGGAGTTGGCTGAGTTAAATGCCGAACTTGAAAAAAGAGTGCAAAGAAGTGCGGAGTTTATCTACAAACAGGCATATTTTGATAAATTGACAGAGATGCCAAACAGATTGAGTCTGCTTGACAGGATAGATGAGTGTGTGGGTGAAACAGTTTTTTTGGTAAATATTGATGATTTTACTACTATAAATGATTTTTACGGGCATGCGGTAGGCGATACTGTGTTGGTGAAAATGTCGCAATATTTACATGAATTTACAAAACGTGAGGGAATGGAGTTATTTAAGTTACCTTCGGATGAGTTTGCTATTATTTCAAATAAAGAACAAACCTATACTGTTATTGAAAATACCATTCAACAGCTTATAAGTACTATAGAACAAAAAGAGTTTTTGGTAAAAGATCAGGTTATTCATGTTTCGGTGACTGTTTCAGCAGCATATATCAATGAGAAAAAAACCGGTCTGGCTAATGCCGATATGGTGCTTAAAGCTGCGAAAAAAGCGCACAAACCCTATTTGATTTTCAATAAATCTTTAGAACTTGCAAAAAAATATGAGTCAAATCTGCAAATGGCAAATGAGATTAAAAGAGCGATAGAGAATGATGACATTATTCCGTACTATCAGCCTATTTTTAGTATAAAAACAGGAAAAATTGAAAAATATGAAGCACTTGTACGCCTGAGAAAAGCTGATGGAAAAATTCTTTCTCCCTATTTTTTTCTTGAAATCAGTGAAAAAATAAGGCTCTACCCTCGAATAACCGAAATTATGATAGAAAAAACATTTTCTTTTTTTGCCGGCAACGGTTTGGACTTTAGCATCAATCTCTCTTTCAGTGACATATTCAGCGAAAAAATGCGAAATTTTCTTTTTGAAAAAATCAAAGAGTATAATATTGCAAAGCAGTTAACAATAGAAATTCTGGAAACACAGGAGTATACGAACGAAAATATCGTAAACGATTTTACAAAAGAAGTCTATGCATCAGGCGCATCCATTGCCATTGATGATTTTGGAAGCGGATTTGCCAATTTTCAATATATGACAAGTATTTCATGTGATTATATGAAAATAGACGGTTCGCTGATTAAAAATATTCATCAGGATCAAAATTCGCGCTTGATTGTCGAAACAATTGTGGTATTTGCAAAAAAACTTGGGAAAAAAGTCATAGCAGAGTTTGTGCACTCTGCCGAGGTGTTGGATGTTGTCAGAGAAATTGGTATAGAATATGCGCAAGGGTATTACCTTGGCGAACCACAGGAAAAGCTTATTGAGCCATTATGAAAAGATTATTGCTTGGATGGGTTATTTCGCTGAAACGTTCTTTTAATTCTCTGTCAAAAGTCAAAATAAAGACATTTGTATTTTTTAATCCGGCATCTTGAAAATTCTGCAGTAAAACATCATCTGCCACATTTTTTCCATGATCACACTTCATAAAATTAAATGAGTTGAGTGTTTTGCCGTAATCATATAAATTTGCCTCCCATTCCGCTCGTTTAAGATAGAGGGAATCAGGGTTTGCTGCTAAAAAAATATTGGTATCAGAAATTTTGTAAGGCTCGATAATATCATTGAAAATCGAGGCAATACTTGAAAAATTTTCTATATCCCAAAAAAGATAACTTTGTTTGGCCTGTGATTTTTGTTTTTTGTTGATAAGTTTGAGCCTTTTTGTAATATTGAAACTTGAATGTGCCGTGTCGTTGATAATTTGAATACGCTTTTTTAACTGTTGGGCGTCATTTGTGGGAAAACCCAGAATTTCACCCAGGTTTATATAAAAATCCAGGTTCAGCAGCTCTTTTTCTGCGCCGCCTTTTTGATACTTTTTTAATTTTGCCAGCTTTGCATCACAAAACAGAAGGTTTATGCTCATTTTTTCATGATTCGCATAGGCCTGTTTTGTTTTAAAAAAAATATCTTTCGCTTCAGGAGTATCGGGGAACTCTATTGATCCTCTGTATTTATACTCTATAGTAATTTTTTGTTTGTTTAAAGACATTTGAAATACTCAGCTGCTTCTTTTTCATCGTCAGTAAGTTTCTCTGTTGTATATAAAGGATCTTCGCTCATTAATTTTTTAATCTCATTTTGACAGTAGGAAAAAAGAATTTTTGCATGTGTGTTATCATCCAAAAAACCCAGTCCGCTGAATTTATACGGATCTTCCTGTTCTATGCACAGCAGTGTTCCCTCACACTCTTTTTCAAGGATATCAACAAGCGTTCTGTAGTTTATGTCAAATTCTGTTGCATTCCAGCCTATCTCTTCAAGTGTTTCATCGGCAAATTTGTCAACACCGTCGCCTGTTGTATCATCATAGGAGGCACGGGGTGTATTCACTCTAATCAACTCCTGCCAATTGGAAAATGCTTTTATAAGCACCTGCTGTTCATTTTCGGTGATTTGATAATTGTTACCAAATATTTCTGCAAGAGAAGGTGTTTTTGCCGATGAGAGTGCATTCATCGGCAGAGGTGTATGCCTGCCCTGATAATGAGGATTTCTGTTTCGTCAAAAGGCGCATATTTTATTGCTCCGTCTATATTGATGCCGTACTCTTTTGCAGAGTTTATTGCTTTAAGCAGTTCCGATTTATCAACTCTAACAACTTCATTAAAAAGGTTGAATTTTTTCATTTTTTCTCCAAATTTTTTCATATTATACAGAGTATGAGATTAACTCAGATAATTTAACAGAAGTTATAAGCTTAGTCTAATAAAAGTTTTACCATATATAGAGTATAATGCGACAAATTTTTCAAGGGATATACCCATGAAGCTCAAGGAAATGTAATGGCATTAAATGTTTACTATGATAAAGATTGTGATATTAATATAATCAGAAGCAAAAAAGTTGCAATGATAGGATTTGGTTCTCAGGGGCACGCACACGCTGAAAACCTTAGAGACAGCGGTGTAGATGTTGTTGTCGGTCTTCGTAAAGGCGGCGCAAGCTGGGCAAAAGCCGAGGCAAAAGGATTTGAGGTCTTAACAGTTGCTGAAGCTACTGCAAAAGCAGATGTTGTTATGATTCTTCTTCCTGATGAAGATCAGGCAAGAATTTACAAAGAAGAGATTGAACCAAATTTAAAAGCGGGCGATACGATCGCTTTTGGTCATGGTTTTAACATTCACTACAAGAGTATTATTCCTGCTGCAGATATTAATGTTACTATGATTGCACCAAAGGCTCCGGGACATACCGTACGTTCTGAATTTGTACGCGGCGGTGGTATTCCGGATCTTATTGCTATTGAAAATGATCCTTCAGGAACTACAAAAGAGTTGGCACTCTCTTACGCTTCTGCAATCGGTGGCGGGCGTACTGCGATTATTGAAACAACTTTCAAAGATGAAACAGAAACTGACCTTTTTGGAGAGCAGGCTGTGCTTTGCGGCGGTGTTACTTCTTTGGTTCAAGCCGGTTTTGAAACATTGACAGAAGCCGGATATGCTCCTGAAATGGCTTACTTTGAGTGTCTTCACGAACTCAAGCTTATCGTTGACCTGATGTTTGAGGGCGGAATCGCTGATATGAGATACTCTATCTCAAACACTGCTGAGTATGGTGACTATGTTTCTGGCAAACGTGTTATCAACAAAGAATCAAAAGAGGCAATGAAAGAGATTCTCAAAGAGATTCAAGACGGCAGATTTGCAAAAGACTTTATACTTGAAGGTCAGGCAGGGTATCCTCGTATGAATGCAGAAAGAGCAAATGCCCGTGCTTCATTGATTGAACAGACTGGTGTAAAGTTACGTGAAATGATGCCTTGGATTTCAGCAAATAAAATTGTCAACCAAGATACAAACTAATTTTATTCTCAGCACTTGCCATTTGGCAGTGTGCTGATGATCATCTGCATATATTTTCATCATTTTTCCAAATATTTATAAACTTCTCTTTAAAAAGATACCCCTGTATATAGTCAACACCCATCTCTTGTGCTATTTTTAAATCATTGCTGTTTTCAATACCTTCCAAAATCGTTTTTTTGGATGAGATTTTTGCATAGTTGACAACACCTTTCATCACTTCTATATATGCGGGATGCTGTTTGATTCTCTTTAAAACATCTATATCCAGTTTAATAACATCCGCTCTGCATAACAGAGAGGTAAAATAGATACTGTTTGGTTTGGCAAAGTCATCATAGGCATAGGATATTTCATATTCATTCATCCAGTCCATAAAATTTTCAACATCCTGAGCATTTTCTTCATCAGAATTTTCTATAATTTCCACAACAACATTATCGGTATTTTGGAAAAAGTCGATCCAAAAAGCAACATGATGATCACTGATAGCGACATCAGGGTCAAGATTTAAAAATAATTTTTTGCCGGGAGGCTGATGGTGCAACTGAAATTTTTTCAAAACAGTTTCAACATAAAAAAAGAGTTCAATATTTTGATGGATACTCTTAAAAAATTCATAAGGAGATATGATAGTATTTCCGTATTTAAATCGGCTTAATGCCTCATAGGCAAATATTTCCATATTTTTTAACTCAATTATCGGCTCATAACAGACGCCATACCCTTCATTCGCTATAATAGAACCGATATATTCTTTTATCTTCATGCTATACAAGAGACTTTGTGAGTGTATAAATTTTATTTTTTGAAAGATATGGATATCTCATAGAAAGTATTTTAACAATAGGACAAATGAGTTTAACACTTTTGTCATAAGCAGATTGCTGCAGCAGGGCCTGTATTTTTGATTTTAGTATTGTATCTGACATAAGAATCCTTTTTAATGATAATAAGTATCAATTTTTGAAATTGTAGCATGCTCTTTCTTAAGCATATATTAATATCGATAGTGGTTATCAATATAGTTTGGTTTTCTATGATATAATTTGAAAAAAGGAAATAGATTTGGCAAAACGTATTTTTGTAACAGCCACCAATACCGATATAGGCAAAACATATACTACAAAACTTTTATTGGAGTCATTTGCTTCACGAGGTTTGCGTGTAGGTGTGATGAAACCGATAGAAACAGGTGTTGTTGATGGTTTTTATCCTGATGGAAGTGAACTTTTGACATTGGTGCAAAAATTAAATCCGGAGTTTTTGGGTTTACATGTAGAAGATATAGTTCCTGTATCATATGAACTTCCTGCCGCTCCTTTTGTCGCATCAGGCGGTACGGCACTTGATAAGAGCAGATTACATGTAACTGTGCAAAAGCTTGAGAAACTGTGTGATGTATTGATAATCGAAGGGGCGGGCGGATTATATGTGCCTGTGGATGAAAAGTATATGATTATTGACCTGATAGCAGAGTTTGAAGCACCCGCACTCCTGGTAACACACTGCTCTTTGGGCTGCATTAATGATACTCTGTTGAGTAAAAAAGCTTTGGAAGATAAAAATATTGCGCATGTAGTTGGATTTAACTGCCGGGATCAAGAGGCTGGTTTTGATAAAATCAGTCGGCCTTATTTTGACAAAAGCGGATTTGGTGTGTTGAAAATTCAAGAGGATATTGACACTATAAGCCAACTCCTGTATAATTTGTAAATTATATAATTTAGGATAAAAATGCAGCATTTAATACGTACTGATGATTTTACAAAAGAAGAGATACAAAGGTTGTTGGCAGATGCAAAAAAATTCAGTGACGGCCGTTTTGAAAGAATTTTAGAAGACAAGATTATTATTACACTTTTTTTTGAAAATTCGACACGAACAAAAAGTTCGTTTGAAATAGCCGCAAAAAGACTCGGTGCTGAAATAGTGCATCTTGATGTTGCAAAAAGTTCTACAAAAAAAGGTGAAACACTTGTAGATACGGCAATGAATCTTGATGCTATGGGACCACATGCCATCATAGTCCGTCATGAAAATGCGGGTGTGCCCCAGATTCTTTCAAAGCATACCAAGGCTAGCATTGTCAATGCCGGCGACGGTGCCCATGCCCATCCTTCTCAGGCGCTTTTGGATTTGTATACACTCAAGGAGCACTTTGGCTCACTTGAAGGAAAAAAAATCGCTATTGTCGGAGATATTAAAAACTCCCGTGTTGCAAACTCAAATATAGAACTTTTAACACGTTTTGGAATGGAGGTGATTTTGGTGGCACCACCGCATTTTCTGCCAAAAACCCGTCTAAGAACAACTCATTATTTGTCAGAGATTATTGACGAGGTGGATGCTATTATGAGTCTTCGTACACAGACAGAGCGACACTCTTCGCAAAGTTACGCTTCGTTAAAAGACTATGCAAGCGATTTTTGTATAACGGAGGAACTCATTGGAGACAGAGAGATTATACTCCTGCACCCGGGACCAGTTCATCGAAATATCGATATCAGTGATGCAATGCTCGAAGATAAGCGTTGCAAGGTCTTGGAGCAGGTGAGTAACGGGGTTAATATACGAATGGCTATACTCAAAAAACTGATTGCATGAGTTTTGAGAAAATAAATGTTTTGGCAAAACAGAAAAAGCCGTTTTTGTTTATAAGTGACTTTAAAGGGGAAGATGTTGAGGTAATTCTTCTTGAAGACCTGGAAAAAGAAGATATAGAGTTTTGTATTAACGAAAAATACAGTTTCAAAAAACATTTGCATATTCTTCAGACTGATCCCATAAAATTTTCAGAGTATAAAAAAAAATTTGATGCTGTTATTGAAAAGATTAAATCAGGTGAGACCTATATCCTCAATCTTACCCAACAAACACCTGTAAAAACAGACCTTACTTTAAAAGAGATGTTCAGGGTGGCAAATGCGCATTATAAACTGCGTTATAAAGATGAGTTTCTCTGCTTTTCTCCTGAAAAATTTATACAGATTGCTGACAATACGATTCATACCTTTCCTATGAAAGGCACTATTGATGCTACCAAAGTCAATGCCGAGAAAAAAATATTAGCCGATGAAAAAGAGATGGCTGAGCATATTATGATAGTAGATTTGCTCAGAAATGATCTTTCCATGGTCGCTTCTGATGTTACAGTAGAGAGATTTCGTTATATACAGACAATAGAAGCCGGAGAGAAGAAACTTTTACAGATAAGCTCCCATATACGCGGTTCTTTACATGTAAACTGGCAGGAAGAACTCGGTACAATATTGCAAACACTTCTTCCGGCGGGGAGTATAAGCGGTGCACCCAAAAAAAGTACCGTCAATATTATTGAAGATATTGAAGGCTATGCCCGCGGATTTTTCAGTGGAGTATTTGGTGTGTTTGACGGGAACAGCCTGGACAGCGGTGTGATGATACGTTTTATACAAAAGAGTGCCAAGGGGTACTTCTATAAAAGCGGCGGTGGAATTACTTTGGACAGTGATGTACAAAGTGAGTATAAAGAACTGCAGGATAAGATATATTTACCATGAAAAACAAATTGTTAGAGAACTTTTTTACCAGTGGCTGGGATTTTAAAGAAGATGAAAGTGAATTAAAAAATAAATTTCAAATGGTGAATATTGTTTTTTTACTCTCTTTTGCCGGATTGATTTTTGGGATCAGTGCAAATATTCTCAGAGCAACGCCGGCGCTTATTCCTGTAGAAACTGTTTTATTGTTAAGTGCTGTTGGACTCATGTTGGCTTTACGTATCAATAAAAAGTATTTTAAAGTCATATCTTTTTTGATGACTCTGCAGTACAGTATACTGTTTTTACTCTGGTTTATATGAGCAAGCCTGAAGAATTAAAACATATATGGATTTTTACCTACCCTATTATTCTTCTCTACTTTGGAAGTGACAGGTATGTGTTTTTTTGGGTTGCGGCAATGGTGTTTTTCTTGCTCATTGCACCGCTACAGCCTTTTGTACATGTATCGTATTCTCTGTTTCAGGTGACGTATATCTCTTTTGTGCTTATTCTTGTAAGTATCATTATCTATTTTTATCAAAAGCGTATGAATGAAGCGGCAAGTTTAATCATTGAACAGAAAAATATGCTCAAAAAGCAGCTGGATGAACTGACGAAAAAAGATAAAATATTGTCTGTACAGTCCAAACAGGCGGTTATGGGCGAGATGATAAGCATGATAGCCCACCAATGGCGTCAGCCTCTTTCAACTGTCACCCTCAATATATCAAATTTACAGATAAAACGCCTGTTGGGAAAAGAGATCAGAGAAAAAGAATATGAAACCGCTTTTGAAGAGATAAACAATACTATTGCCTACCTTTCGGCCACGATTGATGATTTTCAAACCTATTTTCATCCCAAAAAAGAGATAAACTCCATAGAGATAAACGAGTTGATACAAAAAGCGATTAATTTTACTAAACCGAGACTCAAAGAAACATATATAAAAATTTTATATATGCAAAAAAACAGTGCAGTTATCAATACATATACCAATGAACTTATTCAGGTACTGTTGAATATTTTAAATAACGCCGTTGATGAACTGATTGCAAGAGAGATTAAAGATCCGAAAATAATTATTCGTGTACAGAACCGGGGAGATGCCTTGCAGTTAGAAATTGAAGATAATGCGGGAGGGATAAAAAAAGAGCATATTGATTCTATTTTTGAACCTTATTTCAGTACAAAAGGCAAGAATGGAACAGGACTTGGCCTTTACATGTCACAAATGATAATGCAAAAACAGTTTCATACAACAATAGAGGTTGAGAGTGAAAAAAACAGTACTGTATTTCATTTTACAGTACCAAAGAAACTAGCTTAATTTTAGATTGATTGGGTTATAATAGATGAATGGCACCTTTACTGCCATTAAGTTAAGAAAATTAATGCTTTCTCGGAACCGGTACTTCAGTGCCGGCTCCAATAAATACTTAACCTAATGGCAGTGAAGGTGTTCTTAAATAAATTACAAAAGAGCGGAGATAAAATGTATATAGAAGATTTGAAGTTTTCATTATGGGCTGATTTTATAGAAAGAGATTACCTGGACAAAGAATTTAAAGAACTTATAGACAAAAAAATAATCAATGGAGCCACTTCAAATCCGGCAATATTTAAGAATGCAATTTTAAGCTCTCCTGCATACAAAGAGCAACTTGCATCACTGGATGCGCTTTCTCCAAAAGAAAAATATGAAGCAGTGGCAATATATGACATACGAAAAGCAGCAGATATTTTAAAACCCTTATACGACAAAGGGGATGACGGATATGTCAGTATAGAAGTTGATCCTTTTTTGTGTGATGACGCACAGGCAACTGCTGCAGAGGGAAAAAGGCTTTTTAAGGCGATAAACAGAGAAAATGTTATGATAAAAGTTCCGGCCACAGAAGCTGGGTATGAAGCGATGCAGGCGTTGACATCTGTTGGAATCCCTGTGAACGCAACATTGATTTTTAAAAAATCCCAAGCCATATACTGTGCGCAGGCTTTTGAAAAAGGAAGTGAAATATATGGCAAAAGCGTGCCTACTGTTATCAGTATTTTTGTCAGCAGAATCGACCGGGCACTTGATATACTCTTAAAAGAAAACGGTATAGAAACAGGATTGACAGGCATATACAATACTTCTGTCATCTATGAAGAGATACAGAGTATGAATGTAGAGGGATGCAGGGCTCTTTTTGCCAGTACCGGAGTAAAAGACGACTCTCTGCCGCCCTATTATTACATCGAAAAACTGTTGGCGTATAACAGTGTCAATACAGCCCCTGTAGATACCATAAAAGCGTTTCATGCGCATAATGGTTCTAAAAAAGCAGCTTTGCCGATTGATAAAAAAATCATTAACAGACATTTTACACAGATAGAAGATACCGGTGTTAAAATGGATGAAGTACTGCAAAAGCAAATAGATGATGGTTTGGAAGCATTTAAAAAAGCATTCCAAGAGATATTGGAGGCATTATGAATACAGAGGTTGATGTCAGTAAGCTGACATTTGAGCAGTTAAAAAAAATACGTCTGCATCTGAAAAAAATGATTGAGGTGGGAGGCAGTGACTTACATGTAAAGGCCAATGCTGTAATTCGGGCAAGGATTAATGGAAATATTGTCCAGTTTTCCGGTGGTATTTTAACAAAAGAGGATGCTTTGATATTTGCAAAAGAACTTTTAAAAGGGCGTTTTGCCGAGTTTGTTGAAAAAAAAGAACTCGATTTGGTATATCCTTATGATGAAAACAATCGTTTCCGTGTCAATATATTTTTTCAGATGGACGGAGTGTCGGCAGTATTTCGTGTGATTCCTATCAAAATTCCTTCATTTGAAGAACTCTATTTACCGGATATTGTCAAAAGTTTTACACAAAGAGAAAGAGGCTTGGTTCTTGTGACGGGTGTGACCGGAAGCGGTAAGTCTACAACACTTGCAGCACTTGTCAATGAGATTAATCTTACTAAGAAAAAGCACATAATTACCATTGAAGATCCGATCGAATTTGTGCACAAGGACAGAAACTGTATCATCAATCAGCGTTCTGTAGGCCAGGATACCCTCTCTTTTGGAACAGCTCTGCGTGCAGCACTTCGTGAAGACCCTGATATTATTCTGGTAGGGGAAATGCGGGATCAGGAGACGATAAACCTTGCCCTGCACGCGGCAGACACCGGTCACCTTGTTTTTTCAACACTGCATACAGTGGATGCGAAAGAGACGATCAACCGTATAATTGCCCAGTTCCCGACAGATGAGCAAAATCGTGTGCGTCTTTCACTTGCAGGTGTTTTGCAGGGAGTAGTTTCTCAAAGGCTGATACCTACTGTAGACGGAAAGCGCCGCGCCGCTCTTGAAGTACTGGTACGGACTCCGACAATTGAAAAACTTATTTTGGAAAACAGAGATTACGAAATTCGTGATGCAATTGAAGCAGGAAAAGAGCATTACAAATCACAAAGTTTTGACCAGGCTATTCTGGATCTCTACAATGAAGGTGTTATTTCCAAAGAAGAAGCGCTTAACAATGCGACGAGTGCTTCTGATGTAGAACTGAAAATGAACGGACTTATAAGCGGGACAATGGCAGATATGGCTGAAGAAAATGAACTGCCAAAAGTTGAAATATCTTCTGACGATGATGATATTTTTGATTTAAAGTAAAGTTTAATCCATAAAACTGTATAATTGCGCCTATTTTAAAAGACAAAGGACTTCATATGTTAGAAGGTATAGTTAGAGAGAGTATTGGCAAAAAGGGCACAAAAGCGCTTCGCCGTGATGGTTATCTAATTGCGAATATTTACGGAAAAGGGCTTGAAAATATCAATGCTGCATTTAAAGAAAATGAGTATATCCGTACTGTTCGTAATAAAAACACATTGGCATTTCCTGTTTCAATTGATGGAAAAGAGATGCAGGTTGTTGTTCAGGCATATGAGTCTCATCCGGTAACAGGAAAACTTTTACATGTAGATTTAATGGTGGCACAGCCAGGTGTTGTAACACACTATATGGTTCCTGTTGAAGCGGTCGGTGATTCAATCGGTGTGAAAAACAAAGGACTTGTAAATATTTCAAAAAGACGTTTGAGAGTCAAAGCAAAGATTGAAGATTTACCAAAAGCAATTACAATTGATGTAACAGATATGGATATTGGCGACGCTAAGCTTATTCGTGACATCGAAGTAACTGAAAATGTACAATTTACAGATGCTGACCGTGTTGCCGTACTAAGTATTATCAAAGCTAAGTAGTAGCAATATGCTTATAGTTGGGCTGGGAAACCCTGGATCCGACTATGAGGCTACACGCCATAATATCGGTTTTATGGTTATAGATGAACTGATTCGTCGTCATAATGCCAGTAAGATTTCCTCCTCATCATTTCAAGGTGAACTCTATAAATTTCAAAATCATTTTTTATTAAAACCATTGACATATATGAATCTTTCCGGAGAATCTGTTGTAAAAGTAAAGCAGTTTTACAAAATCGAAGATGTCGTTGTAATACATGATGATTTGGATCTTCCTTTTGGTGCCTTACGTTTTAAAAAAGGCGGAGGACATGGCGGGCATAACGGTCTTAAATCAATAGATTCAAAAATATCCCGTGAATATGTCAGAGTAAGAATGGGCATAGCAAAACCAGCGCATAAGGGAGAAGTGGCCTCTTATGTATTAAGTCCTTTTAGTGCAACAGAACAAAAATGTCTGTCGGAATGGATAGATAAATGTTGTGATGCAGTGGAGTTTTTACTGGCACATTCATTGGAAGAGACACGGTGCAAATACTCCCAAAAGGCAATGGAATGTTAGCATTCAGATATATTTCATGGCACTATATAAAATATTTTTTGATTATACTGACAGCTTTGGTTCTGTTTGTTGTCGGTTTTGACTATATGGGCAGTGCCCAGGATTTATCCAAGTCATCGGCAAACCTTATTTTGATTTATCTGGTGTACAAATCATTTTCTGCCATAGATATTTTACTGCCAATCGCACTGGTATTTGGAATGATATCTACAAAAATATATCTTATCCGCTCCAATGCACTTGTTTCATTCTTTTCTTTGGGATATTCAAGAGTAGATGTTTTGCGTCCCTTTGTTCTTGTTTCTACCGCTGTTATTGTTCTGTTTATAGCGCTGCATGCGTGGTCGAATTTTGCCAGAGCAGAAGAGTTTTCCAGAAATATTAAAAAGAATTCGCAATATTTAAGTCCCACACGCGATCTTTTTTTTGCGTACAAGGGAAAGTATATATATTTTTCAAAACTGCTTCCTTTGCAGGAAACTGCGAAGAATATTCGTGTGTTTAGTGTTACAAATGAGTCTTTAAAAGAAGTGGTTGTTGCCAAGTCAGCCAGATACATAGATAACTACTGGTTTATCAGGCAGGCTGATATTATTACAAAGCCTGATGATTTGTCTCTTGCCTCACCCGGAATAAAAGTCACTAAAGCAAAAGATTTGAAAATTTTAGAAGGGTTTCGCCCTAAAATGCTTGACCAGGTATATGAGGGAAAAGTGAACTTTACAATTATAGATGCCGTGGATGCTATGCTTTTACTGAATAAACAAAACATTAATACGGATAATATCAAGTCAGCACTTTATAAAATATTTATCTATCCTTTTTTTGTTCCGTGTCTCATTGTTATAATATTTTTCTTTGTCCCAATGAGTGTACGATTTTTGAATGTTTCTCTTTTTACATTTGGTGCAATCCTGGCAACGTTGCTCACCTGGGGAATTCTCTTTTTTCTGATAAAGCTTGCAAACAATAAAGTGATACCGAGTGAAGTCGGGATAGTTCTTCCTGTTGCGATATTGGCTCTATTGGCCTTTTTTCAGTGGTATAGACACAGAACACTACTGTCTTAGGCACTTCTAAGCACATTTTAGATAAAATCATCTAAAAAATATTTGGAATTTTTATGATTGATTTTAAAGCATTGGCAGATGAGTATGGAACACCCTTGTACGTATATGATTTTGATTATATGTCCGCACAGTATACAGAGTTAAAAGAAGCATTCAGGGGACGTAAGTCTATTATTGCTTATGCAGTAAAAGCAAATTCAAATTTAAGTGTTGTTCGTCATTTTGCAAAAATGGGCAGTGGTGCTGACTGTGTTTCTATTGGTGAAGTGCGTCGTGCTCTTTTGGCAGGAATTCCCGCATATAAAATTATATTTTCTGGTGTCGGCAAAAGTGATGAGGAGATACGTGAAGCGATAGAAAAAGATATTTTATATATCAATGTTGAAAGCGAAGCGGAGCTTGATCGGGTTGAGGCTATTGCAGAGAGACTGGACAAGCCTTCACGCATAAGTATCAGAGTGAATCCCAATATTGACCCGCAGACACATCCTTATATCTCTACCGGACTGCATGACAATAAATTTGGTGTGGATCTCTCAAGTGCTAAACGTATGTATATCAAGGCTAAAAATTCTCAATATTTGGACCCTGTCGGTATTCATTTTCATATAGGCTCACAACTGACACAATTGCAGCCGATAAGAGAGGCTGCCGAAATAGTTGCAGATTTGGTGCGTTCACTGCAGGCTATTGATATAGAGTTGAAGTTTTTTGATGTTGGTGGCGGACTTGGCGTCAAATATGATAATGAAGAGACGATAAAGCCCTATGATTATGCACAGGCCATTCTGGGGACACTCACTGCTCTTGACTTGACAATTTTGTGTGAGCCAGGCAGATTTTTGACGGCAAATGCAGGATACTTTGTGACGAGAGTTCTCTATGAAAAACAAAATGGTGATAAAAAATTTGTTGTTGTTGACGGTGCAATGAATGATCTGCTGCGTCCGTCACTCTATAATGCATATCATAAGATAGAAGCAATTACAGACAATAATGGTCCGGTGAGAGAAGTAGACATAGTCGGTCCGGTGTGTGAAAGCGGTGACTTTTTTGCGAAAAACTATCCTCTGCCGGAGCTAAAGAGAAATGATTTGCTTGTGATTCACAGTGCCGGTGCCTATGGATTTGGAATGGGGAGCAATTACAATACACGTGGACGAAGTGCGGAAGTCGCTGTTGAAAACTCCAAAGCAAGACTTATCAGAAAAAGAGAGTGCTTTGAAGATCTTATCTGTCTAGAACAAGAATTTTTAGTAGACTAAAATGTATTTTATAGATGTGCAGGGAACGCTTATCAGTGATGAAGACAAATCTCCAATAGATGGAAGCAGGGAGTTTATACAAATGCTCAATCGTGAGCATATTCCTTATATGATCATAACAAATAATACAAAAAAAGCATCACAGAATTTTTTGGCATATCTAAACAGACTGGGTTTTGAATTTGACGCGACAAAGTACCTTGATCCTTTAATGCTTCTGGAATCCCGTGTCGAAAAAGAGGCTGTGGCTGCATATGGTGCAAAAGAGTTTTTACAAACACTGCAAAGCATGGGATACAAACTTGACTACACAAACCCCAAAACCGTACTGATTGCCATAAAAGAGGATTTTTCTGCGGATGAATATGCACAAATGATAGATTTTTTACTTGATGGTGCGAAACTTGTCGGTATGCATGAGACATCTATTTATGCAAAAAACAACAGGCGCTACCCTGGAGTAGGTGCGATTTTGAAGATGCTTGAATTCGCGACAAGCTGTTCTTATGATGTTGTAGGCAAACCAAGTCAGGCATTTTACAATGAAGCACTTAAAAGAATTAAAAGACAAAATCCTGCCGCAGATTTTCAAAACATAACTATTATCAGTGATGATGTAAAAGGTGATTTGGGCGGAGCAAAAGAGCTTGGTATGAAAACACTCTTTGTAACAAGCGGAAAATATAAAAGTGCCGAGGAAATTGTCCCTTTTTTAAAAGAAGCAAATATCCCCGATTTTATATATAAAAATATGCAGGATATTTTAATCCGCCACAAGATGGAGCAATAATGAAAACTTTAGATGACTGTAGAGAAGCGATAGATGCGATCGACAATGAGATGCTTACACTGTTGAATAAGCGTATGAAAGTTGTCCAGAGAGTCGGAGAAATCAAAAAAGAGACCGGTGGCGCAATCTATAGACCAGAACGTGAAAAAGCAATTATTGACAGACTGGTTTCTTTGAATGAAAAAGAGGGCGGACTGTTAAATAACAAAGCAATAGAAGCAATATTTTTAGAAATTTTTGCTGTGGCAAGAAATTTGGAACTGCCGGAACGTATAGCTTATTTGGGGCCTGAAGGGAGTTTTACGCATCAGGCGGCTGAGAGCCGTTTTGGGGCTATGAGTGACTATCTTTCGTTAAATTCTATCGCTTCTGTATTTAAAACACTTGAATCCGGCCGTGCCAAATTTGCAGTTGTGCCTATTGAAAATTCTCGTGACGGAATTGTTGGAGAGACACTTGATCTGCTTGCAAAAAGTCCTATGAAAATTGTTGCAGAACTTTATATGCCGATTCACATGTCTTTTGCAACAAAGGCGGAAAAACTTGAGGATATTACAAAAATCTACTCAAAAGACAAAGGCTTTGGGCAGTGTCGGGAATTTTTAAATGAACATGGTTTGATCAATGTTGAACTGATCCCGGTAGAATCGACGGCAAAAGCAGCCATTTTGGCGGCACGTGAGCCAAATTCGGCTGCAATATGTTCTCATATTGCAGCAAAACTGTATGGACTTCCTACTCTGTTTGAAAACATTGAAGATGCCATAGACAATACAACGCGTTTCGTCATTTTAAGTGATTTTAAAAATTCTGTCAGCGAGAATGATAAAACTTCTATACTGGTACGATTAAAAGACGCTGTTGAAGCTGGTTCTCTGGTGCGTTTTTTACAGGATTTTGAAGAAGAGAAGATAAATCTTTCAAAAATTGAGTCTCGTCCCTCAAGAGACAAAGGTGGTTTTGGCTACTGGTTTTATATAGACTTTTATGGTCATATAGATGAGGAAAAGATTCAAAAAGTCATACAGAAACATAAAGACGAAGTCACTTGGCTTGGAAGTTACGTAAAGGGTGAAGAGTGAAATTTAATAAAAAACTACAAAATATCAAAACTTATGAGGCGGGCAAGCCTATAGAACTTGTCGTACGTGAATTCGGCATAGAACCAAAAGATATTGTAAAACTTGCTTCAAATGAAAATCCGTATGGATGCTCCCCCAAAGTACAAAGTGCCGTGGCAAAAATTCTACCGAATATGGCACTTTATCCTGATGACAGTATGCTTAAACTTAAAAATGCGTTAACAAAAAAATATGCAACAGAGCACAAAAATCTTATTATCGGCAGCGGAAGTGACCAGGTTATAGAATTTATTATGCATGCAAAAGCTGATGAAAATTCCAAAATACTGATGAACAGTGTGACTTTCGCAATGTATGAGATTTATGCGAAACATGTCGGGGCAGAGATTGTGAGAACTGCATCACAGGAGCATGATTTAGATGAATTTTATGAGCTTTATAAAGAGACAAATCCTGCGATAATTTTTTTGTGCACACCGAATAACCCGACAGGGGATGCAATAGATGCAGACAAATTGATGAAGTTTATAGAAAAAATCGACAATGATACTTTGGTTGTTGTAGACGGTGCCTATATGGAATATGCTGCATATAAAGACAAAAGTAAAAAAATCATGCCTCAAGAGTTGGTTGAAAAATTTGAAAATGTCATTTATCTGGGTACTTTTTCAAAAGCCTACGGACTTGGAGGCATGCGTGTCGGGTATGGTATTTCGTCAGAAAATATTATAAAAGAACTGTATAAACTGAGACCGCCTTTTAACATAACGACATTGTCGCTTGAAGCTGCCAGTGTTGCACTTGAAGATGAGGAATTTGTAAATAATTGTATCGCTTTAAATTTCCAAGAGATGAAACGCTATGAAGAGTTTGCAAATGAGCAAAAAATAGATATAATAGAGAGTTATACAAACTTTGTTACTTTATGCCTGAATAACACACAAAATTCGACAGAAATTTCTAATGCTTTATTGCGTAAAGGAATGATAGTACGGGATTTAAGTGGTTATGGGTTGAATGCAATTCGTGTAACTGTCGGAACAAAAGAGCAAAACAGCCGTTTTTTTGAACTTGCATCACTGTTATTATAAAATTTAAGATGGGAAGTTGATGGATTTTAAAGTACTTTTTTCGCAATTATCAGTTTTGTATGCAAAACTTACAAAACAGCAAAAAATGATTATAGCAGCTGCTGTAATAGGTATTGTTGCTTTTTTGATTTTTTTAGTTGTTTTTACTGCTAAAAAAACTTCACTTGACAGATATGAAGTACTTTTTGATTCTCTGACACCCTCTGAAGCTGCAAAAGTTGTAGAACAGCTTGACAAAGATAATATTCCTTATAAAATTGAAGCAAACAATGTTATCAAAGTGCCTCGTGATATTGTGTACAAAGAGAGGATTTCTATTGCCTCTTTGGGTATTCCAAAAAACAGAGGCGTGGGATTTGAACTTTTTGACAAACAGGAATTCGGTGCTACAAATTTTGATCAAAAAATCAAGCATCTGCGCGCATTGGAAGGTGAACTCTCCCGTACTATCAGTGCACTTTCCCCTGTAGAAAAAGCAACAGTGAGCCTTGCTCTGCCGAAAGAGACTCTTTTTGTATCCAAACAGGTTGATCCGACAGCCTCTGTAATGGTGCAGTTGGTTGAGGGAAGGATGCTTACTTCCAAGCAAATCAGGGGAATTAAAAATCTTGTCGCAGCAGCTGTGCCAAAACTAAAACCTTCTAATGTAATGTTGATTAACAGTGACGGCGTAACACTTGGTGATGACGATGAAATGGCACAAATGAGTGAACTCTCTATTGCTCAGCAAAAATATAAAATAAAAGAAGAGAAAAAAAAGCAGGAAAAAATCATTGATGTTATCGCACCTTTTGTAGGCGGCAGTGACAAGGTTGTGGCACAGGTAACCATAGAATTTGATTTTTCACAAAAAAACTCTACTTCCGAAAAATATGATCCTGAAAATGTTGTGCGAAGCGAACAGGTTAATGAAGAAAAAAGAGAAGGAAGTGCCCCAAAAGAAGTCGGAGGCGTTCCTGGAACGGTAAGCAACATTGGTCCGGTACAGGGACTTGCCTCAAATAAAATGGTGGAGAAATATTCAAAAAACTCCGGCACAACGAATTATGAAGTCGGAAAAACCGTCAGCACTACAAAGAGTCAGTTTGCAAGAATCAAAAGGATAACGGCTGCAGTTGTCGTTGACGGAAAATACAAACCAAAACTGGACAAAGAGGGGAATCCAACTGATGAGATGGAGTATGTGCCTTTGGATGCTGCGGACATAAATGCCTTAACCTCTCTTGCCAGTCGTTCTATCGGTATTGATCCTAAAAGAGGCGATCAAATCAGTGTACAAAATTTGCAGTTTGAAAGAGCATCTGTAAGCGGAGGGGCTCAGGGAGTCAACAAAGCTATTGCATTCAGTGAAATATATTTGGCTCCATTTTCCGGTTTGCTGAAATATCTGTTTGTGTTTATCCTGTTGTTTGTTTTGTACAAAAAAGTCATTGCTCCGTTTGCGGATAAGATGCTTGAAGTGTCAAAAGAAGAAGAAGAACTTGTTGCGCCTTCACTGGAACTGGATGAAGAAGAGGGCGATGATTTGGTCGAAAAAGTACAAAAAATGCGTAAAAAAGTTGAAGAGCAACTTGGTATGGGAAGTAATTTTAATGAAGATGACCTCAAACATGAGGTTATCCTGGAAAAAGTAAAAACTATGGCGGAGGATAGACCTGAAGAGGTGGCTTCTTTGCTGGAGGCTCTTTTGAGTGAAGAGTCTGAAGTTCCATCTAAAGAGAGGAAGTAAGTATGGCTACTTTAACACAGCAGCAACAGGCCGCACTTGATGAAATGAGTATGGCAGAAAAAATTGCCATACTTCTGCTGCAGTTGGGTGAAGACGCAACAGCGGCAATATTTTCAAATATGGGTGTTGAGGCTATTACTGAAATATCAAAATATATTGCAGCAAACAGAACTATTGACAAGGCAATAGCAACTGCTGTTTTAGAAGAGTTTCATGCGATATTTCAGTCGGGTCAGTATATGACATCAGGCGGTATGGAGTATGCAAGAGAACTACTCTACAGAACACTCGGTCCCGAAGAGGCAAAAAAGATTTTAGACAAACTCTCAAAAAGCATGCAAAATACACAAAACTTTGCCTATCTTTCAAAAATCAAACCACAACAGCTTTCAGACTTTATTATCAATGAACATCCACAGACAATTGCTTTGATTTTGGCACATATGGACCCTACTGAGGCTGCCGACACATTGCAGTATTTTCCGGATGATTTGCGAAGTGAAGTTGCGATGCGTATGGCAAAACTCGGAGACATTTCCCCTTCGGTTATCAAACGGGTTTCTGCTGTTCTTGAATCAAAACTTGAATCGCTTGCTTCTTATAAAGTAGAAGTTGGCGGAACACGTGCGGTTGCAGATATCTTTAACCGCCTTGGTGCAAAAAGCTCTAAAGCGACTTTGGCAAATATTGAGCAGGTCGATGAAGAGTTGGCAACACAGATTAAAGAGATGATGTTTACTTTTGAAGATATTGTGACTTTGGACAAGAATTCTATTGCAGAGATTTTAAAGGCTGTAGACAAAGCAGAATTGATGCTGGCACTCAAATCTGCTCCGGAAGAGTTAAAAGAGAAGTTTTTCTCTGCAATGAGTGAGCGGGCTCGAGAAGCCTTTGAAGAAGAGATGCAGTTCCTGGGAGCAGTCAAAATGAAAGATGTTGAGGCGGCTCAGAGAAAAATTGTGGAAGTGGTCAATCAGTTGGCTGAAGCGGGAACTATCCAAATGGGCTCCAGCGAAGAGATGATAGAGTAAAAAATGGCAACTATAATATCTGAAAATGAAATTAACGAGCATAATGTGCAAAAATACAGTTTTAAAGTTATTGCAATGGGCTCAAAAGAAGAGCAAAAAAAAGAAAATAAGGTATTTACACAAGAAGACAATCCAAAGGCAAGAGCTTCGGATGTTGATTCGAGTGCTCTGAGTACGAGTTCTAAAGATTCACTTATAGAGTCTTTAATGAAAAAAACAGATGAAATGTCATCAAACTTTATAAAATTGCAAATGAGACTCGAAGCCAAAGAAGAAGAGTTTCAAGAAGAACTGAAAAAAGCCAGGGAAGAGGCTTTTGCTGAAGGCTTGAAGGCCGGAGAGGCAAAAGCAAGAGAAGAGATTGACAAAACACTGCGTAGTAAACTCGAGCTTTTGACAAACTCCATACAAAAACTTGAAGAGAGTGCGAGTGAATTTGAAAAAGCTTTAGAAGGGATAAAGAACGAATTGCTGCATGCGGCCATAGACATTGCAAAAGAGGTTGTACAGATTGAAGTCAGTGAAAATTCCTCACAGATTGCTAAAAAACTCAGTGATGAGTTGATACAGGAATTACAAAATGCTTCTAAAATAACACTGAAGGTCAATCCAAAAGATCACAGCGCTATCGCAGAACATTTTACCAAACTTGAGCATGTAAAAGTTTTGCCTGAAAGTGCAGTAAGTGAAGGCGGTGTTATAGTTTTGAGTGATGCAGGCAATATTGATGCACAAATATCAAAAAGATTTGAGAGAGTAAAAAAGGCAGCTTTAAGTGAGTAGAATGAATATAAAAGAGAAAAGTATTAAAGAGCTTGAAGCTCTCAGTGAAGATATAAGAAAACGAATTTTGGAAGTTGTGAGTAAGAATGGCGGACATTTGAGTTCTACTCTCGGGGCTACAGAGATAATTGTGGCAATGCATAAAGTATTTGATTCTCAAAAAGATCCTTTTATCTTTGATGTATCACACCAGGCGTATGCCCACAAACTGCTTACAGGAAGATGGGAAGAATTTGATACACTCAGACAGTTTAACGGAATATGCGGTTATACAAAACCAAGCGAAAGCAGCGATGACTATTTTGTGGCAGGACACAGTTCCACTTCAATATCTTTGGGAGTCGGGGCTGCCAAAGCCATAGCGCTTAAAGGTCAGCAAAATGAACGTATTCCCGTGGTGCTTATCGGTGACGGTTCTATGACGGCAGGTATGGTGTATGAGGCGTTAAATGAGTTGGGTGAGAGAAAGTACCCGATGATTATTATTTTAAATGATAATGAGATGAGCATAGCAAAACCTATTGGTGCAATCAGCAGAATGCTCAGCTCTGCCATGGCATCTCCTTTTTACCAAAGATTTAAAAAAAATACGGAGAGTTTTGTCGACAACTTTGGCGACGGTGCCAGGTATATAGCCAAGCGCATGGAAGAATCTTTGAAACTCATTACTCCGGGCATACTCTTTGAAGAGATGGGGATTAACTATATAGGTCCAATAGACGGGCACAATATTGCACAACTTGTAGAGATACTCAAAACGGCAAGAAAACTCAACGAACCGGTTATAATTCATGCACAGACTCTTAAAGGAAAAGGGTATGAAATTGCAGAAGGCAAAGAAGAAAAATGGCATGGTGTCGGTCCGTTTGATCTCTCAAGCGGAAGTTCTGCCAAAAAAGCCGCAACAAAAAGCGCTACACAGATATATACCGAGTCTCTTCTTTCTTTGTGTGAAAAAAATGAGAAGATTGTCGGTGTTACAGCAGCAATGCCAAGCGGTACAGGGCTAAGTGAGCTTATAAAAAAATATCCGACACGTTTTTGGGATGTGGCTATTGCAGAACAGCATGCCGTGACTTCTATGGCAGCACTGGCAAAAGAGGGATTTAAACCTTTTTGCAGTATTTATTCTACATTTTTGCAGCGTGCCTATGATCAGGTAATTCACGATACCTGCTTGATGGATCTGCCTGTTGTATTTGCACTTGACCGTGCCGGAATTGTTGGAGAAGACGGAGAAACCCACCAGGGTGTATTTGATGTCAGTTATTTGCGGACTATTCCAAATATGACACTGTTTGCACCTAGAGATGAGAAGAGTTTTCATCAGGCAATGGGTTTTGCCGCAAAATATGAGCATCCGTGTTCTTTGCGTTATCCAAGGGGTTCTTTTACAGAAACTGATTTGCCTGAGTCTGCACCTTTTGAACTTGGAAAATCCCAGCTTTTACAGACGGCAAAGAGCAATATTCTTTTTATCGGTTACGGAAATGGTGTCGGACGGGCATATCAAACAGCACAATGCATGAAAGAAGATGTAAGTATTCTCGATTTACGTTTTGTAAAACCGCTTGATGAAGAGATGCTCAAAGATTTGTCAAACAGGTATAACAAATGGTTTGTTTTTTCAGATACGGCAAAGTATGGCGGTGTCGGCTCTGCAATTTTAGAGTTTTTATCAAAGGAGAATATTTTAAATATATCCGTTGTATCCTTTTGAATACGAGGATGCATTTATCACACACGGCAATACAGAGTTGTAGAAGAGTCTTTAGAACTCTTGCCTGAACAACTGGCAAAAAAAGTCACAAACCACAAACCTTAGTAATCTACTATGTTTACTTGACTTTAAACGACTTCTTTATTATTATTCCAACAATCAATACAAGGAGTCGGCATGAGTCAAAAGTCCTGTCCTATATCATTTATCAAAGTTGATGCTAATATTGTCAGAATTAATGCATCTTATATTTTACTGCTTTTCAGTCTTTATCTTGGTACATCATCCAGGGGTATTGTGCTTTTTTTAATTGCAGATTTTATGATAAGACTTTTTATTGACAAAAACTACAGCCCTTTGTACTTCCTGTCTGCAAGAACTAAAGAGCTGTTACATGTAAAGAGTAAATTTGAAGATGCTGCAGCTAAAAGACTGGCTACATATTTTGGGTTGATATTTTTAGTATTTATAGTATTATTTGATCTATTGCATGCACAAATGCTGTTTTATATTATGAGTGGTGTTTTTCTTGTATGTCTGTTTTTGGAAGTTGCTTTTAACTACTGTCTGGGATGCAAAATGTATTATTTATATAAAAGATTTATGTAATGGTAGGCGTGTCTACAAAAAGCCTGTATGGTGTTGCAGCAATGCATGCGTTGTACAATTCTCCCAGAAACAAGCTGATGCAGATAAAAGAGATAGCTGCGATGACGCAAATTTCGCACGGTTACCTTGAACAATTCTTTCAAGCTTGAAAAAGCACGGCTTTGTTGTAAGTATAAGAGGTGTAAACGGCGGGTATAAACTGGCCACAGATGCTTCTGATATTATCGTTCTAGATATTGTAGAAGCCTTGGAAGGAGAACTTTTTGTAGTAGGGCAAAATGTTGGAGCAAGTGTAGTGCTGGACTCTTTTTGGAAAGATATTCAGGAGAAAGTCCGTGCTGTTTTTCATGTAAAACTCTCTGAACTTGACAAGGCATATGCAACATATTTTTATGAAATTTAAAGCATAATAATCCCTGCAAATCTTCCGGTAGGGTTGTTTTTTCTGTAAGAATAAAATCTGTCAGAATGACAACAGTTGCAAATATCTGATATCTCAATATTCTTGGCTAAAACACCTGCTGCACAGAACTGTTTCTGGAGTATTGCTCTGATATCCAGGTAGAATTTCTTTCCTTTTTTATCAACAGCATAACTGACTTCTTTCTCTTTTGCCTCTTTGTAAATCTGCTCATTTATTTCATAACATTTCTGACATATTGCAGGTCCGACGGTGACTAGAAGATCCTTCATATCAGATGAAAAACTCCTGACAAAACTGTTAAGAACATTTTGAACAATATTTTCAAAGGCTCCTGCTCTGCCGGCATGTGCTGCAGCAATGACATTTTGTTTGGGATCATAAAAAAGGATCGGAGAACAGTCGGCTGCCATTACCAGCAGAGGGGTGTTTTTTTTATTTGTAATCACTGCGTCACAGGTAGGAGGATTGAAAAAGTTGTCGTTTTTATCAACTGTTTTTACAATATTTGAGTGAATCTGTTTCATGTGTACAAGTGTTTTATAGTCATAATGGAGTTTTTTTGCCAAAGTTTTATGATTTTGCAGTACATTTTTTGGATTATCCTGAACATGAAAGGCTAAATTCCCGCTTTCCTTACATGTAAAGGCATGTGTGAGTTTTGAGTAGTTGTTTAATAATTTACTTTGATAAAATTTCATATAATGATTATAACATAAGCCATGATAAATAGAAAAAGGAAAAATATTGAGTAAACTAAGTATGTACCCGGTCACACTTGATGGAGAAAATATTGAGAAAAAACGCAAAGAGATACGCGAGTACTTCCATAATACCTTTGATCTGTTTGAAAAAGTTTTTGAATTGTTGCAAGATGAGTCTGTGTTTTACAAGAAAAGCGAACCGACCCGTCATCCAATGATATTTTATTTTGGACATACAGCGACCTTTTTTGTAAACAGACTTGTGAGTATGCAAATAATTTATGAAAGAATAAATCCTGAATTTGAGTCTCTGTTTGCTGTAGGCGTGGATGAAATGCGTTGGGATGATCTGGACGAGTCACGCTACAGGTGGCCTGAAGTCTCTGCAGTGAAAAATTACCGGGATGCTGTGCGAAAACTGGTGGACAGATTGATCATGCAGTTGGAGTTTAGCTTACCGATAAAACAGGACTCACCAATGTGGATTATACTGATGGGGATAGAGCATGAACGTATTCACATAGAGACATCTTTGGTGCTGCATCGTCAAATGCCTCTGGAATATATCAAAGATGTTCCTGAATTCAATATCTGTACACACTCTTCAGATGCGCCTCAAAATGAGATGATAACACTCAAGGGCGATACAGTTACTCTGGGAAAAGCCAAGAATCATCATCTGTATGGATGGGATAATGAATATGGCAGCTATGAAGAAGTTGTTAAAGATTTTCAGGTTTGTAAATTTCTTGTCAGCAATGGCGAATTTATGGAGTTTGTCAATGACGGCGGATATGAGACAAAAGAGTACTGGGATGAAGAAGGGTTGGTGTTTTTAGAAAAATCCAATGCAAAGCATCCTCATTTTTGGGTCAAAAAAACGGAGTCTTTAAGTACAGAGCGTTAAGCAAAATTATAGATATGCCGCAAGATTGGCCTGTGGATGTGAATGCTCTTGAGGCAGAAGCATTTTGCAGATACAAAAGCAAAAAAGAGAACAAAGAGTATCTCCTTCCAAGTGAGGCAGAATATGAGTTGATATATAAAAAAGCCAATCTTAAAGATGTTCCTGCCCTGCATGAGAGTCGTGCAAATATCAATTTTTATCATTATGCTTCCTCCTGTCCTGTTGATGAGTTCGGTTTTAACGAGATTTATGATGTTATAGGAAATGTATGGCAGTGGAGCAGAACACCGATACGCCCTTTTAAAGGTTTTGAAGTGCATGCGGCCTATGACGACTTTTCTGTGCCTACTTTTGATGACAAGCATGCTATGATACTCGGTTCATCATGGGCCAGCAGTGGAAACCTAATCATGAAACACTCTCGGTATGCATTTAGAAAACACTTTTTTCAAAATGCCGGTTTTCGCTATGTTATAACACAAAACAGCAAAGATGACCGTGGAGATATCTATGAGAGTGATGAACTTGTTTCACAGTATTGTGAATTTCAGTATGGTGACACGCATTTTGGTGTTGAAAATTTTGCCATAGCCTGTGCAAAATTGCTGCAAAATATGCAACAAATACAACAAAAGCACTGGATTTAGGCTGTGCAACAGGAAGAGCCAGTTTCGAGCTTGCAAAAACATTTGACAAAGTTGAGGGTATAGATTTTTCTGTACGTTTCATTCAGGTCGGTTCCAAATTACAAGAAGCAGGCTATGTTGCGTTTACATGTAAGGAAGAGGGTGAACTCAGTATCAATAAAAAAGTGACTCTGCAGGATTTGGGATATGAGCAGTTGGCTGAGAAAGTCTCTTTTTGGCAGGGAGATGCCTGTAACCTGAAGCCTGATTTCACTGCGTATGATTTGATAATGGCGACGAATCTCATAGACAGACTTTACAACCCAAGACTCTTTTTGGACACGGTAGACCAAAGACTCAATGCCGACGGTATACTGATGCTTACCTCTCCCTATACATGGCAGGAAAGCTCTACAAAAAAAGAGTTTTGGCTTGGCGGATACAAAGATGAAAACGGGAATGCAGTCAGAACAATAGAGCGCCTGAAAGATATTCTGCATGATAAATTTGAGCTTTTACATGTAGAAGATTTGGAGTTTGTCATAAAAGAAACAACAAGAAAATATCAACATACCGTTTCACAGGTAAGTGTATGGAAAAAGCGTTGAAGAAGTACAGTTTTGATACAGCCAGTGAACGTGAAGGCAGCAATGCGGAAAAATATGTTTTAAGAGAACAGCTTTTCGGTACACAGGATGTCCTTCCTGTATGGGTAGCAGATATGGATATAGATACACCACAGTGTGTTTTGGATGCTGTGAAAAAAGACTCCGGCATCCGGTAATGGGATATGAAGAGGTACCGGAGTCCGTATTTATGGCACAGATTGCATGGATGAAACAAGAGCATAATGTTACTTTTGCATTGGAAGATATGTTCTATTCCCATTCTGTTGTAGCATCGATGCATACTGCTATAGAGGCTTTTACAAAAGAGGGAGAGGGTGTTATCGTACAAACACCTGTCTATCCGCCTTTTTTCCACAGTGTTTTGCAATTAAACAGAAAACTTGTTAAAAATCCGCTTACATGTAACAAGCAGGGAAAATATGAATTTGATATAGAAGATTTGAAAGCAAAAATTGATGAAAATACAAAGCTTTTACTGCTGTGTTCTCCTCATAATCCTGTGGGAAGAGTATGGAAAAGAGGAACTTGAACAGATACTGGAAGTTTGTCTACAACATAATATTGTCGTTTTTGCGGATGAAATACATGCTGATCTGGTCTATGCACCATACAAACATACTCCGTTTGCCGCATTAGGCTCACGGGCAAAAGATATTACACTTACCGCAATTGGCGTAGGAAAAACTTTTAATATGGCAGGTTTTGCAATAAGCACAGTAGCCATCCCGAACAAAGAGCTGCGGGAAAATTTAAAAAAGCGTATGACAAAGTGCATTTTGCCCAAGGCTCATCTTTGTCACATGTAGCATTTGAAGCTGCCTACAAAGAAGCAAAAGAGTGGCTTAGAGCATTGAAATTCATTTATATGAAAACTATTCTATGCTGAGCGCACTTGCAAAAAAGTATCCGCACTTTATGAAGGTAACACCGATTGAGGCGACCTACCTGGCATGGATTGATTGTCACGGTATGGGCTTAAAAGACAAAGAGCTCCGTAGCTTTTTTATCAAAGAAGCAAAACTCGGACTTAATCCCGGTATCAGTTTTGGCAGAGAAGGCAGTGGGTTTATGCGCTTGAATTTTGCGCTCAGCTCTGCTAAAATGGCAGAGGTCGTTCAAAGACTTGAAAATGCATTGAGGAAAATAAGTGGCTGATATAAACTGGAATGAGTATAAAGAGTACAAAAGATACACAGCAAAAAATGACAATTTCGCAATATTGCTTGATTTCATTAAGAGTTATTATAACATGACAAACCCTTTTGAAATCTTTGAAATACTTGTTCAGGATGAAACGGCAAAAATGATGCTGGATAAACGCAATATAACAGATCCGGAAAAACTGGAAAATTTTATGTTTCAAAACTAAATGAAAAAAGAGTTAAAAAAAATTACTGCGTTTATTCAAAAACATCATGTGATGAGCCTGGCAACAACAGACAGGGACCAACTTAGCGTTTGCAGCCTTTTTTATGCGTATGACACGAAGAGTCTCTCTTTTATAGTAGCAAGCAGTGAAGAGACATTACATGTAAAGCATATTTTAAAAAATCCGTTTATTGCAGGGAATATTTTACTTGAAACACAGGAAGTCGGAAAAATCGAGGGTTTACAGTTTCGGGGGGAAATGAAGCAACTGCAAAACAGTGCTTTGAAAAAACTTTATTTTAAAACCTTTCCGTATGCATTGGCAATGATGCCCAAACTCTGGCAAATAGAAGTGCATTATTTTAAATTGACTGATAACAGACTGGGTTTTGGAAAAAAAATTATTTACGAACCGTTTTCACTTTAAACAAAGAACAATCAGCCCCACTGCTGTTTAAAACCACCATAGAGGGAATCTGTGCGGATTTAAATCCGTACGCTTTGCATCCATGCGGTTTTGATGCTTCCCAGGTTACATAATAGTATTCACATTTTCTACAATTAATTCTTTTCATAAATCTCTCTCTTTAAGTAAGTAATTCTAGCATATTAGATAAAATAAAGAAATGAATTTCTTCCAGATTAAAAGGAAACAGATGAATAATAAAATTTTTTTGATGCTGCAACTGCAAAATCAGCTCAACGATGCAACCAATGGTGAAGAGTGGACAAAAGGCATAACAAAAAACGGCAAGTCTATTAACTGGAAACGCTGTATATATATGGAGTGCGCAGAGATGGTGGACAGTTTTGGCTGGAAGCATTGGAAGAGTATAGATGTCGAGCCTGACTGGCAAAATCACCAGATTGAAGTTATAGATGTCTGGCATTTTATTATGAGCCTGGCAATAGAAGAATACAGTAAAAATTTACAAGGCGGCATCGAAGATATAGCGATAGACATATCAGCTTTGAAAGCACTCGGTGGCATAGAATCCGATGCTGCAGCATTTGCATCGCAGGAGGATGTGATGCAAAAAATTGAAAATCTTATACGCATTGCTGTCTCAAAAGAGAGCATTGCTTTAGAAGAACTGGTATCAGAATTTTTTGATTTGGTCAGTATGAGCGGTCTGAATCTAGAGACGCTTTATCGTCTTTATGTAGGAAAAAATATACTCAATCAGTTCCGTCAGGATCACGGATACAAAGAGGGCAGTTATATAAAAATCTGGAAGGGTGAAGAAGATAACGTTGTGATGAAAAGAATATGGGAAGAGCACGCTGATGTGACTCCTGATGAGCTGTATAAAAAACTTGAACAGGCCTATCCTGCAGAAAGTGAGAGCTGATTTTTGCAAGATACTGTTTTAGAGATAAAAAATGTAAGCTTTGGCTATACAAACAAGAAGCCTCTTTTTGAAAACTTTTCACTGTGTTTAAAACAGGGGAGTTAAAGGCTATAGTCGGAGAGAGCGGAGCCGGTAAAAGTACACTTTTTGAACTTATACTCGGAAATCTCAAACCACAAAACGGTACGATTAAAGTTTCAAGGGTGTCTGAGATTTTTCAAGATCCTTACAGTTCCTTTCATCCGAGTTATACATTATTGCACCAAATAAAAGATGTGGCATCTTTGGATAATCTCAACAGTTTGATGGAAAATATGAGTTTTGAGTATGATCTGCTTTTAAAACTGCCGCATGAACTCTCAGGCGGACAGCTTCAGCGTGCATCTATCATAAGGGCTATGCTTATGCAACCGCAACTCCTCTTACTGGATGAACCGACATCGGCACTCGATAATGTGATTCAGCTTGAAGTGATGAAAATGCTTATAAAAAATCTTGACTCAATGGGAATGCTTTTGATTACCCATGACATGGACTTGGCATCCTGGTGCGCAGATGAGGTCATCAGGATTTGAAAAAATGGTTGATGAGATAATAACCGCTTCCCGCCATAAATACTGTTCCAAAAACATTCAGTGCCATATTTAAAAGCCCCAACGCGATACTCCCTCCTTCCAAAAGCAAAAAACTTTCAATGGCAAAGGTGGAATAGGTGGTCAATGCACCTAAAATTCCTGTTGAGAGAAAAGATTTCATATGGGGTGTTAAAAAAGTTGAATACATAAAATATGCCAAAAGCGCACCCATAATAAAACTTCCTATGAGGTTGACACCAAGTGTCCCAAAAGGGAGTTCATGCGGTACTCTGTGGGAAATAAGCCCGTTAATGTATGAGCGTAATACTGCTCCGATAAATCCGCCGCTACCTATTGCTAGTATTGTTTGCCAGCTCATGATCGTATACCTTTTGCATTTTTTTTCTTAGTTCATTTAACCAGTCCGGATCATTTTTATCAGCAATAAAAGAGTCAAGAAAAACAACTTTTATATTTCGGGGAACATAATAAAAACGTTTCAGATCATAGCACTTTGCAGTCTCTATAAGAACGATAGGCTGCACTTTGAGCTTGTATTGATCTGCGATGACTTTGGCTCCTGACTTGAAAGGGAGCATTTTGGCTCCTTTTGAACGTGTGCCTTCTGGAAACATTGTAATGACTCTTTTCTTTTTCAGCCTGTCTTTGGCAGCACGAAGCAGTTTGATGAGAGATGTTTTGCTCTCCCTTTCTACTTCTATATCTTCTGGCATACTCATTGCCAAACCAAAAAACGGTACATCAAAAAGAGACTTTTTTGCAACCCATGTTATATCTTTATTTGTAACAGTCTCCAAAATACCGATATCCAAATCACTTTGGTGGTTTACTAAAAACATTTGTGCATTGGGGTCTTCTTTTCCTTCGACTGTTGTAGAAAAAAATGTAGTGAGCCTGATAAACCATGCTACTGCTTTTCTTGCATAGGGACGAGGTAAAATCGGATATAATATTATGGAAAAAGTCAGCCCTGTAAAGATAATGAACGTGGCATAAGCCCAACTAATATGAGCAAGTATCTTCATTTTTCACCCAGCCTATTTTATTGTTTTTCAGTTTTACTTTTATAAAGTTTCGCACCTGTCCTTCTTTCGTTAAATGGTATTGTGTTTGTGTTGTTTCAAATACAGTAGAGTTGTCTACCGGCAGCAGATAAAGAGGTGTACCCTCTTTGATACATACTTTTTTCTGGGGTATTGCCAGATAAATTATATAAATTAATGGTATGATAATAAAAATCAGATAGAAATATTTACGACGTACAAGAATTAGAATAAAACCTAAGAATGCCACAGCAGCCGCTATATACATCTTGATCGTATCATGTGACTGGTCTCGCGGTCGCAAGTCACTTTGTGTGGTAACACTGTCATCATTGACTATAATCGGGATTGTGACTAAAGCATAATCATTTTTAAGCAAATTAAAATAGGAAAAAGAAAAATTTTCTATTTTTTTGTCAATAATAACAAAATATATAATCTTCCCTTCCCTGTAGTTACCGGAAATTGATTCAAGTCCCTGCTTGTATACATGTTTAAAACGGATTTCATTCAGATCAGCGTTTTGTGCTGAGGCAACAAATATAACAATGTTGTGTGTATCGTCATACACTGTTGTTTTATACTCTTGAATAGTAAAACTATTGGCTATGATATTGGAAAAGTTTTCCCCGGGATTGAGTGTAATTACATTAAGGTTCGGACCTTGAAGCGTTGTGCTGTTGTAATCATGGGGTGCCATTAAAAAAGCTTCAATATCGGGAAGTTTTGCCTGTTTTTGTGTTGCCTGCATATGAAAAGTATCAAAATAATACTTTCCTTTTTGCACTCTCTGGGGTGCTTCATCAAGGATTTTGATACCTTGATGATTTGAAAATTCATACAAAACATCATCAAAGTTTTTTACTGTTGAGAGTGTTTTGTAAGTTACGGGAAATATTTCACCTTTAATAACTCTTGTCGGAATTTCATCATAGCTGAGATAAATCACTTTATTTGCAAAAAGTGATGTGATGAAAATGAGAGCAATTAAAAGTGCTTTGATCACGACGCTAAAAATCCTTCTAGCATTTTTATTCCGTCATCGCTTCCCAAGAGAGATTCCATAGCGCGTTCTGGATGCGGCATAAGGCCAAAAATATTTTTTTCTTTATTGCAAACACCAGCAATGCCTGCAACACTTCCGTTAGGATTTTGTATTTCACCGTTTGCGTCAGTGTATTTCAAAAGTATTTGTCCGTTGGCTTCAAGCTCTGCCAGACCCTCGTCATTTATGTAATAGTTTCCGTCATGGTGTGCTATTGGTATATTTACAACATCGCCGGTATGCAGTTTTTTTAAAAAAACATTGTCACAGTTTTCTACACGAAGATGGTGATGTTTTGAAATGAAGTGCAGCCCTTCGTTCCGCTTCAGTGCGCCGGGAAGAAGTCTTGCTTCTGTTAAAACCTGAAAACCGTTACAAATACCTAAAATTTTTCCGCCATTTTCTGCATACTCTTTTACTGCAGACATAACAGGGCTGAATTTCGCAATAGCACCGCTTCTGAGGTAATCACCATAGGAAAATCCTCCTGCTACTACAAGCAAATCAGTATCTTCGGGTATTGTTGTAGATTTGTGCCATACTATCTGTGTTGTCGCACCAAGTTTTTCAAAAGCATACTGTGTATCATATTCACAGTTCGTTCCCGGAAATTGTAAAATAGAAACTTTCATTATACAAGCTCTATAGTATAGTCTTCAATTACGGTGTTTGCCAAAAGATCTTCACACATTTTTGTCACATCAGACATTGCTTTTTCTTTATCTGTTTCATTAATTTTGAGTATGATCTGTTTGCCTACACGAACATCTTCAACATTACCAAATTGCAGAGAGTTAAGGGCATGATGTACAGCTTTTCCCTGCGAGTCTAATACGCCTGCTTTTAAAAATACATTTACTATTGCTTTCATTTGTTATTTTCCTAAAATTCTGTTTAATACCTGCTCGTAAGCTACTGTAACGCCACCTAGTCCTTGTCGGAATCTGTCTTTATCCATTTTTTCACCACTTTGTATGTCCCAAAAACGGCAGTTGTCCGGTGAAATTTCATCAATGAGAATGATATTTCCCTCTTTGTCTTTTCCGAATTCAAGTTTAAAATCAACTAAATTCAAACCTTTCTGAGCAAAATAAGGCTTTAAAATATCATTTACCTGTCGAGCCATACGGCGAAGTTTGTCAAGCTCATCCTGAAAATCAACCAGTCCAAGAATCAGTGCATGCTGGTCATTGAGTTTAGGATCACCAAGTTCATCATTTTTGTAGTCAAACTCTACAAGAGTAAAAGGAAGAACCGTACCGTCTTCAATGCCAAGGTTGCGGGTAAGACTTCCCGTTGCAATATTGCGGACAATGACCTCTATGAGGATAACATCAACTTTTTTATGAAGCATGTGATTGTCATCAAGCATTTTCACAAAATGAGTGGGAATGCCATTCTTTTCCAAGAGTTTGAACAATTCTGTAGAAATTTTATTGTTCAGTGCTCCTTTTCCGACTTCGCTGGATTTTTTTTCGCCATTAAATGCTGTTAAGTCATCTTTAAATTCAGAAATGACTAAATTTTCATCTTCTGTCGCGTAGAGTTTTTTTGCCTTACCTTCGTAAAGTAATTCTTTTTTTTTCACGTTTTTTATCCTTTCATTATAACAAGAGCTTTTATGATGTCAACGGCTTCTTTGAGTTGAATGTCTTTGTTGAGCATTTCTGGCGTAATTATATCTTTTTTATCTTTTTTATCTTCTTTAGTCTCTTCTTTTTTCCCGTCAACTTTTTCAAGTTCTTCCTGCAGATGTTTTTTCAGGTCTGCTTCTTTTATGGCAAACTCATTTTTATGTGTTTTAAGCTCACCTGGAATAACGACTACGTCAGGCTTCACGCCTACCGCCTGAATGGTTCTTCCGCTTGGGAGGTAGTATCTGGCAATAGTAAGTTTTATTGCTTCTGTTTTTGTAATAGGCAGGACAACCTGTACACTTCCTTTGCCAAAAGTGTTTTCTCCTACGAGCACAGCGCGTTTGTGGTCTTGCAGAGCCCCACTGACAATCTCGCTGGCACTGGCACTTCCCCCGTTGACTAAAACAACCAAAGGAACCTTTGTCAGAGTATTTGAGGCATGAGCGCTGTAGGTTTTGTTTTCAATTTTTCGTCTTCCTTTTTGGGAAACTATCACGCCGCTGTCTACAAAAGAGTCAACCAGACCTACTGCCTGGTCAAGTAATCCGCCGGGATTGTTTCTTAAATCTAAAATAATACCTTTAGTGGAAGCTTTGCGTTTATTTATCTCTTTCGTAACATCTTCTACAACTTTTTTGTCAAAACTGGCAACGCGTATGTATAAAATATCATTATTTATTACTTTTGCGTGTACAGATTCTATTTTGATTATATCACGGACAATATGGATAGAAAGAGGCTTGAGTTCTCCCTCTCTGACGATGAGCAAATCAATAGGTTCTCCGACTTTTCCCCGCATAAGGGATACCGCTTCATCTATAGTCATGCCAATAGTAGATTTGTCGTCAATTTTTAAAATTATATCACCTGCTTTGAGCCCTGCTTTGTCTGCCGGTGTTCCGTCAATAGGGGATATAACTGTGAGTGCACCGTCTTTCATACCAACAGTAATTCCCAGACCGCCAAATTCACCTTCTGTCTGTACTTTTAATCGTTTGTAATCTTTTTCTGTCAGATAATTTGAATGGGCATCAAGATTTTTCATCATACCGTCAAGTGCTTTGTCTATAAGCTCTTCTATCGTTACATCATCAACATCATATTGTTGTACTATGCTGATGACTTTCGTGAATTTCTCCAAAGCCTGAAGTCTAGAAGCCTGTGCATCTTTTATGGAACTCTCTGCAAATAAAGAAGAAGAAAGCATAAGCGCTATTGATGTCGCAACCGATGCAAATCCTAGAGTGATAAACTTTTTGTTTTTCATAATAAACCTACTGTTGATTTTTTAAAGAAGATATTATACCAACAGTTGATAAATGGAAAACTTTTATGCTAAATATGATAAAATCATTTTAAATTTGTATGGGATATCAAATGAAAAACATTGTACTGATAGGTTTCATGGGTGTAGGCAAAGGAAGTATAGCGCGCGAAGCGCTCAAATATTCTTCGTATATGACGATAGACACTGATGACATTATAGAAAGCATGGAAAACAGAAAAATTAAAAAGATATTTGAAGAAAACGGTGAAGAGTATTTTAGAAAACTGGAAAAACGGGTTGCAAAATGGCTGGAAACAAGTGTACATGATACGCTGATTTCTACCGGCGGCGGTTTCTACAAACAGACAAATTTACAAAAAATAGGTACAATTGTTCTATTGGATTCTCCTTTTGATGCTATCATTAAACGATTAAAAGAACACCCCAATGCAACAAGAAAATTGAAAAAAAGACCGTTGCTTGCTGATTTGAAAAAAGCAAAAAAACTTTATGATGAACGACGACCTCAGTATCTGAAGTTGGCAGATATCATCATAGATGTTACTGGAAAATCAGCACAGGAATGTGCAAAAGAACTCTTAAAAAAGGTAAAAAAACATGGGTAAATTATTATTGGTACTGGCATTTGTATTCACAACATCTCTGATGGCTGATGAGATACACTGGGCAAAAGACTATCAAGAAGGGATGGTTCAGGCACAAAAAGAGCATAAACCTGTTCTTTTTATTATTTCAAGTCACTCTTGCAAATACTGTCTGCTTCTTGATAAAACAACACTTAAAGATGAAAAAGTTGTGCAAAAGATAAATAAAAATTTTATTGCTGTTCGTTCATGGACGGACAAAAGAGATTATATTCCGGCTGTACTGGCACAAAATACTCCGGGCCTTCCGGGAATATGGTTTTTGTTACCAAATGGTGATCCTATGTTTCAGCCACTTTTGGGATATGCAAAAAAAGATGTGTTTTTACAGGCATTAGAGATAGTGCAAAAAGAATTTAATACAAATCAAAAGAGAGTGAAAAAGTAATGATATTTGTAAAATCCAGTGATAATGATTTTGATGGAAAGTTTGAAGAACTTTTAGCGCGCGGAAAGATGGATATTGCCCATGTAAGCGGCATAGTAAATGATATTATTGAAGATATAAAAACAGATAAAAATCTGGCTTTGCGATCACATATCAGTAAGTTTGACAACTGGACACCAAAAAATGATGCAGACTTGAAAATAACGACGGCATCTATGCAAAAAGCCTATGAAAATATTGACAAAAAGCTTAAAGATGCCCTGCATCTTGCCTATGACAGAATAAAAGCATATCATGAAAAGCAAAAACCGAAATCATGGTTTGATACAGAAGCAAACGGAACGATTTTGGGACAGCAGGTGACTCCGGTTGAGAGTGCAGGGCTCTACATTCCGGGAGGAAAAGCAGCTTACCCCTCATCTTTGCTTATGAATGTTATTCCTGCGCAGGTTGCAGGTGTTGAAAATATTATTATCTGTACGCCGACACCGGATAATGAACCAAATGAGCTTTTACTCGCTGCCTGTCATCTTTGTGGTGTGAGTGAGGTATATAAAGTGGGTGGTGCAAGTGCTATTGCCGCAATGGCGTATGGAACCGAGACAATACCGAAAGTGGATGTTATAACAGGACCCGGAAATATTTTTGTGGCAACTGCAAAAAAAATGGTTTTCGGTGAAGTCAATATTGACATGATAGCCGGGCCAAGTGAAATAGGTATTTTGGCAGATGAGAGTGCAAAGGCCAACCACTTGGCTATAGATCTGCTTTCTCAGGCAGAACATGACGAAATGGCAAGTTCTATTTTGATTACACCCTCGCAAAAACTGGCCGATGCTGTAAAAGATGAAATTGAAATATGGCTAACAAAACTTTCACGCCAGGAAATAGCCAGAAAATCCATAGAAGAAAGAGGGGCAATCATCGTAACAAAAGATATGGATGAAGCCGTTGGTTTGATGAACAAAATAGCGCCCGAACATCTTGAAGTCGCTACGATGAGCCCTTTTGAACTTTTGCCGTATATCAAGCATGCCGGAGCAATTTCTTGGGACACAACACACCTGAAGCTATAGGCGACTATGTTGCAGGACCAAACCACACGCTTCCTACTGGGGGTACAGCAAAATTTTATTCACCGCTTGGTGTTGAAAATTTTATGAAAAAAAGTTCTATTATTTCATTCAGTAAAAATGCTATCAATGAGATTGGAGAAGAGTGCGCTTTGATTGCAAATACAGAAGGATTAACGGCTCATGAACAGTCTGTCCGTGTTCGCCTAAAATAAATAATTATCTGATTATAATATATTAGTTATAAAATTTTATTTTATAACTAATATAAATCTTTGAAATATTAATTTTCCCGATATACCCATTACAAAAAAATTATCAAAAATATATCACTCTTTTATTACTTCTTTAAGGTTCATGCGTTAATATATCTACAGTAAAAAAAGCCTGAAATGCCGTGCATAAGGGCTTCTTTTAGTGTTAATAAGTCGTAGTTATAAATCTTAAAAAAGCCACTGAAGGCCAAAGGAGAATATATGCAATTAGGTTTCCTAGTTGATTTACACCTGTGTATGGGTTGTAAAGGTTGTGAGATCGCATGTAAAGTGGAAAATGAAGTTCCGCTTAGTACATGGAGACTTCGTGTTAAATATGTAGATGTGGGAACTTTCCCTGAAACTAAGAGAACATTCACCCCTCTTAGATGTAATCATTGTGAAAATGCACCATGTGAAAGAATTTGTCCGGTATCCGCTCTTCACTATATTGAGAATGGTATTGTAAACATTGATAAAGAGAGATGTATCGGCTGTGCCGGTTGTGTAATGGCCTGTCCGTACGGTGCAATATACATTGATCCTGAAACGCAGACTGCTGATAAATGTACCTACTGTGCACACCGTATTGCATCTTCGATGATGCCGGCCTGTGTGGTTGCATGTCCGGTAGAAGCAAATATTTTTGGTGACTTGGAAGATCCTGCATCAAATATTTCAAGATATATTCAAGATCACAGAGATGTACAGGTTCGTAAACCTGAGAAGGGAACAAATCCTCATCACTATTATGTCGGAGCAGGACAAGCGAGTCTTAATCCTCTTGCATCAAGAAGAGAAGAAGGGTATAACCTGTTTAACAATATTACAACACTTCCACTAGGGGGGCATCACTAATGGTACATGAAACTTTAGCAGCAACAAATGCTGTAGTAACTCTAGATGTTGCAATTCCTGATATATTCTGGGGTTGGTATGTAACAATGAATATGTGGGCAAAAAGTATCGGTACCGGTCTGGTATTTATGCTTTTTCTTTTATTAAAGAAAAATCCGAGTGAAATGAACGGACTGCGAACGCCGGTTATGATTGCTTCTTTTATCTTTATGAATATTTTCCTGGTTTTCACATGGTTGGACCTGCATCAAATGTGGAGAATGTGGCATATATTCTTTTATCCTCACTGGACATCAGCAATTACAGTGGGTGCCTGGATGGCAACACTCTTTGTAGGTCTTGAATTTGTCATGATTGCAGTAATGATCAGAAAAGAGAAATGTTTGCTGACAAAACAGCCTACCGCCTTTTTTGATAAAACACTTTTTTGGGTAACGCTGCTGGCAATTCCAGTAACACTTTATACTGCCGGTATTATGGCTGAAGCAACAGCAAGAGAATTATGGCAGATGCCGACAGAATCAGCACAAATGATTTTGGCAGCAACACTTCCGGTTCTGCGGCAATTATCCTTCTCGGCGGTTCTAAATTAAGCGACGAAACGAAAAATTTCTTTGGAGCGATTTTAGGATTAAGTGCTTTAATGGCATTTATTATTTATATGTCAGAGTATATTTTCGGTGCTATGAAAGCTGAAGAAGTTGCAGCTATCTTAGGCTATGTTAAAGGCGATGGTGAGTATGCTACAATGTTCTGGATTGGACAGTGGGTTGCATATATCTTACCAATGATACTGGTTGCACTTTCACGAGTAAGTAACAGTAGCAGTCTTTTAAACCTCGCAGCTATTTTAGCTATCGTAGGTCTGTGGGTAGTGAAGCATGTTTGGCTAGTTATTCCACAATTATTACCAATGAGTTAAGGAGAAAGTATAAATGTATTTACAAAGTAGAAGAACATTTTTAAAAGGTGCTGCATTCAGCGTAGCTGGTGTAGCTATTGCTAAAGGGGTATTTGCAACAGATGCAATTGCCGAATCTGTTAGCCAAAGTAAGTTTACAAACACTCCTGATACAATTTCTTTTTATCCTGACCAATCAGAGTGGGACAATTTTGCGGAGCTCGACGGAGATGACTGGAAACGTGGCGGTATCGAACGCCATGGCGTCCGATCTGCCGACAATCCTGACGGTATCCAGGTAAACAACTATACAATTGTTCCAACAGTCTGTTCAAACTGTGAAGCGGGTTGTGGTCTAACTGCATGGGTTAACAAAGATACTATGACGGTAAGAAAGTATATGGGTAACCCATTACACACAGGTTCTCGAGGCAGAAACTGTGCCAAAGGGTATGCTGTAACTTCTCAAATGTACGATCCTGATCGTATTCCGTTTCCTATTAAACGTGCGCCGGGTTCAAAACGTGGTGAAGGAAAGTGGGTTCGTGTAACATGGGATGAGGCAATGGCTGCTATCGGGAAGAAAATGCATGACACACTTGCAAAAGGTGATGAGATTTCTAAAAAATCTATCATGTACCATGTCGGTCGTCCAAACGAAAACGGCTTTGGTCCGCGTGTTCCGCAATCTTTAGGAATTGACGGATACAATTCACATACCAATATCTGTTCGGCAGGGGCTCGTCAGGGAACTATCCAATGGGCAAATGATGACAGAAACTCACCGGATTGGGCAAATGCAGATCTGATATTCTTACAGTCTTCACATGCAGCAGATGCGGGTCACTATTTCCAACAGTCAGCCGGTTTGATTGCTGAAGCGCGCAAACGTGGTGCAAAAATGGTTGTTATTGACCCTAGAATGAGTAACTCAGCGGGTATGGCGGATTTATGGATTCCGTGTTGGCCGGGAACAGAAGCAGCACTTTATCTATATTTGACAAACCGTATTTTAAATGAAAAGAAAAAAGACGGGTCAGATATTGTAAATCATGAATTTGTAAAAGAGTGGGTTAACTGGGACAGACTGATGGCCAACAAAGATTATCTGCAAAAGATGATTGGATACGGATATATCTCTAAAATGCCAAAAGATGACAGTTATGAGTCTTTTATAGAAGTTGCAAAAGAGTTGTACGCTCCGTATACTAAAGAGTTTGTTGTTAAAGAGTGTAAACTCGAAGGTATGGAATATAAACTGGATGAACTGTGGGAGATGTTTGTACCTGCAGGAGCTAAAGTTGCTACATATTTATGGCGTGCAGGACCAATCGGTCACCGTGGTGGCTGGATGAATACACGTGCAGGTTTCCTGCCTCTTGTTTTTGTCGGAGCTATGCGTGGAGATATCGGTGGAGTAGGTATGCACCACTGGCATGAAATTTCAGTTGCAGGAAAAGGTGACAAAGCCACAGTTGCAGGAAAACACCCTGAAAAAACTGATGCATGGAATGAAATTGCATGGCCGCCGGAGTATCCTATTTCAACATATGAGATGGGTTACATGATGCCACAGATTATGATGGATGATGCATGGCATGAGAAATGGACGAAACGCGGACTGAAGATTCCTAAATCTATGGCTGTTTATGTTCCAAGAATGCACAATCCTTTATGGATTAATCCGGATGGATTCAGATGGATAGAAGCACTCAAGCGTGAAGATAAATTTGAATTGTCATTTAACCTCTCTCCTACCTGGTCTGAAACAAACTGGTACTGTGATTATGTACTTCCTGTTGGACTTGCGGGTGAGAGAAACGATCAACAGTCAACGCCTTCAAAACCGGAACAGCGTATAGAATTCCGTCAGGCGGTTCTTCGTGTTGCTGCTGAAAAATCAGGTTGGAAAGCAAAAAGACCGGAACGTGCTACACTTGAAGCACACATGAAATTCGGTCTGGGTGAAGTATGGGAAGAGAGTGAATTCTGGCCAAATCTAATTGTAGATTATGTAGATCCGGATGGTTCATTGGGCATCAGAAAATACTGGGCAAGTAAAAAAGATCCGTCCCGTGCGGTAACTGTTCCTGAGTATTTTGATGCGGCGATGAGTCTTTTACCGAAATTAAAAGCCGAAGCGACAAAACTGTATGCAAAAGAAGAGTTCCCTGTTTACAGCTACATGAGAGATCATGGTGCCTGGACAGAAAAAACTGATGTATACAAGCCTCAGGAAGAAGAACTTGAATTTGACGGAACATATTACCATGCACACGGTCATAAATATTCCAAAGACGAAGTTACCAAGGATGAATTCGGTGCATTATGGGTACAAGACGGAAACTTCAAAAAATCTATCGGTGCTGAAATTGACGGAGAACTTCGTGAAGGTTTCCATACATTGAGTAAAAAGCTTGAATTTTTCTCTGAGTGGTTGGCTGAAGAATGGAAATGGCCGGAGTATGCTATTCCAATTTATCCGAGAAATGATGCAGAGAGCGACAAAATGGTACACCTTGTAACACAGGTTCACCATAAGCACATGAAAGCGGACAATGAATTTGCACTCAATACGATTTATCGTCTGCCGTACAATATTCATACGCGTTCTGTGAACTCTAAACACTTGATGGAGATTTCACAAAACCACAATCCTATTTGGATCTATACAAAAGATGCTGAAAAACTCGGTATCAAACGCGGAGATGCAGTTAAAGTACAAATACAGGATACTCTTACAGGTATTAAAAGCGGTTACTTTATTGCAATGGCTGTGCCAACTGAAGCAACACGTCCTGGTGTTCTTGCATGTTCACACCATGCAGGCCGCTGGAAACTCAAAGACTCTGTAACTATTCCGGGATTTGAGCATCAGCTTGGTATTATGAGTTTGGGTTCTCCTAAATATGAAATGACTGATGACGGAAAAGTCGGAACAATGAAACCGACTGAAGGTATCAAACCGCATCATGCATGGCAGTTTAAAGAGTACAACAAAGATCTTGACAATATCTGGTGGGATGGACTCAGTGGTGCATGGCAAAATGCGGTAGCCCCTTGTCATCCGGATCCTATTGCCGGAAACCACGGCTGGCACCAAAAAGTTATCATTACCAAAGCAGGTGCTGATGACAAAATAGGTGATATTAAAGTGAACTATGAAAACAACTTTAAAGTGTATCAGGCATGGAGAGATCAGTTGACTCGTCCGTTGACTGCGGCAGACAAACTACGCCGTCCATATCATATTAAACGTCCGGTGAAACCAAGCCAAAAGGCTTATGAGTTCAATATAAAAGACGTTTAACAACAAAGGTAAAGCCCACTTCAAGTGTGGCTTTACTATACTTCTAATATAAGAAAATTTCCAAAAGGCACATTTTTAATGAATAATGATTTAAAACAAGAGCAGATTGCAAGAATAAATTTGTATGCACTTATCTCAAGAATAATGATGAGTGAAATTGATGAAGGGCTATTAAAATCAATAGAAGAAGACGAAAATATGCTCTCTTTTTTTCCAACATTCAAAGAATGGAAAAAACGAAAAGAGCTTGATTCAAAAGATTTGATAGAAAGATATCTGAATGTTGATTTTACTAACCTTTTTTTACTCCATCTTATTCCGTATGAATCGTTTTACACGAGAGATGATCAGATGCTTGAAACAGGTGGCGACAATCCTGTACAGGCGATTTTTAATGCTTTTGAATTTAATGTACAGCTTGACAAAGCACGGGTTATGGCTGCTGACCATATAGCGATTGAACTTGAGTTTATGTATGAACTCTGCAGAGCAGAGCTAAAGGCACTTGAAGAGGGGAACTCTAAAGTGGCACAGGAGATAGCACAGATTCAGTACGGTTTTATGCGAGACCATATTTTGGAGTGGGCGCCAATGTATCTGTTAAATGTGAAAAGTGAAGCAGGCACGGCTTTTTATTTTGATGCGGCTGATTTGGCTTTGGAGTTCATTATGAGTGACTTTGAATACCTCACAGAATTAAAAAACAGCGGATATAATCACCAAGCATGAGCCTTTTAACTTTAGATGTCAGCAAATGCGTGCATACTTCAAACAAGTTTGCAATATGTGACAAATGTGTGCAGGCATGTCCTGTTCAAACAATTCATCTGGAAAACTCTGCAATCTCTTTTACACCGAGTGAATGTGTTGGATGTGGAGGCTGTAATGCAGTTTGCCCTACTGCGGCATATACACTGGATGATTTTAACCCAATGAATTATATTTTCCAGTTTTTAGAAGATGAAAAGAGTGTGCTTACATGTAAGGACGAAAATTTCCCCTGTATAGCCTCATTGAGTGTTGAAGAGTTATTGAGTGTTGCATTGATATCTTCAGAAAAAATTACTCTGGATGTGGGACCCTGTGCAGAGTGTGAAATAGCAAAAACAAATCTTGCTGTTATAAACAACAGAGCAGAAGAGGTGAATTTCCTGCTTGAAGCGATGCAACAGGAAAAAAGCCTGAATGTTGCAGCATTAAATCTTGAAATAAAAAAAGAAAGTGATACTTTAAGCCGGCGTAAACTGCTCTCAAAAGAGGGTGTCAAAACTGCAATATCCATCAAGCAGCAACTTCAAAATGAAGTTGATGCGAGTGATACGAATGTAAAGACACATACAGTTACAGCAAAAGATATTATGAAAATCAAAGAGAAGAATATACCGGACAGGCGAAGTCTGTTGCTTATGGCTATGAAACGTGCCAAAGTGCCTGAAATGTATCATACGATTTCTGTAGAGGACATCTCATTTATTTCACAAAAGGATCTGGATGAGACTACATGTACCAATTGCCAGATGTGTTACAGAATTTGTCCGACCGGTGCTCTGAGCTCAGATCACAGAGGCAGTAAAATTGATTTTAATCCGCTCGCCTGTGTACAGTGTCACAGCTGTCATGATGTCTGCGAACCGCATTCTCTCACACTGAGAAAAACATTTTCGCTCAGTACTTTTTTTGAACCGAAAATTGAAACCCTGGTGCGTTTTGACATTAAAAGATGTGATGAATGCGGGAACTTTTTTGCCTATCAGGGTGGAGAGAAAATCTGTAACAGATGCAGGATTGAAGAAGAAGAAGCAAAAGAACTATGGGGGATACAATGAGTGAAAGAATGGCAGAAGTCGAGACAATGAATGCTGATGACGGGATTAAAAAAGAGACAAAGCTCTTTGGGCTTATTGCTGAACATGCCAGTCCAAACAGACTGTTTGTTTTACTTAACAAAGAGATAAAAGCAAATAATGCCGATGCCATGATGATACCGATGAATATACGCGAAGATGATTTTTATTATACACTTTCAAATATGAAAAAATCTCATGTCAACGGTGCATATATAGCAGAAGAATATCAGGAGAGTGCAGTAGAACTGCTGGATGAAGCAGATGAATTTGTACAGGTGTATAACAAGTGTGATTTTGTTCTAAGAGACGGTGAACGACTGATCGGAACGTATCTTGAGAAAAACAATACATTGCTTGGCGAAGCTTTAGCAAAAGAAATATTTGAAAAATATATAAGATAGGAAGACAATTATGGATATAAAAGATTTAAATGAATTAAGAAACGAATTTGAAATGATGCAAAAACAGGCAATGCAGGCTGCCTGTGATGACGGAAGCTGTGCAGAAGATGAGTATGAAGACTATCCAGACTATTTAAAGGCCATTTATGCAGAGATTATGCCTCCGGCAAAAAGCGGTATCTATTTTTCAAGATGGGATTTAAAACGCATAGCAGCTGAACTGGGCGAATCTTTTGCCATAGATGTACGTGAGAGAATGTTTAAAAATTTCATGCAGTGGATTGCTACACCCGAAGACATGCAGGCTGTTGTCAATGAATTTAAAAAACACATGGATATGAAATGTGATTTGTATCAAGAATATATGCAAAACTATCCGGCAATGAAAGAGATTTTCGAACCGAAAATTCAAAAAGCGGAAAAAGCAAAAAAATATCTTGACAAAGTCTATATCGAGTTTTTTACTTAAGCTTTTTCAGTATCTCTTTTTTTATTTTTCCGAGATTGAGGGGATGTTTTTTATGAATATCCGCCTCAAGCTTTGCAATATCCTCATCTAAACCTCTGTTTTGATAATTCATTATTAAGAGCAAGAGCAATTCTTTTGCATCTATTGCGCGTTTAATATCTGCAAACTCTTCTTTTTGTTTTTTGTAAAAAATGATTTTTGACTGATTTTTGCGGTGAAAAATCCGGCTAAAAAAATCAGGGTATAGATGAAAAAAGTTTTTATCTGCGCAAAATTTATCCATGCTTGATTTTGTGGGGCATTTGTTTTGTCTAACAAGAGTGCAGGATTTGTTTTTTTTACTTTGACTTTATATGCTTTTGTATGGAGTGTGTAATAGCTGTTTTTGCGCGGGGAATAAACTTCTAACACAAAAGAGGGGATTGTAAAATTATCTGCCGCGCTGAGGGCATATATATATTCTGTATTGATAATATACCCATCTTCTGTAAGCCTGGAAAGTTTGTCTTTTCTTTTTGAAAATATGCTTACATTTTCAATCTGCGTATTGAGGATATTCAATGCTGTTTCTTTGTAACCCGTACCGGAGAGTATATAATGCAGATTGACAATCCCGTACTGGTCAATTTCATCGGTGTCAATTGTAGAGCTGATTTTAAAATCTCCTACCAGGTCAACATGTTTTTTAAATTTTTCTACCTTGAGTGTTAAAGGTTTGAGCGCTATTTTTGTATCATAGGTGCTGATGGCTATACTGTCATCATGGTCATCAACATAACTTTGTTTGACAGCTTTGTCACTGGCGGTGCGAATAATAAAATCAAAATTTACATGCAGTGTTTTTGCTTTGAGTGCAAAGAGAATAAACTTAAAGGTTGTCTTCGTGTTGTGGTAGCCTTTGTCCTGTATGCTTTTTTGTAAAAGTTTTACTTCATAATCAGGGCTTTTTTGCACATTAAAGGAAAAAAACATATGATCACTGTGGTTTTTCTGTTCCGCCTGAAAGGTAATGAGCAGAGGTTCTTTGATGTGGACACTTTTTTTATTGGTTGTAAGTTTGTAGGTTGCCAGCTGGCCTGCACCAAAAAGTGAGACAGTAAAAAGTATAAAAAGCAAAAATATCTTACCAAGGGTGTTTTTCATTTGTATATCCTTTGTTTATGAGTTCATAAGCTCTGTATCCCAGCTTGTATTTTGATTTGTTTTTCTTCTTTACATGTAGAAGATTTTGGTTCTCTTTTTTCTTTTTGCTGTTTTTTCCGCTGCCGCTGCTTTTTTGTGAAGCTTTTTGCTGTGAGTTGGACGATGAGGCACTTTTGTTTGTGCTTTTTTTCTGCATTTGTTTTTTATCATCTTGCTTTTTGCGCTGCCTGTTGGTTTTTGGAAGCATTTGTCCGAGATTTTTTTCATCCTGAAGTCCCAGTTTATACAGAAGGCTGAGATTGTAAAAGGCATCTTTGTCAAATCCAAGTGCCAATGATTTTTGGTAATAGCGCATTGCTCGGCTGTATTTTTTCAAGGCAACAGCACAATTGCCGAGATTGTAAAAAATATTTTGTTTGAGTTTTGGATCTGTGGAACGTATTTGTGAAAAAAGTTCTACAGCTTTTTTGTAATTTTTTGCTTTGCAATAGGCAACTGCACTGTTATAGTAGCTTGCAGGGGAGGGAGAAAGCTTGAGAAACTCCTGTGCAGCAGCTGCATAGTTTTTATGCCTGTATGCCTGATTTGCTTTGTTGTGATGATAAAAATCCAAGAGCGAGGCCGCATGAACAGGGTACGGCAGAATGATAAAAGGCAGAAGAACAAAGAGTTGGTGCAGTTTTGTTACAGCAAGAAAGAAACTAAGCAGCGCTATAAAAAGCGGAAAAATAAAAAGTTCCCGGTAGCTGAGTACCTTTGTCGTTGATTCAACAGCAGTATCCTGTTCTTGAAGATCGCTGATGATTTCCTTTGATATATCTGCATCTGTGTCTAATTCATAATATTTTCCTCCGCACTCCTGTGCCAACGGTTTTAAAAGTGGATTTATTCTTGAAATTACAAGATTCTCGTTATTGTCCAAAATAGGTTTGTTGTTCTTTTTCAGTGTGGTTCCTTTTGTTGAACCTGTTGCAACGATATAGGGAATGATGCTATTTTTTTTACATATATCTACGAGGCTGGCAAGATCTTTGTCCTCGCCCCCGTCAGTGAAAATAATGAGATTTTTTTGTTTATAGGAAGTCTTGGCAATACTTTGAAACAAAGAGAGCAGGGAGGTTCCTTTTGTTAATATATATTTTGGCTCCAGAGAGTTGAGTGCCATCATACTGATGGTACTGTCTGTTGTCGGAGGTGAGATGAGCATGGCGTTGGAGGTGAATGCAAAAATACTGAACCGATCCTGATTCAGTTGCCTAAGCAAAGAGGCAATATTTTTTTTTGCCACTTCATAGCGTGTTGGCTTCAGGTCATCCGCCTGCATTGAAAAGGATGCATCAAGGGCTATAATATAATCCTGTGCATCAAATTTTTGCTCGATCGGTTTGTTTGTAATGACCGGTCGACTGAGTGCGATGAGCATAAAAAACAGAGAAAGGTAGAGCAGGTTCTTTTGCTTTTTTGTCTTTTGCTGTGTCTCTTTTATATCATTCTTATAGTAAAAATACAGTGGAATCAGAAAAGAAAGAATCCAGGGATACAAAAGTGTCATAAAACTTCCTTTTTCTGTTTTGTAATAAGATAGAACAGCAGGAGCAATGCCAAAGTAAGCGGATAGATAAAGAGATTTTGTTTATGAAGATAATGTTTTGATCGAATGGCACTTGGTTCGAGTTTGTCTATTTCCTGATAAACTTCTTGCAGCATCTTGACATCTTTAGCCGCAAACATTTTTGCACCTGTGTTTTTTGCTATGAGTTTGAGAAGATTGGCATCAAAAGAGGAGGTGTCTCCTATGCCTATGGTATAAATTTTCACATGCTGCTTTTTTGCCCTTTGTACCGCCTCTTTTACAGAAACAGCACCACTGTTCTGATAGCCGTCTGTCACTAGAATAATCACTTTTTCTTTTGCTTTTCCTTTTTTGAGGATTTTGAGTGCAGTTGCCAGTCCTTCTCCTATAGCGGTACTTTCTCCTGCAATGCCCACATCAAAAAAATCCAGTAAAAATGCAACACTCTTCATATCATAGCTCAAAGGAATGGCAGGATAGGCATAGCTTCCAAATATTGCTACACCGACATTGTCGTTGTAACGTTTGGATATAAATGAAGCTAAAAGTTCCTTGAGTGCATCAAATTTTCTTTTTTGCGGATTTTCTGAGTCAAATCCACTCTCCGCCATGGAACCGCTGGTATCAAGAGCAAAAACCAAATCTCTTCCTTTTCGCTTGGAAGAACTTTTTTGGTCATATACAATTGGTGAGGCAAGTGCAAAAATCATAGAGGAGAGAATCAGGGAATAGAGCAGTTTTTCTTTGTTGATGAAAGAGGTTTTTTTTGAAAAGAGATGTATGTGCGGGAAAATAATTTTTTTGAGCGTAAGAGGACATTTATATATGCAGATTACCAAAAGTAAAAGGATGAAAACATAAGGATATTCAAAGGTAAAATTATTCAATTTGTCACTACTTTTTGATACAATTATAGCAAAGAGGAGATGAGAATGAGATTTATTTTTTTATTTGTTATCCTGCTAACGAAAATATATGCAGATTCAGATGCTTACAATCGTGGTGAAATGCTTTTCTTTGCCAATGCCTGCTCAAGCTGTCATGGACCATCTGCCGAAGGAAGCAGTACCTATCCGAGACTTGCAAACAAAAAAAGCAGTTACCTGAAAAAGAAACTGATTGATTTTCGCGCAGGAAAGGCCAGCAGTGTTTCACAGCAGATGATGGCGCAGTTTGCGAAAAAACTGAGTGATCAGGATATTAACGATTTATCCTTTTTTCTTTCCAATCACAAAGAAGTCCCTGTTGAAGATGTACAGGACGATATACTGGGCGGATTTGGTTCATAAATCTGTTCCGGTACAAATAGATCCTGCAAATACAAAAGAGTACATAAAAACCATACGGGGAATTGGATATATGATGCTTTAGTGTAAGCGTGTTTGAGACGCTACATCTATTTTTCTGCCCACAGCATTCTTAGATAGAGCCCCGGCGTTGAAGTGTATCCAACCTCACTAAATACCAGTTTTTTGTGTTTGTCATAAATAAAAGTTGTCGGAAATCCGGAAATATGAAATATTGAGGAGAGTTTTCCATTTTGGTCGTTGACAACTTTGAAAGTGTAATTATTTTCATCAAGATATTTTTGAAGCTTTTCATCACTCCCTGACTTCACAGCTATGGTAATGACTTCAAAATAGTGCGATAAAAATTCTATATTTGAAGCTTCAAGCTTACATGTAGGACACCAGCTAGCCCAAAAGTGTACTAAAACGGTTTGTTTTTTACTACTTGATACTCTTGATTATTTATAAGTTTAAAGCTGTCAACAGTTAAGGGACTCTGTGATAAATCCTGACTTCTGTACAAACTTAAAGCATTTGCAAAAAGAGTCATCGTAATCACAAAAAAGATAATTTCTTTGAGGTAGTGTTTCATTTTTTTTAGCATAAGACAAGCTTAACACTATTGTAATAATAAACTGATAAAATGCTAAAAAAATAAAGGAAAATACATGGTTAAAGCACTACTTGTTTCACTGTCTCTCGTATTGATGACGGGATGCAGCACTTCATTGCACAAAGCAACTCCTCATAAAACAAAAAAAACGGTGCATAGAATGTTCCAAAGTGTTTCTAAGGAAAAAGCTGTTTTGTTGCAAAAAGGAAAGCATAAAGAATCTTGCCATATATGCGGCATGAATTTGGTAAAGTTCTATAAAACAAATCATGCGGCAAAAGAGAATGGGATAACACATCAGTACTGTTCTATTCATTGTTTGACAAAAGATATTAAAGAAGGTGCTGAACTGGAAAATCCTCAAGTTGTTGATGTGAGTTCTTTGAAATTTGTTCCTGTAACAGAAGCTTATTATGTTGTTGGAAGTAAAAAACCCGCTACAATGAGTAGAATAAGTAAATATGCATTCAAATCTTTAAAAGACGCACAGGCTTTTCAGGCCCAATATGGTGGGAAAATAGTTGATTTTTATTCTGCCTGGCAAATAGCCAGGAAGGATTTTAAATAAGAAGGGGTTGAGACAGAGTGTTTACTCTATCTCAGCGTCGATAACATCGTCATCGTCTTTTTTCTTTGCTGCATCTGCTGCTCCGGCTTCACCGCCTTGCTCTTTTTTATACATCTGCTCTGCCATTTTATGGCTTGCTTCTGTAAGTACTTTTACTTTCTCTTCAATTTGCTCTTTTGTAGAGTTTTCATCTTTTAGAACATCTTGAAGATCCTTGATAGCCGCTTCTATTTTTGCTTTTTCGTCAGCTGCAAGGTTGTCTCCCATCTCTTTCATTGATTTTTCAGTTTGTGCAATCAATGCATCTGCCTGATTTTTGAGTTCAACAACAGCTTTTCTTGCTTCATCTTCAGCTTTATGCGCTTCTGCATCCTGAACCATTTTTTCAATCTCTTCTTCGCTTAATCCTGAAGCACCTGAGATTGTAATTTTTTGCTCTTTACCAGTTCCCTTGTCTACTGCTGAAACTGTCAGTATTCCGTTGGCATCAATATCGAACGTAACCTCAATTTGAGGTACACCACGCGGTGCCGCCGGAATATCAGTCAGTTCAAACAGACCTAAAGATTTGTTGTCTTTTGCAAATTCTCGCTCACCCTGCACAACGTTAATGCTAACAGCCGGCTGGTTGTCTTCTGCAGTTGAGAAGATTTGAGATTTTTTTACAGGAATTGTAGTTCCTTTTTCGATAACTTTCGTTGCAACACCACCAAGTGTTTCAATACCAAGTGATAACGGTGTAACATCAAGTAAAAGAACATCTTTAACATCTCCTCGTAATACACCACCTTGAATAGCTGCACCTGCAGCAACAACTTCATCAGGGTTTACTGATTTATTTAACTCTTTGCCGTCAAAATAGTCAGAAACTCTTTTTTGTACCAAAGGAACACGAGTAGAACCACCAACCATGATGATCTCTTTGATGTCGCCTTTACTTAAATCTGCATCTTTCATTGCAATTTGAACATGATCCATTGTTTCATCTACAAGTGGTTCAATCATCCCTTCAAACTTAGCACGGGTAAGTTTTACAACCAAGTGCTGCGGACCTGCTTCTGTCATTGTGATAAACGGCAGGTTGATTTCTGTTTCTGTTGCCGAACTTAACTCTTTTTTCGCACTTTCTGCAGCATCTTTCAAACGCTGTAGGGCCATTTTGTCATTTTTAAGATCAATTCCGTGACTTGCTTTGAATTCACTTGCTAACCAGTCAACAATTTTGTTGTCAAAGTCATCACCACCAAGGAATGCATTTCCGTCTGTTGAAAGAACTTCAAATGTTCCGTCAGAAATTTCAAGTGTAGTTACATCAAATGTACCACCACCCAGGTCATATACCAAAACATCTTCATCAGATTTTTTCTCTAAACCATATGCAAGTGCTGATGCAGTCGGTTCATTGATGATACGAAGTACATTCAGTCCCGCAATAGTACCGGCATCTTTTGTCGCTTTTCTTTGGCTGTCATTAAAGTATGCCGGAACGGTAATTACAGCATCAGTAACTTTTTCTCCAAGATACGCTTCAGCATCTTCTTTTAGTTTTGAAAGAATTTTTGCTGAAATTTCCTGTGGTGTGTAGATTTTTCCTGCAACATCAACTGCTGCCATACCGTCTTTGTCTACAATCTTATATGTTACTTTTTCCTGTGCAAGTTTTGCATTTTCTTCATTCATCATAAGACCCATGATTCTTTTGACAGATGAAATTGTTTTTTCCGGATTTGTGATAGCCTGACGTTTTGCAGGGTCTCCTACTAAAACCTCTCCCTTGTCTGTAAATGCAACAACTGAAGGTGTTGTGTTTTTTCCTTCTGCATTTGGAATGATTTTCGCTTCACCACCCTCATATACTGCCACACATGAATTTGTTGTTCCTAAATCTATACCTATTACTTTGCTCATTTTTTCTTCCTTTTTTTAAGTTTAATTGAATTTTATATTTTTTAAAACAGTGTAATTGTACGCTCTTTTAAATTTTTTTTTTGCAACCTAGGTTGCATTTACTGAAAGCTAGTTTGCAACAACAACCATAGCTTCTCTCAATGGTCTCTCTTTATATTTGTAACCTTTTTGAAAGGTTTGGACAATCTGTCCGCTTTCAACTTCATCACTGTCAACACTCTGTACGGCATTGTGAATATTCGGATCAAACGGCTCTTCATGTGATACCATTGTTACACCGTGTTTTTCCAGTGCTGTAGTAAATTGCTTGAGTGTAAGTTCAATACCCTCTTTGAGCTTTTCTATAAGTTCCTGAGGTTCGGCATCTGCATTAGCAGACTGCAGGGCCATCTCAAGAGAATCCACTACAGGGATCATATCTTTTGCAAATTTTTCGTTTGCATATTCAACCGCAGTGTATTTTTCACGTTCAAGTCTCTTTTTAATATTGTCAAAATCAGCATGAACACGTGCATACTTGTCTTTTAGTTCTGCCAGTTCTTTTTGCAGTAAATCTAATTCGTTTTCAACTGCTTCAGCTTCAGCAGCGACTTCATCATTCTCTATTTCGTTATTATTTGTATTTTCTTTTTCAGACATAATGATTCATATCTCCTTTTTCTTGAAAAGATAACGTATTATACACATTGAGTGTAATAATGTCAAGTAATGGTTGTGTGATTTATATAAAATAACTTTAGTCACATCCTGTCAAGTTTGTTTTCATCTTCTTAAAACTGTAATGAAGCTTCACTTGAGTATTATTATACTACAAATTTATGGAGAAATATTATGAAATATTTAACTTGGTTCTTTATTGGCGTTGTAGGTATATTTATTTTCGTGTATGTCATACTCTTTACAGGCTTTGGCAATTCATTGATAAAACCCGCTATAGAGAGTAAAATCAGAGAAGAGACGAAACTTGATTCTAAACTAAAGGTTTTTTCTTTATCAATGAGTGATTTTCAAATAATTTTGCAATTAAATGAGAACAATACAATTAAAGCTGCAGGAACCTATTCGATTTTTCAAAATCTTTTGATATACAATACAGTGTTGATTTAGGAGAACTGGCAACGCTGCAGCCTTTGACTGTAATGCAGTTGCAGGATGCCTTTTTTACAGAGGGAAGGGTACAGGGGAATGACAAACTGTTTACTGTTTTAGGAAAGAGTGATGTTGCCAAAAGTAAAACAGACTACAAAATTGTTATGACAGACTTCAGTCCCACTGCAGTTATTGCCAAAGTAGCGCGTGCCGATTTAGCCTCTTTACTGCATATGATCAATCAAAAACCGTATGCGAGTGCCCAGGTGAATCTGAATGTCAATTTTACAAACATTACGCCGCATCAACTTGACGGTGATATTCTTCTTGTTACAAAAAATGGAAAATTAAACGCAAGCGTGATGAAAAAAGATTTCAATATTACTATTCCTCCAACAGCATTTGCAATGAATTTGGATGCAAAGCTCAAAGGCGATGCAATTGATTATAGATATAATCTCAATTCTAACCTTGCCAAAATGACATCGCAAGGCAATATAGTTCCGGCACCGTTACATGTAAAGGCAAAATACGCATTACATGTAAAAGAGCTGGCTGTTTTAAAACCGATAACTTCGGCTGATATAAGAGGAAAATTAAATCTCAACGGAACAGTAGTCGGCAATAAAGAAGAAATGATTCTCAAAGGAAAAAGTGACTTGGCTGCTTCAAACACAGCATTTACAGCAACACTGCATGATTTTGCACCCAAAAGCATTGAAGCGGATATAAAAGGTCTCAAGCTTCAAAAACTGCTTTATATGCTCAAACAGCCTCATTATGCAGATGCGCTGTTTACCATGCATGTGAACATCAGCAATGCTGATCCGAAAAATCTGCAGGGTGTTGTGACATCTCAGATTACAAAGGGGCTGGCAGACACAAGGTACATTACCCAAGCGTATAAATTTAAAAGTATGATGCCAAGAACAAAGTTTCATGCTGAAACCCATACAGTACTCAGTAAGAATATCATTGACACGAAATTAAATTTTTCTTCAACGCTTGCGAATTTTGTGATTAAAAAAGCACGTTTTGATACAAAAGAGGCTTCTTTGCAGACGGACTATACCGTAAAAATTCCTAATCTTGAGCAACTCTATTTTGCAACGCAACGGCATCTCAAAGGTGCTTTGGCTGCCAATGGAATACTGAAAAAAGCAAAAGATTTGGATTTTACACTTTTTTCAAATATAGCCGGCGGCAAACTTGATGCAAAACTGCACAATGATGACTTTGTTGCAAATTTAAAATCACTGCAGACTTTGGATGTTCTTGATATGCTGCTGTATCCTAAAATATTCAAGGCCTCTGTAGACGGAAAATTTCTTTATAATCTCGCAGATGAAAAAGGTGACTTTAAAGGATTGCTTTTCGATGGTACGTTTATGCCTAACCAGGTACTTGACTTGACAAAAAAATATGCACATATAGACCTGTATAAACAGCGTTTTAAAGGAGATGTAGATGCAAAAATAAAGAAAGAAAAAATTGTTGCCTCGTTGGATTTAAAGTCAAATACATCTTCCATTGTGGCAAAAAATACAAAAATTGACACAAAAGCCAATACAATTGATGCAAAAATTGATATTAATGCGAACGGCAATCCTTTGAGTGTTACGCTAAAAGGAAATATCAACAGACCGAAAATCGGGGTAGATGCAAAGCAGATTATCAAAAAGGAGGCAACAAAAGCGATTAAAAAAGAGATACAAAAAAGAATAGGAAAAGATGTCGGAAATCTGTTGAAAGGATTATTTTAGACTTACATCAGTCAGGGTAAGGCAAAAACTGACGGTTTGGCCCTGTTCTTCAACTTTTGTACAGGCCTGTGCAAGTGTTTGCCCTGTTGTGATAATATCATCAACTAAAATGATACTCTCATCATCTTTGAACTTTTTCAGTTGAAAGTTTCTTGGATTTTCCTGTCTGAATTGTTTGCTTTTACCCGAATACGAAACACTGTTTTGTGCCCGAAGTTTATTGTAAAGCGGACGGATATTGTATGTTTTAAGTGCATGGTTTAACAGTGCTGTGTGCGAATAGCCACTTGTACTTTTGTCATCTATTGCCAAAGAGAGATATTTCTCTTTTGTATGAAATTCTTTGGCAAATTTTTTAAAGCTGAGTTTTGCTAAAATAGTATAAATATAAAAACCGATATCGGTATGTTTCGTAAACAACAGTTCTTTTATCTCCTCATATTTGTAAAAAGAGAGGATGTCGGTACCGTTAGGGAGTTTTCTTCTGTAAAGAGCAGGGGAGAGAAAGTTTGTCTGGCAGGCGGAACATATGTGTGTAAAAGTATAACTTTCACACACTATACATTTCATAAAATCTGCTTTAGTCCATTTTTAAAACAGACATAAAAGCCTCTTGCGGCAGCTGCACCTTGCCTATGGATTTCATTCGTTTTTTCCCTGCTTTTTGTTTTTCAAGGAGTTTGCGTTTACGGGTAATATCTCCACCGTAACATTTGGCAGTAACATTTTTTCCCATTGACTTGACTGTTTCCCGGGCTATGACCTGATTGCCCAGTGATGCCTGTACGGCTACTTCAAAAAGCTGACGGGGAATAAGCTCTTTCATGTTTTTTACAAGTGTTCGCCCGCGAGAAAGCGCAGAAGTTCGCGGGACAATCACACTGAGTGCATCCACGACCTCTCCGGCAACTTTGACATCAAGTTTGACAAGGTCGCCCTCTTTGAATTCGGTCGGTTCATAGTCAAAAGAAGCATAGCCTTTTGAAATGGACTTGAGCGTATCATAAAAATCCACGACTATTTCATTCATAGGTATTTCATACTCAAGCATTACTCTTTCTTCGTTGAGATAGGTCATTTTGTTTTGGATACCTCGTTTTGAAACCAAAAGATTCATGATATTCCCTAGATACTCACTGGGGGTGATCACTGTGGCTTTCACATAAGGCTCTTCGATTCTGTCAATATGATTGATTTCGGGCAATTCTGACGGGTTTTGCACTTTTACCATCTTCCCGTTATTAAGGTACACATGGTAGACAACCGAAGGGGCTGTGGCAATTAGATCAAGTCCGAATTCTCTCTCCAGACGCTCTTTGATGACTTCCATATGCAGCATACCCAAAAAGCCTACACGAAAACCAAAACCGAGTGCTATAGATGTTTCAGGTTCATAAGAGAGGGAAGAGTCATTGAGTCTGAGTTTGTCAAGTGCATCTCTTAAGTCTTCAAATTTGTCGGTATCTATAGGGTAGAGTCCGGCAAATACAAAAGGTTTAGCAGGTTCGTAATCCCCAACCGGTTGGGCAGTGGGATTTTTCGCATCAGTGATGGTATCACCGACACTCACCACACTTACCTCTTTAAGCCCTAAGACTACAATGCCGATTTCACCACTCTTTATAGCCTGTGTTTTGATTTTTTTCAAAGGATGCGGATATAATAAATCAAGGACTTGATGCTCTTCATCGTTTGACATCAGTTTAATCGTCTGATTTTTTCTAATTTCTCCGTCAAAAACACGTACAAGTGCCAGGGCACCAAGGTACTGGTCAAACCAGGAGTCATAAATAATTGCTTTGGTAGGTGCATCCGGATCACCGACAGGTGCCGGAATTCTCTCAACAATGGCATCAATAAGGTCACGAATCCCTACGCCTGTTTTTGCACTCACAAGGACAGCATCTGTGGCATCAATACCTATAGAAGTTTCTATCTCTTCGGCGACTTTATCAGGATCGGCGGCAGGAAGGTCAATTTTATTAATAACTGGAATGAGTTCAAGGTCGTTGTCAAGTGCCAAATAGACATTGGCAATTGTTTGTGCCTCAACACCCTGTGCGGCATCAACGATAAGCAGGGCTCCGTCAGAAGATGCCAAAGATTTACTCACTTCATAAGAAAAATCAACATGACCCGGTGTGTCTATAAGATTGAGAATATAATGTTCCCCGTCTTTGACATAGTCAAGGCGAACGGACTGTGCCTTGATGGTAATGCCGCGTTCCTGTTCTATATCCATGGTATCCATCATCTGTGTACCCATTTCTCTCTCGGTAACAGAACCGCACTCTTGTATGATCCTGTCAGCCAAGGTGCTTTTTCCATGGTCAATATGGGCAATGATTGAGAAGTTCCTAATATTTTTCAATGATACTCCTATGCAAAAAGACTGTTCACACTCTCGTTGTGATAGACTCTGCGAATTACTTCGGCAAAAAGTGGTGCAACACTCAAGACTTTTATTTTTGAATGAGGTTTTGATTCTAAGGTATTGGTTATAATGAGCTCATCAAGCTCACCGTTCTCAAGATTCTGGTAGGCATTTCCACTGAGAACACCGTGTGTAGCGCATGCCATCACAGAAACAGCTCCTTTGTTCTTAAGAGCAGTGGCCGCTTTGACCATTGTTCCTGCCGTGTCAACCATATCGTCTATCATAATAACATCATGTCCCTCGACATTTCCGATGATATTCATGACTTCACTTTCATTTGCTTTTTCACGGCGTTTGTCAACGATAACCATTTCAAGACCCATTCGGGATGCAAAGTATCTCGCACGCGCAACCCCGCCGATGTCAGGAGAAGCAATAATAGGATTTTTGAGGTTTTTGCTTTTTATATACTGCTCAAAGGTAATAGAACCGTAAAGATTGTCAACCGGAATATCAAAAAATCCCTGAATCTGTCCGGCATGCAGGTCTATAGTTACGACTCTGTCTATGCCGGCAGTTTCATAGAGGTTTGCTACAAGCTTAGCCGTAATCGGGACACGGGGAGCCGCCTTTCTGTCTTGTCTCGCATAACCGTAGTAGGGAACAACAGCTGTAATACTTGAAGCTGATGAGCGTTTGAGGGCATCAGTCAAAATTAACAGTTCCATAAGATTGTCATTTGAGGGAGCACCGGTTGACTGTACGATAAATACATCACGACCACGGACAGATTCTGCAATCTGGACCGAAATTTCACCGTCGCTAAACTTTTTAACATCAGCTTTCGCTAAGGGAATATCTAAAATACTACAAATTTCTTTCGCAAAATCAACACTGGCAGATCCTGCAAAAATTTTATAACCACGCATAGGAGTTCCTTCTTGGAAAAATTAATGTTGTATTATACAGCAATTGTACTGAGTATATGTTAAAGTTCTTGGCACTTTTGACAAAGTCCGGATAAAACCAGGTCGGCTTTGTCGATTTTAAAATGAGAAGTCTGTGAAGCGAGTTGGGCAGTTTGTGACAGGTCCAGTACAATATCCTGAATTGTATGACATTGTCTGCAGATTACATGGGAGTGTGTCTCTTTTGTCAGTTCAAATACTGATTTCTCATTTGGAATTTTTACTTCCTGTATAAAAGCATTCTCCATCATAAGATTAATATTTTTATAAATAGTAGCCAGTGAGATAGAATTGAATTTTTTCAGCATGACTTCATACAAGTGCTCTATTGTCATGTGTCCATTGGCATGAAGTGCATTTGCAATTTCCAGTCTTTGCGGTGTTGCTTTTAAATGATGTTGACGTAATATATCTGTATAATTATTCATAATAGAATTATACACTACAAATATTTAAAAATAGTTTTCTAAAGCAGTTTTTGTAATCGGATTAAGCTGGAAAAGAGAATCGCGCTTTTGTCACCACTTGAACTTTTCATCTGAAGTTCACTGTTTAAGAGTAATTCATGCAGTTTTGCATATGTCTGCGGTTTTATTTTAATTGCAGCAGAGGCTTTTTGTTCTACCACAAAAGAGGGTGCAGGGTAACCTAAAATTTCTAAAGCATTAGGCGCACCGTTTATTCGGATATATATGTTAAACATATAAAGCTGTGTCAAATAGGCGGTAATTGCTGTAATAATTCTTATTTCATCTTCGCCATGTTCGAGTATATTAAGTAAATCAGGACGAAAATCTTTTTTGTCAAGCAGTTTTGTTATAAAGTCGTCAAGGTTGATACTTGCAAGTCCATATACCAGATTGTCAACATCTTTTGTTGTAATGGCTCTGTCATAAACACGAAACTTTTCTATTTCATTCGATGCAAGTGCAACATCTCCATTGTGAATTTTTAAGAGATGGGAAATTGTAAATTTATCAATATTGACATGTTTTTCTTGGGCAAGTGCATAAATAATATTTTGTGCTTCATACTCTTTTGGGTGAAAAAATCTTACACTCATGACATTTGTTTTGGCAAAAGCTTTTTTATTGTTGTAGGTTTTATGGTCTGATCCGTAATAGGCATAGACAAAAATATTTTCTGTATTTTTGTCACATAAGGATAAAAACAGATCAAGCTCTTTTTTGGGAATTTTTTTTTCGCTTTTTATGACAAGGATATTTCTGTCTCCAAAGAGTGAACCCTGCGAGAGATGTGCCTTTGCAGAGTTAAAATCATATTCGTCATGGTAATAGCTGAGAATATTTGCTTCTTCTATGTTTGTCAGCATTTTTGTATACATATCTATCAAGAAGGTACTCTCTCCAAAAAAGATAAAGCTGTTGGAAATACTTTTGTTTTGTATATGTTTGTCAAACTCGTTTTTATACATTGTTTTCTGTTTTTCCGACTACCGAGGCATATATTCGGGCTCTTGCTATATTCACTTTATCAATGCGTACAATGACATCTTCAAAAAGTGTTACATCCGCACCCGATGTAAAATGCAGTCTTGCACCTATGATTTTATCATGCAGCTGGGCACGCAGTTCCGGATCTGTAGAGGTAATTCTTGCTTTAAACTCTTTGTGCAGGTTTTGTTCTGCCCATCTTGCATATTTGCGTGCTTTGTATTCGGACTCTATAATCATAGCCTCGCGCTCTTTTTCACTGATAGCCATACTGAGTGATTCTATATTTCTTAAAACATAAGACTGTTCCTGTGTGTCGCCTCTGTTAATCGCTTTTAAAAGTCTGTGCACAATTAAATCACTGTACCTTCTGATGGGTGAGGTAAAATGGGTGTACTCTTTAAAACCCAGTCCAAAGTGCCCGACATTTACAGGGGAGTATCGTGCCTGCATCTGGGACTGAATAATCAGTGTATCCACTTCCGCTTCAATGCCCATCTCTCTGGCCTGTTTTTGGATGGAGTCTATTGTTTCTTTGATAGTGTTTTTTATCTCTACATGTATGCCTATGCCGGCTAACTCCTGGTAAAGCTTCTGAAGTTTTGCCTGACTTGGCGGTTCGTGGATTCTAAAAAGCCCTCTTTTGTAACGTTTTGCCGCTTCTTTGTTTGCTAAGAGCATACAGTCCTCTATAAGTCCGTGAGAAGGTGTCTCCTGGGCAAGGGTTGTGGCGACAAGGTTTGTGTTTTCATCCAGAGTCATCTCTATTTCTGTAGAATGAAAGTCAAAACCTTCCTGCAGACGTTTTGCCCGTAATCTGTCGGTAACTGTTTTGAGCTTTTTTATCCAGGCAAATATCTCTGTTTCTTCTTCTGTTTTTGCCTGCAGCTTATTTTCTAAAAAGAGGTCAATCTCTTCATAGTTAAATCTTCTGTCAGAGTGCATAAGTGCCTCATACACTTCAGATTTTACGACTTCAAGAGTTTTTACATCAAGTTTGATTTCAAATACATAAGCAAGTCTGTCTACATGGGGTTGAAGGGAACATAAAGTTTCGCTGAGTTCTCTCGGGAGCATAGGAATAGAACGATGCGGCAGGTAAATAGAAAAACTTCTGTAGATTGCTTCGGTATCTATGGGACCAAAAGGTGTGACATATTCACTGACATCTGCGATAGCAACATAGAGGGTTGTGTTCTTGTCATCCCAGTAGATGGCATCGTCAAAATCTTTTGCAGTCACAGGGTCTATTGTACAAAATGTCAAATCTCTTAAATCTTTTCTTTTTGGATACTTTGAAGCATCAACAGGTTGAAAAGAGCGAGCGATTTTTAAAACTTCCTCATCAAATGCATCATGCTTGTTAAACTGAGCAAGGACAATTTTCTCATCAGATTTCGGGTCTTTGATATTGCCTATTTTTTCCATGATTTTATTTTCATTGTTGTCAACTTTAAAAAGGTCACCCACTGCATAGTTATTGAGCTCTTCTGTTGACATCTCAGCACCGACGGGATACTCGGTTTTAAGATCAACTAAAGATTTGTGTCCCTCTTTTTCTATGATGTAGGCGACACTGTAAGTCTGTTCTTTTCCGACTATTTCTACTATTTTGGCACTCGGTTGTCCTCTGTGCCCTAAAAGTCTCTGAGCAATAACCAAATCCCCTTCATTGGCAAGTCCGAGATTGTTTTCATTGATATAGAGGTCTTTAATATTCTCGCCTATTACATGTAAATAGGCTGTTCCTTTTTGGACAAGTCCTAAAACTCCGGCACGGTATTTGGAATTGAATTTGTATATATTATGCTTGTGTGTCAGGTATTTTTTTGCAAGCCATTCGCGTACTACAGGGAGTTCCTCTTCCGTGATGTCTTGTTCATTGAGTCCATGAGTGAGTCGTATAAGTAGTGATTTCAATGCATTTAACTCTTTATATGTTCCAGGGCTTGATCGAAACTCTTCATATCAAGTCCGTATTTTTCTATTAACTCTTTTGCAGCTTGAATGCTCTCGTTTGTGATTACACCGTTTATAGGAACAGTGATACGTACTACATGAAGAATCTGTGCAGCTTTTTTATCTTCTTCTTTGGCTGCATCGGGATTTTGACAGTTGCGTATAACATCAACAAGTCCCTCTTCAAATTTCCATTGTGCAAATATTGTAGCACTGACTTCAGGTGTATCTACACCTACAATCTCTTTTTCGGCAGCTTCAACATCCTGTAACTCCTGCATAACTGCTTTGAACTCTGCTTCTTTTTTGTCCGCTATAATCTGCTGTGCAATAAGTACTTTTCCGATTTCTACCAAAAAGGCAGCAGGGGATAAAATACCCATAAGCCTGTTTTCTCTTTTTAGACACCAGGCCGTAGTAAGCGCATGCTGTTTTTTTGAGAGTTCAGAGAACATTTCGTTTGTAATGCCGTAGGGCGACAAATCAAGATCAAAGCTTTTTTTCACGATTGAAGCTAATGCAAATCCGCGAACAGTACCCATACCAAAGAGACCGACTGCCTGACTGATAGCATTTATTTCTCTGGAAAAACCGTAAAGCGGTGAATTTGCCGCTTTAAGGATATCGGCTGTCAAAAGAGGGTCTTTTTCTAAAATTTTTGCCATATCATTAAATGTAGAGTTCGGATCTTTGTAAACTTTCTCTATTTGAAGAGCAGATTCCGGAAGTGGCGGGAGTTGCTTGATTTTTTTTAATATATCTTCAGTCATTTAATTTCTCTCTTGTTAAATATAGTCTTTGTAGTGTAATTATAGTCTCAATAGCTAAATACATACTGAAGTAACCATTTTTCTTGATGCTTGTTTACAAAAAACTGTTATTATTTTTCATAAAAATTTTAGAAGGAACAGATATGCAAAATGATGCAATGTTGACGCAACTGCGATATGTACCAAATGAAGCTTTGGTGCAGCAACTTAAAAGAATTCAAAAAAATACTCCGGGATATGAAAAAATAGAGAAGCATATTTTGGATTTAAATGATCATCTCAAAGTAAATAATGCCTATGTCGCTTTATCCAATACAAAAGATTACTTTAAAATAAAAGTAGAGTCACCTACTCCTGAGTTAGCACAGGAAGCACATGAAAAGATAGAGCATTTCAGCAGAAAATTCAAGGTAAAAACAGACAAATTACCAAATAAAGAAACATATTATATTATAGGGTACGAGCATTAGGAACAACAGTTGATGAAAGAACCTATGAGTATCGAAGGGTATGACAAACTTACAGAAGAGTTTAAATATCTGCTCGAAGTTGAAAAACCCAAGGTGGCACATGAAAAACTTGTAGCTGCCGCACTTGGTGACCGAAGTGAAAATGCTGACTATCAGGCGGCAAAAGAGAAATTGCGTTTTATTGACAAAAGGCTTTTTTATCTCAACAAAATGATTCAAAATTCACAAATCATTGATCCCTCTTTACATGTACATGAACGTATTTCTTTTGGAAGTACCGTTACATTGGTTGATCTTGAAACCGATAAAGAAGAGGTGTATACTTTATGCGGTGTGCTTGAGAGCGAACCGGAAAACGGACTGATATCCGTTCATTCTCCTATAGCAAAAGCATTGCTTGGCAAAAGTGCAGGCGACGAGGTCAAAGTCAGGTTGCCAAATCAGATAAAAGAGTATGAAATTGAAAAAATAGAGTATAAAAATATCTTTTCTCTGAAAAAGAATATTCGCACAAAAAGTGATTTTTCTTTTCATTAAAACAACTTTTACCATTGCTTGGATATAATTCATTTTTAAAAACCAATTTTTAGGAAACCCCCGTGAGCCAACAATTACAAAACATTGATGAACAGTTAGCCAACCATAAGCTTTCGCAAGAAGACTATATACATATTAAAGAGATCTTAGGACGTGAACCGAATTTGGTTGAATTAGGTATATTTTCAGCCATGTGGAGTGAACACTGTTCGTATAAGTCTTCCAAAGTCCATTTAAAAGGGTTTCCTACAAAAGCACCATGGGTTATTCAGGGACCTGGTGAAAATGCCGGTGTTATTGATATTGGTGATGGATATGCGGCAGTTTTTAAGATGGAGTCACATAATCATCCGAGTTTTATAGAACCCTATCAGGGCGCGGCAACCGGTGTCGGCGGAATTATGCGTGATGTTTTTACAATGGGTGCCCGTCCTGTGGCAAACTTGAATGCACTGCGTTTTGGCAATATTTTGAACAAAGATGATATTTCCAAGCATCAGCGTTATTTGGTGCGCGGTGTCACTGAGGGAATCGGCGGTTACGGCAACTGTATGGGTGTTCCGACCATCGGCGGTGAAACCAGTTTTGATGAGTGTTACAACGGAAATATTCTTGTCAATGCTTTTACTCTGGGAATTGCAAAAAGTGACGAAATATTTTACGGCAAGGCAGAGGGGACAGGAAATCCAGTCCTTTATGTAGGTGCTAAAACAGGTCGTGACGGTCTTGGCGGAGCTGTTATGAGTTCGGACAGTTTTACCGAAGAGAGCAAATCTTTGCGTCCGACGGTTCAGGTAGGGGATCCTTTTACCGAAAAACTGCTTTTGGAAGCATGTCTGGAGCTTTTTAAAACGGATCATGTCATCGGAATCCAGGATATGGGAGCTGCCGGACTTACATCTTCTTCTTTTGAGATGGCGGGACGTTCAGGTTCGGGAATGATTATGCACCTTGACAAGGTTCCTGCGCGCGAAGAAAATATGACTCCTTATGATTTTATGCTCAGTGAATCGCAAGAGCGTATGCTTTTGTGTGCCAAAAAAGGTTCAGAACAGGCTATTATCGATATTTTTGAAAAATGGGATCTGGATGCTGCAGTTATAGGCGAGGTAACAGATACCGGAAAAATGGAGCTTTTTTGGCATGGAGAAAAATGTGCTGAGGTTCCTGTTGACCCTGTTAGTGAAGAAGCTCCGGAACTGAACCGTCCTATGAAAAAACCTGCTTACCTTGATGATATTCACAAAGTAAGTATTGATGATTTTGACAGAGTGTCAAATCAGGAAGCGTTTGAAAAACTGACAAAATCTATGGAAGTAGTTGATAAATCATGGATTTACACACAATATGATTCTATGGTACAGACAAATACTGTTAAAAACGGAGGCATGCTTGATGCTTCCGTCATCCGCGTAAAAGAGAATAAAAAAGCTTTGGCAATGTCAGCTGACTGTAATGTGCGTTATTGTTATATAGATCCGAAAATGGGAGCAGCGGCAGCGGTTGTTGAATCCGGGCGTAATGTTGCCATGAGCGGAGCAAGACCGTTGGCAATTACCGACTGTCTTAATTACGGAAATCCGGAAAACCCTGAAGTTATGTGGCAGTTTGGCCAAGGCTGTTTGGGTATAAAAGAAGCATGTGCAGAGCTGACAACTCCGGTCATTGGCGGAAATGTTTCTCTTTATAATGAAACAAACGGTGTTTCTGTTTTTCCAACGCCTTCTATTGCAACCGTAGGTGTGAATGATGATGAAAACAATGTGTTAATGTCAAGTTTTCAATCTGAGGGAAATGCGCTTTATCTGATAGGCGAAAGCAAATCAGAATTCGGCGGTTCTTTATATATGAAAGAGCTTTACGGCACTGTTGCCGGAGTTATACCTGAAATTGACTACAAGAAAGAGCTTGCTCTTTGGGATTTGGTTATAGAAGCAAACAAAAAGCATTTGCTGGAGTGCGCAAAAGATGCAAGCAGCGGCGGTGTTGCAATAGCATTAGCGAAAATGGCAGCCACAAGCGGACTTGGCTGCGATGTAGATATGAGTGTTGCTGATGATCGGGATATCTTTGCAGAAAGTATGAGTCGAGCCATTATTGAAGTAAAGTCTGAAAACTGTGAAGCTTTTGAAGCGATGCTTGATGAATCAATGTCTGTTGAAAAAATTGGAACAGTCGGCGGAGATACTGTACGAATAAATGATGTAAATATGAGTATAAAAAGCCTCAAAGAGAATTATTTTACTACTTTTAGAAAAATAGTTGAACAAGATTTATAGTAATAGCAAAATCTTATAAAACTTTAATCCGTTTAGGTATATAATAATCACGAAAATATCACAAAGGAAAAGATAAATGAGAAAAAACATAATTACTGCAATAATTGCACTGAGTGTTGCATTTTTTGCAACAGGATGTTCTACAATGCATATGGGCTGGGTGGCAGTTACGAGTCAACACAAACTTGACGACAAAGCTATGGATGCGTATGATGAAATGTTTACAAAAGTTGCAAAATACGGTGACCCTGCACGTGCAATGATGAAAGAGTGGAAGGTTGAAGAAGGTGTGAGCGGTGATGATGTAAAAGAGTCAATAGCTGCACTTACTGAAGAGTATAACATGAGACTTACAGGCTATGTTAAGATGTATACAAAAGAGGATGCAAAACCAAATGAAGTGGCAGAAGCAAGAATCTGGTCTTTGTGTAACCTTACGACTGCAAAAATATTCTTGAATTATTCACGTTATTATGGTGGTTTTATGCCATGTAGAATTATGTATGTTCGTTATGGTAATGGAGACGCTTTCTTAATCAGTATGGATATGACTCTTGCAATTCATGGCGGATACCCGTTACCTCCAAAAATGCTGGAAGCTGCTTTAAAAGTAAAAGACGCAATGGAAGGAATTCCTGCTCGTGCTGCACAAGGTGATTTCTAGTCACCTGTTGCTTCTGGAGAGTTTATAAATTTTATAAGCTCTTCATCTAACTGATAGGGTGTATTCACAACCGCATCAATCTCTTTATACCTGAACCCCTCTTTTGTATAACAAACAATAGTTTCGTTTTTATTACCCAGCAAAGCATCTATCGCATACGTAATAAATTTATATGCCATAAGTCTGTCTTTTACTGTCGGATTTCCTCCGCGCTGCAGGTGACCAAGTACATTTACTCTTGATTCAATGCCGATTTTTTCTTCAAACCATCGTGCTATCTCTTCAGAATCCTCATTTATCCCCTCTGCTACAATAGCAATAAAATATCTTCGTCCGTTTTGTATCTCTTGTTTGAATTTTTGCTCATACGCGTTTAAATTATAGGCTGTTTCAGGAATTAAACAAAGCTCAGAACCGGATGTCAAATGAGATACAAGTGCAAGGTAACCGCATTTGTTTCCCATGGTCTCAATAATGAAAGCCCTTTTGAAAGAAGATGCCGTATCTCTGATGGAGTCTATTGAGAATTTTATCATATTGAGTGCCGTATCTACTCCCAAACAGTAGTCTGTGCCTGAAATATCATTATCAATAGTAGAGGGAATACCGCAAAACTTTATGTTATGCTCTTTGTAAAACTGATGTAAACCACGAAAAGAACCATCTCCCCCAAGCACAATAAGCATTGTTACATGTAATGCATCAAGGTTTTGTTTTGCTATGTTTCTATACTTCGCCTGCATAAATCTTTTGCTTCTGGCACTTCCTATTTTAGTGCCTCCACGGTTAATAATGCCCGAAACATCACAATAACTCGCTTTTTGAATATTGTTGTCAATCAGTCCTTCGTATCCGTCATACACGAAGTAGGGCGTTAAATTATTTTGTAAACTGTATTCAACAAATCTTTTCAATGCCGGATTCATGCCGGAGACATCTCCGCCAGAACAGAGTATGGCAATATTTTGCTTCATTATAGCTTCCTTAAATTGTTTTTTTAAGTTTACCATCTTCTAAACTCTATTTGGATAAAATAGCAGTAATATTTTAAATCAAGGCGTCAAATGAAAAAAAGAGCATTAGTAAGTGTAAGTGACAAAAACGGTGTTGTAGATTTTTGTAAATCATTGGTAAAAAATGAGTATGAGATAATTTCTACCGGCGGAACATACAGGTTGTTGAAAGAAAATGGGGTGGATGCTATTGAAATTGATGAGATAACAAAGTTTCCCGAATGTTTTGAAGGGCGTGTGAAAACTTTAAATCCTTTTGTTCACGGTGGGATTTTGCATCGTCGTGACAAACAGTCACATTTGGACCAGGCAAAAGAGCTTGGGGTTGAAGCGATTGATCTGGTATGTGTCAACCTTTATCCGTTTAAGGAAACAATAGAAAAAACGGATGATTTTGATGAAATTATAGAAAATATTGACATCGGCGGTCCGGCAATGGTTCGCTCGGCTGCAAAAAACTTTGATGCTGTTCTAATTGTAACAAATGTACAAGATTATGACATCGTTATTGATGCGATTGAGAATGAAAAAAATACAAAAGAGTTTCGCCGCGGTTTTATGATTAAGGCGTATGAACATACTGCAGCCTATGATTCAATGATTGCAAACTACATGAATGAACGTTTCAACGAAGGTTTCGGCGAAAAACAGTTTATTGTAGGCAATAAAGTAATGAACACTCGTTATGGTGAAAATCCTCATCAAAAAGGTGCCCTCTATGAATTTGACAAACATTTTTCAAATAATTTTAAGACACTCAAAGGCGAAGCAAGTTTTAACAACCTAAATGATTTAAACGGTGCGGTTAAAATTGCAGCTGCCTTTGGGAATGAAAATGCTGTTTGTATCTCAAAACACGGTAATCCCTGTGGCTTTGCAATTAAAGATACATTACTTGAAGCATATACAGAAGCACTCAAATGTGACCCTGTATCTGCTTTTGGCGGTGTGGTTGCCGTTAATGGCACAGTTGACAAAGCATTGGCAGAAAAAATGAATGAAATATTTATTGAAGTGATTATAGCAGGACGTATTACCGAAGAAGCACAGGAAGTATTTGCAGCAAAGAAAAGAATTAAACTTTTTGAGATGGGTGCGGATAACTTAATATTGGCGAATGATAAAAAAGACTTTAAACACATTGACGGCGGATTTATTTTCCAGGATGCGGACAAGGTGCAGGATGATGAAGTGAAAAATGCAAAACTTATGAGTAAAAATGCAGCAACACCTGAAGAGATGAAAGATCTTGAAATTGCCTATAAGGTAGCATCCCTGACAAAATCAAACTGTGTCGTTTATGTGAAAAATTCCGCAATGGTTGCTGTCGGTATGGGAATGACCAGCCGTGTAGATGCTGCACAGTGTGCGCTTAAAAAAGCAAAAGATATGGGGCTTGACGTAACAGGCGCAGCCCTTGCCAGCGAAGCATTCTTTCCGTTTCGTGACTCTATAGATGCAGCCGCGGCAGCAGGGGTCAAAAATATTATAGAACCAGGAGGCTCTATTCGCGACGAAGAAATAATAGCTGCAGCCGATGAATTTGGTATGAGTCTCTACTTTTCAGGTATCCGCCACTTCTTACATTAAATCTATCAAGGTTTCTTTACCTTGATTGACATGCACTCAAGTAATATGATATAATTCCACTAATGAGAATCTATGAATAATTAAATAAGTTAGAAGGAATAAATATGAGCAAATCATTATACGAAACATTGGAAGTATCTCCAAATGCAAGTGAATCAGAAATCAAAAAAGCCTACAGAAAGTTAGCCCGCAAATACCATCCGGATGTTAATAAGGATCCGAGTGCGGAAGAAAAATTTAAAGAAATAAATGCAGCCTATGAAGTGCTGAGTGACAAAGAAAAAAAAGCACAGTATGATCAGTACGGTGATGCGATGTTCGGTGGTCAGAATTTCCATGATTTTTCTCAAAGTCAGGGTGGAAATGTAGACCTTGATGAAATACTGCGTCAGATGTTTTCAGGTGGCGGCGGATTTGGAGGTTTTAGCGGTGCAGGAGGCGGAGCCTCTGGCTTCAGCAGTTCCGGATTTGGCGGAGGGCAACGCTATCAAGAACCGAACCTTGATATAGAAGCAAATGTAACCATCCCGTTTGCCGTAGCAATCTTAGGAGGATCTCATTCTGTTTCTGTAAACGGCGAGCGTTTTGACATCAAAATTCCTGCCGGTGTAAAAGACGGTGAGAGAATGCGCGTCAAAGGCAAAGGCCATGCACAAAACGGCAGAGTCGGAGACCTCTTTTTGCGCATACATGTAGCACCGAGTCCGGAGTATGAGAGAGAGGGAGATGATTTAGTCAAAACTATTGATGTGCCTTTGTATGCGGCACTTTTTGGTGACAAAATATCTGTACAGACTCTGGAAAAAGAGATTAAACTTAAAATACCGCAAAATACGAAAAACGGACAGCGCTTTCGTGTCAAAGGCATGGGGGCTATGAATCGTAAAACGAAACAAAGAGGTGATTTGTATCTAAAAGCAAATATTGTATTGCCAAAAGTTGAAGATCTGGATCCTGAATTAGTAAAAATTATGAAAGAAAAATTACCAAAGACAGTATAAAAGGAGGGTATTGCTATGCACCATTATGATGAACCAGTCTATTTAATAAGCATTGTTGCAAAAATATTAGATATACACCCTCAAACTCTACGACAGTATGAGAGGGAAAACTTAATAAATCCATCTCGTTCTGACGGACGAATACGACTCTACTCGCAACGGGATATAGATAAAATTAAATTAATTTTGCGATTGACACGTGAACTGGGTGTGAACCTTGCAGGTGTGGATATTATTCTTAATTTGAAAGAAACAATAGATGCAATGGAAAAAGAGATAGCAGAACTTCGTCACGAAGTTGAAGTAGTCAAAAATGCACATTCTGTTGCTCCGGAAAAGTCACTTGTCACGAAAAAGAGTTTATATGAGATGATAGTTTTTAAAGAGTAGAAGATCTACTCTTTGAGTCTTTGTATATTGGCACCGACTTGGTAAAGTTTTTTCTCAAGTGAGTCATATCCACGATCCAGGTGGTAGATGCGGTGTACATGTGTTTCTCCGGTTGCAACAAGTGCAGCGAGAACCAATGCGCTTGATGCACGTAAATCCGTTGCCATGACATCAGTCCCACACAGGTTGCTTTTTCCACTCACTGTTGCAATATGACCGTTTAATGTTATATCTGCACCCATACGCTGTAATTCACTGACATGCATAAATCTGTTTTCAAAAAGTCGTTCTTCTATAATTGAAACACCGTCTGCCTGTGTTGCAAGTGCCAAAAACTGTGCCTGCATGTCTGTTGGAAATGCGGGATATTCCTGTGTGACAATTTTAACAGGTTTGATATGCGCGGCAGGGTGAATTGTAATTGTGGTGTCTGTGAGGGTAAAAGTACTGCCCATCTCTTCGAGTTTGGATATAACTGCGCCCAAATGTTTCGGTTCAACATTCGTCAATGTGAGTTGCGATTTTGTAATGGCCCCCGCACAAAGGTATGTTCCGGCTTCTATCCTGTCCGGAATGATAGAAAACTCATTGATATTGAGCAGTTGTCCGTCTGTACCGTGTATTTCGAGTATTGCTGTGCCTATACCGTTGATTTTCACGCCGCTGGCATTGAGTACTTCGCATAATTGGACAACTTCAGGTTCTCTGGCTGCATTTGTAATCGTTGTTACCCCCTTGGCAAGAGCGGCGGCCATAACAATATTTGCAGTACCTGTAACGGTGACTTTGTCAAAAATTATTTCACATCCGTGCAAGCCATTTGGCGTTCTTGCTTCGATGTATCCTGCTTTAATAGCTATTTTTGCACCCATCTGTTCCAAGGCTTTAAGATGCAGATCAATTGGACGCTGTCCAATTGCACATCCTCCGGGTAAAGAGACTTCACAATGCCCAAAACGTGCTAAAATCGGTCCTAAAACCAAAATAGAAGCACGCATGGTTTTTACTATATCATAGGTGGCTTTTGTTTCGTGTAGATCAAATGTATTGACGATAACACTGTCTTGCGAAAATTCACAGGTTGCACCAAGATTTGACAGGAGTTTTAAAAGCGTTTTTATATCTACAACCTGTGGTAAATTTTTCATATGTACACTGTTTTTGGCCAGTATGCACATAGCAATAAGAGGTAGAGATGCATTCTTTGCACCTGAGATATTTATAGTACCTTCGAGTGAAGCACTGTTTTTTATTTTTAAATAATCCATAGGTCTCTTTGTATTTTCATAAATTTTATAATTGGCATTATATCTAAGGGCACCTCTAAAAACCCTGATATATCTCAACATTATAGCAAAAGTGCTAATGCAAGGCAAAACTATGCAGGAGCTACGAGTAGCTTCTCTTTTTGGTTTTGAGGTATATCAGGGTTTTTAGAGATGCCCTGATTAATATGATTATATAAACAGTTTATTTTTGATATACTTAATTTTTTAAAGGATTTACACATGAGTTCCGCATTAGACAGATTGAAACATTTAACAAATAAAATTTCCAGTTATGAGACGGCGAGAAAGCAAAATTTAAAAATATTACAAAAGCTGTTTGGGGAGTTGGGTATAGACAAAAAAGTAGCAAAATTTGAAGATTTATTTCATTTTAAAGCTGTGAACCTTTCGGGTGTATCGCTAAATGAGGAGGATCTTGGTACAATTAAAAAAGGAAAATATTTACAGATTTTAGCAATTCATTATGACAAAAACGCAATACAAAAAAGTAAAAATATCTCTTTGGCCTATTTTGGAAGAGTTGAGAATGTTGCCACTGAACTAAAAGAGAAGGTAGTGGAATTTGTCATTCGCTACAGGTTTGAAAAAAGTTTTATGACACTTGAACATTATCATGATATGCTAAATAGATTCGGGCAGGAGAATGAGTAGATTTTATTTTTTTATATGGTTGCAGTGGGCGGTAAAACTGACATTGTATACAGCGTTGCTGACTTTTTTTATTGCTGCTTTTATAACACTGGTAATATATATAAGCCAGGGAACAACAGGTACATTAGACAATGAAATAACAAGGGCACTTTTGACTATATTTAAATTCTGGTTTATGGTGTCATGGAATTTTGCGCTTTTGATTGTTTTATTTAGAAGTCTGAAATATATTTTTAATAAATGCATAAAAGGGTATGTGTTTGTCCTGTTAGGTTGTCCCAAAGAAGAGACGAATGAAGAAACAGGAGAAATTATAGATGAGATTGGATATGGTGATTTGTTGAAAGTATGGCGAAAATGGTTTATGCTGATGATATGGACAGTTGCAGGAGAAATGATTGTGGCAGTGATTGTTATGAAGCTTTTTAGCTCATATGAGAGCGTGTTTACATGGTTTAATATGTATGTGCTGCATATATTTATACTAATTGCCGGTTTTTTTTCTTTCATTGTACTCAGTGTAAAATGTAAAAAAGTTCAGGTAAAAAAATGTTGATTTTTACAGATGTTCAGACTACAGGGATTGAAGCAGGCGATGTTGTGTGCTCCGTTGCATTATTAAAAGATGAAAAGGTATTTTACGAACTTATAAACGAAGGAAAAAAGATACCGCCGTCAGCTTCAAGTATTCATCATATTACAAATGAAATGATCAAAGATAAAAAGCTTTTTAAAATGACGCAAGTATATGAAATATTACAAAAAAACAATACTTTTGAAAATACTTTAATTGCACATAATGTACAATTCGTTTTGGAAAAATTTGCTGTTTCGGGTCTGCAATGGCAAGGAGCTGTAATAGATACATTAAAAGTCACAAAACATCTTATCAAAGAGTGCGAACAGTTTTCATTGCAGTTTTTACGCTATGAACTCAAGCTGTACAGACAAGAGAATGCGCTTAAACAGCAGTATGGAATTAAAGATGCTTTATGCTCCAATAATGCACTCAATGATGTATTTGTAACAAAATTATTGTTTGAATATCTGCTTGAGTATGCAACAGTAGAAAAGATGAAAGAATTAAGTTTTCAAAAAGTGCTTTTAGAAAAATTTCCCTTTGGAAAATATATGGGAAAATATATAGAAGAGATAGTCCAACATGATATTAATTATGTGAACTGGATGTTGTGTCTGGAAGATTTGGATGAAGATTTAAAGTACTCGCTTGAGTATTATTTGAGAGGATAGTTTTATGAAAGTAGCTGTTGAATGCCAGTCTCCGCTTTTGCAAAAGTCATTAGAACTTTTTTTGGCAAAGTATTTAAGTTCATCAAAAAAAAGTGACATAATCATTCGTGATGAAGAGTGTTTGAATGAGAGCCGATGTTTTTATATTTCAACGAAAGAAGGAGCAGACTTATTGAAACCTTTTTCAAAGTCACAGCTTATTTTGGCCTTGGAAAAAAAATATAATGAACTCTATCCTGAGAGTACAAATACTCAGCCTGAAGATGAGAACACAAGTGAGAGAATGAACTTTGAAGTATTGGAAAAAAGAATTGAGTTGTTAACAAAAGAGTATCAGGAAAATATTCTAAGAGCGGTGAAAGCATTTTATGAAAAGTAAACAACTGAGCAAGAAGATTATTGCAGGAAAATATAAGGGAAAAAAACTTTTGCTCCCGTCAAAAGTCACTACACGAAGTTCCAAGTCTATAGTTTTGGAATCTTTTTTTAATACTTTACAGTTTGATATAGTTGATGCAAACTTTGTTGAAGTTTTTTCAGGGAGTGGATCAATAGGTCTTGAAGCACTCAGCCGTGGTGCAAAAAAAATATACTTTATGGAAAAAGATAAAGAAGCATTAAAAACACTTCAAAAAAATATTTCACAGACAGACCCGTCTGCCTGTGAAGTCTTTGCCGGAGACAGTTTTGAAAATATTGAGTTAGTTCTCTCAAGACTGAAAAAATCGAATGAAGATGCATTCTTCTACATTGACCCTCCGTTCAGCATCCGTGAGGGTATGGAAGAGATTTATGAAAAAACTATGAAACTTATAGAAAAACTGCCTGCCTTACATGTAAAGATGATTATTGTAGAACATATGAGCGGTCTGAAGATTCCTGAATTCTTAGGCATATACAAGGTGAAAAAATCAAAAAAATTTGGGAATACTACGTTAACATATCTTACAAACAATAATATGGAATAAAATTTGCTGGTTTATCTTTACATGTAAGGATTGCTAATGAAATTTATTTTACTGTTTATACTTTTTTTCTCTACTCTTTATGCTACAAAGATATCGGATGTGTCAAATATTGTAGGAGTAAGAGACAATCAGGTTATAGGCTATTCCCTTGTTGTCGGATTGAAAAAAACCGGAGACGGGACTACCTCAAGGTTTACTCTTCAGTCTATCTCCAATATGCTTCGTGCAATGAATATAAACATGGATCCAATTGACATTATGTCGAAAAATGTTGCTGCTGTTGTGGTAACTGCTACTATGAAACCTTTTGCCAGACAGGGTGATAAAATGGATGTGACCGTTTCTTCTATAGGAGACTCAAAATCTTTAGAAGGGGGAACACTTCTGATGACACCTTTAAAAGGGGTTGACGGAAAAATTTATGCTTTGGCACAAGGAGCCATCAGTATAGGCGGACTGAACACAAGAGGTGCAGGAAATGCGTCACACCCTACTACAGGAATTGTTTTTAACGGAGGGATAATTGAAAGAGAAATCAATATTGATCTGTTTCATCAAAAATATGCAACATTATCTCTTAAAGAATCAGGATTCAGGAATGCTGTTGGAATTCAAAAGGCAATTAATGATTATTATCATACACAGTTAGCAATAGCCATGGACTCAAGAAGTATAAAACTGAAATGTCCACAAAATCGTTCTATGATAGAGTTTTTGGCTGAGGTTCAGGAGATCGACATGGATTATCATCCAAAAGATAAAATCATAATAAATGAAAGAACAGGAACAATTGTTGCTGGAGTAAATATAGAACTCAAACCGGTAGTTTTAACACACGGAGATATTACGATAAAGATTGTTGAACAGAAAAAGATTTCAAAGCCTGCAGGTTCAATGAGTATTGATAATAATCTGGTTATCGGTTTAAACGAGAATGAAGTCTATACCAAAGAGGGAACAACAACAGTGGCAAATCTTGTAAGATCTTTGCAAAAACTCGGAGCTTCACCAAAAGATATTATATCTATACTTGAAGCGATGAAAAGTGCAGGGAGTATATCTGCAGAATTGAAGGTGATATGATGAGTTACTCAATGAATGCTGTCAATGCCCAGGCACAAATGGCTACAGCGAATAAAGCAATACCCAGGATTGACGAAAAGGCGCAGGATAAGGCTCTGAGAGAACAGACAGATGCTTTTGAAGCCGTTATAGTAAAAATGCTGATGGATAATGCGATGAAAGATGATAAGAATCTTTTTTCATCACAAAATGATCCGGGAGATAAAATATATAAATCAATGTACAGAGATGAGCTTTCTAAAGCAAGTGCCGGAAGTTTCGGATTTTCGCAAATGCTTTATGATTATTTATCTCAAAAGAATTCATAAAATCAACTTAATAAGTTCTGGTTATTGCCGATATAACAATAGCAATAAAACAAACTTATTATATAAAGGATGAATTATGATTTCAAAAGTAAATAATTCAGTGTTGGGGAGTGCCTATGTGAACAATACACTTTCAAACACACAAAAAAAAGAGAATACTTCAGTAACTGCTGTGGAAAACAAGAGCAGCAAAGTCGAACAACTCAAAGAGTCTATAGACTCAGGACAATACAAAGTAGATTTGTCTGCATTATCTAAAAAAATGGCAGATGAGTTACTTTAGAAATAAACTAACAGGAGAATGGCATGTTGAGTCATCATTTGCAGAGCGCTTTACAGGATTTAAAAGATTTAATTTCAATAACAAAATCAGATATCAAAGATATCCAAAAAGCGCAACATGACCATCAGTTTGAAAGACTCTCCATAAAAGAAGAAAAACTAAAAAGCTTTGAAGCAAAAAAAGCAATGATAGATTACGAAATTTCTGCGTTAATTACATCCCATCCGGATGTTGAACTTCCCCAATTATTAGATGAAACACAGCATCAACTATTGGATGAATTAAAACAAAGCTTGTCAGAACTCAGAACAGTGAATAAACAGTATGCAAAGTTAGTAGTTGTCGTGAGTAATTTATACAATACCTTCCTGGAAAGATTAGTACCGACTGAAATGCAGGGGTACAACAAGGTTGCATCCAAAGACTCTACAATATTGGAAGTAAGGGTTTAAAATGGCTTCAATTTTTAATACACTCAGCATCGGATACAGCGGATTAAGCGCAGCACAAGTCGGAATAAATACAACAGGAAACAATATAGCAAATGCGGAAAATGAAGGATATACCCGTCAAAGAGTGATCACTTCAGCTGCAAATCCTTTGATTACGAGTGCAGGAAATGTTGGAAATGGCGTTGAAATCCAGGATATCAAAAGAGTATTTGACAATTTTGTGTTTGACAGATACAGCAGTGTTTCTGCAGATAAAGAATACAGTGATTTTGAAAGACAAACACTTGAAGAACTCTCAACATATTTTCCTGAAATAGATGGTGTCGGAATTAAAGCGGACCTGGCCGAATACTATAATATGTGGCAGACTTTTGCTGATAATCCAAATAATGATTCCATAAAAATTGCATTGGCAAAACAGACCGAAACACTGACACAGCATATAACCCAAACACAAAACCAGGTTTTAAATTTACAAATGCAGGTAAATGACCAGCTTGATGTTAATATTACTGAGGTAAACAGTCTGGCTCAGCAGTTGGCAGATCTTAACAAGTCCATTGATGTTGCTGAAGCGGGTGGAGGATACACTGCAAATGATTTACGGGATAAAAGAAATGTTATAGAAAGAAGTTTATCCAGATTGATAGGCGCTGAAGTAAATCAAGGACAGTTGGAATCAAATATTCAGATAGATTCCAATTCAAATACAAGAACCGGAAGTTATACACTTAGTGTTAACGGTTTTAATCTTGTTGACGGCAGTACATATCATCCGCTCACTATTGAAAAAGGGAATAATCCGTATGGATTTTATGAACTCTCCTATGAACGACAGGACGGTACACTTATTCCTATGGAAGAAGAGATAACCAATGGAAAGATAGGAGCAATTTTCAATCTGAGAGGTCGGGCTGTTGATACAACAAGTGGTATGCCGACAGATGGTGTATTGCAAAATGTTGTTTCAGATCTTGATGCTTTTGCCAAGGGCCTCATAGAATCAACAAACAACCTGTATGCAAAAAGTGCCAGATCCCGAATGGAGTCAAATAACATTAATATTAATCCGGCAACTCCTTTGGTAACTTCCTCTTTAAATATTAATCCCGGTTCTTTTGATGTGACAGTGTATGATATAGATGGCAATGAGGTGGCAAAAAGGACGATAAACATTGATGCTGCAACTTCTATGTCAGGTATCAGTGGTTCCAACTCAATTGAGGGGCAAATCATCGCAAATAAAGATGACAACAGTGATGCAAATGCCAATAATGATGTTGATGATTATATGATTTTTAATTATGCACCAAATGCGAATGGTGATATAAAACTTGAACTCAGCATGAATACAGCTGCCAATTCGCAAGGCTATACATTTGCCGTTGTTGACAACTTACCTGATAATACATTTGCATCAGGAACAAATTTTGCAGGTGCTATAGGGCTTGGTTCCTTTTTTGAGGGGACTAATGCAAGAGATATTCGTCTCAATACACAATACAGGAATAATCCGACACAATTACATGCTGGCTATTCATCCAATGCAGGTGATAACAGAGTCGCTCTTGATATGGTTCAGCAACAGTTTGAATCCTATAAATTTCAGGTAGGAAATGAGCAGTATGATACGACAACATACGGGATGTTTGATATTACCAGTACCTATGTAGGCATCTCAACAAATTCAGCCATAACAAGGAATGAAACTGTTTCTACGCAATTTAATGCGACAGAGATGGAATATAATTCTATTACAAAAGTAAGTATTGATGAAGAGATGACAAATCTCATCAAGTATCAGACTTCTTACGGTGCTGCCGCAAAAGTGATTACTACTGTTGATCAAATGATGCAGACACTTTTAGGCATTAAACAATAGCTTTATGCCTAAATTCAGTATATTTATACTCATCTTTATTTTCCTGTTTTCGTTTTTCGGATCACAACTATACCATGCCAGCCCCTATGCTTTAGATGCAAAAGCAATTTTGTTGGCGCCTTCCTTGATGCACCCTTTAGGCACGGACAGGCTGGGAAGGGATATATTGGCTCGCCTTATTGCCGGAGGAGAAGTTTCTCTTGTTATTGGGGCAGGGAGTGCTTTTGTCGCTTCTTTTATTGGACTGATTCTGGGTTCGATGGCCGGATATTTCAAAGGAAGCGTGGACAGGATCTTTGTCATTACAGTCGATCTTTTTTTGACATTTCCGACATTTTTTTTACTGCTTGCATTGGTCAGTTATGTCAATGCCTCTGCTTTGGTTCTGATTGTTATTATATCAATTACAGGGTGGATGACAACCGCCAGGCTGATACGCTCTGAGAGTTTTAAAATTACTTCCCAGCCTTATATTAAAATACTCAAGATCGCAAAGGTAAATACATTAAAAATTCTTTTAAAATATTATGCCCCTGTTTTGGCTCCGATCTATTTTGTAAGTTTTACTTTCGGCGTGGGCGGTGCTATTTTGGCAGAGTCAGGATTGAGTTTTTTAGGATTGGGAATTGTCGCACCTCAGATGAGCTGGGGGACAATTTTAAGTGGAGGAAAAGATGTTATTGACATTGCCTGGTGGGTGAGTTTTTTCCCAGGTTTAATGATTTTTTTAGTCACTTTTTCACTTATTAATATTTCAAACTATTTACAGCAGATTACAAATCAGCAAGAGATTCAAAGCTAAAGGGAAAACGTATGAAAGAGCATAAAATAGGCTATTATTTTATCGTTATGGCAAGTGTGGTGATTGTCCTGGCAGGCATAAAAAGTGCATCAGTCATTATTATTCCGTTTTTACTCTCTTTGTTTATTGCAATTATCCTCTCTCCTTTGTATAATTATTTTAAGTCAAAGTCGATACCGGATATTGTGTCTGTTACTTTGGTAATAACAGTCTTTATTCTGTTTTTGGCGCTGATTGCAAAACTTGTGGGTAATTCAGTGCATGATTTTAGTGCCAATATTGATACATATGCACAAAAACTTGCGCAATATTATCAGCTTATTTCACACTATACCGCTTCTTTCGGTATAGAAATTTCAACTGAGGATATAGCAAACCTGATAAATATGAAACAGGCGATGAAATTCGCAACAAGTATTATTCAAAGTATGGGTGCTATGTTTACAAATGGTTTTATCATTATTTTAACAGTGATATTTATGCTGCTTGAATCACAATATTTTGTAAAAAAAGTGGAACTGGCTGACGGACATCAAGAGACAATGGCTCATATAGAAAGAATTTTTTCTAAAATAAAAAACTATATGGTACTCAAAGCACTCATCTCATTGTTTACCGGTGCCATCATATGGATGAGTCTCTATTTTTTAGGTACAGATTATGCCTTTTTATGGGGAGTATTGGCTTTTATGTTAAACTTTATCCCAAATATAGGTTCAATAATTGCAGCCATTCCTGCAGTTTTAATTACTTTAGTGCAGCTGGGAGGCATGAGCGCTTTGGTAGTCATGGTGTTGTACACTGTGATAAATATAGTCATAGGCTCTATTCTTGAACCTAAAATTATGGGAAAAGGTTTAGGACTGTCCACCCTGATAGTTTTTCTTTCACTCATGTTCTGGGGATGGCTTTTGGGCATAGTAGGCATGCTTTTGTCAATTCCTTTAACAATAATGGCAAAGATTATTTTTGATGCCAATCAAAATACACAATGGATAGGCGTCCTGCTTGGAACAGGTGACAATATTGCATTGAATGAAGAAACTAATAAGTAAAATACAAGAGCAATATAGCTATACTACAAAAAAATATATAGATTACTCAGTAGGAAAAATTTTGATATTAATGATAGATAATTATGACAGTTTTACATACAATATTGTTCAGTATTGCAGGGAACTTGGAGCGGATTTAAAAATTATACGCAATGATGAGATGAGTGTGCAAGAGATAGAAAATCTTCATCCGGAAAAAATTATAATTTCTCCCGGACCGGCTTCTCCTGATGAGGCAGGTGTAACCTTGGAAGTGATAAATTATTTTCAGGACAAATTGCCGATTCTTGGTATATGCTTAGGGCACCAGAGTATTGCACAGGCTTTTGGTGCAGATATCGTGCGTGCCAAAAATATGATGCACGGTAAAACATCAAAGATTAAACACTCTACATGTAAACTCTTTGACACTCTGCCGGATGAATTTACGGCAACACGTTATCATTCTCTGATAGTCGATAAAAAGAGTATACCGGAGAGTATCGAACCGACAGCCTTCAGTATGGATGATGATGAAATAATGGCACTAAAAATAAAAGATAAAGATATTTACGGCGTGCAGTTTCATCCTGAATCTATAATGAGCGAATACGGACATGAAATTATTGGAAATTTTCTAAAATTATGAAATATCGAATCATCTTATTCCTGATACTTGGATTGGATGCATCTATTCTTATTTTTCAAACTACGCAAATTTCCATCTCTCCCTCTGAAGCATCACTTTTGTACGGAGATGCTTCCTTCTTGCAGCAATTAGTGAAACTCTCATTAAAAATATTTGGACAAAATGATTTTGCATTACGGTTTGTGATGATACTTTTACATCTTTTAAGTGCATGGCTTTTATATGCGATTTCTGCAAAATACTTGGCATTAGAGAGAAACAGGTTATGGCTAGTAACAGTATTTGTACTTTTGCCTGGAGTTGTCAGTGCTGCTCTTGTTGTCAGTCATGCCGGTTTGATTATTTTTGGACTGTTTCTGTACATATATCTGAGTCAAAAACTGAATGATTATTACTTGAATGTTCTGTTGTTTTTGTATGCACTGCTAGATGCGGGTTTTGTTTATCTGTTTGCAGGACTTGCAATATTTTATTTATTTCAAAAAAATAAAATATTGTTTTTATACAATCTTTTTCTTGCAGGTTTATCTGTTTATATCTACGGTTTAAATATATCGGGTGTACCAAGTGGTCATTTTTTAGACACAATCGGAGTTTACAGTGCTATTTTTACCCCTGTTATATTTATATATATTTTTTATACGCTGTATCGTGGTTACCTTAATGACGAGAATGACAAAATATGGTATATAGCATCAACTGCTTTATTGTTTTCTTTACTCCTGTCATTTAGACAACGTGTCGAACTTGAGTTATTTGCACCTTATCTGATTTTAGCGCTGCCCTTGGCGGCGAAAACTTTTGCACATTCATACAGGGTGAGACTGACAAACTTCAGGAAAAGATACAGAGCAATATTTGTGTTGGCCTTTGTATTTTTAATTTTTAATACTCTAATTGTAATGTTTAACAAAGAACTGTATTTACTTTTAGACAATCCAAAAAAACATTTTGCATATAAAATGCATATTGCCAAAAAACTTGCAACCGAGTTAAAAGCAATGAATATATTGTGTGTGAAAACCAACCAGGATATGCAGAAAAGATTAAAATTTTATTTTATTGATAAATGTGATGAAAATGTTTTACAAGAATTAAAACCTCATTCAAATATTAAGAGCGATGTTACTATACGTTACAAAAATAAAATACTGTATAAGGCTAATGTTACTAAAATAAACAATAAATAAATCTATTTAATGCTTAATATAAACCAAAGATATTTGTTGGATACTTTATGCTAGAATAATCCACAAATATCAAAATAGGGAGTTTCTATGGCTCAAAAAGCGATACGAGAATATGACGCGAAGTCAATTTTAGCAAAACATTGGAATAAATACTTTCCAGATTTCACTTATGCATACGAGACGGTTCTGGTAACATCAGGTGCGGAACTGCTTGAAGCTGCAAAAGAAAAACCATGGTTAAAAGAAAAACCATTAGTTGTAAAACCGGATATGCTGTTTGGTAAACGTGGTAAAAACAACTTGGTGCTTTTTAAAGATCAAAAACCGGGTGATGTTACTTTAGAAAAAGCTGCAGCATGGATTGACGAAAAAGCGAAAGAAGATGTGGCAGTCTATTTTTCATTTGAGGGAGATACTCCGACAGGTGAGCCAAAAGTAGACAGATTGACTCACTTTATTGTTGAGCCGTTTACTCCGCATGATCAGTCTGAAGAGTATTATATTTCGGCAACTGTGGTAGGAGATGAAGATGTTCTCTACATGTCAGCTGAAGGCGGTATGGAAGTTGAAGAGGGATGGGATGAAAAAGTTACCGAAGTTGCATTCCCGATTACTGCTACAGAAGAAGAGATCGCCGAGAAAATAAAAGCAAATATTCCTGCAGACGTAAAAGAAGAAGATAAAGAAAATTTTGCAAAATTTGCAATCGGTTTCTTTAAAGCGTATCGTGAACTAAATTTTGCATACCTTGAAATTAATCCATTTGTTATGCAAGGAACAAAAATTGAGCTTTTAGACATGGTTGCAAAACTGGATGATACTGCCGGATTTATGATGGTAGAAGAGTGGGGTGATGTTGAGTATCCAACTGCATTTGGTATGGAAGCAAAATCTCCGGAAGTTGAAGCAATCGAGGAAGCAGATGCAAAAACAGGTGCTTCACTCAAGCTTACATTACTGAAGCCTGAAGCCAGAATATGGACTATGGTTGCCGGTGGTGGTGCTTCAGTTGTATACGCTGATACTATTGCTGATTTTGCAGGTATTGAAGATTTAGCGAACTATGGTGAATACTCAGGTGGTCCAACTACGGGTGAAACAAAATTTTATGCTGAAACACTTCTTGATTTAATGACAAGAGAAAAAGATCCTCAAGGGCGTGATAAAATCTTAATCATTGGTGGAGCGATTGCAAACTTTACAGATGTTGCAAAAACATTTACAGGTATTATTCAGGCTTTTGAAAATTACGCCGATAAAATGAAAGATGTAGGTATAAAAATTTATGTCAGACGTGGTGGTCCAAACTATGAAAAAGGTTTAAAAGACATCAAAGAAGCTGCTGACAGATTAGGTTTAAACATTGAAGTATATGGTCCGGAAACACATGTAACAGACATCGTGCGTATGGCATTAGAAGAGAAGTAAGGAGAAAAGATGGGAAAATTATTTACTAGAGATACACAAGCAATTTTTTGGAATAACAACAAAACTGCTATCCAGAGAATGCTTGACTATGATTACACAATCAAAAGAGAAACACCATCTGTGGCGGCAATCGTTGCACCTACGAGTTCAAACAAATTTGAAAAGTTTTTTTGGGGTGCGGATGAGATTATGGTCCCTATTTACAAAAGTACAGCAGAAGCAAAAGCTGCTCAGCCACAAGCTGATGTACTTTTAAACTTTGCATCATTCAGAACGGCTTATGATGTAACTATGGAAGCCTTAAACCTTGGCGGCTTTAAAACAATCATGATCACAGCTGAGGGAATTCCGGAAAGACTTGCCCGTGGCATGAATGCCTATGCAAGAGAACTCAATGTAACTGTTATAGGACCTGCAACTGTTGGTGCTATTGTTCCGGGTGCATTTAAAATTGCCAATATCGGTGGTACTATTGAAAATATTATCAACTCAAAATTGCACCGTGCAGGTTCATGTGGACTTGTGACACGCTCTGGTGGACTTTTTAACGAACTTTCAAATATTATTGCAATTAATGCTGACGGTATTGCTGAGGTGTTGCTATCGGTGGTGACAGATTCGTAGGATCAGTTTTTATTGACAATTTATTGCGTATGCAAGAAAACCCGGATGTAAAATATATGATTTTACTGGTGAAGTCGGTGGTACGGAAGAGTATAAAGTAATCGAAGCAGTAAAATCCGGAAAAATTACTAAGCCAATTATTGCATGGTGTATCGGTACTATTGCTAAGTATTATGATTCCGGTGTTCAGTTTGGTCATGCTGGTGCTTCAGCAAATGCTGAGCGTGAAACTGCTGAAGCTAAAAACAAAGCGATGGCTGAAGCTGGTATACATGTACCGGCTACATTTAACGATTTACCGGCAACTATCATGGAAGTTTATGATGATTTAAAAACAAAAGGCATTATTGGGGAAATTGAAGAACCTGAAATCAATGTTATTCCTAAAATGCGTCGTTCTAAAAACTTTATCTGTACTATTTCTGATGACAGAGGGGAAGAGGCTACATATGCAGGCTTTCCTATTTCATCTGTTGCGACTCCGGATACAGGTAAAGGTATCGGTGATGTTATTTCACTTTTATGGTTTAAAAAACAGTATCCAAATGGGCGACAGATTTTATAGAAACTGTTATAAAAACAGTAGCAGACCACGGTCCTGCGGTTTCTGGTGCGCATAATGCAAAAGTAACAGCACGTGCAGGTAAATCAGTTGTTGAATCACTTGTAACCGGTTTATTGACAATTGGTCCGAGATTTGGTGGTGCAATTGACGGTGCGGCAAAATATTTTAAATATGCTGATGATAACAATCTTTCTCCAAAAGAGTTTTTAGCATATATGAAAAGTGAAGGCGTACCAATTCCAGGTATCGGTCACCGTATTAAATCTCTTAAAAATCCGGATCTTCGTGTTACGGGTCTTATGAATTACGCAGCAGAACATTTTCCAAGTACTCCACTGCTGGATTATGCAAAAACTGTTGAAGCGTTAACAACATCAAAAAAAGAGAACCTTATCTTAAATGTTGATGGTACTATAGGTATCTTAATGGTTGATATGTGGAGAGCACTGGGATACTCTGAAGAAGAAATCAATGAATTTATCGAATCAGGTACTCTCAATTCATTCTTTATCGTCGGCCGTTCAATAGGTTTTATCGGGCATGTTCTTGATGAAAAACGTCTTGCTATGCCAATGTACAGACATCCGATGGATGATATTCTTTACGATGTAAAAAAAGCAGAAAAAATTTAATTATTCTGCATGAGACAAAGAGGTTACTCTTTGTCTTATCTTCATTCCTTTCCCCTTTTTTATTCTATTTTGATATACTACACTCATGAAAAAAGCTTTTACTCTTTTAGAAATTGTTTTTGTGGTGGTTGTAATTGGTATATTGGCAGCAGTTATAATTCCGCATACCAAGACCAATCCTTTACAGGAAGCAGCTATACAATTGGTTTCCCATATAAGGTATACGCAGCATTTGGCAATTATTGATGACAAGTTTGATGCGAATGAGCCATACTGGTTTAGGCAAAAGTGGCAATTGGCATTTTCCACGGCTGCCGGAACAAACTCTTACATGATATTTTCGGATTCTCCTGCTAAAATTGGTGGAGCGTATGATGGTAATCCAAGCGCGAACAATACATATACTGATGTGGAAGTAGCACAAAATCCGCTAAAAAAAGGTAAGTATTTGATTGGTGTTGCAAATAATAATTTTGACAATTCTGAAACAAAACATCTTTCAAAAGAGTTGGACATAGGCAAGAAATATGGTATTGCTGCTATTACAGTGACAGGAGGAAGCACAGGTTCAGGAGCAAGAAGAATTTTGTTTGATCATATAGGCAGACCATACAGAGGGAATACAAGTTCAACTTCTATGGTTGCTTTAAATTCTGCTGTTGATAGAATTGCGACATCAGCAATTTATATAAAGCTTTGTTTGGATGTTTGTATTAATCCAAAAACGAGTGCGAACAACAGGAATGAGATTGTAATTAAAATAGAACCGGAAACCGGGTATGCACACATATTATAGCTATAGACGTGAAAAAAATATTAAGAAACAGTAACTTCAAAAACTTTTTAAAAAACCCACCAAACATTAAGCAGTCTCTAAGCAATACTCCCCTATAATTCCCATCCACAAACAGAGAGACCTGATTTAAAAGGCCTGAAGAGACTTCGAGTAGAAGCTTTTAAAAATGTTTGAGATCATTGAAAACTAAGCAAGTAAGAGACTTTTTAGCTTTAGAGTTAAAGAGATAAATTACTTAGAAATAACTAATAAACAACAACCGTCTATTCTATTTTGAAATCCATACAGGCTTGCCTGTATGGTTCCCTTAATAGTAATAGATAACTATACAGTCTAGTAATAGAACCTTAAGCAGTTTTATTAAGACTTAAAATAACAAAGCCAATGATTTAATAATCTTGGGCAAAAGATCAGTAATAAGTTTACTTATCTTTCTGTAATAACAATTATGGAGAGTTTGATCCTGGCTCAGAATGAACGCTGGCGGCGTGCTTAACACATGCAAGTCGAACGGTAACAGATAGTAGCTTGCTACTATGCTGACGAGTGGCGCACGGGTGAGTAATATATAGATAATGTGCCCCTTGGACCGGGATAGCCATTGGAAACGATGATTAATACCGGATACTCCTTCTTATCACAAGATAAGTCGGGAAATGGATTCCGCCAAGGGATCGGTCTATATCCCATCAGCTAGTTGGTAGTGTAAGAGACTACCAAGGCGATGACGGGTAGCGGGTTTGAGAGGATGATCCGCCACACTGGTACTGAGACACGGACCAGACTCCTACGGGAGGCAGCAGTGAGGAATATTGCACAATGGGGGAAACCCTGATGCAGCAACGCCGCGTGGAGGATGACGCATTTCGGTGTGTAAACTCCTTTTATATGTCAAGAAAATGACGGTAGCATATGAATAAGCACCGGCTAACTCCGTGCCAGCAGCCGCGGTAATACGGAGGGTGCAAGCGTTATTCGGAATCACTGGGCGTAAAGGACGCGTAGGCGGGTTGGCAAGTCAGATGTGAAATCCTACAGCTTAACTGTAGAACTGCATTTGAAACTGCCGACCTAGAGTATGGGAGGGGGAGATGGAATTAGTGGTGTAGGGGTAAAATCCGTAGATATCACTAGGAATACCGAAAGCGAAGGCGATCTCCTGGAACATAACTGACGCTAAGGCGTGAAAGCGTGGGGAGCAAACAGGATTAGATACCCTGGTAGTCCACGCCCTAAACGATGTTCACTAGTCGTCGCTCTGCTAGTCAGGGCGGTGATGCACTTAACAGATTAAGTGAACCGCCTGGGGAGTACGGTCGCAAGATTAAAACTCAAAGGAATAGACGGGGACCCGCACAAGTGGTGGAGCATGTGGTTTAATTCGAAGATACGCGAAGAACCTTACCTAGCCTTGACATTGAGAGAACCTGCCAGAGATGGCGGGGTGCCCTTCGGGAGCTCGAAAACAGGTGCTGCACGGCTGTCGTCAGCTCGTGTCGTGAGATGTTGGGTTAAGTCCCGCAACGAGCGCAACCCTCGTCCTTAGTTGCTAGCAGGTTAAGCTGAGCACTCTAAGGAGACTGCCTTCGTAAGGAGGAGGAAGGTGAGGACGACGTCAAGTCATCATGGCCCTTATGGCTAGGGCTACACACGTGCTACAATGGGGCGTACAGAGTGTTGCGATACCGCGAGGTGGAGCTAATCACTTAAAGCGTCTCTCAGTTCGGATTGGAGTCTGCAACTCGACTCCATGAAGCTGGAATCACTAGTAATCGTAGATCAGCAATGCTACGGTGAATACGTTCCCGGGTCTTGTACTCACCGCCCGTCACACCATGGGAGTTGATTTCACCCGAAATCGGGAAGCCAACCTTCGGGGGGCTACCGCTTACGGTGGAATTAGCGACTGGGGTGAAGTCGTAACAAGGTAACCGTAGGAGAACCTGCGGTTGGATCACCTCCTTTCTAGAGTAAAGAGCACTCATTCGATTGAGTGGCTCAACACAAGAAAATCTCACACGAGAAATAGTTTATTAGTTGTTTCAAAAGTTAACTTACTTGCTTAGTTTTCAGTGATCTGTGTTCATTTGAATTACGATTATAAAATGGGGAATTAGCTCAGCTGGGAGAGCGCCTGCCTTGCACGCAGGAGGTCAGCGGTTCGATCCCGCTATTCTCCACCATTTCTTAGCGATTTGCACTTAAAAAAGAAACTCACATACTAAAGTATGCTTCGCTTCTTTTTTAAGCACAACTCATCTAAGAAACAAGTTTCTAAATTAAATATAAGTTCTTAAAGTCATAAGAATTTATATTTGGTTTAAAAACCAAACGATCATTAAATTACAATTGTTAAAGTCAACAACTTTAATTATAGAGATATAATTAAAAACTAAATAACTACAATAACAGATCATTCATCTTGTTTAATGTATTCATACATTAAATAAGGTAGTGAACGCAAATAGAATAAAAAGATATTAAGGGCCATAGGTGGATGCCTTGGCTAGTAGAGGCGATGAAAGACGTACTAGGCTGCGAAAAGTCTCGGGGAGCTGCCAAGAAGCTTTGATCCGGGAATTTCTGAATGGGGCGACCCACGGAGCGATTCGTGTTACCACCTTCGGGTGGGGCGAACTTGGGAAGTGAAACATCTCAGTACCCAAGGAAGAGAAATCAAACGAGATTCCGAGAGTAGCGGCGAGCGAAATTGGAATAGGGCGCATACATTTAGCATATTTGTTAGCAGAACATTCTGGAAAGGATGAGCATAGAGGGTGATACTCCCGTAAGCGAAAACATTTATGTGGAACTAAGGTATGGAACGAGTAGGTCGGGACACGTGTTATCTTGACTGAATATGGGGGGACCACCCTCCAACCCTAAATACTACTACTAGACCGATAGCGAACAAGTACCGTGAGGGAAAGGTGAAAAGGACCGCGGTGAGCGGAGTGAAATAGAACCTGAAACCTATGGCTTACAATCATTCGGAGCACTATTAAATAAGTGTGACGGACTGCCTTTTGCATAATGAGCCTGCGAGTTGTGGTATCTGGCAAGGTTAATCGAACGAGAAGCCGTAGCGAAAGCGAGTCTTAATAGGGCGACATAGTCAGATGCTGCAGACCCGAAACTGAGTGATCTATCCATGAGCAGGTTGAAGCTGGTGTAAGAGCCAGTGGAGGACCGAACCCGTAGAAGTTGAAAATTCTTGGGATGACTTGTGGATAGGGGTGAAAGGCCAATCAAACTCAGTGATAGCTGGTTCTCTCCGAAATATATTTAGGTATAGCCTCGAGCATTAGCGTATAGGGGTAGAGCACTGACAGGGCTAGGGCTGCTTACCGCGGTACCAAACCCTATCAAACTCCGAATACTATACGTGTAACCTCGGGAGTCAGGCGTAGGGTGATAAAATCCTATGTCGAGAGGGGAACAACCCAGACTAACAGCTAAGGTCCCAAAGTTTTATCTAAGTGGAAAAGGATGTGGAGTTGCTGTGACAACCAGGAGGTTGGCTTAGAAGCAGCCATCCTTTAAAGAAAGCGTAACAGCTCACTGGTCTAGCGATTCTGCGCCGAAAATATAACGGGGCTAAGATAAACACCGAAGCTTTAGATTTACAGTTTACTGTAAGTGGTAGGAGAGCGTTCCATTCAGCGCTGAAGGTATACCGGTAAGGAGTACTGGAGCGGATGGAAGTGAGCATGCAGGCATGAGTAGCGAGAAAAGAAGTGAGAATCTTCTTCGCCGTAAACCCAAGGTTTCCTACGCGATGCTCGTCATCGTAGGGTTAGTCGGGACCTAAGTCGAGTCCGAAAGGGGTAGACGATGGCAAATCGGTTAATATTCCGATACCGACATTACATCGTTTGAGTGATGGGGGGACGCATAGAGTTAAAGGGGGTCACTGATGGAATAGTGGCTCGAAGGACGTAGGTCGTAGCGTAGGCAAATCCGCGCTACATGAGACCGAGATCTGACAGGCTGGTCAATCTTTTCGGAGAGCGACCAGAACCCTTGATACTGTCGTGCCGAGAAAAGCCTCTAAACGAGATGTAATGTTGCCCGTACCGTAAACCGACACAGGTGGGTGAGATGAGTATTCTAAGGCGCGTGGATGAACCCTTGTTAAGGAACTCTGCAAACTAGCACCGTATCTTCGGTATAAGGTGTGCCCTAAGTGTTAGGAGATTTACTCTCCAAAGCACTGACGGGTCGCAGCAAAGAGTCCCTCCCGACTGTTTACCAAAAACACAGCACTCTGCTAACACGTAAGTGGATGTATAGGGTGTGACGCCTGCCCGGTGCTCGAAGGTTAAAAGGATTGCTTAGCATTAGCGAAGGCATGAATTGAAGCCCGAGTAAACGGCGGCCGTAACTATAACGGTCCTAAGGTAGCGAAATTCCTTGTCGGTTAAATACCGACCTGCATGAATGGCGTAACGAGATGGGAGCTGTCTCAACAAGGGATCCAGTGAAATTGTAGTGGAGGTGAAAATTCCTCCTACCCGCGGAAAGACGGAAAGACCCCGTGCACCTTTACTATAGCTTGACACTGCTATTGGGATATTCATGTGCAGGATAGGTGGGAGCCGTTGAATCTAGGACGCCAGTTCTGGAGGAGGCATCCTTGAGATACCACCCTTGAATATTCTGATAGCTAACTCCGTACGATTATCTCGTGCGAGGACAATGTCTGGTGGGTAGTTTGACTGGGGCGGTCGCCTCCTAAAAAGTAACGGAGGCTTACAAAGTTCGGCTCAGAAGGGTTGGAAATCCTTCGTAGAGTATAATGGCATAAGCCGGACTGACTGTGAGACATACAAGTCGAGCAGAGTCGAAAGACGGTCATAGTGATCCGGTGGTTCTGTGTGGAAGGGCCATCGCTCAAAGGATAAAAGGTACGCCGGGGATAACAGGCTGATCTCCCCCAAGAGCTCACATCGACGGGGAGGTTTGGCACCTCGATGTCGGCTCATCGCATCCTGGGGCTGGAGCAGGTCCCAAGGGTATGCTGTTCGCCATTTAAAGCGGTACGCGAGCTGGGTTCAGAACGTCGTGAGACAGTTCGGTCCCTATCTTCCGTGGGCGTAGGAACGTTGAGGAGAGCTGACCCTAGTACGAGAGGACCGGGTTGGACGTGCCACTGGTGCACCAGTTTGTCCTGCCAAGGGCATAGCTGGGTAGCTACGCACGGATGAGATAACCGCTGAAAGCATCTAAGCGGGAAGCCAACTCCAAGATGAACGTTCCCTGAAGTACGCTTGAAGACTACAAGCTTGATAGGCTGGATGTGTACGCACAGCAATGTGTTTAGCTGACCAGTACTAATAGTACGTTTGTCTTTTTACCAAGTTCTTAAATGAACACAATTGCTTCACTACCTTATTTAGTGTATATATACTAATAAGAGATATGTTAGTAGTTATTTGGAACCGGTACTTTAGTGCCGGCTGTTGTTGATTTTACCAATTCTAACTTAATGAGCAATCATTTATTCTATGTTTCGAAATGACATAGAACATACAAAAACTCACTCAACTGGTCCTTGTAAGATCAGATATAAATACATCAGTCAGATGTCTTTATATCTGATCTTGTCTAGGTGGCTATAGAGAGAGGGAAACGCCTGGCCCCATTCCGAACCCAGAAGCTAAGCCTCTCATCGCTGATAATACTGCAGGTTTCACTTGTGGGAATGTAGGTCGCTGCCTAGTTGATCAGATTTCTTACTCTTTAACTATTTTATAATCATTGATACTCTTTACATCTAACGAATAATCTTATCCATAGTATTATTTTTATATAATTGTAAAAAAATGGAAAGAGAATGTTATTGGAAAACGGGTGGAAAAATTTTCTCAATGATGAAATTCATAAAGAATATTTTATCAAACTTCTTAAAAAAGTATCTTTGGAATATAAATCAAAAACTGTATTCCCCAATTTTGAAAATATATTTAGAGCTTTTAATTTAGTAAAGCCTTCTGAAGTAAAAGTTGTAATTATAGGACAGGATCCATACCATGGAATAAATCAGGCTACCGGTCTTGCTTTTTCTGTTTGTCCAAAATGTAATATTCCACCTTCGCTAAAAAACATATACAAAGAGTTAGTCGATGATATAGGTTGTAAATATCCGAAAAACGGGGATTTGACACAATGGGCAAAAGAGGGAGTTTTGTTGATAAATGCTGTTTTAACTGTTGAACAGGGGAAGGCAAATTCTCATAAAGATTTTGGCTGGCAAAAGTTTACTGATGCCGTTATCAAAAACTCTCTGATGAAAAAGAACATTTGGTTTTTATATTATGGGGTGGACCGTCACAAAAAAAAGAATTTCTAATCGATACAACAAAACATTGTATTATTAGATCTCCTCACCCTTCTCCGCTCTCGGCATACAGAGGTTTTTTTCATTCAAAACCTTTTTCCAGAGCAAATGAGTATTTGATCAAACATAAGAAAAAGCCTGTTGAATGGTGTCTCAGTGCAGAACAAACTCTGCTATGACAGGCAGATGGTCTGAATAGCCTTTCCCTTTGTGACGTCTTAATTTGCTCCTGGTTGTCTGCCATCTGTAAATCTCTTTTCCTTTAAACAAATAGGGCTTTTCAAAAGCAGCGATACTATGTGGTTTATAATCAATGCCTTTTTTATCAAGAAGTGCGGCTGTGACTAAAATACTGTCCATTGCTTCTTTTTTGCCTCTATAGATATAGCTGTATCTTTTTTCTAATTCAGTGTCATACCATAAGTTGTAAAAATCATAAGGTGCCAGATGTATATTTAGTGATGAATTCTGATACTTTATAGTACCCAGTATATGATTGATACCTGTTATTCCATCTGTGTCATTATGTTTTCTTTTTCTTTTAAAAATTTCATACTCTTCATAATCAGAATTAAAATCACCAAGTGCAATTATATTTTTATTTTTTCCCAGTTCTTCAATTCTTTTTCTGAGTTTTTTTGCAGAGACTATACGCATGCTTTCCGGACCTGCTTTTGATTTCCAATGATTAATTAAGATATACAAATCTTCATTGCCTATTTTAAATTTCACTTCTAAAATATTTCTATATCTGTAGGAAGATGTGACAGCAATTTCATGTGTATATACAAACGGAATTTTACTCAAAATGGCTACTTTGATTGTTGTAGATTTTAAATTGGCAATTTTATAGTACTGGTAATAAACTCCTTCTCTTTTTAAAGTATATCGTAGATCTTTGAGTGCCTGAAGAGATTCTATCTCTTGGAGTCCAATGATATCGGGATTGATATCTTTGATGACTTTTGCAATATTTTTAAGTTTTTTTCTATAATTTTTATCATTCCAATTTGATTTTGCATAAGGAATATATTCTTTATACTCATGTCCGTTTCGTTGCAAATCAAAAAGATTTTCAACATTATATGTTGCAATTTTCAAAGTTGTTTCTCCATACATTAATGTGATAAGCAGAGTTAAAAGAAAGAATACTCTCACTTTATTATACCGTTGAGTCTTAATAGTTGCGTTGTATCGGCATCTCTGCCCATCAGTTCATGAAAAAGTTCTTGCATACTTTGTGAACCGCCACGGTGTAAAATGATATTTTGATATTTTTTTGCTGTAGGGGAATTGAAAATATTTTCATCTACTACGGTGTAAAAAGTATCTGCACTCAGAACTTCGGCCCATTTGTAGCTGTAGTATCCTGCAGCATACCCACCTGAAAATATATGTGAAAATCCGTTTTGGAACTTGTTGTATTTTGGTGGTTTTATCAGTGCGGTTTTTTCTCGTATGGTGTCAAGCAGATTTTGCACTTCATCTCCCTTGTAAACTTTAGTATGCAGTTTAAAATCAAAGAGTGAAAATTCCAATTGTCTGAGCATACCCATTGCAGATAAAAAGTTTTTACTTTTTACGAGTTTATCTATCATTTCATCTGAAATAGTTTCATTTGTTTCATAGTGTTTTGCAAACATTTTGAGAACCTGAGGCTCATAAGCAAAATTTTCTAAAAACTGAGACGGAAATTCAACAGCATCCCATTCTACTCCATTGACACCGCTTACTTCATTTTCATTTACTTCACTCAGGATATGATGCAAAGTATGTCCTGTTTCATGAAAAAGAGTGACAACATCATCATGACGAAGCAGTGAAGGATTTGTATCATTTGATGGAGGAAAACTGCATACTATAAAGGCTGAGGCCAGCTGTTTTTTGCCTGCTTCATCTATGCAGTGTGTTTGCCAGTTATGCATCCATGCTCCGCCCCGTTTTGATTCTCTTGCTTCTAAATCAAGATAGATACGGGCTTTGAGTATGTCATTTTCATACACATCATAGGCATAGGCTTTTTCATGCCACAATTTTTCTTTCACCTGTTTACATGTAACATTAAAAAGCTTATCCAAGAAAGTAAACATCCCTGCAATAACATTTTTTTGTTCAAAATAAGGGCGATACTCCTCTTCATCTATGTCATATTGCTCTTTTTTTAATATTTCTGCATAGTAAGAGGTATCATGACTCTCCAGTTTGTGTGGAGCGATATTTTGAAGTTCCTGCAGTTCATTTTTTGCCTGGGGAATTGAATTTTCAAGTAAATTTTCTAAAAACCCTAAAACACTTTTTGTATCTTCGGCCATTTTTGTAGCAAGAGAAAGTTCTGCATAGTTTTTGAACCCTAAAAGCTGACTCATCTCCTGTCGCAGTGCCAACAGTTCATCAATTATTTTTGCATTCTGGGGTGCGCGTGAAACATAGGCACGGTAGAGTTCCTCTCGAATTGCTCTGTTCTTTCCATAGGTCATATAGGCTATGTATGATGGCATTTGCAGTGTCAATTTATATTTTACAACGCCATCGTCTTCAAATTTGGCATTTTCTATTTCACTTTTTGGCAAACCTTCTATATCTGCTTCATCAGTAATTATATATTCGTAGGCATTTGTTGCATCAAGCAGATTTTGAGAAAAGTTATTGGAAAGTTCACTTTTTTTCAAGTTTATTTCCTGGAGCCTCTGTTTTGTTTTTTTATCTAGATGGGCACCGCTTAATTCAAAATGTAAAATATTTAATGCTAAAACTCTTTTTTGTTCACTGTTGAGGGATGTTTGTTCTTTTTGCATTATTTCTTTATATGCATTGTATATTTCAATGTTTTGTGAAAGCTGTGTCGAATACTCTGTAATAAGAGGGAGTGCTTCTGTATAGACCTTTTGTGTTTTTTCAGAGTTGTTTACCGCATTGAGATGAGACAGGGGTGTAAAAAACTGTTCAAGATACTCATCCATCATTTCCAGTGGTTTGACAAAGTTTGCATAGGTTTTTTCTTTTTGCCCAAGTAAGGTTTCTATCTTTTTGTTATTTTTATTGAGATGTTTTTGCAGTTCTTCTATAAAAGTATCTAAGTCACAATCAAATTGTAAAAATTTTGTCATCTATGTTTTCCTTTAGTCCTCAGTGTCTTTTTTCTGTCGCAGAGCACCGTATTTGTTTATGAGAATATTATCATACTTATTTGCATCTTTGATTAACTTTTCTATTGCAGTTTTTCCTTCTTCTTTTGTTAAGGAGGAGTCTACAACCAGATAGGAAAGATATACGCTGTTTTCATTGATAGAAAACTGTAAATAGGAGAGTTTGTTGTTCTCCTGGAGCAAAAAATCATACATCTTTTCAATGTTTTCTTTGGGAATACCGCAAAGCTTGGCATCTCCTATAATAATGCCGTTTTCATAATAGTTTATATTGATTCTTGCAGTTCCCTTGTCTATTCTCCAGGATGATTGGCTTCTTCTTGCCAGGGTAACATTTATGCCCAGGGACTCCAGTATATCTTCTATGAGTTTTGTCGGGCCTATAGGTGTGTAGCCTTTTCGTCTGAGTCTGGCTATTTCAAGTTCTGCTCCACATTTTGGGCAGTAGTCATTTTTTATATCTTTTTCTTGGATAAGATTTTTGCACGAAGGGCATTTAATGACATTTTCTACTCCGAGCTGTTTAAAAGCGGTGAGTGCATCTTGAAGATAATGTACAGGGAGTGCAAAACCCAAATTATTTGCATTTTGAATAATGAAAGTATTGACTCCTGTAACTTCCCCTTTGTCATTTAACAGAGGACCTCCGCTGTTTCCCGGGTTAATGGCAGCATCAATCTGAATATATTCAAGGTCTCCCATAAGTCTGGCTGCACGGGAAACAATTCCCTCTGTCGCTGTATAATTAAGACCGTAAGGGTGCCCAATGGCTATGGTGGTATCACCGTTTTCTACGTTGGTTTTGGCAAGTTTAAGCGGGTTTTTTGGTTGTTTGAATTCATATTTTATAAATGCCAAATCATAATAGGGGTCATCATAAATAACTTTTGCAATACTTCGCTCAAAGTGCTCTGCTTTGATTACAACTTCTCTCAGCCCCGAACATACATGCGAATTTGTAATAATAAGATTATCTATAATAAAACCTGTTCCGCTGCCATAGGGTGTCATTATCTGTATAATATTTTCAATGTAGGTTTCTAAAAGAGTTTGCGTATTCATTTGCTAGGCCTCATGAAAATCCAGATTTTTTAATGCACTGAAGTAACTGTTTGAAAAATCATTGAGTGAACTGAAATCAAGTTCATCACCAAAAGCGCTCAGCAGTTTATACTGATGTCTGTACCTGGAAACTGTTTCGTCAATTTGAGAGATTATCTCACTTCTAAAAACTGGTTCTTTTGCGTATCATAATATCCTTTGCATCCCAGCGCATTCATATACTCAGCATAAATGACACAAATATAAATATGGAGTAATTTTCTGGCCGCAGGGTTCAATCCGTAGTTATACAGAGCATACAAGGCTATATAACTGTAAATGGTTGGTATGATTTGAGGATGGCGGTTGTTTTTGTACCATCTGAGCTTTATAAGTGATTCTTCTATAAAGTCAACAAACTCATCATAAGAACTTTTTTCAATTTGGCTGAATGTGTATTTGGCTTCATAAAAGTTTTGACTGAAGTCATCAAAATCAAGCTTTTCAAGACTTAAAATATATTTTGCAAGTTCCGCATTTTTTACTTCTGGCAGTGCTTCTTCATCTGCAAAATAATTTTGAAGTTTTTTTGTCATTTTTTGATAGATTTTAGACTTTGGTACCAAAAGATAGTCAATTTTAAATAAAAAGTTTAGATATAGAAATGCCTGCATACCTATACTGTCCTCTGCCGGCAATGTCCGTATTTTTGCATTAAGCTCTTCTATCCAAATATGTAAATACCTATACTTTACATGTAACTCGGCAGTGTCAAGTTTTTGAATGTGGTCGATGTCCTCTAACTCTTTTTGTTCGAATTCACTAAGCATGTGTTCTTTGTCATAATCTGCATTCAGTGCCAGTTCTCTTAAAGGATAAAAAGCTTTCTTGGGGGTCATAGTAATATTGTCAAGATTGAGTTTTAATTTAATATGGTCGCCGTCACTGCAGTAATTTACATAGGTAAACTGGTAATTTCTTTCAAGTGCGTAGCGTTTGAGTGCAACATTTGCATTTTTTGCCTTGACCATAGTCACTTCGGCGTAGAGTTTTTTGTTTGTTGTGAAGCCGTTGATCTTTGCACTGCCTTGATACAGGATAAACTTCAAAGACTCCTTTTCCCGGGTGAGTATAATATTTTGATTGGGAAGACCGTTTTTGTAATTCATCAGAGAGTTGAAAAAGAATGTATAGGCATTTAAAATTTCTTTTTTTTCAAAGGCTTCGTAGGCTTTGTTAAAGAGTTCTTCTTCATTTTCTGCGATATCTGCATGAATACCTCTTCCAAAGCTTTTTGAACAATAGGACTTTGGCCGGAAAAAGTGGAACCAGTTCATAAATTTCCTTTTAGGGATGCCCTTTATTTTAATACCAAATAGATAAGTATAAAGTTTATAACTGTCATTATAGTAAAAGCCCTCTTATAAAAGAGTAAGGGTGATTTTTCAATGAGTGGTGCATTTTTAATAAAGTAGGGTTTTACCTTCTGCGGATGTGTAAGTTCATATTTCATCTCAGAGTAATGCTCATACCTTTGGTCTTTTTGAAGTGCAATAGCACGCATGATAACACTGTCAAGCCAATCAGGTATATTTGAATTGTAATAACTCGGTTTTTTGGCTTCCTTGAATGTCGGGTTTTGAAAGGGTTCTATCTCGCCGTAAGGATATTTCCCCGTAAGACTTAAATAGAGTGTCACACCAATGGCAAAAATTTCGCTTGTTTCACTTATGGACTCTCCTTGAAATCGTTCAGGTGCCAAAAAACTCGGTGTACCGGCGCGGGACTCTTCTGAAAATATCTCTGTAATACTGCCAAAATCAATAACCTTGTATTCTGTATTATCATCGTCAATTTTGGCAATCATGATATTGTTTGGCTTGATATCACCGTGTACAAGATCATATTTAAGTAAAAACTGAGACATGTTTAAAAGTGTTTGCGCAAGTTCCACAGCATCATCTATCGTTACATGTAAGTGTGATGCCAGGTAATTATTTAAATCTTCTCCATCAAAGAGCTGCATAACATAGTATCGGGCACTTCTGTTTTTTGGAATGACAGCCTTTGGGAAAAACTTTGCTTTGAGACGTTTGGCATTCCATGCTTCTTTGACAAACAGATCTAAGATCTGATTATCTTCTTTGGATTCAACCGGTGCAAATTTAATGACGTATTGCTTTGTTTTTTTCTGCAAGCCAGGTCCTTTCGTTTTGTATGAGAGGTTTTTCAAGTTTATAGCCGTCTATGGTCTGACCTGCTTTGAGTGACCGTGGAATATCCAGTTTTTGCTGTTTGAGTATCTCTATCTCATCAGCATTGAGTACTTCCAACACAACTGCTGTTGTATCATCAGGAAGATGGTCTTTTGTATGGTTACTTGCTCGCTTGACAAGAGCAATAGCTCCTTTTGAAATATTGTCTTTTATTTCATTTTCAGAAAGTACATTGTACAAACCATCGCTGCAAAGAGAATTTTATCATTTTTCTGAATAATATTTTCAAAATAGTAGGGTTCTACATCCTCACTGATACCAATAGCCTGCGTCAGGACATTTTCATATCCTTCTTCTTGCATGGCATGGTCAGATGAGAGCTGTGTCAGTGAAGCATCTCTTAGGAGATATACTCTGCTGTCTCCGACATTTACGCCGTATAAACGGTTTCCTTCTATAACAACGAGAGCAAGGGTTGTGATAAGTTCACTGCGTTCATAATTGAGTTGTGATTCTTTATAAAGAATTGTATTTATGGAATTGATAAATGTTTTTATAGATTTTTCGATTGACCATGACTTTGGGCGAATCTTAAAGTTGTTTATAAGATAGGAAGTCACTCTTTTTGCTGCTTGGGCACCTTCTTCGGCACTGCCGACACCATCACAGACTATGGCAACACTCAGGTTGCCGATAGTTGCCATATCATAAAAATCATCTCCGGTCAGTTCTTTGGTCTTTGCAAGTGAGAACCCGGAAGTTTTAATATTACCTTTTGCCATATTGCCCCTTTACATGTAAAGTAGATTATAGCAAAACGGTATTTATTTTAAAGAGTTTTTATGCCTGATTTTTTCTATGTGTGTAATATAAAGCCATACCTGTACAAATCGCTCCGCCAACAATATTTCCCAAAGTTACCGGAATTTCATTCCACAGCCACCACTGTGACACACTTACATTTGCACCAAGCATTATGCCTGCAGGAATAACAAACATATTTACAACGGCGTGTTCAAACCCCTGTCCAAAGAAAGTAAGAATCGGGAGCCACATAGCTGCAATTTTTCCTATTGTTGTTGTAGCTGTCAATGCCATAACGACACCCAAAGACACCATCCAGTTACAAAAAACAGCTTTTAAAAAGACGGTATAGATACCGTCTGCACCTATTTTTTCATATCCGATTGTTTTTGCTTCTGCAATATGCTTAATCATGTCTATGACAGGAGATGATTCCACATGTCCGAATTTTGTAGCAACCAGGCTGTAAAGAGCTGCAAAAAGCAGGCTGCCCAGCAGATTTCCTGTAAAGACCCAGAACCAGTTTACAGAGAGTTTTGCGAACCCGATTTTTTTGTCAAACAAAGATGTCGTCAATAAAGCAAAACTTCCGGTTACAAGCTCCAATCCCAGCAAAACAATCATAACAAAACCGACAGGGAAAATAAGCGCTCCGACAATAGGCAGATGTGTCTGAGTAGAAGCAACAATAGCCAGGGTTGTAGCAACCCCAAGAAGAGCACCCGCAAGGGAACCGCGTATCAATAAATCTTTTACACCCAATCCTGATTTGTATACTCCGGCTGTTACCATTCCATCTACAACTATCTCTGGTTTTACATAACTCATATGAATTCCTTATAATTTTATTTAATAAGTATAGCTTAAATCTGTATACTTAATAGGTTTATAATGATTAATTTTTAATCATTGTCAGCCAAGTTGATTAATGGAAGCAATTCAGAAAAAACAACGGCTCTTTTTGCTTCAACATCCAGCATCTTAAAAACGAGTTCATTGATGTTCTTATCAATATCGGAAACTATTTTATTGAGAGGTATCAGTTTTTCTCTTGGATTTTCATTTGTAAATCTGTTGTATGCCGTATACGGTTCTTGTTTGGAGAGAGCAAAATAGAGCTTACGTCCAAGTTCAAAAAGTTCAAACTCTTCAATATGTCCTGTTTTTGGAATTTTATTGATATTTAAATCAATAGAAATGTTTTTTAATCGTAAATAAGCTTGGAGTTGCATATAAAAACCGATATATGCATGAGAATACTGTGCTAAAATTCTGTCATGAAATGCTTCAAATGATTCGTTTTTTAAACGCAGTTTTTTATATTCCAACACAAGAGTCTCAACAAAGTATTTAGAAAATTTCAGTGGAGCAGATTTGATAACGGTATACCCGTTCTTCCCCTCACTGACGATTTTTCCGCCTATGGTTATGTGGACACCGTCCTCGGTTTGTCCTTTCACTTTTGCTTTACAGCCTTCAAAACCGATGTCTCCTATTCATGTGTTCCGCAGCCTTTGACACAGGCAGACCAGTACATTCGTACTCTCCCTGATTCAAGAGGAACGGCCTTACTTAAATATGCAGCCATTTCTATAGCATCCTCTTTGTTTTCAATAACGCCAAATGCACAGTGTTTGGTTCCTGCACAGGCGACAAGGTTGTTAAAGTAAGGCGTGTTTATATTTTTATATTTTGTAAAAAAAGAATCTTCTAAAAGTGCAGCCGTGTCTTTGACACCTAGAATGTAGATATTTTGTTCAACACTGAATCTGATTTCGTTATTGCCGTGATTTTGGCTTAACTCGGATACTTTTATCAGATCGCTACCTGTAAATATTCCCGAAGGTACAATAATCTGTACTCCAAATGAACCGTCTCGAAGTTGGATTTTTCCGTGTTCTGAGTCTACAGGATCTATTTGTGTCATTGTGTCACCGGCGGTGGCAAAATTTACGCCTGCAACATCACGAATGGCTGCAGAAATTTCAGCCATGCCGACAGCCTCAATGAGAAAGTGCAGTCTGTTTTTGTTTCTGTTGTCACGGAAACCATACTTTTGAAAGATTGCTATAAGTGCACCGTAGGCCTGTAAAACCTCTTCTTCGTTTGCCAAAAATATGTCTGCATTTTTTGCAATCATACCGACTCTGCCACCAAGAAACATATTGTAGCCGTATACTCCGTCTTTTTGTGCAAGTACGAGAGAACAGTCATGTCCAAAAACATTACATCTGTTTGCGAGGGAGCCTGAAATCCCGGTATTGAATTTTCTTGGCAGTGTTGAGATCCAATCCGGATTTTTTAAAAATGTTTTTTCGATTTTTTTAAGTAAATCATACGAAGGAAGCACATTGTCAAAACCGTCTTTGTCAAATGGGTCTGTGACGATATTTCTAAAGTTGTCCACACCTGTCTGGTAGGAGGTGAGTCCAACTTCTTCAAGTCCGTTTAAAACAGCAGGCATATCTTCGATATTTAAAAAACGAAGTTCAATTTGTGCTCTGGTTGTGATATCAATATAATCCTGACCGAAATTTTTTGCAATTTCTCCGATTTTTTTTGCCTGAATTGCGTTGAGGTGTCCCCCTGCAACTCTGACTCTCATCATAAACTGTTTAGGTGAGACCGTCTTTGTCAAAGATCCCAAAACATTTCAAAAATATTTTTTGTCTTCATCCTCAATTGCATCATATCCCTCTCGTGCATACTCTGTTATCTTTTCAAAAGCCTCCATAGGATTTTTAAGGTTTTTGACTGTTTCAATTTTATTAACTTTTTTACTTCTAGCTTCATATGCTTTTTCTAATACTTGTAATTGCAAAATATTCTCCATTTTCTCATTTATATTCTTCCGCCGGCTGCAACGCCCCAGGTTGTTCTCCATCGTGTTTTTACCAAACTTATTCCCATGATAGCTACAAGTACAACACCGGCAAATATCATAAAACCAGCCGAATAGCCGTCAAAGGCACCTTTTGACCATCCAAGCGTTTTAATAAGGGCTGTACCCCCGAGTCCGCCGGCTGCACCGATAATCCCTGTCATGATTCCAATATCTTTGCCAAATCGCTGAGGCACAAGTTGAAAAACTGCCCCGTTCGCCATGCCAAGGTTTGCCATTATTGCAAAGAGTACTGCAATTGCAACCCAAAACGGCAGAGTGACAGTTGCATTTACAATTGCCAATGCGGCTACAATACCAAAAAAGATATAAAGTGATTTGACACCACCCATTTTATCTGCAACAGCACCCCCGACAGGTCTCAAGACTGCACCGGCAAAAATTGTAAGCGCTCCAAAATAACCGGCAATGACTTTAACATTGGGTTCATTAAATACACTGAGTCCAAAACTACTCATATCGGCTTGATAGGTGTTCATAAGATAAACTTTCATATATCCTGCAAATCCGACAAATCCTCCAAAGCTTACTGCATAAAAGAGGTTAAACCACCAAGTGTCTCTGTCACGTAAGAGTTTGGCATAATCTTTGAGTTTTTTAGGACGGGGCGTGTAAACCTCTTTTGGTGCATCTTTTGCCAAAAAGATGTATGTTACAAAGATTAAGGTTGATAATGCTCCACCAACTAAAAAGACTGCCTGCCACCCCCAAAGTTCTGCTATTTTTGGAGCAAACATAAAGTCAACAACAACACCAATATTGCCGGCACCTGCAATTCCCAAAACGACTCCCTGCAGTTTTGGCGGATACCACTGTCCTGCCTGTGGCAATGCAACCGCAAAAGAAGCACCTGCAAATCCGAGACCGACAGCTACAATCAGGAGTTCATTATAGGTAATGGTCTCTCCTCTGAAATAGGCGTAAAACAGCACAGATATAACAACTGCCTGACTCATAAGCGCTGTTTTTTTCGCACCGAATTTATCAACACCGAATCCAAGTACAATACGAAGCAGTGCTCCTGCCAAAATCGGAATAGAAAGCAGTGTGGCTTTTTGTGAGGCACTCATTATAAATCCGTGCATTGCCAATGATTCACTGATTTCTGTTGCCAATGGGCCTAGCATGGTCCAGACCATAAAGCTAAAATCAAAATAAAGAAAAGCTGCAAAAAGTGTTTTTGCATCGCCTTGACCTTTGAGGGCTTTAAAACTTGCCATATTATACATTCTCCAATGAAATTTAATAGTGTAATTATAGTGAAAAATATTTCCGATTTAAAAATATTATTGATTAAAAAGTAATCAATTTAGAATTTTCAAAAGATTAGAAATTATACAATTTTCATATTAAAGAGTGATTTTCTTGATATATATCAATTTTATCAATTCTCGTTTTTTATACAATTTGTGAAAATTTAAGGAGAGCATTATCATGACATTTACAAATTCGGCTGAATTGTTGTCTTTTCACTGGGTTGCTTACTCTATATATGCTGCAATGATTATTTCTGTTGTTGCATGGTTTGGGTATAACCTGACAAAAAAAGATGCCAAGTCAGTTTTTCGTATTCCATTTTACTGGTATATGGCATTTTTGGTTGCAGGCGGTGTGGGACACCATATTTTTACATACAATACAATTCCGTGGGTGTCACAGGATATTGACAGACATAACATCAAACCGGATGCAAAGTATGAATTTGAGATTAAAAATCATAAGTGGCTGGGTTTGCCAAAACAGATAGTTATACAGTGTGGACAAACGGTTGAGTTTGATGTACACAGTAGAGATCTGGTGTATGGGTTTGGACTCTTTCGTCAAGACGGTTCCATGGTGATGCAGATGCAGGTCAATCCCGGCACGGATGTCAACGGTATCTTGGACTCCAATGATATTTTATGGACATTTAATCATAACGGTGTTTTTGATTTAACATCCACTGAATATTCCGGACCCAGACAGTACAGCGAAGACGGTAAAGATTTAATGCTGGTGAAAGATTTCGTTAAAGTCGTAGGCTGTAAAGATAATGGAGGCATTCAATGAGTTATATAAATACATTAATAAATGGTACAAATTTTGACCATAAAGGCTTAAATGCTTTGCAAAAGGTAACACTCAGACCGGTTGTCATGGCATTTTTATTTTACGGACTGGTCGCTTTGGAGGGTATGATTATGAGAATGGTTGAGGTCGGACATGTGCCGCTTAATCCTCTGCCTGAGCAGTTTTTTCATCCGGAACATTTCTTTTCCATCATGACGGTACACCCGATTGTCGGTATATTCGGTTCGACCTATCAGCTGGTCTTTGGTGCTTTTACCTTTTTGGTGCCATATCTTACGAAAAAACCGCTTTACAGTGTAAAACTTGCCAACTGGACCTGGATATTGATTACTTTAGGGACTGCTTTGGCATGGATAGCCGCATTTGTATGGCAGTATGCACCGTTATATACATTGTACTGGCCGCTTCCTGCCGATACACACCAGTTTAATGTTATTGGCGGTATTGTCTTTATTCTGGGTATTGCTCTCATTATGGTTGGAACTTTAGGCTTTATCTACAATATATATGCAACAATTTTTGCGCGGGTAGGTATTCATAAAAACAAGACAACAAAAGAACTTTTAATCTCAGGATTTGGTATAGACGGATTTTTAAATCTTATCAACAAGCTGAGAGGAAAACAGCCTTATACAAAAGAGCCGGCTTTGGCACTTCCTGTTGTGGCAATCTTCCGCGGTACGGTAGATACTTTCCTGGATGCACTGGTGATTTTGGGTGCAGGTATTTTAATCCTGGTTTATTTGGTTTTTGATGCAAGCGGACATGCACTTGATGTCACGGCGATTGATGCCCTTTTGTACAAGAACTTTTTTTGGTGGGGGCTTGATTTGGTTGCGGATGGTCTGGTTCTGATTTATGTGGCAGGTTCGTGGTATTTGCTTGCCACATTAATCACCGGACAAAAGCTTTTTATGGAAAATGTTGCCCGTGCGGCGTTAATGCTTGAGCTTTTGGTTTCCTGGATGGTCTGGTCGCATCACCTTCTTGGTGATCAGGGACAACCTGAAATGATGAAACTTATCTCCGGTGAGATGGTGACTGCCTTTGAACTGCTGACCCAGGGACTGGCACTCTTTATTACCCTTGTGACACTTTGGAAGGCCCGTCCTCTGAAAATGACTATGGAACTAAAATATCTTCTCGGCGGACTTGTAGGGTTTGGTCTGGCTGTGCCTGCTGCAATTATCCAGGCAGATATGGGGATGAACAGAGTGTTGCACAATACACAGTGGATTATCGGTGCGCATGTGCATATTGCTTTGATTGTCGGATTGTATATGACACTCTATTCGGCTCTGTATGTTTTATGGCCATTGGTAACAAACAACACAAAACTCTATTCTCACAAACTGGCAAATACACATTTTTGGCTGCATCTTATTGGCGGTATCGGTATGGGCGCATTTATGGGAATGGCAGGACTTGACGGGATGCTCCGTCGTCACCTTTATGTGGATGGGCAGTTTAATCCAGACATGATATTTGCCGCTATTTTTGGAACGATGCTGCTTGTCGCCTGGGCAGTATTCTTATACAATATTATTATGAGTGTGGGTATCAAAGGCTTAATCGGTATATTTTTGCCTGCAAAAGATGCAACGGCTTCTTATGGGATAGAAGAAGAGTTGGAACCGGCAGATGATCCGGCATTTGCGCAGTAAAAGTTTCATATTTTTTTCGGAATTCAGATAGGGCTTAGTCTTTACAGACACAAAGCCCGTATTAAAGTACGGGTTCCGAACAGATTGCAAACATAATAATCTTGTTTGGAAAGTTTTAAGATTTAGAATTTATTCAGTAAGAGATTAAAATAATAGGAAAAAACAGTTGATAAACTTAGACCGGGTTGCACGTGAAATCAAGACTATAGGACTGTACGATTTGGTTTTGCAGGATGTGCAAAGAATTGCCGGGAAAAACAGAGTAGATGAAGAAGAAATTCTTCAGATATTAGAGAAAAATCCGGAAATTCTGCAAGATTACATGCAGACAAATGTCGAATACAATTTGAGCAATATCCATCTCAAAGATATCAATGTGCAAAATCTCAAAGATGAATGCAAACAAGAAGCGCAAACCTTTAATGAAAATCTGGCAAAATTGCGTGTCTTGGAAAAATATACACTTGATTTTGAACAGAGTGCCACGCTTGTCATCATTTTTTCCATTGAGTTTTTTGTTCTTTTTTCTGTGCAGTATTTTATAGTATTGCTAAATCTCAAAGCGTGGCAATGGTGGATATATACACTCTTTGCCTCCTCTGTTGCTTTTGCCTACTGGTATGGTAAAAAGCAGAGCAGACTGTATGCAAAAAACAAACAGCGTTACGAAATGCTTTATCTGCAGACATTACAACTCTTGGAAGCACTGGAAGAAAAAGAGTGTATCAAAAAAGAGGACTTATTGATTCATGAGTGTGAAGAACATGTCTAAAACAATCAGTGTTGATTATATTTGGAACAAAGAACTGGCGCTGCAGACAAGCAAGCTTTTTTATGATTATGATATGCGTCATTCTGCCAAAAGATATATAGGCTGGTTTTTTGTCGCTTTGGTGCAGTTTGGTATTGTCGGTGCTTTGAAGCATGAAAGTTACGGTATTTTGTATCTTTCAACCTTTTTGGTCTTTTACTGGTATTTTGGAAGATGGTTTCTGCGAAAAAGAATGTTGTTAAATTTTTACAAAAAAAATATGCCTCAAGATACACAAGTGCATTTTATTATTGACACAGAAGGCTTGCATAAAGATAAAAAGCGCATTCCCTGGGAAGAAATTGCAAGGATAATAGAACTTGAAAACGGGATTTTGGTACAAAGCCTGCATGATACACTTTTTTTTCAAAATTCTGCCTTTGGATCTGTTGATGAACGCAAAGAGTTTTTGGCGCTGGCCAAAGACAAAGGAAAATGCTAATGCACTATTTTTTTATTGGAGCAGTAAGCCTGTTTGTCATAGGATTGCTCATTGTCGGGGCAGTTATGGACAAAGAGGATATAGAAGATGATGATTAAAAATTAAACAAAGAATTATAAAAATATTCATTTGCATAGAGTATAATTTCATCACTTTTATATGGAGATACCTTACATGCAGACACCTTTAGAAAATTTTATAGAGTATAAAGCCGATACAGGTATGCAATGTGGGAATTACTCTATAGATATACCGCCGTTAAAAGAGGGGGAACAGTACCGTTTTCATTTTGATGCTGTTGCCTGTGTCGGGTGTCGGTGCTGTGAAGTTGCCTGTAACGAACAAAACAACAATCCTGCCGATATAAAATGGCGTCGTGTCGGGGAGATGGAAGGCGGAGATTTTCCGGCTTTTACCCAGATGCTCAATTCTATGAGTTGCAATCACTGTATAGATCCTGAATGTCTCACAGGCTGTCCGACGGAATCATATATAAAGATAGCCGAAACAGGCATAGTCGTGCATGATGACGATACCTGTATCGGCTGTCAGTACTGCACATGGAACTGCCCGTACGGTGTTCCTGTTTTTCATGAAGAGAGAAATATTGTTACAAAATGTCATATGTGTCATGAACGGCTTGATGTCGGAGAGTCTCCTGCCTGTGTGCAGGCCTGTCCTGCAGGAGCTATTGAGATTGAGGTTGTCAATGTCAAAGAGTGGCTGGAACGTGACATAGACGAACAGGCAAACATGCCGTTTTTGCCGGATGCACGCATAACAAATTCTACAACGCGCTACACGCTTCCCGAGAATCTGCCGGATGATATGAAAGAGATGGATGAACACATCTTAAAACCTGCACATAAAGAACTGCCTCTTGTTTTTATGACAGTTTTGACGCAAATTTCACTCGGTGGGTTTTTGGCGCTCTTTTTAGGAGACTTTATGAGTCTGTTCGGATTTGAGAGTACCAACTGGATTATGGCACTGCTTGTGATGCTTCCCGCGGCAATCGGGCTGCCTCTCTCAGCCTTGCACCTCGGACGTCCGTTTTTGGCGATGACAGCCATGAAAAATATAAAAACCTCGTGGCTCTCCCGCGAGGCTTTGGCTTTGGGTGTTTTTACGGGGCTTATGAGTGCTGTGGTGGCAGTATACTTTTTCGATATCTCCAATATATTGCGTTTGTTCCTTGAAGCACTGACTTTAGCTGTGGGAATCTATGGAATTTATGCACAAAGTATGATTTACCGTATTCGTGCCCGTCCTTCCTGGAACAGGATTACAACGAACTTCAAGTTCTTCGGTGTGGCATATATCGGAATCTTTTTGGTTGCATTTATCAGCTCCGTATCAAGCGTGCATGAAGCGATTATTCCTTTGACAACCTTGGGTATGCTCGGTGCTTTGGCACAGCTTTTTTTCTCTTATGAAGATATAAGAACACTTGATGTCAAAGAGAATGCATACCAACTGCAACGGACAAAAAGACTTTTAAATGAAAATTTTCATAAGCTCAAAATGATTCGTTTCGTCACGTTGATACTCGGTGGTGTGGTACTGCCGCTGTTTACTTTGGTCTTTGTAAGCGCTTCGTTACATGTAACGGCTTCTGTGATGCTTTTTTTGGCAATCATTATTGCCTTTGTGAGTGAAATAAGTGATAGATTTTTATTTTATACCACGGTTGTTCCTCTTGGAATGGCAGGTGGATTTTTTGTAGGGAAACAACGATGATAAGTAAATTAAAAGATTTTTTAGGGTTTGATATAAAAGAAGAGAAATACAAACTCTCACATGATGAAACATTCGGCATGATAGCCGATGCAAAAAAACCCGATAAATGGGTCTTTTCAACCTGTGGATACTGCGGGGTCGGCTGTGGACTTTACATCGGTGTCAAAGACGGTAAAGCTGTTTACACAAAAGGCAATCCAAAACATTTTGTCAATCAGGGAACACTCTGTCCAAAAGGTTTGAGTGAACATCAAATGCTTAACTCTCCCCATAGAATTCAAACCCCGTTGATAAAACAAAACGGTGAGCTGAAACCTGCAACTTGGGATGAAGCCTTCACGAAAGTAAGCAGTGAATTTAAGAGAATTCAAAAAGAACACGGAAACAAAGCCGTTGCTGTCATTGGCACAGGGCAGTTTTTGACAGAAGAATTTTACACTTTGGGTAAATTTGTCCAGCTTGGTCTTCGCACAAATAATTATGACGGCAATACAACCTTGTGTATGGCATCTGCTGTTATGGGTTACAAACAGTCTCTTGGCAGTGACGGTTCGACAAGCTCATATGAAGATTTTGCACTTGCCGATACTATTTTTTTGGTGGGAGCCAATATTGCGGACAATCATCCGATACTTACCTTACATGTAAACAAAAACCCAAAAAAGAAAGTCATCGTTATAGACCCCAGGGCCTCGAAAACATCCCAAATGGCAGATGTGTATGTGCCTGTAAAACCGCGTACAGATCTGGCGCTTTACAACGGTCTGGCTTACATTGTGATGGAGCAGGGATGGGAAGATGAAGGTTATATAAAAGCAAATACAAACGGATACAAAGAGCTGAAAAAGCATTTGCAGGATTATCCGCCCCAGGAGGTGGCAAACATTACAGGCATTGATGTCAAAACCCTGTATGAACTCGCACGTGAATTTGTCTCAAGTAAAAGTGTTATCACCGGTTGGACAATGGGTGTGAACCAGTCTTTTATGGGAACAGATACTGTCAGTGCCATCATTAATCTGCATCTTTTGACAGGGCATATCGGTCGAGAGGGAACGGGGCCTTTTAGTATAACAGGGCAGTGTAATGCGATGGGAACACGTGAGACAGGGTTCACTTCATCTCTTCCGGGATACAGAAACTTTGGGGATGAAAAGGCTTTAAAAGAATATGCGGAAATTGTCAATGTTCCTCAGGAAATTATTCCGCGTGAACGTGGCTATAAATATGCCGAAATTATTGATGCCATAGACAGAGGTGAATAAAAGCGCTTTGGATAACGGCGACAAATCCTCTGGTCTCTTTTGTCAATCAGGACAAACTGCGAAAAACACTGAAAAAACTTGATTTGCTTGTCGTGCAGGATGCTTTTTTAGGCGATACGGCACAAATAGCAGATGTTGTTTTCGCTGCTGCGACCTGGGGTGAGAAAGAGGGCGTTTATACGAATTCTGAACGTCGCTGCAACAAGGCGAACAAAGCAGTAGAACCCATAGGTGAGGCAAAAAGCGATTTTGATATTATTCTTGAATTTTCAAAATATTTTGAAGGTGTGAATGAAATGCTTTTTCCAAACTGGAGCCAGCCTCGTGATGCTTTTGAGGAGTGGAAAAAAGTCTCAAAAGGACAGTTGTGTGACTACAGCGGTATGAGTTATGAGCTTATAGAAGAGTTGGGCGGGATTCAATGGCCATGTAACGAACAGTTCCCAAAAGGGAGTAAAAGACTCTACACCAAAGATATTCCTTTTAGAACATCCGATAAAAAAGCGAAACTTGTATGTGTGCAATGGCATCCGATGGCAGAGCCTGTAAGCCCTGAGTTTCCTGTTATTTTAAACACTGGAAGGACGGTTGAACAGTGGCATACACGAACAAAGACAAGGATATAGCAATTCTTGACAATTTGGCTCCTGAAGCCTGGGTGGACATAAATCCAAAAGATGCGGTCAAACTCAAAGTAAAAAGCGGTGACAGAATGAGTCTTTCATCTCCAAGGGGGCGCATTGATGATGTTATTGTACGGGTGACATCAAGTGTACGCGAAGGCACGGTATTTGTCCCGTTCCATTTTAATGAACAGCTTGTCAATACGTTGACTAATGAAAGTTTTTGTCCAAAGTCAGGGGAACCTAATTTCAAACAAACGGCAATACAGCTTCACTCAGAAGAGGTACCGGAGGGTCTGATACTTGAAGAGGAACAATCAAGCGGAGCGATTGCACATCACAAGGTCGTTTATGAAGGGGTTGCCTATAAAGAAAAAGAGGCTTTTTTGCAATAATAAAAATTATGTTATAATCATTTATGGGTACCTTCAAATCCCATTAAGCTAAACATTTTTTTTCTTAACTTAATGGCGTTGCCTCCCAAAAACTTCAAAGAACGGCGGTCATAATTATGCAGGAATGTGAACTGTATCAATACACTTTTTTTACAGGCAGTATACTTTTGCTTGCAAGTCTGTTTTTTAATATAAAATACAGAAAAAAGATAAAAAAACGCTTGGAAGATGAAAACAGACTCATAAAAAATGCCTACTATCATCCTGTCACCTCTCTCCCAAATAAAGAAAATGTTAAAATAGTAATTTCTGAACAGATACAAAGAGCTTTGCGACATAATAAATCTTTTTTGGTTATGGTAATAAAAATAAAAAATTTTCATGAAGTTCAGCTGCATTCCAAAGTGCTGGCAGAGGAATTTATGCTTGAAGCAAGTAACAGACTGCTGCAAAGTACACGGAGTGAGGATATAATCGGACATATCAGTGATGACTCTTTTATAATTGTTTTTAATGAATATTTACAAGAAGAAAATTACAGGAGAGTATGTCAAAGAGTAGAGGAATCATTTGCACAGGCTCCCGAACTCAATACAAAATATACTATAGATTTTAAGGTTTCCATAGGTACATCTGTGTATCCGGATGGGGCTGCAAATCCGGATGCCTTAATGGAAAAAGCGAGAAAGGCTGCAATTGATAGAGATTGAATAGTTCAAAGCAAAACAAAAGCCAATTTTAAGTATAATTCACGGATTTTATAAAAAGGTATATGCATGGCAAACAAACGTGTTTTAGTTAAATTTTCGGGTGAAGCTCTTGCTGGAGAAGCAGGTCATGGAATCGATACAAAGATTTTAAAGTATATTGCCCAGGAGATTAAAACTCTTGTTGATGCAGGTATAGAAGTCGGTATAGTCATTGGAGGCGGGAATATCATTCGTGGTGTGACTGCTGCCCAAGACGGAATTATTAAGCGTACATCCGGAGATTATATGGGAATGCTTGCAACTGTGATAAACGGTGTAGCAATGCAGGAGGCCTGTGAGCATGCCGGAATGCAGGTACGTATGCAAACCGCTATAAAAATGGAACAGATTGCTGAACCGTATATTAATCGTAAAGCGACACGCCATCTTGAAAAAGGACGTGTTGTTATTTTTGCAGCAGGGACGGGAAATCCGTTTTTTACTACAGATACGGCAGCAACACTTAGAGCTGTTGAAATCGGTGCAGAAGTTATTATCAAGGCCACAAAAGTTGACGGTGTCTATGACAAGGACCCTGCCAAATACCCGGATGCGGTGAAATTGCCCGAACTGACCTATGACCAGGCATTGCAGGATCATATAAAAGTTATGGATGATACCTCAATAGCACTGGCAAAAGACAACAGTCTGCCTATTATTGTCTGCGATATGTCCAAGCAAGGTAACTTATTGGATATTTTAAATGGCAATATGAGCAACTGCTCAATAGTAAAATAAACTAAAGGAAAAACAGAGAATGAAAGTTGAAGAATTAACAGCGAAAGTTTTAGATGAAAATCCAAGTATGGATAGATATCAACTGGCAATTGCAGTTGCAAAAAGATGTGATGAACTGGAAAACGGTGCTCCAAGCAAATTAAATGTCAATACAAGCAGTATCAAGTCAACTGATTTGGCGCTTATGGAAATAGCTGAAGGACTTATTAGAGTCAAAGGCTTTAGCGACAAAGAGAAATAAGTTTTTGCCTTTGAGTCAAATGGATATAGAACAGGTAAAACACATCAATGATGTTGAATCTGCAATAGCTTATCTTTTTTCTCAAATACCCCAAAGTGAACCACTTGAAAAAGCATTAGACTTTTCTATAAAAGCACACGAAGGGCAGTATAGAAAAAGTGGTGAAGCTTACATAATCCATCCCATTTTAGTAGCCTCCATTGTTGTTTCTATAACAAATGATGAGTCGATGGCTATTGCTGCCTTATTGCATGATGTAGTTGAAGACACTCCTGTTACTATTGAACAGATAGAAGATTTGTTTGGTAAGGATGTTGCCCATTTGGTGGAGGGACTTACAAAAATAGATACGATTAGAGATCATGAACTCATTCCCTCCAATTCTGATGAAAAGCTTGTTGTATCGGCACTCTCTTTTAGAAAAATGCTTATTGCCAGTATTCATGATGTACGGGTGCTTGTTGTCAAACTGTGTGACAGACTGCACAATATGCTCACCCTTGATGCCTTGCCCGCTCACAAGCAAAAACGAATTGCCGAAGAGACATTGGTTGTGTATGCCCCTATTGCACACAGATTGGGGATTTCATTTTTAAAAAATATACTTGAAGACTTAAGTTTCGGCTATTTGTTTCCCAAGGAAAAGCAGGAAATAGAAAATTATCTTCAGACAAACTATCATGCAATTGAGATGAAACTTGATGCAATCAAAGAATCAATAATGAAGATTCTTGTGAAAAATGGCTTTTGTGAAGATGATTTTGAGATTTTGTCCAGAATAAAACATAAATATTCTATTTATCTGAAGATGCAGAGAAAAGGTGTGAGTATTGATGAGGTGCTGGATCTTTTGGCTGTTCGGATTCTTACAAAAGACCCTGTAAAGTGTTATACGATTTTGGGGCTTATTCATCTTAATTTTCGTCCGCTTGCCTCACGTTTTAAAGATTATATTGCTGTTGCAAAAGACAATGGATACCAGACCATTCACACAACTGTTTTTCATGATGCTGCAATTTTTGAAGTACAGATTCGAACCTATGATATGCATAAAACTGCTGAACTCGGAGTTGCCGCACACTGGAAATATAAAAGCGGCGGCAACAATATCAAGCTGGACTGGTTAGACAGTCTGCAGTACCAAAATGAGTCTGTAGAGGATTTTTATGCACTCATTAAAAATGATTTGTATTCTGAAGATATTTCGGTTTTTTCTCCGTCCGGTGATGCTTTTACCCTTCCCCGCGGAGCAGTGGCACTTGATTTTGCTTACGCTGTACACTCAGAAGTCGGAAATAAAGCTGTGAGCGCTTTAATCAACAAAACAAAAGCCTCTTTAATGAGCGAACTCAATAATGGTGATATAGTAAAAATAATTACCGGAGATGAAATTGTTACAAGATGTTCCTGGATTGATGCGGTCAAAACATCAAAAGCCAAAACAAATATGAAACTAAACTGCAATGCAAGAATACGCGATCTTAATGCAAAAGTGGCTGTGAGTATTGTTGCAACTGCAATGAAGCTGAATTTCGCGAGAGTGCAGGAATGGTTTTTGAAACATCATTGTGACAGTGTGACCTCTATTCCTAACGACATAGAACATTTTAAGAATGTTATTCATAAATATATAGTAGAAATCAGTAAAAACAACAGATTTAAAAAGTTTATTTCCCGACACAGATTCAAACTCAAAGGGTATGAAATTGCAGGTATTGAGATATTCTCTACAACAAACATTACCGATATAGTGTTTGATTACTGCTGTCATCCTAAACACGGGGATGAAATTATGGGATTTTTGGATAAAACAAAGGTGCATGTCCATCACAAACTGTGCAACAATGCTACAAAAATGCTCGATGCACATGATCCGATGGTCTTTGTCCGCTGGAAGCAGGAAAAAATTTACCGATACAAACTGATTGCCTCTTTGCATAATGAAAAAGGTGCTTTGGCTGAGTTTTTAAGTTTCCTGGTTAAATTGGATGTGGATATCAATGCAATTGAGCTGGGTAAAGAGAGTGCTGATTATATTAAGTACTGTGAGCTTGTTTTTGAGGCAAAAGAAGCTGATATTAATTCACTTCGTGCTAAAATAGAGTCTAAAATAAAAGTTGTCAATTTGGTGAGAACTGATGATGCTTATAAAAATTAAATAAATATAGAGAGAAAAAATGATAGATGAAGCTTTAAGAGAGATAAACAGAGGTTGTGCAGAGATTATTGACAACGAAAGAATAGAAAAACTTTTAAAAGCTTATTTTCAAGAGGGAAAGACATATACGGTAAAAGCCGGTTTTGACCCGACTGCACCGGATTTGCATCTTGGACATACTGTTCTTTTGCAAAAACTTGCAACCTTTCAGAAATATGGTGCAAGAGTACAGTTTCTTATAGGAAGTTTTACGGCAACAATTGGTGATCCGACAGGGAAAAATGCCACACGAAAAGTATTGTCAAAAGAAGATATAATCAAAAATATTGAGAGTTATACGACACAGGCTTTTAAAATTTTAGATGAGAGTAAAACTGACATAGTCTACAATGATGACTGGCTGGGAAAAATGAGTGCAGCTGATTTAATAGCGCTTGCCTCAAATTTAACAGTGGCACGTATGCTGGAGCGTGATGATTTTTCAAAAAGATTTAAAACAAATGTCGCAATTGCCACAAGTGAGTTTATGTATCCGTTGTTGCAGGGTTATGACAGTGTACACTTGAAATCAGATATAGAAATAGGCGGAACAGATCAAAAATTTAACCTTTTAATGGGAAGACAGCTGCAAAAAGTATATAATATTAAGAAGCAGCAGGCTGTTTTAATGATGCCTATTCTCGAAGGTCTTGACGGTGTCCAGAAAATGAGTAAGTCTCTGGGAAATTATATTGGTGTTTCAGATGAACCAAATGATATGTTTGGTAAAGTTTTAAGTATATCCGATGAGCTGATGTGGAGATATTTTGAGCTTTTGAGCGATAAAAGTCTTGATGAGATTGCAGCACTTGAGAGAGCAGTAAAAGAAGGAAAATTACATCCGAAAAAAGTAAAAGAAGACTTGGCATTGGAAATCACAAGCACGTTTTCATGATAAAGAAGCAGCACAAAATGCAAAAGAAGAGTTTGACAAGGTCCATTCAAAAAGCCAAATTCCAAGTGATATTGCAGAGTTTAGCTGTGAGGGACCGATTTGGATTGCAAAAGCTTTGGTTGACTGCAAGATGGAACCCTCAACATCCCAGGCCAGAAGAGATATCAAGCAGGGTGGTGTTAAAATAGACCAGAAAAAAGTATCTGATGAAAAGTTGGAATTGTCATCAGGAGAGTACCTGTTACAGGTTGGAAAAAGAAAATTTGCAAAGTTAAAGGTTAAATAAAATGAGTTTCAAGTCTTTAAAAATTGGTAAATATGAGATTGAAAAACCAATAGTACAAGGTGGTATGGGCGTTGGGATCAGTTGGGATCAGTTAGCTGGTACTGTTTCAAAAGAAGGCGGACTTGGAGTTATCAGTTCTGTCGGAACAGGTTACTACAAAGATAAAGAGTTTGCAAAAAAACTGGTAGCAGACAGGCCTTTGAGCGAAGCAAACTTTTACTCAAAAGAGGGCTTTACCGAAATAATAAAAAATGCCAGAAAAATCTGTGGTGACAAGCCTTTGGCCGCAAATGTTTTGTATGCTATCAATGACTACGGACGTGTTGTTCGCGATGCCTGCGAAGCCGGTATCAATATTGTAATAACAGGTGCAGGGCTGCCGACAAATATGCCGGAGTTCACAGAAGGCTATCCTGATGTAGCGCTTGTACCTATTGTATCTTCTGCAAAAGCTTTGAAAATTATTTGTAAAAGATGGCAGAAACGCTATAACCGTCTTCCTGACGCAGTTATTCTTGAAGGTCCCAAAAGCGGTGGGCATCAGGGCTTTACATACGAACAGTGTTCAATGCCGGAATATCAGTTGGAAAACCTTGTAAAACCTGTTGTAGAAGAAGCAGAACAATGGGGCGGCATGCCGGTAATTGCTGCAGGTGGTGTTTGGGACAAAAACGATATAGAAGCCATGATGGAACTCGGTGCGAGCGGTGTTCAAATGGGAACACGTTTTATCGGCACTTATGAGTGTGATGCGCATGCAAACTTTAAAAAAGTCCTTCTTGATGCAAAAGAGGGTGATATTAAACTGATGAGTTCTCCTGTGGGATACCCTGCACAGGGAGTTGTGACAAATCTCACTCATATGGTAGAAAAAAGAGAAGGTCCTGCAATTAAGTGTATTTCAAACTGTGTTGCACCGTGTAACCGGGGAGAAGAGGCTAAAATTGTCGGTTTTTGTATTGCAGACAGATTAAGTGATGCCTATGAGGGTAACCTGGAAACAGGACTCTTTTTCTCTGGAACCAATGGCTATAAACTAAATGAAATTATTACAGTAAAAGAACTTATTGACAAGCTTATGCATGGTGAATAATACTGTATGGTAAAAGTTTTTGCTCTCATACTTTTTTTTATTACTGTTTTACATGCTGTCAATGATCAGGAGATTTTAAAAAGGGCAGATTCTTTTTTAAAATCTTCGAGTAAAAGCAATCAGTTTCGTGCATATAATGATTATAAAAATCTGTATTTAAGAGCATTGTTGAACGGGGACAAGAAACTCAAACACTCCGCTCTAAAAGGGATAATCTCCAGTGGACATAAGTTACATATTGATGTAAAAAGATATGAACAGGAGTATAAACACCTCTCTCCTGCGTCCAGAAAAAATTACAAAGCAAAAAAAAACATTAAAGTCACATCTTCACATAAATTAAAATCAGTTCGCTTTTATAATAAAAGACTGGTATTACAGTTTGATAAAAATCTTCAAAAGAAACAGGTGAACTATTTTACGCTCAATGATAAACAAAAGAGCATCTATAAATATGTATTTGATATACATGCTTCCATGTTGAAGAAGTCAAATACTCTCAAACAAGAGGGGGTTGATAAAATTAAACTGGCACAGTTCAATCCAAATACATTGCGGTTGGTTATTCAAAACAAAACTCCTTTAAAAATCCGTTTTTTCAAAAAAGGCAAAGAGCTTTCTATAAAAATTATCAACAAGTCAGTAAAAACAAAGAGTGTTGCAGTATTTAACAAATACAGGAAAAAGTCACCCAAAAGACTCGACAGAAATAAAATCATAGTCATAGATGCGGGGCATGGCGGAAAAGACCCGGGAGCCATAGGATACAGAAAATACAGAGAAAAAATTGTGGTCTTAAGTATAGCAAGAGAGTTAAAGCGTATACTTCGTGCAAGAGGTTTTACAGTGTACATGACACGCGACAGTGATCGCTTTATAAAATTAAGAAACAGAACAAAATATGCAAACAGAAAAAATGCAGATATCTTTATCAGTATCCATGCCAATGCAGTTGGACGCAAAGATGCCAAAAAAGTTTGTGGACTGGAATGCTATTTTCTTTCAACATCCCGTTCAAGCAGGGCAAAAAAAGTGGCAGAAATGGAAAATTCGGCAGATTTGGATGAGATGGACTATTACGGAAAGCAAAGCTTTTTAAACACCATAAATTCACACAATATTGTTGCATCGAACAAGCTGGCAATTGATCTGCAAAGAGGGGCGTTAGCAACACTCAAAAGCAGATATAAGAATGTGAAAGATGCAGGGGTCAGAGAAGGACCGTTTTGGGTGCTTGTAGGGGCACAAATGCCTTCTGTTCTGGTAGAAGTCGGATTTATAACACATCCGACAGAAGCCAGACGGCTTGTAAGCAGAAGTTACCAAAAAACAATGGCACAGGGGCTTGCCAATGGAGTGGAACGCTATTTTATAAACTCTCAAAAAAGATAAAGCAGCCTTGAGGCTTAGTCCTCTTTTTTATATTCCAAATCCCCGGCAACAGCTTCTTTGTCGTTGATGACTTTTTCAATCTGCTGTTTGACTTTGTCATAACGGAACTGCTCTTTGAATCCCATAATTCTTCCTCCGGCAGCATTTGGGTGCCCTCCGCCGTTTGCCCACTCTTTGGATATCTGTGCAACACTTACCTTGTCGCTTGCACGCAGACTCATTGTTCCCCGATAGCTGACATCCACAATGAAATCATATTCAGGGTAGGCTGTTAAAAATCCGTTGCCGACTATGGAGGTGTTTCCTATTCCATAACTCAGGTAGCCTCTGTATCCCTTGTAATAGATTGTTTTTTCACTTCTGGCTTTGCCCATAAGTTCAACGACATACCGTGTGGCAAGATTGTCGAGTGTATCATCTTTGTCGCGTCTGAAAAAATTCTTTTTCAAAGAGTGGATTTTTTCATCAAGTAAAATAGGAGCATCAGGTTCATGAATGAATTTTGCCGCTTCATGCAACAGTGTGAGTTTGTAGTTTGAATCTTCATCAGGAAACATAATTCGGTTGAGCTCTTTTGTTTCTGTCACAAGACGCATACAGACTTTCCCGTATTCAAAATTGTCATGTTCTTCCTGTTTCCATAAATCTACTGCATTAACAACATCAACATACTTCTCCATCCATGCAGGTTCGTTGAGCTCAAAGTGTTCTTTTGCATAGTCATAGGTGATTTTTGTAGCGCAGCGGCTGGTATCAAGATAGTACCATTCATGTTTTTTTGCACTCTCTTCTCCGCTTCCATGGTGATCAAGAAGTTGTAATTTGACATCAAATGCACCGTCATTCATTTTTTTTACTTCATGGCTGAGCCAACGGGATTCATCCGCTGTAAGATTCAGGTCCGTAATAAGAATGTAAGCTTTTTCTTTTGCTTTTCTGATGTTTTCCAGCATAAGGTCGAGCTTTTGTTTCACTTCTGCTCCGTAATTGGAGTTGTAGTTAAATCTTTTGTACGGTGTGTACTGCATGACCAGCTGGCAGCTGTAGCCATCCAAATCAATGTGTGAAAGATGATGAATAGTTCTGTTTTTCATTTGTACCCTTTTAGTTATTTGTTTCTTGTGTTTGAATTGAAATAGAGCCCATCACTTCAAATGTAGCACTCGAATCAATTTCTGCATGAGAGAGTGTTACAACATCAAGAGAAAATCTCTCAAATATTTCTGCAACACTGCGACGGATTTGTGGATCGACGATAATAATAACAGGGGAAATCCCTTTTTGCAGTAAGTCTGCAGCCTTTGTGCTTGTTGCCTGAATCAGGGCATTTATTTCTCCTACATTGAGCATGAGGTTTCTCACACCGTCTTGTTCTTGTGATTTTTGCAGTAACAACTGCTCAGTCTGTGTATCAAATGTCAAAAGGCGTATCACCCCGTCATCCCCTGCATACATTTGGGTAATGACGCGAGAAAGTCTGGCTCTTACCTGTTCTGTTATAAGGTCAACATTTTTTGTGTATTCGGCAATATCTGCAATTGTCTCTAAAATAGTAAGCATATCTTTGAGCGGAATTTTTTCATGCAACAGTGCTTTGAGAACTCTTTGAATAAGACCGATAGAAGCCACTTTTAAAACGTCATCAATGATTACAGGATAATCATCTTTTATTTTATCAATAAGTGACTGTACTTCTTGACGGGTTAAAAGCTCTTCGGCATTGCGTTTGATGAGTTCGCTCATATGTGTGGAGATGACTGTAGCAGGATCAACAACGGTGTATCCGTTGATAATGGCATCTTCTTTTTGTTCCGGTGCTATCCACAGGGCGTCGAGTCCAAAAGCAGGTTCTTTTGTCGGTTCTCCCTGAATCTCTCCTGTAGCCATACCACTGTCCATCGCAAGAAATTTATCAGGCATGATCTCACCCTCACCGATTGCGATGCCTTTAAGCAGTACCTGATATTGGTTAGGTTTGAGATGTAAGTTGTCACGTATTCTGACCTGCGGCATTAAAAATCCATAGTCATTTGCTATTTTTCTTCGCATGGAACGGATACGTTCAAGCAAATCACCACCCTGGGAACTGTCGGCCAGTTTTATAAGTTGATATCCCAAAGTCAGTTCAAGCATTTCTACTTTGAGTATGTCATCAAGCGCATTTTCTCTTCTTTTGCAATTTCTTCGTTCGTTTTTTTCGGTTTGATTCTCTCTTTCTCTTTTTCTGTCTCTTCTTTTGTCTTGACACCAAGGAGATTCTCAACATCCAAAATGGAAAGTTCCCCTTTTTCATATTTGTAGATAGACCACCCAAGCAGGGCGAATATTATTCCGACAAATCCCATAGAGGCAGTAGGCAGGCCAGGAACAAGAGCAAACAGGAGCATGATAAAGCCGACTATCATCATAATCTTTGCATTTCCAATCATCTGTGAAATAGTGCCTTCGGCAAAATTGTCACCGTCACTTGAGGAACGGGTAATGATAATACCGGTTGCAGTTGAGGTAATGAGTGCCGGAATCTGGCTGACAAGACCATCTCCGATTGTAAGGAGTGTGAAGGTAGAAGCGCTGTCTGCAACGCTCATATCGTACTGAAAAACACCGATGAGAAAACCGCCGATGATATTTATAAGAGTAATAATAATACCTGCAACAGCATCGCCTTTGACAAATTTTGAAGAACCGTCCATCGCCCCGTAAAAATTGGCATCCTGAAGAATTTCTGCACGGCGTTGTTTTGCTTCGGCATCATCAATGAGTCCTGCATTTAAATCCGCATCAACCGCCATCTGTTTTCCGGGCATAGAGTCAAGTACAAAACGTGCTGCAACTTCTGCAACCCTTGTGGAACCTTTTGTAATAACCATAAAGTTAATAAGAACCAAAATGGAAAAAACGATAATTCCGATAACATAGTTTCCCCGACAACAAAATCACCAAAACTTGTAATAACATCACTGACCTGTTCCGGTCCCTCATAACCGTGACTTAAAATCATTCTGGTTGTCGCAATGTTGAGTGAAAGCCTAAAAAGGGTGAGAATCAGTATAAGTGTCGGGAAGGTAGTCAAGTCTGTCGGTTTTGGTACATATAATGAAATAAGCAAGATTAAAACAGACAAGGCAATTGAAATTGTCAGCAAAACATCCAATATCGAAGAAGGCAGAGGAACAATGATAATGGCGAGTATTGCCATTACAAAAAAGACAACACCAAGATCACGTTTGCCTAGTAAAAAGTTAAGGGAGGTTCCGATTTTTTGTTTTGTTGTCAATTTTCTTGCCAAGTGTCAGTGTCTCACCAAATTTAGTCGTCGAGTAAGTCTGCCAAAGTCAAGTTTGCCAAAAACAAATCTATTTTCCCCTGGAGTTTGTGTAAAAAAGGCCATATTGTACATGTACTGGCTTTTTCGGAAGGACAGTCTTCCAAAGAGGGAGCACACTCAAAAACAGTAGGTGCTTTGCCTTCTACGCAGGACGCGACACTAAGCATATTGATATCTTTGGGATCTTTGTTGAGTGCAAAACCACCATTGACACCTTTGTATGAGTTTAAAATCTGCGCTTTTGCCATAGACTGAAGAATTTTTGCCAAAAAACTTTTGGAGATAGAAAGCTCTTTGGAAAGAGTATCACTGTCCATTGGCGCTTCTGCTTTGCAAAGCAGTATAAGTGATAAGATGGCATATTCGCTGGCACGGGTTATAAGCATGTATTTACTTTCATTATTTAAACTTTTAAAATGATATTATATCCAAAATTACTGCTGAAATAAACAAAAATAAAATTTAAAGAAAAGTTTTGCTATAATCACGCTTCAATTCTTCTGCATTGTGCATTTGAGTTAGATTATTATACCTATCAGGAGGCTATTATGGCTTTAGATTCGGCTAAAAAACAAGAAATAGTTGCGAAATACGGTCGCAGTGAAAATGACACTGGTTCAAGTGAAGTTCAAATTGCACTTTTAACTGAAAGAATTAAAGAGTTAACAGAACACTTAAAAGTTTTCAAAAAAGATCACGCATCTCGTTTGGGATTACTGAAATTAGTTGGTCAGCGTCGTCGTTTGATGAAATACTTCAAAAGAAAAGACAAAGACGCCTATATGAAACTCATCGAAGATTTAGGCATCCGTGACAATATCTAAGTTTTAAACTTTTTCTTTAAAAGTCCCTTTTAAGGGACTTCTTCCTTACATGTAAACTAATTTTTATAAAAAAATCTCAATCGCCCTTTGTAAATCATCTTTTGTATCTATACCAAAACCCGTACTCGCCACTTTGACCATAGCTATATTTTTTCCATGGTATATTGCACGAAGCTGCTCTAGTTTTTCTATGTCTTCAACAGGGGCATCAGGGAGTGAACAAAACTCTTTTAAGCTTTTTTTAGAAAAACCGTAAATACCGATATGTCCGAAATAGACAGCTTCTCCGCTTTGATTGAATGGTATTTTAGCACGGGAAAAATAGACGGCATTGCTGTTTGCATCGAGCACAACTTTGACGAGATTGGAATCCTCTGCCGCTTGTGCATTAACAGCGTTGTAGCAGCTTCCCATAATAAAATCTTTTTTTTCTTTTTGCAGTTCTTTGAGTTTTTGTATAAGGGACTCAACAACATCAGGCTCTATAAAAGGTTCATCTGCCTGTACATTGATAATAAGTTCTTCATCCGATAAATTTAAAATAGTGGCACATTCATGAATTCTGTCCGTACCGCTTTTATGTGTTGTGGATGTCAGCATAGCTTTGATTCCATGCTTTTTACATGTAGTAATGATACGTTCATCATCGCACGCGACAACTACATCATCCAAATGTGATACTCTTTGTGCCGTTCTTACCACCATAGGCAAGCCTCCTATGTCTGCTAAAACCTTTTGCGGAAACCGTGTGGATGCCAATCTTGCCGGAATAATAATCATATTAATCTGCCCTTATGATATAATTGCAATATTATAACCCAAGGGACTTTAATTCATGCTTCTTTACCAACCGGATTCTGGTTACTGCTATAACAGCGACTCTCTTTTTTTGTACGATTTTATCAACTCTTTTCATCCCAAAGGGAAAGTTTTGGATGTAGGTGCAGGTTGCGGAGTGGTAGGACTGCTTGTTGCAAGAGACAATGAAAAAATAGAACTTGAAGCAGTGGAAAAGCAGGAAGTTTTCAGGCATTTTTCAAAAACGAATGCCCGAGTGAACAAAATAGCGTACAGACTGCATGAGTGTGATTTTTTGGATATGCAAGAAGTACAGAAATATGACTATATTATTTCGAACCCGCCATTCTATCCGGCTGGTGTACAAAAAAGCCAAAATGAGATATTGTTTAATGCACGCTATAATGTACACCTCCCTTAGAGAAGTTTTTTAAAAAGGTATCGCGTTTGTTGCGGCCACATTCACATTTTATATTTTGTTATGATGCGACTCAGTTTGGAAATGTCTGCGTTGAACTTGAGAGAGTCAAAATGAAGATAGTGGATGTGCAGTTTGTCCACCCCAAAATTGACAGGAGTGCATCACTTGTAATGATACATGCAAGAAACGGTTCAAAGGCAATGATGAAGGTCTGGCCTCCATTGATAAGTTTTGAGGGAGACAATCCTTCACAAAAAGTACAAAACATTTATAAAAAAGCCAATACACAGAGTATAAAATGTCAAATATAATAAAAAAAGAAAATTATCCCTATGCTTTTGATGCCAGTGCATGTGCTGCATGCGAAGGCAGATGCTGTACAGGCGAGAGTGGTTATATATATGTCACTAAAAATGAAATATTTGCAATTGCAGAAGTTTTAGCAATGGATGTTAATGAATTTGCGTTAAAATATCTCTTTAAGAAAGGGTATAAATACTCTATCAAAGAAAATAAAATCAATGACTCCTATGAATGTGTTTTTTATGACAGAAAAACAAATGGGTGTAAAATATACAGTGCCCGTCCAAATCAGTGTAAAACATTTCCTTTTTGGGATTATTACAAAACCAGAGTTGATGAGCTAAAACTTGAGTGTCCAGGAATAATAGATGATTAGAATTCTCCTTTTAGTAACAGTGTCGCTGTTTTTTGTTTCATGCTCAACGCATCCCAGACCGATAAGTCCAAATGAAAAAGCTTTTGAGGGTGAAGATCTCTATATCATGCTTGCGTTAAATGCTGAACTTACAAAACATTATGATGTGGCGGCAAAGCGTTTTGAAGAACTTTATGACAAAGCATCCAAAAAAGAGTATCTGTATCGCTCTTTGCATAACTATCTTTTGGCAAAAAAGAATGAAAAAGTGATTGAAAAAGTTGATGAAATAACAGAGGGTACTTTCTCTGATCCAGCGCTTATCCGTCTAAAAATCATTGCTTTGACGGAAATGGGAAAACTCGATTATGCAAAAAAACTCTCAATCGCACTTGCAAAAAAAACACAAAAAGCAGAGGATTACCTTTTAGCCAGTGATGTGTATATCAAAAACCAGGAATTTGATGTAGCTTTAAAGTATCTTAACAGTGCATATATGAAAGAGTATAACGAAAAAATACTTGATAAAATGGCAATTATTCTGTATGTTAATCTGCACAGGAAAAAAGATGCGATTGCCTATCTTGAGACACATACACGCATGCACGGATGCTCACAGCTTATTTGTAACCGTTTGATCGGAATTTACAGTAATGAAAACAATATTGAAGGTTTGCTCTCTGTATATAAAAGACTCTACAATTTAAAAAAAGACAAATCAGTCGCACAAAAAATAATCCGTATATATGCCTATAAAAGAGACTATGTCAAACTTATTGACTTTTTGGAAGAGACACATGCAGATGATACGGTACTTTTAGAACTCTATACGACAGGGAAAAATTATGCAAAAGCAAGTGCTTTGGCGCAGAAACTTTATGAAAAAAGCGGGGATATAAAATATTTGGGACAAAGTGCTGTTTATGAGTATGAAGCACACAGCAAGAAAATGACAAAAAAGCTTTTGGCGTCTATAGTAAAAAAGTTGACAAAAGTTACCAAAGAGACAGATGAACCACTCTATCTAAACTATTTGGGCTATATTCTGATTGATCATGACCTGGATATCAAAAAAGGTATGTACTACATCAAAAAAGTGTTAAAAACAAATCCGGATTCTGCATTTTATCTGGATTCGCTGGCATGGGGCTATTATAAACTTGGAAAGTGCGTTGAAGCGAAAAAAGTGATGGACAGGGCAGTCAATATGGAAGGCGGAGACAATCCTGAAGTACTCTTACATGTAAAGAAAATAGAGGCATGTTACAAAAAGAGTTTAGAACACAAAAAGGGGAAGAAAAAAAGATGATTTTAGATGATATTATTAAAAAAACAAAAGAAGATCTGATACAAAGAGAGAAAGAGTTTTCTCTGGACTGGTTAGGACGTTCTCTTGCATTCAATGCCAGACAGCCGCGTGATGTAATTCCGTTTTTAAAAGCTACAGAGGAAGACCCGTACAGAATTATTGCTGAGGTGAAAAAGGCCTCGCCTTCAAAGGGTGTCATTCGTGAAGATTTTGATCCGCTCGCCATTGCTCAGGCGTATGAACGGGGAGGGGCAAGTGCTATTTCTGTTTTAACGGAACCGCACTTTTTTCAAGGTTCTCTTGATTATCTTGCAGGTATTCGCAGATATGTTTCTGTTCCTCTTTTAAGAAAAGATTTTATTATTTCAAAATATCAGGTACTTGAAGCTCTGGTTTTTGGGGCTGATTTTATTTTGCTTATTGCAGCAGCTTTAAGCAAGAAAGAGCTCAAAGATTTGCTGGGCTATGCAAGACACTTGGGATTGGAAGTTTTGGTTGAGGTGCATGACAAAAAGATTTGGTAAAAGCTATTTATGCCGGGGCAGATATTATCGGAATAAATCACAGAAATCTGCAGACGTTTGAGATGAATATGAACCTTTGCTATGAATTGATTCCTTTAATACCAAACGGAAAAATTATTGTGGCGGAGAGTGGCATATACGAGCATGGACAGCTTGAAGATTTAAGCAAAGCAGGGGTTGACGCATTTTTGGTCGGTGAATCATTAATGCGGCAAGAAGATGAAGAGTTGGCAGTAAAGAAACTGAAATTCGGAGAAAATTATGAAAAAAAATAAAATTATTATTCTGCTTTTTACACTCACAGTGTTCTTTTTGAGCGGATGTACGCAAGAAGCACAAAATAAAATAGGACGCTCTATCCAAAACTGGACAGGAACAAACGGTGTGCTTGATATTTATATGGGCGGCAAACTGGTGCAGAGATTTATCAAAATTGACAAACTTACCACAGCGACGAGTACAGACGGAAATACACCGAGAAACTACCGCTACGGGTATGGTTATATAGATACAAACAGAAATTTTGTAGTTGATAAAGGGGAGAAAAAAGTCTACTTTGAAATCAGTAATTATTCAACACCCTATGTGTTTTATGAAAACCCAAAGAATTAAATGATGGATGTGATTCAACTTTTTAAATATCTGATCAACTCAAAAAGTGAAACACCGGATGATGGCGGTATTTTGAATTTTGTTGAGGATTATCTTCCCGGTTTTGAAGCGATAAGAATTGATATTGAAGATGTTAAAAATCTTTTTATCTATAAAAGATTTTCCGAGGGTGAGCATCTCTGTTTTGCCGGGCATGTTGATGTTGTTCCTGCAGGAAAAGGATGGGATACAAACCCGTATGAAGCTGTGGAAAAAGAGGGCTTTATATATGGTCGCGGCGCACAAGATATGAAAAGCGGTTTGGCGGCATTTATACAGGCCGTCAAAGATACGCAAAATTTTCAAGGCACACTCTCTTTGATCTTAACATCAGATGAAGAGGGTGAGGCAACAGCAGGCACCGTAAAAGTGTTAGAGTATTTACAGCAACATAATATGCTTCCGGATGCCTGTGTGGTTGCTGAGCCTACATGTGAAGATAAATTTGGAGATGCCATAAAAGTTGGACGTCGCGGTCTCTATTAACGGGTATCTTACAGTTAAAGGCAAGCAGGGACATGCTGCATACCCTGAGAAGGCAATAAACCCTATTCATAATATAGCAAAAGTATTGGGTGATATGGCGGGCGTTGATTTGGATGAAGGTGACGAGTTTTTTGCTCCTTCAAAGTTTGTCATTACAGATATACGTTCAGGTATGCAGGTGACAAATGTAACCCCAAATGAACTCCAAATGATGTTTAATGTCAGAAATAATACAAAAACCACGCAAAAAGAGGTGCGTGACTTTGTAGCAAAACATTTACAGGGGCTTGATTATGAACTTCGTCTGACACAAGGTTCATACCCTTTTAAAACAGATACAGATACAAAACTGGTCAAAAAGATAGATGCAGCTATAAAACAGGTTACATGTAAAGAGCCAAAACACTCTACTGCCGGCGGAACGAGCGATGCAAGGTTTATAGCGCCTCTTGGTGTGGATGTTATAGAATTTGGTGTACGTAATGACACGATTCATTCAATAAATGAGAGGACAACAAAAAAAGAGGTAGAAGATTTATATAGAGTTTTTAGCTGTCTAATAGAAAATTGGAATAAATAATGAAATTTATTTTGATGCTTCTGTTACTCAGTGAAATGATTTTTGGAGCAGAACTGAAATGGCCGTGCGATTATTCTAAAGCACTGCTAACTGCCAAAAAAGAACATAAACTTGTCTATGTTTTAATAGTTTCAGATACATGTAGATGGTGTAAAAAGTTTGAAAACACAACTTTGCAAAACAAAAAGATTAAAGAGAGAGTTAATAAAGAATTTGTTACAGTTTTACTCTCTAGAGACCGCCATTTTATACCAAAAGGTTTTAAAACGTCACCGGTTCCAAGACACTATTTTGTAGATGCAAAGGGGAAGATACTTTACTCATCTTTGGGTTACAGAGATGAAGAACTATTCGATTCATTTATGGATAATGCACAAGAAAATTATATAAAACTAAAGGATACAAACAATGGAAGCAGTACAAACAAATAAAGCACCATCGGCAATCGGACCATACTCACAGGCAATAGTGGCAAATGGAGTAGTATACACATCAGGGCAAATTGCATTAACACCAGAGGGTAGTGATGAGTTGTTAAAAGAAAATGTAGGTGTTCAGGCTGTTGCCGTGTTGCAAAACCTTAAAGCTGTTTTAGAAGAAGCTGGAAGCTCTTTAAATGATGTTATTAAAACAACAATTTTTTTAGCAGATATGGACTCGTTTGCAGCAGTGAATGCAGTATATGAAAAAGCATTCGGTGAACATAAACCGGCACGTTCAACTGTAGCAGTAAAAACACTTCCTAAAAATGCACTTGTCGAAATAGATGCAGTTGCATTAGTGACAAATTACTCTTTTTAAACTTCCTCCTCTTGAGGAAGCTTCTTCCTTCTTATTCCTTTTGATCTTCATTTGACGTTTTTATTGTAATTATAATCACTATAAATACATATGTTAAGTTTAACTTATTTTAAAGATTGAGGTTGTATAATCTCATCTTATCAATTAAATAAGTCAACAAAGGAATTAAAATGAGAACATATAAAAAAGTGGCATTAGCTGCCATAATTGGTTTAGGTTTACTATCTACTGCAGCCAGTGCAGATGCGGATAAAGGTATGAGAATTTATCAGAAAAAGCTTAAAAGTGTTTGTGGTTTTTCAGGTGCAGTATTCGCAGCAAAACATACACAAGATGAATGGGCAGAAGCAAAAGAGAATGGTGAACTTGGAAAAGTGATGACTGAAGCATGTCCGGCGGGAGCTGACTTTTTTGACAGTGCAAAATTTAAGAAAAAATTCTCTTCACATTTATATGACTTTGTTCATGACTTCGCAAGTGACAGTGGTAACATCCCTTCTTGTTAATTAAAAGTATAAGTGCACCTGCACTTATCTTATTTTACATCTAACATAAATTCTACATGTAAGGACAATATATGAAAAAAGTATTACTTTCACTTGCCGTTATTAGCGGTTTAGCACTCAATGCTTTTGCTGATGATATTTCTGATTTAAAAGAACAAATCAAAGCATTGACTGATAAAGTAAACAAATTGGAAAAGAAACAAACACGGACTAATAAGTCACTTGCTAAAGTTAAAAAACATGATGCATATGACAATATTAAATGGAATATTGATTTTCGTACAGCATATGATAATTTAAATTATAAACTTAAAGGTGGAGGAAGTGTGAGTAATCCATCTCTGTTAACCAGTCGCTTATGGCTTGGAATGGGGGCTGCACCGACATCAAAACTGTCTTTTAAAGGACAAATAGCTGTTTATAATACTTGGGGTGGAAATAACCTTCCTGCAACAGATCAATTTCAAAATGTAAATTGGCGTGCAAGTTCAAAAGCAGATGATATTACTTTAAAATTAAGACGGGCATATTTTGTGTATAAGATCACAAATGGAAAACATCCTGTAAGTATTAGTGCCGGACGCCGTGCAGCTTCTGACGGATTCTTGGCAAATCACAGAGAAGGGCTTAAAAAACCTGGTTCTCCTTTAGCACATATTACCAATATGGAAGTTGATGGTGCGATGCTTAGAATCGGTAATGCATTTGGACTTGAGGGTTCGTATGTGAAATTTGTACTTGGAAGATCATATACAAATATAAATCAAGCTTCGTACAGTGGAACACCATATACGGATGTAAATTCGACGGATGCAAATGTTAATTTCTTTGTTATTCCGATGAGTATTTACAATGATGGACAATATAATTTAATGGCTCAATATACTGCAATCTTCGATTTTATGGGAACTAATCAGAATTTAGTTTCTACACAAAATCCTAACGGTGCAACAACAGGAGCAGGTTTAAAACATATGGGTGCGGTATCATTGCAGGTAGACGGCTTAAATGAAGATATAGACTTTTTAGATGATTCAACATTTTTTGTTTCAGTCGCATTCACGACAAGTGATCCTAAAAGTGGATATAAAATGTTAGGCAGTGATAAAACGCAAACAGGTTATAGTTTTTGGACTGGTTTTATTTTCCCGGACACATTTACTGAAGATGGTAGAATTGGTTTGGAATATAACTATGGTACAAAGTACTGGGCTCCAATGACATGGGCTGAAGATACGATGAGTAGTTCAAAAATTGCCACTCGCGGTAATGCGTATGAAGCATATTGGAATTTACCTTTAGAAGGTGGTCATTTTTCTACGCAGTTGCGATATACATATATGGATTATAAATACAAATCAAATATAGAAGAGTTTTGGGCATCACCTGATTTACAAACAGGTGATGCAAAAAGTGCGCAGGATGTAAGATTTTATTTGAGATATAAATATTAAAAATAGGGAAAAAATGAAAGAAAATAAAGAGATAGAAAATTTTTTAGATGAGAAGGTAAGCAAGACTGGTCTATCGCGTCGTGATGCCATTAAACTTATGGGAATCTCGCCAATTGCAGCAGGTGTACTTGCAAGTACCGGAAGCAGCTCTTTTACAAAAGCTGAGGCATCTGATGCTACAGGAAAAATAGTTATTGTTGGTGGAGGTGCTGGTGGTATTATGGCTATGGCTCGCCTGCACCGGGCTCTGTCTAATCCTGATATTACACTCATTGCGCCAAATGACAAGCATATTTATCAGCCGGGTCAAGTTTTTGTTGCCGCTGGTGAGATGACAACAGACGACTTACTAAAAGAGAACAAAGATTTTATCCCTGATGATGTGAAATGGATAAAAGATGAAGTAAAAACTTTTGATCCTGATAACAACAAAGTTGTGACAAGAGCAGGAGAAGAAGTAAGTTATGATTATCTTGTTGTGGCAACAGGATTACAATACCATTATGAATGGATTGAGGGACTTACAGAAGATATGATAGGAAAAAATGGTATTTCATCTGTATATCTGAACAATCCTGAAGAAGGAACTGCTGTAGGTGGAGAACTGACTTGGAAGTGGTTTAATGAGTTAAAAGATGCAGCTTCAAAAGGAAAGCCAAAAGTTATTTGTACGCAGCCTGCAACTCCAATAAAATGTGGTGGTGCCCCTCAAAAAATTCTTTACTTGAGTGATGATTATTTAAAAGAAAAGGGTCTCACTGCTGATTATACATTTGCAACAAACGGTTCTAAACTTTTTGGTGTTCCTGCGGTAAATAAAACGCTTGTAGAAGAAGTACAGCCTAGATATGGAAATATTACAAATAAATTTAAGCATAACCTTATAGCAATTGATGCCCAAAAAAAGATAGCAACTTTTGAACATAAATATGAAGTAAAAGGTGAGTATGATGAAGATTTAGAAGAGTATGATATCATTAAAAAAACTGAAAAAGTCACAATGGCATATGATTTTATTCATATTGTTCCGCCAATGGCTGCTGTTGATGCGGTGGCAAATTCTAAACTTGCATGGCAAAAAGGTACAGGAAAAGGCTGGTTAGAAGTTGACCAGTATACACTTCAACACAGACGTTATAAAAATGTATTTGGAATTGGAGATATTTGTGGTGTACCAAAAGGTAAAACAGGCGGATCAGCTCGTCATCACGGGCCAATTGTAGTTGGCAACCTAATTTCTGTAATGGAAGGTAAAAAGCCGAAAGAAAAATTTGACGGCTATACTGTATGTCCACTCAAAACGCAATACGGAAAAATTATTCTAGCAGAGTTTAACTATAAAGGAGCAGCACCGTCATTTCCATTAGCTGTAGGTGAACAAAGATGGATATGGTGGGCATTTGACCTTTATATGTTAAAACCTATGTATTGGTATTTAATGATGAGAGGTTTAATGTAGCATGAAAAAAGTATTGATAAGAGAAGCAGTTATATATACTGTTTTCCTTATCTTACTCTCTTTTTTAATGCACCCTGATTTGTTGTTTCACGTTGGCAACAGGTTAGCTCATATACACGAACGAGGTAATTATTATCACCCTTTTATATATGCATTTATTGTGTATATTTTGCTTTTTTTTGTACGAATTGTTATTAAAAAGGTAATATTTCTGGTAAAGAAGTTTAGATTTAAATAAGAATTAAACAAAACTTAAAGCTTGAATGGGTATAATTCCGCACTTTTTGTAGAAATACAACCTAAAAATATTTAAGGACCATAGATGTATGCAATTATTAAAAATGGTGGTAAACAGTATAAAGTTCAAGAGGGTGATGTTCTTTCATTAGACAAATTATCTTTAGAACCTGAAGCTACTATCGAAATCAAAGAAGTTCTAGCAGTTAATGCTGGCGAACTTAAAATGGGAGCTCCGTATGTTGACGGTGCTGTTGTAACTGCTGAAGTTATCAGCGAGGGACGTGACAAGAAAGTTGTAATTTTCAAAAAGCGTCGTCGTAAAGATAGTAAAGTGAAACGTGGTTTCAGAAGAGATCATACTCGTGTTCGTATCACGAAAATAGCTGCATAAGCTAAAATAACTTAAGGAGAATAGTATGGCACATAAGAAAGGTCAGGGTAGTACACAGAATAATCGTGATTCGGCTGGTAGAAGACTTGGTGTAAAAAAATTTGGTGGAGAGGCTGTAGTGGCCGGTAACATCATTATTCGTCAAAGAGGAACAAAAGTTCATCCAGGCAAAAATGTAGGTATGGGAAAAGATCATACTATATTTGCTTTGGTTGACGGTGTTGTTGCGTTTGAGCGAAAAGACAAAAAGCGTCAACAAGTTTCCATTATACCTGCTGCGTAATTTCTACAGTATAAAACCTCTTGTTTCCATCATATCCGATGGAAACATATTCCACAAAGAAAATTCAAAATATTTAATAAGTTACTTTATAATTCATAGTATTTTCTTAAGTATTTACAATGGCATAAAGCCATAAAAAGGATTCACGAATGTTTACAGATAGTGTCGAATTAACAGTTAGTTCTGGAAAAGGCGGGCAAGGGTGTGTGGCTTTTCGCCGTGAAAAGTTTGTACTCAATGGTGGTCCAAACGGTGGCGACGGCGGAAAAGGCGGTGATATATGGTTTAAGTGCGACAACAATACGCATACACTTTCACACTTCCAGAGAAAAATGCATATAAAAGCTGAAAACGGCAAACCCGGCGAAGGTTCAAACTGTACCGGAAAATCAGGGGCAAAAAAAGTCATTATTGTCCCACCCGGAACACAGATTATTGACCAGGAAAGCGGTGAAGTTCTTTTTGATATGGTTGAAGACGGACAGGAAGTGAAATTTCTGCAAGGCGGAAAAGGCGGACTCGGCAATACACACTTTAAGTCACCGACCAAACCAAAGACCGACGTATGCACAGCCCGGTGAAAAGGGTGAAACGAGAAATATCAAGCTTGATTTGAAACTGATTGCAGATATCGGACTGGTCGGTTTTCCAAATGTCGGAAAGTCTACGCTTATTTCTACTGTGTCCAATGCAAGACCTGAAATTGCAAATTATGAGTTTACAACATTAACGCCGAAACTCGGTCAGGTAAATATCGGAGATTATGAATCATTTGTTATGGCAGATATTCCCGGAATTATCGGCGGAGCGCATGAAGGCAAGGCCTTGGAATAGAATTTCTTCGTCATATCGAAAGAACAGAGATATTGCTGTTTATGATAGATTTGGCATCGTACAGAGATCTCAAAGAACAGATAGAGGTACTCAAAGACGAAGTAGCTTCTTTTTCACAAAAGTTGGGCACTTCGCGATATGCAATAGCATTAACACGAACAGATATAGTGCCTCAAGAAGAAGTTTCCCAAAAAATCGCCGAATTTATCAAGATGCTTGATCTTGAGTCCAGCAAGGGAAGTGAATTTGATTTTGATGAGGATTTACCTTATTTTATTCAGGGGAGTGTTGATGAAACATTAGGGTATGATAGAGAAAAACCTTATTTTGTTGTGCCTATTTCTTCCGCGATTAACAAAAATATTGAACCTTTAAAGTACGCACTCTTTAATTTAGTACAGCAAACAAGGCAGTAATTCCATGCGTGTTGTAGTCAAAGTAGGCAGTGCCGTTTTAACCCAGGATGGCAATATAGCACTTGATCGTATGCGTTCTCTCGTAGAATTTCTAAGCGAGTTAAAAAAAGAGCATGAGGTGATTTTGGTCTCTTCCGGTGCAGTTGCGGGTGGTTATACCGAGCTGAAACTCGATAGAAACAATATTGCAAACAAACAGGCTTTAGCCGCAATAGGCCAGCCTATTTTGATGAATAAATATGCGAACAAGTTTTCAAAATACGAAATACTGACAGCACAGGTGTTAGTGACTGCTGCAAATTGAATACTCCTCTGATATTAAGCGTGTGCGCGCAACTGTTGAAACGCTTTTGCAAAACAGTGTACTTCCTATTGTCAATGAAAATGATGCAACGGCAACAGATGAACTTGAACTTGGTGACAATGACCAGCTCTCAGCATATATAGCAAAAGACATGCAGCCGATATGCTTGTGATTCTTTCAGATATTGATGCCTATTATGACAGCGATCCGAGAAAAAATCCCGAGGCAAAAGCATTCAAAACAGTAAACAAAATCAGTGAGGAAGAACTGCATAAAGAAGTCACTCCAAACAATGTTTTTGCAACAGGGGTATCGTTACGAAACTAAAAGCCGCAGAATATCTTCTGCAGGCAAACATAGATACATTTCTTGCCAGTGGTTTTGATTTAAGTGATGTGAAAAGTTTTATGCTTGAAGGTTCCCACAAGGGCGGTACTCTCTTTACATGTAAAGGTTAGCAATGAAAAATATAATATTTATGGGGACACCTGAGTATGCCCAGAAAATTCTTCAAAAAGTAATAGCAACAGAAGATATAAATGTTGTTGCCGTCTATACACAGCCTGACAAACCTGTCGGGCGCAAAAAAGTACTTACGCCTCCTCCTGTGAAGCTTACTGCGCAAGAGCATAACATTCCGCTCTATCAGCCAAAAAAACTTCGGGATGAGGAAACTGTAAAAGAGATTTTGGAAATTCCCTGTGATTTTATAGTAGTGGCTGCATACGGGCAGATTTTACCACGAGAAATTTTAGATCATGCACCCTGTATCAATCTTCACGCTTCGGTGTTACCGCAATATCGCGGAGCAAGTCCGATACAGCAAACCTTGTTAAACGGTGACAAGACAACCGGTGTAACTGCCATGCTTATGGAAGAGGGGCTTGATACGGGTGACATTTTAAAAATCGAAAAAGTCTCTGTCGGTGAGGAGATGATGGTTGAAGAGTTGTTTGAAAAGCTTACACAGACTGCTGCTGATCTGACGATAGATGTGCTGCGCAATTTTCATATATATACGCCCAAAAAACAGGATGATGCACATGCTTCTTATTGTAAAAAAATAACAAAAGCAGACGGTGCAGTTGTCTTTGACAATGCGCAGGAGATTTATAACAAATACCGTGCTTTTACACCATGGCCGGGAATTTATCTTGCAAGCGGACTGAAACTAAAAGAGATACAGCTTGAAAAAAAAGATGAAGAACATGCTGATGCCGGCAAAATAACTGCAATAGACAAAAAAAGTATTGTCGTTACATGTAAGCAGGGGGCTCTTCGTATTTATAAGGTACAGCCACAGTCAAAAAAAGAGATGGATGTTATCTCTTATATTAACGGGAAAAGACTCGGACTTGAAGATACATTACTATAATACACTGCCATCAACGCAGCTTTTTTTAAAAGAACAGTTGAAAAACAAGAAGCTGACTGCTCCTGTGGCTGTGGTTGCAGATATTCAGACAAAGGGAATCGGCAGTCGAAATAACGAATGGAGTTCCCAAAAAGGAAATCTTTTTTGTCCTTTGCCCTGGATACAGAACAATTGCCTCATGATTTAAAATTAGAATCTGTGTCACTGTACTTTTCTTATCTGCTCAAAGAAACTTTATCTGAATTTGGTTCAAAAGTTTTTTTAAAGTGGCCGAATGATTTTTATATCGGTACAAAAAAAACAGGCGGAATGATTACAAACAGAGTAGACGATACACTTGTCTGCGGTGTGGGAATAAACCTTGTAACAGCACCACAGGGCTTTGCATCATTGGATATTACGCTCAACAGAAAAATATTAATTGCAGCATATTTGAAAAATATAGAAAAAAAGGTTTTATGGAAGCAAGTTTTTAGCAAATATAAGTTAGAATTTGAAAACAACAAGGAGTTTTTTACCCATAGTGATGGTAAAAAAATATCACTTGAGTCTTGTGTACTCGAGAGTGATGGCAGTTTGAATATAAATGGTGAGAGGATATACAGCAGGCGATGAGTGAAGTAATAGTAATTGCAAATCAAAAGGGCGGAGTAGGCAAAACGACTACCGCTGTAAACTTGGCAGCGTCACTTGCTGTTGCAGAAAAAAAAGTGCTTTTGATTGACTCAGATCCGCAGGCAAATGCCACGACATCATTGGGCTTTCACAGAAATGATTATGAGTTTAATATTTATCATGTGCTTATAGGTACTAAAAAGCTCAAAGAAATTATTCTCAAATCAGACCTGCCTACCCTGCATTTAGCACCTTCAAACATAGGTCTTGTGGGAATAGAAAAAGAGTATTATGATGCAGACAAAGCCAAAGGGCGTGAACTTGTTTTGAAAAAAGCGATTGCAAATGTACAAAAAGAGTATGATTATATTATTATAGATTCTCCGCCGGCGCTTGGTCCGATGACAATCAATGCACTTTCAGCGGCAAACTCGGTCATTATTCCGATACAGTGTGAATTTTTTGCACTTGAAGGGTTGGCACAGCTTCTCAATACTGTCAAGTTGGTAAGAAAATCAATTAATCCGAAACTTGCGGTAAGAGGCTTTCTTCCAACTATGTTTTCATCACAAAACAATTTGTCCAAACAGGTATTTGCAGATTTGCGTCAGCATTTTAAAGGCAAACTGTTTAAAGATGCTGCAGATAAATATATAGTGGTACCGAGAAATGTAAGACTTGCAGAATCTCCGTCATTCGGAAAACCTGCAATCTTGTATGATGTAAAATCAAGCGGTTCTATTGCATACCAAAATTTAGCACAGGCGATTATACGATAATGAAGTCACAAAAACTAGGCAGAGGGCTGGATGCCTTCTTGGAGAAATAGACGAGGCATATGAAAATGAAGGAAGCCAGTATGATGCTGTATTGGAGATTCCGCTCAAGGACATCCGACCGAATCCTTTTCAGCCAAGAAAATCCTTTGACGAAACTGCCTTCTGGAACTTGCCGAATCCATAAAAAATGACGGACTGATTCAGCCTATAGTTGTAACAGAAGATATTGACGGCTATATCTTAATTGCAGGAGAGCGGCGACTACGCGCCTCAAAGCTTGCAAAACTCAAAGAGATACGGGCAGTAGTTCTCAACTCTGATGAACAAAAAATGCGGCAATTCGCGTTGATTGAAAATATTCAAAGAGAAGAATTAAATGCTGTAGAACTGGCAGAAGCATATACAGAACTTATAAAGCTGCATGATGTAACACATGACGAACTTGCCAATATTATTCATAAAAGCAGAACCCATATAACAAATACTCTGCGTCTGCTGCAGCTTGCTCCAAAGACACAAAAGGCACTGGTTGAAAAAAAGATTTCAGCAGGACATGCAAAAGTAATGGTTGGGTTAAATGAAAAAGACCAGCAGCTGATACTCAATTCGATTATAGGGCAGAAACTGAGTGTACGCGAAGTTGAAGCTATGATAAAAAACATGAAAAATGTAGAGCCTGCACCAACTGAGTCTGTCAAAAAGAGCGATGCCGATTATGATTTTACACAGATAAAAGAAAAATTCAGTGCACTTGGATTCCATGTAAAGGCTTCTAAAAATAAAATAACCGTCAGTTTTGCATCACAAGATGAAATTGATGAATTTTTGACACATTTTAGAAACTAATCACGCAAATAACAAATTTATACCTCCATTTAACTATCGTTTCAATTTTATAATAGTATAATCACGCAACTTTTAGGAGGTGCTATGTTAGATATAAATCCAATACTACTTTTGGCTACATTTGTTGTATTTGTTTCCCTTATAGCCGTTCTGAACAGTTGGCTTTATAACCCATTACTTTCTTTTATGCAAAAGCGTGATGATGACATTAAAAAAGATCTTGAAAAAGTAGGATCAAATGACAATGAAATCAATGAGCTCAAAGCAAAAGCAGAGTCAATAATTATGAATGCCAAGCTGGAAGCTGCGGCCCTAAGAGAAAAAGTTATCGCGGATGCTAAGGAATTAGCTGACAGTAAGTTAGAATCAAAACGTGCTGAACTCGCGGCAGAGTATTTAGAGTTTGAGCAATCACTTGCAAAATCTAAAGATGAGTTGACTTCTGACTTAATGTCACAAGTTCCGGTATTTAAAGAAGCTGTAAAAGCTAAATTTAGTCAGATATAAAGGTGTAATGTGAGTAGAATTTTAGTATTAATGCTAATGATATCAACTTATGCATTGGCATCTGGGCACGAGCATGCAGGAACAGACATAGTTCAAAGAACTGTAAACTTCCTGTTATTTGCCGGGCTTGTTTGGTATCTAGTTGGGGAACCTGTAAAGAATTTCTTTGCATCAAGAAGTCAGGCAATAGCTGACGAATTGAAAAAGGTTCAGGAAAAGCTGAATGAATCAATCGCTCTTAAAAAAGAGGCATTGGCAAAAATTTCTGAGGCTGAAAAGTTTGCTGAAGAGTTGGCGATTGTTTCTAAAAAAGAGAACAAAATTTTGAATGACACGATTATTGCACAGGCAGAAAGTGATATTGAAGCTATGGTGAAAAAATTTGCTCTCAAAAAAGAATTTGAAGAAAAGAAAATGATTCGCAGTGTTGTTGAAGATGTCTTAAAAGAGACATTGAAACAAAGCAGTGATAGTTTTGACAGAGAAACTATGGCTAATATCATTTTGAAAAAGGTTGCCTGATATGGAAGAACTGATTGCAAAACGATACATAAAAGCTTTAGGTATGGGTTCTGACTTAGCATCTATGCAAAATATGACAACAGTATTTTCTGCCTTGGCAGAGTCATTTAAAAATGACAAGTTTGTCAGTATTATTGCTAACCCAAGCATAAAAGCTCAAGAAAAATCAAAGATTTTGTTAGAGGCGGTAAAAAGTGCCAACTCTGATAAAATCAACAACTTTATCAAGCTGTTGGTAGAAAACAAACGTATCAATATTATTCCGGCAATTGCACAGGAATTGAAAAGTGATTTGGCAAAAGCGGCTAAAACTTATGAAGGTGTTATTTACAGTGATACAGATATCAATTCAAAAGTAATAGAAGAATTGAGTGCCGGCTTAGGCAAAAAGTATGATGTAACTATCAGCCTGACATTTGTTAAAAATGACTTTAACGGTATAAAAGTAGAAGTAGAAGGTCTTGGTATAGAAATTAATTTTTCTAAAGACAGAATAGACAGACAAATTATAGAACATATAATAAAAGCAATTTAACTTTCAATGAGAGGAGAACAATAGTGGTAGCAAAAATTCAAGCTGATGAAATCAGCTCAATAATTAAAGAGCGTATCGACAACTTTGAACTAAGTGTTGATATCAATGAAACAGGTAAAATTGTTTCTTATGCCGATGGTGTTGCGAAGGTTTACGGACTGAGCAATGTTATGGCGGGAGAAATGGTAGAATTTGAAGAGGGAACAAAAGGTTTGGTTCTAAACCTGGAAGAGAGCAGCGTTGGTGTTGTTATTCTCGGTTCTGGTCCTGAACTTCGTGAGGGAATGAGCGTGAAGCGTTTGGGAACACTTCTAAAAGTTCCTGTAGGGGATGCCCTTCTTGGCCGTGTTGTAAATGCACTTGGCGAACCGATTGACGGTAAGGGTCCGATTGATACTACAGAAGTTCGTTTTGTAGAAGAAAAAGCACCTGGAATTATGGACAGAAAATCTGTACATGAGCCACTTGCAACGGGTATCAAAGCAATTGATGCACTTGTTCCGATTGGTCGCGGGCAACGTGAACTTATCATCGGTGACAGACAAACCGGTAAAACTACAGTTGCGTTAGATGCAATCATCAACCAAAAAGGCAACGGTGTTGTATGTATATATGTTGCCATCGGTCAAAAAGAGTCGACTGTTGCACAAATCGTTCGTCGTCTGGAAGATCACGGAGCAATGGAATATACAATTATTGTATCTGCTACTGCTGCTGAAGCTGCTGCACTTCAATTTTTAGCTCCGTATACCGGTGTTACTATGGGTGAGTATTTCCGTGACAATGCAAGACACGGTTTGATTGTATATGATGATTTGTCAAAACATGCGGTTGCATATCGTGAAATGTCACTGATTCTTCGTCGTCCTCCGGGTCGTGAAGCATATCCTGGTGATGTTTTTTATGTTCACTCCCGTTTACTTGAGCGTGCTGCAAAAATGTCTGACGAAAACGGAGCCGGTTCTTTAACTGCTCTTCCTATTATTGAAACACAGGCCGGAGACGTTGCGGCATATATTCCTACGAATGTTATCTCTATTACCGATGGTCAGATTTTCTTGGAAACTGACTTGTTTAATTCAGGTGTTCGTCCTGCGATCAATGTCGGTCTTTCAGTATCTCGTGTTGGTGGTGCTGCGCAAATTAAAGCTACAAAACAGGTAGCAGGTACATTAAGACTTGATCTTGCATCATTTAGAGAATTGCAGGCATTTGCCCAGTTCGCATCTGATCTTGATGAAGTTTCACGTAAACAGTTAGAGCGTGGACAAAGAATGGTTGAAATCCTAAAACAGGGGCCTTTTTCACCACTTCCTGCTGAAAAACAGGTTGTTATTATATTTGCCGGAAATGAAGGTTTCCTGGATGATATGGATGTATCAAATGTTGTTCGTTTTGAAGCAGAACTGTATCCGTTTATAGAAGCATCATATCCTCAGATCTTTGAAAATATCAGAAGTACTAAAAAAGTAGATGATGAAACAAAAACACTATTGATGAAAGCACTAGAAGAGTTCAAAGCCAGCTTTGTAGCTAACTAAGGAATAACTTATGGCAAACTTGAAAGATATTCAAAGACAGATTAAGAGTGTTTCAAACACTCAAAAGACGACTCGTGCGATGAAGCTTGTATCGACTGCCAAGCTTCGCCGTGCAGAAGAACTTGCAAAACGTTCTCGTCTTTATGCTCAAAAAATGAATCAGGTCATTGCCGAAATAGCTGGACGCATAGAATGCAACAGAGTTGGAGGGTTGGAAAATCGCTTTTTTACAGCAATTGAAAACCCAAAAATGGTTGACATTATTTTTGTAACTGCAGATAAAGGTTTATGTGGCGGTTTTAATATTCAAACAATTAAAGCTGTGAATAAACTTCTAAAAGAGTACAAAGAGAAAAAAGTAAAAGTGCGTTTACGCGGAATCGGTAAAAAAGGGATAGAATACTATAAGTATAATGAAGTTGAAATGTTTGATACTGTCATAAACTTAAGTTCTAAGCCGAATAAAACGAGATCTGATGAATTTATAAAAACTTCTATCGAAGATTACAAAGAGGGTAAAACGGATGCTGTTCATATTATTTATAACGGCTATAAAAACATGATAACACAAGAGTTACATGTAAACAATGTTTTACCTATTGATGTAAATGATTTTGATTGTAAAGAAGTAGAATCAAAATCAATGATGGAAATTGAAGCAGAAGATGAAGATAAAATGCTTGAGTCTTTAATTGAAAAATATGTAAATTACAATATGTACTACTCTTTGATTGATTCAGTTGCTGCAGAGCATTCTGCACGTATGCAGGCTATGGATACAGCAACGAACAATGCAAAAGAGATGGTAAAAAGTTTAAATGTACAATACAATAAAGCGCGTCAAGCCGCTATTACTACAGAGCTGATAGAAATTATCAGTGGTGTGGAGTCTATGAAATAATGGAGAAAAATATGATTGGAAAAATTAGCCAGGTAATGGGTCCTGTTGTTGATGTTGATTTTGATGGTTATCTTCCAGTAATTAACGAAGCAATTGAAGTGAATGTTAATTTAGAAGGTAGTGAACATCGTTTGGTATTAGAAGTTGCAGCACACTTAGGTGACGGTCGTGTTAGAACGATTGCAATGGATATGAGTGAAGGTTTGGTTCGTGGTATGGACGCAAAAGCTACAGGTGCACCGATCAGTGTTCCGGTTGGTGAAAAAGTACTCGGCCGTATCTTTAACGTAATTGGTGAAACAATTGATGGAGGAGAGCAGGTTACTGATGCTCCAACATGGTCAATTCACCGTGATCCTCCACCGTTGGTTGATCAGTCAACAACTACAGAGATGTTTGAAACAGGTATTAAAGTTGTTGACTTGCTTGCTCCATATGCAAAAGGTGGTAAAGTCGGACTCTTTGGAGGGGCAGGTGTCGGTAAAACAGTTATCATCATGGAACTTATCCATAATGTTGCACACGGGCATGACGGTCTTTCTGTATTTGCCGGTGTCGGTGAGAGAACTCGTGAAGGAAATGACCTTTACTACGAGATGAAAGAATCGAACGTACTTGACAAAGTTGCACTGTGCTACGGTCAGATGTCTGAGCCTCCAGGAGCACGTAACCGTATTGCGCTTACAGGTCTTACTATGGCTGAGTATTTCCGTGACGAAAAAAAACTTGATGTATTGATGTTTATTGACAACATCTTCCGTTTTGCACAGTCAGGTTCAGAGATGTCTGCACTTCTTGGACGTATCCCTTCAGCTGTTGGATACCAGCCGACATTGGCTCGTGAAATGGGTGCACTGCAGGATCGTATTACATCAACTAAAAACGGTTCAATTACTTCTGTACAGGCAGTATATGTACCGGCAGATGACTTGACTGACCCTGCTCCGGCTTCAGTTTTTGCCCACTTGGATGCAACAACGGTTCTTAACCGTAAAATTGCGGAAAAAGGTATCTATCCTGCGGTTGATCCATTGGATTCAACTTCAAGACTGCTTGATCCGCAAATTTTGGGTGAAGAGCACTACAATGTAGCTCGCGGTGTACAGCAAACACTTCAAAAATATAAAGATTTGCAGGATATTATTGCGATTCTTGGTATGGATGAACTTAGTGAAGATGACAAAAATGTTGTTGAACGTGCCCGTAAAATTGAGAAGTTTCTTTCTCAGCCATTCTTTGTTGCAGAAGTTTTCACTGGTGCTCCAGGAAAATATGTTAAACTTGAAGACACAATTGCAGGTTTCAAAGGCATCCTAAACGGTGACTATGACCACATGTCTGAAAGTGCATTCTATATGGTCGGAAATATGGATGAAGCTATTGCTAAGAATGAGAAAAATAAATAAGCATATTGCTTAAGACAAAGGACTGTAATGGATACATTTAAACTTGAAATCCTAACGCCTGACGGTGAAATCTATAATGGTAAAGCTGTCAGTGTTGTTCTTCCTGGAAAAGAGGGAGAGTTTGGTGTTCTGGCAGGTCATGCATCTCTAACTACATTGTTAGAAGCTGGCGTGGTAGATATCGAAAAAGAAGATAAATCAGTCGAGTCTATTGTTGTTAATTGGGGTGTTGTTCAAGTTGATGAAGAAAAAGTTGTTATTTTGGTTGAAGGTGCTGCTGCAATTCGCGGTGAAACTGAATCTGAGATTGCGCAGGCACTTGATGCAGCAAAAAAACTTATTAATGAAATTGCAGATTCAAGCACTGCTATCGCATCAGTATCAGCAAAAATAGAATCTGCCGCACAAAAGTTAATATAGTAACCGTATGATTAATAATTTAATAGATTTTTATCTAAAAAGCCACCCTGTGACTCTCGGAGTATTGCTACTGCTCTCTTTATACTTTATAGTATTGAACTGGGTGTTTTTTTACCGCTATTTTTCTCTTAATAACTGGCTTTCTCGTGAAAGTGCTTCTCTTGAATCACTTTTACTTGGAGCTACTACTGTCAATGAAAACTCTTTTTTAAATAATTTTATAAAAACCAGTAATGTTGTTTCAAAAGAAGTTTTAGGACTCGGTATGCTTGCTGCGACAAAAGATGCGACAAAAGGACTTTCTGTACTTTCTGTTTTTGCTTCTACCTCTCCTTTTATCGGACTGTTTGGTACAGTTGTTTCTATTTTAGATACATTTTCTCATATCGGACAAAACAGCGGAGGTATGTCAATTATTGCCAGTGGCGTTTCGGATGCATTAGTCGCAACCGCTTCAGGTATATTTGTAGCCACATTCGCCTATACATACCATCAGGTTTTAAAAAGAAAGTCATATGAACTTATAAGCTATCTCAAATGCAAAGTGATGCGATTTTAGCACGCAAGGCGTAAAACAGTGCTGTATGATTGGGAAGAAAAACCAGAGCTTAATATTACTCCCCTTGTGGATGTAATGCTTGTATTGCTTGTCGTTTTAATGGTTATCGCTCCAAATATTATATATGAAGAAAATATAAAACTGCCGCAGGGCTCAACAACTGAGCAACTCTCGAAGATTCCTCCTGTGCATATAACAATAGACAAAGACAGAAATATAAAAGTCAATAAAGACAACTATCTCTTAAATGCTTTTATGGATAACTTTTCCTTGTATGCAAGAAAGTTAAATAAAAAAGCAACTGTATTAATCAGTGCAGATAAACGTTTGGACTATGGTATAGTTATGTCAGTGCTTGCTGCGGTTAAACAGGCAGGTTTCACTGAGGTATCTTTAGCTACAAATGGATAACAACAGCCGTTATTTTTACATAAGTGGCTTTTTGTCACTCTTCCTTTTTGCATTTTTTTTATTCTCATTTCTTTATATGATGTTTCATGCTTCTAAAACAAAAGCATATGGCTATAAAAAAGAAAATTATATTTCTGTTTCAATTAATGTCACAAATACAAAGCACCCGATGAAAAAGAAAAGTTCCAAAACAGTTCCCGCAACTAAAAAAGTTGTAAAAAACATAGATATCAATAATCTGTTCAGTGATGTATGGACAAAAAAAATAGACAACAGTGTAAAAAAAGTTAAAAAAACTGACAATAAAAGACGGATAGAACAGATTACAAGAAAAATCAGGCCCACAAAACAAGAAGACAGAGAGTCTGTCACACAAAAGATCAGTACACTTCAGGCAAGTCATGACCCGTCAAAAAGTGAAGCAACATCTGCTGCGAATGAAGTTAATGAATATTTGGCTAAAATTCAGGATATTGTTTATCAACATTTTAATGTGCCGCAAAACAGTGAGGGCAACAGTGTAAAAACAGTAATCGAACTTGACCCTTTTGGTAAACTTATTGATTTTAGAATACTGAGTTATTCTAAGAATGAAGCACTCAATGAAGAAGCAGACAGGATTAAAGAACGATTAAAAGATGTTGTATTTCCTGTTAACCCGAAAAACAGACCGAGCAGAACGATTGTTATATTAATTTCTAAGGAGTAGATTTTGAAAATATTTTTTTCTTTGTTCATTTTAATCAGCCTTGCTTTTGCAGGTGATGCAACTATAGAAGTAGTGAAAAAAGCAGACTCTTTGCCTTCCTTGGCAGTTGAAGATGCGTCGATCAGCTATAATGACACATTTAAGCTGCGTTTTTTTAAAGCTTTGATAGCAGATTTAAATGTTATTTCTTTATTTAATGTTGACAGACATCACAGGTTTGCCGATTTTGATGATACAAATGTACTTGTTGCCAATAAAGATATGAATTATGTTTTGCGCTATAAACTGTTTGAGGATGACAACAAAGCTTTAAATATTGAAATGACTCTGTTTCACCAAAATGAAGTAGTCTTTTCAAAACGATACAGAGTAAACAACAAAAAAATCTATATGTTTATATCTCATGCAATGGCTTATGATATCAATGAGTTTATGGGTGAACCTTCTGTTGGATGGATGAAGAGAAAAGTTATATTTTCCCGTATAGTTGCGCCTAAAAAAAGTGAAATCATTATTGCGGACTATACACTCTCTTACCAGCATGTAATCATCTCAGGCGGATTGAATATCTTTCCAAAATGGGCGAACAAAGCACAGACCGCATTTTATTATACATCTTTGGATTCTTTTGAACCTACTTTGAAATATGTTGACATTAAAACTGCAAAAGTGAAAAACATTATATCTTCTGACGGGATGATGGTATGTTCAGATGTCAGCGAAGACGGAAAAAAGCTGCTGCTCACAATGGCAAGAGACGGTCAGCCGGATATTTATCTTTACAATACAGAGACAAAAAAATATAAAAGAATTACCACATACAGCGGAATAGATGTAAACGGACAGTTTATGGGAGATGATAAAATTATTTTTATTTCATCCCGTTTAGGCTATCCCAATGTGTTTTCCAAAAGATTGGACAACGGGCTTGTGGAACAGCTGGTCTATTATGGAAAAGCAAACTCTTCATGCAGTGCGCAAGGACATTATGTAGTCTATGAGGCCCGTGAGAGTTCAAATGCTTTTAGTGCAAATACATTTAATCTGCATCTTATCTCCACAGAGACCGATTTTATTCGCAGGCTCACTGCGACAGGAGTGAATGAGTTTCCAAGGTTTTCCAAAGACGGTGATGCGATTATATTTATAAAAAACTACAAATCGCAAAGTGCCATTGGCATTATTCGGCTGATGCACAATAAAAACTATCTTTTTCCTCTAAAATCAGGAAAAATACAATCTATGGACTGGTAAAGTTTTAAGTGTTCATCACTTATTACATTTTTTTGGTATAATATATCAATTTTAAAAGCAAGGAAATAAATAATGAAAAGTATAGTTCTCTCAAGTGTTGTAGTAGCACTTTTGGTTTTCAGTGGTTGTAGTACAAAAGAACCGGCAGTCGACACAAAGACTGAAGAAGTCACAGCACCGGTAGCACAAGAAGTTGAAGAAGTGATGACTGAAACTGTGACAGGTGAAAATGCGGAAATTAGTTCATCTTCAAATACACTCAACAGCAATCAGTTAAGTGCCAGTGCAATTGAATCAAAATTCCCTACAGTCTATTTTGATTTTGACAAGTATAACATTAGACCTGACATGCAGGAGAAAGTGGATACTGCAGCAGAACTTGGAAAAACTACTGCAAAGTCTTTTAATATAAAACTTGAAGGCAACTGTGATGAGTGGGGAAGTGATGAGTACAATTTTGCACTTGGACTCAAACGTGCAAACAGTGTAAAAAAAGCTTTGGTTGCCGAGGGCATTGACGCTTCTCGTATTTCTATGGTCAGTTACGGAGAGAGTAATCCTGTATGTACTGAGCACACAAGAGAATGCTGGGCTAAAAACCGTCGTGTAAATTTCAAACTTTTACCATAAGTTTTATAGATGAAAAGTAATATACGCACTTTATTACTTCTTACTTTTGTCTCTTCTTTATCGTTTGCTTCTGAACCTTCTGCGTTCGGAGCAGGCGACTTGACCGCACCGACACCCTACGGACTTACTCAAAGTGAAAAAGTTATTTTGCAAACAAAAGATACTTTAAAAAAAGTTGCCATAAATACAAAATCACAAGCCAGCAAACTTGATTCATTGCGTGAAAGGGTAGACGGTATACAAAGTGTTGTAGAGAATCTGAGTGTACGCTCTCATGAAAATAAGCGAGAATTACAAAAATTCAAAGAGCAAAACAGAGTAAATCTTGACAATATTCATGAGTTTCAAACCAGGCTGGCTGAAAAAGTACAGAAGAATCAAGATGAGATAGCAAAACTGCAAACCATGATCTTTGAGCTTTCAAAAGTCGTAGATAAAATAAATGCCCAGTATGTAAGCAAAGATACATTCAATACTCTTGTAAAAGATATCAATGATTTTAAAACATTGATTGCAAAAGAGATGCAGTCTAGAAAAAACAGTGTGAAACCGGGCAAAATAAGCAGTGCGCAGTTATACAACCAGGCAAAAGCAAATTTTGACAAAAGATACTATACAAAAGCGATTCAAAACTATAAAGAACTCATTAAAAGAAAATACAAACCGGCCTATGCACATTATATGATAGGTGAGATGAACTTTAAAAGAAAAAATTATGCAGAGGCAATTTCATATTTTAAAAAAAGTGCTTCTTTGTATGACAAAGCTTCGTATATGCCAAAACTGTTGTTACATACTGCAATTGCGATGGATAAAACAGGAGACAAGGCACATGCAAAGGCATTTTACAATGCTGTAATTGCAAAATATCCTCATTCAAAAGAAGCAAAAGAGGCTAAGAAACATTTAGACTAAACTGGGGTAAAAGATGCTTTTCAGCAATAATATAGATTATTATGATAAAATCCCAAAAAAATAAAAGGTAAAATAATGGCAATTCAAGACAATCAAATTGTATCAATGGAATATGAAGTACGTGATGGCGATCAAATCGTAGACAGTAACAAAGGTGGAGCTCCATTGGTATTTATGTTCGGAAAAGGACAAATTATTCCAGGACTTGAAAACGGAATCAAAGATATGAATACAGGTGACAAAGCTGACATTTAGTTAAAGCAGCAGATGCCTATGGTGAGTATAATGCAGATGCAACGCAAGAGGTTCCAAAAGAACAGTTTGCCGGAATTGATTTAACTGAGGGCATGACTCTTTACGGTCAGGGTGAAGATGGCGGAACTGTGCAGGTTATAGTGAAAGAAATCAAAGATGATACTGTTGTCATTGATTTTAATCATCCTCTTGCCGGAAAAGATTTAATGTTCACTGTTGCCATTAACAATGTAAGAGATGCCTCTGCTGAAGAAGCAATGACTGGTGTTCCGGAAGAAAACAAACCTTCTGATGAAGAGGGTTGTTGTGGAACAGGTGGCGGCAGCGGTTGTGGATGTAACTAAATTTCTAACTGCCTGTGAGGCTTCCTCCCAGGCTAAAAAGACAGCGACTCTTTTAAAAACACTTACGGTAAATGCACTTATTACAGGTGAACACGGTGTTGGAAAAAAGACCTTGGCTTCTTTTATTCTCCCTGATGCATTTATAATTGACGCATCTAATTTTGATGAGCTGCTTCTTTCGTTAGAAAACACACAAGCTATCATAATCACAAATCTTGACAATTCACCCAATATTGAACGTTTGGTACAGGCTGTAAAAGAAAACAATGTAAGAGTTATAGCAACGGCAAAAGACTCTTTTTCCCACCGGGCAATTGATGAACTTTTCAGTGTAAAGTTTAATATTCCTCCTTTACGAGAGAGAATGGAAGATGTCAAAGCATTAATCGAAAAGTTTGTGAGCGAAGCTATTGTGTTATTTGGTGAGTGCAGTAACTTTGACGTAAGTAATTTTAAGCCTGATTTGTCCCAAAATGCCATCTCTTTAAAAAGACAGGTGATGATAAATTATTTACTTCAAGATATTCAAGACAGTGAGCTAATGGACATTATTGAACATTATCTTTACGACAAACTTGGTTCCAAGAGTGATTACAGAAACTATTTGTATCTTTATGAAGTACCGCTTCTCAAAGCAGGTCTGCATAAGTTTAAATCACAGGTACAGTTAGCTGAAAGTCTGGGTTTAAACAGAAACACATTACGAAAAAAGATAACAGAAAATAAAAAATATATAGAAGGAAAAATATGAAAAAAATAGCTATGATATTTGCAGGACAGGGTTCTCAGGCAGTTGGTATGGGAAAAGATTTTTATGAAAATTCTGAAACTGCACGTGAAATGTTTGATAAAGCCGGTGAAAGAATCGGTGTGGATTTTAAAGAACTTATTTTTGAAGAAAATGAAAAACTGGGACAGACGGCCTATACACAGCCGGCAATTTTACTTGTTCAGATGATAGCATACAGACTTTTCAAAGAGGCTTGTCCCGATACTAAAGCCGAACTTTTTTTAGGACACTCTCTGGGTGAGTTTTCTGCTTTATGTGCAGCAGGTGCCATTGATTATGTAGATGCCGTAGAACTTGTGCATAAACGCGGTGCTTTTATGCAAGAAGCCTGTGAAGGAAAAAATGCCGGTATGATGGCAATTGTCGGCCTTGATGACGCAAGTGTGGAAAAAATCTGCAGTGATGCACAAAACGAAGGCAAACAGGTATGGCCTGCCAACTATAACCAGGACGGACAACTTGTAGTTGCGGGAAATAAAGAAGACCTGGCATCACTGGAGCAGACTTTTAAAGAAGCAGGAGCAAAACGAGCCTTGCTTTTAAATATGTCTGTTGCATCACACTGTGATATACTGGCACCTGCACAGGAATCTCTTGCCGAAATTATGCAAACACAGATACAAGAGAATTTTGAAGCCCCTGTGATTTCAAATGTTACAACAAAACCCTACAGTACAAAAGCGGAAGCAGTTGACCTTTTAAAAGAGCAGCTTGTAAAACCGGTAAAATACAAACAGTCAATTCAGGCAATAGCGCCTGAAGTTGACCTGGCCATAGAATTTGGCAACGGAGTTGTACTAAAAGGTCTTAACAGAAGAATTGCAAAAGAGTTGAAAACACTCAATATATCAGATATGGCATCATTACAAAAAGTGAAAGAGGAAATTTGCTCTTAATATGAGAGTCACACTTGCACAAACTTCACCGAAGTTAAACCGTACAAATATTACCGAGGCAGTTGTCTGGATAAATGATGTCAAAGAAAGTTCAGATCTTATAGTCTTTCCTGAACTCTCTTTAAGTGGGTATTTGCTTCAGGATAAACTTTTTGAAGATGCCTATTTGCTTGAAGAACTGAGTGTTTTTGAAGAGTTGAGCAAAGATATTGATATTGTTGTCGGCGCAGCACTCAAAGACGGGAATGTTTTTAGAAATACAGCACTGTATTACAGCGGCGGAAAACTTCTCTCCAAACATATAAAAGTACACCTGCCAAATTACGGAATGTTTGAAGAAGCACGCTATTTTGAAGGCGGTGACAGATTTGAATCATTTGTTGTGGGGAGAAAAAAAGTTTCGATGCTCATCTGTGAGGATTTGTGGCATACCAGTGTGCATGAAGAACTCACCAGCCTTGATCCGGACTTGATTATCGTTCTTGTGGCATCCCCTGCTCGCGGATTTAATGAAAAATCTTTGGATATTCAAGACAAATGGTATGGAATTATCAGCAATGTTGCAAAAGAGTGCCGTGCAGAGCTTCTTTTTGTCAACCGTGTGGGATTTGAAGACGGACTTGGCTTTTGGGGCGGAAGCTGTATCGTTCAAAAAGAGGGCAAAAGAGTGCATCAGTTGCCACTGTTTGAAAAATCAATACAGACATTTACAATCGAGGAATAAATATGATAATAGCAATAATGGGTGCAATGCCTGAAGAAATCGCACCGATTTTAGAAAAATTAGGTGAATACAAAACGACTGTATATGCAGGAAACAAATATTATGAAGCAAATTACAAAGGCACGGATCTTGTCATAGCCTATTCAAAAATAGGAAAAGTATTTTCAACATTGACGGCAACCACCATGTGTGAACATTTTGGAGCGCAAAAACTTCTGTTTTCAGGTGTTGCCGGAGCAATATCGCCAAAGCTAAAAGTAGGAGATTTGATTGTAGCTACAAAACTTGCCCAACACGATCTTGATATTACAGCCTTTGGACATCCTTTTGGATATGTGCCAGAGGGTGCTGTTTATGTTGAAGCAGACAAAGAACTGACAGCCCTGTCAAAAGAGGTTGCAAAAGAGATGGGCAAAAATGTCCAAGAAGGTATTATTGCAACGGGTGATCAGTTTGTAGCAGATGAAAAAAGAAAAAACTGGATTGGAGAGACGTTTCATGCAGATGCACTGGAAATGGAAGGGGCAAGTGTTGCTGTTGTATGTGATGCTTTGGATGTGCCTTTTTTTATTCTTCGTGCAATAAGTGATGCGGCAGACATGGATGCAAGTTTTTCTTTTGATGAGTTTTTAGAGACCAGTGCCGTGGAATCTGCTGAATTTATTATGAAAATGGTTGATAAACTTGTCGGTTAAACTTTCCAAAAAAATTATGTCAAAACTCGGTAAAACAAATGCCGAGTTTGCCTTGATAGAAGAGGGGGACAAAATTCTTGTCGGACTCAGCGGAGGTAAAGACTCTCTGACAATGATTCATGCGATGAAAGAGCAGCAGCGCCGGGCCCCTTTTGCCTTTGATTTTATTGCCGTTACCGTAAGCTACGGAATGGGTGAAAATTTTGACAAACTCTCCGCACATTGCAGGGAATATGGTATAGAACATATAGTAAAAGAGACCCAGACCTATGATTTGGCAAAAGAAAAAATTCGCAAAAATTCTTCATTTTGCAGCTTTTTTTCCCGTATGCGGCGAGGGTATCTTTACAGTGTTGCCAAAGAACTGGGATGTAACAAGGTTGCACTTGGCCACCATATGGATGATGCGGCAGAGAGCTTTTTTATGAATTTTATTTACAATGGACAGATGCGCAGTCTTGCTCCGAAATATACAGCCCAAAACGGGCTTGTTGTGATTCGTCCTCTGATTCAGATGCGTGAACGTCAGCTGCGTGCTTTTGTGGAAGACAACGGCATAGAAGCCATAGGCGATGAAGCCTGTCCTGCCATGCGTTTTGATGTCAAAATGCCCTATGCAAGAGCACAGATGAAAGAGATGCTCTCATCAATGGAAAAAGAACATCCTCAGCTTTTTACTTCACTGAATGCCGCTTTTAAAAACATCTCAGTCGATAGTTTTTTTATGAGTGAGGAGTAGCCTCTTCATCATAGATTACAATGGTTCCGGCAATTAAATCATGCAGTCCTCTTTTGTCTTTTCGAAAAGCCACCATCAAAAATCCGAGTCCGAACAACAGTAATGAGGGGATATAGGCCAAAGAACGTGTGATCGCCTGTTTGTTGTTTATATCTTTACATGTAAAGGCATCAACTATCTTTACATGTAGAAATTTTTTCCCGGGGGTCGCTCCGCGCCACTTTTCCCAAAAAAGAATTGTTACAAGCAAAACTGAAATCTCAAAAACAAATTCCCATGTTAAAGAGGTATGGGGCTGTTGGTCAAGAGCATGTATATTCCCGTTCATTGCCATTTGAATATTGTTTTGGTACTGTACAAAATCAAACCAGTTGCCATCACTTACAAAATAAATAATGATACCTACAGGCAGAGCCAAAAAGAGCGTATCAAAAAATGAAGCAAAAAAGCGTATCCAAAACCCTGCATATCTAATATTTTTTTTCATACCCTAAAGATAGCGTAAAAAATCTTACTTAATACTAATGTAACACTTTTTCTATACACTTTTACATATTTTGCGGGAGAAATGTAATGAATAGAAAAATTTTGTTTTTATCTTTGTGTGCATCGTTGGCATCAGCAGAGAGTGTGGTAGAAATCAGTCCTGTCAGTGTGATAGCAACAGGTGTAAAAGAAAGTGTTTTAGAACAGCCTCTGAGTATAAGCACGAAAGGGGAAAAGGAGATAGAGCTTGATCAGGTTATATTTCAAAAAGACCTGCTCAACTCCCTTTCCGGTGTGCGTATTGAACAAACCGGTTCTGTTATAGGACATATGACCTCCATTCGTATGCCTGTGAATACCGGTCCCTATTATCTCTTTATGCAGGACGGAATTCCTGTGCAGTCAAGCGGTTTTTTCAATCATAACGGGCTTGCCTATACTACATTTCAGAGTGCTTCGTCTGTTGAAGTGATAAAGGGAGCAGGAACTGCTTTGTATGGATCCGATGCCGTTGCTGCCACCATTGATGTACAATCCTTGAAAAAACCTTCAAAAGAGAAGGTTGTTTTACTCAAAGGTATGGGCGGAAGCTATGGATACGGCCTTGGAAGTGCGGAGGTGAGTGATGCTATAGACAAAGAGAGCGGATATCGTGCAAATATATCTTATATGCACAGTGACGGTTGGCGGGAGCATACAAAAACTGACAGAGTTGAATCCAATTTTCGTTATGACAAAAGAGTGAACGATGATAATGATATAAAAATTATTGCAAATTTTTCTAAAACTGTGGCGCAACAGGCTGACAGTTTTAATAACTATGCAAATATAACAAACGGCTCAACGGCTGCAAGTGATGATCCGAATTATTATACAGCCTTGCAAAAAACAGATGTAGAGAGAAAGTTTGACTATGCGAGGGTCAGTGTCCAACTGAATAATTACAGGTATAATGATTTGGAAATTTCTCTGATCCGTATCTGCGTTACAACAGAAACAGATATGTTGCAACCTGGGAAACAAATCTTCCAAGCAATGATAATGAAATTTATACCTTTGGCCTGCAACAGAGAAATACTTATGAAAAAGAATGGGGAAAAATAGTTTTTGGCTTTGATACAGAATATACACAGTCTTCTCTGAAATATAATCAGAATTTTGATATTACAACGACAGGATGGGGCGGTGCTACCTATCTTACAGGGGCATTGTATGACTATACGGTAAATTATTTTGCCATAGCCCCTTACATCCACACAGAATACAAACTGTGGAGTGCCCTGATTGTGAGTGCCGGCTTGCGATATGACTATAACAGTTACAGTTATGATAATAAACTCGCAGATAACAGTTATGACGCCTCGGGAACATATTACAGACCTGCAGACAGGGATGACAGCTATAATTATCTAAGTCCCAAACTGGCTTTGAGTTATTTTCCTGCGAAGGATTTAAATCTTTATGCACGGTATGCAAACGGTTTTAGAATTCCACAGGCAACACGTCTGTATTCTGTAAAGGCAGGATACGAACAGATAAATCTTGATCCCGAAACATCAAATACCTACGAGGTAGGATTGAAAAAATCTTTTTCCAAGAAGACATCTTTTGAATTGGCAGTCTATTATATGACTATAGAAGATACCATCATACGAGATAGAAATACCGGCGGTTACCGCAATGGTGGCAGTTCTATACACAGAGGGATAGAAGTGACACTCAAAGAGGAGATATCTCGGGAACTGGAGACGGCAGTTGCATATACCTATACAAAACACAATTATGACAATGATCCTGTTCTTGGCGATAATGAAATGGCAGGAGCACCGAACAATATAGCAAATGTACGTCTTTTTTATATGCCGGACGCTCTCAAAGGAGTTACCCTGCAGGGCGAATGGCAATATGTCGGTTCCTATTGGATGGATGATGCACATACGGTTGAGAAATATGACGGATACAGTATCGGCAATGTTAAAATGAATTATAACTACTCAAAGAGGGTAAGAGTTTTTGCCAAAATTACCAATATTACAGATAAAAGATATGCTGTCAATGCTCGGTATGCCTACGGAAGAGAAGACTATACGCCCGGTGATCCAAGACAGTTTTATGCGGGCTTAGAGTATAAATGGTAAAAATCTATAAACTTCATAAAATTGTCGGATTGAGTTTTGCCGCAGTATTGGCTCTTTTGGCTTTTACGGGATTTTTACTGGATCATGACAAATGGAGTTTTTTATATACGATAACTTTCAAGAGTGTGCCGCAAAAGAGTATAGAGGCGGACAAAAGGCTTTTTGAAGCGTATTATATTGATAAAAAAAACCCCGATACTGTCATAGCGGGCGGTAAACGGGGTCTGTTTAAAAGCACGGATGCAGGAAAGCATTTTGAAAAAATCAGTTCCTGCAGTGTAATGCGATAAAGGAGCAGAAACACACACTGTACATAGCAACATCGCAGGGCGTATACTGCTATGATTTTAAAAAACTGACACCGTTGGTCCTTAAAAACAGATATATAAGCTCCTTGGCCTTATATGAAAATAAACTGGTAGCGGTTGAAGAGAAAGAGAGAGTGTATGTAGTAGATATAAAGAGTAGAAAAGTTACAACAAGCACAGAAATACTTCTGCCAAAAGAAGCACTGCAAGAAGATATAAAACTTTCAAGATTTATACGGGATTTACACTATGCAAGAGGACTTTTTGACGAAGACCTTTCTCTTTTTCTCAATGATTACGGGGCACTGATTTTATTATGGCTCAGTATAAGCGGATATATCATTTGGTATTTGATACGCTCTAAACAAAAGGCACAGTTTGCAAGAAAAATGATAAAAACACATGCAAATATTTTTGTTATTTTTTCTATATTCCCTCTTTTTATTTTATTGACAACCGGAATTTTTTTAGATCATGCGTCAGCACTTGGAAAATTTATGAAATCTGTGACAATTCCACATAAAGTTTTACCACCAATATACAATACTCTAAAAGCTGACATCTGGGCTGTTGACTACGACGGGAAAGTGTATAGAATAGGGAATCGTTACGGTATCTACAAAAGTAGGGATTTAAACAAATGGCAATTGGAAAACAGAGGTTTTGCGTACAGAATGATACGAAGAGGAAAACGCCTCTATGTCAGCGGAATGGGAGCCCCCAACCGTATTTTGGATGCAAAGCATTTTGAAATTTTAAAAAATGCACCGCATATGTTCCGTGACATTATAGAAAAAGAGAACAGAGTAGAATATTTCAGCCCTGTGCAAAAGAGTGTAAAGTTACCACAGTTTCATGAGGCAACACTCTACTCTGTACTTTTAACACTGCATGATGGCAGTTTTTTCGCTTCCTGGTGGATATGGGTAAATGATGCAGCTGCTTTGTCTTTGCTGTTGCTACTGGTAAGCGGATTTCTACGATGGAGACACAAAAGAAAGCATTTCAAGTATCTTTTCTTTAAGTGAGCCCATAGTACTTTGGAGCCTGCGGTTCTCCATAGTAATAACCCTGTAAAAAATCGACGCCAAACTCTTTGACAAGCAGAGCCAGTTCTTCTGTGCTGACAAATTCGGCAACGGTACGAATATCAGCCTGTTTGGCATACTGTATAATCCCCCGTACCATATTGTTAATATTTTCATCTTTATTGAGCTGTGTTATCAGTGAGCCATCGAGTTTTATATAGTCAAGATGCAGTCTCAAAATATTTGTAAAGTTGGAATAGCCCGAACCAAAATCGTCAATAGCCACTTGGCATCCGTATTTTTTTACAAATAAAATAAAGGCTTCGACAACACCATAATCGTCAATATCTTCTGATTCGAGTATTTCAAATGTAATTCTTTCCCCTCCGTATTTTTCCAAACGGTTTTTTATATAATCAAGCATAGAGGCAGAGTTGAGGTTCTCATAACTGAGATTGATAGAAATTTGAATATTGTTTTTTGCATAGACATTAAATACTTTTTGCATCATCTGTCGTGTAAAAAATTCAAATGTTTTATCTTCTTTTGCCGCATCCAAAAAGTAATAAGGCGAGATAATTTCACCGCTGCTTGTCTGTATTCTTGCCAATGCTTCATATTTGACAGTTTTTCCGCTTTTTGCCTCTATAATAGGTTGAAAGTACGGAATGATGTCACCGTTGTAAAGTGCTGTTTTATAGACTTTAAGTCTCTGAATTTTCTGTGCTTTTTCATCTTTGAGGGACTGTCTGTTTTTATAGATTTTGTATTTTTTTTGTGAAATAAGTGCTTCTTGCAGTGCAATATTTGCATGTGCCAAAACAGTATCTATACCGTAGGCAATACCTGCTGTAAAGTCAGCCACTATAGATTCATTGCTCTCATTTTCCTCTGCTTCAGTCGGAAGCAGTAAAGAGTGCTGCATTAAAAGTAAATATTTCTCAAAAAGATTTTTATTTGTAATTAAAAATGCGAATTCCTGCAAATTAAGATTATATAAGGTCACTTCTTCGTCATGGACTATATTGTGCAGTTCTCTGGTTTTTTGTCTAATGATATCCTGGACAACAGCATTGCCGTAAAGGTCTTTTAACACATTCAGCTGGTTTACATGTAAAATTATCAGCATCGCCTCTTTTTTAAGCAGAGAAAGATCTTCATGCAGTGCGGTATGATTTGGAAGTTTTGTAAATCTATCCAGGCTTTTGAGATTTTTAATGGCATATTCGTTGACATCAAGCATCACAGTGTTTTTTTGCGCTTTATGCAGGTTTTCATCGGCTATGCTGTATAAATCATCACAGTTAAGATAAAATTTTGACGTATCAAGATTAATGCCACCTACTGAAAGATGTAAGGATTTTAGAGTATTCAATTCAAGAATATTCTTTGCTGTATCATTTATATATTCATCTTCTTTGTTGTGCACAGTCAGAGCAAATTCATTGTGTGCTATCCGAAATAATTCAGAATTTTGCGGGTTTTTGAGTTCTTGTAAAAAATGAGATACCTGCAGGATTGTCTCATCTTCAATGGGTTCATCATCGATTTTAATCAGTAAGAGGGCAAACAATTCCTCTTTCCAAATGGCACGCTTGTATTCTGTTTTGAGGTAGTTATGAAAGTATTGTTTGTTATATAAAGAGGTAATCGGGTCAAGAGTAGAAAAATATTCCAGTCTTTTTTGATAGGTGATGTCTTTTAACAAAGAGGTATAACCGATGATGTTTTTGCTTTTGTCATGCAAAGGTGTAATAACTGCATGTACCCAATACTCTTCACCTGTACTTTTTGTATTTTTTAAATCACCTTCCCAGGTATTATTGGCAGAGACAGTCTCCCACAAATTTTTTATGGTTTCTCTGTGGATATCATGGTTTTTAAAAATACTGTGGTTTTTGCCAAGTATTTCTTCTTTTGTGTAGCCTGTAAAATCCAAATAGGCCTGCGAAATATTTGTTATATTTCCATGAATATCCGAAACTGTCAAAAAGATATTTTCATCAATCATTTTCTCTTTTTGCAGTAACAAAAATGCTTTATTTTCCAACTCCTGTACAAGGAGAGATTTTTTTGCAAGTTCCAGTAGGGCAAGCAGTGTATCATCTGTATTTTTAAGAGGTTCACTGATATATTTGTCTATTCCTAAACCGATAGCCTCCGGAAAAAAATGAGAGCTTCCTTTTTGTGTTATAAGGGCAATAACCTGATTTTCATGCTGTTTTTTAATCTCTTTTGCCAGTTCTATGCCCTGGGAGTTTGTGAAATCCAGGCTAAGGACAACTATATCATAATATTTACTGTGTTTGGAATAGTATGTTTTATAAAGAGAAAGCGCCTCTTTGACATTATCACTTACCGTTACATGTAAAGAAAGGTTTTGCAGGAGAGAATAAATTTTGTTTCTTACCGAGAGTCTGTTCTCGACATATAAAATTCTTAAATCTGTGTACTCTCTTACATCTTGCAGAAGGTTCATACTTTAATTCCTCAGTGTTATAATCTATTATATATTATAATACATTGATTGAACATTAAAGTATGTATTTAAAAATTTAACTATACGTGATAGTTCGGTGCCTCTTGCGTGATGATGACATCATGAACATGAGATTCTTTGAGTCCTGCTGATGTGATTTCAACAAATTCTGCCTTGTCCCAGAAAGCTTCAATGCTTTCACTGCCGCAGTAGCCCATAGCGGAGCGTAATCCACCCATCATCTGATGCACAATTCCGGCGATTGAACCACGAAAGGGAACACGTCCCTCAATTCCCTCAGGAACAAGTTTGTCAGCGGCTGTACCTTCCTGGAAATATCTGTCATTGCTTCCTTTTTGCATAGCCCCGATAGAGCCCATACCGCGGTATGATTTGTACTGACGTCCCTGAAACATTATCGTCTCACCCGGAGACTCTTCCGTACCCGCTAAAAGAGAACCTGCCATAATACAGCTTGCACCGACAGCAAGTGCTTTTGCAATATCGCCGGAGTATTTGATACCTCCGTCTGCGATAACAGGCACACCGTGGGGACGGGCGACTTCCGCACACTCATCTATGGCGGAAATTTGTGGTACACCGACACCGGCAACGATACGTGTTGTACAGATTGAACCGGGACCAATTCCCACTTTTACAGCATCGGCGCCTGCTTCTATAAGTGCGAGTACCGCTTCTTTGGTTGCAATGTTCCCGGCAATTACATCAACTTCCAAAGACTCTTTAATCGCTTTGACAGTATCTAAAATACCTTTGGAATGACCATGTGCAGAATCCAGGACAAGAACATCCGCACCGGCATCCACAAGGGCTTTGGCTCTGTCCATTTGACCGACACCGATAGCCGCGCCAACTATCAGACGACCGAAGGCATCTTTGTTTGAGTTTGGATACTCTATGCGTTTTTTGATATCTTTGATGGTTACGAGCCCTTTTAAAAAGCCTTCATCATCTATGATAGGGAGTTTTTCTATTTTGTTCTGGTGCATTATATCAGCGGCTTCATCCAGAGAGATTCCTTTTTTTGCAGTAATGAGCGGCATTTTTGTCATCACTTCGTCTGCACGTTTTCGCATATCTTTTTCAAATCGCATATCACGGTTTGTTAAAATACCAAGAAGTTTGTTATGTCCGTCTACAACAGGAACACCGGAGATTTTAAACTCTTTCATCAACGCTTCTGCATCCGCTAAAGTAGCATCCGGGTGGACATAAATTGGATCAATGATAATACCGCTTTCAGATTTTTTTACTTTTTTGACCTGTTTGCACTGTGTTTCGACATCCATGTTTTTATGAATAATTCCGATACCTCCGAGTCTTGCCATTGCAATAGCCGCACGGTATTCTGTAACTGTATCCATAGCAGCTGAAACCATAGGAATTTTAAGAGTGATATTACGAGTGAGTTTTGTCTCAAGTGAGACCTCTTTAGGAAGTACTTCCGAATACTGTGGTACTAAAAGTACATCTTCAAATGTCAGGGCGCGTTTACGAATTCTCATGGGGTATCCTTTTGCAGAGTATAAAATTAATTATTAGAAATTTTTGCATTATACCTCTTTTGTGGTTAAAAAGAGGTAAAATCTAAAAACATAAACTGGGAAAGTAAAATGATAATAACGACAAGAACAAAAGGGAAAATATGGCTCTTGAATACCCATGGCTGTATACCGAAAAATACCTGATTGACACCGCGAAAACCAAGCCAAAGACCTAAAAAGGCTTTGATTGAAAGAGCTATCTGAAAACTGCTTAATCCATCAGGGGAAATTTTTCCAAAAACCTGTGAAAAAAGATACATTCCCGAAAGTACAGCAACAATAAGAGCCTTCGGTACAACTTTTCGTACATGTATCATAATGGCTTCACGTGCCTTTTTTATGTTCTTCTTCCGTTAATGACTGTTTCATCTTTGCCATAAAAAGATTATCGGTAAAGAGAAATCCTCCGTAAATAAAAACAGCAAAAATATGTATGGTATGAATGATTGTATATGTGATGACTTATCCTTTTTTAGGTGTTTTTCTAAAGAGATGATAGTTCTCAGATTCGAGCATATCTTCAACATAACTTGCCACACATTTTGTACAGTTTGTCCATATTCCCGAGGGCAGTCTGACTTCGAGCTTTTTCTTTTCCCGGAGTTTAATGATTTTTTTAGGACTCAATACTTTTGTGACAGGGGCAAAATCAACATCTGTCAAATCTATATCATCTTTGTAAAAATCGTCTGTTTTTTGAAATTTCCCCAGCCTGGTATACCGTCTTCTGTATAAGGAACCTCATGCCCGTTTTTAAATTTTACCATCATTTTGTAATGAGAATCTTCAAAAACCTGAGAAACCTTTCCCCGGCCAAAAACCAAGCCGTAGAGTTTGTCTTTTACTTTTACATTGTCAAAATATGCCATTTTACTTCCTTTTTTAAAATAGTAGCAAAAAATTATCTCATTGTCATTACATTATTTATAGGCAATCTCTTTTTCAAGGCTCATAGCACCGTCAAAGAGTGTCTGCTCTTCATAGGCGTTTGCTATAAGCTGCAGTCCGACAGGCATCCCTGCTGCATTTTTCATTATTGGCAATGAAAGGGCAGGCAGACCTGCAAGGTTGACACTGATTGTATAGATATCACTCAGGATACATCTCCATCGGATTTGCAAGTTCCCGAATTTTGGAGCAACATTCGGAGCAACCGGAGAGAGAATCAAGTCAACATCGTTAAAGATTTTTGCATACTCCTCTTTTATCAAATGGCGTGTTTTTTGTGCTTTTACATAGTAGGCTTCATAGTAGCCGCTTGAGAGCACAAAATTGCCAAGCAGGATACGGCGTTTGACTTCATCCCCAAAACCTTCGCTTCTTGTTTTGTAGTAGGTCTCTTCTAAATTTGCACCTTCAACACGGTTGCCATAACGTATACCGTCATATCGCCCGAGATTGGTTGTTGCTTCTGCTGTAGCCGTCACATAGTATGCAGAAATGTCATATTTTGCATCCATCATCTCTTTTTCAACAATGGTGTGCCCCTGTGCCTTGAGTGCTTCAACTGCTTTGCTGTAAGCCTCTTTCACATCATCACTCGCATTTTCTATATACTTTGGCAAAATGGCAATAGTGAGTTTTCTTTCAGGATTGAGATTGTCACTGACTTTGTCATCTCTCATGGCATTTGTTGAATCTTTGACATCACTCCCACTGATAATGTCATACAAAATAGCAGCATCTTCTACATTTTGTGTCATCGGTCCGATTTGATCCAGACTTGAAGCATAAGCCCCCAAACCGTAACGGCTGACTCTTCCGTAAGTCGGTTTCATGCCTACGATACCGCAATACGCTGCGGGTTGGCGGATACTTCCGCCTGTATCACTGCCAAGTGCAGCTATAGCCAAACCCGCTCCAACTGCAGCGGCACTTCCTCCCGAACTTCCACCGGGAACATGCTCAGGATTGACAGGGTTAAGTGTTTTGCCGTAGCAGCTTGTCTCAGTTGTCGAACCCATGGCAAATTCATCCATGTTTGTACGACCAAAAGGAGAGAGCCCGGCAGCTAAAAGTTTTTCTATGACAGTGGCATTGTAAGGCGCAATGTAGCCTTGCAAAATTTTTGAAGCAGAAGTAACAGACCACTCTTTGACCTGAATATTGTCTTTAATGGCAACAGGCACACCCTCACCAAAAGTATTTACATCTATATAAGCATTTAAATCTTTGTTTGCTTCTATTTTTGTTTGTAATTCATCTTTAAATTTATTAAGTTCATCTTTGCTCATTGCAAGCGCTTCTTTTAATGTAATCACTAACTTTCCTTTTTAAATTTTTTAACAGCTAAAATACCTATGCCAATCATAACAAATACAGCAAGTATGGTTGTTCCGATAAATGTTGTACTAACGGGCTCACTGTAATTAATCATTGACTACGCTTTGGCATCTTTTACAAAGGCACTCCTCTGCTTCAGCCTGGTATTTCCAGCATCTTGGACATTTGTGCAGTGTGGCTTTTGCGATGCTGAAGGTGTCTTCATCAACTTTAAAGCTGGCTATAATCTCTTCTTCCGGTTTGTCTTCAAAAATTCCGGAAACAACAAACCAGTCTTCTGCATCGGTACTGTTCATCTCAAGGACAGTTTTTGATTCTGTGTAAATGACAAGTTCAAGGGTGTTTTTGATGGTTTTTTCTTTTTTGAGTTTATCAACTTCTGCGCCGAAACCTTCACGGGCTTTTACCATATATTCAGCATCAAAAGGGATGTCACCGGCTTCAATTTTTTCATAGGTCATGTCAAAAATATCTTCGGCATCGCCTTTGATGATGGCAGGGGCATTATCTACTATCTCATCTGCTGTGTAGGTTATAACAGGAGCCATAATCAAAAGCAGTGTTTTTGTAATGATTGCCATTGCACTTTGGCTTGCACGTCTTCTCGTAGAATCTTTAGCATTACAGTAAAGATTGTCTTTTGTCATATCGATATACATGCCGCTGAGTTCGTTAACAATAAAGTTGTTGAGTGTGCTCATACCGTTGACAAAGTTATATTCACTAAAATGTTTATGTACTTCATCAAGCGTGTTTTGTGCAACATTTAAAATCCATTTATCCAAATCACCCATATCTTCGTACGGTGTCAGGTTCTCGAGGTCATTGATATTGGCAAGCATAATTCTAAAGGTGTTTCTCAGTTTACGATAGTTTTCAGAAGTCTGTTTTAAAATCCCCTGAGAAATTTTCAAATCACCCTGATAGTCCGATGAAGCAACCCATAGGCGTAAAATTTCACTGCCGTATTCTTTTAAAACTTTCTCGGGTGCGATGACATTGCCTTTTGACTTGGACATCTTTTCACCTTTTTCATCTACTGTGAAACCATGCGTCAATACACCTTTGTAGGGTGCTTTGTGCTCAACCGCAGAAGATAAAAAGAGTGATGACTGGAACCAGCCGCGATGTTGGTCAGATCCCTCGACATACAAGTCAGCAGGGTAGTCTCCCGCATCATAATTACGGGATTTCAGTACCGAATTCCAGGTAGAACCTGAATCAAACCATACATCCAAAATATCTGTTACTTTTTCAAGCTCTTCGGGCTTGTAACCGCTTCCCGGGTAGAGAAGCTGTGCGATGTCCATAGAGTACCAGGCATCACTTCCCTGCATTTCAAATATCATGGCTACAAAGTTGAGCACCTTTTCATCAAGTAAAACTTCACCAGTCTCTTTTACTCTGAAAAATGCAATAGGAACACCCCAGTCGCGCTGGCGGGAAATACACCAGTCAGGACGATTTGCAACCATAGAAGTCAAACGGTTTTTTCCGGTTTGCGGTATGAAAAGTGTTTTTTCAATCTCATCAAGGGCGATGTTTCTGAGTGTCTTCTCTCGTCTTGCGGTTTTTCATCAACAGAGATAAACCATTGTTTTGTAGCACGGTAGATAAGTGGTGTATGACTTCTCCAGCAATGCGGATACGAGTGCATAAATTTGCTTACATGTAACACGTTCTCACCCATCATCTCAATGATATCTTCATTTGATTTAAAGATGTGACGCCCTACAAAATCCTGCGCATTCGGAATCAAAGCATCACGCACAACAGTTGCATCATAACATCCTGTTTCATCCACAGGCATAACAACTTCAAGGTCATATTTCAGTCCGACACGGTAGTCATCTTCACCGTGACCCGGAGCGGTATGTACACAACCTGTACCATTGTCAACTAAAACATGCTCCCCTAAAACAATACGGGAATTTCTGCCATTGAGTGGGTTGATGGCGTTGAGGTTTTCAAACAGAGTCGCATCAAAAGTTTTGGCGACACCGCCTTTGAGAATGCCGTCTTCAACCAAAGCATTCAATAGTTTTTTTGCAACAATATAACCCTCAGTTGTAAGAACATACTCTTCTTCAGGGTTTAGCGAAATCCCCGTATTTGCAGGAATTGTCCATGGTGTAGTCGTCCAGATAACCGGTGCTGCTTTTGTTTCTTTGTCCAGTCCGAGTTTTTCTTTGGCTTCATTGCTGAGTTCAAATGCTACAAAAATCGAGTAGTCTTCTTTGTCCTCATATTCAACTTCGGCTTCTGCCAGTGCAGTTCGTTCAGCCCATGACCAAAAGACAGGTTTGCTGCGCTCAATCAAAAGACCTTTTTTTGCAACACTGCAGAGTGTTCTGAAAATATTTGCTTCAAATCTGTAGTCCATTGTCACATACGGTTTTTCCCAGTCAGCAATAATTCCAAGTGTCTTAAACTCTTCTTTTTGAATGTTTACAAACTTCGCAGCATGTTCGCGGCAAAGTTTTCTTATCTCGGCAGTTTCAAGCTGCTCTTTTTTCTGTTTTCCGCCAAGCTTTTTTTCAACCTGCTGCTCAATCGGCAGTCCGTGACAGTCCCAGCCCGGAGTAAAACGGACAGATTTACCGTTGAAATAGTTGTTTTTGATGATAATATCTTTGAGAATTTTATTGAGTGCATGACCTATGTGAATATGCCCGTTTGCATAGGGAGGACCGTCATGAAGGGTGAAGTGTTTTGCACCGGCACGTTTTGCCTTCATTTATGATAAACTTTCTTTTTGTCCCATGCAGCATAACGCTTCGGTTCATTGTTTATTAAGTTGCCTCGCATGGCAAACGTAGTTGTTGGTAAAAGTAGTGTGTCTTTGTAGTCCATTGAAACCTCAAAATATTATTATAAATTTTTGCAGTATACCTTTTAAGTGTTTAAAACCTAATAAAAGTGTTATAATAAGCCAAATAAAATTCTTCAAACAAGGCTGTACAGAGTATGAAAACACATCTGATAATCATTGGAAATAAATTTGTTTATAACAAATCGTTACAGGAATATATTTTGCGGGATATTGAAAAAAACAGTGGTTTTATAGATAATATAACTTATTTTAAGGACAGTGACAACTCCTTTTTTCTTTATCTTGAAGAAGAACTCCATGCATCCAACCGGGTTATTATCGTTACATGTAAACAAAACTTTTCAACTGTCGGAAAAGTGATATGTACTGCAACCAGTGATAATCAGATTTTAAAAGAGGGGATGCTCATACCGCAGAAAGCTTCATTGTTTGCAGAACGTTCCTATCTTTTGGAATTTCAAAGCTCTTTGATAAATGTACTACAGATGGATGAAGGACAAAAAATGCCCGAATTGCTTTTGAAAAATGAAGAGATAAGGGCAACCATACATATATTTGAAGAAGACAAATCCACTATAGTGACAATTTTGACTCCAATCGCACAAACATATGAAGTCAATATTGATGTAACACAGGAGGTGCAAGGGTGGCACAGAGTAGATGTGACGAGTAACAAGTACGGGGATATTACCAAATTTATTCATGCAGCAAAAAACCTGTTGCCTAAAAAGCTTATTGCATCATCAAATATTATTGAGTATATCATAGAAAAACTTTCACATTCAGGAAAAAAAATAACATTTGCCGAGAGTTGCACAGGAGGACTGCTCAGTTACTTTTTTACAAAACACAACGGCGCATCAAAAATTTTAGAGGGAGGCTTGGTAACTTATTCCAATACACTCAAAGAAAACTGGTTGGCGGTTGATCATGCCATACTTGAAGAAAACGGTGCAGTCAGTGCCGAAGTTGTCAGAGAAATGAGTGAAGGTGCACTCAATGTCAGTGGAGCAGATTATGCTTTGGCAGTAAGCGGAATCGCCGGAGACACAGGAGGTACACAATTTAAACCGGTCGGTACGGTGTATATAGGTGTACGAAGTAAAACGCAACACACTGAAAAGCATCTGCATTTTCACGGTGACAGGAATTATGTGCAGGAACAGAGTGCCCTTATGGCAGTAAAAATGTTGCTTTTGCTTGATAAAGAGACTTTTTTCTAAATTTAGGAGAAAATATCTTGACAATTAAAATCTATTTGTCTATAATTTCGACCTCTTAACAATAAGAGGCAAATGTCTTGTTAGCTCAGCTGGTAGAGCACGTCACTTTTAATGATGTGGCCGATGGTTCGAATCCATCACAGGACACCATTTATTTTATTGAATGGGCGCTTAGCTCAGTTGGTAGAGCGCTACCCTTACAAGGTAGATGTCACTGGTTCGAGTCCAGTAGTGCCCACCATTTTTGATTATTTGCACTCAAATTTTTAGTTCACGTACTTAAGTACGCTTCACTAAAAACTTAAGCACAACTAATGCAAAAAACAAGTTTTTTCTTTCTTTAAAAAAGAAAATGTGACAATTTTTTATAAAATTCTTGATTTTTGTTTTAATCAAGGCAGGTTCTAGAGTGAAAGAGGAGCATAGTTATACTATGTGACGATTGAGCGAAAGGTTCTAACGCCGAGTAAAGCAAAAAGCATAATTTTAGGTTGCGGTGGTAGTTCAGTTGGTTAGAATACCTGCCTGTCACGCAGGGGGTCGTGGGTTCGAGCCCCATCCACCGCGCCATATGTTTTAATAACCTTGTTATTGAAGAAAGTGACCCTTTCGTCTAGTGGCCAAGGACACTATCACTTCATGGTAGTAACAGAGGTTCAAATCCTTTAGGGGTCGCCATTTTAATTGGTGTTTGAAACATAATTTTGGGCGCTTAGCTCAGTTGGTAGAGCGCTACCCTTACAAGGTAGATGTCACTGGTTCGAGTCCAGTAGTGCCCACCATTTTTTGATTATTTGCACTCAAATTTTTAGTTCACGTACTTGAGTACGCTTCACTAAAAACTTAAGCACAACTAATGCAAAAAACAAGTTTTTTCTTTCTTTAAAAAAGAAAATGTGACAATTTTTTATAAAATTTTTGATTTTTGTTTTAATCAAGGCAGGTTCTAGAGTGAAAGAGGAGCATAGTTATACTATGTGACGATTGAGCGAAAGGTTCTAACGCCGAGTAAAGCAAAAAGCATAATTTTAGGTTGCGGTGGTAGTTCAGTTGGTTAGAATACCTGCCTGTCACGCAGGGGGTCGTGGGTTCGAGCCCCATCCACCGCGCCATTCTCTTTTCATTCATTCAGTATACTTATTCAATCATCAAATTCTGTTTTCACATCATCTATTCAAATGTATATTAATACTGTTACGTCAAACAGTTTTTTCGGAGCCCGTACTTCACTGCGGTGGCATTGAGACTCAATTAGTCCGGACTGACAGTACTGAGAAAGTCAATTGTAATGTGTGCAACATCCCCGGGGGAGAGTTTTTCTATGTTTATGGTTCTGTTCTGTTTTCCCAAAGCACCGTAGACTTGAATATCTGTCTTGTTGAAAAGTGCCAAAACTTTTGCACCTGAAGCGACTGCAAGATGCATAGGTCCTGTGTCCGCACTGACATACAGATCACATGCCTGAAAAAACGCCCCTAAAACTCTTAAATCTTTGTTGGCATATTCCAAAACTTTTTCGTTGAGTTTTGTAGGAATATCGGGTGAAAGGATATCTATGATAACAATATTCTCATCGAGTTTAAGGAGTGTATCTACCCATTCATTCCACCATTCATCACTTATTTTTTTGTCAAATCTTGCATTTCTGAAGATGGCTATAACCTTTGTATCGGTATCAATGTTGTTTACATGTAACAGTGAAAGCAAGTCTTGCTTTGCCTTTTCTTTCTCCTCTTGTGTCGGTTTTATATCAAGTGTTGGCATTTTTTTGGGAAAATCAATTTTGAAAAACCGTAAAAATTCCAGACTTTCAAGTCCCATATGCCTGTAGGTCTTTAAGCCTCTTTCTTGAATATGTGTGAAATTTGCCCAGAGTTTGTCACTTGCGAAGCTGGCTTTGTATTTTGCTCTTGTGAGTGCCGTGACGATCTGGGCACTGGTGGAACCACCGGAAACATTTAACGCAACATCATACTGTTTTGTTCTGGCCTGTTTGATATAGGCAAACATTTCAAGCGGATGTAAAAGCAGTTTTCGGGGGATGTCTATGACTTTGTCAACATTTGGCAGAGGTTCAAGAATTTTTCCGGCAAGTTTCATGCCGACAATGATGTCTATTTTGGCGTTTGGCATCTCTTTTGAAAGTTCGTTGATAAGAGGCGTTAAAAAAAGCAGGTTCCCTATTCGGTAATTTGGCCGTATTATGACAATGCTTTTGATGCGCTCTTTGTCAATATATTGAGCAGGCTGTGATTTGTGAGAAAATAAAGAAAGCACACCATTGAGAATACTCGAGAGTTTTTTTCTTAGGGTTACATGTAAAGGATATTTCATAGGAATCTTTGTTTTTTTTGTGTAATTATAGCCAATTAACATTTATATAGGATAGTTAGTGTAAAATGTCATATTAACTTAACGGAGTGCATTTGAAAGAGATTGTTAAACGGTTTTGGCCTTATATAAAAGAGTATAAACTCTACTATTTGCTTGTCATTTTTGGTGGGTTGCTCATTCTTGTGTCAACTGTGGGAACTGCACAGATTATGAAGCCAATGATGGATGATATGTTCATTAAAAAAGACAAAACAATGCTCTACATTATTCCTCTTGGGCTTATTGCCATTTATGTGACAAAAGCGATTGGAAAGTATATTCAGACAATTTTCATGGAGTACATCGGACAGAGTATTGTGACCCGTTTTCGTGAAATACTTTTAGACAAAATGATTCATCTTGATATGGCATTTTTGTATGCAAACCGGAGCGGAGAGCTTATTTCTCGTGTGACAAATGACATAGGCCGAATTCAGTATTTTGTTTCAAATATGCTTCCTGATATGTTTCGTGACCTTTTAACGGTTATTGCACTCGTGGGGTACATTGTCTATCTCAACCCTTTACTCTCTTTTTATACACTTATTGTTGTGCCTTTGATTATTTACCCTTTGATGCTTATTGCCAAAAAACTCAAAAAATATTCACACCGTTCCCAGAGTAAAAATGCCGATTTGGTATCGCGTTTGACAGAAGTTTTTAACAACAGTGAAATCATTAAAGCCAATGCAACAGAAAAATTTGAAGTCTCCCGTTTCAGTGTAGAAAACTGGAACTTTTTCAAGATAAATATGAAAGCCATTTATGTCGGTGCCCTTGTTTCGCCTATTATGGAGATCATAGCAGTTTCAGGACTTGCCATGGTCGTGTATGTCGGGGGTAAAGAGGTTTTTGACGGTAAAATGACTGTTGGTGAGTTTACAGCATTTATCACGGCAGTAGGACTTGTATTTGAACCGATTCGCAAACTTGGCGGAACCTATTCGAAAATTCAGGATGCGCTTGCGGCAAGTGAGCGTGTTTTTGAAATCATAGACAAAGAAAACAGTGTCGTCGAGGGTACAAAAGAGCTCAAAGAGGATATTAGGAAAATTGAATACAGAAATGTTGTTTTGCAGTATGAAAATATCAATATATTAGACGGTATTACTTTGACAATCAACCAAGGAGAGCATATTGCTCTTGTAGGGGACAGTGGCGGGGGCAAATCTACTTTTATGAATATGCTTTTGCGTTTTTATGATCCCGACAGCGGAGAGATTCTCATTAACGGCATCAATATCAAAGAATTCAAGCAAAAGTCACTCAAACATCATATTGCACTTGTTTCACAGCGTATCTACATTTTTCAAGACACCCTGGCTGCCAATGTTGCCTACGGTGAAGAAAGTATAGATGAAGCAAAAGTCATAGAAGCTCTGAAACTGGCGGATGCCTATGATTTTGTGATGCAGCTTGAAGAGGGTATCTATACTATGATGAGTGAAGCAGGGGCAAATCTTTCAGGTGGGCAGAGACAACGCATTGCCATTGCCAGAGCAATATACAAACACGCTTCACTGCTGCTTTTTGATGAAGCAACATCGGCACTGGACAATGAGAGTGAAAAACGTATACAAAAAGCACTCGATACCTACACGAAAGATAAAATCACACTGACAATCGCACACCGTCTCTCTACAATTGAGCATGCTGACAAAATTTTGGTACTGCAAAAAGGGCTTATAGTGGCGAGCGGTACACATAAAGAGCTTTTAGAGTGTTCTGCTGTGTATCAAAGACTGGCGGGAGAACTGAAAAAATAGTCTGTGAGACTATACAAAGCTTTTTGTCCCACCTTTGTCATACATATCTTTGTAGCGGAATGTTATGAGATTTTGCATGATGGCAAACAGTATCATAAAATTTAAAAAACTGCTGCCTCCGTAGGAAAACATAGGCAGAGGTACGCCGACTACAGGGGCATAGCCTATAGTCATGGCAATGTTGACACCCATATATATGAAAATCATAAAAGAGATAGCGACAGTTACAACTTTAATATAGTAGTCATTGTTAAATATACTCAGACTCAAAAGATGCAGGATGAGCATAGCATAGAGTAAAATGAGTGCTAACGCTCCTAAAAAGCCGGTTCGCTCAACAACAAAGGCAAAAATAAAATCACTTGTGGCGATAGGCAAAAATTTCATCTGTGTCTGTGTCGCATTCTCTTTGTCTTTTCCTGTCCATCCGCCAGAGCCTATAGCGATGATAGACTGCTGTACGTGATACGATGGTTTTTCACTTAAAAAATCTGTAATTCTCTCTTTTTGATAATCATGCAGCATAAATTTATAGGCAAGCGGGGACAGAATCAAAATTCCTGCAACAATAGTGGCTATTATTTTCCAATAAACACCTACATAAAACAAAACACTATAGCCTATAAGCAGTAAAACAAGGGCTGTACCCAAATCCGGTTCTTTTGCAATAAGAACAAAAGGGAGCAGTATGTAAAAGCTTATGCGTAAAAAATCTTTGAGTCTGTAGCCTTGTTGAGGAGGAGGATTTTTATGTATAAGATAGGCAAGCATTAAAATAAGCGCAGGTTTTACAAATTCTGAGGGCTGTATGGTGGCATTGATGAAGGGTATTTCTATCCACCTTTGGGCTCCAAGGCGTGAGTGTCCGAAAAGTTCTACTGCAAAAAGCAGGGCAATATTGCCCCAGTATATAAAAGGGATAAGCCAGCTCATCCGTCTAATAGGCAATAAAAATACAACCAAAAAAGCCAAAAGTGCAACACCGACATAGGCAAGCTGTTTTTCAGCAAGAGCAGGGACAGCTTCACCGATGAGCCAATGAGACATAATTATCAAAGGAATGATAAGAATGATGGAAAAAAAGTCAAATTGTGATAAAATACTCTTATCAAATCTCCACAAATTTGTAACTCCAAAATAAAATTATTATGATTGTATCATAAAGGCTGTAAAGAATGATAAACACACAAGAATACAAATGCGTAAATCCTGAACGACTGGATACTTTTTTGACTGCACAGATAGGACAGACCCGTTCGCAGATAGCAGGACTGATCAAACATGAATGTGTCTTTGTCGATGGAAAAAAAGTTCCCCGTCCGGGTGTAAAACTTAAATCAGGACAGACAGTCAGGGTAGAATTTCCTGAGGCGAAAGAGGAAAAAGCACTTGACGTAGATTTTGATGTTGAAATTTTATATGAAGATGATGACGTTCTGGTCATAAACAAGCCAAGCGGCGTGACAGTTCATCCTGCACCGAGTGTCAAAGAAGCAACACTGGTTGACTGGCTCAAGCACAAAGGTATCAGACTTTCTACTATAAGCGGGGAAGAGCGTCACGGTATCGTGCATCGTCTGGATAAAGGAACGAGTGGCACAATGGTTGTTGCCAAAAACAATGCTGCCCATGAATTTTTGTCAAAACAGTTGCAGGACAAAAGTATGGGGCGTTACTATATAGCTGTCATAGTGCCTCCTCTAAAAGAAGAAATTACCACAATAGAATCAAACATAGGCAGAAGTGCCCATAACCGTTTGAAAATGGCATCCGGACTGGAACATGCAAAGTATGCAAAAACGATGTTTAAACATCTGGCTTTGAGTGAAGATGAACAGACACAGCTTATAGCCTGTAAGCTTTTTACCGGAAGAACCCATCAGATAAGGGTACACCTTGAGAGTATGAACCGTCATATTTTGGGGGATCATATCTATGGATTGAGCCCAAAACAGGAGAACTCGGAACGTATTTTGCTGCATGCCTATATGATTTACTTTATTCATCCTTCAACAAAAGAAAAGTTAACTTTTCAAGCAGAGTTTGATGCTATAATGCGAGAAACAATTTATAAAAAATTTGATACGGAGATTTTAAATGAAGTTATTGAGCCTGAGTACATTATGCGCAGTTTCACTGCTGATTCTTAGTGGCTGTCAGGGAATAAGCCCGCTGCCAAAGAAAAAAGTTGCTATAGACTCTACGCTGCCTGTTGTAATGCTTACAAAAAACGGAATCATGCGTGATATGAAAACAGTAGCCTTTGAATGGAAAAGTATAAAAGATCCGCGTGTAAACGGTATTTATGTCTATAAAAGAATTCTAGGGAAAAAAGCCACAAAAGAACTGGATTATTATGACCGTATAGACAATAGATTTAAAACACATTATCTTGATGCAAAGAATGAACCAGGTACAAAATACAGTTATGCTTTCAGGGTGGTTTCCAAAGATGCCCAGGGCAAACTCAGTAAAGTATATAATGTCAGCACTCTCCCTGTCCTGGAATCTGTAGCCTGGATACACTCCATTGCCGGACTTCCTCGAAGTGCGAAAATTATATGGAGACCGCATGAAAATCAACGGGTTGCATCCTATATAATTGAACGCCAGAGTGTTGAAGATGAATCATTTAAAAAAATTGCAATACTGAAAGGGCGCTTGAATGCCGAGTATATTGATGAAGGTTTAAAAGACAATGCCGTATATCTGTACAGAATTCGGGTAAAGACCTATGATGGAATTATTTCAAAACCTTCACAGATTGTAAAATCTGTAACAAAGGCACTGCCAAAAGGTGTAGAACATATAAGTGCAAGCAAAAATTTGCCAAAAATGATAAAAATCAGCTGGTCTGCTTCAAAACAAAAAGATTTTCATCAATACTATTTATACAGAGGCGAAGACATAGACAGCTCTTTTGAACTGATAGCCAAACTGTATAACAACAGCTTTACAGATCATATTAACAAAGACGGGCAGGTTTATTTTTACAGAGTCAGTGTTGTGGATAAAGACGGGCTTGAAAGCGAACATGATAAAAATACCGTTATGGGGATGACACTGCCAAAGCCTGATGCTCCTGTTATTACCTCAATACAGCTTACTGATTCAGGAGTAGAACTTTCCTGGAAAACTGCAGACGCAAGAATCAAATCTTATGAAATTGTCAGAAAGCGCCAGATAGGCTGGTTTAAAGAGACAAAAAAAGAGTATAAGAATATTCATACAAACAGGTTTATTGATACAAACATTGCTGCAGACAGTATGTATGCATATACTGTTTACGGTATAGATGAAAACGGTATAGTTTCAAAACCGAGTACTGAAGTCAAAATAAAAGTTGGTGCATTTACCAAGGTGGTTGACGGAGAAAAGAGTGCGCCGGTGAAAGAGGCTCCTGTCAAAACTTACACAAAGAATACAGACAGCACACAAGAGAGAGTGACTCCTGTAAAAGATTTAGATTTAAACGAGATTTAATGCCACATTTACATATAGAAAAATTTAAACAAATTGATTTTCCAAAGCTTTGTGATGAGGTGAGTTTTAATTTTATTGCATCAAATGTTTTGCATGCCGATGAAAAACTCATTGCAACAACTGTAGAAGGTGAAGATTTTTTTCTTTTGGTTAAAGAAGAAGAGAACAGAAGCCTGCTCAAAACTGACAAGCTTACGCGTCCCGCTTCCATACACAATGTACATAAAGCACTTTTGGCATATGCAAAAGCTGCAGGGTTACATGTAATCGCTTCAAATGTACCCCAGGCACCGAAGAATATACATCTGCAGGAAGTAACGGCACTCAAAAAAATAGAATATTTTGCCAATGAATTTCCACAGGACAAAGAGGTCCGCATTGAAGTAGGCTTTGGTTCTGGACGGCATTTGCTGCATCAGGCAGCAAAGAATCCTGATGTGCTCTTTATAGGTTTGGAGATTCATCGTCCTTCCATAGAACAGGTACTCAAACAGAGCGTTATACAGAAGCTGGATAATTTACTTGTGCTTGATTATGATGCGAGGCTTTTTATGGAGCTTGTTCCTTCAAATATCGTCGGGGCTATTTATGTGCATTTTCCTGTTCCGTGGGATAAAAAACCGCATCGCAGAGTTATTTCAACTTCTTTTATCCAAGAGGCCCGTCGTGTATTGAAAGTTGGCGGGACTTTGGAGCTTAGAACAGACAGTGAAAACTATTATGTGTACTCTTATGAAACCTTTATAGCATTTGACAAAACAACACTGCAAATTAATAAAAACAAAGATATAGCCATCAGCTCAAAATATGAAGACAGATGGAAAAGACAAGAAAAAAACATTTATGATGTGACAATGATAAATGATGAGTTTTCTCAGGAATTGGCTATTGAAGGTGACTTTACTTTTACAAAACCCGGCTTGAGTGTGGAAGAAATCATTGCACTGCATAATAAGACTTTTCGTTTTGAAGGCGGTTTTATACATTTTGAACGTGTATACAGACTCAAAGAAGGGGTTATGCTGCGTTTGTCAATGGGGAGTTTTGACAGACCGGAACATTTGTATCTTATTATCAATAATGAAGAAGTTTTTTACTATCCAGAGTACCCATTAAAATCACGCAGTAATCTCAAAGCACACAAAGAACTGAACAAGGTGTTACATGGATAAAGTTATTATTGCTCAAAACCTCTCTCTTGCTTATTCCAAAGATGAAACCATTATAAACAAAGCAAATTTTTCTATAGACTCGGGAAGTTTTGTTTTTATAACCGGAGCAAGCGGTAGCGGAAAATCAACACTGTTAAAGTCACTCTATGGTGCGCTTAAACCCATAGAGGGAAGTCTTGTTGTCGGAGGTGTTGAACTCAAGGGTGTTTCAAATGCAAAGCTGAATTTTTTGCGAAAGCATCTCGGCATTGTTTTTCAGGACTATAAACTTGTAAAAGAGTGGACGATAGAAAAGAATATCATGCTGCCGCTGATTATAAACGGCTATGAAAAAAGTATCACACAGAGTCAGGTTGACTCTCTGCTTAAGCATGTAAGACTGCAGCATCAAGTGGGGAAGTATCCTTTGGAACTCAGCGGCGGAGAGCAACAGCGTGTAGCCATGGCAAGAGCCTTGGCACATAATCCGATCTTGATACTTGCCGATGAGCCGACAGGTAATCTTGATGATTACTCTTCACAGCTGATCTGGAATCTTTTAGAAGGTGCAAATGAGCAGCTTAAAACTACTGTTATTGTGGTAACACACCATATTCCTGAAACAATGAAGGTTGATTACAAGCACTATCATATAGAATTCGGAGAGGTACATGAAGTCATTTAAAAACCATATCTCTCTTGTCATTGCTCTTGTAAGTATACTTTTTTCATTGCAGATTTTTACTATAGTAGACAGATCTATCAATGCCTATAAAGAGAATCTGGCAAACAACTATTCACTTGTGGTCGTCAGTCAAAAAACATTGCAGCCAAAAGAGTTGACGGATAAAATATCAGCACTCTCTTCTGTCGAACAGCTTTCTCCTGATGAGATTATAAAAAAACTCAATACCGGGATAAACAAAAGAAATATAGAACTGTTGAAAATAACATTGCCGAAATTTTATAAATTTAAATTAAAAAGATATCCGACACCTGTTGAGTTGCAAAAAATAAAAAAAGAGCTTTTAGCATACCCGTATATTACAAAAGTGGAAACTTTTTCAAATACACATGACACAACCTATAAACTGCTGCTGCTTTTTAAAAATGTCATATCTGTTTTGGCTGTATCTATTTTGCTTGTTACGATACTTTTAATATTTAAAGAACTTCGCATATGGCAGTTCAAACACAATGAAAGAATGAATATAATGGGATTGTTCGGTGCGCCTACATGGTTGCGTTCAGCAGTTTTGTTTCGGCTTTCCATTGTTGATGCATTTATAGCTTTTGGTATTTCATTTATAGCTTTTTCCTATTTTGCCTCAAGTCCGTGGGTAAAAGAACAGTTTGCAAACATAGGCATATCTGTTGTGATTTTTGACAAAGTGTATGATTCACTGATTATGCTTGGTGTTTCTATAACAGTCTCTATTTTACTGGCAGGTTTTATAGTTTTAGGGCATAAAGAAGAGGTCTGATGAGAGCTGTATTATTTTTTTTACTCTTTATATGCAGCAGTGCTGTATTCGGATCAACAGCAATAGATAAAAAAATAAACAAAACAAGTTCTGCGCTGCAGTCTTATACGAAGAACTATTCTGTACTTAATGCGAAAATGGCACAGACGGCCAAAGCTATCATCAAACAAAAAACAGAGTTGGCAAAAAAAACGCGTTATCTCAAACAGTTGGAAAAAGAACTCTCTCTCAAAGAGAGCAGTCACAGTGAGAATATACAACAGTTGAAAATTTTAAAAAAATCCCAGGAAGCACTTCAAAAAAAACGACAAAAACTCGAAGAGGATCTGATTTTTGTTATAGCCAAAACTGTCTCTTTATCAGTTGTTCTGGAAAAAGAGTATCCTGAAAACGAAGAAGCCATCATGGAGTTTGAAGTTTTAAAAGCTATGCTGAAAGCTTCAAAAGACAAAGCAAAACTTTTAAGCAGAAAATTTTTTGAAAATGAAAAAAATATAGATTTAATCAGTTTACATGTAAGTTCACTCGAAGTGGCAATCGCAAGTATAGATCAAAAAAGAAAAGAAGTAATCCGAAGAAAAAAAGAGAACAAAAAAGCGTTAAAAAAACTGACTTTGGCAAAAGAGTCCTACAAAAAAGAGTTAAAAAGTCTTATCAGAAGGCAAAATGCTTTAAAAAGAACTCTTTCTAAGCTTAATCTTATAAAAATAGATGAAATTAAAAGAGCAAAAGAAGAAAAGATGAGAAAACTGGCTTTTGCAAAACGTCAGAACAAACTTGGAAAAAATCTGCCAAAAGTAAAAAAACACGGCAGCAGTTATCAGGCAATAAAGACAATCAGGTACAGAGGACGAAAAACGATTGCTCCGCTTAATGCGTATACAATTACAAAAAAATACGGTACCTATACAGATCCTATTTACGGTATAAAGATATTTAATGAGTCTATCTCTTTGAAACCAAAATATCCTAATGCAAAAGTAAAAACTGTTTTCAACGGTAAAGTGATTTATGCGGCAAAGACAGCGGTTTTAGACAATATTGTGATTGTCGAACACAAAAACGGACTCCATACGATTTATGCAAATCTTTCACAGATAGCACCAAATGTCAAAAAAGGGAAAAAGATTGCCAAAGGTGCAACAATCGGCAGGGTTAAAGATGAACTTGTTTTTGAAGTCACACAAAAAACAAATCATATTAATCCGATACGTTTATTTCAATAGATTTTGATATAATTGCAAAAATAAAAAACAGAGAAAAAATATGAACTTTATTCAAACACGCGGCGTAGATAAGAAAAAGTCGCAAACGGTTACCTTTTCGGAAGCAATATTGAGTCCTATAGCATCTTTTGGCGGTTTATATGTCCCGCAAAATCTTCCTGCTCTCGGAGAAGAATTTTTACAAAAGCATTTGAACTCTTCTTATAAAGAACTTGCAGCAGATATGTTGGATCGTTTTGAAATAGATATAGCAAAAGAAGTGATTGATGAGGCACTGAGTCTGTATGACAAATTTGATGATGCATCCAATCCTGTCCCTGTTGTAAAAGTCAAAGAAAACCTCTATATCAGTGAACTGTATCACGGGCCTACTCGCGCATTTAAAGATATGGCACTGCAACCCTTTGGTGTAGTTCTTTCTTCTATCGCACAGAGATTAAATGAAAATTATTTGATTTTGGCTGCAACAAGCGGAGATACCGGTCCTGCGGCACTTGAAACTTTTAAAAACAAAGCAAATGTAAAAGTTGCATGTCTCTACCCGGATGGCGGAACAAGTGATGTGCAGCGTCTGCAGATGGTGACAGAAGATGCACCAAACCTAAAAGTCATCGGGATAAACGGTGTTTTTGATGATGCACAAAGCGCTTTAAAACGTTTACTGGCTTCACAAAGTTTCAAGAATGCATTGCAAAAAAAAGATATGAAACTCTCAGCAGCAAATTCAGTCAATTTTGGACGTATAATATTTCAGATTATTTATCATATTCACTCTTATCTGGAGCTGGTTCGTCAAAATGCAGTCACAATGGGTGAAAAAGTGTATCTGAACGTCCCAAGCGGGAACTTTGGAAATGCTCTTGGGGGATATTATGCCTGGAAAATGGGTCTGCCTGTTGAAAAAATCATTATTTCATCAAATGAAAACAATGTGCTTACGCGTCTGATTCGTGACGGGAAATATGATTTGAGAAATTGTGAAGTTATCGGTACGACATCACCTGCTATGGATATTTTAAAGTCATCAAATGTTGAAAGAGTTTTGTTCGATCTGTTTGGAGAAGACAGAACAAAAGAGTTAATGCAAAATCTTGAAGAGAATAATTTCTATGAATTGACAGCGGATGAACTTACAAAGCTCGTGAGTGTTTTGATGCTGATTTTTGTACAGGAGAAGAGGGTAAAAAATACATCAAAGAGACTTTTGAAAAATATAACTATTTGATGGATCCGCATACGGCTACATGTATGAAATCCTATGAAACATGTTCAAAACCTGAAATTAAGACTATTGCCTATTCGACGGCTGAGTGGACAAAATTTTCTCCGGTAATTGCAAATGCACTGACAGGAGAGATTGATATGAAAGATATTGATGCGTTAGAATCAATATCGAGAGTGGCAAATTTTGAAATTCCAAAGATGATACAAGAGTTGTTTACAAAACCGATAGTGCAAAAAACAGTGATAGAAAAAGAGGAAATAGAAGAAGAGATACTTAAATTTTTATAACATTTTCAAAAAGTGATAAATCATTATTATTAACAGTTTAAGTTGTCATTAACTATTAAAGATGTAAAATAACTTTAATAGGAAAAATTATGAATAAAACAACAACTGAGGATAAGTTAAAGCAGAAGCGGAATATGCTTTATTACAATCAGCTGATACTGAATGAAAGACGTGCAAAGTCTTTTCATGGAAGAAAAGCAAAAACAGCTAAAAAGCGTACAAGTTTTGGTTCTCAAAAAGTCGATTTTAAAGATTATCTGTTTATTCCCGAACAATGGGAATTCGTTGCATACATACTCTATTTTGTCGGTATCCCCTATACCGTTGGAGCTTTGTTTTTATTTTTATTTATAGCAAATGCAAATTGGGAAAGCTTTCAGTTACTGAATCTCAATGCATTTCCTGTAGTTTGGCTGATAGGGTATGAAATAGTCTCTGTCTGTCTGTTGATCTGGATTATGATTCTGTATTTAACCTATGAAGCAGAAGAGGGGTATTAAAGCAGCCCAGCCTTACAGCTTCACTGCTTTTTTATAGGCTTCTTCTATTGCTTGGATGCAGGCATTGCGAACATTTCCTTTTTCGAGTGCAGCATATCCTGCTGCTGTTGTTCCTCCCGGGCTCATGACACCGTCTTTAAGCAGTGCAGGGTGTATTTCCTGGATAAGCTCTCCAAAACCGTCAAACAAACCACGCATAATAGCCATGGCATCTTCGCGTTTGAGTCCCTGTTTGACTGCTCCGTCGCTTAAAGATTCTGCAATAAGTGCAAGATAAGCAGGACCGCTGCCGGCAAGAGCTGTTGCTATGTCTATCTCTTTCTCGTTTGCCAGCCATCTTGTTGATCCGATAGAATTAAAAAGCGTTTGTGCTTCTTCTTTATAGGCGGTATCTCCTGTAAGTGTTGTCATGGATTTTCCAACACTCGCCGCAAGGTTTGGCATAGCTCTTACAACTGCAGATGTGTTAAAATGATCTTTGAGTTTCTGAATGCCTGTTCCTGCCAAAACCGAATAGAGTACCTCTGCTCTGCCTTGCAGTTTTTTTGACACTTCTTCTACATTTGCCGGCTTTACACACAGGAGAATATTTTTATCTTCAATATTAAAATTATCAAGAAGAGATTTCTTTACATGTAAACCGAGTTTTTCTTCAAAACTGTCTAACTTTTTACGGTCTCTTCCAACTACTTCTATGTTGTAACTGTTTTTTAAACCTTTGGCAATGCTGAGTGCCATATTGCCATTTCCGATAAATGTAATTGTTTTCATACAAGTCCTAAATGTTTTATGGTAGTATAACATTATTAAAATTAGGGCACCTCTAAATTTTTTTAGAGGTGCCCTAAAGTCTAAAAAATGGGTGAGGATATGGAACAATTTTTAAAAGAAGCAAAGACTGCGAGTAGAGTATTTAACAGTTTGAGCGGACGTGATAAAAACAAAATACTACATGAAATGGCAAATGCTTTACGTGCCAATACTATGGATCTTATAGAAGCAAATGCTATTGATATGCTTGAAGGTGAGAAGAACAAATTAAGTTCTGCATTGATGGACAGACTTTTTTTGGATGAGGAGAGAATAGAGTCCATGGCAAAGGCTGTAGAAGAGATAGCTGCACTCAAAGAACCGGTAGGACGCGTACTTGACGGGTGGTTGACTGAAGATGGGCTGAAAATAGAAAAAGTGAGTATTCCTATTGGGGTTATCGGTATTATTTATGAATCACGCCCTAATGTTACGAGTGATACAGCTGCTCTTTGTTTTAAGAGCTCAAATGTTTGTGTCCTTAAAGGCGGCAAAGAAGCAGAACGCTCAAACAAAGCAATCGCAAAAGTTTTAAAAGCAGTCTTGGAAAATCATGATTTGCCGACATCTCTTATATCTTTGATTCCGGACAGTTCCCGTGAAGGTGTGGCCAAACTTATCAAAATGGATAAATATGTAGACCTGATTATTCCTCGCGGAGGAGCAGGGCTTATAAAATTTGTCAGTGAAAATGCAACGGTAAGTGTTGTCAAACATGACAAAGGGCAGTGTCATACCTATATAGACAAAGACGCAAATATTGAGAGTGCTGTAAAAATTGCATTGAATGCAAAAGTACAACGACCGGGTGTCTGTAATGCTATGGAGACACTGTTGGTAGACAAAACAATAGCAAAAGAGGTACTTCCTCTTTTAAAAGAGGCGTTTGACAATGCAAATACACAATTAAAGGGCTGTGTGCAAACTCAGGAAATAATCAGTGTTGCAGAGGCGACAGATGCCGATTATCATACTGAGTATTTGGCAAATATTTTAAATTTGAAGGTTGTTGAGGGTGTCAACGGGGCAATTGAGCATATAGTACGTTTCGGCTCAGGACACTCGGAAGCTATTGTTACTGAAAATATCACTACAGCAGAGAAATTTTTAAACAACATTGATGCAGCGGCAGTTTATGTCAATGCCTCTACCCGTTTTACAGACGGAGGCGCTTTTGGCTTTGGTGCAGAAGTGGGAATCAGTACAAACAAACTCCATGCAAGAGGGCCTATGGGAATAGAAGGGTTGACAACGTATAAATACAAAATTTACGGAAGCGGGCAGATAAGATGATGTTGACAATTGACGAATTAAAAAGTATTGTTTTTTTTGAAAATCTCAATGAAAAAGAGTTGAAACTGTTACTTTCAATCACAAGAAAGAGAAGTTTTTCTCAAGGTGAAATTCTTTTTTATGAAAAAGACAAAGCACAGCATCTTACGATGGTGCTTGAAGGTGTTGTGAAAATTTATAAAATAGATCCAAAAAACAATGAAATTATTCTGCATCGGTTTAGACCAAAAAGCATGGTGGCCGAAATGGCGGTTTTTGAAGGTATTCCGTATCCTGCTTCTGCTGCTTTTGAAAGTGACGGGAGTGTTTTAGAGATAGACTTTGAAAAATTCAAAGAGTATTTTCTTGGAAATCAAGATATCTCTTTGGCCCTTTTTAAATCACTGACCCAAAAAATCAAGCATCTTGACAATGTGATAGCCTTGAATGTTGTTCTGGACTCAACGGCAAGAGTTGCAAAATATATTTGTGAAAATGACGAGGCACTGAAGATGAAAAACAATCAGCTTGCACAATATCTGCACATGACTCCCGAGACACTCTCGAGAATACTGAAGAAATTTACAAAGTTAGGGTTTGTAAAAAAAGAGGCAAGTTCATACAAAATTACAAACAAAGAGGCATTAACCATCCTTTTTGAGTGATTTTTCTCTTTTTATTGATATTGGTCAACCTGTTATTACGCTTTCTTGATTACAATCATGAAATCTTATAAGTAAAAGGATTGATAATGTCACATATACCCAATGAAGCTGAAAAAATAGTTGTTGACGGTGCTACCGTTGATTTTTATAAATTGCAAAAAGATGGAGAAAGTACCTATTATTTTGATACATCAAAAGAGGGGCCGCCACACCCAATGGTAAATGCAATGGCAGGCTTGGCTCTTATAAAAGGAACTAATGACACTTTGGTGATGATAAACCATAAAGCACCGGGAGGACTTTTTGCAAAACTTGAAGATGATGTGAAGTATGATATACAAGAGCTGGATGACGGTTTGGTAAAAGTTGTTTTTTCATATAACAAAGATGCTGCAAGTGAATCTGATTTGACACAGACAAGTTGTGGCGGTTGAGTTGAGTAATGGTAAAAATATCGCAGGACTTTGCACCGCCGTTTAAACTAATAGCTCCTTTTTTCCTGATAGGGAGCCTGTTTTATTTTTTTGCATCAGTCTATCTTTTTTCATTTGATGCTGCAAATCTCTCTTTTGTCAACCCGGATATGATGGCATTTGTACATCTGTTTTTATTGGGTTTTGTCATGATGGTGATTTTTGGTGCAATGGCACAACTGGTTCCGGTTGTTCTTGAAGTCGGACACTTTGGTGTAGAACTTTTTTATGCAATTTGGCCGTTGCTGCTCACGGGTACACTGCTCATGGTGTTCGGATTTTTGTATTTTCCCGCGCTGCTGCCTTACGGCGGTGTGACTGTATTGATATCTATGCTGATATTTGTAGGCGAAATTTTTTTAACAATATTTAAAGTCAAAAAATTAACTTTGGTGATGAGCAGTCTGCTCATTTCAAACACTTTTTTGTTCTTCGGAATAATTTTTGGGCTTTTAATGGCACTCTCTTATGCCGGAACAATTTCTTTGGATATTGCATCCTTGCTGAAGGCCCATGTCTATGCGGTTTTAGGCGGTTACATTGCGATAACCATTATGGGACTCTCTATTGTGCTTGTTCCTATGTTTACGCTCTCACACAGCTTTTCTTTGAAACCGTTAAAGATTTCTTTGATTATGATGAGTATGGCTGTTGTGAGTGTTGTCATATCTTCATTTTTTAAGATAGATATACTGGCCTATACCGGCTATGCTTTGGCAGCTGTTTCGATGATCGTCTATTTCTATCTTATCTATATAATTTACAGTACAAGACCAAGAAAAGAGAACGATATCTATGCGGTCTCTTTGATGTTCTCTTATATTTCCATGTTGGTTTCCATTGTGATTGTCGTGTTTTATTTTCTGACACAAAAAGAGGAATTTTTACTGGCCTCTATGTGGCTGTTCTTTTTTGGATTTTTTGCTTTTTTGATTACAGGGCATATTTACAAAATAATTCCGTTTTTGGTCTGGTTTGAAAAGTTTTCACCATTGGTAGGGAAACAGAAGGTTCCGATGCTGGCAGATATGGTACCGTACAAAAGTTCGCAGGCTCAGTTTGTATTTTGTGCAGTCGGTGTTGTTTTGATTACCATCGCAATACTTACAAAAGGTGATGCATTGCTGCATGCCGGTGCTTCTTTTCTTTTTATAGGAACATTGGCATTTATCAGAAATGTATTTTATATGATAAATTTTAAAGCATAAAATTTTAGAAGAGGAGAATTACATGTATACAAAAGATGAATTATTTCAGGCAATTTCAACGGTTATAGATCCGGAAGTAGGTTTTAATCTTGTGGAAATGGGTCTTATCTATGATGCCAGTTGTGATGAAGAGGGGAATGCTAAAGTAGTCATGACGCTTTCAACAAAGGCCTGTCCTATGCATCAGATGATTTTGCAATGGGTAAAAGAAGCAGTAGAAAAACTGCCAAATGTAAAAAGTGCTGATGTAGAAGTTGTCTGGGAACCGCAGTGGAATATTTCCATGGCTGATGAAAATGTCAAAAAAGCACTGGGTGCTGCCTGATTGTATGAGCCTACTCTTGAGGCTCATGTTTTAAATAACTGTTTTTTATCAGTATCATTTCATATACCGAAACTTTTGGCATCGCTTCGTCTATAAGTCGGTCTGTATCTTTATATTTACCCTGCATTCTTTTTATATCATCATAGGCTTTCGGCTTGACTTCACTTGTTGCAACAGAAATAACAGCAGCCCATATAAGAATAATGGCAATCCATACTATTTTTTTAGCACCGGCATACACGCCTAAAAAATGAAAGATAATTGTCAGAACAATTCCAATACTCAACAAAAATGTCAAACTCATAAATGTATCCTTTCTCCTTCTGGGGTAATTGTAATATTTGCATCTTTAAACATCTGATCTCCAAAATCTTTGACACCCAGGGTTCCCAGCAGCATTAAAATGACAACTAAAAACAAAAAAATGACAGCCATACCATATCTTTTGAATCTACTTATCATTTTCAGTCTCATCTTTTGGGGCAATAGGTGAATAGTCTACGCATCTTGCCGTATGAAAATCTCTGATAAAATCAGGATTTTTGAAGTAATCACCATCAAGTCTCCATCCAAGCTTTTTTGAAATCAAAACAGATTGTGAAATGGTTCTTCTCATTTTGTTTTCACAGATAACAGTCTTGCCTTCATTAAAGATTTCTTTGACACCCTGCATTCTTTTGGTAGTTACAAAATAATGAATACCTATCATAATGGCAAATATGGCAAATATACCAGACATTCCTTTTTTAAAGGCACCTTTTGGCATAAAATCCCTTGTTGTGACAAAGGCGGTAATGGCCAAAAAAAATATTCCTATTACAATATATGCAATTTCCAGTTCAAAAAATCTTTCCATTATATTTCTCCTTTATGCAACTGTAGCATGTTTTTTTTCCCATTCGGCAAATTTGGGTGTGAAATACTCAATTCTTACCTTTTTAAACTCTTTTGATGAGTACAGAGGCATGTAGTCTTTTGATTCTATCTCCTGTGCCATCTCCGCAATCATGGCATTTGTCTCTTGGGTCGTTTTTCCGTGGACCATTGTAAAGAGATTATAGGGCCAGTTTTTGTATTTTGGACGCAGGTAGCAGTGACTTACGGCAGAAAAAGCCGCTGCCTTTGCACCTATGGCATCGCCGAGTGTTTCATCAATATCCCAGACAACCATGGCATTTGCATTAAAACCTGCTTTTCTGTGGTTTAAAATGGAAGCAAACCGTCTCATGACACCGGCTTTCTGCAACTCCTGCAGGGTATTGAAAAAGGTTTCGTAGTCTATATCAAGATCATTGATGATATCAGCAAATGGTTCGCTGACAAAGTCAATGTCATACTGTACTCTCTGAATAATTTTATGGTGTAAAGGTGTCAGTTCTATATCTTTATGGACAACTTTTTTTACCTCTTCTTTTTTTTCGTCTTTTCCTGTCGTATTGAGTTTGACATTGATCTTAAAAAGCTTCAGGGTAGGCAGAACAATATAATCATCTGCCTCTGTAAGGCTGGCAAGCGTTTGTATTGTTTTTTCTAAACCCAAAACAGAATCAGGTGCAACTGCCATGGTAAACCAGATGTTAAAATCATGGTTTCTTTCGTAGTTATGCGAAACACCGGGATGGGCATTGATAATCTTTACGGCACTGTTGATTTTTTCTTCGGGAATTTTAAACGCAACCAGAGATGATTTGTACCCCAGGCGTTTTGTGTCAAATATGGCGGAAGTCTGACGTATGATATTTGCTTTTTTTTCTGCTTGCAATATCTCTAAAACTTCATCTTCTCGCATACCCAACTCATCAGCAATCACCTCAAAAGGTTTTTGTACCAACGGAAACTTTTTCTGTATTCTTGAAAGTATCTCTTGTTTCATCTGTATTACTTTATATTAATTTTTAGCATAATGATTGTATCTATCTTTATCTAAATTTAAATTGATATTTGTCAAGAACTTTATGTCTGTATATGTTATGATTAGATTACAAAAACTTAAGTAAGGGTATTTGGAATGGCTTATTTTCCGGCATTTTTAAAATTAGACGGTAAAAAAATTCTTATAGTAGGTGGCGGAAATGTTGCGTATGAAAAGTTGGAACATCTTCTTGATTTTACAAAAGACATACATATCATTGCAAATGAATTTTCACAAGAGATGCTGCAACGTATACAGGAAGAAAATCTTGTGTATGAAAAGCGTAAGTACAGAAAAGGTGATATACGGGAGTTTGCTGTTGTAGTGGTTGCTGTGGACAGTATTGCACTGCAGGCGGAGATATTTGAGGAGTCCAAGCAGTACAATTGTTTGTGTAATGCTGTGGACTCAGTGGCCTATTGTGATTTTATTTTTCCTTCGTATGTAAAAAAAGAGGATCTGATTATTGCAATATCAACTTCAGGTGCTTCTCCTGCAATGGCAAAACATTTAAGAAAGTATCTGCAAAAGATGATTCCAGGTGGAATTTCGGAGTTTTTGCAGGAGATGAAAAAACTGCGTAAAAGTTTGCCCAAAGGAAAAGAGAGAATGAAAATGCTTGATGAAAAAGCAAAAAAATATATAGAAAATTGGAGTCAGTAATGAATGCTAAAAAAGGATTGTTTTTAGGGATGTTGTTTGCATTTTTTGCACTTGGGTTTATAGCGATACAAAAAGCTACCCCGGATACAAAGCCGCACAGAATTTACAAAGAGATTAAAGTCTACAGTCCGTATAAGTTTGAAAAAACAATCGGGGGTCTTGCCATTGTAGATACAAGAACAGGGACCAAAGAGAAACCGGATGCGGCAGATTCATTGTACCGTATGGATGAACTGGACCAGAAGTGGGGAAAAAAACATTTGAAAGTTATTGGAAATGATGTTGTCGTCCTTGGTGATGCAAATCAAACAGTGAGAAAAATCTATATAGAGACAAAAGAAGAAAGAGACTGGCTGAAAAAGTTTTTTGGTATCTAATCTTATATTCGTTTTATAAAGGGAGTGCATTATGCTACGTTTGACTTTCCTGGCAATTTTTATTATTGTTGTATGGATAGAACTGCTCCCTTATATAATCCCAAACAAACCAAAAGAAATTTACAGTGATGAAAAACTTCGGGAAATTGCCTTAAGCAGAGGCATGTCTCCTATACCAAAAGAGTATAGCGGCTTTTTAAAACTGCTTGATTCCAAAGAGAACCCGATAACAAAAGAGAAAGTTGCCTTGGGCAAAAGTTTGTATTTTGACAAAATACTTTCTCAGGACACATCAGTCAGTTGTGCTTCTTGTCATATGTTGGGTGAAAATCCGCACAATAAAAAGCAGTTTTTAGATGACCTGACTCATCCTCAGGCCAAAACTGACTGTATGGTATGCCATATAAAAGATCAAAGCGGCAGTGACAGACTTACAACTGCTATTGGTACAGAAGGAAAAACCGCTCCCAATCATTTAAATACCCCTACAATCCTAAATTCTGCTTTGGCAAAATACAGAATGTGGGACGGGTCTGCAACAACTTCAAAATCTGCTATTGCTCCGATGATACATGGCAAATATACAATGAATTTATCAACGCAAGAGGTCGAAGAAAGAGTCAAAAAAAACAATGCATATAAACAAAAGTTTGACAAAGTTTTTGAAGACGGAGTGACTTTTGAAAATGTGTGTAAGGCTTTGGATGTATATCAGAAAACGCTGCTTACCCGAAGTGCCTATGACAGATTTTTAGAGGGTGATGACTCTGCTATGAGTGAGGAGGCAAAAAGAGGTTTCAGAAATTTCATTCAGCTTGGATGTAAGGGATGCCATACCGGTATAACGGTCGGAGGACAGACAATTCAAAAGTTTCCGACACGCAATTATAATCATATCATAGATGTAACGGGAATTTTCAGCACAGAGTTTATCGGTCGTGATGTAGCTGCTTTTGATTTCAATATCAAACCCTACAGCAGATATCCATTTGAAAATAAAGGCGGCTTTTTGGGAAAAAACAATGAACAGCTTTTTCGGGTACCTGTTTTAAGAAATGTAACGAAAACATCTCCCTATTTTCATAACGGAGCCGTATTTGATTTACGGGAAGCTGTCCGTATTATGGGGAAATATCAGTTAAGCATGGAGTTAACAGAGATACAGATAGATGAAATCGTAGCATTTTTAAAGTCACTTGAAGGTGATGTTGTCGAGTATAAGGAACTGCAATGAAAATTTTATATATAAACCTTGATATTCTCTTTATGTTTGTCAGTGGAATTTTGCTGATGAACTATTTTTCGCTGCAATGGTCCTATTTTCGAGTGATAGAATTTCTTCACATTTTTGGTTCTGTAGTCCTTACACTGTTTTTTGTGCTTCCTTTTTTATATAAGCATATTTATGAGAGTATGATAATTATGAAACACAAAAGCAAAAGCGGATTGGCATTTGCTTTTGTGTTTGTGTTTTTGCTCGTCAGCGGAACGTACCTGTTCTTGATAGGCAACAGAGGCGGTGATATCTATGGTATTATCTCATACTATATACATCTTTATGGCTCTTTTGTCTTGCTGTTCTTTTTTGCACTGCATCTGAGAAAGTTTTTTGCAGTAAAAAAAATGACAGCTGTTCTTCCTCTCTTGCTGATATTCTTTCCAAACTATGCCTATTCAAGTTCAGAGAAACTGACAAATATCATCTTTACAGACGGTGCAAAACATCACCACAGCATAGACTGGACAAACTCCGTTACATGTAAGGCCTGCCATCCGGCTGTCTTTCAACAATGGGCGGATTCAAACCACAGGCATCTTGCCGATTCCAATCCATACTATATGGTGCTTGAAAATTTAGCCGAAATGGACAGAGGCAAAGAGTTCAGACAATGGTGTATGGGTTGCCACAATCCGAGTGCCGTGAGTATGCATCAGGAAAGAACTACACATTTTATGCAAGACAATATTATGCCGGAACCGCTTTTTACCAAGGGATCAAAAAATCTGATAAATGAATTTGAAAAACATCCAAACAGACTTGAACAGGGTGTCTCCTGTATTGCATGCCACCGTATAACAGATGCAAAGCCGACGGGAAACAGTTCCTACAGTCTCAATCTTACAAAAAGAAAAAAATATCTGTATGAAGATGCGCATGCAGATATGAAAGTCTGGATCAGTCAGAAGCTTATCAATGCAAAGCCAAAGGTTCATAAACAGGAGTATATGAAACCTTTATACAAAAAAAGCGAGTATTGTGCCTCTTGTCATAATGAGTTTCTGCCGCATAGCGGGAAAAAAGTTGTCTCAACGTACGAACAGTGGAAAAAATCACCTTATAACAATCCGAAGAAGCCAAAGGAGCACAAAGAGTGTATCGACTGTCATATGACCTATTTGAAAAACGGAAAATTCTCTCCGCTTGAAGGCAGGTCAACTCTCGGGGGAAAACATAAAAAGGATATCAAAGTACACTATTTTGCAGGCGGAAACCATTTCCTTGCCGGCTTGAAAAACAAAGAGAATGAGTCACAGTCCATACAGCTTTTAAAAACATCGGCAAAACTGGATGTGAAACTTGACAAAGGGGTTTTGTCTGTAGGTGTAAAAAATGTGGGGGCTGGACACAAACTCCCGACAGGCGCGGCAGATTTTCGGGAACTCTGGCTTGATATAACAGTAAAAGACAAAAGCGGAAAAATTGTTTTTAGCAGTGGAAAACTGAATAAAGAGGGAGAGATTCAAAAAGGTTCTGTCATTTTCAACAAAGTATTTGGAGACAAAGAGGGCAAACCGGTAGGATTGTTTTTTTGGCGATATGAAAAACTGCTCAAAGATACAAGAATCCCTGCAGGCAAACGGGTTGTAGAAAAATTTTCATTGCAAAAAGAGCTGCAGTATCCTTTACATGTAAACATAAAGCTTAACTTTAGAATTTATCCGCAATGGGTGACAAATATTGTCAAAGCGGCATACCCGCAACTTCCGGATCCGCCGGTAATTACAATAGCAGATCTGGAAAAAGATTTTGATTAGACTTCTTGTATTGCTTTGTTTCTTTTTCATGGAGGGAGAATCATTTATACTTGAAAACTCTTACAGCAATGCCCATCAAAAAGCTGTTCAGGAAAATAAAATACTGATGGTCTATCTGACAAAAAAACACTCTGCTGCTTGCAATAAAGAGCTTTTTAAAATTATCAACAGCAAAAAAGTTTCATCGCTTATTGAAAAATATGCAGTTTTTGTTATAGTCTATCAAAAACAAAAAGAGAGTTTTCCTATAGAAATGCTCTATACTGTGCAATATCCAACGCTCTTTTTTCTTGACGAAAATGAGCTCTTTCGCTGCAAGGCATTGCGAGGACATATGAAACCCAGTGATATAGCGAGGTGTTTAAAGCAAAAGTAGATGTTTACTCCTTGATGTTTTTATTGCAAAGCTTCAAAAGCATCATCAATTGTTTTGTATTGTTGGGCTATAAAAAGATAGACTGCGGCATTGAGTTTTGCCAGTTTTAAATATTCATCTGAAGGGTTGTTAAGTTGTTCGAGTGAGTCTGCAAGAGTGATCTGGTCCCAGGATTTTTTATAATGTATGCCGTAGTATTGCGGGTCTATAATGATCTCTTTGACTTCATCTGTTTCAATCATCCAAAGGCGTCCTTTGCTGAAAAGTTCCGGTGTTCCTTCATTCCCCTGAATTAAGGCAAAACGTTCATATCTGTCTGCAAAAATTTCAACATATTTCTTGACATAAGGTTTGTGAAAGACGCCTGTAATGGCATATTTGCTGTTTGCAGCTTTTGGAAGTTTCTCTATTGTATTGAACCCGCTTCTGAGTCCCAGTTTGTTTCTGATATCTGTCAGCTTATGGAGTTTGTTGCAATACTCTTTTCTGTCAAAATATTTAATATTTGGATGAAGATCTATCTCCTGGCATATATTTTTAGTGGTGATACCATCTTTTGCCGGCTGTTTTTCATCCCCCATAATGACAAGTTTCAATGCTGTCTTTTCTAACATTTGCGCAACCAGAGGAAATATATACGGATTTTTTGCTTTACCGTCAAAAGGGTATCCCAATTCTATTGAATCCGGAATATTCTCTTTGCGGGTATATTCGTCACATGCGCTTAAAGCTCCTCGGAACTCCTCTGTCGTTTCAGGCTTGAGTCTCCATCCAAGCAGGAATGCGGCAATTTGTTCGCTTGGAACACTCTGGTTCAAAACCTGTTCCATCATATCTTTGCTTTCTTCAAAGCTTAAATCTCTGTTGCCTTTTGGACCGGTGCCTACCGCATGTATATATTTAAAAAAATCCATTCAATACCTTTTGTTTTTTTCTTGCATCAAGTGTATCAAAAGTATATAAATATAACTACTCTTCTGTCGCTTCAACCTCTTTTTTTATAGCTTCTTGCAAATCAGCGTCTTTTGGTGAGATATTAAAATAATTTTTTGCAAAAGTAATGGTAACTGCTTTCATTTTACCATTTTCTTCTTTTTCTCCGATAAGCATATTTTCTTTAAACTCAGTGATTCTCCAACCGTTTTTTTCACCGGCTTCGCGAATGAGAGTATGGACTTTTTTGAGTGGAATCTCATGTTTGAAGTGTATGAAATCAGCTGTTTTTACATCTTCGGATGATATTTTTGCTGTTGAGCAGGCATTGAAAAGCAGAGTGCTTAAAAGTATCGAAATCGTCGAAATTATGATTTTTTTCATAGTAACCCCTTTGTTATATGATATAATAATAATTATAAAGAAAAATTTAATTTCGAGGAATTTTGATGACACTTCACGATGTTATGATTATTTTGGTGCTGACTTTCCCAATGTTTATTTTTACAATCTATCCGGCAATCCGACTCAGTGATTATCTGGAGGCACATCACGGGATACAAGAGTCTCAAAAACGCTCTGTAATGTTAGCGGTAACATTTTTGGGTGCCCTGTTTCTCTCCTCTTTATTGTATTATATATGACAAAAGGAATTGTATGAAAAAATTACTTTCTATACTGTTGCTGAGTGCATTGTTATACGGGTCAGATGCTGCTTTTGAAGCCTTTCATGCCGGAAATTATAAAAAAGCATTTTCATTGTTAGACACAGAAGCGAAGCAGGGGAGTATCAATGCAACCTATAATTTGTCGCTGATGTATTACAACGGGTATGGAGTAGAACAAAATATCTCTAAAGCAGCCGAACTGTTAGAACGTGCGGCAAAAGCGGGGCATAAAAAAGCGCTGCAAAATGTAGGCCGTATTTATATGCAGACAATGAATTTTGACAAAGCCGCAGAGTGGCTGAAAAAAAATGCAAAAGAAGGTGATACCAAAGCCTGTTATCTGTTAAGTGAAATCTATGTTACACAAAACAAATTCAAAGAGGCAAAGAAATGGGCCCAAAAGGCTATAGACGCAGGAAATCCCGAAGCTGCACTCTTGTATAAAGAGTATAAGTTACAAAACTATTAGTGATGAAACCAGTCAAGCTGTTTTCTGAGTGTAACAACTTTTCCGACTATAATGAGTGCGGGAGTTGGTACACCTTCTGCTTTTTGCACAATATCACCGAGTGTTCCGACAACAACACTCTGGTCTTTTGTCGTACCGCGTGAAATGACAGCGCAGGGATAATCTTCAGGCTTGCCTACTTCTATCAGTTTTGATGAAATTTTAGAAAGATTATGCAGTCCCATTAAAAATACGATGGTGTCATCTGTTTTGAAATTTTCCCAGGCAATCTGGGACTCTTTTTTGTTTGGGGATTCATGCCCTGTAACTACTCGAAAACTCACGGCAATGCCACGGTGAGTGACCGGAATGCCGGCATAGGCAGGAACGCTGACTGCAGAGGTGATGCCGGGAATAATTTCGAATTTTACACCTCTTTCATGCAAATATGCTCCCTCTTCTCCGCCGCGTCCAAAGACAAAAGGATCTCCGCCTTTTAAGCGGACAACTACATTGTGCTTGAGCGAGTTTTGGTAAATAACTTCATTTATCTCTTCTTGAGGAAGTGTATGCCTGCCGTCTTCTTTGCCGACATAGACAAATTCACATCCGTCTTTTGTCATTTCTAATATTTCCGGATTTGCCAAACGGTCATATATGATGACATCGGCCTCACCGATAACTCTGTGTGCTTTCATTGTTAACAGCTCAATATCTCCGGGTCCGGCACCGGTTAAATAAACTCTACTCATTGTTTTTTTCCTCATAAATAAAAATACCTGAAGGCTTCTTGATGGTAAAAATTTCGCGTTTTAACCACCATCCTTTTGTATTTATTACAGCGATTTTGTTAGCATCATTGACAGAAACATACAGATAAGGTTTTTCCCGGGACCATCTTACATGTAACACCTTGCCGTCAAACTGAAATCGCTTAATGACTTTGAGTGTTTTTGTATCTATGATTTGAATGACCGGAAACTTTTTACCGCTGAAGGTCACAGCCAAATATTTTTTATCCGGTGAAAGGGCAGTAAAAACAGGCATTCCTTCAGTTTTAATAGCTGTAATAAATTTAAATTTTGGAGTAAAGACAAAAACTTTGTTGTCTCCCACCGCAGGAATGAAGATTTTAGAATGGCTCACTGACCAGAAACCGAAATGCGGTACTTTTAAAACCGGTTCTCTTTCTCCCAACTGTAATGGAATTTTTTTAAATTTCATAGTATCCAAGTTGAGTTCGCCTATCCATGGACTGTTGAAAAAGCCGTTGACATATTTATTGCCATCAAGTAAAGCGTCAAAAGGCATAATTCCCACATCTTTAAACTCTTTGTAGAGAACAAAATGCGGTTTGCCTTTGCCTTTGTTTGTGTCTTTGTAGACGGCAATCGTGTCTTTGTCCATCTCTGAAAAAACAAGATAGTTTTTATAGATTTTTATACCAACATTGCGTGAACCGGTTTTGAGCTTTTGTATGGGCTGCAGATTACGGGATAAAATATCTACACTTTTGTCATCATAGTTGGCAACGGCGACATAGTTTTTGTTAATGACAAACCCTATGGCACTTTTGCTTGTTTTATATTCGGAAAGTTTTTTTTCGCTGACAGGATTAAATCTTATAATATAGCCGTCGCGGGAGATAAGATAGCCGTCCTTGCCATAAAACTTCATAACACCATGATTCATATTGTGCATATGCTCCATATGGTTTCTTGGGAGCCCGTCTTCTATGACTGCTACCGAATTACTCTCTCTCTCAACAACAAAGACTTTTTCATGTGCACTTGCATTTACATGTAAAGACAAGGCTGTTAATACAACTGCTAAAATTTTTCTTATTTTCATTATACTGTCTCTCTTTCTTCTTGGGTTAAATAACAGGATGGATCTTCACTCCACAGGTCACCTGTTATTGCATACGCACGTGCGCGACTGCCGCCGTTACATATATCTATCTGCTTACATGTACTGCAAATACCGCTGATTTGTTTTCTTGGATGAATTCTCAGCTCATCCAATAATGCTCCGTTTTGCCAGATATCACCAAAGTCCTGATGAATAATATTACCGACAATGAGAGGAAAAAACGGGTCAGGACGCACATCGCCTTCGCTGTTTATGTTGAGGAGTTTTCGACCTGCGGAGTTGCCGCCCCATTTTACAAGTCTTTGTCTCATTTTATCTTTAAGTTCCGGATACTTTTGTGCAAACTTATTGAGAAATGCAACCGCATCCATCTCCATATTTCCGGTCACTATTTCTATGTCACGTCCGGTTTCATAATACTCAAATGCTTTGCCCAGTATAAAATCAACCGCTTTTCTTCTCTGCTCTTTTGTAAGATCCATTTTTAGATTGTCGAGTCCCCGACCGGAGTAAACTAAATGGGAAATATATATTTTTGGAATATTGTGTTTTTCGACCAAATCAAAAATATATTCCAAAGAATTGATGGTGTCTTTTGTCATAGTGAATCGAATACCGACTTTTGCGCCTGTTTCATTGGCAAGCAAAACAGATTTTAATGTTTCTTTAAAAGCCCCTTTTAGCCCTCTGAAGTAATCATGTGTGGCTTCATCACCGTCTATACTCACACCGACATAGTTAAAGGTATCGGTAATTCTTTTTATATTGCCCTTTGTAAAATAGAGCCCGTTGCTTGAGAGGTAGGTAATGATACCGTTTTCTTTGCAAAAATCGGCGATTTCAAAGAGGTCCTTTCTTGTTAAGGGCTCACCGCCTGAAAAGATGATAAATTTTACACCATTGGCTTTCATCTCCAGGATGGTTTTTTTAATCTGCCCAGTTGTGAGGGTATCTACTTCATCCAAGGTTGATTTTGAGTAACAGTGCAGACAGGAGAGATTACAGCGGTTGGTAAAGTTCCAAATGGCGATACTGCCGTCTAAAATCCTCTCTTTTTTTTCTTCGACAACGGAGGCGATAAGATTTGACAATCGAAACATTATTTTTTACCTTTATAAGAGAGAATATAGTCACTGATGGCATCGAGCTCTTGTGCATTGAGATGAAGCTGTGTCATAACAGTTCTTTTGTAGCCAAAAGCTTTGTACATTGATTTTGGAGAAGCGATATAGGCTTCTATTTCAGATTTTGTTCTTTTTGCGGCAATTTGGGAAAACGGAGGACCAAAGGCCATTGCTGTTTGATGATGGCATCCCCAACAGTAAGTTTGAAAGACTTTTTTACCATCTGGCTTTTGTGCAAAAGCCACAGAGCAAAAAAGTAAAAAAAGAATAATCAGTTTTTTCACTCCATCTCCCTTTTTTAAGAACTGTATATTGCTTATATTGTAGCGAAAATTTACTTGAAATTTTGCTTATAAATCCCAAAAAACAGGGAAAAATTAAATAAAAAGCTTAGATATATAATTATAAAAAAATATTATGAAAAAAAAGATGATTTATATCAAGTAATGAGAGGATTTCTCCCAAAAAAGGGAGAAATATAAAAGTAGAGTCTACGCGCCAGGAATAGACTGTCTGTGTTCGATAGAATATGTAAACGTCGGTGTTGTCAAACCTTCTATATATTTAACAAATTTACCGGTTTTCGCTTCATAAATACCGATACGACCGGCATTCCACTCTGAAACCATTGTCCAATGACCATGATTAGCAGGTTCAGCATGTAAAATACGAGGAATAATTACTTTGCCTTTTTTATCTTTAACAGTAGGGACTTTCCAACTGTAAAGTGTTTTATGCGTTACAGGATCTGTAATAGTTCCTTTTTTTGTACCGACTGTCAAAATTCTATCAGTCTCTAATGTTTGTTTGTTGATAAGGTAGATTTTATTCCAGTTATCTGGACCGCCGAGTACACAATCAGACCAGATAAACGGTGTATGCTCACTTGTACCGACAAATAGACCGCCGCCTGCAGTTCTTACATGTGCAACAACATCCCAGTTGCTGTCCCAAATAACTACATCACCGACATTCATACTGTTTGTCGCATAGAGTTGACCGTATCTGTCATTATACCATGATGAACCCTGACCTGGATGCGGCTTGCTTCCCGGACCTGTGTATACTTTGGCAACCAAAGATTTTGTTTTAAAGTCAACTACACCCATTACATCACTTCCTTGAGAAGCTTGCATTAGGTAACGGCCTATTTCTTTTCCTTCATTTTCAAAACCGTCATGCAGGATTTTACCGATATTTGGAATATCTCCGACAATTGGGAAGTTTGGTTTAGAATAATCTATAATATAGACATGCCCTGCATCTTTGAGTGCAAATGCAATATATGGACCGTATGGAGTATCATAGATACCTGCTACACGAGATGAACCGATATCTCCGTCCATATTAATTACAGATGAAGTTGGGTAAACTTTTAACGGCTCAAGTGTCATTGCATCCATTAAAATTGCACCGCCCGGAACATAGTTTCCTGCCATGAGGTATTTTCCATCAGGTGAAACTGCTAAACCACGAGAATCGGAACCGACTTGTACCTGTGCAATTTTTTGCTGACCTTTTGATGCAAGGTCAAACATAGTGACTAAACCCGAACGAGAGATTGAGTATGCATAACGAGGTTGACGTTTGTTTGTTACTGTTACGTGAACAGCGAAACCTGCAGGGTGACGTGAAAGTATTTTACCACTTGTGCCATCGATAAAAGTAACTCTTTCTGCATCACGTTCTGTAACAAAACAAATATCCGTAACATGTTTTACATCCACTGCATGCGGATATTTTTTTAATAGCTTTGCTCTATCATTAAGTTTTTTCCAGCCTTGTTTTACCGCATCGAGCGTAAGGACTTCTATTTTTTTACCTTTGAAATGCTGAAGATAATCCACCATTTTTTGTGCATCTGCTTGATTCATTTTATTTGCAAATGCAGGCATTGCAGTTCCGGGGCGACCATTTAAAATAACTTCAGCCAGATTGTATGCATTTTTCTTTTCTAATTTTGCAGGACGTAAATCTGCTCCGACGCCCCCTTCATGATTTGGACCGTGACAACCCTGACACTCTTTTTCGAACATTTTCTCAACATCCATATGCGAAGTACCCGCAAACAGACCTGAACTGACAACTGCAAACGCTGCAGCTGATATAACTAATTTACCTAATCTCATTTTATTTCTCCTTCTAAAATATGATTAGATATTGACTCAATAAAGAGTCAATACCGACTAGTTTTCATTTTCCAAACGTTTCTTCTCCTGAAAATAGATCCAAATCATTGGAAGTATTATTATAGTGTGCAGAAAAATTGTTAAGGTCAAAGGACCTTGGTTAAGCCAACCGAAAAAACTCGGGTTGACATCTGTAAATGGTTCAAACATTGTATCTCCTTATCTTTCGTGTACTGGATTTTTACCAGTTGTAAGTAAATCTTTTGCCAAGAATATGAAACCTGTGAATGTAACTACACCCATAATGAGTCTCCAATCCATTGCTTGAGAAAACCACATTCCGCTTTGACCGTCAAAATATCCTGCCCAGGTAGCACCCATTTGTGCACGAGAAACAAGAACCTGTACATATCCTGCAATCGTAAGTGCTACGGTCATGCCGACTACCCCACTAACTATCAGGCTAACAGCCCATAGAGATGCTTTGGTATGTTTCATAACTTTTATACCGTTTGTACCCTGTACCGCAATATACATCATACCGACAAGGATAGTCGCATAGGCTCCAAAGAAGGCCAGGTGACCGTGTGCCGAAGTAAACTGCGTACCGTGAGTATATAGGTTTACCTGTGGCAGTGTATGGAAGAATCCCCAAATACCGGCACCAAGGAAGTTACCAAAGGCATTAAGGACAAACCATGTGAATGCCGGACGATTGGTAATAACAGATTTTACATGATCTTCATCTGTATGTTCATTTGCCATTTCTGCACCTTGCGTTTTACCCCAGTCATATAGAACGTGAATAAACATAGCTACAAGCGGTAACGGTTCAAGTGCACTGAATAATGCTCCGATTTCCCACCAGTACTCAGGTGTTCCAATCCAGAAGTAGTGGTGTCCAAGTCCAAGAATACCTGAACCGAAAAGCATTGCAACTTCTATCCATAACCACATTTCAACAACTTTACGGTGCGCACCAATCATAGTAATAAGACCGTAAGCCGCAATCGCGCCAACGAAAACTTCCCAGGTAGCCTCAACCCATAAGTGGATTACCCACCACCACCAGTACTGATCAACTGAAATATTGTCCGTAAAGAACATACCGGCCAAATAAAGACCTGCAAAGGCAATCATATCTGCCATAAGAACGGTGACAATTCCTGTCTGTTCCCCTTTCATTCCTGTTAAGAAAAGATTTCCGACAAATCCAAGAGCTACAACGACAATGCCCCAGTCAGCCCAACGAGGTGCTTCAATATATTCACGACCCTCTGTAATAAACCAGATTGTTGTTGCATCTGCAGGACCTACCTGAATGAACAGGTATACAAGTACAACGACAACGATTGCTGCTGCAAAAATCCAAAACAAAAGCTTTCCGATTTTGATACCGACTGTTTCAATTCCTGTCTCATCCGGCAGTAACCAGTAAACAGAACCAAACATTGCAAAGACCATCCAAACAACGAGTGCATTAATATGTATAATTCTGGCAATTGAAAAGTCCAGAACGCCATATAAAAAACCAGGCATTACATACTGAATCGCTGCCACTAACCCGAAAAGTAATTGGGCGCCAAAGAGAATAGCTGCAAATGTAAAGTACCATGTTGCCAACTGTTTTGATTCACTTCCGACACCTGTTAAATATTTACTTGCCATGAACTGCTCCTTTTATTTTTCCAAAGTTTCTTGGGAAGCCATTTGTGTCAATAGATGACATATGTTTCAAGAAAGCAACTAAACCTTTAGCCTCTTTTGCTGTGATACCTAAGTCCGGCATCATACGGGCATGTGTAGGATACTGGTCCGGATGCATAAGGAATTCAGCCATCGCCTCTTCTTTTGTGTTTTTCCCCGTTAAAGCCTGCATCGCACCATCTGGTCCCCATGCAGGGTCCAACCATGCTTTTGTTAAATCTGGTGCGTAATAAGCTCCGTTTCCTAAAAGAGTATGGCAATCCATACAGTTTTTGGCCTGTGAGCCCAACTTGCCTAAGTGAAGTAAAGCCCCGGCTTCTTCTTCAGAATAGTCATCTCTACCAAAGAACTTTTCTTTTTCCCCAATCACAGGAATTTCATGACCACGTTTTGCGCTCATTTCATACGTGATTTTGTAATTTATAACGGTAGGTCCTGGAACCCTCTTCGTCACCTTGTTTTGTAGATCCTGATCATTTCCCATTGCAATCTGAGCTGACGTATCAAACGTTAGCCAAATTAAAAGAACTGATGCAAAACCTGTAACCCACGTTGCTGTTCTTCGCCAGAAACGATTGTCACTCCATACAGATTTATTAGCCACTGTATCCTCCTATAAATTTATTGTCAAAATATATATTAACAATCAGTGTTCATTTTCTTCATGAACCTGATTTTGCATATAATAAACAGCAAATGGAAGTAAAAACAATCCAATTGCTGCGACAACTAAAGCTTTTGCAGTAAATTCCCCGACATGCATTAAACTTCCCATTAAATACAAACAATAGGCAGTCAATACCCAAAACATGTATGCAAAAAGCATACTCCACGGTTTTAGTAGTTTAACTTTTACTGCAGTATATATACCAACATAAAATCCTCCAAAAACTAACACAAGTGCTGACGATACAAATATAGTTAGAAAATCATCCAACGCAATTTCCGGTCTGATTATAGATGGATCGATCATTTTACACTCCTTAAACTCTGTTAATATTTTAGAATCATATGTATTCTAGTCTTTTCTGATACCAATAATATTGATATAAATCAATTTTATTGACTAACATAATGATTTTATCTTATTTTTATAATTAGTGTTACATTAGGTGAATGAATTTTGTTATTTATTTAAGGAATTATTTATATGTGTAGATTGGTAATAGTTTTTCTTATATGTAAGTTGCTTAGGCTTATCCCGTTACTTACATGTAAGAAAATAATTCTCAATGCTTTGGATAAGTTCTTGAACTCTTTTCTTATATAAAGTAAGATCGCTACTTTCATTTTTGGCTATTTTGTTTTTAATATCGTTTGCACAGGCAGTTAAAGCATCCGCCCCAATATTTGCAGAGACACCGATGATGTCAAGTAACAGACTGTCAGCCTGATCTGTTTTATTGTTTTTGAATAAAATTTCCAACTCCTCTGCTGAGTTGCTGTAGGCGACAAGAAACTCTTTTAAAATATCATGGTAAAAACCACTGTCATTCCGCATACCTGCAATCCTCTGTGTGTATCTAAAGTTGGTAAATCCGAAGGATTCTCTTCAGCAGAAGAGATTCTGCTTGAGTAATGATACAAAATATCATACAAAGCACCGACCTGCAAAGGCTTTTCAAGATGTTCATCCATACCGGCTTCTTTCATTTTTCTAATGTCATCACTTGCCGTATCTCCACTCAGTGCAATGACGGGGATATGATTGTTTGCGGATCATGTCTGATAGCTCTGGTGGCTTCAAATCCGTCAACTCTCGGCATATGCGCGTCCATGAGTATAATAAGAAAATTTTTGTCCGTTTTGAGGATGTCAAGCGCTTCCTGTCCGTCATTTGCCACTACAACTTCTATACCGCTGTCTCCAAGGACTCCAAGGATTACTTTTTGGTTGATGAGATTGTCTTCGGCCAAAAGAATTCTTTCCCCGGCAAATATTTTAAAATCTTCTTTTGTTATCTTTGCATGCCTTGGCACAGAATGTTGTATTTTTTTTTCTTGAATCTTTTTTTGTGGTGTTGCAGTACTTTGCCCACTTTGCTCTGCTTTGAGTGCTTCTTCTTTTTTAGCCGCTTTTGTATCAGTTTCTGCTTTGTTTTTTTGTTTTATTCCAAGATAAATGAGTATGAGCAGAAATATAGCTGCCAGAGCAAGTAACTCATTTTGATACTGTAAAACCATAAGAAGACCCTTTTTTTGTTCTTGGAGTAAATCATACAGTATAAAAAATTAAACCTAAATCAAATTTGCTGTATAATCACTAATAAATTTCTATTGACAGGGTGTCTTTTGCAAAATATTCCACATGTTCCGGTTTTATATAAAGAGGTTGTCGAAGCTTTTAAAGATTTACAAGAGGGTATAGTGATAGACTGTACCATGGGGTACGGCGGACACTCCTGTATGATACTTGAAGCCAATCCAAATATAAAACTCATAGCAATTGATCAGGATCAGACCGCTATAGACTTTTCAACAAAACGTCTTGAACAATACGGTAAGAGAGTAAGTATAAGAAAAGGCCGTTTTTCAAATGTGATGCAGGAAATTTTGCAAGAGGTTGATCCCGGCGAAATTAAAGGCATTCTTGCAGACATAGGGGTGTCTTCTTTGCAGCTTGACCAAAAAGAGAGGGGCTTTTCGTACGAGAGTGAGACACTTGACATGCGTATGGACAAAGAAGCACCACTGAGTGCTTTACATGTAGTGAATGAATATGCTAAAAGCGAACTTGAAAAAATACTTTTAGAATACGGAGAACTCAGAAACTATAAAAAAATTGCAGATGCTATTGTACAAAACCGTCCTTTTGTTTCTGCAAAAGAGTTAAGTGAAGCCGTCAAACCACATATGCCAAGAGGCAAGAAAATTCATCCTGCAACACTTTTGATGCAGGCAATCCGCATAGAAGTAAATGATGAACTCGGTGAACTCAGATCACTGCTCAAGAGCATAGAAGAAGCAAAACTGCCGGATGCAAAAGTAGCAATAATATCTTTTCACTCTCTTGAAGACAGGATTGTTAAAAGAGAGTTTTCCAAATGGTCCAAATCATGCATATGTCCTCCTGAGGCATTTCGCTGTACATGCGGAAACAATAATCAGTTAGGAAAGATTTTAACGAAAAAACCGATTACGGCTACAGATGAAGAACTCAAAGAAAATGTCAGGAGCCGCAGCGCAAAAATGCGTCTGTTCCAAATGGGTGAAAAATGAGCGAAAAGAACGAACTTTTAGATGAACTTGATAATCTGGTCATATCAAAACAAAAGTTAGGTCTGAACTATTTTTTATATATGTTGCTGGTGTTGACATTTATAGCCATGTTTGCATTTCCTAAAATTTACATTACAGAGCAAATTTACTTTAAAAGCAGAGATATTGCAAAACTCAAAGTAGAGTATGATACGCTCAAAGAAGAAAACAAACTCATCCGTGCTTCTGTTGAGTCGATAAAATTTAAAAATCAAATACTAGATACTCTCTTTTAAGGAACAGCAGTGATTCGTAAGTTTATAGAATTTGCTATAGAAAAACCACTTTTAAATCATATACTATTACTCTTTATTTTTATGCTCTCCATTTTTGCGTATATCAATATACCCAAAGAGATTTTCCCTCCGATGAATATGGATAAAATAACCATAAAAGGCGGTTATGCCGGAACATCGGCTGATATTTTGGACAAAATGGTTGTGCAGAGTATTGAAAATGATTTGCAGAATATTGATGCACTTGAAGATATAAAAAGCAGTATCAAAAACGGTTCATTCAGTATCAGTGCAGACATTAAGAACGGTTCGGACAATATTACAGTACTCAATGATGTCAAAGATGTGGTGAGCAGTGTAAAAAAAGATTTGCCGGCGGATATGAATGAGCCTGTTGCCAAAATCAAAACACATGCATTTCCCCTTGTTCTTATAGCTCTCTCCGGTGATGTTCCTAAAGAAACACTGCTAAAACATGCAGATGAACTTAAAACAGAATTAAGCAAGTTTAAAGATTTGAGCGACATTACAATTCGTGGTGATGCCGATGAAGAGTTGGATATACAGCTTAATCCGCAAAAAATAAGAGCCTACGGACTCTCCTCAACACTGGTTATCGCACAACTCTCCAAAATAAGTTCGATTTTTCCCATAGGCACTATCAAACAAAAAGCAAATCATCTTTATATTTCTACATACAACGGTGAAAAGACACAAAAGGCGGTTGAAAATACACTGATTGATGTTGGTGGAAAAAGAGTTAAAATCGGCGATATTGCAGAGGTTTCTTTCAAGTTGAGTGATGAGGTGGAACTCTCCCACTATAATGGGGTACGAAATATTTCAATAAATGTCACAAAGAGCAAAAACGGCAATGCCATTGCTTTGGTAAAAGAGATACGAGAACTTTTAAAAAAACAAGAAGCAAAACATCCTGATTTGGATTACAACATCTACACAGATACTTCTGTATGGATTAAAAACCGCCTCAATACCGTCTTTTCAAATATAATGTTTGGTTTGATGCTTGTTTTTTGGCAATGCTGATTTTTATCAACAGAGGCATAGCCTTTGTTGTTGCACTCGGTATTCCTGTAAGTTTTATGATAGGGCTTATCGTGACAGAATATTGGGAGACAGTCTTAATATGCTCTCTCTTCTGGGAGCACTGATTGCGCTTGGAATGCTCGTTGATGAGGCAATAGTTGTAGCCGAGAACATCTACAGACACCTTGAAGAGGGGATGGATAGAAAAGAAGCGGTCATAACAGGTGCGGCAGAGATGTTTCCTGCCGTACTTACGGCAACGCTTACAACAGTTTTCGCATTTTTACCTATGCTCTTGATGACAGGTGAAATGGGAATGTTTATTAAGATAATTCCTATAATGATAACGGTCCTTTTACTCTCTTCACTCTTTGAAGCTTTTTATTTTCTTCCTTTGCATGCACATGACTTTTTGAAAGTCTCCAAAGAAGGGAGTTTTACAAAACGATTTTGGCAGAAAATGCATGACTGGTACAGTACAGCCCTGCATTTTCTTTTTAGAAGAAAGTTTCTCTCTTTGAGTGTTATTGTTGTGAGCATTGTTTTACTTGAATTTGTAATGATTAAAAATGCAAAATTTCAGCTTTTTCCGGATTTTGACAATACTCAAATATATGTCTACGGAAAGGTCAATATTAACAATGAACTCAAAGATACGGAAAAAATTGTAACAAAACTGGAGAATATCATCCTTAAAAACATAAATAATGAAGATGTCTCCTCTGTAACTTCTGTTATCGGTTTTAAAATGGATGCCAAAAACAGAGCCGAACTCGGTGAAAATATGTTTCATATATTTATAGATTTACATGAGCGCGCGCCTGAGAATTTTTTTGATACATACATCAGTCCTTATCTCTCTATAGAATACAACCCTGGAGTACAAACACGTAAAAAAGATGCAAAAGAGATAGCAAAAGAGATTAAAAAAGTATTGAAAAATCAAAAATCAGCTTTTGAAGAACTTGTTGTGAAAGTTCCTGGTGCAGGAGTGATAGCACATGATGTCGAAATTGGTTTGAGTACAAAAAATGCCCAAAGTGTTGTACCCTATCTGAAAATTCTTGAAAAAGAACTCGCAGGTATCAAGGGTGTTTACAATATAGCAGATGATGCAACGCTCGGTGAGAAAGAATTAAAGTTACATGTAAACAGATATGGTCAGGAACTGGGCTTTACCGAACAGGATGTTTCAAATGAACTGCGGGCATATTATCTTAAAGGGGAATACGGGAAACTTTTTAATGACCAGGGCTTGGTGCGTATACGACTTGACAGCAATGTAAATAAAGAGATACGTTCCATACATACAATTGAGTTGCAGGTTCCGGGATCAGACAAATATGTTGCCTTAAAAGAGATATGTGATTTTGAGTATATACAAAGCTTTGTAACGCTTAAAAAAGAAAACGGCAAAAGAGTACGCAGTGTTTATGCTTCTACAGACAAAAAAATTATAACATCATCCGAACTCATGAAAAAACTTCAACCGACACTGCAAAAGTTTAAAAAAGAGGGCATTGCTGTAGATATCAAAGGAGAAGAAAAAGAGAATAACAAAAACAAAAGAGAGATGATGCAGTCGGCGCTTATAGCAATATTTTTAATTTTTATTACTTTGGTGTGGCTCTTTGATTCTATAAGAAAATCTTTAATTGTTATCAGTACAATTCCTCTTGTACTTCTGGGTGTTTATGTGGGACACTGGATAATGGGGCTAAACCTGACTATGCCGGGACTCATAGGTATAGTAGGGCTTGCAGGTGTTGTTGTCAATGACGGGCTTATCATGGTAGATTTTATAAAAAATGCCAAAAATACAGAAGATCTGATGAAAAGAGCGCAAACACGACTCAGACCGATTCTTTTGACATCGCTGACAACTGTACTGGGGCTTTTAACACTTATATTTTTTGCATCAGGTCAGGCAAAAATACTCCAACCGATGGCAATATCTTTGGGGTATGGTATCGCATGGGCGACAGTGTTAAATCTGTTGTATGTCCCCTTGCTTTATGCTGTTGTATATAAAATCAAACCACCTCAAACAAACAAAGGATAAAAATGAATTTAGAAATAAGTCAGGCGCAGTTTGGTGTAAGACCACCGGTGACAAAACCAATACCGGAGTTTTTGCTGGAAGTAGGGGAGGAAGGCATCAGGGAACTGATTTCCAAACACTATGATGCAATAAAACAGAGTGATATTTCTCATCTTTTTCCTCAGGATAATGCAGAATTTGAAAAAGCAAAAGTGAATTCGGCAGACTTTTTCATTCAAATATGTGGAGGACCGAAGTATTTTAATCAAAACAGAGGGGCACCGCAAATGGTAGGTCGTCACGCACCGTTTCGCATTGATGCAAAAGCACGTCAAACATGGCTGGAACTCTATAAGCCGCTCATTGAAGAGCTAAAAGAAAAAGGGGTGACAGAAACATCACTGTACTCATTTTGGAGATATTTGGATATATTTTCCATCTGGATGATAAATACGCAGTAGTAACCGCATAATAAGGATTATATAAGGAAGCTCCTTGTATAATTCCGACCTACCAACAATAAGTGGGTTCTTAGCTCAGTTGGTTAGAGCTCTCGGCTCATAACCGAGCGGTCGAGTGTTCGAGTCACTCAGAACCCACCACTTATAAACCCCCTAAACAACGAACTTTAAATTTGAATTGGTGTATTGTTCTTTCAACAAAATTTTTCAACACTCTTGGAACTATTTTTTTATGCTCTGCCAATTTTTATTTTTTGGTTGAAATAGATTAGCAGGTTATCAGTTAACCCTACCTTTCAACTTACTTTTAAAAAATTGCACTTGATATTAGAATTGGCGGGTTAAAATAAGGGGCAAACATAACATTTTTCGTTCCCTCTTTTGTTTGTAACTAATCCGCTGTTGGCAATCCGAATTTCTGAGTAATCAATTCTCCTTCTTCATTAAAAAAAAGATAATAAAGTAAATCTTTCTTTACATGTAAACCCGCCAAGAATCTCAAAGCAAGGTTTGCCTGCAGAGATGCTATGTGCATCACAATCGGTGCTGCAATACCTGCGGGTGTTTTTTGTACAATTTTAAAGGCGTCATTAAAAGATGATTTGTCAAAAAAACAGACCTGTCCGTGAAATGCTTCTACACTTCCATAAATCCAGGGTGTATTGACTTTTTTTGCATACGTGTTAATATCCCCGCGTGTAGGAAGATTATCTGTGGCATCTAAAATGAGATCCACTGTAATGTTTTTTTTGCTCCACTCTTCAAAATTACACTCATGGGAAACAGCTTTTGTGAAGGGACATCGCTGTTGTATAATTTCAGCATTTATTTTTGCCTTGTTCTTCCCTTCATCTCCTAGTTTAAAAGCGATTTGTCTATGAATGTTATGCAGACTGACTTCATCAAAATCTATAATGTGGATTTCTCCGATTCCTGTTGATCCTAAAGCAAAGGCAAGCGAAGAACCAAGCCCTCCTGCTCCAACAATTGCTATTTTTTTTGTTTGAAGATTTTTTTGTGTCTCTTCTCCCCAAAGTTGCACCTGTCTGTGAAAATACTCCATCATTATAAATCCTTTTTTGTAAGTTTTAATGCTCTCTTGCTGATAGCTTCTTTAAATCCCCATGTGCGACGAGAGCGCACTACCTCTGTATGACTCATATCAACTATCATTAACTCTTCAGTATTTCCCAAATGGTTTAAAACTTCCGCATTCGGGGATGCCAATATAGAATCACCGTAAAATTTCCATACAAACTCTTTGTCCTGATACTCACCGATTCTGTTGGCTCTGAGTATATACATATTGTGTGTAAATGCTCTTGTGAGTATTAATGCTTTCCATCTCTCATAAGAGTCAAAAGTTGAAACGCTCGGTACGAGTAAACAGTCTATGTTTTTATTTCTAAGTTTAGCAAAAAATTCATCAAAATGAAGTTCAAATCCGTTCATTACCGCAAATTTGAAGCCGTCAATTTTAAAAACCATAGGGGAGAGCAGTGGTGCAAGTGCATTTGCAAAGAATTTTTCTTCATTCCAGTGGGCATAGTTAATAAGGATTTGCTGATTGTAGTAAGAGGCAGATGTTGGAGAAAACTTTGCAATGCATTTGTAAATTTTATCTTTTTTGACAATAACCAAGGGAGCGATTATTGTTATACTGTATGTTAAAGAGAGTTCTTTGAGGATTTTAATCTGATGGAGTGCCTGCTCTTTTATCATAGAGACAGACATCTGTTCGAGTTCTTTGAAAAAAGGATTGAGAACGTATTCACCAAGAAGTAGGACTTTGACGCCTTTTTTACTGGCTACCCGAATATAGTTATAAAGTTTTGTAGAACTCATTCCCTGTGCATTGAGCTGTAAAACTGCCGCTCTCATTGCGTAGTTTTTAAATTTTGAATTTTGATTTGAGCTTCTTCAAGCATTTTTTGTGCTTCGGCCAACTCTTTCATGCCTTTTTCATAGGCTTTTACACTCTCTTCAAGTGTAATCTCGGGGCTCATAAGTGTTTCCAAAATTTCTTTGGCATTTTGGAGTTTTTTTTCAAATTTTTCTTTAGCCATTGAGTGCATCCTTTACATTGTTTTCAAATTTATCAAGCTCTACCAAAAATGCGTCATGACCATAGTTGCTGTCAATATCTATATAATCATGATTTCTGTTTCCTATTTTTTTGAGTATCTTTGCCATTTCTTGCATTTCAGTGTTTTTAAACAGCAGATCATTTTTAAAACTTATCAGATACAGAGCAGAGGTTATTCTTTTAAGTGCTTCATCCAGCGAGTCAAATCCTCGAGACAGGTCATATATGTTAATGGCTTTTGTGATATAAAGATAAGACAAGGGATCAAACCATTTTGTAAAATTGTACCCGTTGTATTCCAGATAAGACTCTACCTGAAACTTTCCAAAAAGCTCATACAGCCCATCTGTGAGTTTATACTCTCTGCCAAATTTTTCACGCATTGATTCTGGAGACAAAAAGCTGATATGTCCCGCCATACGACCGACTGCCATCCCTGAGAGTCCCTGTTCTTTGAGAAGATTCGGATCATAATATCCCTGTTTGAAATCAGGATCATTGAGAATGGATTCCTGCGCAACTTTGTTAAAAGCTATTGCCCATGGCTGTGTTGCATGTGTTGTTGCCATTGCAATAATTTTGTTGGCAAAGTTTGGATAGTGTATGGCAAACTGCAGTGCCTGCATACCGCCCATGGAACCGCCGATTATTGCATGTACTCTGTGAATATCGAGCCTGTCAAACAAAATACGCTGTGCTTTTACCATGTCTTTTATGCTGACAACCGGAAATTTGTAACGGTAGGGTTCGTGATGGGGGTACTGCATGCTCATAGGACCTGTGGAACCAAAACAGCTGCCTATGACATTTGAGCATATTACAAAATATCTGTCAGTATCAATGGCTTTTCCCGGACCGATAAAGCCATCCCACCAGCCGGGTTTTGCATCATCTTCATACAGTCCTGCAGCATGATGTGAACCGGTAAGTGCGTGACAGACAACCACTACATTGCTCTTCTCTTCATTAAGTGTGCCATAGGTTTCATAAATAATATCATACGGTTCTAAAATACGCCCGCTTTCAAGATAAAGCGGGTTTGTAAAATGTTCTGTATGCGTTTGCAGGTTTAAAGACAAGGTGATTGCTCTCCGAAAATTAGTAACAGTATTTTAGCAAAAGAGTCTTAATTATGCTTCAAGTGCCTCTTTCATATCTTCAATTAAATCTTTTGGACTCTCCAAACCACAGGAAATTCTAATCAGACCTTCAGGAACACCACAGGCAAGCAGTTCTTCATGTGAGAGTTGCTGGTGTGTTGTCGAAGCAGGGTGCGTAATAATCGATTTTGAATCACCGATATTGACAACAAGTGAATAGAGTTTTGTGGCATTGACAATTTTTGTTGCTTCATCAAAATTTTCAACCTCAAAACTGAGCAGTCCACTGCACAAACCGTCTTGAAAGTATTTTTGGGCATTCTTATAGTTAGGATTACTTTTTAAGCCAGGGTAGTTTACTTTTTTTACTTTAGGATGTGATTCTAAAAATTCTGCCAGTAAAAGTGCATTTTTTGAATGTTCTCTCATGCGTAAGGGGAGTGTTTCCATTCCTTGAATAAAGAGCCATGAATTAAACGGAGAGACAACAGCACCCAAATCACGCAAAAGGGAAAGACGGGCGCGAAGTGTGTAGGGAGGAAGCCCGACATCTGTGTAGACAAGTCCGTGGTACGAGGCATCAGGTTCATTAAAATGAGCATATCTCGGATTGTCTTTGAGTTTTTCTGCAAGATTCTTTCTCTCAACCATGATTCCGCCTATGGCAAGCCCCTGACCTGTAGTATATTTACTGGCACTGTGTACAGTAATATCTGCTCCAAACTCAAAAGGACGGCACAAAGCAGGGGTTGCAACTGTATTGTCAACAACAGTTAAAATATTATATTTGTCTGCAATGGAGGTAATTGCCTCTATATCCGCAACATCAATACTCGGATTAGTCAATGATTCAAAAAAGATTATTTTTGTATTTTCATCAATAAGTGCTTCTATCTCTTTGGGTTGATGCACATCAAAAAATCTGGCTTCTATGCCAAAACGTTTGAGTGTATGCGTGCTGAGCGTCAAGCTTCCTCCATAAAGCTGCTTGGCGCAAATAATGTTGTCTCCTGCCTGGGCTGCATTGGCAATTGCAAAAAAGATTGCACTCATACCGCTTGCTGTAGCAATGGCTGCTTCACCCTCTTCAAGTGCTGCAAAACGTTTTTCAAAAACATCCGTTGTAGGATTGTTAAGACGTGTGTATATGTTGCCGAGTTCTTTTAATGAAAAAAGATTCGCAGCATGTTCTACATCACGAAACTCATAGGCAGTTGTCTGATAAATCGGAACCGCCATAGTCCCTTGCGTATCTTTTTCATATCCGGCATGGAGTGCTAATGTTTGTATATCCACAGGTTATCCTTTGTCATTGAGTGTTTCATCTTTAATTTTTTGTAAAAATTCTAAAATATTTTCCTGGTAGGCCAAAGTGTCCGTATCATAAGTATACTGGAGTAGTCTGCGAAGTGAATCGATATCTATTTTATGTGCGTATCTGGGAATTATTTTCAACTCTTTTTGTATGTTTAAAACAAGTGCGTCAATATTTAAACCATTGTTGTCTTGTACTTTTTTGACAAGTTCTTTTGTTGAAAGCATCAGAAGATTTGCTCTGTCAGTATCTTCTTTGTAGAGATCCAGTCCAATATTTTTTATAAGGATATAGCTTTCCACTGTTGCTTCTTTATTGGCTGCAATTATCAGGGCAAAAATTTTTGCACGAAATTCCAATGAACCGTGATGATGTACAAAGAGTTCGCGAAAAGCACTGAAAAAATGATGTTTTAATCTAAAACTGAGCCTCATTAATCTTCCTTGTGTCGTATTATACACCTAAAATGGTATAATTTCAAAAATAATCGGAATAAGGAATTTTTTTATGGGTAGAGCATTTGAATATAGAAAAGCATCAAAATTAAAAAGATGGGGAGCAATGTCCAAATTGTTCCCAAAACTTGGTAAAGTTATCACAATGGCGGCAAAAGAGGGTGGATGTGATCCTGATATGAATGCTAAGCTTAGAACTGCAATTTTAAATGCAAAAGCTGAAAATATGCCAAAAGACAATATTGATGCGGCTATAAAAAGGGCGACTGCCAAAGACAGTGCTGATATGAAAGAGGTAAATTTTGAGGGAAAAGCGCCTCACGGTGTACTGCTTTTTATTGAGTGTGCAACTGATAACAACACAAGAACAGTAGCAAATGTCAAAAGTATTTTAAATAAGAACGGTGGAGAAATGCTTACAAACGGTTCTTTGGAATTTATGTTTTCGAGAAAAGCTCTTTTTGAATTTCCACTTTCAGAAGATATGGATATAGAAGAACTGGAACTTGAACTTATAGATGCAGGGCTTGAAGAGATAGAAACAGAAGACGGAGTTGTTTTAGTGACAGCTGACTATACAAGTTTTGGTACGATGAATGAAGCACTGGAAAAAATGGGTGTAGAAATTACAAAAGCAACACTTGAGCGAATTGCAAATACTCCGATACAAATCAGCGAAGAAGAGCAGGCTGATGTAGATAAAATTTTAGAAAGACTCGAAGATGATGAAGATGTTCAAAAAGTTTATACCAATTTAGCGTAAAATATACTTTACATGTACTCTATAAAAGAAGAGTATGCAAATACTCTTGAAGTGAAGCAGTCAAAGTTTATTGCTTACCTGGTGCCATACGACAAATATGAAACGCTGCTTCATAAACTAAAAGAAGAACATCCTAAAGCACGGCATTTTGTAACGGCATACAGATACCTGAATAAGTATGATCAAACAGTTGAACACTCAAGTGATGACGGTGAACCTTCCGGAACATCGGGAAAACCCTCTCTGATGGTTTTGCAAGGACAGAAACTTATCAATACTGCCGTAATTGTCGTACGCTATTTTGGCGGTACAAAGTTAGGAACTGGCGGATTGGTCAGAGCATACAGTGATGCTGTGAATTTAGTAATTGAAAAAGCAGAGCTGTATGAGTATAAAAAAGAATTGACGCAAAAAATTGTTTTTGATTACAGTGATGTGCGCTTTATAGAGTATGAGTGCAAAGAGTTTGCTGTCACTGTTTCTCAAAAAGAGTTTGATGAAAAAGTCTCTTATACAGTTACAGCCAGTGAAGAAAATATGAAAAATTTTCTTTCTAAAACTGCCAGAGTAGCAACTGTTAGTACGGTGTAGCTATCTTCTTCCCTGCACCGCATTGCCCATATCCCACATTGGCAAGAAAATACCAAGTGCCAGTAATATAACCATAGAAGCTATAATAAGCAGCATAATTGGTTCAATGGCTTCACTTAAACCGTCTATAATGGCATCAAATCGCATCTTATAATATTCTGCAACTTTTTTAATCATCGTATCAAGGGTACCACTGTCTTCTCCGGCACGAATCATCTGAATAATCATATTTTCAAAAAGTCCTGTTTCCTCAAGTCCTTTATTCAGTGTTCCTCCTTTTTCTACAGTGCTGATGACTGATTGGAGTTTTCTTTTGAGAGGAAGATTGTCTACCATTGCTGTGGCGGTGTCAAGAGCTTCAGCTATTGGAATTCCGGCACGGATAAGTTCAGAAAATACAAGGGTAAATCTACTTAAAGTTGCAAATTTAATAATATTTTTTATGAGATAAACTCTCAGTAAAAATTTATGCCAACCGTATCTTATATGTTCATAATTGTTGATAAGATATTTGAATATTAAAAATGCTACAGCCAATCCGGCTAAAACATAGGGACCGAAGTTATTGAAAATATATTCAAGTTTTAAAAGAATAACTGTCGGCAGAGGCAGTTCGGCATGAAGTTCTTCAAATATAGCTTTAAACTGAGGGACAACGTAGGATATTAAAACTGTAAACGCTATAGCCATGGCAATCATGACATTTCGCGGGTATGCCATCGCTTTTTTAAACTTTACAACATTGGCCCGTATCTCTTCAAGCATATTTGCCAAAGAGTATAAGGCTTCATCCAGATTACCTGTCTTTTCTCCGAGTTCGACCATCGCAATTGTAAGATTTCCAAGTTCATACCGGAAGTTCTGCATGGCAGATGAAATGGAGTGTCCTGCATTGATATCTTCTGCAATTTTTGAAAAAACACTCTTGAGGGCTTCGTCTGTTGTTGCATTTGCTATCTCTGTCAGAGAATCATGGATGGAAATACCGGCATTTGTCATAACAGCCAGTTGCCGGATAGCAGCAATAAGAGCATCAGGTTTGATTTTTCTTTTTTTTATATTTGATAAAAAATTTGTTTTAAATCTTTTAAGTTGTACTTCAAGAGGCTCCTGCGCTTCTGAAACCTTGATGATGATACCGGAAAATTTCAGTTTGGCATAACTGTTTGCTTCTTTTTTGTTTTCAGCATAGAGTCCAATCTCCTCTTTTCTTCCTTTTGTTAAAACAGTGGCTATAAAATACTTCATCCCTTGGCTACCTTTAATATCTCTTCTATGCTGGTTATTCCGTCAATTGCTTTTTGGATGCCATTTTGAAAGAGTCCGACAAATCCCTCTTTTTTTGCCTGTTCAAGCATCTGTTCTTTTGATGCACCTTTGGCAATCAAAGAAGAGAGTTCTTCTGAAATATTAAGTACTTCACAAATCATTTCTCTTCCCATATAGCCTGTATCTGAACACTCTTTACACCCTCTGCCTTTGTAAAAGATTGTCCCTTCAGGCACAACCCCGTCTATCTCTTCCAAAACGGATGCTGAAAGTGTGTCTTCTACTTTGCAGTGTCTGCATATCTTTCGTACAAGTCTTTGTGCCTGAATGGCTACAAGTGCACCACTGATGAGGTAGTGTTCTATTCCCATGTCGGCCATTCTGGGTATTGCACTGATTGCATCATTTGTATGAAGCGTAGATATAACCATATGACCGGTAAGTGCTGCTTTTATGGCAATTTCGAGAGTCTCCTGGTCTCGAATTTCACCAATCATAATTTTATCCGGATCTTGTCTTAAAATTGACCTGAGCGCATCAGCAAAACTCAAACCTACTTTTGCATTTACCTGTACCTGTTGAATAAGATTCATTCTGTACTCTACGGGGTCTTCAACAGTAATAACTTTGTCTTCAACATTTCTCAGCTCATTTAATGCACCATATAAAGTAGTTGTTTTACCACTTCCTGTAGGTCCTGTAACCAGAATAATTCCATAAGGAGTTTTGAGACCCTTGAGCAGTTTTTGATAGCTGTTGGCGTCCATCCCGGCATCTTCCAGTTTTACAAGCGCTTTTTGTTTGTCTAAAACACGCATAACAATTGATTCGCCATAAAGAATGGGCAGTGTTGATATACGAAAATCATACTCTTTTGCCCCTACAGAAGTTGAAAATCTGCCGTCTTGCGGCTTTCTTTTTTCAGCTATATCCAAATTTGCAAGCAGTTTGAGTCTTGATGCCAGAGGCGGATAGATGTCTTTTTCGAAAATAAACATTTCTGTGAGTTTTCCGTCAACACGTCCACGAACCACACAGTTTTTTTCAGTAGGTTCGATGTGGACATCACTTGCCCGTGCATTAATACATGTTTTTAAAACAACATCTATGAGTTGTAAAATAGAGGAGGCCTCTTGTTGCTCCTCAATAGAACTGATGGAATTTAGTTCATCACGTATTTTTTTGACCAGATCTTTAATACTGTCTTTGAGACTGATCTTATAGAGATAGGATACAATTTGTTTTTTTGTTGCCAAAGCAATTTTAAGAACTTTTCTTGGAAAGAGTCTTTGGACAGCTTCTTGTGCATCCATGTTTAAAGGATCGCTAAAAGCGACAGTAACACTCAGATCATCCTGTGAAACAGGAATAGCATTATGTTTTTCAAGTTGGTTCAGAGGCGCTTTTTCAATGAGATTGTAATCCATATCAATCGAATCAAGATCAACAAAAAGAAGATTCAGCTCTTTTGCAAGCCTTTGCAGGACTGCTTTTTCTTCTATATAATCATAATTGTCTATAATGGAGAGGTCATAAACACCTTCTCTTATCTGTTGCACAATAAATCTTACAAGACGATCCATAGTCATGAATCCGGAAAGTGTGATATCTCTGAGAATTAAATTTTCACTAATTCCTTTTGCCAGAAGCCTGTCAACCTGGCTTTTCATAATTGAGCCGTTGGCAAGTAAATCAGTAGTTATTCTATCCACAATAACTCCTACCAGTATATGTGACGTTTTAAAATTATTGTATCATAATATTCTTCAATAATCATCTTGCTTATTCTGTCATCTTTTGAAATATAGAGTTTATAGCTTAGTTTTTTATCTGTCGGATCATTGAACAGATAAAAGGTTCTGGGTTTGTGTTTTCCAAGTTTTACATATAAATCAAAGACTTTTGACAATATATAATCTGTTGATGGCAAAACATATTGAGATAATTCATATCCGTCGATAAGGGCATGGTACAAAAGTTTCTTTTGCATCAAAATAACTGCAAAATAGGCTGAGTTTGCACGAGCTTCTTTTGAAAACTTCAGCATTGTTATTGGTATTGACAATCTGTCTATATAGTCTGAATGTAAACAGCCAAATGCATATAAACTGACAAACTCTTCATCTTTTTTATATCTTTGAAAATTGTTAAAACCTATGGTGCAGACCTCTTCATATTTTTTATTTTGATATAGAGTAAATAAATTTTGTTTTATATTATAGGCATAAAGGTTACATGTAACCATGATTAGCAGTAGTAATTTCATCTGAATTTTCCTGATTTGATTTCATTTAAGAGAATTTCGGCATTACTTGAGTGTGAAACTTTTATATATTCCTGCAGTGTATGGATTGCTTTGTTTTTTTGGTGAAGCTGCATAAGAGATTTTGCAAAAACAATCCAGCTTGCCTCAATATTGGAATTGATCTGATTTGTAATCAGTGCATAATTATATGCCTGTTTGTAGTTTCCAAGTTCATAATATTTTTTTGCGACAAAAAGACTCAAAGCAGGGTTCTTGTTCTTTTTAAAACGCTTGATAATTTCAAAAATATCATTTTGGGTCTCTTTTCTTTGGATAGTGATACTGATTTTTTTCTCTTTTTTTATTGAAGGCGATTTGACTGAGATATCTTGAACAGCCTCTGTAACTTTTCTTTCTTTGAAATGCTTGTGCTTTGTTTGTTTATATCTGTATTGTGGTTGTCTTACTTCATGTTGAATGTTTTTCATAAAATTCATTGATGGCTTGAGTGTTTGGAAAGAGGTTTCTTTTGTTTTGTCTGTGACAACTGTTTTAGGTTGTGCTGTTACTGGTTTTGGCTGTACAGCCATTGGTGCAGGTTGTTTTTTTATCGGCTTGACTTTTACTGCTGACGGTTGGTTTTTTGGCGGAAGAATTGATTTTTGAACTGTTTTTTTTGCTGTTACAGGCTTTTTTTGTGATTCAGCTTTACTGTTGGCTGTATAAAAGTAGTAAACAGCAGGAACAATCGCGAACAAAACAATACTGACAATGAAGTAAGGTAAAAATGATTTTATTTTATAGATTTTCCAACGTTTCTCCAAATCACGAATATTAAGCATTGATAAGTCCTGTGTGTATGGCAGCCATTTCAATAAATTTGTTGGGAATATGTGTAGTACTTAATGAATAATGACTGTTTTGTTCATAAGTATGATAAATGTCAAAAAGAGTATAAAGCAGTTTATTGGTATCTCTGTAATTCCCCTGTGTAAGTTTGTAGATATTATTTACTGTTTTAGTGTGAAACATATTTGCTGTATCAAAACAGTTTGCTTTCATAAGTTTTTTTTGTATATAAATCTTGAGTTCTGCTTTTGATGCATTTTCAAGTTTAAAAGTTTCCCAGATTCTTGTTTGAAAATGCTCTTTTGCGATGAGATCTTCTTTTTCTGTTTTGTGCAGGGTTATAACAAATTTAATACATCTTGTATCTGATAAAAGTCTTATTTTTTCCATTAAAACTTCAGAATAGAGCTGTGCTTCATCAAGTAAAACAATTGGTACCTTCTCAACAGCTCTCTCTTTTACAATTTTCATAAACTGCGTTAAGTTTAAGGTGTCATTATATTGGATGTTGAAAATATCCTGAGCGAGGACTTTATAAAATTCTGTTTCATCTAAAATAGGTGTTTCATAAAGATAGATATCGCACTCTTGCACTAAATCATCATAGAGTTTGCTCAGGAACATACTTTTTCCGGTTCCCGGTTTTCCAAAAAGAAGTACCATCTTTAATGGTTTGGATATAGAGTCTTTTAAGGATTTATAGATTGTGGAGACTCTGTCTAGTTGTATATAGTCCTTGGCATTGACTGTATCTAAGAAAACATTTTTTGAATTTGCAAAGATACTCTCCATATGTTATTTACCTTCTTCCTTGTCATCAGTCTGATTCAGTTTTATCTCTTTTTTCTTTTTTGAGGCCATTTCCAGTGTAAGTAATTCGTCGCTCAGTCCCTCATAACCTAAATCACTTAAAGAGATTGAATCTTTTTCTTTATGGATAATATGCGGTTCAATAATTATGACAAGTTCTTCAACTGTTTTTACCATTTCTTCATGTTTAAATAAATTACCAAGGAACGGAATACTGCCTAAGATTGGAACCTGATTTGAATTATTTGTGTTTTTGGAATTTATAAGTCCGCCCAAAATAATTCTGTTGCCGTCTTTGACAGTTACAACAGAAGAGAGTTGACGGCGGTTTAAATCCGGCGGCATATCTCTTCCTGTATTTGGTGTTTGGGAGATATCTGTTGTTGTTTCTGAGAGAGAGGGGTTTATTCTCAGAGTGATTGTTTTGTCATCAGAAATTTCCGGAGTAATTGTTAAAAGAACGCCGGCAAAGACAGAATTGACCAAATCGGTTTGGGTTGTAGCAGCGACTCCGCCGCCTGTTCCCTGTTGGTTGGTTGATGAGAGGATTTTATAAAAATACTCTGTCCCTGCTGTAATAAGTGCCGGTTGGTTGTTTAAAGTAAGAACTTTCGGATTCGATATGGAAGTAACATCTCCCTGTGTTTTTAAAAATTTGATAACCTCTGTCAGTTGTCCGCCGGCACTCATAGTAAAAAGTTGTGATGCACCCGCGCCTGTAGCAGCGGTATCTGTGATAATTCCATTGGCAGGTATTGTTGTACCGATATTGTTATAGTTTGCTGTACTTGCAGAGAGTTTGACATTTTGCAGAGCATACAGCTGTTTCCAGTCTATACCTGTTGTTTTTCCCTTGCTCATGGTAACGGAGAGCAGTTGTACATCAATCAGTACCTGGAGTTTTACCTTGTCTTGTAGTTTTTTTAGATAATTTTCAAAACGTTTGAGCTGTTTATCTGTAGCTGTTACAGTTATCAGACCTGCATTTTTGTTTATAATTGGAGGCGTTGCTTTGTAGATGTCATTTGGACGGTTGAGAATACTCTGAAACTCTGTATCAAGTTGCTCCCAAAATTTAACTTCATCAGAACTTTCGATTTTTACACCTGTATCTGATGTAGAATTGCCTCCGCCGGTTCCTGAGTTTCCACCGGCACCTCTTTGAGAATTGGAAGATCTGCCGCCGCCACCGCCAGCTCCTCCTCCCTGTTGTTGTGCATTTGAGGAAGAACTGAGCGTGACATCTGTACTGCCTGTGCTTTTTCTTTGTGAAAGAATATAGTCTATGTTGAAAACTTTTGTTGTTAAATAGGATATTTTTAAAAGGTTGTTTTCAAGAGTATAGGAAAGGTTATGCTGTGTCAATATAATATCTAACACTTCATCAATCGTTAAATTCTTTAAGTTTGTTTTATTCAGTTTGGTTTTCAGGAATTGTTCGGCATGAGGATCAGTTACTATGATACTGAAACCACATTCATCACTCAATTGTTCTACAAAGTCAATGATTTTGGTATTTTTTGCAGAACTGATACTAAAAAGCTCATAAGAACAATCTGCAAAGCTGGTTGTTGAAAGCATCGCGGTCATTATTGTTGCATAAACCGATGTTTGTATAAATTTCATTTGAGATCCCTACTTATTATAGATTTTTATTTTTTTACTTTTACTTTTTGTTGAAAGCAGAAGTTTTTTATTTTTTCGAACTAATAGAACAGAATTTCTACCGACTTTAATCAATTTATAACCATAAATATATTTACCCTGTTTATACCATTTTCCATTAATCATTGCTGATTTGTTTAAGATGGCATCAAGCCTGAAATGCACAGTGCTGTGTTGCGTGACTTTTTTGTAGTTTGCATGCGCACCAAATACTGTTTTTTTGGTTGTTTTGTTTTTTTTGGAATCATTTTTCTTGTGTAAAAAAATAAAAGGATCTTTTATCCTTGCAATCTCTTTTTCAGAAACTCCGATTCTTGGTGGTTTAATGGCTTTAATCTGCTCATCAACCCATGCCAGATTGTTGGAAAAAAGTTGCGAAGTCAGAAGGAGCATTAAAATCAAGTAGAATTTTTTCATTAGTATGTAATCCCCCATACAGATATATTTAAATCAGAAATCAACGCCTGATCAGCTTTTATATCAAAGTTGTGGATATCAACGACCAGTTCACTCTGTTCTAATGAATTGATAAACTTCAAGGTGTTTTTATAATTCGCAGTTGATTCAATTGTAATATCGAGTATGTGTCCAAAAGAACTCTCATTTTTTGCATATTTGTTTGTCAGGGTAAGCAGTTTGACATTATATCTTTGTGCATTAGTCGCTATGGAATCAAGATATTCACCCCATGCCCGTTCATCATATATTAAAGATGAAATAGTCTCAATTTTACTTTTTATATAAGAGTTGGTATCTTTTATGACAATTATCTCATTGTTTATGTTCCTGATTTCTTTTTCAAGCTGTAGAATTTTTGATTCTGGATTATGCTGCAGAAATGTTTTATCGGCATTTATCTTTGTCTGGAGATTTTGCACACTGGCTCTTGTCTGTGTGAATTTGTCAAAGGAACTGTCCCAGAACAGAAGGTATGCAAAGGTAAAAATGATACCGACAACCATCAGGTAAGTCATATAGATGTCTTTTTGGGTTTTGTTTTTAAAAGCTGCATCTATTCTATGGAGATAGTCTTCAAGATTTATTTTCATAATATACGCACCTTTAATTCACTGAAGTATTTATTTGTTTTTTCATCAAAGACAATCTCTTCAAGGATAAACTTGTATTTTCCTTCATAAATCTTAGTGAGATATTCAACAAGTTGTGTAATCTTTCTGTCATTATTGGCAACTAAATAAAAAGTCAGTGTTTTTGTTTTATTATCTTCTGCATATTTTGCTTCTTCAATTTTTACACCATACTTGTTTAAGTTTTTAGTGAACATTGTCAAAAGTTTTGCTTTCATGGGATAATCAACTTTTACTTCATGAATTTTCATAAGAGTGTTTTTTTTCTCAGAGTATTCTGTTTTTTCTTTGGCTAGCAATTTCAATGATTTTTCTTTGTCTGCTTTCCTGTTTTTAATAGTGGCTTCTCTGGTTATTTTGATATTATGAATCTCTTTATATTTTTGTTTGAGCAGATCTTCTTGCAGAGTCTGTGCATACGTAAGTATCCAGTATGTTATAGGGTACGCAAACGCAAGAGCAAAGGAAGCAAATATTAAAATTATAAGTTTGCCGCTTTCTCGTTTGATGAATTTCGGTGGTCGTCTGTAATCAGTAAAATTACATTCATATATTTCATCTTTGGGCAGTGTTGTATAAATATGCATAAGGGCATGAAGCTGATCAACATATTCATCTTCGGTCTCAAAACCGTAATCAAATTCAAATTCACTTGACTTTATGTTTAACTCAACTTCCAGCATTTCATAAAGTTTTGTTACAGTGGGAAGCTGTGCTCCTATATATACATGCTCAAATTTTTCAATATCAAATGCTCTTTTTGCATAGGTGAGAATATCATTGATATTTGCAAACAATTCTTTATAAAGACGAATAAAAAATTCTTTGTAATCGCTTGTAGTTTCTTTAAGATTTTCTTTTGAAAAAAAGTATATAAATTCGTTATATTCAATTCTCTCACCATACAGTTCACAAAAACGCTCATGCATTTCTACAAGAGAATATTTTAAAGATTTGGTATAAACAAATTCCTTGTTGCCGTAAATAGTCAAAAAAGCATCATTTTCCTGAATATAGATAAAACAGTGTACACCGTTACTGTCGATGAGTTCTTTTGTATAAAGTGATTTGATTAAAAGAGGCGAAGGAATGATGACATCAATATATTTTACTTTTTCAATAATTTTTATAAAAGTATTGGTTATGTCCAAAGGGTCTACGATAAAGACATGAAAATATCTGTTTTCTTCATCTAATGTGTCAAATGATTCTATGTACCGAATTTTATACTCAACTGCCTGATCAAGGGCCAGTTCATCATATGCTTTGTTACTGATAGCATCAAACAAATCTTCCTCAGGAATATTTTTACTGATTGCAATCTGGGCTGTTATGAATTCTTTTGTACTGATATATGAAATTACAAACTGATCTTTTGAAAATTTTGGACTTGTTGTTTCTGTGATGAAACTCGATATTCCACTAAAGTATGTCTCTTTGTATGGATTAATTGATAATACACTTGAAAAAGAGTGCTGTGTTGATGTATTCATTAACTATAATCCTATTTAAAATGAACCAATAACATGGAACAAAATTCATCATTTTTGTAAAACTCAATCCTGTATGTTTTGTTATTGTTATCAACTGAATAGTGTTTGTTTAACTCTTTTAAAGATATATTTATCTGACTTTCATCTACTCTGTCTTTTTTATAATAACCTATAACATTCACACGGTGTTTTTTACTCTTGACGATTTTAAAATCGTCACTTACATAAAATTCTGAAGCTTTTGGCAAAGAAACTTCGTTATTGTCTATAACAATTGTGTATTTTTCGGGACAATAATCCGACATTTTAAAATATTGGGGTTTGAGTGTAGTTACTAACTTATTCCCGATATATATCAAATATCTGCCTTGTTTTCTTTTTACTTCTCCCAACGGATGGGAGAAATAAAACTCATTACTTTTTGATTTTATCGGAATATAGCTTAAAGAGTTTTTTATATCATTCAAATTTAACAAAATATTGTGATTTATTACTAATGTTCCATAGTTTTTTATTATATTCGTGATTTGTGCTGCATTTAATTCAAAGTCGCGTTTGTAGGCGATTCCCATTATTTTCATATATTCTTCTATTGCCAGGAGTTGATAAAAGACTTTTTGAGACAAGCTGGAGAGATTTTTACTTGTCTCAATGGCAAATGCCGGCTTGTCATTTGTAACAGCAAAGTAGGTAAGAGAAAGCTGCATTGCCTCATCTTCATACTTTGTATTGGTGTTTTTTACATTGAAACTGTGATGCTTTTTCAGGAGTTTTTTATTGATATTGTTTTTGACTGTTTCTGCAATAGTGTTTAAGTCGCCAAAAAGCTGTTTTTGTTGGAGTCGGCACTGGTCAATAACACAGGTCTGTCCCCAGGCATTCGGATTAAATATACTGCCTTGGTTCTGCTTACGGTAAAAACCATGTCCGTCGTGTAAATTTAAGACTAAAGAAACTTTTTTTGAAAGTATTATTTTTTTGACTTCTTGGATGATTTTTCTGTCTTTGTCATCTTTTTTGATATGTGAAAACTTACGATTCATATCACCATGAATGCCACGTTTGTTAGCCATAATACTTTCTTTGTTCAAGTTTGGAATAATCCATAAATTCTTCGATGTTACAGTGTAGTGTGTGGCCAAGATTGAAGCTGCAAAATATCCGCCGGGTTCATTACCGTGAATTCCGCCTATAACTAAAAGAGTGGTGTTTGAGTCACTGTTTTCTTTTTTGATAAGCTGAATATTTGCATTGAGAACAGATGAAAAAAGAAGTGCCAGGCATATATTGAAAATCAGAGACATTTATTTCTCTGTTATAATGCTGAATTGATTGTTTTGTAAGCGTACAATTAATATCTTTTTTCCATGAAAAGAGAAACTGTCCGATTTGTACTCTTCGTTAAAGGTTATCTTATATAAGTTTTCAATATTGGGATATGCAATGATGTTTATATTGCGAAAGAGTATGATTTTATTTTCATTTTTGCTAAAAACTCTTTGCTTGTATTGCTTGAATTTTTCAAGATTCATACCGTCAAATCTTTTAAATTCCTGTGCATAGAAGTGAAGATAATCTTCCAGATTATTATAAAGCCAGGAATAGCGCCATGCGTACAGATTGGATAAAAGCAGTGCCAGGGTCTCTTTTGATACAGTATGGTTGCTGCCTGTATCTTCTTTTATAATCAATACTGTTTTTTTGATATCAATATTTTTATTAAGACATTCTATGCTTTTGTTATTGATGGCAATACACCCTTTTGTAAATTCGTCTCTTTCCTGATTGCTTGGCAGTCCGTGAATCCAGATACCCTGTCCAGTTTTTCCTTTGTATCTGTCATAGAGGTTCGGATAGGAAGTCACAAATGCCATTGGACCGTAAAAAGAGTCAACTTTTGATAGCTTTTTTACAATATCATAAACGCCAACAGGTGTTTTAAGGTCGCCTTCTCTGGTTTTGTCTCCTTTGAATTTTCCCGTAAAAGCACTGTACTCTTTTCGCAGCCTGTATGTGTTGTTGCTGTCTCTGGAGTAAATTAACAGTTCTGATTTTGATTTGTCACACAGTAAAATATTTGTATAGGATTCAATATAGCCAAATTGGGTGTCTTTGTTTTTGAGAAACTCCTGCCAATAATTTTTATCACTAAGGCTTTTATCCAACTCTTTTTGAATATTTTTAATGCCATGCAGTCGATAGTTTGTTAAAATGTCATTGTTTGAAGCAAACACAGCAGTTGAAAAACAAAGTGTACAGATAATACTTATAACAAAAAAGTAAAACCTATTGCCCATGGTCATATCCTATCTCTTTGAGGAAATTTTTGTCTTTTGTCCACCCTTTTTTGACTGTTACCTGAAGGTTCAAATAGGCTTTTTTCCCACTGAGTCTTTCGATTTTTTCTCGGGCAGATTTGCCTATTCGTTTGACGGAGTCACCGCCTTTTCCGATAATGATTCCTTTTTGCGACTCTTTTTCTATAATTATTGTGGCATAAATTCTGTCAATTCCTGTTTCTTCTTCGATAGAGTCAATAATGACATCCGATTCATAAGGGACTTCATCACTGATGTTTTCAAAAATAGCTTCACGGATAAATCCTGCATAAATGTCACGAACAAGTTCACTTGTCAAATCCTCAGGATCATACAGATAAGGAGATTCCGGTAAGTTTTTTGCAATAGTGTCCAATAGGTCTTTATGACCTACCTTACGGGGAATTGCTACAGGAATAAGCGCTTCAAAGTGATCAGCATATTTATTGTAGGCACTAATCGATTTAAAAAGTTTTTCTTGCGAAACCTGATCTATTTTGCTTAAAACAATAATATGCTTCACCCGTCCGTTGTTAATTTTTAAAAATCTTTCATAATGTTCGGTAGAATCAGTCACCGGTGCAAGGTAGACGATTAAATCACAATCACCCATTGCTTTAAGGGCTTCATCAAGCATAAACTGATTGAGCATTTTTTCTTTTTCATGCAAACCGGGCGTGTCGACAAAAATAATCTGTGCATTTTCATGCATAACAATTGCATTTGAACGCTTTCTTGTTGCATTGGCTTTTTGACTTACCATTGCAATTTTTTCGCCCAAAAGGGAATTCATTAGGGTGCTTTTACCTGCATTCGGACGTCCAATCAAGGAAACGAAACCAGCTTTAGTCATTTTTACAAACCTTACTTATTTTTACAGACACAAGTGTCTGAACTTATTATAATATATATCTTGATAAGTCTTCATCTTCTACGGCGTTATCGAGTTTTTCATGCACAAGCTTTGCTGTGACGACAAACTCTTTTCCTTTATACTCATCTGCATTGAAACTGATATCTTCAAGTATTCTCTCTAACACAGTATGCAGACGTCTTGCACCGATATCTTCAGCCGTTTCATTGGCACGGTGTGCAAGTTTTGCAATGGCTCTTACCGCTTCATCTTCAAATATCAACTCCATACCTTCAACGCCCAAGAGAGCCTGGTACTGTTTAAGCAGAGAGTTTTGTGTTCTTGTTAAAATTTGATAGAGTGTTTCTTCTGTCAATGCTTCGAGTTCAACACGAAGCGGAAATCTTCCTTGCAGTTCCGGAATCAAATCACTTGGTTTGCTGACATGAAAAGCACCGGCTGCAATAAAGAGAATATGATCGGTATTGATTGTTCCGTATTTTGTTGAAACACTGCTTCCCTCTACGATAGGCAAGAGGTCTCTCTGGACTCCTTCTTTTGAGGGGTCATTCCGTCCCTGACTTTTTTCACTGAGTGCAATTTTGTCTATTTCATCAAGAAAAATAATCCCTCCGTTTTCCGCCCGTCTCAATGCTTCTGCATTTACTCTTGTCATATCAAGAAGTTTATTGGTTGCTTCCTGACGAAGAAGCATCTTGGCATCTTTAACCGTTACCTCTTTTTTGTTGTCTTCTTTGTTAATTGTGGCAAAGACTTTGGAGAAAACTCTCTTGCACTTTGGCCATTTCCGGCGGTAAATTTGTGTCATTAAATTCGATATTGAGTTTTTCTATTTCAAGTTCTATGACTTTATCATCCATTTCACCGGATTCTATACGCTTTTCCATAGCTTCTAAGAGGCGTTGATAATCATCTTTTTTGCTTTCACTTGCACCGGCAGGAAGGGGAGGGAGCAGTTTTTCTGTGATTTTATTGATAATGTAGTTTTCTATTTTTTCTTTGTTTGCTTCTTCCTGTTCCGCTTTGACAATGCTGATGGAATTTACAACCAGATCACGAATCATAGACTCTACGTCACGACCGACAAACCCCACTTCTGTATATTTGCTTGCTTCAACTTTTATAAACGGTACTTTCATCATTTTAGCCAGACGGCGTGATATTTCCGTCTTTCCGACACCGGTTGAACCAATCATTAAAATATTTTTCGGAGTAATTTCATTCTTGAGTTCATCATCAAGCTGCATACGTCTGTAGCGTGTTCGCAAAGCAAGTGCAATGGTTTTTTTCGCATCTTTTTGAGCAATGACATAATTGTCCAGATATTCTACAATTTCTTTTGGTGTTAAATTCACTGCGCTTCTCCATCGAGTATGAGTGTTTTAATATTATGATTTGTATATATACAAAGATCTGCCGCTACATGTAAAGACTCTTTGACAAGTTCCTCTTCGTCCAATGAAGCGTGCTTTTTTAATGCGCGTGCAGCTGAAATGGCAAAATTGCCTCCGCTTCCTATAGAAGCGATTTGTCCGTCTTCCGGCTCAACCACATCGCCGTTTCCCGTCAAAATAAATATATGTTCATTGTTCAAAACAATCATCATAGCCTCAAGACGACGCAGCACTTTGTCTTTTCTCCAAGCCTTAGAAAACTCAACAACAGATTTGAGCAAATCTCCTTTTTTATTTTCTAAAAATTCTTCAAACATATCAAACAGATTAAAAGCATCAGCAGTACTTCCGGCAAACCCTGCCAGAATTTTACCGTGATGCAGCCTGCGGATTTTTGTTGCATTGCCCTTTAAAACGCTGTCTCCAAAGGTCACTTGACCATCACCGCCGATAACGGCTTTTTTTTGACCTTTGTAGGCCAGTATGGTAGTAGCATCAAACATTAATTCTTACTCTCCCTGAACATCTACATGGAGTTTTGCATGAATTCCGTGACCGAGTTTCAAATCCAAATCATGTTCCCCGATTGTTTTAATCGCTGTTTTGTCTGTAATGGCTTTTTTATCTATCTCTATGTCATGTTGTTCTTTGAGTGCATTTGCGACTTCTTCTTTGGTTATAGCTCCAAACAGGTGCCCGTTGTTGCCAACTTTTTTTGTAATGACAACTTCGAGTTTATCAAGTTTTTCTGCAATTTTTTTGAGTCTTGCTATTTCAGCTTTTTCTTCTTCTTCTTTTCTTTTGATTTCTGCCTCATGTTCAGCAATAATCTCAGGTGTTGCAGGTTTGGCAAAACCTTTTTTAATTAAAAAGTTTTGACCATAACCTGGTTTGACCTCTTTGACTTCACCGGCTTTACCCAAACTTTTTACATCTTTAATTAATAATACTTTCATAGATTATTCCTAGTTTTATTTTATCTTTCTATTTCACCTGGATAGGCAACAATACCATTTGTCAAGTTTCCGATTTTTGTATAACCGTTGTCTGTAAGAATTCTTGCAACATGAGCAGAACGGCTTCCTACATGACAGTAGAGTATGATATTTTCATTTTTACCGTAGTTTGTTTCTTCCCATGTTTGAAAAAATGAACTTGTCGGTACCAGTTTGTCTGCACCTTTAATGTGCCCCATCTGCCATTCCATATATTCGCGTACATCTACAAGCTTAAAATCAACCATTTTCAGTTCACGTGCTTCTAAAAGGGATACAAGTTCATCACCGTCAAGTTCGTCTTTGTTCACAAGTATTTCGCACTCCTCTTTTGTCAGTCCTCTGGAATGGCTGTGTGCGGCCTCTTCCATACCGAGTTCAATACGCTTTTTCTCGGCAAATTCAGGAGTACAGAAAATTCCACAGTGACAGACGCCACCCTCCGGAATTTCTTTTTCAATGGCAGGTTTACAAGGACAGATTCTGTCATCAACCGATTTTGGCTTTCCGTCAACTTCTTCAACCATAAAACAGGGACAAAATCTTTTTTTGTACATCATCTTGTTTCGTGCAAGGCCCATCTGTACGCCTTCGTTCACTTCTTCTTGCGGGTTGTATACCCAACCGAACTGTGCATTGACCTTGTCTGTAAATTTGATTGTTTTTTCAAGTTCCGCCTGAAATTCCGGTGAATTCATATCAATTTTTATTATACTCATATCTCGTTCCTCTAGTTATTTTTTAAATTTGTTTCTTGCTTTACCTTCAATGATAAAACGCAATGCATTGAGTTTTATAAAACCTTCTGCATCTTTTTGGTTGTAAACTTCATCTTCTTCAAAAGTAGAATATTCAGGATTAAAAAGCGAAACATCAGAACTTCTTCCCACAACGGTTACATTTCCTTTGTAAAGCTTTAATCGTACTGTTCCTTCCACCCATTTTTGTGTTTGATCAATTGCTGCCTGCAGCATTTCACGCTCAGGAGCAAACCAAAAACCGTTATATATAAGTTTTGCATAACGAGGCATCATCTCATCTTTAAGGTGCGCTGCTTCACGGTCAAGTGTGATGGATTCTATTGCCCGGTGTGCTTTGAGCATAATCGTTCCGCCCGGAGTTTCATAACATCCGCGGGCTTTCATGCCGACAAAACGGTTTTCAACGATGTCAACACGACCGATTCCGTGCTTGTTGCCATATTCGTTTAGTGTCTGCAGCATTGTGGCAGGTGAAAGTTTTTCTCCGTTGAGTGCAATCGGATCACCGTTTTTGTATTCGATCTCTATGTATTCGGGAGTATCCGGTGCTTTTTCTGGTGAAGTTGTCCACAGCCACATCGACTCTTCCGGCTCTGCTGCAGGGTCTTCCAAAATACCGCCTTCATAAGAGATATGCAAAAGGTTGGCATCCATAGAATAAGGGGATTTTTTTCCTTTTTTCTCAATCTGAATTCCATGCTGTGCCGCATAGGCCAAAAGTTTTTCACGAGAATTTAAATCCCATTCACGCCAAGGAGCGATAATGGTAAGTGTAGAGTCCTGTCCAAGGTATCCCATTTCAAAGCGAACCTGGTCATTGCCTTTTCCTGTTGCCCCATGCGCTACACCGTCAGCACCGGTGATTTTTGCAATTTCTGCCTGACGTTTTGCTATTAAAGGGCGTGCAATGGATGTCCCTAAAAGATATTCCCCTTCATAAATAGCATTGGCACGAAACATCGGGAAAACAAAATCTCTTACAAACTCTTCGCGTAAATCATCAATAAAAATATTCTCAGGTTTAATGCCAAGTTCAAGTGCTTTAACACGTGCAGGTTCAAGTTCTTCACCTTGTCCTAAATCTGCTGTAAAAGTAACAACTTCGCATTTGTATTCGTCTTGCAGCCATTTGAGTATAACACTGGTATCAAGTCCGCCAGAGTATGCCAAAACAACTTTTTTAACACTTTTTTTCATGTAAAAAACCTTTGATAATAAAATAATTACCGCGATTATAACGAAAAACAGGTGAGAAGTTGCTTATGAATTTTGTATTTGTTTTTTTTAGTAAAACTTGCCAAAGGTGTGTTTACATGTAAAGAGGGTTCAAGAGTAAATGCAGTACTTTGTGAAGTACACTTTACCCCTTAGAGTCAAATAGAATTCCGCTGACCTCTTGCATTTTTGGAAGAAAATCATGTGCCTGTTCTGCCGGAAATCTTCGAATAACGGTATTTGTTTTTGTATCTATCGCCGCTACATAAAAGATGTCATTTTTGTCTACTCCAAATTTTATACTTGTATTGAGCGGAGAAAGTGCATCATTGAGCTCCTTTACCAGATTTTCAACATCTTTTTGGGCGTTTGTATTTTTTGTATTGTCAGCTGCAGAATTTTGTGTTTCTTTAATAACATCAGCCTGCTTTGTTCTTGTCTGTGCTGTCTGCTGTACCTGCTGTGACTGATTTTGTGATCGTCCTGAATTTCTGCCGAACCTACCTGTGACTGCTGCTGTCTTGCAACATTTGCAATGCCATCCATGACATACTCCTTTGCGAAAAGTGTAATTAGTAATGACAAAATCGACAATGCCGTGAATAACTTTAGAAAATATTTTATTTTTTTGTGTTTATTCTAAAATATTTATGATAATCTTGCGTTTATGAAAGAATATATAAAATTACTCAAAGAAGAAAAAGTATTAAGACAGCTTTCGACAATTCAGCTGATTTCTTATTTTGGGGCCTGGTTTTCCAATGTAGCTATATATACTCTGCTCATTGAGTTACATGTATCCGCCTCTGTTGTCGGTTTTGTAGCAATGCTGAACTTTTTTGCCGGTGTTTTGCAGGCTCCGTTTTCGGGTCCTGTTATAGACAGGATGAATCCAAAAAAACTGATGCTGCTGCTTATCACGGTGGAAATAGTCGCTACTGTCTCTTTGATATTTGTGACACAGGTCTCGGACTTGTTACTTTTGTATGTATTGATATTTTTTAAAATGGCGGCAGCTTCATTTTATTTTACGACAGAGATGTCGCTTTTGCCAAAAATCCTGCATGGGAGCAAGCTGCAGCGCGCTAATGAACTGCATTCTATTATCTGGTCGTTTTCCTATACGCTGGGAATGGCGGTAAGCGGCTTTGTGGTTTATTGGTTTGGTATAAAAACGGCCTTTATGCTTGACGGATTGATGTTTTTTATAGCTTTTTGGCTGCTCTTTTATACAGAAATTAAAATAGAAATACTGAAAGTCGAAGAAAATATTTTTAAAATGATGCAGGAGACTTTTGTTTATCTCAAAAGAACACCAAAAGCTCTCCATCTGATGCTTATCCACTCTTTTGTCGGTCTTACCGCTTTTGATGCCCTGGTGGCCTTGATGGTTGATGAGTATTATGCCTCTTTTATTGCGGCTTCACTGGCTCTTGGGCTACTGCATTCTGCCCGTGCCGTAGGTCTTGTCATCGGTCCGGTATATATCGGAAAATGGATTAACAACACAAGGCTTGTCTATGTATTTATAGCCCAGGGGACAGCTGTCTGGATATGGGCATTTGCAATGCATAATTTTTATCTTTCTTTGGCAGCGAGCGTGCTTGTCGGTTTCTTTACAACGACTTTATGGTCTTACAGTTATACACTTTTGCAAAAAAACATAGAAAAAAAATACTATGGACGGATTGTTGCCTATAATGACATGCTGTTTTTGTCTTCGGCAGCTTTTACTTCGTATATGATTGGCTTTTTGGCAGCACATTCATTTTCTTTAGAGGCAATTACGGCTATAATTGGCAGCGGTTTTTTTGTAGGCGCGCTTTACTATAAATATGTACTCAAAAGTCAAAAAATAGAAGAGATTTCATGATGAGTTTTGCAATACTTGGCGGACTGCTGTTAAACATTGGTGCCTATCTTACCTATAAAGGAAAGATTTATCAGGCAGTGATTGTCTATCTTTTTGCAGATATCTGCTGGATAATAATGGCAGTGCAAAAAGAGGATGTGATTGGTGCGGGTTTTATTGTAACAGGCACAATATTCGGATTTTTGGCATATTTGAAAATGAAAAACGGTGCAATGAAAAAAAGTTTAGACAAGGGAGAGGAATGATTTACAAATCAAAAGAGGGTGACATCAGTTTGGAGAATTTGACACGTCTGTATGGTGCGGTTGTCATTGATATGCAGGGTGAAATTGCCGAGATGAGTCTGGAATGGTTTGATCTGTACGGTGAGAAAGTCAAGTTGATACATTATGTGCTTGTGTTTGATTATACACCGCCGGGTGAAAATGTCAGAGATACAAAAGTTTTGGAATTTTCTACAAAAGAGGCACTGATAGAAACGATGCAAGAGGTAGCACAATTTTTTCAAAAATAATTTCAAAAGATACCAAAAAAGTTCTCTCTCTTGCCTTTCCTGCAGCGCTCAAGCATCTTGTAGATATTTTGCAGGTGCTTATAGATATGCTGATGGTGGGAACGGTAAGTGTTGCCGCACTTGCGGCTGTCGGTATGAGTATGCAGTTTATGATGATTATCAATGTGTTGATGACGCTGTATGTCATAGGCGGCAATGCGCTTATCTCGCGATTTATCGGGCAGGGCAGAAAAAACAGAGCTTCGGCACTTCTCTTTTCACTTGTTATTCTTGCCGTGATTTTGGCTTTTTTTGTAACGATTGGCGGCTATTTCGGCAGCACACATTTTTACAGCTGGATGGGTGCGACACCTGCAGTGGTAGAGCAGGGCAGTATCTATTTTAAAGTCTTATCACTCGGTATTGTCGTGATATTTTTGGATAATCTGCTTTACAATGCCCTGAGTGCCGCAGGAGATACAAAAAGCTCTTTTTACATCAAACTCTCTTCTGCCGCTATGAATGCTTTTATGAATTATGTGCTGATATTCGGTCATTTCGGCTTTGAAGCAAGAGGTATTGAAGGTGCTGCCATTGCAACGGTCATCTCCTATATATTTAATGTTGTTGCCTACTATATACTTATAAAAAAGATGAATTCGAGTCTTGATTTTGTGCCGATTATTCGCACGCAGGATATAAAAAGAGTCCTGAAAGTCGGTTGGAGTGCAGCACTTGACCGTGGTATATCGAGTATGAGTTTTTTGGTTTTTGTCTCCATCATCACTGCTTACGGAACGGCAGAACTTGCAGGCTATCAGGTCGGACTCCGTGTTGAGGGCATTGCCTTTATGCCAGGTTTTGGTTTTGCCATCGCCGCAATGGCGCTGGTAGGACAAAATATAGGAAAAAAAGATTTTGACAAAGCCTATAATATGGGGATAATTTCCGGACGGATTGCCTATGTGTTTATGGGAAGTGTCGGGTTGATTATGATACTCTTTCCGGAGTTTCTTGTGAGTTTTTTTACAAAAGACGCTCTGACGATTGCAGTTGCCTCAAAGTACCTTATACTGGTAGGTTTGGCGCAGATTCCACTTGCAATTATGTTTGTCTATTCTGCAGCACTTCGAGGAGCCGGTGCCACAAAAACCACCCTGAAAGTCAATGTCTCTTCTTTGTGGCTTTTCCGTGTGATTCCTTCGTATACAGCCTATCATATGGGCTATGGAGTTGTTGTGATTTTTGCAATTATGAATATAGAAACTTTGATAAAAGGCATTATCTATTGGTATCTGTATTCTAAAAGAGAGTGGCTCTATACCAAAGTATAAATTTATTTGGGATGTGTTGTTTGTAACTATTTCACCAGGGGGAGCTTCAATGCCATAAAGTTTAGCGGCTTTTTCGGAACCCGTACTTCAGTGCGGATCGAGAGTGGCAGGAAAGTAGTAACAGTCGGCACTAAAGTACCGATTCCAAGAGGTTGTTGTATTGCGGAACCTATCCTTTATGATGGGCTGAGAGTGGCAGGAAAGTAGCAACAGTCGGTACTACAGAAAAAATTTAGTTTTTTTCTGCAGTGCGGGCTTTGTATCTTTGAAGACTAAAGACTAGGTTAAAACCCAGGTTCCAAAAAAATATCAAATTTTTTTTTAACTTAATGGCAATACATTAGTTTTGATGGTTCCCAACAGTATTTGGGATTGTGTTTCCGCTGGCTTGCATGCTGAGTGCCTGTGGGTATTTTTTGTAATGTGTGCGTACTGTTTTGGCGAGTTTTTCTTTGGTGCGTGTGTCGATGACTCCGTTGTCAGCTATGGTGTCTGCAATGTTTTGTACCAGTTCATCCTGGGGGTTTTGCATTTTGCTTTTCCAAGAAAGTAAAAGTGCTTTGTTTACATGTAAAGGCAAGGAGCCCATTATGCCGATATCGTTTTGATTGTGAATGAGCAGTCCTGAGGTAGTGCCTCTGTCAAGTGTCAAAACCTGGAAAAGATAGAGTGTGTGGTAGTCAAGCTGCTGTTGGAGTGCCTCTTTTGAGATTTCTGTTCTTGTCTGCAAAGCATTTGTTATAATGTGGATGTAGGTGTCTATAATGCCCTCTCCAAAGTTTTTTGCAAAATCGGCATCGGCCTGTTTGTTGTCTGTTTTGTAGTTTTCAAGGTAAAAATGAGAGATGCCGCGTGTACGCTGCAGGGCGGGAATTGTAAAATATTTGTCGCCCTGTTCTGCGCCTGTTGTATAGTTTTTGCTTCCTAGGTTTTGCAAGGCTTTGTCAAATGCAGTTTTATCTTCTTCATAGGCAACAGCAGGATTCAAATCAGCCATAATTCGCCAATAGGAGGGTGCATTACGCAACTGTGTCAGACTGATGTGAATATGCACAGAGGGGACATGCGGATTGGCAGGATGGATAATGGTTGAAATGGCGGTGGCACTTTTGAGTTTTTTTTCAGGTTTGTCATCATAATGTACCTGTGAGATATTCACGCTTGCGGTATTGAACAGTTTTTTGTCTCTTGCTTCAAATCTGTTTCCGCCCCCGTGAAGTCCGGCATCTCTGAGCCAGGTAACTTCTTTGAATTTTTTATCGGCTCCAAACTTTTTTGAAAGAGTATCGAGTTTGTCAACAAATCTTTTTTGTAAAGCAGTGACGAGTGTGTATGCTTGCTGTGCTTCTTTTGAGTCTGCTAAAATCAGTGTCATATTTATTATCCATAATTTTTTCCTAATTTTAGCAGGTTAAGACTAAATAAAAGTCTACAGAGCAAAATATTTACCTTCTCCCTCCGCCTTTTCCGTGAGAACCCTGGTACATATTTTGAGAACCTGAACCGCTTCCCTGATTTTGGGAACCTTTTTTGTATTGATATTTATTTTGCTTTTTCTCTCCTGAACCGCTGCCGTTATATTGTTGAGTTCGCTCTTGCATCTGTTGCATTTGTGCCTCATGTTGGGCAAAACTTTCATCTGCATAACTTATGCCTGCTAATAATAGTGACAGAATGAGTATCTTTTTCATCTTACGCTCCTTATGTTTTATAAGAGGAGTATAGCAGTTTTGTATTAGCGGATTGTTAGCGGTTAGATGTTTTTTTAGCAAGTTTAAGATAATATTTCAGTATGAATAAACAAGAGTATAAACAGGCAGTAGAAAAATTAAATTTGTGGGCATATCATTATTATGTTTTGGATGATCCGATTATGACGGATGAGGTGTATGACAGACTTTACAAGAAGGTGGAGGAGTATGAAGCGGCACACCCTGAAGATGTTTTAAAAAATTCGCCTACGCAAAGAGTCGGAGATGTCGTCAGCGAGGGCTTTGTAAAAGCGCGTCATCTCTCGCGTATGTGGTCTTTGGAAGATATTTTCAATGCCGAAGAGTTGAAAAAATGGCTGGAAAAAACCTACCGGCTTGACAAAAATGTGACCTTTTACTGTGAGCCAAAGTATGACGGTGCTTCGCTCAACCTTATCTATGAAAACGGTGAACTGCAAAAGGGCATCACCAGAGGTGACGGAACAGTGGGTGAACTGATTACGCAAAATGTCAAAACGATTCGCACGGTTCCTTTGAGCATAGAGCATAAAGAGCTGATTGAAATTCGCGGAGAAGTAGTCATTTTAAGGACGAGTTTGAAAAAATCAACAAAGAGCGTCTCAAACAGGGAGAACCGCCTTTTGCCAACCCGCGTAATGCTGCAGCAGGGAGTCTCCGCCAGCTTGATCCGAATATTACCGCAAAAAGAAATCTTGTCTTTTTGCCCTACGGTGTCGGTGTAAACACTCTGCCGCATAAACTTTTGAGCGATAAAATGTCCTATATCTACAAACTCGGTTTTCGCGAACCGCCGCTTCGTGCCGTAACAAAAGGCTATGACGAGATAGAGGCAATGTATGAACGTATGAAAGAGGAGCGTGAGAGTTACCCTATGATGCTTGATGGGATGGTTGTCAAGGTCAATGAAATCGCAGCGCAGATAGATATGGGATATACGGTAAAAGTACCGCGTTGGGCAGTGGCCTATAAATTTCCGGCAGTCGAGAAGATAACACGCGTAAAAGACATCATTTTGCAGGTCGGGCGTACGGGTGTGATAACGCCTGTGGCTATTGTAGAGCCGACAGAAATAGAGGGGGCAGTTGTTGAGCGTGCGACGCTGCATAATTTTGATGAGATAGAGCGTATGGACATCCGTATAGGGGACAAGGTGATTATTTTGCGAAGCGGGGATGTGATTCCAAAAATCGTCAAAGTATTGACACAGGAACGCAGGGGAGATGAAAAGAAAGTTCTCCGTCCTACACGCTGCCCTGTTTGCGGGAGCGAACTCTTGCAAGAAGATGTGCTTATAAAATGTCAAAATCTCAAATGTGAGGCACGGGTTGTCAACTCCATTATCTATTTTGCTTCCAAGCAGTGCCTCAATATTGATGGACTCGGCAGTAAAATAGTTGAGCAGCTTTTTAATGCGGGACTTGTCAAAAGCGTACTTGATTTATTTGCTTTGAGTGAAGAAAAACTCTTAAAGCTTGAAGGCTTTAAAGAGAAAAAAGCAAGAAACCTGCTCAATGCCATAGAGAATGCAAAAGGCTGTGAACTGTGGCGTTTTATCAATGCGCTCGGAATCGAGCATATCGGCGAAGTGGCTTCAAAAATGATAGCCGAAGCTTTCGGGCTGGCATATTTACATGTAACGCAGGAACAGCTTGTAGGCATTGACGGCATAGGGGAAGAGATGGCACAGAGCTATTTGGAATTTATGCGTGTGAATGAAGATACTGTGCTTAAGCTTCAAGAGATTTTACAGCCGGTGCCGCCGAAAAAAAGAGAAGAAGCAGAAGAAAATCCTTTTAAAGGAAAAACGGTGGTACTCACGGGAACTATGAGCGAGCCAAGACCTGTTATAAAAGAGAAGCTTGAAGCACTCGGCGCAAAAGTTTCAGGCAGTGTAAGCAAAAAAACCGACTATCTTATTTATGGCGAAGATGCAGGCAGCAAGTATGACAAGGCGGTTAGTCTGGGGTCAAAACACTTACGGAAGAGGAAATGAGAGAGATGCTCCCATGAGACTGGATAACTGTTTGGTAGCAAACGGCCTGAGTGAAAGCCGTAACAAAGCGCAGGCTATGATTAAAAACGGACTGGTTCTTGTGAACAGCAAAACTGTCAAAAAACCGGCCTTTGGAGTAGAAGAAGATGACAGGGTGGAAGTGGTGCAGCATAAAAGATATGTTTCCCGTGCTGCTTTGAAGCTTGAATATTTTTTGGATGAACTGGATTTACATGTAAGCAATAAAAGAGCTTTGGATATCGGTTCTTCCACGGGCGGATTTACCCAGGTTTTGCTTGAGAGAGGTGTGCGGGAAGTCAGTTGTGTTGATGTGGGACGGGAACAGTTGCATCACTCTTTGCGTGAAGATAATCGTGTCAATACTTATGAAGGCTGTGATATCCGCCGGTTTGAGGCGGATGAACCGTTTGAACTGGTTGTCAGTGATGTTGCCTTCATCTCTTTGCTGTATATTTTGGATGCTGTTGACAGGCTTGCTTCGGGTGATATCATTTTGCTCTTTAAGCCGCAGTTTGAAGTAGGAAGAGAGGCAAAACGTGACAAAAACGGCGTTGTACAGGATGCAAAGGCAATAGAGAGGGCAATGCAAAGGTTTGAAGATGCCTGCCGTTTGAAAAACTGGCAGTTGGTGAAAAAATCTCCCTCAAAACTTGCGGGGAAAGAGGGAAACTTAGAGTATTGTTATCACTTTAAAAAAGATATATTATAATGCTGAAAGAGAAGAAAAAAATGAAGGTGCAAATATGAGAAAAAGCACATCAATCGCCATAGGCGGATTTGACGGAATGCACATCGGGCATCAGGCACTTTTTCGTGAGCTTGATGACAACGGTACTATTGTTGTGATTGAAACAGGATATGCCAACCTGACACCTGACGGATTTAGACAACGCTATACAAAGCATCGTATTGTCTATCTGAAGCTTGATGATATACGGCATTTGGACGGAGAGGGTTTTGTTGCTTTTTTACAAAAAAAGTTTCCAAAATTAAAAAAAATAGTTGTGGGATATGATTTTCATTTTGGCAAAGACAGAAAATATTCCTATGAAGATTTAAAACAATTATTTAAAGGAGATGTAGTTGTGGTAGACGAGGTCAAACATAACAACGATTCGGTACATTCGCATAAAATAAGGGCAAAACTCCAAATAGGCGACATAAAAGGTGCCAATGATTTTCTCGGACACAACTATATGATTACCGGTATAAGAGTTGACGGACAGGGTCTGGGCTCCCGGGAACTTGTTCCGACAATCAACCTGAGAGTGAAGGGTTTTTTACTGCCGAAGGAGGGAGTGTACGCAACGCTTACTCGCATTGACGATGAAGAACATTTTCATCCCTCGGTAAGTTTTATAGGACACCGTATAACAACGGACGGCAGTTTTGCGGTAGAGACACACATACTTGACGGTGTGGTTACATGTAAAGAAAAAGCTGAAATAAGTTTTGTTGATTTTATACGAAACAATGAGAAGTTTGACTCTTTAAATAACTTAAAAGAGGCAATTAAAAAAGATATAACGATTGCAAATCGGATGCTAAAAAGATTGGAATTGTAAGTATCAGTTTTATTGTAACTTTTATACTGTTACAGGATATGTGCCATATATTTTCCCTTGTGTAGTTGGGCAATAACATTTTGCTTGATTTTTGTAGAAGAAGTCTGTGGATTATAACTGACCTGTACTATTTTTCTGTCTTTTGATTTGAGGTAATCTTCTACTGCTATATTATGCGGTTGATCGCCCCAGTCTTCTCCAATGACAAAAATATCTGCATTTACTGCTTCACAGGCTGTGACATATTCAAGTTCGTGGTATGCTCTTACATCATCAACACATTTGAGTGCTTTGAGCATCTCCATACGTTGGGCCAAAGGAACAACAGGAACATTTGGTTTGTAAGAGTTTACAACCTGATCAGATGCAACACCGACTACAAGTGTATTCCCCAGTGTTTTACAGTATTCTAATAAGGCCAGATGCCCCACATGTAATAAATCAAAAGTTCCGACAGTATATATAATCATTATTTTGTTTCCTTTTGTAATATAATTAAGATATTTTAGATATAATACCATAAATATATTTAATATTCAGTAAAAATTTGATAAGGATTAAATTTATGACCAAACAACCAACGATTCTCTCTTATGTGAGAGATATTCCCAACCTTTTATCGCTTTCAGGATTAGCCTGTACACTTTTAGCCATCTATTTTAGTATCACCGGTCTTTATTATGCGGCTATGATTGGTATGGTTTGGGCTGTTGCATTTGACTGGGCGGATGGTTTGGTAGCCAGAAGGCTTAAAGGAAGAACTTCTACAGATGCGAAATTCGGAGGGCAGTTGGATGTTTTGATAGATATTGTAAGCTACGGTGTGACGCCTGCTGTATTGCTTTTGAGTTATGGACATTTTGAGCCTGTATACCTTATAGGCGCATTTATAATGATAAGTGCGGCTGCTGTACGACTCAGTTATTTCAGTACATACGGACTTGCCGGAGGAACAAAATATACAGGACTTGCATTGGATAACAACAGTCTTATTTTGGTTTTCATTTTTTTGTTTGAAGGTTTTTTTACGCATGAAGTTTTTCTGCCGTTTTATACATAAGCGGGGTAACTCTTGCGATACTGAATGTATCAGAAATTAAAACACCAAAACTTTCCGGAAATCCAAGAAATGTCTATCTGCTAGGTATGTATACGCTTGGAATATCAGCTGTATACGGATTTTTTCTGAGATAAGCAAGTACAGAATATGCCAAAATTATAAAAACAAACAGGAAAATCAATGAAGATAACACCAAATGTAGTGGTGGAAAATGAAAATACCGCTTACAAAATTACTCTTAAAAATACGAGTAATATTGAATCTGTAGAAGTCCTCTCCGAGGGGATTATTATCATAAAGACAAGATAGACTATACTGTACAAAACAATCATATTGTATTTGCATACACCATGAACTATCTTGGAGAGTTTATTGTAAAAGTCAATTTTACCTATAAAGAGTCTAAGTCCGTTTGTCTTTACTGCGTTGACAAAGAGATGATACAGTTAAGACCTTTCAAGGGTGATTTGCATATGCATTCTGTGTATTCTGATGGTAAAACAACACCTTTTGCAATGGCTTTGGCCTCTTTGCAGGCAGGGATGGATTTTGTGAGCATTACTGACCATGACAGCTACGAAGGCTCTCTTGAGGCGATAGAAAAAGTACAACAGAACAATATAGACATTTTGGTACTGCCCGGTGAGGAAGTGAGTGTCGGCGGGAAAAAAGATATGTCAATTGCCCAGGGAAACGGACATATATTATCTGTCAATGCAGACAAATCTATCCAAAAGCAAAGAGAAAAGAGCGAAATATATGAAAAAGAGCTTCAGGATATTGTCAAAAGACTGCAAAAAGAAGAGATAGATACAAAAATTGATCTTTTTCATTATGCAAAAAACATTTGGGTTATCGAAAAAATAAAAGAGGCACAGGGTGTATCCATACTGGCGCATCCAAACTGGGTATACAGAGACGGAAAGTACCATCTTCATCAGGCTTTTTACAAAGAGATGCTTAAAAGTTCGCATCTTGACGGTGTTGAGGTTTTTGGAGAGGAAAAAATCAAAGAGTATAACAACATGACACACCTGACTGCGCTTCAAATCAGAAACAAACACAAGTATCTGGCACCGTTTGCCAATTCGGATGCGCATGACAGCGATCATGAAGTGGGAGAGCGTTTTAGCATTGTATTTGCAAAAGAAAGGTCTGCTCAAAATATTACTCATGCAATCAAAAAAGGGCTTAGCTGTGCTGTTTATAAAAGAGAAAACAATGAACATCAGTTCATAGGAAAAGATGAACTGGCACAGTATGTTTATTTTTTAATCAAAGAGTATTATCCAAAGCATAACAGTTTAAAAAGCAGATTGGCAAAACTTTATATGGACCAATTGATAAATGGGACAAGTTTTCAAAAAAAAATTGATGCGGTACAGTTGAAATTAAAAAATCATGCAAATGCATTTTTTTTAGATACAATTAGCATAAAAAAGAAGTAGACATTTGAACAGAGAATATTTAGAAAACAAAGAGACCATACATTTTAAATTTGAACAAAACAAGGAAGACTTTACAGTAGATGAGATTCCTTTGGCATTTAAAGGCAATGGTAACTTTGTTGTATTACATGTAAAGAAAGTAGAACTCACAACCTGGGATATGATAGCCGCATTTGCCGAATTTCTCAACATACCTGCTGAAAAAATAGGCTATGCAGGACTTAAAGACAAACATGCAACAACGACACAGTATATTTCTGTCGAAGCGAAGTATGAAAAACAGCTCAAAAAATTTAGGCATCCTCAGATAAAAATACTCAATACGACAAGACATACCCACTCCATACGGATGGGTGATCTGGCCGGAAACCGTTTTAGCATCAATCTTTTTGGTGTTTCACAGATTGAAGCAGGACGTATTGAAAAGCTGGCTAGAAAAAGTGAAAAAAACGGCTTGCCCAACTATTTTGGATATCAAAGATTTGGACGGGATGAAGATTCAATAGAACAGGCCCGTGCGATGATAGCCGGAGATTTACATGTAAACGATGCAAAGCTGAAAAAGTTTCTTGTTTCTATTTATCAGAGTTTGTATTTCAATGACTGGTTGAAAGAGAGAGTTCTTTTGAGCAGAGAAAAAAACGGCGGAAAGTTTATGCTTTTAGAGGGGGATGTTTATCTTTCAGATGAAGAAAAACTTTTTACGCCGAAAAACACTCCTCAACAGGATTTCCAAGCAAAAAAAGTAGTACCGACAGGACTTTTGCCCGGACGGAATGTGTACCGTGCAAGAGGCGAGGCAAGAGCAATAGAAGCGAAATATGATGATGAGTTTTTATATGACAAAGGCATGCGTCGGGCGGCTTTGGTCTATCCGCAAGATATTACATGTAAGTATAAAAACCATTTTGATATTTTAAACATTGCTTTTACACTGCCAAAAGGTTCCTATGCCACAGTCTTTTTGGAAAATATCGCCAATAAAAACTTTAAAGCAAAAAGATTATAAGCCATCTATAAGAAGTTTTGTAGCAGTTTTGGCATCAACAGGTTTTGAATAGAAGTATCCTTGGATAGTATGAATACCAAGGTTGCTAAAGAAGTCAATTTGTTCTTTTGTCTCAACTCCTTCAACAACACATTTTAAGTTAAAGGTATCGGCAATTGATTTTATAATTCGAACAAGATCCTCATCCTTTTTATGTCCAGGAATTTTATCAACAAATGCTTTGTCGACTTTAATCTCATCAAGTGGCAATTTATGAATATATTGCAGTGATGAGTATCCAGTTCCAAAGTCATCTAGAGAGAGTTTAATACTTAGGTTTTTAAGTTCATCAATGGATTGGAGTTCTTGCATATTAAGGCTCATTAATTCATTTTCTGTTACCTCAATTGTGAGGTATTGTAGTAGGTCACTGTTTTCTTCAAGAAGTTTAAAAACTCTCATACTATTAAAATCTCCGGTAGTAAAATTTACCGATACTGAAACTTTTTTCCCCATATCGTGCCATTGTCTTAATTGATGCAGAGATTTTTTTAACATGATATAGTCGATATCATTAATGATATTGTTTTTAGTTGCAATACCTAAAAACAAACTTGGAGGTATAACTTTAGAATTACTTTGCATTCTTACAAGTGCTTCAAAACTGAGTATGGCTTTTGTTCTTGAATCTACTTTTGCTTGATAGTATGGAATGAAGCTTTCATTTTGAACAGATTTTTCTAATTCTTCAAGAACAAAATGTTGTTGTGCTATATTGTCTCCCATATCAGAGTTATAAAATAAAGCAGTTTCATTTTTCATATTTTTTGCTATTTGTAAAGCAGTATTTGCATCTGTTATCATATTTTGAGTACTATTTGCATCTTTGGGAAACTTTGAGATACCTATGGAAAAATTTATTTTCACCTGTATCCCAGAAACAGTAAATGGCTTCATAAATGTTAATTTTATACTTTGAAGTGCCTGAGTAATGTCATAAGAAGAGTCAAGCAATAAAACAAATTCATCTGCACTGTAGCGATATAACAAATCTTCAGAGAATAACCTTTTTAAAATTTCTGAACTTTTTTGTAAAATTAAATCACCATGGATATGTCCGTATGTATTATTGAACATTTTAAAATTGTCTATATCTAAAAAGAGAAGTGAAAATTTTTCTTTTTTTGCTATGAGCGTGTCTACATTTTCAAATAAAGATTTTTTATTGAGCAGGTTTGTGAGTTGATCGTGTGTTTCAAGGTGTTTAGCGTATTTATTACTTAAATCAAGTTTTTCTTTGGCTAGAATTTTATCTGTTACATCATAAACGATACCAATCATTTTGATTGGTTTGTTATTTTTGTCTTTTACAAGAAAAGCTTTTTCATGTACCCATACGACTTTACCATTTTTAAGTTTAATTTTGTGCTCGAGATTGTAGAAGTCTTTTTTCCCGCTTAAAACATCTTCAATCTCTTTAAAGACAATCGCCTTCGTTTCATCATCAATTACATTTAAAAATTTTTCAAAGGAGGGTTTATAATCATCAGCATCTTCACCGTATATTTCGATTTTTTGCCGGCTCCACAGGACATCATTTGTTTTTATGTCCCATTCCCAGTATCCGACATGTGCAACATCCATCGCTATTTCAAAAAGTTTTTTAAATTCGTTTTTATTTATATCTTGTATAGGCATGTGCAAATTATAACATATTTTTATTTATTACCATTCTTCCTCTTCTTCATTGATGTCAGAATCATCATATGGGTCCATATGAGTGAGGATATGGACTTTTTTATCTGGAAAAAGTCCTTTTATTTTTGCTTCAATCCTGTCTGATATGAGATGGGCATCGTAGAGTGATATGCTCACATTAAAGACAAGATGGTAAGAGATAAAGATATGTGAACCTGCTTCACGTGTCTGCAGGTAATGGTAGGCTGTAATCTCTTTTTCATTTTTGAGAATTTCTTCTATTTTTTCGATATCTTCTTTTGGCAGGGCAACATCAAGAAGCATCAAAACTCCTTCTTTTACTATAGGTATGGCAGAGTAAATCATGTAAAATGCAATGGCAATACCTAAAACAGGATCTATAAGATATTCTCCTGTATACTGGATGGCTACAAGTGCAAAAAGAACAGCACCGTTTGAAAATATGTCTGTTTTGTAGTGCAGCGCATCGGCTTTTATAACCATGTTTCCTGTTTTTTTTGCCACATATGATAAAAAGAGGACTAAAAAACCTGTGATGACAAAAGATGCCACCATTACAGTGATACTCTCATTCATGTGCTGCATTGCTTTTGGGTGCACTATTTTAGAAATTGCTTCATATAGAATAAAAAGTGCCGAGAGCGAAATTATTGTTCCTTCCATGACAGCCGCAAGCGGTTCAAGTTTTGCCCGTCCAAAGTGAAATTTGTCATCCGGGTGTTTTTCTGCATTGTGAAGCGCAAAATAGTTAAAGAGCGAAACCGTTAAATCGAGGAGAGAATCAATGGCAGATGCCAAAACGGCGATAGATCCGCTTAATATTCCGACAGTGAGTTTAAGCAGTATCAATACAGTAGCCACACTGCTTGAAACAACGGTCGCTTTCTTTTCTAATCGCATAAAAATCCTTAATTATTATTTAGATATAATTGTACTTAAACTTAACTATAAAAAGCATAAAATGAACTTAGAAGAATTAAGACAAGAGAGACAAAAATGGATGCAGTGGAAAAACATAGCACCCCTGAGAAAAGCGATTGAGAGCCTTGCGGCAGTTACATGCAATGCTACGTTTGGGGATGTGGTAAAAATCAGCGGTGTCTGTGATGAAAAAAAAGTGTATGAAACGGCAAAAATGCTGATGCCATGGCGCAAAGGACCCTTTCAAATCGGTGAAACATTTATAGACAGTGAGTGGAAAAGTAATATAAAATACAATCTGCTCAGACCCTATTTTGATTTAAAAAACAAAAGAGTTGCCGATATAGGCTGTAACAACGGGTACTATATGTTTCGGATGCAAGAAGACGAACCAAAACTTTTAGTCGGTTTTGATCCTTCACCGCTCTATAAAACACAGTTTGATTTCATCAATCATTTTGTAAAAAGTGACATAGTGTATGAACTTTTGGGTGTTGAACATCTGCCGATATATGACGAAAAATTTGATATGATTTTTTGTTTGGGTGTTTTGTACCACAGAAGTGATCCTGTTGCCATGCTAAAATCACTCTATAAGGGATTGGACAAAAAAGGCGAAGTGATTTTAGATACATTTTATATAGATGGCGATGAGGAGATGGCACTCTGTCCTGAGTTTTCTTACTCCAAAATACCCAACATCTATTTTGTACCGACGATAAAAGCATTGAAAAACTGGTGTCTGCGTGCCGGATTTGATGGATTTAAAGTATTACGTACTTCTGTTACAGATGCTGATGAACAGCGTAAAACAGAGTGGATAGAGGGGCAGTCACTGGAAGACTTCCTTGATCCGGATGATAACACAAAAACAGTAGAAGGCTATCCTGCGCCGCAAAGAGTCTATGTAAAACTGATAAAGGATAAAAAATAATGAAAAATGAACAACTTGATGATGAATTAGAACTTGAAGAGTATAGAAATACAGAAAATGAAGTGATGATTCAAACACATGAAAAGGTCAACCAAAATCTTTGTGGTGAAGTGATAAAGATGGAAGAGGGATATGTGGAATTGAGCCTTGAGACTATTCCTGATATGCTTGCTGATGAGGTCGGATTGATTCACGGCGGTTTTATTTTTGGTGCAGCTGATTATGCAGCTATGCTTGCAGTAAACGAGCGAAATGTTGTTTTGGTAGCAAGTGACTGCCAGTTTCTCTCTCCTGTAAAACTGCATGATGTTGTTGATGTTGTTGCAAAAGTAAGACATAAAGAAGGGCGTAAAAGAAATGTACATGTACAGGCTTTTGTTCTGGATATAAAAGTTTTTGAAGGAGAATTTAAAACTGTTATAACAGACAAGCATGTTTTAAAACTCAAACTGCTGGATGAGGAAGAGCAAAAGAGCGGAACACCAGAGTAAAAAGGTTCAGTCCACCTCTTACTCTTTGTTTGCTGTGAGTAAAAATATTCCAAAATCTTTATGGGGTTTTTTGATTGTATTTATGTTTTGTATTTTTACATCTGTAAATCCGTGTTTTTGGACGATGTCGCGCAGTGTTTGGGCATCGAATCCAAAATGGTGCACACCCGTATTGTCCGAGTGAAAGGTTCCGTCTTCCCTTTCCAAATCGGCAATGGCAATAAAACCGCCTTTTTTAATGTTTTTATAAATTGTTGCAAAAAAAGCATCCAAATCTTTTACATGATGCAGTGTCATTGAGCTGATAAGTCCGTCAAACTGCTGTTTGAGCGGTTCTTTGACAATATCTTGATGATAGGCTTTTATTGCCAGTTGCGGTGTGTTTTTTTCCTGAAGTTTTTCGAGCATTTTTGCCGAGGTGTCTACACCGTAAACCTGTTTTACTTTGGGAGCAATGCTAAATCCAAGCAGTCCTGTTCCCACGCCAAAGTCAAGTATCTCCATATGCTCACTCAGCGGTATCTCTTTTTCTATAGCATCAGCAATTGTTTTTGCGCCCTTCACACGTATGTCACCGCTGTCCCAGTTTTGTGCTTTTTCTTTAAAATGATCTTGCATTATTTTCCTTTAGAGTTGGTTGATCCAGTAGTCTGCATACTGCTGTTCCTGTTTGATCGAAGTATTGTCCCCGTGTCCCGGGTAGACAGTTTTGTCATAAGGAATCTGTTTGAATTTTTCTAAAGATTTTTTCATATCTTCAGGGCTGGAGTAAGGAAAATCCGTTCTGCCGATACTTCTTTGAAAAATAAAATCACCGCTGAACATTGCATGCCCGATTTCAATAGTGGAGCACCCCGGACAGTGTCCCGGAAAATGGGTAAATTTTACTTTTGTACCGTCAAAATCAAGCTCTTCGTCACCCTCAATGGCTACATCAGGAGTAGATGGCGGCAGATCCGGCATCCAGGTATTGTCTTGAAGCAGAGGAATGTCACCTTTTGGTGTGTAGAGTTTGACCCCCAGTTTCTCCTGAAGCTCTGCATTGCTCCACACATGGTCAAAATGGCCGTGTGTATTTAATATGGCTACAGGATTTGTGACATTGTTCAAGACCCATCCAGTGGCACCGACACCCGGGTCAATTATAAAATCTTTGCCATCAACTGTAGCAATATAACAATTTGTCTGATACGGTCCCATAGGCTGTTTTTTTATCTGCATTATAATCTCTTTTTTAGTGTTATTATAGCATCATATCGGTATGAATTTTTATAAAGAATTAGAGTTAATTTTACAGACAAAATCACCCAAAGAAAAAATCAGAAGATTTAATGATTTTTATGCGCATTACAAAGCAGGGAACGCCGTTTTTGAAACAGAGTACAAAGCAAAAGAGTTTTCAGAACCCTCATACAGTGTTACATGTAAGACAGTACCGCCTCAAGATGTTCCAAAAAGAACAAACCTCACAACAAAAGAGGGACAGGTGAATTTGCTGCATGCCATAGCACATATAGAATATTCTGCTATAGATCTGGCACTGGACGGGGCATACCGTTTTACAAATATGCCAAAAAAATATTATGATGACTGGCTGGAAGTTGCAGATGATGAGATACGCCATTTTTTACTGCTTGAAGAACTGTTGCATGAACTTGGGAGCAAGTATGGCGATGTGGAGGTGCATAATGCTCTTTTTGAAGCAAGTCAGCGAACACAGACTTTATTGGAGCGTATGGCAGTAGTTCCCCGTTATCTCGAAGCCAACGGCTTGGATGCTACACCGATGATACTGCAAAAAATCCAGAGAATGCCAAAAAATACTATGCTTGAAAAAATTACACATGCTTTACATGTAATCCTTGATGAAGAGGTTTCTCATGTGAAAAAGGGCGATGTCTGGTTTGAGTATGCCTGTGAAAAAGAGGGTGTAAACAAAGATGTCTATTTTGAAATTATAGACAAATATTATCCGCAAGGATTTTTGCGTCCTAAAAATTTAAATCTTGAGGCAAGAAAAGCAGCAGGCTTTACATGTAATGAACTTAATATTATGGCAAAAAAAGAGGTGTGCTGATTTTTTGATATGAATTATATGTTATAATTCAAAAATGATAATAAGAAAGATTCTCAGAAAATACTTTGCCGCTCTTTTTGTACTTGCGACACTTATGGCGGTTTTTCATCACCACAGTGACCTGGAAGTACATGAAGATTGTCAGATATGCAGTATCTCCTCCAATATCTTTGATGGTGATATTCAAAGAGAACCGGTCTATCTTCCTACACTTGGGCAGACACTCTGTTTTGTGCCTGTTTCTACTCTTTTTATATACATAAACGAAATTTACACTCCTCGTAATCCCAGAGCTCCCCCAAGTTATTCTTAATTTTCAAAAACAACTGTTTCAAATTTTTTAATTATTAATAAGGATACTTATGCAAAAAAAACTCTTCAGAAAATTACAAATACTATCGCTGGCAGCATCAGCTGCTATAACGCCTTTATGGGCATGCAACTCTTCGCATGTCTTGGGAATGGGTGGCTCGAGCGCCGCGTATACACTTTCTGCAAATACAATGCAAAAAGGAAACTACTACATTGGCGTAAATGCTGAGCGTGTCCAGAACAACACACTCTCTGATCAAACCATAATATCAGCGATGCAAAACGGTTCAAGTCATTTGCACAATATTGATGCAATAGATTCCTATTCTCTCTCACTCTCTTACGGGCTCACGGACAGATTGACACTCAGTATGCAACTTCCCTATGTTTCGCGTATAAATGTTCGTGCAGGTGAAGCAGATAATGGTTTATATGCAGTACATCCGCATGGAAATGCTCAGGGTATAGGCGATATTTCTACAATTTTACAGTATAAAGTGTATGACAAAGAGTTCAAAGTTGCTCTTTTAGCCGGAATAAAAGCACCAACAGGCAAAACTGATATAGCAGATGCAGGAGAAGTTCTTGAAGCGGATTTGCAGGCAGGAAGCGGCTCATGGGACTTTTTTACCGGAGTTGCTCTGACAAAAGATTTTGACACTTTCTCTTTGCATGCAAACATACTGTACAAAAAAAATACAAAGGGTGTTGATGAGAGTCAATTGGGGGATATTTTTACCTACAATGCAGCATTTTCATACAAACTTTTTGCGCACCAGCATAATCAGAAGTTTTGCAGAGCAGATGAAAAAGAAGATTTTGGCTATTCTGTATCACTTTTTGCTGAAATCAACGGAGAAAAAGCGTATAAAGATGATTTTGGCGGTGAGACCGCTTACAACACAGGACATCATGTTGTTTTTGCGACTGTAGGAACACAGGTCGCCATGCACAGCGGTTACTCGTTTTTTATAACATTTTCAAAACCGTTTTATCAGAATTTTAACGGAATACAAAATGATATAAACTACAAATCAAGTATAGGGTTTGGAAAAAGCTTTTAAAGCTTCTTCTAAACTTTTGTGTAAGAGTGCATATCATTGTAGCTATCTCTTACATGTAAAAACTCATCAAGATGTTCAAAGAAAATATCGACAAGTTCAGGGTCAAAATGTTTTCCTTTTCTTCTTGTATTAATTTGAAAATTCTTTCATCATCCCATGCTTTTTTATAGCAACGTTCACTGCCAAGAGCATCAAAAACATCCGCAAGCGCAGTAATGCGTCCGTAAATATGAATATTTTTTCCACGCAAACCTCTTGGATAGCCGCTGCCGTCATATTTTTCATGATGCTCATACGCAATGACTGCGGCAGTTTTCAAAAGCTCTCTTTGTGAGTTTTTAAAGAGCTGATAGCCTATTTCTGCATGGGTTTTCATCACTTTCCATTCTTCTTGTGTCAGCTTGCCTTTTTTGTTCAAGATATGATCAGGAATGGCAACTTTGCCTATATCATGCATCGGAGAAGCAATAGTGAGGTATTTTGTCTCTTTTTCCCCCAAGCCGTAATGTTTTGCCAAGATCTGAGAATATAAGGCTACCCGTTTGACGTGGAAACCTGTTTCCTGACTTCGTGTTTCACCAATTTCACCCATTTTGAGAATAATATCTTCTTGCGTCTCTTCTATCTCTTTGTGGAGTTGTAAAATCTGTGTGATGTCATTTCTGATGGCAATAAACTCTTCAATTTCTCCTCTTTCATTTAAGATAGGGCTGATGGTCACTTCGACTATGTAAGAACTTCCGTCTTTTTTTCTGTTTTTTATAACGCCGGACCAGGCTCTTTTTTCTAAAACAGTGTGCCACATATCCCGGAACAGTGATTTTGGCATATCTTTGTGACGGACAATATTGTGCGGTTTTCCTAAAAGTTCTTCTTTTGTATAGCCTGAAATTATGCAGAATTTATCATTTACATAGGTGATTCTTCCGCTTCTGTCGGTTTTGGAAACAATGCTGCTTCTGTCAACAGCATTTTTGTATTCACTTAACAGTTTTAAGTTTCTCAAAATACTGTTTTTAATTTTGACTCCAAGCAAAAGCATAATCAAAGTGATGAGGACCAGTAGAAAAATATTTATAATCAGTTCTATTTTGAGTCTTGAGGCATATTTGTTTATCAAACTGTTAATATTGGCAAATTCCAGTTTTTGGAGTCTGTTAAATGCTTCTATAATAGCTGTAGCTTTATCAAACCATTCGTTTGGATCCTGTGTGACAGAAATATTTTGATGTTTTGTATACTTTTTAAATACATTTTGCAGCCATTGATAATTTTTCCCCTGAGCAATTGTATGAAACTCTTTCATCATCTCATCAGAAGCATATGTTAAAAAGTTTTGCTGTGCCAGATCATACTCGCCTTTTGCATGCATAGCTGTAAATACAAGTTGGTAGTTTTGTTTTTTCTGGGCAAACAATCCGCTGAGGGAACCTCGCATCTTGCCGGCGGCTTCTTTCATAAAAAGCAGGTTTGTGTAGGCATGAAACATCTGTTCAATCTCTTTTTCTTTGATTGTTTTGGTGATCATGAGATGATTTTGCAACAGATGGTATATGATTTTTGTATACTCGTTAAAAGCATCTATAGTGCTAAGAGAGAGTGATTGGACTTTTTTTCGGAGTTTTGCAAGTGTCTTTTTGTCGGGAGAATAATCTTCATGCAAAAAGATGATTTTAGCATATATACTGTCTGTATTTTCTTGCTGTTTACGCAGTAGTGATTGAAATTTTGTTCCATGGGAGCCAAGATACCCGCTGCTGTAGCCTCTCTCTTTTTGAAGAGAGTTTATCAAAAGAGAAATATTTTGTATATGCAAAGCGTCTTTTTTAAGATGAGAAAGGCCTTGAAGATTGTTATAGCTGTGTATCATTAAGAGTACAAATCCAAAAAATATAATGATTAAAGGCAGTGATACCAATAATTTAAGTTTGGATATTATTGTTGTTGAATTTATTATAAAACCTTTAAAAATAAAATTAGATCTTAATTTTACAATAAATTTGTTACAAAAACGTTAAAATCACTTTTCTTAAAAAAACATTTGTTACAAATTTTAGATATAATATTTTTTGTTAATAAGTTGTAAAGGTTTAGTATATATTATGAGTAAATATTCGCAGATAACTGACTATTTGGTTCTTTTTTTGGAAAATGAAGTGAAAAAGACAGGTATAAAAAAAGCAGTGGTTGGTTTGAGTGGCGGACTGGATTCTGCTGTGGTCGCTGTTTTGGCGAAAAAAGCATTTGGAGATGACCTGTTATGTGTTAAAATGCCATCACAATATTCATCACAAAACTCACTTGATGATGCGGATGAATTGTGTCGCGATTTCAATATGCGTTGTGTTGTCTGTAGTATTGCTCCAATGTTGCAAGCGTATGAAGAGATGCACCCTGATATGGATAATCTCAGAAAAGGAAACTTTTCATCACGCATGCGAATGGCAACATTGTTTGATATTTCGGCAAAAGAGAATGCTTTGGTACTTGGTACAAGCAATAAAAGTGAATTAATGCTCGGGTATGGCACACTTTACGGCGACTTGGCGTCGGCAGTGAATCCCATAGGAGATTTGTACAAAAGCGAAGTTTTTGAATTAGCCGAGTACTTACATGTAAGTAAAAGTATCATTGAAAAGCCGCCTTCGGCTGATTTGTGGAGCGGTCAAAGTGATGAGGCTGATTTGGGCTATACATATGCCCAACTTGACGCAGCGATGAAACTCTATGTGGATGAGAGACTTTCGCGTGAAGAAGTCATACAAAAGGGTGTTGACGAACGGATGTTGGATATGATTATAAAAAGAATTTTTAGAAATCATTTCAAAAGAAAGATGCCTGTGATTGCAAAGTTGACTTCAAGAACATTGAATCATGACTTTAATTATCCGCGTGATATTACATTATAAAACCTAGGAGTAAAAAATGAAAAATGAAAAACTGAGTATCCCTTTTAGTAAGTATGAAAGTTCCCGCGAGGCACACTCTAATGTGAGTGATGTACTCGACGGAGAAGATTTATATCAGGTACCAAAACTTGAAGAAGAGTTTCGCGAGTATGTCGGATCAGAGTATGCGCTTGCTACATCGCACGGCACATCGGCGCTGCACCTTGCCATGCTTGCACTTGACCTAAAACGCGGGGACAAAGTAATCTGCAGTGTAAATGCGCATCCGAGTGTACCTGAGGTTGTCCGCCATTTTGATGCTGAGCCTGTTTTTATTGATATAGCCGAAGACTCTTATAATATTGATCTCAATAAGTTAGAAAATTATTTGGAAGAAAACAAATCCAAAAAGCTCAAAGCGGTTATTATAACGCATATTGGCGGTATGACTGTAGATTTGGACAGAGTCTATTCGATGGCTTCCATATATAATGTCAAAATTGTTGAAGATGCAAGCGATGCTCTTGGTGCTACATACAAGGGAGTGAAAATAGGTGCAACAGGTGCAGATATAGTCTGTTTTAACTTTTCTCCGCATTTAAAGAAAAATATCTGTAACGGCGGGATGCTTGTGACCAATGATGAAGATATTATGCAAAGAGCAAGGTTGCTGGCAAATCATGCAATGGTACGCAATGAAAATGCTTTGGAGTATATTTATGATGTTGTAGATATTGGGAATGATTATGCACTGAGCCATTTAAATGCAGCCTATATCAGAGCGCAGGTAAAAGAACAGGATGAAAACATCGCAAGACAAAAAGAGATTGCCAAAATGTACAGTGAAGGACTTGAAGGGGTAGATCACATTATTACTCCGGATATGGATAATGAAGAGAATCCTTTTTCTCTTTATATAGTAAAAATAGATAAAAACCGCGATTCTTTTGCTGTAGCACTCAAAGAAGAGGGAATCGGGGCAGGATTGCATTATATTCCGCTTCATCTTTTATCGTATTATAAAAGCAAATATGCCCTGCGTGTTAATGATTTTCCAAGAGCACTGCGTTCATTCCAACAGGTACTTTCTTTACCGATTTATGCAAGTATGACTGATGAAGATGTACAAACAGTTATAAGTAAAATCAAAAAAATAGCAAAAACGAGAGTGTAATTGAAAAAAACGCTCGTTTTTTGGGTTGAAGAGTATTTCTACAACCCAACTCCTTTGCAAAAACTTCTCTCCTATCTACTGCTTCCGCTGAGTTGGCTCTATTGTATTATTATGTATGTTCGATACAAATTACAGAGACCGGAGGATTTTGCTATGGAAATTGTCAGCGTTGGTAATCTGACTGTCGGCGGCAGTGGCAAAACTCCATTGGTAACAGCACTGGCAAAAGAGCACAAAAAACCTGCGATTATACTTCGTGGCTATGGACGAGCATCCAAAGGCTTGATTGTTGTCAAAAACGGCAATGAAATTTTATGTGATGTCAAAAGCAGCGGGGATGAAGCGATGATATATGCCAAAAAACTTCCAAATGCTACAGTCATAGTCAGTGAAGAGAGAAAAAGAGCCATACAAAAAGCAAAAGAGCTGGGTTGTGAGATAGTTTTTTTGGATGATGCCTACTCCAAACATGATATCAAAAAGCAAGATATACTCATAGATGTAAAATCAAAGAACAGTTTTTGTTTGCCTGCAGGTCCTTTTAGAGAGCGTCTGTGGCCGGGGAAAGAGGCTTTACATGTAGAAGAGGAGAAAGATTTTTTTCGTAAGGTAAAACTTGTGAACCCGACACAAAAAATGAGTCTTGTGACCGCTATAGCAAGGCCGCAACGACTTGATAAATATCTTCCTGCTGTTATTGCAAAGCATTATTTTGAAGACCATCACAGTTTTACAAAAGAAGAACTTGAAACAATTTTACAAAATGATGCAGCGACTTCTCTTTTGGTAACATTTAAAGATTATGTAAAAATTGAGCATTTCGGACTGCCCCTTTCACTTCTGGATCTGGAAGTAAAAGTAAAAGAAGGTGTCTTTAGTGCGTTTGTTTAGAAATGATTCTTTGTTTGAAGTATCGCAGTAGATACTCTGTCGTAAAAGCAAGTGCAAAGGTCACTATAAGATAGTATGCAATCTCAGGCATGGTTTTATAGGTAGAATAGAGAGTAATCCCCGCAACGCCAAACATGGAAAAAATTGCCAAAACAACAAGATATTTTTTTGCGCCACTCTTCTGCAGAAGATTCAAATGCGCAATATGTGTACTTCCCTGAACGATGAGCATGACTATAGCGGCAACAGTTGTGATTTGCGCCAGGTTGAAAAAGAGTATCATCGGTATAATCAGCAACGCGCTGATAATGAGTCCTTCAAAAGAGCGGTAGATATTATATTCGTATATTTCAGGAAGGTTTCCCTCTTTTGCCATTGTGTATCCTATGTCAGTTACGGCATAAAGTGTTGCATTAATAGCCGAGGCTGTTGCCAGGAGTGCTGTTGCGGCCATGATTTTAAATCCCCATTCACCAAAGATGGGCTTTGCCGCTTCAGCCAGAGCATAGTCTTTTGTCTGAATAATTTTATCAAGCGGCAGGTTTCCTAAAACAGCGATACTTGTAAGTATGTATAAAGCTGCCACAATGAGCAGGGCGACAAACATAGAACGCATCATGGTCACTTTCGGATTCTCCATATCCTCGACTGAGTTTGTAATCACACTAAAACCCTGGTAGGCAAAAAACGTAATTCCGATGGCAAAGACCATACCGCTTACAGGAGGCATGTCCGCTACACTTAAAAGCTGAGGCTGTATCGTAAAAAGTGCCGCAAAAGCAAAGGTAACAAGGACTCCGAGTTTGATAATGACAATGATGTTTTCCGCCTTCGCAACAAAAACGGCACCGATAAGATTGATAAGGGTAAAAAAGGCGATAATACCTATGGCAAATATATTGACCCAGGCTGTATCTCCGTGGAGCATAAAAGTTGCGCTGTAGGTTCCAAATGATTTGGCAACGGCTGCAATGGCAATGAGTTGGGAAAAATAGAACATGACACCCATGGAACCGGAGAAAATGTTTTCTCCAAAACCCTGGACCAGATACTCGACTATCCCGCCGCGTGACTGGTAGCGTACTGCCAACTTTGCCAGAGAGTAGCCGCTTAAAAGGGCTATAATCCCACCGAAAACAAAAGAGATCCAGACAATATTTCCAGCCATGGCCCCTGCCTGACCGATGACTATGAAAATTCCGGCACCGACCATGGAGCCTATACCTAAAAAGACGGCACTCCAGAGACCAAATGCTTTTGTCTTGTGCATTTTATCGGTTCATTTTTTTAAAAATCGACCCTGTGACAAGCAGGGCAAATCCGTCAAAAAAGAGACTGAAACCGACAAGCAAACCTATAAGGTAGGTGGAGGTAAAAGGCCATCCTGCTATAAATAAAATACCGATTAACATGGAAAAAAGGGCATTAATCATCCACCAGATCCAGCCGTTTGCAGGACGCATATTCATCGCAAGAGAGAAACTGGCAAAAGAATCCATAAAAAAGTATATAGCCAGAAGCAGACCGACTGTGCCAATTCCTGTCATTGGATAAAAAATCATTAAAGCACCAATCCCGATAAGCACAAAGCTTTTAAGCCAGCCCAGAACATCACTTTTGTCACTTATATAGGTAAAATACCCGGCCATAAAACCACCAAACATCATCAGCCATGCCACAAAGGTGACTGTTGCCAGGGTCATAAATACAGGGTATATAATACCCACTATTCCGAGAATAATAAAAATCACACCTGTAATTTTTGAATACTTACTAAATTTGTCAAACAGATTCTCATCTATAGGATACTTCCACATTTTTCTTCCTTTTCGAATATTTTGGAAAGATTGTAACATAGTTTTATCACAAGAAGAGTTACTTAAGTAGCATTAATAGAAGATTGGATAGAATAGCAAAATTATTTTGCATAAAGGATAGAAATATTGCAGGCAAAAGTTGAAACAGTAAAAACACTCCTTGATGCACTTCCGTTTATTCGCGAGTTTAGAAAAGAGATTGTCGTTATAAAATATGGCGGTTCGGCACAAACATCTCCCGAATTAAAAGAGAAGTTTGCAGAAGATATTTTGCTTATGTATTTGGTAGGTATCAAACCTGTAATTGTTCATGGCGGTGGAAAAAAGATTACCGATATGCTCGAAGCGCTTAAAATTGATACGCAGTTTATAGACGGACAGCGTGTCACGACAAAAGAGACCATGCGGATTGTAGAGATGATACTCAGTGGTGAGATTAACAAAGAGATAGTCTCTTTGCTGAACTCTCATGATGCAAAAGCAATAGGTATCAGCGGTAAGGATGCACACTTTATCCGTGCAAGGGCGAAAGATTTTTCCAAGTGGGGATTGACTGGAAATATTACAAATGTCAAAGCAGATGTTGTTTTAAATCTGATAAAAGAAGGCTTTATTCCTGTGATAGCCCCTATTGCCGCAGGTGAAGAGATGGGACATCCCGGGTATAATATTAATGCTGATCTGTGTGCATCATATGTTGCAAAAGCCATAGGTGCAAACAAAATAATATTTTTGACAGATACTCCGGGGGTCTTGAACAAAGAGAAAAAACTTCTTGCAACCTTGACAAAAGATGAAGTAAAAGTGCTCAAAGAAAACGAAACGATTCACGGCGGGATGGTACCAAAAGTTGATGCCTGTCTTGAAGCGATAGACGGTGGTGTGCATAAAGCACACATAATTGACGGGCGACTTGAACACTCTATGCTTTTAGAGTTGTTTACATCAGAGGGTGTAGGTACCCAAATAGTAAAATAAAAAGGATTAGGTATGAGTTACAGCGCGTTATTTGAAGATGAAGATGATATTTTCGGAGGTTCTCCGAGATCAAAGTTTATGGATGTTGTTTTTAATGCGAACAATGATATAGTAAGACAGGAACTTGAAAAGTTTGTTGAAAAAGTTGCTGCAATGGAGTTGATGCTCCAAGAAGAGGTCGGTGATGATATTGATACGGCAGTTGCCCGATATAAAGCAAGTCATCTGGATGAGGTTGCAACCAAAACGAAAAGTATTTACATAGAGCTTATGGGTGATATTCTTTCTCAAAGCGAATAAGAGTTGCAAAGTATTTTACAGTTTTTCTTGACAGCATTGTTTCTTTGTAGCACTGCTGTTTTTGCAAGTGACTTACGGGATGTGCAGGAAATTTCATTGAAAAAGGATGAGCCAAAGAAAATTCTTGTAAAATACGATAACAAAACAAGACTTTTTACATTTAGATGGACTTTGTACACTAATGAAGGTTTGGTGGTTTTGCGTTCTTATGATAAGCATGTAGCGCAAAATATACTGTACTTGAATCATAAAAATCAAAGTTTTCGGGTTAAACTAAAAACTCCTGGAGCAGATTTTTATAATATACCCTATATACTGGTTAAATTTAAAGAGTTTGATGTAAAAAAAAATATTGCAAAATTTGAGCTTTATCTCTCTGATGATAAAGAGCAAATACGATTAGAAACAGCAAAAAAATAAACAAAAGACGAGATAAATGCAAAGAGTAGAAGCACAAATAAAAAGATTGATACAAGAGTGTGATTATGATGAAGTGACCCGTCTGTTTGCCATGCTGCAGGGCGGAAAAAGACTTCGGGCAAAGCTTATTCTTAAAATTGCTCCAGAACATAAGGACGCTCCTCTTTTAGCCGCCATAGTGGAACTGATTCATGCTGCCTCACTTTTACATGATGATGTTATTGATGATGCGATGACAAGACGCGGAGCAGCATCGGTAAATGCAACAGACGGAAGCAAAACAGCTGTCATGCTTGGAGATATTTTATACTCAAAAGCATTTACGGAACTTGTTGCCTTTGACAAAGCGGTAGCACAGACAATTGCTTCATCGGTTACAGCACTCTCAAAGGGCGAAATGATGGATGTCAGAATGGCAGAAAGTTTTAACAGTGATGAAGAGCGTTACCTTGATATGCTCTATCTCAAAACTGCTACACTCATTGAAGCAGCTGCAAAAGCGAGTGCTCTGCTAGCGGGAAAAGATGCAGAGAAATATGCTCTTTACGGACGTAACTTAGGACTTTCATTTCAAATTATAGATGATATTCTTGATATTACAGCAGACGAAGCAACGCTTGGAAAACCTGCGATGAATGATTATGTAGAGGGGAAATGTACTTTGCCGTATATTTATCTTTATAATGCACTTGAAGCAAAAGATCAGGAAAAGCTTCTATCTCTGCATGCGAAAAAACCTACGGAAGAAGAACTCTTATGGATGAAAAAGAAAATGCAAGAACATAAAACGATAGAAAAATCTTTTGAACTGGCACAGAAACTCTCAAACGAGGCGAAGATTGCTTTGCACGAAGATAAAGATTTAGTTGCCATTTTAGATACAATGATACAAAGAAGTTATTGATGCATTATTTAATTGTAAGTCTCTCCCATAAAAACAGTAATTTGGAACTGAGAGAAAAATTCACCTATACGGATGAAGAGAAAGAGGCATGTCTGCAAAGACTGCTCAAGTCGCCTAATATCAGTGAAGCTGTCATGCTGGCTACATGTAACCGTATGGAGTTGTATGTATGCTGCAGTGACATTGAAGAAGCAACAGAACATATGATGAAGTTACTGGCATTTAAAGGTGGTTTGTCAGAAGAGGTTTTACGAAAAACTGCTGAGATAGTTGATGACAGCAGTGCTATTCATCATCTTTTTGCGGTTGCAAGTTCTATAGACTCTATGGTGGTCGGTGAGACACAGATTGCCGGACAGTTAAAAGATGCTTTTAAATTCTCTCATGAACGCGGTTATTCGGATAAGAAAATGTCACGAGCACTCTCTCATGCGTTTAAATGTGCTGCAAAGGTAAGAAATCTCACTGATATATCCTCAAAACCGGTTTCTGTGGCTTCTGTAGCAATAAAACAGATTAAAGAAAAGGTTCAAAATTTACGTGAAAAAAAAGCACTTGTGATTGGTGTAGGTGAAATGAGTGAAATCTGCGCAAAACACCTTGTCTCGGACGGGGTGGAAACTTTTATTGCAAACAGAACAAAGCAAAAAGCCCAGACTTTGGCACAAGAGTGCAATGCGGAAGTATATGAATTTGGAGACCTGGACAAAGCGGTTAACGAATTTGACATTATATTTACTGCTACAGGTTCTTCTTATCCTATAATTACCAACGAACTTATAGAAGATGTAGATTTTGAAAGATTCTGGTTTGACCTGGCTGTCCCAAGAGATATTGATATAAAAAACAGAGAAAATATTTTTCTTTTTGTTGTGGATGATATAAAAGATATTGTAGATGCAAACAAAGCACAAAGAGAACAGTATGTAAGACAGGCGCACGGAATTGTAGGACGAAGTGTTGTGGAATTTTATGAGTGGCTTGATACACTCAATGTGGAACCTATCATAAAAGAGATTTATAAAAAAGCCGAAAAAGCCGCACAGGAAGAGACAAAACGTGCAATTAAAAAAGGTTTTCTGCCTCAGGAATATGAAATGCAAGCACAAAAAATGGCGCATCAGGCAATCAAAAGATTTTTGCATGATATGACAAAAAGATGCGTGCAGCCTCGCATGAAGCCAAAAGTGATTCTGTCACCGGAGCAATGCAGTATATTCTTAATGATGAACATGACAATATTCCAGACCAATACAAACACCATTTAAAAAAGGATTAAAATTTGAGAAGAAGTAAAGCTTTTATACCGACAACCAAAGAGGCACCATCAGATGCTACACTTCCGAGTCATATATTTTTATCTCGTGCAGGATTTATTACACAGGTTGCTGCAGGGTTGTATAATTATCTGCCATTAGCAAAAAGAGTGATTAAAAAAATAGAAAATATCATTAATGAAGAGATGACAAAAGTAGGTGCCCAGGAAGTGGAACTCTCTTTTGTAACACCCGCAGAGTTGTGGCAGGAGAGTGGAAGAATAGAAAAGTTCGGTAAAGAACTGCTTCGTTTTCACGATAGAAAAAACAATCTTTTCGTACTTGGACCTACACATGAAGAGATGATGGTTGATGTTGTCCGGAACCGTGTGACATCTTATAAAAATCTGCCATTAAATCTGTATCAGATTAAGACAAAATTCCGTGATGAGGCCCGTCCTCGTTTCGGGCTTATGCGTGGCCGTGAGTTTATTATGCAGGATGCCTACTCTTTTCATGCTACAGCAGAGGATTTAGACAGAGAATTTGATGCAATGGAAGCAGCCTACAAAAAGATACTTTCTCGTATGGGACTGGATTTCAGAGTGGTAGAAGCCGACAGTGGTGCCATTGGTGGAAGCGGTTCCAAAGAGCTTATGGTTTTGGCAGAGAGTGGTGAAGACACAATTGCTGTTTGTTCAAAATGTGAATACGGTGCCAATATAGAAGCAGCTTCAAGAAGCAAACGCTCAAATATTCCTGAAGCTCCTGAAGCTTCTTTTAATAAGTTTAAAACACCAGAGATAAAAACAATAGATGAACTTGCAGAGTTTTTCAAAATTGACCCTTATTATACGGTTAAATGTGTTGCAAAAAAAGTTATATATGAAGATGCAAGTGAAATTGTTCTTTTCTTTGTACGCGGATGCGATAATCTTCAGGAAGTAAAAGCACTCAATGCAACAGAAGCCCTTGATATTGTGGATGTGACAGAAGAAGAACTCAAAGAGACAGGGCTGATTCCCGGTTTTATAGGGCCGCTTGATCAAGACAAGGCAAAACATGTCATTGACAGTGATTTAAAAGATGCCACAAATTTAATCTGTGGGGCAAATGAAGCAGATTATCACTTTATAGGGGTAGATTTGTCGGTGCTCAGTAATGCTGCTTATTTCGCAGATATAGCAGAAGTAAATGAGGGGGATATCTGCCCGTACTGTGACGGTGAACTCTCTTTTACAAAAGGTATAGAAGTAGGACATATTTTTAAACTCGGAACGACTTATTCTGAAGCTTTAAAAGCCGAGTTTTTAGATGAGAACGGAAAAGCACAGCCTTTTATTATGGGAACATACGGAATGGGTGTTTCACGCCTTGTAGCAGCAGTTGTAGAGCAGCATCATGATGAAAATGGCTGTATCTGGACAAAAGAGACAGCACCGTATATGGTAAATATTATGATAAGTAACATCAAAGATGAGGCGCAGGTGCAAGCAGGCGAACAACTTTATAAGCAGCTGCAGGATGCAAATGTAGAGGTAATGCTCGATGACAGAAAAGAACGTTTTGGATTTAAAATGAAAGATGCGGAACTTATCGGATTCCCGTATACGGTTGTTATCGGTAAAGAGTTGCAAAATGGACATGTGCAGATTTTTGACAGAGCAACAAAAGAAAAAAGAGATATCAAGAGTGAAGAGATATTTGATAAAATTATGGAACTGATTTAAATGATTTATTTTTTACTCTACCTTTTTTTGGAAGTGCTTGTCTCTGTGCAGATTTCTTCTGCTATAGGAGGGCTTGCCACTTTTTTTGAGATTCTTGTTACTGCATTTATAGGGATATCAATTTTAGTGAATTTCAGAAAAAGTTTGATTGAAAATATGACGGCAGTCTCTTATAACTGTATTGATCTCGAGCAGTTTCAAAAATTAAATCTTTTTACCCTGATTGGTGCTATACTGCTGATTATTCCTGGATTTTTAACAGACATATTAGGTATACTCATGCAGTTTGGTGTTTTTACGAGTATGATTGTTAACCGTTATAATGTAAAATCAGGAAAATGTAATTCTTCTTTTGAGGAACAAAATAATATAACAAAGGATTCAGATGTCATTGATGTTGAAATTATTGAGCACGACTCTGCTCTTAAGTAGTTTTCTCTATGCAAGTAACGCAAGTGAAAATATAGAATATTTTTTAGAAGACAAGTTTAGTGAAAATCCAAGACTCAAATCAGTAGATGTAAAAGTGGAGGATGTTACACCACTCAAACAACTTCCAAAATGGAATGCCTATATTGTTAATGTGAAAGCTGTTTTGAAAAACAAGCCAAAGCAGGTAATTCGCCAAAAAATGATTTGGTTTTCAAACGGAAAGATGATTACAAAAGATTTGACAGATATAAGTACAGGAGAAAGTCTTGTCGACAAGGTTAAACCAACAGTAAAAGCCAGACATTATGCAAAAGAAAATTTGATTTACGGCAATGCCAATGCGAAACACAAAATAGTCATTTTTTCAGACCCACTGTGTCCTTTTTGTAGAGGATTTGTACCAGGGGCGATTAAAGATATGAAAAAAGAGCCCCAAAAATTTGCTGTATATTACTATCATTTTCCACTCGAAAGAATTCATCCCGCTTCCGTAACACTGGTCAAAGCAGCAATTGCCGCAGAACATCAAGGTGTAAAAGATGTTGTATTAAAACTTTATAATGTTTCAATCAATCCAAGAGAAAAAAATGTCAAAAAAATTCTTGAAGCATTTAATAAAGCAGAAGGGACAAATATTACACCTGAAGATATTCAGAATTCCAGTGTAATCAAGCAGTTTAACCACGACAGACTTGTAGCCACTGATCTTATGGTTGGTGGAACACCGACGGTTTATCTTGACGGTTCTGTAGATAATACAAAGAAAAAATACCTAAAAGTGAAGTAATGCAAAAATTAACAATAGCAACACGCGTTTCAGACTTGGCACTTTGGCAGGCATATCATATCAAGGAAAGAGTTGAAGCAAGTTTTCCTGAAATAGAAGTAGTGCTTAATAAAATAGTAAGTAACGGCGATAAGGTTTTGGATAAACCTTTGGCTCTCATCGGCGGAAAAGGGCATTTCACCAAAGAGCTTGAAGATGAGATGCTCTCAGGCAATGCCGAGCTTGCTGTACACAGTTTAAAAGATGTACCGACATATATTCCCGATGGTTTGGAACTTGCAGCTGTGACGCAACGTCAAGACCAAAGTGATGTTTTTTTGTCACATACTTACAAAACACTTGAAGATTTGCCGGAGGGAGCAGTGGTTGGGACAACGAGTTTGCGCCGTAGAATGCAACTTTTGCAAAAAAGACCTGATTTAAAAGTCAGAGATTTGAGAGGGAATGTCAATACACGTTTGAGAAAGTTACAAGAAGGGCAGTATGATGCGATAATTTTGGCATGGATAGGACTCAACAGACTTGATTTGCTCAAAGATATTCCCTATACCCAAAAACTTTCTCTTGATATGATGATACCGCCGATGGGGCAGGCTGCCTTGGGTATTGAAATTGTAACCGGCAATGAACAGGTACGGATAATTGCACAAAGTCTCAATGATGAAGATACCTTTACATGTACACAGATTGAGAGAGATTTTATATCAAAAATCGGAGCGGGATGTTCGGCTCCTGTTGCCTGTAATGCTGTTATAGAAGATGATAATGTTGTTTTTAGAGTTATGCTTGGCTTTCCAAACGGAACACATATTATGCAGGAAAAAATCGTAAGAAGTATAGCGGAAAGTAAAAATTTAGGCAAAGAGCTTGCCCAAAAGATGATAGACAAAGGTGCACTGGAGTTATTAAAAGAAGCAGAAAAAACTGCTTTTAAAGATGAAATGCCACAAAGACTCTAAAGTATAACATGGCCTACAAATTTACTCATATTGTCTAAAATATCTCCGCCTTTTCTAAAACTCAGTCCACAGGCTTCATAGGCAAAGAAAACACCTGCCTGATATTTTTTTCCATGAACATCTTTTGGAAAATCTACATACTCCTGGTAGATTTTTTTATGATTCGCATAGGGACCTTCAGTCTGAATGCTGATACTTCCGTTTGCTTCGATAATCTTTGTATTGGCACCTTCGCGTCCAAAAACAGGTTTTTCAACTTGCTTGAGTCCTTGAAGCGGTTCAAAAGAGGTTTTAAGAAGGTAAGGCGAATCTGGAAACAGTTCACATAGAATTGCCATCATTCCTTTTGACTGGAAGAGTAAAGTATAGGCAGGGTTTAAAATAATGGCTTTTTGGTTTTGGATGATATTTGTGAGTGTGGTGGCGAGTTCCGGCTCATCAACTGCAATGTCTTCCCAAGGATAGAGTTTGAACCAGTACTCATAATTTATGTCATTACTGTCATAAATGCCATCTTCATCAAAGCGGACATTCTGCAAAAACTCAAACTTTGTAACAAATCCGGCATCTGTTGCCATCTGCTGGAGCAGTTTTGTGGTGGCTTCTTCTTCGTCATTGCCTTCAACAGAAGAAAAAAGTATTTTCCAGCCGTCATAGAATTCTTCAAATTTGTCTGTGTCATCAAAGAGTGTAACGAGTCTTTTAAAATTGTTACTGATGGCCTCATATACATTGTTAAACTGACGCTCTTCGTCCATATCATTGGATTTTAAAATTGCCCATTGTAAAAGTGCAGTCTCAAAAAGCGCCGTAGGGGTGTCGGCATTAAATTCTATAAGCTTAATATCCTGTCCGTCAATACCGCCGGCTAAATCAAAACGACTGTAAATATGCCAATGGACATCGTTTTCCCAGCTTTTTTTAATACTCTCTATAAGGTTGAAAGGAATGCCCAAATCAAAAAAGAGATCATTGCTGATGACATATTCGGCTGCTTCGACATACATGTCATAAAGAGTATTTGCTGCCTCATAATAGGCCTCTGCTTCTTCTTGGGTCACTTCTACAAGCTCATCGCTGACATACTTGCTGCCGTCAGAATCAGTATGCCAGGTAAAGCCTATCTCTTCTAAGGTTTCATCATCTATTGGACTCAGTTTTTGTGTAGTTATCATGTGTCAGCCTCCAAAAAATCCGCCACTGCTTCTGCTGTAGCTCGAGCTTCTTGAAGTGCCGCCAAAGAAGCTTTTTCTGCTGCTTGTTGATTTTCTTGCTGCCTTGCCTGCTGCCGAACGGCTGTAGGCACTTCTGTTGACACTGCTTGCATTTCTGGAAAACCTTTTGTTGTTCATCAGCGCATTGCCTATCATATTTCCGAGCAAACTTCCTGCCGCAACGGCTAAAATAGTACCGGCAAGTCCCATACCTGCACTGCCTGAATTATCTTGAAGTGTTTCGCTCGTACCATTTTGTACTTTTTGATACTCTTGTGCAGCCAAAGCTTTCATCTCTTCTTCGTTCATAAAACGCTCTGTTACTCTGCCAAATTCATCACGTTCTCTGATGATTGCACGTGAAGGGCCCTGTGTCGGCATCTCTTCGACAACTTTATACTTTCCGTTTGGCTGTTGTTCTATAACCAAAAATTTATTTTGTGCTTCTTGTTGTTTTTGCTCACATCCTGTAAGCGTACTCATCATTAAAACACCTGCAGTTCCTAATACAACACCGCTGGCAATTGAAGAAATATGTTTCATGCTAATATTGACCTCGAATTTTATTTTTATCTAGAATTATAACTTTTTTTAGTTCATAATCGTAAAATGTTACATTTTTTCTTCCATCATAGTAGAGATCACCATGATAGAAAAATTTATCCGTTTTGAGTGTAATGTTTTTTTTCATAAGCATCATTTCTCCAATGCTTTTTCCTATAGGAGGAATAAGCGTTGCAAAAGAGAGGACAAAGAGAGAACCTATAACAATCAGTGCTGTTTTTGTGCTGGCATAAACTACCAAATAGCCAAGAAGTATAGAAAAAAATAAAAACAAAAAGAAATTTTGATGATCTGCAAATAAAATATTGTAGTATACATGTACACCATAAAAATCGATATAATTCAGTTTCACGCCTAATATAATGAAAAAATCAAGTATGAATGTAAAAAACATACCGCTTAGCAGTGCCTGGAACAGTTTGCTCATCGTAACCTCTTTATTTTTTTATGGTTGATTTTATAGAGTTTTGAAGCCTGACCTTCAAAGAGTCCTTTCTTGTTTTCTATTATTATATCAGCTTTTTGCTCACAAAAAGTTCTTGAAAAGTTTTTACCGCTTTCATTGGCAGATGTGGAGTATGTCCATTCCTTTTGTCTCAAACAAGAAGAGTCTGCCACATCTTCTGCAACCCGAAAAGCATGGTTTTTTACTATAAAGGTTGTTTTTTTAAGGCGTCTGACTCTGTTTTTCTGAGTGTTTGGTACTCTTTTATGGTCTTTCTTCAGTGCTTGGAAGTTTTTATAAACAACAATGAAAGGTTTGGTATTTGGACGTGATTTTACTGCACACAGCTTAGGTGCATCCTGGGATAAAAAACCGACAGTAGTGTCGGTTTGTGAGAGAATAATATTTGTTTTTATACTAAAAAATCTTGCAGGGCTGTTGAGCTTGACCATTTTTCATCTTCCATTTCATCGAGTGCGAGTATCAGTGCTCTTGCTGCACTGAGCGTTGTAAAGTAAGGAATACTTCTTTTAAGCACTTCTTGGCGAATGACAACAGCATCTTTTTTTGATGTGTTGTTGTCAGATGTATTAATTGCCATTGCTATTTCATCATTTTTCATGCTGTCCTCAATATTTGGACGGCCTTCTGAAATTTTTAAAACCACTTCACATACTATACCCGCTTCTTCTATGGCCTTTTGTGTCCCTTTTGTTGCAACAAGTTTGAAGCCGTGTTCAACCAGACCTTTTGCTATTTCAGGAGCATGTTTTTTATCTGTATCAACAAAAGAGAGGAAACATGTTCCGCCTGTCGGAATATTATTTCCTGCACTGAGTTGTGCTTTTGCAAAACTTACCCCGAAGTTTTTACTGATACCCATTACTTCACCCGTAGATTTCATCTCAGGACTCAGTACCAAATCGGCACCGTAAAGTTTATGGAAAGGGAATACTGCTTCTTTGACAGATACATGCCCTTTGAGACGAGGACGAAGCAGACCGTTGTGCTCTTCAACTATTTCATATTTGTCATAGTAGGCTAATGAGCTTCTTAAGTCTTTGCCCATCATAACACGTGTGGCTACTTTTGCAAGAGGCATACCGGTTGCTTTTGAGACAAAAGGAACTGTACGTGAGGCACGAGGATTGACTTCAATAAGATAAATTTCATCCTGATAAATTGCATACTGTACATTCATCAGTCCGACAACGCCAAGGCCGAGTGCGATGACTTTTGTCTGCTGCTCAACTTTTTCTATCATATCCTGTGTCAAATTCATAGGAGGCAGTGAACATGCCGAATCTCCCGAGTGTATTCCTGCCTCTTCGATGTGCTGCATAACAGAACCGATGTAGACATCTTTGCCGTCACAGATACAATCCACATCAAGCTCAATTGCCTGATCCAAAAATTTGTCTACCAAGACAGGGGCTTCGTTGGAGACAGAAATGGCAAGATCCATGTATTGACGCAGCTCATCTTCGCTATATACGATACGCATGCCGCGTCCGCCGAGCACAAAGGAAGGACGAACAAGAACAGGATAGCCCAGTCTTTCGGCTATAATAAATGATTCTTCTTTTGTACGTGCCAAACCGTTTGCAGGCTGTTTAAGATTGTGCGCTTTTACAAAATCACTAAACTGCTCTCTGTCTTCTGCCAAATCAATGACGGATGATGGAGTTCCTGAAATTTTTGCACCGATTTTTGTTAAAGAATCAGCAAGTTTAAGTGGAGTCTGTCCACCGAAATGAACAATGATGCCATCAGGATTTTCATTTTCTATCACTTCTCTTACATGTTCAAAATCTATTGGCTCAAAATAAAGAACGTCAGATGTGTCATAGTCGGTAGAAACCGTTTCGGGGTTGCAGTTATACATAATAGTCTCTATGCCCATCTCTTTAAGTGCAAATGCCGCATGTACACAACAGTAGTCAAATTCAATCCCCTGTCCGATTCTGTTTGGTCCGCCGCCTAAAATAAGCACTTTTTGTTTGTCGCTTTGACGATTGGTAATATTTGGCAGTTTTGTAATGTTTGTTGTTGAGTAGAGGTAAGGAGTAAGTGCTTCAAACTCAGCGGCACAGGTGTCAACTTCATTATACTCCAAACTGATGCCAAGCTTTTTTCTTGCTTCATAAACCAGGTCTTCACTCACTGTTTCTTGAGAATTTTTTGCTATAAGCTGTGCAATTCTTTTGTCAGAAAAACCGTCAACTTTTACTTTTCGCATTAACTCCTCATCAAAAAGGATTTTATCGCTGACAGTTGCTTCTGTTTCCATCATCTCTTGTATTTGATATAAGAACCATGGATCAATCTGGCAGGTGTCAAACATTTCCTGTATACTCATGCCGCGACGAAAACCTTCGGCAACATAAAGAATTCTGTCAGCATTGGGACGACGGATTTCATGCTTGACAAACTCATCATCCGCCTCAATGTCATCAAAACCGCAAAGTCCTGTTTCAAGAGAGCAGAGTGCTTTTTGAACAGACTCTTTAAACGTACGGCCGATTGCCATGACTTCACCGACTGATTTCATAGATGTGCTGAGTGTACTTTGTGCTTCAGGAAATTTTTCAAATGTAAAACGCGGTATTTTTGTAACAACATAATCTATAACCGGTTCAAAAGCTGCAGGTGTTCCCGTGATGTCATTTTCAATTTCATCAAGGGTAAATCCGACTGCTAAAAGGGTGGCTACTTTGGCAATAGGATAGCCTGTTGCCTTACTTGCCAGTGCGGATGAACGCGATACACGCGGATTCATCTCAATTACAATCATGCGTCCTGTTTTCGGATCAATTGAAAACTGAACATTGGAACCGCCTGTGTCAACGCCGACTTCACGTAAAATTGCGAAAGAGGCATCTCTCATTCTTTGATACTCTTTGTCTGTCAATGTTAATGCAGGGGCAACCGTAATAGAGTCTCCCGTATGCACACCCATAGGGTCAAAGTTTTCAATGGAACATACGATGATGCAGTTGTCCGCTTTGTCGCGGATAACCTCCATTTCATACTCTTTCCAGCCGAGCATAGATTCCATAATCTCGATTTCATTGACAGGCGAAGCTGAAATGCCTTCCTGGGCAAGTTTTTTAAACTCTTCCATATTATACGCCACACCGGAACCGCCGCCTGCGAGTGTAAAGGATGCACGACTGATGACCGGAAAACCTATCTCTTTGACAACTTCTATGGCCTCTTCAACACTATAGGCATTTCTGCTTTTTGGCAAATCCATACCGATTTTTGTCATCGCTTCATTAAAAAGCTGTCTGTCTTCGCCTTTGTTGATCGCTTCGGGGTTTGCACCTAAAAACTCTACACCTTCAAGCATCCCTTTTCATACATGCTCATTGCAACATTGAGTGCAGTCTGTCCGCCCATAGTCGGCAAAACAGCATCTACTTTTTCATCTTTGATGATTTTTGCAATAACATCTTCTTTAATAGGTTCTATATATGTTCTGTCTGCAAACTCGGGATCTGTCATAATAGTAGCAGGATTTGAGTTGATGAGAACAACGCGGTAACCCAATTCTTTTAATGTTTTAACAGCCTGTGTTCCAGAGTAGTCAAATTCACAGGCCTGACCGATAATAATCGGGCCAGAACCTATAAGTAAAATAGTTTTTATGTCGGTGCGTTTTGGCATTTGTTCCCTCTTAAATATGGTTATATAAATTTAGAGATTATAGCCAAAAGGCACTTAATAGGAGTTTAGTCAGTAGGTAAAAGTGTAGATAAGCGAGGCAAGTCCAGAGTAAATAAATTTGTTGTTCACCAAAGGGCTGTTGTATGCACTGTTTGGAATTCTGTCTGCTCTTATGTTAAAAAGGGCTGAGAGTTTCTTGCTCAGAGGGTATTTAATATATGTTTGCACGGCAAATGAGAATCCTCCCTTTGGCATGTAAGCAGGACGCTGCAGTGTTGCTTCGGAATTTTTGACTCCGTAATAATAGTCAAGAAATTTTCTGGGTTGGTACAAGAGTACAGCACTTGGATAAAAAGTAAATTGACCTGCTGTGTACTTATCACCAATTTCTACACTGCCGACCCATGAGTTATATTTGTTGAGGATGTCTGCCAAAAGCATTACTTCAATATAGCTGGAATTTTTATAGCCGGCACTAAAAGCAATACCACCTTCCATTGTTGAGTCTTTGTCGCTCATTCCTTGCAAAGAGACTGAGTCTGATGCCTTGTAGCCAAGTGTTCTCGGCTGTACAGTAAAGGAAAATCCCCAGGAATATTCCGCTTTTTTGTCTCCTAAAAAGTAAAGACCGAATCTGCTCCATCTTGCATATACAACAGAGTTGTCAAAAAATATTACCGGTGAAGGCAAAACAAGGGCAGAAGCCTCTTTGTAAGGTTGACTCTGAAAGTACGGTCCGGCACCGATTGTAAGTTCTTGTTTGCTCTCTTGGGCTGTAAGATGTAAAAATAATAACACTGAGATTATGAAATATTTCATTTTAGATTCCTTATTATATGAAAATAACCCGGCTCATTCGCCTTGTAATATTGTTCAACAACAGCATTTTGATAGCCTTGTGATCTTGTAACAGAAAGAACCTTTCCTACTTTGAGACCTTTAAAAAAGATATTGTCCAGACCTGATGTGATCACTTCATCCCCGGGTTTGATACTGAACCAGGCCGGTATGAAATTGATAACTATATTTTTGGCATTGTTGCCATGTGCAATACCGGGTGCTTTTTCTTTCCCTACATAAACAGAGTAGGCACTCTTTATGTCAGAATTAAGCAGTGCCAGAGGTTTGTTGTTTTTTGCTATCACTATTCCTGCAACAAACTCTTTGTAGGTTAAGCCGTAAATTTTTGAGGCATTATACTCTGGAATATCCATCCATAATCTGTTGATATTTCCAAATTTTTCATACGATATTGCACGGACAAGCTCTACTTTGGGATCTGTTTTGAGTGAAGAGTTGTTTTCTTTGTACAAATCCTTGAGCTCAGAAGTAAGTTGCTGCAGGAGAAGATGATTATTTTCATATTTTTTCAGTCTGTTTTTCAGATTCTCTATTTCCTGTGCCTGAAATAAATATTTGTCTGTTTTGTTGTTAAAAAATTCTATACTGTCAAGATAATTTGATTTTATGGTGTTGAGTGCTGAAACAATGGGAGACTGAATAGGATTGTTGTAGTATAAAGCACCCACAAAGAGTGCTGTCAGGATAAAAAAATAGACAAACGATTTTTTATTCATTCTCAAAAAGTTCTTGCAGGAGGTCTATTTCTTCCAAGGCTCTTCCTGTTCCCCGTGCAACGGCTAAAAGAGGTTCATCTGCGACAAAAACAGGAATTCTGACGATATCTGAGAGGTATTTGTCCAGCTGACGGATTAAAGCACCGCCGCCCGTCAAAATTATACCGTGGTTTACAATATCACCGGCTAAATCAGGCGGCATTCTCTCTAAAACATCACGGAGGGCTTCGGCAACTTCTTTAAGCGGTTCTTTCATCGCTTCTCTGGCATCTTCGCTTGTCAGTTCCACTGAACTCAGCAGTCCTTCAACCTGATCGCGTCCGTTGACAACCATTGTAAGTTCCTGGTCAAGTTCTACAGCTGTTCCAATGTTTATTTTAATCTCTTCGGCAACTCTCTCTCCTATGAGGAGATTGTATTTTTTTCTCACATAGTTGACGATTCCCTGATCGATTTTATCTCCGGCTGTACGGATGGACTTTGAGAGTACCAAACCGCCCAAAGAGACAACACCTATTTCAGTTGTACCGCCACCAATGTCTACAACAAGATTCCCTTGTGGTTCCCGAATATCTATGCCGGCTCCGATAGCTGCTGCCATAGGCTCTTCTATGAGAAAAACTTCGCGTGCTCCGGCACTTAAAGCAGACTCGCGAACAGCCTTTCTTTCAACCTGTGTCAAGCCGTAAGGCACACAGATGATAATACGGGGAGATATTAAAGAACTTCTTCCGTGCGCTTTTTCAATGAACTTGCGAATCATCTTTTCAGTCATGTCAAAATCGGCAATAACACCGTCACGCATAGGACGGATGGCTTTGATATTTCCCGGAGTTTTTCCCACCATCTCTTTTGCTTCATGTCCGACAGCGAGTACACGCTGTTGTCCATATTTTTCGGTTTTGACAGCAACAACAGAAGGTTCATTAATGATAATCCCGCGCCCCTTTGCTATGACAATTGTATTGGCGGTTCCCAAGTCGATAGAAAGGTCATTTGAAAAAAGTCCGACTATTTTATTAAATATCATTTATTGTGCCTTATGCTGTTTTTTGTGTTGTTTTCTTAATATAAAGAGGTTGTTCGCCATTTTCAATGACTTCTTTTGTGATCATTACTTCATAACCGCTGTATTCAGGGAGTTCATACATGATATCTATCATACTCTCTTCTAAAATTGCGCGAAGTCCCCGTGCTCCTGTTTTTCTTTTGATGGCCTTTTTTGCTATGGCACGGAGTGCATCTTCTTCAAAGTTCAGTTCCACATCATCTATGGCAAAAAGTTTTTTGTACTGTCTTACAAGTGAGTTTTTCGGCTCTGTTAAAATGCGCACCATGTCATCTTCAGTGATTTCATTGAGTGATGCAATGATAGGCAGACGTCCGACAAGCTCAGGAATAAGTCCGTAATGAACCAGGTCATCCGGTTCAACCATGTCAAAAGTCGGTTTTTTCTCTTCTTTTGTTTTCTTTTCCTGGCCGAAACCAAGAACATTTTCACCCTGTTTGCGCTTTAAAATATCTTCAAGTCCGTCAAAGGCACCGCCACAGATAAATAAAATATTTGTAGTATCAATAGCTGTAAACTCCTGATTTGGATGTTTTCTTCCCCCTTTTGGCGGAATATTGACAGAAGAACCTTCGATGATTTTTAAAAGTGCCTGCTGGACACCTTCGCCTGAAACATCGCGGGTAATGGAGCGGTTTTCACTCATACGTGAAACTTTGTCAACTTCATCAAGAAAGATGATGCCTTTTTGCGCCCGTTCTACATCACCGTCAGCTGCCTGAATGAGCTTTGTCAAAATGTTTTCAACATCTTCACCGACATATCCGGCTTCTGTCAGACTTGTTGCATCCGCAATGGCGATAGGGACATTCAATACCCGTGCAATAGTTTGTGCCATAAGTGTCTTACCGCTTCCTGTAGGACCGATAAGCAGAATGTTTGACTTTGAAATTTCTGTATCATCTTCATCTGATTTGTGCATTTTAAATATACGCTTATAGTGATTATAAACAGCAACACTCAGGAGCTTTCTTGCTCTTTCCTGTCCTATAATATACTCACCCAAAAAAGCATCCAGTTCTTTTGGTGTCATAAGTTTGTGTACTGCATCAACAAGTTCGCTGTTGTTCTCTTTTGCAAGTTCTTTTTCATCACCAAACATTATTTTGTAAGCTGAAACAACACAGTTTTTACAAATGTAAACACCGTTGCCTGCTATAAGAGGGTTTTGTTCGCTTTCGCTTGCATCACAAAAGCTGCAATGTCTGTGTATCATACTTTTTTCCTTTCAAACGGAATTCCGCGTTTTGTTGTAATGACAAAGTTACATAAATCTTTACATAATGATTGTCTGAATTTTCCAGCAGTTCGCTTGCTGTATCTTTGAGTGGTCTGCCTGATTCAAAAAGTTCTCTGTAGGCTGATTTGAGGGCATTGATGTCATCTCTTGACAAATGTCTTCTGAGTCCCGTTAAATTAAGTCCTCTGAGCGAAGCACGGTTTCCCTCTGCCATACAAAAAGGAGGAATGTCCTGTGCCAAAGCTGATGCGCCTCCCACCATGGCATAATCGCCTACATGGACAAACTGGTGAATTGGTGTCATGCCGCCAATGACAACATAGTTGCCAAGTTCCACATGTCCTGCAAGTGTTGCCGCGTTTGCCAAGATACAGTGATTGCCGATGATGACATCATGTCCGAGGTGAACGTATCCCATAAAAAGGTTGTCGTTGCCTATGATGGTTTTTCCGCCGCCGCCTTTTGTCCCAGGGTTAAAAAGGGTAAATTCACGGATAGTATTGTTATCGCCGATGATAAGTTCAACATCTTCACCGTTGAATTTCAGGTCCTGCGGAATTGAACCGATGACTGCATGTGAAAAAATTTTGTTGTTTTTGCCGATAGTTGTTTTTCCGTAAATACAACTGTTTGCATCTATGCTTGTTCCATTGCCAATCGTTGCTTCACTTGAGATAAAGCAAAACGGTCCGATTGTAACATTTTCTCCGATTGTCGCGCCGTCTTCAATAACGGCAAGTTGAGATATTTGAGACAAAAATAAATCCTTTACTTGTCAACTATCATAGCTTTGAGTTCCGCTTCGCTTGCTAATTTGTCATCAACATATGCTTCACCTTTAAGCATCCAGATAGTACCTTTTTGTTTTATGACAGAAATTCTGTATTCGAGTTTGTCTCCCGGTTTTACAGGAGTTCTGAATTTTGCTTTGTCGATGCTCATGAAATAGACTACTTTGTTTGCAATCTCTTCCTCCGTCAAATCTCCCATACTTAAAAATGACAATATTCCGCCGGCTTGCGCCATGCCTTCTAAAATCATGACACCCGGATATATAGGATGGCCAGGAAAGTGTCCCTGAAAAACAGGCTCTGAAATAGAGACATTTTTGTAAGCAGTGACCGATTTTCCTTTTTCTAGCTGAGTAACTCTGTCAACCAACAAAAAAGGATAACGGTGAGGAAGAATTTTTTGTATTTCTGTAACATCCATAAGCATATTTATAAACCTTATAACAATATTTTTTTGATATTTTATCTAATTTATTGTTAAGAAAAGATAATAAGTTTTTCTTTGGTATCTTCATATACTTTTGCATTCAATTCAATGCTAAGCTTTGTCTCCGGTATATCCTTGACAACTATTATGGGAGTTATGTCATAATTTGAGCCCGATACAACAGCTCTGAGTCTCTGTTCTTTTTCAAAGTCCAAGGGGTTGTAAATAAGCTCTTTGACAGATTTATAAGTTGATTTGCCCAAGTCATTGTAGGTTTGCAAAGTGATAAATTTTATCTCTTCACGATTAAAATAATACACACCATTGTGTGAAAATTCTATGCGCCCCTGTGCTTTTTTTCTCGGCAGTGTGGAATAACTCATAGCATAAGCTTCTATGCTCTCTTTTTTTCCTGCTGTGAGCTTAAAGCCAAACTGTCTATAGTTGAGAAATTTTTGTTTAATTATTCTGTACTCTTTGCCTTCCTCTTCCAGTTCGTTTCTTTTGGTGTACATGTAAAGACGTTCTTCAATTGAGGCAGGAAGTGTCTGTCCTGAAATTGGTGAAAACATTTCATCCATCAGTCTGTTTTGCTGATCCCGCTGCATGGTAAGCCCGAAAATACAGCCGCAATAGTCCTGACGGTAGAGTTGTTCTTCTTTTGTGACACGGCTTTGATCCTGTGTCCCGCCGCCGCTTCTGTAGTCAACGGCTACAAACTCAACACCGTGACTTTTATAAAATTCATCACCGACACGTTTGAGCTGTTCCTGGGACTTGAGCGGACTTACCAACAGAGTGGTTGTTATTTTTTTTTCACCGAGTTCGAGGGCTTTTTTTGCACTTGTTGTGAAACGTTTGTCAAAACAGACTTCACAACGAGCCCCTTTTTCAGGTTCATTTTCCAGTCCACGAACTGCTTCAAGCCAGTTTTCATAGTCATATTCACCCTCAATCAATTCGATACCGAGTTTTTTGCAGGAGCGCTTGACATCAAGCAGGCGCAGCTGATATTCGGAATAGGGATGGATATTCGGGTCGTAAAAAAAGCCGGTCAGTTTTTCATCTGGAAAATCTTTTTGAAGTTTTTCCAGAAAGAAGTGTGAGTCAACACTGCAACAAATATGTACTAAGATGGTTTTTCCTTGAAAGATGTTTTAGGTTATGAGTATTTTTCAAAACGCGGACTTCAGTCCGGGCTGAGAATGGCAAGGCTGTTGCAACAGCCGGCACTGAAGTGCCGGTTCCGAGATTGAGGTTTTGACCTTGCCTGCGAAAAAATCAGTCTCTTTTTTCGTGAATCTCTATAGTTTTGATCTCATCCTGTCCTTCAATTGAATCTAAAACCGCAAAGCTTTCAGCATCATTCTCTTCAATACCGCCAAAAACTGTATGGACACCGTCAAGATGCGGGCAGGGAACAAAACAGATAAAGAACTGGCTGCCGCCTGTGTTTTGTCCTGCATGTGCCATAGAAAGTGTTCCTTTGACATGTTTATGTGTATTTTTATCGGTTTCGCATGCTATAGACCAGCCCGGACCACCTGTTCCTGTTCCCTGCGGACAACCGCCCTGTGCCATAAAACCGGGGATTACACGGTGGAAGCTGAGATTGTCATAAAATCCTGTTTGTGCCAAATGTGCAAAGTTTGCAACGGTATTTGGTGTTTCCTCCGGATAAAGTTTAATCCAGATATCGCCTTTGTTTGTTACGATTTTTGCATATTGCAGTTTTGATAATTCTTCTTCGCTTAAATTGTATTCTTTGAGTTGTGCTTTTCCAAACATATAAACCTCTTTATTTTATTTTTTGTTATTATAGTTAAATTTTTATAAATATGTCTTGTGCTTTTAAAATTAAGTTTGGAATTAAAAGCGGTATAATTTTATTGAGAAAAACAGGGATAAAAAATGCAAAAGAACAGATTTACATCTTTGACTATCAAGCAGGCCAATACCGTCACAACTGTTGTCATATTGGTTTTTGTCATTATATTTGCCTATTTGCTGATAAAAGAAAATTATCAGGATTATGAAAAAGCGCTTTACAAGCAGGAACACAGTGTGGCTGATTACGGAGATACACAAAAACAGCTCAAAAGGCTTCTGATAAAAAACACTTTGGCTATTGTGACACTCTCTTTTATACTTTTTGCAATCATGCTCGGGTTGTATAAGATATTTTATGCGTTGATTCAAAATGATATGCATGTATTTTTAAATTTTTTTAAAAATGCGGCACACAGGGAAGCATTGCTGAGTCCTGATGAGATTTTTTTTAAAGAATTTAAAGAGATGGTTCTGTATGCAAATGAAATGGTAAAGACAATAAATCAGCAAAAGCTATCATTAAAAGAGATCAATCTTATTCTTGAAAAAAAGGTACAAAAGAAAACATTGTATTTAGAACAGGCAAATGCAAAACTTTTACAAGAAAAAAAGTTTTCAGAAGAGATACTTGCCGCACAAAAAGAGTTTTTACGCTACACTGTGCATGAAACAAACACGCCTCTGAGTGTTATTTTGACGAGTATAGAACTGTATGAAATGAAAAATAAAAAGGACAGACAATTGTCCAAAATAGAAGCGGCTGCAAAAAATATATTTAATATATATGATGATTTGAGTTATTTGGTAAAAAAAGACCAGGTGCCGTATCCCAAAGTTTCAATTGAACTGGTTTCGTATCTCAGCATGCGGATAGAGTTTTTTAGAGATGTTGCACATTTGTCTAAAATTGATTTTAAATACAGCAGTGATTTGGACAAGGTTTATATTTATTTTAATGAAACAAAACTTCAGCGTATTGTAGACAATACTATTACAAATGCCATCAAATACACTTTGCCGGAGGAAACAGTCTTCTTACATGTAAAGCAAACAGGAGCAGATGTAATGTTTAGTGTATCAAGCAAGTCTAAAATTATAAAAGATCCGGAGAAAATTTTTGATGCATACTACAGGGAAAATGACAATGTCAAAGGATTTGGATTGGGACTGCAGTTGGTGAAAAATATTTGTGAAGAAGACAATGTGAGCATAGATATTGCATCAACTGACAAACTGACTACATTTGAATATAAATTTAAAATGATGGGTGAATAATGAAAATTCTTTTACTGGAAGACGAAATAATGCTAAACGAGTCTATACAGGAGTATCTGCAGGAGCAGGGACATCTTGTTGTAAGTTTTACAGACGGTCTTGAAGCATTTGAAAATCTTCAAAAAGACGACTATGATTTATTGATTTTGGATATCTCTGTACCAAATATAGACGGATTGACACTTTTGGAAAAGCTTCATGCCATCAAAATTCATACACCCAGCATTTATATCAGCGCTCTGGTAGATATAGAAGATATCTCCCGTGCCTATGATCTGGGATGCTATGATTACTTGAAAAAACCCTTTCACCTAAAAGAACTTGCTTTGAAAATTGACAGAATTTTAACAGACAAAGATATTCCTCTGGTTTTTCTCAGGCTTTCAAAAAACTATATGTATGATCAGGAAAACAATACGCTTTTGTTTCAGAACACTCCCCAGATTCTTACAAAAAAACAATCGCAAATTATAGATATTTTAGCCAGGAACAGAAGCAGAATAGTTGATTTTGAACAGTTTCGCATGTATGTATGGGATGAACAAATCGTAGATAATGCAACCATAAGAGCAGAGATTAACAGACTGAAAAAAAGTTTAAAAGAAGATATTATTGTTAATGTCAGAGGCATGGGATATATGATAGAAAAATGAGCAGGGTATTGTTTGTTACATATTGATACACGCCAGAGATTAAATTGCAATTTTTTGTTAAAAATATGAATTGCTACGTTAATGCTATGTTTTGGATTTATGATTATCTTAAGTGCCTGACAAGAATAAATGACATATTTAAATTATGTTATTTATTCTTGTCAGGCACTTATCTAAAAGTGGAGGGTTATATGAAAAAAATTGCATTAAGTATGTTTGTTACAGCATTGGTGACAAGTGTATATGCTGATTACGACGGTGTAAATATAAAGTTAAAGCACGGTGTTGAAGAGAAACAAGAGGTGGATGTTCTTTCTGATGACATAAAAGACATGTTTGCAAAAGGAAAAACAAGCGGTCAGATTAGAATGTTTTATGTGGACAGACAGTATCAGGGTGGTTCAGGGGCAGATACGCACAGAGATGCTGCTGTTTTAGGCGGTCATCTCAAGTTTGAAACAGCTACATTAAGCGGTATTCGGTTGGCTGCGGCTTTTTATACAGTACAGGATTTGGGTATACAGCAACACACTGCCCAGTCACCGGCACTTCTTGGAACCGGATACAAGTCATATTCAATTCTCGGTGAGGGGTATCTTGGATACAATTTCAGTGAATATGGGCTAAAAAGTGATGCCAAGCTTGGTTATCAGAGATATGACTCTTTAATGATGGGATCAGATGATGCAAGAACGCTTCCAAATACTTTCAGAGCATACAAGTTTGTAAGCAAGGATGTGAAAAATATTACTCTTCAGATGGCACATGTAGACAGAATCGCTTATGGAACATTCTCAAATATCTATTCTGCCGGCGGAATACTTGCCGCTACTTCAGGGTACACTTCAAGAGGGATCAATGCTTCAACAGGAGTACAAACCGGAGAGTATCTGAACTTGGGACTTGCAACAACCGGAAGAAAAACTGCCGGTGTTACAAATATTCAACTGAAATATACAGCGAAAAACTTTCATGTAGATGTCTCAAATGATTATGCATGGAATCTTTACAATACACTCTACGCTGACACAGGAGTCTCCTGGAACTGTCTGCTCAACAGCAATGTAAAACCGTTTGTAAAAGTGCAGATGATTAAACAAAACAGTGTTGGCGGAAAATATATGCAGTACTCTCCGCTGGGAGGGTCCGGTGAGGTAGATTCTTTTTACTGGGCGGGTAAAGTCGGGGCAAAATATGAAGGTTTTGCTGCATATATTGCCTACTCCCAAACATCTTCAAACAATGCAGGAGATGATTCTTACAAAAATGCGATACTTACACAGTTTGGCGGCATGCCGGCATATACTCAAGGTATGGTGACTCGTCATATGTTTTTAGCGGGAACAAAAGCAACAAAAGCTGCTGCTGTCTATAACTTCAAACAACATGGAGTCAACCTTTCAACTGCTGCCTATTATGTCGCTTTTGATACAGATGCAAACTCCGGATACGGTATAGCAAGAACAGCAACAGAAGCTGGGTTTGACATCAAATACTACCCAAAAGCAGTTGAAAAACTGCAGCTTCGTTTTCGCGGAAATTTTCCCAGAAAATTTGCGGAAGCAACTCCAGGAAGTGACACCGGTTGGAATGAGTACAGACTCATTGCAAACTATAATTTCTAATACAAGGAAAAATTATGACCAAAGAACAGATACAACAGATAAAAGCAGATCCTGATTACCAGAAACTTGTAAAGACAAGACAGGGTTTTGCTCTAAAATTAACAATAGCGATGCTTGTAGTCTATTTTGCATTTATACTTACAATAGCTTTTGATCCCTCGGCATTGGCAGTGCCCCTCTCTAGTGAGGCAGTGACAACCATAGGTATTCCTGTCGGTATGGCTGTAATCGTATTTGCTTTTATATTGACAGGCATATATACAAAAAGAGCAAACAGTGAGTTTGATGATCTGGCAAACAAAGTAAAAAACAAATTAAAGGAGCGCCTAGATGTTTAACAGAATATTTTTATTTTTAATTTTCGGCAGTATCGCGGCATTTGCCTCCGGAACTATCAACGGTGAAATTCAAAAACAGCCGCTGAATGTTCCGGCAATTGTTATGTTTGTTATTTTTGTCGGTGCAACTCTGGGCATAACATACTGGGCAGCCAAAAGAACAAAGTCTGCGAAAGATTTCTACACAGCAGGCGGTGGCATTACAGGGCTGCAAAACGGTATGGCCATTGCAGGAGACTATATGTCTGCGGCATCCTTTTTGGGAATTTCCGGACTTGTTTATCTCAAAGGGTATGACGGACTTATCTATTCGATCGGATTTTTGGTCGGCTGGCCGATTATTCTATTCATTATTGCAGAACCTTTGCGAAATTTAGGCAAATATACCTTTGCGGATGTTGCTTCTTACAGACTACGCCAAAAACCTATTCGTATATTGGCTGCATTTGGTTCTATTGCAACTGTTATTCTTTACCTTATCGCTCAAATGGTCGGTTCTGGAAAGTTAATACAGCTTTTATTTGGTCTGCAGTATGAAGTAGCGGTTATTCTGGTTGGTGTTTTAATGATTCTTTATGTAACATTTGGCGGTATGCTCGCAACAACCTGGGTGCAGATTATCAAAGCATTCTTACTGCTTTCAGGAGCTACTTTTATGGCTATTGCTGTAATGGCGCATTATGATTTCAGTTTTGGAGCATTGTTTGCCCATGCAACAGAATTAAAAGGTATAGAAATAATGTCTCCGGGCGGACTCGTTTCGGACCCTGTTTCTGCAATATCTTTAGCCGTCGCCTTGATGTTCGGTACAGCAGGTCTCCCTCATATCCTGATGAGATTTTTTACAGTAGGCAATGCAAAAGAAGCACGAAAGTCGGTATTTTATGCAACAGGTTTTATCGGTTATTTTTATATACTGACGTTCATCATCGGTTTTGGCGCAATTGTAATGGTGTATAAAAATCCTCAGTATTTGGATCTGGCAAAACAGGCCATAAGCGGCGGTTTCCCGATTCTTGGCGGAAACAATATGGCAGCCATACATTTGTCTCATGCTGTTGGCGGTGACTTCTTCCTTGGATTTATCTCTGCTGTGGCATTTGCAACAATTCTGGCCGTTGTTTCGGGTCTGACACTGGCAGGTGCTTCTGCAATTTCACATGACCTGTATGCTTCTGTGTACAAAAAAGGTGAAATTGACGGGCTTAAAGAGATGAAAGTTTCAAAAATTGCTACTGTTGTTTTGGGAATCGTAGCTATTATTATGGGAATAGCATTTGAAAAACAAAATATTGCTTTTGTTGTCGGGCTTGCGTTTGCAATAGCAGCCTCTGCCAACTTTCCTGTACTTTTACTCTCCATGTACTGGAAAAAACTTACAACGCGTGGTGCTGTCATCGGAGGAACCTTGGGACTGGCTACAGCTGTCATGCTTGTCATCCTTGGTCCGATTGTCTGGGTACAGATTTTTGGCAATGCCGAAGCGATTTTTCCGTATAAATACCCGGCACTCTTTTCTGTGAGTGTTGCCTTTGTCGGTATCTGGTTTTTCTCAGTAACGGACAAATCAGAGGCTGCAGCACAAGAGATGGAGGCTTTTGAAGCACAATACATCAGAAGTCAGACAGGTATTGGTGCCGAGGGTGCATCCGAGCATTAACTATGAGCATCTTAGACCAAAAAAAACTTATTGAGTCTATTCACCCTTTTGGCTTACTCAGTTCAGAGGAACTGAGTAAGCTGATGCAAAAAATCGACATTGCATATTACCCTAAAGATACGCTGCTCATCAGCAAAAATCTTCCATCTGTCGCTTTTTATATCATCATAAAAGGATATGTGTCCGAGTATATTGATGATACACTGCATACTGTTTACGGTGAAGGTGACAGCTTTGATGCGGATGCTTTGATTTACGGGACAACACAAAACAGGTTTGTTGTCAGTGAAGATTTGATTTGTTATGAGATTCAAAAAGAAGACTTTTTGGAATTGATACAAAACAAACGCATACAAGAGTATTTTTTACAAGATTTTATTACACGCCATCAACATTTAAAAGAATACTCACAGCAGAGTCAATTAACTCCTTTTTTGGTATCTCAGGTAAAAGATATTTATCTTCATGCTGTTTGTATTGTTGCACAAGACACAACAATAGCAGATGCTTTAAAAGAAATGAAAAATCTTAAGGCTACATGTATTCTCGTAAGGGATGAAAACAGCTGCGGTATAGTTACGGATACGGACTTGAGAGAGAAGGTTTTGATGGGTAAATATGATGTGAGTGATGCCATCGTGCATATAGCATCTAAAAATATTATTGCTATTGAGAAGAGTGACTTTTTATTTAATGCTTTGGTGCTTATGACACATAATGCGATTAAGCGCTTGGTTGTAAAAGAGGGTGATAAAATTGTCGGAATACTAGAGCAGTTGGATTTGTTGAGTTATTTTGCAAATCATTCTTACCTGATTTCTGTGCAAATAGACAAAGCAGAGAACATTGATGATTTAAAAGAGGTTCAAAACGGATTGAAAAATCTTGTAACAACACTTGATTCCAATGGTGTAAAAGTACGTTATATCAGCAAACTTGTTGCAACACTCAACCAAAAAATATATGCAAAAGTTTTTACGATGTATGTTGATGAATCTTTACAGGAAAAATGTGCTCTTATGATAATGGGTTCTGAGGGCAGAGAGGAGCAGATACTCAAAACCGATCAGGACAATGCTCTGATCATTGCCGATGATATGGATACAGAACTTTTTGGAGAGCCTATGCATAAACTCAACAGGGCGCTTTTAGAAATAGGGTTTGTAAAGTGTGAGGGCAATGTTATGGTCAGTAATGCGTACTGGCGTCGTAATTTAGGGGACTTTAAAAATGAAATAGATAACTGGATAGCAAGTTTTGAAGGAAACAGTTTACAAAACTTGAGTATATTTTTAGATGCAAAGTGTGTTGCGGGTGATTGTACTTTAGTGAATGCGGCAAAAGAACATTTGTTTGCGCGTTTTGAGAAGAGAGATGATGTTTTGGCACATCTTGCAAAAGCAACGCTTTTTTTTGAAACACCTATTTCTCTTTTTAGCGGTTTTAAGCTTGACAAAGAGCATGAAAACAAACTGGATTTGAAAAAAGGCGGTATATTTGCAATTGTTCACGGCATAAAATGTCTGGCACTGGAGAATAAAATCAAAAAAAACAATACAATCGAACGTATCAAAGAGTTGAACAACCGAGGTGTTTTTGATAAAGTTTTTGCGACAGAACTCATAGAAAGTTTTGATACTCTGTTGTCTGTGAGGCTCAAAACAATGCTGTATGCAAAGGATCAAAAAGATATCAATTATATAAATCCAAAAGGTTTGGACAAAACAAGCCGGGATTTGCTCAAAGACAGTTTTAAAGTGGTAGATAAACTGAAAAAGTTTATTAGTTTTCATTTTCATTTGGAAATGGTTTCGTAATGCTTTTTTCTATGTTTGAACAGATGAAAAAAAAGAGAAATCTGTCAAAACTCAAAGATAAATCTTTTTCTTCTCTTTTTGAACAAAGTGATGAAATTGTGGTTTTCGATACAGAAACCACGGGCCTCAATCCAAAAGAAGATGAAATACTTTCTATAGGTGCAGTTAAGATTAAAAATAATAAAATACTGACATCACAAACTTTTGAAGTTTATTTGAAAAACTTTGGAGCAATTGATGCAAAAAGTATAACAATACACGGAATCCGTCCATGTGACCTGGAGAATGCAAAAGAACCGCTGGAAGGAATTAAAGAGTTTTTGAATTATATCAAAGGTGCCACTTTAGTGGGGTACTATCTTGAGTTTGATGTTGCGATGATTAACAAATATATAAAGCCTGTGCTTGGAATCACTCTGCCAAACAAAATGGTTGAAGTTTCTGAAATATATTTTGATAAAACAATTGCAATGATACCGCAAGCTAATATTGATTTGCGTTTTGATACAATCTTGAAAAACTGTAATATCCCTCAAATGGGTGTGCATAATGCTGTAAATGATGCCATTATGACAGCAATGATTTACTTAAAACTAACACAGGAGAAAATAAATGTCAGAAATAGAAAAAAAACCGATTTTTAAACCAAACAAAGAGTTTGCAAAAACTGCCAGAATCAAAAACATGTGTGAATATCATGATTTGCAGGATGAAGCAATTGAAGATTATGAAGGATTTTGGGGCAGATTTGCCAAAGAAAAGCTGAGCTGGAAAGAGCCGTTTACAAAAGTGATGGATGAATCGAATTACCCTTTTGTCAAATGGTTTGAAGGCGGAAAGTTAAATGTTTCAGAACAATGTATTGACCGTCATTTAGACAAACGCAAGAATAAAGCGGCGATTATTTTTGAAGGAGATCGCGGCGATAAACAGATTATTACCTATTTGGAACTTTACTACAATGTAAACCGTTTTGCCAATCTGTTGAAAAATGAATTTGGTGTCAAAAAAGGGGACAGAGTTGTCATCTATATGCCGATGATTCCCGAAGCTGCCTATGCGATGCTTGCCTGTGCCAGAATCGGCGCCATTCACTCTATAGTATTTGGCGGATTTTCTGCAGAAGCACTCAAAGACAGAATTGAAGATGCGGATGCAAAAGTTGTGATCACTGCTGACGGAGCTTACAGAAAAGACAAGCCATATATGTTAAAACCGGTGGTGGATGCGGCTTTGGCAGAAGGTGGGCCGGTAAAAAAAGTGCTCGTGGTTGAGAGAAACAATGAAGATATACGATGGGTTGAAGGGCGTGACTACTCTTATAATGAATTGATCAAAATGCAGGACGTTACATGTAAAGCGGAAGTTATGGATAGTGAAGACCCGCTCTTTCTGCTCTATACATCAGGCTCAACAGGAAAACCAAAAGGTGTGCAGCATAATTCTGCGGGATATATACTGTGGGCGCAGATGACAATGGAATGGGTGTTTGATGTCAAAGAAAATGATACCTACTGGTGTACAGCAGATATCGGCTGGATTACCGGGCATACCTATATAGTTTACGGTCCGCTTGCAATGGGTGCGACAACGGTAATGTTTGAAGGTGTTCCGACCTATCCTGATGCGGGTCGTCCTTGGAAAATGGTAGAAGAGTATAAAATCAACCAGTTCTATACTGCGCCTACTGCGATTCGTGTATTGCATAAAATGGGTGAAGATGAACCGGCTAAGTATGATTTGAGTAGTTTAAAAGTACTTGGAACTGTTGGAGAGCCTATTGATCCTCCTGCGTGGAAATGGTATTATGAAGAGGTTGGCGGAAGTAAATGTGCTATCGTTGATACTTACTGGCAGACAGAAACAGGCGGGCATATAGTCTCTCCGCTTCCTGGGGCAACCCCTATCAAACCGGGATGCGCAACATTTCCTCTTCCTGGAATCATGGCAGAGATTCTGGACCCGGCAACCGGTGAGAAAGTTGAAGTCGGAGAGGGAGGTTATATGTGTGTCACACGTCCTTGGCCTTCGATGATTCGCGGTGTCTGGGGAGATGAAGAGAGATTTATAAAATCCTATTTTGGTGATGTGAAAAAAGACGGTAAACCTGTCTATTTTACAGGTGACGGTGCTGTGTATGATGAAGACGGTTATATCACGATTACGGGACGTACTGATGATGTCATTAATGTCAGCGGACACAGAATGGGAACTGCCGAAATTGAAGCAGCCATCAAAAAACATCAAAATGTTGCCGAGGTTGCCGTTGTCGGAAAACCGCATGAACTCAAAGGCGAGGGTATTTTTGCCTACATCGTTTTAAAAGATGACAAAGGCGTGGCTGATGAGGTTGAAGAAGCAAAAATTATTAATAACATCATCAAAAAAGAGATAGGAAACATCGCTATCTGTGATGATATGGTTTTTGCACCGGGACTTCCAAAAACAAGAAGCGGAAAGATTATGCGTCGTATTTTACGCTCTATCGCTAAAGGCGAGGCAATTACTCAGGATATTTCAACTCTGGAAGATCCAAGCATAGTTGCCAAAATTGAAGCAATGGTGAAGTCCAAATAATAGGACTTTTCTGGAACCCAGACTTCAGTCTGGGCTTTAGTTTTTCATGCTATAATTCCACAAAAAAGAGTTAGTATGGAATTATGTGTTGCCCTTGATTTACCTACGAAAGAAGAAAATCTCACTTTAATTGAAAAAATAAAAAACTATGATGTCTGGCTCAAAGTCGGACTGCGTACCTATATTCGCGACGGCGAAGCATTTTTGCAGGCTATTAAGCAAATCAACCCCGATTTTAAAATATTTTTAGATTTGAAACTTTATGATATTCCAAATACCATGGCAGATGCCGCCGAGTCAATTATGGGACTTGGTGTTGATATGTTTAATGTTCATGCAAGTGCAGGAAAACGTGCCATGAATACCGTGATGCAAAGACTGGAAAAGTATGAAAATCGTCCATTGGTCTTGGCTGTAACAGCTTTGACATCGTTTAGTGAAGAGGAATTTCAGGCAATATATGAAGCGGACATAGCAACAAAAGCAAATCAGTTTGCAAAAGATGCAATGGAAAGCGGACTTGACGGTGTTGTCTGTTCGGCGTATGAGAGCAAGGCTATTAAAGAGTTTACATGTAAAGAGTTTATGACACTCACTCCTGGTATTCGTCCTTTTGGTGAAGATGCAGGGGATCAAAAAAGAGTCGCCGATGTTGCCTATGCCAAAGAAGCACTTGTTGATTTTATAGTCGTCGGACGTCCGATTTATCAGGCAGAGAACCCTGCTGAGGTCGTTAAAAAAATATTAGCACAGATTTAAGCTAATTATTATGAAATAATGACTATAATCTCACTCTTCAAAAGGACGAGTGGGTGAGTGGCTGAAACCACATCCCTGCTAAGGATGCGTACTGGCAACGGTACCGAGAGTTCGAATCTCTCCTCGTCCACCAGAAACCCCTAAAATACGAGCTTTCAAGCACCTTTTTAAAAATCAGTTTTTTTCTTGTCCTACCCCGTCAGACATATATCTCAATACTTCTGTCAAATTTATCGTTAAATCTTTCAATATAATTTACATAAACATCATAAACCATCTGCGTGTTAGCATGGCCTAAGAGCTGGGCAAGTTGTACAGGTGTTACCAAATTATTGTAAAGCATATTTGTAGCATATGTATGACGTGCATTGTACGGACGGCGATATTCAATCCCTAATTCTTTTAAAGAAGGCTTCCAAAACTTTTCCTGGAATACATTTGTAGTATTGTAAGGCTTATTATATTGCGTAACAAAAAGATATTCATTGTCATGCTTATTGTAGAGTTCTAATATATAAGGCTTCAAGAGCTTTATAATCGGAATCTCTCTTATACTATAAGTAGTTTTTGGTGTACTCTCGCCGTATCGGGAACGTGTACGCTGAACTTTTATAGTCATATTTTTTAGATCTATATCACTTTTTTTAAGAGCAATAATCTCTCCTGAACGCATACCGGTATAAAATGCAAAGGCAAGATAAAACCTGTAATTTTCGTTTGGCGTATTATTCATAATCATTTTTACTTCATCAGCATTGAAAGGAACGATTCGAGGAGTAGAATATTTCGGTAACCTAACTAATGAAACAGGATTACGAGTAATTAACTCATCATATAAGGCTTCCTGGAGAATACCACGTAAAATAGACAAATATATACGTTTTGATTTACCGCCTATATCTGAAAGAGTAAGCAACCATTTTTTAATATTTGAAGGTTTAATATCCTGCACTTGCATATCTTGAAAAACAGGATTGATTCTGTCTTTTATGATATTTTTGTATTTATCAAAAGTAGAAAATTTTAAATCTTCTTTTTTGAATTCAAGATATAGAGATGAATAGTAATGAAATTTACTCATACAGCAAACAAACCGCCAAGATATTTATACTTATTTTCTAAAATTTCATAATTACCAGGAAGTAAAAAATCTAATTCTATTTCACAACCTGGACCACTTTTAAAACTTAAACTTTTTGAATCAAAATATATATACATAAAATCATCCCACCAATCCAATTTGATACAAACATTTTGAGAATAACAGATATATAAAGCTTCATTACGAGTCATTTAGAACACCTCACTTTCAATTTCTTCTTCTAATTCCTGGATGGCAGTGAGTTTCAGCCACTCACCCACATCATAGCCACGCTGTATAAGTAAGTTACGAGTATTAATGTAATGTTTATCGTCCACCATATCTATATCCAAGCTATGAAAATATTGATACAACTCATAATCTGTCATTTGGTACGGTTTCTTTTTTTGCACAATTAAAATATCAGTCAATGGAAGAGGCTCAATCCCGAGTTCTTTTAGTTTTTCATTACCGGCATTATGTTCTATTAACTTAAAGTTGTAAGTCATATACTCTTTACCGTCAATAACCACTTCAATAGCCTTAGGGGGAATATCTTTATACACAGGCTCAAAACCGCTGTCTAACTGTATCGTTTTACCATCCTCACTAAGTCTATCTTTCATGTCTATTTTTTCAGACCAATTCACAGGCTTAGGCACGTATAATGTACCGAATTCGTTTTCAATAAGTGCGATTTTATCGCTGTCTTTGTAATAATAGATATTTACTTCTTCACGCCTATAAGCCTCTGTAAGCTCTTTAAGTTCATATTTGCCCTGTAGCCGTCTATAAATTTCGAGATTGACAAAAGTACGTGATGTGTAGAATCTTGAAATACCATGATACAAGTACCATAGCGTCAAATTTGATATATTTTTATCTTCTCTTAAATCATCAAACGTCTTTAAAACATACTTCATTAAGTAGTGAACAGGCTTTCTAATATCTGTTTCAATTTGCCCCATGGGAACAGGGTACAAACGATTTAATGCTTTAACAACACGTTCCAATTTATCTTTAGGCACGAATAAAGACATGTGTACGTGTGGTGTACCGTCTTCATGCGGTTCCGTTACACGGAAGTAACAACGCTCTTTTTTATCTATTGATTTATAGCTCCTATCATCAAAAAAACGTTTTAATCTCTTTGACAATTCAGCAGAAGCATTACGAGGACTAAACTTATCAATAGGACTGAAATCCAAATCAGGCTCAATCATGGGTATCTTTTGGTTCACGTTGCAATTTAAAATTTTATAACCGTTTATTTTAGTAATATATTTACGACCACCGAACTGCTTATTAAAAATCATAGTTTTATCAATCTTAGATTTTGGGTATTTACGTTTCATCGGATGCCATACAGACGGGAGCGTAAGCGTAAACATTAAATTAACCAGCTCTTTTTCACGAGCATAATCGAACATATTCCAGGCTCTATGCTGTATTTCAGCTATATATCTGTCAGAGTTGTTATATGAGTTCTGAACAAAGTCTGCATAAGGCACAAATCTATCATTGTCAATCTTTACACCATTCGAATTCATAAATTCAAGATTATTATGTAATTTTTTTAACGCATATTCTCTTTGATAAGAGGTTAAACCGTAATTTTTCATTTTGTCACTTCCTTTTAAATTTTGTCCGATAACTTTTTATAGATAGCCAAGACGGCTCCGCCTTTTACTCCCGCCCTCGTACCTCGGGCGGAAGCAAAAGAGCGTTTGCCGTACTATCAAGCACTTCAATTGCAATAGTTAAATTTAGTTTGCGTTCTGATTTATATTTATATTTGAAAAGTTCTCCCAGGTATGGAAGATTGGAAACAAAAGGAACGCTGTAAGTAGTAGTATCATGTTTAATACGCTTAATACCACTTAACAAAAGAACGCTGCCAAAAGTTAAATCTGTACTAGAATTCAAACGTCGTTTATAAGTCTCGGGCGTATTAGTAGGCTCTGAACCGGTAATCAAATCTTCAATAATCAAATCCAAATTAAGAGATAAATAATCATCATATATATATGCTAAACCATTAATTTTTAAACCAACATCACGATATTCAATACTTGTTTGAACACTGGTGTTTGCATTGTCAGTTGTAGTAGTTGTCACAAGATAAGGAATATTTTGCACAGCTTCAAAAACAAATTTTTGATTATTTTTCACTAAAACATAAGGAAATTGCTTTACATTTAACAAATTATTAGAATTTAAAAAATGTAATGCAGAATAAAAATTAAATTTAGAAATTGAAAGCGTATTGTTAGTGATAGGAGCAACGATAGCCGATATAGCACTTTTTGTAGCACCGTCAATAGTTTTATAAACGCTGCCAAATTCTAAGCCCCGTTCATCAGTAATAGAACTTTGATATTCCAATATCATAATTTTCAATGTTACTTGACTTTGTTTTTTATCAACCATAGAAAGATATTTTTTCAAAATTGCAAATTTGTCATCATTAACCAATAAAACAAATGTATTGCTATCTTTCAAATAATTATATTTAACCCCCATAGTGTCGAGAATAATCTTACAATCAGCAAAGCTATTATATTTTAATTGAAATAAGTGAGACTTCATAATCATTTCTTTATGCTTTTTAATAACATAAACATGACCAAGCTTCCTTAAATAAAATCCGTTTTTATCCAAAGTCTGCTTATATAATTTAAAAATATCTTTACTGGAAATTTTATCAGGCACATACAAAGAAACAGAAGCATTTATGTCCTCATCTATATATATGCTTTTTAATGTCTGTTTTGAAACCCTATCCGTAAAATCTACTAAACTAATGTTTAATAAATCATTTGCCGCTAACAGCACCGAACAAATTAATACTATCAGAATCTTTTTCATCTGTGTCACTCCTTTTTGAAATAAAATGATAAAAATCTTTAGAACTTGACAAATAAACTATAGTCAAATATTTACCAACTTTTTCATCATAATATTTATGTATATATTCCATATCAATAAATTTTTTTAATAATCTAGGAGGCAAATTTATTTCTTTATTAGAACAAGAAGAATAAGAACAGTTCAAAACAAAAAAAGACTCATCAGAAAAATTTGATTCAATTTCCTTATTAATAGAAAAAGTATTTTTATTTAAACCAGATGAAAGAGGTTTGGAATTTGAAACAGACTTACCAGGTGGAAAATCTTTTTTAATTTTTTCCTCAACAGAAAATTTATAATATAGATATGCCAGAAGCAAAACTAATGAAAAAAGAAGGATCGCTATAATAATAAATTTCTTGATTACATTTTTAGATTCTACGATATCTCCAGACTTATAAAGTTTGAAAACTTCTTGACGTTTAGGAACTTTTTTAACTTCCACAAAAGAATCTTTTGTCATTCTAGAATCAGTATAATACATATAATTAAAATATTTTTTATTTAATGTAAGCGAAGAAGCTTTTGCTTTGTAAAAAGATTCGGCAAGTGGCTTGTATTTACTATTTACCAAAGAGAGATTTTGCGTAATCAAATATATATCATGATATAAATGCCTGTGATATGTAAGCCACCAAACTTTTACTTTATTATCCATATCAAAGAAATTATGACACTCATCAATAACAAATAATGATTTAAATATTTTTAACTCTTTTGCTTTTTCAATAAGTTCAGAATCAGAAGCTTTAGGGATCTTCTTTTTTTGCTTTGTGGAAGTAGAAATTTTTTCACGGTAGGCTTTTGCTTCCTGGAGTGTCATACCAGATTCTAATAATTCAGATAAAGACTTAAATGCAATATTTGAGTCTATTTCATCATCTAAATTTTGCTCTATGCCGTGAGCCATATTATATAAATTTGCAACTTATCAAAAAATTCATCAAAATCAAGTTTATAGACATTTTTAGTCAATTTGAAATTAAATTCATTTATATTTGTATAGCAGTTTTTATAATCTTTTTTTAAAGTAAGTTTTGTTTTTTTAGGAATCTTTTTTGCAAAATTATCGTATATGACATTTACACCAAAGTATGTTTTTCCACTACCTGGGATTCCTAAAAAATATGAAATCATTATGAAGCCGCCAATCCTAGCAATACACCAAGCTTATACAACTCATCTTTAATAATTCCAACAGCACCAATTGTGAACCTGCCAAGATGAAAAACAAGCAAAGGGACAAGTGCAGCAAAAAACATGCTAATACCATTTTGGATAGCAGGAGTTACACCAGTACACATAAGCATGCCAAAAAAACAATCTAAACCTGTTTGAGTAGTAATAGTATTGATAATATTGACAGCCGAATTATACAGGGAAATAAAAAGCGTAATACTTGCAAAATAAAAAGCACTTACAAAAACAATAGTTCCAGCTGTAATAGTAAACTGAATACCAAGTATAACACCAAAAGTAACATATTTAAGAAGATAATTTTTTACAAATTTAACAAGATAAATAATGCCTGAGACTATAAAACCAATTGCAGTAAAAAAACCCATTATGAAAAACTCCTAAGCGTATATTTCAAAGAAAAGAAAAATACAAGAATCATAAAATAAATATTTAAAACTACATAAATAATAGGCGAAAGATATCCAAAACTACTGCACAAATCAAAAGATATTTCATGACCGAAAACAGTAGTCTTAAAACAATCAGAAGTTGAACCAGACGGCAAAACAGATGAAGGAGCCTCGCCATGAAAAAGTGCAATAGCTTCATCATATTTTGACTCAATAGAATCTAAAACATTTTTAGTATTTTCATAAAAATCTTTATATTGCTGTGTAGCTCCATCTAAAAAATCTTTAGCAGCATTAAGCAAAGATAAATCTTCTTCCTTAACATCAATTAATTTTTCATCTTCAAATTTATCTTTAATATCATTCAAAATATTATTAGTAGTATTAATATCAGAACGTAAACCAGATAAATCGTTGCCAAGACCTATAATGCCAGAAGCAGTAGATGAAAAACTAGAATTTAAATCATTACTCAATTCTGCTTGTTTTTTAGTTGTAGCATTTGAAATTTCATTTGATATTTTTTGATTTTTTTCCTCATCAGTCAAATTTTCATCTGCTTTACCAAAAAAATCATAAGAACAATTCCCAAATCTGTCTTTATAGTAACCTTCTTTACAATCACACTCATTAGTAGTAGGATTATAAACTTCACCCCAAACACCATCACATTTTGGTTTTGGAACAATACAGGACAAAGTATTCTTAGTTATAACTATGCCATTATCTTCACAAACAGAAGACGGATCAATAATTTTTCCACTATCCTTACAACTTTGTTCTAATGATTTTCGAAAGTCATTACAAGGAGAAACTTTTACAGATTCATTTTTTGGAGTACAAGAAGTCTCAATAGTGGGCAAATCGTTTAAATTATCAGTACAACTAAAATTAAAATTATTTAAATCAGTGTCACAATTAAAAACTTCTTTAATAACAGTAGGAGTATATTCAGAACATGGAACAATTTTATCTTCAACAACAACACAAGATTTTAAATAAACATCCCAAGACAAAACACCAGAAAAACCTTTGGAATAATCATTAAAAACTGTACCAGGAACACAATCACTTTCAGGAATATTTACAACCAAATCTTTTTTTATACATTTATTATCAGAATTAACTACTTCATCAGAAGAACAAACAGCTCTTTTTTCATAATATCCTTGATCACAGATAATGGAACATAATGTATAATTTGGGCTGGTTTGCAAACTTAATTCTAGAGAAGGAGCATAACCCTTTATATCAAAACCAGGTAAGGTTACAGCAGCCGAAACAGCAGCACAACTGCCACCAGACGCAAGAGGATAACCCGTTAAATTATCTGGAGGCGTATCAGTACAAGGAGTCGGCTCAACACAAGTAAACTGACCATAATGTCTATAAGTTTGTACATAACCATCAGATAAATAATCATCAGTATAATAAGAATCTTCAGGATATCCCAAATCAGGACGATAACAAGGAGAAGTCAAACCAACATCCTCACAACGTCCAGTTTTTTGACCAATTTGACGAGGATTGTAAAAAGTCACAGAACTTTCAGAAGAATAATCTCTACCTAATTGAGAATCACAAACTGTATCGCCATCAAGTTTTACAATAGCACTAAACAAATCTACACTTAATAATAATAAAAATAAAATTTTAAACATTTTAATGCCTAGTAAGTGCCAAAGCACCAAATAATGGAGCTAAAACTATTGTAAGATTCAAAAATATAGAAGCGAAATAATTTATCGTTGCCATATCTGTAATTTCAAAATAAATCATTTTTCTTTACCTGCCTGCATAAATAAGATAATCGTAAAAAACATAAACACAAAACCGAACAAGAGCCCTGTAAGAGCCTCAAGGAAATGCCAATCTTTTACATCCATTCCAAGAATTAACCAGGACTGCGGTTTACAAATAGAATTATTTGAATCCCATGTATAACCAGAATGTAAATCTTTAATAGTATTATTTTCAGAAGTAGAAGCCCAAGTAGAATCAGAAGAACGAAGATAATATATACGACCAGACTTTAGATAATAATCTTCTATACAAACAGGATAATCTTTGTCGTAGAGGAAAGAAGCGGAAAGGCTTGACAATAAAAAAGAGATAATAAGTATTTTTTTCATAATCAAACCTTTTGATACAGGGGAAAAATCCCCTATTTTTTAGCCATATGTATGGCTTTGTTTATACCCCAGAAGACGCCAAGTGATACCAAAATAATTGACATTAATTGAATCAATCCGACAACGTCTAAAGAGGGCATATCAGGCATTTACTAGCCTCTGTTCCCGAAAGAAATAGCTTTACGAACACCCCAAAGAGCTGCAACAGCCACCAAAACCAAAACACCGACTGCCGTAGCGTCAGCCGTATTAAATGCAACAGATGTTAAATCCATCTTAAACCACCTTTTATTTTTTTTTGCAGGTCGTGAAACTCTGCACTGAATAGTTCACGCTACTCAATGCAAAATTCCAATACTTAAGAACTTTTAAGTTCAGATATCATTCTATCTCTTACAGCTCTTAATCTATCAATCTGTTCTTTGTAATCTATACCAAATTTGTTTTGAATATAAACCAATCTTGTTATCTCTTCCTGGTAAGCTCTTATTAAACTCTGATTCAAAATAATTCTCCTTATGCGGTTTAGGGGAGAGAGTTACCTCTCTCGGCACTTGTTAAGAAGTTGGAAATAATCTTGTTTACCAGTTCTTGACAAGCATATAAACTCGGGGCGGTGCCACAACGGCTACGCCTCTACCCTGCGGGTGCTTTGTCGTTAAGACCTCTTAGACTGCTCTTTTCTTTTGAACTTGGAATAGTCGAGCGGATTTTTTTCAAGCTCAAGCACAGGCATAGAACGATCGGCATAAAACTTAACTCCCCACTGGTCCACTTTTGCAGTATAAGCAATGGCGATTGTTTTTCCTATCTTTTCTTTGAGTTCGTCATAATACTCTTCATCAACATTAACCGTTTCAACAGATACTTTTCTGAAACCCTCTTCGTCAATACCGTCAAACATTACTGTTAAATCAGTGCTGTACTTAACTTTATCTGTTTTTCTATCTACTATTTCGATAGGCTTTACTTCTAAAAGCTGTCCAATCATGTGTGTTGTCATCTGTCACTCCTCAGTGAATTAATTTTTAACTTAACTACTGTCATAATTAAGTATTTAGAAAGCTAGAGTGAGTTTTTTTACATTTAAGGGAAAAAATAAACCCTCTTTTGACTCAAAGTCTAACTCTCTAAATACCTAACAAGTCACTTTTATTATTTAATCCCCGAGAAGTGACTGACGGGGAGAGCGTTAGAGTTTTTAACGTCTTCATGCTCAAATGGACGTGGTACCGACCGACTTACATCAAACTGAATTAACTCTTTTGTGATTGCGGGAATTCCGAAGATGCTGCTTCAATAAGAAGATTATAAGTATCAATACTGTTTTCTAATCTCTTAAGAAATTCAATTTTATATTCTATAAGTTCATCTTTAGTAAAACAATCAATTAACAAAGTAAATTCACGCACAGGTTCACATATATCGAGCCAATAAGCAATATCATATTTTGTTTTTGAAGACTGTAATTTTTGTTTTTTTAAAAGAAGTGCATCTCTTTTTTTAATATATCTAGGCAAAGCCTCTGAAAAGTATTCTTCATTATTAAGTGATTTTTCGCTATTATCAGCAGTAGAAGTGACATTATTCTTTTTATGAACAACGTTAGAAGATTTTACAGAACAGTCTATATATTTTATAAACTCATTTGTAGGGGATAGTTCCATGTTTAAGAATGGTTCTATCAAAGACGGTCTTTTAATGTTTTCTTGTTTTACTTGCATTTTGTCACTCCTAATTGTAAACTATGTTTACGTTTTATGTATATATTGTAAACTATAATAACTTTAAGATAGCTTAAATATAATTAGATATGAAATTATTTTAACTATTTTACTTAAAAAAGGTAAATTAATATGACAAAAGAAGAATTGGCAAAGCTGTTAGGAACAACAAGACAAAACCTAAATAAATGGGAAAAAGAACGACCAGACTTAGTAAGACTTATAAATCAAGGCTTAGCACTAGACTTATCTATAGAAGAAACACGTAAGCACCTGGAACGACTAGAAGCAATAAAAGAAAATGCCAGCTCTGGAAAATTTAATTTAAAATGAATGCAACAGGAGTATTTCTTTTATTTTTAGTACTCATAGCAATACAAATATTTTTAAAACCTAAGAAAAATAAATATAAAAAAAACAATAAAGGAAATAACATGAGTCAAAAAGAAGAAACAATCACAATAAAGATGATAGGAGAACATTTCAAAAAATCATCAAGAGAAATAAATAAGATATTTAATGAATTAGGTTGGATAGAAAAAAGAGACAGATGGTGGATATTGACACTAGCTGGAGAAAACAAAGGAGGAAAAGAACTATATAATCCTAAAAACAAAACCAAATATACAATATGGAATAAAAAAATATTAAATGATACACAATTAATAAATAGAATATATGATTCATCAAAAGAAAATATTAATTCAAAGCAAATACAAGGTTATGATAATCTATATAAAAAAAACAAACCAAAAATGACTAAAACAGAAAAAAAGAAAAAAGGGGATGAATACGAAAAATATATAGCTGATTTTTTTAGAGAACAAGGGTATTATGTTTGGGAGCATGGAAAAGAAAAAGGCGTTAAAGATAAAAATATTGATTTGTTTATAAAAAAAGATAAAAATATATATTTTGTACAATGCAAAAACTGGGAAACATGGAAAGTAGATCATAATAAAATAAAAGCAACTAGAATGGATATATTAGACTATTTAGAAGAAGATAAAATACTAAAAGAAATGATTAATAATTATAATTGGAAAATTTTATATATAACTTCAAAAGAATGTTTAACTAAAGCCGCATATACTTATATACAAAAAAACAAAGACATAATAGAATATCAAGTTATACCAATGGCATAGTAGCCAGAGGGGTAACTAATCCCTCTGTTTTGATTAATGCAATAATGGTACAAAGACCATAAACACTAAAAAGACTACTATTATTTTGGAATGCAAAACATCTCCTTATTACAAGAGTTCCCACCCACACCACAAACCAACCATAAAAAAATGGCAAAAAAAAAGGCTAGAACCGAAGTCCTAACCTAAAATCTCTTGTAAGTCTGTTAGTTAAGCAGACTAGGAGTGTTTTGCATTCACAAAGAAAGTATATCAAAGTATGAATAATATGTCAAAGAAACAAAATAAAAGGGTAGGTTTTTTTCGAATCTCTCCTCGTCCACCAGAAACCCCTAAAATACGAGCTTTCAAGCACCTTTTTAAAAATCAGTTTTTTTCTTGTCCTACCCCGTTTGTCAAACGAACTGCTAAAATTGGCACTAAGGGAAGTGAGTTAAAAGTTACTTTTTAAACACAAACCTTAAAAAATCAAATTAATTTTTGATAGACTCCGTTTCATCTTTTTTGAAGGGAGTCAAGTGTTAGATAAGAGGCAAGTTCAAATGATAAAAAAACTTTTAAAACAAGGATTTAATAAAACAGAAGTAGCAAGACGACTGGGAATCAGTCGTGAGACAGTTCGTAAATATTCTAAACTTCCTGATGGGTATACACCAGTTATTAACAGAGCACCAGTAGAAAATATTGTAGATCCATATCTTCCCCATATTGCAAAGATGTTGGAAATATCCCATAAGGAGAACTCTTTTATTCCAACCACTGTAATTTACAAAGAGATACAGGCTTTAGGATACAAAGGAAGCTTGCGTTGGCTCCAGCAGGTAATGCAGAAATATGAACTGCGTGAGCGAATAAAAAATAGTGAAAAGCTTATACGCTTTGAAACAGAGCCAGCCAAACAGATGCAAGTCGATTGGGTAGAGTTTCCAAAAGACAACCTCTCTGCATTCGTTGCTACAATGGGCTATTCAAGGGCTTCGTATGTGGAGTATGTTGATAATGAAAAGATAGAGACATTGCTGGCATGCCATATGAACGCTTTTAGATACTTTGGAGGCGTTCCACTAGAGTGTCTATATGATAATATGCGCACAGTCATTATTAGACGCAATGCGTACGGGAGAGGTAAACATAAACTCAATCCTCTCTTTGAAGACTTCGCCAAGCATTGTGGCTTTGCTATTAAAGTATGTCGACCATACCGTGCAAAGACGAAAGGAAAAGTTGAGAGATTTAACCATTATTTACGCTACAGTTTTCATAACGCACTGCGTGTAAAACTTGCAATGAAAAATTATCAGCTCAATATTGACAATGCTAATGCAGAAGTACTCAAATGGCTTGAAATGCAAGCCAATGTACGCATACATCAAACAACCCTGCAAAGGCCATTTGATCTGTTGGCAGAGGAGCAACCCCACTTGCTTTCTCTGCCTAAACCTTATGGTGGCATCCATCCAAAGGCTGTAATACAAAGTGTAGCAAAAAATAATCAAGAGTTCAATAAAACACAAACAATAGATTCTATCTATATTCCAAAACCAGATATACAAAGTTATGATGAACTGATCCCTGCTGCCCTGCTTTACTGTATGCTGCCAACTTTTTCTATGCAACAACTGGGAGGTGCTTTATGGAACTAGAGCAGGAGATAGAAACACTTTGCAGATCACTCAAACTCTCTACTGTAGCAAACGAGTTTCACACTGTTGCCGCCACTGCTGCCAAAGAGAGTTGGCAATATACACAGTTCTTACATGAACTTTTAGTGCTTGAAAATAACAGTAGAATGGACAGAAGTAAAAACACCCTAACCAAACTTGCAGGGTTTCCTGCTATTAAAACGCTTGAGCAGTTTGATTATACTTTTTCTGTAGGAGTTAACCGCAAACAAATAGAGGAGTTGGCAACTCTAGGTTTTATTAAACGGCATGAAAACATTATTCTCCTTGGAGAGTGTGGTGTAGGCAAAACCCATCTGGCTATTGCTTTGGCATATAAGGCAGTTCAGAACAGATACAAAGCAAAGTTTACTACTATTGCAGAATTACTTGCCAATGCCAATAAAGCCAAAAAAGATAGGAAGTATGATGCCTTTTTAAAATCAGTAACCAATCCTTCAATACTTGTTATCGATGAGATAGGTTATTTCAATATGAATAAAGAGGAAGCCAATCACTTCTTTCAGATTATCTCTAAACGGTATGAAAAAGCCTCTACTATCCTTACCTCCAATCTTGTCTTTAGCAAGTGGTCACAGGTATTTGCAGGTGATAAGGTTGTAACAACTGCTATCCTCGATAGACTACTGCATCATTCACACATCATCAACATACAAGGAGACAGCTATAGATTAAAAGAGAAAAAAGAGTCAGGAATTATCAATTCAGATTTATATAAGTTTGGAGCTAAATCTTCAAACAAAACAGGACAAAACAAAGTGGTGGTTTAAGTTTCAAATTGTAACTTTTTTTTACTTTTTAGTGCAAATTTTTAGGGTTCGTTTGACATTGCAAATAAACGCCTATTTATAAGCACTTTCACGAGTAGTTACATGTATCACTAAAATTATAAGTTTATCATCATACTTTTTATAAATAACTCTATAAGAACGAAGCTTTAAACGATATAAGTCTTCTTTTTGCCCTTGAAGCTTTTTAATCTTACCTTTTTGCATTAATGCAATTTCATATTCTTTAGAAAATAATTCCGAAAAATCTTTTAAACTATCACGAATAAATTTTAAATCAGGTTTATTTACTTTTTTAAAATCTTTTTTTGCGGTAAATGTAAATTCAATTTGATACATCAAGACCTAACTCTTGAAACATATCATCAAATGAAATTGTAGGCTCTTTAAGTTCAAGTCTTCTTTCTGCTTCTTTTAAGTCTATATAATCAAAATACATATCAAGGGCAGAAGCTATAAGATGACTCTTTTTTGTCTTAAGCTCTTTGGCGTAACGATTAATATCATTATCAAGTGATGTAGGTAATGTAATATTTAATCTTGTAGTATTCATAATGTCACTTCCTTTATGTGTATAATTATACACCTTTTATGTGTATGAAGTCAAATAAACAGCATAGGATTTTTTCGAATCTCTCCTAGTCCACCACAAACCACTAAAATACGAGCTTTCAAGCACCTTTTTAAAAATCAGTTTTTTTCTTGTCCTATCCCGTTAGACATATATTTCAATACTTCTGTCAAATTTATGATTTGAACTTATGGAATTTTGAACGGTCTCACAAATTGTAAGTGTGATGTCAACGGCGGAGTTAAAATAAGCAGTATAAGCGTAAACTGCCTGTTTCTTAACTCTGTCGTGATATATTGTACTTTGGTACATTTTTGGATTGCGCTTGACACCTCTTCACCGCTTTTTAAATCCTTCTTATGATATAATCATATTCTAAATAAAGCTTAGTAAAAAAGAGTTCCATGCAGTCATCAGATGTTAATAAAATATTAAACAATAAAGAAAAACTTTTAACGCAGATATATTTTGATTTACAACGGTTTTTTGAACAGAAGTATGGGAATGATACAGTTGTTTTTATGGAAATCGGTACTTTTTTTGAAGTGTATGAAGTCAATAATGATGAAGAACAGATTGGAAAAGCCAAAGAGATAGCGGAACTTTTAAATATACAGCTTACGAAAAAAAATAAAAAAATTATAGACAATTCTGAAAAGAATCCTTTGCTTGCCGGTGTGCCTGCCGTTTCGTTTGAACGTTATTTAAACCGTTTGATTCAGGAGCAGAAGTATACGGTTATAGTCGTCAAGCAAAAGGGAAATCCTCCTAAGATCAGTCGTTATATTTCTCAAATTGTCTCACCCGGTACCAATTTTGAACATATTATTGACAATGATGACAATTACATTGTTTCTGTTTTGATTGACAAGTTTCGTGATATTTATACGGTCGGGTATGCTGCCATTGACGTAACCACGGGGAAAACATGGCTGTATGAGACACACGGGACAAGTGAAGATCCCGCTTATGCACTTGATGAGATTTTTAATCTTTTAAATGTTTACAGAACGAGTGAAATTGTTGTGACTTTTTTAGACGGGATTGATGACCAGCGTCATGTGATGCAGTATCTGGAGATCCCCGAACATTATCACTATTCTGTGAATAACAAACGGGCAAAAATAGAGTTTCAAAATGAACTTTTTAAAGAGGTATATCAGATTCGTTCACTGCTCTCTCCTATAGAGCATCTGGATTTGGAACGCTCTCCTATGATTACCGAAGCCTTGGCAATTCTCATCAATTTTGTGATAGAACATGATTATCATATAGTGCAGAAGATGGCGATGCCCCGTCTTATAGACAATCGCCGTTTTATGTATCTGGGCAACAATGCACTGGAGCAGATGGGGATAATTTCCAAAGACAAAAAAGAGTTCACACTTTTAAAAATGCTTGACAAGAGTGCAACGGCTATAGGAAAAAGACTCTTAAAAGAGCGTCTTTTAAATCCGATAATGGAAGAAGACGAACTTGAACGTCGCTATAACCTTATAGAACGGGTTGCTTCACATGTAAGGTATTTGGATGAAATGATGCGGGGTGTTTATGACCTTGAGAGGCTTTCTCGCCGTTTAAGTCTTGGCAGACTGCATCCTTTTGAGATGAATCATATGTATGACTCTATGGTAAGTGTCAAGGAATTGATGCTTTATGTCAAAAAGCATAAAATTCAAAAAACGCCTTTTCATGAGAGTGAAGTGGAAGAGTTCTTGCGTGATATAACTAAAACGATAGATTTGGATATATCACGGCGTTTTACCAATGCCACGGTAGATGAAAACTTTTTGATGAGCGGTGTGGATGAGGCGATAGATACTTTGGTCAAAGAAAACAGCGTAATGATGCTTGCTTTTGAAGATATAATTTTGAAAATCGAAGCACTTCTGACAAGTGTCAATGCAGGAAGTTCGACAAAAATGGTGACTTTGGGACTTTTGGAAAAAGAGGGCTATTACATCTCTTTGAGCAAAAACAGATTCTCTTTGATTGAGAGTGAATTTAAAAAGCGGGAAGATTTTGCAGATTTCAGTGTAAAAAAACTGACAAACAATGTAAAAATCACCTCTGCTTTTACTGACAAACTCTCTGACAATATCATGAAAAACCGCCGAAAAATTGTTGTTTTGGTAAAAGAGCGCTATATCCAACTTCAGGCACTTTTTGAGAGACGTTATTCACTTCTTTTTGACAGAGTTATCAGTTATGTAGCTGATCTGGACGTGGGAGTGAGCTCTTCAAAGGTCGCACAGGAGTACAAACATTCAAGACCGATGATAGTGGAAACACAAGAAGATGAAAATTTTATGCAGATTATGCAATTGCGCCATCCTTTGATAGAAGTGCAGGAGCGGGGCGGGCTCTATGTTCCCAATGATATAGTGATGGGGAACCGTGACTATATGGACCTGCCTCATCCAAAAACGGTGATGCTTGATGTGGCTGTGCATGACGGGCATGACATTAACGGCGTACTTTTATACGGTATAAACTCCAGCGGAAAATCCTCTTTGATGAAGAGTATCGGCATTGCGGTGTTAATGGCTCAGTCAGGTTTTTTTGTGAGTGCTGCGGTGATGAAATTCAGTATTTTTGATTCTCTCTTTACACGCATAGTTTCTAAGGATAATCTGGCAAAGGGACTCTCTACCTTTGCAGTGGAAATGCTTGAACTTAAAAATATTTTCAACCGCTCAACCGTAAAATCGCTTGTTTTGGGCGATGAAATAAGCCACGGGACAGAAACACTCTCGGGCGTTGCCATTGTCGCTGCAGCTATACAAAAACTTGCCGAGACTCGATGTCTGTTTTTGTTTGCAACACACCTGCATCAGCTCTCGACGATGGATGAAATTACTTCGCTTGACAATGTTGTCGATTTGCACCTGAGTGTGGAGTATGATGAGAAAAGAGATACACTGATATTTAACCGTGTGCTTCAAGCCGGAAGCGGCAGCAGTATATACGGACTGGAATTTGCCAAATCGCTCCATATGGACAATGAATTTTTGGAAAATGCCAATGCCATCAGAAAACGTCTTGCCAATGATTATGACGAGCTTGAACTGCTTGTGAAGAAGAAAAAATCCAAGTACAACAAAGAGCTTTATGTGACCAAATGTGTTATCTGCGGTGCGGTGGCAGAAGATGTGCATCATATATCGCAAAAATCACTGGCTGATGATGCAGGTTTTATAGGGCATTTTCACAAAGACAACAAACATAATCTTGTGCCTTTGTGCAAAGAACATCACAAACAAATACATGACGGCAAGTTACATGTAAACGGCTTTATAATGACAAGCAAAGGGCTTGAGTTGCAGTTTGAAGAGCAGATGAAAAAAACAGAAGTAAAAAAAGTTGTTGCACCTGAAATAAATACAAATATTGAAGTAAAAGAAGTAGAAAATGACGAGCCAAAGGGCTTCGTCCTGGATGACTGGTAAGATTTAAGCCAAGGCTTTTTTGACTGCATCACTGATGCGTTTTCCATCGGCACGTCCGGCTAATTCTTTACTTGCCATGCCCATAACTTTTCCCATCTCTTTCATGCTCGAAGCACCTGTTTTTTCAATGATGGTTTTGATTTCATTTTGCAGTTCTTCATCACTGAGCTGTTTTGGCAGATAAACTTCATAGTAGGCGATTTCATCAAGTTCTATTTGCATTAAATCTTCACGGCCTGCTTCTTTGTACTGGCTTGCCGCGTCATTTCTGCGTTTGACCTGTGTCTGAATAATTTTTATGACATCTTCATCACTAAGCTCTTTTCGTTCATCTACCTCTATCTGTTTAAAAGCACTGGTAAGGAGGCGAAGCGCATCTCTTTTTTTTGTATCTTTTGCTTTCATGGCATTTTTTACATCTTGGTTGATTGTTTCTCGTAATGACATTGCTAAAATCCTTGTTTATTGTTTATGGAACTGTAATTGCTAGTATTATAACAAAATTAAGGGACTTTCTTGATGAAAAAAATAAAATTGACTGCTTTTGTATTTCTCTGTGTTGTGGTGTTGTTTAACGGATGTACAGCAAACTTAACTGATCCCGAGATAAATTTTGAACCGCCTGCCTATGTTGAACAGATGCCTGCCAAAGAGGAACAGCAGGATTTTGCCTCGACTGGCAGTATATTCGGACAGGGAGAAAATCCTCTTTTTTCTGATCACAAGGCTATGCATGTCAGTGATATTGTAACTGTAGTTATTTCAGAAACTGCACAAAGTTCAAATACCGGTACAAAGCAGCTGCAAGAGGCTGATACAAGTGCTCTTGGAGGGGGGTTGTTTTCAAGTACAGGTCTCAATTCTGCTGTAAACTCCAAAGTAGCAGACTTGAACGGATTTACGAATGTAGGTTTTAACTCTACATCAAACAGTAGTTATAAGGGATCCGGAAGTGCAACAAAGGATGCAAGCTTTACAACAACTATTTCGGCAAGAATTGTAAAAATTTTAAAAAACGGAAATTATTATATTTCTGGAAAAAGAGAGATTCTGATAGATGACCAGAAGCAGATAATTCAGTTAAGCGGTGTGATCCGTCCATATGATATTGATCAATACAACAGAATCAACTCTACACAAATCAGTGATGCAAAAATATTATATAAAACGGAGGGAGATATGGATCGTGCTACAAAACAGGGATGGGGGACGAAAATTGTTCAATCAATTTGGCCGTTTTAGTTTTGTTACAGCACTTTTTTTAACTTCTGTATATGCAGGGAGTTTTGCGGAGTTTAAAAAGGTGCAGACGGGATCTTTTAACAGCTTTAAAGATAAAAAAGACAGCGAATTCAACAAATATCTTCAGCAGCAGTGGGAAGAATACAGTGCGTATATCTCAACACCCTTATATAAAAAGAAAAAACCAAAGACTGTGCCGGCATTGCATCAAAAAAAAGTTCGAAGTGTCGGTCCGAATTTAGTGATAAAGATAAAACCTTTTGCTGAGAAAAAATCCGCTCCTCAGGAAAAAAAAATAAAAGCTGACAATACAGTTTTTGAGTTTTTTGGAACATCTTTGGGATTTGATGTTGATAAAAAAATAAAAAACGCCAACTTTTATCCCAGAACACAAAAGGGGATTGAGAATTTTTTCAGTGTTGTGGCGACAAGTGATTACGACAGCCTTTTGTACGGGATTGAGAGTACATGTAAAGAGATGCATCTCAATGACTGGGGAGTTTATCTTTTAATAAACAGACTCTCCTATACTCTTTTTTCTACACCGGATAATGAAAAATTATTGAGCTGGTTTTTGTTGAATAAGCTTGGCTACAGAGTCCGTGTAGCTTTGGGTGCAGACAAACATATAGTTTTACTTCACAGCGTCAAAGGCAAGATCTACTCTACACCAAACTATACACTGGACAATAGAAAATTTTATGTCATTTCTAAATATAACAAAGAAAATATTGCAAAAGTCTATACGTATAAAAATGATTATCCTGATGCAACAAAAGCACTTGATTTTACGTTAAAAACACTTCCTGTACTTGCAAAAAAAATCCAAACAAAAACTGTTTCTTTTAAAGAACATGGAAAAGTTTACACTTTTTCTTATCGGTATAACCAAAATCTCATAGATTTTATGAAAACATATCCTCAGGTGGAATATAAAGTTTTTTTCAATGCACCTTTGGAGTATGAGACATATAAAGACATAGCAGGGGATATCAAGAAATATACTGAGAACAAAAAAGCAAGTGAAGCTTTGGATTTTGTACTGCATTTTGTACAAAAAGCTTTTATATATGAGCGTGATCAGGAACAGTTTGGCAGAGAAAAAGTTATGTTTGCAGAGGAAACACTTTATTATAAAAAATCAGATTGCGAGGACAGAGCTGTATTGTATGCCCGTTTGGTGAAAGATTTGTTTGGTATTGGTATTGTGGGTGTTCAGTATAAAGATCACATGAGTACTGCTTTACATGTACCGATGGCAGGGGAGAGTGTACAGGTATCAGGACAAAGGTATGTTGTAGCGGATCCGACATATATAAATGCTTCTTTGGGACAAAGTATCCCCAAGTACAGATCTGTCATACCCGAAAGCTTTGTTTATGTAAAATAGGATTCAAATCTCACTGTAAATCGAACAACTGTTTTTTCCGTTTTTTTTGGCAACATACATGGCTTTGTCGGCATCATTCATAATATTTTCTATGTTGTGTTTTTCATCGGGAAAGATTTTAATGCCTATACTTGCACCAATGTGAATTTCATTTCCTTCAATGACAAATGTACGAGAGAGGGCTTCTATGATAGAGTGGCATTTTTTTTGTGCATACTCTTTGGCGGCCTCTTTTGTCTCTGCTATATTTACTAAAATGATTGCAAACTCGTCACCGCTGATTCTTGCAAGAATATCTTCTTCTCTTAAGATGCTTCTCATTCTGTGTGAGACTTGAATGAGAAGTTCATCTCCGACATGGTGGCCATAGGTGTCATTGACCTGTTTGAAATTGTCCAAGTCTATAAATAAAAAAGCATGAATAAAGCTATGTCTGATTGCCTTTGCATTCTCTTCATGGAGTCTTTGCAATAAAGCTTTTCTATTCATGAGTCCTGTGAGAAAATCATGATTTGCCTGATATTGAGCCTCTTCCTGTGCATTTCTTAAGTCTGAAATATCATAAAACTGTGCAATAAAATTAATAATTTCACCGTTTTTATCTTTAATAGCAGTAATAGAGAGTCTTTCAGGATAAATTTCACCGTTTTTACGTTTGTTGTAAATATCACCTTTCCATTGTCCGGATGAAAGGAGTTGATGCCACATGTTGGCATAAAATTCTTTACTGTGTTTGCCCGATTTTAGCAGCTTTGTGGTTTGTCCTATAATCTCATTTGCTTTATATCCTGTAATTCTGGTAAAAGATTTATTGACTTCAAGTACAACACCGTTTTTGTCAGTAATGACTATAGCCTCGTGTGAGTCGAATGTATGGGAAGCTATACGTATTTTTGCAAGAAGTTTGTCCTCTTTTCTGATAAGAGCGTTAATATAATAGAGGAGGAGAAAAAAAGAGATAAAAGAGAGAATCCAGAAGATAATTGTATATGTAAAAACCCGTTTTATATCTTTTTGTGTCTGCAGGGCATCTGTTACAATGGTATTGAGAATGTGGCTTGACACATTGTAAAGTTGTGTAATGTATTGTGAAGCAGTCTGAAACCATATTTTTGCATCTTCTTTGGATGAGAGTTTATTCTGAAAAAACATTGTTCGTAAGGCAGCTGTTTTTTGTACAGTCTCTTTTTGTATGAGTTGTTTGAAAATATTTTGTGTGTTTTTTGAAGCACATATGTAAAAAATAGTCTGGAGCTTTTTCTCTTTTTCCTGCAGGAGATGAATATAATGTATATACTTTTCATTTTTTTTGGGAGCGAGTATCTGGTTATAAACATACGCTCTTTCCTGTCCCACATACTCTTTAAGTTTTTGAAGTTCAATAAGGGCTTTGCCGTTATATGATTTTGATTCTAAATTATGCATCAGTGCAGTAATAGCCTGAAGCAGTTCTTTATTGAGGGTATTATAATATTGCATTTCATCCCAAAAGCTGATTTGTGTTTTAAGAACTTTTCTTCTCACTGCCGTAATAGAATGAAACTGCTTTTTAAGATACTGATATGCATTTGAAAAATGAATCAGATCCTGATAGGCACTGTCTGTATGCTTATACTGTTTTTCCAGATTTTTTCGGATTATTTCATCTTTTGAAACAAGGTACCCTGCACTCAGTCCTCTTTCAAGTTGTAAATTATGAATGAGTTTACTGAGAATTTTTGTTTGTTTTGCAGAGAATGCATAGGAAGTACTGTTCTTATACTTGATATAGTTTTCATTTACCAAAGAATAGGAAAAGTAAAGTAATGCAATGGCAGGAAGAGAAAAAATAAGGATAATTTTTATCTGCAAAGATTTTAAATTCATATTTAATGATATGCTGATATAGATTAAAAGATATCATTACATGTATTGAAAATGTTAAAAGTTAAAATCATGTTTCACATTGAAACACAATTTAATAATTAATAGCAACCTTGTATGTCGGATCATCTTCTTCATAACTGCAATGCGGTCCGGCTTTTTTCATGATTTTTTTACAGTCATCACTTAAGTGGCGCAAAAGAAGATTTTTGCCGGCATCTTCATATTTTTTTACGAGAGAATCTATGGCTTCGACACCGGAAAAATCCAATACTCTCGCATTTTTAAAATCAATGACAACTTTTGGCGGATCATTTGGAATGTCAAAATTATCTGAAAAAGTTGTAGCACTTGCAAAAAAGAGCGGACCTTCAAGTTCATATACTTTTGTTCCGTCTGCTTCTGTATGTGTTTTTGCCCAGATGCGTGCATGCTTCCATGCAAATACAAGTGCAGAGATGATAACACCGGCTATGACTGCAACAGCCAAATCTTCTACAACTGTTATAATTGTCACAACGACCATAACAAAAACATCGGCACGAGGCATATGTTTGAGATGTGAGAAGCTCGACCACTCAAATGTTCCTATACTCACCATAAACATAATACCCACAAGAACACCGACTGGAATGGCATTTAAAACATCTGTTAAAGAGATGACCAAGATCAAAAGTCCGACAGCTGCCGTAAATGAGGAAAGCCGTCCGAGACCGCCTGATGTATAGTTGATGATACTCTGCCCGATCATTGCACATCCCGCCATGCCTCCAAAAAATCCACAGGCGATATTTCCGGTTCCCAAAGCGATACACTCCTGGTTTCCACTGCCTCTTGTCCCACTCATTTCATCTAAAACTGCAAGTGTCAAGAGTGATTCTATAAGACCGACAAGAGCCATAATAACAGCATAAGGAAGAACCATGACAATGGCATCCATACTAAAAAGCGTATCGGGAATAATGAGATGCGGCAGTTTCCCTTTAAACTCTGACAAATCGGCCAATGCTCCGACGGTGAGTGTGTCTAAATGAGTAAAATACACCACAAGTGTTAAAAGGACGATGGCAACAAGTCCTGAGGGAACAGCCTTTGTATATTTTGGCAAGAAGTACATTATAAACATGGTAATGGCTACGATAACATACATATTTAAACCCTGTCCCTCAAAGAATTTAAACTGTGCCATGGCAATAACGATTGCCAGACCGTTTACAAAACCATATAAGGCAGGTTGGGGAACAAGACGGATAAATTTTCCAAATTTCAGCACTCCTACAGCAACCTGGATAAGTCCTGCTATGATGGTTGCCAGCAAAACATAGTGGAGCATATGGAAGTAGAGTTCATCTCCGCTAAACCCCTGTGCTGTGAGTTTTAGGTTTGCTTCTATAACAAGCCCGACTATAACAACAGCGACGCTGCCGGTAGCTCCGCTGATCATTCCCGGTTTTCCACCGATAAGTGCAGTAATAACACCTAAGATAAAAGCAGTATAAAGTCCTACAATAGGACTGACACCTGCTATAAAGCTAAAAGCAATAGCTTCAGGTACCAGTGCCACTGCAACAACAAGACCTGATAAAATATCGTTTTTTATATTTGGAGAGGTGTATTTTCTTATATCAAACAAATTATGCCTTTAGTGAATCTAGTTGTGCTAAAACTTTTTCACGTTTGGCTTCTGCTTCTTTGAGTGCTTCACGATTCTTTGCCAAAACATCTGCCGGAGCATTCGCAACAAAGCGTTCATTGTTCAGCATCCCGCTCAGTTTGCCTATCTCTTTTTGGAGTTTTTCATCCTGTTTTGTCAGTTTGTTGATAATCGGTGTCAAATCAATAGAATCTGTCGGAATGAAAGTTTCGCAGCTGTCTGCGATGTCACTGACCGCATTTTCTATTTTTGTATCGGTAAATTCTACATCTTCCACTTTTGCAAGTTTTGCGATAAAAGGCAACATCATTGCCTTTTCTTTTTCGCTCAGACCGTCAATTTTCACATAGGCTTTTTGATTTTCTGATTTGCCAGATCAACCAAAACTTTTGCACGGCGAATGGAGACGATGGCATCCATAATGGCAAATGTTTTTTCTTCTTTGCGCTGTTTTGTTTTATGTGGAAATTTTTAATCATAATAGAATCAGTATTTTCAAAGAAGTGCCGCTGAGTTCATGGTAGAGATGTTCTGTGATAAACGGCATAAACGGATGCAGGAGTTTCATGGCTTCTTTGAAAATTGCACCAAGTTCTATGATGGATGCTTTGTCTGCTTTACTCAACTCAATACCCCAGTCACAAAATTCATTCCATAAGAAACGGTACATTGTAAGGGCGGCATCGTTAAACTTGTACTCATCAAGATAGGTACGAACCTCTTTTGTAGCAAAATTCAAACGGCTCATCATAACGACCAAGATCGGTCTCAACACAAAAACTCTCCATATCAGGAAAAGTATCACCATTCATCTGCAGGTATTTGCTTGCATTGTAGAGTTTGTTTGTAAAGTTACGGTTTTGTTCGAGTTTGTCAACACTCATTCGTATATCACGTCCCTGAGCAGCAGAAATGGCAAGAGTAAAGCGTAATATATCAGCAGAGTATTTATTGACCATATCAAGAGGATCAATGACATTGCCTTTTGATTTGCTCATTTTCTGACCGTGTTCATCACGCACAAGAGCGCATGCAGATAGATGTGGTTAAACGGCAGTTCTCCTATAAAATGTTCGCCCATCATCATCATTCTTGCAACCCAGAAGAAAAGAATGTCAAAACCGGTAATAAGCAAAGAGTTTGGATAAAAATCTTTCATATCCTGTGATTGAAAAAGCTTGTCCATCTCGGTATCACCTTGACCCCAGCCAAGTGTAGAGAATGGCCACAAAGCAGAAGAAAACCATGTATCGAGTACATCAGGGTCTTGAGAGATGTTTTTTGAAGCACATTTTGGACACTCAGTCGGGTGTTCATTTTCTGTTGCCCATTCATGGTCACAATCCCCGCAGTAAAAAACAGGAATCTGGTGTCCCCACCAGAGTTGACGGCTTATACACCAGTCACGGAGTTCACCCATCCATGAATTGTAAGGAGTTTATCCAGTGCGGCGGGAAAAATTTTGCTTCACCTGCATTTGTTTTTTGTATGATTTGTCAGCGACTTCTTTGCGAACAAACCATTGTTTTGAAATATACGGCTCTACTACATTTTTACATCGGTAACAGTGTCCAACCTGATGTTTGTGGTCTTCTATTTAACGATATAACCCTCTTCCTGGAGTCTTTTTACAATAGGTTCTCGTGCTTCAAGGCGTTCCATGCCTTTGAATTCTCCGGCATAGTCATTTAAAATACCTTTTTCATCAAAAACCGTAATAAATTCCAAATCATGGCGTTTCCCGACTTCGTAGTCATTCTGGTCATGTGCAGGCGTGACTTTTACGACACCTGTTCCAAACTCCGTATCGACATAAGCGTCTGCAATAATTTTAATCTTTCTATCAAGAAGCGGTAAAACAACTTCTTTTCCTATGATGTCTTTGTATCTTTCATCATCAGGATGTACCATGACGGCAGTATCTCCAAAATAGGTTTCAGGTCGTGTAGTCGCCACTTCAACACTGCCGCTGCCATCTGCAAAATGGTAAAGCATATGGTAAAACTTACCATCTTCTTCTTCGTGTTCTACTTCGATATCTGAGAGGGCCCCGTCATGTGTGCACCAGTTTACCATGTAGTTTCCGCGAACAATCAAACCTTCATTGTAGAGATGGACAAAAGCTTCTTTGACTGACTTTTGCAGACCTTCATCCATGGTAAAGCGCTCTCTCTCCCAGGCAGGACTTACGCCCATTTTACGAAGCTGTTCTGTCATTATGCCGGCAGATTCTTCTTTCCATGCCCAGACTTTTTCCAAAAATGCTTCGCGTCCTATCTCTTCTTTCGTGAGTCCCTGTTCTAAGAGTTGTTTTTCAACAACATTTTGTGTGGCAATTCCTGCATGGTCCGTTCCCGGCTGCCAAAGTGTTTTGTAGCCGTCCATGCGTTTGTAGCGGGTAATGATGTCTTGGAGTGTAAAGGTAAGAGCATGCCCGATATGCAGTCGTCCTGTTACGTTTGGCGGTGGCATCATAATAGAGAAGTTTTTATTTTCTTCTTGTATGGCTTTGTTTCCGTCTGTTTCGAAGTATTTTCTTTCTTCCCAAATTTTATAATATTTGTTTTCGGTTTCTTGTGGATTGTATTTGTTGTCTGACATAGTGCGCGCCTTAAATTATCTAAATTAAAATTGCGCGATTATATCCAAAAAGAGGTGAGTATTTGCTTAGAAATTGCTATATGCCGGTTACTCTCTTTTTTATCTCTATCTTATCATTGTACATATTTTTATCAGCTACTTCTATAACCTGTGGCAGGAGATCATTTTTTTTAAATTTGGTTACACCAAATGAAAAACTGACACGAAAGGTGTCGTTGTGTGCTTTTAATTTTTTGCCAAGAACATTTTCTCTGATTGTATTTAAAAAAGAGCTTGCTTTTTCCTCGGAGACACTGTCGCCAAAGAGTATGATAAACTCATCACCTCCGTAGCGTATGACAGGAATTTTTAATTTTTTCAGTTCATTTGTCAAAAATATTAAAACTTTATCACCGATAATGTGGCCATGTGTATCGTTCACCTGTTTAAAATAGTTCAGATCTATAATAGCAAGCGTTCCATTATGCACAAAAGTATTGCCAAGCGGGTCCAGGTGAGTATCATGAAGCCATTTTCTGTTATATGCGTGGGTCAGTTCATCTTTGTAAACAGATTCTTTGAGTTTTTCAATTTCTTGACGAAGATATTGCGTCTCTTGCAACACCTGATTGAGAATTTTTCGTCTTTGTTCTCAATAGCATGAATGGCCCTGTTTGTATTTTCACTTAAGGCCTGTACATTTTTGGATGTTTCATTTTGTAAAGTTGTAAATCGTGAACATTCAGTTTCTATAATTTTTCTTGAAAGGCTTTCCTCATCTTCTATTTCAAGATTGTTTTTCTTGGCAAAGTCTGAAAAAACTGAAGCATAAATAGTAGGTGTGACAACAGGAATCTGTGCGATAGAGTTTTTTGCCTCATTCGAAACAATCTCTAATATTTTTTTATTTTCTTCCATGGCTTGCCTTAAAACATTTAATTTAAATGATTTTAGCATATCCCAAATAAATTTAACAATAAATAAGTATAATCACACTCTTAAAATTTTTGCCCAAGGAGTTTGTTTATGCCGTTGTCCCGATTAAATGAAGAACAGTATGCCGCTGCAACATCTCCTTACAGTAAAAATCTCATCATTGCCTCTGCCGGAACAGGAAAAACCTCGACTATTGTCGGCAGAATCGGACATCTTTTAAACAATGGCATTGCACCAAATGAAATTCTTCTGCTGACTTTTACAAACAAGGCGGCAGCAGAGATGGTGGCACGTGTTGCAGAGTATTTCGGCGGGGGTGTTGCCAAAAAAATTGATGCGGGAACATTTCATGCGGTCAGCTACAGATGGCTGAAAAAAAGAGACAAACGAGTGGTGCTCAAACAGCAGAGAGAACTCAAAACACTCTTTCGCTCTGTCTTTGAAAAGCGCTCTTTTATGCATATAGAGGCTGAAGTACAGCCCTACGGCGGGAATTATCTGTACGATTTGTACTCTTTTTACCAAAATACGGAACTGCAAAATAATTTTGAAGATTGGCTTATAGAAAAATATCCCGAACATGAACTCTTTGCTCTGATATATGCCGATATAGTCGATGAATTTGAAGCACTGAAAAAAGAGTACGGTTTTTTAAATTTTAACGATTTGCTGTTGAACTTCAGAGAGATGTGCAAAAATGACGAACTGGGATATAAAGAGGTTTTGGTGGATGAGTACCAAGACACCAATGCCCTGCAGGGAACGCTTATAGATGCGATGAACCCGCCCTCGCTCTTTTGTGTGGGGGATTATGATCAGAGTATTTATGCTTTTAACGGTGCTGATATCGGGATTATAGGCTCCTTTACGACAAAATATCCTGATGCGGTTGTGCATACTCTGACAAAAAACTACCGCTCTTCTGTGCCTATTCTCTCTCTTGCAAACAAGGTCATTGAGCATAATGAGAGAATTTATCCGAAAAAACTGGAAGTGACACGTATATATGATGCGCAGGCTCCAAAACTTTTGGCATTTGATGAGCTGTTTGACCAGTATCATGCTATGGCTGCCATGATTCGCGATACGCAGACACCCAAGAAGAAATAGCCGTGATTTTTCGTAATAACTCCTCGGCTGACGGTATAGAAGTTGGACTTCGTGAGCTTGATATTCCCTGCAAACGTAAAGGAGGCACAAGTTTTTTTGATTCGCGCGAAATAAAAGCGATACTTGATTTATACACACTGCTTGTGAACGAGTCGGATATGATGGCTTTTATACATCTCTTTGAATTTGCACGGGGCATTGGCTCTGCTATGGCAAAAGAGCTCTATATTGCACTCAAAGCTTTAGGGCAGGGGAGTATTTTTTACGGACTCTATGCGCCTGATGAGGGGATGAAAAATCCTTTTGAAAAGCGCAAACTCAACCATCAGCTCGGTCTTTTTGATGATTTTTTGGAACTCGGTGCTGTCGGAAAATATGCAAAACTCGGATTTGAAGCAAAATTTATGAAAAATCCGGTACTCAAACATCCAAAACTTACAAAAGAGAGCGCGACTTTTTTGCATAATTTTTACTTGCTTTTTCGTGATCTAAAAGGGGTGAAACAGCCAAAAACAGTCGTGAAAAAAATTGCAAATTCATCGCTTTACATGTATATATCCGATGTACTTGCAACTAAAAGAGCGACACTCAAAGACGGTTCTGTTGATGAGAAACAAAAAACGGAAGCACTGAGCAGAATACAGAGAAAAACTCTGCTTTTAGAAGAGCTCTCAAAACCTTATTCTGAGCATGAACGTTTTTTAAATGCGATGATTTTGGGTTCATCCGACTTGACGCAGGGAGAGGGGGTTAATCTCTTGAGTGTGCATGCAAGCAAAGGGCTTGAATACAAAGAAGTGTATGTGATAGATTTGATGGACGGGCGTTTTCCAAACAGAAAACTGATGCAGCGGGGTGGGAGTCTTGATGAAGAGCGACGGCTTTTTTATGTGGCAGTCACACGGGCAAAAGACATACTCTATTTGAGTTATGCCAAATACGACAAGATTAAAAAACAGAACTTTGTGCCAAGCCAGTTTTTGTATGAAGCCGGAATGGTTCCAAAAGATGAAGCTTACAGGAAAATGGTAATGCAGGAAGAAAAAGAGGAAGAGTAGTTTTTCGAACCTGTACTTTTAATTCTAAACAGTCGGCACTAAAGTACCGATTCCATGGAATATGCGGTTTGCTCGGAACCCATCCTTTAGGGTGGGCCGAGAGTGGGAGGAAAGCAACAGCAGTCGGTGCTACAGTACCGATTCCGGACACAATGCCATATTAGCTTTCATTGCGTAACTTTCTGGTTTCTAAAAAGAAACTGTGTCCAAGATATATCACATAAAAAACAGATGCAAAAAATATAACAAAAGGGATGAGTGAGAGCAGATAGAGTCCCAGTGTCTTGAGCCTGAGTGTATTGGCATGAAAAAACCTGATTTTCATCGCTTCTTCTTTGGTGCATATTGCCGAAGAGACATCATAGATCATCATTTTATGAAAGAAGTAATACAGCGGAAAATTGAATGCTATGATGTTTACAACGGGTATAAAATACAGGGGAATAAATACAAAAAACAGGACAATCATAACAAACATCCATTTCAGTGTTAAAAATATGCCTTCTGCTGCATTGGAATAGCCTATCATTGCTACATCCTGATAGTGCCTGTAGTGAATTTCTTTCAAAATAGCATGGGTTAAAAAGCCGATAACAAGCAGTGCTACAAATATAGAAGCATACAATGTCATGAATCCGCCTATGGTATAGATAAGAAAAGTGGCTATCCAGGAAGTCAGCGCACTGCTCATTAAAAATTTCATGATGCCCGTACCTGCGAGTGTGGCCTGAAAGCTTTCTGTGTGAGGTATGCCGTTTTGGATCGTCGTTTGTGTGCTTTGTATCTCCATGGTTGTGAGCTGGTCAACACCAAGACCGGCAACGATAAAAAAGAGAATATACAAAATTAGCATACTGATGACAAAAGGCATGAGTGAATACATCAGCATTTTTTTTGTAAAAAGGTCTTTGATACTCAGAGCAAGGATGTTTGTCTCATTCTCCATTTATATATTTTCCTCAATGATTTGAAATGCTTTTTGTGTATCGTCTGCACTCATTTTTCCTGATTTGTAAAAGAGGACTTTGCCGTCTTTTGAAAAAATGACGATATTTGAAGCATCATCCGCTATCTTCCACTCTTTTACCAGAGTTTTGTCTTTGTCCTTTACATAGATCGTTTTTGGAAATTCTTTTTGTTTGCCTTTGAGGATGGCTTCGATTGCGAAGTTTGGTTTCCATGTTGCCGCCATATTGACAATGGCAATACTGCCAAACGCTCCTTTTTCTCTGTAGTGTTTTTTCTTCAGTGCCTGAGAAAAATCTTCATTGACATCTTTTTCATCAGGATCAACATAAAACATGACAAATACTTTATTTTTAAGCATATTTGAGTTCCATGCGCCTCCTGTTACCAGTCCTCCTTTTTCACCCTCTATTGTTACATTTTTTGGTGCTTCCCCGATTGTAAGTGCATACAAATTGAGGGTGGTTAAAAGTGCTGCCAGTGTTAGTTTTATTTTCATCGTTTACTCCATAGTTTTTGGTTGAGTTGTAACTCCCCGACAATTCCCAGTGCCAAATGCAGGGTTTGTATATATTGCATTGCTATTTTATACTTTAAAAGTGAATGAAATACAGACGGTTCAAAAAGATCTTTATTATACTCTATTGCCATATAAATATTGCCGTCTAAAAAAGAGACATAGAGAGGGTGTTTTGATTTTTTTTTCAAATGCAGAAGTTTGCTCATAAGTGTATGTGTCAAAATATAGCGTGCTTCAATTTGGTCGTTTGAATAGACAACAAACTCTTTTTCAAAGGCAATATTGTCCATTTTTACAAGTTCGCTGCGGCTCATATTGTTTGCCTGCAGCCAGTTGCCGATAAGCGTGCCAAATGTATTTTGGGCACTGTCGGGAAGAATGATGGTTTGGGATGCAAAATGTTTGTTAAATTCGCAAACAATAAAAAGACCTTGAAATATTGTGCTCCAGCTTGTTCTGCCTTTTGAATCTTTATGTTTTTTTTGGGCATGAATATCTGAGAGTTCTATTTTTATTCCATCAATTGCTCCTCGAATATAGTCATTGCCGCTGAATTTGTCAGGCCGTGCGGTAAAAATCTTTGAACGGGTGAAACTCTCTTGTGCAATATGCGCATTTGGCAGATAAGTGAGATTTTTATCGATCTCTTGAATCAAGGGCTCAATGATGAGGCTCTTAAACTGTGCGGTATAATCTTTGATGAGGTATTTGTATATGCCTCCGCCCACAGTGAGGTACACAACTGCTGCAAAAATCCAGGCTTCAATGTTTTGGATGTTTTGTAAAAGTGCAAAAGCAAAAAGCAGGAAAATAACAGTATATACAATACCGATATTTATGATCTTTTTTTTAAGTTTTTCTCTTTTATTTTCAAGTTCCTGCAAAACAGGGAAGAGTGTTTTATAGTAAAAATCTGTTAACTCACTGATATTTTTCATATCTTAAGAAAACAGCTCTTTGACATTGACATTTTTTCTCTCGTCTTCACTGATGACAAAAACATCTTTTTTCTTGTAGCCCATCATATTTGCCATGATATTTGTAGGAATCTGCTCAAGTGCATTGTTGTAATCCGTAACGGCTTGATTGTAAGCACGGCGGGCTGCCGAGATCTGTGCCTCTACTTCATTGAGCGAATGTTGCAGATGCAGAATGTTTTCATTTGCTTTGAGCTCAGGGTAGTTCTCAACCGCAATCATAATTGAGCCAAGAGCAGCACTCATTTTTTTGTCCAAATCTATTTTCTCTTTGTTGCTCAGATTTGTTTTGTTTGCCTGGGCACGGAGTTTTGTTATATCTTCAAGGATTGATTTTCATGCTGCATATACTTACTGACACCGGCAACAAGATTTGGTATGAGGTCATATCGTTTTTTCAAAAGCGTATCGACTGAGGCAAAAATATTTTCAACCTGATTTTTCTTTGCAACAAGCGAGTTGTACATAAGAATGAGAACTATGGCAAGCACTATGAGAATTATAAGCGGTGTGGACATACAAGCAACCTTTTTTAATATAAGTATATTTTATCTGTTTATGTTTTAATCTGCACTTATGGCGTTGGCCGCCGCATAGGCACTTGCCCAGGCAAAAGCAAAGTTGTATCCGCCGCGTTTGCCGACGACATCGAGACACTCTCCTATAAAGTAGAGATTCTTCTGTTTTTTTGATTCAAATGTTTTGTTGTTTATTTCTAAGGTATTTATGCCTCCGCCGCTGACTTCTGCGTGCCGAAATCCATGCGTGTCTGTTACTTCAAATCGCCAGTTGAGCATCAGGTTTGCTATTTTTTTGGAGAGTTTTGTATCTATATTTTTGCTCTCAGGGTTGAGATGCAGGTCCTGCAAAATACCGTTTGCTATTTTTAAGGGAACTAAGCCGACCAATACATCCAAAAGAGTAAACGCAGGCATGTTTTTCTTTACATGTAAGAGATGGGCAGAGAGTTTTTGTGCTGTAAATTCAGGAAGCAGGTTGATGGAGATATCAACAGCCCCGTACTCCAAGAGTGCTTGTGAGGCATGTTGGGAGATATCCAAAATAGCAAAACCGGAAACACCGTAATTTGTAAAAAGCACATCGCCGTTACATGTAAGCTCTTTTTGCTGATTGACAAACAGCGTTACTTCGGCATTGATTTTGGCTCCGCTCATTTTGTGGGCTGTTTTAGAATTGAGGTGGAGTTGTACCAAAGAGGGGTAGGCTTCAATGACAGTGTGCCCAAAGGCTTTGGCAAACTCCTCGGCATCGGCATTACCGCCCAAATGAGAAGCAGCACGCGAACCGCTGGCAACGACAACACTGTCATAGCTGTTTGTCAGTTTTTTTATATCGGTAATTTTATGCTCTGTATGAAAAACAACGCCAAGGCTCAGGGCATATTCTATAAAAATCTTGGCAACACTTTTGGCTTCATTGCTCAGCGGATAGGCTCTTCCGTCATCCGTTACATGTAAGAGCAGTCCGATTGATGCGGCAAATTTTTCAAACTCTTTAAATCCGAAGTTCCTGATGGCATACTCTACAAAATTCGGATTTTGAGAAAAAAAATCGTTTACATGTAAATTTTTGTTTGTAATATTACAGCGTCCGTTTCCAGAGACGAGAATTTTTTTTGCCGGTTTGGTATTTTGCTCATAGAGCGTTACATGTAAACCTGCTTTTGCACAAAAGACGGCACACAAAAGCCCGCTTGCACCGCCTCCGATGATTGCAACTGATTTTGCCATTACAGATGTACTACCTTTGCTCCAAATCCGCCCATATGCTGTGGGGCATCCTCAAATTTTTTCACTCGCGGGTGGCGTTTTAAAAACTCTTTGACCGCATAAGAGAGTTTTCCTGTGCCTATGCCGTGATAGACTATGACTTCATCCCAGCCGTTGATAAGGGCGTCGCTTAAAAATTTGTCTAAGACTTCACAGGCCTCTTCGCCTCTTAAACCGTGCAAGTCACATTTGAGTCCCGCTTTTTTCTCTACATGTAAGCTCAGATTTGTCGCCGGTTTCGGTTGAATGATTTGTGTAGGTTTGAGATGTTTTGTTCTGACGCGAACCCGCATACCGTCCACTTCTATGGTCGCCTCGTTTTTGCCTTTCATGGAGACTATCGTCCCTTTTTGGGAGTGGTATTTGACTTTGTCTCCGACTTTAAACTCTATATTTCTTTTGTCCTCTTTTTGTGTCTGTTTTGGCAGTTTTTTGTTTGCTTTGTTCATCGCACGGTGAATCTCTTTGACATCGCCTGCTTTTGCCGCATTTTTGGCTTCGTTTATGGCAACATCATAAGAGTGTTTGAGTGCTGCTTTTTCTTTTTCAAGTTCACGCAAAAGCTGTTCTTTTTGTTCTTTGAGGGCATGCTCTTTTTTATGAATTTCATCCAGTTTTTCATCGACTTTTTGATGTTTTTGCCTGAGTTCACGTTCAAGTTGTGAACCGCGTTCGATCAAGAGTGAAAGTTTTTCCGAGTTGTCGCCGTAGACTTTTTTTGCCTCATTGACAATGGTATTTGAAATGCCGTAACGGCTGGCTGTTTCAAATGCGTAACTTTTCCCGATGATACCCTGCATAAATTCATAAGTGGGTTTTCGCTGCTCTTCATCATAAATGGCAGCCATCAGTTCCACATCATCACGGTCTGCCATCAGTGCAGCAAGGCGTTTGTGGTGGGTGGTCACAACCACTTTTTGTCCGCGTTTGATTAAATCATCGAGAATGACCTTAAAAAGCGCCGCCGCTTCATCAGAGTCTGTTCCGAGTTCTATCTCATCGACTCCGATGAGTGCTGATTTGTACTCAAATATACGTGAAAACTGCTGCATTCTGCCTGCAAAAGTCGAGATGTCGTTTTTGACATTTTGCGGATCATCTATAATGGCCTGTATCGCTTTAAAATTGCCTATATGTGACTTTGTCTCATTAAGTTTCATAGGAATAATATACTTTGCCATAAAAGAAGCCGCCAATATGGACTTCAAAAGCATGGTTTTTCCGCCGGCATTGACACCCGTAATCATCAAAATATTTTTGGAAAAGTCAACATTGATAGGTTTTGCATTATGCAGAGCCGGGTGAATAAAACTGTTGAGCACTATTTTTGAATCTTTTTTGCTTTTGACGAGCTGCAGGTTTTTGCTTTTTGCAAAGAGTACCCGTGCCTGATAGTTGTCAAACTTTGTAAACTCTTTGTCTATAAAGTTGATAAAAGGCTGCAGTTCATAGAGTTTTTTTGAAAATTCTTTGGCATATTCGTAAAATATTGCTTCACGTTCTTGCTCTATAAAACGAATTTGCTCTTTTGATTTAAGTACGCTGTCGGGTGCAACATAAAAAAATCCACCGGTACTTCTGCCAAGTATGGCACCTTTAAGGACATGGTTAAATCCGCCGCGTACAAGCAGACACTCTTCATTGTTTATAAAGTGAATCTGGGTATCGACAAGGTAGCCGGCGAGTTTGGAACTCGACATCATTCTTTTGAGTGCGCCTGAGATGTTGCTTTTGTGCTCTTGTATGCGTTTACTGAGCGCAAAAAGGTTTTCATCCAGATTTTCTTCAAATTTTCCGTCATTTGTGAAATATTTTTCTATTTCCAAAAACTGTTCCGGGATGATGAATTTTTCCATCCATTCTCCGATTAGGCCCTCAAGTTCTCTGTTTTTAAAATAACGAAAATAGCGCACAATTTTGACAATCTCAAAAATCTGTTCAAAATTTAAGACACCGTGTTTTTTCAAATGTCCTTTGATTTCAAAAAAATCACTTACTTTAGGCGGGGCTTTAAACTCCAGCTTATCCAACTCTTTGATAACGAAAATGCAGTTCCTGATCACCTTCAATGTACAAAGAGTGTTCACGGGAAAAAAAACTTTTAAACTGTTCTATATGTTCAACTAAGTCAAGTTGGTGGATGAGGGTATCGACTCGGGAACTTTTAGCAGTTTTATTCACAACTGTCTGCACTTATCATCTCTGCATAGTGGGGTGTGTTCTTTTTGCCTATGAAGGTGTAGGTTCCTGTACTGAGGGAGTATATGTCTGCATTGACATCGACGCCGTTACATGTAATCGTTTTTCCCTGTTTGTATTTTATTATTGTCTTGAGCATTTTGTCTCTTTGTGCCTGATTATATTTGTTGTAGGTAATGGCACCGAGTATGATAAAGAGCAATACAGCTCCGATTAGAAGTTTTTGAGAGTTGTTAAGTTCTGTAAAATAATGCAGTGCCGCGAATAAAAGTGTTACTATAATTAAACCGTAAATATATGCCATTACAGTGTGCCTCTGATTTGATAGGTAATATCACCTGCACCAAAACCGATGATGAGCCCTTTATCAAGTGTTTCCAAGTCTTTATTGTCTTTTATAACTTTTATAGTATTGTTACTGCGGGATATTTTGTCCGCTAGAGTAAGGTTGTAATGTTTGAAATTTTCTTGAAAATCAATATCGCGCGGTGCTTCTCCCGCTGCCCATACGGGGAGGATGATAAGCTCGGCCGCTCCGTCGAAACATTTGATGAATTCCTCCAGATTGTCAATGGTTCTGGAGTATTTGTGCGGCTGCCAATGGCTGTAATTTTGTCAAAACCTTTGAGCATGGCATACTCTTTGACCGATTCAAAAGTGGCTTTAATCTCTGTAGGATGATGCCCGTAATCATCTATGATGACACTGTCGTGCTCAAATCCGACAATATCAAAACGTTTTTTAATACCTTTGAAGTTTAAAATATTTTTGCGTATCTCTTCTATGGACATGGATTCATGTGCGGCAAGTATCGCGAGGGCTGCATCAATAGCAATATGCTTGCCAAATCCCCAAACATCAAAACTCCCAAAATCACGGAAGGTAAAACGGGTATGGGGCTGATTGTTTATGAGTACGAACTCTATGTTTTGTATCTCTTTGCTGGGATAAAGCCACTTGGCTTCAACTTCATTGACCAGTGTTGCCAAAAACGGGTCTTCGGCATTTAAAACTTTGAGTGGTGCAAGATTTATGAAAGTTTTGTATGAATCATAAAATCTTTCATAATTATAGTCATAATATTCCATATGTTCAGGTTCGGCATTGATGACAATGGCACAATGTGGATTTGAATTTATAAAGCTTCCGTCACTCTCATCGGCTTCAAAGATCATAACATCATTTGTTGCATCGTAACGGACGTTTGAACCAAACTCTTTGGATTCTGCACCGATAATGGCAGAGCCGCTCATAATAGCTGAGAGAATTGCTGTTGTTGTGCTCTTTCCATGTGCTCCGGCAACAGAGTAGACTTTTTTGTCATGAAGAATTTTAGGCAGTGCTTCACGGCGGGCAAGCACTTCTATACCTTTTTCTTTGGCTGCAATAATTTCGGGATTGTCAGGGCGGATAATCGCAGAGTGTACAATCAGGTCGTGATTCGTAACAGCATCTGCAGAGTGGGGTATGGTTACATGTAAACCAAGAGCGCGCAGTTTTTTGGTAATAACAGTCTCTTTGATGTCAGAACCGCTGACTTCATGCCCTTTGTAATGCATATACTGTGCAAGTCCTGAGATACCGATGCCGCCGATGCCGATGAAGTGTATTTTCATGCTTGTATGCCTTTGTCTTTCATTGTGTCGAGCAATTTTTGTGCCTCTTGCTGAAACTCGCTTATGTAAAAAGTTCCCGCTCTTTGTGTCGCTTCCAAATCTGCAACTCTGTCAAGGAAGTCATCAAAAGAAATTTTTTCCTCTGCTGCTATCCAGTGCAGTTTTAAAGCATTTGAAAATTTTTCGTCATTACTAAGCCCGCTGAGTACCTCAAAGAGGGCAGCAGCATCATTTGTCTTACCGGCGGAGTAGTGCTCTATCGCATATTCATACAAAGCACGCAGGGTTGCAAAATCCTGCACTTCGTTCATATCCATTTTTCTGTGTTCTTCGAGTGTTTGGGTAAGCTTTTCCAGCGCCAAATCAAGAATATTTGCATAAAAACCTTGCAGTGTTTCTTCATCGAAACTCTCATGTGCCTGCTGTTCCAAAACATAAAGTGCTGCTATGTCACCGCTTTGCTGGGCTTTGAGGATTTTTTCTTTTAACTCTTTATCTTTGCTCATTTAAACATTCCTTAATTCTTACAAGTGCATCTTTTGTTTTTTGGGGATTCTCAACCAGTGCAATACGAATGAATCCTTTGCCCGGGTTGTCGTCTTTTGCATCTTCTCGGGCGAGATATTCGCCCGGAAGTACTTTTACATTGTAGTTTTTGTATAATCTTTTAGTAAATTCAAGCGCGTCACCGACATGTATCCAGAGGTAAAATGTAGCATCAGGAATCTTGGTTCCCAATATCTCCTGGGCTATACGAAAGTTTTCCTGATAGACAGCTCTTGCTTTGACAACATGTTCTTCATCGCTCCATGCCGCTGCTGCCGCATATTGCAAAGGTAATGGCGAAGCACAGCCTATGTAGGTTCTGTACTTCATATACTCTCCCAATATTGTGGCGTCACCGGCGATAAAACCGGAGCGAAGACCAGGTGCAGAAGAACGCTTGGAAATGGAGTTAATCACTAAAATATTTTTAAATGTGTCATTGTTTACATGTAATGCGGCTTCTAGGAGTGAAGGCATCGGTCTGTTTGTATATATTTCGCTGTAACATTCATCATTGAGCAAAACGAAATCATGTTTGAGAGCGAGTTTGACCCACTCTCCAAGTTCGTCAAGAGTGAGCGTTGCCGTAGTAGGATTGTTTGGAAAGTTAAGTATAACCAGATCACACTTTGCCAGCTCTTCTTCGTTGATTTTTGGTTTAAAGCTGTTTTTTTCACTCAAATTCAAATGTATCACTTTTGCTCGTGTCGCTGTTGCCGCACCTTCGTAGATTTGGTAAAAAGGGTTTGTGTAGGCAATAACGGGATTTTTCTTGTCAAAAAGCAAAAACTGCGGAAAGTTAAAAAGGACTTCGCGCGTGCCGAATGTGGGAATGATTTGTGCATCGTTCAGCGTGACACCAAAGCGTTTGCCTATAAAATCTCTTTGCGCTTCTCTTAAAATCGTCTCACCGCTGGTTTTTGGATATTTTTTTAAAAGTGCGGTATTGTCAGTTAATGTTTTTTGTATGAAATCAGGTGTTTCAAACTGTGGTTCGCCGATTGTGAGAACAGAGGGATAATAGCCTTTGTTTGGTTGTATATTTTGTAATAAATTGTTTAATTTTTCAAATGGATAGGGTTCAAAATTCATAGTTTTCATCGCTTTATTAAATTAAAGCTATTATACTGTACAATAACTAATAAACAATTAAGGAATATGAAAATGAAGATAGTATTATCAGTTGTACTTGCAATGTTGATTGCAGGATGCAGTGACGAGAAAAAATCTGAGAATGTATCGGCTACAGCAGAAGCTGCGAAAGAGGTACAAACGGTCCAAAAACAACCTGTTCAAACCCGACAAAATGATGCAATGCAAAAAGTTGCTGCAGTGCAAAAAGCCATTGAAACAAAGAAGCTTGTAGTGGTAGAAAAGGTAACAAAAGATGTGCCCCAGACAAAAACAGTTGACGGTGCAAAACTTTTTACTGCTTGTTCAAGTTGTCACGGAGCACATGCTGAGAAAAAAGCTTTAGGAAAATCTCAGATAATTAAAGGATGGGACAAAACAAAAATCATAACGGCGCTCAAAGGCTATAAAGACGGAACATACGGCGGAGCTATGAAAGCTGTTATGAAAGGACAGGCGACAAAACTTTCTGATGCAGACATCAAAGCTTTGGCAGAATATATTTCTCAATTATAATATGTAATATTACACTGATATTCAAGTAAAGTTGGTACAATTACAAAAAGGGTACCTTAAAAAATAGAAACGGGAAATATTAATGACAATAATAGTGAATGGAAACAGCAAAGTTTTTAAAGAAGATATAACACTCTTGGAAATATTAAAAGAACTTGATTTGGTTGATAAAGTTATGGCAGCGGCAGTAAATATGGAAATCGTAAAGCAAAATGACTGGGATAAAAAAGTTTTAAAAGATAATGATAAACTAGAACTGCTTGATTTTGTCGGAGGAGGGTGAGTTTAAAAACTCTATACTGACAACACTGATGGCATAGTCTCCGTCATGTGTAATCGATAAAGCAACATCAGTAATCTTAAATTTTTCAATGATCTTTTTTGAAAGTGCAAAAAGCGGAGCGCCTTTTTCCGATTTATAAATTTTCATATCGAAAAAGGAACACTCTGCACCTATGCCTGTTCCCAGTGCTTTAGAAAATGCCTCTTTTGCAGCCCAGAATCCGGCTGCTGTTTTGTAGGACTTTACAAGTCTGATCTCATTTTCTGATAGAAATCTGCGAAGCCCTTTGTCACCGAACCGCGTCATCAGATGCTGCATACGCGATGCTTTTATAATATCTATCCCAATCATTAATTATTGAATGACAAATTCAGTAAAATAGATACCTTGTATTTTTCCGTCAGTAATCATAGAGTTCAGTGTATCCATAATTTGTTGTGAAACTTTTTGTTTGCCTTTTTTGGAAGAGATTTCTTCTAAAGTTTTAGAACTGAGTATTCGAATAATTCTGTCCCGAAGTACCGGTGCTTTTGAGTCAAGTTCATGACTGAGCTCGGGAGAATCAAGTTCTAAAGACATTGTTGCTTTGAGATATCTTCTTCCTGAATCACTTTTTAAGTTAACTGTAAAAGTGTCCAGCGGATATAAGACACCGATATCACTCAGTTTTCTGTTGTTGTCAAATGAACTGCTAGATACACTCTTTCTGCTTGTATGTGTATCTGCCATTCTTTCCTGTGCCTGAGGAGCATTGTTGACTACTGCTTCTTCATCTGAACCCATTAACAAAAAGGCAACTACAGCACCTATAATTATGATAAGAATCAAAACAACAATGATAATAATCATCAGCAAATTACTGGATTTTTTTTCTACGGGTGCGGATTCTTCGGTTTCTTTTTCTTCAGCCATATTTCTTCCTTGAAATTACAGTTTTATTTTTGTTAGTATATCAGAAAAATAATTATTTTTATTTTCAGTTAATAACTTTAACATCAAGAGACTTGATTATTTCTTCAAAAATCGGTCCGGCTTCACGATTACAGTCATCATGAAATTCAATAACCAAAACTTCTTTTCCATTAGCGACTTTTGTTGTATATGTGTCAGGCTTGAAAGCATATTTATTGATTATTGATTCTATTTTTGCACATACATCATCTTTTTCTTTCGCACATTCGTAAGCCAGTGACAATCTTGAAAATCGTTCTTCGCTTCTAAACTCTGCATCTATCATTTTTTGCCTTTTGAAAATATAGAGTTATTATACAACGAAATTATGCAAATATAACTTTAAAATGTATAATTTAATACCACTCCAAAAGTTTTGTTACTTCATCGACTATAAATGTTTTTATACTTGTCTTTTCAAGTGGTTTTTTAGATACAAGTGCCTTGGTGATATTTTGCATTCTCGCCTCTTTGAGCCTTGCATCAAGGGCATATACTTCTCGAACATCGCCAACCAGAGAGACTTCACCTATAAAAATAGTCTCTTTTGAGATGGCACGGTCACGGAAACTGCTGATAATTGCTGCGAGTATGGCTAAATCGGCTGCTGTTTCGGTGATTTTAATACCGCCTGTTATATTGATGAAAACATCATATCCCGAAAGCGGAATCTCCAGTTTTCGCTCAAGCAGTGCCAAAAGCATATTTAGTCGGTTGTTGTCAAAGCCGGTTGCCTGTCTTTTTGCATTTGGCGTGTGTGATTCTGACACAAGCGCCTGAACTTCTAAAATGATGGGACGGGAACCCTCCATAATGACAGTAAGTGCAGAACCGCTTTGAGAGGAGTTACGGTTAAAAAAGCGTGAAGCAATGTCTGTGGCACTCACAAGTCCTTCGGCTTTCATCTCAAAAACACCTATTTCACTTGTTGCCCCGAAACGGTTTTTAAAGCCTCGTAAAATTCTCAGCTCCTGGGAAGAATCCCCTTCAAAATACAAAACGGTGTCAACCATATGTTCCAAAACCCGAGGACCGGCAATAGAGCCTTCTTTTGTAATATGCCCGATAATGAAAATGGCTATATCCTTGTCTTTGGCAATACGCATCAATTCAAAAGTGATCTGGCGAACCTGTGTAACACTTCCCGGAGCAGAAGAGATGTTTTCCGAGTAAATAGTTTGAATAGAATCAATAATCAAAAAATCATATTTTCTGTGTTCAAGTTCAACCAAAATCTGCTCAAGTCGTATTTCACTTAAAAGGTAGAGTGAATCATGGTTTGACTTGAGGCGGTTTGCACGCAGTTTTATCTGTCCGGCTGATTCCTCTCCTGTAACATACAGTACATCTTTGCCTGTTGATGCAATGTTTGAACCTACTTTAAGCAAGAGGGTTGATTTGCCAACACCCGGACTTCCTCCTATAAGTGTGAGTGAACCGGGAACAATGCCTCCTCCTAAAACATTGTCAAGCTCATCGTCGAGTGAAGAAAATCTATAGACTTCTTCTTCTACAATGTCATTAATACTGACAGCTTTAGCCGATGATGATGTCGTTGATTTTGTCTGTTTGACAACTTCCTGCTGGTGCTCGTTTAATTCAACAAAGCTGTCCCAGGCACCACAGTTGGTACATTTTCCCATCCATTTAGGTGTGGTAAGCCCACAGTGTTGACACTCAAAGAGTACTTTTTTCTTAGCCATAATGATCATCTCTTATTTATATTTGAAGCATTATAATCTATTTTTTATTTTTGTATTAAAAAAATGACATTTTGTCATAAAATAGAAAGAGCCAATCACAGGGGGGGGGTAGTCCAATGGCATTAAGTTAAGTGGCTTTTTCGAAACCCGTACTTCAGTGCGGGCTTTGTGCCTTTCAAGACTAAGGCCTTGGTTAAAACCTAGGTTCCGAGAAAACATCAAGCTATTTTCTTAACTTAATGGCATTGAGAGGGGTAATTTTGTATTAATTTTTTTTGCATAATATTTTTGCAACTCTTTATATTGACACATCAAACATCTGTTGCAGATTATTCTACTTCCTACAAATTATATATAGAAAAGCTTAAAATGATACAACTGATAATATAAATATTTATCAAGCTATAATTTTCCAAACTCCAACCACTTAATTCCCTTAAAAAGTTCCTTAACACTATACCCACTAAAATACTGCTGAGTAGTAGTGTCTTTATCAGGTTCATGTCCAAGTATTCTGTTTATTAAATCTTTCGGAAGTTTTTGGTGTACTGCATTTCTAAGCATTTGTGAACTTGGATTATGTCTCAGAGAGTGAAAAACTTGATTTTCTTCTTTTGTTACATATCTTCTAATTCCACCCCTGTGATTGAATATCCTTTTTACTACCTTATGTTCAACCTGCTTTAATGATAAATTTTAATATAAAAACCCAAACAACCAGAGTGGAATCTTATTGCCGTGCCCGATTTCAATATCATCCGCAACAACAAAGCTGTCTGGTATATCTTTTATTTGTTTAAAAGTTTTATTTTTACTGCCTACTTCTACCAAATATTTATTGTTTATTAAAAAATCACCTTTTGCAGGTACACTTAGAACATCATCGTCAAACATACTCATAAAAAAAACTTCTCTAATCGTACCTATCTCAATATTTTGGCAATACGCATAATGAAGATTCGTATTTCCCAAATAAAGTTTATCCGGCTTAGTGAAAATATTATCGCCTTTGGTTTTCGCTCTTAAAAGGTTAAGAATTTTACCTCTTTTTAAATACTCCATATATTTATAGAGTGTATGGTAATCACTTGTACCTATTTTTACAGAGAGCTCTTTAATATTGATTTTAAATGGTTTAGATTCACATACAAATTTTATAAGCTTTTTAAGCTTAATAATTTTATCATACTCTATCGGAAAAATAGAGGGTATATCTACTTCAATAACCGTATTGATTGTCTCTTGGAGTCTAAGCAGATAACTTCCCTCATTTTCAAAATAAAAAGGGTAGTATCCCATTTTTAGATACTCCGTCCAATACTCATAAATTTTTAATTTGGAAGATATTTCATACGCTATATTTTCATGGTCGACAAAAAGTTTTTCATATGTAAAAGTTGGCAACTTTTTTGAGCTCTTTAACTCTATAAATTCTCTAAAAGACAGACCTTTCATATGGTATAGAACAGCTCGTCTGCTTAAATCTCCTTTAGAATTATCTAATTGCAATGCACTTGAACCAGAAAATATTACATGTAAATCAAGCATATCATAAATTTTTTTTAGCTCTATTTCAAAATTTTTATATTTATGAATTTCATCTATGACAAGTAGCTTCCCACCCTCTTTTGAAAAGTTGTATGCTATCTCAAACAATGATTCTATTTCTATTGCATCTGCACTAAAGTAAAGCTTTTTAGCAAGAGGCAGATCATTTTCTTGTAAATACTGTAATAAGAAAGTTGTTTTTCCAACACCTCTGGCACCTATGAGACCTATCATTTTTTGAGAAAAATCTATATTTTTGTGTATATAGCGCTTATAGGAACTTTTTAAAACTCGTAAATAGTTCAGTTGATAATCTTTAAGAGTTTGAAGCATTAGAAGTCCTTTTATTGTTTGAACATAAATATTATATCATAAAATTATGGTTTGAACCATATTTTATCCGTATGTTTTATGAAGTACTATAATATAAAAGCAGAGTTATGCATCTTCTGTAAAAATGGCATCAAGCAGACCATCGACAAATTCGTATTTGTCAAACGGTGTGAGATTTTCCGGCTGTTCTCCTGTGCCTACGTAAATTATAGGAAGTTCCAAGGCATAGGCGATGGAGAAGATACTGCCGCCTTTTGCCGTACCGTCGAGTTTTGTGATGATGATGCCGTCTATGCCTATCATCTCATTGAAGGCCTTTGCCTGACTTATTGCGGAATTGCCCTGTGTGCCGTCTATGATGAGTACGGTTCTGTGCGGTGCGCCTTTGTGGGCTTTGTCGCAGATGCGTTTTACTTTTTTGAGCTCATTTGCCAGGTTTGTCTGTGTGTGCAGACGTCCTGCAGTGTCTATGATGACATTGTCAAAACCTTTTGCCTTTGCCGAATCTATGGCATCATAGGCAACTGCCGAGCTGTCATGCCCCTGTTTGGAAGAGACAATGGGAATGTCAAGTCTGTTTGCCCAAAGTGTCAGCTGTTCGATGGCTGCGGCACGAAAGGTATCGCCTGCACCGAGTAAAACTTTTTTGCCTTCCTGCTTGTACTTGTAAGCGAGTTTTGCAATAGTGGTTGTTTTTCCGGCACCGTTGACGCCGACTATGAGTTCTACAAAAGGCGGTGTGAACTCCGGTTCTTTGTAAGAGGTGTATGCCAGTGTCGCCAAGAGTTTGGAACGCAAAATTTCACGTGTGATTTTGTCTTGGTATATTTCGTTGAGAATGATTTCGACCAAAGCATATTCTACATCCGCTTCAAGCAAAATGTCCTCGAGTTCTTCTTTGGTAAAAGTGATTTTTTTCTTTGGAGCGACTGTTTTTATAGCGGCGACGGTTTTGCTGAGGGATTTTTTTATAAAACCAAACATTGTTATATTCCTAACGCTTTTTTAATGTCACTTTCGATAAACTCTTCTTCTGTAGCACCCTGATAATAATTGATTATTTTACCGTCTTTATATAAAACCATAAGCGGAATTCCGAAGTCTCTGCCTAATTTTAACTCTTTTGCTATTTCACTGATGATACGTGAGTTTTCACTTGAATTGACAAGAGTATAGTTTGCATTATATTGTTTTTTGAATGTTTCAAGCTTTTCGTTTGGAATATTGTTTTCAACGCTAATCCCAATAATGATGAGTTTATCTTTGTATTTTTTTTGGAGTGAGGCAAGGTGTGACGCTTCCGCCTGACAAGGCGGACACCAGGTTGCAAATATATCATAAATGACTACTTTGCCTTTTGCCCCCTCAAGTTGCAGTCCATTGTCTGCTTTTTCGACAACAAGCTGTTTGTTGTCGAGTGATGTTAAAACGATTTCATTTGTTGCAAGGAGTGAATTTGCTTCTTGGCGGGTGTTTTCTTTCTCTTTTGAGCAGGCTCCAAAAAGTAATCCGATTGCCAGTAAAGTAGTTAAGAGTGGAGTGTTTCTCATATATTTTTTTGCCTTTGTTTGTTTATTTGTGTAAAATATGCAAAATTATAGCGATAAAGATTTAATATGACTCTTACAAAAAACAGTTTCAGGCAAATATGTCTTCAAAAGATTAAAAAAGCATCACAACACAATAAGTTTTATAAAGATTTTTTAATAAATAATGCACTCTTAAAAGAGTTGGAATATTTTAAAACCGGCAAAAGACTGAAAATATTGTTTTTTTATCCGTTGCCATATGAGGCAGATATCCTTAAAGTGCTTAAAAAAATGAGAAAAAAACACGATATTTTTGTGCCGTTTATGCAAGGCGAAAGTTTTAAAATGGTACCATTTAGATTACCGCTAAAGAAAAAAAAATTTGATATTTTTGAAGCGGGAAATACAATAAAAAAAAATAATAAAATTGATATAGCTATAGTTCCAGCAGTGGGAGTTGACGGTAATTTACAGAGAATTGGTTTTGGAAAAGGGATGTATGATCGTTTCTTTGCAAAATTAAAAGAAAAACCATATACTATTTTTGTACAACCGGTATTTTGTCACACAGACAGTTTGATATGTGATGCATATGATGTGGCATGTGATGTACTTATAACCCCGACAAGAACACTGCGTAAACGGAGTAGCTAAGGTCTTTATAAAAAGGTTTATTAGATGTTAAACGAAATACTGCTTGGTGGTGCAATTGCAACAGTAAGTGGAGTAGTTGGTTTTTTAATTTCTAAAAAGATAACCGGTGCTAACTTTGATGTATATGTTGAACAGGCGGTTGCCAAAGCAAAGGCGATTGAAAATGAAGCACAGACACTTCTGGAACGTGCAAAACTCAAAGCACGTGAAATAGAGCATGAAGCACAAAAAGCCTTTGACAGTGCCAAAGAACGTGCACGTGCAGATTTTGCGCAAAGAGAAGATGAACTTTTACGCAAAGAACAAAGTCTAAAGCGCTTGATACAGGATGAAGAAAAAAACATTCAAAATGAGTTAAACAGAATCAAAGCACAAAAAGTTAACCTGGAAAGAAATGAAAAATCACTGGCTTCACTGAAAAAAAAGTATGAAGAGAAAATAGATGAAGCAGTCCATACCATAGAACACAGTGCAGGTATGACACAGGAAGAGGCTAAAAAAATTCTTCTTGATAAAATTGAAGAAAAGGCGCGTGGCGAGATAGCACATATTGTAAGAAAATATGAAAATGAAGCCAGACAAGAAGGGGAGCGCAAAGCCAATTTTATTTTGGCACAGGCAACGAGTCGTTTTGCCGGAGAATTTGCTTCTGAGAGATTGACAAATCTGGTTCATTTGGAGAGTGATGAACTCAAAGGCCGCATTATCGGTAAAGAAGGGCGAAATATCAAGGCTTTGGAAACTCTTCTTGGTGTGGATATCATTATAGATGACACACCAAATGCTATTCTTGTGAGCAGTTTTAATTTGTATCGTCGAGCTATTGCAACAAAAACACTGCAGTTGCTTATAGAAGACGGAAGAATTCAGCCTGCGCGAATAGAAGAGATATTTAAAAAAGTTTCTGAGGAGTTTGAATCCAAAATTTTGGCAGAAGGTGAAGAACTGATAGCAGAAATGAATATCGGTGTAATGCACCCGGAACTTATGAAATTAATCGGAAGACTGCGTTACCGCGCAAGTTACGGACAAAATGCGTTAGCCCATACGCTTGAGGTTGCCCATCTTGCCGGAATTATGGCTGCAGAAATGGGGGGAGACCCGATCTTGGCAAAACGGGCAGGACTTTTGCATGATATAGGCAAGGCATTGACGCATGATATGGATGGAAATCATGTTGATTTAGGGGCCCAGATTTGTCGCAGATACAATGAAGATGAAGTTGTCATCAATGCAATCTATGCACATCACGGACAACAGGAAATCAACTCCATAGAGTGTGGTGCGGTTTGTGCTGCAGATGCACTTTCAGCGGCACGTCCGGGTGCACGAAGAGAAGTTCTGGAGAGTTTTTTAAAGCGTGTTACCGAAATAGAAGATATCGCATCGCGTCACAGCGGTGTCAAACAGGCATATGCGATTAATGCCGGACGGGAAGTCAGAGTCATCGTGAATGCAACTTTGGTAAATGATGATGAGTCAATTCTGATGGCAAGAGAAATTGCAAAAGAGATAGAAGATCGTGTGCAGTATCCGGGTGAAATTAAAGTAAATGTTATTCGGGAAAGTCGGGCTGTGGAATTTGCCAAATAAAGTAGAAAACTCTACTTTATTTACTTTTTAATCGTAACAACGACGGCTCCTCTCAAGTCACCCATCTTGTAGTGCTGTGCTTTATCTTCCGGATATCTTTGGGCAATGGCACGTTTTAAAGCTTCATTCTGTATATTTCCATGACATTTCAAGCACACCTGTTTGTTTATTACTAATGGTTTATAGTATTTGTATGTATGTTCATCTACTTTTTGTATCAACTGTTTTGGTAGCTTTACATGTAGGCTTTGGAGCTTTTCAAGTGATGCCAAAACTTCTTGTTCATTACCTTGCGGCTGGTTGGCGGGGTTTCTGTATTTTGTACTGATTCTTTTGACTGTTACTCCTTTTGGAAGCTTTTTGTTCACTTCCTCTGTCAGGGTATAGGCTTTTTGTGTACAGAAATCAAGGGCTTGCATAGGACCGCCTGCTTTCATATTTCTTTTCATATTGGAACCCAGGGTTTTTAGCAGCAGCATGGAACTTTTCTGTCCTGTTCTTACTATGTTCTGCAGTTGTTTGTTTTCCTGTTGAGAGGCCCCAAAAAGCAATGAAACACTCAATGTAATATATGTAACGGATTTTAAAATATTCATGAAATCCTCCTCGATTAAAATATTCTTGGGATGATTATAACAAAACTTAGAATAATTTAATGCAACTTTGAGTATAATTGCGTCAATATTTAAAGACAAGGGAGCACACCTATGGGTGAACTGTTTACTTTTTTCGGACTTATCTCAGAAGATAAAACGTTTATTTTTATGAGTCACATGTTGCTATCAGCCGGTATAGCTTTAATCTTAGCGAGAGTGGCTATGTCAAATTTACAACTTGTACCCAAAGGGACACAAAACCTGATGGAAGCATACGTGCAGGGTGTATGGTCTATGGGTACGGATGTAATGGGCAGATTGCATGCCCGTAAATATGTTGCACTGGTAGCAACTATCGGTTTGTTTGTTGGAATTGCAAATATTATTGGAATATTCCCAGGATTTGAAGCGCCTACAGCAATGTTGGAAATGCCTTTGGCTCTTGCTATAACAGTATTTGTGTATTACAACTATGTTGGTATTAAAGAGCATGGTCTGCTGCTTTATCTCAAGCACTTTCTTGGACCTGTCTGGTGGCTGTACTGGTTAATGTTCCCGATTGAGATTGTGTCTCATATCTCCCGTATTATCTCTTTGACATTCCGTCTTTTTGGAAATGTAAAAGGGGATGATATGTTCTTGATGGTAATATTGATGCTTGCTCCTTGGATATTGCCGATTGTTCCGTTTGCTCTGTTGACATTTATGGCATTTTTACAGGCGTTTATCTTTATGATGCTTACATATGTTTACCTTGGTGGTTCATTACTTGTCGATGAGACTATCTAATTTCTCTCAATGCAAAAAGACATTTATGAAAAAATTATAAGCTTTTTGCTTGGAGCATCATGGGCAATAGTATTGTTCGGTGCTCTGTTTACTTTCAAGATATTTATCAATTTCGGAATCGTAATAGCGATTTTTACCACGATGGTATATATCTTTATCTCACTCTTTCTTATTCTCGCAATAGATGCTTTTTTAGTCAATAAACAGCGACTGCAGGAAGCGAAAAAACAAACCAAACTCTTAGAAAAAATCTATACTCAAGTCACTTCATAACGTCCTTTAAAGCATACATTGGTTAAAATAAGAACAATTAATTTATTTTCACAAGGAAATTTATGTTTGAAGTAGTTATCGGTCTTGAAGTCCACGTACAATTAAATACAAAAACGAAACTTTTTTGCTCGTGTCCTACGAGTTTTAACCATAAGCAAAATACAAATACCTGTCCGACCTGTTTGGCACTGCCCGGTGCACTTCCTGTGCTTAACAAAGAAGTTATACATAAATCCATAATGCTCGGTACAGCCCTTGATGCTACGATTAACAGAGTTTCTTATTTTGACAGAAAATCCTATTTTTATCCGGATTCTCCCTCTTCTTATCAAATTACGCAGCTCTATACGCCTATAGTGGAACACGGGAAACTGCAAATTGATTTTGAAGACGGTTCACACAAAACGATTCGTGTCAATCGGGCACATATAGAGGCTGATGCCGGTAAAAACATCCATGACGGCAATATTTCAAAAGTTGATTTAAACCGTGCCGGAACACCTTTGCTCGAAATTGTAAGTGAACCGGATATGCGCAGTGCTGAAGATGCGATTCTTTATCTGAAAAAGCTCCACTCGATTATCCGCTATTTGGATATAGGTGATGCGAACATGCAGGAGGGTTCTTTTCGAGTGGATGTAAATGTCTCTATCCGTCCTAAAGGAGATGAAAAGCTGTATACCCGTGTCGAGATTAAAAACATCAACTCTTTTAAATTTATTCAGCGTGCTATAGAGCTTGAAGTGGCTCGTCAGATTGATGCATGGGAAGATGGAACATATGAAGAAGAGATTTGTCAGGAAACACGTCTTTTTGATCCTGTAAAACAGGAAACACGTTCTATGAGAGGAAAAGAAGAAGCGGCTGATTACAGATATTTTCCGGAACCTGATCTGCTCAAATGTGTTGTAACAGATGAAATGATGCAAAAATATACACAAATTCCTGAACTGCCTGATGCAAAAAAAGAGCGTTTTGTGAATGAATACGGTATGAATAAATACAATGCTATGGTAATCACTTCTGCTGTGGAGACGGCAAACTTTTTTGAAACAATGCTGCAAGAGGAAGGGGTGAGTGCAAAAACGGCTACTACATGGCTGACTGTGGAATTGCCTGCCCGTTTTAAAGGGGAGATAAATATAACGAACTCTCCGGTAGATGCAAAAAAGCTTGGATTTTTGGTCAAAAGAATAGATGATAAAACCATCAGCGGTAAAGCGGCGAAAGAAGTTTTAGATTTTTTAATGGAGAATGAAACTGTAGATGTTGACAGTGCAATTGACAAACTCGGACTCAAACAGGTTACAGATACCGGAGCAATCGAGGCGATGTGTGATGAAATTATCAATGCAAATGAGGATAAAGTTGCCCAGTACAAAGGCGGAAAAGAGAAACTTTTCGGTTTCTTTGTCGGTCAGGTGATGAAAGCAAGCAAAGGAAGTGCAAATCCACAGGTTGTCAATGAAATTCTTAAAGCTAAACTGGGTTAACTTCTATGATAAAAAGTTTGATACTTGATGCGGCCTATTTTTTAAATACCTCAAAAAAGTATCAGTCTTTTAAAAACTTTTTTTACAATATTTTAGAGAATGACAAATGCAAATATAAAAGATATATAGATATCTTTATGATTCTGCTTATTTTTATAAGTGTGGGTGTTTTAATTCGGGAAGTCAAACATCATGTAAATGACTACCTGATGTTTTTTAGCAATTATGTAATTTCTATCATTTTTTTTATAGAGTATATGTTGCGTTTGTGGGTAAACAGCAGTGTCAGTGAAATTATTGTCAAACGAGCGGAACATGATACATTTTTGCTTCGAGAGGTTAATCTTTACAAGGCGTTTAAAGAGATCGCAAAAGTAAAACTCAGCTATATGGCATCACCAAAAGCCATTATAGATCTTCTTGCAATTTTACCGTTTTTCCATGAATTGAGACTGTTGCGTATATTTATTCTTTTTAGGGTTTTTAAACTTTTTCGGTATGCCAAAAGTTTGCAAATACTGAGTTCTGTTCTTGCAACAAAAAAGTTTGAGTTTTTTACGCTTGGTATTTTTGCCTTTGTCGTTATTTTTATCTCTTCTGTTTTGATTTATGTTATGGAAGGCAACAGGGCAGACTCTCCTGTTGATACTCTTTTTGAAGCACTTTACTGGGCTATAGTGACCATTTCAACTGTGGGATACGGTGATATAGTTCCGGTAACGAGCGAAGGGCGTTTTGTATCCATCATCGTTATCATTGCAGGTATTGCAGTTTTGGCATTTACTACATCTTTGTTTGTTTCTGCTTTTACCGAGAAGCTTGAAGAGATCAAAGAGATAAAAACAATTGAAAATATTGCCAAACTAAAAAAATTTTATTTGATATGCGGATATGAAAATGTTGCCAGGGAAGTTGCCAGAAAACTTTCAAAAAGCGGGCATAACATTATCGTTCTTGATGAAGATACCCAAAGGGTGGAAAATGCAAAACTGGACGGGTATACTACATTAAATTATAATCCCGGCAATAAAGAAAGCTATGAAAAACTCAACATAGATATGAAAAAACAACTCAAAGGAGTGCTGTGTCTGCGTGAAAATGATGTAGACAATGTTTATGCCGCTTTGACTATACGGTCTTTAAACAAAGATGTTATGATTTTGTCTTTGTTAAACAATGATGCAAACCGTAACAAACTGGAGTTTGTAGGCATCAATAAAATAGTTTATCCTCAGGAGCTTGTGGGACTTATAACGAAAGAGCTGGTAGGAAAGCCTGTTGCTTTTGAAGTGATTCATGAGCTTAGGAGTGAGGATTCTGATGTAATTATCGATGAGATCGGCATCACCAAAAGAATTGTAGAAAACTTTCCTACAGTCGGAGATTTGAACAATAAACACTACAGTATCGTTTTGCTTGGCGTGTATAAGCATGAAAAAGACCGTTTTTATTTTAACCCTTTAGACAGCACTTTGTTGGAGGCCGGAGATTATCTTTTGGTCATTGGATATCAGGTGTATATTAAAGAATTTGAAAAATATTTGCATACAAGAGTACATGATGACTAAAACTACAGCATTGATATTTGGACACAATAAATACGCCTATGAAATAATTAAAAATGTAAAAGACAAATACAACAGCATCAAAGTATACTCTTTGGATGACAATGATAAAAAAGAGGGTTTGTATGATGTGGAACTTTTTGATTTAAGTGATGAGTGGGAAGATATAGAAAACAATGTCGATATTGAAAATTCAATAGCTTTTTGTGCATTGGAAGACCCTTCCGAAAATATATTTTTAACGATATCACTGCGTTCAAGTTTTAAAAACCTGACAATTATAACCATTGCATCAAATAAAGAAAATTCAGATAAACTGAAAATGGCAGGAGCCACAAAAGTCATTCCGATTGTAGAAACGACATCGGATATTATTGCAAATGTATTGGAAAAGCCGGTATCAAACAAGGTACTGCACAGTATTTTATATGAAGAGAGTGATCTCAAAATTGCACAAATTAAAATTGACGACACAAGTCATTTTAAAGATGAAAAACTTAAAAGTATAGACTGGACACGATATAATGGCATACTGGTATTGTCTGTGATGCACGAAGATATGCAGAGTGAATTTATATATTCAAACAAAGCAAAAGAGCATGTTATAAAAAGCGGTGATATTCTCGTAATTGTAGGATATGAAAAAGATATACAGGAATTTGAAAATTTGATTGGGAGTAAGCGATATGTCAATTGGAGTCATTGGAGCAGGTAAGTGGGGCAGTGCTTTGGCATTTGCCCTGAGTGAAAAAAACAGTGTTCTTATAACGTCTAGAACTCCGAGAGATTTAGACAATTTTGTCACTCTGGATGAGATTCTTGAATGTGAGTATCTTGTGATTACAGTACCTGCACAGCAGATAGCAGGCTGGCTTGAAGAAAATTTTGTATTTAAAAACCAAAAAATTCTTGTGGCATCGAAGGGCATAGAGGCTACAAGCGGAAAGTTTTTAAATGAAATATATGAAAAGTATGTTCCCGATGAAAATATAGCCTTTTTATCCGGTCCCTCTTTTGCGTCAGAAGTGATGCAGTCACTGCCGACTGCCTTGGTTATAAACTCCTCGAATGAGAAACTTGCTCAAGAATTGGGTGGTTTGTTTCCCTCTTTTATCAAAACATATACCTCAGATGATGTGACAGGCGCAGAAGTTTGCGGTGCATACAAAAATGTCATTGCGATTGCCGCAGGCATATGCAATGGATTGGAATTGGGAAATAATGCAGCTGCAGCGTTGATATCTCGCGGTTTGGTTGAAATGCAACGCTTTGGCATTGCATACGGCGCAAAAGAGGAGAGTTTCATAGGGTTAAGTGGTGCAGGTGATCTGTTTTTAACAGCTTCTTCTCCCATGAGCAGAAACTTCAGAGTGGGAATCGGTCTTGCAAAAGGCCGTACTCAAAAAGAAATTCTTGAAGCATTGGGCGAAGTTGCAGAGGGAATAGGAACTGCGTATGCGCTGCATGACATCTCTGTAAAACATGATTTGTATCTTCCTATTGCGAGAGAAGTGTATCTGACACTTGAGGGAAAAAACCCACATGAAAGTTTGAAAGATCTATTGACAAAGTAGAAAGCAGGATATATATGAAAATAGCAGTGGCACTGAGTATAGGACTTTTCTTTTTTGCTCTAAGCGGAGTCTTTTTTACACTCCAACAGAGTACCCTTATAGGGTGTATAGCCTTTTTTGTAACGCTTTGGACAAACGAAGGTCTGCCATTGGGCGTAGTCTCTCTTTTACCGATAGTTCTTTTTCCTGCCTTTGGGATTTTAGATACAAAAATGACTGCCACAAATTATGCCAATCCTATCATTTATCTCTTTTTTGGCGGTTTTTTACTTGCAATAGCGGTTGAGAAAACAAAGCTGCATTTACATGTAGCCAATAAACTTTTGGGTTTGTTTCCTGCAACACCAAGAGGGATGATATTTTCTCTTGCACTGACATCAGCTCTTTTAAGTTCCATTTTGTCCAATACGACAACAACCCTGTTACTTATCAGTATTGCAGTTTTTTTAACAGATAATATAAAATTAAAAATGCGTTTTGCCCTTGCTATTGCTTATGGTGCAAGTATAGGAGGTATATTGACACCCATCGGCACACCTCCAAATTTGATTTTGCTCGGTATTATGCAAGAACACAGTATGCAGCTTATTCCGTTTTTCCAGTGGATGTTTATGGTTGTGCCACTCTCTCTTTTTATGTTGACAAGTGTCGGTTTTTTACTGAGTTACGGTGTCAATGCAATACCGATACAGACAAAAATAGAAAAAAAAGTTTTAGAGCCATCACAGAAAAAAGTGATGTATTTAATGTTGGGCTTAATTGCAGTCTTGTTTGTCAACGCTCCTGTAAGACCCTATTGGAATGGTCTTGGTATGAGTGAGAGTGGCATACTGCTTGGTTTTGGATTGGCACTGTTTATGCCGCCTTTTAATATACTGCAATGGAAAGAGGACAGTAAAAAAATTCCTTATGCCATAATGTTTTTATTTGGTGCGGGTTTTTCTATTGCAAAAGCTTTTGCACAAACCGGACTGGCAGATGAGGTTGCATCATATCTCTTACATATGACTGAACTTTCACCATTGCTTCTTCTGTTGAGTGTTGCTGTATTGATAACTTTTACGACAGAAATTACGTCAAATACGGCACTGATTTCGATAATGCTGCCGGTTATCTATTCTGTAGCAGAGCAGTCCGGCATAAATACAACACTTTTCATGATGGTGGCTACCCTGTGTGCCAGTTATGCTTTTATGCTGCCTATTGCCACACCGCCCAATGCTATTGCGATGAGCAGCGGAGCTGTCGGGGTAAAAGATATGCTGAAATACGGAATAGTTTTGAATTTACTTGGAATATTTTTTATCGTTTTTATTGCAGAATATTTTTGGAAAAATATTTTATAGTTTGTCACTCTTTTTTCTGATGTACATGTAAAGGTCTTTGAAGATTAAAAATACAGAGTAGAGCCATAAAATATCCAGAATTGGATTATGCTGCAGACCATGTGTCAGCATATACGGATAAACAACGGCGATTGGCCATTTCAAAAAATAAAAAAATAAAATTCCTACACCGTATAACTCTTTCATACAGGTATCTTAGCAAAATATTATAAAATCTTTGCTAATATTGCAAGAAATATCTAAAGGTTGAAAAATGATAGTCCATATAGTGATGTTTAAATTTAAAGATGAAAACAAAGCTTTAAATATAGCAAAGGCAAAAGCGAAACTTGAAAGTCTGGAAAAAAGTATTGATGTGCTCAGAACCATTGAAGTTGGTATTAATTTTAATGAATCAGACAGAGCTATGGACCTCTCTCTTTACTCAACATTTGCAACCCAAGCAGATCTTGAAACATATGCGACACATGAAGAGCATCTCAAAGTGGTCTCTTTTATCAAAGAAGTTACTGTAGAGTCAAAAGTTGTTGATTATATACTTGAGTAACTGAATTTTTCTAAAATGACGATAAAACAAAATAAAAAATAGACTTAAATCGTCAAACTAGCTCTTTTTTATCACATCAGCTTATATTTATTTTTGATACAATCTCACAAAATATTTATAAAGGATGGAAAATGATGTCAGAACCAAGATTAGAAGATATGGGTGATTACAATACGTTAAAAGGCGAAAAAAAGAGAATTGTATGGGCGGTTATCATTGCCGGTCTTCTTTTAGGCGCTGTATATATGATCGCATATAATATATTTGATGACAAAGGAGATGTTATTCCTGTAAAAGATGAAATAACAATCGTTCCGTTAAGCAAAAGTATTCCAATTAGATAAGTTTTAGCTATAATTTCTCAATTAAAATAAGGCGGTAGTGGCATGTTAATGACAATAGTGGGTATATATAGTTTTTATGTATTGATCATGATATATACAAGTGTAATGCAGATAGGCTATATTAATCTCATAAAAAGAAAAACACCGGTTTTGCTGTCTGCTGCTGATTTCTTAAAAGCGGGAAATTATGCTGTTGAAAAAGAAAAACTCTCGATTGTAAATACTTTTGTTGACTATCTTGTGTTTATTGCCTGGATCGGCATTGGGATAAAGTACCTTGTTGAACAGTACTATACTCTGTCAAACCAGGCATTGATGAATGTGGCTATAGTCATGAGTTTTGTGGTTGTAAACTATATCATTTCTTTGCCTTTTTCCTATTATGAAAAATTTGTGATTGATGCAAAATACGGCTTTAACAATTCAACCCTTGGACAGTGGATAAAAGATACGTTTATTTCTTTTTTTCTGACAATTGTTTTTGGTTCTCTGGTTGTGTGGGGTATTTATGAAATCATTGCAAACTTTGAGTTGTGGTGGCTGTGGAGCTTTTTGTTTGTTTTTGCGATAGTGATTTTGATAAATATGCTTTATCCTACTTTTCGTGCAATGTTTTTTGATAAACTGACACCGCTTGAAGATGCAGAACTTGACAGTGAAATTAAAAGACTTATGGACAAAACAGGTTTTGTAAGTTCGGGTGTTTTTGTAAGTGATGCGAGTAAGCGGGATAACAGGCTCAATGCCTATTTCGGCGGATTCGGAAAAGCTAAAAAAGTTGTTTTGTTTGACACTTTGCTTAAAAAACTGACAACGAAGGAGCTTTTAGCCGTTTTAGGGCATGAACTCGGACATTTTGCCCATGGGGATATTTATAAAAATATTGCTTTGGTGGGTGTGATGCTTTTTGCAATGTTTGCAATCTTTGGTAATTTGCCGGATTCGCTTTACCTGGAACTCGGTGTTTCCAAACAGCCCTATGTCATTATGATTTTACTGATGCTGTTTATGCCGGTACTTGGTTTTGTAATGATGCCTGTTATGGGAATTGTCAGTCGGCATAACGAATATGAAGCGGATAAGACGGGGAGTGAACTTGGCGGAAGCGCAGGTGCAATTGAACTTGCAAATGCACTGAAAAAACTGGTAAATGAAAACAAAAGTTTTCCGCTTTCGCATCCTTTGTATATTTTCTTTCACTATACACATCCTCCTGTGATTGAACGATTAAAGGAACTCGGCATGGATGTGGGATATATAGAAAAGAGCGGTACTGAGGGTAAATGCGAAGCAGATATATAGTCAAAGATTTACTTCGTGAGGTTACACAGAATCTACAGCCTTGTGTACAAAGAGCCCCAAGAGAAGCACAGCTGCTTTTAATGAAATATCTTGAAGTGGATGAACTCTGGCTCATTACCCATCAAAACAGTTCTGTAGAAATTTCACAGCAGTTTTTTGAATGGGTACAAAGACGGCAAAACAATGAACCTTTTGAATACATCACAAAGCGGGTAAGCTTTTACAGTGAAGAGTTTTACATAGACGAGGGCGCCCTGATACCCCGTCCCGAAACAGAACTGCTGATAGATGAAGTGATCAAAAACGTACCGGATAAAAAGAGTGCTTTCACTTTTGCCGAGGTCGGAGTAGGGAGCGGCATCATCTCTATAATGCTTGCAAAGACTTTTAAAAACTCTAAAATCATCGCAGTGGATATTTCTCAAAAAGCTTTGGATGTGGCACAAAAAAATATAGAAAAATTTGGACTGCAGGAGCAGATTGAACTGCGGTTAGGATCTCTGCTTGAACCGGTTTGTGAAAAAATTGATTATCTGGTTTCAAATCCGCCGTATATTGAAAATGGTACTGCTTTGGAATCAAATCTCTCCTATGAGCCGCAAAATGCACTTTTTGGGGGAGAGGTCGGTGATGAAATTATTAAAGAACTTCTTGATGAAGTCTTAAGGCAAAAGATTAGATTTTTTAGTTGTGAGATTGGTTATGACCAACAAGATAAAATACAGGATTATATGCAAGGAAAAGATTTTAAATCTATAACTTTTTACAAAGACTACAGCTCGTTCGATCGCGGATTTACATTACAAATATAACAAGGTTTTACAAAATGAAAAAAAATATTTATCTGGATTTTACATATTTTATTGTTTTAGCAGCTACTTTTGGGGCTGTTTTGGTTTTAGGTGCTATCGTTGCGCCTGTTGTTTTTCATACAGACAAGATTACGGTCAACTTACTGATAGACCATTATAATGCGGGTATTATAATGGGAGAAATTTTTCACAGGTTTTCATATTGGACCTATTTTGTAGCAACTTTTGTCGCTTTGTATGAGGCCATGGCTTATAAAATGGGTCAGCGTGATGCCATCAGTTTTGCAGCGGCTGTCACAGTGATATTTGCATCTTTGATGTTTTCTGCAGTGTATGTTCCAAAAATCCTTTCTATGCAGGCACTGGGAGCAGAAGCTACACAAAGCGATACCTTTGAACATCTTCATATTGCAAGTGAGATAGATTTTAAAATACTGGCATTTGCTCTTTTGGTTCTGTTTGTCAGAAGATTGATGCTCTTAAGAGTACCTTCCAGGCAACTTTAACGCTAAATTAACACTATTTTGATAAGATTTGTCCTGAACATATTTTTGTAGTAGGTGGTTTTATGTCAATTTTTAAATTTTTCATTCTTGTTCCTCTTTTTTCAACACTTCTTTTTTCTTATCCGAATTATTCACAGGCCTTTAAAGAGAAGAAGCTTTATCCTATGGGTGAAAAAATTTATAAGAAAAAATGTTCTGATATAGACGTAAAGAGATACAACAGTTATGAAGAACTCTCAAATGCTTTGCTTACAAAAAAGAGTTGTGCAACACTCAATAAAAAATACTTGGAGGCATTGGCGCTTTATCTGTGGGAGGTTAAAAGAGTCTCAGGCAAACACAGACACTTTTGCAAACTTACTGTTTTAAAAGATGAAAAATGTCCTGTGTGCGGTATGCTTTTATATAAATATCCAAGTTGGATTTCACGTATAGAGTATACTGACAAAAATGTATCTTTTGACGGAATTAAAGATATGATGAAGTACTATTTTGAACATCCGAAGAAAATAAAACATATGTTGGTGCAAGAGTATTATACGCAGCAGGTTATTGATGCAAAAAAAGCCTATTTTGTTATGTGGAGTGATGTGTACGGACCCATGGGAAATGAGTTGATAGCTTTTAAGGATGAAGCATCTGCCAAACGGTTTTATCTTGACCACAAGGGAAAAAAGATACTCAAGTTTGATGATATCACGCCTGAAGATGTGTATAAACTGGATGAATAAAAAAAGCCGCTTTTGTCTCTTTACATGTAGTGCTTTAGTGCTTTTGAGTGTGGGAGAGATATTTTATCTACAGATGAATGATACGCTGACAAAACAAGAGTGTATGCAAAAGAAAAAATTTGTACAAATGACAACTGTTTCCAATTTTGTTTTGGCGCTGAAAAACAACTCTATTAAGGCAATACCGTGAAAAAGATTAATTTTCATCTTCTGGAATATGCCATCAATTATATTTTACGATATAAAGCAAAGAACATATTTATTCTTATAATACTGACACTGCTCATTACTCTGTTGGCGTCATTCTTTTTTGTGCAAAACTCGCTGAAGTATGAACTGGAATCAACACTTGATGCCCAACCGCAAATTATAGTGACAAATCAAAAGGCGGGCAGAGATACCACTGTGGATGAGCATGTTATAGATAGCATTGTAAATATTAAAGGTGTATCTGATGTAAATGCACGTGTATGGGGATATTATTGGTTTAAACATATGCATGCAAGATTTATTGTAGTAGGTATAGATGAATTTGAAAATCAATACAATGCTACTTTTGAAAATATAATAAAGAACAGTGAACTGAATGCTTCGTCTATGCTTGTAGGAGAGGGAGTCAAACGCATATTGGATGCAAGTTATTATAAAGAATATTTTAATTTTATTTCTCCTGATTTATCAGTAAAAAAAATTTATATAGCCGGAACATTCAAAGCCGCAACACAGTTGGAATCAAATGATATGATTGTTATGAACAAAGATACTGTGAAAGAAATTTTTGGTTACACAAACAGTGAGGCTACAGATTTGGCTGTTCGTGTCAATAACCCTCTGGAACTTCCTTCCATAATGTCAAAGATTCAAAATAGATTTCCAACTTTTAAAATTGTTGCGAGAAAAGATTTGAAAACAGCACTTGAAAACCAGTTTAATTATACCAGCACTGTTTTTTTAATTCTGTTTACAATTACTCTTTTTACATTTTTTATGATTGTTTATGATAAATCCAGCGGACTCAGCAGTGAAGAAAAAAAAGAGATAGGCATACTTAAGGCAATAGGCTGGACAATTGATGATGTTCTTAAAGCACGCATATATGAAGGTCTCATTATCTCTTTTATCGCTTATATTATGGGAATAACCCTGGCTCTCTTTTATGTGTATATTTTAAATGCGCCGATACTCAAAAACATATTTATAGACTATAATGATATTGCAAATAGTTTTACGCTTCCCTTTGTGCTTGACTATAAGATACTGCTTTTACTTTTTTTGCTCAGTGTCCCTGTATATATGTTTGCAACAATCATTCCGTCATGGAGAATTGCTACGCTTGATGCTGATGAGGTAATACGATGATAAAACTGCTACATGTAAGCAAAATTTATGATGATATAAAAGCTTTGGATAACATTGATTTGGAAATTGGCGAAGGAGAACTTGTCATATTAAAAGGGGTCAGTGGCAGTGGAAAAAGTACCATACTTTCATTGATTGCCGGACTGCTCAAACCGACAAGTGGAGATGTCCTGGTTGAAAACAAACATATCTCAAAACTGCCGGATCATTTTTGCTCCCGATACAGAAGAGACAATATCGGATTTATATTTCAAAAATATAATTTGATTCCGACGCTGAGTGTTCGTGATAATATTTTACTGCCATTGGTGCCGTTAAACCTGGATGAAAAGGCTTTACATGTAAAGCTTTTTTCTGTAATGAAGATGTTTGACATTGAACATAAAAAAGATGTGAGGGTAAAGAATCTCTCGGGTGGTGAACAGCAAAGAGTTGCAATAGCCAGGGCAAATGTAAACAATCCAAAAATAATTCTGGCAGATGAACCGACTGCAAATCTGGATGAAAAGCTCTCTTGTGAATTCATACAAATTCTTAAAGAATTAAAGTCTATGAACAAAACTGTCATCGTTGCAACACATGACCCTCTTTTTTTTGATTTGGATTTTGTGGATCGTGTTGTAGAGATACATAATGGTAAACTGCTATGCTCCTGACGCCTGAAGTATTGACAATAGACATACTGAATCTGCTCTTTGTTGTTTTCGCCACTCTTGCATTTTATTACAGTGTGAAAATAGTCTCCCGATACGACCGGAATGCTACAACTCCATTACAGTATAATCTGGAAAAACAAAGCTATCTGGTAAGTGTAGTTATAAAATTTATTTTTTATACCAAGGTTTTATTGTTTATATTTTTTATTTTTACTCTTGATGATATTTCAAATATTTTACCCGGGGCAATGTGTGGAGCCGGTGTCGTCAATGCAACACAATACGGTACCTATCTTCTGATACTTAAGGTTATCAATTTATATATTTTTGCCTACTGGCTTGTACTTAACAATGAAGATATGAAATCAGAACAACAGATATATTTACAATTGAAGTTAAAAATATATTTGTTTGCATATTTTTTGCTCATCCTCGAAATAGGGCTGGAGAGCCTGATGTTTCTTTCTATAGATACAAAGAGTGTTGTAGACTGTTGCGGTGCTATTTTTTCTACAACAGACGGTACCTACATGGCACATTTGCTAAGTGTAAACCCGGTAATGCTTCTTGGAAGTTTTTATGCTCTGTTTGCGTTTATTGTATTGGCATACAAAATAAAAAACAGATATCTGTTTTCTCTTATGAATCTACTGTTTGTTATTGCAGCCCTGGTCTCACTCATAGGTTTTTTTGGAACGTATATATACGAACTGCCAACACATCACTGCCCGTTTTGTCTGCTGCAAAAAGATTATAACTATATAGGATATTTGTTATATATATTTTTATTTATCGGTACTTTTTTTGGTATTGTTCTGGGACTTGTTCCTTTCAGGCAAGAAGATGAAAATGCAAAATATAAGATATCGCTTTTTTTTACAACTCTGTATGTTACAGCTGTAAGTTACTACCCGCTTGCATATTATATAAAAAATGGTGTTTGGCTTTAGACATTATGTTGGTTGTCCCCAAATTTACTGTTCCACCACTCTTGAGGTGTGTAGGTTGATTTTTTAACACTCTCTTCATCAAGAGGGTATTCATAAGTGTTGCAGTAGTCAAGTATAATTTGATAGGCTTCATTGATTTGCATACTCATCTGTGTTGCCTGTTCATAGTTGTCTTTATGTTTGTCAGGATGCCATTTTTTCATAAGGTTTTTATATTTGTTTTTTATTTCTTTGAGAGAAGCTTTTTCGCGAAGACCAAGGAGTGATTTGGCCTTCATTATTTTTTCAAAAGAGTGCAATGGAGTTAGTCTTGTTGTTGTCTCATATAAGCAGGAATATCCAGATAATCACCGTCAAGTTCACCGCCTACGACAAGTCTTGGTCTTACTTTGGCGCGAACAGGAGCAGGTGTTTCACTGACAAAATCTTCATTGTTTGTCAGTTCTTTTTCAAAACCTGTTGCAACAATAGTGATTTTAATATAGTTCTCAGGAATCTTCTCGCTTGTAGAGGTTCCCCAGATAACTTCTGCATCATCATGTGCACTTTCATGGACAACTTCCATTGCTTCTGCAAGTTCCATCATAGGAAAATCAGGATGCATACTGAAATGTACCAAAACACCCATTGCACCGTTAATGGACATGTTGTCTAAGAGCGGAGACTCTATTGCCGCTTTAATCGCTTCATAGGCTGCATTTTCACCTTCATGTTCCCCCACACCCATCAGTGCCATACCTTTGTGACTCATAACAGTTTGCAAGTCGGCAAAGTCAAGGTTGATATCATTGTCCCCGCTTGAGAGAATAACACCTGATGTTCCGCTGACAGCCTGTGCCAATACGCTGTCTACTATTTTAAAGCTCTCTTTAAGTCCCAGTCTTCGGTCGATGATTGATAAAAGTTTGTCATTTGGAATAACTACTATAGAATCACTCTCTTTTTTGAGTTCTTCTAATCCTTCTTCCGCTAATTTTAAACGTTTTTTTCCTTCAAACATAAAAGGTTTGGTAACGATTGAAATAGTAAGGGCTCCAACTTCTTTGGCTATCTGAGCAACTACAGGTGCAGCACCTGTTCCGGTTCCTCCGCCAAGACCTGCAGAGATAAAAACAATGTCAGCCCCTTCAAGTGCTGCTCTGATTTCATCATAGTTTTCCAGTGCAGAATCTTTGCCTATGCTTGGTTTCATTCCGGCGCCCAAACCTTTTGTAAGTTTTGCACCTATTTGAATCTTTGAAGCGGCATTTGTTTCATTGAGAACCTGTGCATCGGTATTGATAAGCATCATCTCAATACCTGTTACACCTTCATTAATCATATGTCCTATCATATTTCCACCGCCGCCACCGACACCGACAGCTATAATTCTTGCACCGGTAGGGCTCTGTGCTTCTTCTATTACAAATGGTTCCATTCTTTCACTCCTTTAAAATAACTGGGTTGCCCAGTTCCAAAATTTACTGAAACTTCCAGCTTCATCACTTTTTTTCTCTTTTGCTGTCTCTAAGTTTACCATTTTATCCTTATCACTAACTGTTTGTTCTTCAGATGAGACTATAGGTATAACAGGTTCATTGGACAGATCAATACTGTTTGTTACTGTCGGCTCTTCATTAGTATGACGGACTCTTTTGTTGACATCAATCTCATAAGGGGTATAAGGAGAAGCAGAGTACATAACCAGTCCGACAGCACTTGCATATTCCGGACCGCGCAGTGAGTCAAAAAGACCGTTCATCTCAATAGGTTTTGCCAAACGAACAGGGACAGAACCAAAGGTTGCTACAGCCAGGTCACGTATACCGTCCATTTTTGAAAAACCGCCTGTGAGGACTATACCTGCTCCAATCTGCTCTTTAAGCCCACTGTTTTCTATAAACTGTGCAAGTATCATTAATGTCTCTTCGACTCTTGCAAATATAACATTGTGGACAACTTCCAGAGAGACTTCATGCGTAGAGTTCTCATCCCCGATAATAGGAAGCTCTATTAAATCATTGCTTGGCGTGAGCAGTGAACCATAAGTCAGTTTTACTTTGTCTGCAACATTAAGCGGTGTGTGCAAGGCCATGGAAAGGTCACTTGTTACATGGTTTGAACCAACACCCAAGAATTCATTGTAGCGAATTGAATTGCCTGAGTGAATGGCAATGTTGCTTGTATTACCACCCATATCAATAACTGCGGCACCTAACTCTCTTTCATCTTCATTGAGTGTTGCGATGGCTGAAGCATAACTGTTAAGGACTACATTCTCCACCTCGACACCAGCTCCCCTGACAGCTTTTTTAAGATTGTTCAGATTTGATTTTTGTGTCGTTATGATGTGTGTTTCAACCTCAAGTCTTGAAGCATTCATCCCAAGCGGATCTTCTATATAGTCCTGGTCATCTACTTTAAAGTTAAAAGGCAGTGCATGCAGAACTTCGTATTCGTTTGGTATATTGGCGTTGTACAAAGAAGTGTGCATAACTCGTTTTATCTCTTCAAAGGAGATCTCCTTTGATTGAATGTTTACAATGCCGTTTGAGTTAAGGCTTTTTGTATAGGCTCCGGATATGGAAACAATTGCCGTGTTGATATTGCTGCCTGATACCCGTTTTGCATCTTCAACTGCTGTTTTTATACTTCTTGAAGCAAGTTCAATGTTTGTTATGCTTCCCTTTTTTAAACCCTGTGCTTTTGTTGTGCCTGCACCGGTTATTGAGATTGTATGATTATTGTCGATTTCTGCAATGATTGCACAAATTTTTGTCGAACCTATATCTATGGCTAAAACAGTTCTACTCAATTTAGAGTCCTTGAATATAAATCTCAGTTTGGTACTTGTTTTGAAGCGTTTTTATAAGCCCTTCGTTAAACAGAGTATTTTTTAATTTTGCGACAGTATCGCTAACATTGTTGTTTTTATTTGTAAGCAGTTTTTGTTCCAAAATGTTGTATAAAACAACTTTTCCGTTATTCAGACCGATATAAGATCTTTTTTTATCACTCACAAACAGTTTTTGTAAGAAATCAGCAGCTTCTTGCTTACTTAAAGGTGCTAACTTGTCTACAGAAGTCACAGTAAGAAAATCAGAAGTTTTGCCTATAAAAGTATTTACAGAATCATTGACAAGTTTCATCAGTTTTTCTTTTTTCTTTTGTGTTATATAGAGTGGTAAAATTTCCGCTTTTGCTTCTTCAAATGATTTTGGTTTTGCAGGTATTGTTTTTGTTAACTCAAAAACATAGTATGTTCCATTGATATTTATCGGTTTTGTATATGGTTTCGTCAGTGCCAGTTTGGAAATTGTATTGAGTGTTTGCTCATTGAACGGATTGTTTGATTTTGAGATTTGAGTACTTTGCGGTTTTACAGTGTCCGGAAGTTTGTTCTTTTTAAATGCTATATATGTTCGTAAGGCTTTGTCTTTCATCGCTTTTGCATTAAGCTCCCTAAGAACCTTTTCTTTAGCTGCCTCAAGAGTTAAAATTTTACTGTCACTGCCTTTGAAATGTGTTCTGTTTTCTTTGTAGTATGTCGCAATCTCTGTATCGCTGAATTTTTTTGTTACAGGGGCTACCTTGATAAAAGTAACCTCGTAAACAACATCATTCATAAAATTGTTTTTCTGTTTTTGCCAAAACTTTTTTAATGCTTCATTGTCTACAGAAACCTGAATGTCATCAAGTGCAAGAACTTTATAGTTTATTTTGTCTGCGATGTTGAAAATCGTGTTTAAAATATTTTCTTCATTTTTTGATGTTTTTACAGGAAGCAGTTTCAGAGTTTTTTGTATAAGAAGTTCTTTTCGCAACTCGGTTTCATACTCTTTGATACTCAGTCTGTTCTGGGAAAGGACAAGCTTGTATGTCTCTTTGTCGAATGCTCCGTTTTTGTAAAAAGCTTTTTGCTGTTTGAGTGCTTCAATCATCTCTTCGTCACTTACAATAAGGTCATAGGACTGTGCAAGATTTATAAGCAATGCCTGCTGTATCAACTGTTGGAGTGCCTGTTTGTCCAATCCGAACTGTTTTGCTTTTTCTTCATCAAAGTTTCCCTGAAACATTTGATTATACTGTGCATAAAGACGAGAATAGGTTTTTTGCAGTTCACCGTTTGTAATTTCAACATTTCCCACTTTTGCAACAGCACCTGCTTTGTTGCCATAGCTGTATTGTCCCCAGCCGACAAAGCCTGCTCCAACAAATGCTATTGTTGAAATCCATATAGTTATAATAAGCCATTTCTTATGTCTTTGCATCCATGTAATCATATAATAAAAACCTTGTTTGTGATATTGTTTGATATTCTATGTAAATTCGTATTAAAACTTGATAAAGAGAGAAAATAAAAGGTATAATTTGCCCATGAAAAACAATGAATTGAAAAACAGAGATCTGGATGTCCTTTGGCATCCGTGTACACAAATGAAAGACCACGAAACGCTGCCGCTTATTCCGATTAAAAAAGCACACGGTATTTATCTGGAAGATTTTGAGGGAAACAGGTATATAGATGCTATCAGCTCCTGGTGGGTAAATATGTTTGGACATACGAATGAATATATTAATTCAAAAATAAAAGAACAGCTTGATACTTTGGAACATGTTATATTGGCAGGTTTTACGCATGAACCGGTTATAAGGCTTTCTGAGCGTCTTGTAAAACTAACACCGGCTAACCTGGATAAGTGTTTTTACTCAGATAACGGTTCATCTGCTGTTGAGCTTGCCTTGAAGATGAGTTATCATGCTCATTATAACGACGGAAAGAAAAAGTCTCTTTTTGTTTCTTTAAGCAATTCATACCATGGAGAAACCATAGGTGCTTTGAGTGTCGGAGATGTGAAACTTTACAAAGAGACCTATGAGCCTCTTTTGATCAAAACAATTCAAACACCTGTCCCTGTTGATATGAGTGAGACGGCAGCTGTAGAAGCAGCGCAGAAGTTTGAAGAACTGTGTCAGGAAAAAGCATCACAAATCAGTGCCTTGATATTAGAACCTCTTATACAGGGTGCAGGCTATATGCATATGTATCATGCAAAGTATCTGGTACTTGTTCGGGAAATATGTACAAAATATGATATTCATCTTATAGCCGATGAGGTAATGGTCGGTTTTGGAAGAACAGGAGAACTTTTTGCCTGTGAAAAAGCAGGAATATCCCCTGATTTCCTGATTCTTTCAAAAGGCTTGACCGGCGGATATTTACCGCTTTCTGTGGTTCTGACTTCCAATAACATATATGCAAAATTTTACTGTGACTATAATGAGCATAAAGCTTTTTTGCATTCTCATTCCTATACAGGGAATGCCTTAGCCTGTGCCGCTGCAAATGCAACACTTGATATTTTTGAAAATCAAAATATTATTGAAAAGAACAGAGAGCTTGCAGACTATATGTCACAAAAACTCCAAAGGTTTTTAGAATTGCCGAATGTAGAACAAATCAGACAGACAGGGATGGTTGGTGTTGTGGAACTCAAAGGCTATGATGCTAAAGAGAGAATAGGGCTAAAAGTATATGAATATGGGCTTGAACATGGTGTTTTGCTGCGTCCGCTTGGACACATAGTCTATTTTATGCCGCCTTATGTGATAACTAAGGAAGAGATAGATACTATGATGGATGTGGCATATGAAGCCATAACAGGGCTTTAGTCATAATCACAAAGAGAGTTACACGAATCACCTAACATGAGTAAGCGACAGCTTTTTTCCAAAATGGCAAGTTTTTTTGCCATTTCATGAATATCTCTGCTGTATGCATAGACCCCATATCCGCGAATCACCATCAGATTTGTCTTTTTTGTTTGAAAATACAAAATAATTTCACTTTGTGCTCTTTCATACCAGTCTTCAAATTGTTTGGGATCGATTATTTCCACCAAGCCTATCTCTGTATATCCAAAATAATCTTTTGGAATGATAATGTTATGTTCAAGTGAATAGGCTGTAGTGAATTGTGGCATACTGAAGCATATAAATTTTGCTTCTGAAATATGCGAATAGATTCCTTGGTGAATATTGGCGTCTATACTTGCCTGTTTCCATCTGTAGTCCTGTTTGAAAGACAACTCTATAAGACTCTCTTCATTGATGTTGTCAAATATAGCCTCTTTTGTGTTGATGATAAAGCGGCTTTTGTCTGTTTTGGAAGATATTGAACCGTGATATATGCCAAAAAAATCTTTTCTAAACATGGAAAGAGCCAGTGATGAGAGTTGATTTTTAAGGCGTGTTTTATTCATAAGGGTTACTTAAACCAGTTTTTCATTTTGTCTATCACTGAATCCAAAATACCTTCATGAGGTTTTGATTCTATGCCAAAAGAGTCTTGAATTTTGTCTAAAAGCTCTTTTTGTTCATCAGTCAGTTTTTTAGGATACTGGATGTTGATCACAGCGATTAAATCACCTTTCCCGTGTCCATGGACATCTTCTATCCCTTCACCTCTAAAGACATACCGTTGTTTGTCTTTTGTTCCGATGTCAAGTTTTAGTTCAAGTTCGCCTGTTAAAGAAGGTATTGTCAGGGTGTCTCCTTTAACAGCTTGCGTGAAAAATACCGGAATTTCAATATATACATCGTTGTCATCTCTTATAAAATGTTTGTCAGGTTTGACTTCAAATGTTACATAAAGATCGCCACGGTTTCCTTTTTTTCCGATATTTCCTTTTCCTGAAACGCGTAAGCGGTTCCCGCTGTCAATACCTTTTGGCACAGAGATGGTAATAGTCTCTTTTACCTCTTCATAACCCTTGCCATGGCATTTTCTACATTTGTCTGTTGCTGAGGTACCTGTTCCGTTACATACCGGACAGGTTTGAGAAAAGGTCATAAAGCCCTGTTTCATATAGATTTGCCCCTGTCCTTTACATTGCGGACATGTTGAGAGCTTGCCGTCTTTTGCTCCTGTACCTTTGCATGATTCACAGGCTTTTTTATAGGTGTATTTTATCTCTTTTTCACAGCCAAATACAGCCTCATTAAAATCAATGACAATATCGACATTCATGTCAAGCGGATATTTGTCCATATCGGCAGGATTTTGGCGTCTTGTGCGTCCGCCGCCAAATCCGCTGAACATCTCTTCGAACATAGACCCCAAATCATCAAAACTTGAAGAAGATCGACTGCCGCCGCCCATTCCCTGGAGACCTTCCTTGCCATAACGGTCATAAATACTGCGTTGCTGGTCATTGCTCAAACACTGATAGGCTTCATTAATAAGCTTAAATTTGTGTTCTGCCTCTTTATCCCCAGAGTTTTTATCCGGATGATATTTTTTTGCCAAAGTTCGGTAAGCTTTTTTGATAGTTGCCTTATCTGCATTTTGTGATACTTCTAAAATCTCATAATAGCTTAAGTGTTCCATTATAATAAAATCCTATTTAAATATTTTTTTGAAATTATACCCATTTTGTAGTTTAAAAAAAAATAATTAGATGATATAATACTGTTTATGAAACAAACAACTCTTTTTTTCCTGATGATGACACTTTTTTTAGGGTGCAACAAACATACACAGTCGCCACAGCCAAGTAAAATAAAAAATGTAAATTTTACCAAAACATCTTTTTCAAAACTTCCCGGATTTCAAGAACAAAATTATGATGAATTCTTAAATAATTTTACAAATAACTGTAAAAGTACACAGGGACAAAAAATCTATAAAAATTTATGTCAAAAAGCCTTACATGTAACAGATGCAAAACAGTTTTTGCTTAATAACTTCACCCCTTACTCAATAGCTGATAAAAGTGGAAATAAAGAGGGCTTGTTAACCGGGTACTATGAAGCACGGATACACGGTTCTTTTCATAAAAGCGATACCTACAAATATCCGATTTATGCAACACCGAAGGATCTGGTTGTTGTCGATCTGAGTTCTATATATCCCGAACTCAAAAACTACAGGCTTCGAGGAAAGATACAAAATAACAGGCTGGTTCCTTATTACAGCCGCAAAGAAGCAAAGCTTCATGATTTAAATGCCTCGGTCATTTGCTACTGTGATTCTAAAATAGACAGATTTTTTCTACAGGTACAGGGTTCAGGAAAGGTAATCTTGGATGATAATTCGACGATGTATATAGGATATGAAAACCAAAATGGCTATAAATATAAATCAATAGGAAAGTATTTGGTGCAAAAAGGAGAAATTTCTTTGCAAAACATCTCTTTGCAGAGTATCCGTAAATGGTTGGAGGAACATCCCTCTCAGATCGATGAAATACTTGATTACAATCCCTCTTTTGTCTTTTTTACAAAAAGAGACAAAGGTGCAACAGGTGCATTAGGGTTACAACTTCGAGAGAAAAGTTCTATTGCAGTTGATAAAAAATATATTTCGTTGGGAAATATGCTATACTTGTCATCAAGTTTCGGAAAAGAAAAATTTAATAATATCGTTTTTGCCCAAGATACGGGTGGGGCTGTCAAAGGTCCTGTACGGGCAGATCTGTTTTTAGGCAGTGGAGAGGATGCATTGAAAATTGCCGGAAAACTACAATCACCATTGCAGTTATGGCTATTTATGCCAAATAAAAAAGAAGTGAATGAATGAACAGCTCCTTGGAAAAATTTAACAGGCTTGTTGATGCACTCGGTGAATTGCCGAGTATAGGAAAAAAGTCGGCGACAAGACTGGCGTATCATATGATTATGAATGATACATTTGCAGGGATGAAAATAGCACATGCTATTGAAGATGCCCTGGGGAGTCTGAAAAAATGCAAAGAGTGTGGTGGCATGAGCGAAGATGAACTGTGTCATATCTGCTGTGACGAGACACGCGACACATCTTTATTGTGCATAGTTGAAAATGCTAAAGATATTTTGCTTTTGGAAGAGAATGGCCTGTTTGACGGAAAATATTTTGTTTTGGAATCACTCGAAGAGTTAAGTATGACACATCTGGAAACTATTGTACAAAATGGAATAAGAGAAGTGTTGTTTGCGCTTACGCCCTCAATAGCAAATGATGCCGTCATTCTGTATATAGAAGACAAACTTGGCATATATGATTTGAATTTTTCTAAAATAGCACAGGGTGTCCCGACAGGAGTCAGTTTGGAAAATATAGATTTGCTTTCATTAACGAGAGCGTTAGAAGATAGAGTAAGGGTGTAGATGAGATTATTTTTATATGTGATTTTAATAGTAACGGTGCTCCAGGCAGAACAAATCTCTGATGCAACAAAAAGTAAAATAAATATTGAAAATATTGCAAATGATACTTCAAAAGAGAATATGCAAAAATGGCTTGATAACTCTTTTGGTCTTCGTCCCTATAAAGCAAATTACCTTTTACCTTTTGGTGTTGCAAATAAGAAGTATATAAATCATAAACTCGATATTGTGCCATATGATAAGTTTGAAGCTGAAATCCAAGTGAGCTTGCAATTGCAAGTTTTTAAAAATATTTTTGGTTTAGGGGAAAAATACTCTTTGGCATATACGCAACAGGCTTTTTGGCAGATATATGTTACATCTTCTCCTTTTAGAGAAAACTTATATAACCCTGAAGGATTTGTTGTTTTTCCCATTAGTGACAAAAGCTCAATATTTCAAATGCGATCATTAAAATTTGCTATTGCACATAAATCAAACGGACAGCCGAATACAGAGTATATACCAGAATTTAATGGTTTTAATCTCTCTAAAAGTATAAATTATTTTTATACAACATTGCGATTGCAACATAGTACGCTTATTACAGACTTAACACTTTTGGTACCTTTCCCGGGAAGTGCAAATTTAAGTGATAATCCTGATTTAATGAAATATTTAGGGTATACAAAGGTAAAATTTACCTATTTTTATAATAAACATATGTTTAGTCTGATGGCACGAGGGAATATAGACAGTATGAGAGGAGCGGTTGAAGCGACCTATTCTTACCCTTTACGAAAAGACAAATCATATCTGTATATAAAACTTTTTAGTGGATATGTAGAGTCTTTAATAGATTACAACAAAGATATCACAAAACTTTCTATAGGTTTTAGCTTTTCTCGTTAGTAAAGAAAACTTTTTTGCATCTCTTTTTTATGGCTTCTTTGTCAAGTTCAAAGTTGCAAAAAAGTTCATTTGCCAAAACTCCCTGTCCCAAAAGCATGTCTGCACCGTCTTTACATGTAAGACCTTTTTCCTTGGCAAGTTGTAAAAAGGGAGTAATTCTGCCATATATGGCATCTGCAACATAGCGGGTATTTTGCAAAGCAGCTTCAATCATCTCTTTTGGTGCAGGCAGATTTTCATCTTTGAGACCGGCACTTGTTGTATTTATAACCAAGTCATACTGACTGGGCTGAAAATTTTCCCATGTATAACATTCACAGTCAAGTTTTTCAAAGTATGTAAGGCGTGCCTTGCTTCTGTTGAGTATGCTTACATGTAAACCTTCTTCTAAAAATTTTTGCACAAGAGCTTTTGCTGTGCCGCCTGCACCAAGTACCAAAATATTTTGTATATTTTTAAACTCATTTATGGCATACATAAAGCCATCAGCATCTGTATTGTAGCCGATAAGTTTTCCGTTTTCATTTATAAGTGTATTGACAACTCCGATTTTTTTTGCAAAGCCCCGAACTTCATCACAGGCAGCATAGGCGCTCTCTTTGTGTGGTACTGTGACATTGGCACCGCTCAGGCCCAGAGAAAAAAAGGTTTCTTTGAGTTTGTTGCCATCTTTGAGAAGCGTGCGTGTATAGCAGGCATTGTAATTAAGATTTTTGAAAACGCTGTTGTGCATCAGAGGACTGCGGGAGTGTGAAACAGGATTTCCAAAGATGGAGAAAAGTTTATGCATTGTATCTCTTTTAGTCTTTTTTATCTAAATCTTCAAGTGAGTGAATGAGCGCACCCAGTTTATTGTTTACTTCAAGATACTCCAGTTCTTTTATACTGTCTGCAACTATGCCTGCACCTGCCTGAAGAACTACCTTGTCTTCTTTTACAAGGGCTGTTCGTATGGCAATTGCACTGTCCATATTTCCGTCAAACCCGAAGTATCCGACACTGCCGCTGTAAAAACCGCGTTTTAAGCCTTCATATTCGGCTATAAGTTCCATAGCACGAATTTTTGGAGCACCGGTCATAGTACCTGCTGTAAATGTTGCCATAAACAGATCAAACATATCTTTGTCATCATCGAGTGTTGCTACCACATCAGAAACAATATGCATAACATGTGAAAAACGCTCTATATGCATAATATCTTCCACTTTGACTGTACCGGTTTTGGCAACCCGGCCGACATCGTTTCTGCCAAGATCTATAAGCATTAAATGTTCAGCCAACTCTTTTGGGTCTGCGAGCAGTTCTTTTTCAAGTTCTTTGTCTTTTTGTTTTGTAGTTCCGCGTTTTCTTGTACCGGCAATTGGGCGAAGAAGCAATTGTGTATCTGTGAGTCTCACCATAACTTCAGGCGATGAGCCGACGATACTGAAATCTTCATACTCCATTAAAAACATATAAGGGGAGGGATTTTTTGTACGAAGAATACGATAAAAACTAAAAGGGTGCACTTTTATATGTCTGGTGAAACGATTTGTCATCAAAATTTGAAAAACATCACCGCTTTTAATCATCTCCTTTGATTTGTCTATCATGGCAAAGAATTTTTCTTTTGTATGGGCAAAGCTTCCTTTGTCCTCTCCAATGTTGAAGACTCTGTGTTTGTAAGTATATGTGCCTTTTAAATCATTTTCAATGGCTTGAAATTTTTCACTGTACTCTTTGAGTGTCGAAATAAGTGTAATCTGATGATTTTTATGGGAATAGACAAGGACAAGTTTTGGTAAAATCAGGTCTAAGTCCGGAGTGTTCAATTCGTCTTTGAGGTTGTCCATGAATGATCGAAGTTTTGGCTCAAAGACTTTTACCATATCATAACCGATATAGCCGATAAATCCATCCACATAACCGACATTTAGTTTTTTTGTGGCATTTTTATATTCGTCTGTATCTATATTTTTATAATACTCTTTTAAAAAGGAAAAAGGATTTTCTTTTTTAATATGTTTTGTACCGTTTTTGTCTGTATAGACTGTTTTGTCGTCTATAAACTGTAAGCGTTCTCTCGCACCTATACAGATAAAACTGTAGTTCCCCTCACTTTGTCCGGCACTTTCAAAAAGGTAGGAGACCTCCTCTTTGAAAAACTCTTTTAGTTTTGAATAAACGGCAATAGGTGCCAGCTGATCTTGTGTAAATTGTTTAGAATATATCAAGATTACCCTTGTAAAATTATAATTTTACTAAAAATGCACCCGGCTCAATTTTGGCACGAATAACACGTTTAGCATTATTTGCTTCTTTTTGTGTTTTAAATGGTCCAATCAATACTTTGTTAAGTGTTTTTGAATTGACTGTAACTTTATGATATCTATATTTATAGCCTAAATTCGTAATAGATTTTAGGAATTTTTTATTTGGTTCATATTTTGAAAAAGACCCCACCTGTATATAATACTTTACCTTTGATGTTCCATGAGGTTTCTGTTTTATCTGAGGTTTTTGTGTCACTTTTTTGGTTTGAGTCACTACTTTTTTCTGTGGTGCAGCAACTGTTTTATGTTCTTGTTTACTTTCTTGTTTGAGTTTTTGTGCGATTTTATCTAAATCTTCATCAACAGAATTATTTTCCTGTATGACATCCACTTCTTCAAAAAGAGGTTCTTCAGGTGTTTCCTGTGCAAGAGTTTTGGCTTGAGGTTCCGGCGGCAGTATAGCTTGAGGCAAATTGTCTGTCCCCTTGGAATTAAGTGAATTCATAAGCATTACAACTACTATGAGAATAATTCCCAATGTGGCAACAGCGAGAATTATTTTTTTATTTGAGCTGGAAGAGCCGTTTTTATTCAGGACAATATCACTTAGTTCATTCTTATCATTCATACTATTATACCCTCAATCTTTTATTTGTTCTATGATACCAAAAATAACCTAAAGAACAAAATCACATATGCTTCGACCACGAAGCGCCTCTCTCTTTTGCATAGACTTCATAAGGAAGTGTCAAAATGTTGTATTCATCAGGCAAATCATTTGTCGGAAACATTCTCCACTGCTTTGGCTGTTTTGCAGCCAGTTTCATACTGATCATTTTGCCAAGCTGTATCGCTTCTTGCAGTGTTGTATGCCCTTTGTGAATATAGAGATGCAAATGCCCTTTGGTCTTTGTTTCATAGGCTGTAAAGTTAATAAAACCTTCTTCTCGCAAAAGAAGCTGTGCTTTGTGATAAAATCTTTCAGGATCTCTGCCGTTATAATCAATAACTATATTTTCAACAATCCCTTTTTTGTCCACAATCGAATGAGCTACAGTTATTTCACCTTTTATATGTTTGTTAATCACAGACTGGTTTAAAGGCGCATTGACTTTTTCAAATTTATTGTAAAAAGTACGCCCTTTAAAAGTGATTTTGTTCACTACCGTATCTCTTTTGATCCAGTAGTGGTCACTTACCATTTTTATAAGTTTTAAATCCATGGCAGTCATGTGGGAACCTTAATATGTTGGTTGGTTGTATATTACAAAATTTTGTGCAAGTTCTTTGAGTTCTTCTTTTATTTTTGCCTGAAGTTCAGTATTGTTGATATCATCCAAAACATCTGCCATTTTATTTGCGATGAGTTCAAACTCTTTTTCTTTCATACCGCGAGATGTAAGTGCCGGTGAACCGATACGAATACCTGATGTTACGAAAGGACTTCGTGTCTCTCCGGGAACAGTGTTTTTATTGACAGTGATCCCTGCATTTCCCAGAGCTGCATCAGCATCTTTTCCGGAGATCTCTTTGCCTACAAAACTGACAAGCACTAAGTGATTGTCTGTTCCGCCGCTTACGACATCATAGCCGCGTTTCATAAGTACATCAGCCAATACAGAAGCATTTTTCTTTACCTGTTTCGCATAATCTTTCCACTCTGGTGTAAGATTGTGTTTAAAACCAACTGCTTTTGCAGCGATTACATGTACAAGCGGTCCGCCTTGAAGAGCCGGGAAAATAGCAGAGTTTATCTTCTTTGCTATATCCTCATCATCTGTCATTATCATACCGCCGCGAGGTCCTGCAAGTGTTTTGTGTGTAGTTGTTGTAACTACATGTGCGTGAGGGAATGGACTAGGATGCTCACCTGCGGCTACCAAACCTGCAATGTGTGCGATATCTGCAAAAAGAATTGCACCGACTTCATCGGCAATTTCACGAAATTTCTTAAAATCAATTTCACGGGCATACGCAGAAGCCCCGCATACGATGATTTTAGGCTGTACAATTTTAGCGATATCTAAAACTCTGTCATAGTTAATACGTCCGTCAAGTTCAACACCATAGGTGAAACTGGAGTAGTTTTTCCCTGAAAAACTTGGTTTGGAACCATGTGTCAAGTGTCCGCCATGGCTCAGGTCCATACCTAAAAGTTTGTCACCTGCTTTTAAAAGTGCCGCATAAACAGCTCCGTTTGCCTGTGATCCTGAATGTGGCTGCACATTTGCATATTTGCACCCAAAAAGTTTACATGCTCTGTCTATAGCCAGCTGTTCTACGCTGTCAGCATATTCACATCCGCCATAGTAGCGTTTTGCCGGATACCCTTCAGCATATTTGTTTGTAAAAACCGAACCCATAGCTTCCATTACTGCCGGAAGTGTGAAGTTTTCACTTGCTATCATTTCCAGATGGTTAGTCTGTCTCTCTAACTCTTTTTCGCACAAGTTATAAACTTCTTCATCGTACTCTTTTAAAAAACTCATGGTGTCAAAATCCTTGTAAAAATTAAAAAATATATTTATTGTACTGAAAATATAATAATATTGTTCTGAATGGAGAGTCTGTTTTTTATTTATCAGGGTTTTGAGAGCTGTCCTTAAGTTTCTATGTGCAATAATGATGGAAAATTTCAATATAAAGGTGTTGCTATGAGAAAGTATGAAACGTATAGATGTAACAAATGTGGAAATATTGTAGAAATACAGGCAGTCGGAGGAGGAGAACTGCATTGTTGTGGCGTGGCAATGGAGATGATTACGCAAAATCTTACTTTAGTCAATCTTATGAAAGCGTTTGCCGGAGAATCTCAAGCCCGAAACAAATACGAATTTTATGCAAAAGTAGCACAAAAAGAAGGTTACCGAGATATAGCTGCCCATTTCCAAAGAGCGGCAAATAATGAAAAAGAGCATGCAAAATTAGAATTTGCCCTGCTTAACAGGCTCAAAAACAACAGTGAAGAGAGCTTTGGCAAGACAATGGAAAATCTTCAAGATGCCATTAACGGTGAGCATTATGAAAATTCTGATATGTATCCTGATTTTGCAAAAATTGCCAAAGAAGAGGGTGATAAAGAAGCAGCTGCACTTTTTACGGCTATTGGCAAAGTGGAAATTGAGCATGAGAAAATGTATAAAATGCTTTTAGAACGTCTAACTTCCGGACATGAGTTTGAAAGTGATGAAGAAGAAGCATGGATATGTGAAGTGTGCGGGCATGTTCATTATGGAAAAAAACCACCGAAAAAATGTCCTGTGTGTAAACATCCGCAAGAGTATTTTTCAAGACTGCTTGAAATAAAATAGGTCCCAAAGAGGATGAAGGAAGTCTTAAAAGACTATCGCTTCATATACATAAAGCGTTGCATCCTTGCAATGCTCGGGTGCAATTCCCGCTTTTTCAATGCAGCAGCTTCTGACAAACTGCTCTTTGTCCCATCCCATATCTGTTGCCACTTGCGGTAAATAGGTACCGTTTTTATTGCCGTATTCAATATATATTCCATGTTTGCCGACAATGACATCATCAACAGAATTGACTTTTTTTCTCGGTGTAAGCACTGAAATTTCAATCTCTATATTGTCAAGTTCTTCTTTTGTGACAGGGGTAAAACGGGTGTCATACCGTGAAGCGGAAATTGCCATATCTATAATGACTTGATAAAGAGGCTCATCCGGTTCAAATCGTCCTATACAGCCTCTGAGTCTGCCGTTTTCTTTAAGTGTGACAAAAGCACCGAGGTGCAGTTTGAATTTTGGAGGTACTTTCTCTTCATCGAGGGCAATTTTTCGGTTGTGTATAACAGCTTCATAAAGCGCTGCTTTTGCTATCTCTTTGAGTGCTTTTTTTTCTTCGTCTGTGAGGTAAAATTCATCTGTGTCCATAATAAAACTCCTTTGTAGATATATTTTACATATCTTTTACAAACTAATACTACACTTTATATATGAAAAACAAGATAAAATTATTAAAACAAGAAATAGCAAAAGGGGTCATCGGTCATGAAAATATGATTGATGCTCTGCTTATCGGACTTATTACAAACGGACATATATTGCTTGAAGGGGTTCCCGGTCTTGCAAAAACAACGGCCGTCAATGCCTTGTCAAAAGCATTGAGCCTGGATTTTAAACGTGTGCAGTTTACTCCTGATTTACTGCCGTCAGACATTATCGGAGCAGAAATTTATGATGTCAAATCCGGAGAGTTTAAAATTAAACACGGTCCGGTTTTTACAAATTTGCTTTTGGCAGATGAAATAAACAGAGCGCCTGCAAAAGTACAATCGGCACTCTTGGAAGTCATGCAAGAGAGACAGGTTACAATCGGTGATGAAAGTTTTAAAATCGAACCTCCGTTTTTGGTGCTTGCAACACAAAATCCGATTGAGCAGGAGGGCGCGTATACTTTGCCCGAAGCGCAGTTAGACCGCTTTATGTTTAAAGTAATTGTCGGTTATAACACAGAAGATGAAGAGTATTTAATAGCACAAAAAGCTGCAAATGAGACTTTTGAAACCATTGAACCGGTTCTTTTGGCCAGTGAACTCGAAGAGATGAAAGAAGAGGTAAAAGCTGTTTATATCGAAGAGGAGTTGAGTACCTATATAGTAAGACTGATCTTTGCAACAAGAGATCCGAAAAAATACGGTCTTGAAGCGTTGGAACGATATATAGCTTTTGGAGCAAGTCCGCGTGCAACGATAAATATGCTCAAAGCCGTCAAAGCAAGAGCCTATTTAAGAGGGAATGATTTTGTCTCTCCTATAGATATTGCTCTGAGCATCAAAGATGTATTGCGACACCGTATCATTTTAAGTTATGACGCCATTGCAGAGGGGTTAAGCAGTGATGATATTATTCAAACAATCCTAGAATCTATAGAAATACCGTAACAGCATGCTGAAAACACTTTTGGAGTCCAATAAAAAACTTGCACTAATCCTTATCAAAACACAAAGAGAAGTCTTTAGTAAAATTGCAGGGGAAAATATTTCAAAAAAAAGAGGCGAGGGATATGATTTCCAAGAACTCAGAGAGTATGAAAGCGGAGATGATATAAGGCATATTGACTGGATTATAAGTGCAAAAACTACAAAACCCTATGTGAAAGTTTTTCATCAGCAAAAAGAACTCAACGTAGTGATTGTTCCGTTTTTATGCGGTTCGCTTCATTTTGGAACGAAAATACTGAAAAAAGATTTACTGACTCAGATTTGTGCATTACTCAGTTACAGCTGTGTCAAGCAAAACAATCCCTTTGAGAGCTATATCTGCAGTGATACACTCTTTTTGTGTACGCAAAAGACCAAACAGCTCTTTGCTGTGCGAAGACTGGCAGAAAAGGTTGAGAGTTTTGATATTCTTGGAAAAACTTTGGATTATTCGTATAGTACACAGGCTCTTTACAGACAAATTCAAAGAAAGAGCATGCTGTTTTTAATCGGAGATTTTTTTGATACGCATGATTTAAATTTGATGGCATTGAGTCTGAAACATGAGCTTGTACTTATTATTGTCCGTGACCGTTTTGAAGAAAATCCTGCAGAACTTGGGGAGTTGCATATTACCGACCCGGCTTTGGGTATGAGTGCAGAGATAAGCCTTAACAAAAAAACGCTCCATTCCTATAGAAAAAAAATAGTACAAAATGATGAGATGCTGTATAAAAAACTGAAAACAGCAGGAGTCCGTTTTGTGAAAATTTACACAGATGAAGATCCGGCTGAAAAAATTATCGGTCTTATGGAGAAAACATGAATGAAATAAATGATATTTTTGCTCCTGTAACAGTACCGGACAACTCTTTGTATCTGTTAGTGTTTTTTATACTGCTTTTTTTTATACTGTTTTTTGCACTCTTTTATTTTTATAAAAAAAGAGTGCAAAAAAATAAAACAGACGAAACATGCTATTTGAAAATACTGCTGCATTCAAATTTTTATAATGTCAAACAAAGTGCTTACCTTTTTACCTATTACGGAAGAAAACTGGCAAAAACACAAGAGCAGAAAAAAGAGCTTGAGCATATAATTTCACAGCTTTTTCTCTATAAATACCAACAAAAATCTCTACAGATACCGCAAAAGCTCTCTCATGAAATAGAGAATTTTTTAGATACGCTAAGAGAATTCTATGCTTAATTCCTTTCATTTTACATATCCCTTTTTTTTGCTGCTGCTTCCTTTGTTTGTTTTGAGCACTTTGTTATTCAATCAGGAAAAAGAATCTTTCTATATGCCTCATTTTTTGCAACTGCTCTTGCATGTTAAGAAGAAACACTATGCAAGAGAAATTTTAAAATGGGCTATGATTACATGTATGACTGTTGCATTGAGCGATCCTGTTGTAGTGAAAAAAATAAAAGCAGTCAGGAGCAATGCCGTTGATATTGTGTTGGCACTTGATACCAGCGGTTCTATGAGTACTTATGGCTTTAATGAAAAAAATTACAAACAAAGCAGACTGGATGTGGTAAAAGAGGTCGTGAAAAGTTTTATAGATATGAGAAAGAGCGACAGAATAGGTTTGGTCATTTTTGGTACAACAGCCGCTATAGCCTCTCCTCTGAGTTTTGACAAAGAGGCGCAAAAAAATATCGTGGGCAAGATTGAAGTGGGGGTTATTGGAAAAAGCACAGCTTTGATTGATGCTCTCGTCTCTTCTGCAGCGCTTTTGAAAAATGCAAAAAGCAAGTCAAAAATCATTATACTGTTGAGTGACGGAGAAGACTCTGCAAGTAAAATTCCGCTTGCATTTGCACTGAAACTGGCAAAAAAATACAGCATAAAAATTTATACGATAACCATAGACAAAAGTTACAGCAACATGATGAAGGTTATTGCCAGTAAAAACGGTGCACAAAACTTTGAAGTGCAAAATAAAAAAGATTTACTCAAAGTCTACAAACGCATTGATAGGCTGCAAAAAAGTGAACTCGAGTACAATACTTTAGATGTAGAAGAGCATATATATTTTTATTTTCTTCTGTTTTCGTTGTTGTGCGCAATCTTGCTTGTAGCACATGTAAAAACGAGAGGGGTGTTGTAAATGTTCTTTTTATATGATTATGTACTGTACCTCTTGGTTGTTCCTGCATTACTCTTTGTTTTCTCTTTTAAAAAGAGCAACAATATTCTCGAAACTGTTTTTTCTCAGGCAGTGATCAGACAACTCACATTACATCCTCAGTTAATACAAGCTTCCATGCGCTACAGATATTTTTTACTTGTCATATCTTTGATGATAATCGCACTTGCCCGTCCTGTATATCTGAAACAAAATACGGTGATCAAACAGATGAGTAGTTCGGCTGTTATTGCACTTGATGTCTCAGAATCTATGAACTCATCAGATATTTATCCGAGCCGTTTCACTTTAGCCAAAGAAAAGCTTGTAAAACTCATCGAAAAAGCAGAGCATTTACATGTAGGGGTACTGTTGTTCGCTAAAAACAGCTATATGCTTTATCCCCTTAGTGAAGATACACAGGCTCTTGCCTATATGCTTAAAAACGCTCAGATAAAGCAAAAATTTGAGCCAAACACCAATCTCTTTGGTGTATTTGAGGCAAGTGAAAAAATGCTGCATACGGAAAAAACAAAAAATATAATTTTACTGAGTGACGGTGGTGAAGATGTCACAAGAGTGGATGAAACTGCATATATTAGAAAAAATCATCTAAGGCTGTATGTCATTGATTTTGCATCCAGGAAAAATAATGCCTTGAACAATATGGTGCAAAAGAGTCATGGGTATTATACAAAGTATCAATGGGGAGAGGGTGACATAGAAAAAATTCTCAATGCCATACAAAAGAGTTCGCAAAAGATATCTGCTGATGCATATGATATGAAACAGTATCAGGAACTGTTTATGTATCCTTTGGGGCTTGCACTGTTGATTCTCTATTTTGTTTTTATACTGAACTTGAAAAAAAAGCATACAGTTAAACTGACAGTGTTGTTTGCTCTGATGCAGCTGACTTTTTTAAATACTCCTGTAAATGCGGGTGTTTTCGATTTTATAACTCTGCAAAAAGCAAAGTCTTTTTATGCAAAAAGCAGTATGAGCAAGCGGTAGAATGTTATAAAAAGCTCAAGCCTACAAGCGCAGTTAATTATAATATTGCCAATGCTTTGTATAAAAAACATGAATATTTACAGGCAATAAAGTATTATAAAAAAGCACTCGGCAAAGATAAACTGTTCAATGCAAAAATTTATCACAATATCGGCAACTGTTATGTACAAAGAGGGAAACTGGAACTGGCAAAGTCTCAGTTTGAGCATTCTTTGCAACTGCATGTTTTTGATAAGACAAAAAAGAATTTACAGATAATTACACAGGAGCTTAAAAAAAGAAAAAAACTCAAAAAGATTTTCAGCAGAGGCACGGCAAAAGTATGTTTTAAAAACAGGCTTGAACAAATGAATAATGATTATAAAGTCAGTTCAAAATACAAGATAAAACTGCAAAAACTGGTTTTGTCAGAGGAAGAAAAATGGATAAAAATAATACAAAAACAAAAAACTCCTGTTTTCTTGCAAAAAATCCGGACAAAAAGGAGCAGCAGTGACAGTAAAAAACCTTGGTAGTATAATTTTTTTACTCTTTTGTATTCCTTTGGAACTGTATGCATGGGTACAAACAACTGCACCCAAAGAGATTGTCAAAACAGAAACTTTGGAGTTTCGCGTGGTTGCAAAAGGTTTTCATGTTACATTTCCAATGATAGAGTATATAGACGGGTATATCGTGCAAAATGTAAGAACTTTCCATGAGGCAACGCTGATTCATGCGAAAAAAGCAGACAAAGTGACTAAAATTTACTCTTTGGCACCGACCGAAGATGTTACATTACCTGCTTTTAGTATCAAAGTTGACGGCAAGGTTGAAAAGACACAGCCTTTACATGTAAAGGTGAAAAAACGCACACAAACACATTCACCGGATTATAGACTCAGTATGAACATCAGCAATATAACGCCGATGGCAGGAGAAAAGTTTCTGTTACATGTAAGGCTTGTCTGTAAAGATGATGTAGAAGACTATAGTGTTGAGACCCCCCGTTTTAATGATTTTGCATTGCAGGAAATCAGTGACAAAGAGTATAAAAACGATAAAGGCGAATGGGTCGAAGAGCTTCGCTATGAAATCATAGCCCAAAAAAGCGGTACTTTTGTTTTAAATCCCATAAAAGCTGCAATAGAACTCTCAAGCCCAAAATATGCAAAACGAAATATTTATTCTAATGCTCTGAACCTGGAAGTGAAAAAAATTCCAAATAATCTTACTGTTATGGGTTCTTATGAGCTTCATGCAAGTGTGAATGTCAAATATGTCCAAAAAAATCAGCCGGTACAATTCACACTCTCTCTGCAGGGCAAGGGCAATATCAATAATTTTGATGATATAAACATAAGTATAGCAGGTGCAACCGTATACGAAAAAAGTACAAAAAAACTGCACCAGGGAGAGGAAGAAATTTATCAAAAAAGTTTTGAAATTGTTTCGGATAAAAACTTTACAATTCCCTCTGTTTCTTTAGAATATTTTGACATCAAGGAGCAAAGAGTAAAAGAGATAACAACACAGGCTTTTGCGATACATGTGGAAGATGCTGTGTTTGAAGATACAACAAAAAAGAAGGAAAGGACAACTATGATGGAAAAAGCAGTTTATTTTTTGTCGGGAGTATTTGCAGCACTGTTTTTAGTTTACATGTATCAGGTACTGAAAAATACTACAAGAACGGACAAAGAAAAAAGGATCAAAAAAGAGTTGCAGAGTATTGGGGATAAAGAGAAATTTTTGAAAAAAGTTGTACCTTATTTGGGAAAAAACAGATCACTGGACAGATTACTGTATACTCTTGAAAATGTAGAAAATGCTGAATTTAAGCAATTGAAAAAAGAGATAATCAGATATATCTGTGAAGAAGATATTTTATAGCAACATTATGTTGCTATAAAACTAGTTTAAGTTCGGTTTAGGAGTTTTATCTGTTGAAGCAGGAAGCATAGGCATCATCATATGCGGTTTTTTCCCTGTTAATGAACCTAAGAATGCTTCAATAGACTCAGCCTGTTTGTCCGTAATTTTCATTCCAAGTTGAATACGCCCCATCTCTTTGATAGCATCTTTTAAGTTCCAAATCATACCATTGTGAAAGTAAGGTGCAGTCTCAGTAATGTTTCTGAGTGTCGGTACTTTTACCATGCCGTTTTTGTCACCTTTAAAGTCACCTGTATTCATGTATTTGTATGTTGCTGCCACATTCAATACATTCATTTCACCGCCAAGTGCTACACCGTTATGACAAGATGCACAACCAACTTGAATGAAAGTTTTCAGACCCTCTTTTTGCTTTGGTGTCATTGCTTCTTTGTAACCATTCATAAATGCATCAAACGGTGCCGGTGTTACAAGTGTACGTTCAAAATTTGCAATAGTGTCCGTAATTTTTTCAAAAGTGATTTTTACATTGTCACCGTATGCTTTTTTAAATGCTTTTACATATTCCGGCATAGATTTGACTACTTCTTCTATATGTCCTTTTGTTGCTGCCATTTCAGGATGGGCAAGTGCTGGTCCCTGTGCCTGCTCTTCCAAATCTTTTGCCCGTCCGTCCCAAAACTGAGAACCGAAGAACACTGCATTGTAAACTGTCGGTGCATTTAAGTGATGCGGATTGTGTCTCCACATATGTCCTGTTGAAGGACCTACGCCGTCATCTCCACCTTCCATTAAATTATGGCATGTGTTACATGAAATAAGACCACTGCGTGAAAGACGCGGATCCATATAAAGCTTTTCACCGAGTTTTACTTTTGCTTTTGTGATAGGATTTTTCGGATTGTCTATCAGTTTTAAAAGTTCAGTTTGTGAACTCGGAATTGGCATAAGGCCTGCGTTTTTTGCATCTTGAACCAATGATGATGCCATTAACGAAGCGGCTGTTAATGCTAGTGCTGCGATTTTTTTCATTTTGTCTTCCTTCTAAATATTTATAGGTGTAGTATAACAGAACTAATCTTAAAGGAAAATAATTATCATTTAAAAAAAATTTATGGAATTTATCTTTCAAACTGGAACAGGAGTGACAAAAAGCAACAACAGTCGGCACTGAAGTACCGATTCCCAGAAGAGAGGAGTGCTGTTTGGAAAAGGCTTCAAAAACATTTTTGGTATTTTTCAGGTCTGAAACAGCGATTTCGGGAAGAGAGTGTTGTTTGGAACCCGTACTTCAGTGCGGGCTTTTGGTATTAAAAGACTACATCCAAGGTTAAAACCCGGATTCGGAAAAAATATCAGTTTTTTTAACTTATTAAAGGAATTGATTCTTCAGATTTAATGAAATCCAATGCTGCCTGTACAGCATTGATATAACTCAGTGTTTTTGCTTTATTTTTGTAGGCGATGTCAAAAGCAGTTCCATGATCGACTGATGTGCGTATGATGGGCAGGTTAAGTGAAATATTAACACTTTCGTCAAAATAGAGTGCTTTGAGCGGAGCAAGTCCCTGGTCGTGATACATTGCTGCAAAATAGTTGTAGTTGTTGCGGCAGTAGGGTGCAAAGGCCACATCAGGCACCATTGGACCGACAAACTGTTCAAAGCCTATTTTTTTGTTGGCACTTTTTATTGCCTTCGTGATTATAAGCTCTTCATGCCCCAAAACACCGTTGTCTCCAGCATGCGGATTAAGACCGAGCACGGCTACAGGGGCTTTTGGAATTGTATTGTGCATATCCAAAAAGAACTGTTTGAGTTTTTTGTATTTTATACTTTTTGCAACATCTTTGAGTGGAATGTGTTCTGTAAAAAGTGCCACATACATTTTATGGCATCCTAGCATCATAATGGCTTCTTTGCCAAAGTGTTTGCGTAAGAGGTCTGTATGTCCTTTGTACTCAAGTCCTGCCTGCATCCAGGCTTCTTTATGTATCGGTAAGGTTACAACGGCTTTGGCTTTTTTTTCTTCACACAAACGCACGGCAGCCATAAAAGAATCATAGGCGTACAAACCGCTCTTGGCAGCTACTTTTCCCGGCTGCAGAGCAAAATCTCCCGCAACTTCATAAAGTGTGAAATCATCAGGGATGCTTACATGTAACAGTGCAGAGGCTTTTTGCAAGATATTTTTATTGATGCAGTAAACCGGATGGCATATTTTAGCAATCTCTTCATGTGCTTTGAGTGCTATCTCCAGTCCGACACCGTTTACATCACCGACACTTACGGCTATTGTTGGCTTATTCATCGCCTTGTAACTCTTTTCATCTCTTGTATCGCTTCACGTAATCCGGTAAAAACACTGCGGGCGATAATGCTTTGTCCGATGTTCAACTCTGTAATCTCCTGAATCTGCATGATTTCATCTACATTATGATAATTGAGTCCATGGCCTGCTGCTACTTCGAGACCAAGTTCTTTTGCATATCTTGCAGAGAGTTTTAACTCTTCGAGGGCAGTTTCCAGTCTGTCACTGAGTTCATATCTTGGAAATTCAAGTTCTTTTACAGAGTGATTTGATTTTGGCAAAGAGGAGTGAAGCATCGCAAAAAGATTTGCAAAAAGTCCGGTGTGAAGTTCGACCATCTCGGCTCCGAGCTTTTTTGACTGTTCTATCGCATCTGTAGAGGGGTCAACAAACAGCGAAACAGGAATGATGGCGTCATGGAGTTGCTCAATTGCATAGGATATTTCATTTTCATAGGCAAAAACATCAAGTCCGCCTTCTGTGGTAACTTCTTCTCTTTTTTCAGGAACCAAGGTTGCACGATGAGGCCTGACCTTACTGACAATGTCGAGTATTTTTTTATTAATCGAACATTCCAAATTAACAGGCACCTTCGAAAACTGCAAAATATTTGTAACATCATTGTCCTGAATATGTCTTCTGTCTTCTCGTAAGTGTATAGTAATCTGATCAGCACCGCTTTCACAGGCGACGTAAAGTGCCTGCAAAATATCAGGGTCATTTACCTGCCTGGCTTCTCGTAAAACTGCTACATGATCAATGTTTACACCAAGTTTCATTTGTTTCCTTTTGTTTTTTCTTTTACTGATTTATAAAATTCAAGATACTTTTCTTCCAAATTCTCATAGTTGATGATTTCGCCTATATGGACTTCAACAGTGTAAGGTTCATTGTAAGGGGCATTTTTAAATACCTTTTCAAGTTTGTCATTGATATATACAGGAACTATGTCAAGGTTGTTTGCTTTGGCTATTTTTGAAGCACCGCTTTGAAATTGTTTAATGCCTTCTCCATTGTATCTCTCACCTTCTGGAAAGATGTAAATATTTAAGTCATCAACTTTGGCAAGTGTTCTTTTGATGGTCTTAAAAAAGCGTACGAGTCCTTTTTTGTTTTCCAAATCTACAGGAATACATCCGCTGTATTGAAAAAATTTGCCATATATCGGGTCTTCAAAAAGTTCCTGTTTTGCTATCCAGGCACCACTTTTGCTGTATCTTGAAAAAATATTTTCCATCACGAGAATATCAAGCAGAGAACGGTGGTTGATTGCATAAAGAATTTTGTCTTTGTTTGGAAGTTTGCCTACAGGTTTTACTTTGATATTCAAAAAGTTCAAAACTTGTTTGAATACTCCTGTCTTGCTTTTGAGAGTTCCTGATAGGCATATTTTTGTGTGATAAACGGATGAAAATAGGTTTGTTTGAAAATTTTTATATATTTGAAGCCAAGCTCAATCATAAAAATAAATTTTCCTAAATCTTTTAGCATGAGGTGCCCTTTCATTGAAAAAGAAAATTATAGCTAAAAATATACAACCCTTTTGTAACACGCCTACGCATTGTCTTTTTTTAAGGTCATCTCTGTTTCCATGATTCTGATTTCATCATTGGCAGAAATACGTATGTCAGCATCTGCTTTGAGTTTCTGTTTGTCAATTTTTTTCGGATAGTCAAAATGGTTTAATATATGTTTGATGGTATTTATACGGGCTTTTTTCTTGTTATCGGAACGAATGATTGTCCAGGGTGCATAGTCTGTATGAGATGCTAAGAGCATAGAATATTTCGCTATGGTGTATTTGTCCCATAAATCTTGTGATTTTTCATCCACCGGTGAGAGTTTGTACTGTTTGAGCGGGTCTGTTTTTCTCTTCTCAAAACGTCTTTTCTGTTCGGCTTTTGAAACAGAAAAATAGAATTTAAAAATTTTTATATTGGAATTGACAAGCATCTTTTCAAATTCGGGAACTTCATGTAAAAACTCTTTATGCTCCTCTTGTGTACAAAAGCCCATAACAGGCTCAACACCTGCACGGTTATAGTAACTTCTGTCAAAAAGGACTATCTCTCCGGCTGATGGCAGGTGTTGGACATATCTTTGAAAATACCACTGTGTTCTCTCTTTGTCACTGGGCTTGTCAAGGGCTACTACTCTTGCACCACGAGGATTGAGATGTTCTGTAATACGTTTGATAGTCCCGCCTTTTCCCGCAGCATCACGACCTTCAAAAATCATTAAAACCTTCTGTCCTGTTTCTTTGACATGGTTTTGCATTTTTAAGAGTTCTATCTGTAAATCTTTGAGTTCACTTTCATATCGCAGGACTTCATCTTTTACCCAGACGGCAACACGTTTCTTATGAGGGTCTTTGCCTCTTTTGTCCTCAGTGTCTTTCTCTTTTGTTTTATTTTTTCTTCTGTCTTCATGTACAATATCTTTTAAATCAGTACCTTCTTTTATCTCATCTTCGAGCATAGTTCTTTCATGTCCCATCTTTTTATCCTTTGATTTATTATAATCACTTTCACCTTAACATAAATTTTGTTCTATGTTATAATGGTACAAGAAGGTATGAAAAGATGGATGTAAGTATTGAATCAGCATTTAAAAATTTTTTGGAAATTGATTTTAAAAAAATAAAAAAATACAAAAAAGCTGTGCTTGCAAAAAAAGAGACCGAACCCCTGCATCAAATGCGTGTCTCTTTGAGAAGGATGCGCTCTGTATTGTTTACTTTTCAATCCGTAATACCAAAAAAAATTACAAAAAAAATTGACATAAAAATTGCAACCGTGGCCTCTTATTGCAACAGAGCCCGTGATATTGATGTTTACATGGAAACATACTTGAAAAAAGAGACATTGTCTTCTACAGAATCGCTGCTTTATAAAATTGTTGTCCACTACAGAGAAAAAGAGTATAAAAAGATTCAAAAGTATTTAAAGTCTCACAAATATAAAAAGCTTATAAGAGAACTAAGAAGATGGATACAAACAAAAAAATGGCGAAAAAAGCTTAAAAAAAAGGAGTTGTCCGCCTGGAAAAAAACATTATTCCTTTTGCCGAAAATTTTTTAAAAAGCTATACAAATGAAATAATTTTATACGGTTCCACAATAGGGAGTGTCTTGGAAGATGAACAGGCACACAAATTACGAATTAAATTAAAAAAACTGCGATATGCCACAGAGCTGTTTTCCGCTTATCTGCAAAAGAAAGATACTCTCACAAACACACTCAAAGAACTACAGGATATTTTAGGAAAACTTCATGATATATATGTAACAAAAGAGTTGCACAAAGTTTTTCTGCAATCCCAAAAAAACAAAAAACTTTTTACCTTTACAAAACAACTTGAAGCAGAGAATACAAAGAGGAAAAAAAAGCTTAAAGAAGCTTTTTTTCTAAAGTGGAAAGAGTTTAGAAAGATTGCTCAACAAGTTGATTAATCTTATCCACATCCTGTGTATTTGCAAAACAGCTTTTCTCTCCGCATATCATGAAATCATCTGTTTCACTTCTTTTTAACAGTGTGAACGGATATTTTATTTTTGCCAGTTTGTACGCGTAGCTGTAAATGTTTTGTTCGCTTGTTTTTATAACTCTGTCTCCTTTGACATATCGTAAAGCCTGTATAAGCATAGAGGGGTAGTAAATTGGCTTACGCCCGAGTTCATAAGAGTTGTATTCCATTGTTTTAAAGGCAAAATGGGTATATTTTTCATCTTCAAGAAGTGTTCCGAGGGTTTGTAGAACATCTATCATAATACTGACGGAACTTGTATATGTTGTATCGGTTATTTCGGCTTTTACAGCAAATTCGCCGCTACTGAAGTTCCACAGTCCTTTGTCGTAAAACTCTTCCAGTGCTTTGTTGACAAACCGTTGGGCATGTATAAGATACATTTCATTTTGTGTGTATTTAAAAGCGCTGAGAAGTGCCTGTGAGAGAAATGCATAATCTTCTAAAAAAGCTTCGACTTTTGGCTTTTTGTGCATGAGTGCCGTATGATACAGTTTTCCATCAATAAAGAGTGTTTCAAGAAGTTTATCAAGGCTTTTTATGGCTTTTTCTTTGTACTTGCTATCAACAGTTCCAAGCAAAAATAAAGTATTTATCATCATACCCGACCATGATGTCTGTACTTTTTTGTCTGTAAAAGGGTAGTCTCTTTTTTGTCGAATTTTTTGTAGAAGCGGTTTTACATTACTGAACCATGCAGGAATCTCTTCTTCAAAACGAATGATATTTTTGCCTTCAAAATTTCCGTGATGCGTAACATGCATCGTTTCACACATCTCTTTTGCATTTTCATATCCATTTTGAACAAGAAGCGTATAAACTTCATCATAGGTATAAACAAAGTAGCTTCCCTCTCCCTCCTCACTGTCGGCATCACTTGCACTGTAAAAAAGTCCATCTTCACTCATAAAGTTGTACCAGAAGTCTGCTGTCTCTTTTGCAATATGCAAATATGTTTTATCCTCATATAGCAAATAGGCTTTTGTGTAGACACCACAGAGCAGGGCATTGTCATAGAGCATCTTTTCAAAATGCGGCACAAGCCATTTTTCATCTACACTGTAACGGCAAAAGCCTCCGTCTACAAGGTCATACATACCGCCTTTTATCATGTTTTTGAGTGTATTTGTCAGCATTGTTTTTGCATCGGCATCATTGTAGAGTCTTGCAACAACAAGCAGGGCATCAAGAGTGGAAGCACGTGGAAATTTCGGTTTATCTGAAAAACCGCCGTTTTGTGCGTCATAATTGTTTTTGGCTTGGAGCAGAAAATTTTTATAAAACTCCTCTTTTAACACAGTCGCTTCTTTTGGATGCTCTTTTTGACCCAAAAAGCCTTCTATCTCATTGGCATTTTCAAAGAGTTTGGGATCCCCTCTTTTACTTTTCTTGCTATAAGTTGTGTAATCTCTTTAAAACCCATGCCTTCTATGCTGCCAGAATTTGATTCAGGCGGTATGTAAGTGGCGGCAAAAAAGGGTTTGTTCTGTGGTGTACAAAATATACTTGTCGGCCATCCTCCGGCGCGACGATTCAAAAGCATATATACTTCCTGATAATATTTGTCTATATCCGGACGCTCTTCTCTGTCTACTTTTATAGAGATGAAACTTTCATTTAAAATATCCGCACACTCTTTGTCTTCAAATACTTTTTCTTCCATTACATGGCACCAGTGACAGGAACTGTAGCCTATGCTGATGAAAATTGCTTTGTTTTGGGCCTCAGCCTGAACAAAAGCCTCCTCACACCACGGCCACCAGTCTACGGGATTGTCTTTGTGCTGCTGCAGGTATGGAGAATCTTCGTTTGCTAATCTGTTTGACATAGTTTGTAACCTCTTGTATTTTATAGGGTCAATGCCATTAAGTTAAGCAATTTTTTCGGAACCCGTACTTTAGTGCGGGCTTTGTGTCTTTCAAAATTAAAGCCTAGGGTAAAACCTGGGTTCCAAGAAAACATCAAACTTATTTCTTAACTTAATGGCATTGATTTTGTATGGTAGGGTATGAAAAAAGGGCTGATGCTTTGCTTAAGCGTGTAATTTACACAACTTGTATAAAAACATGATACAATAGTGTTGAATTTAGTGAATAGAGTATTGTATGAAAAAAATCTATATAGCCGGACCTGATGTTTTTGAGCCTGATTCTGTTGCAATTGGAAAAAATTTAGTGCAATTGTGCCAAAAATATGGATATGAAGGTCTCTACCCGCTTGACAACATTGTTGATTTTTCACAGCAAAAACATAAAATTGCACAGGATATATTTGATGCAAATATTGCAATGATACAAGAGGCTGACATAGTGATAGCCAACTTAAATCCTTTTCGCGGGAAAGAGCCTGACAGCGGAACTGTTTTTGAGTGCGGATATGCCTATGGACTCAAAAAAGAGGTATACGGATACTTAAGTCCTGCCTGTAATTATATTGACAGATTTACAGAAGATGAAAGATTTGCAAAAGAGGGATCTTTTTACGATTTGGATGCAAGAGTGATAGAAGATTTTGATTATCCGCTTAATCTAATGCTCTCCTGTTCTACAAAAATTATAGAAGGCAGTTTTGAAACAGTTTTAAAATTTTTAAAAGGCAGAGAATGAGATTTTTCCTATTGATACTCTTCTTTTTATGTGGTTTCACAGAAGCCGATACAAACCGAGGACACGCTGCAGATGCCTTGGAAAAAGTCTCTTTGCAACTCCACTGGAAATATCAGTTTGAGTTTGCGGGATTTATTGCCGCCAAAGAAAAGGGATTTTACCGTGATGCCGGTCTGGATGTGGAGATCAAAGAGTACAGGACGGGGATGGATGTCGTTGATGAGGTTCTCTCACAAAGAGCAAATTACGGTATTTACAACTCTTCTATTTTACTGGAGTATCTGCAGGGAAAACCCCTGATTCTGTTGGCGTCATTTTTTAAGCGTTCCGCACTTGTATTGATTACACAGCCTTCTATCCATTCTCCCAAAGATCTGATCGGCAAAACAGTGATGTCTTCGCTAGTTGATGATTTCAGGCTTAATTTTAAACCTTATTTGGATGGATACGGCGTAAAGATAAGTGATCTTAAAATGGTTCCGCAAACATACCGTGTGGATGAGTTTGCAAAAGGTGAAGTCGATGCTATGACGGCCTTTATTTCCGATCAGCCTCACAAACTTGACAAACTCGGTGTAAAATATAATATTCTGGATCCCTCAAATGATAACCTCTTTGTCTTGCAGGAGGAACTCTTTACCTCCGCTGCTGAACTGAAAAACCATCCCTACCGGGTGCATGCTTTTAAAAAAGCTTCCATAAAAGGCTGGGAATATGCTCTCTCGCACAGAAAAGAGATTGCCAAAATCATTCATGAAAAATATGCGCCACAGCTGGACACAGAGACATTGGAATATGAAGCAGAAACAATCAACAAACTGATATTGCCTTTTATATATGACATAGGTTCCATAGACAGAAACTTCCTGCATAAACAGATGCAGCTTTTTAAAAATGATTTTCATGTGGGTGCGGGAAAAACACTGGATGATTTTATTGTAAAGCCCGGGATAAACGGACTCGCATTGACAGATGAGGAACAAAGATATATAGAGCTGCATAAAAAGATATCTTTGTGTGTAAATTATGATTTTTTTCCGATTGACGGATTTAAAGACGGCAGACACATTGGTATTATGGCTGATGTGTTTGCAATGATTGGCAATAAAACAGGTTTTGAGTTTATTCCTGTAGAATCACACTCAGAAGAAGAGTTGTTCCAAAAACTGCAAGAAAAAAAGTGCAAACTACTTGCAGTCGTGGCAACGAATAACAGGTATTTTACTACTGTCAGACCGACAAAACCTTTTAGCAGTACCCATTTCACATTGTTAAGCAGGCTTGACAAATCCTTTGTTGAAAACCCTCTGTTTTTAAAAGGAAAGTTGTTGCTGGTGCAAAAAAACTCATTTAAAAATTATTTAAACTATCTGTATCCCTATTTAAATATTGAAGTGGAAGAGAATAAAAATACAATGGTGAAAAAAGTGCTCGACGGCAGAGCCTATGCTATTGCATCCATAGATGAACAGGCGGACTATTTTATTGACAAATATGGATACGGAAAGCTGAAGATCAATGGATTCCTGGCAAAAGAGAGGCTGCTGCATGGAAGTATAGGTGTGCAAAAGGATGAACCGGTCTTGTACTCAATTATGCAAAAAGCTTTGAAGAGTCTTTCCAAAGAGAAGATAGAAGCAATAAAAAACAGCTGGAGACTCACGCGGTATCATGAAAGAGTTGATTACTTTCTTTTATGGATGGTTTTAGGGGTTGTTGCAATCATTTTTTTTATTATGATTTACTATCAAAGAAAATTGAAAAACTTCAATGCGGCACTTGAACAAAGAGTGCAGCAAAAAACAAAAGAACTGCAGGAGACAAATGAAATTTTAAAACACAAAGTACAGGAAAAAGCAAAAGAACTGATAAAAAAAGATGAAATTCTGACTGCACAGTCAAAACAGGCTGTAATGGGAGAAATGATCAGTATGATTGCCCATCAATGGCGACAGCCCCTAAATACAATTACGCTTCAAATTTCAAATTTACAGTTAAAATATCTTATGGGACAACAAATTTCCAAAGAGGATATTATGCAGACTTTGGAAGATATCAGTGATTCTGTTGTGTATCTTTCAGATACGATTGAGGATTTCAAGACATATTTTCGCCCAAACAAAGCTCCTCAAGAGACTGACATGAGAGGATTGCTAAAAAAAGCAATAAAATTTGTTGAGCCAAGACTCAAGTCAAATAAAATTGAACTCCAAACAGAATGTGATTCTGAGTTGCATGCAAATGTATATGCAAATGAACTGATACAGGTTTTACTGAATCTGTTAAACAATGCCATTGAAGCATACGAAAATAAAAAAACAGAAGATAAGATTATAAAGCTTACATGTAAACAGAGCGGTCCGAAGATTCAGATTGATGTGACTGACAAAGCGGGAGGTATAAGAAAAGAACACTTGTCCAAATTGTTTGAACCCTATTTTTCTACCAAAGGCAAAAACGGAACAGGCCTTGGACTGTACATGTCAAAAATGATTATAGAAAAACAGTTTGGAGGGAGTATCAGTGTGGAAAGTTCAATGTTTGGTACAACTTTTACCATAGTCATACCAAAAGATGTACAAAAATAATATTTAGATTTGTTTTCTTTTTACCATTGCCAAAACCATCGGGAGGTTGAGCCCGTCGTTATGGTATCCTTCATCTCTGCATGATTCACATTTGTCACCCATAGGGCATATGTCGTTTTGCAGGAGTTCTTGGAGGGTTGTGAAATTATTCTCTTTTATACAATCAGCTATATCTTTTAGAGTCAGCGAATTGCATACACATATTTCAGTATCTAAATCTATCATGTTTTTAAAAACCTTTTTCTTTGATATGGAATTATAATATATTTTTATTAACACAAATTTTATATTTATGAGATACAATTACACAAAGAATACATACAAAAATGTAATATTTTCCTAAAAGGACAGATATATGAAACTGTTGAATAAAATATTTTTAATTTTGACTTTTAGCCTCGGCTTGCTTCATGCAAGCGCTTTTTTAATGCCGGACCAGGCATTTAAACCTTATGCCAAAGTCAATGACACAATGCAGATAGAAACAGGTGTGAAAATTGCCAAAGATATTTATCTGTATGTTGATAAATTAAAAATTGAACTGATTGATGCAAAAGGTTTGTCCATACAAAGCATCACAAAGCCTGCTGCATCTGAGCACCAGGGCGACAAAGTTTATATCAAGTCACCGAATTTTATTGTTACATTGAAAAAAGATGCTTCCTGAAAGGGATGCAAACAATAAAATTAAAAATCTCCTACCAGGGATGTTCGGAGCAGGGCTTGTGTTATGAACCAAGTACAAAAGAGTTTACACTCACAGTGGATACAGACAAACTCTCTTCAACAAACGATGCGTTAGGTACAAAAACAGAAAAAAAATCAGAGACTGACTCTATAGCAGATACGATAAAATCAAGCAGTTTTTTTGTTATTTTGGCAACTTTTTTCGGGTTTGGCGTGTTACTCTCTTTGACGCCTTGTGTATTTCCTATGATTCCTATAATTTCCGGTGTGATAATTTCTCAGGGTGAAGGACTTACGACAAAAAAAGCTTTTGCCCTCTCTTTGGTTTATGTACTTGCAATGGCTGTTGCCTATACAATTGCAGGTGTTTTAGCAGGAGTCTTTGGAGCTAATCTGCAAGCAGCATTGCAAAATCCCTGGGTTGTCTACTCTTTTGCAGGTATCTTTGTTGCTCTTGCTGCAAGTATGTTTGGTTTTTATGAATTGAAACTTCCTGATGCACTTGTAACCAAAGTAAGTACAAATACAAATCGTAACGGTTTTATAGGTGTAGCCATTATGGGATTTCTCTCAGCACTTATTGTCGGTCCCTGTGTTGCTGCTCCTTTGGCAGGTGCTTTGGTATACATAGGACAAACGGGTGATGCACTCTTAGGCGGGGCTGCACTTTTTAGTATGAGTATAGGAATGGGTGTTTTACTTGTTTTAGTCGGTGTAAGTGCCGGTAAGTTTATGCCTAAACCTGGTCCGTGGATGGTTATGGTCAATGAAATTTTTGGCGCATTAATGTTGGGTGTTGCTATTTGGATGCTTGAAAAAGTACTGCCGTCATCTGTTACTACTTTGATGTATGCAATTGTCGGAATAGGATTCAGTGTTCATTTTGGAGCCTTTGACAAAGACGGACACAGTTTCAAGCGGAGTCTGTCTTTGCTCTTGTTTCTCTACTCTTTGGCACTTTTCATGAGTGTTTTAGCAGGCGCACCAAGTATAAAACAGCCGCTTGGATTTTTAAAATCACAGGCAGCAGGTACAGTGCTTCCTGCAAATGAGAAAAAGTTGACATTTACAAAGGTAACCTCATTGGATGAGCTCAATACTTTGTTGGAAAAAAACAGAGGTAAAAAAATAATGCTTGATTTTGCAGCTGACTGGTGTACGGCATGTAAAGAACTTGAAGAGGTGACTTTTGCAGATCCGAGAGTAAAAGAAAAATTAAGTGAATATGTTCTGATTCGTGCTGACGTTACGGCAAACGGAGCAAAAGAAAAGGCACTCTCTAAGGCATATGGTGTTTTTGGTCCTCCTGTGATGATCTTTTTTGACAAAGATTTAAATGTAGAGAAATCCAAAACAATTGTAGGATTTATAGAACCGGAAGCGTTCTTAAAACATCTTCAGTAATTTGGACTAAAGAATAGAGGCGGAGTTTATTTGTTAAAAAAAATAGTAATCTTTTTTGGGGGCATTATACTGATCACATTGCTTCTGAGCTTATACTACAAAAATGAAGTCAAAGAAGAAAAAATTTACCATATTATGGATCAAATGCGGCTGACACTTGACTCACAGCTCAAATCTCATGAAATGGATGATCTGAAAATTGCGCTGCTCCTTTCAAAAAATGAAGCACTTGTCAATGCCCTGGAAAATGATGATGAAGATCTGGGCTATAAAATTTTAGAAGATATTACACAGAATATTGAAAAAAACACCGGTATGCATATACGTGCCCAGGTCATTACAAAAGAGCTGAATATCTTTGCAAGAAGCTGGGATGACATTTATGCCGGTATGCCGATAGGTGACTACAGACTGGATCTGCAATATTTCTATACGCATACAAACCCCCGTACCTCTGTAGAAATCGGACGCCGTCTGGGTATAAAGGCAACAGTGCCTGTATATAAAAACGGTAACTTTTTGGGCTTTGTGGAAGTTATCTCTTTTTTTAAATCTATAACAGACTTTTTCAGCTCCATGGGTGTTGATTTGTATGTGTTACTCGATGTAAAACACACAGATACTGCAGTTTTGATGATGCAAAACCTGACAATTGACAATTATGTTCTGGCAAACAGAAACTATAATTATGCACATATTCAAACCCTCAACCATATTGATTTTAAAGAACTGAAGCTTAACGGTGTTGTTTATGCAGATGAAAAATATATTTTTTATGAAAATATGAAAGACGGAAGTGGTACAATAATAGGGGCTTTTGTTTTTGTACTGCCAAAAAGGTATTTGGATTATTTTAGAAATCCGGAAGATGATATCTCTTTTTTAATTAATGTTACAAGAAGCGGACTGTATGATGTTGTCAAAGAAGAAAAATATCAAAACAACATATATAAAGATTACAGTGCCAAATCAATGGTCTATCTGCAGGATGTCATAGACAAAGAAGAGAGACAGCTGTTTTTTGACGAAGCCTATGAAAAGTTTGATAAATACTCCAAAGACGAGTTGATTCAAATGATGCTTAACAGAAAAATTGTAAAAAAAATAGACGGGAAAATTAAATGAAAATTTTACTTTTGGAAGATGAATACTCTTTGCGTATCAGCGTAGAAGAATTTTTGAGTGATCTTGGATATGAAGTAGACGGGATTACGGATGGACTTGAAGCATATGATGCTGTTTATGATAAAAGTTATGATCTGCTTCTTTTGGATGTAAATGTTCCCTCTTTGAACGGTTTTGAACTTTTAAAAAAACTGCGTGCAGATGAAATTACAACACCTGCCATATTCCTAACATCAATGACGGATGTTGATGATTTAAAAGAGGGTTACAAAAGAGGGTGCTGTGACTATATCCGCAAGCCGTTTGATCTCGAAGAGCTTGAACTGCGTATAGATCAGGCAATTGCAAGTCATTTGCAAAATGACGGTAACAGTGTAGAACTCGGTTGTGGTCTGGTGTATGATTTGAAAAAAAGCAAACTGACGAAAGATGATGAAGAGATTGTACTGAGAAAAACAGAAAAAGATTTGCTTGAAGTGCTTATCAAGCATAAAAACTCTATAGTTTCTACAGAAATGTTTCAAGATGAAGTATGGGGAGAGTATGTGGAACCGGCTACAATACGAGTTCAGCTCAACAATCTTAAAAAGAAACTTCCACAGGCAGTCATACAAAACAGACGCGGTTTAGGGTACATTATTGAAAGATAATAAATATTCGGCGAAATATGCGCTTATTTATACTTTTTGGTTTCCGGCATACTGCTGACGCCTCTGTTTTTTTATTTCGTCTATATGAAAAATATCCATTCTATTCAAAATGAACTTTTTTTAAAAGAAAAGTCTCTTTTGGTGGTAAAAGCGATGGAAGAATTTAACCAGGATGATGAATATTTTGAGTACCCAAGGTTTAAAACATTTCAGTCAGGTCTTTATGACGAAGGTTTTCATCCGATTTTTACCTTGATTGACACTCCGATCAATTATTTTAAAGAGGGATATTATTTAGAAGGCAACAACGCCTACCTCATTGTAACCTTGCCAAAGAGAGATATTTCGGTGCGAGATATCTTGTGCTGAAAAATGAAATCTCCTTGCACCTGTGTATGAAAAAGTGTTTATTATCCTTTTTACCATTGTTGTCTTCGTCTTTATACTGAGTCTCTTTTTTCTAGGCAGTTTCGCCAAACCTTTTCAAAGAATAAACAAGCAGCTGGACAACTTTATAAAAGACTCCATGCATGAAATAAATACACCCCTCTCTATCATTAATGTAAATATTGATCTTTACAACAGAAAATATGAACAAAACAAATATATGCAGAGAATGAAAGCTGCCGCAAAAGTACTCTCTAATATCTACAATGATATGGACTATCTTATAAAATATGAACGCTTGCATCATGAAAAAAAAGATATAGATCTTGCCGAGTTTTTAAAAGAACGTATAGAGTATTTTAATGAAGTTGCCAAAATGAAAAATATTCAGATCAATGCATCAATACAGGAGTGCGGAATGGTATATATGAATGACAAAGAACTGCAGCGTCTCATAGACAACAATATATCCAATGCCATAAAATACTCGTATGAAAATTCAAATATTGATATTACTCTTTTTAGGAAAAATGAAAAATGTCATTTGAGTTTTAAAGACTATGGTGTAGGCATTGAAAAAGTTGAAAAGATATTTAGCCGATATTACAGAGAAGACAGCAGCAAAGGCGGTTTTGGAATAGGGCTCAATATAGTAAAAGCAATCATAGACAAAGAAAATATAGAACTTAAAATAGAGTCACTTCCGAAGCAGGGAAGTCTGTTTATCTACACATTTCCTAAAAAAAAGACAAATTAAATATAAATAAAACTGATTTTACATAAATTTTACATTTAGTAGTTACACTTACTCCATAAAACAAATAGGAGGAACGAGAATGAAGAAAACTGTTATGATGTCATTACTTGTGGGTGTTTCATTATTTGCTACTGATTATAGCAAAGTAATAACACATCCGGATGCGAGTAAGATGATAGAAAAAGATTTGTTAGCACCACCAAAAGTATATAGTATGCCAGCCGGTTGTGTAACAACTGACCCTGATGCAATAGCAAGAGGTGCATATATTTTCCATAATTTAAACGGAAAGAAGGCAAAGAAAAACCCGCCAAAAGGTTTGTCTAGAAAAACGAAAGACGGAAAAGTCAAGCAATACGGAAACTGTGTTGCCTGCCATAATATAGAAGGTGCTAAAGGTGCCGGTAATATAGGTCCTGATTTAACTGACTATAGAGAAAACTTTATAGAGAGTGGTGCAAGAGACAACCAGTTTGTTTTTCAAAAAATAGCTGATGCCCGTATTGACAATCCGGATACTCATATGACAATTAACTTAACAACCAAGTTATTCACTCCAAGAGAAATATGTGATATTACTTCATATATTGTTGCTCCAAAATAATTATAAGGAATTTAAACTATGCAAAGAAGAGATTTTTTCAAAAAACTAGGAACAGTAGCTGCGGTATCAGCTGTTATGCCAGCGATGAGTTTTGCCGGTGGTTCGAAACCTATAAGTCCAAATAAAATGGATTATAATACTGCTGTAAACACGATAACAGGTGGGAAAACCCCTAAACCTTCAAAAAAAGTAAAATTAAAAGTTCCGGAAATTGCGGAAAACGGTGCAGTTGTTCCTGTAACAGTTACAGTTGATTCTCCAATGACTGAGAGTAACTATGTAAAAGCTATTCATATTTTAACAGGAAAAAATTCAAATGCTCGTACAATTGATGTTTATTTGACTCCTGCTAACGGCAAAGCAATGTTTTCAACACGTATTAAACTTGGTGGTACGCAAAAAGTAACTGCTTTGGTAGAGTTGAGCAATGGAGAGTTTTTAACAGCTTCTCAAAGTGTTAAAGTAACTATTGGTGGTTGTGGTTGATTCTAACCAAACATTTAAAGTCAAGAAAAATATAAAATAGAGGAATTGAAAATGCAAGAAAGAAAGTCACTGATTAAAATCAAGCCAAAAAGATATAAAAACGGCGAGATAGTCAAAGTTAGTTTTATGGTTATGCACCCAATGCATACTGGTATGGCTAAAGATAAAAAAACGAAAAAAATTATTCCGGCAAAATATATAAACAGTGTAAAGTTTATTTATAACGGAAAAGAAATTACAAGTATGAAAGTCTGGGAGTCATTATCTGTAAACCCTGTATTTACTACATACATGAAAATTAACGGCAAAGGGAAACTGACTGTTAAATATACGGATAATACTGGCGAAGCGCACGAAAAAACCAAAAAGATTAAACCAAAAGGATAATCAAATGAAAACAGGTATTAAAATAGCTCTATCAGTTGCAATGCTTGCTTCATTATCTTATGGTGGTGAGCAATTTGCAATGAGCGACGCAGACCGTGCAATGTACGCAGAGATGTCAGAGAACAATCCTGCAGACATTATGGTGGCTGACGGTGAAGAATTATTAGGTTATATGGGTGGGGACGAAGGTCTTGCAAAATATCTTGGTGTGACCGAAGATGAACTGCCGGCATATATAGCAGGGTTTCCCCGCTATATCAAAAAGTTTGACATGGTTGTAGGAATTGACCAGGTAATTCAGGCAATGATGGCAGACGGAGGGCATAAACCGCTGAAGCTTAAAAGCGGAAACATGTTTGCAATGGTGGCATATGTGAAATCTATTGCAAACGGCGAAAAGATAAACATAGATGTAACAGCAAACAAGCAGATGAAAGAAGCTTATGCACTGGGTTTAAAGACATATATGACAAAACGCGGCGGTCGCGGACTTTCATGTAACTCTTGTCATGCTCCTGCTGTAGTCGGCCGTATTTTAAGAACACAGCCGCTTCCGGATTTAGGTGCAAAAGGTGCAAAAGCTGCGGCAACATGGCCGGCATACAGAATGACAAAATCATCTTTAAGAACACTGCAACGCCGTTTTCAGGGATGTATGAAAAATGCACTTTTAAAAGTTATACCGCTCGGTTCAAAACAGATGGTAGCACTTGAAGTGTATTTAACAAATAAAGCAAAGGGCGCTGAAATTTCAATCCCTGGTTTAAAAAGATAGAAGGTTAATTAATGGAAATTTCTAGAAGAGATTTTATGCACATTGCAGCGATATTTGGACTGACTGCAGCTACAAGCAGCTTTGCAAGTTCACAAAAAATAGAGCAGATTGGTTTAAAAGATATATACCAGTTTAATTCAATGGGTAATTTTACACTGATGCATATATGTGATTTACATGCACATATAAAACCACTATACTGGAGAGAGCCCTCAACATTGATCTCTGCTCCAAACCTTGTGGGAACACCTGGGTTTTTATGTGGTGAAGCATTTGCAAAGCATTATGGACTTGAACCAAGTTCTCTTGATGCATATTTCGACACATATATAGACTTTAGCAAATTGGCTAAAAAGTTTGGAAAAATGGGCGGTATCGCGCACATTAAAACTTTGACAAATCACATTATAAAAGAACGCGGAAAAGAGAATGTACTTTTCCTTGATTCCGGTGATACATGGCAGGGAACTGGTGTGGCACTGAAAACCGCTGGCGAAGCTATTGTAAAAGCCCAAAATTATCTTGGAATTGACACTATGGTCGGGCACTGGGAATTTACCTATGGGAAAGAGAGAGTCAAAGAGCTGATTGAGATGCTTGATGCGAAATTTATTTCTCAAAATATCATAGGTGATGATCCTTTTGCTGATGAGTATGAAGAGTTGATTTTTGAACCGTATACTATTGAAGAGCGTGGTGGGGCAAAAATCGGAATTATCGGACAATCCTTTCCGTTTACATCTACTGCGAACCCAAAAGAGTTTACAGAGGGTTGGAGTTTTGGTTTAAGACTTGAAACACTTCAAGAATATGTAGATGAGTTGAAAAATGAGAAAAAAGTGGACTGCGTTGTTGTGCTTTCGCACGATGGATTCAGCGTTGATCAGGAAGTGGCGCGTAAAGTTAAAGGTATCGACTTTATTTTAAGCGGTCATACACATGACCCTTCACCGGAACCTATTGTCATTAACGGTACTGTTATCGTTATTGCAGGAAGTCACGGAAAATATATAGGTCGTTTGGATATTGATGCAAAAAACGGAAAAGTGAACGGATATGAGTACAAACTGATTCCTATTGCTTCGCATATTATTCCGGCAGATCCGGAGGGTGTAAAGCTTGTCAATGAATTGTATGCTCCTTTTGATAAAGAGTTTAATGAAGTGTTAGGCCGAACAAAAGGAATGCTTTATAAGCGTGATACATTCTTCTCAACATTTGATCAGCTCATCAATGATGCAATTATGGATGAGATGAAATGTGATGTCTCTTTTACTCCAGGGTACAGATGGGGAACAACAGTGCTTGCCGGTGACAATATTTTAATGGACAATGTATATGAGATGTGTGGGATTACCTATCCTGATGTGTATACATTTGAGTTAAAAGGTGAAAAAATTGCAACACTTTTAGAAGATATTGCAGATAATGTTTTTAATGCAAACCCTCTATACCAGCAGGGTGGTGACATGAGCCGTCTTGGCGGTGTAACCTATTCTATCGCCGTTTCAAACAAAGCGGGTGAGAGAATATCAAATCTTAAGATTGGAGGTAAACCTATAGACTTGAAGAAAACATATATAGTCTCATCATGGGGTGGGAACCTGCAAAAAGCAGGCGCCAACTTGCAAACTGACAAAATTCGTCCGGTTTATGATGTTGTACGTGATTATATTAAAAAGAAAAAAGTGGTTGATGTGAGTAACAAAGGTAATGTTACTATACTAGATTACAGTTGTGGCTGTCCGACTAAGGGGTCAAGAGGCTGCTAAAGGAACAGGAGGCAGCTGCAACTGCCTCCTGTATCTGAATGTGTTAACAATAACATAATCAAACAAGGTTATTATAACACTTTTTAAACAAATAAAAGGGAAACAAATGAAAAATATGATTAAATTGGCAGCTGGAACTGCTGCTTTACTACTAATGGCTACTTCAGCACAGGCAACGTTAAAGACAGATAAGGTTACTTTAAAAGGGAACATGCAAGTGAAGTATAACAAACTTCCATCTCCAGTTGATTCTTTGAAAGAAGCTTTTACTGAGGGTATGTTCTACGGTCGTTTCAGAACAAACTTTTTCTATTGGGACTGGGATGTAGAAAATTATGCAACTGGCGGAAAGCAAAAAGATAACAAAAACAATGGTGTCGGTGGTAGTTTAATCTATAAATCTGCTCCGTTTAAAGGGTTCAGCGGAACTGTTGGCCTGTATACATCACAAAACTTAGATTTCTTTCGTATGGATAAACAAGATGCAAAATATGCAAAATCGGGTAAAGATACATTCAGCAGATATAATTTATCAACTGGCGGGCATTATGGTATTACTGATTTAGGTCAGGCATATTTGCAGTATGATGCTACAAAAAAGACAACTGTTAAAGTTGGTCGTCAAATGTTTGAGACAGTGTTTACAAAATCAAATGATACAAAGATGATACCAAATACTTTTGACGGTCTTACTGTTGTCAGTAAAGATTTACCAAAAACTACGGTAAAACTTGCATATTTTACAAAACAAAAACTAAGAGATCATACAGTTGCACATGATGTTCTCGCATTTGATCCAAACAATAAATGGAACCAAAATGATGATTCGGCAATAAACAAAAACCTCACAGTTGCAAGAATAGGACAGGATAACAAACTTATAGTCGGTACTGTGACAAACAAGTCTGTTAAAAACCTCAAAGCAAGTGTAGGTTATGCAACAGTTCCCGGTGTTGTGAGCAATATTACATTGGAAGCACATTATACTATTCCTGTCGGTTCAATGAAAGTTGTCCCTGGTGTGAGATATATGATGCAGTATGATGCTTTGGGTGCCAACTACGGTGTGGCAAACTTAAAAGGGAATCAGACAAACTATACTAATCCGAACTCTTTGGATTCAAATCTGTTATGTGCTAGAATTGACTTTAAACAAGGTGCATTTTTAGGCCGTTTAGGGTACTCAAAAGTAGCTGACAAAGCAGATATCGTTGCTCCATGGCGTGGATTCCCGACGGGTGGATTTACTCGTGCAATGGCTCAATATAACTGGTATGCAAACACTCAAACTATTATGCTTCGCGCAGGATATGACTTTGGAAAAGCAAAAATTCTTCCAGGATTCAGTGTAATGGTCAGATACGCAATGCAGGATTTTGATGACAGTAAACCAGGTGTACAGGCTGATAGTAATATTATTCATATGGATGTTCGTCAGAACATCGGACACAGCAGTGAATTAAAATTCAGACTCGGTATGGTTGACGCGAAACCGACAAACGGTAAGACAGATGTATCATACAATGAGTACCGTTTAGAGTATAACTACTTCTTCTAAAGAGAAGTAGTTTAATCACAATTATAAAGGTTATGCTTTGAAGTCATTTTTGTTGAGTATTGTATTATTTCATTCTCTCCTTTCTTACGATTACAAACTTCAGCCTGAAAAAGTAGATGAGATCACCACTCACTGCTTTTTTGGGCTACCAGAAGTGATGGATGAGCATAACAACGGAAACATGTCCAATTCATGTTTTGTTACCCTTGGGAGCAGCTATCTTGTGATAGATAGTGGTCCCACGTATCAGTATGCCCAGCAGGCATATCAAAAGATGAAAGCTATCAAAAATCTTCCTGTCTCTTATGTTATAAACACACATGTTCATGATGATCATTGGCTTGGAAATAGTTACTATGCGACACTTGGTGCCAAAATCATAGGATCAGAGGCATTTAAAGAACTTCCTAAGTTGAAACAAACACGCATGCAAAGAAGAATATCTGCCGAGGCATATAAAAAAACGACACAGGTCTTTCCGACTGTTTTTGTAAAAAAAGAAAAAGTTTTACAGATTAACGGAAACAAAGTATATATCAAAAGTGTAAATCATAAAGCGCACACAAACAGTGATCTTTACGTTTACATACCAAGTAAAAAAATTGTCTTTGTAGGTGATCTTGTGTTTAATCAAAGACTTCCTTCACTTCGAGATGGAGATATAAGCGGCTGGTTGGAGGCTCTTGAACAAATAAAGAAAATGGATGTTCAGTATATTATTGGCGGGCATGGAGAAAATATAGATAAAAAAGCCGTTGATTTTACCTATAATTATCTGAAAACCTTAAAAAAAGAAGTAAAAAAAAGGCTGGAAGCGGGTGAAGATATCGCTGATGTTGTAAATGAGGTTAAAATGAAAAAGTATGAAAATGACCCTTTTTATGATTCCATCCACAGACAGAATGTAGAAACAGCTTATAGAATGTTGGAGTGGGAAGATGAGTAAAATTATATTTTTAGTTTTGTTAAGTGCTTTTTCTTTATGGGGTCTTGAATTTCATACTTATGAAGAAGCGTTAAAAATCCAAAAACAAAACAATAAAATTATTATGATAGATGTCATACGTTCGGATTGTCAGTACTGCATCAAAATGAAAAAAGAGGTTTTTGATGATCCGGAAATGTCAGAATGGATAGAAGAACGTTTTATTCCCGTGGAATTGAACCTTGACTTTGATGAACTGCCTTTGGGATTACATGTATATTTTACACCGACTTTTTTCTTTGTAGACAAAAATCAAAAAATAATTAAACAGATTCCGGGTTCATGGAATATTCAGGATTTTAAAGATTTAACAAAAAATATAAAATAAAGGATAATTCATGCTAAAATTTACACTAATTTTACTAAGCTTTTGTATTCTCTCGTTTGCAGATACAGAGTATGCAGAGCCCAAACCTTCTATAGACAATCCGAGACAAATTGTCTTTTCAGTCACAGAAGATTCTCCGCATGCACTGGATCACATACTCAGTGTCGCAAACAATGTTTTGAAGTTTTACGGACCGGAAAAAGTAGAGATGAAAATCGTTGCCTATTCCAAGGGGATAAAACTTTTGGACAGACATGTGAAAGAGACTGCTGTGCGCGTAGATGCTCTGATGCAGTATGATGTAGAATTTGTTGCGTGTGGAAACACAATGCGGACACTGCATATAAAAAAAGAAGACCTTGTTGACGGCTCCGTTGTAGTAACCGCAGGTGTGGTTGAACTGCTGGAGAGTGTTAAAGCAGGTTGGATTTATATTAAACCATAGGAAAAGAAAAATGAAAAAACTAATTACACTGGCAATTGTACTTTTTTGTGCAGTTTCACTCCAGGCAAAAGGAGACTTGCATCTTTTCAGTATAGAAAACAAAGATGGAAAAATTACTCCATATACTATTGAACAGGCGCTGAACAACGGCGGTTTCCATGTAGAGCTTAACAGCAATATGATAGGACCGTTTAAAAAACAGTTTAAAGAGACACAATACAAAGTTTTTACTTTAATGACATTCTGGAGTAAAAAATACACAAGAGATTTGGTGATTAAGTATCCAAAAGCGGGTGTTTTTACACCGATGGGTATGGGAATCTATCAGGCAAAAAATGAAAATACTTTGCATTTTTCTGTGTTGAGCGCAGAGGCACAGGGAAAAATATTAGGGATTAAAGACCTGTCTCTTCTGAAAAAGATAGAAACAGACGTGCTTGCAGTGATAAAAAAGAATTTTCCAAAAGCAAAGCATACTTACAGTGAAGACAGTTTAAAAACATCACATAATTTAGTAACAGTTTATGAGATGGAAGTAGATGAGGATGAAGACCCTGATGATGTGCTGGATGAACTTCAAATGAACCTTGAAGGCGCATTTAAACCATACGGGTTTGTTGTTCCCCAGTTTATGGATCTCAACGAAGTACTTACACAAGACGGAACAAAAGAATCGCCGTTTGATTTTTATATTACTTACTCTATCTGTAAACTGCCGGTTATTTATACTGTTTCAAAAAGCAGACCTGAAGCATCGGCATTTGCACCATGTACAACAATGTTGTATAAGAAAAAAGGAGAAAATAAAGTTGTCGTAGGTTTTCCGGCTGTGTATAACTGGCTGAGTTCTGCAAAAGTTGAAGACAAAGAGGCGAAAGCGACACTCTTAAAAGCACAAAAAGATTTCGAATCTATTTTGAAAGATATTACAGAGTAGAAGAGTTATCTTCTTGCTCTGCTTCTGTTGGCATTTGAGCCGCGGGAGTTTCCTCTTGGCTTGTTTCTTGAGCCTCGGTTTCCACCCATATTGATAGGTTCTGCTTTGATGCTCGGATCGGGTTTAAATCCCTTGAGCCATACTTTTTGTATATCTTTTTTTATCAGCTTTTCTATATTGCCTAAAAACTCATCTTCATCAACACACACAAGTGATATAGCTTCTCCTTTGTTTCCTGCACGGCCTGTTCGTCCGATGCGATGAACATAATCTTCGCTGACATTAGGCAGTTCAAAGTTAACGACATGAGGCAGCTGGTCGATGTCGATGCCACGTGCTGCAATATCCGTTGCGACTAAAACTCTCACATCCCTTTTTTGAAATCTGCAAGTGCTTTCGTACGTGCATTTTGGCTTTTGTTTCCATGATGGCAACTGAGGAAATACCCTCTTTTTCAAGTTGTCCGCTGAGTTTGTTTGCGCCGTGTTTTGTGCGTGTAAATACAAGAACCTGCTGCCATTTTCCCTCATGTATAAGATGGGTTAAGAGTTCTCTTTTTCTTGTCTTGTCAACAGGATAGACACTCTGCGCTACACTGGTGTTTGACTCGTTTGTGCGGGCTACTTCTATAAGCGTAGGAGATCTTAAAAACTGGTTTGAGAGTTTTTTAATGGCATCCGAATAGGTTGCAGAAAAAAGCAGGGTTTGGCGTTCGCTTGGAATAATGTTGACAATTTTTTTAATGTCGTTGACAAAACCCATATCGAGCATTCTGTCCGCTTCATCAAGTACCAAAAACTCTATTTCTCTCAAATCGATTGTTTTTTGGGAAATATGGTCAAGCAGACGTCCCGGTGTTGCAATGACAATATCAATGCCTTTTCGCAGTTGTGTAATCTGCGGGTTAATCTTTACACCGCCAAAAATAACAGTTGATTTAAAAGGGGTATGTTTGGCATACAATGCGACATTTTCGGCAACCTGCAGTGCAAGCTCGCGTGTCGGCGTCAAAATAAGTGCACGGACTTTATGCTTTTGCTTTGAAGATTTTTTGCGTGAAAGCAACTCCAAAAGAGGCAGTGTAAAACCTGCGGTTTTTCCTGTTCCTGTCTGTGCACCTGCCAAAATATCTTTTTTTTGTAAAATGACGGGAATCGCCTTTGCCTGAATGGGTGTAGGTATATCATACCCTTGTTCTTTGACAGCTTTTAAAATCGGCGCTGAAAGACCGAGTGAATTAAATGTAATTTCTTTTTGAATCGTTTTTTCCTAATGAAGACTTAAACAAGTCTTTTGTTTATTCTTCTATAATAGCATAATTTATGGCATTTGTGGGTATAATTTCAAAAATACTTTTATAGGATACCAAATGCCTGCTGATACCATTGCCATTAAACCAAACAACCATCGTATTTATCCCTGCCCGGATGATAAAAAAACAGAACTTTTAAATAAAATTATAGAAGAAAACAAAAATGAAGATATTTTGGTGGTTTGTGCAAGCAATTCTCAAGCACTTAAAGAAGAGCTGGACAATAAAGAGATTCCTGTCATAGAAGATAAAGAACTTGTAAAAAACAAAAATTTGACCTGTGGTTTTTTGATCAGTTATGATATGCCGATCAAAGCCATCGTCTATATAGCAAGAGTGTCAAAAGCTACACACAAGGCCGTAATGCTGTTGGATGAGAGTGAGCAAAAAGCCCTGCATGCTATAGAAAATTTGCTTGGACGTGCCATTAAACAAGAAACAGTTGAAGGTTTTGCATATCCGCAAAAAGAGTCTAAAGATTCAGATGAACCAAAAAGAAAAAAACTCTCAAAAGATGAGATAAGAGAAGTTGCTAAAAAACGGTATGAAAGTTCTACACAGGAAAAGCCGAAGTTTGACAAGCCAAAAGGTGATTTTACAAAGGATGATGAAAAAGAGAACAAATGGGCAAAAAAGAAAAAAGCACCCAACAAGTTTTTAGGCAAAGATGAAAACGGCAAAGCAAAATTTTCAGGAAAAAGCGGCGAGCGTAATCACCGTTATGACGGGAAGCCAAGAGAAAAGCTTACAGGGAAAAAAATAAGCATTCAAGCCCGCAAACCAAAAGATACATAAAGGCATTAGTTTGACGCTAACGGGAAAGAATCTCTGCCACTCTTTGAGAACTCCCATGCTGCAGATATTCTCTTAAAGATTGGGAATTTTGTAAAAATTTCTCTCTGTCATACTCTTTATAAGCATTTAAAAGATTTTCTACAGTCACATCTTTCTGAATAAACTCAGGATGCAGTGCCTCCTTTTTATACTGTGAAAACATAATATTCCCAAGACCAAGATAATCCAGTTTTACAAGTCTGCTTGCTAGAAAATAATCAAACGGTTTTGCAATGTAACTCAAAACAAAAGGCACACCTATGAGTGCCGCTTCAAGTGTAGCCGTTCCACTGCAGATAAAAGCAAAATCTGCATTGTAAAGGGCGTTATGCGGTTCATGCGTGATGTCAAAATCACTTATATCTCCATATAATGACTTGATGTCTGTCTGGGAAAAATGCTCAGGTATAACCAGTGTTGCCTTTACATGTAAGTGCTGCACAAGTTCCCTAAAAACAGGCATGAGTTTTGTAATTTCACCTTTTCGACTGCCGGGCATAAACACGACATTTTGTACTTCGTCCCTGAGGGATTCTTTAAAGTGTGTAATTTGGTCAAGTAATGGATGCCCGACATATTCTATAGGAGCTTCTTTTGGATAGTAACTCGGCTCAAAAGGTAAAATAGAGCATAACCTGTCTATAGTTTTGGCAAGCACGGGAATGCGTTTTTTCTTCCAGGCCCAGGCTTGGGGCAGTATATAGTAGATTATCTTTTTTTGCGGGTATCTTTTTTTGATTTTTTTTGCCAGAGGCAGGTTGAAGCCGGAAGAGTCTATCAGCAGTATTTTATCCGCCTCTTTTGCAAGTTCTGTCATTTCGTCTGCAAGTTTGAAAAAGAACCGTAATTTTTTCAAAGCATCCACAAAACCCATAATAGCAAGGCTTCTCAAATCCACAATGGGCTCTCCCAGATTTTTATCAAAGATACCTATAAATTCAACATCATCGGCCAACTCTTTTTGTAATGATTTGAGATGCATATTTGCAGAGTGTTCGAGTGCTGATACAAGAATTTTCATGAGTTTTAAGCCTTAATAATTTATAATACGGACATTATATCAAAGGTGGTCTGAAATGCTTATATCAAATGCCGTAGTGTGTGACGTAAACGGAGAAAGAAATGTCGATGTACAGATACAAGACGGTGTGATTGTCGCCATAGGTGAAAATTTGCAGGATGAAAATGTTATAGATGCCCAAGGTGTCTATCTGTTGCCTAGTCTTATAGATACCAATGTAAGAGTGCTGGATTCTTCTTTAAATGCAAAAAATATAAAAACACTTGCGAAAGAGGCAAGAAAAGGCGGAGTAGGGCATATTGTATTAAATGCCGATGCAACACCTGCTATTGACAATGAAGTCGTTTTGGAGTTTGCACAAAACGGTGTCAAAGATATAAAGGGCGTAAAGATTGATTTTATGCTGAACGCTTTAAAAGAAGATATGGCGCTTTCAAATATCGCGATTTTATTAAAAAAAGGTGTTGTGGCCCCTTATATGAGCACGATAGCAAAAAACAATATTGCTATTAAAATAGCAGAATATGTCAAGATGTATGACGTAACACTCTTTTGCAAGCCTGAGGACAACTCTTTGATTAATGCCGGTGTAATGCTTGAGGGGGATGTCAGCTCAAAACTCGGACTGGCAGGAATTCCTGAGCTGAGTGAAGTATTACATGTATCACGAATGATAGAAATAGCAAGATATTTCAATATTAAAATACTCTTTAAGTCCATTGCCTCACCTCGTTCTATAGAGCTTATCACTAAGGCAAAAAAAGAGGGTGTCCATGTAAGCTGTGAAGTCTCCGTACATCACTTGATTTATTCCGATGAAGCCTGTGAAGGTTTTAATACAACGGCAAAACTCAATCCTCCTTTAGCAAGCAGGGAAGATGTCATTCTTTTGCAAAATGCTTTAAAAAATGGTGATATTGATGTTCTGAGTGTTTTGCATCAGCCAAATTCACCTGTAAATAAAGAAGTGGCGTTCTTTGATGCGGCCTATGGATGTGAAGCACTTGAAGATGCACTTTCGATTTATTATACAAAACTGGTAAAATCAGGGATGATCTCTATGAGCGAATTAGTAAAATTGACTGTACAAAATCCTGCCAAATGTATCAATACGAAAGCAGGAATTATAGAGGTAGGACAAAATGCAGCAGACATTGTGCTTTTTGACACAAATGAAAAAAAAGTTATCCACAATGCCCAGTCGCTTTATAACGGCGAAGCACTTTTTGGAACTGCTATTCCAATGCCGGAAGAGAGTGATAAAAAGTAACAACAGTCGGCACTGAAGTACCGATTCCGAAGTCTTTTTGGAACCCGTACTTCAGTGCGGGCGAGAGTGGCAGGAAAGTTATTACAGAAAAAAATTTGGTTTTATTTTTAAGCCATGCTTTGGCATAGAAAGTACTGATTGCGAAGTCTTTTTGGAACCCGTACTTCAGTGCGGGCTGAATTGCTTTTATGTTTAAATTACTTGAAAATCAACTTCTTTTTGCATAAAATATTTGTTTATACTCTGCAAAGCTGTCTGCTAAAATAGCCTCACGAACTTCTCTCATCAGGTTGAGATAGTAGTGCAGATTGTGAATCGTAGCAAGTCTGAAGTAGGTTATTTCACGCGCACGAAATAGATGGTTGATGTAGGCACGGCTGTATGTTTTACATGTAAGGCACTGACACTCAGGGTCTATCGGTAAAGGATCTTCTTTGAACTTGGCCCCTTTGATGTTTATTTTCCCAAATGATGTAAAAAGAGTGCCGTTTCTTGCATTTCTTGTGGGCATTACACAGTCAAACATATCGATGCCGCGTTCAATATTTTCTATTAAATCTTCCGGTGTACCGACACCCATCAGGTAACGGGGTTTGTCTTTTGGCATATATTGTACGGTATGTTCTACCGTATCGTACATTTCATTGTTGAGTTCTCCTACAGAGAGCCCGCCGATGGCAAAACCGTCATAATCCAAAGCACACAGTTCGGTCGCACTTTTTGTTCGAAACGCTTTGTCTGTACCGCCTTGAATTATGGCAAAAATATTCTGTTCAACGCCCACACCCTCTTTTTGCTTTGCACGAAAGTACTCTATAGACTCTTTTGCCCAGGCAGTTGTCCGTTCTATAGAGAGTTTTATGCGCTCCTGTGTTGCCGGCAGTGCAACCAAATCATCTAAAATCATCATGATGTCAGAACCGAGATTGTGTTGGATGTCTATTACCTTTTTAGGTGTAAAGAAGTGTTTGCTGCCGTCAATGTGGGAGCGAAACTCTATACCGTCAGTTTTTGATTTTGAGATGTCGCTTAATGAAAATGCCTGGAAACCGCCGCTGTCTGTCAAAAAACTTTTAGGGTATTGTGTAAAGCCGTGAAGCTTGCCCATCTTGGCAACCGTTTTGTCTCCGGGACGCAGATACATATGGTAGGTGTTTGCCAAAATGATGTCGGCACCGAGTAATTCTAAAACATCATGTGCATCCAAAGATTTCACACTGCCTATAGTACCGACAGGCATAAAAACAGGTGTTTTAATAGTGGAGTGGGCTGTTTTAAGAGTTCCCGCACGGGCATTTTTTGAAGTTGCATCTAAAGTAAATTCCATATTTCTCCACTCATTTTAAAATTTTGTGAAATTATAGCTAATTTATGTCAGTAAAATATAGGTGATGTCATCTTCTTGTATTTCTATCTTTTTTTGATACAAATTTTCAAATTCCTCAACACTGTTTGCCTGCATAAAATCTTCTGCAATATATGCATTATAACTCTCTTGTGAATTATGAACCGTGTTCTCATTCAAACCGTCACTGTAGAGAATCATTTTTTTAAGTTTTTGTATATCCAGTGTGTCAACAGTAAATTTTTTTGTATAGGATGCCAGAGGAGTATTGTTGGATTTGAGTTTGAAGACCTCTTGTGTATCGAGCATATAGAGTACAGGAGGCATAGAAAAAATCGCATAACTCAGGGTATTGTGCTTAAAATGTAAAAAATGCGCACAAAGTACTTCATATTTTAGTAAATTTGGTCGTATAAACTTCACTAGCGAGTTGAGTAATGTCTCAAGCGAAAACAGTTTTTTTTCTTCTTTTAGCAAATCAACAGAGTAGTTGACAAAAGAACTGCACAGCATTGCAGTCACAGAAGCAGAGATGCCTTTGCCCATACCGTCTACCAAAAAGATAAAATACTCATTTTCATTTAGCTTTCGTATAATATAGCTGTCTCCGCTGAGCGTGTCTTTTGGCTTATAGACGGCTTTACATGTAAGTTTTAGAAGCCTGTTGTCCTCTTCCAAATCATTTTTTGTAATAATTTTTTCTTTTGCAAAAGTAATACCTTCCTGATAATTGCTGTATTTTATTTTTTGGTCCTGTTCTTTCATAATACATCTGTCAACTATGATGGATTTTACTGCCTGATTGAATATTGAGACTAAAGAAGAGACAGTAAAAGGTCGTTTTAAAAAGCTTGCAATATGCAGATCAATTGCTTCTTTGAGAATTTCAATACTTTGAAAAGAAGTTACCAGTACTATTGGAACAGAAGTATCCACTTTGCGTATTTTTTTGCTCATTTGCAGTCCGTTGCATATCGGCATACTGTATCTGGTAATAACAATATCTATTTCATTTTTTTGAAAGCTGTTAAAACCTTCTAGACCGTTTTTGGCACAATATACATTTTTGAACATATCGGCAAAAATGTTTTTATATATCTGTATCGTTTTTGTATCGTTTTCAACACATAATATATTTAAAGTTTTATATATGTCTGATATATAGTCATTCATCAATGCGCGGAGAGTTTTTTTACATTCAATAAAGGAACCAGATTCAAATCATCCAAAAGTTCATGCAAACCTTCATTTTGTATGTGTACCTCAAGATTTATCCCGTCGTCCACGAGTTTACACAGGTATCCTATAATAGAGGAGGTAATGGAGATGGATTCCAAAATGAGAATTTTTATATATTTTATATCCGGAGAATTGTCGATCATCTTTTCAATTTCGTTTTTTATTTCTTCATAATGGCTTATAGCCTTGATATTGCCTTTTACAGTTATAGTATTTAATGATGATGAAATTTCCATTTTTAGCTCCAGTTTGCTTTTTATAAATAGTACGCCTCTATATATTAAGAATTGCTTAATCTTGCGATTTAAAATAGCAAATAATAATAAAATGTCACTAATCAGATATTTGCAATGCTATTAGAGACTTCTAAGCCCATTTATTATAGAATTGTAAAAATATTTTTAAAGGTGAGTGAATGGCAACAATCGGTATGAGTGATATCAAAAAAAATGTGCGTCTGATAGTAGGGGAAGTTCCGTATAAAGTAGTAGAGTTCCAACATGTAAAACCGGGAAAAGGGGCAGCATTTGTCCGTATGAAAATGAAAAGTTTTTTAAACGGCAAAGTGGTTGAAAAAACAGTGCATGCGGGTGACAAGTTTGAAGTGCCTGTGATTGAATACAAAACAATGCAGTATCTGTATGATGACGGAGAGATGTATCAGTTTATGGATAATGAAACATATGATCAGCTTGGCTTGACATATGAACAGTGTGATGATGCTTCTAAGTGGTTTAAAGACGGTATCAACGTTGATATTGTGTTTTACAAAGGCAAGGCAATTTCTGTGCAGGCTCCGGAAGTAATGGAATTTGTTATCACAGAAACACCGCCGAATTTTAAAGGTGATACATCAAGCGGAAGCAAAAAACCTGCAACACTCGAAAGCGGTGCTGTTGTTCAGGTACCGTATCATGTGCTAGAGGGCGATACTGTTAAAGTCAATACAGTTGACGGCGAGTATTTAGAAAAAGTTAAATAATTTAACTTCACTGATTAAGGAATAAGCAGCATGGGATTAAGCAATAAAGAGTTACCGAAATTAGGCCTTTTGTATATGGACTATGTCCTGAGATTTTTTGACCACTCCAATTTCAAAGGGTGGCCAAACAAAATAGAAACAGTGACATATCACTGGAAAAATGATAAAGAGAGATTTATTCAAGAGGTCAAAGACAAAAAAATTGATGTACTTATCGGCAATATTCCTGCTACTGCTTATGAGACATTTCGTGAAATTGCTCGAGCCTTGCCTCATGTGCGTTTTATTCCTTCTTTGGATACACAGTTTTCTAACAAATCAAAAGAGAATGTGACACGGTTTGCCTGGAAATATGACTTGCCGATTCCAAAGACCTATATTTACTACAATCATAAAAAAGCGGATGAAGCACTGAAAAAAGCAAAGTATCCTAAAATCATCAAAAAGTCCTACGGACCTTCAAATTACGGCGGTTATTTTGTACATAAAGTCGACAGTTATGAGGAAGCAAAAGCACTTTTGGAAGAAAAAAGATATCATCCCGTTTATGTGCAGGATTTTGTGCCGATGGAGGCAGACATTCGTGTTATGCTCATAGGGCATAAACCTGTATGTGCCTTTTGGCGTCGTGCGCCTGAGGGGGAATGGCTGACAAATACTTCCCAGGGCGGCAGTATGGATTATAATGATGTACCAAAATCCGTACTTGATTTGGCAGTGAAAGTCTCAAAGGCTGCAAAAGCAGAATACTGGGCCTGTGATGTGGCTTACGGCAAAGACGGGAAAGTGCGTATTTTAGAGTGTGCGACTGCATTTGCCGCTTTTCCTTATATAAGAGACTGGATCGGGGAATACCTGATGTGGCTTTTAAGCGAGGGAAGATTTAGAAAACCGCATATTCCAATGTTTAACTGGGAAGAGCTGGGAAAAATCTCTCCGGATTTGCTGCGAACAATGCGACACATTACTTTTGGTGAATATCGTGCAAGTTATGACGGTGCCTACTTTGGTAAAAAGAAGAAAATGTATGGTGACAAAGAAGTTTATCTGCATGAACTGGATAAAAAGTATAAAATTTCTGCCGTCAAACCACGATACAGTGAGGAGTGGCCGAGTGAAAAATGGAATTATCAGGATAAACTCTCGCTTAAACCGTTGCGTTCTTTGAAGAAAGATTCGAATGTAGAAGTTCCAAAGCCTACGAAAGATGAATCACAGGAGTCTTTTAGTGATGAGGTGAAAATTACACAAGAAGAACTGAGTGATTTTTTAACATCTGTAAAAGGCATAGGGAAAAAGAAAGTAAAAAAAATAGTGGAACATTTTGGTGATGTGGAAGAGGTAATTGGTGTATTGCATCAAAATCCGAATATGCTGACAGAAATAAAAGGCATTACCGAGAAGCTTGTAAAAAAAATAAAAAAAGCATGGAAAAAGCTTCTTAAATAAGGAGCTTTTTTTCATCTTCTTACCTCAAATTAAGTCATTTTAACTATAATCACTCTATTCTTTACATACTAAAAAACGGAGTGATTTTTGAGTGCAAAACCTTCCTTTACACATTTACATCTTCATACAGAATACTCACTGTTAGACGGTGCAAACAAACTCTCAAACCTTGTTTCAAGAGTCAAAGAACTTGGGATGACAAGTGTTGCGATGACAGATCACGGCAATATGTTTGGAGCTATTGATTTTTACAAGCAGATGAAAAATGCCGGACTCAAGCCTATTATCGGTATGGAAGGGTACATTCACAACGGTGAGACTCTTGGCGATAAAAGTACAAAACAGCGTTTTCATATCTGTTTATATGCCAAAAATAAAAAGGGATATGAAAATCTGATGTACCTCTCCTCCAAAGCCTTTATAGAGGGCTTTTACTATTTCCCGCGAATCAACAAAAAAGAGCTAAGAGAACACAGTGAGGGGCTTATCTGTACCTCTGCATGTCTTCAGGGAGAAGTAAACTGGCACCTAAATCTGCAAAATGAAAGAAATGTCAAAAACGGTGCGCTCGGATATGAGGGTGCTTTAGATGTTGCTCGGGAGTATCAGGATATTTTCGGTGATGACTTTTACCTTGAACTGATGCGTCACGGTATCGGGGATCAACTCTACATAGATGAGCAGATTTTAAAAATTTCCAAAGAAACAGGTATTAAAGTTGTGGCGACAAATGACACACACTATACCTATCCTGAAGATGCCCAGTACCATGAGGCCTTTATGTGCATAGGGATGAATAAACTTTATGATGATCCAAATCGTATGCGTCATTCGGTACATGAGTTTTATATAAAATCTCCTGATGAGATGGCACGGCTTTTTGCCGATATTCCGGAAGCTTTAGAACATACGCAGGAAATTACAGACAAAATAGAAGATTTTGTACCCATTGTAAAATCACCGACACCGCCCAACTTTAAATTTACGCAGGAGTATGCAAAAGAAGAGGGGCTTGATATAGACTTTGAAGATGATCCCCCTTTACCTGAAAATGCCACAGAAGAAGAGAAAAAAAAGTGGATGAGTGCTGCTGATAAGAATGATGCTGAATTTTTCATTGTCAAATGCCGACAGGGACTCCAAAAGCGTCTGAAAATTGTTCCAAAAGAGAAGCATCAGGAGTATCGGGACAGGCTGGAATTTGAGATGAACATCATTAACTCTATGAAATTTCCCGGTTATATGATGATTGTTTGGGACTTTGTTAAAGAGGCAAAGCGTCTGGGTATTGCAGTAGGTCCCGGACGGGGAAGTGCTGCCGGAAGCCTGGTTGCCTACTCTTTGGAGATTACCGACATTGACCCGATGAAATACGACCTGCTTTTTGAGCGTTTTTTAAATCCTGAGCGTGTGAGTATGCCCGATATTGATATGGATTTTATGCAGGCGCGCCGCGGAGAAGTGATAGACTATGTCACAAAAAAATACGGGCGTAATCAGGTTGCCCAAATCATTACTTTTGGTTCTTTGCTTGCCAAGGGAGTCATTCGGGATGTGGCACGTGTTTTGGATATGCCGCTTAGTAAAGCCGACCAGATGGCAAAACTTGTACCCGATGAACTCGGCATTACACTTAACGGTAAAACAAAAAACGGAGAGTTTAAAGAGGGTGCTTTTCAAAAAGAGCCAAAACTTCGAGAACTCATAGAGAGTGATCCTCAGGTCGGACGGGTTTGGGAATTTGCCAAAAAGCTTGAAGGGCTCAAGCGAAATGCAGGAATGCACGCTGCCGGTGTCGTTATAAGCAATGAAGAGTTATGGAAAAAAACACCTATATACAAGCCTTCCGGGGAAGATACTTTTGTCACACAGTATTCACTCAACTATATGGAAGATGTCGATTTAATCAAGTTTGACTTCTTGGGTCTAAAAACACTCGATGTTATTGACAATGCAATCAAACTCATTAAAAGAAGATACAACAAGGAGATAGACTGGCATCAGATAGACGAAAATGACAAAAATGTGTATGATGTCATTCAGACCGGTGAAACAGTCGGAATGTTTCAGATAGAATCATCCGGTATGCAGGATCTGAACCGTCGTTTAAAACCTTCAAACTTTGAGGATTTGATTGCGGTCCTGGCACTGTATCGTCCGGGTCCTATGGAATCAGGGATGCTTGATGATTTCATCGAGCGTAAACACGGACGACAGGAAATTACCTATGTTTTTCCCGCACTTGAAGAGATACTCAAGCCTACCTACGGAGTTATAGTTTATCAAGAACAGGTTATGCAGATTGTGCAGACTATCGGTGGATTTTCTCTCGGTGGTGCAGATATTGTGCGCCGTGCCATGGGGAAGAAAAAAGTCGAGGAGATGCTTAAATACAACAAAGAGTTCTCCGAGGGTGCAGCCAAACAGGGGCTTGATTATAAAACGGCTTCAGAACTCTTTGATTTGATTGAAAAGTTTGCCGGATACGGTTTCAACAAATCACACTCGGCAGCCTATGCCATGGTTACTTTTCAAACGGCATGGCTCAAGACATATTATCCCAATGAATTTATGGCAGCACTTTTAACCTCAGACAAAGACAATACAGAAAAAGTAGTGCGCTATATAGATGAAGTCAAGCGAATGGGCATAGCACTTTCTCCTCCTGATATCTGTGACTCTTATTTGGAATTTTCTGCTATTACGAAAAATCAGCAGGAGATTATTTTGTTTGGTTTGGGCGGTATAAAAGGGGTTGGAGAAGCAGCTATTTATGCCATGATAGAAGAGCGCGAAGAAAACGGCGACTATACCTCTTTGCAGGATTTTGTCAACAGAATCGAGCCAAGTAAAGTAAACAAGCGTGTTATTGAAGCCATTATAAAGTCAGGCGGATTTGACAGATACGGCTACTCACGAAAAGCACTCTTAGACCAGATAGAACTGATTGTGGAGACGGCAAAAAAAGCGAGTGAAGCAAAGAAAAATGCAGTTGGTTCTCTTTTTGGAGATGATGAAGAGATTACAACCGTAAAACTCGAACTTACAAACTCAGACGAATATGAACTCAAAGAGATTTTAGAGTTTGAAAAAGAGACTTTGGGATTTTATGTCTCCGGGCATCCGATGGATAATTTCAGACAAGAATTGGATGAGCTAAATTATACACTCTCATCAGAACTTGAAAGCATCAAAGACGGCTCTTTTGCTATATTTATAGGAAAAGTAGAAGAGATAACGAAAAAAATCTCTAAAAAAGGGAATCAGTTCGGTATTGTCAACCTGATGGACTTTCATGGAAATATTGAAATTATGCTTTTTTCCGATAAGCTCGAACAACTCAGTGAAATGGACTTGGAAGAACCTGTTGCTTTTAAGGCAAGAGTCACGCATACTGATTTTGGACCACGACTCAATGTTACAAAGCTAATGACACTCAAACAGGCAAAGAAAGAGACAAAAAAAGTAAAAACAGAGATTCAAGAAGCGCCGCCGGAGCCAATTAATTTGGCTGTACGACTGAGCAGTAATTTTGATGTACTGGAAAAACTTTATACGCTTATCAGGCAAAATCCGGGGAACAGACCGCTTAAAATTACCATAGTATCAAAACTGCACAATGTCGTCATAGATTCCGCCATACATGTAAATGCACAGCTCATAACTGCGCTTGAAGGCAATGAATTTGTGGATATAATAGGATAAACAGATGAATAAACAAGATTTTAACGAAGGACTTTTAGGCTTTTTGGATGCTTCGCCTACGCCTTTTCATGCGACGCAAAATATGGCAATGATGTTTGAAAATGCAGGATTTATCAAGCTTGATGAAACAGATAAATGGGAACTTAAAGCAGGACAAAAGTATTATGTCACACGCAATGGCTCATCAATCATTGCCTTTACCTATCCAAAAACAGAGAAAAATTATGTGATGGTCGGGGCACATACCGATTCGCCAAACCTGAAACTCAAGCCAAATCCTGTAATAAAAGAGCATGGTGTGGTGAAATTCGGTGTTGAGCCTTACGGCGGACTGCTCTTAAATCCCTGGTTTGACAGAGATTTATCTTTAGCGGGTCGGGTAAGTTATCTTGATGCAAACAAGACTTTGCAAAGTATCTTGATTAATGTGCAAAAGCCAATCGCTGTTATTCCATCGCTAGCCATTCATTTGGACGACAAAGCCAACAAAGAGAGAACGGTGAACAAACAGACAGATATCTGTCCGGTTTTGAGCACAAATGAAGATTTTGATTTTGATGAATTTATTAAATGGCAGCTTGCAAACAACGGTATTGGAGATGTCGAAGAAATTTATGCAAGTGAGTTGAGCTTTTATGATACACAAAAAGCAGAATTTGTAGGGCTGCGGAATGATTTTATTGCAAGTGCGCGGCTTGATAATCTGCTGAGTTGTTACACAGGCATGGTTAGTATTTGCAGTGTAAATACAGACAAGCCTATGCTTTTCATCGCAAGTGACCATGAAGAGGTGGGGAGTGAATCGACGAGCGGAGCAGGGGGCAGTTTTCTAGAAAATACCCTGCACAGAATGTTTGATGATTATGAAGAGTATATGAAGATGACAAGAAGCTCTTTGATGATAAGTGCAGACAATGCCCATGCAATTCATCCAAATTACCCGGCAAAACATGACAGCAATCATGCCCCGCATATAAACAAAGGTGTTGTCATAAAAGTCAATGCAAATCAGCGATATGCCTCCAATGACAAAACAATAGCAAAGTTTAAGTATAGCGCTTCATTGTTACATGTAAGGCTGCAAAATTTTGTGACAAGAAGCGATATGGGATGTGGCTCCACCATAGGACCCATCACGGCTTCGCGTTTAGGAATAGACACCATAGATGTAGGACTGCCAACCTGGGCAATGCATTCCATACGCGAACTTGCCGGCAGTGATGATGCACATGATTTGTATAAAATTTTGACAGGACTCAGTGCTTAATGGCATCTATTACACCGCAGGAACTTAATGTTCTTATTCAGCAGACTTATAAGGTTGAGAATGAGTTTAATGAGTTAAAGGCCTCGTATGCACACCTGCAGGATACTGTTGAAAAGGTTGTTGAATTTCTCCCTAATGCTATTTGGATTCTTAACAGTGATAACACTGTTTTTTTGCAAAATTCCCATGCAAGAGAGTTATGGGAGCTTTTAAAGCTTTTGGAGTACCGTGATGAAGATTATGAAATTACTTTTAATGCACACTCCTACCTTGTCAAGAGTTCTACCTATAAAGACAAAGTGATGCTCTCTGCAACAGATATTACAGAACAAAAGCGAAAAGAGAATCTTGCCACTATGGGACAGATGGCAGCCCACCTTTCCCATGAAATACGGAACCCTATAGGGGCGATTTCTTTGATGAGTTCGACACTTAAAAAACGGGTACTTCCTGAAAATATTCCAATAGTCGAAGAGATACAAAAATCAGTTTATAGAATTGAGCGAATCATTAAAGCGACACTGATGTTTTCAAAAGGTGTGCAGACACAAAAAGATCTTATACCGTGGAGTCAGCTCAAAGAGTCTCTGGATATGGCGATAGCCTATTACGGATATTCAAAAGAGATAGAATTTGTTTTTCCAAAAGAGGATTTTTTTATGCATGCAGACAAAGATTTACTTGAAATGCTGTTTGCAAACTTTATCACCAATGCCATTGATGCGATAGAAGAGGATGAAAACGAAGAGGGAAGGGTTGAAATAACCTATGAAAATGATGGAATATATCACATCTTTAAGATATATGACAGTGGTGTGGCTATAGATAATGAAAAAGAGCTTTTTGAAGCATTTAAAAGCACAAAGCTCAAAGGCAACGGTTTAGGACTTGTTCTTTCCCGTCAGATTGCCGAGGCACACGGCGGAAGTGTAAATTTATGCACTGTGCAGAAAAAATGTTTTGAAGTGAAAATTAAAATGTAAGTTAAAAAGGCGTGATTGTTTTTAGGTTAGTTTATTATTATCTTATTGCAAGTATAATAATTTTTTTTTAAAAGGTTAAACATGAAAAAAATTCTCTCTTTAATTGGTTCAATGCATACGATGGCAATTTTAATGCTTATTTTTGCATTTACAATAGGGTATGCAACGATAGTTGAAAATGACTATGGAACGATGACTGCAAAAGCAGAAATCTATAATGCACGATGGTTTGAGGTTTTGCTGGGTTTATTGGCTTTGAATCTTTTGTATAATATCTATCGATTTAAGATGTACAAACTCTCTAAAGCGCCTATTTTTATCTTTCATATTGCGTTCTTGGTGATATTGGTCGGTGCGGCAGTGACGCGGTATTTTGGTTATGAAGGGACTATGCATATTCGTGAAGGAGGCAGTGCTTCTTCAATTGTAAGTGCTGATCCCTATATAAGCATAAAAGTCAGTAACGGCAGTGACACAAAAAAATTCTCTAAAGTTTTATATCTCTCAAAAAGAGGAAATAATGATTTTGAGGCGTATGTGAAGCTTGAGAATAAAAAGGTTGATGTGAAGCTTGTAGAGTACATTCCTAATGCCATAGAAACTTTGGTGGCAGACAAAAACGGCAAGGCAATAGCAAAACTTATGGTTACAGGCAGTGGACAGGGAAAACCTGTAGCACTCGAAGAGGGCAAGTTTTATAATGCGGGAAGTTTTATTCTGGATTTTAATTCAGGCGAACATTTTGATAAACCGGTTTTGTTTTTGTATATAAAAGACGGCAGGTTGTACCTGAAGCATGATATGAAACTTTCTTACTTAAAAATGGCTGACCGATCCAGAGGCAGTTTGGATGCAAATGATCATGAAGCGCTTCAGACAAGAGTTCTTTACAGCAGTGATTTAGGCGGTTTTGTTTTGCGTGATTTTATGCTGCATGCACATAAAAAAGTGGTTTCAAACCCAAAATCCATACTGCGGGCTTCCGGTGTAGATGCGCTTAAGTTTTTGGTTCACAGTGGCGATAAACAAAAAGAAGTCCTGGTATACTCACAAAAAGGTATGCTTGGTGTTCCCAGTGAAGTGGATATAAATGGTTTACATGTAAGTGTTGCCTATGGTTCAAAAGAGATAAAAATTCCTTTTACCTTAAAACTTTTGGATTTCCAGCTTGACAGATATCCGGGATCTATGAGTCCGGCATCGTATGCAAGTGAAGTGGAACTTATAGACAAGGAAATGGGAATTGATATGAAATACAGAATATACATGAATCATATTTTGGAACACAGAAATTACAGATTTTTCCAATCTTCTTATGATATGGATGAAAAAGGAACAATTTTGTCAGTAAACCATGACCCAGGAACACTGCCGACATATATAGGGTATTTTTTATTGGCACTCGGAATGTTTTGGGCACTTTTTTCCAAAAAACACAGATTTGCCAAACTTTCGGCAAAAGCAAAGAAAGCGAGTGAGTGTAAAATAGTTCCGGCATTGTTGATTGCAGGTTTGGCATTTGCAGTGACACCGGCAAAAGCCGCTGAACTTGATCCGGCTATAAAAACCATACTTTCTTTTGATAAAGAGCATGCACAAAAATTTGGACATTTGATAGTGCAGGATACAAAAGGACGTATGAAGCCGATAGATACACTTGCTTTGGAAGTATTGGCAAAAATACACAGAAGTTCTACATTGCAAGTCGGAGAAACAGAGTTAAGTGCAAATCAGGTAATCCTGGGCATGATGATACGACCGGATGTTTACAAAGACATAAAACTTATTCGAACGGGTGATGAAAGAATAAATGAGGCCATAGGAATAAAAAAAGATGCAAAATATGCCTCTTTTGCACAGTTTTTTCAGGATCCTGCAGGTATGCGGGGTTACAAGCTTTTGTCTCTTGTTGAACAGGCTTCAAGAAAAGCTCCAAAAGACAGAAACAAGTTAGACAAAGCTGCCTTGAAAATTGATGAAAAAGTAAATGTTGTTTATATGGTTTTTACAGGTTCACTGTTGAAAATATGGCCAAAACCGAATGACCTTAATAACAAATGGTATGCAACAATTGAGGCTTTAAAAACATTTGATGCTTCTCAGGCTGAAAAAGTCAGAATGATTGCGATAGCCTATTTCACAGCTGTCGATGCTGCTCTTTCAAACGGAGAATGGAAAATCGCTGATGCAGGATTGAAAAAGATAGACGAATATCAGAGGTTCTACGGTTCTGCTGTCTATCCGAGTGAAAATAAAATAAAAGCAGAGATTTTTTACAACCACTCAAATGTTTTTGAAATTCTTTGGCCATTGTATTTCATTATGGGCTTTGTATTATTGATTTTAAGTTTTGTGAAAATTTTAAAACCGAAATTTCAAATGCAAAAAATTACAAAAGTTTCTTTGGGACTTTTAGGTATCTTTTTTATTGCACATACTTTGGGTCTTGCACTGCGATGGTACATATCGGGACATGCTCCATGGTCAAACGGTTTTGAATCAATGACATATATTGCATGGGCAACGGTTCTGGCAGGATTTATTTTTTCCAAGCAGTCTCCTATTACGCTGGCATCTACGTCAATTTTGGCAGGTCTGATTCTGTTTGTGGCACATTTGAGCTGGATGAACCCGCAGATTACCAATCTTGTGCCTGTACTTAATTCTTACTGGTTGAGTATTCATGTTTCTATGATTACGGCAAGTTACGGTTTTCTGGGGCTTGGAGCATTACTTGGGTTTATCACCCTGTTGCTGTTTATTGTAAAAAATGACAAAAATGAGAAGCAGATATCTCTTTCAATTAAAGAGTTAAATGCAATCAATGAAATGAGTTTGATGATAGGGCTCGTTTTACTGACTGTTGGAAACTTTTTAGGCGGTGTCTGGGCGAATGAATCATGGGGTCGATACTGGGGATGGGATCCAAAAGAGACATGGGCACTGGTGACTATTTTAGTCTATGCCGTTGTTATCCATGTACGGTTTATTAAATCTATTTACAATGACTTTAATTACAGTGTAATCTCGCTCTTGGCATTTACATCGGTTTTGATGACATATTTCGGAGTGAATTATTATCTTGCGGGTATGCACTCGTATGCAAAAGGGGATCCGGTACCTATTCCTGACTTTGTTCCGGTAACCTATGCAATAGTGTTTATAATTATTGCACTTGCTTTTAGAAACAGAAGATTAGCTTAGGTATTAGGCTTGAAAGATACAAAGCCCACTAAAATACGGGTTCCAAAAAACAGTTTAACTGGAATCGGTACTTTAGTGCCGGCTGTTATGGTCTGGTACTTATGAATCTGGGCTGAAAATTGATAAACTCGTAAAATAGGAATCGTATTGGAATTTACAGGTTTTAGTAAAAAAACACTGCCGTTTTTGGCAGCAATTCGAAAAAACAACAACAAAGAGTGGTTTTCGGCTCATAAACAGGAGTACGAAACACTCATTCTCAATCCCTCCCGTGCTTTTGTCACAGAGATGGGAGAGCATCTGCAGGCACTTGAACCATCCATAAACGCAATACCAAAAATCAACAAATCTCTGTATAGAATCTACCGTGATTCAAGACGTCCAAATGCGCTTGTCATGCCTATAAAAGAGCGCATCGGCATAATATTTTGGCAGGGAAACAGCAAGAGAATGCAAAGCTCCTCTTTTTATCTGCACTTTTCGCCTGAAGAACTTTATGTAGCCGTGGGTGTACGCTGGTTTGAAAAACCGATGCTTGATGCTTTTCGGCAAACCATTAAAAATGATGCCAAACGTGCCGAACTCGCAAATATACTTAAAGTTATCAAAGCAAAAAACAAAAACTACACCCATCTTGAAAAAGGCTATAAGCGTTTTCCTAAAGGATTTCATGCTGATATGGAACATGCTGATTTGAGCCTTTATAAAGGTATGGCAACCTATACGATACTCGACCCGCATCTTATAGAAGACGGGGAGAAGCTTATAAACAGGCTTTATGAAATTTATGAAGATATGCTGCCTCTGCAACAGTTTATGTATGAAGTCAGCCTGAGAGTCGAAGATGAGTAATATTTTTGATTATGAGCTGCCTGAACCTGACAGTGAGAAATTTCAAACACTTTTAAAAAAGAAAAATGTAGAAATAAAAACTATAGTAAGCAACACCCTGAAAACTCCGCAAACCTTTGTTGAGGAGAGAGATGAATGGCTTGTCGTTCTCAAAGGTTGTGCAAAATTGGAAATAAATGGTATAGTACACAAATTAAAAAGCGGTGATACTCTGTTTATAGCTGCAAATACAAAGCATACACTTCTCAAAACAAAAAAAGTCGTTGTCTGGCTGAGTGTATATATACAATAGGAAGTAGATTGAAAAAAGAGGCGATAGTATTACTGAATATGGGTGGTCCAAACAACCTGAATGAAGTAGAAATGTTTTTAAAAAATATGTTTGCAGATAAAAACATACTGACGATGAAAAGCAATCTTGTGAGAAAAATGGTTGGCGGACTGATTGTCTTTAACCGTGCGGAAGCATCTCAGGAAATATACAGAGAACTGGGCGGAAAATCGCCTATAGTCGGGCATACAAAAAATCTTGTGTCAAAACTGCAAAAAAAACTGGGTGAAAAATTTATAGTTGATTTTGCCATGCGATATACACCGCCTTTTGCCTGTGAAGTAGTGGAAAAACTGGCTAAAGAGGATGTGGACAAAATATACTTGATTCCTTTGTATCCGCAATACTCTACAACGACGACAAAGTCCTCTCTTGAAGATTTTGAAGAGTGCTATCACAAGAGTAAAGGCAATGCACTTTTGGTGGAAATAAAACATTTTTTCCAAAATGAAACATATAACAGGGCAGTTATTCAAAGTATTCAAAATACAGTGGGAGAGAGTGAGTATCGTGATTTTGACATTGTTTTTTCAGCACACGGACTTCCGCAAAAAATTATAGATGCGGGAGATGTGTATGAAAAACATGTGAAACGTCATGTGGAAATTTTAAAAGAGATGATGCAAAAAGAAGGGATGGCATTTCATGATGTTCATTTGGCATACCAGTCAAAAGTAGGGCGTATGGAGTGGCTCAAACCTTCACTTGAGGACAAACTCAAAACAGTCAGAAACAGGGGTGTTGTCATTTTTCCTATCGCCTTTACTATTGACAATTCGGAAACAGACTATGAGCTGGATGTAGAGTACAGAGAAATAGCACAGGATTTGGGATTTAAAGAGTATAGAGTCTGTAAATGTCCAAATGACAGTGATTTGTTTGTTGAAGCACTTGTGGAAATTTATAAAAAGATGAAATCATGAAAAAAATAGTTATATTTGATATGGACGGGACATTGATTGATTCAAAAAAAGATATTACCATCTCAGTCAATTATGTAAGAAAAACAAATCATAACCTGCCTCCACTAAGCGAAGAGTTTATAGTGGATGCTATTAACAAAGAGGTAAGAAATCTTCCTAAACTTTTTACAATACTGAAATCTATGAAGAAAAAGACAGAATTCTTTTTGAAAAACATTATAAAGAGCAGTGTATAGAACATCCTTACCTTTATGATGGTGTCCAAGAGATGCTTGAGCGGTTACATGTAAAGGGGGTAAAGCTTTCAGTTGCGACAAATGCACCGACACAGTTTGCCCTGACAATGCTGGAACATTTACATGTAGCCGATTGTTTGACATGATAGTCGGTGCAGATAAAGTACAGGCATCAAAGCCGCATCCCGATATGATACACAAGATTTTGAATTTTTACAGTTATGATGCAAAAAAAGATAAGGCATGGATGGTGGGGGATAATTCAAAAGATATTAAAAGTGCACACAATGCCGGCATTGAAGCGATTTTTGCAGCATGGGGATTTTCTGCGCATGGAACACATACCGTAGTAGTAAAAGATCCAAAAGAAATAGTAGATATCGTTTTACAATAAATTATGATACAATAAATCCTAACTCGGTTGAGGAGGGATGTCAAAATGTTTCATAATGATTTACTGATAGCTTTTATTGTAATGGGCATTTTATTTTTACGACAAATAGCAATTTTGAAACGTCCGGACAAAATTAACTATGCTCCTCTAAATGTCAAGAATCAAAGTGAAATGATAATAAAACAGATTGTTTTATCAGTGAAGAATATGCAGGAACTTGAAAAAACAACAGCAAGTTTTCCAAAAATATTTTCTCAATTAAACAGTGTGATTCAAGAAATAGAAGCGATAAAATCGGATTATATAACATCATACAAAGAGCTTGAAAATCTTTTAAAAAGATTGGAAAAAAAGCTCTTTTAAGTCATTTTAAATATTTGTCGATATAATCCAAACCAAAATAACAATTATAAGGAAAAATATGAAAAGAAGAGAATTTCTTAAAACTTCTATGGCTGCTTCAGCTGCTATTTTAGGTACAACTGCATTATCAGCCGGTGAAACACATCAGCCAATTGATACCAGAAAAGTCTCTGATATGGCTTTCCCTGAAAAAAGACCATTGATAACCTATTCGGACAGACCACCGCTTTTGGAATCACCAAGAAGCACATTTGCACGCGGCATCACTGAAAATGATGAATTTTTTGTCAGATGGCACCTTCCGGATATCCCGACTTATATTGATACAGATTCTTTTACTATTAAAATCGATGGTTTGGTTGAAAAAGAGTTGGAAATTTCTCTTAAAGAGTTGAAAAATGATTTTGAACAAGTTGAAGTAACTGCAGTACTGCAATGTGGTGGTAATTCCCGTTCAGCTTTTACACCAATAGCAGGCGGTATTCAATGGGGAAGTGGTGCTATGGGATGTGCAAAATGGAAAGGTGTACGGTTAAGTGATATTTTGAATCGTGCAGGCTTGAAAAAAGATGCTCATTGGATCGGTTTCAACGGTAAGGATAATGCAGCTTATTATGAAACACCGAATTTTGTAAGAGAATTAGAGATTGAAGAGTTAAATGATCATGTCATTATTGCGTATGAAATGAATGGTGAGGATTTACCTTATTTAAATGGCTTTCCTCTTCGTTTGGTTATTCCTGGATACTATTCGGACAGTTGGGTTAAAATGTTAAGTAATATTACAGTTACAAATAAATACAAATCTCTTTTCTTTATGGATGTAGCATACCGTGTTCCAGACAATAAATGTGAATGTGAAACGCCAAAGCATAAATTTAAACCAACAAAGCCAATAACAAATATGAATGTAAAATCAGTGATAGGGTATCCTGAAAACGGGATGAAACTCTATCATAATTCACATGTAGTTGTAAGAGGTGTGGCATTTGATGACGGACATGGAATTAGAGAAGTTTTAGTCTCTGTTAATGGTGGGAAAACATGGGAAAAAGCAGAACTCAAACAAGAAAATGGACGTTATGCTTATACGGAGTTTAGGTATTCATATAAACCTACAAAATACGGAAAACTGACATTTATGGCAAAAGCAGTTAATCGTCTTGGAGATGAACAGCCATTTGCAAAAGATATCGGATGGAACCATGGTGGATATAAGTACAATGGTATTGATGAAGTTACAGTAGAAGTGGTTTAAGGAGAAAAAATGAAAAAATTATTATTAATAGCAATACTGTCCGCAGGTTCACTCTTTGCACAAGTAAAGGGAGATATTGAAGTCCCGTATATATCTTATCAAATCAAAATGGGTAAAGGATTTGATGCTGTTCAGGCAAACTGTCTGATGTGTCACTCTTTTGGATATATTATTAACCAAGGCCCTCAATCACGTGAGTTTTGGCATAAAAAGATAGAGAAGATGATTGTACATTTTAAAGCACCTATCACAAAAGAAGATGAAAAAATTGTGACTGACTATCTCTTTAAGCACTATGGAAACGGCAAATTAAAATAGTACCTGTCAAAAAAAATTGCAGGAATGGAGGTAAATTTCATGTCAATCAGTAAAAAAATACATATACCATTGGTAGTTTCTATTTTAGCAGGATTTATTGTTATTTTGGTGAACTACTATTATTCTATTAAAGACTTGGAACATGAGGTTTATACTTCAGAATCTGCTTCTTTGCATCTTAGCTACAAGCAAGCAATGCAAGCAAAGGAAGACATCGGTCTTACCAATGCTATAAACATATCGCAAAATTACAGTGTGATACGCTCATTGATGGAAAACAACAGAACTGTTGCCATCAATGGTTTAAAAAGCCTGTCTCAGGAATTTAAAAAATACACAAAATATAAAAATATTAAAATACATATACATGATGCAAATGTACATAGTTTTTTACGTGCTTGGAAGCCAAAGAAATTTGGAGATGATTTAAGTTCTTTTAGAAAAACAATAGTTGCCGTTAAAAGAGATAAAAAACCTATTGTCGCTATTGAGCTTGGTCGTGCAGGGCTTGTACTCAGAGGCTTAGCTCCCGTTGAGCTCAATAATCGCTATTTAGGTTCTGTTGAATTTATGCAAGGTTTAAATTCTATAATAAAATCTGCGAGAAAAAACAACGGATACGAAATAGCCATTGTCATGAAAAACGAATATCTCTCAACAGCACGTTCATTAAAATCTGCTCCAAAAGTCGGTAATTTTACACTTGCAGTCAAAGAAAATGTCGTTAATAAAGAGTTTTTTAATGATTTGGCTCATATTTCTATTGAGAAGACAGATAGACCACAAATAACTGATAAGTATTTTATAGTCTCAGAACCTATAAAAGATTTTTCAAACAATGTTGTTGCTTATGCACTGATCGGTGAAGATATCAATAAAGTAAACAGCGTCATTTCTCAATCTGAAGACTCTCTTTTGAGACAAGTATATATTATGTCTTTGGTTGATCTGTTTATTTTACTGTTTTTAATGTACATTATCAAAAAAACAATTACTGACCCTATAGTAAACCTTGCAAATGTTGCTGATGAATTGGCACAGGGTGATGCTGATTTGTCAAGAGACTTCCCGTGGTATCAGAAGATGAATTAGGGCAGGCGAGTAAAAATTTCAATGCCTTTTTAGATAAAGTCGAAGCGCTTGCACTCGAAGCAAAAGAAGAAGCTTTAAGAGCTGAAGATTCTGCAAAACATGCTGCGGAAATTGGCGAGAAGAACAAACTGACTCTTGCGCTGTCGGGAGAGATGATAAGCGGTGCACTCAACAATGCAGAAAATTTAAGAAACAGCATGTCTCAGAGTGTTGAAAGTGTCAATCAGGTAAATATACTCAATGCCAAAACATCCGAAGTCATTAAAGAAGTGACACACTCTACGGATAACATTAAAGATGCAATTGGCAGTATTACAGAGATGGTTTCAGAATCACGACATTCTGCAGAGGAACTGAATGCAAATGTTGAAGAAATTTTTAATGTGATCTCTCTTATTAAAGATATTTCAGACCAGACTAACCTGCTTGCACTGAATGCGGCTATAGAAGCGGCACGTGCAGGTGAACACGGACGAGGATTTGCAGTAGTTGCCGATGAAGTTCGTAAGCTTGCAGAACGAACGCAAAAAGCTACAAGTGAGGTAGAAGCAAATATAAGTGTACTTAAGCAAAACTCGATGAATATGAGTGAAAACAGTGAAAAAATTGAAGAACACTCCATAAGTTCACAGCAAACACTCGAGGACTATGTTGACACGCTTTCTCAGTTGATTTCCAACAGTGAAGCTATCACAAAAGACAATGAAATCATAGGATACGAACTATTTACAAATATGGCAAAACTTGATCATATGGTCTATAAAAACAATGCATATTCATCAATGCTTGAAGGGAAATTGAAATTTGAATTGAGTGACCATACTCAATGCAGACTAGGCAAATGGTATGCAGATGAAGGTAAAAAACTATTTGGAAAAAGCAGTTTTTATACAAATCTGCAAGAGCCGCATAAAAAAGTGCATGATGATATAGCAAAAGCTATGCGTATGCTTGGCAGTGATAAAGTTGATGAAATCATAAAAATATTTAAAGATGCAGAAAAAGCATCACAGGAGTTGTTTACTTATTTAGACAATATGGTTAAAGAGAAATTATAATTCTTTTTAACCCGCTATTTATACCCAATGCCATTAAGTTAAAAAAAATTAATGCTTTTTCGGAACCGGTACTTCAGTCATAAGTATCTACACAACTTAAAACTCCATCTGCATAAAGTCATTGAGTTCTTTTTGAATGCTATGGAGTTCTTCAATATCATAAAGTTCAAGCATATCCATAGCAGAGAAGAAGTTCCATAAACCTGCTAACAGAGCCGGAGAGGTAGATATCTTCTTTCTTGCTACCAATCTCCCGCTTAATCGAACTAAAAACTTTCTAATTGCCAGCATGTTTTTACTATTTGTATGTTCAATTTCCCATACAAGCAAACAGGCATAAGAGGCAACAAACAAGCGTTTAAATATAGCCTGTGCACTCTCTTGCTGCCATTTTTCCAAATTAAACCCTGAACTCTTTAGCAGTTGTCAAACGAGTGTTTTCATTCTTTCATTGAAAAAGATAGCATATACTTCTTCTAGGAGCTCTTTTTCTATCTCATGGATAGTTTGAGTGTCTTTGATGTTAAATTTGTTTCTAGATACATCACTGTTATCGTAGTAAAACTCACTACTTACTAACTGATACTTTGATGCCATACTTTTTTCTGAGGAGTTGAGCTTTTTTATAACAGAAGTATTTGTTGTAGTATATCCTTCAATAGCTTGAGAGACAGATACAATTTTTGAAATGATATTTTTATTGTTTGGATTCTTACTCATAAAATACTTCCTTAAATAGATAAGCTATTATAACAAAAAATAGATGATGAATGGATAAGTTGTATGTTTTTGAAAAGTTGTAAAAATGTTACTGTAAGTGTCAGTCATATTGTCAGTAAAAATCCTATAAAATCAGCTGACAGTTATTAAATCAATTACTTGAAAGTGCCTATTTTATGGGTATTTGAAATAGGTGGATGGGGTAGAGGGATTCGAACCCCCGAATGCCAGTACCAAAAACTGGTGCCTTACCGCTTGGCGATACCCCAATGCTTTGTAGATTAAAGATTGGTTGCGGAAACAGGATTTGAACCTGTGACCTTCGGGTTATGAGCCCGACGAGCTACCGAACTGCTCTATTCCGCGGTGTTTCAAACACTTTTACTCTGTGTTTGTGAGCGAAATTATAGACAAAAATTTCTTTTATGTCAAGAGTTTTTTATTAAAAGTATTAATTTTTTTTTTGAACTCTTTTTAATACTAATTTTCCTATAATAAAGAAAAGAAAAATATTAATAAATAAAGAGAAAATATGAAACCGATAGAAAGAGTTTTACAGGCTATAGAAGATATTAAAAAAGGTAAAATGGTTATTATGGTTGATGATGAAGACAGAGAAAACGAGGGCGATCTGGTCTATGCAGCCGCCTTTTCTACACCGGCACATGTAAACTTTATGGCAATGCACGCACGGGGGCTTATATGTGTTGCTCTTTCTAAGTCTATTGCCGACAGACTTGATTTGAATCCTATGGTGAGTTCAAATACTTCTTCGTATGAAACTGCCTTTACTGTCTCTGTCGATGCTAAAGATGCACTGACAGGAATTTCGGCTAAAGAGGGACGATACTATAAAAATATTAGCCAACCCCATTTCAAAGCCGGATGAACTGGTAAAACCGGGACATATTTTTCCTCTCATTGCAAAAGAGGGCGGTACACTTGTAAGAACAGGTCATACGGAAGGCTCTGTTGATCTGTGTCGTTTGGCAGGGCTGAGTGAAGCGGGGGTAATTTGTGAAATAATTAAAGATAATGGTGAAATGGCCCGTCGTGATGATTTGGATATTTTTGCCAAAAAACATGATCTGCATACAGTATTTATTTCTGATATTGTTGAGTATAGACTTTCGAATGAAAGACTTGTAAAAGAGACAGAGGTGCAGGAGATAGAGTTTTTCGGTGTCAAAGTGCAGCAACATACATTTGAAGACCATGATGGTATAAAACATACAGCGATACTTTTTTACAATGCAGGTGAAGTTGCAAATGTACGGGTTCATAATGTAATTCCTGACTGTGAACTACTTTTGCAACAAGAGAAATACAATAATTTGATCAATTCTATAGAATATCTGAAGCAAAACAGCGGTTTGTTGGTTTTTATAAACAAAACACATCATCAGGACAATGCGGCCATAAAAGAGTTTGGAATAGGGGCGCAGATTATTAAATCATTTGGTATTTCAAAAATGAATCTTATTACTTCTATGAAAAAAACCGACTTTGTAGGACTGAGCGGATTTGGACTTGAAGTAAATGAGATTATTGATATTTAACTGATGTACAAATTTTTTCTTCTTGTCTCTGTGTTTGTTGCATGTAATGCAGATTCACAGATGATACAGCGTACAAAAGTATTGATGGGTACTTTTGTGTCAATATCTGTCGACAAGGAAGATAAAAAATTTCTTAAACCCTCTTTTGAGATTATCAAAAGGGTCGATAACTCGCTCTCTACCTATAAAAAGAATTCTCCAATATCTCAACTTAATCAAAACAGACATGCATCTTTAGACAAGTATTCTTATGAAGCTTTGACGCTTTCTTTAAAATACTATAAGCAAACACACGGGTACTTTAATATTGCGATAGGAACAATTACGAAAGATTTATACAGATTTGGTGCCAAAGAGCGTATTGCTTTGAAAAATGAACTTGAAAAAAGTTCTGTTTCTGTCAATGAGCTTAGATTTGATAAAGATGAGGCTTTTTTAGGCAATGCAGTAAAAATAGATCTTGGCGGTATGGGAAAGGGATTTGCAGCAGACAAAGTCAGTGAATTTTTACTGCAAAACAAGGTGAAAAAGGCAGTTGTTGCCCTGAGCGGAGACATTCGATGCATAGGCAGCTGTAAAATTGCCGTTAATAATCCTTTGGATGTGACACATCCTTTGGTTACATTTATAATGCATAACAGCGGTGTGAGCACAAGCGGAAATTATAATCGTTATATAAAAAGCACAAAGCATAATCATCTCATTAATCCAAAAACAAAAGAATCAGAACAAAAATTTATCTCTATAACGCTTGTCTCAAAACTTCCATCAGCAACACTCGATGCATATGCAACGGCTGCGAGTGTTATGCCGATAAAAGAAACATATGCATTTTTAGATTCTAAGAAGATAGGCTACATTATTTTGCAAGCAGATAAAAAACTTGTTATAAGCAAAAATATAGCTGAATATACTGATATGTTTATTAAAAATTAAATGATTCAGTTTTTAGAATTCTTATTTTGGTAAGCTCTTTGTTATGTTGCAGCTTTAACTCTTTTGCTGCTTTTTTTGAGATAAGCCGAAAACCAAGTGTTAGTACAATTTTATCACCTTTTTGCAGCTTTGTATTGTAGACAATATTTTTTTTCGCATAAATAAGGGTATCTTTTAAAATATTAGTCGCTTCAAAAGGCATACTTTCTTTGTTGCCTTTTCCGAAAATACGTGTAAATATATAAGGTTCCTGAACTATTTTGTCTGCTCCGCGAATGATTGTAACATTGAGGACTCCTTCTCTGTAGGCCTGTCCGAACAGAGCATGATTGGCAAGATTTTCAATGCTTACCTGAAAGCCTTTTTCATGTTTTTGTACATGAAAATTGATATATTTTCCGAGACTTTTGCTGAGTTTGTGCAGACCTGCTATGCCATGATAGGCATGAGTCTTACTGTCGCTGAGTGTTGTTTTGCTGCCCATGGTTTGCGGCATATGACAGGATATACAGGTATTTTTGTCTTTTTTGTCAATATACGCATCAAGCATGATGATATCAAAATCATGCGCATTGTTTACATGTGAATGGCATCCCATGCAGACATTGCCGTTATAGTAGTTTTCATTGTTGTATTCAATTTGGTGATAAGGAGAATTTTTAGAGCGTTTGATAAGACCAAAAAAAGAAGTTGTTGTTTCATATGTAACTTTGGATCTGTTTCTTTTATCTTCTTGGGCACTAAAGAAGTCTTTTTTCTTTCCTGTTAAAATATTTTTGTTTGCTTCATCATATTTTTGAATATTTTTGATTGTATGGCAGTAGATACATGATATCGGTTCTTCTTTTTCCTGTTGCAGGTTTTTTGCGCTTGGTGCATGACAGCTGTTGCATTTGCCTCTTTCTTTTTCTTTGTGTTCTTTCTCAAAACCGCTCTATATATTGCATCATTAGCAAGCGATGACTTTCTGTGAATGGAATCATAATATTCTTTATAGATTAAAGGATGGCATTTTTGACACACTTTGTTGTCGTTTGCAAAGGAAGCATTACATGTAATAAGAAGTAATAAAAATAATAAAAGTGTTTTCATAACAAATATTGTAGCCAATTAATCATATAAAATACTTTTAAAGAGTATAAACAAAGTATACAATATGACAATTTCAAAGAAAAAAAATGAAAATATTTTTAAAAATGCAAGCGATTCAAAACCGTTTATAAGAGCAAATGGTGTAAAAATTTCTAAAAATGAGAGTATAAACAGAGCAGATGTAAGCAGTCGCAGTTCTTTTGTTCTTTTTTTGTGTGTAAAGAGCAAAAAGTGCACAGTAACCATTACGAAAAGTCCAAAGGCAAAAATATGCGGCAAGATGATTTTCAGTATGCCGCCTGGTGTTTTAGGTGCTATGAAAAGTGCTTCATTTCCAAGATAGTATGTTAACACACCTTCGGTCGTGAAGCCGATCTTGGATGCAAAAAGAATACTGCTGCTCAGAAGAAGGAGTATTGAAAAGAGAATAAAGTAAAATATAGCAAGGTTATAGGCTTTTTGCAAAATTAAGGCTCCATAATGAATAAATAACCATGTAAAATGCACATAAATGCCATAAATAATATGTTACAAGATAAATATACACAAAAAAAGGATGTATATAATATGAAAGCGTAAGGGCAATGAGCATAATCAGCGCACTTGTCATCACACTGTTAAGACAAAAAAGTTTCAGAGTGTCATTTGCGGTTAAGCGGATAAATATAGCACTGAGTGTGAGAAGTATCATCATCATGAAAAATATTTTGGTATGAATATATTCCAAAAACGAGGCTTCGGAGATGGGTTCGAGGAAATTTTCTTCATTTCCAAAAAGTGTGAATTTTACCTGTTCATAAAAAAGACCAAAGTTGCTGGAATCTACAAAGACTTCAGCAGCAAAATACAAAAGCATGAAAACGAGCAAGCCGTTGAGCATAGGTTTGATCGATGAATCTTTTTTAAGTCTTTTATAAGAGTAAAACGCAATTATTTATCCTTATAGAGCATATTGTATATGGCAAATGCTATACGCGAACCATCAGTAAGACTCTTTGCGCTCATTGTTGCACCTGAGATATTTGTTATTTCACGATTGAGTTTTAATAACTTGTCAGTTTTTTTGTTTTTAAACTGTTGCGTCCATCTTTTTGGCGGAAGATATTCCAGTGTTTCATTAAAGGCAATGACTTCTATCCCCTGCAAAACAGAGTCTTTGAAAAAATAGAGTGTTACTGCATTTTTGGAACGAACTTTTCTGTTAACAAGTATGCCGTATCCTAATATTTTTCCGTTTTTTTCGGCTATATATACTCTGTAGATTTTTGTAGTCAGTTTTACACCTGCATTTTTTTGTACTGTTTTAAATTTTTCATGGGTCAGAATAATATTCTTCTTGGTAATTGTTGCATTAAGATCAAAATTTTCTTTCATTGCATCAATAGGAGATACAAGGAGTTGGGCTGATAGCTGTTGTGTCAATAGCAGTATAAATAGTGAAATATATTTCATAGCTTAATTCTTTAAATATTTTATTTTTAAAATTCTAGCAAAATAATTGGGGTTTTGCAGTAAAATTGCTGCAAAACCTTATAAAGGAGAAAATATGTCCGAATGTTTTTAAAAAACAAAACCTAAAGATATGCCGGTAATATTCCCTGTCGCCGCATTGTCTGAGACAACATACTCAGCTTTAAGGACTACCTGCTCATGTGGGAAAAAGTTAATCCCAAGTGTCACATCTGTTATGGCATCACCTGCAGTTCCGCCGTTGCTTACTTCTGATTGCGGATTATATCGTTCATATTGCACAAAAAGAGGTGTTTTTTTGTCTGTACCTATTAAAGAGGCAATATTGTAACTTGCATTTAAGAAACCGCCGTAATTTGCTGTAACCTGTTGACTTGCATTTGTATCAAGTCTTTTGTTTTGTGCATAGGTACCGTAAATTCTTGCTGCGCCTATTTTGTAGTCAAGATGAACATCTACCATAAGCAAATCTTTTGAAAAGTATGATGAAGCACCGATAAGCAAACCGCTTTTTCCGGTGTAGTCAACTCTTATCTGTCCTGCTGCATCCGGATTTTTCACTAAACGCCCGCTGCCGCGGCCGTTTCTTACCCACTTGTCCCCGGTATCCGTTATCTGCAGTGCTGTGACTATAGAGGCTTTGTACTCTATGCCATCTGCAATTTCACCGTAAACCATTGCCCCTGAAGTATTCCATGTAGTCGGAATAATATACTTCGCTGTATTTGGACGCTGTATCGTTGTAAAGAGTGTCGGTTCGTGCTGTTCATTCATTAAACCCATCGGGAGCAAGAAGTTACCAAGACGTGCATTGAAGTTTTTGTTCCCGATGAAGTCAAGGTACATAAATTCAACAGCTACAGTATCACCGGTCGCACCTGTACTGGTAGCCTTTACTCCGCCGCCTTCATACTCAATTTCCGAGTTTAAAATGATATTGTCAGCAAACTTATATCCAAAATATGTTATAAATCTTTTTATCTGTGTTTCAGAACCAGCCTTTTGTGTACTTGAATAATACATTTCACCGTATCCGCCGATACTTAACGGTGATTTTGAGTAGTAAACTTTAGAAGCAGCACTACCTAGACCGGTATAACGCTTTTTCTCATCAACTTTGGTATAATTAAAGCCGGTTTTTAAATCACTTGTTTCATCAACAAGAATCTGTGTCATTTCTTTGAGATCTTTCACTTCCTGTTGAAGCTTGAGAATATCTGTTTTGTCATCCCCGAAAGAGGCACTGCTTACCAGTAACATGCTTGCTAATACTAGTGATACGTTTGTTTTTTTCATTTTTTTATCCTTTGTCTTGATTATGATATTTACTATCAAAATCTTTTTGATGCAGAAATTATATACTTTTTTTTTAAAAATATTCTTAATTTTAATAATTATTATCGATATTAAAGAATAATCTTTGATATAATAAAGAAAAAAAAAGATTGAGAGTTTATGAGAGAAATATTTTTAAGAAATGAAGACGGTAATCAAGTGTCGATAGAAGTAGATTTAAATGCTTATGCATATAGTAACAAGTACGGATGGCTGCTTAGTGTATTTATAAAGTTTGATGCTCTTGATGAAAGCGCAGAGGGCTTTGAAGAGTTTTTGGATGTAAAAGAATCTTTGATTATAACTCTTGAACATGAAGACAAAGCAAAGTACGTCGGTTCAAGAGTTGTAGATGGATGGAGTGAGCTCTATTTTTACGCGGCTGACTCAAAAGGCTTGGATGCTGCAGTGGCAAATATGCTAAAACCAGCTCATTATATTTATGAAAGCAATGTAGTCCGTGATACAAAATGGGATTTTCATTATAAAAACCTTGCTCCGAATGATTTGGAACTGTGTCATATAGAAAGCGAAAAAATTATTTTTTTACTCAAAGAAGAAGGCGATAATTTAGAAATTCCAAGAGCAGTGGAACATTATGTTTCATTTACAACACCTACACAAAAGAATAAATTTTTAAACTCTTTATCTCTTGAAGGTTTCAGTTTCAAAGATGAGATAAGCAGTGAAGAGTTTGAAAACGGTGTAGCTTTACTCAAAATACATGCTGTGACAAGAGAGGAAGTAAAAAAAGTTGTCAATGAACTTTTTGAAGCAATAAAAAAAGAGCAGGGCTATTATGAAGGATGGAGTACGCTTTTAGCACAAGAAGAAAATGTTTAAAATAGCAGGTGTCATCAATTATCTTGCAGTGGTTTTTCTGAATGCTTTTACAGATCTCGGGCATAAAATCATTATACAAAACACGATATTCAAGGTTTATGACGGAAGTACACAAATTGTCTTGACGGCAATCGTTAATGCCTTGGTTTTACTTCCTTTTATTTTGATTTTTTCTCCTTCGGGTTTCTTGGCAGACAGATTTGCCAAAAACAAAATTATGGAGTATGCTGCTCTTTTTGCGGTGATTATTACCCTTGGTATTACCTATGCCTATTATCATGGGTATTTTGTTTTTGCTTTTATTTTAACCTTTTTGCTTGCCATGCAGAGTGCAATTTACGGCCCGGCGAAATACGGATATATAAAAGAGTTGGTTGGTGTGAAATTTCTCAGCAGTGCCAACAGTGCTGTTCAGGCAATCACAACCGTTGCGATCCTTGGCGGTATTATTTTTTATACGGTTTTATTTGAGGGAATGTACAGGGATACTTTGGTAACAGAGTCCCAAATTTTGCAAACTGTTGCGCCTCTGGGCTGGCTTTTGGTGATCGGTTCGATAATTGAGTGGTTTTTAGCCTCAAAACTGCCAAATAAAATGATAGAAGCGAGCAAACGGGATTTTCGCTTAAAAAAGTATGTGAGCGGTGTCTATTTGTTCAGAAACATTAAAACAGTCAGAAGAAACAGAGAAATCTTTGATGCGATTATCGCACTCAGTCTTTTCTGGTCAATATCACAGGTTGTTTTGGCTGTATTTGGCGAATATGCAAAAGATGAGCTACATGTAACCAACACCATCTATGTTCAGGGTGTGATGGCACTTGCAGGGATAGGCATTGTTGTCGGATCAGTTATGGTTGCAAAACTCTCAAGATTTTATATTAATGTCGGTTTGGCGGGGATAGGGGCAACCATTATAACGCTTATTGTTTTGAGTGTGCCGTTTTTGCATTCTATGACATTCATTGCAATTATGTTTACACTCTTTGGTATTTTTGCGGCATTTATTTTGGTACCGTTAAATGCAAGAATTCAGTATCTGGCTTCACGTGTACATCTTGGAATTATTTTGGCAGCAAATAATTTTATACAAAACATATTTATGTTTACTTTTTTATTGTTGACAACGGTATTCGCATATTTAGGGATGAATGCAGAACTGCTTTTTTATTTTATGGGGATGATAGGCATTTATCTGGTACGTAATTTATATAAAAGATATGTAGTAGAGATGTTTTTTTCACTTATGGGTCTTATTGCGGCATTGCGGCATAAATATATTTACACAGGATTAGAAAATATCCCGGAGGACAAAGCTGTTTTATTACTGGGAAATCATGTCAGCTGGCTTGACTGGATTTTATTGCAGTTGCCTATAGCAAGACGAATAAATTATATGATGGACAAAGATATTTATAACTGGAAATTTTTTCACGCTGTTTTTAAAAAGGGGGAAGCAATCCCTCTTTCGCCAAGAGCATTCAAAGATGCAATGAAAGAGGCACATAAAAGATTAAAAAAAGGCAGCATTGTCGCTTTGTTTCCCGAAGGCGAAATATCACAGGACGGAAATATACATGAGTTTAAGAGAGGGTATGAGCTGATTCCAAAAGATTATGAGGGTGTTATTGTTCCTTTTTATATAGATAAAGGTATATTTGGCAGTTCTTTTGCAAAATATAGGCCAAAAGGTGCCAAAAGGAATATTTTTAAGCGCAGAGTAGTTAAAATCTATTTTGGAAATCCTCTGCCGATTGATACAAAAGCAAAAGAGTTACGGGATATAATTTTAAAAATGAGAGAAAAATATGAAGCTGAATAAACCAAAACATAATCTTTATAAAAATGGTATGTATGCAGTAGAGGGTTTTATAGATATAGTGAAAAATGAAACATCATTTAAGTGGCAGCTTTTTATGCTTGCGGTGATGGGTATTGTTGCCTGGAGTTTGCCGGTAGGTTTTGTACACTCAAGTATCCTTTTTATTTCACTGTTTATACCTGTTTTGGCAGAAGTCGCAAACAGTGCCATTGAAAGAGTTGTGGATTTGGTGACTAACGAGTATCATATTTTGGCAAAACAGGCAAAAGATGCCGGTGCGACTTTAGTTCTGTTAAGCTTATTGGTTACACTTATGATATGGATTTTTACATTAGCTGATGCTTTAGTATAGGGAGAATTATAATGAATACAACGTTAATAATAGGTGCGGGCGGCGTAAGCCGTGTCGTTGTGCATAAATGTGTACAGAATGCAGAGGTATTTGGAAAAATAGTACTTGCAAGCAGAACAAAATCAAAATGCGATGATATTAAATCAGAACTGCCTGATGCAGATATAGAAACCTATGCGCTTGATGCAGACAATACACAGGAGATAGCAGATTTGATAAATAAAGTGCAGGCGGATATAGTTATCAATGTGGCACTTCCTTACCAGGACCTAACAATTATGGACGCCTGTATTGCAACAAAAACAGATTATTTGGACACTGCAAACTATGAACATCCCGATGAGGCAAAATTTGAGTATAAACTGCAATGGGAAAAAGACGAAGCCTTCAAAGAAGCAGGTATTATGGGTTTGCTTGGCAGCGGTTTTGACCCGGGTGTGACAAATGTTTTTTGTGCCTATGCGCAAAAACACTATTTTGACGAAATTCATACTATTGATATTCTTGATTGCAATGCAGGTGATCACGGCTATCCTTTTGCAACAAACTTCAATCCTGAGATCAATCTTCGTGAAGTTTCTGCAAACGGGCGATACTGGGAAAACGGCAAATGGATAGAAACAGAGCCGATGGAGATAAAAATGGTCTGGGATTATCCTGAAATCGGACCTAAAGATTCTTATTTGCTTTATCATGAAGAGATGGAATCCCTTGTCAAGCATATAAAAGGGCTTAAGCGTATTCGGTTTTTTATGACCTTTGGCGAGAGTTATCTTACGCATATGAAGTGTCTTGAAAATGTAGGCATGCTGGGAATTGAGCCGATTGAGCATCAGGGGCAACAAATTGTTCCGATAGAGTTTTTAAAAACACTGCTCCCTGATCCGGCTTCTCTTGGTCCCCGTACAAAAGGAAAAACAAATATCGGTATCGTGGCAGAGGGCATAAAAGACGGCAAAAAGAAAAAAATCTATATTTATCAGGTAAGTGATCATGAAGCATGCTATAAAGAGGTGAACTCTCAGGCTGTCTCTTATACGACGGGAGTTCCTGCGATGATAGGTGCAAAGTTGATGCTTGAAAAAGTCTGGTACAAAACAGGGGTGCATAATATGGAAGAGTTTGATCCTGATCCGTTTATGGAAGAGCTCAATAAACAGGGATTGCCTTGGAAGATTCAAGAACTAGACTAAACAAATGAATCCAATTAAAACACCGTGTTATATATGCGAGGAAATCCTTTTAGAAAAGAATCTGCAAACTTTAGCGTATGTGCAAGAACAAAGCGGTGCCAAAATTATTTTGGCACTCAAGGGCTTTGCAATGTGGAGCACTTTTGAACTGGTGGCAAAATATTTAAAAGGCTGTACAGCCAGTGGTCTGTATGAGGCAAAACTTGCCCGTGAAGAATTTTGCAAATACAACCCGGATGCAGAAGTGCATACTTATTCTCCGGCATATAAAGATGATGAGATTGAAGAAATAACCAAAATATCTGATCATATAGTCTTTAATTCTCCAAATCAATTGGAAAAATATATTTGGAAAGTCAAAGAAATCAATGAAAATATTCATGTTTCTTGAGAATAAACCCTGAAGTCTCTTCTTCTCCGGTCGATATATACAACCCCTGCGGTTTGTACAGCAGACTGGGAACAACTCTGCAGAATTTTGATGAAAAACTGCTTGAAAAGATAGACGGACTCAATTTTCATGCGCTTTGTGAGCAAAATGCAGATGCGCTTGAACAGGTTTAGCGGCTTTTGAAGATAAATTCGGAAGATATTTGAAAAATTTGCAATATATTAATTTTGGCGGAGGACATCACATAACCAAAAAAGGCTATGATATAGAGAAACTTGTTTGGATAATCAAAGAATTTCGTGAAAAATATAATATTGATGTCTATTTGGAACCCGGAGAGGCCGTCGGTTGGGAAACAGGCTATCTGGAGTCCACTGTTTTGGATGTTTTTCAAAACGGTATGAATATAGCCATTTTGACATCAGCAGAAGCACATATGCCTGATACACTGGCAATGCCGTATCGTGCCCAAGTAAGAAATGCAGGCATGGCAAATGAAAAAAAATATACCTACCGTTTAGGCGGAAACACCTGTCTTGCGGGTGACATCATGGGGGATTACTCTTTTGATACACCTTTGCATGTAGGAGACACTGTTATATTTGAAGATCAAATTCATTATACTTTTGTCAAAAATACCACCTTTAATGGTGTGAAACTTCCTTCTTTGGCGATAAAGCGCAAAAACGGAACAATTGAACTTGTAAAAGAGTTTGGATATGAAGATTACAAAAACAGACTTTCATGAACTTTTAGTCAAAATCGCCAAAATAAAGATTTATTAAAAATGCAATTGCATAATTTGCTTTGTAACTGTTTTCCTTGTGAAAGTTTACAGAGGGACTGATCTGATAAAAAAACCATTTTTTCCATATGTTTTTTCTAAAAGTCAAAACTGTAGCATAATTATTTATACCGCTGTACTTTTTAGAAGACTGTTCTGTTGTATATTCTGTATTGCCGGAAAATATTTCAGATATACTTAGGATGTTTTTTTTGTTAAAGTTCCAATAGTATTGTGCCGAGATATCATAGTCCATTCCCTTTACCTTTGTTTTTGTTTCTCTGTGTAAGGTGAGCCTTAACAGTGATCTGTCTGTAAGTGTATTGTCGAAATAGATGAAAGTTCTTTCTGTAAAACTCTCTTTACTCGAATACTCAAAAATCTGCATTGGTTCGATTTTCCAGTTTTTTGCAATAAAAACTTTATAATATCGTGCTCTGACAAACGGATAAAAGCCTCTGATTCCAATGGAATACCTGCTTTGGATCTCGTAACTGTCTGATCTGAAATAGTTGAGACCAAGTTCTGTGGCAGCATTTTTGTCTATTATGTTTTTCTTTTCATTGATGCCTGAGATAAAAAGATTAAGCTTCTGATTTGTTCTTTTGAGGGCAATGTTGGCATTTATGTTCAGGGTACTTTTTTCTTGTATTTTGACTGAAATTGTGTATTTAGATTTACACTGACAAATGATTTTTCTGTTTCATTGAAATATTTTTCATTTTTAAAAAAATCATCATAGCTATTTTGTGCTTTTTTTCCTGTGAACAGTTTGCTGATCGTCTGATCAAGGGTGTCTGAATAGCCTGTGACTTTGTCAGAAATTATTTTATGCGCAGTATCAAGATACGATGAATTTGTATCTGTGGATTCGGCACGGAGCACACAAAGTAAGAAAACAAATAAAAATAAAAAAAATTTCATACTAAAGCTTCCTGAAAATAATATATGTTTGTTTTATCGGTTCAAGGTGTATACAAAAAAATTTCAATATAATAGCATATAAAGTTTATGCTAAGGAACTCCGAAACTCTTAAGATAAGAAAGGTTGAGAATGATAGAAGATAAAGAACGTTGGAATATTCGCCATGTAGAGAAGCCGATGCGAAAAAATGTAGAACCGATAGTTGAAAAGTATATAGATTGTGCAGCAGGAGACAGAGCCTGGATATTGCCTGCGGAATTGGCAGAAATACGCACTTTTTAGCAAAAAAGGTTTTGAAGTTGATGCTGTGGATTTTAGTGATTATGCACTTTCTCAGATAAAAGATGATGAGAAAATAAATAAAATAGAAGCTGACCTGGACAGTTATAATTTAGAGAAAATACGTACGATCTCATTATCAATATTAACTATTTGAGCAGAAGGTTGTTGCCGCAGATCAAAGAAGCTCTCAAGCCGAACGGCCTGTTGATTTTTGAAACTTTTATTGTGGCACACGGCGATTTTAATCAGCCGGCAAACCCTGAATACCTTTTGCGTACAAATGAATTGCTGCATGCTTTTATGGGCTTGATATTATTACTATGAAGAAAAAGACGAAGTGAATCTGCGAGGCGAAGATACCCGTGTAGCCTCTCTTGTAGCAAGAAAAAGATGTTAAAGTAAAGAATTTCATGTGTAAAAACTCTTTGCAGATATATGAATTTTTGGATAAAAAAAATTTATTGCAAAACAGTCCAAAACGGTGGTGGCCCAATGCAGGAACTTTTGAAGTCGTTGTCGGTGCAATTCTGACGCAAAACACAACATGGAAAAATGTTGAAAAGTCTTTAAAGAATTTAGACATGTTTTTGGATTTGAACAGTTTTGCCGCTTTGGATGTAGACGTCTTAAAAGAGAAGATTCGTCCAAGCGGATTCTATAACCAAAAAGCACCAAGGCTTTTGCAGCTTGCAAAAAACATTCAAAATGAATTTGGTGATTTTGCATCTTTTCAAAAAGAGGTAAGCAGAGAGTGGCTTTTGCTGCAAAAAGGCATCGGACAGGAGAGTGCGGACGCTATTCTCTGTTATGCCTGTTTTAGAGATGAGATGGTTGTAGACAGTTATACAAAAAGGCTGTTAAAGAGTTTTGACATAGAGTTTAAAAATTATATGCAGTATAAAGAATTTTTGGAATCAGGCATAAAAGAGGCCTTTACATGTAAAGATTTAAACCTTATATATGCCCGATATCATGGCATGATAGTAGAATACAACAAAATATGTAAATTATAAACCTTCAAGCAGAACATTCCAGAGCCGATTTACTTCCTGGTTGCCTAAAAAAAGAGAAGATTTGTTTTCAAAGAGTTCTTTTAGTCCTTTTTTGTTGATTGCCAGCGTATGCGAACACTGTTCATGCGTTGGAAGATATGCACGCAAGAGCGAGACATCTCCATCAATTTTTTTGGAACATAAAAAGCAGTGCATATCTTTATGCAGCCGTCCTTCATGCTCCAAAAGTTTGGTATAGGCTTCAATAGCTACGCGTTTGGGGTTTTGTCTGTTCCAGTTTTGTGAAGCTTCCTCAATTAAATCAAAATAAAAAGAACCAATATCTTCAGAGTCTTTCAAGTGCTTATAGAAAAGCCCTAAAAAATCCTGCCATAATCGCAAAAGATTATAATCATTTATCCAGCTGTATCCAATGTGTATAACATCTTTAAGTCTTGATATAGTGGATTTTGCCGAGTTTTCGACTTCATAATCAATTTTAAAACCTATATTTATTACACCGTGACGTGCACCGTAGAATCTGTAAAGGGTATCTAAGCTGTTTTGAGATAAAATATTTACTATTAAATCTTCGTCTTTGACGCGATTTAAATTAATGATAAAACCTTGCACCTAATTGCTTCCTATATACACACTTTTTAATTTTTTTTAAAATATTTTACACTTATTATGCTTATTTAAACCAAAAGAAAGTATAATTTACATGCTTTGTCTAAATAGACTAAGTTTCTTTAAAAAGAGATTAAATTTATATGTTTTGCATATAAAATTTACAAATTTGGGAGTTGAAATGGTTGAACATCATGATTTATTAAGATCATTTAAGGATAATTGCGGTTTTGGTCTTGTCGCCAACATCAAAAACAAACCTTCACACAAAGTGCTCAATGATGCAGTGACTGCGCTTGAACGCATGATGCACCGTGGTGCTGTTGCTGCAGATGGAAAAACGGGGGACGGAAGCGGTTTACTGCTTTCCATGCCGACTGATTTTCTTAAAAATGAAGCAAAAGAAAAAGGTATAGAATTACCGTCTCAGTTTGCAGTAGCTGTAGTTTTTACCAAAGAAAAAAAGCATTTGCAGACACTGGAATCTATTTGTAACAACAATGATTTAAAAGTGGTTTTACACCGTGATGTTCCAATTGACACCAATGCTCTAGGAGACCAGGCACTGGCTTCACTGCCTCACATCGTACAGCTTTTCATTGTTCCTAATTCAATCATGGCCACAAACAGATTTGATGCACTTTTATATCTTTCACGCAAAGAAGCAGAACATGAAATGATTTCTGAAAGAGATTTCTATATAGCATCTATGAGTTCGAAAGTGCTATCGTATAAAGGGCTTGTTATGCCTACGCATATCAAAGAATTTTACAAAGATCTGCAGAATGAAAATTTTAAAATCTCTTTTTCACTTTTTCATCAAAGATTTTCAACAAATACACTCCCTGAATGGCGTCTTGCACAGCCGTTTCGTGCTGTAGCGCATAATGGAGAAATCAACTCTGTTGAAGCCAACCGCATTAATGTGGCTATAAAATCAGAATCAATAAAAAGCGAAGTATTCAGCGACGAAGAAATTAAAAGACTGCTTCCTATCCTGCAGCCCGGTGCTTCTGACAGTGCTTCAGCCGATAACTTTTTTGAATTTTTAATTGTAAACGGTATGGACTTTTTCAAAGCTGTCCGTGCAGTGATTCCTCCGGCATGGCAGAACGCACCGCATATGGATCCTGAATTACGAGCTTTTTATGAATATCATTCAACTGTATTTGAAGCATGGGACGGTCCGGCTGCATTTTCAGTAACAGACGGACGATATATAGGCTGTGTACTTGACAGAAACGGTTTGCGTCCATCAAAATACATCGTAACAAAAGATGACAACCTTCTGATAGCTTCCGAGTACGGTGTTGTAGATATTCCCGAAGAAGAGATCAAAGAGCGTGGACGTCTGCAGTCAGGGGAAATGATAGGACTTGATCTGAAATTTGGCAAGCTTCTGAAGAGTCAGGAAATTGATGATTATTTAAAAGGTTCCAATCCGTATATGAAGTGGCTGAATGAACATATGATTTATTTGCAGGAACATGTGGAAGAGCAGTATGTTGTATGCAGAGAAGTTGATGAGGCAGATTTGATTGCCAAACAAAGATATTTTAATGTTACGCAGGAAGTTATTGAACAGGTAATCGAACCAATGGTAAAAGAGGCAAAAGAAGCCGTGGGTTCTATGGGTGATGACACACCTCTTGCAGCTTTTTCTAAAAAACAGCGTAATTTTACTGATTTTTTCAAGCAAAAATTTGCACAGGTTACCAATCCGCCAATTGATCCTATTCGTGAAAAAGTTGTAATGAGCTTAAATACCGGTTTTGGTGAAGTGCATAATATGCTGGATGAAATTCCGTCACATGCACACAGGCTGAAGTCTATTTCTCCGATAATAACGACTGAAAAGTTGGAAGTGCTCAAGTCTTTTGGCGATGATTCCTCTCCAAGATATCAGGAATTTTATAAAAATGCCACATTTTCAACCACTATATAAGCGATTTGAAAGCCTCTTTGGAAGCATTGGTTCAAAAAGTCATAGCATCGGTTAAAAATGAAGGAACACGCATTGTCATTTTGGATGACAGCGGATTTGACAAGGACAACAAAGTTATTCCGATGGCAATGGCCATAGGCCGTTTGAACTTCGCTTTGCTGGACGAAAAGATTCGTCATTTGGTTTCTATTATTGCTACTACGGGAGAAGTCATTGATTCGCACAGTGCTGCAGTACTCCTTGGATATGGTGCTTCGGCAATCCATCCTTATGTATTGTTCGCAACAGTGGCAAACCAGCTTGAAAAATCAAAAGCGTTAAATATGACATTTTCTGAAGCCTATAAATCTGTACACACTGCACTCAACAGCGGACTCTTGAAAATTATGTCCAAAATGGGAATTGCAACAATTGCCTCTTACAGAAATTCCGGTCTTTTTGATGTAATGGGACTGGATAAAACCATAGTAAAAGAGTGTTTTGCAACATCGCACTGTACGCTCAGCGGACTCACCTATGAAGATATAGACGAAAGACTGCAAAAAGCCCATAAAGATGCTTTTAAAACAAACGGTTTTAACAAAATATTTCCTTTGAATATCGGTGGCTACTATAAGTTTTATACAAATCAGGAACATCATGATTTCGGTCCTGCTGTCATTCATGCAATTCATGCTGTTTCAAAACACCCTACACAGGAAAATTTTGATACGTTGAAAAACCTTGTGAACAAGCGCGGATTGAAATTTATTCGTGATTTCTTTGACTTGAAATCAGACAGAAAACCGATTGATATATCAGAAGTTGAACCGAAAGAAGCGATTTTCAAACGTTTTGCATCCGCTGCTATGAGTCTCGGTTCCATTTCTCCTGAAGCCCATGAAACAATTGCCATTGCAATGAACAGAATCGGAGCACAGTCAAACTCAGGAGAAGGCGGAGAGGACAAAGCAAGATACAACACAGAGAGAGTTTCCAAAATCAAACAGGTCGCTTCAGGCCGTTTTGGTGTTACTCCGGCGTATCTGAGAAGTGCAGAGGAGATTCAGATTAAAGTTGCACAGGGTGCAAAACCGGGTGAAGGCGGACAGCTCCGGGACATAAGGTTACTGCCCTTATCGGAAAGCTTCGTCATACTGTTCCCGGCGTGACACTCATATCACCGCCGCCGCACCATGATATTTATTCTATTGAAGATTTGGCACAGTTGATTTTTGATTTGAAGCAGGTCAATCCTGCGGCAAGAATCGCTGTCAAGCTTGTATCTACTGTCGGAGTAGGCACCATTGCTGCGGGTGTGGCAAAAGCCTATGCTGATAAAATTATTATTTCAGGAGGAGACGGTGGTACCGGTGCCGCTCCGCTGACCTCTATCAAATTTGCAGGGAATCCTTGGGAACTCGGATTGTCTGAAGCACATAATGCGCTTAAGGCAAATAATCTGCGTGGACTTGTAGAATTACAGACAGACGGTGGACTAAAAACAGGACTTGATGTTGTTAAAGCTGCTTTACTGGGTGCTGAGTCTTTTGCTTTCGGTACAGGTGTTTTGACTATTGTAGGCTGTAAAATGCTTCGTATTTGTCATGTTAATAAATGTTCTGTAGGTATTGCAACACAAAACGAAAAACTTCGTGAAGAGTTCTTTAAAGGACATGTTGATCAGGTAATCAATTATTTTACATATTTGGCCGAAGATATCAGAGCCATTATGGCAGAACTTGGGTACAGAACCATGGAGGAAATGATAGGCCGTGTGGACCTGCTGAGTGTCAAAGACGATGAATTTGCCAAGAAATTTGATTTCTCGGCAATCCTGCACAGAGAAGAGGGTGTCAATACGCATCAACAGCCGTTTAATCCGCCTTTTGATGATAACAAATTTGAAAAAGATGTTCTCAAAGAGGCGATGAATGCGATTAAACATCCTGAATACCCGATACGCATCAAAAGAGAAATCCAAAATATCCACAGAAGTTTTGGTGCTTTGATATCCGGAGAAATTGCGAAATACTACGGGGATGAAGGACTGAAGCCGGATACAATCAAAATGAATCTCAGCGGTGTAGCCGGACAGGCACTTGGTGCGTTTTTAATTCCGGGTGTTTCGATTTATCTTGACGGCGTTGCAAATGATTATATAGGCAAAGGTATGCACGGAGGAAAAATCATTATTACTTCCAAAAATGAGGGTGAAGAATTTTCAGCAGGCGGTAACACCTGTCTTTATGGTGCTACCGGCGGAAAACTTTATATTTCAGGCAGTGTCGGAGAGCGTTTTGCAGTACGTAATTCCGGAGCCTTTGCTATTGTTGAGGGGACCGGGACAATGCCTGTGAATATATGACAGGCGGTGTTGTTGTCATTCTGGGACGTACCGGTATTAATTTTGGTGCAGGAATGACAGGAGGCGTGAGCTTTGTCTATGATGAAGATCATGATTTTATTGAAAATGTAAACAGTGAACTTGTGGAAGCTGTAAGAATTGATACAGATGAGGGAGATGAAGCACGACACTACCTCAAACGCCTGCTCAAAGATTATGTAGTAGAAACAAAGAGCAAAAAAGCTGAAGATTTACTGGAAAACTTTAGAGTGGAAGTACGAAACTTCTGGCTGGTAAAACCTAAAAATTTAACAAAATTACCTCTTAATCTAGAGAACGGAGACTAAAATGCGCGAATACCTAAAAACTGAGAGAATTGACCCGGCAAAAAGACTGGTTGTTGACAGAACAAAAGATTTTGGTGAAATTTACGAAGTCTTTGATAAAGATGAGGCAGCAACACAGAGTGACAGATGTATTCAGTGCGGCGATCCGTTTTGTTTAAACAAATGTCCTTTGCACAATTATATTCCTCAATGGCTCAAATCTATTGCCGAAAAAGATTTGGAATTTGCTTTTAAACTCTCCAATGAACCTTCTCCTTTCCCTGAAGTCATGGGAAGAGTATGCCCGCATGACAGACTCTGTGAAGGGGATTGTACATTAAATGACGGGCACGGGGCGATTACCATCGGTTCTGTTGAAACACACATTACTGAAGCAGGATTTAAAGCAGGATATACACCGGATTTTCCTGGAATAACAACAGATAAAAAAGTGGCTGTTATCGGAAGCGGTCCAGCAGGACTCTCTGCTGCTACCTATCTTTTGCGTTCAGGCATTGCTGTAACCATGTATGAAAAAAGTGACCGTGCAGGCGGTCTTTTGACATACGGTATTCCAAATTTCAAACTCGATAAAAAAGTAGTTGAGAGACGTGTGAAACTTTTGGAAGAGGCCGGATTGACACTTGTGCTCAACAGTGAAGTGGGACGTGATATAGAGTTTGAAACTATTGCAAACGAACATGATGCAATGTTTATAGGCGTTGGTGCAACAAAAGCAAAAAGTGCGGGTATCGCAGGTGAAAATGCACCAAATGTCTACAAGGCAATGGATTATCTTACAAACATACAAAGAAAGAATTTTAAACAGCCGTATGATAAAAAATTTGATTTTAAAGATTTAAATGTTGTGGTCATCGGTGGAGGTGATACGGCGATGGATTGTTTAAGAACTGCAAAACGAGAAGGTGCAAAATCTGTTACATGTTTGTATCGCAGAGATGAAAAAAACATGCCGGGCAGTAAAAAAGAGTATAAAAATGCGATGGAAGAGGGTGTTGATTTTACATTTCTTGTAGCACCCAAAGAGATAATATTAAATGAGGAAGGACGTGCAGTGGCGGTAGAAGTTGTAAAAACAACTCTGGGTGCCAAAGATGCTTCAGGCCGTCAACGCATGGAAGAGGTAAAAGGTTCACAATTCAGAGTGAATGCAGATGTGGTTATAATGTCACTTGGATTTGATCCTGTTGTGCCGTCGTTTTTAGCTGAAAACGGCATAGAGACAAATTCATGGGGTGGGATTATTGTGAATGAAGAGACATACGAAACAACAACACCCGGTATATATGCCGGAGGCGATTGTTTTCGTGGTGCCGATTTAGTTGTAACTGCGGCTTTTGACGGTCGTGAGGCAGCAAGAAGCATTATAGACTCTTTGTTGCAATAAATTCAAGCAGATTTACTTGTTTTTGATGAGTAAATCTGCCTTTCTTCTGAAAAAAATATTTTCAAAAATTCTTTAAAATCAACATTAATTTGCTATAATAGAGTCTATTTATATAATTTAAGGATTTTTTTTGAATTTACTAAACCTTTTTACAAAAACATTTGACAATAAACAACCGGAAAAAGCCGAAGCAGGGTCTCATTGGATTAAATGCAAATCATGTCACTCTCTTATGTACTACAAAGAAGTTGAGAACCAAAACTATGTATGTCCAAAATGTGGGTATCATATCCGTATAGGTGTAAAAGAGAGACTCAACATGCTTGCAGACGAGGGAACATTTGTAGAGTATGATGCTTCATTGGAACCTGTGGATCCGTTGAAGTTTGTTGACAAAAAACCTTATAAAAAACGTCTTGAAGAAGCCTATGCAAAAACAGGAAGAAAATCATCAGTAGTAAGCGGTGAATGTAAAATGAACGGGGTTGATGTACAGCTTGTCATTTTTGATTTTGCTTTTATGGGCGGTTCTTTGGGCTCAGTTGAGGGTGAAAAAATTGTTCGCGCGGCTGAGAGAGCTATTGAGAAAAAGCAGGGTTTGATCATACTCAGTGCCTCAGGTGGTGCAAGAATGCAGGAATCAACCTTTTCACTGCTGCAGATGAGTAAAACTTCGGCGGCACTGGCAAAACTTTCCAATCACAAACTGCCTTTTATCTCTGTGCTTACGGACCCGACGATGGGTGGGGTGAGTGCCTCTTTTGCCAACCTTGGTGACATTATTATAGCTGAACCGGGAGCGTTGATCGGTTTTGCAGGACAGAGAGTTATTGAGCAGACTATTGGTTCAGAATTGCCTGAGGGATTTCAAAGAGCTGAATTTTTACTAGAACACGGTTCCATTGATATGATTGTCAATCGAAACAAGTTGAAAAAAACCCTCTCTGATATGCTGACTTTACTGAAAAAAGACTGATATGAGACTCTATGCGTTATGTGATCAGGACATGCTTGATAAAAAAGGAATTTCTTTAGAATCCTTTATAGGTATTGCAAAAAAGAAGAATGCTGAAATTATACAATATCGAAATAAAAATGCAGACATCGCTTTTATTAAAGCACAATTGATAAAAATCAGAAAACTTTATGACGGTTTTTTGATAGTGAATGATGCCTATGAGCTTGTTGAATTCTGCGATGGTGTGCATGTAGGGCAGGAAGATCTTAAAGCTATAGATACAGATGTATTCAAGGCAGTCAAAATTTTACGAAGTGTTATAAATGAAGACAAAATTTTAGGTATTTCAACGCATAATGAAGAAGAAGTTTTGCAGGCAAATGCAATGGATTTAAACTATATCGGACTTGGCGCATACAGAAATACTGATACAAAAAAAGATGTATCAAGCCTTCTTGGAGATACCCTGGATACCATTGCCTCAAAATCCAGACACCATGTCGCTGCTATAGGCGGTGTGAAACTTAATGATTCATTTGAACATGTAACATACAATGTAATCGGGAGCGGCTTACTCCAATGAATATAGAAATCATCTCTATAGCAAAAAGAGAAAAAACACTTTACGATCCGCTGTATAAAGAGTTGACAAAAATGATATCAAGGTTTGCAACTGTAAAAGATACGGAGATTTTTTCAAAAGATGTAACAAAAGCACACACAATTTCCCCACAGGCCGCTCAAAAAGCATATACCAAAGCTTTAGAAGCTTATATTGGGAAAGATTTCTGTATAACTTTGCATCCAGATGGAAAACTAGTAGACAGTTTTGAATTTAGTAAGCTTCTAAATGATAAAATGTCCGTAAAATTTTTTATAGGCGGAGCATATGGTTTTGAAAAAGATTTTTTAGACCAAAGCAATGCTGTTGTCAGTTTAGGCAAAATAACAATGAGTCATAAAATTGCCAAGGCGGTTTTATTGGAACAGATCTATAGAGGTTTTGCTATACTGAGCAATCATCCATATCATAAATAAAAGGGAAATATAAGTGCAAGCAAGTGAGTTAAAATATTTTAAAGAGTTACTACTGAGTCGAAAAGAACAGATAGAGAAAAACATTCAGGGTGTCCGAACAGAACTAAGTGAACTGAGTTCGTTAGATTTAAATGATGAAGGCGATCATGCTTCGGCAAATAACAATTCTATGGTAGAAGGTGCTATAATAGAGCAGCAAAAGCAGGAATTGGATGAGATTGAAAAAATACTCTCTAAAATTAAAAACGGTGGTTATGGTGTTTGTGAAATGTGTGAAGATGAAATAGGATTTCAAAGACTGAAAGTAAAACCGCATGCTGCATACTGCATTGACTGTAGAGAAATAGTAGAGAAATCTAAATAAAGGATTGGAGAATGTATATTAAAAGGTACACAGTAGCTGCATTGGTTTGGATGGGACTTGTCGGTTGGTATGTTTACGCATATGTAACACAGGAAAGCATGAGTATAGATCTGTTTGGCATTCCTATGCCGTCACTCTCTATTGCTTTATGGGTAATCATACCGATATTTATCCTATACCTTGCAAGCGTGGCACATATGACATTCTATTCAATTATCGGTAATTTTCGATTACGTAAATATGAAAAAGATTATGAAAAACTTATTAATGCTGTTATTGATGCCTACCTGGGAAAAAAAGAGAGAAACTATACATTTAAAACCGATAGATATACTCTATTGGGAACGCTTTTGCAAAATAGTGAGATGCACCCGGTCGGAGAGATTATAGGAAAAATAAATAACGAAAAAATTGAAAAAGTACTGCGTATTATTCAAGATGTCAAAAACGGTGAAGTTGTGGATCTTAAACCGTACAATTTACCGTCTGACAATGAACTTGTGATACAAAACGAAAGAAACAGATACAAAAAAGGTCAGATAAGTGCAGAAAATATTCTGGCAAACTGTACCAAATATGATGACAGTATATGTAAAGAGGTTTATGTGGATTATGTCAAAACCGCACCATTGAGCGGTATTGAAAAATATAAATCCTTTTTAACAAAAGAGGCTTTACATGTAATCCTTTCAAGAATTAATGCTGATGAAAATATTTTGAAAATCAGCAATGAAGTACTTATAGATTTATTTAAAAAACTTGATCTCAGCAAGAAAGACTATATTGAAATTTCTTCGATTCTATCTAAAGGCGGTATGATTCCGGAACAGAGAATAAAACTTTTTGAAATATTGTCTGAAGAAGATGAAGATGCTGTGGATGCGTATCTTTATACGCTTTATGACCTTGAAATGATAGCACCGGCCAATGCTATTCTTGACAATTCTCAGCCTGATGAGTATCAGAACTTTAAAGCCTATCGTGCGCTTAAAGAGTGTGGACAAAACTTTAGTATAGATATGTTTCTGTAATAATGAAAAAAACAAAACTCTCCTTTGACAAGCCATTATATGTATTAGCCCCATTGGCGGGTTTTACTGATCTTCCTTTTAGAAGTGTGGTGAAAAAATTTGGAGCAGATTTGACTGTCAGTGAAATGTTGAGTTCAAATGCTCTGGCTCACGGTTCACAAAAAACACTGCATATGCTGGAAAAATCTTCTTTGGAAGATCCGTATTCTGTACAAATTGCAGGTGCTGATGTTGATATTGTACGTCGTGCGGTTGAAATACTAAACGAACAGGATGGAATTGACATTATTGATCTGAACTGTGGTTGTCCTGTACCCAAAGTTGTGGGTCACGGCAGTGGCAGTTCTCTTCTTTTGGACCTTCCTCTGATGGGAGATATAATAAAAACTATTAAAAATACTTCCAATAAAAATATGACCAGTGTTAAAATAAGATTGGGCTTTGAAAAGAAAAACCACGTAGATATTGCAAAAGTTGTACAGGACAGCGGTGCAGATTTTATTGCAGTGCATGGAAGAACACGAACCGGCAAGTTTAAAGCAGCTGTTGATTATGATGCAATAAGAGAGATAAAAGAGGCTGTAGATATCCCGGTGATTGCCAACGGAGATATAGACTCTTATGAAAAAGCCAAATGGGTGCTTGAACATACTGGTGCTGACGGGGTTATGATAGGTCGCGGTGCAGTAGGGGCTCCGTGGATATTTCATCAGCTTAAAACCGGTGCAGAATCTATCGAACAGAGTCTTAAACATGAAATTATTATGGAACATTTTGACAAAATGATAGAGTTTTACGGACAGCATGGTGTTGCAATGTTTAGAAAGCATACCCATACCTATTCGAAAGGCTATCGAGGTGCATCAGTTTTGAGAAATGAAGTAAACTCAATTGATGATATAGCAACATACCGTTCAGTCATAGATGACTTCTTTAAAAACAGTGAGATGACACTCTGATGTTAGAAATTTCTCCGGCAATTAAAAATTTAGAAAAAGAAGACATAGCGGATAATTTACTCCATTATGTTTATAATACAAAACATTTACTCTCTTTAATTAAAAAAGGCATCGAACTGGATGATCCTTCCTATTTGAGTTCCTACCGTTCCTTTGAAGGGGAAGTGTATGAAAATTTTATTTATGAGAAGCTTTTGCGTTACGCCCAGGAGAATGACTATATAACAAAATTTGTACTCAAGGGTTTTCATCAGGGAAAATGCAAAGCCTATGCAAATACTCTTTCCATCAGCGAGAAAGAACAAATAGTCTACAGAACAAAAAGCCGTGAAATCAGTGAATTTGATGCAATGTTTTTGACAAAAAACAATGAACTCTATTTTGTTGAAATGACACTGGTAAAGTCTGTATTGAAATTGCGTCGCAGACTGAGAAAGAAAAAAGCACTTTTGGAAATTATCTTTCCAAACTACACAATCAAATCATTAATTATCTTAAATGAAGGTGCCACAGGTGCCAAGCAGTTTCCGTCATACTGTAAAGTATGGTTTACAAAAGAGTTCTCGGCTGCAGAAGTTTTAGAATATATTACAAAACTCGACAAACAAAAACTTTTGCCAAAAGACAAAATAAATTCCAAGAAAATGATAGAAGCACACATGCTGAAACTTCATCCGTTCAGGTATTATAATACCATGAGCTGGATTACCAAAACAATACGTGCAAATAAAAAATATGTCATAGATATGAATTTCTTGATGACTGAAAAAGTACAAAGATATCATGATCTATACAATAAATTTTATGTCGGTTTTTTGACTGTAAAAGATATGAAAAACATACTGCAGTTAAAAGAGGGTGAATATTCGCAAGAACAACGGGTAGTTGTTGCATTGGAAAAGAAACATTCTGATGAGATTGTAGTGACGTACTACATACAGACAACCCGTAAGAATCTTTATCTGTACAGTTTTAATGACGGGAAAGTTGTGAAAGAAAAAAAAGATCCTTACGGAATTACTGTAACAGAAGTGTTTCATATCAATAAATTGATGAATGAGAGCTATTTGTTAAGTATATCTCAGGTCAATACAATTAAAAAACTACTGAAAGAACGTTTTAAAAGAGAGAGTCAAAAACCAAACGTAAATTAGTTTTTTACTGCATTTCATAGGCTATGTTTGCAGCTCTTTCTTTGTATGCCTGAAGAGGTTCCTGCTTTTGTGATGTTTGCGATTTACCTAAAAATTTTTCTAAATCTTCATGTCTGCTTTGTAAAATCTCATCAAACTCCTTTTGGGATGCCGGCTTGTTATCTGTAAATTTGTCCAGAAGTATATTGCCGTTACCCATAAGAACCAGGTAGCTTTGATTGCCAAAGTCAAGCATAACAACACTGTTCTTCTCATCTATGGCTTTTTGAAACCGTATACTGACATTTTGTTCTGTCATATCAGTGTTGTCATTTTGTAAAGGGGATTTTTTTGTGTTTTAAAGAGCCAGTTGTTATTTGATGTTTCCGTATTAGCAGGGAGAGGTTTCATTTTTTTCTTGATATATAAAAGTATAAGAATTCCAAGGATTAAAATCGCAACCACAATATAATAACTTGAAGACATTGCGTCATCCTTTTTTGTCGGCAATGCACTGAGTGAATTTACAGAAGAGGATGATGCTTTTTTAAAAGTTGATGATTTTACAGCTGTTTTGTTTGTAAAGCGCAATCTCAATCCGTAGCCGTCAGATGTTTTTGAAGCAATAAGTTTTGTTGATGGAGATATAGAAGCAACAATCAGGGTTTCACTGTTAAGAGGTGTGATAGTCAATGAGTGTAAATACTGGGAAGAGACTTTTTTTATTTTTGGTGATTCTATCGTGGCATCTTCAAGTTTTATGATGATTTTTGATTTACTGATACTCTGCTTTATCTGCCCGGTGTAAGGTGTATCAAAAGTAATCATGACATCGGCTCTGTCAGTTCTTTCATAAATATTATAGCTTAAAATTTTTGAAGCATACAGGGAAAACGGCAGATAAAAAGTAATAAAATTTTAATCATAATCTCTCTTTTGACAGGTAGTAGAGTACAGCACTTGAATCCAGCACTTCATTGATACGGATAGCGAGGTTTTTTTCGTAAACCATCACTTCTCCTTTTCCTATAATACGTCCGTTGACATAAGACTCAACACTCTCTCCTGCCGGTTTTTTTAAATCGATAATAGATCCTTTTTCAAGCTTTAAAACTTCTGCAACACTCAACTCGGTCTCTCCCAGATCAGCAATAAATTCAACTTCCATGTCTAAAATACCGGAGTAGTCCATCCATGAAAGTTCTTCTTGCAGGTCAAATTTTTTTGTATCAGGCATCTAATTCCTTAATGGCAATAATGAGTTCGGCATTGTCTATATGAACGACTTTGCGCTCATCAAAGCTAAAGTCAAATTCTCCGACTTTTGCAAAATGAGGCGTTCCCATTGTATATGAGATTCCAAGTCCTTCAGCAATGACTTTGGCGCTTCCTATAATAAGATTGGCAGTTTCAAGTGTCATTTCCTTGAGCGTCTCTTCATCACTTTTTTCTTCTTCTAAAAACAGTTTTGAAACTTTCTGCATAAAATCATTGTCAGAAGCTATATAACCCTGTAGCGCTTCTGGTCTTGAGTTTGTACATCTATGTAAGCAATAAGTGTTCTCTTGTTTGTCGGGGCATCTTTTATTTCGCATGAAGCGCCGATTTGATGTATGCAAAAGTTTTTTGCTGCTTCTTTTAAGCTCTCTAGCATTATCTACCTTTCTTATAATTCATAGATTATACTTGAATGAAACACAAAGTAAAATTAAACTATTATTTATATTGGGGTATAATTCCAAAAAAGTTATGGATAATAATGATTGAATTAATCTTGCTTGGTACTTTTGTCGGTTTGCTGTCCGGGCTTTTTGGAATAGGCGGTGGAACAATTCTGGTGCCACTGCTGCTATTGCTTGGGTATGAAACAAAAATTGCCATAGGCATTTCGGTTATTCAGATGGTTTTCAGCTCTGTTTACGGCAGCTATCTGAATAATAAAAAAGGAACACTTGATGTCCTGATGGTTGTTATTATTGGACTTGGCGGTTTTACCGGTGCCCTTTTAAGCGGTAATATTACGGCAAGTTTCAGTGACCAGACCTTGGAAATGGTCTTTTTGGCATTTGCTGCATTTGCACTTATTCGCCTTTTTATGAAAACACATGACTATAAACACGAAAAGAAAGTAAACAAGGCAGTGCTTTTTGTCACAGGTTTTGTCATAGGGGCAATAAGCATGTCCATAGGGGTAGGTGGGAGTCTGATTCTTGTCCCTATCCTTGTTGGGTTTTTACATGTACCTTTGAAAAAAGCTACATCAGCAGGACTGTTCTTTGTTGTTTTTTCATCTGTTTCGGGGTTGATATCGCATACACTGCATGGGCATGTTGATTATACAAGTGGAATCATTATAGGGTTGGCATCATTGGCAGGTGTGTATGCAGGCATACATTTAAAGCATCATATCTTAAATGTATCTCTGCAAAAAAAACTCTTAACTGTTCTTTATCTGATTATTGTAATATATTTGCTCTATAGAATTTTTTGAGGTATAAATGAAAAAAAAAGATGTAATTAAAATCACCGGCGCGCGCGAAAACAATTTAAAAAATATCAATTTGACAATTCCTAAAAATGAATTGATTGTGATGACTGGACTCAGTGGAAGCGGGAAGTCTACTCTGGCTTTTGATACGCTCTATGCAGAGGGTCAGCGCCGCTACATGGAATCACTCTCTTCGTATGCAAGACAGTTTTTAGACCGTGTAGGCAAGCCTGATGTTGACAAAATAGAGGGGCTCACACCTGCTATAGCCATAGATCAAAAAACAACCTCAAAAAATCCGCGTTCAACTGTCGGAACAATTACGGAAATATATGATTATTTTCGACTGCTGTATGCCCGTGTCGGTATTCAGTACTGTCATAAATGCGGCAAAAAGATTTCTCAAATGTCGGCTTCGGATATAATTGGCGAAGTTGCAAAGCTGCCTGAGGGAGCAAAACTTTTCCTGATGGCACCGCTTGTAAGAGAGAACAAAGGTGCCTACGCAGACCTGATTGAGTCACTTGTGCATAAAGGCTATGTCCGTGCTCAGATTGACGGTGTTATGGTACGTCTGGATGAAGAGATAGAACTCTCAAAAACAAAAAAGCATACGATTAAAGTAGTTGTTGACAGAGTGATTGTCAAAGAAGAGAACAAAGAACGAATCGCATCAGATGTGGAAAAAGCGCTCAAAGAAAGCTACGGCGAACTGGAAGTGGAAATACTCAACTATGAAGAACTCGGCTGCCCTCAGCATATTCACTATTCGGAACATAACGCCTGTTTTGACTGTAAAATAAGCTTTGAACCGCTTGAACCTTTGAGCTTCTCTTTTAACTCTCCAAAAGGCGCCTGTTCTGAATGTGACGGTCTTGGCATACGTTATGCACTTGATATTGACAAGATTATTGACAGTGATCTGAGTATTGAAAAAGGTGCTGTTAAAATTGTTTACGGTTTTAACAAAGGTTACTATTTTACCTTTTTAAAGGGTTTTTGTGCACATAATGACATTGACGTTACTGTACCGTATTCTGAATTGCCATTGCACCAGCAAAAAGCGATTTTACACGGCAATATAGATGAAGTAGAGTTTTTGTGGAAAAACCATAAAGTAAAAAGAATATTCCCGGGTATTATCCGTATAGCCTATGATATGCTTAAAGACGAAAAAGAACTTGCAGACTATATGAGTGAAAAGGTCTGTGATGTCTGTGGCGGGCACAGGCTCAAACGCGAATCTTTGGCAGTGAAAGTGGCTGATACAAAAATAGCACAGCTTCTCGAAATGCCGATTGCCAAAACCTATGAATTTTTTGCCAATGATGAGAACTTTTCCTATTTCGACAGACAGTCAAGAATGATAGCAGAGCCTATTTTAAACGAAATCAAAGAACGACTTTTCTTTCTTTATGATGTAGGACTTGGCTACATTACTTTGGGTCGTGATGCCAGAACCATAAGCGGCGGAGAAGCGCAAAGAATTCGTATTGCCTCACAAATCGGTTCGGGACTTACAGGTGTTATGTATGTACTTGATGAACCTAGTATTGGACTTCATGAGAGAGACACCTTGAAACTTATCCGAACACTCAGAAGCCTGCAGGAAAAAGGAAACACCGTTATCGTGGTTGAGCATGACAAAGAGAGACCATAGAAAATGCAGACTTTATAGTAGACATAGGAAGCGGTGCGGGAAAATTCGGCGGAGAAGTTGTTTTCAGCGGAACACTGGAAAAATTGAAAAAAGCAAAAACACTTACGGCTGACTACCTTTACGGACGTAAAAAAATCGAGTATTTTTACAGACGTCCGCAGGAAAAATGGATAGAAATCAAAAATGTCACTATTAACAATATTGAAAACCTGAGTGCGAAAATTCCGCTTAACAACTTTGTCTGCATCACAGGAGTCAGCGGCAGCGGAAAAAGTTCTCTGATGCTTCAGACACTTCTTCCGACGGCAAGAGAGTTGCTAAATCATGCACGTAAGGTCAATAAAGTTGCCGGTGTAGAAATAAACGGACTCGAACATGTAGACAAGGTTATTTATCTTGATCAAAGCCCGATAGGGCGTACTCCAAGGAGTAATCCGGCAACCTATACCGGTGTTATGGATGAAATCCGCAACCTTTTTGCTCAGACAAAAGAGAGTCAGATTCGCGGATATACGGCATCAAGATTCTCTTTTAATGTCAAAGGCGGTCGGTGTGAAAAGTGTCAGGGAGAGGGTGAAAACAAGATAGAAATGCACTTTTTGCCTGATATTATGGTCAAATGCGATGCCTGTGGCGGGAAACGCTATAACCAGCAGACTCTGGAGGTTTTTTACAAAGGAAAAACCATCGCCGATGTGCTTGCCATGAGTGTGGATGAGGCTTTTGAATTTTTTAAACCTATTCCTAAGATACACCAAAAAATGAAAACACTTGTCGATGTAGGACTTGGCTATATAACTTTGGGTCAAAATGCCGTAACGCTCTCAGGCGGAGAAGCGCAGAGAATCAAACTCTCAAAAGAGCTCAGCCGTAAAGATACAGGAAAAACGCTTTATATTCTGGATGAACCGACAACAGGTTTGCATTTTGCCGACGTTGACAGATTGACAAATGTACTGCATAAGTTTGTCGAACTCGGTAACTCTATGCTCATCATTGAGCATAATCTTGATATGATAAAAAATGCCGATTATATTATAGATATGGGTCCTGAAGGCGGCAGCGGCGGGGGACTCATAATAGCGGAAGGTTCCCCGGAAGTGTTGGCAAAGAACCATAAAAAAACAGGCTCTTACACCGGTGAATATCTTGAAAAAGAGTTAAAGTTACATTGAAAAAATAATAATAATTTCACATTCATATGTTAAAGTATTAAAAGTGACTACTTTATTGGAGGATGTGAAACAATGTTTGGAAAAGTTCAGCTTAAAACTAGACTCTATGTAACTCTTGGAGGTTTGATATTTCTTATATTTATAGTTGGAGAATGGAGTTTATGGCAATCTTCTCAGATAAATAAACGAGTAAGTAATATTTATACTCAAGAAGTGATCCCTTTAGAAAACATATCACACCTTAAGGGGGCTCTTTATAGGATTCGAGATAGAAGTTTACGACTTCTTGATGCTAAAGATCCTTTAGAAATTATACATCACCAAGAAATCATATCTCAGCAAGTAAAAAGAATTGAAGAAGAGTTAGATAGCTATGATAATACAAGACTTTCAAATGAAGAACTTTTAGAACTTGAAAAATTTAAAGTAAATTTTCACGAATATCTTTCCATTATTTATGAAAAAATCTATCCATATCTTTTAAAAAAAAGTGAAAATGAGCTTGAGCCAATTCTCTACAAAGAGGCTATTTTTGAGTTTCGTCAAGCAAGAGAAGCACTCAATGAACTCTCAGAATACCAGATACAAAGAGCAAAACTGAGACACCAACACTCTGATGAGATTTTCAGTAAGCAAGTTATTATAATTCAGCTTATTATTTTAGTTATAGTGGGTTTAAGTGGTTTTTTTGCAAAAATGCTCATGAATTCTATTATAGAACCAATTAAGCAGATAAATGACGTACTTGCTACCATTTCTCATGAAGATTTTTCTAAGCGTATTCGTGTTACATCAGAAGATGAATTAGGAAAAATGTCCCAGATGCTTAACAACAGTATAGCAATGCTACAAACTACTTTCCAGGAACTTTCAATTTTAATAAATTATGATAAACTAACAAATCTGCCAAATCGAAAAATGTTTCAAGAGGAGATAGAGAAGTGTATAAGCAAATGTCTTAAGAGTAATGAACTCTTTGCAGTGATGTTTATTGATGTTGATAATTTTAAAAATATTAACGACACTTATGGACATACAACGGGAGATAAACTTTTAGAGATTATTGCAAAAAGGATGAAAACACATATTCGCTCCAACGATATACTTGCACGACTTGGTGGTGATGAGTTTGCTATACTGCTTCAAAATATCAAAAATCCAACAGTACCTGGCAATATCGCAAATAAAATTTTAGATACTATGCAAAAACCCATCTATATAGACCAGCATACTATCTTTACCTCCATATCTATCGGTATATATGTCTCAGACCACCAAAATGAATCAAGGGAAAAGATACTCTCATATGCTGATGTTGCGATGTATGCTGCAAAAAATTCAGGAAAAGCAAAATACATCTATTTTAATAAAAAAATGTATGAAAAACAAGAATCTGAAACATTGTTAGATATTCAACTAAGAGATGCTGTACAAAACAAAGAATTTCGAGTATATTTCCAGCCTATAGTCGAGCCAAAAACAGAAGCACTCTACGGCGTTGAGACACTACTACGATGGGAGAGAGATGGAGAAATAATCTCCCCTGCTAAGTTTATAGCCAAACTTGAAAGTAATGGGATGATTCTTGATGTTACTTATATGATTATAGAAGAGGTTTTTGAGATGATAGAGCGAAGAGGCTTTAAAAATGTAGTTTCCATAAACCTTTCCATCTTACAGTTTTATGATGAAAACTTTATCCCATTTTTAAAAAGAGTATTACAGAAGTATCCATCAATCAACCCTCAAAAAATCTATTTTGAGATAACAGAGAGTGTTTTTGCTCAAAACAATGATCTTATTTTTAGCACTATGGAACTTATTAAAAAGTTAGGCTTTAAGTTTTCTTTGGATGATTTTGGGACAGGGTACTCTTCATTGTCTTACATTAAAGACTATCCAATCAATACTATAAAAATAGATAAAAAATTTGTTGATAATCTTTTAGATGATGTAAGAGCACAAGAACTACTTGAAGGGATTGTCTATTTGGCAAAAACACTGCATCTTACTATTGTTATAGAGGGAGTTGAAGATGCTGCAACACTCAAAAGTGTCACAAAACACAACAGTGTAAAAATTCAAGGCTACTATTTTTACAAACCAATGACAAAGGAGTCATTTGAGAGACTTTTAGATTAAATATGAAATATATTTCATATTTAAATCATCATAAATTCATATCGGTTTGCTAGTATTAGATAACTTTAAACAAAGGTGCTTATATGTTGAAAAACATTACTATTAAACAACAACTCCTCATTGTTCCTGTCGTTATCTCCCTTGCATTTATCTATCTTTATTTTGCTATTGATTCTAACTTGGACAAACTTGAAGATAAAAGTCAAAAAGCTTCTATCTCCAACAAAATCGTCAAAGAGATGCTTGAAGCAAGAATAAACGAAAAAAACTATATACGACGAAAAGATGCAAACTATGCAAATGAGCTTCAAAAACTTGTGCAAGAGAGTTTACAAGAAGCAAAAGCTTTAAAGAAGAGTTTTAAAGATCCACAAAACAAACAGCTTGTTCAAGATGTTATAACAAACATAGAGCAGTACCTTCATCTGTTTAAAAAGTTTCAAAAACTTCGAGATGCTTCTTTAGAAGAAGAGGCAAAGATGGTAAAAGAGGCAAAAGATGTCGAAATTATCGCTTCAAAAGTAAGAGATATTCAAAAAAGACAGCGAGATAAAGTCATACGCACCTCAAAAGATGTACGAGTTATAGCAGATGAGATAGAAGAGGCATCTTTAGCGAACAAAATAGTAAAAGAGCTTTTGCTTATGCGAATAGCAGAGAAAAATTACCTTCGCCGTAAAGATATAAAGTATCAAGACCAGGTAGAGGCGTATATTAGAAATATTGAAAAGCTCTCTTTACATGTAAAAGATATTTTAGGCTCTCCAAAAAACAAAAGAATGATAGATGATATTTTGAAAGCTTTGAGTGAATATAAAAAAGCTTTTTATACTTTTAGTGAGCTGCGAGAGAAGTCACTTCAGGTAAATAAGCAGATGAAAAAAGAAGCACAAGAGGCTCAAGAAGCTCTTGTTACATTAAGAAAAGATCAAAAACAAGAGAAAGAGAAACTTGCTCAAAGTCTTCAAATGCAGTTGATTACTCTTTTTATAGCTATAGGTTTAGGTGTTATTGTCTTTATGCTTTTTGTATCTACTACTATTAGTAGAAACCTTATGCAGATAGCGAATGCTGCAAAAAATTTAGCTTCTGGAGATGGTGATTTAACAAAGAGAATCCATATTGAAGGTAAAAATGAATTGGCTAATGTTGCCAAATATATTAATCAATTTATTGAGAAGGTTCAAAATGCCATAAGTGAAGCTAAAACAGTCAGTAATGAAGCCTCATCAATATCAAACGAACTCTCTGCTACATCTTTAGAGATTGGCAAACGGGTAGAAGATGAAGCTACTCTTGTAAAATCTATCAACAACGATACAGATCAAACAACACAAGAAGCAGAGTTTGTTGATGATACAGTTCAAGAGATGCAAAAGATCTCACAAAACTCTTTTGAAGCATTAAGCCAAACTACAGAAAAAATAAATGCCCTTATTAGTACCGTAAAAGACTCCAGTGTAAAAGAGGAAGAACTTGCACTCAAGATGCAAGAGCTTAAAGAGAGTACCAATGATGTAAAAAGCATACTTGAACTCATAGGCGATATAGCTGAACAGACAAATTTGCTCTCACTCAATGCAGCCATTGAAGCAGCACGAGCAGGAGAGCATGGACGAGGTTTTGCTGTTGTTGCTGATGAAGTAAGAAAGCTTGCAGAGAGAACCCAAAAAAGTCTTACAGAGATAAATGCCACCATCAATGTTGTTGTGCAGTCAGTTGATGAATCAAGCGATAATATGCAAGAAAACGCAAAAGAGATAGCTCAAGCAGCTGAACAGGCAGGTGATGTAGAAGAGAGCATAGACAGTGTTATGGATGCTATAGAAAAATCAAAATCAATGGCACAGGAGAGCTCTTTAGCTGTAGATAAACTCAAAAACAGAGTTGTTGACATCTCCAAAAATATGGCGAAGCTCAATGATGTATCTATCACTAATGCAAGAAGTGTTGAAGAGATTGCTGCAGCAGCTGAACATCAAAATGATATCATTGAAAAATTAAATGCCCAACTTAGCAGTTTTAAAAGTTAGAAAATGCACAAGCTAGTACTTATTGGCGCATCAACAGGTGGACCAGGGCATATAAAAAAAATAGTCCAAAAACTAGATAAAAATACTAAAGCATCATTTGTCATAGCCCAGCATATGAATAGTAATGTAATGGAGAGTTTTACTACAGAACTCTCAAGTATTTCCAAGCTACCTCTACACCTTGTAGAAGATAAAACAAAGATTGAACCATCCTCTATCTATATATGTAAAACAAGTTCAAAGTTCTCAATCCAATCAGATTCTATCTATTTAGACTCTTTAGATAAAGAGACACTCTATACACCAAGCATTGATGCTCTTTTTGAGTCTGCACTTGGATGTTTGCCTCAGTATGGAGTTACAGCTGTGATTTTAACAGGTATAGGTGATGATGGATCAAAAGGGATGGATTTACTTTATAAGAAAGGGGCATTGTGCATAGCTGAAAGCAGTGAGAGTGCTAAAGTTTATGGAATGCCAAAAGCAGCATATGAGCAAAATCAAAACATTGAAATCATGCATATTGACAATATAGCCAAATATCTTCAAAATGTTTAATTTTTTTAGAAAAAAAGCTTTAAACTCTCTTGAGTATTCTCACGAGACTAATAGTGTCGAAGTAAATAGAAGTGCTAAAAAAGAACTTTATATATACATTGAGAAGCAATCAGGAATAATTTTAGATGAAAACAAACCTCTTATTGAACAAAAAATAGTTGATTATTGTAAAAATAATAATATAGCCTCTTTTTCTAAACTTCTTGAACATATTCAAGAGAGTACATTTAATTTTGAAGAGTTTATAACCCTCATTACGATTAATGAAACCTACTTTTTTCGTGAGCATACACAGATTCAAGAAGCTTTAGAAAATTATAAAAATACTCATAAAAAATTACATATTTTATCTCTCCCATCTTCAACAGGAGAGGAAGTTTATAGCATTGTTATTACTGCATTAGAGATGAATATAAGTAATTTTACAGTTGTCGGAGTTGATATTGACAAAAATGTTATACAAAAAGCAAAAGAGGGGATCTATAAAGAGCGTTCACTTCATAGAGTCAAACAAGATATTATAGAAAAATACTTTACAAAGAAAAATAATAGTTTTTATGTAAAAGAAGATGTTAAAAAGTTTGTAGAATTTCATATTGCCAATATATTTGAAACAAATCTTACTAAGCTTGGAAAATTTGACATTATTTTCTCTCGTAATATGTTTATATATTTTAATGACGAGAAGAAGATACAAGCATATAAACATCTCCAAAAGTTAAAAAAAGAGAATACAACAAACATTTATCTAGGACATGCGGATGTATCAAGTCAACTAGAACATTATATTAGGAGTTGAAGTATGAAAAAAATCTTTTTAGGTACTGCTTTGGTAGCATTTATATCTGTCAATATGCAGGCAGAAATTATTGCTGATAGACCAGGTTTTAGTACAGGAACATATACAGTGAAACCTGGAAAGTTTAATATTGAGATGGGATACAATTACACTTTTGACACACTTTCATCGAAAAACAATACTCAAGATTTTCCTCTTTTTGAACTTCGTACAGGGGTTACAGAAGATATTGAATTTGATTTTTTATGGGATGGATGGAGTACTACAAAAGATTTTAAGGAGAGCCCTACATCTGATATAACCATAGGTGGAAAATATAGCCTCATTAAAAATGAGAAATATAATTTTACATTTATGACACTCGTAACATTGCCGACAGATACGCAGAGCAACTTTAAAACAGAAAATATTTCACCACTCGTTGGGTTGTTGTGGGATTATACACTAAATGAAACTGTTTCATTTTTTGGAACATTTCAATCGAGTACTTACAGGGATGAAAAACGAATCTATGATTTTCAACCTGCAACTGGGATTACTTTTAGCCATACAGAGAAGTTTGCCAGCTTTATAGAACTCTATTCCATCATACCATCTTCATCAATAATACCTACGGAAAAAGTAGTTGATGGAGGTTTTACATATTTACTACAAGAGAATATTCAACTTGATATAAACGGAGGATTAGGACTCAATAGAGAGTCTGAAGACTTCTTTGGACTTGGCATTGCAATAGGGTTTTAACTAGTATAAAACTTGATTCCTACAAAGGTTCCTTTGCCTTTTTTGCTGCGAATTTTTATAGAGGCACTGTGAAGTTCCAAGATCCAAGTTGCCAAGCTAAGTCCAAGTCCATACCCATCACTGTTTGAAAAGGCATTTTCACCTCTATAGTAAGGATGAAAAATTAACTTGAGTTCTTTTTTATCTATTCCTATGCCGTAATCAATTATTGCAAGAAAAATAAAGTTTTTCTTTTTTCTAAGGATAATTTTTATCCTCTTGTTTGGTAATGAATATTTTATTGCATTATCAATAATATTTCCAATAGCATGTTGAAGTAGTTTTTCATGACCGTGTATTGAGATTGCCTGATTGATCTCTATATCTATTTTTAGGTGTTTAGCTTCTATCTCACTTTTTTTTGTGTCCAATATAGAGTAGAGGATATCATTGAGTAAAACCCGTTGCATAGAGTTGTTGAGCTTTTTTATATTGTTGTTTGAGACATAGAGCATTTGAGAGACTATGTTTTCAAGACTATTTATTTTTTGTATAAATGCTCGCAACTCTGTTGCAAGATTATCTTGAAGTGCTGTGTAGTAAAGAGAGTATTCTAGCTTAGCTTTAAGCTCAGCAAGAGGTGTTTTTAGCTCATGTGCCATATTCGCATTAAATGATTGTGCAACTTTGTTTTTTTGATTCAAATAAAAAATTATTTTATTTACCTCTTCTACAAACTGTTTAATCTCTTGAATGTTTTTAGGTATACAAAGCGGTTGGATATTATCATGTAAAATCTCTTTTTCAATACTGACAATAGTATCTGTTATATAACTATTGAGATGCACTAGTTTTATTTTTAGCCAGAGAAAGTAGAGAATGGTAAAAATATTAAATATAATGTAGTATTTTATATATGGCTCTAAAGAGTTCAAATTTTCTAAAAAAAACTATATGAACTAAAAGCAGTGTTAGTAAAAAAAGAACTTTTTTATATCTCAAAAGTCTACTCAACAATTTTATAACCAATACCTCTTACCGTGTGTATGATTTTTGTATCTTTAGAACTTTCTATTTTTTTTCTGAGATTATAAATAGTAACATTCAAAAGATTTGGGTCTATAAAGTTTTCCATATTCCATATATAATCTATAATCTCGGTTTTTGAGACAACACTGTTTTTTCTTTTCATTAGTAGCAGAAGAAGATTAAATTCATTATTTCTTAATTCTATAGTTTTATCTCCTTTTTTTAGCTCTCTTGACATAATGTTGAGCGTCAAGTCTCTTGCTTTGAGAATATGACTTTTTATGTTAGTTGAGCGTTTTGAGAGTGCACGGACTCGAGCTACAAGTTCTATGAAACGAAAAGGCTTTGTGAGATAATCATCTGCTCCCTTATTGAGTCCATCAACAATATCGTCACATGTACTACTTGCACTAAGCATCAATAGAGGAGTGTTATTTTCATTTTTTCGGAGTTCATAGCAAAAAGAGCTTCCATCTCCATCTGGCAGTATTTTATCAAGAACAATAACATCATAATTTTTCATTTGAATATATGAGCTGGCTTCATCTATTAATACTACACTATCAACGCAAATCCCTTCCTCTTGTAAACCTTTTGTAAGTATTGCTGCTAGTTCCATATCGTCTTCAACTAAAAGAATATTCATTCATTAACCTTGATATCGTTTTGCGTAATCTATTATATAACAACATCATATAATATCTTATTAAATTTTGATTGATAATCTTAATAAAAGTATTTTTAAGATTATTATTTTTGTAAATTTACAGTATAATTCGAAAAAAATAAAGGCTTAAAATGTCAGTATATGTTTTTGGACACAAAAATCCCGATAGTGACTCTATTGTTGGTGCTATCTCATTATCTTATTTAAAAAACCAAGTTGAAAAGGAAGAGTATATTCCTGCCCGTCAGGGTGAAATAACTGCTGAGACCGAGTTTATTTTAGATAAATTCGGCGGTACTCTGCCAATGCTCAAAACATCAGTGGCAGGTGAGAGAGTTTTTATAGTTGATTCTACCGACAAAGCACATTTTCAGGACGATATTGACGAAGCAACTATAATAGGTATTGCCGACCACCATAAACTGGGTGATTTGACTACGGATACGCCTCTTGAAGCATGGATTCGACCGATTGGGTGTTCTAACACGGTAATTTATGAAATGTACAGATGTTACGGTGTGGAAGTACCAAAAGAGATTGCAGGTTTAATGATGATGGCAATTTTAAGTGATACGGTTATATTTAAATCTCCTACATGTACCAAAGTCGATACCAAAGCGGTCAAAGAACTAGCAGAAATTGCCGGAGTAACAGACTATAAAAAACTGGCGATGGAGATGTTTATAGTAAAATCTGCTGTTGACGGTGCAAGTGCCCGTGATTTAAATACACGGGATTATAAAGAGTTTAATATGAACGGCACAAAAGTCGGTATCGGGCAGCTTGAAATGGTCGATATTTCAGTCTTGGAACCTCGTGAAGAGGAACTGCTTGAAGATATGAAAAAGATGAAAGAAGAGGGCGGACTGCATACTGTTTTGATTCTTTTGACAGACATCATGAAAGAGGGTTCAAAACTTTTGGTTGTCAGTGATGACGAATCAAAAATAGAAAAAGCATTTGACATTAAACTCCAAGACCATAAAGCATGGCTCGATGGCGTACTGAGCCGTAAAAAGCAGGTAGTGCCTTTTGTGCAGCCTCAGTTTTAACTCTTTTTAGACTTGTTTGAATAGTGCGTTGCACTGACAATATCACCGATGATGGCGCGGTGATAGAGGTAGGGCTGTTTTATATTGCTAATAACATACCTGCCGCCGGATGTCGTGATTACTTCCAGTGTTCCAACATCAATTATTTTGCCAAATCTTTTACTGAAAGGCTTGATATAGATAGTTCTGATCTCTTCAAGGTTAATCGGAAAAATCTCTTTTTGTACCCGGCCCTTGAGAATAATAAGCCTTTTTTGTGTGAGCAGACAGTTGTAGGATTTTTTTTCTTTTATTTCATCCAGATGGACAAAAAAAGTGCGAATCATTAAAACAATACCAATCACACCTATTTCGTACTCATATCCTATAAACAGCAGAAGAGATCCCAGGGCATAGAGTTTTATCATAGGCAAATAAAACGTTTTTGATATTTCTGCCCGTACCAAAACCGATTCATCTTTGTGCAGAACCTTTTTAAAATTTTCTATGATATTTTCCTTTTGCGTTATTGTCTATTCTGTATAAAGGTATCTTTTTATCTTTTTTGTCGGTGTTTTTACAAAAGGCTCAATCTGTTCTATAAATTTTTGAATTTTTGAAAATGAGGCCAACTGTGCATTGACCTCTATTCTCATATTTTCCAGGTAATCTGCAATTTTTTCTCTGACTTCATTTTCCGGCATATTATGAGCATTAAACATTTTATCTATAAGTTCATAGTCCAGGTGTACTCTTGCAACCACTTTTCCGTCTTTTTCCATCACAAGGGAATCAAGAACCGCCTCATGTTGATTGATGATAGCCTCTATCTGTTCCGGATATATGTTTTCTCCACCGGGACCGATAATGACATTTTTACTTCTTCCGCTGATAAAGAGATACCCGTCTTCATCTATGTAACCCAAGTCTCCGGTATAAAACCAGCCATCTTTGATAACCTCTTTTGTCTGCTCTTCATCTTTGTAATAGCCTATCATTACACTGGGTGATCTGGTTATAATCTCCCCTTCACCGTTTTGCGGGTTGGGATCTTTTATCTGCACTTCGACTCCGACCATCGGCAAGCCGGTAGAGCCTATCTTGATCGGGTAGCCGATTCTCCCTCCCGCTATAAGCGGAGATGTTTCGGTGAGTCCATAGCCTACAATGTATGGAAAGTTGGCTTCTGCCAAAAATTTTTCCACATAGGGAGAGAGTGCTGCACCGCCTATGCCGAAAAATTTGATCCGGCCTCCGAATGTTTCGATTAGTTTTTTTCCGGCAACTTTATTGAGCAGTTTGCGTATAAAAGGGATGGAGTAGAGTGTTTTCATAATAAACGAACCGGTAAATTTTGGCAATATTTTATTTTTGTATATTTTTTCTATGATTAGAGGCACACTGAGCATCATAGTCGGTCTGACGCTGGCGAATGCCTTGATAAGAACGTTGGGTGTAGGTGCTTTGTCGAGATATACAATGTCTGCACCATGTAAAATCGGCAGTATCATACCGACAGTACACTCGAGAGTATGTGCCAAAGGTAGAATGGAAAGAAAAGTATCTTCGGGTAAAATAGTTACGTTTTTATAGGCACTCATTGCATTGGTAACAAGGTTTTTGTGTGAGAGCATCACCCCTTTTGAGTGTCCTGTCGTGCCTGACGTATACAAAAGTGCCGCCATATCATCTTCTTTTGGTCTTGGAAGTTCTTTGGAAGCCATTTTCTGTGTCAGTTTTGCGATGTAACTGTGATTTGTTAACTCATCTATGAGTGTTAAATCATCAAGTTTTATAACAAACTTCATATTGGAATTATCCAGCTCTTCTATGGTTTGAAGATGCTTTTGTGATACAAAAACAGCTTTTGCCTCAGAGTGTCTGATAATGTGCTGGACATCAGAGGGATGAAAATCAGGAAGTATGGGAACAATGACACCGCCAAAATAGGTAACAGAAAAATATGCAACAGCCCAGTTAGGCATATTTTCACTCAGCAGGGCAACTTTATCGCCTTTTCTGATACCGTTTTTCTTTAAAAGTTTGATCATGGCATGTACATTTTCATGTAACTCTTCATAGCTCATAGGGTCCTGGTCAACTTTAGACAATACTTTTTTCGGTCCGTACAGCTCAACTGACCGTTTTAGCAAACTTGGCAGTGTGTAGTCCTGCATATTTTCATAAGGGTAGGTAATATCTGTCATAGTTCATCTTTTATCTTTATTTGTTATTTTATTATACAGAGTATTTCTTTAATGTAAAATGTAGAGTGATTAAATATACAATTAATTTTAATAAGAGTAGAATTTTAGAAGCACGCTTAGGTGTCTTTTTTATTTTGGAGAATAAAGCAATGAATATGCATAAAATTATATCCGGGTCATTTTTTATCTTGGCCATGACGGTCAATTTCGGTTTTTTTTACGGAGAGCCTACAGTACTTGAACAGCACAGTTCTTACGAGCTTTTTGCTGCGATTATTGTCAACCTGATAGCCACAGTACTCAAACTGGGGGACAGAACACAGTTGGGGGCGGTTTTACTGGCAACAAGTATTGTAGCAGATATTCAGCTTATCGCATCTGCGACTGTCTGGGCTTTTGCAATATATGTAATTGGTGATGTGAATATAGAGGCCGCAACAGCGATTGTCTCGCTCTCAGGCGGAGCACTCCTGGCAAATATAGTCTCGGTTATACTCTTTGTCGGCGATACACTCAAGTCAAAAAGATAGCAAGATATGAATGAACAGATTGTATGGATTGTTCTTAAAAGGTTAAGGACACCTTTTTTGGTCATTATCATTACTTTTGCCATATCCATACTCGGGTTAGTGCTGATTCAGGGGACAGACAACAACGGCGACCCTTATCAGATGACTTTTTTTGATGCCTTTTATTTTGTGACCTATATGGCAAGTACTATCGGTTTTGGAGAGGCTCCGTATACTTTCAACTACGAACAGCGGATGTGGGTGAGTTTTTCTATCTATTTTACAGTGATAGGATGGTTTTACGGGATAGGAGCGATAGTTTCTCTGATACAGGATGAGGCACTGAAAAAAGCATTAAACAGGAACTCGTTCAGAAATCATGTAAGAAATATAAACAAACCCTTTTATATTATTCTCGGATATAACGGGATAACAAAAAGTATTATTGACAGACTCAACGGACATGACTACAGGCTCGTTGTTTTAGATAAAGACGAAGAGAAGATAGACGAGTTGATATTGGAAAATTTTTATCCAAATGTTCCTGGATTTGTAGGTGATGCAACAAATCAAAAAATGCTTAAAATTGCAGGAATCCATCAAAAAAACTGTGCAGGTATAATCTCTCTTTTTGAAGATGATATGGTAAATTCAAAAATAGCCACCATCAGCAAACTGCTCAATAAAAAAATTGATATTATTGTCAAGGCAACTTCAAAGCTCAGCTTGAACACTTTCGAAGTATGAATTTGAAACATGTGAAAAATCCTTTTGATATTATATCAAAACGCATCTACTATGGTATAACAGCACCCTATATTGGCTTTTGGAGATGTGGATGTACGGACACATACTCAAACTGAAAAAAAGAGACCAGTTCCCTCTTGGAAAATACATTATATACGGTAAAGGAAGAATGGTCAAAGCGATTCAAGAAGGATTGCAAAAGGCCGGTATAGAGTATGTGATTGAAGATTTTGATTCACAGCGCTACATAGAAGAGAAAAATACAACCATTTTCGGGGATGATGAAGATATACACAGACTGATTGAACTCGGTGTCAAAGAGAGTGCCTGCATCATAGCCGCAACACAAAATGATTTGCTGAACCTTACTATTTTAAACAAGGCGAAACAGTTGAATCCGAAAATATTTACAATGGCCCGTGAAAATTCCTTAGACGATTTAAATATATTTCAGGCATCTAAAATCAATAAAATATATATTGTAGAGAAGATATTGGCTGATGCAACATACAGCTATATAGCAAGACCTCTGGCCGACCTATTTATACAAGAAGCACGCAAAAAAGATGATGAATGGGCAAGAATCATTGTCTATATGCTTAATAATATCACAGGGATGAATCCAATGTACTTTGAAACTGTACTGAATGATGCAAATGCGTATGCACTGACATTAAGGCTTGAAAAAGGTGAAAATATAAGCCTTGCAGATTTAAGAAGATCCCGTGCTGACAGAAATGAGATGTTACATGTAGTTTTTTTGCTGCTCAAAAGAGGGAATAACATATACTTGATGCCTGATGCAAGAATGAATCTGCAAATCGGTGATGAACTGCTGATAGTTCAGATGAGGAAAATTACAGTGATTTTGAGTATATTGTCAATAACATATATGAACTGGAGTATGTTTTAGGATATACAAGTTCTTAAGGCAGAGTTAAAACAAAGCGTGTACCTGCAGGCTCGTTTTTTTGCACAACTATTTTTATATCCATAGCATATGCCAGTCTTTTTACGATATCAAGCCCGAGACCACTGCTGTTTTCATCACTGTAGGAGCGTTCAAATATTTTTTCCGGTTCTTTGATTCCTTTGCCGCTGTCTTCTATATATAAAGCATTCTTATTGTTATAAATCTTTATATATCCATTGGAACTGTTGTATTTACAGGCATTTGAAATAATGTTTTGCAGAATTTGCTTCATAGCCTGTGTATTTATTTTTGCTTTGAGTATGTTGCATTGAATGTGAAAAGCGATATGGGGATAAAGGGTTTTTTGGATTTCAACAACTTCTTGAATAATAGGGCATATATTTTGATTTTGTATCTGAAAAGTTTCTTCCTGAAGCAGTATTGTTAGGTTTTCATGGAGTTCTGAAATATTGTTGATACTCTTTTTTAACCTTATTAATGCTTTTGTATTTTGTAATTGCGGAATTTTTTCGATGAGTTTCATATTGAGTTGCATAGAGGTGACAGGCGTATTTAAGTCATGAATTAAATCTTTTGCAAATTTATCAAGAGTTATGATACTTTCGCGTAAAGGCTTTAAAGCATTTTTTGCAAGCTTGTAGCTAATATATGCAAAAATAAGAAGCAATAAAACTGTATGGACAGAACTTTTTTTTTGAAGTTGGATAATCTTTGATCAAAGCTGTGTTTTGACTTAAATACTTGTAGATATTTTCCACGCCTGTTCATAGGTAGCAGTTTGGAAAATTCTTTTTCTCCTATAGTGAAATTTCTAATATCAACATGTTTGGGTACTTTGACAAAAGCATGATGAAAATCTTTGTTGTATTCATCTATTCGAAGTACCCATTTTAATATGTCTGGCGTACTCAATAAGTGAAAATTCCTCTTCTTTTAAAAAGTGGTTTTTTGTCTGTTGAAAATAAAAATATCCGGCAATTAAAATAAGCAGGGCAGTGCTGATAAAGTAAATAAGAAAAAATTTTAAAAATGCCAGTTTTTCATGATGATGCAAGACGGTATCCTATCCCTTTTATCGTTGTAATTGGGAGGCCGATTTTGCGAAGTTTGTTAATGTGTACACGCAAGGCTCCCTCGCTCATCTCTTTGTTCCCGTTGAGTGCTTCGAGTATAAGCTCTTTTTGGACTGTTTTGTTGAGGTTTTGAAAAAACAGCTTTGTAATCTGCAGTTCATAAGGAGAAAGCGGTATGAATTTTGATTGATTGTAAAGTTCGTCTTTGTCGATTACAAAGCGAAAGTCATTGACCCGTAATTCATTCTGATAGGTATGATAGGCTTTTTTCAAAAGAGCATGTATGCGTATGAGGAGTTCATCAAAATCAAAGGGCTTTTTGATGTAGTCATCCGCACCGACATCAAAGCCGTTTGCCAAAGAGGCGACATCACTTAAAGAAGTAAGGAAAACAGCCGGTGTCATATCTCCGCTTTGGCGTAAACTTTTTAAAAACTCAAAACCGTTAAGCAAGGGGACATTGACATCCAAAAGCATCAGAGTGAATTTGTTTTCAAATGTCGCATCCAGAGCCGCTTCCCCGTCCTTTACATGTAACACTTCAAATGCTTCATTTTCCAACAGTTCAATTAAGGTTTCAGATAATACTTCATCATCTTCTAATAATAATATTTTTGCCATAGGCAAAGTATATACTAAAGCACATTAGCTCAATGTTAACATTCAATAATCTTTTCTTTTGTGTAAATAGTGTATTATTAGTATAATACTTCAGATTTTAAAGGGCTATATATTTTGAGCAGACGACATAAAAACAAACACAACAATTCAAAAAGAGATACAGTCACTTTCAGCGAAAAAGATTTTCTGCCGACAACACGGGCGGAAATGGATGCCAAAGGCTGGGATTATTGTGATGTTATTTTAGTAAGTGGGGATGCCTATATAGATTCTCCGTTTATCGGTGTTGCTATGGTCGGGCGTATGCTTGAGAGAATGGGATACAGAGTCGGAATGATAGGACAGCCGGACATTGACAGACCTGATGATATTATGCGTTTGGGTGAGCCTCGTTTGTACTGGGGTGTCAGTGGTGGCAGCGTTGACAGTATGGTTTCAAACTATACAGCCACCAAAAAGTTTCGAAATTCCGATGATTATACTCCGGGTGGAAAAAACAACAAAAGACCTGACAGAGCAGTTTTGGTTTATACAAATCTGATACGGCGTTATTTTAAGAATACTGTGCCTATAGTTTTGGGAGGTATTGAAGCCTCTTTGCGACGTGTAAGTCATTATGATTACTGGTCCAACAAACTCAAAAAGCCTGTTTTGTTTGATTCCAAAGCAGATGTGATGATTTACGGTATGGGGGAAATTGCACTGGAACAGTTAACCCGTGCCATAGATGAAAAGAGAGATTACAGAGATATACGGGGTATCTGTTATATATCCAAAGAGCCGGTTTATGAGTTTATTCAGCTCCCTTCGCACCAAGAGTGTTTGGATGACAAAGAGAAATATATAGACCTTTTTGATCTCTTTTATGACAATAATGACCCTATAGCGGCAAAAGGACTTTGTCAGCCGGTAGACAGCCGGTACCTCATTCAAAACCCTCCCTGCGACTACCTGAATGAAGAGGAGATGGATGCAAACTCCAACCTGCCTTTTACAAGAGAGCTGCACCCTTACTATGCCAAAGAGGGGAAAGTGAAATGTCTGGAGACGATTAAGTTTTCCATCATGACGCATCACGGCTGTTGGGGAGAGTGCAACTTTTGTGCCATAGGGGTGCATCAGGGAAGAACTATCAGAACGCGTTCGGAAAACAATATTTTATCAGAAGCCAAAGAGTTCAATAAATACAAAGACTATAAGGGCATTATTTCCGATGTCGGCGGTCCTACGGCAAATATGTACGGATATGAGTGCAATAAAAAGCTCAAACTCGGTACCTGTGACCATCAGCGTTGTGTCGATGCCAGCCATTTATGCAAGTCGATGAAGGTTGACCACTCTCGTAATATAAATCTTTTACGCCAGGTTCGTCAGGTGGAGGGTGTGCGAAAAGCATTTGTGGCTTCGGGTGTCCGATATGATTTGATTACAGAGGATAAACAGCACGGATACAGTTACCTTAAAGAGATGGTAGAACATCATATATCAGGACAGATGAAAGTAGCTCCGGAACATACGCAGCAGCATGTACTTGAACTCATGGGAAAACCGGGAAAACAGACATTGATAGACTTTAAAAAACTGTATGACAAACTCAACAAAGAGTCCGGTAAAAAGCAGTTTTTGACCTATTATCTCATCGCTGCGCATCCGGGATGTGAGGAGAAAGACATGCACGAGCTGAAGCGTTTTACCACAGAAGAGTTGCAAATGAATCCTGAACAGGCACAGGTCTTTACTCCGACTCCAGGTACCTATTCTGCTGTAATGTATTATACTGAACTGGACCCTAAAACACGCAAGAAAATTTTTGTAGAAAAAGATACAAAACGCAAAGAGCGGCAAAAACAGATAGTGGTTGCAAAAGATACCTTTGCATCAGGATTTGCTTCTTAATCTTTGCGAATGGATGTAGCCGTTACAAATATATAGTCTTTGCCCGTAACAGTGACGCGAAACTTTTTTTGCTGCAGGTATTTTTTTGCAAAGATGACATCCTTGTAAAGCAGTCCCATTTCTGAAAAAGCATAGTTTTTGACTCTGGCCCCATAAATCATTTCCCCGTCTATCCAGCGGCAGTTTGGAAAACCGAGTATCATAGCTCCCTCTTTTTTGAGATGGTTTTGGACTATGGACATGAGTGTTTTGTTAAACTCCAAATTTGAGCTTTGCAGTGTGCCTATACTGATGATGAGGTCAAATTTTCCCAAATCAAGTGCATTGAGACTGTTGATATCGGCTACATGTAAAGAGATGTTGGCAAAGTCTTTAAACTTCTTTTTTGCCGCGTCTACGGCAGACTCGCAGTAGTCGATGCCGACAAGGTCAAGCTCTGCAAAGTTGTCTGCCAAAGAGGCGATAACTTCAAACTCGTCTCCACTGTTGACCCCGAGATTCAAAATACGTTTTCTTTTGTTCAGGTGTACATTTTTTAATGCCTGTGTGTAACTGTAAATAAAAGAAGCCTCTTCATTTTTGTGAATTTTTCCGAAAATGGAATTTTCTCCGTATTTTTCTTCTTTGTCTGTGATGTTTTTATGAAAGGTGCTGTCTTCATCAAGTTTTTCATAACGCATAATTACGGTGTGTTCATCAGCAATTTTCGGTGTCAGCATTCTGCATTTAAGCAAATGTGCCAAATCAATCCAGCTTTTATAGCCACGGTAAATATACTCTTGTCCGTTACATGTAATGCGTGTGCCGTTATACAACGAAGTCGCAATGTCAGGATTAAGTATTTGAAATGAAATTATCTCTTTTCCCTGCATTGTATTGATGTAATTTTGTAATACTTTTGTGATTTGTGTCATAGTTTGATGTGTAAAGGTTAGCATTCTTGAATTATACACTTTTATTAGATAAAATGATAAGAAACCTGCAAAGAGAGATATGTTTTGACAACGAATGATAATATTAGTTTTTATAATTTTATGCATAAGCAGATACTTGTTGTTATTTTATTGTTTTTAGGAACAGGTCCCGGATATATAGTCATGGGATATCTTTACTCTTCAATTATTGTCGAAATACTTTGGTTTGTCTTTTTTTACTGCTTTCAGTCTGGGGATGGAAGCTGTATAGAAATTATTCGAGAAAGATGACTATATCACAAAAAGACAGATGGCTTGAAAAAGTAAAATATTTTATGTTTATATATTTTTCCTTATGGACAATAATGTTTTTATACTATATTTCAAAAGATGCCATCAGTGCACATTATATAGCTATTGCAACACAACTCGGCAGTGCGGTAGTCGCGGCAACTATTTTAGCTTCACAGAAAAAGCTGGTAGTAGCAACAGTTTCGTTTTTAATGCTTCCACTTGTTGTCTACTTCATAGCAATTGGAGAACTTTATTCGTATATTCTTGCATTTTTCACTGTTGTGTTGAGTATGGTTCTTTTATATGCTGCAAAAAATACACATGCCTATTTGTTAAAAAGCAGGTTTCAGGCATATCATGATTATTTGACAGGACTTGGAAACAGACGTTATTTTATAGAGTATCTGGACAGTTCTGTTAGGGAGAACAAAAACAGATATACCTATTTGCTTTTAATAGATTTGGATTATTTTAAAACAATCAACGATACCCTTGGACATGATATCGGAGATAAACTTCTTGTTGAAGTTTCAGAGCGTTTGACACAGTTGGCTGACAAATACAGTAACATCGTTGCCAGATTGGGTGGAGATGAATTTTGTATTTTAAGCGATGCACTTGAGACGAAAGAGAAATGCCTTGCGCAGGCAAAAGAATTTTCAAATAAAATTCTACACACAATAAAAGAGACCTATTTTATAGAAGACAGCACGCTTCACATTAGTGCAAGTATAGGGGTGAGTATCATAAACAACCCAAAACTCAATGCCCATGATTTTTTAAAAGAAGCAGACATTGCAATGTATGAAGTTAAAAGTGCGGGCAGAGATGATGTCGTCATATTTAATGATGCACTGTGCAAAATTATAGAAAATAAATTACATGTAGAAAGACTGCTGCATTTTGCCATAGAAAAAAATGAAATATATCTGCAATACCAACCCCAAATAAGCTGTAAAAATAAAATTATCGGCTGTGAAGTGCTTGCAAGGTGGAAAAGTGCCACACTCGGTCAGGTGAGTCCTGAAGTGTTTATCGGCGTTGCTGAGAGTACCGGTTATATTATAGAGTTAGGAGAATATATTTTGGAAGAAGCTATAAAAACTCTGCAAAGATGGGAAAGTATCGGAATGCATCTGCATCAAATGTCGATTAACATTAGTGTAAGGCAGCTTTTAAACAAAGATTTTATTGCTATAGTTGAACGTCTTCTTCGTCAGTACAATGTGGCCGGCTTTCATACAAAACTGATTTTTGAAATTACTGAAACGAGTACATCTCAGGACTTAAAAAGACTGATTGTCACAATCAATGCGCTCAAAAAATATAATATCCATTTTTCTATAGATGATTTTGGTACGGGTTATTCATCATTAAGCTATATCCGTGATATTCCCGTAACTGAGTTAAAAATAGATCAGTCTTTTATAGCAGAACTTGACAACAGGCAACAGGCATCTTTAGTGAAGAGTATTATTGATATTTCAAAAAATCTGCATCTCACAACAGTAGCCGAAGGTGTTGAAACACAGGAACAAAGAGACTTTTTGGAAAAAATAGAGTGTGATTTGTATCAGGGATATCTTTTTTCCAAACCGCTGTTAAGCGAAGATTTTGAAAAACTGATGCGAAATAATTAATAATGCAAAAAATGTTCCAACTTCTTTCTTCTCTTACATTATTTTCAGTTTGATTTGTCTACAATAAACAAACTATAAATGAGTAAAAAAACAATAAAGATAAAAAATGAGAATAGATAAATTTTTAAATTCGGTAAATATTACAAAAAGACGTTCTGTTGCACAGGATATGATTAGTAACGGAGTAGTAGAGATAAACGGTGTGGTTGCAAAGGCGAGTAAAAATGTGGAAGTCGGCAGTATTATTACTGTAAACTATCTTAATGAATCAAAAAAGTATGAAGTGCTGCAAATTCCTACAACAAAATCAACGCCAAAATCTCTGCAAGATCAGTATATAAAGGAGATTTCATGACATATGAGGAAGCTTTAGTCAAATTTACTTCACTTTTTCAACATGAAATGAGTGATGCACAGATGCGTGAGTTTTTACTCAGTATACGACTTGATGCAAGTACTCCTGTGGAAGTGATTGCCGCTGCTGCACAGGTTATGCGCAGTTTTGCCGTTGCTTTGCCTGTTTCTGATGAACTCAGAGAAAATGCGCTTGATATTGTCGGAACAGGCGGTGATAAAATAGGCAGTTTCAACATCTCCTCAACAGTAGCGCTGCTTGCTGCTTCTTGTGGGGCAACCGTTGCAAAGCACGGAAGTCGTTCTATCACTTCAAAAAGCGGCAGTGCCGATATGTTTGAAACACTGGGTGTTCGGCTTGACTTGAGTATTGAGCAGAGTGCAAAACTTCTTGAAGAGACAGGTTTTACTTTTATGTTTGCACAAAATCATCATCCGGCCATGAAATTCATCGTACCGGTACGTAAAAGCATCCCTGATAAAACCATATTTAACATACTCGGACCTTTGACAAACCCTGCCGGTGTGAAAAAATCAATGCTGGGTGTATTTGACAAAGCTTTTGTACCAAAAATGGCAGAAGCACTTCAGATAAACGGAGCTACATCGGCTTTGGTTGTCAGCTCAAACGAAGGAATGGACGAAATAAGCATCAGTGATGTGACCTATGCGGCTTTACTGCAAGACGGCAAGACACGAGAGTTTATTATTGATCCGCAGGAGTATGGTATTAAAAAAGCACCGCTAGAAGCCATAATGGGTGGCGATGCACTCAAAAATGCAAATATTTTACGAGCTGTTTTTGATGAAAAAGCAACAGATGCCCAGCGTGATATAGTGCTTATAAATACTGCAGCATCGTTGATGGTAGGAGATTTGGCCCGAGATATACAAGATGGACTGGAAATGGCAAGAGAAGCCCTTGCAAAAGCAAGACCGAAAGTAAAATTAAAACAAATCATAGAAACATCAAACAAGTTATGAAAAAAACATATACATATAGACTGGAAGAGTTAGACTCTTTGGCAGACAGGATTATAAGTCAACTACAAGAAGGTGTTATTATTTTAAAAGGCGATTTGGCTGCAGGCAAAACGACTTTGGTAAAAAATATAGCAAAAAAACTCGGATTGAGTGAAGATGTGACATCGCCTACTTTTTCACTGCAGCAATGTTATGGGGAAAAACTATTTCATTATGATATTTACAATCACGGGCTTGATCATTTTATCTCTTTGGGAATGCTTGAAGAGTTGGAAAAACCGGGTCTGCATTTTATAGAGTGGGGAAGTGATGAATTGGTGGATATTTTAGTCTCTGCCGGCATTGAAACAGTGACAATAGAGATAGAAAAAATTTCAGATGATGCAAGAGAGTATACAATATGCACACATTAAAAGCAACAGACTTAAAAAAGAAAATTAAAGATTTGGAAATAGTAAAAAGTATAAGTCTTGAAGTCAACAGTGGTGAGGTTGTAGGACTGCTTGGACCGAACGGAGCAGGAAAGACAACCACTTTTTATATGATTTGCGGTTTGGTAGAAGCAACAGAGGGGAAAGTTATTTTGACGGAGAAGATCTTATCGGGATGCCCTTACATGAAAGAGCACTCAAAGGTATAGGTTATTTACCGCAGGAAGCTTCGATTTTTAAAGATTTGAGTGTTGAAGACAATTTAATGATAGCGGCTGAAGTCGGTATAAAAGGTAAAGCAGAACAAGAAGCACGCATTGTGGAACTGCTTGATATGTTCAATATTGAGCCTATACGATACAGAAAGGGAATCAGTCTCAGCGGCGGAGAACGTCGCCGTGTTGAAATTGCCCGTGCGCTTGTAAACAAACCAAAGTTTTTGTTGCTGGATGAACCTTTTGCCGGAGTTGATCCTATTGCCGTTATGGATATACAAAAAGTGATACATCAGCTTGTATCATATGACATAGGTGTATTGATAACAGACCATAATGTGCGTGAAACACTGGATGTTTGTGACAGAGTCTATGTTATAAAATCGGGAGAGCTTCTTGCGCAGGGAACCAGTGATGAAATCGGACAAAATGAAGATGTCCGTACACATTACCTCGGTGAAAGCTTCAAACTTTAGGAATTCATGAAAATATGGGAGCATTAAGACAAACACAGGGAGTTGAAACAAAACACAAGCTCTCAAATACCCTGCGTAACTGGCTTCCCATATTGCATTCAAGTCTTTCTGATTTGGGTGAAGCTATGACTCCTTTTGTCGAAGCCAATCCTGTTATAGAAGTGAAATCAGGCTTTGAAGAAGATTTTGAAAAAAAGATTCCAAGAAAAATAATTTCCCGCGGAGTGAGCAATTCCAGAACAGAGCAGATAGAAGCGCTGACTATTCAAAGTCGAACACTTTATGATGTTTTAGATGAGCAAATAGGTGCGCCGCTGTTTCCTACACCTGTTTCACAAAAAGTAGCTTTGTTTGTCATCGAAAATTTGGACGAATATGGCTATTACGACGGTAACACAGAAGAATTTTGCCAAAAAAACAGTATAGACAGAGAAACTTTTGAAAAGATTCGTCTGCGCTTTTTACATGTAGAACCCGTAGGCATAGGTGCTAAAGATTTGGCTGAGTCATTTTTGTTTCAACTAGACAACAGTGAAATCAGTGACCAGGCATATAGTCTGGCCGTAAAAATCATTAATGACATGCAAAATATTCATGCCTACTCCAAAGAAGAGTCTTTTAACGAGGTTATGCATGTATTGTCAACATTCAAAAATCCGCCAAATATCGAATATCAGGAAGATTCCGCGCAGATCATTCCTGATTTGATGATATATTTTAATGATGAACAGCAGATAGAAGTCAAACTCAATGATGCCTACTATCCTGTGATAAACATAGACACCTCTTATGGCGTTGAGCATGAATTTGTAAGACAAAAAATCAAAGAGGCAAAAAGTTTGGTGGATGCGCTTGATATGAGAAAAGCAACACTTTACAAAGTAGGTTTGATGATCGTCGAATACCAGTATGATTTTTTTACAGGCGGACAAATCATGCCATTGACACTTAAAACTCTGGCTGATGAATTTGGACACAATCCCTCAACTATTTCGCGAGCCATTGCAAACAAATATATAGCATGCGACAGAGGTGTTTTGGCTATGAAAGAGTTCTTTACAACCGCCATTGATGAAGATGTCAGTAATGCTGCCATCAAAGAGTTTCTCGTTGAACTTATTAAGAATGAAAACCATGAAAAGCCTTTGAGTGACATGAAGCTTTTAGCCCTGATAGAAGAAAAATTCAAAGTAAAAATGGTCAGACGTACGATAGCAAAATACAGAAAACAGCTCAATATCGCAGGTTCAAGTGAGAGAAAGAAACTCTACAAACTGGGTATTTGATATATCTCAAAAAAAGAGATATTATTACTCTTTTTCCAAGAAAAGTCTGTACCCGTTTGTTTCATGGGAAGGAACAACTTCTATTAATCTCCATCCTTCTTTATACAAGGCAGACAGTGTTGTCTTGGAGTTTTGAATCTGTGAAATCACATCCGGGTTTTTATCTTCTTTGCTTGCCTGCTGTTTAATATCTGATATCTGAATTATTTCAGAATCCTCGTTGTATAAAACTGCGCAAAAATATATTCGAATTTCCATGGTATTAAACCTCTCTTCTTTTTAGATGAAAATATTATAGCAAAATTTTACGGATCTGCGTTGAAAAAAAGATTTTGGCTCTCTTGTGACCATTTTGTAATATAAAATGATTATACTTGCACAGAGAGATAACAAAGGTTGTATTTGAAAATGCACGAAACTACTACTGTTGCTGTACGGTCTATATTTATTTCGGATATACATCTGGGAACACGTTTTTCAAAAGCAGAGGCTTTATTGATTATGGAGCTGTTTTGGTGCAACATGCAAAACACAATAACTATGATGGTGTAATTTGCGGCCATATACACAAAGCGGAGATGCGTTATATAGAAGGCATCAGGTATTTAAATTGCGGTGACTGGGTTGAGAGCTGTACTGCGATTTTAGAAACATTGGAGGGTGAATGGAAAATTGTCAGTTTCCGCGAGAAATAACTCTTTGTTTGTCCGGAGGTGCAGGTCGCGGAGCATACCATTTGGGCATAGTTTCCGTACTGCAGGAGAACGGTGTCAAGATTAAAGCTGTCAGCGGTACAAGCGCAGGTGCTCTGATCGGAGCATCCCTTGCCTGCGGCAAGAGTGCCGCATACATTTTTGAGGTGATACAATCAAAAGAGTTCCGCTCTGTTTTTAAGATCTCTTTGGGTAACGGCTATCTTTTTAAACTTGATCATAATGCGGCAGTTGTTGACAAACTTATAGACAAAGAAAGTTTTGAAACACTTGAGATACCGTTACATGTAACGGCATGTGATGTAGAAAAGGAGCAAGCGATTTATTATGACAGTGGCAAAATTCTTAAAGAAGCAGTTTTGGCATCCTGCTCTATTGCACCCTTGTTCGCTCCGGTGTATGTCAACAAAACACTTGTCGTAGACGGCGGGCTTGTAGACAATTTCCCGGTTGAGAGGCTGCAGCAGTACAATTATCCTATCATCGGAATAAATCTTTTTCCAAAATATAAAAAAGTGCCAAAAACCATACTGGGGTGGATTAAAAAGAATATACATACAGCATGGCAGTCAAAATATGTCAGCAAAAAAGAGCTTTGTTACATGTATCTGTGTAATGAAAAACTGTTGGATATCAAAGTTTTTTCATTTCGGGATATTGGCAAAGCTTATGCAATGGGAAGAGAAGAGATGCAAAAAATTATAAAAGAGAGTAACAAAGTATGATTATTTATATACACGGTTTTGCAAGCAGCGGAGAAGGGTATAAAGCAAAACTTTTTAGAGAATATTTTATAAACAAAAATGAAAAATTTATGGCGCCATCATTGTCATATATCCCTGAACTGGCGATTCAGACACTGGAAGAAATTATAAAAAATTCACAAGAAAAAGTCAGTCTGACGGGTTCGTCTTTGGGAGGGTACTATGCAACATATCTTGCACATAAATATAATCTTAAAGCAGTACTGATAAATCCTTCAACCTATCCGTATAGTACACTGCAAAAAACACTTGGTTTTATGCAGAGTTTTTATGACGGCAGCTGTTTTGAATGGAGAGAATCCCATCTGCAAATGCTTAAAAAGTATGAAGTACAAGAACCAAAACAGGAGAACTTTATGCTTTTGCTCCAAAAGGAGATGAAACACTCAACTACAAAGAAGCGGCAGATAAGTTTGATAAAGCAACACTGATGATAGAAGAGGGCGGAAGCCACAGTTTTGACAATATTGAACGCTATTTTGAAAAAACGGAAACGTTTTTACGATAAAAGAGCAACAGTGTCAAAGAGGGCAAAAAGTCAATACATTTTTTTGCTATAATAAATAATTAAAAAGAACAAGGTAATAAAGCATGAAAAACAGATCAAAGAGTGGTTTTACGCTCATAGAATTAATGATAGTTATTGTCATCCTGGGACTTTTGGCAGCCATGATAATGCCAAGTCTTACTGGAAAAGGCGAAGAAGCAAAAAGAAAACTGGTGTGTGTACAAATGAAGAGTATTTACAATGGTGCCCTTGATATGTTTAAAATTGACAACAGCAGGTATCCTACTACAGATGAAGGGCTTGAAGCCCTTGTAAAAAACCCGGATCCGCAAAAATATCCCAACTACTCACCGAGTGGGTATTTTAAAGACAATGAGATTCCAAAAGACTCATGGGGGAGAAATTTTATCTATATGAACAATGACGGCAAAGTGGAACTGGTCTCTCTTGGTGCAGATGCAAAAGAGGGCGGAACAAAAGAAGCTGCAGACATAAAACTCAGTCAGTGTAAATAAGAGATACTGTTTTTGAAAAAAGCTTTTACTCTCATTGAACTTATGATAGTCATAGTGATAATGGGAGTTGTTTATACTTTGGTCATAGGCAGTTTTAAAAAGCTCAGTGAAAAAAGTACAAATTTGTCACTTAAAAATTTAAAAGAGTTTTTACAATCTTATCCGCATAAAGAGAGTGCAAAGTTTGTTTGTTTGGATAAGTGCAAGAATTGTTTTGTGCTGATAGATGGAAAAAAGCAGGATATAAAGATAAAAAATTTCCTTGATGAGAGTGTACAAGTTTATCGCTATGACTTTGATCTTGGTGCGATGCAAAAAGAGAATACAGGCTATTTTAATCAGGAGAATATTGAAGAAAATGTCTGCTTTTCATATGAAGTGGATGGTGACGGAGTCGGTGATCAGGTACTGGTAGAGTATAAAAACAATGTATATGATTTTACACCCTATTTTGAACCTCCGCAAGTGTACAGCAGTGTAGAAGAAGCAGTAAATGCAAAACAAGATTTAATGACAAAGATAATACAATGATATTTAAGTACAGCGGAATTGACGAGTTTGGTAAAAAAGTATCTGACAAGATTGAAGCTTCTGATTTGGCAGAGGCCAAGAGTAAATTAAAGCCAAAAAGATTATTTATCAAAAAATCAGTGAAGAAGCCCCGTCATTTTTTGACTCCCTACATTTTTCAAGAAAATACCGAATAAGTACAAAAGAGTTGTCCGGGCTTTCCCGTGAACTTGCCATGTATATCCGTTCCGGTATCAGTATAGTGTCTGCACTGAAAATTGTGCAGACACATTATGAAAACAACAAAAAGATGAAACTCTTTTTATCTACAGTGAGTACACATCTGAATGAGGGAAAAGATTTTTACTCAGCACTTGAAGCGCAAAAGGTAGTGGTGCTTCCGGAATTTTTCAAGTACTCGATAAAAGTCAGTGAAAACGGGGGTGTTTTGGATGAAGTGCTTTTGGAACTTTCAAAATTTTTAAAAGAACAGGAACGCATTAAAAAAGAGATAAAAAGTGCTTTTGCCTACCCTTCTTTTATGATAATTGTTCTTTGCTTATGATTGCTTTTATGCTGACCTTTGTGGTGCCGCAGATTACAGGAATATTTGTCAATATGCATCAGGAACTGCCTACACCTACAAAAGTAGTCATTGCAGCAGGAACATTTTTTCAAAATAATTTTAAAATCATTTTGGCATCACTGTTTGCCGGTATTGTCATATTTATATCTGCACGCAAGAAAAGCCGCTCTTTTGCGTACGGGGTCGATAAACTGCTGTTAAAACTTCCGTATTTCGGAGAGATTATACAAAAAAGCGAATTGGCACGCTTCTCTTATATGGCATCTTTGCTGGTCCGCTCGGGTGTCCCTTTTGTGCGTACTATAAATCTCGGGACAAATATTTTAAACAATCTTGTGCTCAAAGAGCTGTTTACAACTGCTTCAAAGAAAGTGGTAGAAGGAAAACTGCTTTCAAATGCACTCAATGAATCAGATTTAAAGATTGATTATGCTTTTATCCAGTCTATAGCTTTGGGAGAAGAGACGTCAGAACTTGAAACAATTTTGCATAATGTTTCAGAACTCTATTTTGAAGAGAATCGTGACAAAATTTCTCTGCTGTTAACTTTGCTTGAACCTGCTCTTATGCTCTTTGTCGGTGGATCTATCGGATTTATAGTTTCTGCTATGCTGTTGCCAATTTTTTCTATGAGTATTCAGTAAATGTTTAAAAAAAATGCAATAGCCCTTTGATAACGATGTTTTTCATTATGGCAATTACAGTTACAATAGGGGTCTCACTCGGACATATCAACAGTGCAAAAGAGAATCTTTCCTCTGAGAAATTTTTACTGCAAACTACTGCTGTTTTGGATGATATGCTGAAAATTTTAAAAGAGACTCCCGAACTTGATGATATAAACGACACACAGACTTTTCGTGCATTTTTATTGCAATACAGCACAGTTGTCCCGTTAAGTACGGATATAATGGTAGAGGTAAAGCTGGAGAGTGCCCGATCTAAATTTAATTTTAATGCACTTAAAAAGAACATAGCTGAAGGGGAGAGTGCACTAAAGAATGCACTTATCGGTTATTTTAATGCAAAAATGATCAACAGTGAGTATCTTTATCTCCTTGAAGATTTAACAGGCGGTACAAAAGAAGACGGAATGTATAACAGTGCTCTGTTTGATGACAATCCTTATCTTTTTAGAGACTATATAAGTTCTGACGAACAGATAAAAGAGTTAAATGAGTATTATAAAAAAACCTATCATGATAACAGCGTTGAACACATAGATCTGCATAAAATCTTTACTTTTGGAAATTATAAAAATTCTTCTTATGTGATTGATTTAAACTTTGTAACAGGGATGTTTTTAATATAATGTCAGGGAACTATTATGAGCAGGAAAACACTGCTGCAGAAGATGATAATTTTTTTGTGGACTGTGACAAATTGACGGCAGAAGAGAAAGAAGACTTGAAAAGAAAATTTAATGCAAGTTGTGATTTGCAAAAAATTATAACAGTGACGCTTTTGGTCACACAGGGCAAACAAAATGCTGAAATAAAATTTGAATACAATATAAAAACCAAAAAAGGATCAAACTTTGTTTACAAAATTTAAAAATAATTACAAAACAATTTTGTTGGATCCTTTCATGGAACCAGTGCAGATTGAAGAAAAAATAAATGTTGTTTTATCTCCGTCTTTATACTGGGTAAAGAAAATTTCTTTACCTGTGAAATATATAAGGAAGTAAAAAAACTGCTTCCTTCCATTTTTGAAGATATTCTGCCTGAGGGTCAATACAGCTACTATGCCTATAAAGAAAATGACGAGTATATAGTTTTTGCCTATGAAGATAAAATGATTCTGGAGCTGATGGCACAAAAAGAAATATCTCCTTCAAATGTTGTCAATATCTATTTTGCACAGAGTGAATTTTCTTCCTTGGAAGGGGCCTGTAGAGTAAATGAAAAACAGGCGCTTGTAGTAAAAAACGGTATAGTGATTCTTGTACCGGATTTTTGGATAAAAGAAGCAGGTATCCTTAAACCGGATGATTTTAAACCATCCGGTCATGCTATAGTTTTACAGCAGTTTAATCATATTCTCAAAAAGTCCAGTTTTTATAAGATTGGTTTTGTTCTGTTGTTTATCACAGGTATAGTTTTCGGAGAATGGCTTATTACTATGGATAAGGCAGCCACGCTTGAAGATCAAAGGAATGCCGTATTTGCAAAATATAATTTAAAGCCTACCATGATGCAAAATCAGGCTATTCATGCAGAACTGAATAAAATATACGAAAAACAGATGAAACTGAGAGAATATATAGGATATTTTCTCAAAATGCATCTTGCAAAAAATGAAAAAATTTCTTACATAGGATTTGATTCCAAAGTGTTAACAGTGATTATAAAAGGTGTTACACAGAGTAAAAAATTATAGAAGCATTGAAACGTAAAGGTATTCATGCTAAAACCCAATTAAAAAATTCAGTACTGACTTTGGAGATAACTTTATGAACCGCTTAAATCCTCTTTACGTTGGCATCTTTTTACTTTTGCTTTTACTGTTTTTTATTTTGAAGCTCATAGATGTCAAAAAAAGAGCTCCATCAGGAAAAAATTCTCTATGAAAAAACGCTGAAAGTTTCTTTAGACACGAGTGCTTTAAAAAAAGCATTTGCCAACAAAGAAAAAGAGAAAAAGGAGATTCTGCATATATTGTCCAATCCTGTTTTAAAAAGTTCCAAGATAAAAAAAGAGATAACAAATTCAGGAATACACATCAGTTCTCAAAATATGGATATAAAAGCTTTGAATTTTTTAATGGGCAAAATTCTCAATACAACATTTAACATAACAATGCTGAAAATAAAAAGAATCAGCGAGAGCAAATCAACGCTGGAGGTGAAGATAAAATGGTAAAAAAACTGGTTTTATTCCTGTTGTATGTCCTGTTTTTTATGATGGCATTTATCTATTTTTCTCCCAAAGTAAATATATACTATTTTGCTGAAGAGCAACTGCAAAAAAAAGGTATTGTTCTGAATGATGAGACTCTCAGTGATGAAGGTTTTACGCTTGAAATAAAAAATGCTGTTTTATATGTTAAAACACTCGAAACTGCAAAAATACAAAAGATAAAACTGAATCTTTTTCTTTTGTATAACAGTGTAGAGGTTGAAGGTTTGGTCTTATCCGATATGGCATCAGGATTTATACCTTTACATGTAAAGAGTCTGTATCTTGTCTATACTGTATTTAATCCTTTACATGTAACGGGAAAATGCAGTGGTGAGTTTGGAGAGGCTGATATTAATATCGACCTTGTCAAGAGAACTTTGCAGGTTTTGATAAAACCTTCAAAAAAATGTTGACTCATTATCGTACAACACTGCGAAATTTGAAAAAAGATAAAAACGGAGGCTTCATTTATGAACAAAGTCTCTAATTCTAAGATGTTGCAAATCATTACAAAATTGTTGATTTTAATAGCTCTTTCCAAACTGCTTGCGCTCGTGCTGTTATGGTATTTGCCAAGCAATGGTATAGATGTAAAGATAAAAAAGAATTATCGTCCGGCATATCAAAGAGTAAATTTTACAAATATGCTTACTCTTTGCATACAAATACCAAGGGGTATAAAAAAACAAATGAAACGGGTGCGCACAGAAGTATTACCGATATGACTCTGATCGGTCTTTATGGTTCTAAAAATTATGGATATGCCATAGTGGCAATGAAATCGAATTTGAAAAAAACTTCAATTATCGGAGTGGGTGAAACGTATAATGGCTATACTTTTGAAAGAAATCAATAACGATAATGTTGTTTTTACAAAAGACGGCAAAAACTATATACTGTATTTTGTCAAACAAAAAATTAAAGATGTAAGTATAAACCGGGTCACGCATAATGAAACAGATAATGGTGTGACAAATATATCAAGGCAGGATATAAAGTTTTTTGAAAAAAATCCTCAAAAGATTTGGAAACAAATTGCCATAAAGGAAGTCATGGAAGATGGAAAAATTAAAGGTTTTAAGATAATGAAAATAAATAAAAATTCAAAATTTGCAGCACTCGGGTTGCAAAAAGGTGATATTGTCATTAAAGCAAACAATATTGATTTGACATCATATAAAGCAGTGATGAATATATATAAAAATGTAAACAAATTAAGCGAAATAAGCTTGGTTGTTTTAAGAAATAACACAGAAAAGGAATTGATATATGAAATTCATTAAGCACATAGGATTGATACTACTTTTAACATTCTCTCTTCAGGCAAGAGAACAGGTGAATGTTAACTTTTCAAATTTGGCCATTGATGATTTTGTAAAACTGGTAGCAAAAATTACACATAAAAATATTTTAATGAATTATAAAATAAACGGAAGTGTCAATCTTGTAAGTTCTGCACCTATCTATGATGATGAATTGATGGGGATGCTGGTTTCTGTTTTACAGTCAAAAGGCTACTCTTTGGCACGTAATGGGTCTTATTATGAAATTGTCCGCTCTTCTGAGGTTGCAAGATCTAATGCGGATGTTGTCAAACCAAACCAAAAAGTATCCGGATCTTTAATGGTAACCCAGGCTGTTAAAGTAGAGGGTGAAAATGTAGATATTATAGCGGCAAAGATTCGTTATCTTATTTCAAAAACTGCAAAACTGATGACATTAAAAGAGAGCAATACGATCTTGATAACTGATTATCCAAAAAATATAGAAACCATTAAAAAAATAATCAAAGATATTCAAATAACAAACAACTCTATTGTAAAACTGGTATATATAAAACATGCAGATGCCGGAAAACTTCAGGCTCGTTTGTTGGATATAAGCAAGTCAATATTTAATCCTAAAGTCGTTTCGGACAAAGTCAATATCATTTTTGATGAAAATATAAACGGTTTGATTGTTATCGGAAATAAAAAGAATGTAGCAAAAATTGAAGATTTGGCGAAAAAACTTGATGTAGAGTCAAACATTAGCCGGTCAGTTGAAATTTACAGTCTTAAAAACTCTGATGCAAAGAATGTTATCAAAACCCTCAAGGAAATTATTTCTGATAAAACATATCAAGGGCTTACTACAAAACCGAATATCTCTTCGAGCGAAGAGATAAATGCCATCATCGCAGTGGCGGACCCTGAGATACTCAAAGGAATCAAGGTTATTATTGATGCACTGGACAAGGAAAAATACCAGGTATATGTTCAGGCAAGAATTATTAATATCAATAAAAACAATGCCGAAAGTTTAGGAATGAAATATGGTTTTGCAGCAGGAGATGTTTCAGCATCCGGACTTTATGCAATGAGTGCAAATTTTGGTGATGCTAATTTGCAAAATCTGGCATCAACACAGATTATCAATTATCTCGGTGCTATTGGCTCTGGCGCAAAAAGCGCATTGGCCCTTGGGGCAACACTTGATTTTTTACAAAGTCACGGCGCATCAAAAACAATATCAAATCCTTCAATTCTCTGTGTCAACAATAAACAATCTTCCATCTATGTCGGTAAAACCATTTCTATAATATCCGGTGCAACAACAAATGCTGTTTCGGGGTGACAAACAACTATAAAAGAGAAAATATCGGTCTGACATTACGAATCAAACCAGAGTATCCTCAAACGACAAGGTAACTTTGGATGTTGAAGCGTCTTTGGAAAATATTTTAAGCTCTGATGCAGCGGGACAGCCTGTTACGTCAAAGCAAGAGGTGAAGACACAGGCGATTTTAAGAAGCGGCGAAAGCATTATCATCGGCGGTCTTGTAAAATCCCTTGACAGAAAAACAAAAACAAAAGTTCCTCTGCTGGGTGATATTCCAATGATAGGAGAGTATCTTTTTTCATCTACTGAAACAATTAAAGAACAGGATAACTTAGTAGTCATTCTGACTCCTTATGTCATAGACAAAAGTGAAGAACTTTCAAAACTGCAAAGAGACCTGGGTGTTCTTTCAAGTGTGCAAAAAGAGTATAATGAAAAAATCTTTAAAAAGATAATGAGTAAAAAAAATGAAAAGATACAAAAGAATACAGAACCTGCAGTGCATGTCAAAGGTGTCTATTAATGCTCAATACAGAAGTGCTTCATGATTTACATTTACAGGTATGTGAACCTGAGGGTATACCAACGGAGATCAGTGTTAAAAACTATCTTCTTTTTAGTAAAACAGAAGAAGAAGTCATTGCATGTGTCTGTGAAAGATATTTGGTTGAAGCGAGTAACTATTATACAAAACTAGAAATCAAATATCCTCTCAAGATGCTTGATGAAGATTCGTATGACAGGCTTTATAACCGTTTTTTGGAACTTCGAACAGACAAAGCAATAGAGACAATGCAAGAAGATTCTTCAGAAGAGAATGAACAAGAAGACATCTCTCTGACCGATTTTTTAAGAACGTCGAGTGACATTTTAACGAGTGAAGAATCAGCACCCATTATCAAGTTTGTCAATGCACTTTTTTATCAGGCTGTCAAAAAAAGAGCTTCGGATATCCATATAGAGGTCAAAGAGAAGAGTGGTGAAGTCCGATTTCGTATAGACGGAATGCTGAGTAAAAATGCAGATTTGGACAAAAAAGTTGTCAGTCTTATCATCAGCCGTATTAAAGTTATTTCAAATTTAGATATTTCGGAAAAACGTATTCCCCAAGACGGAAGAACACAGATAAAAATTGCAGGTGAGATATTGGATATCAGGGTTTCGGTACTGCCTACTTTTTATGGAGAAAGAGTTGTTATGCGTATTTTGATGCAAAGTTCACAAATACCGCAGATAACAGAGCTTGGATTTCATCAGGATATGATTGAAAAGATCAAAAGTCTGTTACGCCTTTCACACGGAATTATTTTAGTGACCGGACCGACAGGGAGTGGTAAAACAACATCTTTGCACTCTTTCCTGCGAGAAGTGGAATCTCCCGAAAAAAATCTTATAACCGTTGAAGATCCTGTGGAGTATAAATCAGAAAGCATATCGCAGATTCAAGTGAATGAAAAAGTAGGACTCACCTTTGCAAGTGCTCTGCGTTCAATTTTACGCCAGGATCCTGATGTCATAATGATAGGAGAAATCAGAGATGAAGAGACAGCATCTATTGCGGTGCGTGCAGCACTGACAGGGCATCTGGTTTTTTCTACAATTCACACAAATTCTGCATCTGCTACGATATCAAGATTGGTTGATATGGGAATTGCACCGTTTTTAATATCCTCTTCTATTTTAGGTATTTTGGCGCAAAGGCTGGTCCGCGTATTATGCCCTGAGTGCAAAGAAGAAGATGTCATAGCTGAAAATTTTGCCGATGACTACAATATCCCAAAAGAGAGCAAAATTTTTAAGCAAAAGGGTGCCCCGCATGCAATTACAGTGGCTACACAGGCAGAAGATCGATAGGAGAACTTTTGATTATGAATGACAAGGTAAAAGATCTTTTAAAAACTACAGCGGATGAGCACAGTATCAAAGAAGCACTGGAAGCTGACGGTTTGCAAAGTATCTCTTTTCAACTCTCCAACATGGTTTTAAATGGAAACTTCGCTGGATGAAGCAATCCGTATCGGATTATAAAATGTTTTGTACTGCTACATGTAATCTTCACAGGAGAGCTTTTACACTGATAGAGGTAATGGTAGCAGTGATGATTATTTCAGTGGTAATTATGGCGTTACTGCAAATAAATGCCAACAATACACATATATTTTCTCAGGTGAAAAATCAGGAAACGGCTACGCAATATCTTTCATTGCTTGTAGGAACAAAATATGGCTTTGAAAATGAAAAGATATCTTTAGAAGAGTTGGTTTCAGACTTTGATTTGGATGATGATTTTAGAAGAGAACTCAAACATACAGATATAGAAATAGTGTATCAAACACTGCAGAGTATTGACACAAGCATGTTTGATGAATCCGCAAACGAGGAAGAAGACAACGATCCAAATAAAAAAAACAGTGCAGGAACTATCTACGAAACAGGAAGAAGTACATTGAAAACCAAGAACTACTCCTCATCACTGTTACGGTTAAGAATACGATGAAAAAAGCTTTTACATTGATAGAAATGATGATATCTATAACTATTTTATCTATTATGATGGTTTATTTGTACAGAGTCAATGCTTCTGTAAACAAAAGTAATACATTTTATGAAAAACAGGTCAACGGATTTAATTCCCTGAGTCTAAAAAAGAGAGTACTTTTCCTGGACTTGTCTTTAATGCTTTATCAGCAAAACAGTATCGTGCATAATGACAAAAATGAAGATGTCCTCTTTTTGCAAACAACACATTCCCTTCACAGAAGAGTAAACCCTTATGTGACCTATATAGTCAAAAATAAAAAACTTTACAGACTGGAATCATTACAAAAACCTGTTTATCCGTTATCAGAAGCCGATAAATTTAATGCAGACTGTCTTGGCAGTGTTGATGTCTTCAGAGTTTATAAACAAAAGGATAAAGCAGTTTTTTTAGTCAATTTGAAGTTTGAAGATTCGGACCGTATATTGATGAAGGCAAGGGTTTTAAATGAATACTGAAATGTCCAAGCTGCAAACACGCTATTTTGACTTGGATTTTATCCGTGGAATTGCTATTGTGTTAATGGTTGTTTTTCATTTTTGTTTCGATTTGAATAATTTTCATTTTATAGATATAAATATCTATCATGGAGTTTTTTGGCATTATTTCCGTTATGTCATAGTAAGTCTGTTTCTATTATGTGTCGGAGTGTCACTTTATCTGGTCAATGAAAGCGGTTACAACTTTACAAAAGATTTGAAAAGATTTTTTCTTATTTTTGCGAATGCTATGCTTGTCTCTGCAGCTAGTTATTTTACATTCCCTCACAGTTTTATCTATTTTGGTATCTTGCATTTTATCGCATTTGCTTCTCTTTTAGCACTTGCATTTGTAAAGTTTCCAAAAATTGCTTTGCTTGCAGGGATCACAATTATAGTGTTGAGTTACAATAACACTCTTCATATGCATTGGCTCTATAACATCCTGAAAATGCCACTACATCTGCCAAAGCATCCGGAGGATTTAGTTCCTTTTACTCCGTGGTTTGGTGTTGTTCTTGTTGGTATTTTTATTGGCTGCAAAAAACTTTTTATTTTTAATACAGTACAAAATTATTTTACGAAAAAAGTATCTTTTCTGGGGAAGCATTCACTGCTGATTTATATGATTCATCAACCTGTTCTTTTTGGGACAGTTTTCAGTATGCATGAAATTTTGGAATAGTGTGTGATAAAGCAAAATTTCAATAATTCGGAGTGTAAACTTAATTCACAACTTTATAGTTTTTCGATATAATCTTTTTACAAAAAGCATTTGCTATGTTAATGAGAATGTGTTGTGCAGTATTTTTTTTTGACAAAATATAAAAAAGGTTTGATTATGGAGTGCGAATTTCCTACAGTTAATTCAAATATGGATGAAGTAAAAGAGATTTTTGAGAGTGTTAAAACGATTGCAGTTTTGGGGCTTTCTCCTGATGAGAGCAAAGACAGTCACAGGGTTGCCAAATATCTTCAGGATCAGGGGTATAAAATAATTCCTGTTTATCCAAAAGGAGAGACGATTCTTGGAGAAAAAGTTTATAACTCTTTGGCTGAAATTCCTTTTGCAGTTGACATGGTTGATATTTTCAGAAAACCCGCAGCACTTGATGCCATTGCAGATGCCTGTATAAAACGTGGTGATGTAAAAGTTTTTTGGGCACAAAAAGGTATAGTAAACAATGAAGCCGCTAAAAAAGCACAGGATGCAGGAATGAAAGTTGTACAAAACCAGTGCACTATGGTTGATCATCGAAATCTACAGGGCTGATTTTGATTCCTTTACAAAAAATCAAAGATGCGCATAAACGTATAGAAGAAGTTGTTGTCAACACTCCTTTTTCATATGCTCCATATCTGAGTGAAATTTCCGGATGCAAGGTATATTTGAAAAAAGAGAACCTGCAAATAACAGGAGCATTTAAACTTCGCGGTGCATATAATAAAATAGCCACTTTGACACCACAGCAAAGAGAATGCGGTGTTGTCGCAGCAAGTGCCGGCAATCATGCCCAGGGGGTGGCCTACTCCGCTGCCGCTTTTGATACAAAAGCAGTGATAGTAATGCCGGAATCGACACCGCTTACAAAGATAGACGGAGTAAAACATTTCGGTGCAGAGGTGATTCTTGCTGGCACAAACTATGATGAAGCCTATGCCTATGCAAAGGAGTATGGCGAAAAAAATCATTTGACTTTTGTGCATCCTTTTGAAGATGAAGAGGTGATGGCAGGACAGGGTACTGTAGCCTTGGAAATTCTTGAAAAATGCCAAGAACTTGACGCTGTCCTCATTCCTGTCGGCGGCGGTGGACTTATTGCCGGTATGGCCAGTGCTCTCAAAGCTGTCAACCCCGCTGTAAAAGTAATTGGTGTGAGTGCCAAAGGTGCACCTGCATTTAAAAATTCCTATGATTTAAAAAGAGCTGTTGATTCTACAAGCGTAAGAACGATAGCCGACGGGATAGCAGTACGCGACACTTCTGTGGTTACTCTCAAACATGCCCTTGAGTGTGTGGACGAGATAATAAGTGTAGATGATGAGGAGATAGCAAGTGCCATTTTGTTTTTACTTGAGAAACAAAAACTGGTGGTTGAAGGAGCCGGATCTGTCGGTGTTGCGGCACTACTGCATCATAAACTGGATTATCTAAAAGACAAAAATGTTGCAGTTGTTCTGAGCGGGGGAAATATGGATGTTACGCTCCTTTCTGTCATTATAGAAAAGGGTCTTCTGAAGTCTCATCGCAAAATGAAAATTACCGTCACATTGGTTGACAAGCCGGGTTCTTTGATGCGTTTTACGCAGATACTCCAAGAGTTAAATGCAAATATTGTGCATATTTCTTATGACAGAACGTCCGTATCGCTGGATTACGGAGATGCTAATGTGACCGTGCATATGGAGACAAAAGGAAAGCAGCATCAGGAAGAAATTAAAGAGGCTCTTGTAAAAGAGGGTTATTTGAGAGACTGAAAATGAAAACTGTTAAAAGTCAAAGTATTGTATATCCTGTAATCTTGATAAAAATTTTAAAAGACAAGCGTCTTGTTGTTATAGACTCTAAAACTACTGTAAGGTTTTACGACAAAGACAGCCTGAAAGTGCAAAGCGGATTTAAAGTTAATATTGAACACAAATATTATAAAAATAATGTGGTGGATTACAGCTATGACGGCAATTATTTTGCAACAATGTCAGCAGATGCAAAAGAGTCAAGACTCTATAATGCCCAAACAAAAAAAGCTATTGCCAGAGTTACCAGACACCAGGGGGAAGTTTCCTGTGTCGGTATAGACCCGCTCTCCAGGTATATGTTCTCATGCGGAGAAGACGGCAAAACTTTTGCATTGGATGTTAAAAGCGGAAAGATTGTGTTTACACTTCCCCATCATGCCGATACCATTAATGATGTCTCTTTTTCAAAAAACGGAAACTGGGTAGCCATAGCGAGTTATGACAGAAAAATCACACTGTTTAATCTGGTAACAATGACTCCGAAAGAAAAGTTAAAAGCCCACTCTGCACCAGTTATGAAACTAAAATTTTTTGGCAGAAACAAACTGGTGAGTATTGATAAAAATTCAAAAGCGATTATCTGGAATATATACAGTGGTAAGGTTATTCAAAGATTAGAAGGTATTCATGATGATGTTACTCAGCTTGTAATCAGCGGTGATGAAAAATTTCTGTTTTTAAGTACGAAGTTAGGATATATTTTAGTATATGATTTAAATACATATGAGTTGATAGCACCGAGATTTATAAAGATTACTTCGCCTATTGTCAGTTTGGCTTTTGATGATGAGCATAATCATCTTATTGTTGGAACAGAAGATGGATTCCTGATGTATTATGACATATTTGAAAAAATTGATACATTAAAAAATCTTTTAATGAAACAGGACATAGACGCAATTGAAGAAGAGGTAAAAAAGAATCCTATTTTACGTTATACGGATATATATAATTTAGTTTCAAACCTATGGGAAAACACATTGGAAAAGGCAAAAAAAGCTTTCCAAAACGGGAAAAAAGAACAGGCACTGTTAATGCTCAAAAATTTCATGAAGATTCCCAGCAAAAACAGAGTTATACAAAAACTTGTAAGTGATTATGCTGAGTATGATAAATTTGTACAACTCGCAAAAAACGGAAAACTGGCACTGGCATACAGCCTGGCAAACCAATATCCGGTTTACAAAGAATCAAAAATATATAAACTTTTAGAAGAGAGATGGAAAAAAGATTTGTTTCAGGCACTGAAATATGCTTTGCAGCCAAATCAGATGGAACGTGCCAAAGAGATTTTGGCTCCCTATAGAGGTATCAGCAATAAAACAACTTTTATTCAGGATGTTTTAACAAAGGGTGCAATCTATAAAAGATTCAGAAATGCTCTTGGCAAAAAAGATTTTAAACTGGCATCTGCTCTTGTTCATCAGAACCCTTTTTTAAAGGAGTTTCCGGAGTATGACTCGATGATAAAATATGCCGACACTATCTATATGAAAATCCAAAAACTAGTATATGAAGGTGAAAATATAGCTGCTATGAAACTGATGAATCTGCTCAGTACGTTTACAGATTTTAAAGATGAAGTTGAGCTTATGTTAAAAGAGATACAAAACAAGCAGAAATTTTATGATGCTGTAGAGAGTGGTGATTATCAAACGGCATATAATATGATGGCAGAATATGAAGAGCTCCAGGAAACCAAAGCAGGAGAAAAGCTTCAAATGAATGGGATGCTGATCTAATCAAAGCAAACAGTTTTGCAGCTGTCGGTGATGTAAACGGGGTAAAAAACATTTTACATAAATATTTTGATATCAGTTCAAAAACGACAGCCTTGGCAACTATATTTGCCTGGACGTATATAAATCAACTCGAAACAGCCATAAGAGAAAAAAGAGATCGCAAAGAGATAGAAAACGGCATTAAAAATTATATTTTAAATTTTGGCATTGACGACCAAATAGAAATATTATTTGAAATATTTAAAAAAAGATACAAAGATACAAAATTGGATATAGAACAGTTAAAAAAAGGTTCGCTCTCTATGTGGCGGCCTTCAATGATTGTAAAATCAATTTTAGATTAATGCTTTAACCTCAATTATAGCTCTCCTGAAGTATAATTAGCGAATTTTTAAAATTATATATTATACAGAGGAGACTTTTCATGCAAATTAGTGGCGCACAGATGGTCATTGAAGCTTTAATTGCAGAAGGCGTAGATACAGTTTTTGGCTACCCTGGCGGAGCAATTATGAATGTCTATGACGAAATCTACAAACAAGACAAATTTCAACATATATTAACTCGTCACGAGCAGCAGCGGTTCATGCTGCAGAGGGTTATTCAAAAGCCAGCGGAAAAGTCGGTGTATCTATGATAACAAGCGGTCCTGGGTTCACAAACGCTGTAACAGGTTTAGCAGATGCATACATGGATTCTATTCCTTTGGTGGTTATTTCAGGACAGGTTCCAATGAGTTTAATCGGAACAGATGCCTTTCAAGAGATTGATGCGGTTGGAATAAGCCGTTCCTGTACAAAACACAATTATCTTGTTACAGATGCAAAAGATCTGCCGCGTATACTAAAAGAGGCTTTTTATATAGCACGAACAGGCCGTCCAGGCCCGGTTCATGTTGATATACCCAAAGATGTGACTGCACAGGTTGCAGAATTTGATTATGATGTGGAGCTGGATTTAGAAACATATAAACCGCATGTCAAAGGCAATCCCCGTCAAATCAAAAAAGCTATGGAGGCGATAGCAAATGCAAAACGTCCTTTGTTTTACCTCGGCGGCGGTATCATTAATTCAAATGCAGCCTATGAGGTAAGAGATTTGGTACATACAACAGGCATTCCTGCTGTTGAGACATTTATGGCCAGAGGAACATTGTCTTATGATGATGACCTGCTTATAGGGATGCTAGGAATGCATGGTTCCTATGCGGCAAATATGGCGATGAGCGAAACAGATCTGGTCATTGCCCTCGGTGCCAGATTTGATGACCGTGTTACCGGAAAATTAAGTGAATTTGCAAAAAATGCTGCGGTTATACATGTAGATATAGATCCTGCAAGTATTTCAAAGCTTGTTAATGCAAACTATCCTATAGTAGGTGATGTGAAAAATGTTGTCAATGAGATGCTTAAACTCACCTCCATGGTAAACAGTGACAACTATGAACAGTGGAGAGAAACGATAGAAAATTTTGCAGAGTTGCATCCACTGACATTTCATGAAGATACAGAAAATATCAAGCCACAGTGGGTAGTAAAACGTGTAGGTGAGCTTCTAGGTGATGATGCAAATATTTCAACAGATGTCGGACAGCATCAAATGTGGGCGGCACAGTTTTATCCGTTTACGAGACCCCGTCAGTTTATAAGTTCCGGTGGACTCGGAACTATGGGCTTTGGTTTTCCGGCGGCTATGGGTGTCAAAGCGGCTGTTCCTGAAAAAACAAGTATCAACTTTACCGGAGACGGCTCTATTTTGATGAATTGTCAGGAGTTAATGACAGCCGTTGAGAAAAAATTACCGGTAATCAATATTATTCTGAATAATAATTTTTTGGGTATGGTTCGCCAATGGCAGACACTCTTTTATGACAAACGCCACAGTGAGACAGATCTTTCTGTACAGCCGGATTTTGTAAAACTTGCGGAAGCTTTTGGCGGAATAGGGTACAGAGTTACTACAAAAGAGGAATTTGATGCCGCTTTAAAAGAGGCTGTAGAAAAGAATATTGTTGCATTTATTGATGTTAAAGTTGAACGGTTTGAAAATGTTATGCCAATGGTTCCATCAGGCGGAAGCCTGTTTAATATGATGTTATTAGAGAAAAAGGAGAGTAAATAATGACTGACAATACAGAAAGAAGAGTAGTTTCCGTTATCGTTGTGAATGAAGCGAGTGTATTGTCCCGAATTACCGATCTTTTTTCCGGACGTGGCTACAACATTACATCCTTGACTGTTGCCCCAATTCCTGAGAGTAAATATTCCCGTTTGACAATTGTCACATCAGGTTCGGTGCGTGTGATTGAGCAGATAACAAAACAGTTGCACAAACTCATTCCTGTTTTACGGGTTTATGAACATGCAGATTTGGTTGAAAAAGAGATGGCACTGGTCAAATTTCCTATTACAGAAAACATAAGTGATATCAGCGCTATCTGTAATGCTTACAATGGAAAAATAGTCAATGTTGGTAATGATGTCATTATAACCATGGTTGCTGACGAGCCCAAAAGAGTCGATCACTATCTACAGGCGATTAAAAAATATAATCCAAAAGAGATAGTCAGAAGCGGCGCTGTTGCTTTAGAGAGATAAAAAGATGAAGCTGAGTAAAATAGCTTCAACATTAGAGTGTAGTATTGTCGACAATGATATTGATATTGTAGGAATAAATACTCTTAAAGATGCAAAAGAGAATGAAGTCTCTTTTGTGTCCAACTCAAAATATGTAAAAGATCTCGAAAATACAAAAGCTGCAGCAGTTATAATTTCTGAAAAATTAGCTTCAAAACTCCCTGCAAACTGTATTCCTTTGGTAACAAAAAACCCTTATTGGTCCATGGCCATACTCTCAAAATATTTTGCGCCGCCCGTAGAAGATGAGAGACTTCCTCTCCCGCAGATTGGGAAAAATTCAAAAATTTCTCCCAAGGCTGAAATAGCAAATGGTGCGGTAATCGGTGATAATTGTATAGTTTTGGCACATGTTTATATAGGTGCAAAAAGTGTTATAGGAAACAATACAGTTATTTATCCTAGTGTGACAATATACAGAGACTGTCAAATCGGCAATGACTGTATAATCCATGCAAACACAGTTATAGGTTCTGACGGATTCGGATTTGCGACAAATGAAAAAGGTGAGCATAAAAAGATTTATCAAAATGGGAATGTAGTTGTAGAAGATGATGTTGAAATTGGAAGCAATACCAGTATTGACAGAGCTGTTTTTGGCTCTACTTTGATAAAAAAAGGAACACGCATTGACAATCTTGTGCAGATTGGACATAACTGTGAAATCGGTGAGTATTGTGTTATGGTTTCTCAGTCTGGTCTTGCAGGTTCAACAAAACTTGGCAGAAATGTTGTTATGGGCGGGCAGGCTGCCGCAGCCGGTCACCTGGAGGTTGCCCCTTTTTCAACTTTTGCTGCACGAAGCGGAATAACAAACTCTGTAAAAGAACCCGGAAAGACATATGCAGGTTTTCCTTTGATGGGGCACAGACAATGGCTTAAACTTCAGGCAAAACTTGCTAGACTTATCAAGTAAAAACACAACAAGGAGTTAGTATGTCAAAAACAATCCCGTTAAGCGGAACAAAAAACGGTGTTATATCGGTAACAAAACTTGAGGAACCATATGGTGAGGGAAGCGGTACTGTAGCTAGTATAGGAATTTCACTCTCAGGTGATGCCCAAAATCCGGAATGGAAAGTTCATATTCCATTGGATAATTTAGAAGAAGTCATAAAGGCTTTATCTGAGCTAAAGTAGGTTTTTGCCTACTTTGCTTTGAGTTCCTGCACAAACTCATCAATTCTTTTAATACCTTCTCTGATAGTTGCAATTCCCGTAGCAAAACTGAATCTGAAATACCCTTCGCTTCCAAAACCAACACCAGGAACAACGGCTACACCTTTGGCTGCTAAAAGTTCTTTTGCAAAGCCTAGTGAATCATTACTGACTTCTTGAATATTGACAAAAAGATAAAAAGCACCATCCGGTTTTAAAACACTGAGTCCGTTGATTTTATTAAAAAGTTCTACAGCTTCATCACGACGCTTGATAAACTCTTTTCGCATCATTTCTATATCTTCATCTGCACTGCCGTCAAGTCCTGCAATAGCAGCATACTGTGTCATGGTATTGACATTGGATGTGCTTTGTGACTGCAGTTTTTTTGTTGCTTTGATAATTTCGGTATGGTGTGATGCCATATATCCGAAACGCCAGCCTGTCATGGCAACTGACTTGCTTAAACCATTGATGGTGATTGTTCTTTTAAACATGTCTTCACTGACTGCTGCTGCTGAAGTAAAATCCCCGTCATATATCAGTTTTTCATACATTTCATCGCTGGCTACGAGAACATCCGTCCCTTCAAGCACTTTTGCCAAAGCAGTGAGTTCTTCTTTGGAATAAACTGCACCGGTAGGATTTGACGGTGTTGTAAGAATCAGCATTTTTGTATTTGGTGTCAATGCTTTTTTGAGCTGTTGGGGAGTGATTTTAAAGGCAGTCGCATCACTTGTCTGAATTTCTACGACAGTCCCGTCAAAATATTTTACAAGTTCAGGGTAGGTTACCCAGTATGGCGCAGGAATAATAACCTCATCGCCTTTTTCAATTGTTACAGAAAAAAGATTAAACAAGGAATGTTTTGCGCCATTGTTAATGATAATCTGGTTAGGGTCATATGTTAAACCGTTATCTCTTTTGAGTTTGGCAGCGACTGCTTCTTTGATGGCCGGAATCCCATCTACTGCGGTATATTTTGTAAAACCGTTGTTGATTGCATCTATAGCCGCGTCTTTGATAACTCTGGGTGTATCAAAATCCGGTTCTCCGGCTGAAAAACTGAGAATGTCTTTACCCTCTGCTTTTAACTCTTGTGCAAGCGCTGTAATTGCTATTGTAATTGATTCAGATAGTTTATCTATGCGTTTTGCTAGCATTTGAACCCTTTTTTATAATATATTTGATAAATTATACTAAAAAAAAGATGTATATTTGTTGAGAAAAGAGCGAAAAATTAATTTTTCATTGATTTTATAAAAGATTCATATATATGTTCAAGTTCAAGGTCTTGATCTAGAAGATCTTTATTTTCTTTTACTAAAATATGTTCAAGTATAGCCACACGCTTGAGAAGGTATTCAAACATCTCTTTGTTTATATCAGGGAGCATATTGTGCATAAAAGGATCTTTACATCTCCCTTTTTCAATGATATGTGCAGGCAAACCGACTGCTGTGGAACAATCAGGAACTTCTTTGACGACAACCGAGTTGGCACCGATTTTTGCATATTCGCCTATTGTGATGTTTCCCAGTATCTTTGCGCCGGCTCCGATTACCGCTCCCTTTTTGATAGTCGGATGTCGTTTGCCGTGAGTTAAAGAAACACCACCGAGTGTTACACCCTGATATATGAGCACATCATCTTCAATGATGGCAGTCTCTCCGATTACAACTCCAAAACCGTGGTCAATAAAGACGCGCTTACCAATACTCGCGGCAGGGTGGATGTCAATATTTGTAAGTATTTGGGTTATTCCCATGATTGCCCTTGCTGTACGGGTAAAGTTGTTTGTATAAAGTTTGTGCGCTATTCTGTACCATGCAACTGCCCATACACCAGGGTAATTAAATAAAAAATCAATTTTTGAATTTAATGCAGGATCATTTCTGTACGCATTTGAAAAGTCTTCCTTGATATCGGCAAATATTCCCATGCTCATCCTTAATTTGTTGTTCTTAAATAGCCATTTTGATATAAAAATCTTTCTAGCTGTAGCAGTGTATCATTTTTTTCTTTTTCTGTAATAAAGCTGGCATTTGAGAGTTTGTTTTTAACTTGATTTAATATTTCATGTTTGTCATATCCTATTGATTCAAGTATCTCCAAAATACTTTTTGATTCTACTGCATTTGTTATATTGTATCCGGAGTCATTGATTGAAATTGTATATTCACTGGGGTGTGTAAAAAGATTATGGTTCATTCCCAGTGTCTCCTGATAGGCACCAATATTGAAAAAAGCCAAAAAATAATCTTCTTCATCAATATTAACATCATGGAGATATAAAGGTTTGTCCGGATCAAAGCCTATTTCTCCGTCACTGTCACAGGTAATATCCCAAAGAGAGGCTGCTCTGAGCGGGGTTGTGTTTAAATGATGAATGGGCATCACAGGAAAATGCTGTCCCAGTCCCCAGTAATCAGGCAGACTCTGAAAAACAGAAGCATTAATGAGATAGCGTTCCTGGAGCTTGATCTGGAGCTGTTCGAGTTCATTGGTCGGATTGGCTGATTTAAGATAGAGTGCTTTTTTTATAATATTATGCACCAGAATTTCTGCGTTTGAACGGTCTTGAAGATCAATATAGCCTAAATCAAAAAGCGTGAAAAGTGATTCCATATGATCAAGCGCATCATGAAGATATTCTATACAGTTGGCATTGTTAAGAAGTCTGTTCAATTCTATCAGTTCTTCAACCAAAGGCGGATTTGACTCTTTAAAATTTAAAAGTTTTTCCTGATAATCCTGAGTGAAAAGTTCTAAAACAGGTGTGATTAATACAGCATGTGAAGCAACTATAAAACGTCCTGATTCCGTAAATATATCCGGATGTGCAACATTTTTGCTGTCCATGATTTCACCAAGTAAAAAAACAACAGAACTTGAAAATTCATCTATTGAGTAGTTACGTGCATGTGATTTTTCATGTTGGTCATATTCTACAGCCAAACCGCCGCCGATGTTGATACTTGAAAGTGCATCAGCACCCATTTTTTTCAGTTCCGCATAGATATTTCCGGCTTCACGGAGTGCTTTTTTCAGCGGAGCAATGTCTGCTATCTGTGAGCCAATATGAAAATGAATCATTGTCAGTTTCTCAAGTAAATTCGCATCTTTGAGGAGTTTTATTGCCTCAATGATTTCTGTTGAAGTCAGTCCGAATTTTGCATCCATTCCGCCGCTTTTTGCCCATATGCCGCTGCCTGCACTGTGCAGCCTGACACGTATGCCGATATTTGGAACTTTTAAATTGGATTTGGAAGCTACATCAATAATGGTTTCAAGTTCATTGAGCCCTTCTATGGTGATGGTGATATTTTGACCACTGTGTGCTGCTATAAATCCCAGCGTAAGCATCTCTTCGTCTTTGAATCCGTTGACAGTAATGTTGGCTCCGTCAAGCACTTTGCTCATTGCCAAAATAAGTTCAGCCTTGCTTCCGGCTTCAAGTCCGTAGTTATACTTTGCACCCTGTGATGTAATTGCCTCAACAGCTGCCGGAAACTGGTTTACTTTGAGCGGAAAAACAGCTTTAAACTTTCCTTTATAGCTGTTTTCTTCAATAGCTTTTTCAAAATAGTTGTAGAGTGTTTTAATCTGTCTTTTGACCAAATGAGGAAATCGTAAAAGGAGAGGTCCTTTAACATCTTTTGCCCGTATATTGTTGACTATATCAAGCAGAGAAGGCATAGATTTGTAATTAAGTTTGATTTCACCGTCTTCTATAATAAAGTTTTTGTTTGCCCAGATATCAAGGCCGAAATTATTCATCATTTATCCTAAATTTTAAATTTTTGCTGAAAATATTTGTCAATATCAAAATATATTTCACCACTTCTGTTTTTATAGGTAAGGAGGCTTTTGTTTAAGTCTTTAATGCTTTTTATACCCATTACTGCCATGACAGTCTTCATACTTTTAAGAAGATTTTTATGATAGTGTCCAATTTGTATGCCTTTTTTTATTACAAGATAGGAGGCTCTTTTTTTTGGATCCTGTGTTGCCATGCCGACCGGGCAGACATGTGTTCCAAAACCAGAACACATTTTTGCCCGGATACACCCGCCACTCATCATAAATGCACGTGCAATGCCTACAGCATCAGCACCCATACACAAGGTGATGACAGCATCATCGGGTGTTAGAATTTTTCCACTGGCAATTATTTTGACATCTTCTCTGATATTATATTTTTTTAAAAGCATATCCAGAATATAAAGTGAGTTGTTTGTTGTGAGGCCTACTGATTCCATTAGCTCAAGCGGAGCAGTTGCGCTGCCACCCTCACCGCTGTCCACTGTGATGAAATCTGGTATAAATTCACCATAATTTTTTCTTTTGGCAAGTTTTTGTACCAGTGTTTCTACAGAGGCTATGTCTGAAATGACTATTTTGAATCCAACCGGTTTTTCTGAGAGTCTTTGCAGTTTTTCAATAAAATTTAAAAGATCCTCTATTGTATCTGCATAAGGGAACCTGTTGGGAGAAATGATGTCTTTTCCCTCTTCAACACCACGGTAGTAGGCTATGTCCGCTGTTACTTTTGAACCTGCGAGTTTTCCGCCTGTCTGTTTTGCTCCCTGGGCTATTTTAATTTCAGTCATTTTGCAAAATTTCATTATTTTTTTATATTTTTCTTTATCAAAATTGCCGTTTTTGTCTCTGACACCGTACAAACCAGAACTGATTTGAAAAATCATATCCGGCAGCTCCTTTGGAACTTCCCGCGGAAAATATTCTATGGCTGCTTCCCAGTTCACACGAAAAAGAAGGTGGCTGGAGGTATCATAAATATAGGTATTTTGGGTTTTTTCATTCAGTAAAATATCTCTGTACCATTTCAGCGCTACTTTTTTATTAAAGAAAAAATCTCCGATTTTAAAAGCAAGTTCTGCAAAAGGGGTACTTTTGACAACTTCAAGATATTTTGAATTGTTCGGATCTATTTTGAGGGTAAAAAGATGGTTGGAAGTAAGTGAGCCTTCTCCTGTATTGATTGTCAGGTTGGAATCTCTTCCCGCTAAGCTAAAGGCTCTTACTGCTTCGGGAGACAGGGCACCGTCACTCATAGCAGAACGGATAATCGGTGTTTGCGATACAAAAGGGTATTTTCTGTTCTTTCCAAAAACTACCTGCATGTTTTGATCAACCTCCTCATCGTTTAAAACACTTGTAGCATGTTTTAAGATAAATCTTGATCCTGAAAAGGGCTGGCTTACGGAAAATGACTGGTAGTTTGGTTTGTTCTTGGCTGCTGTATACACCCAGTCAACCTTGTCTTTGGAGTCATAAAAAGATTCTTCTGCAAAATATTGACGCAGTGGTTCACGGAGGGCCTCAAAAAAATAACGAAATCTTCCTATAATCGGGTAGTTTACAAGAAGAGCATGCTGTCTTTGCACATATCTGTCGTATATGTAAAGAGCGATGACTGCTATTATGATGAGCACGGCAAAATATTCTACAAATTCGTCTAAAAAGTGCCATAAACCATGAACCCACTCCATCTAAAATTCTTTGAGCGGAATTGTCTTTTCAATTTTATTTTCTAAATCTTTAACCCAAATTGTTCCGTTGCTCATTTCATTTGTACCAATAACGCAGCAGTATTTTGCATTCATTTTATCCGCACTTTTGAGATGATTTTTGAGGTTTTTCGCCTTATAATCGCAAACTGCTTTGTCTGTAGCCCTTTTTTTATGTGTCAGCGTGATTATTGTATCTATGGCTTCTTCGTCCATAGCACCAAGATAATAGCCTTCTCTTAATTCCTGTGGCATTTGTATGAGTTCCAACAGTCTTTCAATACCCATCGCAAAACCTACAGCAGGGGTAGGGCGACCGTCTAAAAACTCTACAAGTCTGTCATATCTTCCACCACCGGCAATAGCACTTTGACTGCCTATATTGTCACTGACAAATTCAAAAGCGGTTTTGGAGTAGTAGTCAAGTCCTCGTACAAGATTCGTATCTACTTCATAGCTGATGTCATTTGCATCAAGTATTTTTTTCAGTTTTTCAAAGTCATTGTCACAGTTTTCGCACAGTGAATGTAAAAGTTTTGGAGCATTTTCGTACAAAGATTGACACTTTTCATTTTTACAGTCAAGAACACGGATGGGGTTCGTACTTTTTCTTCGTTTACAGTCTTCACAAATTTCATCCTCAATACTTTCTATAAAAGAGACAAGGGTGTCACGGTACTCAGGCATGCAGTTGTTGTCACCGAGTGAATTGATCTGCAACCTGTAGCCGATACCAAGCTCTTTGAGTATATCACTGACCATCATGATCATATTTGCATCTTCATACACACTCTCAATACCGAAACTTTCAACTCCAAACTGATGAAACTCTCTCAAACGTCCTTTCTGGGGTCTTTCATAACGAAACATAGGACCATGATAAAAAAATCTGTGAATCCCGCCTGCTTTGTCTAATTTTTTTTGAATAAAAGCCCGTACAACACCGGCTGTTCCCTCAGGGCGCAGACATACATCATTGTCTCCTTGTCCGTAAACTGGTACATCTCTTTGCCGACAATGTCACTGCTCTCTCCGACACTGCGTTTAAAAAGTGCCGTCTCTTCTAAAAGTGGTGTTTCTATATAGTGAAAACCATATCTTCTGGCAATGTTTTGTGCCACATCCAAAAAATAAGTAAATCGTTTTGATTCGTTTTCATCAAGTATATCATTCATACCTCTTAGTGATTTAATCATAATTCTTTATCCTTTTAGCATTGTTTCATTTTTAATATTATCTAATATTTCTTTTGTGATTTCATCTCTGTTTTTTGTGGCATCAATTTCAATCAACGGCACACCCAGAAGAAGACTTGCTTCTTTGATACTCTCTTGAATCTTTAACAAATATTCACTGCCTCTGAGTTCAATGCCGTCAAGTTTTTTTTGCGAAAGTCTGTATTTGAGTTCCTGTTTTGTCAGACGCAGTAAAAAGATTGCCTGGGGATATATTTTTTTTGTTGCGAAATCATTCAGACTGATCAAATCTTTTTTACTGATACTTCCCTGGGTGAGTGCATAGGCGACACCACTTACAGCACTTCTGTCTGAAATAATCATTTTGTGCAGATTTGGTTCTATTACCTCTTTTATATGTTCTGCTCTGTCTGCAAGAAAAAGAAGAAACTCTGCTCTTTTGCTTTTTGTTTTTGCACTCAAAACAAGTCTGCGAATTTCTTGTCCTATAGCAGTTCCACCGGGTTCTTTTGTAATGACTGCATCAGGAAAGTACTTTTTCAGTGCTTCTATCTGTGTACTTTTCCCGGCTGTATCAATACCTTCTATTGCAATATACATCAGCGCAGACTCCCTATAACCTGCTGTACCTCTTTTGGTAAGAGGTGATCTGTTTTTCCGTTAAACTTTAAAAGATTCCTGACAATAGAAGAACTGATAAAAGCATGTTTGAGTTTTGGCATCAAATAGACCGTTTCTATGTTTTCATCAAGGGAGTTATTGAGATAGCCGAGTTGCAACTCGTATTCAAAGTCACTTACAGCACGAAGCCCTCGTATAAGCACCCTTGCATCGTGTTCGTGTGCCAGATCTATAGTAAGGTTGTCAAAACCTGTAACACGGACATCTTTGATGTCTTTGACGGCAATTTCGACCATTTTTATTCTTTGTTCGAGGCTAAACATGGGATTTTTGTCTTTTGACTGAGCAACAGCGACAATCACTTCATCAAATAAATTTTTTGCACGTTCGATAATATCAAAATGTCCATTTGTTATCGGATCAAATGTTCCCGGGTATAAAGCGATTTTACGACTCTTCAATTTGCCACCTTTTATATAAACTGTTTTCAATTTCCAGTAAATCAAACCATTTGCCAATGAGAAAATTTTCCATTTCATCAAGTGTCTGCTGCTTTGAATAATATGCCATAACAGGCGGCGCAATAATGATACCAAGGCTTGCAAGTTTATGCATATTCTCTAAATTAATGGCAGAAAAAGGCATCTCTCTCGGTGCTAAAATAAGCTTTTTCTGTTCTTTGATTACAACTGCAGCGCACCGTGTAATCAAGTTGTCCGAAATTCCACAGGCTATTTTTGCCAGTGTATTCATAGAACACGGTGCGATAATCATAGCATCAACCCCAAAAGAGCCTGATGCAACAGAGGCTGCAATGTTTTTATTATTATGGGCAGTGACATTACTCATTTCATGTACAAGTACTTTTTCTGAATTTTCTGTCATGATAAAATGTTTTTCAACAGATTCAGGAAGAAGCTGAATGATTTTCAGACCAAGGTTCACACCACTGGCCCCACTGCTTGCAACTACTATTTTTCTTTTTTTCATTGTACCTCTGCTTTGTTCTTTCCGGTTATAACAACTCTTATTTTTTTTCCATTTCTCTTTATAACACTGACAGTGTCTCCAAGTCTTCCGTTTTGAAGTGCTTTTGCAGAAAAATAGATATGTATTGCATTGTTGTTAAAATTAACACTGACACTCGAGCCGCGTTTGACTAAAAACAAACCGACAACATCTCTTTTTGTTATGATATTACCTGCTTTAATGTTGTGCTTACTTTGGTAGTGCTTTACATGTAAACCCTCTAACGGCATCGCTTTGAATTTATCCAGTATTATACTCTTTTTTTGTGTATTTATATTGGTGAGTTCATTATCTTTTTTGATGTTTTTTCTGGCAAACAAAATGGAAACAGTGGCTAAAATTTTATATTTAAAAAATATTTTTTTATTATCATCTGTTTTTATATATAAAATGCCCTTGTTGGACAAGTGTGCTTTGGTGCTAAAATGAACAGTGTAGCGTTTTGGGAGTTCTTCCATATAATGTGTGGGAAAGAGTGTTATTGTAGATATTTTTATATTTTTATATTTTTCTTTATAGTGCTTTTTTATACTGTTTTTTATATACGTTGTATTGATAGGGCTTTTTTTTGTGAACTGTATGTAACTGTGTTTTGAAGTAAAGTTGTCAAAACCGCTTTTGTGAAGTATTTTTAAAAGTTCTTTTTTTTGTATACGTTTTGAATGTCTGTTTTTGTCTATATCAAAAAGTTTTCTGTCATTTTTTTTACTTACAGGTACAATATCTGAAAGCATAATAAAATCATTTTTTATATAATAATTGCTTCGAAGAGTGTTGGCAGCGAAAATAGTTGAAAAAGAGATGAGTAGAAGAATTATTTTTAGAAATAACATAAGTATCTCTCATTTTGAGAACTAACAACTGTAAAAAGTGGTACCAGAGAGGGGATTTGAACCCCTAAGCCGTGAGGCGGCGGATTTTGAATCCGCTATGTATACCGTTCCATCACTCTGGCAAATCAGCTGTTGAAGTTGGAATGATAGTAGGAATTTACTTAAAAGTAAATAATATTTGGCCGATAATACCATTAAATGGAACTTTTATTGCTATACTTTGCCAATAATTGCCAGAAACCAAACAATATTTTGAAAACGGAGAGATATTATGCGTGTAACATCAAGTATGTATTACAACAGTCTGTATGCTACAAATAATTTAAAAATAAACAATGAACTTTTTGATGTAAATAAGCAGATTGCCTCAGGATTGAAAATTCAATATGCCAAAGATGATGTAAGAACATTTACAGAAACTATGCGGCTTGACAATGAGCTCGTTACAATAGGGCAGGTGAAAAAGAGTACAGAAAGCGGGTATAAAATTTCAAATCAGACAGATGTTGTTCTCAATGAGTTTGAAACTTCACTTGACAGAATGAAGACTCTGCTTATAAATGCCGCAAACGGCACACACAGCCCTGACTCTCTTGATGCCATAGCCGGAGAGCTTCGGGGTTTGGAAAAACATTTTAAAAACCTGGCAAACACTTCGATTAACGGGCAGTTTTTATTTTCTGGTTCTGCTGTCAATACAAAACCGATAGATGCAAACGGAATATATCAGGGGAATGATGCAGGAATGAACTCTGTGCTTGGTTCAAATTCCACACAAAAGTATAATCTCACCGGAACAGAACTTTTTTTAGGCGAAGAACAAAATACAAAAAGAGAAATCACAACAAATGTAATCAACAATGATTTGATTAACGGTGGAATAATTACTACAGACAGCAGTATTAGAGATTTGATGGGTGATATAGATGATGATACAACTACAGTCAACAAAAATTATTTTTATATCAGAGGGACTAGAAGTGACGGCACCGCCTTTAAAGTCAGAAAAGAGTTTGACGATACGGCAAAAGTAAGCGATTTACTGGATGAAATAGGCAAAGCATACGGAAACAACGGCAGTATAAATGTTGTTAATGTAAGTTTAAATGCAAATGGACAGATTGTTGTCCAAGACAAACAGAAAGGTTCAAGCAAACTGGATTTTCATATGGTGGGGGCGGTTGATTTTGATTTGACGACAGATGAAAACGGTGATACCCAAAACAATGATGCACTCGTAAATGATATAGATTTGCTGGATGTCGGTGAAAAAGATTATGCAAAAATAAAAGACGGAACTGCTACATCAAGCCTCTATGTCAAAGAGTTTATCCAGTCAGGTTTCATACCGGCTGCCGGTGCAGCCAGCAATATAGAAGGGATAGTGTATGACAGAACACAATTTTCCAAAAGCGGCGCAGAACTCACATCAAATGTCCCTCAGATTCTAAAAGAGACAAATGCCTTTGCCTCTCCATCTGCAAAAATTTCAGAAGTAGCTGATTTGTCTCAGGGAACACCCGGTACGCTTGATGCAACCGTATTGAATCTGGAAGGAAATGATATTAACGGTAATCCTTATACCGCAACAATAAATTTAGATTCCGCAGGTTCAACTTTTACAATTGGTGGAAATACTTATGATATTTTTAATATGCAGACTCCAAGAACAGCCACGGATGCTGACAATGTAACCTATCAGCAGCTCATGGATGTCGTGAATATGGTAATAACAGGCACCTATCCGGCGACTGACAATACTTCTGGAAATAAAGCACAGGAAGCTATTGACTATGATGATGCAATAAAAGCTTCAAATCTGCAAGGTACTACATCTTTAACATATGACGGAAAGTTGAAATTCACTGACTTGACTGCTACTCAGACACAATCGACAATAGCACTTTATGATGCTAACAGTGATAATTTTACAGCAGATGCTTCTGTTATGACCTTTAATGCAAACAACGCTTTAACTATTGTTGATCCAAAAACAGATTTTTTTAAAAATCTTGATGAAGCCATTAGTGCTGTAGAAGATCATAAACTTTATCCGGACAGTTCCAGCGGAAATATGCGAAATCAAGGAATAGAAAATGCGCTTGCAGCAATAGACAAACTGCAGTCACATGTCTCCAGAAGCCATTCGGTTGTCGGTGCACAGTCAAATACCTTAAACACTTCACTCGAAAGAACAAGTCTGCTGGAAGTCAGTACAATGACCCTGCGCTCTGAAGTAATAGACACAGACATTGCAGAGGCCTCTTTGCGTTTGTCTCAACTCAGCTTAAACTATCAGGCGATGCTCTCAACTGTGGGGAAAATTTCGCAATTAAGTCTGGTAAATTATTTATAGGATATACTTTTATATATTATTTATCCCTTCTTACTATAAAGGTTTTCTAGCTTGAAAGATACTCTGTTTATTATCATTTTTGGTGTATTAATTTATCTCGGTTTTTCAACTCTTTTTGGTCCAACTGGGCTTATGGGCAGTTATGGTGCTACTTTTTCTTCTTACAATCAGCTTTATTTTGGTTATATATCGTTTGTATATCTCTTTGTGCTGCTGTTTCCTTTGTATTTTCTGTATAAAGATACATCTTTTGGTTTTAGAAAGTTAGAACTGGGTGTTGCTTCTTTTTTGCTTTTATGCTCTTTTCTTATCGCACAGGCCTTACTTGTTACAAATGAATACAGAGGAAAATTCGGTGCAGATTTTGTAGACTTTTTATCTCCCTATATAGGTGTTTTCGGATTATGGGTATTTTGGTTTATTATTACGGCGGTTGCCATGGTGATTCTTTTTGATAAAAGCAGTTCGGAGATCTTACATGTAGTCATATCTTCACTCAAATCCAATAAACCGAAGAATGCAGCAACTTTTGTTGAAAAGGAACAGAGTGAGACCTTGCAACAAGATGAAATCATGCAAAAAGAAGAGAACAAAGAGACAGAGTATGTTGAACAAACCCAAGATGAAGAAATAGACAAACCGGCATATCTAAGAAAAGAAAAAAAGCATGTACCGGCAGAAGAAACAAGTGAGACAAAAAAAACTATTTTAGATATTGCCGCGGATGTAAAAGAGCATAAAAATACTGTTATCGTTGATGAGCTTGAAGAAAATGCAAAACTCTTGGCTAATATTGAAAAAGGGAAGGTAGAAAAACCCAAAAACTTTAAGCTGCCTTCTGTAGATTTTTTGCAAAAGCCGAATAAAACAACACATAATGTGGATGAAAAAGAGCTTGATGACAAGATACGCTATCTTATTGAAAAGCTGGCACATTTTAAAATTGACGGAGATGTTGTGCGTACCTATGCAGGTCCTGTAGTTTCTACCTTTGAGTTTAAACCGGCAGCCAATGTGAAAGTGAGTAAAATACTTAACCTCCAAGATGATTTGGCGATGGCGCTTTCAGCGGAGACTATTCGTATTCAGGCACCTATCCCGGGAAAAGATGTTGTCGGAATAGAGATTCCCAATGAAGCAGTAGATACCATTTATCTGCGTGAACTTTTAGATGACAAACTCTTTAAAGACTCGGCCTCACCACTTACTATAGCGCTTGGAAAAGACATTGTAGGCAAGCCTTTTATTACTGATTTAAAAAAGTTGCCGCATTTGCTTATAGCAGGTACAACAGGAAGCGGGAAAAGTGTCGGGATCAATGCTATGATACTTTCACTTTTATATAAAAATTCTCCTGATCAGCTGCGTCTTTTGATGATTGACCCGAAAATGCTTGAGTTTTCCATATATAATGATATCCCGCATCTGCTTACTCCTGTCATTACAAAGCCAAAACAGGCTATTGTCTCACTTAACAATATGGTCGGTGAAATGGAACGGCGTTACGAACTCATGGCTGAGAGTCGTACAAAAAATATTGAAAATTATAATGAAAAAGTAAAAAAAGAGGGTGGTGAACATTTCCCTTATATAGTCGTAATTATTGATGAATTGGCTGACCTGATGATGACAAGCGGCAAAGATGTTGAACTTTCCATCGCAAGACTTGCGCAAAAATCACGTGCCTGTGGAATTCATCTTATCATCGCGACACAAAGACCGTCTGTAGATGTTGTTACGGGACTTATTAAAGCCAACCTGCCTTCACGCATATCCTACAGAGTGGGACAAAAGATTGATTCAAAAATCATTTTAGACCAAATGGGTGCAGAATCACTTCTGGGGCGTGGAGATATGCTTTTTACGCCTCCGGGTTCGCCGGCTTTGGTACGCCTGCATGCTCCGTGGGCTACAGAAGAAGAGATAGAGAAGATAGTAGATTTTATTAAAGCGCAGCGAGAACCAAATTATGACAAAAGCTTTTTGATAGAAGAGACGAATGCCGAAGGTGGTTCTGCTTCAGGCTCTAATGAAAGCTATGAAGAGCTTGATCCTTTGTACGAAGAGGCGAAAAATGTAGTTTTAACTGACAGAAAAACATCTATTTCTTATCTGCAAAGAAAACTACAGATTGGATATAACCGTTCTGCAAGAGTGATAGAACAGCTTGAAAATGAAGGAGTTCTCTCTTCTCCAAATGCCAAGGGTGTCAGAGAGATATTGTAATGCCAAAACCGCATTTTATATTTATGAAACAAAAAGATTCTTTTTGTGTACATGTAAAGAATCTGGAAAAATTACGTGTTGAACAGATACAGGAAATAGAAGCATTTGTTGCGCAAAGAAAAGGGTACTTTGATTTTACTGCCTACACATTCAGTATTGGAAAAAAACTTGAATATCGGGAATTTGTAAAACTTCTTGATATGTTACATGTAGAAGCTTTGGTTGAGGAAGCTGTTTGTGCTCCGCAAACCAGCGCCAGAATTTCTTTTGGGCAATACAAAGGAATGCTTTACAATGAACTGCCTGATTCTTATCTGTTATGGCTCAAAAACAACTATATGGGCAGTGACAGAGAAATTATCTGCACTGAAATTGCAAAACGCAGACTCTAGTGTTACTTTTCTATACAATGAAGTAATTTTACGCAATATAGATGTATAGATTCGTAACACTGTCGATATGATTACTTTTCTTTTAGCTATAATGTCCCCAAATTAAATTTACAATAGGAAGTATTATGGGATTTAGAGAAGACTATAAAGCACATGTAGAAGAAAGAGCGGCACTTGGTGTCCCTCCATTACCTCTTACTGCTGAACAGACAGTAGAAGTTATCGAGTTTATTAAAACAGGTGAATATATTGAAGAGATGCTGGATCTTTTAGAAAATCGTGTATCTCCGGGTGTAGATGATGCAGCCTATGTCAAAGCAGCATTTTTAAACGAATTGGCAAGTGAAGAACATCATGTGGCAGCTATTCCACCTGAAAAAGCTGTCCAAATGCTTGGTATGATGCTTGGCGGATACAATGTGAAACCATTAATTGATGCTTTAACGTCAAAAAATGTAAAAGTTGTTGCAGCAGCTATTGAAGCACTTTCCAGTACATTATTGGTATATGATGCGTTCAATGATGTTGAAGAGTTGCACAAAAAAGGTGTGACTGCAGCAACTCACGTTTTAAATGCATGGGCAGACGCTGACTGGTTTACAAAAAAACCTGAACTTCCTGAAAAATTAACTGTTACCGTATTTAAAGTTCCTGGTGAAACAAACACTGATGATTTGTCTCCTGCTTCTGAAGCATTTACACGTTCAGACATTCCTTTGCATGCAAACTCTATGCTTGCTGCAAAAATGGAAGATCCTATCGGAACTATTAACAGACTGAAAGAGCTTGGTCATCCTGTTGCCTATGTTGGTGATGTTGTAGGTACCGGTTCAAGCCGTAAATCAGGTATCAACTCTGTACAGTGGCACATGGGAGAGGATATTCCGGGTGTTCCAAACAAACGTACCGGCGGTGTAGTTCTTGGCGGAACAATCGCACCTATTTTCTTTGCAACAGCAGAAGACTCGGGAGCACTTCCAATCGAACTTGATGTTTCTCAAATGGAAACAGGTGATGTTATTGACATCTATCCGTATAAAGGTGAAGCACATAAAGACGGTAAATGCATCGCTACATTTACATTAAAACCAAATACTATTACTGATGAAGTACGTGCAGGCGGTCGTATTCCACTTATTATCGGTCGTGGGCTTACAAACAAAGCACGCAGTGTTTTAGGAAAAGCTCCGGCTGATATTTTCTTAACACCTGATCAGCCTGAAGATACTGGTAAAGGGTATACTTTAGCACAAAAAATGGTTGGTAAAGCATGTGGAATGGATGGTGTTCGTCCGGGTATGTATTGTGAGCCTGAAATGAGTACAGTCGGTTCTCAAGACACAACAGGTCCTATGACAAGAGATGAGATCAAAGAACTTGCTGCGCTTGGGTTCAATGCTGATTTGGTATTACAGACTTTCTGTCATACATCTGCGTATCCAAAACCGTCAGATATTAAGATGTTCCATACATTACCTGACTTTATTGCAAACCGTTCAGGTGTTGCTCTTCGTCCTGGTGACGGTATTATCCACTCATGGCTAAACAGAATGGTTCTTCCGGATACTGTAGGTACGGGTGCAGATTCACATACTCGTTTTCCTATCGGTATCTCTTTTCCAGGCGGTTCCGGAATCGTTGCATTTGCAGCAGTTACAGGTTCTATGCCTTTGACTATGCCGGAATCAGTTCTTGTAAAATTTAAAGGAAAAATGCAACCGGGAATCACATTACGTGACTTGGTTAATGCTATTCCGCATCAGGCTATAAAAGAAGGTCTTTTGACAGTTGAGAAAAAAGGAAAGAAAAATATTTTTGCCGGGCGTATTTTGGAAATTCAGGGCTTGCCTGATCTGAAAGCCGAACAGGCATTTGAATTGTCAGATGCATCAGCAGAACGTTCTGCTGCAGCATGTACAGTTCAGTTAGACAAAGAACCAATTATTGAGTACTTAAAATCTAATATTACACTTTTAAATTCTATGATTGATGCAGGATATGAAGACCATCGTACATTGGCACGTCGTATTGTGAAAATGGAAGAGTGGTTGGAAAAACCTGAACTGATGAAAGCGGATGAAGATGCAGAATATGCGGCAGTACTTGAGATTGATTTGGATCAAATCACAGAGCCTATTTTGGCATGCCCGAATGATCCGGATGATGTTGCTACACTTTCAGAGATTTTAGCTGACCCTAAACGTCCGCATAAAATTGATGAAGTATTTGTCGGTTCATGTATGACAAATATCGGCCACTACCGTGCACTTGGTGAAGTATTAAAAGGCGAAGGTGCTGTTCCTACCCGTTTATGGGTTTGCCCTCCGACAAAAATGGATGAGAAACAACTTGTAGAAGATGGCTACTATGCAATCTTTGGTGCTGCAGGTGCAAGAACAGAAGTTCCGGGATGTTCATTATGTATGGGGAATCAGGCACGTGTATCAGATGGTGCAGTAGTGTTTTCAACATCAACACGTAACTTTGACAACCGTTTAGGAAAAGAAGCACAGGTTTATCTTGGTTCTGCTGAACTTGCAGCGGTATGTTCACTTCTTGGAAAAATTCCGACAAAAGAAGAGTACTTGGAGTTAACGAAAAAAATAGAAGGGAAAGAAGATGATATCTATAAATATCTAAACTTCAACCTAATCAAAGATTATAAGCTTAACTAGCTGTATGCAGAATGAAACTAAATTTCATTCTGCCAAGTTGAACTAAATTCACAGTGCAATAAATGGACTAAATCCGTTTTTGTTACATATTACTCACTGACTATATCATATTCATCCGGAATATCCGGTACATATTTATCTTGCGATATTTTTTTATTTACTTCTTGGTTTTTAAATACAATCTTTATATCATTTTCAAGTTCATCTTTGTATGAAATAGATTTAATGATGGAATTTTCTGTTTTTATGATGTATTCTTTATTCTGAAAATTCGCTAAATAACTCCCTTTTGCGATCTCTTTTGCATTGTGAATAATTTTAAAAAGATCAAAATCTCCATTAAGATGTTTAATGATGACCTGTTCTAACTCCGGTTCAATAACTACAATTTTATTTTGTAAAATATAAACACTTTTCTGCACAGGTTTTGTATACTGCCAAAGAGCATAACGAGGTTTAGAAGCTGTTACATGCCCCGTATATGTTATCTTCACACCTTTGTCATCTACTATTCTTTGTAAAAAATCTGCTTCAAAACTGTTTATATTTTTTATACTTGCATAGCCAGATGTTATCAACAATGCAGCTAAAATTATTCTTTTCATTTTTCTCCTTTAAAAAGAAATTATAGCAAATTATTCATTTATACTATTTATTAGATTTAATGTGATAAAATAAGAACAATTTCAGCGATTACTATATAGTAAATTATATAGTAACGATAATAAGGTTGCAAATGCTACAAGCATTCATGGGTAAGGTATTTGGTACTGCAAATGACCGAGAATTAAAAAAATATACTAAAAAAGTTAAAAAGATTAATGAACTTGAAAGCAAATATGAAGTTTTAAGTGATGATGCACTCAAAAATGCTTTTGAAGATTTGAAACAAAGTGTACAGAGCGGCGAGAAAACTCTGGATGATGTGTTGTATGATTCTTTTGCCATAACAAGAGAAGCTGCAAAACGTGTTTTGAATATGCGTCATTTTGATGTTCAGCTTATAGGCGGTATGGTTTTACATGAGGGTAGAATTGCCGAAATGAAAACCGGTGAGGGAAAAACTCTTGTGGCTACACTTGCCATTACTCTCAATGCAATGACAGGCAAGGGCGTTCATTTGGTAACAGTGAATGATTATCTGGCTTCCCGTGATGCAAAAGAGATGGGTGTGCTGTACAATTTTCTGGGCTACAGTGTAGGCACGATTCTCGAAGACATGCATGATCCTGCAGAGAAAAAAGCTGCTTATGATGCGGATATTACCTACGGTACAAACAATGAGTTCGGCTTTGACTATTTGCGTGACAATATGAGTTATTCAAAAGACCAGATGGTCCAGCGTGGACACAATTTCGTAATTGTCGATGAAGTGGATTCTATTTTAATTGATGAGGCGAGAACGCCTTTGATAATTTCAGGGCCCACAAACAGAAATATGCAGGATTATCTCAAAGCAAACAGAGTTGCTTTGGAATTGAATAAAGAGGAACATTTTACTGTTGATGAAAAAGACAAAGTGATATTGATTACAGAAGAGGGTATCACAAAAGCGGAAGAACTTTTTGGTGTTGAAAATCTTTACAGTGCTGAGAATGCTTCTTTGCCGCATATGCTTGACCAGGCTTTAAAGGCAAATTACCTTTTTGAAAAAGATGTTGATTATGTTGTCAATGACGGGGAAGTGGTTATTGTTGACGAATTTACGGGCCGATTAAGCGAAGGACGTCGTTTTTCAGAAGGACTGCATCAGGCACTTGAAGCCAAAGAGGGTGTGGAAATAAAAGAAGAAACACAAACACTTGCAGATATTACTTTTCAAAACTACTTCAGAATGTATGACAAACTTGCGGGAATGACAGGTACTGCCGAAACAGAGGCAACAGAATTTGCACAGATTTATAATTTGGATGTTGTTTCCATTCCTACAAATATTCCGATTGCAAGAAAAGATTTGAATGATTTAATATATAAAACAGAAGAAGAGAAATTTACAGCTGTTATTGAGACCATTAAAAAACTAAGAAAATCAGGACAACCTATTTTAATAGGGACGGCTTCTATTGAAAAATCTGAAGTTTTACATGAAATACTGAAGAAGGAAAAAATTGCACATACTGTTTTAAATGCAAAAAACCATGCACAAGAGAGTGAAATCATTAAACATGCCGGAGCAAAGGGTGCTGTAACCATTGCGACAAATATGGCAGGACGCGGTGTTGACATTAAGGTAAGTGATGAAGTAAAAGAGCTCGGTGGTTTGTATATCATAGGAACCGAGAGACATGAAAACCGTCGTATTGACAACCAGCTGCGCGGACGTTCCGGGCGTCAGGGTGATCCCGGAACAACACAGTTTTATCTTTCACTTGAAGACAATCTTTTACGAATATTCGGCAGTGATAAAATCAAGTCCATCATGGAAAGACTCGGTGTTGAAGACGGCGAATATATAGAATCTAGAATGGTCACCCGTGCAGTTGAAAAAGCACAGAAAAAAGTTGAAAATATGCACTATGAAGGGCGTAAGCAAATTGTTGAATATGATGATGTTGCAAATGAGCAAAGAAAAATCGTTTATAAATTCAGAAATCAACTTTTAAGTGATGATTATGATATTGCTGGTAAAATTGATGAAATCAGAGAAGAATATGTTGCAAATCTTTTAGCTCGCTCGGATATATTTGCCGGTGCAGACAAAGAAGATTTTAATCTTGAAAAACTCTCTCAGCTTCTTAAGGAAGAGATGAATTTTGATTTGGATATCGAGCAGTTAAAAGAGCTTGAATACGAAGAGTTGTATGCCAAAGTTACAGAACTGTTAAAAACGGCTTATGATGAAAAGATGGGCGTGTTGGATGAGCAGACAAGACAGGATATAGAAAAAGAGTTTTATCTCAAAGAGTTGGACAATGCCTGGAGAGAACATCTTTATGCGATGGACAATATGAAAACCGGTATTCGTTTGCGTGCATATAATCAAAAAGATCCTCTTGTTGAGTACAAAAAAGAGAGTTTTGGTCTTTTTGGTGAATTAATTAATGATATTAAATTCAATACAATCAAAACCTTGCAGATTATACAGTTCCAGATGGAATCTCCGGAAGAAGAAGCTGCCAGAATTTCCAAACAGCTTGAAGAAGAGAAAAAAGCACAAGAAGCATTGATGCGGCTGAACCATCATGACAATGTGGATATTGATGCCGAAGATGACTTTGTTGTGAGTAAAAAAATAGCAAGAAATGACCCCTGTCCGTGCGGAAGCGGAAAAAAGTACAAGCAGTGCTGTGGAAAAAGCGGTCCGAAAAAAGGTGTTTTTGCTTCTTGAAAAAATCAATAGTTTCTTACCTTGTGAAAAGATTTTTACGCTTTGACAAGGAGCAGCCTTTTATCTTTATATCTGCACTTTTAGCCTTTATAGGAATTACGCTCGGTGTCATGGTACTTCTTATTGCCATGGCACTTATGAATGGTTTTGACAAAGAGTTTAAAGACAAACTGACTGTTATGAACTACCCTTTAACCATCATTCCAAAGTTTTACGGTGCTGTAAACAGCAATCTGCTTATGGATTTGGAAGAGAAATTTCTTATTTGCAGTTTAGCCCTTACATTCAGTCTTCTGTGATGGCCAGAAGCGGTTCAAGACTTGAAGGCGGGTATCTCTTTGGTGTAAACTTTGAGGATGAAGTGAAAGTCAATTCGGTACTTGCAAAAGCAATTACCGGGCATACTTTTAAAAAATTTGATGTCGTTATCGGAAAAACTCTTAAAGAAGAATTTAATTTACATGTAAATGATAAACTGATGTATATTTTTACAAATGTGGAACCGGGCGGACTCTCTGTTACTCCAAAAATAAAGCGCTTTCAAATCAAGTCGTTTTTTGATTCAGGGCTTTCTGCTTATGATAAAGCATACTCCTACACAACACTGGAGGCTATGCAGACCATAGAGCATATGGCCGCAAATGAATATGACGGTATTCATATATATTCCAAAGATCCACGAAAAGATATAGAAAAAATAAAAAAAGTGCTGCCAATCAGTGTAACAGTAAAAGGCTGGTGGGAAGACAATATGAATTTTTTTGCTGCTTTGGAGATGGAAAAAACTTCTCTTTTTATTGTCCTGATGCTTATTATTCTTATTGCTTCTATCAATATTATCTCTTCTCTTTTAATGACTGTAATGAACAGAAGAGGGGAAATAGCACTTTTGCTCTCTTTGGGTGCAACGACATCTGAAATTAAAAAAGTATTTTTGTATTTGGGAATTGTTATAGGAATTACCGGTATTTTAGCCGGTATTGTCTTTGGACTGAGTGGTATATGGCTACTCAGTACTTTTGATATTGTCTCTTTGCCAAAAGATGTTTATCCTACTTCGAGACTTCCCCTGGACTTGACACTTCATGATTTCATTTTTATTGTCGCAGGTGCTTTTGGTATCGTTGTAGCTTCCTCTTATTATCCTGCCAAAAAGGCAAGTGAAGTAGATATACTGACTGTTCTTCGAAATGAGTAGTAAAACTCCTAAAAGAGTTTTTGAAGCACTTTAAAAGGAAAGGTAAGCGTTCTCTTGATAATATTGAGCGGTGCTACAATAATATCTTTGGCAACCATGGTATTTATAGTAGGATCGCTGAGCTTCCCTGTAACTTTGAGTGTGGTTGATATACTTTTTCCATCAAAAATAATATAACCGACAAGTGGTACTTTTGAGAGATTACTTCCCAGATCTGTTTTTAAATTTAAAACCAAATTGATACTGTTCTTGTTGATATCCGCACTCCCTTTTCCGAGTATTGTCAATTCTTTGGATTCAAGATAAATATCTGAAATATCAAAGACACCTTTTTTTGCATGAAATTTTACATAGGCATTCTTTACATGTAAACCTTTTTTACTGTAACCCGGCAGTGAAAAAGTAACAAGAGAGGGTATTGTATTGACAAAAGCCAGGACATTATTGAGAAGTTTATAGTCAATCATTACAGTATCATGCATGTAAAAAACACCCTTGTAGTCTTCAAGTGTTCCATTCATAGAAAAGTCCAGACTCCCACCACTGAATTTAGACGGGGCAAAGAGTTTTTCCATGAATTTATCATTAAAGTTTTCTCCATAAAGATGAAAAGTATTGTTTTCAAGCTTAAACCCTGCGTTTCCTTTTTTGTGAATCAGTTGTGCTGTTAGGATATTATTGTAATATTGCAGATGCATTGTATCTGAAACAGCGTATCGGTTGTTGCCAAGATAAAGATAGGAATCTATCGCATCTGCGGAAAGCTTAAAGTTGCCTGTTTTTGCATTTGACTGTGTTGTTATTTGTTTTGCAAGTTTGACAATAGCATCTAAATTCAGACCGGCATCATGTATTTTGATTGCAACATCTTTATCTATTTTAATGTGCATTTTCTTGTTTATGTTGAGATAAATTTTTTGTTTTTTTGTAATTTCTCCTCTTACAGTGTAGGTGCTGATTTCCTTGTTTTTGTTGACTAGCAAATGATAAGGATAGTGTAAAGTTGCGCTAAACTGAGTATAGGGGGCATCATTTTTTTTATAAAAACTGATTTTTCCTTCATTGAGTTTATATTTTTGTAAAAAAAGTGATTTTTTTGCAAGAATCTCAAGAGCATTAAGTGTTAATTTCCATTGTTTTTCATTGGAAACAAAAGAAGCATCAAGTTCTCGTGAATCTATTGTAATATTTTCGCCGTCAATATATCCGCCTAGCATTATTTTATTGTTTTTATAGAGTATGGCATCTGTTTTTGGGTTTTTCAATACAAAGTCATTTAAACTTATATGTGCTTTTTTTGAATCAAAATCATAATAAGCATAGACTTTTGTACTGATATAATCACTGATTTGTAAAAATGTATGTTTTAAATATATACTTTGTTTATCAAAATTTATATAAAAATTGCTTGCTTTGTATTGCGATCCGTTAACATTGAAAAATATATCTTCCTGTGAAGAGACAGATAAAACCTTGTCGTATTGTATGTGTAACGGTGTTACTGTTTGTGTGAGTTCTATACCGCTGTACTGTAGCTTTAAGAGATCTACATCAAGATTTGTTTTAGATGCTTTGAGGTCTATTGTTCCATTGACATATCCATTTGTCATTTTCCAGATATTAAAATACGTTGCGGGTATATTTGCCTGCAGTTTTTTCAGATCAAAATCTACTGAGAGTTTCTCTAACGTAATAATTTTGTTTTTGTATTGCCATTTTGAAGAATCTATATCTATTGTGTCCTGCTTTGGATTAATACGGTAGGCTACATGCAAAGGTCCTTTTTGTGTATCAAGAGAGAGACCCTGTGTCTCTATTTTGTGAAAGTTTAAATTTATTGTTCCTTCTGATTTCTTTGCATTAAAGCTTACATATACATTCGCCGCAGCAATCTCTTTGTATTTTGCCTGCATTTTATCTATCAGCACATCATAATTATCAAGATGTATATGTGTATTGAAAATATCTATATTCAGTCCAAGGTAGTCAAAGTTTGCTTTTTTGGTATAAAAGTCTCCTTTGGCATCTACATCAATTGTATGCAGGTTGACCTCTATCGTTAAATCTGTATTGACTGTTCCTTTTCTTTGTAAAAAAGGCAGTTTTATTTTGTAGGTGTTCAATACATGTAACATGTCTTTGTTAAGCATACCTTCAAACAGCAAATGCAGTGTTAAAAGTTCTTCTTTTTTATTGAAGTCAATTTTAAGCCAGCTTTTTCCTAAATGCATGCCATACGTCAAAGCATTTTGAGGTTTTATATATAAAACACCCTTTTTAAATTCAAGGTTTGTCTGCTTGCTTTTTACAGCCTCAAGTTTTGGATTGTATGTATAGATGAGTTTTTGTGCAACTGCCTGTATATATATGTTTTTATAAGCATTTTGCAAATCACTATAATCAATAAAACCATGAAATTTTTGAATATCAAGATATTGCATTTTAATGGCAGTATATGCCCAGTATATTACTTCTTTTGGCAAATGTGCGATTTTTATAAGGTGAGAAATATCAGTTATGTGTTTGTTGCTGACAACATTGTAGATGAGTTGTTTCGCATCTGCAATTGCATAAACAGTAAGGTTTGCATCATTATGAATATCAAGGTCAATTTTTGTGTATACTTTTTGTGCCTGTGTATCAAAAATAACACTGCCTTTTATAGTGACAGCCCTTTTTTTGTCTTGAAACTTTTTTATTGAGACTGTAAGCAGATCTGTTTTTGCATAAATCTTCGATTCAAAATCAAAATCGGGAGATTGAAAAACAAAAAAGCCCTGATCACTACTCGTGTATTTAAAAGAGCCTGTGGCATTTCCAAATACTATGTTACTGACAACAAGAGAGCGAAACCAGTGTGTTGTTTGCGTAACAATTTTAAGATATTTACTGAATTCTTTAAAACTGACATTGTTCGCAGTTTTGTTTTTTTGTCTGTCAATTTTTAAGGTTTTAACAGAAACAGTAAGTCTGTCATCCCATTTGATATAAACATTTTTTGCATGAATATTTGATATAGAAACATTATCAAGATATAATCCATTTTGTAAAACTATAAACAAACCAACAAGAAGAAGAAACATGAAAGTAAAAAAAACAGCTATACTCGCGTATGTTTTCGCAATAATCTTCGTGATTGCATTATCTTTCATGTATTACCTTAATAAACCTATTTATACGCCCAAAGTCCTCTATATTCCTGCAGGCTCTATTAACAAAATTATAACACAATTGCAGTCTAAAAATTATGATGTCTGTAAAATCGATTCTTTTCTTTTACGGATGATTGGCTCCCCTCAAAGCGGATGGATAAATTTACAGACAAGGGCTAATACCAAAGCGGATTTTTTATATAAACTGACAAGATCCAAGGCAGCTTTGCAAAATGTTACACTTATTCCGGGAGAGACTACCTATATATTTTTAAATCAACTGGCAAGTAATTTGCATCTCAACAGACAAAAATTACAAAATGAATTCGACAAGTATGCTCCAATAAAAGAGGGCGTTTTTATTCCTGATACCTACAGACTTCCTTTGGGTATTACGGAAAAAGAGCTTATAAAAGTGTTACTAAACAGCTCACACAGAAAAATGAAAGAACTTTCTCTAAAGTTTTTCGGCAATTATAATGAAAAGAAATGGTTTCGATATGTAGCAATAGCTTCAATAATTCAAAAAGAATCAGCCAGTGTAAAAGAGATGCCTTTGGTGAGTTCTGTTATATACAACAGAATAAACAAAGGAATGAAACTGCAAATGGACGGAACGCTTAACTACGGAAAGTATTCGCACCAAAAGGTCACACCCTACCGAATTAAAAATGATACTACAACATACAATACATACAGACATGCAGGGCTCCCAACTGCTCCTGTTTGCAATGTAAGTATTGATGCCATACGGGCTGCGGTATTTCCGAAAAAAACCAAGTATCTCTATTTTATGAAATCCAAAAACGGAACACATGACTTTACATGTAACTATTCTACACATTTACGCAACATAAAGCGTGCTACAAAATGAAACAAAAAAGAAAGATAATGTGAACTTTTTCCTGTCAATGCCCTGTTTGTTTCTCTTAAGTGTTATTATTTAATTCGTAAAGTTCATAAATATATAATTTATGAATAAATATTAACTCAGAAGGACAGAACATGTCAAAAATTATTTGGTCAAAAATTGATGAAGCTCCGGCTTTAGCAACATATTCTTTATTGCCAATCGTAAATGCTTTTACAAAAGAAGCAGGTGTAGAAGTTGTAACTAGTGATATTTCACTTGCAGGGAGAGTTTTAGCAGCAATGGGTCTTGGAGAAGACGAGTTGTCTAAGCTTGGTGAACTTGTGCAAAAACCGGAAGCGAACATTATTAAGCTTCCAAATATTTCTGCTTCAGTTGGTCAATTAAAAGATTGTATTGCGGAACTTCAGTCTCAAGGGTATGATATTCCGAACTACCCGGAAAATCCTGCAAATGCCCAAGAGGAAGCTATCCAGGCTAAATACAGTACTTGTCTTGGTTCTGCAGTCAATCCTGTCCTTCGTGAAGGAAACTCTGACAGACGTGCAGCACATGCAGTTAAAAAATATGCACAAAAACATCCACACAGACTGAAGCCTTTTGCTGAAAACTCAAAAGCTTATGTTGCTCACATGAACGGTGACGGTGATTTTTATGCAAATGAACAGTCAGTAACTATGGACAAAGCGCAAAAAGTGACAATTGCATTAAACGGCAAAGAGTTAAAAACTATTGATGCTCTTGAGAAAGAAATTCTTGACGGTACATTTATGTCAGTGAAAAAGTTAAGAGCATTTATCCAAAAAAGTATTGATGAGGCAAAAGAGAAAGGTGTTATATGGTCTATTCACCTCAAAGCCACAATGATGAAAATCTCTGATCCGATTATGTTTGGTCATGCATTCCAGGTTTTCTTCAAAGAAGTTTTTGACAAATACGCAGATTTATTCGCTGAATTAGGTGTTAATCCAAATCTTGGTATGAGTGATTTGGAGAAAAAAATTGCCGGTCACCCAAAAGAAGCAGAAATCAAAGCTGCTTTCCAGGCAGTAGTTGATGCTGATGCACCGAGAATTGCTATGGTTGACTCTGACAAAGGGACAACAAACTTCAATGCTTCAAATGATGTAATTATTGATGCGTCTATGCCTGTTGTTGTACGTGAAGGCGGTAAGCAGTGGGACAGAACAGGTGCGGCTGATGAGTGTGTTGCTGTTATTCCTGACAGTACATATGCAATGTTTCACCAAGAGATGGTTGCTGACTGTGTGAAAAACGGCCAATATGATGTAACTACTATGGGTAATGTTGCAAATGTCGGTCTTATGGCACAAAAAGCAGAAGAGTATGGTTCTCATCCGACAACTTTTGAGCTTGAAGAGAGCGGCACGGTTACCGTAACTGCTGAAGACGGTACAGAACTTATGAAATTTGAGTGTGAAAAAGGCGATATCTGGAGAATGTCCCGTGTGAAAGATATTCCGATTCAAGACTGGGTACGCTTGGCGGTTGAACGTGCAAGAATTACAGGAAATCCTGCCGTATTCTGGTTGGATGAAGATCGTGCACATGATGCGCAGATGATTAAAAAAGTAAACAAATACTTAAATGACCATGACACGACAGGTTTGGATATTAAAATCATGGATGTTGCTTCTGCTACAAGATTCACAAACGAAAGAGTAAGAGCAGGCAAAGACACAATCTCTGTAACCGGTAATGTTCTTCGTGACCACTTGACAGATATGTACCCGATTTTAGAGCTTGGAACATCTGCAAAAATGCTTTCAATTGTTCCATTGTTAGCCGGTGGCGGTCTGTTTGAAACAGGTGCCGGCGGATCTGCTCCTAAACATGTGGATCAGTTCTTAGAGTGCGGTCACCTCAGATGGGATTCATTAGGTGAGTTTTTAGCATTGGCTGAGTCACTTAGAATGATGTACCAAAAAAGTGAAGACAGCAAAATCGGTGCATTGACAGAAGGTCTTGACAAAGCAAACGAAGGTTACCTTGACAATGATAAAGCGCCGAGCAGAAAATGCGGTGAGCCTGATAACAAAGCGTCTCATTACTGGGTAGCACGCTACTGGGCTGAGGCACTCAGTACACAGACTGCTGACACTGCTTTGGCAGAGAAGTTTACGCCGATTGCCGAAACACTTATCAAAAATGAAGAAAAAATTCTTTCCGAGCTTGCTGCTGCGGAAGGTTCTCCGAAAGATATCGGTGGGTATTTCCACCCGGATGATGCCAAAGCTGAAAAAGCAATGCGTCCGTCTGCAACATTGAATGCAATAATTGATTCAATCTAAGTTGAATTATATCGTGCGTAAGGTATACTTACGCACGATATTCCTCTTTTTTATGTAACTCTTATTTTAACAGGTGCTATATACAAAAGATGAATGCCGTTTCATCTAAACTTTCGATGTCTGAATATACTTAAATGTTATGTGTTCGCACATATTGTTTAAGTGTACTGTACTGGTCATCATACTATTTAATATTAAGGAGCATATATGAGTCAAGGAAAAAGAGTAGGGATAGTAGGTGCTGGTAATGTTGGTGCAACAGTAGCATACTCTCTGGCAATGCTTGGATCGTGTCATGAAATTATTCTTCGTGACAATAAAATAGATGTAGCAAAAGGAAAGGCTCTCGATATGTCTCAGGCAGCTTCTGCTGTAAGAAGTCATACCGTGGTTAAAGTTGCTGAAGAGATGTCGGATCTGGTTGACTGTGATGTTGTTGTTGTAACTGCCGGCAGTCCAAGACTTCCTGGTATGAGTCGCGATGACTTATTGATGATAAATGCAAAAATTACAAAAGAAGTTATAAAAGGTATTGCAAAATACTCTCCAAATGCAGTTGTTATCATGGTTTCAAATCCGCTTGATGCGATGACATATGTAGCACTTAAAGAGAGTGGATTTGACAGAAGCCGTGTTATCGGAATGGCTGGAATCCTGGACAGTTCAAGAATGGCAGCATTTATACAGGAAAAGCTTGGTTACGGCGGAGGGCAGATTCGTGCTTCGGTTATGGGCGGACACGGAGATGACATGGTGCCGCTTCCTCGCTACTCAACTGTAGCGGGTGTACCGCTTTCTGATGTGCTGACGAATGATGAAATTGCCGAAATTGTTGACAGAACCCGCCACGGCGGTGCTGAAATTGTGGGATACCTAAAAACAGGTTCAGCTTATTATGCGCCTGCAAAATCAACAGCGATTATGGTGGATGCAATTTTAAAAGATACAAAACAGATTCACCCTTGTGCGGTATGCCTTGAAGGTGAATACGGTTACAGTGATGTAGTTTCGGGGGTTCCTGTAATGCTTGGTGCAAAGGGTGCTGAAAAAATCATTGAAGTGACACTCGATGAAAAAGAAAAAGCAATGTTTGCAAAATCCTGTAAATCAGTTCAGGATTTGATAGATACATTAAAAGAAAATAATTTTTTTGAAGGGAAATAAAGAATGAAGAGCCGTATAGAAAAAGACACCATGGGTGAAATCGAAGTACCTCAAGATGCTTATTGGGGTGCGCAGACACAAAGAAGTATTCAAAACTTTAAAATCGGTGAAGAAAAAATGCCGTATGAGATTACCCGTGCATTTTCATACCTGAAAAAAGCTGTGGCACTTGTCAATAAAGACCTGGGAAAACTCGATGCAAAAAAAGCAGATGCAATTGCGCAGGCTGCTGATGACATGCTGGCAGGAAAACTTGACGGAAACTATCCGCTTGTTGTATGGCAGACCGGTTCAGGTACGCAGTCAAATATGAACAACAATGAAGTGCTTGCAAATCGTGCTACAGAAATACTCGGCGGAGATTTTAGAAAAGAGAAACTGGTACATCCGAATGATGATGTTAACAAGTCACAGTCTTCAAATGATACATATCCGACTGCTTTACATGTAGCGGCTGTTATCGCTGTTGAAGAGAATCTTCTTCCTGCTATTGCCAAACTTAAAGCTACTTTACAGGCAAAAAGTGAAGCGTTTGCCCATATAGTGAAAATAGGCCGCACACACCTGCAGGATGCTACTCCTTTAACTCTTGGACAGGAAATAAGCGGTTGGGTTGAAATGCTGAGCAAATGTGAAAAGATGGCAAAAGACTCTCTTGAAGCAGTCAGAGAGTTGGCACTTGGCGGTACCGCAGTCGGAACAGGGCTTAACGCTCATCCCGAACTTGGTGAAAGAGTTGCTAAAAAGCTCAGTGAATTGACAGGGCATGAATTTGTGACAGCACCAAACAAATTTCACGCACTCACTTCCCATGATGCACTTGTTTTTGCTCACGGTGCGCTCAAAGCACTTGCTGCTGATATGATGAAAATAGCAAATGATGTGCGATGGTTGGCATCAGGTCCCCGTTGCGGCCTTGGTGAAATTGAAATTCCTGCAAATGAGCCTGGAAGTTCTATTATGCCGGGAAAAGTAAATCCTACACAAAGTGAAGCGGTAACAATGGTTACCTGTCAGGTTATGGGAAATGATGCAACAATAGGCTTTGCAGCAAGTCAGGGAAATTTTGAATTAAATGTTTTTAAACCTGTTATAGCATATAATTTTTTACAGTCTGTGCGTCTTTTAAGTGACTCAATCATATCATTTAATGATAATGCCGCTGTGGGAATCAAACCTGTTGAGGCAAAAATAGATCATTATTTACATGATTCATTGATGCTTGTAACAGCTTTGAACCCATATATCGGATATGAAAATGCAGCTAAAATTGCAAAAACTGCGCATGCAAACAATTCAACATTGAAAGAGACAGCTGTTGAACTCGGGCTTTTGACACCTGAACAGTTTGACGAATATGTAAAACCGGAAGAGATGATTGCACCTAAGGCTTAAAAGCCAATGCAAGCGAGGAACTAAATTCCGAGTCGTATAAGGCTTAAAAGCCAATGCAAGCGAGGAACTAAATTCCGAGTCGTATAAGGCTTAAAAACAAGCGTCTTTCAATTTTAAACAAGGAGAATAAATGAATATACATGAATATCAGGCAAAAGAAATTTTTGCTGAGTATGGTGTTCCGACACCAAAAGGTAAAATTGCAAACTCGGTGGAAGAGGCTGTAGAAAATGCAAAAGAGTTAGGTGGACCTGTCTGGGTTGTAAAAGCACAAATACATGCAGGTGGTCGTGGACTAGGCGGTGGTGTAAAACTGGCTAAAAGTCTTGATGAAGTAAAACAGTATGCCCAGGAAATTCTTGGTATGACTTTGGTGACACACCAAACAGGGCCTGAAGGAAAACTTGTACAAAAAGTATATATAGAAGACGGTGCTGACATTAAAGACGAGCTTTACCTTTCTGTAGTACTTGACCGCGCACAGGAAATGCCGATTATCATGGCTTCTACCGAAGGCGGGATGGACATAGAAACTGTAGCAGAAAAAACTCCGGAAAAAATCATTAAAGTTACTGTTGATCCTTCTATCGGATTTCAAGGGTTTCATGGTCGTGAATTGGTTTTCGGTCTTGGGATTACAGATAAAAACGAGCAGCGTAAAATGATTGATTTTGCTTCTAAACTCTATAAGCTTTATATGGACAAAGATGCAGAGATGATCGAAATCAATCCGCTTGTAAAAACCGGTTCTGGAGACTTTATTGCACTTGACGGCAAAATGGGATTTGATGATTCGGCACTTGGGCGTCATCCTGAACTTGAAGCAATGAGAGATATTTCAGAAGAAGATCCGGATGAGCGTGAAGCTGCCCAGTATGGTCTTTCTTATATTGCGCTTGACGGTGAAATCGGTTGTATGGTAAACGGTGCAGGGCTTGCTATGGGAACAATGGATACTATTAACTATATGGGCGGAACACCTGCGAATTTCCTTGATGTCGGGGGAAGTGCAAATGCAGAAACGGTTGCAAAAGGTTTTGAAATAATTTTGAAAAATCCAAATGTTAAAGCCATTTTTGTAAATATCTTTGGCGGTATAGTCAGATGTGACCGTATCGCAAACGGTATACTTGAAGCTACAAAACTTGTAGATGTTCATGTACCGGTTATTGTTCGTCTTGATGGTACAAATGCTCCAGAAGCAGCAGAGATTCTTAAAAATGCAAATATACCAAATGTAATTCCAGCGACAGACTTGGCAGACGGTGCTGCAAAAGCTGTTGCTGCAGCAAAAGGAGAGTTATAAGATATGTCAATTTTAGTAAACAAAGATACAAAAGTAATCGTTCAGGGTTTTACCGGTAAAGAGGGTACTTTTCATGCAGAACAGTGTATTGATTACGGTACAAATATTGTCGGTGGTGTAACACCAAACAAAGGTGGTGAAACACATTTGGGTAAACCGGTTTTCAATACGGTCAAAGATGCGGTTGATGCAACCGGTGCAACTGTTTCTATGGTTTTTGTTCCGCCTGCGTTTGTTGCAGATGCTGTAATGGAAGCTGCCGATGCAGGAATTGAACTTGCTGTAATCATTACAGAAGGGGCTCCGGTCAAAGATATGATGTTTGCCAAGCAATATGCTACTAAACACAATATGAAAACAATAGGGCCAAACTGTCCTGGTATTATCACTGCCGAGGAGTGTAAAATCGGAATTATGCCTGGAATGATTTTCAAAAAAGGCAATGTCGGACTCATTTCCAAATCCGGAACACTTACTTACGAAGGTGCCAACCAGGTTGTAAAAGAAGGATTTGGTATTTCTACTGCTGTTGGTATCGGCGGGGATCCGATTATCGGACTTTCATACAAGCAGATTCTGCCAATGTTTGAAGCTGATCCTGAAACAGAGGCAATTGTAATGATTGGTGAAATCGGCGGAGACCTTGAGATTCAGGCGGCAAAACTGATAAAAGAGCAGATAACAAAGCCTGTTGTCGCTTTTATTGCAGGGCAAACAGCTCCTAAAGGAAAACGTATGGGTCATGCCGGTGCGATTATTTCCGGTAGTGCAGGTACTGCAAAAGAAAAAATGGAAGCTCTTGAAGCTGCCGGTGTTAAAGTTGTTGTTTCTCCAGCAGAAATCGGAAAAGCTGTTGCTGAAGTTTTAGCAAAAAAATAATTTATTTTTATACTCTTTCACAAAAACTTTCTGAAAATATTAATTTTCCAGAAAGTTTTTTTCCTCTTTTTTTATAATTTATATCTCTTTTTAATCTTTTAAAATCTCACTGCTTGTGTGTAGATACTAAACGGTATATGGTTTTTATAATTTATACTTTAATTTTATTTTTTAAAATTTCAATATAAGTGTGTAAATACTAAACGTTATATGCTCTTTTTAGCAATAAACATCAACTTTTATAATCAAGTTGATAATGATTTGCTATACTCTTAATATGCAAACTAATATATGCAAACTAATATACATAGTTAATTTGTACTTAACAACAGGAGAATAAATGGGAACTTTTAAAACTGAAAACCCAGGAAATGAACCAGTATGGGTAAACACGAACAATTGTAAAGCGTGTGACATTTGTGTGTCTGTGTGTCCTTCCGGTGTATTAGGAATGGTATATGACCCAACATCAACACTGGGTGCAATGATATCAATTGATTATCCGGAAGATTGTATCGGGTGTAATGAATGTGAACTTACATGTCCGGATTTTGCTATTTATGTAGCAGACAGAAAAGAATTGAAAGCTGCAGGAAAAAGTTTTGCAAAACTAACTGATGAAGCGAAAAAAAGACAAGCGGAAATTGTTGCAAACAATTATATGTCTGTGAAACAAAAAGGAGCTAAATAATGAGAGAAGTTATCTCGACAGGTAATGAATTAGCTGCAAAAGCTGCAGTAGAAGCAGGAGCAAGATTTTTTGGAGGATACCCTATTACTCCATCATCTGAAGTAATGCATGAATCTTCTGATTTATTGCCAAAGGTCGGTGGTGTCTGTATTCAGATGGAAGATGAAATCGGGGGTATTTCAGCTGCTATCGGTGCATCAATGACAGGTGTTAAATCTTTTACAGCTACATCTGGTCCTGGTATCTCTTTAAAAGCGGAGCAGATTGGTCTCGCTTTTATTGCTGAAATTCCATTGGTTATCATCAATGTAATGCGTGGCGGTCCTTCTACAGGTCTTCCTACTCGTGTTTCTCAGGCAGATATCGGTCAGGCACAGTATCCTACACACGGTGACTATGCGTCTATCACTCTATGTGCAGGTTCATTAACTGAATGTTATACACAAACAGTACGTGCATTTAACCTGGCTGAAAAATATATGACTCCTGTTTTTATGCTTCTTGATGAAACAATCGGGCACATGCACGGAAAAGCTGATTTACCGGATATTGAAGAAATTGACGCTGCTATTGTAGACCGCGAAAGATTTCATGGCAATCCGGAAGATTACAAGCCATATAAAGCTGAAATGAACAAACCTGCGGTACTTAACCCTATGTTTGAAGGGTATAAATACCACATCACAGGTTTGCATCACGGAGACGAAGGTTTTCCTACCGAAGATGCAGAGCAGTGTGAATTTAACATTGAGCGTTTAGTCGGTAAGATAAATACAGTACACTTGGAAAATGGCGGACTTGATGACCTTCCTGATTATGAAGAAGTTGATTTGGAAGATGCTGATGTTTGTATCATTGCCTATGGTTCAATTGCTCTTGGTGCTTATGAAGCTGTTAAAAAACTTCGCTCAGAAGGTATCAAAGCAGGACTGTTCAGACCAATTATGTTGTGGCCGTCTCCTATTAAAAGATTAGAAGAGATTGGAAAGAAATTTGAAAACAGAATTATGGTGACTGAACTCAATATGGGTCAGTACTCAAAAGAAATTGAACGCGTTATCAAACGTAATGATTTTACTACTTTACTCAAAGCAAACGGTCGTCCGATCGCACCGGCAGAAATGGTAGCAAAAGTTAAGGAGATGATTTAATGGCATTTAATTATGATAAATATTTACGTGTAAACAAGATGCCGACACTGTGGTGTTGGGGTTGTGGTGATGGTGTTATTTTAAAAGCGACTATCCGTGCAATTGAGAAAATGGGATGGGATATGAAAGATGTTTGTATCGTATCCGGAATAGGGTGTTCTGGTCGTTTTTCTTCATATATCGACTGTAATACTGTGCATACAACACACGGTAGAACTGTTGCGTATGCTACAGGAATCAAACTTGCCAAGCCGCATGCACATGTCATTGTTGTTGCAGGTGACGGTGACGGACTTGCAATCGGAGGAAACCACACTATTCACGGCTGTAGAAGAAATATTGATTTGAATTTTATTCTAATCAATAACTTTATTTATGGTCTTACAAATTCACAGACTTCCCCGACAACTCCTCGCGGTATGTGGACTGTTTCTCAAAAGAACGGTAACATTGATCCGACTTTTGATGCCTGTAAACTGGCAATCGGAGCAGGGGCGTCTTTTGTAGCGCGTGAGTCTATGACGGACCCTAAGAAACTTGAAAAAATTCTTGTAAAAGGTTTTTCTCATAAAGGTTTCTCATTTATGGATATCTTTTCCAACTGTCACATCAACCTTGGCCGTAAAAACAAAATGGTTTCTGCAATGGATAACCTGAAATGGATTGATGAAATTACACTTCCGCTGAAAAAATGGGAAGCACTCTCTGAAGAAGAACAGCTTAACATTTTTCCAACCGGTGTTTTAAGAGAAGTTGAACAAGAAGAGTATTGCGATATGTATGCTGAAATTCAAAAAGCAGCACAAGGGCAACGTCCTAAAATCACTCAAGATGATTTTGAGAAAAAAATATAAGGGGTTATAGATGAGACATACTTTAAGATTTACTGGTGTAGGCGGACAGGGTGTTCTCCTTGCCGGTGAAATTATGGCTGCCTGTAAAATTAAAAACGGTGGATATGGACTAAAAACAGCTACTTATACTTCTCAGGTTCGTGGTGGTGCAACTGTTGTTGATATTACACTTGATGATGAAGAGATTCGTTATCCGTATGCAAATGAAGGTGAAATTGATTTTATGCTTTCTGTTGCAGATGTTTCTTATCACCAGTTCAAAAATGGTGTAAGACCCGGAAACAAGATAGTTGTTGATCCAAATCTTGTACACCCGACAGAAGAAGACAGAAAACTGTGGGATATTATTGAAATTCCTATCATTACGATTGCAAAAGAAGAGGTCGGGAATGTAATTACCCAATCTGTTGTTGCTTTGGCAATTACAAACACAATGACCGGTGTACTTCCGGAAGAGTCTTTGATTGAAACAATGCTTTCAAAAGTTCCGCCAAAAGTTCATGAGGCAAACAAAAAAGCATATGCGCTTGGAAAAGCCTATGCTTTAGATGCGATGGGAACAAAATAACTTTTAACCTTTAGCATAAAAAAGCAGTTCTTTATCAGGGACTGCTTTTTTTAAAACAAGTATTTGATATTAATTAGTATCTAATATTCTATAATATCATATTTTGATGCTTTCCCAAAAAAAATCTACATGTTTTTCAAATTGTGTCGCAAGTGAATTTGTCGAACAGGCATCAAATCTCAGTAATGTAACCTGAAGTCTGATATAAAAGAGGGTGCTGATAAACTCATAAGCAATAAGCATTGGATCGCAAGAGCGAATTAAAGAGTTTTGCATCATAATGAAAAAGCCTTCTGAGAGCAAGGCAATGTTTTTATCATGGTATTGGCTCATAAACTGTTCCCTGAGGCTTTTATTTTGCATAAGCTCAATCATGAGCAGCCTGAACATGTTTTCGTTTTTTTTGTCAAATGTCAGCATTTTATACTGCATGGTATATTTTTGTAAAAACGGTTTCCCCCTAAATGCCAATTCTTTCACTTCGTCTTCTGAAAACGAAAAGGGCGAAGAGAAGATATTTTTAGCAACTTCAAGAAATATCTCCTCCTTGCTCTTGTAGTGATTGTATAAAGCACTCTCTCTTATTCCAACTTCAGCAGCAATTTTACGCACACTGGCTCCTTTGTATCCGTAGTGTGAAAAGAGGGCGGTTGCGGCTGTAAGTATTTTCTCTTTTGTTGTGTTTTTTTTCTTTATATCCCTGTTTTCAGGCATTTAAAGCTCCTTTACTTCTAAAAGTGAACAATTGTTCTTGTATATGCAATTATATATGAACAGTTGTTAATATCTTCTTAAATACAAGTGAACAATTGTTCTTATTGCTCCATATTAGTATGAACAGATGTTCATGCTCTAGCCTTTGTTTAGAATTTTTATGTATAATTCCATCAGGCATAAGAGATAGTAACTTGAACCTGTATTCAAGAGGAAAGTCCGAGCTGCTGTAAGACAGTGTTCCATTTAACTAATGGCCGTAGCAATACGAGGGAAAGTGCAACAGAAAACAAACTTCTACCTTTTGGTAGTAAAGGTGAAAAGGTGGTGTAAGAGACCACCAGTCTTTATAGCGATATAGAGAGCTTGTAAACCCAACATGGCAGCAAGAAACAAATGGTTAGCGTCTTACAATGCTATTGTTTCGCTAGAGGCACAACGCAAGATGTGCAGTAGATTAATGCTATCACTACAAAACTCGGCTTATCTTATGCCTGAAAACCACTCTCAAGAGAGCAGATGATTTTTCAAGAGAATTTACATTAGCAGTATTTACGAGCAGTCCGTGCTTTGAGAATATAGATGAGGGATTTAATTTTTCTAAAATTTCTTTTCTATGTTGTTTAAGGTAATACACTTTTTTAAGCTTGCTTTTATTAAAGAAGGTGTATGATTTCAACATTAAAGGCTCCTTCTTTGATGTTCTATATGTTCTATATGTTCTATATGTTCTATATGTTCTATATGTTCTATATGTTCTATATGTTCTATATGTAGGGGTTTTTTCTTCATTAGACGGAAATATGGTAATGTTACGAAGTTTGGCGACAAGATAATCATTGCATATTTCCTTTTTTCAATATTTCTTCCAATCTTTCTTTTTGTAATTTTACAATAAAAAAAATCAAAGTTCGTTATAATAACATATTGAAACTTAAATTTTGTCAATAGTGAGGAAGAAAATGAAAAAAAAGAAAATCAAGAAGGTTTGGGTTACTAAAGCAGAGAACCCGTACATTAATGTAATAAAAAGAAATATTTACAAAATGGTTGAAAATACAGATTCTTTGGAAATAATTGAAAAATTAAAAGAACTAGATAAAGTGTATTCAGCAGAAAAGGCATTCATCAACATGGTTGGTAGGGGCACTATGAGCTTCCAGACAATGATCAAAATTATGTTAGCATCAGGTCATCAAAAATTTGTTTTTGATATTTCAGATGAGGAAAAAACAGAAATATACGAGTTTGAATCTAAAAAACTAAATAGTTAGATAAGGATGTGTAATGAGGATCTTTGTCTGGTAAATGCAGACAAATTGCTGAAAAATTACAATATCTATCTTTTGGTTTTAAAGTCTTATTCAAAAAAGACAATAAAAATCTACCACAATACTGCTGATTCATTTTTGTACTTTTTAAAAATGCAAAATTATCATAATGTTAATCAAATTACAAAAAATACATTATATAATTTTATTAGTCATACAAGAAACAATGCTACTCTCGGCACTAGAACCACTAATCTTCTAATTTCCTCGCTGAATAATTTTACAAAATTTTTGTGTGAGAAATACAATTGCTGTAAATCACAAAAGCTAAAACATCTAAAATTTATGTCAAAACTACCCAATATAATTGACGAATCTGAAATGCTAGAGCTTTTGAAAGTGAAAAATCCAATTTATGATAAACAGGCAACATGGATACAATATAGAAATTATGCCCTTGTGGTACTAATCTATTCATCTGGATTGAGAATAAGTGAAGCAACAAATATGCTTCTTGGCGACATTGTAGAAAGCGGGTGGGTTAGAGTAGAGTGTGGAAAAGGCGGTAAAACCAGGATTGTTCCTATCAATATTCATGTACTTACTCAAAAATACATTTGGTTTTTCTGCCCGCTACTTTAGCACCTGTTCCGTAAACCCTCGCCGTTAAGGGCGGGGATATAAGGAACATTTGTGAAACAAATATTAATCAGGGGTTTTTTGTTGTTCAATGTATTGCTTTAATATCTCAATCGGAGCACCACCAACACTTGCCACAAAATAACTTCTACTCCATAAGGCTACATTTTCACCCCAATACTCTTTTTTGAATATATCAAAATTTTGTCTTAATCTTCTACTTGACACGCCCTTTAATGAATTAACTAAAACAGACAAAGCTATCCGTGGTGGATATAAGACTAACAGATGAACATGGTCAGCTTCCCCATCAAATTTTTCAAGTGTTGCATCATTCATTTTACAGCTATCAAACTTCAACAGCAACTATCAAAAATAATAAATTGTATCTTCCAAAAATAGGTGAAGTTAGAGCAAAGTTTCATCGTGGAATAGTTGCAGGCAAAATTAAAACTGTAACAGTAAGTTATGAAGCTAATCAATACTTTGCAAGTATTAACTACGAAGATGGTTTAAATGAGTGTGTAGGGTCTAATAATGGTAAATCTATAGGGATAGATATGGGAATAGTTGTATTTGCTTATACAAGTGAAAATCAACCAATAAATCCCACCAAAGAGCACGACTTAACAAAAGATATAAAAAAAATGATAAAAGCTCAAAAGAGCTTAAGTCGCAAGAAAAAAGGGAGTGAAAATAGAGCAAAAGTAAAAGCAAAACTTGCTAAAAAGCATTTAAAAATCAAAAATAAACGAAATGATTTTTTACATAAAATCTCAAATAAACTTAGTGAAAACCAAACTGTAAAAGTTGAAGATTTAAAAGTAAAAAATATGTCTAAAAAAGCTAAAGGTTCAATAGAAAATCCCAATATGAGAGCAAGTGCAAAAAGTGGACTTAACCGTTCAATATTGCAACAATCATGGGGGAAATTCTTTGAGCTACTTGAATACAAATTGAAAAGAAATGGCGGAGAGCTCATAAAAGTTGATCCAAAACATACTTCTTAAAAATGTTCAAAGTGTGGACACATTTCAAAAGAGAATAGGCAAACACAGGCTCAATTCATCTGTACTAAATGTCACACGGCATTAAATGCAGACTACAATGCCAGTGTAAATATTCTTAATGCGGTAGGAACTATCGTCAAAGCCTCTTAATATCCTAAACAGTAGTTTGGAGTTTCTAGGAAGCTCCGCCATTTATGGCGGGGTAGTTCACCGGAAACAATCAAAAAGCATCCTATGGCAAATTTTAACAATATTTAAACAGAGTTTTAAAACATACAATGTTTAAACAATTCCTATCTTCTGTTTAAACATATACCAAATAATATTAATTGTTTAAACAATGACTAAACAATGTTAAAACAAAGAATAAACAATATGATAGTTTAAAGTGAGTTTAGGCAATGTTTAAAATAAGAATGAAAAGAATTTTTAAACTGTCATTGTTTAAACAGAGGAAAAACAGAGTTTAAGAAGATGATAAAACAGTGTTTTAAGTATATGATTGTTTTAAAAGAGTTTAAACAATGTCTAAACATTATTTAAACAGAGTTTTAAACACATGATGTGTGATTGAAAAGGAGCCATTAGCTTCATCTTTTTGTAAAAAGTCTATTACTTCAATATTCGATACATCGAGATTTAAAGCTTCAAGAGTGTTTTTATTCAACTGGAGCATGTTGCTTGTGTAGAGTTTACCGTCAAAGTTAAAGAATTTTTTTGTGGTAAAATTGTTTTCACCCCATAGCGATATCAACTCCGCTAAAGACTGTGTGAATGAGCTCGTATTTATTGCGCCAATAACTTGCACGACTTTATCTAAGCGTAGGAGAAAGTTCTTTTTTCCTTTGAAGATATCATCAAAAACTACTGCCTTGTCTGTCTCATCTACAAGTTCAATCAGGCAGTAGAAAAAATAACTGCTGTCGATATATAAAAAACTGTCATTTCGTAGTAACACGGGTATGTTTATCTCTTTGTGAGGCACTAGAACACTTTGTAGAAAATCACTCAATGGAATGTTGTTTATATTCCTAAGGAGTATGTCAATGCCGGATATTGAATGCTTGTCTGGCTCATTAGCAGATTGTCTATCATCTGGTATTGTTTCATCCTCTTTGGTTTCTTCGTTTTCATAAGCCTCTATAAGTTCCTTTTGGGACGGTCGCTGTTCTTTTTCTTCTCGCTCTTTTCTTTCTTTTTCTTCTTTCTCTTTGGCAAGTGAAATCAAGAGCTCTTGATGAATATTCAGTTTTTTTGGTTCTTCTTTTTTTGGTTCCGTTTCTTGTGATTTAGTAATGCTGTTTATGCTAATATTATCTTGTTTGTCGTCTTTGTTAACGCTTTTGGTAGCATCATCAACAGAGTGTTCTTTCCCTTTTTTCTTTTCAAGGTTAATAATCGGTTTTTCATTAGGAAAAACTATTTTATTTCTTCCGCCTTTCTTTGCGCGGTACATCATTTCATCGGCGCAATTTGTTGCTTTATCAAAGCTGTCGTACCACTCACCAATACAGGCCCCTGTACTGATTGTAAACTTAATAATATTTCCGTTTACATGAAGCTCATTGTCTTCAATTGATTTTCTTATGTTTTCAAGTATTGCGTGCGTTTTTTGTCGATTCTCATGAGAAATCAACACAAACTCCTCGCCACCATACCTGTATAGTCCAATATTTTGACCTTTTATTTGTTTAAATGCCTTATCTGCTATCATCTGAAGCACAAGATCACCGGTTTTGTGCCCATAAGTGTCATTGATATTTTTAAATTTATCACCATCTATGAAAGCAATAATACACTCTTTGACATCAAATTTTTCTATGTCTTCTAAATATTTTCTTTTGTTGAAAGCTCGTGTGAGCGGATCTTTAATTAGCTCTTCTTGAAGTAGTCGCCTCTCTTCTACTAATTCTGCTATTTGTCCCTTGTGTTGCTCCAGCTCATTTATGGCAACAGGTAGATTTTTGATTTCTTCTGAGGCGATTTTAGAATCCGTCTCATATTTGCCCTTAGAGGCATTTTTGTCTTTAACCTTACCCTTACCATTAGATTGAGTGTTATTTAGCTCTACAGACACTGTTTTGTTATTCTGATAGACATATTTATTTTTCTCTTGCGTTTCAATACTCAAACTGTTGTCAATATGGTTTCTTTCAATTATCGTTCCGTCTTCGGAAATATTTATTTCAAAATAATTTTTCGGCACCTCTTTTGTGCCACTTGATTCTTTTGAATCAGATGGGATGGCACTACTGATTTTAGATCGACTTGTAATCTTTCGATATGCCTCTTCTGCAACAAGAACAATATTGCCATTTTTATCAATCACTCCAAAATCATCAATGTGTCTGTAGATGTAATCAAATGTTGCGTATGGAATTTTTACAGCTTCATTTTTGCCTTTGAGTTTTAGAATAAATTCTTGTTTTTCTTCTTCGCTTTTGTTGTCTGTGTATTTTTCTATCAGTTTTGCTCTTTCTCTCTCTTTTTGAATAGCGGCTCTTCTTACCTGTTGTGTGCGAAACCAAAAACTGTCTTTGATTTTTAAAAAAATCAAATAAACAATCATTACAAGAAAAAGAAAGAAAATAATTGAGATGATTAAATCCATTTTTTACACCTTTTTGAAAATTTAAAATTGTCGTTTTTTGAAATTTTAGGGCAATATACAAAGTATAAACTTTTTATAATATTAGTTTTAATTTTTATATAAAATTATAATATTATTAATATTATATATACAATTGCAAAAAAACTAAGAAAATATGACAATTTGAGGGCTAGATTATTATAATATATATTATTAATATTATTATAATAATAACCCTTAAAATTAAATAAATTAACTTTTCTAGTTAAAAATACCTTCATTTAACCCATCGCTTTTTGACCAAAATTGATGTATTTCTACTGTTCCCTCAATGGCTTTCAATGTACTCGTAACTTGTCTGTCATAACCTATAACTTCAATATCAGAAGAGTTTAAAATCAAAGATATTCTTTCCTCATATGCTTTCTTACCTATAATCTTTTCTAATGGCTCGCTATTGATTGAAACAGAATTGAGCAGAGTAATTTTATTGCTTTTTTTATCTTTTAGCAAAATTCTATTATAGAAATTTTTATTAGATTTGCTCAAAAAACTAAGTCCATGATATGATAAAATATTCACAAAAAACTTCCCGTTTCTTGCTAATTTTTCATCATCATTTCTTAAAAAATCACGCTCAATCAATTTAGCAATATCTTCTCCTTCTTCGATTTTCATAGATGCTTTTTTTATACCTTTAACATACTCAATTAATGAATAAATTAAAAATCCATAATCAAACATCAAAAATCCATAATCTTGGTTTTTATGAAAAATAATTGGTCCGTTTGGACCATGCTTTTTTTGAATGTCAATAGCTTTTTTTGTTAGCATGTTACAATATCCAGCAATATATTTTTCATTTAGTACATCGCAAATATCCATTGGCTCTTTATAATTCATCCCTTTAGCTCCTGTTGCTGTTTAAAATATATTTTTACTAAATGTCAAAAATTCAACATCACCTACTTTTCTCATTAAATTATTCTTTGCTGTCCTGATCATCTCATCTTTTCTCCTTCTTTAAAATAAACCCGTGACTATTGTTCCTTAACCAATTTGTTAAAATCTTCTGTAAGACACTAATGTCTTTTGAGACAATCTCTTGATAAGTTCCGTCAGATAATTTTCCCTGCAGTAGAAAAATATTATTCCCCTTGAAACTATCTGTATTACCCATTATTTTATTCTCCTTGTCTGATAAATTTACTTTTGATTAAAATATTGTAAATTTCCATTCTTCTTTCTCTGTCATCATTCATGTCCGCAACATATAAATCCACAACCAACCTTTCCAGTTCTCCTAACCTCTCCTCTAAAATCTCTCTAATACATTCACAATGCTTTAATCTCTCTAGTGCCAATAATATATCAGGAGCCAACTCTTCAACTGCCTCAAACTTCTCTGATTGTTCATGGACCAACCGAACTTGTTCTTTAATCTCTTGCATCTCTAAATCATAATAACAAAACATATGATTCCTTAGCCATGTCATAAACGAATCTATTTTCCAGCACAACCCTCTGAGTATTAATTTGATTCGATTTGTTTTTCTCTCACCTAATTGTTTCATTTGCTTTCTCTCCTTTTTGATTTAGCATAGTTTTTGTTGTAAACATGCACTCGGCCAATTTTACTTTCAAGTAGTTTATATAGAGACGATTTAAAATATTTTGTTATTTGGATATCGCCATGAATAAGATAATAAAAATGAATATCCTTAAGTGTTGGCTCAACAACAACTGAGAGTTTTTTTAACTTGTACTTCTTTCTCAGCTTCCTGTTTAAAAAATAAAATAAATTTTCAAAAAGAAATGCTAATGCACCCTCTGAAATACAAGAACATCGAATTTCTTTTCCAGCTCTACTTTCGATAGAAACATATAAAATGTTTTTTTCATTAAAAAATTTCTGTTGTTTGATTTTCATCATTTGATTGAATGTAATAAAAACAACAGGCAATTTAAAAGTATATAGAGAAGATTTATCATTGTTGAGAATCTTTAATAAAATGTCATTACCTGAAATATCAACAGGAACAGCTTTGTAAATTTTATCTGGATCAAAAAATAATTCAAATCTGTTTTCAATTGAATATTCAATAAGATTTTCATAAATTGCGGTTGATACTGAATTCATTTGCAATCTGGTCAAATTAAAAGAATTATAATTTACAGTGTAGCCATCTTTAGACACCATTCCTGTAATAACCTTGCTATTTGAAACATAAGTAGCTACATCACACGAAAAAACTGTTTTAATAGCCTTGTTAATGATAGAAAATAATTCCAATTCATTAATAAAATATTCCTGTGATAGTTGTTTTATTTTTTCGTCAGAATTAAAAATATTTTGCATTCATCCCCAGTTTCTTAAAATATCAGCAAATTAATATATATAAATTATTTGTGTAATAATAATATAAAATTGACAATTAGGCAAATATAATATATAATTTTGCATTGTTTAAACATTGTTTAGCAATAGTTTAGAATAAGTTAAAAATAACAGAAGGAAAAAACAATGAAGATACAGCTTACATTGGATAACCCAAAAGCTATAGCAATATACAACTTGCTTGAAAAAAAGATAAAAAGCAAATCTTTTGAAAAAGCACTATTTCTCTTGGCACAAGATAGTAGCAATGAAATATATTTCGGATACGAAAATGCAAAAAAAGCCAAAGCAGTTGCAATGGATGTAGTTATTACAGAAGCATTGCCAGAAACAGAACCTCAGCAAAAAACAGACAAACCAGACAATGAAAAAACAATAGACAGTCAAAAGAGCGATAACACTGATACAGGCACAAAAGCTACAAGCGGCTTTAAAATTGAACTTTAATAAGGAGTATAACCATGAATGAAAATGTAAACAAAATAGCATCAACGCTTACAAAACTATCAGGCGATGAAATACTGGCTGAGGATGCAATAGAGTTTGAAGGTTTTAAATATAGAGTCGGCGAAACTTCCGGATCCAATATTGATTACATGTATGACCTAAAGGACCTGGTAAACTACAGTCATATTTTTGTAAGAAGTCTCATTAAAAATAGACCTATTAAAAAAATTGCGATTTCAATACCGACAGAGGCGTACTATTCCTCAAAACTCAAAGAAGATGGCGGAATTATCGAAAAGATGAAAGAGAGCCTAAAAAGAAATATACCAACACTTGAAAAAGTAAGAGTTTTACCTCAGGGAACTGCTGCTGTTTCTCATCTTGTTATGCAAAACATGATTAATCCAAAAGATGGAAATATACTTGTTATTGATGGCGGTTTCAATACGGTTAATATATCTGTAACGAATGAAGCAGGAAAAATACTCTATACCAACTCCATTCATGATGAACTTGGTGTTTATAATTTGTTGACCGAGTATTTCAGAGAGGAGTTAAAAAGAAAACATGACGAAGTGACAACAAATGCTCAAATGCTAAAGGAGATTTTCTTAAAAGAAAAAATAGATCTTGGTTTTAACACTGTTAATATTATCAGAGAGAAAGAGCAGGCCCTGGCTACATTTTTGCCTAAGCTTATTGAAAGAGTAACAAGAGAACTTAAAAAGAAAAAAATAGAATTTGGCCAGTTTGTTTTTGTTGGTGGCATATCTTATTATATTGACAAAAATATCATTAGCAGTTCTAAACCATTCTTTATACCGGAAGAAGGTGGAGAATTCTTAACTTTGCTTGGGATGAAGGAGATGGTTGATGACGACTATGATGTATTTGATGTCGGTTTTGGCGATGTGAAATATTCATTCAAAGAATAAAAGCAGTTAAATCTCATAAAGGAGGTGAAAAAAGTGACTTTTGAAAAAATGAAAGCCCTGCAGCGTTTGGCGACAGAGCAGGGCGTCAAAATACAAACAGTTAGAGAGTTTGCTAAATTTGCACTTGAAACGCAATTATAACATAAAAAAATAGGAGAAAAGACCCCCCAATGTCATATGAATGGTAATGCTTAAGCCAAATAGCTGAGATCTCAATTGCCTTTGGCGATTGAGTAGCTCACAAACTGCAAACATTTACCAAAATTGTATTGTAATTCTATAAGCGAAATGACTGCTTGTCCGTCTCAGGCTGTTTTTACAGCTATGGTAAAACTAATTTGCATCAGTCAACTTTTGTAAAACATCAATAATATCATCCATCTTTTCACTTGCACCACTTACTTCCTGGGATATATTATTGACATCTTCAGCATTGTTTTTTAAGCTGTCAGAAGCTTCTGAAATGGACTGTATCAGTATATTTGTAGTAGCAGATGATTCAGCTAGGCTTTTTTGAGTTCTCTCAGCCAGCTTTCGTACTTCATCGGCAACTACAGCAAATCCACGACCATGCTCACCTGCACGAGCAGCTTCAATAGCAGCGTTAAGTGCCAACAGATTTGTTTGTTCGGCAATATCTCCAATAGTTGCTAAGATAACTTTTGTATCATTAGCATTGCCAACAAGTGATTCAAGATTCTCTACCATTTCATTTTCTTTATAGGAGATAGAATGGATACGATCAACAATGGAATTTATTACTTCTTTGAAATCTGCAATTGTAGTGTTGGTTATATCTTCGATTGTAGCATTGAGATCTTTAGCGGATTCTGCGATGACTTTATTAGAGTTATCATTTTCTTGTCGCATATCTTCTAAAGCTTGACCGAGATTATTTATATTTTCTAAAAGATCGGCCATTTTTGCTTCAACCTTGATGTCACATCTAACATGGAAGTTTCCGTTAGCAAACTCTTGTAGTGTGTTAATTGCCTGATCTAAGTTCTCCTCAGAAGAATCAATCATTTTATTCATGCTCTCTCTAAGTACATGAACATAAGGTGTACTACTATCTGCATTAATACGACAAGAATAGTGACCTTTTGCTACTTTGTCTGCAAGTAGAACCATCTCTCCCGCTACTTTTGTATCGTTAAGTATAAGTTGTTCATATTTTTTAAGAAGTTTATTTAATGTAGCTTCTATCTCATCTTTCGTATTTTCGTTTATATCTACTTTATTTCTTTCAAATTCAATGAGTTCATCAATTTGTTGAAGTAGGTTTGTTAGATTGGTTTTAGATTGAGACATGTTTAAAAATACCAAACTAAGCGCAAACACAATTAAAGCAACGGCTATTTGTAGGATAGAAGATGTTGATAAAAGTAATGTTCCTATAAGTAAAACAAAGCCGACTGATAGAATAATATTTTTTTGTAATTGTTTCATTGTCATACCTGCTTATTGTAATGTTTTATAGAGATTTTCTGCTGCTGCAATTTCTGCCTTGGAGGGCTTTCTTCTGCAAGACATATATGTTATGGCTTGTCTTACTTCATCATACATTGGGTACACTGTAGCAAATACCCAGTAAAAACCGCCATCTTTTGTTTTATTTTTGACATAACCGGTCCAAATTTTATTTTGTTTAATGGTTTCCCACAGGTCTTTAAAAGCTGCTTTTGGCATATCTGGGTGCCTAACAATATTATGTGGCTTTCCTATCATCTCTTCAACTGTAAAACCGGCAATTTTACAAAAATCATCATTTGCAAACAGAATAGTTCCTTTACTATCAGTTTGTGAGACTAAGAAATCGTTGCTTTTAAGAACTGTTTCATTCATTTTATTGTACCTTTCTATTAAAATTTTATTTAATTATAAAAAATTATATAACTTTTATTTTAAGATAAATTTAATATTATAGATTTTATTGAAAAATATAATAAAATATGAACAAAAGTATATTTTTTATTGTTGCGTAAGCTAATTAATGTAATACGATTAATTACTTAGAAACAGAAACTTATCAAACATACAACAAAGCTTAAAAAAGTGGGGTACACGGCAACAATGCTTACCATCAAATAGCTAGTTAGGCTATAGAGTAGGAATCCGCCCCATAAATTTATGAGGTGGAGTATCAATAAACAAAAATGGAGAAAGATAAAAATGATTAAAAAAATAACAACAGCGTTGCTACTGGCGGTTTCGCTCTTTGGATTTGAGTCAAAATATCTTCCAAACATAGACATTGATACAAAATGCTCAAAAATACTCCATAAGTCGGCTATGGATATATGTTATAGCTATAAATGGAAAGCTCCAAAGCTTGCAGTGTATTCAATCACGGCGCAAGATATGAAGAAGCATCACTATAAAAGAAAAGGTTTGACATTTAAACCAGATTATCAGGTGCCAATTAAATACAGAAGCTATACAAGAGATTACTCTCATACCGGTTTTGATCGTGGTCATAATGCCCCCAATGCTGCCTTTTCATACGATAGAAAACTTCAAAAGGAGACCTTTTTGCTTAGTAATATTTCTCCTCAAAAACCACAACTCAACAGGAGGCTATGGGCTAAAATCGAGAGGTTTGCCCGCATGCAAGCTTCTTGGCACGGTAAGGTCAATGTTGTTAATGGAACTTGCGGAAGTTTGGGGCATATTAGAAATGGAGTAAATATACCGGCATATTGGTACAAAATCATTTTCTTGCCAAGTGGTAAAACAGTGAGTTTTCTTTCCCCAAATACAAACAATGGAATGTCAAAAGCTAAAATTAAAGATTATATGTCAAGCTTGGATGAGATTAAAAATAGATGCAACATCGGCTTTGATTTAAGATGAGACACATTAAAAAAATAGAGTTAAATTTTATCATGTTTGACATATCTGTCGATATCAGACTTTCTAAACATCTCTTTATTAAGCGAAAAAGTGATGATAATAAGGCTCCTATTCGATCGTTCATGTTTAAAACAAGAGAAGGGTATCAAGAGTTAATTCGATCTGCTGTTTCTCAATACAACATACTGGACTATCCAGATAAAAGTAAAATTGTTTTTGTCTTTGAATATAATGATGAAAAATACTCCGTCCTATTGGCTGTTGATAAAAGTAAGAATACAGAGCGTCCCCTTGTGACTGTAGTAACTGTTGAAAAAATAGGTTCAAGGCATTTTGGAAGAAGAGAATCTTTTCATATGGAGAGAATCAAGATTTATTCTGATTTCATTTTGACTCCTTCGTTTCTAAGAGATGTTGAGGTGAAAATAGGAACCTATGAAAAAAAATATGCAGTATATAGAACCGTATTTTTCAATAAACTTGCTAATAGATTTGGTTTTGATGAGAAGGTTGACCAAGAAAGACTTATTAGCTCAATAATAAGCTCAGTTGCGAAAAAGAAAACATCCCCATTTCAAGAGTGGGTAATTTTTTCGTGTAATGGTAAGAAATATGCAATTATGGTAAGCATTGAAAAAGTATACCATGGTAATTTTTACAAAACTGCAATAATTTTTGCTGATTTACGCAATAAGGTTAAATCCGATAATAGAGGATATGTATTTTACAACAGAGATAAAATTTCTCAAAGTAATATCGGAGTTGGAATTATGCAAAATGACTTTAAAAAGCATAAGCAGCCCAATATTAAAACGAAGATAGGCTTAACAATAAAACAAAAATCGAACCACAACAAAGGTAGTGATTAATATCCTGTATATTAGACAAAAACAAAACAGTATAATTTAAAATTAATCAGAAATAATTAGAACTTCTCTGCTGTTGATCTGTAGTGTTCTAGTCAGTATAATACAAAAGTAAAATAAAACAGAAAAGGAAATTAAATGCCAGAAACAATAGCAATTTTTGTATTCGCAGTAGTAATCATTGCAAAAGGTATAAAAGTTGTCTCACAAGCAGATATGTTGGTAATAGAGAGGCTTGGAAAATACAATAGAGTTCTAACAGGTGGTCTAAAAGAAGGTGAAAAAGTCAAAATTGCTTCTATACAAAAAGGGAAAGCAATATTAGAGAGATAAAAAAGATGAAAGAAAAAAACAAAAAGTTGTTAGAATCACTTGGAATATTTGCAGATATTGATTTAAAAAATATTACAAGAGTAGGTTCTTCGCGCACAAGAGACGGATGGTGGCTGAGAATTAGCAGAGATGGTGAAACAATATCAAGGGTCTTTAGTGATGATGATTTTGGAAATCCTTTTTTGTCTTTACAGGCGGCAGTAAAGTTAAGAGAAAAGTTTAAACCAAAAAAAACAACATCCAATACAGGATATATGTCACTTTTTATTTCAGTTTATAGCAAAAAGAGCCCTATGCTTAGGGTCAGCTATAAAAATGAAGCAAAAGCTTTTAATATTATGGATTATGGCTATATTTTCGCACTCAAAGAGGGAATGCAATGGCTTAACAATAAAGATGAAACTCTATATAATAAAAAAATCAAATTAAATATAGACAAAGGATTGACGTATTTAAATAAGAATATGGATCAAAAAAAATATTTAAGACTTTTGGAAAAAACATTTTTGTATAAAAAAAGTGATGGTGATTATTATGTTCCAAAAAATAGAAGAAGGACATTGTTGATTCTGGCAAATCAACATTCTCAAGTGATAAGAAAAGATATATCTTTTACTTATAGCGAATATGTAAAAAATACATTAAAATATGTACGAAAAGCAGGTTTTGATTTTCAAGTAGAGAATGATAATTTTAAATATGACAAAGACGATTATTATGCAGTTGTTTTGGCAGAACACAATACTTCTTCTAAAGAGTTTTGTTTTAGAGTGCGTAAGCTTGTCGATTTTTCTAAAAAAGAATTTTACACCATTAAAAAATCAGCTTCTTTTTTTAAAACAATTTACAAAGATAACCCAACTGTCAAAAAAGACATTATTAATATAATTCCTGATTTTCAAACAAAAGAAGAGTTTGACAAGTATTTGCATGATGAAAAAGTTAAAAAGATTGCCGAAAAAAAAGAGCTGCTAAGAAAGAAGAATGCCAATAAAAGCAATGTTGAGTACGCAAAACGCAAAGACAAACAAATAGGCTATATTTCTAAAATAATTCATGATTACGATAGATTAATCAACTGGTTGTCAAACGAACACTAAAATTTTGCACTAAGAAGTAAAAAAAAGTTACAATTTGAAACTTAAACCACCTCTTAATTTTGCCTTATTTTGTTTGAAGATTTAGCTCCAAACTTATATAAATCTGAGTTGATAATTCCTGATTCTTTTTTCTCTTTTAACCTATAGCTGTCTCCTTGTATATTAATGATATGTGAATGGTGCAACAGTCTATCAAGAATAGCAGTTGTTACAACTTTGTCACCTGCAAATACCTGTGTCCATTTGCTAAAAACAAGATTGGAGGTAAGGATAGTGGAACCTTTCTCAGACCGTTCACAAAAAACTGCTGAATTTAACTCCGCCGTTGACAAGAAACAAGAGGATTGCTAAGGTTCAGGGGAATTTGAATGAGTTTATAGTGTGACAAAAGAAAAAATTAAAAAAACTGGATTAAAAATTATCAAAAAATCCGCAAATACAAAAGAATAGCCGAAAAAAGCAAAAGGTAATGGCACCTCTTGCGATTATTTTACTTTTTTCTCCAAATTCTCAACGCGACTTTTAAGATTAATCAATTGTATAAATATATTTTTAATATCATTTTCGGCCAATTTTATATATTCTAATTCACCCAGTTTAATGCTCTGTATCGAACCGTTTTGTATCTTGCTTTTTACTGTTTTTTTGCTTACAGAGAAAATCTGAGCATATTTATCAATAGGAACAAGAATGCTTTCATCTGCTTGACTTATTATTTCATTATATACAGAGTTTGTTTCAAAAAACTCTCTTAGCGCAAGATTGATTATCTTGCTCGTGTTGAGGTCGGAACCGGTCAATAATTTTAGGTTTTCAATTTTATCAAAAAGATCTATTTCAATATTTATTGATGTTTGTTTATATTTCATTGTTTTTTATCCTATCTTAACATGTTAGAGCGTTGTAGGTGCTGATTTTTCTCAATTGTACTAAAAATATCTACAATTAACTTGAAATCACGTGTATCTTGAATGACTTTATGGAATCTCTCTTGCACATTTTCTCTAATTTTTACCAATCTTTCTCTTTCTGCTTTTAGATTTTCAATTTTATCACCCCCAGCAGGAGTATCGTGTATTGAGCTGTCAATTTGTGCTATTAAAGAATCAAAAAAAGACGATGAAAACAAATAGGCATTATATTGCGCAAGTAATTGTTTAAGAGATGCTGTATAACCAGTTTCTTGACCGTCCTTTCTTTCTAATGTGGCTATTATCCTAAAATATTTGCTGGCGCCAGGAACCAATACTGGAATAATGGAGTTGCTATCTGCTGTAATTGGCTCATTTTCAAATAATCCAATATTTCCGTTAATTCCACTTTTTTCTTTAATTTTATATTTAATAAGCTTGTAGCTCTCTTTAAGTGCCCCTTCCCATTCAAGCTTTATAGCAGTGTTTGCATGATTTGAGGAGACAAGAGAAATAAATCGAATAACTTTTTTACTTGGTGACCCGGAAGTGCTGGTTGATGAAACAGCTTTTGCCTTGTATGTAAAATCACCAACAGTGATTTTATGATTATAAATATAACAATAGCCGTCACCGGACATACTGTCACCGGAAACAGTTTTCATTAAAGATGAGTCAGGAGAAAACCCGTTAATGATAGCATCGGCAACTTTGTCGGTACTTGAAACAATCGGAGAAAGATTTACATATGACGGGTTTTTTATACCTTTGTCACCATCGGCCATGTGTTCAATAGCAGAATCTGCTATTTTAGTTGGATTAACCTTGCAATATTCTCCGCCAGGAACACTTGTACAATCAGTTAGGTCTGTAATGCTTTTTAATCCTTTTGCGGAAAGAGCTGTGTCTCCAACAAAAACCAAATCTAAAAGGATTTTTGTTTTTAGCGCATCCAAATCAGAGGAATTAACAAAGTTTTTTCCGCCGATTGTTCCGTTACTTAAGAAGGTTGATAGATCTCCAATATACAATGTGTTTGTTGAAGAATCTTTTGGCAAGGCAGCATCGGTAATCTTGGAAGCTGCAACTTTAGAACTGATTCCAAAAACACCTTTAAGAGTTTTTAGAATCTCTTTAAGAGACGAACCTTTTTCGGCATCTTTGGCTGCGGCTGTTGTGTTTGAATCTGAAGAGCTTGTAAAGCTGTTTATCCAATTTGCAGAATCATCAACAAAACCACTTATGCCTTTATCTGCATTTTGTATAGCTATTCCAACATCTGAATTTTTTCCGGTAATTGTATTTCTGATTGGTCCAAACAGATCACTGTTTCCAATGCTCTGACCAATACTACAGGCGTTTTGTAAAAGGTTTTGTATTGCTCTGGCCCATTTTTGGATAGCCGCAAAAGTTTTTTGTAATCCAGGCATGCTCATCACAAGAGCAAGCATAACTCCCCATGCAAGTTGCGCACCGGCATCAGACAATTGGTCTTTAATATCATTTAGCCCAAGCATACTTACAAACATATCACCCGTACTGAAACCATTACATCCGGCCTGCCAAAGATTACCGGTGGTACTGCCGGCGTTTATCCAAGGAGCGTAACCGTTTGATTTTTTAAAAGAAAATTCATAACTGCCAGAATAAAAATACTTAGAACCGGTTGCAGGAGATTGCCACTCTGAAGATTTAGTATGTGCTGTATCTACTAAATCAGACAGATTAGCTGCATATGTTTGCTGGGAAAAAACAACAAAAGCCATAAATACACTTAACATTTTTTTCATGTTTATTACCTTTTTATTTATTTTAGAAACAAGAGTCTCATTGTAAAAAACCAAATTGACATAGATTCTTTAAAATAAGACACAGGCCAAGAGAAAAAAACTCTTGGCTCGCTAAAATTTCTGAATAACTCCATCTACATTAATAAAAACAGTTTTTTGGGGAAGATGCAGCTGTTCGTTTGCAAAACCTATTACCATCAAACTTTGCAGCGGAGAAAGATTGCTCTTATTCTTGTTTTTTCCAATAGACTGTTTTACTTTATCAAGCTCATCTTTAGAAAGTGTTCTGCCTGCAACAAATTCCTTGAAGCTAGCCAGACGCTCTTTGTTTGTTTTTTTATTAAGAACATATACTGTCTCAAACATTTTCAATTGACTGCCATTTGTAGGTTTTAAAAATATTATCATTTTGTGTGATTTTGCCAACTTATCGAGCTTTTTCATTGCAGAGGAAGAAATGTTTATATCTGTAAAAACATAAAGCGTATCATTACCTGTGCCATAAGTGATGTAGTTGCTTTTCTTCATAAGTTCGTGAAATACTCTAGGGTTTATTTTTTCAGGAGTAATCTTGTATTTTGACATAAGCGAGGACCAATTGACTCTTTCTCCTTTTAGTGTAAACATCGAAGGAGTGCCTCTGACACCAAGAGCATCAGCAACATTTTGTCCTTTTTTTAACAGAGCATAAAGTTTTTTGATTTTTTCTTTTGAAAACTTATCAGCATTTAGAAAGTCTTTTTTACCATCTGAAATATCTGAAAGTGCTTTTGCCCTCAGTGCATCTGTTTTTTGGGATAATATATAAAGACTCATCTTGGTGGCGTTTTGATGAAACGAGAGAGGAAACAAAAAGACATGAAATTTTACTTTATCTTTTAAAGCGCTCCATTGTTTCTCAAATTTTTTACAATAAGGGCATTCTGGATCAGTGAATACTATATATTCATTTTTACCACTTCCAAACTCAAATGCCTGTTTTTTTAAATCAACTTTGCTCATATCTACCGGAATTTTTAACTCTTTTGTTGTGTTTGTATTAAAAGCTCTTCCGAAAATAATCGTTTTCTTGTCGTGTGTCAAAAACGCAGTTTGTCCTTTTCCTAAATCCAGTTGATAGATATCTCCTTGGTCTAATATCTTTTCGACTTTTATTTTTGCTTTTTTCAGCAAGGGAAGATTTTCAATATTTTTTTTGTCAACAGGCGATGCCATAAGAGAAGAAGACAGGATTCCTGCAATTACCGGAAAAAATAGTTTTTTCATTAAATATTCCTTGATATATTTGAATTTATTGTACAATTATATTATAATTCTAAATATTTATCAAATATATTTTTTAACAATATGATAATAAAAGGAAAATTAGTGAAAAAAATTCTCTCCATACTGCTGCTGGCCAGCACGATGTATGCAACAAATGTTGAGATTGTTAAAAACGATCGCACAAAAACGTTTAATCAGGTTGATGATAACTATTCAGATGAAAAAGGCTTTGCGTTTTATGAAGATTTATCACAAAAAAAACAAAACAAAAAGACTGCAAAACAAAAAAACTGCTGCAGTGAATTGCTGAAAATAAGTAAAAAAATTCTCAAAGAGAATGAAAAGCAAACAAAAATACAAGAAAAGATTTTAAAACTATTGCAAAGTTCATTGGATCCAAAACCAAAAAAAATAACAGTAAATGGAAGAGAATGCATAGAGAATTCAAGTGCAGAGTGTTTTAAGATGCCACTAACGCCAGAAGCAAAAAGTATTCCAGCAATGGCAGCATGGATGAAAGATCCAAATATGAAAAATACAGTAAATTATCTTCAATGGCAAGCAAAATATTTTAAAGAGATTTTTAAAAGAGCAGATGCCTTGCCGATGGCTGTGACACAATTTGGAGATAAAGCGTACCCTTTACCAAATCAACCAATCGGCTATACTGATATAATGGGCTTCGACAATAACAAACAACAAATAAAACAATTCATGAAAGAAGTAAACAAAAAATATTCATACATACTGTTTCTTGGGCTAAATGTGGACCTGGATATGATAAGTATTTATGAGGTTTCGCAACTAATAAATAAGTATCCGAACGTTGAGCTATCCTTCGTATTTAGTGACAAAAAGGCTGAAAAGATGTTCAAGCAAGCCATGGATGTGCTTTTTTCACCAAAAATGAAAGAAAGAATAAACAAAGGAAGTATGACAATCAGCAAAAAGCTGTTTAACACATATGGAATTTACACAACACCATCTATTGTAGCAGTAAACAAAAAAGAAAAGACTGCAAACACAATTAGTACGGGACGACTCCAGATAGACAACTTAGAAAGAAAAATGTACAACCTGCTAGAGTATCAAGGAAAACTAGACTATAAAAAATTCATAAAACACAATACGTGGAATAAAGATGTAAATTATAGAGATCGTTATTTCAAAAACAAACTAGGAATTGATATAAACAGTTTCATGAAGGAGAAAGAATGAAATTATTACTTGTATTAATTTTCTTAGTTTCGGGAATTTTTGCAAAAGATATAGTGTTTGAACAAAACGAAAATGTAAAAAAAGAGCAGAGAAAACTTATAACAGTAAAAGATTATAATGATTATATTAAGACAATGAAAAGCGCAATAAAATATGGCGACTATTCTGCGGCAATATATCTTGGTGCCCTATACATACAAGATATTAAATTAAAAGACAGAGTAATGAAAGCAGATATAAGAAAAGCAAAAAAATACTTTAGACTTGCATACAATAAAGGATATGGTTTTGCTGCTTTCTATTTATCAAAACTTGAAGAGCCAAATGAGGCCATATTAGATATTAAAAATGCACTGTATATGAAAAATACAAAGAAAAAAATAAGAGAACTTTTGGCAATCAGGTATGCAGAAATCGTTCTTAATAACGAAGAGCTCTACAAAAATAAAAAAGCAATAGAAATGGCAATAGCGGATATTAACCCAATATCACTCCGTTCAGATAACCCAATATTGGATTTTGAATTGGCCCATTTGTTTTTTCTTGACAAACAATATAACAAAGCAAATAAGTATATAAACTCCGCATGCAATAATCCAAAAGCAGGTCCGCAACTATTGGCGCTTTGCCTTAATGATCCTTATTTGAATAAACGAGGCGAAAATGAAAAGATTGATGCAACAAAAAAATTACAAAACATTAGCGATAAAATGGGTAGTCTTGATGATTCTGGCAACAAAAATAGATGCACAGCAACTCTCAATGGAAAAAGAAGTGAATAATTGCCAAATTGACAATCAGATTTTGCTTTTAATTGCAAGCGCAGAACGATGTAATCAGCGGGAAATAGGGTATCCGTATTTAATCTCTTTTAATAGTAAAAAAGAGAAGGAGCAGGCAAGAAAAATTGCAAATTTCAAATGGATAGATAATAGAACTGCAGATTGTTTGGATGCGAAAAACTGCACAGAAGCTCTTACATTCTTGCTTAAAAACAAAATAACAAATCTTGACCTTGGGCCATACCAACTAAACTATATATATCAAAAACTTCCTTTGCAAGACTACTTTAATGTCAAAAAAAGCTACGAATACGCATGTGGGTTAATTTATCAAAATATCAAAAAATACGGATACAGTTGGGACACTATAGCAATGTACCACTCTCATACAAAAAAACACAAAGAAAAGTACCTAAGGATACTCTCTGCCAATATAAAAAAATTAAAATCAGGAGCATTAAAATGAAAAAAATATCTTATTCGATAGCAACACTATCTATACTACTTTCCGGGTGCGTTCAGCATGAAGCACCTAAGCCAAAAGAAGTTAAAGAAATTATAAAAGAAACAAAAACAGTAAGAGAAAAATACTATGTACAGACTGACAAACAAACAAAACAGGCAGTTTCTATTCTGATAGAAAAATATGGTGCACTGAGTTATCAAAACAAAAAACTGCAAGAGTATATAAAACAGCAAGAAAAAAAAATAAAAGAGCTAAACAAGAATAAGGCTCAAAAAATAAAAGAATCTATCACTAAAGAAAAACCAAAAGACCAAAAGAAAACCTCTAAAGAAAAAAGCATATTAGGGGTTTATAAAGTAAAAACTTTCGCAGTGAATGTCAGACAATACCCAACAGTAAAAAATTCTCGAATTTTATATTGCCTGTATAAAAACAATGTTGTTGAAATTATTGGCCAAAAAAATGATTGGGGAAGGCTCAAGGATGGTTCATGGATATGGACCAAAGCACTAAAGAAAATAAAAAAACATTCTAAAAATTAAGAAGAAATGATGCAGGCCACAATACTTGATTTTTTTATGAACAATCAAAATTTTTCCATCATATTGATTGTAGTTTTAATAGAGAGACTTAAAAATTACACATCAGGAAATATAGCAGGTGTGTGGATTGCAAATTTTATTGGTACATTTTTTCACGAACTGGCACACTTTGTTGTGTCAATATTGCTATTTGGAAAGCCGGTAAAAGTATCACTATTTCCAAAAAAACAAGAAAATGGTTATGTGTTGGGTTATGTGGAATCAAGCAACGTCACATGGTACAACGCACTCCCGATCTCATTGGCTCCACTCGTCCTTATTCCTGTAGCTTTTTATTTCAAGGAGTATTTCTTTGTCTTTGTAGATCAAAATGTTTATACATACTTGTTGGAAATTTTTATAACTGCAACATTATTGGAAAACGCAATCCCGTCTTTGCAAGATTTCAAAGTGGCTTTTTCCAATATAGGGTTTATATTTTATATTGCTATTGTCGCAGCTTACTTTTATTACTACAAAGGATTTACATTATGATAAAAAAATTCACTCTTTTTTATCTGATTGCATTGCATCAACTTTATGCACTCAGCCTCTCTGATATGCAGCCAGCAGATATGAGCTACTTGTACAACAAAGAGTTTAATAAAAAACTTCCAAATTTAAGTCTAAAAAAAGATGATTCGCTGCATCCGACACTGCTTTATTTTTTTTCCAAAAGTGTTACAAGTACAACACTTAAAAACTTTCTAAGCAGAGCTAACAAACTGAAAGATATAAAAACATATGTTGTTTTCAGGGGATTTGATCAAGAAGCTAAAGAGATAATGATGAAACAAGATAAGCAGAGACTCCTTGTTAAAATACATCCATTTCTTTATACAGAGCTGCATATAGAAAAAGTACCTGTTGTTGTTTATGCGCTTTGTCCAGATGAATTTAGATACAAACAATGCAAATATCTTTTAAGAATGGATGGGGATATGAGTTTAAACAAATTTTTTGAAGTTGCAAGCAAGCAGGATGAAAACTTATTGCGGTATTACAATATTCTGGAAAATGATGGAGTAGATGATGATAAAAAAAATAATTAGCGCACTGATGGCACTTGCTGCTATAAATATTTGTGTAAATGCGGATGAGATGAGTAGTTTTACAGCAAGCAACACAAATATACAGTCGGGTGATGATATTAACCTAACTATGAATTATGTGGTAACTAAGAAATATCAACTGCATTTAAACGCCTATAATAATCAAACGAATGATGAGCTTTCTCCAACATTTATTGCGCAAGATTTAAAACATGTGATATATAGGGTTCCGGATAATGTTGATTATGACATTAAGATTATTGCAAGTTTGTTTGAAGACGGAAGCATTGTTGATAGTAAGGAATTGGTTTTGAGTACAGAAAAACATGTTAATTCTCAAGCAGACTGTCCGTCATGGTCCATTTATAATAACGGATATTGTTGGGCTTGGGCATCTCCATGTTCAGGTGGATGTTCAACAATTACATTCTCAAGAGTTCCATCAGGATGGAGATTTGCAACAGCAGCAGAATGGACAAAAAAACCAGACAAAACAGCATTTACATCAACTGGAAATTGTGCTTCTTCTTATTTTGATATAAGATATGGGCATTGTGATTGGCAAAATACTCCTGTGTATCAATATGATAGTAGCTATAATGAACTTTGGACAATTTGTGATGGAGATTGCAAATGAAAAATAAGCTATTTATATTTTTATCCATATTGATGATATTTACTACAAATTCTTTCGCATTGGGAAAAAAACCATGCCTCGATCCTTTCTCAACAATCAACTGGGGTTTCTTTTTTGATGATTTACTTATAGGTGGCTATGGGGATGGGAACCATAATCCAGTATGTTTATGTTCAACAACAAGCGATGGAGTTCCTGATATTGGTTTAAAATTGCGATTAACCGAACCAATAGGCTTTATCGAACTGGTAAGTGAGCCCGGAAAATTCCCATGCTTTATGAAAGATAGCTCAAAAGGCGGGATTGCAAAACTAAAAAAAAGAGGTACGCCAAGAACATACAGAAATGGACACTATTATCAATATCCAGTGTTTGCATTATTAAATTTTGGGTTGGACCAGTTGTGTGTTGCAAAAAACATACCACTAGACCTTCCTTTTATCGGAGAATTAAATCCGGCATGGTACGACGATTTTACGGCTGTCATGATTAATCCGGTGGCATTGTTGGTGGCAAACCCCATTGGGGCTTTGGCATGCTTATGGGATTGTGCAACAGCCACATTTAAAAAACCAACAGAGTTTTTAAGTTGGTGTAACGGATGTTGGCAAACAAGAAGAATCGGGACCGGACGACCTATGGGAGAAAATGGTCCGGTGGATGACGCGGCTTTGGCTATGTCAATTCTTGATTTTCAGCATATGGGTTATATGTTGCCCCAAACAATAGAAATACCAGGGACCTCCACGGTCCCTTTTGCAGGTGGGGCAACTCTTAGTTCAGCTAACGATTTAGCTTGCGGAAAAACAACTAACTATTTTCCAAAAGTAATAAAAAATCAATATTTTTTGCAAATTTCTTACCCTATTGTTTCAGACAAAATCATTACACCAGGAGAAAGTGCAATGATTTGGTCAAATTTTAAAGGTGTCCCCACATACCAAGATAGAATATTTACGGTATGGAGAAGAAAAGTGTGCTGCGTAGGCGTTGCGCATTTATTATATTAAAAAGGAAAACACATGTTAAAAACAATACTGATTCTAATAATGGCGCTAAATTTATATTCACAAGAAACTAACACGGAGAACTTAACAATAGATGATCTCGGAACTTTTTTTGTTAAAAAACTAAACTTAACCGACGAGGAAGCAAAATCAAGTGCTGACGAGTTGCTTGAAAAAGGAATGGTGATTTACAATACAACTTTACCAAAAAAAACAATAATGTACCAAGGGAAAGCTATTGAGTATAATCCGTCCACAAACAAAAAAAAGTCAATGAAGTATTTGATTGCCTCAGGGTTACTTGGAAATCCTCAGGCTGCAGTAGTAGCAATGGATTATCTAAATTTTGATGGATTTATACAGGGTGGAAAAAAATACAGACTTGAGCTGGCAAAAGTTTTAGATAAAAATGGCTACCTGTATGGTACTTACATATTAGGCATGTGGTACAGTATTCAAGGAAGAGACAGAGATCTTGCTTTGCATTATCTTGGCATCGTTAATGACTATTGTAAAAATAGAAAAAATGACGCAATAATATCTTTGACTATAGATAAATATTATGAAGAAGATGAAAACAAAAAAAGACAAGAGGGGATACGAAGATGCAATATTGCAAACAGTTTCTATAGAAATATAAAAAATCAAACCTTTACAACGCCTACACCATCAACTGATGCAATTGAACAAAACAAAAAGATGAAAGAGTTAATGAAGAATCTAATGATCAACAAACAAAAAGATGCAGTTGAAAAATATCTACAGGAACAAGACAAATGAAAAAGATAGCCATTCTCTTGGTAAGTTTTTGTGCGAGTCTCTTTGCAATACAGCAACCTGTCTTTTTGGGTACTGAAGGGAAAGTTTTTAAACCAGCAGAAAAAGATATGTATTTGGTGTTAAAAGAGAAGTTTAGAAATTTTGAAAAAGACAATAATTTGACCAAAAAATTCAAAGAAATCCTTAAAAATAAAATGTATGTAGATATGAATGTAAAAACATGCGAACAAGACAAAATTTACAACAAAAAAATAATTTACATTGTTAAAGAAAATGTTGTTTTTCAGGGGAAAACAATTGCAAAAAAAGGAGATGAAATCAATCTTTTGGAAAAAGTGAGACTTGATGGGCTTGCTATTTTTACAAATTATACTACAGAAAAAGAAAAAAATATTTTAATGACGATAATAAATCAATATGAAACAAGATTAAGAATTTATGTGACAAAAGGAGATATAAATAGATTAAAAAACGATATAGCTCATTTTTTTCCAAAAAGAAACAATATTATTGTTGGAAAAGCGCCGAAAATATTACTTAAAAGATTTAATGTGCAATGTGTGCCATCAGTAATGTACCAAAAAAATTATGAATTGATAACTACAGAAATCGGAGTACAAAAAGATGAATAAAATTATATATAGTTTAGTCATAGGTACATTTCTTTTTATCAATATTCACGCCGATACAATAGAGCAAGACAATCATGCCCCATTTTCACTGAGTCAACATCTGAAAATAGGAACTTATATAGGAAATAGTTTTGCCTATACGCTTGATGGAGAAGACCCGGATGGCGACGAATTCTTTTTTCAGTTAGACGATCCGACAGGTTTGGCTTCTCAGGGGGTTAATTGTGATTTTTACCACACAAACCAGCTAAATTGTAGCATTAGTGAGGATTTATCAATACCGGAATCGAGCACATGTGTTATGAAGGACAACTATATACAATCATCGTGCGCAACACTACAAGTTGCGTACCATATAATAGATGACAAAGGGATGCAGTCGTTAAAACACTACAATGTAACACTATATATATCAAACAAAGAAAACAATACTTCAGGTGCATTTGAGACGGATATTACAAAAAATCCGAGAGCTTTTTTGAATGAAATGCAAGGAAAAACAAGATTGAGCGATTATGGAAATATTGCAAACAGCAATAACATAGGTGCAAGTATGCTTAATTCGGATATGTTTGCAGATGGAGACAGTCAGTTTGGAAAACAAATGAATCTCTCTAAAGATATTATAAATAATAAAGACATGGAGGGGATGCAATCAGATAGACTTAATGAAACATCCGAAGGGGTGACAGCTTTGGGGAACACAGCTACAGATCCTGACTTTATTAATCAAACATACTCAGAAGGAATAGCTAGTCTTGGATATGACAGTATAGGTGCCCCTGTCAACTGTGTGATAGAGAGAAAAAATATGCAATTAGAGAAATATTTTATATGCTCAGCGGATCCAATGATAAATATTGATCAAACTCTAGCAACAAAATACTACGCAATAGCAGGAAATGAGCCGGCTGCACTTTCTACTTGTGAGTCAATGTGTAGACAAACGGCAACATGCGACCCTGAACAAACAGAAAATCTTGTTGACTTCGTAAGGAACAGAAATTTTGTTGACGAAACAGTGTACTCATCAATAATAAATAATATTAAAAATATTGACACTGTTGACAGAATACGAGTATTTATTAAAAATTCTTCGGGAGTTTTACAAGACAGTTATGATGTGAATTTGACAACTGAAATATCAACGGGTGACATATACTGGGATGATTCAATAATACCATCACGCAGACAGATTGGAAATCAACTACAGATGAATGTAAGCTTTATGGGTGATTCTTTTTATTCAAGCACAATAACCGGCAATACATTTATCTTGCTTCCAAAAATTTCATATTGGGCATCAATCAACAATAGAGAAGTGTTGAAAAGTTATGATGCATCACAATTATACACGATTGTCTTTTCAAACAATGGAACAAACTACAGGTGTCCACTGCCAAGACGAACAGAGCAAACATATGAGGACGCCGTCTCTTGTAATAGTGCCTGTGTGCAACAAGATGAATGCGTAATGTTTACTGATTCATCTTACGATGCACAAACTGCAGAGGAGATAGCAAACTATTGTAAAGATACGGTAGTAGCAGGAAATAGACCATTAGAGGAACTTGTGGAGAATGGAGAATGCGTACTAAAAGATGAGTATGTAATAGACAATTACAATAATCCAACGCATTATTATGTCAGAGATTTTGTACAAGTGGACCCATATAGACCTGAAATAGGTTTCTTGTCGAGTGCTGATGTGTTAAAAAAAGAAAAAGCTGTTGAAATAGCATATGCTTTTGGAGACATGATTAATAGCGGGAGCGACAGGGGACAAAAAGATGAAATAAACAAATTAAACACAAACCTTTTTACAGATTTTGATTTTCATGAAAGCACAGACATGTTTAAGACTTTGCCTGTTGTATCTGGAGCTTCAGTGGCAAATATGGATATATCTATTTTGTTGAAACTGAATCCATCTTTTTTTCATAAAGAGAAATTCAAAGAGTCTGTCAGAAGTGAACTGACAACAGATAAAGAAAGGATGATTTACGATGCCTATGGAGATGTTCTGCAAAGAATTCCAGACGAAGATGGAATGCAATATTGGTTGCAAAATACTTCAAACATAAACGACTACGAATCAATTAAAGAAGCAATATTTAACGGAGCAATAAATTCTGACAACACGGTCGGAATAACAATCGGAATCTTAACTGTGGATGTCCCTGACTTTATAGATGAAAATACAACAATCCGCACAGAATTTAAAATATTAGACAAAAAAGGCGAATTTAGAACAGCTTTTGTTACTGGCCCAGCCATAGATTACACCTCTAAAGATAATAATTACATTATAGGAGACTGGGAGGGTGGCGGCACCTGTTATGAATCATCTGTATCAAACTGCAACAGTGGGTTGCAGCGAGGAATCGCAAAACGTGATTCTGCGGGCTGTCCAATTAATTCAAGTAAATTAAAGTGTTATTATCAGCCAAGCAATGTTACAGGGGCTACAGTTTCAGAAATAGTGCTCAATGAGTATTTGCAAAAAATTGGAAGAATGCCAGAATATGATGGTTTTTACTATTGGATAAATGCCATTAAAGATGGAATGAGTATAAATGATTTTCATAACAATTTTGACTCCGCAGTAACAGCAAATTTGCAAAATTTAGACGAAGGAAGCTTTCTTGACACAAATGTGACAGACACAAGTATACAACTAAACTCAATGCTTCAAAATTATATTTATGCAAGAGGCGGGTCATTCAATCCTGCAACTATAAGTTTTGAAACAGGTTCCTTAACCTCAGCAACACCATCGGACTTTATGATAGTAAATCCTTATGTGTATAACGAACAGCTTAAAAACAACTATATGAAATTAAAATCATATTTTTTAACGGAACCAGCAACGGGAAAACCTATTGATGTGGCGCAAGATAGTGCACTTTCAGAAAATTCATCATTTAATCACACTTATCATTTTTTATTTGCTTACGTTGATAAAGCGCCGGCAATGAAAGATTTAACTGTAAAAGACTTTATTGACAGAGTGTGGGATGATTACAGAAATCATATTAAAAAGTATTTTGTTTGGGACTATGTTACGCGTTCAATGGCAACAAAAAAGCTTACAGATTCAACAACAGAATGGAAAAACCATTTATTGATTAATAGATATGGGTCGTATTTCAATACTGACAGTTTTTCATATCTTGGAGAATCTGATTTGATTACAACTTTTTATGAAGATGCGAGCATTGAAAAAAACGACAATGTATACATAGCAAAAAGAGGAGATAATTATATAATAAAAATGAATCCTCTTGGACAAAATTATGAATATCACGAAAATGCTTGTCCCGATAATCAACAATATGATGTTAGTACAGGAAAATGTACACAAGAAACATCCTCAACACTTACGAGTGAACCAATCTGTGTAAGCGGAACTTACAATCAAAACACAGGAAAATGTGAAGGAACCACACTTGGCACAATAAGCATTTCTGAATATAAAAGTTCAAGCAGTTGTCTGGAGATTAAAAAAACACTAAATGTCAATATAAACAATATTGACGATGTCTTAAGTTTTAAAATAGATAATGCACAATATGATGACTTCTTGATGGTAAAAGTAAATGGACATGTTGCTGGAATAGGGCCATACCCAGGCGACAATATTTTGCTGAGCTCATGGAGTCCTTATGGAATTGTGGATGTGTACAACAACGGACAGGCAACAGAATATGCCTGTGAACAAAACAGTCGAGGGTATTTTACAAATAATATAGATATAAAGCAGTATTTGTCTACAGGACAAAACACCATAGAGGTAACACTTTTTGTAAAAGGCGGTGGTATGATGGGGGTAAACTTTTCAATAAATGGAAGCGGTGTGTCGTGCGGAAATGACGAATGTACCCAAAGTGCAACCGTAGTTCAAAGTCAAACCGATCCATCTTGCATGGCGGGGTATACGCTTAATACGATTAGTGGATCTTGTGAAAAAGAAGAAACAAATATCACGACAAGCGAGCCGTCTTGTCAAAACTCGTCAGACCTAATAGATGCATCAGGTCAATGTTATGAAATAATACCATTGTTAGGCACCTACGACAAAAATGGATACTATTTTGCATATCTTCAAAAAGATGGAGACAATAATATAAAATTTATCACCCCAATTGTAGCGTCTTCCCCTATACAGTGCACACAACATCCATACAAATGCGAAGCTACACAACAAGTCTTTTATTCGCAAAATAGTTGTGAAAATTATTGTAATCAAAGTTGTGTGGAAGAATCTCAGCAGAGTTCTTTACTTCCAAACAGTTTTTATAGTCAAGAGGAATGTGTAAATTCATGCATAAAGTATGAACAAAAAACTTTGCAAAGCGTTAGAATGCGCTTAGTGGCAAAAAACGACATACTTACACAATCTGGAAATATCTCAATTGTTAAAAACAGCAGCACATATGGAAATGGCGATTTTTCTAACGACCTTTATTATGCTGATGGAAATATCTATCTAAGTCAGACAAACTCAGGGATTGATTTGGGGGAGTTTGAAAACGGGGACAGTTTACAGATATCTTATGGCACGACAAGCGTTAATCAAAACAATATCATTGGATTGGCAAGAGTAAATGATTCATATATTGACGGGGTTCAGTTTGGGTATGTTCCTTCGGAAACCTTGGATAGTTGTGTGAATATGCACGCTTATTATCCTAATATGGGGATATATTTACAAGTTGATTACAATAATGACGGTATTTATGATACAGACATTAAAATATCTGAAACATTTCTGTGCCATCCGAGCACGATCAAGAGCGTTATTCAAAATATCTCATTTGAAGGGGATAAAATAAATTATGATTTTGTGCTGCAGGACGGAAGTATTGTTCACCAGAGCAAAGATATTATTGTTGACAATAAGGGTGAATGTTACGCAGATGCAAATATTACAAACAATATTCCTTTACCGCAAACGTATGCTAGCAGTGACTATATACCACCGGCAACAATTTTGCAATCTAATGAAATAAACAGCACTATGCGTTTTGCAAGAAAAACAGTGCTGTTTTCGCTTGGAACTGTTGATAGAAACATGCAGACATATTATGATTTCTACAGTCAAAATGGCAGTGTAGAGGGATTAAACAACGAAATTAACATAAACAATAATATTCCAATTCCGCTATATCAAGGTGTTCACCAGTCGGATGATTTTGATGTGATGCTAAAAGATACCGGTTTTGATTCCGGTATTAATACTGCAGTTGGTGACTATAAGCTAAAAGTTGGGTTTGGGTTTGTTCCATGGAATGATTGTAGGAATTTTGATGGGTTTACAACAAGTCTAAAATATGATTACATACCTAAAACCAATTGTTCTTCATATGGTTCATTGTATCATTATTCCGATTATGCTAAAAAATGCATTAGTCAAAAATTTGTAGACAATCAAGGAAATTACTATTGTCCATATGGAGTATTGAGTGGAGATAATTGTGAAGTAAACCCAACATGTATAGAAAATTGGGACGAAGACCCTGTTGACACATCAAGATGTTATAAAACTACAATAAGCAGCACAGAAGGCACGACAAAAGTATGTAAGCCATGGTGGAGAATCATGAGAGTTTACGATTGCAGCGGAATGGTTACGGATAATGCCTACAATTTAATAGACAATATTACATCGGGGCCTCCGAGATTTGTAAATGTGTGCACACAACAGGAAAAAATCTATAAAAGTTTAACAATTGACAGCGATGGCAATATTGTAGAAGGGGAATAAAAATGTGGTTTAAAAAAATAGTTAATATTCTGGTTTCATTATCTCTTCTTCAGTCCCAAGTGCATATTGCGACAATAGGTGCAGTATTTATTGCTACTTCAGTGCTTAACGCAGAAGTTATTGTTGATACAAGCGCAAGCACAGGCACAAGCTCACCAGTTGGCAGTAGTGGCCAAGAGTCGGTCCCGGTAGAAGAAGATACGCCGACATTGAATGCTCAGTGTTTGGTGTACTTTGATGTTTTACAGAGCGACACATGTAAACAATACTGGCTGGATGTCGGCAGCGATAATATTGAAGATTTGCAAAATGGCGGGGATTCCCAAATATTTGAAAGTTGTCTTAAAACAAATTGCGGAAGTTACCCAACTGCAGGAATTCCACAAGAGCAGACATATCCTTATATTATGGAAACAGTGAAAGGGTGTACACTTGAAAGCGAAAGAACCGTAAACGGAAGCGGACTTAATATTACAGAATGGCTAAAAGCTGATTCTTCAGATGAAAACAATATAAGCACAACACAAACAAGTATAAAAACAATACCGTATAAATTACTACAATACACATGTCCAAGTTACAGCGAAGATGTTTGTGTTGCATCGGAAAGAGTGATGCAGTCGCCTGTAATGTGTTTCAAATCAAACATATCAATAGACTTGAAAAACAGTATAAAAGATTGTTTATCTGGGGATACAGGTGCTTGTGATAATGTAAACAATAGTGGCGGCATTGGAAATTTTGTATTTTGGCAATACTGTGATGCAGATAATGATGGGGACGGTTATTATGAAAGTTTATCCTCGCAAACACAAGCGGCATGCAATAGAAACGATGCAAGTCTGTTGAGGTGTGACAGAGATAGGGCTTGCACATTGGTAGCCTCTTGTGAAAACGAAAGCAATGTGACAAAAACCACAACAACAAAACAAAAATGTGATGATGTTGGAAGAAATTTTGAAGAACACATAATAGACACGCAATGCGGAGACCAGACTGATCAATACAAAGAAAATGCAAATTGCATACGAATAAATTCTATTTCTGACGCTCTTCAGGATAATACAATAAAAATGAGTTTTATTTCAGGAGCAGGCACAAAAACAGACGATTATACGGAGTTTGTTATTTATAAAAAGAAAGAAAATTTTCAGCATGACGAGATATTAGCTGCACTGTTTTTTCCATGGTCTCTCGATAAGACAGTTGCCGGGTATTCATTTTTAGGTATCGGAGTAACAGGAATTGCTACGTTTTTTGGTGCCACGGTGAATTGGGAAGAAGATGGGTTGGCAACAGTGCTTGACGATTTGTATAAAAAAACAAAAGATTATTGCAGCGCGATGGACGGAAATTGTTCGATTGAGCACGAACAAGGTGTGAGAAGCTGGGATTGGACAACAGGGAAAATCATCAAAAAGAGACACACAAGAGTAATAGCACAAAGTGCGATATGGACGGAACCGTTTGTTCAAAATATGCAAATTGATGGATATGAATGGGAGAGTGGGCCAAGCCGAGAGCTTAGGTGGATTCCTTCGAGAATAAATTATTCAATGAAATTAAATCTTCCGCCAAATGACATTCTTGTTATTTATAACACAAATACAAAAGCAAATATGCAGTCATACATCGGAACCAAAATTAATACATATACAGATATACCATCGTGCGGAACGGAAGGAGTAAACCCAATAAACCAGTATAAGGATATAACACAACCTGTCAGGTTCGCACTAGCGCCAGAGATAGAAATCCATGATGTTGCAATGGTTTTGCCTCATGCCGGAATGTATTCCTTTAAACTATTCGACAACGATACATATGTGGACACATTTGTTAAATTTTTCCCAATGAACAATGGGGGCAATTACCCACTATCAGGAGCAGATCTTTTATCTACAAACTTAGATTATGAAAGTTTTTCAGAAACTGTTTTGGCTAATGTACAAAGCAAAATAGCAGAATTGGTTGAAAACAAAATAAACGAAAAGGAATTGTTTATAAACAATATTGTAAATAGTGTACTGCGCATTATACAAGAAGGAAACAAATACAAACTCGACAACAACGCACAAATTGATTATCTTAACGATTTAAATAACTCGGATGCTTCGCTGATCTACTCACTGCTAGAAGAAGATTATCTGGAGGAAATGAAGGAGAATAACAGTTCAGACCTGTTTACAAACGATGGAGGTGATTTTACAAATTTTCCACAAAAAATAGACAGCGATATTATCTTGCAGTTTGAAGAGGTTGCGGGAGCACTTGTAGAAAACCCGGATAACATTCAAGACCAATATGCCGTTGGTAGATATGGAGAAATTACAGACCAAAGAACAAAGCCGGCTTTTCTTTCTGAACTGCAAACAAGACTGGATAATTTTATTGCTCCACTTGATACCCAAAGATTGGATAAGGTTGTTGAATATACAAATGATGTATATAGTGATTATACAGAAGTGAAAGACAAAGTAAGTTTGTATCTTAATAAATCCGGAACAAGATACTCAACTTCGACAGAATATGGAAGTTATAGTGCATCTTTTAAATCCTCTTGTGGTGACTACAGTGAGGCGCTTGGCAATGTCGATAGTCAATATGATGCAACAAAATCTATAATTGGAGGAAATTTTTTTCAATCGGATTTAAGCTTCATTAAGGATGGAACAAAGAGTATTATTACGGGGCATCTGGGCGATCAAACCATTCGGTATAAATATTACAAAAACACAAGAAGCGGAAGCAGCAAATACGATAACTACCACTCTGCAATTTCTGGAACTTACAGCTGTTCCTATGATTGTAATGTTTATAGTAGTTGTGCATCAACAACACCAGTCGTGTGTGATTCAAACGGGACAAACTGTACCGGTGGAGATTGTGTTGCTGGATATGTATGGACAAGTAATGGATGTACAGAATCAAGCAGTTGTCAAACTTTTGGAAGCACAGGAAGCAATTGTTCTGCACAGTGCAATGGATATCATGTGCCATATTATGGGAGCCTATATGATGACAACGGAGATGTGAATAATGATTGGGATAACTCCTGCGCTGGTTCCTATGAATGGTACAACACAAATGACAACAACGGAATAAGGGGAAGCAAAACCATTTCAGGTGTAAATGTAAGTGGGTATTTTGGTTCATGGGGTACTTATTCGTGTGATAATTTTCCTATCCGTTCAACTGGAAACGACCGAACAAAATGTGTCTACAACAGACATGACCAGGTGGATAATTATAGAAATACTGTTCCGAGTTCAGCATTGTCTTGGTCAAGCACATCTAAAAAACTTGATACAAGCACAAATGCAGTAGAGGCAGAGCTGGTGTCATGGATGGAGGTAAATAATTTCAAAGATTCTTCAGATTCAAGTCCGTATTTTACTGGTAGCGACAATGTAAGATACGGCCTTGCGTATGATTCGGCAAATGGAATAAACACGGAATCTGATAGTTATATAGTTCCATTAATTAGAACAAAGGTAGTAAATCTCTATAAAAATTATCTGACAAATTACTATAATAATCTGCTTAATGCAAATCTTAGCCAGGTCAATACGGATTTAACAAATTTGATAAATTCAGAATACGAATCATACTATAACGCATATTTTGCTGACAATTGGCACAAATTCAACAGAATAAAAATAGAAGATGCAGAAGTAAGACCGGAAGATGCAAATTCTGTAAACTTTGATATAACATTGCCCGGAGGCCATTATGTAAAAAACCCAAATGCATTTTCTATAACAATTGCACCGCACTATGAAGTTAGAAAGTACAGGTGTTACACAGATTGGAAAACATGTGATACTCCGGATAATTGCACGTTTGACAAAGAAAATATAACAAACTATATAACAGACTCTGACCATAAATCAGTAGCTACCATGAAAGATGTGGAGTTTAAGTGTGATTCTCAAAATACAGTCTCCGTGTGTGAATCATTGAAAATTACAAAACAATGTAATGATCTGAATATGACAATGCCGCATATTGAATATGACGATACTGATTTTTCTCAAGATTTTTATAGCAATATAGGCAAAACAATGGCGCTGAATGAGTCAATAAAAATATTTGGTGCAAAACCGTTGAACTGCGAAGAGGGGCTCTTTATAGATATGAGCTGGGCAGAAGATCCGCTGTTTTGGGCAGGGGCGTTGATGGCAGGGCTCTCCCAACTGCAAGGATTCAGTGCTTTTACTGAAGGAATGAAAGGATGGGCGTCAACAGCCATGGGTTCGCTTAGCTTCATTGGGGATACGGCACAATGTGCAATGGCTTTTGGCAGTTGCATGTCAGCAGCTGGTTTTGGACCAGTAGATTTGGTAAGCAATATGTTTTCTACAAGTGCTTACGATCCGGTAAGCGGATCTTATCCGCCAGCAGGTGTGAGTGCTTCGGATGGTTCATATATAGTAAATAATGCACAACAAGGATGCTTGCAGGCTGGTGGCGATGCATCCTGCGGAGAATTTGCAGCACAGTTTGCTGGTGAATCTTCAGCAATGATGAGCAGTTTGGCAAACTCACAGGCAATGACATCAATAGCAACAACGCTTGGATTCCAATCGGGTGCTTCAATGATGGCGGCATTGGGAAATCCGCTTGTTGGCTTAGCAGTACAAGTAATAATGAATCTTGCGCTAAATACATTTGACAGCTGTAGTCAATGTACTAGCAAAGATTGCGCCGAATCTCATGATCCGCAAGAAGCTAAACAGTTAATCGCAATGACTGATGCTTTGAAAGTCTCTTCGAGATATTCAGGAAGTGAATATGGGCTAGGAGCAGATTTTCAAGCATACAATAACTGTTTTTTCAAAAGCAGTGGATGTGCTGCAAAGTTTATAGGAAGCTGCATTCGCGATTATAAAACATTTTGTTGTTACAACAGCAGAATGTCAAGAATACTTGCTGGCCAAATATACCAACAACTTGGATATACATACCAGGCAGACGGATGCTCAGCTATTGGAATTGAAGATTTATCGCGAATTGACTTTTCAATGTGTGCGTCAGGAGTGATACCGAATCCGTCAAACAAATGTCTGAACTACAAAGAGATAGAAGATTATATGATGTCTCAGATAAATTGGGACACACAAAAGAGTTTCGATGTCAATACCGTGATTCAAACATCAATCAACGCGGCAAGAACAATGAATTAAGATATATTGTTTTTTTTTGACTAGATTGTAATAGTTTGTTATAATCTTATTTTTAATAGGAGTTAAAATGAGATATATAGCAATAGCAATCACTTCAGTCTTTGTCGGTATTTTTTTAACAGGCTGCGGAGGCAGTTCACCTAAGCCTGATAAATTATTAAGAACAAAAACCCAACAGGAACAATTGTTGAAAGAAACAATTCATTATACTGCCAATGCTGTGAAAACATTTAAAAAGCAGGAACTAGCCATCCCTGCAGGCGCTAAAGTATTTATTATAAATGCATACCCTGATCAAAAAAAGAAAGCAAAAGAGATGTTTGATTTTGCAATTGCTTTAATGAACAAAAAAGGTCTGTGTTATAAAAAAGAGCATGACGAAAATGCCATAGAGAAATGCACAAAAGTCAAAGTGGAAATAACAGAAAAGGGAAAAACAGCCAATTTGTTATTAGATTCGCTAAACAAGGGGTGGTCGGCAAATGAAGCAGCTAGGGCAATTTATCAATTTAACAAAAAATATTTTCCAGGTTATCTGGTTACTAGACCGGAAGGAACACTTGGGGCCATAAAAAATCTTGAAATATACAATGAACAAATTGATAGAGATATTTATAAATATTGTGAAATTGATGGATACCTAGAAAGATACGCATCTGCACAAAACCTTCAAATTGTTGATAATCCGAATGATGCAGAATATATATTAATATATGAAAGACTAGGGTGTAGCGACAGATATATAACCCATCAGCCACCGGTACTTATGCAACAGGTACTTAACGAAGAAAACACAAGCATGCAGACGGCAAACAATAATCAATTCAATATCTACAAAAGTGATGGATCCGGCGGAGTGACTGGAGCAGTTTTGGGAGCTGGAATTGGCCGTGCGGCCAGTCAAGGCTTTAGATTGCTATTGACACCGACAGTTTCAGTGTTTGGTGCAATTGGAGCCTTTATGCCTCGCTACGCTTCAAACAAAGGTGTTGCGTATGAATATATATTAATAGATAAACAAAAAAAAGAATATTTTTATCATATTGTAGATATGGCTGGCTACTCAAGCATGAATGATTCTGCGGAAGACATTTTAAATAATAGATCGTCAGCTGTAGCAAAATATTTACTGCAGCCATAAAAAGGAAAAACCAATGAAATATACAAAAATTTTATCCACGCTTGCGATTGGAATATTAATGAGTGGATGTGGCGGACATCCTCGACCGGCTAAAAGAATACCGGTGGATCATTCTATATACCCAACAATAGAAAAAAATATAACCATTGTTAATAAAGATGTTCAATTTAATGCTATAGGTTTTTTTGGTCCAGATAAAACTAAAAGAAAGTATTCAAAATATTTTACCACACATATAGATTATATGTGGGCAAAAAAATGTAGCGGGCCAGATATTATTCATATGAGTGAATTTTACAACAATGAGCAACATAAAAAAGAGTGGAAAGAGCTGTATAAAATATACAATAATGGTACAAACAGTTTATATAGAGAAAAAATTTTAGAAATAAGAACGCAAAATTGCAAAAATAAGTAAAACATAAGCAAAAACAAAATAGAATTATTATGATTTTTACTTTTATATATTTAAATTTTTAATATATAAAGAACCTTCTTTTTTTGAAGGCAGGCATCTCGAATGCAACTCTATCATACACATTGAAATCTAGCTAGTGTAGGGACTGAGAATAAAGCGGTTAGTGATCGCAGCTAGGAAAACACTCGGTAAAAATATGCCGAGTATAAACCCCTCTAATTGCGGGGAAAGAGGTCTCATAAGCCTCTTCTGCTGTTTTTTCGCAGCAGACCTAAAGCTATTGCTACTAACTTGTGCTAGAAATAGTAAACATCAACAAAAATGTTGATCACAAGGGCGGACGGTAATGCGTTGGGAAATTTGATAAAAATGTAGATTGCAACTAAAAAAGCAGACGAAATGCTGCTTTTGCCTTTATGGATATTGCCTATGTGTGACAAAAAGTCAGTTTTTATCAAAAAACCCTTAACCGGTATAGTAAAAAAGCAATAGATGATGGGAACCTAAAAGAGTGCCCTGAAAACTATGCTATAGTTTTGCACATTTTATGGTCCCTGAAATGGACAATCCGCAGCGAAGTACCCTCCCGAGCGAGATTCTCATTATATTGAGATTAAAGGGTATGTGCTCAACGACTATCGAAAGGGTGCAGTGTGCACACTGAGTAGAGTAGCCTCAAAACGCTTTTACTATTTTTTCATCTTATTAATTTTTTTAAAAAGGTAGAAAAAATGGCACAAAAATTCAAATATATCCCAAGATTCGCAGATAACACAGAGAAAAGAGATAATCTTGTTGAATTTATCTCTTCACTTGAAGTTTCCAAAACATACGATACGAAAGCAAAACGTGAAAGAATTGATAATATACAAGAGTATTTTCTTTTTTCAAGTCTTTACAGAAGTAGTGAAGAAATCATCAGAAACGAAGATATAATCACAGACAGAAATGCAAACGCAAGAGTTCATACTCTTGTAACGACAACAAAACTATCGGACGATTTGGCATTTATTGCTGGCAATATCGACGGCGTGATAGACTCATTAAGAACAAAAGTGACAACATCTGGAAACGAAAGTGACTTTAAAGCGCTTAATCAAGCCGTAAAAATCTGGGAAGATACTAATAAAAAAGTAACAGCAGCTGCAGAACAGTTAAAAACAATCGTAGAAGCAAATCTTGAACAAGGTTATGGTTCTTCAAGACAATTAAGAGCTTATGAAAGTAAAAAAATCAACGAAAAGATTGATGAAATCAAAAAGCTTTTCTTCACTGACAATAAAACAACCCAAGAAATTGCAGATACTTACGGTGTGCGTCATGGACTCGTACAGGTGATTGTTGCTGAACTGATAGAAGAAAATCTCCTAAACAATATTGAAGTAATCAGAGAAAAAATAGCTTCTGGTGTTAAAAGAGATGAACTTGTTAAAGAGTACAAAACCTCTAAAAAGAAAATGACAGAATTTGTAAAAAATAACAATCTTCTTCCAGAAAAAAAGCCAACAAACAGCAAAGCAATAGATACGGCAACTAAAGCAAAAAATACTGACACTAAAATAGATAAGCCAAAAACAGCTCCAAAAGAGACAAACACCAAAACAGAAAAACCAACTGAAGTAAAAACACAAGACAAAGAAGAAAAATAGTAAATATTTGAGGTGAAACGGGGGGAGTACAAAAATTGTACTAAGATATAGTCTGCTCCCATGTGAAAGCATGGGTAGACCATATTATTAAGATATATACAATATGTTTTAGCAATATGGTCAGGTAAAGAGTTGCGATCTTTGCTGAACACAAAGGGTTTCAAAGAAATATAGTTTTATTTCAAAAACATCGTAAGGTCTTTAATATAGATAATGATTGTAATATTTGTACAGCCTTATCTAATATTAAAGATATAATTATAAAAATTAACTAGCTTTCCAGAAGCTAATAATGAAGAAAAAGAAAACTTCATATTAGCTTCTATGGCTAGTATTCTCTTTTAATTCCTTATTAGTTTCTGGAAGCCTAGTGCTTCAAACTAAAGTCGATCACGTGTACCTTCCATTGGAAGATTGTCTTATATGTGCGACTCAAAAGGAGTTGAAATGACAAAAAGAATAAACGGGAGCCTGCTTGAAACAACTGCGATTAAAGCAGTAGAACAAACAGATAATGTCTCCCATCAAGCTAGCACAAGCGCAGATGAATATGCTAGTAAATTAGCGTCTTTTGTGCTTGAAAATGGCACCACGGTAACAGGTGGAGCGTTAAAGCTTTTAAAAGATGCAATAATGCACCCGAGCTTCAAGCTCTATTTGGGAGGAAGTTTTTTTACTTCCTTTGAGGCGAATTCTTTAGCAACAATGGTGCAAAAAGTAAATAAAGTTTACTTTGGGTCTAACCCCGCCATGTTGCGAGGAACTCTCATTCACCTGGGGCGCGAGTTAGCTTTAAAGCATAAAATCCAAATAGGCGAATTATTGCCGTTTATGGATTGCATCAAAGCAATTCGCAAAGAGCTAGAGAATAAATTCCAATTCATGCAGCCAAAATATGTTGGCACAATTACAAAGGGTGAATTATTCCTAGAAGTATCTCGTGCCTTTCGTGTATACTATAAGAAATATCTTGTAGAAGCCGAGGATTTCGAGGTAGAATGTAGCTACAATATTAGATTTCCATTGGAAATTTTTAATAATCCAGCACATTCTAAGCACTTTCTTGGAAGTGGAACTTTCGATGGATTGGCAAAACGAGTTGTTGATGATAAAGAAATTTACATTATGGTGGATGCCAAAACAACAACTTCTCCAATTTCTGCATCAGTAGAAATGGATGAAAAACTTGCAAAATTCATTGAGCAAAAAAAGTTGCTTCAGACAGCATTAAAAGAGGAGCAAAAAGTCCTTAAAAAGTTTGTAAATGCAAACGAAAAGCTATCTGAGGCTAAAACAACTCTTCAAGAGATAGAAGTTAAGCTAGAGGATGCAACTGCAAACTCAAAAGCAACACTTAATCTTGAAAAAAGAGTAAAAAAATGGGAAGAAGAAGTAAAAAAATGGGAGAATAATCTCTTAAACTTCGAAAAATCTCAAAAAACAGCGGCACTTATAGAGGCTGAAATATCTGAACTCAATGAACTCATTGAGCCATTGATGAAAGACTATCTTCTTGAGAAAGAAGAAGCAGCCCTAAAAGAGTGTCGTAAAAAACACGAAGCACAACTCGCATATTATGCAATACTTGAGTCTTTTAAGACTGGTAGAATTGTATCTCGATTAAGAGTTGAGAATGTAGTGTGCAAGAAGGCAAAAAGTGATGAAAAATATTACAACAAGCCTGAAGTACAAGTGTTTGAATGGGATTTAACTCCTGAAGCACTAGCGGAAACTGAAGAAAAAGTGGTAACACTTATAAAAACAGTTGAAGCAGTTTTGGACGGATTAGATCCTATGGTGGTCTTTAGACCTAATAAAACAACTTTTTACGGAAGTGAATTTAATGAACTTCTAGAAGAGGTTAAAGAAATGGTGCAAAATAAAAAAGCAGAAGATAAATAGTCTTTGGAAGTAATTTTAGAGGCTACGGGTCTAACAGCAAGGTAAGAAACAATGCTATTCAAAGATAGCTAACTTGCTTACATAAACATGCTGCGCCCGCTTTTGCGATTTGCATTATATCACAAAAAAAATAAAAAATACAAAAAACCTACAAAAAATCCGCAACAGAGTAAACAATCAAGCCAACAACATAAAATATTTTTAGAATATTCTTAAAAAGTATGTATTTGATAGTTGAAAATTGCAACAAAGTAGGTAAAGGAAAAATCATGTTTAATAAAATAATCTTAGGTGGCAACTTAACTCGTGATATCGAACTCAGATACTCTCAAGGGGGAATGGGCATTGCAAAAACTGCAATCGCTACAAGCCGTAAATTTACCAGCAATGGTGAGAAAAAAGAGGAAGTATGTTTTGTAGATATCACATTCTTTGGAAGAAGTGCTGAAGTTGCCAACCAATATCTTCGCAAAGGAAGTAAAATCCTTGTTGAGGGAAGATTGCAATTTGAACAATGGGTTGACCAAAACGGACAAAAAAGATCGAAACACTCTGTGATTGTTGAGACAATGCAGATGTTAGATTCCAAAGGAGATAATCAAAATGGTGGCAACACCAACAATGCTCCTGCTTCACAAAATCAACAATACGGTGGTCAGCAACAACAAACGCAACAGCAAAGCTATGGACAGCCACAGCAAAGCTATGCAAATGCCAAACCACAACAAGCACCTCAGCAACAGGCAAAACAAATGCCGGTAAACGATGTGCCTGAAATTGATATAAGTGAAGACGAAATTCCGTTTTAGGGTTTACTAAAATAAAAAAATAGTTGCTACCCAGTAGCTCACAACCCCATACAGGGACAAGACATACCATGTCAAATCCCTGTAGGGATTGGTATGTCTTTTTACTTTCGTAAGGAGATAATTATGGGAGCATTGACACAAAATTTCAACGGAGCTAATCCACCACAACAAGGTGGAAATGGCGGAATCGCTGAAGTGCTAGAAGGCAAAAAAGATTTTTTTGTTGCCTTTTATGGCGAGTCCGGATACAAAAGAGCTATGGAAACTGCAATAGCCATTGCAACAGACTCTAAGTTTGACAGATGTAGTCCTATATCAATCGCTGAAGCTATTATGGCATCAGTAAGAGTAGGACTTGACATTGAGCTTGGAGAAGCATGGCTTGTGCCTTACAAAGAGACCGTACAGTTTCAAATTGGGCGCAAAGGTTTTCAAAAGCTACTGTATAATTCAGCAGCTGGATGGCTCATTGATGCTGAACCTGTATATGATACTGATTCTTTCGAATATCAAATTACAGAACAGGGTAAAAAAATTACATTTACTCCAAACTTCTTCGAACGTGAAGAAGATTCAAGCGAGTGGATCTTTGGCCACATGAAAGCTATCTATCTGAGTGCTACTGATAAAAGTGGAAGAAAAATCCATAAAGTGGTCACTAAAAAACAGATAGAGAAGCTTCGTCTAAATTCTCCGAACCAAATATATGCCTCAAAATGGGCTAAACCAGATGTTAAAGATAGAATAGCCAAAAAGCTACCTGTTGAAATTTGGCAAAAATGGTACGGGGAAATGGCAATAACTAAAGCAATTAAACTTTTTGCAAAACAGCTACCAATCGGAGACAAAGTTATCAATAAAGCTATTAAGCTTGATGACTTAGCTGAAGTTGGCGAACAAGAAGAGTTTATTGCTGAAGCACAAACAATAGAACCGACACCTCTACCTCAACAAACCACAATACAACCAGATCCAAAAACTCCAACATCAATCAATGATATTAAAGCGCAAGCTGCAATATTAGGTGCTGAAGTAAGCGGACCAGTTGAAAAACATGGTAAGTTTTGGGTGAAGGCAATAACAAGTGAGCACACTGACACACAACTCTTGCAAAAATTAGGCTTTATCTTTATAAGTCATAAAAATGTTTGGGTTATGGAAGTCACTCACTTAATATAAAAGGAGGCTATTATGCACTTCCTTTATACGAGAGAAGGAGCTGAGGAAGCTTTGGGCATAAATGACTTAAGTTACAGAGTCAACAAAGCATTAAAAGCTGGGATAAAACCTAGCAGAACTATAGGTGGTATTGAGTATTTCGATCTCGATGCGCTTATTGATCCTTATGCTCTTTCGCAAAGAGAATATAAAAAGGAAATGGATTATTTTGTTGAAAAACAAATAAAACAAAATGGAGATGTTTATCATTTTCAGCCATCTCTTTTTTAGATAAGTTTAACTCCAAAAGGGAGTTTTAGCACGAGAAATCGTACAAGCTAGGACTCCCTTTGGGGACTCCTATGCTTTATAGTCTGGGAGGACACAAAAAATGAAAACAATAGCAATCACAGCAATACTAGCAATTGCAGCGCACTTCGCTGTTGGAGTATTAATGGCAAAAAGCGACACAATCGCTTCAATTAAATCTCACAATGCTAAAATTGAAATTGCAATGATTCAAAAATAAAAAGTTTAGCTCCCAAAGGGAAGCTTTCACCACGCATAGCGTGTGGCGAGAAGTTTCCCTTTTGGGGACTTCTTTGCCTATGGTTTAGGAGTATAAAAATGCTAAACGCTACAAAAAAAATATTAAATGATGTTAAAGCGCATTTAATAGAAAAAAATATAAGACCTGTAATCAAAATTTCTCGCCATTTTGAGGATAGACTCGTTGAACGTTTCAACGCAATGGTAGAGAGTTTTGACGAACAAGAGCTGACTCGTTTTGAGAGAACAGTTGAAAAAGCAATGGAAAAATTGCCGGTATCAAATGTTGCTCAAGAGTATGTTCACCCAGCTTACGGCATCTGCATAGTTGCTAAAAAGCTAGGTGTAAATTACTTAGAATTAGTAACTTGCTATAAAAAGGAGCCAACATGCTAATTATTAAAGGATATATTGTCCTAATGGTAGCAATTGGCTTCATTATGATGATAAAAAGTCATTCATTCAAAAAGTTAAGTTTATGGAAGCAACTAATAGTTCTTACCATTTCACCTCTCCTGTTGACAAGAGAAATTTTCAAAGACTTTAAAAAGGAGTTAAAATGATTAAAATTGTAAAAAAATCGTCTGGGGAATATATCCTTAGATGTGGCGCAATTGAAAACTCTATAGCTCCTTTGGAGTTAAGAGAGGTTTCTCGAAACAAAGTTAAGCCATTGAAAAATTGCTATTGCGGAATTCTTCGCAATATCTCTTTCAATGGCGAAATGGAGGTGAAGCTTGCGTCTTGAATATGATATAGAAGCATTGGAGGCTATCTCTGTACAGGATGTAGTTATCGCTTTAGGCGGTAGATATCCAAAGGACAGAGAGCCTGGAATGCCTCAGTATAATATGTCTTGTTGCAATGGCAATTTTCACAAAGAAGGCGATAAAAAACCTTCCATGACAATATATAAAAGCAAAAACATTTGCAAATGTCATGTGTGCGGCACAGCGGGGAATCCGATATCTGTCGCAAAGAGCATGCTAGGTGATTTCAAAAAAGCTTGCGAATGGCTGCACGATACTTTCAGTATTCCGTATAAAAGCGGCAGCAATTACAGTAAGCCAAAGAAATTTCAAGCTCCAAAACCAAAACAAACAGAGTATATAAGATTTGACAAGAGTCTTGGTTTTACCCATGTTGAGGTGAGAGAGTTTGTAAAGAGATATGATCGACTAAATAAAGAGCAGAAGCTTAAGTTGGTATACACATACCTTTACCGCTTCAGCCTTACAACTAATCATACAAAATTAAAGAACTACTACAGCTCAAGAGGAATTGAAAACAATCTTCACATATCAAAAATAGGCTTTTTGTCTGAAGATGATATAAAAATTGTAGTAGATAAATTAATTGCTGTTTTCAAGATAGAGGATTTAATAGAGTTTGGCATATTAAATGATGCCTCTCACAAATACTTTCCTCTTCAATGGAAACAAATTAAGAACTGTTTGCTTGTTCCATCATTCAGTATACATACTGATTTGGTAGAAGGTTTTATGCTTCGCCCAATAGATGAGAGTAATAAATGGTTTAAAGGCAAAGAGAGCAGATTGTCTGTTCCCTCAATTCTAAAGCCTTTTCCTTTTGGAGTTGGCTACGGGGTCCTCTCAAAAGAGTGTGATATTTATATTGCAGAGGGTCACATTGACGCACTCTCTCTTCCTAAAAACAGCTGTTTTATCGCAACTCCTGGTATTCAGGCTTTCGAGCCGGAACAACTTGGTATCTTGCAAGGCCGTAACATTAAATTGGTCTTTGATCAAGATGATGCAGGGCAACAAGCAGCATGGGGTTTTACAACGCTTGAGTTTCTAGGTCAAACTATGACTGTTTTACATAGTCAGAAGGATGATTTAGAGGCAACAGTCAGATTGCTGAAATCTCAAAATGTTGAGGTGTCTCAAATAGTTCACGAGGGTTTTGTTTCAAAGCTCTATAAGGCAGGTGTTAAATCTGTTGAGGTGATTACTTGGGATAAAAAACTTGGTAAAGATGTTAATGATTTACTTATTAATGGAAATTTATCAAAAGTCTTTAAAGGATAAATCATGGAATACATAGAAGTATTTCTCGGATTTTCGTTATTTATTTTTCTCACTGCATGGTGGGCAAAAGTTATTTAACTTTCCGGAAAGATAGAAAACCAGTTTAACTCCAAAAGGGAGTTCATAGCACACGAAAGTGTATAAGCTAGGACTCCCTTTGGGGACTCCTATGCTTTTAAGTCTAGGGAGACAAACAAATGAAAAATCAAAACAGAAAAATTGTAAACAAATCGCTGATTAAAGCGATTGTCCATTCCATTATCGCTCCGGTGGTAATTTTTATAGCAATGCTATTTGTTGATAAAAGCATGTCGCTGGTAAGCGTGATAGGGTGGTATATCTTCACAATAACGCTGTATGCAACTACAAAAGAGAAGCAATTAACAGCATATTTCTTTTTTAATATTTTAAAAGGGATTATTGCATTTATTCTCATAGCACTGCTGCTGGGGATTAATTAAAAAGCTTCGTCAAAAAATCTACTTAATCTTGGAAATCTATTGCTTCTTGCAACAATAAGGTAAAAAGCAGACATCAGTATTGATACAAGCAACATGCCGTATTGGTGAAGCATTACTAGAATAAAAGATAAGAGCAGAATTGTAGAGATAGCAAATGCTTTCATTGAGTACCTTGGTGTATTTTTTATGAAAGTATAACACAAAACAAAAGTTGCCATTTTTGGCCAGCCCACAAAGGGGATATGTTCTATCCCTTTGGGGTAGGTGTATTTCCTTTTTTACAAGGAAACAAAAATGAAAGCACATATTTTAAGCGCGGCAATATCTGTATTAATAGCAATAATGCTGTTTTATACAATCTATTTGCCGGTAATTACAGAGAAAAAATCCGAAGTAAACTTTATGAAAAAAGAGTTTGAAAAAGCAGACTTGCTTCAAACTCATCAAGAGTAGAAAAGGATGAGTAGTGCACAATATAAAAGAAGTATCTTTTGTGACAATCTTTTCACTGTTTCTCGATGCTTTACATTTTAATGTAAAAGTGACAAAAGCAGTAAATGGTCTAAGAGCAAAAGGCAAAAACAAACAATTTCGCCTAATCCAATCCACAAAAAAAATAGTTTTAACAGAGTATGGAGCCAAATTTAATGGCTTTGAATATGAAAAAGTTGAAAATGTTTTTGTATATAAAATCGTGGAAGATTTAGGAGATATAAAGGTGGTAGATGAGAATAACAGATCAATCATTCGGTTGACAGATTCACATGCTATCCTGAAAATAGAGTCTACGCATCCAAAGCAGAATAATGCTGTTTCATTGGGAAATGCGTCAAACTCATTAGATTACAAAGAGTTAAAAGAGGAGAAATCTTATGCAACTCTTTTTTAGCAAAGTTGGTCATTAAGACTTAAAACCCATGAGGGAGTAGAAACTATTCCCTCTGGGGATAGGTCTGCTTTCTTTTTAAATTAGAAGGTATAAAAATGAAAAACTTAATTGATGTAAAAAAACATTCGTCGTCCGTAATGAATCTGATTGCAACAGTGCAGTTAAAAAAATATGGCGTTGAGTGTTATTTTGAAAATGCAGCGACAGCTATTGCTCTTGGTGCAAGCAGAAGCGAAGTATTGGAAGGCTTGAAGAAAGATATCGACAAAACTGCCGGTAATATTTTAAGAGCGCAGCCAATTATACACTCAATCCAAAATGGAGTGGTAACAGAGTTTGACTCTATTTACAATTCCGTTGAGGAGGTATTTGGATCTTGTTATGACAAAGAAAAAGAGATTATTACCCTTAGTGGTATTTCTTTTGATCTAAACAACTCTCAATACTACACAAAAAGTGCTATGTCTGAACAAATCTTAAAAAATCTGTTTGACATTGAAAGAAAAGAACTCAATGCTGTTCTTAAAACTCTCTCTAAATATGAAGCAGTAAAAACAGATATCGAAAGAGCTATCTTGTATCCATCCACTATTTTAGCAGATGAGATTATCAGCAAGGTGGCTGCTGAAGATGTTAAGTTTGAATCGTTTCGCAAAGAGATGAGTGATACAGAAAAAGAAGAGTTCGATAAAACATTCAAAAGAACAGGCGTAACAGGTGTAATTCAAAATTCTACCTATATTGATGCAAAAGGGGTTAAGCAATTAGCACCTTCACATAAGCAAAAAGATACGATGGAACTTACAAATCTGTTGGCATCCGGTTCTTTGAAATATATTGAAGCTGTTGAAATTGATGGTGACGGCTCTCTTGAGAAAATGACAAATCTTGTTAAGCAGATTGAAGAGTTAAAACTCAACACAAGTGTAAAATTTACACTCAAAGCGAGAAAACTCGGAAACCTAAAAGCAAGAGGTGTGTTCTTTCAGAATCAGCTAATTGTTGCTGAAGATGTAAGAGATACATCGGCTATCATTCATGAGATAGGCCACTTGATTCATTTAACTCGTTTTGAGGAGAATAAATTTGTTAATTATATGATTGACAAGCTGACTCCAATGATAGAGCTTGATGATGAAATATCGCCAACTAAGGAAAACTACTATAAAAAGCCAACTGAAGTTGTAGCACGAGCTTGTGAAATTGCAGGCTTGTTTGCAAAAGAAGATGGCAGATTGGTAATAGATGACAGTAACTTTGAGATAATTAAAAGTAGAGAGTTTTATACTCAATACAAAGGAATTTATTTCAACTTTACTGATTTTGACAAAACAACAAAAGATGAGTTATTAGCTCTATTTGAACTATTTTATGAGACTGGCCCAGATGAGGTTGTAGAGAGCAGATATGATAATTTTATTAAAATAGATACTCAATACACAAAAACCAAAAAAGAGCTCAGTTTCTACGAAATGATAAAAAGAGAGCAGCTAAAAGCAATCAAGGAGTTAAAAGCCTTGTATGCTTTAGTAAATACTCAAAACATCAATTTGATATTCAGCAATAGAGGAAATGCTTCTATCGAGGAACTTGCTAAACAAATATTGACGAATATTAAATATTGCGGAAACCATAAAGAGAGAATGACTGCTCCTGAATGGATGGAAGTGATTGAGAACAAATCTGGTGTAATTAATTTTGCATTAGATCAAGTTAAAAAAGAACTTTCTGAAAAAGAGTGGATACTTTTTCTTTATGATCTAAAAAAGAATGCTTGGAGTTCTATCGAAAGAGAAATTTTCTTTTACGGTTTTAGTGATAAATTTGCAAGAGCATTGCGAAAAGTGTTTAGAGAAAATGAAACACCGGAACATGATGTGATTGTGGAGTTTAGAACATCTGTTATGAGTAAAAATATAGGCGCTCTATTGACACCTAAATTCTTAGCAGATTATGAACTCACAAAAGAGATCTTAGAAAAAGAGCCTCAAGCAATTAAATATATAAATGCCGATTACCTCAGCAGAGACCTTTTAAGAAACCTCAATACTGTGGTCCTTGAAAACTCTGACAACATTAGAGGCTATATTAATCCGGCATTGGGAGACGATGAAGAGTTTATGAAATATGCTGTAGAAAAAGACAGACTGGCAATGACACATACCAAAGAGTTAAGAAACAACAAAGAGTTTATGCTCTGGTTTTTTGAAACTCACGGGTATGAAAACAACTTGGCATTTTTAGGAGATTCTCTTAAAGATGATGAAGTGTTCGCAAAACCTATTGTTAAAGAAAACAGCACATACTTAAACTTTTTTACTCAAAGAGTTCAAGATCTTTTGGATGAAAATCCGCAAGAGAGAGAACTTAAAAAACTAGAAGGTGCCAAAGCAGGACTTCGTAAAAAGATTGCGAAAGAGACAAAAAGCATGAAGGTGCTAGAGATTCTTTCAAAGGACAAAAATTACGATGTGCGTGCCGAAGTTGCAAAAAACGAGCACACTGCATATGGTACATTGCTGAAGTTGGCAAAATTAAAAAACCGATGGGTTAGAACGGCTTTAGCAAGCAATAAAAACACCCCAGAAAGTGTTATAACAATACTATCCAAAGAGGATGACGAGTATGTGCTTGCTGAACTTGCAAAAAATATTGTTGTAGGCCAAAAACAACTACTGAAACTTTCAAAAAACAAATACAGATGGGTTCAATGGTCTGTTCTTCAAAATCCAAATATTCAAAACTTCAAACTTCCAGTAAAAATACATAGGGAGATTGTAGGAAATTGCATAAGAGGGGATGAAGAATATTTCCATCATGAAATCAAATCAAATTCAAATTTTGAAGGAAGTTTTGGATTCTTTGATGATTTAGCCAATAATTGCGAACAGTATAACCTTAACGATGGTTTTGAAGAAGTGTTTGCAAAATTGGCTGCAGATATCAGGGATCATAAATTCAAAAATGATACAGAGAATTCCAAAGTTGAAACACAAGCAGAAGGAAATACATCAATTGTAACAGAAGATGCAGCTCGCGATTTTGAAACTCTGGTAGAGCAGGATGAGGCTATTGACTACAGCTCTTTGATAGAGCAGGGTGAAGTTGTAGATTTTGAGAGAACTGACGGAAAGGGTGTCGAAAAAGTTTTGAAAATTAAAGCTGAGATTGAAGATTTTAGATCCTTTAATCAATATATGAGATCAAACAAAATGGGGTACTATTCTCGCTTTGCAAAAGGTTTTATTCTCTATGAGGAGTATGCAAAAGAGCTGCTTGGTAAATTATCAAGCGATTCTAAAAAAGCCGCATCTGTGGCTGCTACTCTCTATAGTGCTGATTTGCTTCAAAACTTTGCCAACGGCACACTCTTTTAAGGAGATAAGATGTTTGAAACCATGTGGAATCAATTCATTTGTTTTTATCTCCATCACAAGATACTGTTTTGGTTAATTGTGGTCGAAGCCTTTCCGCTGCTTTTAATGCTAAGGAATGGTTTGGCACTGTTGGCTGAAAAAACAGTTGATAGCTGTGTAGACAATGCAGAACGAGAAAGAAATGTGGCCAGTATATTATACTTCTTTAAAGACCTTGGTCCAAATACGGCTTCTTTCTCAATAGTGACTCTTATAGTGGATATGGGCAGTGATGATGGGTTTCAAACTGCAACAGTTTGGATATTGACCATTGTCTTCTTTGTTGGTATAATACTAAAAGAAAAGAGTAGAAGATATATCAATATTTTTTACGAAACACTTAAAGAGAAGAGGAGTCAACAATGGGAACGATCATCGGAACATTAATACTCGGCTCAATAATAGCTTTTTTAACAATAGGCGCTTCCACCCTGGAAAAAGACCTTAAAAAGCTACAGAAACACAAACACTAAAAATCCCATAACTTAAAATTGTTAAATTTTAAACACTGATTAGGTTCAGAGGGATTTTTGCGCAATAAAAGGAATATTATGGCAAAGATTGATAGACTTCGAGAAGAAGCAATAGAATTGAGGACAAGAATGTTTTTTGTACTCGGTTTAATTGCTGTCTTTTTTGGAGGTTTCGGAAGTCTTTATATTAAATTAGTTGAAAAAAGTAGCGGAATGATTATTGCCGGAATGTTTGTATTATTGATTTTAATTCCTTTTCTGGCTATAATTTATTATAAAATTAGAGTATCTTACTTTGAAAAACTTAATGAATTAGAACTTGAAAAAGGATAGAATATGGACAACATTCAAATAATTGGTAGCGTGTTGATGGCAATTGCTGTTTTAATGTTTGTAGGTTTTTTATACTACTTTTACCAAAGCAATTCTAACCATTCCCACTCCAAATAACTAAAATCCCCCTAGCTTAAAACTGTTAAATTTTAAACACTGATTAAGTTCAGAGGGATTTTTAATGTCAAAAAAGTTTAACTCCAAAAGGGAGTTTTAGCACACCGAAAGGTATAAGCTAGGACTCCCTTGGGGACTCCTATGCTTTATTATAGTCTGGGAGGACTTTTTTATTATGTCAAAATTAAAAAACAGAAGAGTATGGGGAATTGAATTACCTTTATTATTAAAAGGTACTGAATCTCCCTATATTAATTATGGTGAATCGCGTTATGGATATATTTCATGGAAAGATTTTCTTGAAGATTTACCAACAATAAAGATACCAAAAATAGGTCCTAGAGGTGGAGAGTCATGGATTGATATTAAGCAAGCAATTGCATTTGATAGAAATATCTATAACCTTGCCATAAATTTTACAGATGCGGAGTTCTTGAAAATTTATTTTGAGAACACTTTTTTAAATATTGATGGAATGATTATCAATTTTAAAGAAGGAAGTTATCTGTTGGAAAAATGGGATTTTGTAAAACTTCAAAACGGAAGCATGAAATACACAGTAGTGGATAAATTCAAAGGTGGAACGATTAAATTCAACACCAATGGTGTCCAAAAATTCTCTGTGTGGAAAAATGGCAAATGCTTGGAAGATAGATTTACCTCTATTGACGATGCAACAGAATTTATTTCCCAAGGAGGACTTCATGTGTAAAATACCAAAAATCAACTCGGGATATCAAGTGCTCTTAAAAGAGGTGCTGCCTGTGGTTGAAAACTTCAAAGAAGATATCACAGAACACGACAAGCTGTTGCTAACTGGATATGAAGGAGATTTTATTTCTCTTTATAGAGAGTCAGGCACACACTTGTTTAGATGTGATACATTAAAAGATCTTGCAAATTGGAACTATAAAAATATTCCCGAGTCAATACAATTGTCTTACGAAGGGCTGCTTGCAATGGTTAAAATGAATCAAAATTACATCTATGTAAAAGATGATACATTTAAGCCAATTACGGCAGCAGAAGTTGAAGCAATAATGTCTCAAAAACATAAAGATGCTTTGTATTTTTATGAAAACTCATTTAAGAAAATGAACTTTGATGGCATGGCTGCAACAATTGAATTTTTTATGGTTCAGTATGGAAGAAAGTGGAAAAGCAACTTTGTAAAAGAGTGGGAGGGCAGTTATTGTTCACCAGAAACTCAAAGAATCCGTAACCACTTCGGTATGGATTTTTTAAAAACTATAAAGTTTCAAACAAAACAAGAAGAGATCAGAAAATCTCTTATTAATTTTTATATGAAGGATAGATAATGAGTTATGAATTAATAGAAGTAAAAGGCAGATGGAATGATGACTACCTGGATGCAGAAGGTGTTTTTACAAATACGGCTGCAATTGGTGTATATGACGGCTCTTTTAATGACGACCATATTTTTTATTGGTTTGATGACAAAGACAAAGTTATTGGAAACCAGGGGGACTTCACTATTGTGTCTTTTATAACAGAAGATATTGTGTTTGCAATAAAATCTAGTGGATTAACTCAGGATTACAGACCAAATGTTGTAATACAGCGCGATGGAGAATCAATTCCGTTGTGGTACCACACAACATTTTACAAACCTGGTCCCGCTTTAGAATACATAGGAACTCTTTATGAGAGTGGAGTATTACAAAGCGATATTGATGATGGCCTGTGGCTAACACTTCAAGAATTGAGAGAGGTATAGTCATGGAAGAGTTTCAACAAAAACTTGAAACCATCAAGATGTAAGAAAAAATGATGAGGTGTATAAAAAACAAAGAGATATTCTAGCAAAAGTAATAAGTAAAAGCATGAAAACCTCAACGGTTGTTATGTTAAGAGCTTACGGCTTTATAGATGAGCGTCTCAAAGAAACAATCAATCGACTTTATTGGAGTTTGACGGCCACAGACTATTGCCATTTACATATCGAAAAAGATATAAATTACGGTATTGACTGGTTTCAAAAATTTAAAGTCGCCTAATAGATACGAATTAGTTTAGCACCCCCATTCGGGATGCTCTGACCGCATAAACATATGTGGCTAGAAGCTCCCGAAAGGGACTCCTATGCCAAAATTTAAACATATGTTTATTTCTTTCATAGGAGTAAATTATGAATGCTAAAGAAATTACAATAAAAAACATTGAGGCAAATGGGTTTCGCATTGGAAAGGCTGTAAAAGGTAAAGGGTATGAGCTTTATGAAGCTCCATATCATTTTGTGTATGGCTGGGGAATATTGAAGGATGATAAAAAGAAAGCATTTATCCTTGATAAAATCTCTAAATCCAATATAAACAACCTGTTCGTAAAAGATATATGGATTGCAGCAGACTCCAAAAAACACTTTCAGTATGAAAGCAAAGAACAAGCGCAATCACAAATCAAATTACAAGAATTGATAGACAAAAAGTTTGAAGGTGTAAGTGAAATAACAATTTACTATGCTCCAGATAAGCTTCTTGGCTATTTTCCAATCACGAAATACAAAAGTGATATCAATTCTCAAGCAGAGATGATAAAAAATCTTTTAAAGTTTGACAAAAAAGAACTTTACAAAGATGAGCTCTTCGATTATGAGGATGAGTGGGAATATGATGACGACATAATTTCTTTCAACAGCAACGGCTATATTGGTGATTACTCACTGGTTCATGGCTCAGGCTATATGGAAGATAGATACAACTGTAAACACATCGATGGAAGGCTTGACAATTACAATGAAATGATTGTTGATGACTTCTGGCGAATGGATATTGAAGAGTGCATGAAAACACACTTTGAAGAACTTGATCCAAACGATAAACTCTGCGTCTATCACCGAAAAGGTAAAGATTGGCATGTTGGGCATCAATATGAATCCGAACAGATTATCTTGACCTATCGTGATGATGAGGGTGAAATTTATGAAGATGAGTTCTATGCTCTGTATTGTAAAAAAGATAAAGAGCTACAAGAAAAATTTGTCAAAATCATAGCTTCATGGAGAGATGATATTGATATGAAATCATATATTTACAATGAACTTGAGATTGGTGGATACGACAACAACTACTATAATGATAGTGTTGTGAACCAGACTCTTGTTGAGTTGATATATGAAGACAAAAATGATCTAGCAATCGAAATTGTTGAGAGTCTCCAATCTTGGGAACTTAAAACAATTAAAGAAGAGTTTGCAAAAACTTATTATGCAATCATTGGCAAGGCAATTAAAGTGAAAGATGACTTAACGATTCAAATCACAACAGTTCCTTGTCAATTTTCTTCAAAACCAAATGCTCCTCAAATAAAAACTTACAACCATTTGAAGCTTATAAAGCGATTGGAAAAAAGATATGACTATGAGCTTGTAAAAACAAGCATATCGGGTTCTTTAGACACCGTTCAATGGGCTATTAAGCAAGGTAACGAGGAGTACCATTTTGATATATGTGATGTAATAGCGCGCGATATTGATGGAACACAAACATTAAGAGAATTTATTGTTGAGGTGTTAGAGGCTTTAGAAAAAAGAAGACTTGAGAAAATTTCTCAAGCAGAACTTTTTGAAAAAGCTTCTCGTGTATTTATTGGTATTGCAGATTCAATACAAGCAGGAAACTGTGAGTATGGAACAAATCAGTTTATCGCAAAACATCATATTGATACAAGTAAGATTGGTGGCATCCGAGGTGATGTGCTGTTGGAAATGGAAAACTCAAGCTTTACAAAGCGAGCAGTAAACCATGCAATTATCGCGCACGGAGGATTGGCATCATGATTGATTATAAAAAAGTAAGAAACAAAAAATTTGTTTATGTTGTATCGTTTTACGATGGACGCATTGATGGCTGTAAATACAGTGTTGAAAAAATAAATGTATCCTACTCTGGCTTTATAGCAACCGTAGGTACAAAATATTTCGCAACTTTTGAAACAGCGGATAATCTTGCAAAAAGGTTAAATGCTCAAAGCCTTAATGAAGGAGATCAAAAATGAAACAATACACAAAAAAACAAATTCATGATGCAATGAAACGATTTCTTGATGTTGATTTTGAACAAAGAACTACAGTGGACGGAAGAGACAGTCTGGTTTACGCGACAAGCAACGAAAATTTTAAGATATTTGTTGATTTATCAACAGGTATGTTTTCAGGCTTTGAAGTAGAAACTAGGAGAATTACTCCTCCACACGGTTCAATTCAGTCGATCAAAGGAATGTAAGATGCATACAGTATACGAAGGAACTCTTGAGAGCTGCTTGGCTTTTATTCGTTCCGAAGAAGAAAATGATGAAACCTTATGTTTTGATTTGGTTCAAAGCAATATATCTAATACGCTTTTTTATGTAAAAGAGTTGGATGGATATGATATATATCAAGGTTCGTATTAAAAACGAAGTCATTTAATACTCAAGGGTGTTAAAATACTTCACATTAGTTGCTACCCAGTAGCTCACAAACCCTATGCGGGAAGACACATCAAGTCATACCCGTAAGGGTTGGTGTGTTCTGAATTCTTTAAAGGATTAATTATGGCAACTGAAAATACAAACAATAAAGAAATTGTAGAAATAAGATACATCCTGCCAGGACTGATAACTGCACAGAAGCCAGAAGATTTTGAGGCAATGAGCAAGAAGCAAAGAGAAGGTTGGGCTTTTGATATATTGTCTGATAAAACAGATTTTGAATTAGTCAAAGGAACTTACACTCTTGAAAATAATAATGGCTCAGACCGTTGTTTACAAGATGCACACAAAGTTTATGATGAAACACCCTATGTTGAAGCAATAGCATCAGGATGCGGTGAAAAACTTCATTATACAACTTCACTGTGGAACACTTATTCTGAGCAACTTGGAAAACAAAAAAACGCAATAAGTGTTGAAATGTTTAAGGTGCTGTTGGAAAAGGCAGATGTAATTACTATTGATGGAAGTCCATATTGTTTCATGTGGGATTTTAAGGATGACTATTTGTTGTCTACAAAATATGAAGAAGATGGATTTTTATATAAAATCAATATAGATGAAGACAATATCCTTGGGATATTTAAAGAAAATGAAGAATATAGATTAGTTTGTGAAAACACAGATTATAAAGTATCTCTCCATACGCTTGGCACTCTTTAGGATATGGTTATGAAAAGTTTAAAAATAATGCGTCTAACACAACAAAATCTTAATTATGTTTCTGAAAGATTGGAAACAAATTGGAATGGCGATTTTGATGGAAGTATGATTGATATGTGTATCGACAAAGCTTTTCCAAAATGGGTTAGAATTGGAGTAGAAGAGAAAAAGAAAGAAGTTTTGTATTTTAACAAAGAACTTTTTACTGATTTCTTGCTCTCCAATCCAAAATACAAAGACTTGGCACAAAAAGCATACACTGAGTATAAAAACAGTGATGGCTATGATGAGTATGAGTATTATTTGGACCATATGGAATCAATTATTGATGATTATCATTTATCATCTTGCACAAAATACATTAGCGCTTATGATTTTATTTTAGATGTGCTATTGCCAAAAAAAACAAAAAAAGTCTATTGTAGCTGTTGTGATAGTGCATATGCCACTGTTGTAGATGGAGGTCAAAATAGCTTATATATTTGTACTATGTGCAGAGAAAATGAGCCAAAAAGATTTCAAAACATCGACAACACCATCGACATTAAAAATGCAATAGATTATGGAAATGACTAAAACAGAATATTGATTAATTCAAATGAATGTTTTAGTAATAAAAACTTGCTCATAGAGCCAACCCCATACAGGGACAAGACATACCATGTCAAATCCCTGTAGGGATTGGTATGTCTTTTTTAACCTATAAAGGACAAATTATGACAGAAATAATAGTAACAGGTGAAGAAGTAACAACAGCGGTTTTGGAAGAGCTTAGAATTGATGAATATAATTCAGTAAGAGTTTTTGATAGAGACCGCGAGGTGATGCTTCACGATTTAAAAGTAGTTATCTATAACGAAGATGAAGATGAAGATTTGGAAAAATTTGAATGTGAAGATTGCGGATGCTACTTTATGGTTGAGGATAGAGATAGTTTTGAATGCCCAAATTGTCAAACAGATAACAATTCATTGAAAGAAGTTGCACTACAAGAGGTAACAGCCAGTAGAACTTTACATGGTTTAGAAAATGGATTGGCGTATTATAACTATGAAGGCGTTCACTTTAGAGTCTTTAAAAGCTTTAAGGATGGAGAATTATGGTTAGATACGGGTGATGACGATTATGTTATTGCTGAGTTTGACTGCGAGGATGCACTGGAAAACTATCTCATAAATAAAACAAAGGCATATGAAATAAAAGCCGGCAATAGAACATATTTTGTCAAAGAATATAAAGCTGGTGAGTTTGGGATATATGATGAAAAGGATAAGCTTCAGGCTGATTGTTTTGAGAGTATTGAACATGCCCAAGAGTGGTTTGATAAAGAAATAAAAATCAATAAAAAGCTCAAAGTTTTAAATGATGCAATTTTTGCAACACTTGATAACGATGATGCAATGATTGATATTAGGCCATGTGTCTATTGTAAAGAAAATAATTCTACCCATTTTTTGTGTGATTCTTGCGGAGCGGGAATGTGTGATGATTGTTACGATTCCCACAAAGAACATACAGAACATTATCATGTACCACTAGAGGAGTGCGAGGGCAAACATATAGACTTGATTAAGAAAGTTTGTAATTGTGATGATCCTCAATACATATGTGAAACATGTATGAAAAAAGCACTCTCTTTAACACCGGAAGATTTTGCAAAAGAGGCGAATAAAATCCTCGAAGGAACAAACCTCAGAGCTGTAATTATTGAAACATCCGAACTTTACGGTGAAGATGGTGATGTGGATGAATATGATCCATACTATATGCAGCCAATGTACGAAGGGTATCTTGAGGACATAACAAATGAAGAGGAGATTGATAATGCAAGAACAGGAAGATATTGTTCTCTAGAATCAGTTTCAAAAGAACTCGAAGGTTTTGCACAAGACAGAAAAATCGGTTTCATCGCAAATGAGAGCAAAAAGCTTACAGGCACTCGATGGAAAGATAAAGAAAGTCTTGAAAACCATTTAAAAGAGTTATTTAAAATAGATCCTATTTTAGATGATGTGGACGAAAGCGGACTGGTAAGTGATTATGCATTTATTGGCTCTATCTTTCAAGACTATGGATATCTTGATATCTATTATCTTAAAATCCCGTTTAATAAAGCAGGTAGAGAAGAAACGATATATATAACTGAAGTAAATGTATCGTTTGAATAAAATAGTTAGTCATTAAGACTCAAATCCACAAGGGAGTAAATTCTATCTCCCTTGGGGGATAGGTCTGCTTCCTTTTTGACAATAAGGAAATAAAAATGTACGAACTAGACAATATATTAGAACTTCAACGAGAGTTAAACATATGGGAAATGGAAGAGGCATTTGCCGAAATCAATTCGATCTATATAGAAAACTGCGAAAATGTAGTTGCGGCTCAATTTGGAGGCAATTAAATGAATAATGTTGTAGCACAAAAAACTGAAATTAAATTCAGCATCGTTTTTAGTGTATACGCACTAATAAAATTTTACCTCAGAGGACTAAATAGCGTAAGTTATGCACATCCTCTTGCAGGCAAGCTGCAGCAAGCAAAAATGGGAGAGCGAATCGCTCTTGAAGTGCACGATCCGGAAGCCGGTTCATATACAGTTGTTGCTGTTAGAAAATCTCCAACAAAAGCCATTATTATCACTGGCTGGAGAAATGACACAGACAATAATATTATTCCAATGGCAAAAGAGCTTATTGAAATACTTTATAAAGTAATTTTCGGTAATGGATTGAGCTCATGGGACATTAAAAAGGAGAAGAAGAAATGGCTTTCCAACTAGAAAACAAAGATAGCCGAGACTTAGACTCAGAAAGAATCTTTTTTGAGGACCTGAGTCCAGAAGCACAAAAAAAAGCTTTAGCTTTACAAGGTATCGCTGATTACAGAGATGCAAATTGGGACATTATGCCTTTGGTGTATTATTATGAACCAATCAGCAATCTTTCTCAATCAGAGATAGATGATGAGGCTTTATACTTTTTAAAAAATATTGTATAATGGTATTAAAAAGAGGAGTTAAAAAATGACTGCAAAAAATACCTACGAAAAAGTATCTTTTAATCTTCCGACTAATCTAAAAAAAGAAGTTAGCAAATTAAAAGATGAATTAAAAGTTTCTCTTAATTCAATATACAAAACAGCGATTGAAGAGTATGTTGAAAAACAAGAATTAGCAAAATGGGAAAAGGGTGCAAAATTGGCCTCTAAAAACAAAAAGTATTTGGCTTTATGTGATGAACTTGGAGAAACTGGAGGGGAGTTGTATGAATATTAAACAAGGCGATATATGGATGATTAATTTTAATCCCAGTATAGGCAGTGAAATTCAAAAAGAACGACCAGCTGTAGTTATCAATAGCGATAGCATTGGACGATTTGGATTGAGCATTGTTGTGCCCATTACGGAGTGGAAAGATTTCTTTGAAGATTTTCCATGGATAATAAAAATTCAAAATTCCCCTCAAAATGGATTATCAAAGCTCTCTGCTATAGAATGCTTCCAAATAAAAAACTTTTCTCAAAAGAGATTTGTAAAAAAAATTGGAAGTATTGACAACGAGATGCTTGAAAATATCCATACAAAAGTGCTAAAAACACTCAACCCTACCTATAAAATAGCTTAAGTTTAACTTCCATATAGGGAGTTTCAATCATGTATACACATGAGCCTGAAATTCCCACTATGGGATTTTAGTGCTTTGTGTATTAAAATCCATAGGAGAATAATATGGGAGCTTTACAAACTGTAAAAAAACTAAAAGAAAACAACGAAGACCTTGAATGGTACCCGACAACGCGCGAAATTATTGAAGCAATGTATTGGGACCTACTTGGGGATAAAGTCGGCGAAGAAAAATATCGTGCCAGCGGCAAAAGATACACAATGCTTGATATTGGTGCCGGAAACGGTAAAGTATTTGATACCATAAAAGAGATTGCCCAAGAGCAACCGCTTCTTGATGAATACTATTACCACGATATTAAAAAAGAGAGTAAATCATGGAGAAACGAAAACGAGAGATACGCTAATCGTGTGTTTATTACCAAATACATGGTCATTGAAAAATCTCAGATTTTAGTCGACATGATGCCAAAAGAAACACTTGTTGTCGGTATGGATTTTGAGCAGAATACTCTGATTGACAAGCAAGCAGATGTAGTGTTTTGTAATCCGCCGTACTCTCAGTATGAACAATGGGCAACAAGAATCATACGCGAAGCAAATGCAAAATATATCTATCTTGTTATTCCACAGAGATGGGGAAAGCACAAAGGTATAGCACAGGCGCTTAAAGATCGTAAGGCAAAAGTGAAAATCATTGGTAACTTTGATTTTTTAAATGCTGAGGATCGTAAGGCTAGGGCATATGTTTCGCTTGTAAAAGTAGAACTCAACTATATGAAATATGATAAAAGCAGATACCATCGAGGCGATTCTAAAGTTGCCGTTGATCCATTTGATTTATGGTTTGAGCAGACATTTAGAATTAAAGCACAGGAGAAGGAAGATGATTATTTTTCTTCCGTTGGCAGAGCAGAAAAAAAAGAGAGAGAGTTTCAAAAAAGAGTAGAGAATGAACTTGTATCAGGGAGAGACCTGGTCTCTGTACTGGTCCAGCTTTATAATCAAGAGATGGAAAAACTTATAGGTAACTATATGAAGCTTTCCGAACTTGATGAAGAACTTTTTGCGGAACTCAATATAAAGTTGAACGAGGTAAAAGAGTCATTTAAACTCAAAATACAAGGACTCAAAAACTTATATTGGGAAGAGATCTTTAATAATCTCACAGAGATTACAAAAAGATTGACTCGCTCAACAAGAGACAAACTCAAAAACAAATTAATGGCAAATGCAAGTATTGATTTTAATGAGAGTAACATTCGATCTGTTGTTATCTGGGTACTTAAAAATGCAAACCATTACTATGAAGAGCAAATGCTTGAGCTTTATGACACATTCACGACAGAGGAGGGGATAAGACTTTACAAGTCAAATCAGCATTTTGTGAAGGATACTTTTCGTTACAACAAGCGAGATAAAAAACTTGACAAATATGCACTTGATTACAGAGTCATTCTCCATTACTATGTGGATGACTGGGATAAAAGAGAAGGCAGAGTGGCTGACAAACAGTATGAAAACATCAGAGATGTTTCTGTAATTGGAAGAAACCTTGGTTTTGCAGTAAATGACGAAGAATTTCAAAATTCAAACAAATACAACGGAAAGTTGCAATATGGAGTGAAGTCCAATATCTTTTTTGCCGTTGCAAACAGAATTCTTCCAAAAGGCACCAAAACGCTTGATGGAAAAATCAAAGAAGTATATGTGCATACAAACAAGCCAAATGAAAACGGTGAGCGTGTAATGGAAAAAGATGGTGTGCTTTATGTTTATAGTGATAAAAACAAAACTGATTGGGTTCAATATAAAATCGGTGATGCATACTTCCATGAAAATACAATACTTCTAGAGAGTGATATTTTCACAACGGTAAAACCACACAAAAACGGAAACTGCCATTTTCAGTTCAATAAAAAGTTTATGCAAAAACTAAACTTGGAAGTTGGGCGCATCAGAGGATGGTTAAAGGATCCAAAACACGCTTCAGAGGAGATGGATATAAGTATTGAGGATGCAACAGAGTATTGGAAAAGCAGTTTTACACTACTTCCTGAAAATATTCAAAATTTGCTTCCAAATATGAACATAAACATATCTGCTGAAGATGAGAATGAAAAAAACCCTGTAATAGACAACAGCGAATCTGAAATCAAAGCCAAAGATGACGAAGTTAAAAAAGAGGAGATGGAGACATCAAATCTTTATGACGAAAATCAGCTAGAGGTTTTTAAGAATGGCACGCTGTTTGATGTTGCATAAAGGAGAAAAGATGTTTTTAGGAAAAACACAAAAAGAAGAGATCATAATGGAACTGAAAATTATTGGGGACGAAGCTTCAGTCGGTACGATTGAGGAAATTGAAAAATATGGTGTAGATGCAGAATGCTTATTGTTTACAGATGTGGACAATCAGCAGGTAGCTATCAAAATCACAGAAGATATTTGGATCTATTCTCAGCAAGATAAGTTCTTTTATGATTGGCATGAGGATAGTGAGCGAGATGCAAGAGAATATAAAACAGAAACTATCAACCTTGCTGATTATTCAGTAAGTGAAGTAGAAAACAATGTGAAATATTTTTATGACTCGTTAGAAAAAATGAAAAAAGAATGCAAGCAAGATTGGAAACAAATTGCCTGTGAATGTATATTTGAAAACTAAGGAGATTAAAATGCAAGCAGAAATTAGATTTTTACAACCGGGTTTAGTAAAAGCAGAGGCGCCAAAAGGATTTGAAGATTGGACGCCTTCACAAAAAGAAAAGTGGGCACATAAAGTTCTAATAGACCTTAAGGAGGAGAAAGGAGATATTGCATTGCTTGAAGCGATGGCATATCTGGTAAATCCGACTGAAACCGGCGAGTATTTTGATGAAGCTCCGCAGGTTGCAGCAATTGAAGCAGATTGTGGCGACACAATATTGTTTGAAACTGCAGAATGGAAGGCATTTAAACTACCAAATGACAAAAAATATCTGGTATTTACCAGCTACCATTCTGCAGGCGGTCAAACAAATTTCATTGCAAACGGAATGAAAGAAGTTTCTAGATTAGTCTACGCATCTTTTAAAGGAGAAGAAATATCTTCAAAACTAGAAAGTGAAATAGAATGGTTTATAAGCGAAGTAAACGACCTGAAAGCAATAAATGATGACATGTGGAATGAATTTAGTAATGACACATGGATTACTGTAACACTTGCAGAAAAGTAATTATCCCTCCGATGGGATATAAAGGATAAAAAAATGACTGACTTTATAAGAAATTTAATGTTAGAAGAGTATGCAAAAAAAGATTTTAAAGATTTTTCAAAAGAAGGCCTTCAATGGTTTTTGACAAATTACAATCTTACTCCAGAAATGAAGTTAAAAATCGAAAAAGCGCTCATTACATTAAAAAATTAAAGTTAAATATCTTTTACTCAACTCTAAAATAAGTTTAGCTCCAAAGGGAGTTTAGTTTTAATCGACTAGATTTCCCTTTGGGGATTTCTATGTCTAAAAAGTCATGGAGACTTATTATGAAAACAATAAAAGTAAAAAAAATGTCAAGCTTCGCCGCTAACTATATAGCTGATTTAATTGCTGCAGGAATTGTGGTAAGAATTATAATAGGAGAAGCATAATGTATTGCTGCACAGTAAAAAAAGAGACCGCAACAAATAAATATCTTGAAACATTAGAAAATAATTTTGATGAGGTCCTAATAACAAAAAAAGAGAAGTATCAACTCCTTACTATTAGAGACAAAGCAAATAAAACAAACTATGATTGGATTGTATGGCTTCAGTTAAAAGTAGCTTATGACAAAACAAACAGTTGCATGAAAACATCCGATGAAAAACTTGAAGGTGTTTTAAAGGCGCTTTGTGACTGGTGGCCACTTCTTAAAAATCCAAATGATTCAAAACCAAAACAACTTAGCTTGTTTGGAGATGATGAGGAGTTTGAGGAAGAAGAACCACCGGCTCCAACAGGAGGAGAAGACAACAGATGGGCAAAGTATTATCGCGAATGTGACCGCATAAGAAAAGCAAACATTTTAAAGAAATACAGCTTTTTTGAGGTGTTTCATGATGTAGGCGAATGGTGGCACTATGACGATACAGACTTTTCCCACATGCTCCCAAAAACACAGGAAGAGATGAAAGCTCTTATTAAAGAGTTTATATCCGGTGAAATAAAGAGCAAGATACTCCAATACAATAAGATCGAAAAAGAAAAAGGGTGTTTAAAAGATATTCCTTTATCTGACTATGAGCTTTACCAAAGAACAGTCAGATGGCTTAGTTTTGATCTTGTTCCATTCCGGAAATATGCCAATATTAGCATAGATAACGGCTATCATGTTCATGAATACGAAGAGAGATATTTTCATAAATTTCACTTTAGAGGTGGAAAGATTGAGGGCAGCTCCTGGGACAATAAGAGATATGGTCGTTTCGATTTAAGAAAAGACAAGGAGTTTATCTCCTGGCTTAGAGAGTTCTATGCTGCACCATATAAAGAGTCACTGAGTGATATCGAAGTTCTAAAAAAGAACATTGATGTTTTCTTTTGCTCAACACTATGGCATAAAGCAGATGAATATCAATGGCAAGAGAGAATTAATCGTTTTGAGAATTGGAAACAGTTCAAGAGCGATCTAAATTCTTTTTTAAAAGAAAACAATATCGACGGCAGCAATGGTGGTGGTAGTGGATATTCAGTTGACGGTTACGATGCATGGTACAACAAGTGGAAAAAGGGAAACATTAAAATTTCTCAAGACAAAGAGTATCGAGCAGAGCTTGGCCGACAAACAGAAGAACTTGAGATTGATGACTATGACAGAGTTGTAGTATTTGATATCTCAGGCGATGAGATTTACAAAAAAGCATATGAGCTGTTTTACACAAGTAAAACTCCGTCATTGTTTGATCTTGTAGCATAGGAGAGTTTATGATAAATCTATATCATGTGAGCAATCCAATATTTAGAAAAAAAATTCTTAGAGAAGGATTGTTGCCAAAAGTAGGGGATTCATATATCGCTCACTATGAAGAAAAAAATATAGGACCGGTAATTTTTGTTTCAACTCAAAACGATTACGACTCTACATACGATGATGACAGATATCTTATATCTTTGTCTGATGAAGAGTTTAAAGTTCTAGAGTTTAAGATAGACAATGAAGTTCAAAACGGACTTTACACCAGACATCCCATAGCAAAAGAGAAGCTCGAACTTGTCCATAGTGGTACAGGCAAGAGTCTTTTTTAAAAAAAGCAATCCAAATATCCCGTATTGTATGGGGGTAAAAAATAATTTACTTCCCATGCAATCACAGCAATAGCTATGGGGAAGTTTCGAGGACTTAAAAATGGAAATTATATTAATAAAAATAATTGGCGGTTTTTTCCTTCTTATATTCTTATTGCTATTAAGTGAACTCGGATTGCTAAAAAAATGGTATGAAGAGATATACACACACCCAGAATCAACAAAAGTTAAGATATTTTTTGCTGAATTAACAGCGGATATATTTTATGTTATTGGAGGTTCTGCAGTGGCATCCACAGTGTTTATGTTGATAACGACTAAAAGCTTTAGTGTTCCGGCGTTTACATTTGGATTGGCATTCGCTATAATAGGTAAATATTTAAAAGAAAAATAGAAAGGATACGATATGGAAACTTATGAGATTATTGCTGTTGTTGCACTGTTTATCGGCGTAGCACTGTCAATTGGTAAGTACCAACATCTACACCGCAAGAATTAAACAACTTTTGTAAATAAAATCCCCGATAAATACTTATTAGAGTAAAAATCTTAATACTGGTTTAGTCCAGAGGGTATTTTATTGCAAAATTTCTACTTATAGTTGCTATCCAGTAGCTCACAAACCCTATGCGGGAAGACACATCAAATGTCACCCGCAAGGGTTGATGTGTGCGATTTTCTTGAAGGAGAAATTATGACAACTTTTAATATAAAAATGGATTTTCACGGAAGCTACGACGCGGCAATTACAATGTTGACAATTACAAAAGAGCAATATGAGCTTATTAAAAAAGCGCAAAAAGATGTCTCAAACTCTAAAATAATTGACGAGGCAATATTGGGCTCAAATGTTATGTCGCATGAAGACTTGCGTGAATATGATGGAAAAAAAGATATTTCAGATATTACACTGTCTAATCTGCAGGCATTCGAGTTTAAATTAGAAGAAATGGAAGTCAAATTGTATAAAAATGAGCTTCACGCATATTTTAAATATAGCGATGATGACGATACATTATATGCAGCGAAATCTATTTCAATCAAAGAGCTTGACAACTTTTTCAATCCGGAAAACTCCGAGCTTGTTGAAAAAGACAGTAATACATATTACTGTGAAATTTGCTGTATGGAAACTACATTTGATGAACAAGATAATTGCGAAGTGTGTGGAAACCATCGAGGCTCAGAAATGAGTGAAAAAGACGAGGAGAATCAAAACCTTGCCTTTGAAAACAAAATGATGGCAGAAGCACTATCAACTCTTGGGTTTTCTCAAGAAGAGATAAGCAATATCTGTGCAGGTTCATTAAAAATACAAAAACCACTCCTTAGAGTTATGCAACTCAACAAAGATGAATGTATCAGTGATGATGTATTTCATGAGTTGGTTGAGGAATCTGGTGCATCATTGCACAGAGAAGGTACTGCTGATGAGTATGCAATAATAAAAGTATTAGCAAACGAAGTCATTTAATACACATTAGTGGTGTTAAAATACTTCGCATTGTCAAAAAGTCGCTCATAAGAGCCAATCCCACCAGGGACAAGACATACCATGTCAAATCCCTGTGGGGGGATTGGTATGTCTTTTTTATTCTCATAAAGGAGACATTGTGACAATAGTAAATTTAAAAACAAACGGAAAAACCTTCAACGCTTCTAATTTTGATACAAATTTTGACATTCTTGAAGCTTTAGCAGTCAAAAATAATGATGTTCTATCAATAAGATATGACTGCAAGACAAAAGAAGCAAGTTTGGAGATATTATCTAATCCAGAAAATGCAAATGATGATTTTTTGGATTTTGTCAACAGTTTTGAAGATAACTATAATCCAACAGAGTATCTCATTGATCAATACCAAAAATATCTATACCCTTTTTATAACGGGGATATTATGGAAGATGAGCTTGTTGAGTATATTGTATATAGAGATACAGATCAAACAATTTGTCTGCTGGACAAGGATAAGATAGAAATAAAAACATCAGAAGATACAGGAATCATTATTGATAAATTCAAAAATGATAAGTTGATAGATACACAAACTATATTTTTTGATGATTACGAACAATTTCCAAGATTTGTTATTAAGGTCTGGGAAACAGAAGAACTAAGAGATATCGGCGAAAGCATTGAGGTTGAATGCCACTACACTTTTGTTAGTGCAAAAGCTGCCGCTGAAACTATCTGGAACAAAAACAGTTATGCTTGCGTAGAAGTGCAAGACGAAATAAATTGCTACGAAACAATGTTGCATTTCTCGTAACAATTTTCCGTAAACAAATCTAAATAAAATAGTCGCTCATAAAGAGCTAATCCCAAACGGGGTAGAGACACACAAGTCATTTACCCCAAAGGGGTTGGTGTGTCTCTTTTGTATATCAGAGGAGATAATTTATGAAAACTTATTTAGTGCCATTTGAGGCAGAAGAAACAGTATGGAATAGTTGTGTTGCAAAAGTAGAAGCAGCTTCAAAAGAAGAGGCTTTTGCCAAAGTGCAAAATTCAATAGAAAGCGGAAATCCGTTTCGTGATTTCAATGCAGATTGGGATGGTGCAAACACAGCAACTTCTGAAGTTGTTGAAACCACAAGATATTGCATTGGCGATGAGTACAATTGCACAGTTGAAGATGTAAAAGAAGTCAATGAGTTGGAAGTAGAATTAACTTTTAGCGCGTTCGATCTTCTTAGACTCGAAAAAGATGCAATATATTCAGCTGTCGAACAACAGCTTGATGGTGTTGAAGTTTTAGATATGGAAATTATTCCAAGCAAAATATCCGGTACAGAAGTAACATACAGATGTATTCCAACGGATTACAAATTAGAGTTTCAAGTGCGTGCGTACTTTATGGATATGGATGAAGATCCAACAACGCCATATGAAGAGGAGACATACCAAATTCATTGCAAAACTGAAGCAGAAGCTTTGGTTGCTGCTAGAGATTTGGCATATGGCTCCGAAACAGCTTCAGGTGTTAATGTAAGCGTCGAAACCGAAATAGAGTAAAAAAGGCATTAGCCACAAAAGAGAGAGAAAATTTCTATAGTGGCTAATGCCATTATAGTATCCCTCGTTTTGTGGCTTTCGTAACGAAAATCAAAAAAAACAAAACAAGGAAAATATTATGACAAACGAAACAAAAACAATAGCAGCAGAACTACTAGGTGCAGAAATTGCAGACACAATAGAGATTAAAGATGTTCACTTTAGAGCAACTTATAACTACTGGAACGAGTATGACAATGCTGAAATTTGCAGCAATATCGTAATTAGTGCAAAAAAAGAAGATTTATCTTTTTATATTGTATTTTATTACGGTATAGGTCGCAAACAAAACGAAACCGAAAGCCGTATCTGGTTGATATCTGAGCAAGAGAGAGAATCCATTTCTATGGAAGCAATGCTCTCTCCGGCAATGTATCATCACAATCAAACTCTATCTGAAGAATTGGATTCTATTCGCTACGAATTGGATAAAAGATTTTTCAGCGATGATGAAGGTATTCAAAACGATGATCCTTTATTTATTGAGGATTATGCAGGAATGCTTGAGAATGCGGCGTTTATTAAAATCAACATGAAAATTAATAAGCAAAATCCTACAAAGGCAGATGTTGAAAAACTTCAGGGAAAACTAGAAGAGGTTAAAGAATTGCTGGATGAAAAAATAGCAGAAAATAATCTTAATGTTGTTTTAAACAGTCCATTGACTCCTCTTTTTGCAAAGTCTTTTTTACATGATAATAAAATCACTGCAATTAGACGAAATCAGGTAGTGGAGTCACCAGACTACACACCAGTAAAAGGAAACGTAATTGAGCTTATCTCCGAAGATAAAGATTTTGAGCCAATTGTTTATGAAATAGATGATGGTTTTATGAATCTTTACGGAGAGGGGATTTGCTCATATGAGGATTTTTCAGCCATAGAAAATATTGACATCAATGAAGCTGAAGCAATTTTTGATCTGTTTGACGAAAGTTTCAACAGAGACGGAGAGTTTCAGGTTAGAAAAATCACTATGCAACAATTAAAAAAAGACGAAAATGTTTTAAAAAACATATATTCGACTTGCTCTGAAGTTTGCGAAGGTGAGTTTGCCGACTATCTTTATGACAATATGGATGAGATGTTTGCGCAGCCGCATAATATAGCTTTAATTACAAAGGCTATTCAGGATTTTAGATCTTGGGGTGCTGCAGAAGATGACGAGGAAGTGTTTGCCGAAATCAGCTATGTGCAAGATGTTACGGTTACTGACATCAATTGGGATAGTGGTAAAAAGAAACTTCCAAACTCGCTAGACATCAGCGTTCCAATGCGAATTTTTGAAAACGAAGATCCAAAAGATTACGATCAAATCGCAAGTGATTATATTGGCAATTTAATATCTGATCGCTACGGATTCCTTCATGAAGGGTTCTCAGATACATTCGATAAAAATATGCATTTTATCAATGAATTTCATGATTATATGTATGCTGATGGCAAATTAGTCGAAGCTGGTGTAAGAATTGGTATTGAGAAAGATAAAAATCTACTCTTAGATAAAGGTATTTTCTATGCACATTTGCCTAGAAATATTTTTCTTTCCAAAGAAAAAACTGAAGAGTGTTCAAATTGCAAGAAAAGTATAGCACCAGAAGATGAGGCATATACTAACTTCTCTAACGGGAAAACACTATGTGATTCTTGCTCTGTTATGTGTGAGTCTTGTGGAAATTATTTTCATGAAGATGGCGGAAACAGGGATGGTGAAAATATTTTTTGCTGCTACGGTTGTTTGCAAAACAATCAAGACACTTTAAGATTAATCCAGCTTAAAGATGATGAAGGAGAGATATTGCTGGCAAGCACTAGCTTGACTTCAGATGAAATTATAAAAGCTGTTTTTGATGAAAGTGATAACACAATGGACTACGAAGAGAAGCTAAATGCTTATGCAAAAGCTAATTCTAAAGTATTTAAGCGTGTTTATGCTGAATTGGAGATAATATAATAATCACCCAAGTTGGGGAAAGCATTTGATTGCACTTCCCCAACAGGGTGAAGCATGCCATTGTTTTCCCTTAACAAATTATTTTTAAATAAAAAAACAAGGAAAACACAATGAAAAAAATTACTACAAACACAAAAACACTTTCAAATGCAGTTGCAATTGCTAATACATATACATCTAAAGATGGTGATTATGCAGGAGCTATTACTTTTGTTGGAAACGACGGGATGATTGAAGTTAAAGCAACAGACAATATGCAAACTATTATCTTTAAAAATATTAGCTTTGTGTCTGCGGATTTAACAGATAACAGCTTCGATGCAATTACACTTGATGGCAAAAAGCTTGCTACTGTATTGAAGGTAACAAAAAGTGATGAGGTAATTATAGAACTACACGAAGATCACATTGTTGTCAAAAGCAGCAGAAGTCGTGTGAAAATAAGTACACAGGCAAAAGCACAAGAGATTGAAATAGAAAAAGGATATGGAAAAACGCTAGAAATTGGCAACTCTATAAAATCTATTCATTATTTAGTGCATGCCATAGATACGAATAATCCAAAGTTTGAACTGAACGGATTGTTTATAAATGTAAAAAAAGGCAATGTTGATATGGTGGCAACAGATTCAAAAAGACTCGCAGTAGTTTCAAGTGAAACTTCTATGGAGGATATGCATCTGATTTTGCCTCGTCAAACAGTATTGACAATAGACAAACTCTTTAGTGATGTGGATATTGAAACGGAGGCAGATGATGTATTATTTTCAATACACTCTCCTTTTATAAGCTACTCCACAAAACTTATTAATGGTAAGTACCCAGAGTACAAAAGAATTTTACCAACAAGCTTTTCACAAACAGTGATGCTTAATGTAAAAGAGTTTAAAGAAACAGTAGAAGAGGCCTCAATGTTTGAGTCTGATATTTTAATTACTATCAAAAATCAAGCATTGGCTGCTTCTGATATTAGCAAAAACACAAATGTGCAAATGCAAAAAGATGAATCTATGTATATTCATACAGATTTGCAATTTGCAATTTACGCAAAATACATCTTAGATGTTCTTGCATCTTGCGATTCTGAAGAGATTCAACTCTGTTTTAATGACAGTAATATTCCAATTGCCTTAAAAACAGGGGAATTTCAAGAAGTTATAATGCCGATTGCACTTCCTGATGTGGAAGAAAATGAATCTAGTGATTCAAGAGAGGCAGCGTAATGACAAAGAAAGAAGCAAAAAAAATTGCAAGAGATATCGCGGGAGTAAAAATGCTCTCAGATGTAAAAGCATTGTATGTTTTATATGTAATGCAGGAGAAAAAAAGTTCTCTAAATCTTGATGATGCTATTGAGTGTTTAGAAAAATACTTATTCGGTGGAAGCAAAAGCGACGATCTCATTATTTTTATGAGAGATGAGAATAACAATATTGTCGAATCCGTAAAATGCACAAAAGAAGAGAGCTTCAGACAGCCATACCGTGCTTTAATTGACCAATGGGAAGCCAATCAACTAAAATCATTAATATATGACATGATTGAAAACGACCTGCTTCCATGGGAACAAGAACTGAAGCATATGGCTTTAAAAAGTAAGGTATAAAAGGAAATGTTTATGAAAAATGCAGCTTTCACATTAAAAAAAGTAGGAGAAGATGATTACTCTCTTTGGATGACCACATCTCCAGAAAATAGAGATTCCGGAATTTCCATACGGGGAACAAAAAAAGAACTTCTGGATGATATACCAGTAGATCTTGATATTCTTTTCTATATGGCGGATACTGAAAATCCAAAGGATGCTCTAAAGCATGTTGAACTAGGAAAAAGCATAATTGAAAGACTTGCGAGTTTTTTCTTTGAACTTAACTATGAAAACATAGAAGAGTATTTAAAAGCTGAAGCTGAAAGAACTGAAATAGAGTTTAATCCACCAAAAAACAAAGTGGATGCAAACTACTATGAAGATTTTATAGCAAAAGTTATTGAATATGATGCGCGTCATTATGGAAAAGATTACATCATTCAACTATTCAATGAGTTTCTAAAAGAATAGAAACTACTTAACAAAAAATTAGTTTAACTCCAAAAGGGAGTTCATAGCACGAGCAATCGTACAAGCTAGGACTCCCCTTGGGGACTCCTATGCTTTTTAGTCTGGGAGGACACAAAAAAATGAATGTAGCAAAATACATCGTATTAACAAAAGATAAAAAAGAGGTGCGTTTTTTCGCAGCAGGCATAGTGAATGAGTATGGTACTTTTACAGGTATCATACATGACTATACCGGCGGAGGAAACTATGAGGAGAAATTAGTATTTGAGGATAAATGGATTCCAGAAGTGGATTCAAACAATGAACCGTTAGAGTGGGATACGCAAGTTGAGATTTTCAATACGCTCTCATCTTTAACGGTTGATAAAATTGAAGATTCACTGGATAGATTCATTTGTTATGATACTGAAGTTTTCAACTATGTTCCTCAAAACGGAATGATGAGATACTTTGATCCTGATGGTGTACTGGTTGACAATATGTCACTTCGCACTCCTTATGGCCTGGGCAACACCTCTTTTGTAGATGGATATAAAATTGTTGATTCAATCGAATACAACATAAGCATGGAGGTCGCATAATGAAATCAGTTATGAGTTTTCCAAATAGAGGACCTTGGGGCAAAAGCAATTGGCGTGGTAACACAAGTGGTCATGTAATCCGTGAGATTATAGAACACTTTAGTCCAAAGCTGTTTGTCGATGCCTGTGAAGGGTCTGGAACTAGCGGTGATGTATGTCGAGATATGGGAGTTGAGTATGCAGGATTAGACCTTTATAAAGGTCAAGATTTTACAAAGGATTTTATCCTTGATCAACTACCACGACCTGCTGATATTGTTTTCACACATCCACCTTATGCAGATATGATTACATATTCTGGAGAGGTTTATGGAAATGAAGCAATAGCAGGAGACACATCAAGATGTCAATCACCGGAAGAATTTATCTCCAAGAGTCAAGTGATGCTAATGAACCAAAGAGAGGCTACGAGAGAGGGCGGTATTTATGCCACCTTAATTGGAGATCACAGAGGTGGCACACTCGGTCGTGGAAATTTCAGAAGTTATCAGAGTGACTTTATCCAAATGATGCCAAAAGATGAGCTTTTGAGTGTAACTATCAAGTTGCAACACAACTGCTTATCTGATAATCGTCAATATAGTGGAAGCTTTGTGCCAATTATGCATGAGTACCTTCTGCTTTGGAAAAAGAAGCAAAAATCGCTCTTTGAAATATCTTTTGATATGGCAAGCGAGATGACCAAAAGAGTTGCCACAACCTGGCGAAATGCAATACGCATAGTTATGATGAAGCTAAAAGAGGCAAGACTTTCAGACATCTACACAGAGGTTGAAAAAGTTGCAGCTAATCTTGTAGCTAATAATCCAAATTATAAAGCAAAGATACGCCAAACACTTCAAAAGCATTTTACAAATGTCGAGCGCGGTGTTTGGGCGGTAGCGTAATGAAAATCTATTTTGCATGCCCGACAGGACAAAGAAGAGATAATATTGTCAAAGACTACGGAGATAAATTTGGTGCTTGTTTAACACGAGACATTTTCAATAATGTAACTGCCAAACAAATGCCTTGGTTCTTTGATAATGGTGCTTTTTCGGATTGGAAAACAAAAAAACTTTTCGATTTTGAAAAATTCACTAAGCGTCTCTTGGAAATCGAAGGAAAAGTAAGATTTAAAATCTTACCGGATCCTGACTTTGTAGTCATTCCAGATATTGTCACAAAAGGAAATCGTTCACTTGTATACTCTAATGCTTGGATGGAATATCTCAATCACAATTTTCCATACTTCAAATACTATCTTGCAGTTCAAGATGGAATGAGTATTGAAGATGTTGAGAACTATATTCGAGAGAGAATGTATGACGGACTGTTTTTAGGTGGCACAAAATCATGGAAATATGAAAATGGAGAAAAATGGGTTCAACTCGCACACAAATATGGATTACCAATCCATTGTGGAGGAGTTGGAACAAGAAAAAATATATTGTGGGCTAAAATGGCAGGTTTTGATTCATGTGACAGTGGTGTCGCAATGATACATCCCATGCATCTCAATGATGTGCTGAATATGGATAGAGAACTGCTTTGGTCTGCATAATAAAAATCTAAAATATCCCGTATTGTATGGGGATAAAAACTTATTTCCCATACAATCAAAGCAAATAGCTTTGGGGAAATTTTAGAGGTAAAAAAATGATATATTTAACTTATTTGTTTTTCACTTTGGTATTTGTTTATAACACACCGCTTTTTGACACCTTTATTGACTTCATAAAGAAAAAACCTATCATTATTATAGTTATTGCCATTATTGGGGATGCATTATATATGATAGGAGGTGGAATTATTGCCGGACTTATAGTTAATGTTAGACTTGATAAATTTACACTTTTTGTGTTGATTAACAATTATGGTACAATAATGGTAATAATAGGTGCAGTTATAAGAGAATACTTCAAGGTATTAAGAAAAGGATAAATTATGGAATTACTAATAGGAATAGGAATGGTGGCAATGTTTATCATGATTGGTCTCGTGAGAAACCAAAAAAATGAAAACAAAAAAGATTGTTGTAAAATATAATCTTTCAATAGCCACAACTCTTTCTTTAAAACCCCCTCTAAATACATAATATTGTTTAATTGGAATTTTACTGATTCAGTTCAGAGGGTATTCTATTGTAAAAAAAACAGTTAGTCATTAAGACTTAAACCCACAAGGGAGTAAATTCTATTCCCTTGGGGATAGGTCTGCTTCCTTTTTAACAATAAGGAAATAAAAATGACATATAACAAACTGATAGAGTTAATAAAAGAAGAGAATACAGGAATAGCAAAAGGTTATTCAATTTCTTTCTTGCAAGATGAATTTTCTTTTGGAAAAACAGAAGAAGAACTTTTGGCTTTATTTAAAGAAGACTTGGCAATATTTAAAGGTATTGAAAATGTTTTCTTAAAATCAAAAGAGCCAATGGAAGGAGATTTTGTTGAATATAAAAAAGGGAAACTTGCTAGAATATCTCGTCTTCACAAAAATGACGATATACAGCTATCTAATAAAATTGGTGTATATGTTTCCAATACTGGTTCACAGGCAAGTGGATGCACTTGGGACCCGGAAGTAGATCATGAAAAAATAAACACATCAGACTTAATAGCAACAACAAGAACCAAAAAAGGTACTTGCTGGACATTTAGTCAAAACCTATCTGGTAAAGACAGAAGTGTCTATTTTGAAATCGAATTCAAAGTATGGAGCGTAAAATGAAAAACTCTATAAAAGAGATTCAAACTCTATACTTGAATCAAGAAAAACCTCTTTATGTTGCATATAGCGGTGGTAAAGACTCTACTGTAACACTTGATATAGTTGTTAAAGCTATCATGGAATTACCAGCAGAGCAAAGGCTTAAAGAGATAATCGTTATGTTTAGCGATACACTCTTGGAGATGCCACCTGTAATAGGTCAAATTCAAAATTCTATCGAAAGTTTTAAGACTTTTTGTGATGAGAATAAACTTCCGTTTATTTTCAAGCAAGTAAGTCCTGAATTACAAGACACTTTCTGGTCAAAACTCATTGGTATTGGTTACACATTGCCTCGTAGAGATTATAGATGGTGTACCGATAGAATGAAAATAAAACCTATGCAAAAAGCAATAGACGAGGTAGTTGAAGCATATGGAGGATATATAGCCGTAACAGGTGCTAGAAAAGACGAAAGTGCTGACCGAAAGGAAAGACTAGAGTCAAATGCTTTAGAGGGCTATTTACACCTTAAAAAGCATTCTGATAGCAGATGTTATCTATTGGCTCCAATAGAAGATATGACACAAGATGAGGTTTGGGACTATATATATACCAAATCAGAGTCTTGGGTTGACAAGAATGGTCTGGGTGTAATTTACAGTGAAGCTGCCGGAGATGGAGATGAATGTACTTCAGTTTTAGAAGGCGGTGAAACAGGAAATAAACCAGGCTGTTCAAAAAGTGCGAGATTTGGATGTTATATCTGTCCTCTTTTTGAGAAGGATAAAACACTCAATAATCTTGTGCAGGGAAATGAATATCTCTCATACCTAGAGACATTTAGAAATTGGCTAGTTCAATTTCGAGATGGACACTGGGATAAAAGAGATGTATACAATCATAGAAACTTTAAAAAGATTGAATACGATAGAGATACACATCGTTTAGGTATGGTCTCACCTGGTGGCTACACTTTGGAATTTCGTTATGAAATCTTTTTAAGATTGATGGAGATGCAAGAGAAAGTGCAAAAAACAAACCCTGAATTTCAAGCAATCTCAATTGCCGAACTTGAATTTATTCAAGACAGATGGCTAAAAGAGGGCGATTTGGAATTAAGAGTTGTTGAGTATATGGAGTATCACTATGGAATTGAAATCAAATACGACAAAAAGTTGTATGAAAATGCAATTGCGCTGCAGATACTTCAAGGCAAAGAAGATTCAGCCACTATAGGCTCACTTCAATACTATTCGCATCAACATCAAACTACTAGGTACTTCGTACAACTAGCACAACAACTTCAAGAAAAAACAGGTAATGCAAAAGAGTGGATATATGCACTTAGCGGGTTATCATTGAAAATTTCTCAAGAAGAAGCTGTTGCTTTTGTATTGGAACTGCCTGTTGAAACAAAACAATATCATCCGACAAAAGACATGGAAAAAATCTATCGTCAAGAATGGACAACAGACACAATTAATTTTGTGACTATTGAAAAGCTTGTCTACAATAAGGCAATTCAAAAGCCTTCAGAGAGAGATCTGTTTGGATATGTCGGAGAAAGAGCAGAGGAGTTTACTAAATTGGAAAGTGTTCAATCAAACAATTATAATTGGGAAGAAGATCCTAACTTGTCGTTTGAGGACAAAATTGCCATTTTAGAGGACGCTATAGATTATAACCGAGAGGAGATAAAAGCTAATCGCAGAGAGGCTTTATGTTATCAAAGGTTGGAAGCAATATAAAAGGAAAAAAATGAACAACATCATGCAACTGCTTGATGCAGAAATAGCGCAAGTCGCAAAAACAACAAAACCTGTTCACGTTCGATTGAAACATATGGGTAATGGAGTTTATAAAGGTTTTTTGCCTTTTAAGATTGAAGGAGACTTTATTCTTAATTCCAAAAAACTTGACAATGTGCCAGTATTGGTAGATTATCAAGAGGACCATGTGGTAATCGAGCTTGATAGCAATGAAGAAAATATCAATGCGTTTTTAAGCAAAGATGAGGCTTCATTGCTTAAAGCTGTCAAGGAACAGGTGCGAGGAGAACTGAAAGAGAAACCATCTTTTGTAATAGGACCTCCGGGTACTGGTAAAACAAAAGTTATTACCAAAATCTTGGAAGAGGCAATTAAAAACAATCTAAAAGTTCTAGTTGCATCTCCGACCAATATGGCCGTAGAAAATGTGTTTGAGCGCATTGATGCAAAAGCCATTGGGTTAAAAGATGGAGAAGTTATTTTAACCATAAAAACAGAACTTGAAGATTTGCAGGAATTTTCACCAGAAGCAATCAAGCGCAGAAAACTGCAGCCGATTGAAGATGAATTAGAAATCCTGCAGATGGCTAAAGCAGATATGGTTAAAAGAAAAAGAGACGCTCAGCCAACGCTAGAAGCTCAGAAAAATCTCAAAGAAGCTGCCGATACAAAATTAGCAAATTTTCAAAGAGATTTTAGAGAGTTATCCAAAAGACAAAAAGAGCTAAAAAGCTCTATTGATGAAACAAACAATAGGATTAAAAGCTTAACAGGTAATGCATTTCTTAAAGGTGTTGCCAAAGTCTTTATGGGTAATAAACTTGAGGAGCTAGAAGAAGAGCGAGAGAAAAAAGAAAAAAAGCTAAAAACTGTTCAAAATGAGATAGATGCACTTGAATCTAAAATACAAGTTGCTCAAACAGAAACAGAGGAAGCTAAGAAGTCTTTTACAAAAGAGCATGACGCCATATATGAGGCAACTGTTGCAATTGATAAAATCAATAAACGAATAAAACACCTGCAAGAAAAAGCCGAGGAACTAAGACAATTAAATCTTTACAGTTCAGCCAAGATTGTAGGTGCAACACTCGTGAATGCAACACTCAATCAAAAGTTACAGAATGCAGAATTTGACTTAATAATAGTAGATGAGGCATCAATGGCTTTGACACCATATATAACGATTGCAGCTCAAGCATTAAGAGAAAAAGCAAAAGGTATAAAAAAGATTTCATATATTAAATCTGATGATTTGTATGAAGCGCAAAACAAAGCTGTCAGTATGGCTCTTAATTCAAGACTTGTTCTTGTTGGAGATCCAAAACAGCTTCCGCCTATTGCAGAAACACGCGAGATGAAAAAAACCATTTTTGAAGTATATGGAGCAGACAGAATATTTGAAGGAGAAAATCCAGAAAATACAGTATTACTTGACATTAATTTTAGAAATCATCCAAAAATTACCGCATTGGCATCTAAGCTGTTTTATGGTGGATTACTTAAAAGTGGTAAAGAAGATGATGGAAAAGATGCGCTTTTTGTAAGAAAAAGCAACTCAAAAATGGTTTCAAGTGATGGTAGCTATATCAATAACATTAATATGAAAATAGTTGTCTCACAAGTAGAAAAAGCACTTAAAAGAGGGCGAAGAAGTGTAGGAATAATTACTCCATACAGAAAACAAGCCCTTTTAATAGAAGAAAACCTACAGTATCTTTTTAAAGAATATCCGGATGCGGATGTTCAAGCAGGTACAGTCCATAAGTTCCAAGGAAAAGAAAAAGACATCATTATTTACGATCTGACTTTTTCTCCATCAGAAGATGGGCGAATACCTGCGACATACGATGGTGATAAAAACTCAACAGCAGCTAAATTGCTAAATGTGGCAATGACACGAGCTGAAGGGTTTTTTATTATTGTCGGGGATGTTGAGGGTATCCTGAAACTTAAAAACCAAAATTTGGTTTTAAGAGAATGGGTAGAAGCAATAGCACAATAGTGCTATTGGAAAAATGATATAATAAGGAAAAAATATGAGCAATTTAATGAGCAAAACAAAAGTAGATGATTTTTTGATTGAAATGATTTCTCCAAAAGTAAAAGAAATTGAAGAAAAATTCACAAACAATCAGTCATTATCACAAGATGATATAAACACATTATTGTTAAAATCTCAATACAATCACATTAACCATCTTGATCAAAAATTAGATGAAGTAGTGGAAGATGTAGCTAGTTTAAAAAATGATTTTAAACTATTGGAGCAAAAAGTTGAACAAAGATTTGAGACTTTTGAACAAAGATTTGAGACTTTTGAGCATAGAATAGACGCTACGATTCAAAAGGCATTAAACAAAAATATGGTTTTAATTGTTAGTGCCGGTAGCATATTGGTTCTTGCATCAAAACTTATTGACAAAATATTTACATAGTAAATGTTTAGGCTGCTCTTTTAACGATTTTGTTAAGAGCAACCGTAAGATTTAGATATATTTTTTGTCAATGAAGCAAGTTCCCAAAAGGCAATTTCGACATAACAATTTCATGCTGATTAACATACCTTTTGCAGTTTTCTCCTCCAAGTTTTATCACAAACCTTTCAAAAAAACCCCGTTGTCTAACACGGGGATGAATTGAAAAAGCTATAAGCTTTTAATGCTTTCACGAAAAATCAGTAACAGAAAAAAGACTCATTCTAATTGTTTTATCATACAATTTCTGAAAGTTTTCTACAATTAATTGATTTTCTTTTGTATTGTTTTTTCCAAGTTCTGGATGTTTTTTATCCCTCCATAACCCTAGCAAATGTGATTTGGTTATCTTTTTATCGCTCTTGAGTATATCTCGAACATCTTTAACGGCTTTTAATAACAATTCTGAATCAATATAGTGTGTTTTATCTGCATATTGGATAGGATAAAGTGCATTCGAGAGTGCTTTTTTTGAGCTTAGTAAAACATGCTCAGGCTTACTGCTGCTAACTTTTCTCATAATCACAAATGGAGGTTTTAGCATATATGGATTTTTTATATAATCTTTAAATCTAAAACCTTCTTCTGATCCTGCTTGAGTAAGTTTTTTTATCTGTTTGTTTTGAACCAAAGAATCACCAGTAAGTTTTAAAACCGGTAACGTCATTCCCCACAAGGCAGTTTGTGAGATAAAATTGCTATTATTTATAAGATATGTAGTTGTAAATGTTCGCAATTTTGTGTTAACATAGGACCCCACTCCCTGTATTCCTTTTTTATCAACCTCATCACTAATACAACACCTCATCCCTTTTTCTCTATTGTCATTGATAACTTCCCATCTCTGTTTTGTTTTGTCTTCTTCGAGTTTTATACCTTCAATTTTTGGCAAACCAAGTTTTCCAGAAAGCAAACGAGCAACATAACCAAGACCAGATTCAAAACTCAAATCATCAAGCACTTTAAACTTTTTATTTTTGCTTGAGTTATCTGTGTATTCAATTAGCGCAGTAGATGGCATATAACACGCTACAAGGTCTTTGTTTGACCAATAAGGTGGAATTGCTCTATGAAATGCTATCTTCTTGCTATCAACAGCAAAACTGTCAACAGGAACTGGTTTTGCAGGAGTGGTTTTATTTAGAATGATAGATTTATCTTCATCCATGGCTTCTATTATAAAGCTGGACACTTTCCCAAACCCAATATTTCTTTTTTTTCCGATACCTTTGATGTTTTGCAATAGTGCAATTAGTCGTTTTTTATCTGCTCGAATATAGAAATAAATTTCTGGTGTGACAATAATTTCTTCACTCATCGCAAATGCTTTTGCAGTTGAAGATAGAAAATCATTAGATACTGGCTTTTTTGCAAATTTATCAGTAATATCGAAAATCTTTTTTGGTTCCGGTTTTTTATAAAAAGATGTAAAATCTAGTTTGAGCGGATTATCTTTAGGTATATACCAAATGGACCCACTAAAAACCCCGTTTTCTTTAGCAATGAAATCAATCATTGATAAGTCATCGCTATACTCCATGTGCTTATTCTTTCTGCGGACAATTTTAAAATATTCCGCAATAAGCATGCTATCTAATGTTGTATATCTATCCATTATGAATGGTGTTTCAAGCTCAAAAGTGACCTTGAAGTTTTCCAATGTGTTTCGATCTAGTTGTTGCATTCTTTTTCCTTTTTGAATTTTTAGGAAGCTCCGCCATTTATGGCGGGGTAGTTCACTCTCTGATAAAATCAGTATGTGTGCATCAGATGCTTTTTGAATGATTTTTGACTCTTTTGTTATAGCCACCCTACAAAATCAGTATGTGTACATCATTGAAATTTTTGATGAACTTCTATACTGGGTTATAGCCACCCTATAAAATCAGTATGTGTACATCTTTATATTATATTTTTCAATTCATTGTACAGTTATAGCCACCTTGTAAAATCAGTATATGTATAGCTTTTCAGATTTTACGAATGATAGAATGTAAATTTAAGCCACCCTATAAAATCAGTATGTGTACATCTACTGAGAAGTTGTTGAAAATAACAGAGGAGTTGTAGCCGCCCTATAAAATCAATATGTGTATTTCACAAGAAATAGTTGAGATTAATGAGGTAGTGCTATAGCCACCCTATAAAATCAATATGTGTATTTCACAAGAAATAGTTGAGATTAATGAGGTAGTGCTATAGCCACCCTATAAAATCAGCATGTGTATATCTGCACTACCAAAATCTCCTACAATCACAACTCCTTTATTTTTTTTATTCTTCCATAACCCAAACCAAACTTATATCCAAGCTGTTGAGGTAAAGAGTATGTACTTACAAAACGCGCCCATATTGCAGGATGATACTCAAACGTTCCATTGTGATAGTATCTTGTAGTGAAATGCTTAAACTCCTTAAAGGTAATCATTCCGTCCATTACGGCATCAAAATCTTCACCAAAATACTCTTTTATCTGATACCTTACAGAATCAAGCATTAAGTTTTCAGCATATGCTTTTAAGCCTTCAATGTCGTTTCTGTTTTTGAAATCATTATAAATAGCATGATCTGTTTTTGAAGCACCAATAATAAGAGGTTTCATTGTGACATATTCAATACCACGAGTCTCTTTTATGATACCAAAGTGTGTATTCTTCCGAGGAACTACTCTATCAACTTTCAAATCCAAACCGTTGAGTTTTATTTCTGGATTGAGTGTAATTCTTGATATTAAATGCTCTACAGCATCCATGATTTCATCTTTGTGATCAACATATGTAGTTACCTCAAAATACTTTTCCGTAGGTTGAGTGTATATAAAGGGAGCAGGTCTATTGTCGTGCCATAAGAACAACGGTTTGTATTTGTCAGAAACAATACTGCCGATATATCTTCTTATATCATTTGAAAATAAGGCATCTTTGCCTTCTTTTTTTATGCTTCCTGTGTAGTAAACTGTAAGTTTCATTTTTTTCCTTATTAGTTTTGCAAGTCTCTCGTAAATTCAGTATGTATATTCGTTACTTGTTAATAGTACGAAAAACTTTAGGTTTGTAGCCACCCTACAAAATCAGCACATATATAGCGAAATGTCAAATCTACCTATCTCAATTGAGGTGTTATAGCCGCCCTATAAAATCAGTATATATAGCCAAATTCCACAAAACACTGTGAAGCAAGGCAGTGAGAAAGTAAATGTTAATTTACTTCTCATTAATCCTATCAAGCATTTCGCTAATTTGGATATTTTTTTCATCTATATTTTCAAGCCATTCCTCAAAAGCAGCTACGCATTTTGATGCATCATCGTCTAAAGACACGCTAACGGACGCATTGCTTAAAAAATCATTCCATTTTGAGCGAATAACACTTTTGCCAAAAGTAAGCTCATAATTCATCTTTCCTCTACCATGAGAGCCAATCGCACCAAGCTGTTTTTTTACTAATTTGATAAGTGAAGATATCAGCAGGCCTTTTTCGATGTCTGTAAGCTTGTCGGTGCTGACTATGCTTCCATAAAAATCTGTTCCGGCATGAACTTCTTCAGTGCTAATAACATGACTTGCATTGAGGTTTTCGACATCTTTGTTCTCTCTTGAGTTCTTAACAACTTCATCCCATTCTTCAAGCGTTTGGAAAGTAAAAATCTTACTATTCTCACTTCGTCTTTCCATATCATCTACTTTGTATTGCACTTTTATAGATGAACACTTTGCGTAATATCCTCCATTATCATTTTTGGATTTTGCTATGGGGTAAACAAGATTTCCATCAGGATCTTTCTCTTTTGGAAACAAAGGAGAAACGCTGACTTTTCCACTAACTGCAAGAGAAACACCAAGATATGAAACAACTGGATTTGCCTCTCTGATTTCTCTCTCTTTGCCTATTGGACAATTTGTATAGCTAACATTGCCACCTGCATTTTGAGCATGAAATGATTTTCCAATAACTATTGCATTTTTGCCAAGACTTATGTCTTTTTCTATTGCCTTATCATATAAAATTCTCGTTGAAACACGTCTCAATGCTCCTCTAAAACCATTTGCTGTATAAATAGGTAATTTTACAAACACTTTTTCATCGCCAATTGGTACATACATTGGCATTTTTTGGATTGCAGTATAGCTTACTTTTGAACCATCAATCATCGTCTCTTCGACACCAGATATTTGGCAAAGCGGCGTTACTGCAGTCGCTTTTATTTTGATTTCCATAATTTTTTCCTTCTTATGTGTATTTTAAATTTTTAGCATCTCTGTAAAATCAATATGTCTATTAACAATAATAAGTGAAATAACATTTTTGTGTTGAAAAGTATACTTTAATTCTGATACAATGTCAATTATTATTAAGTCTAAAAGGTCTATGTATGTTAAACAATCAAAAAAGAAATATCGTTCTTAGAGAAAAGCAAAAAGAAGCAGTTGATTACATAACAGGCAATTTTCAAAAGTTTCCGCTAATAGAGGCACCTACAGGTTTTGGGAAAACTATTGTCTTACTGGAGAGTGCTATTAAATTACAAAAAATGGGATATACTGTAGTAATAAGCACACCAAACAATAAGCTCACAATAGATGCATACAAAGAGGCTGCTTCTTTTTATCCCAATTTGCCAATAAGTTTTGCTATAGGAATAAACAACTATATAGATGTTGCTAAAGTGTATAATTGTAAAAATAGTGGTGCATTAGAGCAATATATAGATATGGACTCTTTTAGAGTATGGGAAGATAATTGCGACGAAAAAGAGGATTTGCTTTTTGATGATTTCAATGAAGTTATAAAATATAAAGACATTGCTTACCAAGATTTAGTAAAAGAGCTTATATGTAAAACAAAAAGAGAGGATGAGAGCTTTCCTGATAATTCAATAGTGTTTACAAATCATTTTTATCTTTTATCCTATGGGCGTTCTGCTAAGCGAGAGAACTTAAAAAATATTGTTCTTTTGGTAGATGAGGTGCACGAATTAGAAACAGTAGCAGAGACAATTTTCCAAAACAGTTTTTCCCCATTCTTTTTAAAGAGCATTACAGGAAGATTAATATCAGAGCTGAAGGAGTCTGATAAAGATTTTGTTGGTAAAAAAAGCATGGAAAAAGAACTTAACAAAACATATGCCAAGATCTCTGAAGAATTCTCCAAGATTATGAGTATTAGAAGCACATCAATGGTCGGGGAATTTGACTTAAAAAACAAAGAATTATATTTAAAATCTCTAAATAGCATCAACTCAGAAGCACTCAAAAGCTTATCTGCGAGAATAACCAAGTTTTTAAAAAAGAATAGTAATATCTCCTTTAGAAGCAAAGGTATATATCATGCTCTATTGAACGAAACAAAAGAGCTAAAAGGTATCACAGAGAGCATTAAAAGCGGTAATGATGTTAATGTCTTGCTTTCACCAAGCAAAGGGTATCCCACCTACAAAAGCACAAAAGGAAGAGCAGCGACATTGCTAAAGAATTTTCTATGGGATCATATAGTAGGAATGGCGGGTGTTTCTGCCACGTTGAATACTACTGTAAATCCACAAGATGAGGTCAATAAAAAATTTGCATACGGGAGAATAGGGCTAGACTACTTTGCTGCGCCAGAAATAATAACTTTTAAAAGAGAGTTTCCAAAAGAGAATGTAAAACTCATCACAAAGCCAATAAAGCAATACAGTATGGATTATGAAGCAGAGGAAGCAGGGGCAGACAGTGACCTTATTAGATGGGCCAGTGAAATAGCTGAGCATATAAAAAAGACATATGACAATAAAAACAGTATGGTAATTGCCGGTGGTTTTAAAGAGGTGGAATACATAGGCAGAGAACTTGAGTCTTTAAATCTTAAAAATATAATCACTGCCCACCCGAACGAAAAAACAATAACAACAATAAAGAGATTTACAAACACAGGTGGAATTCTTGTAGGCACAAGAAACTATGGTACAGGAATTTCTTTAGATGGCGAACAGTTAGAAAGGCTTTATATTGTAAAACTGCCTTATCCGCAGGTAACTGCTATAAAATGGATAAAACTTAAAGAGTTTAGCGAGCCGCTGTTTTGGATAAATTTCAACAACGAAATGATTATGCAATTGAGACAATTTTTTGGTCGGCTTCAAAGAACGAAAAAGGACAAAGGGGAAATTCACCTGCTTGATGCCAGAGGAATAAAGGGCGAAGATAAAAAATATAGTAAATCTATTGTTTCAAAAGTAAAACATTATATGCAAGAATATGGAATTTTTGATGAGAAGAGATCATCAATTGTTGTGAAGCCAAGAGAAAGATATTTTTCAGGAGAAATGAATATTGATGCAGAAGACCTGTTTTAAAATCTGAAATTTACTGGTTCGATTTTTGGGGTTCATTATAATCACTAATAATACTCCTCCTTAATATCATTAAGTGAAAACGTACTATTTTCTTTTAAAGAATACGGTAAATTAAAAACAGCCAATCCTTTTACGGTATCAAGACAGATAACACTTTTTTTCACTCCGACATAATCCAGAATATATTTGCTGCCAAACTGATCATATACAAAACTTTCATCTTTGCTAACATACAGCATGTTTTTAACACTTTCTCTAAAATCTTTAGAATAAGGGATTAGCATAAACAGGTCAAGCTCCTCATCGCTTAACTGCTTTAGTAATTCTTGCGGTAATTCTATATCTTTTGTGTCTTTTGTGTTAGAAATCAGATCAATAAACGCCTCAATTGCACCTTCTTCGCCTAGTGAACAGTCAATTGATGAGCATGAAAACTCTATGAAGTTTCCTGTTGTTTTGTTGTCGTATATAAAATTCATATAGATTCAACCCGTCGATCTTGTCCTCCTTTTTCTCCTTTAAGAGGATTGCGGATTATGGTTTGTTCAATTTTCGTACCGGTCATATAGTTAAAAACAGAACCCGTCATCATACCTATTTTATAATTATTTTTCTGGAGGATTTTTTCGTAAAACAAAACTAAATCTTCCCCTCTGATACTTTGCTCACTTTTATCGCAGATACAGATCGGTTGCATTATTATGCCATCCGTTTGAAATTCTTTTAACATCCAGTCAAAAAATCTCTTCCCGATTCCATTGCCTCTGTATTTTTCTATTATGGTCATTTCCAGCAGTGATAGAACAGAAACGCTATCGCGTTTGGTTTTACATTGAAAATAAGAAGCAATATCGAAGACTTCTTCGTCTCTGCAACTTCTGTGAATCAAAAAGCCATTTGAAGTACCTATCAGCTTTCCTTTGTGTTTAACTTCACAATAAAACTGATCTAACTTATCGCTTTCCCCTTTTAGCGTTTTGATAAATTGTATCTCTTTTTCCATCATTACTCCCCTATGTTTTTTACATGCTGATAGTAAACATCTCCGAATGCATGTGTATAATTTAATAGCACATCAGATATTGTACTACTGTCTTTAAGTTGAATCGGCTTGTACCACAAGACATTAACCACTTCACTTCGCAAATGAAGATGTTTTGTTTCTCTTTTGTCCTGGCAGGAAACAGTAAAACTAATCTCAGGATAAGGTGAAGCATGTTTGTAACTAAGTATTTTAATATCAATATTCTCTGAATCATCCTCTATGGCTTTTTTAAGAAAGTCATACTCTTGCTCCATTTTTTTTAGTTCCAAATCCCGTTTATTCTCTAATATTTTCTTGTTGATAGGGTCAAAATTATGTGTTGCAAACATCTCTCTGTAATTTTTATATATCTTGTTTTTGACTATCTCGAAGTGAGCAGGAAGATATTTTTCTATTGAGTGCTCCTTGGAGATATATTGATATTTTATTTTATATTCTACACTATATTTTGTAGCGACACAAGATGGATTTAAAAAGTTAACAATCTTGTTGAATTTAAGATGTTTTTTTTCCATAGGGGTACTAATGAGTTTTTGTAAAATTAACATCATCTTGTTGATATTTTCACTTGTTTCTTCGTCAATAAAATAGAGTTTCGCTTCATCAAATTCACGATAAGGATATTTTTCCAAAAGCTGATAAATGGCATCGTAAATATCACTAAAATAGAGTGCTGCCTCTCCAGGAAAACGAATGTTTTTAAGACCTGTCTGAAATTCAATCATTTCCTTAGAGGCTTCAAGAGAGTGTACTGCAAGAAAAGCAATGAAAGCACCTCGCAACTTAATAGAGCGCTCTATTGAATAATGCTTTTCGTTTTGAGTAAGTTCATCCGCTTCTTTTATGAATTTAGTGATTTCTTTTGGAACAGATTGTATTTTTTTGTCTTCTATTGTATTTTTGAGGTAAGAAGCCACACCGGCAATAAGTTTCTTGCTTGCCACAAAACCTTTTTTGTCACTCATGCTGAAGCCTTTTTGTTTTTTTGCTTTTCGATAAATTGCTGTGTTTTATAAGTAGCATCCATGGTGGTATTTGCAAGATGAATAATCTGGTCTGCTAATCCAATAAGGCTTGTTGTCGGTATTCTAAAAAGCAAAATTAAATCATTCTCTTTAAACTGAAAAGAGCTGTATTTTTCAATAATAGAAACTTCTATGGATTTTGTCATTTTTTGGCCACCACTGTATTTTTTAACAGACTGTATGCTTTGATACTGTAGTTCTTTGAGTTGACTTGCAAAAGACCGTAAAGAGACTGCGTCAAAAGCAACTGATATATATTTTTCATCTTTTGAAAAAGGGTGGCACTCCATCCAGAATACAGCATCCACAAAATCGGCCCCTTTCTCTACCTTGGCGTTAACAACAAGTGCACCATTGCTATCTGTTGCCGAAAATCTTCCAACATGAAATTTCTTTGTACTGTTATTCATAAGACCTTCCTGTTACCAAGACTTCTAACCCATATCTGTAAATGCTTTGCCATCCGCACTCACTGTTTAATGGTCTTGTTCTGTGTCTGGTATGAAGCGTCTTTATTTTAAACATCCCGTCCTCATAAATCACGACTCCGCTTTCTTCTAAAAAACCATCAATAAAAGATGAATTTAAAACATCACCCTCATATATTTTTTTTCCGTTGCTGTCAAAAAAACCACTAAAGAGCATAATCACACACTCTTTACCTTTGTATACTTTATTAAAAGAGAAACCGTCATCCAAAATATAGATATCTCCGTTTAGTGCTATTGCAAAAGAATCGTAATATGTCTTTCCGTTGACAAACACTCTCATGTCGAGAGAACTCCTGCTGTAGTTCTTATTGATGTCGATTTCTTTAGCAGCTTGCGACACAAGTTTTGCTCCTCTGATGAGACATGATTTTTTTATCGAATCCACTAAAATATAATCGAGAGTCTTTTTTTGAAGAATCTCCTTTGTTAGAATCTGAATGTCTGGCTGAAGTTTTTTTATCTGAATAAGAGTATCAGAGCTGAATTCAGAACTAAAATAATTAACAGTGTCTATTATAGAATTAATAGTTAAGACCAAAGAAGATGCGGCATCTTTAGCAAGTTTGGTGTTTTTTGAGAGAATTCCTTCATTGAATCTGTTAATTTGTTTAAAATAATAAACAGTATTTTCCAAAAAGTTAATTTTATTGATTTTCATGCACTTGACTCCTTGAGCTTATTTTTCTTTGTGTAAATATTTTCTGTAACATCATTGATTTTTTTATCAATTGTCTTGTTAATGGCATCAGTCATTATTCTGGCTGCTTTGCAGCTTGAAAAAACAGCTCCAGTTTGTTTTGTTTTGTCAATTGATTTAAAAATCTCCTCTGTTAAACCGTATACCCTGCTTAATCCGTCCGAATTTAATCTATACAAGTTGTGCAGCGCTGTGTTTGCAGAAATCGAAAGATTTTTTGTGTACTTAACGGACTCCTCCCATGCAGCAATAGACAGGGCGCTTGCGTGGATGAACAAGTTGCATTTATGGCTGTATTTTTTCTTCTTTCCATGCTCAACATCATGAATCTGAACATGAAAGTTGTTGTGTTTTTTTGTAATAGTATTGTAAATTTTTGCAACACTTCCTATTCTCTCAATAGTGCTCCACTCATCAAGCAAGGCCAACATAAATAATCCAACAGAATAAATTTTAATAAGCTCTTTGTCATTCATTGTGCACCATCCTGCGATTTACTGGTATAACCGTCACATTGCATACCGTGCATGAGTGTTTTTCTAAGATTGAACTGCTCGTAATTGCCATCATTTGATTTTGCTGATCTCTTGCAATTTCTGCAGATGGATATATTTATATCCGGGTGATTGCATTTTGTGATTTCGTAACTTGCGATAATTTTATTCCTTTTTTCATTGTCTAAATCATAAACTGTCATTAGGCAGTTTTGGCAATAGAGTGCTTCAAAATTAAAGACGTAGACCAACTCTGTGTTGCAAGAAGGACAAAAAACAGATTTCATAGCTTCTTTTGAAATGTTCATCCTGAACCCCCTACTAATTTACATAATATAAACACCATTATATCACTATAATATTATCAAGTCAATCATATACAAATAGTAATATAACTCCAGCACCTCAACAAAGACCCACCCTAAATACCTTCCTCCACAAAACACGAAAAACACAATTCTTCCAAACAGACAATTTTTCCAATTTTCCCAATGCAGTTTTTCTGCAACACACAAATCAGAACTGTTTCCATTCTTTCCAAATCCCCCAAAAACCCCCAATCCCTCTCACGACGGCTTGTAGGGTTGAGATTTGTTTTGTGTGAAGCCTGGTGGGAATGGAGTGAGGCAGGGTGGCTTGATTGTTGGTTTTGTGTTGTTGCTTGTGGGTGTTTTGATGAGGTGTGGGAGTTATATTATTAATATTTAATATAGTGGACTACCATGTCATAAATTGCGGAGTTTCCTAAAATAGCTGTTTTGAGTTACTGCTATTTTAGTATTTGCTCTACAATGATCTTCTTTTGTCTGCACAAAAAATTTCTGTTGTAAAGTGATAAAAGAAAGCCTCAAAGAACACAAAAGAGAAGTTTGGTTCAAGATGCTTAGTGTATTTTTTTGCTTTTAATTGTAAATATTGGCACATTTGTTTACTCCTTGCATTATTGTTTTGTCAATCGAAATAGTTTTTTCAAATACAGGATTGTAATATTTCAATATATAGTCCACTATTGATGTTATTGAGAAATGCCACCGTTTTGAATCATGATAGTATATATCATCAACAAACAGTTCTCCTTTTTTTCTAAGTTCGTCAATTTCATTTGTTTTTAAACACAGCAGTGTTGCTGTTTGATTTTTTGTAAGGTAAAAACCACACATATTGAAAAGTTCTTTTATCATTGCGTATCTTACATTCATTACACACCTTTTTATCTATTTTAAAAATTCTACAGCATATTAAAAAGAAAAACAAATTGCGAATAATGACACTTGCAGATACTTTACGGAACATTGTGAAACATGATGTAACTTGCTAATACTCCACCCTATAAATGTTTTTATAGTAGTGCGTAAAATCTACACACTCATAAAAAATACTGACTGCTATTTGCTATCTCTTAGTGAAAATTTTTCAATTCCGTAAATTTCCCCTCTAGCAATTAATTCTATAAAAGAAAAAATATCATCAATACTACTTAATTCATAGCACGAATTACAGTCATCTGTGTCAATAATAATACGGTACCCATTTGAAAAATAAGGTTCAAACATTTTTAGGTGCTCTATTAAACCATTCCATTTTTCAGAACATTTTTCACAATTACATTTCACAACACTGTTGGTATGACCGCATTTTTTGCAAGAAGTATCTACAGTAAGTCTATAAGGAACATCCACCGGCAAACAAGAGTATATTAATTCAGAACTTTCTCCGCAAGAGAGGCATTTTGGAGTGAATGCAAAAACTTCCAAAGCACTACGGGGACCAATACTTGAATCATCGTAAAGACCTTTGATAATAAGCTCTGTGAGAACTAGGGACCTATCATTCTTATCTACCGTTTGATAAAAATATGTATTTCTGCTTTTATTTTTTTTAAAACTCTTTAAATTCTTGCTTATGTCTTTGATATCATATAATGCTAGTCTCGCAACTTGATCTTTTGAATATCCTTTGTTTTGCGTAGTTTTTACATATTCAAAAACATCCTCGTTGCTATTAATAGCCTCCATATAGCTTATTTTTGCGTCCGATAAAATCTTTAGCGCTTCAATTGGTATTGCTTCCATATGATTTCCTTTTTTCAGTAAATATCGGGGTTCTAGGTAATATTGAGAAAGAAAAATACCAGAATTGATATTCCAATACATCTGCTCTTAAATAGAACACATCCACAAATTCTTTATTAAAATCAGGCCACTATTTATAGCTCGAAATACATCATGTCGTCTCTAAGCATGTTGGAAATTTTCCCTGGAATATCTTTTCTTGTGAAAAAAAGATAACTATTTTCTTTCTCTTTGTCAAAATCAGAATAGTCCAAGTGCACAGGCTTTGTAAACACTCTTCCAAATACCTCACAACTCTGCAATATTACTTCTTTTAGCACTTGTACCATATCGAATTGTTCTTTTGTCATATTTTTTTTGGAAAAAGGGATTTCGATAGCAAGAGATGTAGATACAAAATAATCAGACATCATATAGTAGTTAATAAATGCGTAAATAACTACTTCAAAACTCTCCATCAAAAAGTTTTTGTTTTCATGTTCAATAAACTCAATATTATTAAGTACATAAAAGCTTATGTTTTTTGCATCTTCAATATTTTTTATTGAAGTAATATTCTTCTTATATTGATAGTGTAAAGCATTTGCTATTGTGCTGGAAGCCCCTATAGTAAAACAGTTTTTTCCGTTAAGTATCATTTTTTCAAGAGCTGTCTCCACAAAAGAATCCACTTCTTCTTTGGGGGTACCTACTTCTTTTCGCAATAAGCCATGATAGTTAAAAGATTGACACGAAAATGTAGCCGACATGTTGCCAGGTATTGCAAAATCAATTGTTTTGGCAGTAAACAAAAAACCTTCTGTTGCAAAAGATTTTCCATACAGAAGGCCATCTTGTTCAGAAAATGAAAAATCAATGATTTCATCAAAAAAATCACTGTCTATTTGTGCACTATAAAACCTATCATGAAAACCATAAATTTCTGCTTTTTTTATATAGTCAAGATCTTCTTTTGGTTTAGAATGTGGGAAAAGCAACTTCAAATCAAAGCTAGGTTCATTATTGCAAAGCGTTTTTAAAATAGCGTTATAGCTCTTATATCCATACTCTTTTGCAAATAAGTTTAGTTTTTGAGAATTGCTAATGTCTTTGTTTTGGTAGTTTTTTAGTGCTAGATGCTTAAAGCACTCTTTTGTAAGTGTACACATGTTATATCGCTCCTTAAGTGTGTCATTTGAATTATTCTTGCCCCTGTTAGAATACAAATTGCCTAAGTCGCCATATTGAAACATTTTACAAAAAAATACTTTTTCCATAGATGGGGCGGAAGGTAGAAATTAAACCTGCCAAATTTTAGGCAAAAAATACTTAAAGTTCGTTTAAGTTCTAGGAGGCTCTACTATTCAAGGCGAGGTAGTTTATAGTTATGTTTCCCTTTGATGCTCCACCCCATAAATGAGGTGGATTCTTACCCTAATCACTCATATTGTTAATCCTGTTGGTTTTCATCATCTCTTCAATATCTACACCTCCGCCACTCGTATCACCGCCGTAAGCCTGTTGTAACTGTTGCAATGAAGTACCTGATTCCAATATAGAAGCGTTGTTGCCGAGGTTCTGCATTAATCCTTGCATAGAATTCGTACCAATTCCATTGATTCCATAACTACTTAAATCGCTCTGTGCCAACATCTGAGAGAACTGCTCTCTCATTTGAGGGTTTTGCATAGCTTGCATATACTCTTGCGCAGGTACTCGTGTTCCAACGCCGCCAATAGTAAGCCTGCCACCGTTTGTTGTGATTGCTTTTTGACCGCCTACGGTTTGAATGACTGTGTTTGCAGGGTTTGTTGCAAGTGCTTGAGTGTTTACTGCTGCACTTTGTGTTATTTGTTGGGTTAGGGCTTGTCCTAGTGGGGCAGGGTTGAAACTACTACTGCCGGAACCAAATCCATTGTTTGTATATGGATCAACACCTGCTCCAAGAGGATTATTGCCTGAATATGTGGTATTTCCGTTTTGGCTTAAATAATCTGTTGTATCAACTACCATATTGGTTGCCGATGTAAAAGCATAAGCAGCACCAGTTACAGGATTTGGCGCTGCTAAGAATGCAGCAGCTGTGGCTGATTGTGCTCCACTTAGAATGCTTTGTTTTATATTCCCTTGTTGATATTGTTCATATGAGTTATAAGCGGAGAATCCAGCATCAGCAGCGATTAAGCCTTTTCCGGCATATTTTAAACCTTCTAGCAACTTGCTACTTTCGCCATCTTTTGCTATACTATCTAAATAATCTTGGTAGGCAGAAGTTCTTCCGCCTCCTTCATTGAATTTTTTACCTTCAAAGGAGTTCTTATGAACACTATTATTTTGCTTGCTCTTGGAGCTGTCGGTGGATTGGCTGTTATCTATATTGGTGCTTTGATTATTGCTGGACTTCTCAACATCAAAGATAGGTTCTCTACCCATTGATGTAAAAGCCTTATTGATAGCCGGTTTAATAATCCCATCCTTCATACCAGCCTTTCTAGCAAGTCCTTCTGCTATCCCAGTACCAGTAAGCCCAAACATTAAGCCTTCTCCAATAGCACCCAATGCGTGTTCTGCATAACCGGTTATTCCATACTTAGAATCCCTCCCTCTTTTAACATTCTCACTGGAGTCTCTATTCACAAAAGCATTTCCGTCTAAATCTGTATCAACATTCATTCTTTCTCCACCAACAATAAGCTGTGAAGTTGTTGCCATATCTCCTGCACCTAAGGCTGAAAGTCCATCAGTGAATTTTTGTCCTGTTGTTGCAATTAAGCCATTTTTGCCTCTTGTCGCAATACCTGCTTTTATTGCCTGTGCATCAAATAAATCCTTATCGTTAGCACCTTCACGCATAGCATCAAGCTTTTTTTGCGTAATTTCTCTATCATTGCTTTTCTCAAAGCGTGTCTTGTCAACAGTAGCCATAGCACTTGCTTTTTGTGCTTGTGCGGCTGCATACTGCTCAGGAGAGTTGTATTTATCGACACTGGCTATATCACTCCCCGTTTTCCCCATAGATTGCGCAAAAGCCAAAGCCCCAGCACCAGATAAAGCCTGCTTCATGAATTCAGCAGCACCTTTACCACCTTCCATGATAGCTTTTGCCATTTTGTCGGCAACTTCTGGTGAGTAGCCTCCACCTGCTTTGCTCTGAAGATATTCAGATATACTTCCTTGTGTACCCATTTGTTGCATTTTTGCTTTTAGTGATGCTTCTGCAACATCAGAACTAACTGCTTTCTCAACACCACCCTGTGTTTTTATTTTAGCGGCAGTTGATTGTTGTTTTGACATCTCCCCGTACATTGCATTTTGCGCATAATTAATACCGCTTTTATTATTTGCTTGAATTCCAAGAGCCTGTCCCATTAATGATTGCTGTTTGCTTTGATCACTCAAACTGTTTACATCGCCAAGAGTTAAACCTTTTTTGGCATCATGTAGTGCTGTTTGCAGACTTGCTTTCTTTTCATCAAGCGCCTTCATGATTTTTGCATTTTTTGCAGTATGTGCGCCTAATTTTGCTTTTTGATTGTCGATATCTTCTATTTCATTGCTAATTGACTGAGCAAGTGTTTTATCTTTAAATTTTCCATTCAAATCTCTTCCATAGTTTTTCGTAGATTGCTTGAATGCTCATGCATTCCAGTTAATTTTTCTTCTTCACCGGTTTTAATATCTTTTTGATATTTTTTAAGGTTGCCTTTGTAGACACCTTTTTGAAACGCATCCCCTTTAGCAATCTCACCGGCAACACCCATAGCTCCAACACGCTTAATATCACTCATATCTGCTTTTATCTGCTCATCACTTTTTCCATCAAAATACATACCGACACCCATCATTTTGTTGGTTTGCATTCTTGCAGACATCTCTGCACCTTCTTTGAAATGCTTCATTCCATTAACATCATTCTTGACAGCTTTCACATTTCCAATGTCTGAATGAGCAGATTTAATTCCCTCTAATGTACCGGCATAGTTCGCATCAGGTGTGGAAATATTGTCTCCATAAGCAGCCATAGAATTCAACTTTTTAGAAGCCTGTTTTGCTGCACCTGAATGAATAGAACCCATTTTGTCATAATTGGCACTTTCTGCTTCAACATTGGCCGCTTGCACTGCACCTTCAATTTGACCGCCTCTAAAAGCAACATTACCACCTCCAGCGGACTGCATTGCACCTGTAAAACCTAAATCAGAACCAATCTTTTGTTCAGTTCTGTATCTGTCTGCAACTGCTGCATCCGTAATATTGTCTCCATAAAGCATATATCCAGTATTTTTCACCGGCTATATTATTGCTTCTACAGCATTCTTTTTAGCATCTTCCCCAGTAGTAGAATATATCATTGTTGTGGTAACAACAGAATGTCCTAAAAGGTCTTGAAGTATTTTTATATTACCGTCTTTCTCAGCAAACTCTCTACCAAATTGGTGTCTAAACAAATGAAGTCCCGTAATGCTTTTTTCTATTTTTCCCTCTTCATGAAGCTTGTCAAACATCTTTTTCACGTTATTATAAAGTGTCCTTCGGTCCATTTTTTTACCGCTAGTGTTTTCAGATAAATATGAATTTTCGCCAGGAAGATTTTTTTTAAAATATTCATAATATCCATCAAAATACTCTTTTTTTATATAGGTCGTTCTGTTTTTATTCCCTTTGCCACCTATAACATCAATCCTGTAAGAGTCGTCAAAGGGTTTTATATCGCAGAGTTTTACATTTAAAGCCTCACTAGCCCTTAAACCACTTTTATACATTAGGATAATCATAGCTGAATCCCTATATGCAACGCTAACAGAGTTTTTTCTAACTCTTTTTTGTAGTTTTCCAGGATCGAGGACATATTCATCTAAAAATTCCAAAAGTGCGTTTATTGATTTTTGATCCAATTCTTTGTGGCTTTTCACGCTTTTGCCAGATTGCTTTTTATACTGCTTCATTTTTCTTAAAATATCTCTAAAACACTCTGTATCGGTCTCCTCACGCATATATATAAAAAACTTGTGCAGCACGGCTCTTCTATTCATCATAGTTGAAATGGATGCTTTTTTTATACTTGCTATATAATTTATTATATAGTTGTTATCAATTTCGCAAAAAGCTACCTCATTTTTATAATAGTAATCCTCAAAATGGGAAATAACATAAGAGATTTTTTCCTCCTCTTTAAAATTCTGCTTTAAATATAATTCTGTGAGTTCCACATAATCAAGATTATGTTTCGTGGCAAAAGATAAGAAGTCAGAAAGCATATACAATCTTTCTTTTAGTGAACCATATGTTTTGTTAATTTCATAATTTTCCATCCAAAGCAAAAAATCATTACAATCATCTACGCTAACATCACATATCCCTTTCTTGTCGCCAAGATATACAGAACAATACTCTCTAAATGCATTCAATGTAAACTTATATGAGTCTATCGTGTTTCTGCTTCTTCCTAATAGATGCAAATCTGCCAAAAAGTTTTTAATCCATATTTCTATATCGTTATCAAGAGAAATCCCGTGTTCTAGCCTCTTGGAGACTGTTGACTCTTTAGTGTTGAGTATCCCATCTATATTAAACATAAAAAATTGCTCCTTTGAAATCACTAAATAAGTCATAATTGTATATTATGACATACTTTAAATAATCGTTTTTCTTTTTTTTGAAAGCATTTGTATTAAACTTTTGTTTTTTCAAAAACGATATCAATACACATCAATAGACTATTGATGTAGAATTATATCATATTATCATTGACAATATATCATTAATATAATATAATTCCATTATAATTACTTTTATATTAATCTATATGGTAAATATACACATTAATATGTTTTTATGAATCATTGATTTTATAAAATGTATTCCAATTGTGGTTTAACATAGAATTGATAGAAGAATCTTCTATTCTATATAGTATATATAGTCATTGGCTCAATGATAAGTGCGTCAATGTTATAAAAAGAAAAACAATGGAAAACTTAAGGGAAAACCATAATGTTTAAAATAACCGAGTTCACATTAACCAAATACAAACAAGGCAAAACTCCCAGTGATGGTGAGGTAGTATGGGCTTATGCAACAACACGAGAAACTGCTCAACAAAAATACAAAGCTATCGCAAGACTTTGTAAGTACCTGGAACAAAAAGATCCAAATAGACATGAGTATTATGATGGTGACTTTGTAGAGCTTACCAAAATGAGAAGGGATGCACCATTTAATGATAATGGAGAAGTTATCTATAAAAAATCTATTATTGGAGATACAAAATTTCATCGCAAAGCCATTCAGAGATTAGCAAGATACCTAAGCAGGAGAGATGATGAGTATATCTACTTTGGAAAATTACCGCTGCATGAGAGAGGAGAGAATTGCTATATTTTGGCGTCAAGAAGTACAAAAATACTCAATGATGCAGACAAAGAAAAGCAGATTAAAAATCAAATTCGCGGTAAAAAAGCTGCTATCACAAGAAACATCAATAAAGCCAAAAAGCTAAGAGAGTCTTATAAGGCTACTTTGTTTCCAGATGAATACAAAACAGATAAGCGATATATCTCCCTTGTAACAAACCTGTATAAACAGAAGAAAAGACTTGCAGACAATAGAAAGTCAGATATTGGTGTCATACCTACTGTTATTGGTGGTCATATTGCTGATATTACACACTTGAAAAAGGATTTTTTATGAGTACAAATATTAGTAAGTTTTCAATCGAAAAAGAAATTTATTTTTTAGATATTTCTATTCTGGAGAAAACTAATTCTTGGTTTCTTCTACAAAATGCTATATATAAAATTATTTTTTGGAATAAAACTAAACAAGAAATTGGAAAGTTGGCAATAGAAAAATCAACAAAAGAAGCACAGAAAAAAATATTAGAAGATTTTAATCAAAATGTAGAGCTAGTTAAGTATATTTTTCAAAAAGGCAAAAGAATTGATAATGATAAAGATAGCAGACGCATTTATACGAGAAGTGATATTGAAAATAATGCAATCGCTCATCCTCACAAAATAAGTCTTTTTCTATGTGAAATTGCAACTAGATTAATATGGGAAAAAAATGGCTATATTACTATTAAGCTTGAAAGTGAGGAATGGGAAGAAGATCTATCAAAAAAAACAATAAGCAATATTCTACTTTGTAATTTTAAAATGCCGTACGATGGCTTTTCAATAGATACCTCAAATTATAGCTGGACATATAATAATGAGACAATTCAAACCATACAATTTGGAAAATTTGGAAATCCTAAAGAAAATAAGAATGGAAACCATTATAATGAAATGTTTGGAGTTGTGGTCTATACCGATGATGTGGCAGCTAATGTTCTTCATTTCAATCCGAGTCTTACATTGGCTGAAAATTTTAATAGTCAAAATTTTGATAATTTAAAAGAAGTAGAAAATTTAATTGGAAGGTTGTTGAGCATAGCAATGTATTTGGAAAATTTCAAATACGACAAAGATAGAGTTGTGATAGGAACCAAGATAGTTAAAAAAAGCAAAAAGAAAGGAATAAAGCAGAACACAAAAACAACAGTCATTAGGCTCAAACAACCAAAACATAAAGAAATCATAAACAGGGATGGTTTTGTAAGAAGTAAGAATAAAATTTCTTTTATAGTTCGAGGACACTGGAGAAATCAAAGCTATGTAAATAAAGAAACAAAGGAACGATACAATAAACCAAAATGGATAGATCCTTATTTCAAAGGTGATGGATCTAAAACACTTAAAAAAATAATTGAGATATGAGTCTAAAAAATTAGGAGAAAATACAATGAAAAATTTAAATGCTATTTGGATGCTTATTGATACCAATAAATTTAACAAAGAAATTAAATTGCTTAAAGACAAGTTTGCTTTTTTTAGAGGAAAAATTAAAATAATGCAATTACAAACAGAGTTTTGGTTAAAACAAATATTTACTCAAAATGGCAAAGAGTTAGTGTAATGAATACTTTTGAGAGGGTTAAGGTAATGATCAAACCGCAAACAGTTGATTATGGTCATATACAAACCAACAAAAAGAATATCCAGACTTTGAGAATTGCCAAAAAAGAGATCGAGAAAAAATTGAAAAAAGAGAATATAAAAAATGATAGATAAAGAAGAAAAAAAAGAGGCACAATTGATTCGTAAAGAAATTGATGAAGCGCTTGCTGAAAATACAAAAAATATGGAGCAATTGGAGACAAGAATAGACGATTGCTTAAACAGACTTAATTTAAAGCATATTAAGGTTGTCACATATTTGTTTTACAATCGAATTGATTTTTGTTTTATGGAATTTACCGAACGAAAATATTTTAAGATACTAAGAATACATAACAGCTTTTCTATAAACAGCGAGAAATCAAATATAGTCTTGGAAACTCATTACAAAGATGATATTTTTAAAGTAAAAGAGTTTATTGAAAACAACAGAGAACTGTTGCTGGATTCTATGCAAAAGAAAGAAGAATGTATGCTTAGAGAGAAAAAACTAATTGATGAAATTCTCAGCAAACACGGTAAAAATGTTAAAAAAACACATAAAATTAAAAGGACGAAATAATGAATAAAAAACAAAATGAAACGACAGCAAAAGTCAGAAAAACAAGTGAACATATTGAAAACATACAATCTTTGTTGGGCATAAATATAGATCAATGCAATATACCATTAATCTCGCGTCTTGGCCAAATCATCCCCATATCAGAAGATTGCTACTTATCTTCCGATAATTACTCCGTAGATGCTACAATGGAAAACATAGGCATGCGCAAAAGAAGACCTTACAGAATGGTATATATCGGAAGAGCCGGGAGTGGTAAAACTACTAAAATATTGCAAGATATTTACAATGTAAAAGATACAAAAGTTGCTGCATTTGTTCATGATAGCGAAATAAGCAAATATGCCAAAAGACTAAAAAATGTCGACTTTTTCTCAAAAGAGAACAATATAAACGAAGTCCTTAAAACCAATCTGTACGATACTCTCATTATTGACACTCATCTTTCCATACCAGTTGATATCAATTTACAGCTGCCAAAAAATATTTTCTGGAGCTTCCAAAGTGTGCATGAAATCAAAGAGTGTTGTGATGTTTTTTCAATATTTAATGATATTCTAAGAGAAATGGATGAAGAGATACGAGAAAGCGAAAAGTGCATCATTCTCGCGCTAGAAAATAAAACTACACAAGGATAAACAATGAGAAAAAAAAGAATAAATGTTAGTGATGAGGTATTTGACAAGCTGCTTGTGATGGCAAAAGACGCAAAATCAAGTGGCAATAAGCCAAACGAAAAGGTAGAAAATTATTTCAACAACGGTGCTTTCTTTAAACAAACAGATGTTATACAATCGCGTATAGCACAATTAGAAGAAGAAAATACACAACTTAAAGCCAAGGCATCGCTAATAGATGATGCACAACTGCAAAGGCTTAAAAAACTTCAAGCTTTGAATGTTTTGGGTGATGAATTTCCGAGTGCATTAAAAACACTTATTGATTCTTATACAGAAACACACGCTGACTCTATACAAGAAGCAGCGTCCAAAATTTAATAGAGTACAAAATGGAAATTTTTAGAGATGGAGAGGCTATTATTCAGACAAAAAGAAGAGAAGATTTTCGACTTTTCTCAAAACTGGATATAGAGTATGCAAACCAAGACCTAGAAAAAATCGTAAATGTTGTTTATGCGAACAGAAATATAGATCTCAATTATGTTTTTGATCTTTTGTATTTTCACGGATATGATTTAATCAATGAAAACGATATAGATCAAGTTATGATATGGTTAAAGCAAATATTTTCTCAATACAAGAAGGAATTTTGAGATATGAGCAGGCGTAAAGAAATTTCAAACAGTATGTACTGTGTCGAAAAATGATTAAGGGATATAGAAAATGAACGAGCACGACTTTAAAATAGATGACAATATTATCTACTCTATTATACAAAAACAGGCAGGTACTCTACAAAAAGCATTTTTGGAATTAATCATGAACTCCATAGATGCAGAAGCATCAAAAGTTGAAATTACATTTGATGGATATAATTTTGAGGTTCTTGATGATGGCAAGGGTTTTGAGAGTGAAGAGACAATCCATAAGTTCTTTGGGACCTTTGGAACACCGCATAATGAGGGAGATTCTACATATGGCTTGTTCCGTATGGGTCGTGGACAAATCATGGCTTTTTCTAAAAATTCTTGGCACTCCAATGTCTATTCTATGTATGTGGATGTAAAAAACAATGGTACAAAGTATAATTTAAAAAGCAACTGCGAGCGTCTTGATGGATGCAAAATAAGCGGTACTTTGTATGATGAACTTGAACCATTTGAGGTGAAAGGATTTGAGAAAGAACTCAAAGAGTTTATTAAATTTTCTCAGATTCCCGTCTACCTCAACGGAGAGATGATCAGCTCTAAAATAGAAGATATCAAATGGGATATTGTAAATGATGACGCTTATATTAAACTTGATAACAAAAGAAACCTTGCAGTCTATAATCTTGGCGTAAAAGTTAGAGAATACTCAAGCTGGGATATAGGTTATGGCGGAATTATTGTAAGTAAAAAACCATTAGAAGTAAACTTTGCAAGAAATGATATTTTAAAGAAAAGTTGTTCTGTGTGGAAATCAGTACAAAGTGAAATTAAAATACTTCTTGGAAAAAAAAGTTCTGAAAGTTCAAAGAAAATAGATAGCAAAATTAAGGATATATTATGTTAGAAAAAAAGCTTGTTCAAAAAATTCTCAATGTGAGTCCAAAAACTGTTTATAATTATTACAGAGAAAAAAGACCTATAATTGAACTGCTTGAAAAATTTTTTTCAAATGAAGATCTTGAAAGATTTTTAGAAAATAGGGCTCTTGGAAAGTTTGATGTTGATATTCATACAGAACAAGCAAACTTAAACAAGGAGCTTCTTAGTCGCATCGAAAGACTTGAGCATAAAATCACCGAAATGGAAAAAAAACAAAAATGATTAAAAAAATAACAACAGCATTACTACTAACGGTCTCAGGTTCGAGTCAAAATCATGTAAACCAAATTAGTTGTCTTTTTTCGCAAGATACACCACATGAGGGTGAACAACAATTTGGTAGTTTTCAATTGATTTTTTTGTTATCATTTGTCGATTGAGTTCATGTAACATTCCATATAAAATTTCCCAATTTACTTCTTTTTCAAAATAGACTCCATATACGGCAATGCAAATTTCTTTTATCGAGAGTTCGTTTTCCAATTTTTTCACTATTGATATATTTTTTTTGTAAATTGAGTTTTGTAAAACAAGGTTTTCTATTTTTTTTAAAGCATTTGCTATATAAGACATTATTCTCCAATCCTATAGCTTACAACTTTTTATTTTGGTTCACCAAGGTAAAAACCTTGAAAATAATCAACACCAGCATGTTTCAAAGATGAATAATCATCCTCAGACTCTATATGCTCTGCAATCAGCTCGATTTTTAACTTCTTGCATAAATCAATAATCATAGCAATAATAATCTGATTTTTTTCATTTTTAAAGTTTTTCACAAAATGCCCGTCAAGTTTTAAATAGTCGAAAGAAATCAAAGAAATTATATAAAAATTAGAATTTTTTATGCCAAAATCATCAATAGAGATTTCAATACCATGTTTTTTGATTTCCTTGCAAAACCAAATCACTGTATTGATATTTCCAATATCATATGTTTCGATAAACTCTATAACAAGCCTGGAAAGTAACTCTTTTTCATAATTCTTCAAAAGCTCAAGAAATGCATCAGAAATAAAACTATTTTCAATGTCTCTGTATGACATATTTATAGAAATTCTTACTTCATTATTTCTCTTTAATTCCTCGCATGCATTTTTTAAGGACTGCAATAAAATAATTCCAAATTTGTCATCTTGCTTAATGTGTGAAAAAAAATGCGATGGAGACAGAATATTCTTGTTTTCCAATTGCAATCTAACAAGAGATTCATACATAAAAACAGAACCATTCCTTGCATATATTGGTTGAAGATGAAAAACAAAATTATTACTCACAAGAGCTTTTTGAATAAAATTATGCATTTTCACTTCCTTTTGTTTCTATAAAGTTTACTTTTGAAAACATCTTCCCTGTTTTTACCAAGGCTTTTCCCCATCCATACTGCGTAAATTCTAACAACTCTTTACTTACACCAAATGATCTGCGCACTGAATCAAAATCAGCTATCCCTGTATTTAAAATAATTTGAGCGTCAAAATTCTTTAAAAATTCTGGTGGAAAATGTTCTGCTGATTGTGCAGCAACGATAATGCCAAACCCAAACCCTCTTGCTTCCGTTGCTATTCTATTGAGATAACTATATGGGTCGTTTTTATCTCGTGACGTACCGGCAATAAGTTTTGACTCATCTATTAAGACATATGTATCTACTTTTGCCCCTCTGGCTTTATTTTTTCGCTCGGAATAAGTACCTCTGATCTTACAAGCTTTAAAAACTTTTCCAAGCCAGACATCTACAATAAATCTTTGTATTTCCACATCAAGTCCACTTATATTTATGACATTAAGTCCAGGCTTAACTGGTGGGGTCTTTGAATTGAAAATTTCAGAAGAGACTAGAGCATTAATATAAGATGCCAGTTTCTCAACTGTTCGAATAACATCTTTTTTCATATATTTATTTACTTCAATATTGTTGGCACAAAACCACTCTTTAGGGTTTAAGTCGCTAATTTCATCATCATTATGAGATTGCTCCATAAAGTCTATCAGTAATTTATTTATTTCTTCTTGGATCTCACTAACCGGTGTTTTATTTAATTTTGCATTTTTAATTTTTGCGAATATCTTATCTGTAAAGTCTTCAACAACACTATCTGTTTCTGTCGAAAACTCACCGTTGAAAAACATAATAATCTTCTCTATAAGCATTAAAGTATCACTCAAATCAGGAAGAGTATTTCCCCATGTTTTTATATCATTATAAACAAAACCTTTAAGCAAATAGGTGTCCATAAGCAAATCATATAAAACATCTTTTTGATTAGTGCCCATGTTTGGCATAAAATTCTTTTTTATAATTTCTATCATTCTTTGAATCTGAACTTTTGGGCCAGAATTTTGCATTTTAAAAAGTTGCTCTTTATCAGCTTCTGCTTCACCATTTATAATACTCGCTAGTTCTTCTGCTGACACTCCAGTATCAAACTCAAATGGATTAATGCCATACTTGCTGTTCCAGGCAGTAAATTCAATATAATTGCCAATAATTTCACCGTTGTCGTTTTTAATAACCATATCGCCTTTTAAGTCAAATATATATATGTGTTTTTTTTGCTCGGTGAGGTATTTTGCTATTTTTAATAAAAAGGTCGTTTTCCCACTCCCACTCCCGCCGCAACAAAGCATATGAGGGTTGATTGACTTAGAAGAATCCGGATTCCATTCAATTGGTGGCACATCAGGTCTGTTTGCTAATCTTCCATATATGAAACTCATTTATTTTTTTCCTTTTTGAAATTTCATTTGAAATCCCCATTTCATTGCACCTGTTTTTTTGTCTTTATATTCAGATAAAAAGACTTTTGCATCATATACGTTTTTATTTTTTGCAACAAAACCCGTAAAGAAATACCCTCGTTTCAATGGTAATATCTTTTTAAACACATCAAGCCTATCTTCCTCTGTAAACAACTCCATCTCCTTTGAAGAAAAAAACCTGTAAATATAATTATCCCATATCGCAAAATTACATCCACTTTTCTTGTTGTATTTTTCACACACATAATATTTTGTACATTCTCCTGTTTCAGTGTTTACATACTCTTTTTGCAATACAGAAAAGTTGCATTTTGGGCATTTCCCCACTTTTTTAAACTCTTCTGGTTCATAGTTTGCCAACAGAAGGTCAATTTTTGTCTCACTATTTTTATAATCATCAATATTTATTTTCAGGCCATGTTTTATGATGACTTTTCTAAGAAGATTTATTTTTGCATCACTTGGTTTCGTATCAATCGAAATATTTGCATTATCAAATGCCTCTGTGATCATTTCATCTAATTCTGATATAACTGATTCAATTTTTATTTCACCTTCTTTGGCTCTGATTATTTTCTCATCTATTTCATACATATATTCCAAATTCATAAAAGACGGCAAAAACTTTTCAAAAAACTCAAATAAAATTATCGAGGACTGTTGAGGATAAAGCATTCTTTTAATGTTGAGTGCCGCTTTAGAGTCAACAATTTCTTCCACAATTGCATCATAGGAGTTGCCACCGATTCCATGTTTTTCTAAAATTTGAGTAATAAATCTTCCTATACCGTATCTTGGTGGTCTTTTGCTGGTAAAAGGTTTAGTATAAACACTTATAGGAACAAGCTCCGTCCCTGGCTCCAAATCAGGCAAAACCACTGTTTGTCCAAAATAAGAATCACTGTTGTAGGCAATTCTTTTAACCATTTCTCCTGTAAGCAGTTCCCAGTTTTCAAACCCATCAAGAACAATGTTTGACTGATTAACAAGCTTTCTGTTACCAGCAACAATTTCAACACTCGAAGCATCATAGATACTGTTTTTCATCTGGGTTGCCAAAGTTGTATAGAAAATAAGCTCATATAGTTTTTTTATGTCATTTTTTTGTGCAGCACTTTCAAATGAAATACTGTTAAACTCCATAGTTTTTTCAATATTTTTAGGAAAATAGTTTTTCAAAAACTTTACAGGCCTGATACACTCTTTGCTTCTGTCAATTTTTTTATCAATAAAAACTCGTCTTGATTGTAAAACTCTCTCCTGGGAATAGACTGAATTTAAAACAGTTATCATTTCCTCGACAACAGACTCTTCTATATTCCATCCGTTGGTATCTATGCTTGTTATGAGTCCGCAATCGTATAAAAATTCTGCAAGTTTTGTTGTATAACTCGGTGAAAACTGAAACAAGTAAAAGCAGCTGTATTTCAACTGTGCATTTGTTAATGGCGGATGTGGACTTTTTTCTGCACTCTTGTTTACTTTGAAATTATCAACAATATGTGCGCAGTCTTTATTTTCCAATTCTACAATGCAGTCTTCTATCTCTTTTTGCATATCTATCGTGTACCTTGCCGGGTAGCTTGCCGTAAATTCTATTCCGTCGTATTCGTAACTTGCCTCAACTTTAATAATTTCTTGTGCTTCAAACTTTTCTATCTGCAATTCTCTTTTTACCAAAAAATGAAGTGCGAATATCGAATGGTAAGAAAGATAAAAATTTGAAATTTCTTTGTACCATTCTTTATATTTTTTATTTAATACTTCGTGTTTATTTGAAGACAGAATATACTCTTGTGTATTGCAATACTTTTCTTTTTGCTGAAGAATAATATATTTCTTCACCCCAGAGAAAAGCTTTTCCTTGATAATTTTATTTACTTGTTCTTGCACAGTCTTCCCTCCGCATTTTTTTATTTCTCTAGTGCCTGATTCTCTTTGTAGTCAATAAGCCTTGTATTTTTTTCAATCCATTTGTATATAGTATTGTATTCGGATGTAATAATGGACTCATAATGCTCCAATGTTGTCAGCATATCTTCTCTAATGGAATTGTTCTTTAAATTTTCCAGAAATATATTCTCTTCAATCTTCTTTTCAATTGTAAATATCTCTTCGATTTTTTGTTTTATCTCCTGCAACTCATCATAGCTCATGGAGTAAGCTTCAATAATCCCAATAACCATTCTTTTGTGCCATTCAAATTCTTTCTGTGCTGATTCACCGGAAAAGGTTATTAAAAAATTAAAAAAATCATAAAGCTCACCTTTGGTTTTTGTATCTATTATCTCTATGTCTTTTTTTAATTTCTCAATTTTTTTTGAAAATGTTGCATCGTTTAAAAAATAGTAATAAAAAATACTTTCGTGTACTTTTCTTCTTTCAACATCATTGTGCCAAGAAGTAAACAAAAACAAAAAGACATCGGACTCATCAAGAGCGTCCCTTTGATTTAAAAAAGCAGATGTTTTCATTACCTGCTCTATGGTAGACAGGTATTTTCTATCAGATGTTTTTACATCTTGGACCAAAAGCTTGTTAATAATAGAATCAATATCTGATAAAATTTTCTCTGGTATTGTGATTTCTCTTGACTTTTGTGCAATCAAATCAATATCATCTAGTGTAAATATTGGTTTTTCAATTGGTGTTTTATCAAACAGAGACATGAAATATTTTTTTCTATTTTCAGGGTCCTGGATTCTTTTTACCTCATACCAGATTAATATCCTATCAACAAAAGGCTCAATCAACGCACCAGTTGGATATTCATTTGAAGCACCTATCATGGAAATCAAAGGAACATCAATCATTCTTCCATCACCAGTCGTATAGTATCTGTCTGCCATAATCTGTAGCGTCATATTTAGCACTTCATTTTTTGCCTTAAACATTTCATCAAGAAATACAATATGTGAGTCTAAAATTGTATTTTGAGCGTTATAGTAAATTGTTCCATTCTCTGCAACTTTCTTTTCCCCAAAAAGTTGCTTGGACTCAGTATCACTGCCAATAAGCAATTCCCAATACTTAATATCTTTTATAAGATTACTAAAGAGCCGTATTGTTAATGATTTTGCGACACCTCTTTCTCCTATAAGAAACATATGGGATTTGCTCAAAATGGAAAGTGTTGTTAATCGGATAAGCTGGTCTCTCTCTATTAATCTTTTGCTTAACTCTTCAATTGAAACCAAAACACTTTTTTTTAAATACTCATATTCCATATCAGGCTCCACTTTCATCTTCAAAATTCATGTTTTTAATGTTCTGCATCTGCATCATTATGTTGTCATTAATCTCTTTAAGTTGATTCATAATTGTTTCTGTTTCAAGTTCAGGCATTTCAATTTGAATAGAATCGTCTGGATCGCTTTGGTATGGAAATTTCACAAAATATTTTTTTCCGTAATGTTTTATATATGCCTCTCCTATTTGCAGCTCATCTATATGCTCAGCCGTTGCCACCACTCTGTCTTCATGAATAATTGTGTTTCTTCCTCCTCCGGCAACATCAACATCGCTCATGTGGATATTTACGGCAACTTTTACACTTCCAAGTGATTCTGCAGCTTCTACTCGCGATGAAAGAGAATCTTGTTTCATGTAGATTTTAGTTGCTGTGTTGTCATCCACAATATCAGCAAGAGTTTCACCGAGTTTTAACTTAGGGTCACTCGTTGATTGATAAAATGCTCCGAGTGTCATACCAAGACTTCTTGCTTTATTGTATAATTCCTCAATACCTGGAAATGCCATAGGTTTTGCTTCATCAATAAGACAAGCTGATCTATTTTCCAAGCCTCTACCGGAAGCGCCAATTTCCCCAAACATCGAGATAAACATTCTTATAAAGATTTTAATCATCATCTCGGAAACCGCCTCAAAACGCAATGGTGCGGGTTCTAATATTGTTAAAACCCTGTCTGTCTTTAATTTTATCCTTAAAGGATTGATTCGAGTAGAGGTAAAAATCTTTCCGATATTTCCAAAAGCAAGCTGTCCTATGATCGTACTAAAAGTATCGCCAACTGCACTGTATCTATCATTCCCCATTGCTATTAATGGCTTAATTTGTTCTGTGGCCTCTAGCTTTAATCTTTTTAACTCCTGTAAATCTTTTTTTTCTGATATTTTTGGTATCGGATAAACATTAACAAGCTCTGCCAATTCTTCTAAGTGTGCAAATTGTCCAAAATATGCTAACTCTTTAAAAGTTACAAGAGTTCTGTCAAACGGAGAAATGTCAATCTTGACATCTCTTTTTTTAATAATTTGTTCTAAGGAGATTGAAGAAATATCAGGGATAGAAAAATCATCATCTTCATAGTCAACTTCTAAATCTGCCATCTCTTTAAACTTCATATAGTTTTCAGCTTCTGATATTATTTTAGAAACTAGATCATCTTCATGCCCATAGTAAGTCACTTTTTCTAAAAAACGCATAGATTTCAAAATAGCAAAAGCTATTCTGTAAACTTGCCCGGAAAAATATTTTTCACTGGCACTCTCTACACCTGCCCCGGATGATGAAAGCGAACGACATGCAGCAGCTATCTCTTCATCGTCCATACCAAAGATAGGATTAAGTCTATCGGAGAGATCAGGATGCGATGCTGTTATTCGCATTACGCTATTATTGCATCCTTCCTGGAGTGCAAACTCATACATCCATCTTGCAATTTCCTGTTCTGCACCGACTTTTGGATCAACTGCAAAAACATTCCAACCGTGAGCAATCATTTGTCTCATAATTATTGCAAACAGTCTTGATTTTCCGAAACCACTTGTTCCGTATACCACGAAATGGTTATGGAGTTTTCCCCACTCCAGATACAATAAAAAAGTACCAGAATCAACATCTTTCAAATCGACTGCCATTCCAAGCCATAAGCCTTTTTTGTCATCATAAAAAGTTTGTTCAATTTCAAGAATATAAGACTCTAATTCTTTTTTATGGGCTTTAAAAGCCTTTAAATCCTTATGGTCGTCAAATTCCTCTTCTAGTTTTTTAATATCTGCAATAACTGTTTTTAAATCTTTTCGGTATTTTTTATACTTTTCAACTCTGTCTTTTAGACTTGAAGATTTTACTTTTATCTTTTTTGCCATACCGAGCAAAGCGTTGTCTGTTTCATTTTGATTAGATTGAAATTTGTTTTTTAAATATGGAAACAGGTTTTTTATTTTCTTCATTATTGTGCCCCTTAGATTACTAATTGGTTTAAATTGTCAGCTATATAATACCCTTGAACATGAGAAAGTCCAATTTTCTTTACAAGCATCAAATCATCTTCAGTTTCAACAAATGTGATAATTGTCTTAATATTAAAATGCTCCTCAAGAATAAATATGATGTCTATAAACTCTTTTTTATCCTGATTAGCCCTTAATTCGTCAATAGTCATCTTGATATACTCCGGCTTAAAGTTTATAAGTGAAGACAAATTGATGTTATCAAACTTCATGTTGTCAAAAACAACTTCAACATTAGCATCAAGTTTTTGAACTTTTTTAACAAATTCAATAACCTCCCGTATCCCATCATCACTATAATCAAGCTTCATTTCCAAAAAGAATTTTCGCTCTTTAAATTTTTTAAAAAACTCAAAAAGAAAAACATTAAATTTCTTATTTCTTATTCCATCCAACGAAATATTGATTGAGTTTGGAATAGCGTCCAGATACCCTTCTTGAAAAATATTCATAATAAATAGCTGCTTGATTTTAAAAAAATACTTCAACTCTTTTGCTTTGTATATAAAATCTTTTGGAAAATATTCTACTTTTCCATTCATTAAAGATGGTAAGTTTTCATAAAATTCTATTGATTTCTTATTTAAGTTTATGATTGCCTCTTTCCTGGTTTTTATTGTGTTGTCTTTGAGCACTTTTTTAAAAAATTTATCCCAATCTATGTCTAAACTTTTTTTATTGCGATTTGACAAATATTCAAAAATCTCTTCTTCTGCATATCCTTCCATTTGTTTGGCTTGAAAAATAATAGCATCCTGAAGAGTAAGTCCGTATGTCTTCATAACAACATCCGTTTTGGCCCTGTCTTTAGGATTGGAAGTAGAAAGCCAGTAACCATACGGTGTTAATTTTAAAAGCGCAACAAATTCATATCTCTTTTGTTTTACAAAAAACTCTGAATAATGCGGGTAGCGGGACTTTAAAGATTTAAACAAAGAAAGATCAAAATCACTCAAAGAAATTTTACCGGTTGCGACTGCCTGATCAATAGCGTCTTTCGAGTGAGGCAAAAATATTTTCCAGTCTGCTGTTTTATAAATTGCTTCTGCCTGTGGATTTTGAAAGAATTCATCAACTTGTTGAGTGATAATCATTGGTATTCCAAAATATTTTCTAATTCTTCTTGCAAAATCTTCTAAGAATTTCGCAAACAACGGATTGCCCAGAACTTTCCATGCCTCATCCACTCCTACTATTCTTCTGGCACTTTTATCTTTTTGGTAGCCTATAAAAGCTTCTCTTGCTGTTTTTTGAAGATAAAGCATTGCTACAACCGGCATAATAGGACTTGTTGAAATATCATCAAGTTCAAGAATAAAGAAATTATTATCAAAGTTCAAATTACTGGCCCCATTAAAATATTTAAAATATTGGCCATTTTCAAGACTGTATGGCTCAAGTGTGACGATTATTTGCACGAGCTGGTCCACAATATTTTGTTCGCCTTTTTCAAGTGCCTTTTCTTTAAAATCAATAAGCGCTTCTCTTACTTCTCGCATACCGGCATCACGGCCTTTTATTCTAAAAGCATGATTAATTGCATTTGCTATCAATACAGATAAAACTGTCATATTCATTTTTTCAGAACCGGATGCTGTTGTGTCTTTGTAGATGTCCTGGAGGTTCATTCCGGCCATAAATCCAACAATAGGCACAAGCATTTCAATCTCATCATCAGCAATTAATGTAACTTCTTTTCCATCTCGTATTTCTATTTTGGTATTGATTTCTGTAAAAAAGTTCATACAAATATTGCTTTCAGGAGAAAATTCCACAAATTGACCACCGATTGTTTGAGCAAATTTAATGTAACTTCTACCAAAATCTATCATTCTTACAAACCATCCGGCATTAACCGCTTTTGCAAGGAAATCATTTGTCCAAACAGACTTACCAGAACCCATCGGACCAATAACGACAATATTGTAATTGTCTGAGTTGTAAATATCCAAAGGAATCAACTGTCCTGTTCTGCCGACATACAGATGATTAGGCATTCCGTTACCTGTAAAATCACCTATCAAAGGAGTTATTTGAGCATTGTTTGATTTAAAATTTTTATCAAATTTATCAATATTTTTATGAATAATCTCCGAATATTGCAATGCTAAACTCATTAGAAAAGTTTGATATGCAATCTGAGGAAACTTCTCCTCTTTAAGTATCCATCTGCCAGGAATTTGCTCAAAGCTTTTTTTGATTAAGGCAGTATATTGGTCCATTTTATTCATGTCTTTTTCAAAGAGAGTTAAAGAGAAAAATGATTCAAGTGGTGTCTCGCCTAATTGCTCAATATACTGGATAACTTCCTCATTTTCGTCTCTTCTTTCTTTAATCTGAGGTTTCTTTTTGTAAACCATAGGGGGCATCCCTGAAAGTTGCCCAAGATTCCAGCGTGCTTTTTTCAAGATGGCTTTTTTCTGCTGTTCAACATTTTTAAATCTTATTGTCAAAGAAAGCAAAAAAGGATTAGGAAGATTTAATTGAAAATCGTCTCCCATAACACTAAAAAAAACATTTTGAAAGGTGAATATATCGACTTCTCTTGGGTATTTATCAGTTGTTAAAACTCTTGCTTTCCAGTTGTCCGGCATTTCCAAGAGTTTGGTTTTATCATTTAATCGAATAAAAGAGTCTTTTGTCATTTGCTTATTCAGCGTAGTTATTGAGTCATTGCTGAGCGGGTATTTATCCAGAGAAGGGTTTATGATCTCTCTGACATAAGGAACAAACTCATCGGGCTTAAAGGGTCTTATTTGATAGCTTTTAAACATACCTAGGAGCTGGTTGTACTGTTGATTGATGACAAATTCATCTGTATCATATGGGAATAAAACAGAAAGAGTATGTACGAAGTTTCTCACGCGCATATCTGACTCATTGCCTGCAATAGATGATGTCGTCCAGCTTTGAAATTTTTCCATTAAATCAGCTGTGTATTCTTTGAGAACATCTGGATTTTTTACATTTGGTGTCGAATTGGCTCGCATCTCTGCAAATTCATCAAGCACCTTGTGTACGTCTTTAGAAGCATATGTTGAAAAATTCACAATGGTATCATCAAGGACAACACTGTTGATCATGTTGATAATATCTTTTTCTGTGTCAGTTGTAAGATATGGTGGTGGATAGAGTCTAAAAACAATGCCTACTCTTCCGTCTGCTTGAATATAATATCCGATATTATCTTCTGTCTCTTCAACATAGCTGCGATAAAACAGAAGTCTGCTGATGGTTCTCTTGTCACTGAGTGCGCTAATTTGTTCTTGATTGAAACTATCAACATCTGTCATCAAATCTTCTGGGTAAAAGAACTCTTTTGTTAAATCTATCACTTTTCCTGTTGCTTTTTTCAATGCTGCTTTCATTTTTGAATCCTTTTAGTTTGATATTTATTTGCATAGTAATCTGAAAATTGACGAAGCATTTCAGCTAATGAGTCTTTGTCAACTTCTCCGACAATTGGTTCAGTCGCTAATTTTGCATTAGGCAATAAAAAATAAGTTGTCGGTACTGTTCCGGAAAAAGGAAGAGTAGGGTAGACGTGTTCTCCTTTGCCAATATCGCAAGTAGCAAGAATGTAGTCTTTTTTTAATTTTTTAATATTTTGCGTAACTGCACCGGAAATATATTTATGGCAATGAGGACATCCTGAACTAGCCACAATATAAAATATTGGTTTGTTCTCTTTTTTAGCCAGTATCATTGCATTGGAAATATTGTGACTGTTTGCAAAAAGATAAGATGTAAAAATTAACGATGTTATTAAAAGTATTTTGTTCATACTGCTTTCCAAATTTGATTTTTATTAACACTACTCTTATACATAGCGTATAAACTATGTATAAGAGTAGTATAGGAAGGGGTGTTTTTTAGACTTTTATAGCCCTTTTGTAGACTTTTATAGCCCCTCGATAGACTTTTATAGCCCCTCGATAGACTTTTATAGCCCCTCTTCACATTTTTAATTAGACTTTTATAGCCCCTCGATAGACTTTTATAGCCCTTAAAGTTTCCTGAATAGACTTTTATAGCCCCTATTTCTATAAAATTGCCAAATAGACTTTTATAGCCCCTTGGTGAACTTTTATAGCCCTTTTGTAGACTTTTATAGCCCCTCGATAGACTTTTATAGCCCCTGCTAATTTTTACAGTATTTTTATCAGGAAACTTAAGAAAATCAAATTGACTATTTTTAGGGGTTTTAATTATAAAAAATAGACTTTTATAGCCCCTCGATAGACTTTTATAGCCCCTACTATATTGAAAAACGGCACTTTTCTTAAACATCTTTATCTCCGTTAACTAGGTATTTTTTCTTATCTTTCAGTGAGGAAAATGTAAGTGTTTGTTCATTATTTGTAAGGCTTATTCCAAATTTTTCACGAAGATATTCCTGAACATTTTCTCTCTTTAAATCGGTTATATAATTACTTAATTGGCTTTCGCTGAGCATCTCTTTTAGATTAAGTTTTTCTATTAAATTATCAATTCTGATCTGACTGTTTTTACCATCATTATTAATCATAAATCGAACGACAGCTTTTATAAAATCAGGGTTAATTTTATGAGATTTTAAATCTAATTCTTTACTCCATTTGCTAGAGAGTCTGTCAATTTTGACAATATCATCTATATAGTCTCTATGCTGCAGTGCTTTAGTTCCTGCTAAGAAGTAGGTGTATTCCTGTGTAAAACGAACCTTTATGCGATTTTCATCTATAATGGATACACTATCAATAAAACCGAAGTTGTAGTCTATTTTCTGTTCACTTCCATTGGTAGAATAGACATTTAATCTAAACTCCGATAGCTCTTTTAGTTGTTGGATTATTTGATTTTTATCTTTTTGCTTGTGAAGCTTTCGCTTAAGATCATAAGCCGTTAAAATTACATGAAAACTATGCTCACGCCTTGAAAAGTTTTTCGGATAATTCAGTAACACTTCAAGAATATCCTTGTGTCTTTGCCCTAATAAGCGACCACGAACCTCCACTTTGTCAAATAGATCAGTTTTAATCTCTAAAATCTGATTATTTTTAACGAACTTTTTGTAGATATTGCTTAACTCTATTCTCTTTAATGGAAGAAAAAGAGGCAAAGAGTTTTCAAGCAATGAACTTGTCGTTAAATTTACTTTGCTAATTGCTTTAAGAAACTCATCCTTTTCAAGATACTGCACAAAGTGACCTTCCGGATTCTCACATTTGATAATTTCAACCTCGTTACTTTCATTTATTTTTGTATTATTCGACAACATGTATTCCAAACCTCTCTTCAAGTGCTTTAAACATAGCTTCATCTTCTTTTGTGACCTCAATCTCATCATCAAGCAGTATGTAATCATTCGCGCCTTCTATATCATCTAAATTAACTTCGGTGCCATCACTAGATATAGCCACAAAGTCACTCTTTTGTGCAGTGCTAGCATCAGCTTTTAATGGTTCGCTTTCTTGTTGAAACATTTCAATTTCATACATTTTTTTATCTTGTATGTGATTTGCTTTCTTTGTTTGTATGAATCTGCTTTGTGGTTGTTTTTTATCCGAAATAACTTCATAATGTATGCGAACTGCATTAATAAAAGCAGTTGCGCCTCTGGCACCGCCTTCTTTGTTGTGATGATGTATAATTAGTAGTGTTTTTCTCTCTTCTTCAAGCCATTCGCTAAGGAGGTTCATTAAATATCTGGCTTCTGTGTTGGAATTCTCATCAATTGCAATAAAAGAGTCAAGAGGATCCAACAGAATTACATCATAAGGTTTTGCAATCATTTTAAATTCATAGAAAAATTGTGCAACTTCTAGCTGTCTGTTTTTACCAATTTGAAGAAAAGGCTGCGGTCGACAGGCTTTATCCATTATATCAATTTCTATATCTTTTAAATGCTTGTTTTTCTCTTTTAGTATTTCCATTCTATATTTTGTGTTGCTTGCACTATCCTCACTGAACCATCCCAAACAATTGACATTGCTGTTTTGTAATTCTAAAAGGAGTTTTAAGAGCGTAAAACTTTTTCCTACACCTCCGGATGATGTAAAAAGAGTTGTTTCGTACTTTTGTATAGGACAGCTATCTTCTAAATAAAACTCTGGTGCTTTTGCTTCTATATCTTTTGAGGATGTAGGAGTAAGGCGTTTGGAGTTGTAGTTTTTGCCACTAAAGGCATTTTGCAATTTTAGTTTCATTTGAGCAAAATCAAGTATTTCATCTTGCAAATCTTCTTCAAGTTCAACAAGCAGTCTTTTGAGCTCCCTCTTTTCTTTGTATTCTTTAACCTGTGCAACATAATATTCTATATTACTTGCAGGGTTTTTTGAGAGGACTACAAGGAGTTCATCTTCATACTTTCCTTTTAGCTCTTTTATGATTACATCTTCATCCATTGGTAAATTGTTTTGATGCATTTTTCGTATTAGTTTAAAGATTTCTTGATGAGCGATAGGGATAAAATCTAAACTTTCCAATTCAGAGCAATCTTCTATTAGCTCTTTATTGGAGACAAGCGATGATAAAAGTGTTTGTTCTATATTAATTGCATCTGTATATCTCAATGTAATACTCCTTATAGATATTGTGTTTGAATCAAGTAGTGTTTATTTGGTTTTGTTCTTTGAATTATTATTATGAAAAAGATATTTAAACTAAGCCAAACCATTGTTTAAATACAGTCTAAACAATGCCAAAACAATGTCTACTCAATACTATGTATTTAAACAATGGTTAGATATTGGTAAATATTTAAACAATGCCAAAACTAAGTCTAAACAATGGTTAAACAATGCTTACTCATTACTATGTATTTAAACAATGTTAATCCTAAGTCTAAACAATGCCTACTCATTACTATGTATTTAAACAATGGTTAGATATTTTTTTCATAATAATAATTCAAAGAACAAAACCAAATAAACACTATTTGATTTTTTAAATACTTAGCAAAGGCTAAATACTTAAAAAATTAAATAACTCCTTTCAATTTTTAACTTAGTAATTTACATCCTTTTTCTTTTGTGATATAATTACGCTTGTGAAGATCGCTTGATTTGATTTATGGAGCGGCAAATCTAAGGTTGCGATGGATTGATCCCCATTGCGACCTTTTTTTTTGCCCTCCAAGATCAAATCAAGGGAGACGTTATGAATAAGCTGATCTTCACAATTGCGCTTATGTGCATTTTTGCACCTATGTTGAATTAACATAGTCAGGGGAGTTTTACTCCCTTGTCTCCCTAAAACTCTTGCTGTATCACTCAAGGAATGATGTCTGATACCTTTTGCTGATGCCCGATTTAGCAGTTTATATATTTTTTCCATTTTATGATATAATTGCATCTGTGAACACAATCTTATTGGTATCAACGGAGCGGTAAAAAGCTTTACAAAGGTTAAGGAAGTCATGAGCCTTAACCTTTTTTTTTGCCCTCCAAGATACCAATTAAGGGAGATGTTATGAATAAGCTTGTGTTCACAATACTGCTTATGTGCATTTTCGCACCTATGTTGAATTGACATAGTCGGGGGAGTTTTGCTCCCTTGTCTCCCTGAAACAGCTTGAATATTTTTCATCCTAATCATCTCCTCTTAAATCTTCTACAATATCTATTACTTCCTCAACTTGATCACTCATATTGTTAATCCTGTTGGTTTTCATCATCTCTTCAATCTGATCATTTCCACCAGATACATCACCACCTCCATGAAGAGCTTGTAGTTGTTCTAATGAAGTACCTTGCTCAAGTATTGATGCATTGCCTCCAAGATTTTGCAAAAGCCCTTGCATTGTATTTGCACCTATGCCATTCATTCCATATCCACTTAAATCGCTTTGTGCCAACATCTGAGAGAACTGCTCTCTCATTTGAGGGTTTTGCATAGCTTGCATATACTCTTGCGCAGGTACTTGTGTTCCAACGCCGCCAATAGTAAGCCTGCCACCGTTTGTTGTGATTGCTTTTTGACCGCCTACGGTTTGAATGACTGTGTTTGCAGGGTTTGTTGCAAGTGCTTGAGTGTTTACTGCTGCACTTTGTGTTATTTGCTGGGTTAGGGCTTGTCCTAGTGTGGCAGCTGGTGGAGCTACAATTGTTTCTCCTGCAACACCGTTATTGAGATGATTATTGTATCCTGCTACATTATGGGAACCACTAAATATGCCAGCCGCATTACTAGGGACATTTCCAAGGTCGTTAAATCCTTGCGTTACTAAACTGGTAGCTACTTGTGATAACCCAACGCCAAAGCTGTCTTTTGAGAGTTCATTAAAAGGATTTCCAAAAGGATTGATTTTATCTAGATGGTTTGCTGTCTGAGCAACAGCACCTAAGCCTACATCAAAAATACCATTGATAGCATTGTTAATACCTGCGTAAGCATTAGCTAATCTATAGGATTTTTCATCTATCGCTTGTTTAGGCGAAATATTCATTACCTCCCCTAATATAACTCCTTCAGCACCATTTTTTACATGCTCTGCTATATTGGCTAGTTTTTCAGTTCTCTTCATATCCTTGTTGATGTTTTTGCCATTTTTTGCTATACTATCCAGATAATCTTGGTAGGCAGAAGTTCTTCCGCCACTTTCAGTATTAACTTTGCCAGTACTGGTAGCTTTGGCTTTCTCTAAACCTTTTTCAGCCTCACTTAAATCGTATTCAGCATTAAACTTATCTCCTTTTAAGTCCTCTAGTCTGTCATGTTTTATATCTTCGCCAGAGCTAACTAAATCCATGGTTTTAAACCTTTTAGTTTTTCCAGTTTTTTTGTCTTTTATGACTTTTTCCGGTGTCTGAATATCATTTTTGTGCAATTCATCCAAACCGATACCGGCATCTTCAAAATCAGTTAAATCAATTTTACCGCCACTGTTGAGATTTGCTTTCAACTCTCTAAGTTTTCTCATCTCATCTGAACCCTTAGACGCTTTTTGAATATGTTCCCCAATCACATCTTTTAAACGTTCTTTAGCCAACTGAACAGGCTTAGCATCCTCCACTCTTTTGATATCTTTATTCACCGAATCCAAATTGTTTTGAGCAGTATTGACCTTTTCTTGGTTATTTGTTATACTTGAATTATCTGAATTAAAGGAATTATCATGTGGTTTATCACTAACTTTTTCATCGGTGTTACTGTTATATTGATTGTCTCCGCTATTGGTGGAGCTATCGCCGGGATTATTAGTGGGGTTAGAAGAAGTATCGCCAAACATAAGTCTATCAGATAAATATTCAGAAGTTTTACCAAATCCACTTTTCAATCCATCCCAAGCACCTTTCCCCATCTTAGTAACACGAGTATCCTGTACTCGTGAGGCTGCTTTCACTGCTTTTCTATCTTCTTTTGGAAAATCTTTTAAATTAAATTCATCCCCAGCATGTTTTATAATTGGATTTCCCTCTTTATCGAGCTTACCCGTATCGTAGTCCTCAGTAAATACCCTTTTGCCCTGTCCGGCATTCAAAGCCTTTTCTCCTGCCATCCCTATAGCAGTTGCGGCTACAGGAGAGGCTGCTAATAATGCTCCATCAAGAGCGGTATGAAATTCATCTTTATTCATATTTTTAGGAAGCAAATTCATGCCTTTTAATATATTGTATACCCCATCGGCAGCTAATGCTTTTCCGTAGTTACCTTTAGACACTAAAGACATAAATTGTTCACTACCCGCAAGAGAATCAATTTCTTTATCTGTTGGTTCTTTTCCTTTATGCGCAGCTTTTAATATAGTTCTGGCTATATCTCTGTTTTGGAATTGAGCAAGAGAACTAGAGTTGTTCGTTTCATCATGATCTCCTTGTTTATTGTCCGTAGAACCATCAACATTGGCAATAGTTTCTCCTGTATTTGCATTTGTTGAAAAATTGACACGATTTTTACCTATCATCATTCTTGTATCTCTATTCATTGTTCCAGCTGTTGCTTCTTCTTGTGCGATTGCTGCATTCAGTCCGGATAATGATTTTCCATTTTTATCTGTCAATCCTGAAGTATATAAATCTTCTATTGCCTGTTTTCTTTTTTCTTTGGCATCAGCCCCTGTTGATTTTCCAACAACTCTTTTAATATAGGCATCTGCTTTTTCTTGTCCGAAGTTCTCAGATACCATTAGTTTTTTAGCTGCTCCTGCGGCTGCAACAGCGGCACTATGTTTTTCAAAACCTACATAGCCACCGTTTTTAAATTTATCGTTAAGCGTTTGCACTGTTGTTATATCTTTTCCGGTCTTAGCAGCAGCCTGAGAAAAAGCCAAACCCCCAGCACCAGATATAGCCTGTTTCATAAATTCAGCAGCACCTTTACCACCTTCCATGATAGCTTTTGCCATTTTGTCGGCAACTTCTGGTGAGTAGCCTCCACCTGCTTTGCTCTGAAGATATTCAGATATACTTCCTTGTGTACCCATTTGTTGCATTTTTGCTTTTAGTGATGCTTCTGCAACATCAGAACTAACTGCTTTCTCAACACCACCCTGTGTTTTTATTTTAGCGGCAGTTGATTGTTGTTTTGACATCTCCCCGTACATTGCATTTTGCGCATAATTAATACCGCTTTTATTATTTGCTTGAATTCCAAGAGCCTGTCCCATTAATGATTGCTGTTTGCTTTGATCACTCAAACTGTTTACATCGCCAAGAGTTAAACCTTTTTTGGCATCATGTAGTGCTGTTTGCAGACTTGCTTTCTTTTCATCAAGCGCCTTCATGATTTTTGCATTTTTTGCAGTATGTGCGCCTAATTTTGCTTTTTGATTGTCGATATCTTCTATTTCATTGCTAATTGACTGAGCAAGTGTTTTATCTTTAAATTTTCCATTCAAATCTCTTCCATAGTTTTTTCGTAGATTGCTTGAATGCTCATGCATTCCAGTTAATTTTTCTTCTTCACCGGTTTTAATATCTTTTTGATATTTTTTAAGGTTGCCTTTGTAGACACCTTTTTGAAACGCATCCCCTTTAGCAATCTCACCGGCAACACCCATAGCTCCAACACGCTTAATATCACTCATATCTGCTTTTATCTGCTCATCACTTTTTCCATCAAAATACATACCGACACCCATCATTTTGTTGGTTTGCATTCTTGCAGACATCTCTGCACCTTCTTTGAAATGCTTCATTCCATTAACATCATTCTTGACAGCTTTCACATTTCCAATGTCTGAATGAGCAGATTTAATTCCCTCTAATGTACCGGCATAGTTCGCATCAGGTGTGGAAATATTGTCTCCATAAGCAGCCATAGAATTCAACTTTTTAGAAGCCTGTTTTGCTGCACCTGAATGAATAGAACCCATTTTGTCATAATTGGCACTTTCTGCTTCAACATTGGCCGCTTGCACTGCACCTTCAATTTGACCGCCTCTAAAAGCAACATTACCACCTCCAGCGGACTGCATTGCACCTGTAAAACCTAAATCAGAACCAATCTTTTGTTCAGTTCTGTATCTGTCTGCAACTGCTGCATCCGTAATATTGTCTCTTTGGTTAAGGGCACCCATGGCTGCATTTGCACGTGATGCCTGGTCTTGAAGTCTTTGATACCAATCACCGGCACTCACTCCACTAGGAGCATCGCTAAGAGAGAAACCGGCTTTACCAAGTTTTTGTTTTGCGACTTCTTCCATCTCTTTATCATATGCAGCTTCTTTCGCTTTGGTTGTTGTGTCAACATCCATTGCTGCATCAGGACCGCTCTTATAAGCAGAAGAGAGTGATGTCATAGCTGACATTGCAGCGCTTGCTTGCCCTTTTAAAATCAAACCAGGTGCAATCATGGCAATAGTAGCACCCAAAAATCCTGCAACACCGGTATAGGTGGCCATATCCAAATAATACTGTTTCAATGCAGATATGGAACTTGGAATACACCCGACAGAAGCAACAAAATCTGTAAAATGCTTGCTCGCAAAATAGGTCACTATATCACTAGAAACAGCCATACCGATACCAACTGCAGCAAACCCGATAAGGCTCATAAAGTAACTAAGAATATATTTGGAGCCTTTATCGGAACCTAACATGATTGCAATTACAGGAACAAAAATTCCGTAAAAATAAATCACGCCTTTTAAAATGTGGAAGATATAAGGTGCAATAGTGGCAAACCATTTTCCTACACCCACACCGCCCATTTGAATCTGTTGGATTGCAGATTGTGCAGTAATAGCATTTGCGTAGTCAACACCGGTTTGCAGATTGTTGTTGTTTTGGGTGATGGCAGCATTAATTGGTGCTATCATAGCAGCATTGACAATAAATCCCTTTTGCATCCCCAAGGCATCTGCTGCAAGCTGGCTGGATTGAACATATATGCTTCCAACTTGATTAAGTCCATTGGCCAAGTTGCCTAAATCCACATTAAGCTGTTTAGCAACTTGACCACTGAGAATATCGGCAACATCAGATTCTTTATTCTTTAAGTTGTTGTTGTAATAATCACTACATGTCGTTCCGTCTGCAAGAGTGTCATTGTTTGTTAGTCCAAGAGCATTTGGGTCAATGATATCAATTAAATCACGATCTGGACTTTTTATTTTATATATCGTATTGCTTGTTGCAGTGGGTAAGACACACTCAAGTGCGTATGTTTTTAAGGATTGTGAAAAATCAAAAGTTGTTTCGTTTCTATCCAGAAAATTTTGATCAGATGCAATTTCAATTATTTTAGATAATTTGGTAAGCCCCACCGCAAAACCAATTTTTGATGTTGAAAACTCTTGTGTTCCGTTTACGGAATTTAGAGCATCATCAACAAGATTTGTTCCAACAAGTTCAAATGCACTCGAAGCACCATACATGGCACCAAGTAAAGAGGGTACCGTGCCTACAGAATAGGTGCTTGTTCCAGGGGTAATATTTTGTACAATTCGAACATCTTCAATATGCACATCTGTCGTATAATGTAAAAATCCGACAATAGTTAAAGGAACAGCCGCTGATTTCGCTATTTGCATAAAATCTTTTTTATACCACAGCTCAATTCCTATCATTATCACTGCTATAAATGATGCAATATATACCAGGTCGATATATTCTGAGGATGTGACCGCTTTTTGTACAGCAGTCATAATCATCTTTATAAAACCAATGTCTCCATGAACATAGATGCCAGTAAGGTCTTCAAAGTTCGAAGCAAACGCCACACTAGGAAGAATAAATATTACTAAAAGTACAAATAACGCTCTCATAAATAAATTTCCTTTTTTAATCAGATAATAAACAATGTTTAAAAAGAAAATAATCACTCTTTAAACATTGTTTAGCAATAGTTTTAACAATGCTAAATGCTAAAACATTGTTTAATGATTGTTTTAACATTGTTTTAGCATTGATTACACTTTTAACATTGTTTAAACAATTGTTAAACATATAAATAAAAACATTCATTGTTTTAACATTGTTTAAACAGAGTTTAGTCATTACTTACCCTTTGTGTTTTTTTGAATAAAGTTTTTGATGACTTCATCATACTTGTCGGGTGATATGGTGGTTTTTTCAAATACAGGTATCTTTTTCTCTATGGCATCCATTTTTTCCTGCATCACAAGAAGAGTTTGCTTTATTTTTTCTATGGCTTCAGTATTTTTTTTGATAGCTTCAGCATTGTTTGTTGTCTCTTTTTTGGATGCATCCATAGAACCATTGGTAAGATTAAGTTTTTTATCCAAAGCATCATTTTTTTCAATAAGATAGACAAGACTCTCTTTGATGTCTGTCAATGTTGCATCTTCGCTAGATGCAAAAACATTACCGGTTAGCGACAAGATGATTAAACCGCCTATTAAAATTTTATTTTTCATTCTTTTTGTTCTCCTTTTTGTTTGTTATTTTTTTTATAAAGTTTTTAATTGCAATATCATTTTTGGAAGCCTTGTGTAGATTCTCTTTTGCTGCAACCGGTGTTGTCTTTTGCTTGTAAACAGAATTGACAAAATTGCGAATATTTTTATTGTCTTTAAAATTGCTTCTGTCAACACTATTGTCGGACAGCATAAAAGGCATCTTATGCTGAGGAGTTAATAATCCTCTTGATTTTGCAGGTAAGACATTGCCTGCAATAAAATCAGGTTTTTTTGCCCAAATATACAGGTCATGACTACTTACTAGAGTATTACTTCTGTTTTTATAGCTGTTAACCCACACGCGTAAAACAACTCCCATATCTACAATCACCTTGTCATCTGGTGTTTGCGTGCCTATTATTGGAATATAATTGAATGTGTAAGCTTTTGGACGCTTTAACTTGACTATTGTTGTTTTCGGCTTCGGCTTTACGCTCTCTTTTGAACTACAACCACTTATGCCGATAATCATTGCACCGGCTAGCAATATGCTGCTTAAACTCTTACTCATTATCATTTCCTTCTGCTGCACACGAATAATTTCCATATGCTTTTTTTTGAACTTCTCTCCAGTTTTTATATACGTCATAGCTGTTGCCGCATACTCCCGCATCAGAATAATCGCAACTGTGCTCCGCACAATACGTTTCATTTTTCCCAACACCAATCCATGAACAGCCGCTAAAACTTAGTGTCAATATAGCGGTGGTTATTGCAATATGTAATTTATTCATCCTCTATGTCCTTTTCACTAAAATACTCCATATCAATTGGCTCATATTTGCTAAGTTGAAGCTTTTCTCCACCTTTGAAGGCTATTGTTACTTTTCTTCCAGCTCTGATAGATATAGTTGGATTCAGACTATTGAGCATTTTCATATAGTAATCAGAGAATTTTTTCAAAACTTCGCTTGTTCCTCTGCCTGCGCCTTGAATAAGCCCGCCGCTCATATATTGAGAATTCACGGCTGCCGGATTATCTCCAACTGGAATGACAACATTTGTATTAGAGTTGCCAATAGCCATAGAGAGAGATTGAATCATACTCTCAACAATTGCCAAAGGTAAACCGGCCTTAATGATTTCTTTTTCTCTTGAAACCAATCGCCCTTTAATTCCATAATTTCCGTTCTCATCAAACACCCATCCTGCGATTTTTTGATCAATTTTATAGCTGCTACCATCCAAATCAGTAATGTTGCATGAAATTTTAGAAAGACGAAGCTCTGCAGCCCTTTTACTTAAACTGCCTTTGGCTGTTGCAAGAATAATACAGCCGTCTATATTGACAGATGCATCGTTGGCAATTAATTCATCCCCGTTAATGCGAATATAAATAGGTACCGCTTCGGAAGCATCATCTCCTTCTGTAAGGATTGGCATTTCTCCACCATTAATAAGTAATCCTTTTGTGAAACCAGGCATAAGTGTAAAACTCGGCATAGCAACTGTATTGTTAATATCCTTAGTCGATTCACTGAATTCTTGTGTCTCATAATCCATCGTATCGCTGTTTACTTCCACAAATGCATCTTCATAAATATCATCATCTTCTTTTTTTTGATTGCTATATAAAACTGCTGATTTTGCCTTTGAGCTTGTGTGCGTAAAATCTTTCTTCAAAGGCGGTAAATCTGGCAGATTGATTCCGTTTTTGGCACCGGTGTTTACATATTTAGTTTTTTTAACAATTTCTAAAATATCCTTTTTTTGACTGTTTATTTTTTTCTGCAACATGTTTTGCTGCTGCGTGGTCATATTAAGCCTGTTTATGATTTCATCTTTTGTTTTTGAAAAATCTTTTTTCATTGACTGCAGCTCTTTAGTGATTGAAAGTGTGTTTTTTTGCAGTTTTTCCTCAACGAGAGTCACTGTTTTATTCATATCAGCCTGCAAAGATGTTTTTAACTCATTAACATCCTTTTTTAATCCTTTCATCTCCTGGTCTTTTAATACTCTCCACTGGAATGTTGTATCGACTGCTAATCCCATTTTTGTCGTATTATTATCTTCTACAGCAGACATGCGAATAGAGTCTTTTTGTAACATTTTGTACGTTTTATAAAAAACTACGCCAAAAAAGATTACCAATGGAATAGTGATAAGAACCAATGTTGTCTTTTTTGTGATGTTTTTTTCTATATTTTTAGCCTGAGTGTTGAGAGATGTTAGGTTCTCAAGTTTATCCTCGTCGGCATTTTTTTTATCCTCTTTCTCTTTTTTGTTTTTTAATTTTTCTAGGGTCTCTCCGCTTTTTTTCATTTTTAAATTGTCGGTAATATAAGAATGTAAATCACCCATGCCAAAAGTAAATTTATTTTTCATCTTTTACTCCGTCGCCGTTGGAGTTATTACGAACATTCTTGTTGCCTCACCTGACTCTAGTTCTCTGTTTTCTATAGATATTGCGTATGTGTTTTTAGAGGCAAACATTGGCTCGTTGAGACGCTGTGTGCTTTCTGATATATTTTCAACACTGTATTCAAGAGCGCTGTATCTTTTGCCTATTAGCGTTTTTATTAAAACAAATTTTAAAGAATTTGAATTATATACCTGATGGTGTGTTTCAATTTTATACCCAGATGGTGTTTTGTTGTGATAAAGATACTGGATTAGTTTGCTGCATATCTTTTCATGAGAAATACCTTTTAGGGAGGTGTTTTTATTTTCTCTTTCTTGATAATCCACAAATTTCAAATAGGTATCTGTATCTTTTTTATCCGCAGAAACTACGATGGTAATAAGTAGTGGATATTTTGAATATCCCCACACGATCAGTTGCGTTTTACCTATTTTGTATGGATAAAACTGTACGAAATTTTTACCCCATGTTGAGGCAAACGCTTTATTTTTTGGTTTATTTGTTTCTGTACCGTTTTTCTTCTTAAATTGATTAAGTGAAAAGAACTTTTTATTGTTTGTCCCTTGGTTTGCATTTGGTATAGATACTTTTTCTTTTAAAGGATTAAATTTTTTAGTTTTCTTTTTTATCTTTTTTTTGTAGACAAATGGAGAAAATCTTTTCTCTTTCACCTCAAAAGGGAATTCAAGTACACTAAACTCTTTAAGTGGTATTTTAATCTCTATTGTTTGGACCATAGGGATATCTTTTGCGGACAAAATTCCTACTACTACAAAACTAGAAACAATCAGTGCCAAAATCTTCGACATACAAAACTCCTTTCACATAACGTAAATCTACATCGTATTTACACTCTTTTTTGCTTTTTTCCTTGCTGATACTTTGAAACGCAATCCCGTTTACAGTAATTGTTGCACTTCGGATAATCCCTTTTGACTCTATTACATTTGAAAGATTGGTATCTTCCGGAATAAATTTTTGTGACATTAAATTTTTACTTAACGTATTTGTAAAAATATCAATCTCTTTTTTCTTTTCCACAAAACGGGTAGGGCGCATCATTTTCTTAAGTAGTTGAACTTTCTTTCCAATGGTTTCATATGTAAAATTTGACAGCTCTTTTATTACATACTCTCCCCACATTCGATAGTAAACTTTATTTGCTCCATCTATGCCGGCTACAACAACTGGGGCATTTTTATAAATTAGCGTTGCGGGCAATTCAATATTCACTCGCGTTGTTTCCCTAATGCTCATAAAAGCAAAAGACAAAATAACAATTGCAACAGAGAGCATCACAACTATTCTCCATAAGTATTTGACAACAACTTTGTCTTTGTCGATAATTGATATAAATTCTTCACCTTTTAGTTTATCAGCCACTAAAAATTCCTCCTATTCTATAAATAATTTTTCGTTTGGATTTGGATAGTAGTCATCTACATCCACATCCATTCTTTTTGCCTCTTCTTTAAATTCTTTTTCTTTTACCTTGTAGATATGCATGGTGTACAAAAGGTGCTTCAAAAACCCTTTTGGTGCTTCATCTTTAAACTTTGAGTAATAAAAAGCCGTAAAACCACCAATAAGCATACTTATAATAAAATCTGGTGCCGGTGGCAAAACAGAAGTTAAAGAAGATGCAAAAAACAGAACCAGTCCGACTGCAAAGAAGATCCCTATTGTGTCAATTTCAATTGAAACAAAAACTCTCGGTCTATTGAACCATTTTAAAAATCTAACTTTTGTATATTTAGCCATTATTAAAAACCTTTATTTCCCTCAAAGAGAGGGAAAAATAACACTTAGAATGTAAATCCACTAAATGATGTAACAAGTGAAGCTGCTCCACCGATAATAGCAGCAGAAATACCGCCGACAACAAGTGAAATTGTCCAATCTTTTGTTTTCATATATGTAATTGCTGCAGCAATTAAAACAAGAAACAAAATAACAGGCACCGCAAACTGCGTTGATTGATCAAGAAACGTTGTTTTGAATGCATCTATTGGTCCTGCTGCAAAAGAGTTTGTAGCCAAAGCTCCAAGAGCCAACATGAATAGAACCATTTTTTTTATAACCATAAGAATCCTTTTTTTATTTTTTAAATATGAACAGAGTAGGAAAAAAATCTGGCGGTGATCTGTTATGTTTTTGATACATTACTTTTTGCTCCTTTTAAAAGTCAAATTTTTCTCTTGCGAGATCCGCAGGATTTTTAAACTCTTTTTGCATAGAAAACAGATTATCTTTATATGTTTGCTTGTATTTGTTGTAAACAAGATAGTTCACAACACTGTAAGAGAGTAAAAAAAGCAAAAAGAGTAGCAATAATCCATTAAAGATAGTTTCAAATTGCGTCACAAAACTTATAAAATATGGTTTTGATACGACAACGGCCCACATCTTTTCAAGAAAACCCATTTTAAATTGATAGCTCAAGATTTCATTTGCTAATTGCTGCCAGTCAACATGTGAAAAATAAACTAAAACTAAAGCTATTGTGACCGACCCAAGAATAAATTCATAGAAATGCCACGCAGTTCTTACAATTTTTATAAAACGTCCTGTTTCTTTTTCCCCGACTTTATGCCTATCAAGAGAGTAAACTATTCTTGCAACTTGAAAAACTGTAATCTGCAGAAAAAACAATGAACCAATAATTCCTAAAACTACAGAAAAAGGCGCAATCATTAAATAGATAATGATTGCCAAAAAAATAGAAGTTATTCCTGTGCTGATCGTAGGAATAAGTCTAAAAAACAGATCAAAAAAGCCGAGTTCAGACATAGCGTAAGTGCTTTCCACAAAATCACTTTTGGAAATTTTCATTGATTGCAATTCCGCTTCTATCTCTCTTATGTCATAATGAAAAAAAAGCCTTTTGAAAAAACCATGTCCTTTTGCGGCTTCTTGTGACCTGGTTGTCTGGTTGTAATCATGAGGAATAGAGGTCATAGTCCCTCTTGGATCCCCTTTAACCATTCCTTCTTTGTTAGAATAGCTTCCGTGTTGTCCATGTTGTCCAGTGCTGGTCATACTATTGTTTGGATTGCCACCCTGTGTCATTGTTCTATTCCTTCTAAATTGTTTTTAAATTCACTGATTAACTCAATGTATTTTTTTCTTATTGCAATATATTGCGTTGCATTTATTTTATTTCTTGTATATTTTTTCTCTATCCGCGATATTGAATCCGCCACAAACAAAGAAAGACTCACAAGAACATTTGCCTCATAAATTTGATATTCAATACACTTGGTTCTCTTTTTCAAAATATCTCCAATGCATATGATTTAGCAATCAGCAGTGATATTGCCACATTCAATAAAAGCAAAAAGACAATAAAAATATGCTCTGCTATAGAATTGGTATAAAATCTCAACTGTTTTGGCAAGATTGCTATTTTTGTGTTTGGAAAAAACGGAAAGAAAAAACCATTGATTCCACCTTTTGTCAACATGTCTCCTAAATCATGCATCAATATTCCAAGCGAAAAACCATATAGGAAAAGTTTTGTGAAATAATCCTGCACGAAATAAGTAGCCACAAATAGGGCTATCGGAACGAACAGGTAGTGCGTAAATGTTCTATGTTTAAAAACAGAACTCATAACTAAAGAAATTGCGTAAAGCCTTCTTCCTATATAGCTTTCGCTCTCATCAATATCTGGAGCAAGAGAGCCAAAAATTACACTAAAATAAAAAGCAATCAAATCTATCGTTTCAATATCATTGCATGCTATATCTAAGCAATACTCAATTATTACAAGTGCAGAAACACTTGCTAATGCCATGTGTCCTTTTGCTGTCACAATTCTTCCTCTTTAGATGAACCGGGTTTTATATATTTCTTCACATAAATAATTTCCTGTGTTCTGGCATTCTTATCAGCCAAAATCAAATCTTTTAAAAAATCATTTTTTATTTTCACTGGCGAGTGTTGAACATTGATTGTTTGATACACTGTATCGACAACATCTTTTGTTATTTCTCTGTTTCCATTCAAAGCCTCAGATGAAAGATAATCTTGAAGAAACTTTGCACTTATTTTTTCATGTGACATTTTTGCGGAATTGTGTACTAAACGCTTTACAGCTAGAGATTTGCCAAAATCATGAAGTAGGGCACACATAACATTTATTCCGGCAGTGTTGCCTTGTTTTGAAAGTTTTAATGTTTCGTAAGCCACATTTGTACTGTGTGTAAATAAATCTATTTCATACAGCAGATCATAATTGGAAAAAGTTTTTTTAAGATAGATGTCGTAATTTTTATCAACACTTGGAGTATTTGCAAAATCATACTCAATCATTAAATTGAGAATATTCTTAATGGTTTTTTTAAATGACGGAGTTCTCTTTATAATATATTGAACCACATCCAATAGCTCCTCTTTTTCATTCTCTATTAAAGGAACATCAACAACATCCTCTATGATGGGCGACAATGCTCTTCTTTCTTCAAGTTTTAAAAAAAGATTGTATATGTTTGCAATATCAATAAACTTATTCACTTTTTATCCTATACTAAACTTTTGTTATTTGAACTTTGTGGTTACTAAGTGTTAAAACATTTGACGAACCCTTGATGAAAATATCAGTTGTGTTTTTATTGATTCGTACTTTTGTAAAATCCACAATCTCGATTGAGAATGTCATGCCGAAAAAAATAAGTTTTTTTATCTCGTTTTTTAAAAGTTCCATCTATTGCTCCTGTGTTGTATTCTCAGTAATTATTCGTAACGCTTTTTCTGTCAAGGCCACATAATCAAAACTCGTGTTTTCCAAAACAAGCTTTTCAAACAATTCGTGTTTAAAAAGATTTTCTATTTTTTGTTTTATAAGCACAATAGAATCATTGCTAACTTCTTTGATCACATCTTCCATATTAAAGTAGTAATATATTGTTTCGTTTACGGTAATTTGTTTATTATCTTTATTGGAAAGTAGGGCATAGATTGACAAAAAGAGTTCTATATCCTCTGTGTACATATCTACATCTTTTCTATAGAGAGTTGGGTTTTCATAACACAACAATCGTTTTACGTTTTCAATCTCACTAAAAAGTCTTTCATTTGATTCTATATAGTTGTCGAATTTTGGAAGACTTTTAATATTGGCTTGAAAACCAATTAATCCTTCTGTCTGTTTTACAAGTTGTTCAACACTGCTACTAAGGCAATCAATAGCCATCTTTTGATCAAAAATATTACTTACCACAATCTCTTGTAATCTTTCAATTGCCTTGAAGATATGATCTTCAACAATTTCTATTTTTTTTGTTTCAGAAGAAACAGAATAAGTGCCTTGTTTTCTGATTGTCGGTAAAACTTCACCCGTAACCCATTTTTTAAATTTTTTTGCTTCTGGTTTGTTGGAACGCAAGATGAGTGAATATAATCCAGATTCTGTTACTACCGACATATCTCTATTTTGACCTGATGAAAAAATTCTTTGTGTCAGCTTTTCATCATCATCTAATTTCGACAAGGTCATTGACACATCACTATAACCCAGCGCATCACAAATATCCTTCACCACAAACAATGGATTACCCGAATCACCTAATACACGAATTTCCGCATTTTCATTTTTAAATATTTGAGGTATCATATTTTTTTCCTTGAGGATTTTATTAAACATAAAATATTTCTTATAAATTTATAATAACTATATTTATTAAGTTTAGAAGCTATTTTAATGATATAATTGCGTATTCTAATAGGGTAAAAATATTTTTCAAGAGAATTTACATTATGTTAACCAATACACATATTGTTTAATATGAACTATTTCAAAGACTCTATAGAGAATAAACACTCGAATAAACTCCAGGAACAGATACACAATGGAAAGAAAAGAACAACTTATCAAAGATATACAAAACCTTCTCAACAGCTATGATGGCATACGCCCTACTTCTATTAATTCTGATTTATTACAATTTATGGATGAAAAAACTCTTATAGATACAATTGATGCTTTGTTGACACAAAAAGAAAAAAACAGTGTTTCTGATACAGAGTGGCTTGAGCAATTTAAGACAAATTCTTGAATTTGTTGATAAATGTTAGCGTTATTAACTATTTGTAGTGTATAATATAACAAATTAAAATATAGGAAAAAACAATGGGTAATTTAGATTTAATTCAATTAACAGAACAGACAAAAAAACTTACAGCTATGGTTGTAGAAGATGAAAAAGTAACGAACGAACTTTTGAGTTCTACGTTTAAAAACTTTTTTGCAAAAGTGGAATCATGTTTCGACGGTGATACGGCATTAAAAGTATATGAGCAGATGAAGCCGGATGTAGTTTTTGTCGACATTATTATGGAAGGAATGGACGGGATAGAACTTTCTCGTAAAATTCGTGAAATTAATCCAAGTCAAATCATTATAGTGATCTCTGCAAGTAACGATATGGAAAAAATTTCTGCATCAATTGAAGTGGGTGTAAACAGTTTTATTCAAAAGCCTATTGACACGAAAAAAATTATAGAGCTTTTAGGTAATGTTGTTTCTATGGTGGCTAAAAAGAAAAAAGTAGAGACAAAAACATTTTCAATCTCTCTTCCTTTGGATTTATACGAAACTGTAAACGAGAATGCAAAAGCAGAAAGTATTTCTAAAAATGCCGTCATTATCAGAGCACTTCGTAGCTTTTATGAATAATTAACGAAATATATAGATTTTATCTTTTTTTAAGGATATTGTCTATATAATTTCGGCTCAACAAAAGTTGAGCATGTTGGCCCCGTCGTCTAGCGGTTAGGATCCATGGTTTTCATCCATGTTACAGGAGTTCGATTCTCCTCGGGGTCACCAACTTTTCTTCCTTTTTCCCAATCATAAAATATCATCTATACAACTGTCAAATACAATAATACACTCGCCTATTCAAAAATCATTCGGAACCCGTACTTTCAATGCTAAAGAAAGAGTGCGGGCTTTGTGCCTTAATAACTAAGGCCAGGAGGTTGTGAAAAAATATCAAATCGCCAATTTTTGTTTTACAAGCTCATTTACAATTTTAGGATTTGCTTTACCCCCTGTCTTTTTCAATACCTGTCCTACAAAGAAACCAAACAGCTTGTTATTCCCTGCTTTGTATTTTGCCACATTATCAGGATTGTTTGCAATAACTTCATCGATAACAGGTAAAATTTGAGCCGGATCACTGATCTGCACCAGCCCTTTTGCTTGAACTATCTGCGTCGGGTTTTCTCCACTCTTTGACATATCCTCAAACACCTGTTTGGCAATTTTACTTGAGATAATATCTTCTTCAATCATTTTTGCCAGTTGTGCTATATGCACGGGGCCGAATTTCAGCGTCTCTGCATCTGTGTTTTTAAGCACTCTGGCTACTTCATTGACTACAATATTTGAGAGTGTGACAGGCGCGTTACATGTACAGAGTGCCTCTTCAAAAAAGTCACAGAGAAAGGCATCACGGCCAGCGTATTTGCAACCTCATTGTTGAGTTTCAGCGTATCTGTATATTTTTCAAATACTTTTTTTGCTCCTCTGTCATAGGTGTTACTTCACCGTCTATTTGTACCTGTTTGGCTTTTTGTTGTGTTGCCTGCTGTTTTGGTTTTTCTTTTTTCGTCCAGGAGTCTTTCAGTCCGACAATTTTGTTAAATACAGGGTGCGCATCGCTGTAATCAACCGGATCAGCATAAAAATAGCCTTGTCTCTCAAACTGAAACCTCTCATCCGGTTTTTCAAGTATCACAGCAGGTTCAATCAGCGCATTTTTAATGATTTGCAAAGAGTTTGGATTTAAGTCTTCAATCCCCTCCGGTGCTTCAGTTTTAAACAGTCTGTCGTACAGACGGATCTCTATTTTTTTTGCCTCTGCTGCGCTCACCCATTGAATGGCACTTTTTACTTTGATGCCGCTTGTATCTTTCGTACCGCTTTTGAATCAGGATAATACTCTGCTTTTATTTCTGTAATATTTCCATCGGCATCTTTAATGATCTCTTTACATGTAATGATATAGCCGTGTCTTAGTCTCACAGGCTGTTCAGGAGTAAGACGGAAGTAGCCTTTTGGAGGATTCTCTTCAAAGTCTGCCCGTTCGATATAAAGCTCTTTTGAAAAAGGAATCTTTCTTGAACCCTCTTTTGGAACATCATGCGGATAGTACGGTGCCTCAATCTCCTCAGAACCTTCATAGTTTTCAATTGTGACCTTCAAAGGGTCCATCACGCACATGACACGGGGAACTTTTGTGTTTAAATCATCGCGTATAGAAAATTCAAGCTGTGCAACATCAACCACAGAGTTTGCTTTTGCTATACCGATTTGCTCACAAAAATTTAAAATGGACTCCGGTGTGTATCCTCTCCTTCTGTACCCTGCAATTGTAGGCAGACGAGGATCGTCCCATCCGCTTACATAGCCTCCCTCAACCAGTTCCAAAAGTTTTCTTTTGCTCATAACCGTATAGTTGATATTGAGTCTTGCAAATTCATACTGATAGGGACGGGGCGGTTTCAGTTCAAGCGTATCGAGTACCCAGTCGTAAATATCACGATTGTTTTCAAACTCCAAGGTACAAATTGAGTGTGTGACCCCTCTATATAATCAGACAAACAGTGTGCAAAATCATACATCGGGTAGATTGACCATGTATCCCCTGCTCTAAAGTGATGTGCATGTCTTATACGGTATAAAAGCGGGTCTCTCATTTTCATATTGGCTGCACCCATATCTATCTTAGCCCGTAAAACATGCTCACCGTCTTTAAATTCGCCCTTTTTCATTCTTTGGAAAAGATCGAGATTTTCTTCAACACTTCTGCTTGCATATTTACTGCGCTTTCCGGGCTGTGTAACAGTGCCGCGGTATTGGCGTATTTCATCTTCGCTCAGACTGTCGACATAGGCTTTGCCCATTTTGATAAGCTGCACCGCATAATCATATATCTGAGAAAAATAATCAGAGGTAAAATAAAGATTCTCACCCCAGTCAAATCCAAGCCATCTGACGGCATCTTCAAGAGCTTCTACATACTTTGTATCTTCTTTTGTCGGATTGGTGTCATCCATTCGCAGGTTGCAGTGACCGTTATAATCACGGGCAATACCAAAATTTATAGATATGGACTTGGCATGTCCGATATGCGGAAAACCGTTGGGCTCGGGCGGAAACCTTGTTACTATCTCTTTGTATTTTCTGATTTTAAATCATTTTCAACTATTGTACGTAAAAAATCTTTTTTTTTATTGTTCATTGTTTTTAAACCTTTTATTATCAGCCATTGAGTCTTTTTAGTCTTTTAAAAATACAAAGCCCGCACGCGAAAGTACGGGTCTTGAGAAACTGCTTCACTTAATGGCATTGAAGGAGTACATTTTAACAAATCATAGCTTATAATTAATCAAAAGTTTGTTAGAATTACAAAAAATTTATCTAGGAATGTTAATGCTAAGATTTGCGTCCAGCCCTATTGGAGACATGCATATAAATGATTTAAGAATTGCACTCTTAAACTACATTGTATCAAAACAAAAAAATGAAGATTTCATTGTAAGAATAGAAGATATAGACAAAGAAAAAGTTATGCACAATAAAGACCAGGAAACCCTGGATATTTTAGGGCTTTTTGGAATTGAATATTCTCACGTGGTGTATCAAAGCCAAAACTTCGTTTTCATTCGGCTATGGCTCTGCAACTTTTGCATGAGAAAAAAGCTTTTTCCTGTTTTTGTTCCGATGAATGGTTGCAAAAAAAGCGCAGTGAGGCAGAAAAAGCGCAAAAGAGTACCATTATGATGATGCATGCAGAAATCTTCCTGCCGAACTTGTCATTGACAATACAGCCCCTTTTACTGTAAGAATAGTACGTCCTGATACACCAGTCATTGTAAAAGACCGGCTTAAAGGTGCAATCAGTTTTGAACCTGATGCTGTTGACAGTTTTGTGATCATGAATCACGATAAAACGCCTGCCTATGATTTTGCCTGTGCGGTAGATGATATGCTGAGTGATGTTTCAATGATTATTTGCGATGAAAAATATCTCAACAATACACCAAAACAGGTACATGTAAGAAACCAGCTCCAATATAACAAAGAGATTGAATATGCCCACCTGCACGGTATACAGAACAGTGTCAGTGTAAAACAGCTTTTGGAAGAAGGATATTTGCCCGAAGCTATTTCAAATTATTTAATATCAATCGGCAGCAATCCTCCAAAAGAGATTTTTACACTCAAAGAAGCGACAGAATGGTTTGACCTGGACAAACTTGCAGATAATCCTGTTCGTTTTGATCAGGATAGGCTGAAACAGATCAACAAAGAGCATTTAAAAAACCTGGATGCAACAGAGTTGTCTCGTTATGTAGGATTTGCCGACCCGGAAATCGGAGAACTTACACGTATTTATCTTGAAGAAGCGGGGACTACAAAAGAGTTGAAAGAAAAAATTGCTTCTATTTTTGCAAAAAGAGTTACTGCCCACGATTGCAGAAGAAATGAGTCAATGGCAAAAGCGATAAAAAATGCGCCCTACTTTGAAGAGTATAATGATTTTAAAAACTATATCATGGATAAAACAGGGCTTAAAGATGAAAACTTTTTAAAACCGTTGCGTATACTTCTTACTAATGCCGAACATGGGCCTGCTATAGAAAAAATATATAAATATCTGAAAAACTATCTGAAGGAGATTATCAAATGAGTGCATTAGTTGAAATTATACAGGGGATTGGCGGAATTTTTATAGGACTTGTAAATGTCTATATCTGGGTGATTATTATTGCAGCGCTGCTGAGTTTTGTGAATCCCGATCCATATAACCCTGTTGTGCAGTTTCTTCACAGAGTAACAAATCCGGCATACGCGTTTGTAAGAAGATTTATGCGAACAGATTTAAATGGTCTGGATTTCGCACCGCTTATCATTATTATAGCACTGCAGGTTCTTATTGTAATTTTACAGTCCATACTTTATTAAAGGTGTCCTCTTCAACGTTTAAAAGTCAGAATTGTACTGTTTTGTCCTAATTGGATTTTTAAATGCAAAGTCTCTTTGTTCTGCTTTGCAAATCCGACAAGGTAGTACTTGTTCCATTTTGCATGAAATGATGTAAGTGCTGTAAATTCATTTTGGACAGGTAATGATTCTACAAGGATTGCAGGTTTTTCGTTGAGATAAAATTCTACTTTGCTCTTTTTGTTTTTTTTATAAAGATAGAGATAGAAATATTCATAATCTTTGTAAATTTTCGGATCTGTTTTGTTTAAATACACAGCAGTTACAATTGCGACTACGTCAGCTTTTGTATTGACAACTTTGCTGCTTTGCAGATTGTCTTCGGCCAACTCTTGAGAATTTTTTAAATGAAATCTTTCAAATGCATTTTTTTGCGCGCACCCCCAAAAGTTATCAGTAATAAGAGTATTGGTAGTAAAAATTTCATTTTTTGGCCCTATTCTTTTTTGGAATTATATCTTATTAAACTCTTCTTTTGTATAATGGCCTAAAATTTTTAAAGAAAAGTCACAAGGACTTATATATTGAAAAAAAGATTAGCAGTTGCATTTACCGGACCCTCTAACAGCGGTAAAACAACATTGATACTCAAAGTTGCCAGAAAACTCATACATGAACATCATTTGGAAGTAGCTATCATAAAGCATGACCCAAAAGACAAGGCTAGATTTGATGTTGTTGGTAAAGACAGTTACAAATTCAGTGATACCGGGGCAGAAGTCATTGTGACTTCTCCAAACAGAACAACCTACTTTTCACACCGTCATGCCGATTTGGATGAAATGATACGCATGTTTCGTGATTTTGATATTTTACTCGTTGAAGGGCTGAAAAATCTGCCCCTGCCAAGAATAAGTATATTTAGAAACAGTATAGATGAAGACTACTTTCCTTACATGAATGCGCTTGCTGTTGATGAAAGTATAGATATTGAAAAATACACTTTGCCAAAAGATGTTGATGTTTTAGATTTAAATGACACAGATGAAGTGATAACATGGATACAAAAAAATGCAAAAAAAGTTTAAAAAGGAAAAAAAATGAGAGATATATTTGATGCAATTCAAAAAAGTGCCAAAAGAATTAAAGAAGCAATTGACACAAAAGACATAGGATACTCACAGCTCGAAAACAGTTCTGGCGAAACACAGCTTGAACTTGACATAAAATGTGACATGATTATTGAAGAAGAATTTTCCAAAGTTGCTTCTATCCATACGGTTGCCAGTGAAGAAAAAGAGCATGAAGAGGTTTTACATGAAAACGGCAAATATTTTATTGCCTACGACCCGCTTGACGGTTCATCATTAATAGATGTAAATTTGAGCGTAGGATCGATTTTTGGCATTTATGAGGGTGCGTTTGGAACACAAAAAATGGTTGCTGCCTGCTATGTTGTTTATGGTCCGCGCGTTGAAATGGTCTTTTCACAAAACAAAACAAAGCTTTATCTGCTGCAGGCCGGTGAATTTGAGTTTGTCAAAGAGATACGACTCAACGAAAAAGGCAAACTGATGGCTCCGGGAGGAACACAGCAAAACTGGAAAAAATACCACAAAGCCATGATAGACGGTTTTTTTGCAGAGGGATACCGTCTGCGATACTCCGGCGGTATGGTACCTGACCTGCATCAGATTCTGCTCAAAGGCGGCGGACTTTTCAGCTATCCTGCTACAAGTGATAAACCAGAAGGAAAACTTCGCCGTTTGTTTGAAGTGTTTCCTTTTGCTTTTGTGTTTAAAACTTCAGGAGGAGAGGCCGTTGACGGAAAAGATGAAATTTTAACTCTTGGTCATGCACATATTCATGATACTTCACCATGTTTTTTTGGTTCAAAATATGAAATAGACCGAGTGAAAGAAGTATATGCAAGAAACGCATAAAAAGCCTAAAGACAAATTTGAACTGCATCTTGATGAAATGATACAAAAAGTTCAGGAGTGTCAAGAGCAAAAAAATCATAAAAGCTGCAGTGTGTGTGAACACTATTTTGGCTGTGAGCTGCGAAATGAATATATAAAAGCCGTTTATAACAGCATGTCAAAAGGCGAAACAGGCGGTTTTGAATTTTAATACTATTGGCAATAGTAAACATTTTAGATAAAATACATTAAATATTTAACAGGAACATACATTGAGTAAATACATAACAACACCTATATACTATGTCAACGGAGAGGCTCACATCGGGCATGCTTACACGACTTTCATTGCAGATACTCTGGCACGCTATGAGAGACTCAAAGGTGAAGATACTTTCTTTTTGACAGGAACAGATGAGCACGGACAAAAGATAGAAGAGTCTGCAAAAAAAGCAGGAAAACCTACACAGGAGTTTGCAGACGAAATCAGTGCGACTTTTAAGAATCTTTGGGATGAGTTTGGTATAAGTTATGATAAGTTTATACGAACAACTGATGAAGAACACAAAAAAGGTGTACAAAAAGCTTTTGAAGTGATGTATGCAAAAGGTGATATTTACAAGGACTTCTATGAAGGCCATTATTGTGTAAGTTGTGAAACATTTTTTCCCGAAACACAGCTTATAGACAGTGAATTTTGCCCTGACTGCGGAAGAACAACAAGTGTGGTAAAGGAAGAGAGCTATTTTTTCAGACTTTCAAACTATGAAGATAAGCTGCTGGAACATTATGCAAGTCATCCTGATTTTATTATGCCCCGCTCGCGTGCAAATGAAGTTGTAAATTTTGTAAAAGGCGGTCTGCGTGACCTTTCTGTAACACGCACATCATTTAGCTGGGGGGTGAAAATGCCTAAAAGTATCGGAGATGACAAACATGTTATGTATGTTTGGCTTGACGCACTTTTAAACTATATCACAGCTCTTGGTTATGGTTCGGATGAAAAACTTATGAATTATTGGCCGGCTGATGTTCATTTTGTCGGAAAAGATATTCTTCGTTTTCATGCTATTTACTGGCCTGCATTTTTAATGAGTCTGGATCTCCCTCTTCCTAAGCATATCGGTGCGCATGGCTGGTGGACACGAGACGGTGAAAAAATGAGCAAATCAAAAGGAAATGTTGTTTCTCCAAAAGAAGTTGCGGATGCCTATGGTGTAGAAAATCTCCGTTACTTTATGCTTAGAGAAGTTCCTTTTGGCCAAGACGGTGATTTTTCACAACGTGCTTTTATAGACCGTATAAACTCTGAACTTTCAAATGATCTTGGAAACCTGCTCAATCGTATCATAGGTATGAGTGGAAAATATTCTGATTTTCAAATAGACAGCGTAGATGTAGAAAAATACCATTCTAAAGAGATTGAGCAAATGAATCTGATTTTGGATTCTCTTGATACATTTTTAGAAAATCTGCAACCACACAGGTATCTTGAAGAACTGTGGAAACTTTTTGCAATAGGAAACGGTGTTATACAAGAGTATGAACCATGGGTAAAAATGAAAAACGGACAAAAAGACGAAGCACTCGCTACTGTAGCTGTTGTTGCAAATATACTGGCAAAAGCGGCTGTAATGCTTCACCCTGTTATGCCAAATACAACAAATATCATAGCGGATGCACTCTCTTTTGAAATAAATACAGCAAGTTACAAAGAGCTTATACTAGAGAAAAAACTGTTGAAATTATTTAATATTAAAAAGTGCCGCCTCTTTTTCCCAGAATCGAAGAACCTTTGATGCAAGAAGTGCCAAAGGCAGAACCTGTGACAGCAACAAAAAAAGAACAAAGCTCCAAAAAAGAAACAAAAGAGACGAAAAAAGAAAATGACAACCTTATTGAAATTGGTCAATTTTTTGAAACATCTTTGAAAGTCGGAACTGTTGTAGAAGCTGAGGAAGTACCAAAAAGTAAAAAACTTTTAAAATTACAGATTGATTTAGGCGAAGAGAATTTGAGACAGGTTGTTGCCGGTATAAAAGAGTTTTATTCTCCTGATAATTTGATAAATACTCAAGTGTGTGTTGTAGCCAACCTCAAACCTGCCAAATTAATGGGAATGATAAGTGAAGGAATGCTTCTTGCTGCCAAAGATGAAGACGGTCTTTGTCTAATCAGACCCGAAAAACCTAAAAAAGCAGGCACACCTGTTGGATGAGACTGGAAAATACTTTAGCACTTATACACGGAGAACTGGTAAATACTCCCTTTGTAAGTAATTTTAACAATATTGTTTTTGATGCAAAAGCGGTGAAGAGAGGTGATCTTTTTATAGCTTTTGATGAAGGTTCCATAGAAGATGCTGTTTTTAACGGTGCCTACGGTGTAGTGTTTGACAAGCCTACGCAGATAACAGACAGTGAGATAGCCTGGATAAAAGTGAAAGATTTGGAAGACGCAATCAAACGACTTTTGCGTTTTGAACTTATCGCTAAAGAGATATCAGTATATGCCTGTGATGAGATTGTTCTCAAAATTGCTTTACAGGTTGTTACAGAACCGAGCTTCATCGCTTTACACGGCGATATAAAAAGCATCTTTAAAGAGTTGTCAAATATAGAAAACGGTTCCACTCTTCTCTTTAGCCCTACTCTTACTTCTGCGGATTTATTTACAAAAATCAAAGAGTTACCAAAAAGTAAGGCACAAAGTATCAATATCATTGAACAGACACTTTTTGAAACATCTTTCATTTATGACAATGTTTTTTATGAAAGACAACTTATCTCACCATTCTTTATGCCCTATCTTGAGCAACTGCTTTATCTTTTTAAAGTGCTGAAAATTAATTTCAGACTAAGAAAATTTACGCCGATTGATCATTTTGAAGCAGTTTTTACAAATAAAAGTTTTGAGATAAAAGAGTTTGGAACCAGTGACAAAGTATTGATATTTGAAAAAAGCACCTCTTTGATAGAGAATGAAATACTGTTTTTGCAAAAACAGGCAAGCTGGGCCAAAATTATTTATATTATTCCCTCTACATGTAAACAAAGGCTCGATGCTGATCTTCTGGAACAGAAAAATTTATTTTTTTATAAAAATAAAAATGAAATCAAAAATATTTTACAGGCAAACAATTTTCATTTTGCCTTGATAGTCGGTGTAGATAAATCAATACTGGAAAAACCTTTAATAAGGCAAACTCAACTGACTTTGGATTTTTAAAAAATAATGGTATATTATAAGAGTTAACTACAAAGGATAAAAAATGAAAAAAATCATATTAGCGTTACTTTTAGCCGGGGCTTCACTTTATGCACTTGAAGTACAAAACACGACAGTAAAGTTTACCGCATTCAAAACATATGCGAAAAAAGGTGTGAGCGGCGTTTTTGACAAAATCAGAGTCAAAACACAAAAAGCGGATACAGTTACAGCTCTTTTAAGAAATGCAACAGCAGAGATAGAAACATCGAGTGTCAACAGTGGAAACAAAGGCAGAGACGCAAAACTGGTTGCACAGTTTTTTAATGTTCAAAATGTGAAGCGTATCAAAGCAAAAATTATTGATGTTACAAAAAATACTCTTATATTGCAATTGAACATGAATAATAAAACTTTAAATATTCCTATGAGCTACAGTATTGCAAACAACACAGTTGATGCAAAAGGGTAATAGATTTGGCAGATTTTATGATGTTGCAGTCTTTGAAATCAATCAACAAGGCATGTTATTCTCTTCATCAGGGTAAAACATGGCAAGATGTAAACATATACTTTACAATGCAATATAAATAGATGAATCGCAGAGATTTTCTAAGTACCGCAACACTCACTTCTGCAGCCATAGCCCTCGGCGGCTGTAATGAAGGGAACCATGTCGCAATAGACTATTCAAAACATCCTAAAAAACACAATGATGCTGTGAAGAATGTTCATTTTAATAAAAACAAAAAAACAGTTATCAAACTTGCAACAAGCTGGCCCGCACATTTCCCTATAATGGGAACCGGTGTTGAAGAGTTTGCACAGCGTCTTCATGCCATCAGCGGTGGCAGTTTGGAGATAAAAATTTATCCTAAAAATGTTCTTGTTCCTGCTTTGGCTGTCTTTGATGCCTGTTCCAGCGGGCAGATAGATGCTTTTCACTCCGGTCCCTATTACTGGAAAGGAAAAAATTCTGCTTTTTCTCTTTACAGTGGTATTCCTTTTGGTTTTACCGCTGAAGAAGTAAACTCATGGATGCTCTATGGTGACGGTATGAATTTATGGAGAGAACATTATGCAAAACACAATCTCTATCCGTTTTTAGGCGGAAACACAAATATTCAAATGGGCGGATGGTTTCGAAAACCTATAAACTCTTTGGCTGATATGCAGGGACTTAAAATGCGAATTCCCGGTCTTGGCGGAGAGGTTTTTCACGCATGGGGTCAATCCTGTTTTGTTGCCTGCGGGAGAAATTTATACTTCTTTAGAGCGTGGTGTCATTGATGCAACAGAGTGGGTGGGCCCTGCCCTTGACATTAAAATGGGGTTTTATAAAGTTGCTCCTTATTATTATTCCGGTTGGCATGAACCGGGTTCTGTTCTTGAATTAACATTCAATAAACATACATGGAACAAGCTTGCCAGTGAACATCAGTCTATGATTGAAGTGGCTGCAAGTGAAATGAATGCAAATATGGCAACGAAATTTCATCATGAGAATATCTACGCTTTGCAAAAACTCAAAAGTTTACATGTAACGCTTGCACAGTTTCCGGATGATGTAACCGAAGCCGGGAAAAAAGCACTTCAGGAAGTCATCCATGATCTCAGCAGCAAAAACAATGATTTTGCCGAAGTGTATGCCTCTATAAAAGCATACCTGAACCTTTCTAAAGAGTGGAGTGATGTGAGTCTTGGATATTTTCTAAATGTCAGATAAGCCCTCTCTTTGTATAAATATATAAGTTATATCATCCTCCTGATCAAAAACCTGTTTTTTTCTTTTTGCTTCAAGTTCATTGATGTCTTTAGCTTCTTTAAAATCTTTTCCAAGGTACTTCCCGTAAAATTCCGAAGAATCCCTGACGGAGTTTTCATTGAGTCCGTCACTGAAAACAAGTATCTTGGATATTTTTTTTATATCAAGGATTGTAGTATTTACACTTTTTGTATAGCTTGCCAAAGGAGGATTGTTCGATTTTATTTTTGCAACATCATTGCTGTCATCTTTTATACATAAAATCGCAGGCATGGAAAACATAGCATATTCCAGTCTCTCTTTACTGCTAAAATAGAGAAAAGTTGCACAGATAACCTCTTCTTCAAGTAAATTCGGCGCGATAAACTCCAAAAGCTGTTTTATGAGTTGTGTTAAAGAAAAATTTTTGTTTTTTATCATTTGATTTATTATGTTGTTCGCAGATGCACTGCACAGCATGGCTGTAACAGCTGCCGATATTCCTTTTCCCATACCGTCAACCAAAAACATAAAATATCCATCATCTGAAATCTTTCTTATAATATAACTGTCCCCGCTTAAAATATCTTTTGGTTGATAAAAAACTTCACATGTAAAGTGTAAAAAATTTTTATTTTCCTGCAGGTCATTTTTTATAATTGTTGTCTCTTTTTGATAGGTTAAAGTTTCCTGATAATTAGAGTAACAGAGTTTTTGCTGTTGTGCCTGCATCAGCAGTCTGTCTGCAAGTACTGATTTTGCAACAAACTCCAAAGTAGAAAAAATTGACTTTGATGAAATCGGTTTTTTTATAAAACTTGTAATACGAAGATCAATTGCAGTGCGTAACATTTCCAAACTTTCTAAGGCAGTCAATAAAATAATGGGGATACCGGCATCACATTCTCTTATTTTTTCACTCATTTGCAAACCGTTCATTACGGGCATAGAGTAATCTGTCAATACGATGTCAACTTGTTTCTTTTGAAACACATTCAAGCCCTCAGCACCGTTATATGCTGTATATACATTTTTAAAAAGCATAGAAAAGAGCGTTGTGTAAATATCCATAACATTTGTATCATCTTCAACACAGAGTATATTTAAGCTAGTGTAAATTTTTAGATTATCATTCACTTTCGCATCCTAATATAATCGTAAATTCAGATCCGTCTTGTAAACTGTGTACATATATATCACCATTAAGATTTTCTTTGATTATTTTTTTACTCATATAAAGCCCCAGACCTGTTCCTTTACCCTGCTCTTTTGTTGTAAAATAAGGTTCAAAAATTCTCTCTATTATAACAGGTTTTATGCCTCCTGCATTATCTATGACTTTTACAGTGCATGTATTATTCTCCCTAAATGCTTTGAATATAATCTTTTTATGTTTATTTTCATGTTCTTCAAAAGCATCTCGGGCATTTGAAATAAAATTAATTAAAACATGCTCTAAATCTTTTCTGTAGGTGAAAAGTGCTAATCCCTCCTCTACATCTGTTAAAAAATCAATATTGTGATTTTTAAGCTGTGCCCCCATTAAATGTAAAATATCACTTATAACCTGTTCTATTTTTATCAATTCTTTTTCATTGACAGGTTTTGTGAAATTCATAAAATCATTAATGGTATTTGACATTTCTTGCGCCATGTTTTCTATAAAAAGAGTTGTTTCACTTATTTTCTCGCTTGTTATAATATTCATATCATTTTGCATACTAAGCTGAATTGCAGATGCACTAATTGCATTCAAAGGCTGTCTCCATTGATGCGCTATCATATTTATCATTTCACCCATCTGTGCAAGTTTTGACTGTTGAGAAATAATATTATCTTTTACTTTTATATCAGTCAAGTCTAAAGATGTTCCTATGATTTTTATCGGTTTATTATTCTCAAATACCATTTTTGCACTTTCAAAAAGTGTAATTATTTTTCCGTCTTCTCTTTTGAGTCGTATTTCCATGCTGTGAACAGAGCCATCATTTAATGCTTTTTGTGCCTGCATTAGCTGAGCTCTGTCTTCTTCTAAAACCATATTTACAAACTCAAGGTAACTGGGTTCCCCAAGAGAAATATCTCTGTTGAAAATTTTAAAACTCTCTTTTGACCATGTGATTTTATTGGTTTTTAGATCTAATTCCCAACTGCCTATATGCGATATCTCTTGTATATGAGCAAGGGTGTTGTTTTTTGCTTCTAACTCTTTTTTTAATATTTGAAGTTTATTGTTTTCTTCTTGCAACTCTTTTGTTGTAACATCCAATATATGCATTAAAGCAGCATAGGTTTTCTTTTTTGATCTGAAATCTTCATCTTTTTTATCAAGAAAATTTATTTGATGATTAGTTTCAGATATAACATTGGACTCAGATAAAGCTATAGCGGTTAATGTTTCATTTAACAGCTCCGGTTTTTTTTCTGTATAAAACTCGCCATAAGTAAAGAATCCGCTTGTCGGTGCCAAATCTGCAAATGGCATAATTTCATCTTCTGTTAAGCCAGACATAAAACGGCGACGAGCCATACAGGAGTATATAAAAAAAGTCTCAACATTGATATTGGAAACTTTGACTGGGTTCATTACTATTTTTTCAGCATCTCCGACACCAAAATATATTTTCATTCCTTCTAATAAATTTCCGGCAAAGCTTAAGCTGCCGTCTGTATGCTTGGTCGTGATAGCTCTTGCAACATCAACCCCGTTTTTTGTTGTAATCAGAGGAAATTCTATTCCGGTAACAGGCAAATTGTCAGTTACGTCTGAACCTAAATATTTTTTATAAAAATCAACTGCTGTCATATTATCTATCGTGTAAACTCTGTTTTTTTCTGATTTGGTAATAATATGTTGACGCCCTACTTTGTTCCAGCCAAAATGATATAAACTCGTTACATGTAACATGTCAGAATCCAATGCAACCGCTACTGCACCTTTATCATACAGTTTATTTTGCAAGCCAATGTAGCAGTTGTCAAATTTTGCATTATCACCGGAAAGCCCACCGGCAATTTTTACATGCGGTGCAACACAATAGATACCGTTTAAAAACTCTTCTCCATTACACAATAAACCGTCAGCAAAGACAATGAGTAGTTTTGTTCTTGGTGTTACAAGCTCTTTTGCAAGTTTTACACCGTTATCAAAATCAGAATCTATTTGTGTATATGCCAGATGCAAACAGGTTGTTTCAAATATTGACACAGAAACAACTGTTGTGAATTGAAAAATTTTATTTTCAAAAATTTCTCCATCGGTGGAGGAAGCTATAATTTTGGCATTTTTAAATTTTGATGATAAAAATCTCAAAATTTCTTCAAATCTTCGTTTGTTTTGTCCTGAAAAAACCTGTATAAGAATAGCGTTGCCTTGTATAATTTCTTCATAATCTTCACTAAAGATTTCAGACAAATTATCTTCACTTATAAGATAATTATATGTTTTCATGATTTGTGTCCTTTGCAGTATCTTCAGTAGATAAGTGCGGTTTAGGTTCATAAAAATAATAGCCTTGCGAATATTCAATTCCCAGTGTTTCTACAGTATAGGCAACCTCTTGCGAATGAACATACTCTGCTATAACCTTTGCACCGATACTTTTGGCAAAATCAGTCATAGTTTTAACAATAGAGTAACTTTTTGCATTTGTATCAATATTTTTTACAAAACTGCCATCAATTTTTATAAAATCTATATTCATAGCGTGCACCCTTTCAAAATTAGAATTTTGGGCACCAAAATCATCTATGGCAATACTAAAACCGATATTTTTCAATTCCATTAACTGTTCCAAAGAATTTTGAGCTCCTGTAGCACTAATACCTTCGAGCACTTCTAAGATAACACGGGAAGGTTCAATATTGTATTGTAAAAGTTTTTTTAAAAAATACTCTTTTAAATAGTTGTTATGTAAATCTCTTTCCGTAATATTAATTGAAAAATCAAATTTATTATGTTTAAAAATCTGAAATGATTTGTCTATCATAATTTTTGTAATTTCTGGAATAAGTCCTATAATTTCAGCTATATTAATAAATTCAAATGGAGAATAGGTTTTTTCGGCATTTACTATTCTTGCAAGACACTCATATTTATAAACTTTATGCGTTTTATTGTCAACAATAGGCTGAAAGTAAGGAACAACACAGTCATTTTTAATTGCATCTCTTATAATCGGAGAATATTTTTGTATTTGAGCTTGAAGTTTTTCAATCAGCAGGTCCTGAGAATATATTTTAATGATATTTCTTTCTTGTTTTTTTGCTTCTTTTAGTGCAATGTATGCATGTTTCAGGAGCTTGTCATCTCCTTTGGCAATAGCCATGGTTACAGTAAATTTAATATCAATGTCATACAGTTTTATAACAGATTCGGCTATAATGTTTTGTAATTTTTTTGCATATGCCATAAGTGCATTCTCGTTCAGTTTACATGTAAGAGCAAATTCGTCATTTCCCAAGTAGAATAGACTCGAATGAGGAGGTCTGTTTTTTGTCAATAATTTCGCTAAAAAAACAATACTCTTATCACCGATTTCATAACCATATACTACATTAATGCTGTCAAAGTTATCGATATTTAGCAAAATAAGCACTGTATCGGTTTCTGTGTTTTTTAATGCTTTGTTTAAAGCAAAACGATTTTGCAAACCGGTTAACTTATCGGTTACTGCCTGCTGATGTATAACTTGTGTTTTTGTATTTATCTCTTCTTCAAGCTTTTTTCTGTAACCCTGCATCATTCTGCCGGCTAGAATACTTTCAGCTAATTTTCTAATAAGCAATACCGTTTTATCCATTTTTATAGGCTTTAAAAGAAAACCGTCTACGCCAAGTTCTATGGCTTTAAGCAGATAGTCTGTGATGTTATATGCGGAGATGATTACAACTTTTTGCATAGGATTGTTTTCTTTAATGAGTTTGGTTAACTTCAATCCATCCATTTTTGGCATGCTGATATCTGTAAACACAATATCATACTGAGAGTTTTGATATTTTTGCCAACCGTCTTCACCATCAACTGCAACATCTACACTTTGAAACAGTATATCAAATATCATTATAGTTTGTTCTCTAACAGTTCTTTCATCTTCTACATAAAGTACACGTATCTCTTTTGTCTGTTCTGATAAAACTTTTATTTCCGTTAACATTGCAGGAACCTTTATAAATTTTTTGACTTGCTCTAGATTGTGGCACTCAAACATTTATTAATATATTCTATAATGATGTTGTGTTTAGTACATTGTACTTTAACTAAATTTAATATCACATTAAAATCGCTGTCTGCAAACAAAGCGCAATTGTCCTCTGTTTGCTTAATCTATAGTAAGATTGCAAAAAAAATTACCTAAAGGGATTTTCTTGAAAAAACTGCTATTTTTATTATTTTTGTTTTCATCCCTGCTTTTTGCCTCTTTTGGTGGAACTATTGTAGATATACACACTTTGCGACCTATAGCATCTGCTTTTATCAGTGACTCAAAAAACAGTGTCAAAAGTGATGAAAACGGTTCGTTCTTTATAGATTCAAAAGAAAACAGATACCATATCAAAGCCTATGGATACAGACCTTATACGTTTACATCTGATACAAACACAACAACATTGAAACTTGAACCCATTCATGTAAAAGCACTCTACTTAACCTTCTGGGGTGCCAGCAACAACTCCGGTACGTTAAAAAAAATACTCCATCTCATAGAGACAACCGAGGCAAATGCCGTGGTGGTAGATGTTAAAAACGAATACGGTTCTACCCAGTTTTGGACCGGCTTCAAGCAGGCCAATGAGTATGGTGCCTACAAGCAGCGTACGAACAGAGATATTAAAAAATTTATAAAAACTATGAAAGAGCGGCATATCTATACCATTGCCAGAATTGTAACCTTTAAAGATGAACTGCAGGCTTCTCACAATATTGACTACGCCATCAAAAAAAATAAAAAAATATGGAGAAATCATGACAATATGGCCTGGGTGGACCCTTTTGACAAACGTGCGCACAATTATGCCATATCTATTGCCGAAGAAGCTGCAAAGGCCGGCTATGATGAAATCAATTTTGACTATATCCGTTTTCCTGCAAAAAAAGGATTGCAGTTTTGTAGACAATGCACGCAACCAAACCGGATAAAAGCAATAGAGAGTTTTTTGAAAGAGGCACAGAGAAGATTAAAAAAATACGGTGTTTTTATCTCTGTTGACACCTATGGAAATATTTGCTGGGCAAAAGATGACAACGGCATAGGACAGACTGTTACATCATTGGCAAATTACGCAGACTACTTATGCCCGATGCTCTACCCTTCAGGCTTTTCAAGCGGCTCTTTTTATTTTAAGTATCCGGCGAAACACCCCTATGAGGTTGTATATCGAAGTATAAAAAAGATTCAAGACAGAATTCCAAGCAATAGAGTCCGCCCATGGCTGCAGTATTTTAAAGATTATACATCTTCAAGAAAAGCGTATAAGAGAGAAGAGATACAGGCACAAATCAAAGCTGCAGAGGATATAGGAACAAACGGATGGATGCTCTGGTCGCCTTCAAGCAAGTATCATCAGGAATATTTACAAAGATAGAGAAATGTTTTTCAGTTTTTTTCTGAGTACTTTTGCGTGAGGCAGGTATTTTCCAACCAGGTCATGAAAATCTTTTGAGTGGTTCATATGGACAAGATGTGCAAGTTCGTGGACTATTACATAATCTATCAGCTCTTTATGTACTTTTATCAGTTGGGTGTTGAATGTAATGATTTTTGCAGAGCTACAGCTTCCCCACCGGCTTTTCATCTTTCTGAATTTTAAAGTTTTGTATTCCTGTTGCATTATCTGGGCAAAATAGTCTACTCTTTGAGGCAGATACTCTTTGGCTGTATATGTATAAAAATTATCATATGCAGACAGAACTTTTGTCTTGTCTGATGTTTGCAAGCGCTGCAGTTTTTTTCGCAGGTAATGCGCTTCATCACTGTCTATACTGTAAATTTCGCCAAACAGCAGCACTTCATCCTCCAGGTTTACATGTAAAGGCTTGCGCAGAGAATTTTTATGTAACTGTTTTCGAATCCAGGACTCTTTATCCTGAAAAAACTCTATCGCATACTTTTTTTGCCTGTATGGCGTTTTTATGATAATGCTTGAATCATGCTTTATCTGTATGTAACTGTGCTTAAGTTTTGGAGCATATACAAGCTGTGCCGTAAGCTCTTTACATGTAACCGTTTTATGCATAGGGAATCGGGTCGCTCACGCCTGTTTTTTCAAAGCCGTTTAAACGGAGTCTGCAGCTGTCGCACACACCGCAGGCCCTGTCTTCGTTTTTATAGCAACTCCATGTCAGTTCCAAAGGAACATTCAGTTTTAGGGCTTCTTCTACAATTTGTGATTTTTTGAGGTGCACCAGCGGCATTTTTATTTCTATCTTTGTGTCATCTTTTGTGCCTAGATTGATTGCTTTTTGCATAGCCTGTATATATTCTTCCCTGCAATCCGGATACCCGCTGCTGTCCTCTTCAACAACGCCTATACTGATAACCTCTGCACCCTCTTTTTCAGCTATTGCTGCGGCCATAGAGAGAAATATGCCGTTTCTAAACGGTACATACGTTACAGGAATACCCTCTTCTACTCCGCCTGTAGGTACTTCTATGTTTATGTCTGTCAGTGCAGAAGCACCAAGTTGTTTAAAAAAATCCAAATCTAAAATATACTTTTGCTTTACATGTAAACTTTGACATATATTTTCAAAACATGCAAGCTCTTTTGCCTGTGTTCTTTGGTCATAATTAAAATGAACTGCTATAACTTCATAGCCTTGATTCTTCATCATATAGGCGCTTAACGTAGAATCCATGCCTCCGCTCATGATGCAAACAGCTTTTTTATTTGTGTTATTTTCTTTTTTCATGGTACAATTTTACCATAAGTGTTATATACTTTAGTATTTCAAACAAGGAGGAAGTTATGGAAGTATCATCTTCAACACAAACTTCATCAGGGCTGGGACAAACAGATATTATGAAAAAAGCGCAGGATGTACAGGCGCAGCAAATAGAAAAAATTATTCAGGCTGCTCAGGAGCAATCCAAACAAATGACTGCACAAAAAACCGGTGTAGGAAGCAATCTTAATATTACAGGCTGAATTTCTCCTCTTTCTTGGCAGATGTTTTCTCATCTGCTATAATTCCACTTATGATAGATATTGACAACAAAACTTCTTTTGAAGTAAACAACACGCTGCTGCAAAAAATTGCTTTAAGTATGACAGATAAAGACATAGAACTTGTCATTACTGCAAATGATGAGATACGGCAAATAAACAAAGAGTATAGAAACATAGACAAACCAACCGATGTGCTCAGTTTTCCCTATGAAGAGATGCCTATGAGTCCACTTGGAAGCATAGTTGTTTCTTATGATTTTGTACGTGAAAAAGCTGCAGAGTTCAAGCATACACAAGAAGATGAATTTACACTCCTTTTTATACACGGACTTTTACATCTCCTTGGATATGATCATGAAACAGATAATGGTCAAATGCGAGAAGAAGAAGAACGGCTCATTAATGAGTTTCATCTTCCGAAAAGTTTAATAGTAAGAACACAGGGATAGGTACTTAACAATGGATTATATTATATTTATTTCGGCAATGGCCGCTTTGATTTATGGGGCTGATTTTATCATTAAAGAGTCAGAACGGATTGCACTGCACTTTAACATTTCACACTTTGTCATCGGTGCGACTTTGGTGGCTTTTGGCACCTCTTTGCCGGAAATGGCAGCTTCTATGATGGCATCGGCACACGGAAAAAGCGATATGGCCGTTGCCAATGTCGTAGGAAGTGTCATTTTTAATATCACTTTGGTACTGGGTATTGTTTTTATGATTGCGAAATCCATGAATCCGGACAGGGATCTCTTCTCAAAAGACAGTGCCTGGGTTATTGTACCTCTGGTAATCTTTTTTATTATGACGCTCGACGGAAAGATCAGCCGCATTGACGGTGCTTTGTTTTTACTTATGATGGTTTCATATATCATATTTTTGTTTTCAAGCAACAAAGAAGAGCTTGAAGGCGAGATAGATGAAGATTTGGTCAAAGAAAAATTTAATTGGCTAAAAAGTGCTGTACTGTTGGGTGTTGGTTTTGTTTTAACAATCGGAGGCGCCAACTTTGTTGTAGAGAGCGGTACAAATATAGCAAGAAGTTTACATGTAAGTGAGTGGATTATCGGTCTGTTTTTAATCTCTTTGGGTACTTCTCTGCCTGAACTTGTCGTCTCTCTTGTCGCCGTAAAAAAAGGCAATGCCGAGATGAGTATAGGAAATATCATAGGTTCAAATGTAGCCAATTTTTCTATGGTTTTAGGAGGTGCGGCTCTTTTGAATCCGCTGAGTGTAAATCTGGCAGCTACAAAATTTGACATGCTTATTCTTGCTGCAGCCTCCATAGCGCTTTTGTTTGTTTTGGCAAACAAGCTGTACAACAAAGCCGGAGGCATTTTTCTGCTTATAATTTTAGCACTGTTTATTCAAAATTCTTTTGCATAAAATTATTTTTTCTTGATATACCCAAGTTCTAAAAGCCTGTTGTATATGTCAGAAACTATAGAACCCGCTGCATGCCCGCCGTGTCCGCCGTGTTCTACCATAACAGTTACAACATACTGAGGATGTTTATACGGTCCATAAGTTGTAAACCAGGCATGTGATCTCTTATAGTAAGAGAGTTCATGTTCCTTCTTTCTTTTCAAAATATCCTGTTTTATGCCTATGACCTGTGCCGTCCCTGTTTTGCCTGCTATTTTTACTTTTACATGCAAATAATTCGTGGCCGTTCCGTGAGGAGAATTACATACCTGATACATCGCCTTTTGGATAACAGGAAGTTTTTTCAATTCCACTTTGTTCAACACATTTTTGTAGCTGCTTTTATACTTTTTATCTCCAATCAAAGAAACAAAATGTGGAGTAGGCAGCTTTCCGGTTGCCATAAGCGCTGTTTCTCTGGCAATCTGTATAGGCGTTACAAGAAAATCACCCTGCCCGATTGCCATATTTGCCGTTTCGCCTATATTCCATATTTTATGGTATTTTCGTAGCTTCCATTCACGGGAGGGAACAACACCTATAAATTCATTGGGCAAATCTATACCTGTTTTTTTACCAAAACCATAGCGTTTTAAGCCGGCACTCATTTTTTTATTGCCCAGTACCAGGCTTCCTTTATAGAAAAAATCATCACAACTCTCCCGTATTGCTTTTGTGATGTTGGTGTGTCTGTGCCCTTTTTTCTTCCAGCATCTAAACGTTCTTCCGCCTAACTTCAGGTTTGAGCGGCAGTCAACACTCCAGTATTCATTCAAGTCCGTAGTGATATATAAAAGCCCCAAAAGAGGTTTAATGGTCGAACCTGGCGGATACAAACCGTGTGTCATTTTATTTGTAAAAGGGTGATCAAGACTTGATGAGAGTTCATCATACATTTTATAGGACATTCCGGAAACAAAAATATTTAAGTCATAATTTGGATAACTGCCCGCAGCTAAAATGGAACCGTCAACATTCATAACAATTACAGCACCTACCTTGCCTTCAAAAAGCTTTGAGATGTACTTTTGCAACTCCATATCAAGCGTAAGTTTCAGTTTTCTCTCCTCATCAGGACTTTTATAACTTAACTCCTCCACTTCCCGATTGTTGGCATTGACTTTTATCTCTTTTACTCCAGGTGTACCCTGCAGGTAAGAATTATAGTATTTTTCAAGACCTGTTTTTCCGGTGTAGCCTATGAGGTCAAGCAGAGGGTCTTTGTCAATATCTTTTTGGTTTGCACGAGAAACATAGCCTATCATATGTGCAGCAATATTTTTATACGGATAGTATCTTTTGGGTGCCGGAAGAATTTTAATGTTTTTTCGCAGGTTCAGCATAGAATATACCGGCATCATTTTTTCATATGGTATGAAATGGACAACATCTATGAAGTTGTGGTTATAGTATGAGTCTTTTTTTCTGTAGTTTTTAATAATTTTTTCTTTGTCTAAATCAGGCAGTGCTTTCTTTAAAAAAGAGACGGTGTCATTAAATTCGTTTTTATGTTTTTTCAAGAGCAAATGAGGTGCAATTTGGATTTTAAATCCAAGTTTGTTAATAGCTACAGGTCGATTGTATCTGTCTACTATCTCACCTCTGACAGGTGCTATCTGCTCATGTTTGATGGTGTTTTGCAATGAAAGCCTGCTGTAGTAACTGTTTGATTCAACGGCCAGATAGAAAACGCGCACTATAAGTGCCAGCCAGATTGATACAAACACAAAAATAATAAATTTTATTTTCATAAGAGACCTATTAAAAAGAATTCAATTACTATATAGTAAATTATATAGTAATTTATATTTGGCTGTGGCAATAAAAAAATATTTGACAACAGTGTCAGAAAAAGAAAATAACCAAGATAGACAAGGATGGCTGTCAGTGCTCGAATACAAACTGAACAGTTGGAATTTTTGGTGATTTGAGGCATAATAAATTTATACAATACATAAAAATAGACAACTGCACTCAAAAGCATATATCCGTAGTTGGCTTCAAAAACAACAAGACACAGTACAACAACAAAAACAGAGAGTGTGTCGTCATTGTCAAGTGCACGGGCAAAAAGTACATACAGAAGTGTCAGCATTGGCGGCAAAAACGGATAAATAGTGCCCAGACTGTCATACAGTACAAAAAGCACTATATAAAAGAGTGAGATTACAGGTTTTTGATGAGAGATACTTCGTTGCATATCGGGAAGTGTTTACATTTAATACAATCGGCCCAAATTTTATGTTCGGGAAGGGACTCTTTTGGAATTTCCACAAATCCCAGTCTTTCAAAAAAAGATTGCTTGTAGGTGAGACTCAGTACTTTTTGAAGACCGAGTGTTCTGCCCTCATCAACAGCGCATTCAACCAGGTTTTCTCCTATTTTCTGTCCCCGAAACCCCTCTTTTACAACCAAAGAGCGTATTTCGCCAAGATATCTTGTGTGGATGTGGAGTGCCGTAAAACCGACAAGTTCATCAGCTATAAAAGCCAAAGTATACGAACGGATATTTGTTGCGATTTCATCCTCGCTTCTTTCTAAAATGATACCGCTCTGCACTTCAGGCTGTACCAGATCTCTCATTTTTTCAATATCTGAGAGTTTCGCCTTGGTGTAGTCAATCTTCATCTGTCTTCTCTTGCAGTATTCCATAAATGACTTGAACAATTTTATTGATTCCTCTTTTTTTCGCACTTGAAACCATTAAAGCATTTGGAAACTCTTTTCGAAGTGCACTTTGCTCTTTTTGATTTAATTTGTCAATTTTTGTAAATATTTGCAGTATATATTGGTTTTCTCTTGCCGTGCTAAAAAGAAAATCACTCACTGCCGTATCTATTTCCAAATGGGGATGTCTGCAATCTATAAGGTGTATAAAAATCTTTATCTCTTCCCTGTTGGCTATATAGTCTGTCAGATTTTTTTCCCAATCATGCTTGAGAGATTTTGCTACTTTTGCGTAGCCAAAACCAGGCAGGTCTACAAACTTTGCCACAAGTTTTTCAGAAGATTCTCTGTTTAAAAAAGTAACATCAAAATAATTTATAAGCTTTGTTTTTCCGGGAGTTGAAGAGACTTTAGCCAACCCTTTGTGATTTGTCAAAGCGTTGAGCAGTGAACTTTTTCCAACATTTGAGCGTGCCATAAAAACTACTTCGTTCTGTTCTTTGGATTCCGGAGCTGCATTGACATTCGGAGCCGATGTTATAAACTTTGCCTCAACAATGTCTATCATTTTTTTTCCTTTTCGTCTTTTATATCAAATATCATAATGACAGGCTCTTTTGCAACACCTTTGGCATAGGCTTTCCCGCTTATCGCCTGCAAAATTACTTCATCACCGAAAATCTCTTTTTTCTCGTTCAGTTGTTGCAGATGTACATTTCCAAAAAAGTGATATTCTTTTTTTAAAGGCAGGTAAACGACTTTTTGTGCAACACCTCTGTAGTTTGCTCCCTCTACTGTTTTTATTACAAAAGAAGCATTTCCGACAGCTACAAATTTTGTGGGCTTGTTGTTTTTGTCCGTATATACTGTAACCTTGGAGGCGTTAAGTTCATCATTGACTTTTTTAATTCTGACATGTCCGGTAAAAACTGAAATACCTTTTTTCTGGTCGCCTCTAAACTCATCTGCTTTGATTTTAAGCTCTTGTGAAAAGAGTAGAGTCTGTAAAAAAAGTGTTAGTACAAGTAGATATTTCATCTATTTTTCCTCTTTTAATTGATATGTAGCAATAACATTTTTAGAATAAATCTTTTTTGTAATATTATTGTATTTTATATAGTCGCCGATGACTACATTGTCATTCAGGTAGGCAGTGTATTTTGTATTGCTGACTACATCTGCTGTTTTTTTATTGTAAAGTGCTTCTTGGCTTTTAAATGTCAGTCCGTCTTCTCGCACATAGACAACATGACCGCTCAGCTTGACGATTTCATTTTTATATACACCCAGGTCAGAGACCATATTTGCAATATATTTTTTCGAATTGTCGGTATAGTCCATATCTTTTATCTCATATCTCTCAGCGTATCTTGTTCCGGTGTTTCCAAGTAAAATTGTCGCCAATCCGTGAGTATCAAGTTCATACATCGTAAAATCACTCAATTCAAAGAGTGGCACATCTGTAAAATGGTGTATTTTTACATCCATAGGTTTGAACATGAAAAATATCATCAGCAAAAGCGTAATGACAAAGGTTAAAAATATATTGATATTGATTTTTTACTCCTTACACCCAGACAGATAAAAATGCTTCTTTTTGGTCATTTTCTTTCACTAAAATATCTATCATCTCTCTTACCGCACCATTGCCGCCGCTTTTTGAGAGTGTTGTATTGACAAGTTCTTTAATTGCATCATGCCCGTCACTCGGAGTAAAACTTCTCCCGGCAAGACGCAGCATATTATAGTCATTCAGATCATCGCCGATTACGCCAACCTCATAAAACTCCAGACCGAGTTCAGCAATGATTTTTCTTAGAATACTCTCTTTGTCCCGTATACCCTGGTACAAATGCTGCACTCCCAGTTCTTTGGCTCTTTTTTCAACGATAGAGGAATTTCTTCCTGTTATAATGGCAACCTGATTTCCCGTTTTTATCCAGGTTGTTATGCCAAGTCCATCTTTTACATTAAAATTTTTGCTTTCAAATCCCTCTGCCGAGTATATAAGTTTACCATCAGTTAAACAACCGTCAACATCCAATACTATCAGTTTAATCATAAAACATCTTTTGTACTTGGGATGCCGACTCTCTCATTCTTTGCCGTTGCCCGTCTGAGTGCAACAGCGACCGCCTTAAATGCCGCTTCTATAATGTGGTGTTTGTTTTTCCCGCGGCACTCTATAATGTGCATGCTTATTCTTGCGTTTAAGGCAAAGGCACGAAAAAACTCTTCAACAAGCTCTGTATCAAACTGCCCTACTTTTCCACTGACACTGAGTTCATAGACCAAAAAAGGACGATTGCTCAGATCCAAATCGCAGGAGACACATGCCTCATCCATCACAATGTTTGCACTCCCAAAACGCTCCATATTTTTTACAGGGTAAAGAGTCTGAGCAAGCACAGAGCCTAAAACAATGCCCACATCCTCAACACTGTGATGGTCATCTATATGCGTATCCCCTTTACATGTAACGTCCAAATCAATGAGAGAGTGTTTGGAAAAACTCTCAAGCATATGGTCTAAAAAGCCGACACCTGTATTAATATTACTTTTGCCTGTACCGTTGATATCGAGTGATACTGTTATATCTGTCTCTTTGGTTGTTCTTGTTTTTGTAATCATTTTTAATCCTCTCTCACTATAAATGCACCTTTGAATATGCCGTTTGCCTTGTAGTCTCTTGCTTCTTGTTCACTTTTAAAGCCTTTGAGCCAGACTTTGAACATTCTGCCGTTTGGTGTCTGCATATCTTTGATGACTGTTGTATATCCGTCGGTATTGTTATACTTTTCCTGTGTCCTTATTGCGCCGTTTATATTTGAAAAAGAGGCAATCTGCAATGCAAAACTGCTTAATTCCACACTCTTAGGTGATTTTTTCAACTGTTTTTTATTTGGTATCTTGTTTTTGCCTTTTCCTGCAAAACCAAGCACTTCAAGTGTTACAGGAGCAGTTCCCGTGCCTATCATGTCGATTTTTGAGGCTGCCGCTTTTGAGAGGTCTATGATTCTTGTCGAGACAAAAGGCCCCCTGTCATTGATGCGAACCACCGTACTTTTTCCGTTTCTTCTGTTGGTCACTCTTACAATGGTATTCATCGGCAGTGTTTTATGTGCAGCTGTCATATCCCACATATTGTATCTTTCACCGTTAGATGTAAACTTTCCGTGAAAATTCGGTCCGTACCAGCTTGCATTGCCTCGGAATCTGTCTCCGACACTTACGACAGTCGGATAGTACCGTTTTCCGTGTACCACATAAGGACGCATCGTCGGATGTGAATATTTTTTCTGACTGTATGCAGGGCTTGAGTATTTATGATGTATGTAGCTGCTCGGTCCTCTTGTGCTGCATCCGCTTGTAAACAAAGTAATACCAAGCACCGATAAAAAAAATATTTTATTCATACAGCTTCAACCTTTCGCCGACCCGAATCAAAGATCCTTTGATGTTGTTTTGTGCCCGTATGTTTTTAATGCTGATTTTATGGGCTCTTGCGATGGAGCCTAAAGAATCACCTTTTTTTACCATATAATAATGCGTACTTTGAAATTTTTTGTGTTTAGTGTTTTTGGCTATGGGAATGACAAGCTTTTGTTTGATTCGTAAACGGTTTGTGCGCAGTTTGTTGAAATCTTTAATCACCTTGTACGAAACACCGTATTTTTTGCCAATACGGGAAAGGTTTTCTCCCCGTCTGACTACATGTATCTTGTAGATATTCTGTATGGGTTCCTGAAAATACTTTTGCTTGTATTCTGCGAGTTTGATATACGGTATATATACATCGTATCCATCTGCATATGGCGGAACAAAATCATATTTTAAATGTCTGTTGAGCTTTTTCAAATCTTTTAAGGGAATATGAATAAGTTTTGAGAGTCGTGCCAAGGACTCTCCGCGAGGCAGTTTCACGGTTGCAATCGAGTAGGCGTTTGCACGATTTAAAAGGTACTCATACTCACTGTGCAGCATATACTGCTCGTCACTGCCTATCAGGGCAAGGGCAACAATTTTGCGGATATAGTAGCGGCTCTCTCTCGGGATATAGTGTTTTTTAGGATTGAGTAAAACAGAAAGTTTGTCTGTTTTTGCCTTTCTAATTGCCTTGCTTAACGCACCGCCGCCACAGTTATAGGCAATGGCAGCCAAATACCATTTTCCAAACCGCTTATGCAGTGCCGAAAGGTATTTTGCCGCCGCTTCGGTTGATTTGATCAAATCGCGTCTCTCATCTACATACTCGTCAATTTTCAGATGAAAAAGTTTGCCTGTTGCGGGCATAAACTGCCACAGTCCGGCTGCTCGTTTATTAGAATAGGCCTTTGTGTGAAAATTTGATTCAGCCATGGCAAGATAGAGAAACTCCTGAGGAACATTGTATTTTGAGAGTGTACTCTTAATGGCAGGAATAAACAGATAGGCATCTTCCATCGCCTTGAAAAAATGTTTGTCTCTTGACAATGTTTTTGCTTTCATTCTGTTCATTACAGGATCATACAAAAATGACGGTTCTATATCAAATGAGTCCAACAATGCCAGTTCTTTGTTGTAGTTTGATTCATACGTCAAATTCGCCAAAAGAAGAAACGGGAAACACAAGGTTAATATATATTTAATCATAGACAACTTTTTAATTTTAATTTATGCTATTTTAGCCAAAATTCTATTAAAAAAAGTTGTAACCACAATAATATTAAGAAATATGAAAGAGTTTCAGGGCATTTCCTGTGGTCAAATTTTCTATTTCCTCTCTTGGAATCTCTAAGATTTCTGACATTTTCTGTGCCACAAGAGTCGTATAAAGCGGTTCATTTCTCTCTCCTCTGTGCGGTGTAGGCGTCAGATACGGACCGTCTGTTTCTATAAGGAGTTTCTCTTTTGGTATACGTGGTAAAATATTGACGAGCTTTTTGGCATTTTTAAAAGTCAAAACACCGCCTATGCCAAAGTAGAAGTTTTCATTTGCCAAACTTAAAAGCTCATCGTCGGCATTGAAACAGTGCAGCACACCACCCACTTCACCTGCATTATGCTCCAGCAGCAGCATTTTTGCATCATGCGAAGCGTTGCGGATATGGACTATCAAAGGCTTTTTGTGTTTTTTGGCAAACTCTATCTGCGCTGCAAAAACCTTTGCCTGCGCCTCTTTTTCCTGTGCTTTTTCTGCATCACTGCCTTCAAGACGAAAGTAATCCAGCCCGCATTCACCGATTGCCACACATTTTTTATGTTCCACGTACTTTTCAAAGCAGGACATATCAAAACCCTCGATATCATACGGATGCACACCTATGGCAAAATAGACATCTTCATAGCGTTCCGCAATGCTGATAGCTTTTTCCAAAGTACTTACATCCGCTCCGGGAATGATAAAACGCTTCACCCCACCCTCTCTGGCACGCTCCAACACCGCATCCAAATCTTCATCATACCGGTCATCATCCAAATGTATATGTGTGTCAATTATCATTTTTCTTTTCTCTTCTCTTCTTTACATGTAATATGTTTCGTATCATTAAAAATATAAAAAACACAGAAACCAAAACAGAACCGCCTGCAAGGAGTGTATTGCCTGCATTGTAAAAACTGTATGCCAAAAACAGTCCTACAATTGAGATCACGAAACACATCTGTTTGCCTCCAACAGCTCTTTTGCAAACTTTTTGGCTTCACTCGAAACAGTTTCTCCACTGATGATTCTGGCTATTTCATCGACTCGTTCGTTCATGTTCAGCTCTTTTGTTTTTGATATTTTACCATCTTTATAGACCAAAAAGTGCTGATTTCCCATAGAAGTAAGCTGCGGCTGATGGGAAATCACAAATATCTGAAAATGTTCAGAGAGCTGTTTGAGAACTTTTGCCACGCTCATAGACTCCTCACCGCTTAGATTCGCATCTATTTCATCCAGCATCAACACCCCGCCATTGTTGCTCATAAACTCTGACTTTAAAGCCAAAACTGCCAGACGGAGCCTGTTAAATTCACCCGTACTTATTTTGGAAAGTTCCGTGTCATTGAGTTCAATCTCCAGCTTGTCCTGTCCGTAAAGGTTGTATGATATTGTGCGCATGTGGATCTTTGCATCTCTTAAATACAAATTATGCAAGTAGCGATTTAAGTCTTTGACAAAACCCGGCAAAGCTTTTTCACGGCAGGAACTCAATGCATCGGCAAGCTCTTTAACTTCTGCAGAGAGCTTTTCATACCTTGTATGCAAATCGTTTTTTGCACTTTCAATATTTTCATATTTTACAAGTTCAAGCTCTTTTTGCTTTTTATACTCCAGTGCCTCTTCTATGCTTCCGTACCTGCGTTTGAGTCCGCTTAAGGCCTCTATACGGTTCAGCACCTCCTCCACATCAACATCATCCAATGCGCTAAAACGCTCCTGCGAACTCTCCAAGATACTTCGCAACTCATTCATGGCATCATCAAAAAAACTGCTCGATTCATCCAAAGCTTCCAGGGCGGATGAAACCAAATGCTCGTAATTGAAAATCTCATTTGCCGACTCTATACTGCCTAAAACTTTCTCTTTTTTTGAAAGCGCTTTTTTAATTTGCAACAGTTCTTCATCTTCGCCTATAACAGGGTTTATGTCTTCTATTTTTTTTATCTCATATGCTGCAAACTCTTTTAACTCAACAATTTTTTTCTCTTCTTCTTCTATTACATGTAACGCTTTTTTCACCTCTTGATACTCTAAAAAACTTTTTTTATAGGACTCTTTTAGCTTCACGATTTTTTGAGATTTGCTCCCTGCCCTTTTATCTAAAATATCAAGCAGGTTTTCATTTTCAAAATCGCTGAAATCTTTTAAACTCAAATGACGGAGATACTGAGATGCAACCCGACTGAGAGATTTGCGAGAAAGGCTTTGGTTGTTTATAAAGTAACGGGACTTTTCTTTTTTGATGTGTTTAAATACATTGATATCATCATTTTCAATGCCGCACTCCTCTTCGTCAATCGTCCAGGTAACACTTGCCTCACAAACAGAAGCATCACAAGACGCACCCCCGAGCGATGAAAGTATAGACTCCATAAGTATAGACTTCCCGCTCCCGCTCGGACCGGTAAACACAACCAGACCCGATTGCAAATTAAGCTCCGCTTCTTTAAAACTCAAATAATCTTTTAAATAAAATCTCTCTATCATTCTTTTGCCTTTTTAAAAGTCCAAAGGACTTATGAGTTTTGCTTTGTTCATCTCAGAAACTACATGAGTATAAATCATAGTAGTTTCTACAGATTTATGCCCTAAAAGCTCTTGAATACTTCTTAAGTCTATGCCTGCTTGCAGTAAATGAGTCGCATAACTATGTCGAAATATATGTGAAGTCACACGTTTATTTATGTTTGCTTTTTGTGCTGCTGCTTTTATATTTCTGCCTAATGTTTTTGGATGAATATGGTGCCTTCTAATCGTATCACTCCGAGGGTCTTTTGAGACTTTAGTCATAGGGAAAATATATTGCCACTTTGTTTTAAACTTTGCTTTTGGAGATTTTCTTTCATAAGCATGAGGCATGTATACAGAGCCGTATCCATCCTTTATATCTTTAGCATGTATGCCTTTAACATAGTCAATTTGTGCAAAAAGTCTTTGCTTTATTACTTGAGGAAGAGGAACTGTTCTATCTTTTAAACTTTTAGAATTCCATATATAAAGTTTATCAAATCCAAAATCTATATCCTTAATCCTTATATTTAATGCTTCGCTCATTCGTAAGCCACAGCCATACATAAGATATACTATAAGTTGATATATCCCTGTCAGATTTTCTAAAATTTTCTGTACTTCATCTTTGGTTAAAACAACTGGTATATGCTTTCTTTCTTGTGCTCGTAAAGCCTGAATATTTTCATTTGACAAGTCTATATCTAAAACTTGAGTATATAAAAATAAAAGTGCAGAAAAAGCTTGATTCTGTGTAGTAGGACTTACTTTTCTCTTAACTGCCAAATAAGTTAAAAATTCTTCTATCTCATTCTTGCCCATTTCAACGGGATGCTTTTTTTTATGAAAAAATATATACTGTTTTATCCAGCCAGTATAAGACTGCTCTGTTTTAATACTGTAATGCTTAAATCTAATTTTTTCACGAACCAAATCAAGTAGTTTTTTCTTCATTTGCATAATAACTCCTTTAGAACTAGACAGACATTATGTCCTTTCTCTACAGTTTATCTTTATTAGAAAGACATTTTGTCCAACTATTAGACTATTTTTCAGTAAAAGGTACATTTAGAATTTTTACAATAGTAGCTCTTTTTTTGTTTTAAACTAATTTTTATTGCAAACTGTCATATTTTTAAAAATAGAAAGACAATTATCATGTCTCACTATTTTTGTTTTTTAAGGTTTATGTGTATATAATGTCTCCTATTTAATAGTTATCCGCTCACTGCGTGACCGGATAACGGGGGCGCGGGTTGAACACCCGCTAGTCATCTGTCGCACAGCGCCAGATAACAAGCGGGAGGAATGAGCAACAACATCAGAAAATAAATTTTCAGATGTCGCCGTCATTCACCCGCGCCCCCGTTATACTAAAAAAGAAGATATGTTATAATACAAACAAAAAAGGAGAGTACATGGTAGCCGTAAAACAAGAAGCACAAGAGATGATTCAAAATCTTCCTGACAACTGTACTTATGAAGATATTCAGTATCACCTTTATGTTGTAGAAAAAATTAAAAATGGCATTAGTCGTGCTGAGAATGGTGAAGTTTCATCGCATCAAGATGCAAAACAAAGAATGGATAAATGGCTTTCACACTAGAGTGGTCAGAAGAAGCTCTTGAGGATATTGAGTCAATTGCAACTTACATAGAAAAAGATTCCCCAACCTATGCTAAATCTGTAGTTTCAAAGTTTTTTGAAAAAGCAGAGATATTACAAGGATTTTCAGAACTAGGGCGAAAAGTTCCTGAATTTAATGACACAAAAATTCGAGAAATTTTTGTTTAATAGTTATAGACTTATCTATAAATTGAATGAAGATAGTATTTTGTTTGTGGCAGTAGTTCATGGAAAAAGACTTCTTGAAAATCATCAACAAAGTATAACAAAACAGAGTAGCCAATAAATACCTAGCGGCAATTTATTGGCTATCTTCAGTCGTTATGTTACTAAAATATTTATTATTCTTTATTGACATTTAAATATTTTTACTGTAGACTATAAGTCACTTAATAAGCACAGGAAAATCACAAAATATGATGTCATCAAGAAAACAGGACTTTCAAAAGATTAAAAACACAATAACATCGTATATTCATACTGAAACAGAGTCATCAATTGTTGCACACGGAGATTCTTTAGAAATATTAAAAACAATTCCAGACAATACCATATCATTAATACTAACTGATCCACCCTACCATGCAACTAAAAAGAAAAATATTTATGGAGATACTTTATTTAAGAAAGATGAGCATTATTTGGAGTGGATGGCTTCTTATGCTAAAGAATGGCGAAGAGTACTTAAGCAAAATGGATCATTATTTTGTTTCTGTGATTCATCTATGTCTGCACGCCTTGAGGTATTATTTTCATCTAACTTTAACATATTATCTCATATTGTTTGGACAAAACCAAATGAACCAGGATTTGATGGTTGGAAAGGTAAAATGAAAAAAGAGTCATTACGACAATGGTATGCTCATTCAGAACGAATAATATTTGCTGAACCAGCTATTAATGGTAACCTCCATCGCTCTCCATTTGGGGAGTTTCTACGAAATATGCGAAAACAATCAGGTCTTTCAGGACATCAACTAACTGAACTTACTGGTGCATATGGAAAAGTAAATCATGGGGGTGCTGTTTCTAACTGGGAGGCTGGTCGTAATACACCAAGTAAAGAACAATATGAAAAAATACGAAAGGCAATTCTTGATACAAAGAAAGTTGACTATATGCCCCCTTATGAAGATGTTATAAGAGTTTTTAATATTGATGGAACAAAAGAGTTTACTGATGTTTGGACATTTCCATCAGTCAAATCATATAAAGGAAAGCACCCTGCCGAAAAACCATTAGATATGTTAAAACACGCTATAGAAGCAACTACATACCAAAATGATATTGTATTGGACTGTTTTGCCGGCTCAGGAAGTACTGCAATATCAGCACTTTCATTGAATCGTAAAAATATATCAATTGAAATTGAAGAACACTGGGTAAATAAGATTTCATCTAGAATAATAAATTTTCTAAATAATGACGAGTTCTTGAAATTAAATAAATTAAATGAAATCCCTATTACTAAAATACAAGAAAAATTATTCTAACTTTCAAAATAACCTTGTTCAATATTTCTTTGAAGTACATTCTTCATCCAATCAATTGTTTCATCGATACCAGAGTCTTTTACAACAACATTGCAATGATGGTGTCCCCAGCCTAAATTGTAAGGACGGTGGTTGTATTGACCATATCTTAATTCTTGAATGTGGAATAGATTAATTTCTGTAACTGTTAAGTCATGCACTTCCCTTCCAGTTGCTTGTACTAATCTATTAAAAAATCCGTAAGCAGTTAATGGCTCTAAACATAATGGACAAATCGTTTTATTCTCATTATTTATCATTCTTGCATCAATTAAACGCTCATAATCTAATAAGCCTTTTTCTTCTGCTTGTGAGAAACAATCTTCTTTTCTTTTAATAGCATCATCTTCAGACATCCCAAACTCCATAACAACTTCTAAAGAATCAGAACATAACCAGAATATTATTTCTAACTGTGTACGACAATCTTCAATCCTGTTTTTTGTTGCATACTCAAACAAACGGATCCCTGCACCTTTCATACCTGTTGTATTGAAACCTCTTGAAATTTTACCACCATTATCTATTGATGTTGTGGCTGCAATTCTAGCTACATATTGTCCGCCTAGCGGTGCTTCTCTATTGTTAGCGGGAAACCATCCTAAACTTTCAGGGTTATTAGAATCCCAATCTGAACGAATTTGATAGAATATAAGAGCATTTTCTCCTAAAACTAACTCTTTTAATTCTAAATCATTTTCTATATTTGGATTTTCAAAATACTCCTTTGGTGTTATTAAAACAATAAATCCATTAGTAAATGAATCCTCTCCTGCAGGAGGTGAGCCAATTTCATCAAACAGATGATATGGAATAAGAACAGTACTTGAACGAGATACACGGTTTTGATATATAACATCATCATCCGCTCCTCTTGTTTGACCTGTTTTATAGATTTTTCTGTCTAAAAGCTGTGGTAGTTTTGGTGGACGTGTTTTCTTTTTTGCCAATTTAATTTTCCTTTCTTGTTTGTATACTTTTGTTTAAATCTAAAAGAAAATCTGATATATTAATCTCTAAGGCTAGAACAATAGATTCTAAAGAATCAAGTGTTATATTACGAACACCTCTTTCTACTCCAGATATATATGTTCTATCTAACCCAGCCATATTTGCTAAGTCTTCTTGACTTATATTCTTTTGTTTTCTGATTTTTCTTAAAGTAATTGCAACATTTTTTACTAGTTCTTTAGACATGAAATCTTTTATCTTTTCTTTTTTAGTTATAATACCATTTTGATGACTATTAGTACACGGACTATAAGTCACATAACAAAACCTCGTAGCCAATAAATGCCCTAACGGTCATTTATTGGCTAGAGTCAACCGTTAGCATCCTCAAAAATTTCATCTTACATAATTTAAGTTCTAAAAATGGGAACTATGTTATAATTCGTCTATGAGAATAATTTCAAAGAAAAAACTAAAAGATTTTTACGAGCAGCCAAAATACACAGACTCTAAAAATCCTTTAGAAGCTTGGCATAAAGAGGTTCTGAAACTTGATTGGAATAATCCAAATGAAGTAAAAGAGATGTATCGAAGTGCTAGTATTATTGGAAATGAAAAAGTTGTTTTCAATATTGCTGGAAATAAGTATAGACTGATAGTTTCAATAAACTATTATGCAAAAATTGTTTTTGTAAAATTTATTGGAACACATAAACAATACGATAAAGTTAAAATGGAGGATTTATAAGATGAATATTAAACCAATCAAAAATGAGCAAAACTATAATGAAGCACTGCAAAGAATTGAAAATTTAATGAGTGCCAAACCAAATACACCAGAGATGGATGAACTAGAAGTCTTAACAACTTTAGTAGAGGCTTATGAAGAAAAACACTATAAAATCGAAGCACCTGACCCAATAGAAGCTATTAAGTTTAGAATGGAGCAAGAAGGCTTAAAACAAAAAGACTTAGTTTCTATTGTTGGAAGTAAATCTAGAGTATCTGAAATTTTAAATAAAAAAAGAAAACTCACTATTGAGATGATAAGAAATTTACATAAGCAGTTGCACATACCAGTAGAAAGTCTTTTTTTAGACTACAAGACTAACTGTGCTTAAATGCTAACAAAACAAAGCTGAGCCCTAAACGTGCCACTCAGCTTCGCCGTTAACTCTCCACAAAAACTTTCAAGACTTGACAAACATGGTATAATTAAAGTATACTTTTTATACTTAAAATACAAAAAAAGGATTTATGTGAAATTTGAGTATGATGATACGAAAAGTCAAATCAATAAAGAGAAACATGGCATAGATTTTGTAGAAGCTCAAAAGCTTTGGCAAGATGAGGATGCACTTGTTGTTCCTGCTAACATTGTTGATAATGAAATTCGCTATGCACTCATCTCAAAAATACTCACAAAATGTTTTGTTGTAATATTTACTATAATAGAAAACACAAATAGAATTATTAGTGTTCGAAGATGTAGGAAAAATGAGGAGAAGAATTATGAAAACAATAACTGCTAAAGAGTTTGATGAGAAGTTTGATAATGGTGAAGACATAAGTGAATATCTTGATTTTTCACAAGCTACCAGACCTAATGCTCTTAAAACAGATACAAAAAAAGTTAATGTAGATTTCCCACAATGGGTTATAGACTCTTTAGACAAAGAAGCAAAAAAGATAGGTGTAACTAGACAGTCTATCATTAAAGTTTGGATAGCTGAAAGGCTTAAAGAAGAAACTAGGCACTTACAAGTAAGTTAACAAAACAGAGTAACCAATAAATTACCTGGCAGAAATTTATCGGCTATCTTCGACCGTTACAAAAACCAACATTATACCTATTTATAGAGAGCTGATTGTGCAGCATTGGAGGATTATGTATAAAATTGAAAATGACACTGTTTATGTTATGGCTATTGTTGATTCAAGACAAAATGTTGAAGAGTTGTTGTTACAAACATGATTAGCTGTCAACAATACGACTATATTGAAATAGCATGTATGTACCACTACCCTGTTAAATTAACCATGAAATCAGGTTCTGTTTTTGAAGGAAAAGCACTTGATACAGCCCGTAACGAAAATCATCAGGAATGTATCAAAATAAAAACCGAAAATCATGAAGTATTGGTTGTACTTGATGAAATCAACACACTTGAAACTGCCATAAAAAATCCATATTTTAAGATTATTTCCTTCGTTTAAAACTTAAGTGTTTCTTATTTAAGTTTTAATATAATCAAAACAAAAAGATATGATAAAAGAAGGCAAATTGTGGAAATTATTAAAATAGTATGTTCAGAGTGCAACACTCTTAACAGTAGCAAAGGTGAATCCAAAGAAGAAACCGTTATCTGTAAACAATGCCACTCAGAACTCGACAATCCTTTTGTTGTTGAAGTAGATGATGAAAACTGCATGCTGCACATCAAAGAAAACAGTATTGCGGTATTGGTTGATTTTTATTCTACTGCCTGTGGTCCGTGTATGGCAATGTATGAAGACTATGAAGATGCGGCACTTGGTTTTGGATCGACAGTAAGGTTTTTAAAAATAAATGCCGACAAACATCAAAAAGCAGCAAAAGAGTATGGAGTGGGTGCGCTTCCAACCATTATTGCCTTCAAAGAAGGAGAAGAAGTCGGCCGTATCAGCCAACAGCTCTCTCAGGTTGAGCTTAGTCTTTGGGCACAAGACCTAGAAACATTATACCTGTGAGCTTTATGCTTATGTATTAATTTCTCAAGATAAAGAAGTGCCGGATGTCATTTTAGAGTGTGTCAGTAAACTTGTAAAGGAGCTTAAAAGTCTCGATACTGCCACTTTTGAAAGAATAGTAAACAATCCTTTCTCTCAAGAAGCAAGAGACTTGGCCCGATGGTGGGAAATGTATCAGACCTATATTCCCGTTAGCTAAAAAATTATAAGTGTTTTTAATTTTAAGTGCAATCAAAAAGTACAAAGGTACACTGTCAATTTTAAAAAGGATACAAATTGACAGCAAATAAAAAATATGAAGTCATTACATATGAAGAAAATATAGTTTTTAATTTTACGCTTCCAGAAGATGGAAAAGAAAACCAGTTAAGCAAAGAAGTTATTTTAGTCTGGGATGATGTTTTAGAAAAGTTTTTAGAGACATTTACACAGGAAAAATCTTATACCATTCATTCATTTAAGAATGCAAGAGAAAAAAACAGGTTTATCGAAAATATTGAAAAGGTAACCGAAGAAATTATAGATCAGATAGATGAAGATATAAGCCAAAAGATGAAATTTGGATTTGACTACACTTCTCCAACTTACGAAGATTAAAAACAGCCGGTTGATGCCGCTGTTTTAAAGTATTAAGAATTAGCTGATTGAAAATACTCTGCCATCAGCGCATCCATCGTTTTAACATGATCTAGCATCCAAGATTCTAAATTCCCCTTTATATAAGCCATAATCGCATTCGTATCTCTTTTTTCTTCAAAATACTTAATGATATGCGCAAGCTCGCTTAAATGTCTGTCATGTTCTGCTTTATGTGAGTTATATGATGGAAATTTTGTTTCCTGCATCATACTTTCTTCTTCTGAAAAATGTATGGAAGTATGTGCAAGAAGCTCCTTGAGCGTTGCAAGCGTTGATTCTATATCGTTGCTGCCTGCAGCTGTCTCAAGTTTGTTTATAAGAAGACTTTCCTCCAGGTGTGTGTCATTCATGCTCGGTACTGCTACCATCGAAAGTTCTTCTTGTGCAATCAATTTTTTTCCTTTTGTATGCTAAACTGCATATACTCTGATATTGTCGGTTTCGAGTTGACCGTTTAAAATTCTCTGAATGGAAGTCAGTGTTCCTCCTGAACTTGCACAAGATCCGCAGGCCCCGACATATGAGATATAAATATCAGTCAGACCGTTTGTCTCTTTAAGATCTATAAAATCCAGATCCCCGCCATCTGCATGTAAGAATTCTCTGATTTTTTCATCTATAATTTTATCTACAGCATTAATCTTTTGGATGACACTCATGTTGTCAAAGTCCACTTTTTCCGTTGTTGTTTCGCTCATTATTGTCTCCTTTTTGTGATTATAATACCATTGGATACTTAATAAAAAATAAAAAAAATCAGTTGGTTTTTTTCCCGTTTATCATATGGGTTACGGAAACTTTATCGTTCACAGACTTGATTATAACTTCTGCAAAGTCACCCATTTCATACTTTCTCAGTGTAATTGTTCGCGTCATTTCACCTGCAGTGTCCTTGACAACTTTAAATCCCTCTTCTTTAAAGTGAAGAATACACTCATCAGCATTTGAATAGGCGGAAGATTCTTTTTTTTCTTCATTGTATGGCTTCACCCTGATTTTACCACCACTTTCATCATATGAGATTTTCAATCCTACAGAGGGTATGTTACTTTTCTCTACCCATTGGGTAGTGTCAAACTCTTTTGTCTCACCGTCAGACAACATAAGCAATCCCTTGCCGTCATTACTGTTAAACTGAAATATCATTCCTGTCATGCTCATTTTTCATCCTTGTGTATTTACTGAATTTTAACCTCTTTAGGCTTAAGACAAGAAAGGGTAAGATTCAACTTATAAAACATACCAAAGGAGAGTACTATGCTCATGAAAAATCTGCAGGATGACATCAGTGATGTCGAACTGAAACAAAGATGGCGGCTCTACTGGATAACTACAATCTTTGAATTTTCAAATCTCAAACTCCAGGAAATGGCATGGGTCTACCCCCAAACAGCCAAATGGCCCGATGATGAAGTATGGTCTTCTTCCTTTGATGAATGCATAAGTGCCTATTTTGACATATTAGCACTCGACGATGCTTACGAAAAAGCTGTCCTGCATGCAAATGTTTCCAAACAAGAGGCTGATCATGCAAAAAAGTTTCATCAACTTGCAGCCTTTTATATGGAACCGGATGAAAATCCTCAGGAGATACTGCAGGATGAAGAATGGCTCCGGGTTGTCAGTGCAGCAAAAGAATTCTGGGAGTATTTGAAAAAGAATGTCACATCACAAAGAGAGACAGACTTGATGAATAACTTAGAAAAAAAGTTTCCGTTTTCTTTTGACTAAGCATTTAAGAGACATATAGCTACAATTCACGAAATCAAAAACCATATTATTATGAAGGTAACAGCAAAAATGATAACACAAGAAGAATTAGAATCGATACAAAGCAGTGACGAGAGTGTTCGCAGAGCACTGGCAAACAACCCGGAGACATCCACAGAAGCACTGGATAAATTAAGTGAAGATGAAAACCAGTTTGTACGCGCAAGAGTTGCTGCACATATCAATACTTCACCTGAAACATTAGACAAACTAAGCAAAGACGAAAGTCCGTTTGTTCGTGAATTTGTTGCAGAACACCCAAATACAAAAGTCGAAACGCTCATAGCCCTAAGCAAAGACAGAGAAGTTGTGTCTTGGGTAGCCGGCAATGCAAACACCCCTGTTGATATTTTGGATACGCTCAGTAATGATGAGGATGTATTTGTCAAAATTTCTATTGCAGTGAACCCAAGCACAACACCTGAAATCTTAAATAAACTAAGCAAAGACGAAGATGAAAATGTTCGGGCAGCGGTTGCGAAAAATCCGATTGTACCGCTTGATATACTTGAAAGGTTAAGCAGTGACGAGCATGAGGATGTACGCAAAATTGTTTCTGAACACCCCTCAAGAGCAATCAAACCGGTATATAAACAGAGAAATTTTAAAAACATATTAAAAAAATAACATAAACAGATATTAACAAGAGTATTTTCCTGAAATTTACTATACTACGGCCTGAATTTTACGACAAAAAGGGGAAATAAATGGCGCAAAATAATCCAAAGACAGTAGACCTGGCAATAATAGGTGCAGGTCCTGGCGGAATGGCAGCTGCTATAGAAGCAAAACTGGCCGGTATCGAAAATGTTATGGTTATAGACAAGGCACCGCATCATAATGATATGATTCATAAGTTTTACAAAAAAGGCAAAAGAGTAGATAAAGACTGGATGGGAATCAAGTTTGAATTTACTGGCAATGTTACTTTTGAAGAGTGTTCAAAAGAAGATTATATTCAACAAATGAATGATAAGTTAAGTGAAGCCGGCGTATTGGACAAATTTGAATACAACCATGAAATAATTAGAATTGAAAAAGAGGAAGATGGACTTTTTTCAATTGTTTATGCTACAGACGGCATAGCCGAAGCTCTTGAAAATATGAAAGCAAAAAATGTTATTCTTTCTGTTGGTCGCATGGGTAAACCTAACAAACCAAAATACAAATTTCCAAAGAACTCAAAAGTGTACTTAACTTCAATCTTTCCAAAGTTCAAAACGGTGAACATGTGATGATAGTCGGCGGTGGAGATACCGCCGGTGAGTATGCCTATGGTTTGATTGAAATGGAAGGTATGGAAGACTGTGTTGTAACACTCAATTACAGACAGGCTGAAATAAAAAGAATGAATCCGACCAATACAGAAATGTGCATGAAGTACCTTAACAATGGCAAACTTATCAATAAACTCGGTGTAGATGTTGCAAGTGTTGAACCAGGTACAGAAAGAGCAATCAAAGTAAACTTTACAGATGGAACTACCGGTGAATATGACAGAGCAGTCTATGCACTTGGCGGTACTACTCCAAAAGACATCCTTGTAAATTCAGGTGTTAAAACAGGGGAATGGGATGTTCCGGTGTATGATGAAAAAACTTTTGAGACAAATGTAAAAGGTCTTTATACTATTGGTGATGTTGTTACGGATCAGGGAAGTATTGCACTTGCATTCAATCATGCAAGTGATGCTGTCAAAGACATTGCTTCAAAGTTAAAATAGAGTTTATCTATTTTAACTTCGTTGTTTAAGATTTAGATTTATAAGTTGTGTTTACATTATCAATAAATGATTTTGTAAACATTCCTACGCGAGGCTCATCCTCATAATGATAGGCAGCAAATCCGAAAAAATCTTCTGGCGTAATGTCATACTCTATCATTTTGTTTATTGCACCTGTCATATCATTGCTAAAAAACAGTTCTGCAATCTCTTCACCCTGATTTGCACTGTTTTGAGTGTCAGTCGGTCTGTAGCATTTTTGTTTGAGCATTTGTTCTTCAAGTTCGTCAAGTCTGTCGCCCTCTTCTACAGTGGCTGTACCTGTTTTAAGAATTTGCATAACCAGTTGCTGCATTTCTTCTAATATTTTTGCTTGTTCACTCATCTACTCTTCCTCTTCTTCATCTATATCCAAATTGTCAATAAACTGTTCAGCTAAAATATCTGCTTTTTTGTAAAACCTTTGAGCAATTTCAGGAGTAAACATAGTATCAACAACATTTTTAAAAAGCATCAGCCAGCGTTCAAATGTTTCTCTGTACATCTGCCCCAAAAATGCATGCGGAGGGAAGGGATCACCCTTGTAACCAATTTCTGCATTCATCATCAGTAGCCAAAACCCAATTAATGTATTTAAATGTTCATGCCATTTTCCACTCTTCAAATCACTTCCCAGCGCTTTTGTAAAATAAGGGCTTAAAATATCATCTTTGAGTACATCAGCATAAAACCGATGTACCATCTCTTCTACCTTAGCTCTGTCTACGGTATCATAAAGCATATACTCTCCTAATTTTTAATCATAAAAGTATAGCTAAATTTTATCCCAAATGATAATGATAATCTTTTTGCAGTCTTAAATAAAATAATTAATCTAATTCTTATATTTTCAGTTTGTTTTATTTTACTACCATGCTATCTGTTAAATATAAAAATCGGCTACAGAGCTGATACAAATTACGAGGAGTGTTATTATGGTAGAAGAACAGTAGAAAAATTAAAAAAAGTGGTGGAACTTGTTGATAAGGTTCAGGTTAATCCTGATGTGACTGTCGACTATTTTATTCCTGGTGTTTTGGTTACAGAAAACGTCAAAGGACATGATGAAGCAAAGGCCCGTATATTCAATTTACGTATGCTGTAAACGGTACTGATTCACATATACAGATTGTACCTTTAACGCTCAATGACCTTGAAAAAACTCCTGAGGATCTGGCAAACTATATTACGTTTTCTCTAGAAACGTTTATGGCTGAAATGGATTCCCGCCAATTTGGTGCACAGTAAAAACCTCTCTGCGACCCAGTGATTTAAAGCTATTTGAGCCTCTTTTGGCCCATAGCTTTAATTTGCCTTTCTCTTTTACCCACTGCCTTTTATCTTATGTTTAGGCTCAACAACAATTCAGTAATATACAAAAATTAAAAAATATTATATCAAAAAAAGATGAGAATATGCCAAATTTAAAAGAGTTAGCCCAAGCAGCTATGGACAAAGAAGAAAAGAACAAACCGAGTTTAGCAGAACTGGCACAGGCAGCAGTAGAAAAACATGAAAAAATCATTGAAGACAACTATGCAAAAAAATTGGCGCAGGCAGACAAAGAACCAGTTGCTCAAACAGTCAACAATATAGAGCTTGCAAGAACTTTAAAGGAAAAACTTTCAAAAGAACTTTTCGGACAGGAACAGGCCATAAATACTGTTGTCAACAGTATGAAAAATGATATCAGTGAAAATAAAAAAGCCCCGAAAGCTACATACCTCTTTTTGGGTTCTCCTGCAACCGGAAAAACTTTTTTGGCTGAGCTTATGAGTGAACATCTGCCAAAATATAAAATCATGAAGTTTGATATGACACAGTACCATCAACAAAATGGTGGTGAACTCTATGGCTATCCTGCCGGATGGAAAGGCTACGGTGTCGGTCAACTGACAGGCTTTGTACACAGAAATCCCAAAGCGATTATAGTGCTTGATGCTTTTGAAAAATGTGACAACATAATTCAGAGTAATCTTCTGGGTATATTTGAAGGCGGCCAGTTACGTGACGGCTGTGGATGGGACAAGGTTACAGATGCTCCCTGCAGTGAAGATCCAGACATTATATACAATGAAGAAAACGCCAACTATATGGTTGATTTTACACAGGCAATTTTTATCATCACTACCAGTCTCGGAAAAGAGCTTTATCTTGACAACCGTTTCAAAGACCTTGTAAAACAGGATTATATTCAGGCTGAATCTATGATTCTTGAAGCCATTAGACGTGAAAGAAAAAGGGACAGCAGAAGCGGTGGCTGGCAGGAAGCAATTTTGCCGGAACTGGTTTCCAGGTTTTCGCAGGCGAATATCTGTCTTTTTAACAAACTGAACTACGATGCCTATGCGAATATTGCAAAAAAAGTATTTTTACAATATAAAGACGGATTCAAAGAAAAATACAACATTAAATTTTCAGTTGAAGAGAACTTCGATGATTTTTTAAAAATACAAATACTGAACTTTGCTCCGGAACTGGATGCAAGACGTATAAAAGACAAAGTAAGCACCACTTTTTTTGACAGAATTACCGCATACATAATGGACTCAGGCATACAAACCGGTGAGTTTGTTAAAATTAAAGTCTCCCTCTCAAAAAGTTCCCTCAATTATCTCAACGAAACAGTCAATCCTCTTATAGAAGATGAAACACTGGTAAAAGAACTTTTCAGAAAAAACATTACACTTGATGTAGAAGACAGTATTACCAGCAAGCGGGGCGTTATAAGCTATAAGATTTTCAATATTAGATTTAAACAGGTGACAAAGATCAAAGACTTCAGTGAAGACGGATTGGTTTTTGACATACCGATGTCTCTTTTGATGATATAGCAGGACATTACAAAGCAAAACAGAGACTGCAGGAGGTTATTAACTTTTTTAAAGAGCCCAGGCTTTTAGAGAGTTTTGATGTTGCACCGCCAAAAGGTATGCTTCTTTACGGACCGCCGGGAACAGGGAAGACAATGCTGGCAAAAGCTTTTGCCAAAGAAGCCGAGTTGCCTTTTATTGCTATAACCGGGCTTGAACTTCTTGACCCTGTAAAAACAAAACAGGTTTTCAGCAAAGCAAAAGAGTATGCACCTGCTATTGTCTTTATAGATGAAATAGATACCATTGGCAAACGCGGCGGAGAAAACGGAAAAGAGGTTCCAATAAACAAGCTTCTCTCCGAAATAGATGGTTTTTCTGATACAAAAGGTGAAAATATTTTTGTTATAGCGGCAACCAACTATAAAGAAAACATTGACAGTGCAATCATCAGACCCGGTCGTATTGAAATTCACATCGAGGTAAACAATCTTGACAAAGATGCCCGAGAATATTTTTTAAATAAAATCATAAAAACAAACCTTCAAGCGGTTCTTTTGATATGAGCAGACTGCTTATGCACACTGCAGGATTCACCGGTTCACAACTTGAATTGTTAAGCAAAGAAGCCTCATTTTACTGCTTAAGACATGGCTTGCCTGCTATAACACAGGAAATTTTGGTTGAACAAATCAATGCTATAAAGTATGGCGAAAAACAGACCTATCTCTCTGCGGAACAGATATTTGAAGAGACAGCTATTTATGAAGCAGGCCGTGCTGTTGCATCCAAGATACTGATGCCTCATATCCATATAGAACATATAAGTTTGACGCCTCGGGACAACAATGAGCATTTTATTTCTCATGATTATAATGAAATTCAGGACAATATGACCGTCAAAGATTTTAAAAACAGAATATTGGTCTCCTGGCAGGCAGGACTTCACAGATTAAGCGTTTTGGCAGCAGTGACGGAATGAATTCCGGTGCGTTAAATGATTTGCAACAGGCTACACATGATGCCTATAAGCAATAGCACATTATGGAATGGACAAAGAAGTCGGCTACATTAATATCAACGGAATTATGGATGCACAAAAAGGAAGCAGTGTCAGTAAAGATACAGAGCACTACCATACAAAAATCGACAAAGCACTTGAAAGATGGATGAATGAGGGTGAGGAAAATATTAAAAACTTTATTGATGAACACTGGAATGTTATCGAAAAGCTCGCATCTCTTCTTCTTGAAAAAGAGATTATTTATGAGGATGAGCTCGATACAATTATAGGTCTGTCTCTGAAAAAATAAGACTACATTGCATGTCCCAAATGTAAGGCCATCTCCGAATCCCATTTGGATACATGTAAAACCAGCCACTTTTTGAAATCAGTTTCTAAAAAATCCTGTAGTTCAAGGGGACTTTTCAAAACAAGCCATCTTTCAAAAAACTTTGCAATCTTTTCTCTCATTGTATCATGGTCATTCTTGTGAACTTGGTAATTGGTATAATTATTTTGTTTCATCATCTCTTCTTCTGTCTGAAAATGGTCTTCAACATCAAACAAAACAACTTTAAAAAGCTCATCAATTTTTTCTATATCTTTTGCCACGACTGCATCATAAAAACTGTTAATAATCTCAATTTCCTCGTCATGAAGCATATTAATCACTTCATTGCTTACCTGTTGTACCTCATGCGGTTTAATCAGCATATTTTTTATCTCCTTTTACTTGCCATAATACGCTCAAGCATCGAATCAAGCTTTCCGGTTGAGCGTATTTCGATGACTGATGTCACTACTCCGTGCAGGGCAACATAAATTAAATATTGTGCAAGCTCTTTTGCCCCGCTTTCTTGCGCTTTTTCCTCAAGTATCTCTTTTTGCAGTTTATTTACACTGAATCCAAGTTCAACTGCAGGCTCTTCTGTAGACAAGCCTGCATCCGAGATACTGAAAGTCTGTGCTCTGAGCGCTACAACTTTTAAATATGCACGAACATCATCAAAACCATTCTCCTGTGCTCTTAAATCTATTGTCTCTTTTTGCGCAGGTGTTACTTTAAAGTATATAGCAGTTTTTTCATCTGTCAAAATTTATTTCCTTCTTCTTTTAAGGAAATATTATATAATTCTTTTCCTTAGCTGGCACAAAAAATAAGAAAGTAAATCCTGAGTACTGCCCTCTTTTTAGCCCTCTGCATGTAATATTATTCTATGAAACTTAATGATATGATTTTACAAACACCCTACCTTTTACTCGACAGTGATTTTTACAGCTTTATGATATAGCAATGCTCAAAGCCAACCAAAAATATGTTTTAAAAAACTATATGCTGCAAGAGGCGATACTCCTTGCCCAAAAAGGTGATTTTTCAATGGTACAGACACTTTTGCACATTGCAAGAAAACCTTATGATGAATTACCTGAATTTGAGCATTTTACACAGGAAACACCCGAAGAGTACAAGAACATCGGACTTTCATGTTCATCATAGATTCTAAATCTTGAGTTTATTATTTATAAACTGTTGCGAAAACAGAGTTCCTTTTTTCTTAAAAACTTCGGCAATCTCAGACACATAGACTTCATCAACACTTAAAGAGAAAAGTTCCAACCATCTGTCAAAACTTTCTCTGCTGATTTGGGGAAGTTTAATATGTGCACCTATGAAGTTTCCTTTATAGGTTTTTTGACCAAGCATCTTGGCCAACCAAAAATCAGCCAAAAGATCAATATGCTCAACCCACTCTTCACTTTGCATATCATCTCCGAGTTCATGGATAAAATAAGGTCCCAGTATTGTATCTTCTATGGCTTTTTCATAAAACAAAGTCATCATAACTGTAAGGTTTTTTCTGGTAATTTCGCTCTGAGGTTCTATTACTCATCCTTTTTCTGGAATTTTTAAGCGAAAGTATAGCAAAATTCATAATATAACTGAATTTTATACCTCTTTTAAAAGAGGCAGTGTCTCTAAAAGTTTTTCACAATATTCCCATTGATCAAGAGTCTCCCTCCATTGAGAATTAATTGCATCTACGCCAAAGTATGCACCAAGTACCATGCCTATGGCAATTGCCCGTGAAGCGTTGTCTCCGCCAACCATAGCATTCGCAGCCAGAGCCTCGTTAAGTCCGTTCTTGTTTTCAGCATATTTAAGTATAAAATAGACCGAACCCGGTAAAGTTCCCTGTGTGGGAGATGCTTTTCCTACTTTAATAGGCTCACTTCTTCCCACATCCCAGAGTTTTGCCATAGATGTCAGTGCCAGATCATCACAGAACTTCTCTTTTAAGAGTTCGCTGTTTTCATCTGTTGCTTCTTTGTGTTTTGCTATTGCCTGTGCCACCTTGCTTTCTATAAAGCCTCCCATCTGTACTGCCACTGTTTCAATGGCATCACGTGGAGTTGAACCGTGAATGACACGATGTGTAACTCTGGCAAAAAATTCACCTCCCTCAAGTGCTTCGGGATGACGATGTGTAAACATAGCCTGGCGTGCAACACGGGCAAGTGTTTCTTCATTGTCATAATAGGCATGGGCTGCTACATGACGGATGGCTGTGGCGTTGGAGCCTCCACCCAAACGCTCAACAGGCACACCTTGTTTCACCTGCGCATAGGTCTCTTTTGTCATCGTACAAATCCATGAACCCCATCCGTTTTCCAAACGATTCATCCAGTGTGGCAGTAATGAAGCGACATCAAATTCTCTTGGCGGATTAGCCGTAGCTGCCAGATGTTCTAAAATGACTATATTGTAATCGCCATAGTCAGTAGTTCCGCCTGCTTTTTTTCCGGGGTGATAATTGCGTTCTCCCCACCCTATTCCATGTGTCTGTCCGCCCATCATTTCACCCGGACTCATAAATTTTTCTATCGATTTGTTTCCGTATGCTTTGTAGATTTTCTGTGCGTCATACTCATAATGCGAACCCAGACACAAAGCATCGCCCGCCAGTGCACCGAAAAAGGCACCTTTTATCGAAGATTTCTTGTTTTTTAACATATTTTTTCCTTTTACAACTATTATACCACTGCGACTTTGACCCAAAGAAGTTGAAATGCATACTCAAAAATAGTTCAAATATTCTTAAGAAAAAAATATTTGACTTTTTATAATTATTTTGCTAATATATCCACTAGTTGAGTCTTCCTGTATAAAGAAGATTAACTCAAGGAGACTAATATGAATTATTATGAAACAATACCGGAAAAAGAAAAAATTAAATGTATATTATGCCAACACTATTGCCAAATGAAAGAGGGGCAGGTGGGTGTGTGCGGCGTGAATAAAAATGAAAACGGAGCACTTAAAACACTTGTTTACGGGCATCCGAGTGCACTGAATGTTGATCCTGTCGAGAAAAAACCGCTCTACCATCTCTTGCCGGGGACTACAGCCCTCTCTTTTGGGACAGTCGGCTGTAATTTCAAATGCCCGTTCTGCCAGAACTGGCAGATTTCACAAGAGCATACAGTCGATGAAAGCGTCTATATTTCTCCCGAAAAGATGGTTGATCTGGCTTTGGAGAACGGTGCTTCTTCCATTGCCTACACCTACAATGAACCGACTATATTTTACCCGTATGCCAAAGATATCGGCGTCATTGCAAGGCAAAAAGGACTGAAAAATATTTTTGTCACAAACGGATTTGAAACCCCGGAAGTTGTCAAAGATATGGCCTCGTGGCTTGATGCTGCCAATGTAGACCTTAAAAGCTGGGACGATGCCTATTACAAAAAAGTATTAAAAGGCGGACTTGAAGCGGTCAAAGAGACACTCAAAGGTATGGTCAAAGAAGGTATCTGGGTGGAAGTGACGACACTTTTAATAGAAGGCGATAATGACAGTGATGAAGATTTAGAAGCAATGGCATCATTTATAGCCAATGATCTGGGCGTACATGTGCCCTGGCATTTGAGTGCTTTTCACCCTGATTACAAAATGCAGGATCACGAATATACAAAACTGCAAACCCTGCAGCGTGCCAGTGATATAGCAAAAAAAGCAGGTTTATTGTATGTTTATATGGGAAATGTTCCCGTCCACGGCGATACCTACTGTCCGGATTGCGGGACTTTGCTTATAGACAGAACAGGCTATGCAGTCACAAAAAATTCTCTCATTGAGGGACATTGTCCAAAATGCGGACGAGTTATAGAAGGAGTATGGAAATGAGTATAAGAAAAGATGCAGTTGCCGGGCAGTTCTATCCCGCAAGCAAAAAAGAGATACAAAAAATGTTCACTCATTACAATAAAATAATAGATGAGTCCATAAAAGACGAGTCAGTCCTTGAATTAAAGCCAAGAGCTGTTATTGTGCCGCATGCAGGCTATGTTTATTCTGCATTTACGGCAAATATCGCCTTTAGATTACTAAAAAATTCTCATGCAAAACGTGTGGTGGTGATTGGACCGAGTCACCGTGTCTATTTAAACGGTACAAGTGTTGCGGAATATGACAGTTATGAAACACCGCTTGGAAACCTGCCTATAGATAAAAAACTTGCAAATGAATTGATAGAGAAATTCGGCTTACATTTTCAGCCGGACGCCCATGCAGAACACTCAACAGAAGTACAGATGCCCTTTGTAAAAAACTATCTGCCGGAAGCTTCTGTTGTGGAACTTGTCTATGGAAATGAAAATCCGTCCAATTTGGCAAAAGTTATTGAATATTTGTTAGAGGATGAAGATACTGTTGTTGTTATTAGTACGGATCTGAGCCATTATTATGACATTGAAAAAGCAAAAACTCTTGATACCGTTTGCCTTGATGCCGTAGCCAATCTCAATCCTGCTGAGTTACATCAGGGCTGTGAAGCCTGCGGGATTATAGGCGTAGAAGCGATGCTGATAGCAGCAATACAAAACGGTCTGAAACCGACACTGCTTGATTACAGAACCAGTGCAGATGCAAGCGGAGACAAGTCACAGGTAGTCGGTTATATGAGTGCCGCATTTACAAAGTAGACTATTTTTCTTTTAAAATAACCCACAAATGACTGTACCAGTACCAGGCATCTCCTTTTGCATGGGCGGTACATGTATAATGATTTCTCGGATAGAGCAAAGGTGATTTTGACTGTACTTTTACACTGTTTGTATCAAGCCACTGCATCGCTATTTTTTCTCCCTCAGCCGTATAACACTGTAAATCCTGAAGCGGTTTTTTAAGAGTGAGGGTCAAAACAGGCGGATTGTTTGAAACATCAACAAGCGTATCTTCATTTGAAACGCTCAACAAAGGCAGAGGCAGTGTATTTATTTTCAATACAAACTGCTTCATCTCTCCAAAACCTCCCGACATCGGAAATCTTGTCAAAGCCATGAAATTACTTGCATCTGAAATTGGACCAGAATTTTGCGCTACACCGATATAGCCTAAACTTTTGACCAACTGCATCAGTTGTTCGTCATACTCGCCAAAAGGATATGCCAGTATTTTCGGGTCAGTGCAGACTTTATCGCCAAGCTCTTTTTCTATTTTCACTTCACACATTTTTATCTCTTTGGTAACATGTTTTTTATAGTTTTTTGGATCTTTTATACCATCGCGCACTAAAAACTGATGGGAATAGGTGTGGTTTGTATACTCTGCACCGTATTTTCCCATCTCACGCATTTCATCCCAGGTCAAATAATGAACAGACTCATGCACAACAGGAACAGAATTGACAAATACAGTAAAAGGAAATTTGTATTTTTTAAGCAAAGGATAGGCTTTTGTATAGACACTGCGATATCCGTCATCTATAGTAATTGAAACCGTTTTATCCGGAAGTTCTTTTTTTTCAATTAAATATTTTACTGTTTTAGAAAACGGCCAGACAGTATAGTTGTTGTCTGCCAGGTATTGCATCTGTTGTGTAAATAGTTCCATAGATATACTCGTAGAGGGGTATCTGTTTTCATCAAACCGATGGTACTGCAAAACAACAGCATGGTTTTGGTGTGCCAAAAGAGAGCTTTGCAAAAGAAATACAGCAAGTAAATAGTGTGTCAATGTTTTCATGCTCTTATTATATCTTTATTTGATTTAGATAAAATTAGCGTATTATTTTTAAAGGCAGATTCTTATATGAACAATTATACAAAAAAACTTCTCTATCTTCTTCTGACATTTATAACGCTGATTGCCGGCTATGCCTATCTGCGTTATGCATATAAAGTGACAGACAGCACTCCTTTTACTCAGGAGATTGTCCTCATCATTCTTGGTACTATTGCAACAGTTTTCATAACCGCACTGCTGCTGAACAAACAGACAGAAGTTGAAATAGAAAAAGAACAGAATATCAAATTTCTTGATTTAAAAGCGGCAACCTACGAAAGACTTTTGGACTTGATGGAGAGCATGTCAGAACAGTCTCTTCTGACGGACAAAGAGATAACAAAACTGCAATTTGTGACACACAGACTTGCTATTTTTGCCTCACCTGCCGTTTTGAACGAATACAATAACTTTCTCAAAGTCATTTCCATACTTTCCAAAGACGGGACACTCAGCAACGATGACCAACAGTTGGGAGAAGCACTCGGCAAACTTACCATACAAATAAGATTTGATCTGCTCAATGAAAATCCTCATCAAAAGAGCTATACAGCAGAACAAATAAAAAGAATGATTAAAAAGAATTCTGACAGTTCCTCGAGTATCAATATAGACTAGTCACCCCAATGCAGCTTTTCTTTTAACACATCAAAATAGTTGAATTCGTCTCTGTGAATGAGTTTGACTCTTTTTTTGCTAATTTGATATGGATACTCTGCCCTATTTCCAACTCATGTTTGTCCTGCCCGTCTATTATGAGCAGAGCTTTGTCTTTTGGTGTTTTCATCTCTATAGAAAATTTTCCCGGTAAGACCACAGGTCTTTGTGTCAAAGAATGCGGACATATTGGAGTCAGGGCAAAAACATTTGTCAGAGGAAACAAAACGGGACCTCCTGCTGAAAGATTGTATGCGGTTGAGCCTGTCGGAGTAGCCACTATCACACCGTCACCATAATAGGTATTGAATGCTTTTGAATCGACCAGGGTCTCTACATGTATCATATTTGAAACGGAAGCCCGTGTGATAACAATGTCATTAAAAGCATAAAGGACAACTTCTTTGTTGTTTTGTATAAACTGGGCTTCCAAAATAGATCTTTCATCCACTCTGTAGTTGCCTGCAACCAGATTGGCAACAAACTCTTCTAATTCGTTGAGGTTGATATCTGCCAAAAATCCGAGAGAGCCGGCATAAATGCCAAATATCGGCACATCATACCGAAAAGAGCGTCTGACAGTCGATATAAGTGTTCCGTCTCCTCCAAGCGTTACAAGAATATCGGAGTTTTCACACAGATATTCAAATTCCATCCCCATTACACCTATCATGCCCCCGCTGATACTGTCTATAATTACTTCTATGTTATGTTTGTTAAAAATTTTTTCAAGCTTAAAATAGCTCTCTTTGAGTTCAGGAGTGGACGGTCGTAAAACAACACCGACTTTTTTAATTGTATTTGTTTTCAAAATTGCTCATTTGTGTAATAATTTTGTTAATTATACTATATTTAGGTATAATCGCGAAAATTATTTATATAGGACTCTATATTTTGAGAACTCATTACTGTACAGATTTAAATGAAACAAATGTTGGAGAAGATGTCGTTCTTACCGGCTGGGCGAATAATTATCGTGACCATGGTGGAATTATTTTCATAGATTTGCGTGATAAAACAGGACTTATTCAGCTTACGTGTGACCCTGAAGACTCTAAAGAAGCGCATAAAGTTGCAAACAATGTCCGTGATGAATATGTTTTAATAGTCAAAGGAACCGTTCGTCTTCGCGGAGAAGGTTTGACAAATCCCCGTTTGAAAACCGGCGCTATTGAAATTATTGTAAAAGAACTGATTATAGAAAACAAATCTGCTCCTACTCCTTTTGTCATTGGCGATAAAAATGTCGGTGAAGAGACAAGATTGAAATATCGTTACCTGGAACTTCGTGATCCTGATATGTATGAAGTTTTTCGCCTGCGTTCAAAAGCAGCGATTGCGGCAAGAAATATTTTGGATAAAAACGGATTTTTGGAAGTTGAAACACCGATTTTGACAAAATCGACTCCCGAAGGCGCCAGAGACTATTTGGTACCGTCTCGTGTGCACAATGGTGAGTTTTATGCCCTGCCACAGTCACCACAGCTTTTCAAACAGCTCTTGATGGTTGGCGGATTTGACAGATACTTTCAAATCGCAAAATGTTTCCGTGATGAAGACTTGCGGGCAGACCGTCAGCCTGAATTTACGCAGATAGATGTTGAGATGAGTTTTTGTAATCAAGAAGATGTTATGAAAATAGCCGAAGATCTGCTTGTGGCAATGTTTGATGCCTGTGGTGTTGAAATCAAGCCTCCTTTTAACCGTATTACATATAAAGACGCTATGGAATTATACGGCTCTGACAAACCGGATTTGCGTTATGACCTTAAAATGGTAGATGTCATTGACATTTTTGAACGATGTGATAATGAAATATTTACAAATATTGCAAAAAAACCGCATGTTAACCGTATTAAAGCGCTCAAAGTTCCAGGTGCTGATCTGATATTTTCAAAACGTGAAATGAAATCTTTCGAAGAGTATGTACGTAAGTTTGGCGCACATGGTCTTGGATATTTCCAGATGAAAGAAGACGGGCTTAAAGGTCCTCTGACCAAGTTTTTCTCTGAAGCAGACATAGCGCTTATCATTGAAAGAACCGAACTTGAAGTCGGTGATGTTGTTTTCTTTGGTGCAGGTGACAAAAAAACGGTATGGGATTACATGGGAAGATTCAGAAATTTCATTGCCGAGCATGAAAAAATGAATCTGATAGACGAAAATGCTTTTGAATTTGTATGGGTTGTCGATTTTCCGATGTTTGAAGTTGAAGACGGTCGCGTAAAAGCGCTGCACCATCCGTTTACCATGCCAAAAGACACAGACAAAGATGATGTAGAAGAGATAGAGTCTATCGCTTATGACATCGTTTTAAACGGTACAGAACTTGGTGGCGGATCTATTCGTATACACAAAGAAGAGATACAGGAAGAGGTCTTTAAACTGCTTGGAATCGAAGAAGAAGAGGCGCAGGAAAAATTCGGCTTCCTGCTTGATGCTCTTAAATTCGGTGCACCTCCACACGGTGGTTTTGCTTTAGGATTTGACAGACTCATTATGCTTTTAACGAAAAAAACAAGCATTCGTGATGTTATTGCATTCCCTAAAACACAAAAAGCGTCCTGTTTGTTAACTAAAGCACCAAGTCCTGTTGACAATGCACAACTGCGTGACTTACATATACGCCTGCGTGAACAAACAAAGGCATAATATTATGTCGCACACAAAAAAACTCTTTCTTATTATCGGAGCTCCAGGCTCCGGTAAAACTACAGATGCTGAGCTCATAGCACAACACAACCCTGATATCACACACTACTCTACCGGTGATATGCTGCGAGCCGAAGTTGCCAGTGCGAGTGAACGGGGCAAAGAGATACACAGATATATCTCAAAAGGCGAAATTGTTCCTATAGATATCGTTATAGAGACAATCATCAATGCTATAAAATCTTCTCCGACTGACATTATTATCATCGACGGCTATCCAAGAAGTGTAGAGCAGATGCTTGCACTTGATACCTACCTGCAAAAGCATAAAGATATTGAACTTTCCAGTGTTATTGAGGTAGAGGTAAGCGAAGAGACAGCCAGGCAAAGAGTGCTTGGACGCGCCAGAGGTGAAGATGACAACAACGAAGTCTTTAACAACCGTATGAAAATATATATGGAACCTTTAGGGCAGATTAAAGATTTTTATACGCAAAAAGGCATTTTAAAAGTCATTTCCGGTGAGCGAAGTATTGAAGAGATAGTTCACGACATGGAAAGCTTTATTCAATCAAAAATCTAAAGGCCTCCACGGTGCAAAAATTCATTTTAAAACTTTTCCCCGAAATTATGATCAAAGGACCCTCTGCAAAACGCCAGATGGTCGGTCAACTCTACAACAACCTGCTCACAATTTTACAGCGTATAGACACAAAAATCGAAGTCAAAAAATTCTCTGACAAAATGGAAGTTTTAACCCCCGAAGATGTTTTGCCTGAGGTAAGACAAAAACTTTTGGATACTCCCGGCATTGAACAGATTCTTGAAGTGCTGCAGTTTGACGACATGGATACTATTGAGAAAATCAAAACAAAAGTATGCGAACTTGTTGCCGATTCTTTGGATGACAAGACATTTGTTGTCAGAGTAAAACGAACCGGAAAACATACTTTCAGTTCCATAGATATAGAAAGAACAGTAGGCGGGCATCTTTTGGCAAACTCAAATGCAAAAAGTGTTTCTTTAAAACATCCCGATGTGATTATACAAATGGAACTCATCCAAAATCAGCTCAATCTCATTACCACAAAGTACAAAGGACTCAGCGGATTTCCTATTGGCACACAGGGCGATATTCTCTCTTTGATGTCCGGTGGTTTTGACTCTACCGTGGCTTCGTATCTGACAATGAAACGGGGTATAAAAACGCATTTTATTTTCTTCAATCTTGGCGGTATAGCGCATGAAATAGGTGTGAAACAGGTTGCACTCTATCTTTGGAACAAATTCGGATCTTCTCACAAGGTCAAATTTGTCTCCGTTGCCTTTGATGATGTGCTTACAGAAATTTTCAGAGCAACACCGCCGACATACATGGGTGTTATGCTCAAACGTTTAATGCTCAGAGCATCTGAACAGGTAGCCGATGCTATGGAGATTGATGCCCTTGTGACCGGTGAGAGTGTTGCGCAGGTATCAAGTCAGACACTTCGTAACCTTGCGCTCATAGACCAGGTAACGAACAAGCTTATTTTGCGTCCTCTCGCAACAATGAACAAGCCCGAAATTATGAACATGGCCAATGAAATCGGCACACGCCATTTTGCTGAAAGTATGCCCGAATACTGTGGTGTTATTTCTCAAAATCCAATTACGCACGGTTCTTTCAAGCGTATGGAAAAAGTGGCAGAAAAATTTAACTATGATATACTTGATGCAGCAGTGCAAAATGCACAATATTTAAGTATTGATGAAATAATAGATGACATTACAAATCTGGCACCTGTTGAAGTTGTTCATACTTTGAAAAACGGTGATTTTACGGTGATAGATATTCGTCCGGAAGAAGAGTGTATTGCGCTTACATGTAACACGCTCAAGATACCTTTTCACAAACTAAAAACAGAGTTTGACAAGCTTCCACAGGACAAAGAGTATCTTCTGTACTGTGACAAAGGCATCATGAGCCAATTGCATGCACAGTACTTACGGGATGCCAAAGGCTGTGAAAATATCCGGGTCTACCGACCCGAATCATAGCAGACGGTTATTCACCAAGTTGTGAAACAATCGCTTTTTCAACATCTGCGATATCAGCAGTGCCGTCAACTCTGATATATTTGATATTCGGATTTTTTTCAGCCTGTTCTTTGTAGTAGTCTATGAGCGGTTCTGTCTGCTCATGGTAGACTTTCAGTCTGTCCTGTACCACTTCTTCTTTGTCATCATCACGCTGTACCAAATCTTCACCCGTTTCATCATCCTTGCCTTCTACTTTTGGCGGATTGTAAACAACATGATAGGTTCTCCCACTTGCCAGATGCGCGCGTCTTCCTGACATACGTTTGACTATCTCTTCATCCGGTACATCTATCTCTATCACGGCATCAATCGCAATTCCTGCATTCGTTACTGCATCTGCTTGAGGCAGTGTACGAGGAAACCCGTCTAAAAGATAGCCGTTTTTACAGTCATCCTGTGCAATTCTGTCCTTGACAAGTCCTATAATAATCTCATCTGTCACGAGCTGTCCCGCATCCATAGCCGCTTTTGCCATTTTTCCCATCTCAGTTCCCGCTTTGATTGCGGCACGAAGCATATCGCCTGTAGAAATCTGCGGGATATTGTACTTCTTGGTTAAAAACTGCGCCTGTGTCCCTTTTCCTGCACCCGGAGCGCCTAAAAGAATTATTCTCATTTATTTTCCTCCTCTTCTTTAAATCCAAAATCTTCTTCATCTTCACACTCTTGAGCAGCCAATATGTCCGCTACAAGCTCTTTTGCCTCTTCTTCTTCCATATCACCGTTTTTAATGTCTTCTATAACATCTTCGAGGTCAGATTTGAATTCACGGAGTTCTTCTATTTCCTCTTTGGCATCCTGTGTTGCCTCTTTGTTTCCGGCTATCTCTTCAAAAATCTCATCGAGTCTTTCTGTAATATCGGGAATAACACTTTTCGTCAGCAGTTCTTCTAATTTTTCTATATGTGACATTTTCTGTCCTTATTAATTGTTTATGAAATAATACTATAATTATGTAAAAAAGTAATGCTATGAACTTTTATGCAGTTATTATTGGAACAGAAATTCTTAACGGAAGACGCGTTGACAAACATTTTGAATTTTTAAAGAATGAACTTGCAAAATACGGGCATGAACTTTGTGCCTCTTTTGTCATCAAAGACGATGTCAGACTGATGAAACGCACCTATAAAATGATACGCGACGACAAAGAAGCAGTGATGTTCTCTTTTGGCGGCATCGGTTCGACTCCCGATGATTTGACACGGGAGTGGCCGCGGAAGTTTTCAGAAATTCCAAGCCCGTAACACATGAAAAATTCAAACAAGACATTATCAAAAAATTTGGTGACGAGGCATATCCTCATCGTATCCACATGGCGGAGATACCGCCAAATGCAGAACTTCTGCCAAATCCGGTAAACAACATGTCCGGTTTTGCTTTAGACAGGAGATTCTTTTTTATGCCGGGTTTCCCCTCGATGTCCCATCCAATGAGCAGTGAAATAATAAAAAAATGTTTTTCACAGGCAAGGAAAAAATACAGATATACACTGCTGGCAGAAACAAGTGAAAATACACTCATTGATGTTATGCAAAAACTCCCAAAAAACATTGAGCTTTCTTCCCTGCCAATTTTTATACAGAACAAACCGAATGTGGAACTCTCTTTAAGCGGAGAAAACAATGAAGAAGTAAAAAAATATTTTGATATGTTTCAAGAGGAACTTTCACGCAAACATATACCATTTAAAAAATTATAAACCAAAGAATTTTATCATGTTAGTTTGATTATTGGTACTTTTATTGCTTTTATCTCTTATATATGTTGTTTATCTTAACACCTCATAAAAATGAGTTTAAAGAAAAAGAGGAACAGCATTGCATTTTTAACATATAAGAGAAAATAAAACTATGGCATTAATAATGAACAACCATGTCTTCAAAGGGCATAAGACTTTACTGGGCAATAAATTTGTAACATATAAAGAACTGAACCTCCCGAGTCGTACCGATATATACCAATACGCCAAGAACGGTTTTGACTGGGGAAACACCTCAAAAGGTGCCTTGCAGCTTGCTTTTGCAATACTCTACCAACTCAGCAATAAAGAAACAGCACAGATGTATGCAAAAGAGTTTTGTGAAGATGTTGTCAAACAGCTTAATTCCCGCGACTGGGTTTTAGAAGCTTCAAATGTTCTTGCCTGGATGGATACGAATTGTACTACAGTTACTGAGATACAGCAAAAAAAACCAAAACAAAAAAGATTAAAACCTGCAAACAAAAAAATCAAAAAAGACAAATCAAATGTTGTCAAAGATATTTGCAAAGAGCTTCAAATCACACAAAAACAACTCGCCGAAGTCCTTGAAGTACCCGAAGGCACCGTCAGCAGCTGGGCTGTTAAAAATGAAATTCCCAGACTCGGCAAAAAAGCCATAGAATTTTATATACAAAATACAAAAAACCAAAAAATCGTTGACAGCTACAGAAGTTTTATAGAACTTCTGCAAGCATCATAACAAGGATACCCTTGAAACCAAAAGACGAAGTGACAAGAAGTTTGTTAATTGACAAAAACACATGGGATGAAGCGATGAAATACTCACGCAGTCGCTACAAAATGAGCCTGAGCAAAGTTGTTGAATCTTTGCTTCAGGAATGGCTTGCCAAAGAGAAAAGGAAACCTCTCGACAACACAAAACAAAAGAAGTTTTTTGAATAAACTACCTTGCATATCCGGTATTTTTAGGCGCAGTTTCATCATAGTCAAAAAGTTCGAGTATGCTCTTTTTATTCATTTTTCTGGCAAAATCTACGGCACTGAAACCTTTTAAGTCCCGTACATTTTTGTCGGCACCATGTTTTAAAAGAAGTTTGGCAATTTCAACTCTTCCGTAACATGCTGCACCCATCAATGCGGTAAAACCGCTTTTTCTTGTCGTTTCATTTACTTTTTTACCCTGCTCTATCAGATGTTTGACTATTTCAATTTTATCATAGGTAATTGCCATATCAAAAATACTGACACCTTCATCATCGCAGTCAAAAATGTCTGCCCCGTTGTTTATGAGCAGCATTATTGTCTCATCTGAGCACTGTGCACGTAATGCACAGGCAAGTACAGACTCTCCCGCCTCATTCTTTTGGGAAAGTTTCCCGCCATTTTTTATATGTTTTTTTATACCAAGATAATCATCGTTTTTTAGTAGTTCAAGCCAAGTGTTCAAAATATTCTCTTTTTATTTTATTATTTAAATTATATACTAAACTTCGTTAGTAGTTTTTAAGTATAATTGCAAATCAAATTAATTAAGTGAGAATTCAATGGACGTTATTCAAACAGCAGATGCATTTAAAGCATTGGTAAACAATATTAAAACAAACACAACCGGATACAAAGATCCTTTGGCTTTTGGTATAGCACGAGTAGACTTGGGACAGTTAAATGTCAACAAGTCTCTTCAGGCGACCTACCCGGTAATCAACTGGGATGAAAATTTTGGCAGTGCCGCGATTTTCATCCAGGCACTTGCAGATCAGGGAATTACAGTAGATTTTACACAAAATGAAGTCGTATGTGACATAAATTTACAGTTTTTAAAAGATTGTCTCAATGCTTTTACCCCTTATTCTGACGAAGCACACGGTGATGCACACAAAAACATTCAAGTAGTTTCAGCACTCTATTCTCAAATAGTAAACAACGGAAGTCTTGAAGGCGAATTCAAAGTATGCTTTATATTTGAAGATGCGCCTTGCGAAAGTGTAGAAGCAACCTATCTAAAACTGTATGCAATTTCTCTTGCAAAAGTAGGACTTCGCGAAATCAATCTTAACGGTGCCTTCGGTGCATTGCCGAATGTTGCATGGTCTAACGGACAACCGATAGAACTTGATTATTTACGAGAGTTTGAAATTGAACTCAAACTTGCAAATGAGTATCCGCATATTGATTTTGTAGACAAATTTCCAAGATTTTTACAGCACATTATTCCTGCAGACAATACACGTATACTTGACACTTCCAAAGTACGTTTCGGTGCACAGCTTGCAGCCGGGACAACTGTAATGCCGGGGGCTTCATACATCAACTTTAATGCAGGAACAACCGGTGTAAGCATGGTGGAAGGTCGTATTTCTTCTTCTGCGATTGTTGGTGACGGTTCTGATGTCGGAGGCGGTGCTTCAATTCTTGGTGTACTAAGCGGTACTGACGGAAACCCAATCAGTATCGGCAAAAACTGTCTTTTGGGAGCCAACTCTGTTTGTGGTATTCCTTTGGGGGATGGCTGTATTATAGATGCCGGTTTGGCAATTCTTGAAGGAACAAAAGTAGGTATTTACCCAACTGAACTTGAAAAAATCAGAGAAGTAAACAAAGGCATAGCTATTGAAGGGGAAATTTTCAAAGCAAAACAACTCTCTTTTTTCAATGGACTTCACTTCCGACAAAACTCTCTAACCGGAGAAATCACTGCATCACGATCTACTCGAGAAATTAAACTCAACGCTGACCTGCACTAGGTTTAGATAAATATTGAAGAACTGTTCTTCAATATTTATTATATTTTGGCACTTAGCTGCTTACACTCTGCTAACAGATTTTTTTTACAATACTGCAGATATCAACAAAAGGGGAAATCATGAAAAAAACTATTATCAGCCTGTCACTTATCACTACTGCCCTGCTTTTTGGAAATGACAATATCAATACGACACAGTTTTTAAACAGCGCGATTGAAGATGCGTATGACATACATGACACATTTAAGAACAAAACAGATACTCTGCTAAAAAGTGATGAAGCTTTACAGGCTTATGCCAAAGAAGTTGTAAATTTTGAATCAAAACTTGAAACATTTCCAAACAACAGCACAAAAGAATTTCAATCAACAAAAGATGCACTCAATGCCTTGGATGATGTAGAACAGTTAAGTACACAAATAACAGTACTGGCAAAAACAACAGCTTATCTTGCAGCACATCAGGCTGACAATACAAATGAGAGCTATAATAATACTATACAGACAATGTCAAAAACAATACTCAGACTTTCCGATGATATTGGCACTATGGCAGATAGAATTGGTGAAATGGCCGACAAAATTGGTGTAATGGCAGACAGAATTGTACAAACACAAGAAATTCAATCCAAAAACTACACTGCAACCCTGCAGTTATCTCAATATGCTATGAATCTGGCTTCCAACCAAGGCGAAGCTTCCCGTAATATGTCAACAAACAACTTAACAACTTCTATGTCAAATAGTATGCAGACTCAAAATATGAATCAAAACAATCCCCAGGGAAGTATTCCTATGCGCTAAAACTTTATGCTATAATTAGAACATATGAGGAGGCGTTTATGAGTATCTCAAATAATATTGCATCCATTCAGGCAAATACAAATGTCCTGAATGTCACTGCAAATAATATTGCAAATGTCAATACAGAAGGATTTGTCCCAAAAGATGCAAAAATATCCACTCAGTCTAATTCTTTACATGTAAACATAAGAGAAGCAGACAACAACGGTTCAAAAAAGAGTCAAACGGATTTGGCAAAAGAGATTCCTGCTGAAATTATTGCCCAAGAGAGTGTAGCAGTAAATGTCAATGTCATTAAAACCCAAAATGAGATGATGGGAACACTTTTGGATATAAAAACATAATTAACGGGTCACAATATTCATACTTTTGAGATTTTTTAAAAAAGAGGCACTCTCATCAAAATCAGACAAGTTGCTTCCCATTTGAAGAGTGCTAAAAACTGTTTTACCAATGATATATCTTCCCTCAACGCCATGCCTTAGTGTTTTTATGCCCCAGAGATTTTGAAAAACGACTATCTTGTTGTTTTTCGTTCCAACATACAAGGCTATATGCCCTTTTCTGTACAACAGAGTTTCAAAAGGGACTCCGTATCGTTGAATCATTTTTATTTTTTTCTCATCAGAGATATTTTCTAAAGATATGACTTTGCCTACTCTGCTTTGCTGATAAGAATTTCTTGGCAACCAGATACCAAACGGTGCAAAAAAATCTCTTAGTGTAGAAGAACAATCTCTCTGATTGTATATGCCACCCCATCCGTAGTTTACATGTAAAAGTTCGCCCATTACAAGATTGATGTTTTTTGCATTAAATTTCAGTATTCCCTTATGTCCGATTTTCCTATTGACTGAAGTGTTTACACAATAGGGTTCTTTCAACATGTATGCTGCTATAGTTAAAATGTGAAACTCTTTTTGATTTTGGCTGATGATTGGAAACATTGTTCCCAGAGTGGATTTAAATAAAAAATCTTTTTTGGGTGTATACAAAGGAACATTGTCCTGTAAAACAAATACCTGTTGTGCCTTTTGCCACATTTCTGCACATTTCCTGTCCATATAGACAATGTCTCGTGCGTGTACCCATCCGTAAGCAAAGCTGGACTTGACAAATACCCACTCTCTGTCTTTTGAATAGTGTGAAACAAAAAGCGGCTTATTCGCGGCAACGGTAGAGTTTTGCATGTAGTCAAAAGGAAAGCCCTCGCCTGCTTTATTCGGGTCTCTCAAAACCGGCCTGGTGGTAGGAAAAGCTCTGATACTCACCTTTCTCAGGGTAATTGCCTGTTTGTTTACACTGGAATAGGCTTCAAAATTAGAATTATTTTTTATTTGTTTAAAAAAACTATCATCAAGTGGCTGTAAATTTTCCCCATAACTGTTTGTTGCATCAAATAATTTATATGCCCACATCGCATTTTCTAACGGAATATCCATGCTGTCAATATTCCACGGCTGAAAATACATTGTGGCAAATTTTTCTAATGACGAAATATAGCCCTTGTTTATGGCATGTGCATACTCTGAAACATCTTGGGAAATTCCGCTCAAACCTTTGATATATTCTGCTTTTGGCAACTTCTTATGAGAAGCAGTCTGTGAGGTTGTCTGCGAACATCCACTTATCAGGACAAGCGCTAAAGATAAATACAGATACTTCAAAAAAATCCTTTAATCTACATCACCAAATCTGCTGACAACCCTGCCAACAACTTCAACCTGATTTGCATCAAGTGTTTGTGTACTATAGACAGAATTGTCAGAGATTATATCAAGTTTTCCGTCAATTCTCTTTTGTACACGTTTTATAAAAAGTCCTGCTTCGGTTCTTATGGTAAAAATACCGCCGCGATTGATATCTGTCTTGCTTCTGTTAATAAATACAATATCATTATAACTAAAAGTAGGCTCCATTGAGTCACCCGAAACATTAATAGCTTCTATATTTTGCAGCTCTTTTTCTCCACCGAGCATAAATACAAACTGCTCAGGAATTTCAAGCTCTTCTATCTCTTCAGACTCTATGTCACTTCCTCCTCCTGCACTGGCATTGATGTCGGAAAAGTATTTGACCATATAGAATTTATTTGTTGCTTCAACCAAACTTTCAGGAGACTGTCCATACAAAAGCCAGTTTATAGAGATACTTCTTTTGGCACAAAAATCCAGTAATTCGTTAAATGGAATTTTGTTACGTCTTTTCATTGTTGCAAAATTCATCTGCGAAATACCCAATACCGCAGCAACATCTTTGTCAAAAACTTTTTTCGGAGCAACTTCATCAGAGATAATGCTTTTAATCTCTTCTACTATATCCAAGAAACTATTCATTTTGAACCCTTTTTATATTGATTTGCAATAGTATAGTCTAAAAATCAAAGAATGTCAAAAAATATTTGGCAATTTGAAATATTTTTTATATTTTTTTTGAATTGTTGTACTATTAGTACATATTTATATAAAGGATGAAAAATGTCATTACTTATAAAAAATGCAGAGAGTTTGTTTGAAAAGTTTGAAAATCATTTAGAAAAATGGGCAGAAAAATTATTTTAGGATTTGAGATCTTTGTCTTTTTCACGTTCTTGCGATTTTGTTTTGTGATAGCCGGCAAATATAAAAACCATAAATAAGACAAACAAGAGTGTCATAACTGTATCAACCAAACTGTTCATTGCTTACTCCTCGGTAAAGGTAGAATAATTTTGACGGATTGCATCATAAAGAATTATTCCCGTGCTGATAGCAAGATTAAGACTGCGCCCGTCTTTTGTCATAGGAATAGTTATATTTTGTGCTTTATATTTGGTTAACAGATCTTCCGGTATTCCTTTTGTTTCACTGCCAAAAAAGATATAATCACCTTCTTTGAATTTGGCATCAAAATAGGGTTTGTCCGTTTTTGTTGTAGCAAAATAGGCATTATCCGTTATATCGTTACATGTAAAGAATTCATCAATACTTTCCCACACTTTCAAATCAAGCTTATTCCAGTAATCAAGACCTGCCCGACGAACAGCTTTTTCATCTATATCAAAACCTATAGGTTTAATTAAGTGCAGCGAAGCCCCTGCATTGACACAGAGTCTGCCTATCGCTCCGGTATTGTTTGGTATTTGCGGATGTACCAATACTATGTTGAATGCCATTAAAAAATTACCGTTCTGTTTGCATAGGTAAAAATTCTGTCTTCGAGAGCCAGTTTCAATGCTTTGGAAAGAACTACTTTTTCAACATCTCTGCCGGCACGCTGCATATCTTTCCAGCTGTAGGCATGTGTTACATGGATTGTCTCCTGTGCGACAATAGGCCCTTCGTCAAGATTGTTGTTTACAAAGTGTGCTGTTGCTCCAATGATTTTCACCCCTCTGTCATAGGCTTGTTTATAAGGATTTGCACCTATGAATGCCGGTAAAAACGAATGGTGTATATTTATGATTTTATTTTCAAATGTTTCAACAAATCTTGGTGTCAGGATTCGCATATATTTTGCCAGAACTATAAAATCAACTTCTTTGTAGCTTTGAATAGCCTCAATAATTTTACTTTCATGTTCCTGACGCTCCAATCCCTGATGAGAAATCGTGATATAAGGAATATCAAACTTTTTTACAAATGATTCCAAATTATCATAATTGGAAATAACCGCTACAATATTTGCCTCAAGTTCACCCGCTTCATGACGGATCAGAATATCGCCAAGTGCATGAATCTCTTTTGTTGCCATTATTATGATGTTTTTTTTCTCAGGTTTTACAATTTTTATGCCGGAGTGTTCAGGCAATACTTCGTGTAAAGCTTTAAGCAGTTCTGTATTATCAACATTCCCGTCAACAACACTACGCATAAAAAACTTGTTGCTCTCTCTGTCAACAAACTCACTGTTGGACAGAATATTCAGATCATAACTGTAAAATATACTTGAAACTTTATGTACAAGTCCTTTTTCATCATTTGCATCTATTAAAACTCTATATTGACTCATCTACAGATTTCCTTTTTCCAGCTTTTCAACACGGGCGTCTATTGTTGCCAAAGTATATTCTAAAAAGTTAAGTGTCATGTCTACTTTGGCTTCAATATTTGCATTATTTGGCGCTTGAAAACCTTCAAAAAGGACCAAAAGCCTCTCTCTTATGGAGTTCAAATAAATCAATTCACTTTCCATGGATGTATGCGCATCATCTTTTTGCTGCGGGCGTTCTTCGGTTTCCTCAGCAAAAGTTTCCTGTTGCACTTCTTTTACACTCTCTTGCGGCAGTTCATCTTCCATTTCAGCCAGTGTTGACAATATGACATCTTTTAGTTCCATGCTTTTAATAACCACCTTTCAAACTCTTTGAACTCAACTTCGGAATCCATCTTTAAAAAATACTCTTTCATTTGAACATTTACATGTAAAAACTTTTTTCTCATACCGGAGAGTCTTCGTATAGCAATTTTGGCATCACTGTTATTTGGGTCTTTTTTTAAGACTTCCTTATAAATTTCCAATGCCTCTTCTTTTAAACCTTGCAGTTCATAAATATTTGCCAAAGTCAGAGTCTGCATATGAAATCAGCCTACTTTTCTATGTAGTTTGCAATAATTGAGCCCATTTCACTTGTTGAGCAGACTTCTTTTGCATCAAACTGAGCCAAGTCACCTGTTCTGTAGCCTTCGCTTAATGTTTTTTTGATGGCATTGTCAATTTTGTTGGCAGCCTCTTCTTCATTAAGTGCATATCGAAGCATCATTGATGCAGAAGAAATAGTTGCTATAGGATTTGCAATCCCCTGTCCTGCAATATCAGGGGCTGAACCGTGAATAGGTTCATATACACCGATTTTAGCACCGATGGAAGCGGATGGCAGCAGTCCTATGGAACCCGAGAGCATACTTGCCTCATCACTTAATATGTCGCCAAATATATTTCCTGTAAGCATTACATCAAACTGTTTTGGATCGCGGATAAGCTGCATAGCGGCATTGTCCACATACATGTGAGAAAGTTCTACTTCCGGATACTCTTTTGCCACTTCTTCAACAGTTTCTCTCCATAACTGGGAAACATCCAAAACATTTGCTTTGTCGATGGAACATACACGTTTACTGCGAGTCATTGCAATTTTAAATGCCTGATGGGCAATACGCACGATTTCATCGCGTGTATATACCATAGTGTTCCAGCCTTTGGTTGCATCGCGTCCTTTTGGCTCACCAAAATAAATACCGCCGATAAGTTCGCGAACTACCATTAAGTCAACACCGCGGACAACTTCCGGCTTTAATGAAGAAGCATTAACGAGTTCATCATATACAACTGCCGGACGCAAATTGGCATACACACCAAGCTCTTTTCTAAAACGCAAAAGACCGCTTTCAGGACGCTTTTCACGTGGAAGAGTGTCCCATTTTTCACCGCCGATAGCACCAAAAAGAACAGCATCGGAATTCAATGCTCCGGAAATTGTCTCTTGAGGAAGCGGATCACCTGTAATATCATACGCACATCCGCCCATTAATAAATCTTCATATTTCAGAATAAACCCGCTGTATGATGCAACTGCATCCAAAACTTTTACAGCCTCGTCAATAATTTCAGGACCAATTCCATCACCTTTTATCAGTGCTATTTTGTATGATTTCATCTATTTTTTTCCTTCTACTTCATTTTTTGCAAAGTTCATTAAACCACCTGCATCTATCAGCTCCTGCATAAAAGCAGGGATCGGAGTAAACTTATATGTTTTATCTGTACTTTGGTTTGTGATTGTGCCTGCATTCATATCAATACTGATTGCATCACCCTCCTGAATCTCATCTGCTTCTTTAAGTTCAAATATAGGCAGCCCCATATTAAATGCATTTCTGTAAAAAATTCTGGCAAATGTAGGTGCAATGATGGCAGCAACACCGGCAGCTTTTAATGCAATCGGTGCATGTTCACGAGAACTTCCGCATCCAAAATTTTCGCCTGCGACGATAACATCCCCGGGAGACATTTTATTTACAAATTCAGGATCAGCATCTTCCATTACATGTTTTGCCAGTTCTTCTGGTACTGAAGTATTTAAATATCTTGCAGCAATAATCAAATCGGTATCTATATCTTTTCCAAATTTCCAAACTTTTCCATTTATGTTTGCTTTTTGCATCTAAAATCCTATTGTTTTTACTAAATAATTTTGCGATTATATCTAAAATGTTATATGAAGTTAATTAAAAAATAATTTTACAAAAGAACTGCATTAATATTAACAAATATCAATGCAGTTGCACAGCTATGTTATCGCTTGAGATTGTTTGTAGTTTGAAGCATCTCGTCACTGGTGGTAATGATTTTTGAATTTGCATCATAGGCACGTTGACCGGTAATCAAATCTGTCAGTTCAACTACCAGTTCAACATTACTGAGTTCCACAAACCCCTGTCTCAGTGTCCCGAGCCCATCAATACCGGGAATCCCTTCAACCGGTTGTCCCGAACTGTCTGTTTCAAGATAGAGATTGTCACCCATGGCATGCAAACCGGCCGGATTTATAAAATTTGTTGTTTGAATCTGTCCTATCTGTGTTGCCTGCGTCTGCCCGGGCTGAATCACTGTCACTGTTCCGTCGGTACCGATATTGATATTTGTCGCATCAGGAGGAATTACAATCTGTGGTACCAGTGTGTATCCGTCACTGTTGACAATCGTTCCGTTTTGATCTATTTTGAAAGAACCGTTTTTAGAGTAAACCTGTGTCCCGTCAGGCAGTTCCATTTTAAAAAAACCTCTGCCCGTAATAGCCAGATCCAGATTGTTATCTGTCTGCTTTAAAGATCCTTCGGAGAATATTTTATTTATTGCCGTCGGACGGACACCTAAACCAACCTCAATTCCGGTAGGACTTTTGGTTGTATCACTGGTTGATGTTCCTGCATATTCCATCACATGATACATCAAGTCAGCAAATTCTGCACGGGATTTCTTAAACCCAATAGTGTTCACATTGGCAATATTATTGGCCGTCGTATCAATTTGTGTCTGCATCCCCAACATTCCTGTTGAAGCTGTATAGAGTGATTGCATCATTTTGTTCTATCCTTAATTTTATTTCATAAAATGAAGGGAACCGTTTGTCCCTTTCAGTACGCCAAAAGAAGTAATTCTTTTAGCTGCGTTAACACTGGGTTTCCTTCGGCAGGAAGCCCACGCAACTGGTTGCTCTTAAAAAAGTCATGTTATGCTTTTTTCGCAAGTTTTTCTATTGCGTCTCTGTTCATGTCATTCATTTGCGCGTCCATTACCTTTTGATACATTCCTACGAGTCTGTTTGTTTCTATTAGCTGTGTCATCATTTTTACTGCATTTACATTGCTTTTTTCCACAAAACCCTGTCTGACTGCACCGCTTTGTTCAATACTTGTCAAAGAGTCTGTATTTGGAAGTTTATAAAGGTTGTCACCCTCTTTGATAAGATCTTTGATATTTTCAGGCTGGGCAATGAATAATTTTTTATTCTCCACCAGAGAGAGACTGTTTGGAACATTGGTAAAAATCTGCCCATTTTTATCTACTTCTATAACACTGTCCATTGTCGCAAAACTGATTCCCTCTTTTGACTTCTGATAATCACTTGGAAGTACCTCATACCCCTGTTTGGTAATGAGCTTTCCTTCATCATTGAGGGTGAAAGCACCGTCACGGGTAAGGCGTATGCCCTCGGGGGTTTTTACTGCAAAAAACAATCCCTCTCGAGAAAGTGCAAAATCCAAAGAGTTTGAACTTTTTTGCATATTTCCAACAGAATAGTCAGTATAAGAGTCTACTATCTGCGGTGCCCGTGTCATTGTTCTGTTGAGAAATGCCGCACCCTCTTTGGAATTGTCACTATTTGGAAGCTCATCTCTGGCCTCTTTATACAGCCGCATAAAATCACCGACAATAAGCTGATCTTCTTTAAAACCGTTTGTATTCACATTTGCCAAATTATTTGCAATGGTATCAAGTCTGTTAAACTGCGTTACCATCCCGGCAGCAGAACTGTAATAGCCTGTTTGCATTTATTGCCCCTGTATTGATTTACATGTAATAAGCAATGTCCGTTCCAACAAAATTTTATTCAGAAAAAAGCATCTGTTAAGAATATTTCGGTATAATCCACCTTTTAAAAACCTTAACTCAATTGGAGCACCCTCCCATATGACAGCAAAAGAACTCAACAAAGCTTTAGAGACCTTTTTTGAAGAGCACAAGTCCAAAGATTGTGTCACTTATGAATCTTTAATCGAATTTTTTGACAAACAGCCTACAGCTGCTCAGGCAAAAAATATTTATAAACTTCTCCAAAAACACAAAAAATGTATTTATACATCCAGCGAACATGCTAAAAAACTAAATGACCAGGAAGCAGAAGCACGCAGAAGCGCCCAGCGAAAAATGCTCGAAGACAATGAGACAGACAAATTTGATATTTTAAAAGAGCATGAACTTCTTGAATGGTCCCGCTCAGATTCTCCTGTTCGTATGTATCTTCGGGAAATGGGACAAATTCCACTTCTGACAAAAGAAGAGGAGATTGAAATTTCTAAAAAAATAGAAGCCGGAGAAAGCATTATTATAGATGCCATATGTTCTGTTCCCTATTTGATAGATTTCATTCTAGACTACAAAGAACCTCTTATTAACCGTGAAAGACGCGTCAAAGAACTCTTTAAAAGTTTTGAAGACGAAAAAGATGACGGAGATGATGATACAGATGATGACTCTGCAGAAAAAACATTGTCTGTAAAAGACAAAAGCAGAGTTGAAAAAGTATCTACAAGTTTCAAAGCTTTGGAAAAAGCGAAAAAAGACTGGGTAAAAGCCACAGAAAAAGCACCTGAAAATCTTGACGGAGAACTTACAGAAGAAATTGTGCATTACTACTTGACTGTAACATATAAAAAATCTGTACTCAAAGAAAAACTTCTTGACCTCGGACCTACTTCAAAGCTGATAAATGAATTGGTAAAAGCAATGGAAACAACACTCAAAAGTGATGAAGGGTACGATAAAGAGTTGAAACGTTTAGAGTACAAACTGCCTCTTTTTAATGCCACATTAAAAGCAAATCATAAAATTTTAGTGGAAAAGATTCAGGATCTGACAAAAGAAGATATTGCCAATATGGTTCCTGAAGCAACAATGGTTTCAACCTATATGGAAATTAAAAAACTGGTACAGACAAAAGAGGCTTCAAAAAACAGCTTTGATATGGAACCGGAAAAACTTGCTGATATTTTAGAGCAGATCAAACGCGGTAAAAATATCTCGGAAATTTCCAAAACAAAAATGGCAAAATCAAACCTGCGTCTTGTAGTTTCCATTGCCAAGCGCTATACCAATCGCGGTTTGCCTTTCCTCGACCTTATCCAGGAAGGAAATATCGGTCTTATGAAAGCAGTTGACAAATTTGAATATCAAAAAGGATACAAATTTTCAACCTACGCAACTTGGTGGATTCGTCAGGCTATTTCCCGTGCTATTGCCGATCAGGCCAGAACAATCCGTATCCCTATTCATATGATTGAAACGATTAACCGTATCAATAAAATTATGCGTAAACACCTGCAGGAAAACGGAAAAGAGCCGGATGTTGATACAATTGCACAGGAAGTCGGCTTATCAGTTGAAAAAGTCAAAAATGTCATCAAAATCACCAAAGAGCCTATCTCTCTTGAAGCTCCTATCGGCAGCGAGGATGATGGCCGTTTTGGGGACTTTATAGAAGATAAAACATCTCTTTCTCCTTCTGATGCAATTTTAAAAGATGACTTGAGAATTCAGATTGAACAGGTTCTTGAGCAGTTAAACGAAAGAGAAAAAGCCGTTATCAAACTCCGTTTCGGAATTATGGATGATGAGAGTGACAGAACACTCGAAGAGATTGGGAAAGAACTCAGTGTAACCCGTGAACGTGTTCGTCAAATTGAATCAAGCGCCATCAAAAAACTCAAACATCCTAAAGTTGGACGAAAACTCAAAAACTATATCGAAGAATAATGATGAATATGACATTGGAACAAAAATGGATAGAAAACGATTATAATCCATTTATTTTATTCCGTTCTAATGGAAAAATAATTTCTCTCAATACAGAAGCTCAGTTTCTACTGGGATCTGTCCAGCCCAGTGAACTTTTTAATCTTGCCCAAACCTATGCCAACATAACCTTTGGCTTCAAAACAACCTTTTTGGAACTGGAATACGGCAGATATAAATTTTTTGCCATTACGGTCGGCTATGAAGACGAAGAGTGTATAGGTATCAAACTCTACCAGGCACCAACCTACAAAATAAATACAAAAAAACCTGACGGTGAACTCACAAATATATTTACGATTACAGATTTGTGCATTGCTTCAAATTCCATCAGTTCGGAAATAAATTTTATTAAAAACTATGACCCGACTATTCCTGATGTTGTTGTCAATGCCAACAATTTAATCAAATTATTAAATTTTATATACAAAGCATCTCAAAAAAGCAGAGTTATTGAAACAAAAATTTCCTATATTGTTGGAGAATATATCAAGTTTCATGATAAAAAATATGGTCTTTTTTCTATCTCCGTTATAGCGGACAACATTGACAGTGAAATGTTGCCAGACATCAAAATGCTCGCTGATAAATATGATTTTTATGTAGAAATTACTAAAAAATCAATATCCATACATCTTCCAATCATAACACACTGATCTTTGCCCTTAAGCTAAAACTTCTTTAGAGACCAAAGCACCGGTTACAATTCCGATCAAAAGAGACGGAAGGTAATATGCCAGCTCCAGTACTTCATTGTTCTTCAAAGCTATAAATCCTAATATAAGCAGTATATAGGGTATGATTCGTATAATGGAAACACTTCCTCTGAAGCCATGTTTTGCATTTTTCAGGCTTAAAGTCTTTATTTTTGCTTTTTCTTCTTTGACAATCTGCTTTAAATCAAGCTCTTCTGCCGGAGTATTATTTATACTGTCGTCTTCGTAAAGTCCATGCGGATCATCTATTGTGTCAAGCAGATCTTTTTCGTCTTCATATTCTTTAGTATCAACCTTGTTCTGCACCATTTTTCTATAAGAAAAAGAGGAACCGAGTATAATCAAAAAAGCACTTAAGAATGCAATTTCGATATTGAGAAATATTTTTTGAGAATAAAAATATGTGATAAAAATCAGAATCTGTACCACAAAAAAAATACTAATAGTTTTTTTCACCGTAATCCTCATCCTCATCATCTTCAAGCTGTTTTTTTATCGCATATCTGTCTTCTTTTGCCAGTTTTTCAAATTCTTTGTATTGTTTTGAATATGCTTTGTAGATATTTAATATTGCTGCTGCAACTCCAATGAAAACACCTACCCAAAAAAGCCACTCGATACCTGTCCATCTTTTTAACAGCCAGCCAATACCGACACCCAACAGTACCGCCACAACCATGGAGATACCCAAAGAGAGACTGTCTGCTGCCTCTACAATAGGCTTTATTCTTGGTTTGCGTTGCCCCGGGGCATTCTCTCTGGCTTCGCTATTCACCTTGTCCTGCGTGTCATCAGACATTTGTTATTTCCTTAAATACTTCGGCACTCGCCTGTATTGTATTTTCTATCATTTCATCGGTAATTGCCGTGGAAATAAATCCTGTTTCATACAAAGAACAGGCAAAGTAGTGTCCGCGCTCAAGCATGCCGGTATGAAACTTTGCAAAAAGTTCTGCATCACTCTTTGCTGCATCACTAAAGTTTTTTACAGGTTTGTCATTAAAGAAAAAACCGAACATTGAACCTCTTGTATCTACCTGCATAGGTATATTGTACTTTGCAGCGGTCCTTTGCATCCCTTCAACCAGTCTTTTGGCTCTTTCATTTAAAACATCAATCACTCTTGCATTGTTTTTGAGTTTCATCAGAGCAGTATATCCTGCTGCCATTGCCACAGGATTGCCGCTTAAAGTTCCGGCCTGGTACACAGGACCTTCAGGTGAGAGCATTGCCATTATCTCTGCGCGCGCACCAAAGGCACCGACCGGCATACCGCCGCCTATCACCTTTCCGAGTGTTACTATGTCAGGTTTTACCCCTGTTATGGACTCGGCACCGTGAACACTTGCGCGAAATCCGCTCATCACTTCATCAAACAAAAGCAGAGTACCGTGTTCGTCACAAAGCTTTCTGAGTGCATGCAAAAACTCTTTGTCAGCCGGAACAAGTCCCATATTGCCTGCAATTGGTTCTATAATCACACAGGCAATATTGTCGGAGTCCGCAAAACATTTTTTGACACTCTCTATATTGTTATATTCAGCCAAAAGCGTGTGTTTTGTAAAGTCAGCCGGAACACCGGGACTTGAAGGATTTCCAAAAGTCGCCGCACCGCTTCCCGCTTCGACCAAAAGAGCATCACTGTGTCCGTGATAGCATCCTGTAAACTTCACAATATCATCACGCCCTGTAAAGCCGCGTGCCAAACGAATAGCACTCATAACAGCTTCTGTTCCGCTGCTTACAAAACGTACTTTGTCAATTGAGTCAAAAAAGCCGACAACAAGCTTTGCGAGTTCTGTCTCTGCCAATGTCGGTGCGCCAAAGCTCAAACCATGCTTTACGGCATCAATAACAGCAGCTTCTATAGCTTCATCACGATGTCCAAAAAGTAAAGGTCCCCAACTTTGGACATAATCAATATACTCATTCCCGTCTACATCTTTCAAGTAGGCGCCTTTGCCCTCAGTGATAAACAGAGGTGTTGTACCCACACTCTTAAATGCTCTTACCGGTGAATCAACCCCACCCGGGATTAAACGCTGTGCCTCTTCAAATGCTTTTTGTGATGCCTCTGTATTCATTTGCAACCTTGTATCTCTATTTTTTTATAATTATATCTAAGTATTGCTAAACGACAGCAACACTATTAATATTGATTTGATATAATCTCACAAATTAAATAATGGATTATTTTTGAACAGATCTTCTTTTGCCTTTTTCGTTGCTTTACTGATACATCTGCTTCTGTTTTTGCTTTTGTGGATAGTGTGGACTTTTACACCGGATACAGAAAAAAAAGCAGTTCCCAAAGAAAAAAGAATTAAAATATCTCTCAAAGAGATGCCAAAGAAGCATAAAAAATCAGGAATAACAAAACAAAAGCCCAAACCTTCGCCCATTGTTCCGCCAATGCCAAAAGGTTCCCAGCTTAAAAAAATAGTAAAACAAAAAACTGTAAAATATGAACCAAAGAAAACACCCAGAAAACCAAAATTAAACAAGCCGAAAAAAACAAAAAAAATCATCAAAAAAACAGTGAAACAGCCAAAGGTCAAACCTCTTCCGACAAAAAAATCCTATATTCCTTTAGAAAAAAAAGCCCAACCAAAAAAAATAAAAAAGCCAGAGGAAAAGCCAAAAAAACTCTCCTGGCTTTATGAAGACAAATCTGCCCAGGAAACAAAAAGTGTCAGGAAAAAAGCCACACACAACAACAGTAATATTTCTCAAAATATTAAAAAACTCTACGGGGATGAATTTGGCAAACTTACACCCGGACAACAGCAGTATATTTTAGATAACCAGGAGATTATGCGCAGAATTACCCAACAGGTCCTTAATCGTGTTGCAAGAGTCAATATCCCACGGGGTTTACATGTAAACAGAAGTAATGTAATAGAATTCTATTTGCATCCAAACGGAGATATGACAGGTTTTCGCTTTATTTCCAAGAGTGGCTACTATATTCTTGATGATACAACCAAAGAGACTATAGAGTATGCCTACAGCAGATACCCAAGACCAAAAGAGACAACGCTGATACGATACAATGTATTTTATAATCTAGCAGGATATTAAGCCAGGCACTTAAGCTTTTTGTGCGGCCAACAGTTTCAAGGCACCTTTATATATCGGCTCATCAATAAACCCATACTCTTCATCTACAAAACCGGTAATACCCTCATCACGATGCATCTCAAAGAGTTTCACAATGATTTTTGCCCTTTTTAGCTCTTCTTCTGTATCTACAAATATTTTATGTACAAGTTTCACCTGTCCCGGTGAGATACAGGCTTTTGCATCATATCCCATCTCTTTTTCAAGCAGTAACCATTGTTCAAAAGTTTTTAAATCTTCAAATTCCTGAAACACAAAGGAAACAGGTTTTACTTTCATAGCTCTGGCTGTAATTAAAAAATGTGCAAGCATATATTTCACAGTCGGATTTTGCAGATTAATCAAACTCTGTGAAAGCCCCATATCGGCAAACAAATCTAAAATTCCAAGATAAAACACCCCTACCCTTTTGTTTATTTTCAAAGAAGAAAGATTATGCCAGGCCTGGGCTGTTTCTATAGAAAGATGCAAGTCTATGTCATCATGCAAAAGAGCCAGTACATTTTTTACTTCTTCTTTGTTTTTAATTTTTGGTACACGGACAGCATCAGGCATAAACTGATTAAGATAGGCAATTTCATCATAGCCACCCTTATCCAAAGCATTCACCCGAACAACCAGTTTCTTGTCACTCTTTTTAAGGTGAGAGAGAAAAACAGCTGCCAAAGCGAGAGCAAAAGGTTTGTCTTCTTTGCTTACACCATCTTCCAGATTTAACATAATGCACTCTGCTTCAAGACTTTCTATTTTAGAAAGATGTTTAATATTATGACAAGAAAGCATCAATACTGATTTAAAACTGTTTTTTTTGTTGATGTGGCGAAATGTTGGCACAGCCAAAGCATCAAGTGCAGCCAAGTCCCTGTTTTCATACGCTTGTGTAATTTCACTTAACATCTTTTTTCTTTTTATCGTTTTTGTGCAGATACAGATACAATGCCTGAATTTCTTCTGTCGTTAAAAAATATCTCGGCATACCTCTTTTCCTTTGGTTTAAAACTCTATAAAAACTATCGAACTCAATGTTGTTAATTCTTGGGCCGACAAAACTTTTTTTCTTTTTTTTATGCACATAGTCAGCTATGACTTTCCCTTCCCCGTTCTCTCCGTGACAATTTTGACAGCCTATGCCTCTTGGGTTTTTATAAAGTTGTGAAGCATATTCCATCGGTGTTATAAAAGTACTTGAAGCGTATACAAACAGGGGAATCATTAAAAAAAAGATATGTTTCATCATTAGCCTAATATTATTTTAAAAGGGTATAATATCAAAAAATTTATTTAAGAGGTTTAAATGCAGATTCTTGATGGGAAAGCACTTGCAAAAAAAATTGAAAACAATGTGGCAGATGAAGTTGCCAAATTAAAAGCACAAACAGACAGAACTCCAGGACTTGCCGTAATACTTGTAGGGCAGGATCCTGCGAGCCAGGCATATGTCAGCATGAAGAAAAAAGCCTGTGACAGAGTCGGTTTTTACTCAGTCAGCCATGAAATGCCAGAAGACATTTCTCAAGATGCGATAGAAAATACCATCAAAATGATGAATCAAAACCCAAATATTGACGGAATACTTGTGCAGCTTCCTCTGCCTCCGCAAATAGATACAACAAAAATTCTTGAACTTGTTGATCCTGCAAAAGATGTTGACGGTTTTCATCCCTACAATGTAGGACGCCTTGTCACAAATCTGGACGGTTTTGTACCCTGCACACCACTTGGTGTAATGGAACTTTTACAAGAGTATGACATTGATGTAAAAGGAAAGAACTGTTGTGTTGTCGGTGCTTCGAATATTGTCGGAAAACCTATGGCTGCTCTTTTGCTCAACGCAGATGCTACTGTTGAAGTATGTCATATATTTACAGATGACTTAAAAAAACATACATTAAATGCAGATATTATTCTTGTCGGTGTCGGCGTTATTAATCTTATCAAAGAAGATATGGTAAAAGACGGTGCCATCATCATAGATATAGGGATCAACAGAGCAGACAACGGCAAACTTGTCGGTGATGTGGATTTTGAAAATGTAAGTAAAAAATGCTCATACATCACACCTGTTCCCGGCGGTGTCGGACCGATGACTATTGCAATGCTTTTGAGCAATACTCTCAAAGCCGCAAAACTCAATGCACAAGACAAAGATTAATTCAATGAAAAAAATCTTACATAAAGCATATAAATGGTCAAACTCCTGGACAGGGACTGTTGTCATTGTTCTTTTTACTATCTTTTTTGTTGCCCAGGCTTTTCGTATTCCAAGCGGCAGCATGAAAGACTCCCTTCTGATCGGAGACCACCTTTTTGCCAAAAAATTTGCGTACGGTATTCCTATGCCCTATATTCCGTTTTTGGAAATTCCCATTATTCCATGGAGCAAAGAGTTGAAAATTGTTGATGGAGACACCCCAAAGCACGGTGATATCGTCATTTTCAGATACCCCGGAAATATTAAACAGCATTTTGTAAAACGCTGTGTTGCTCTTCCCGGAGACGAATTGTTTGTTGCTGATAAAAACCTGTTTCTACACTTTAAAGAAGGTGACGAATGGATTAAAAAGAATTATAAAGATTATGAAATAGCAATTTTTGACGGTAAACTGTGGGTAAAAAATCCTTATATGAAAAAACATCCCGGTATTCATCATGACCCGAAAATCGTAAATAACGGGCGTTTTCCGATACAGATTTTTTATGTAAACCCGCTCAAAGTCGAAAAAAATCATTATTTTATGATGGGTGACAATCGTGACCACTCCAATGACAGCCGTTTCTGGGGAAGTGTTCCTTATGAAAATATTGAAGGAACCCCCTGGTTTATCTATTTCTCAATTGACAAAAATTATAAAATTCGATGGGACAGAATAGGAAAAACACCTGCCGACCTGGAAAAACCGGAGCACTTAAAAAAAGCAATACAAGAAAGAGAAAAAGAAGACAAAGAATATTATGGACTCACTTGATTTATTAAAAATAGCAGCTGCCGTTTTAGCACTTGCTGTTGCAATTATCGGACACGAAATTATGCATGGCTGGGTTGCTTACATGTACGGTGACATGACAGCCAAAAATGCAGGACGTTTAACAGTAAACCCAATTTCGCACATAGATCTTGTCGGAACTATCATAGTGCCTGCTACTATGTACTTTTTACCGATGCTGTTAGGCTCGGACGGCGGTATTTTGTTCGGTTGGGCAAAGCCTGTTCCGATCAATACCTTTACTGTCATAAACAGAGGTGGATATAATGCCGCTATGCAGGTGGACTTGGCAGGTATTGTCTATAATTTCACTATGGGTGCAGTCGCAGCAATTACTCTGACTGCTATGAGTACACCGACAACTGCCGACTCTCTGTTTTATATATTTTTCTATATATTTATATACCAACTGCTTATTATCAATATAGTTTTAGGCGTATTTAACCTGCTGCCTATTCCCCAGTTTGACGGTGGGCATTTTTTAATGCATCTTGCGTTAAAATATAAAATAAATTCTATTGCAGAGTTTTATTACAAATATGACAGATACGGGATTGTTATTGTACTTATTATTTTAATGACCCCGTTAAATCAATATGTACTTTTTATGCCGGTGCAGGCAATTATACATTTGTTACTATCTTAGAGGAGAGAAAATGAAATTTTATATAGGTACCGACCATGCAGGTTTAGAACTGAAGAACTGGACAGTAGAGCTTTTACAATCCAAAGGACATGAAGTAATTGATTTTGGACCATATAGTGCAGACAGAGTGGACTACCCTGATTATGCGCACAAGGTTGCAACGGCGGTTTTGGAAGATGAAAACTCCCAAGGTATTTTAATCTGCGGGAGCGGAATCGGTATGAGTATGGCAGCCAACAGGCATCACGGTATTCGTGCTGCACTGTGCCATGATGCTTATACTGCAACCGTAGCACGCGGACACAATGATGCAAATATCTTATGTTTTGGTGAGAGAATTGTCGGAAAAGGTGTTGCTGAATCTATCATTGATGCATGGATAGCAGGAAGCTTTGAAGGTGGCCGTCACATTGCCAGAGTAGCAAAAATAGAAACACTCTAACAAATACATTCAAGGAAAAGCTATGTTTGGAGAATGGTCACTTTTAACAATACTCTCTATTGTCTCTATCTATTTATTTGTAAAAATGTTTTATTTCAAAAGCATTACAAATAAGGAACAAAGAAGCAATGACTTAATGAAATTAACGCTTCAGGAGGCAGAAATTTTAATTCGAAAGTACCAGATTCAACTCCAGCGTGCTCTTGGAAATGTCGATATATTAAGCGAAGAACTGACAAAACTCAGAAATGAGTTAAAGGTTTTAAAACAAAGAAATGCAAAACACAGACAGGAAGTAGACAGACTCAATGCAAAGATTAAAGCACTGGAAAGTCGTATTGACGCACTTTTATAAGGATGAAAATGATAACACTAAGTAAAACTGAAAAAAAAATCCTGGAAAACTCAATCAGAGATATACAAGATTTTCCAAAACCGGGGATTGTGTTCAAAGATATCACTACTTTACTCAACAACAAAGAGGCATATGCTGTTTTGATGAATCATCTTTACCAAAGATATAAAGAGTATAATCTTGAATATATTGCCGGTATTGATGCCAGAGGTTTTATATTCGGAGCGGCTTTAGCGCAAATGCTCGGAATTGGATTTGTGCCTATTCGCAAAAAAGGAAAACTTCCCTACACAACCATTAGCGAAAAGTATGCGCTCGAATACGGAGTGGATGAAATCGAAGTTCATATAGATGCTTTTGGAAACGAAAAGGTGCAAGAGTCCTCGTAATAGATGATTTAATAGCTACAGGCGGTACAGCAAATGCGGCTGCCACACTTGTCAACCAGACAGGTGCCACATGTATCGAATGTTGTTTTATTATAGGACTTGCCTTCCTTGACGGTATAAAAAAACTACAAGAAAAAACTGATGTATATTCAGTGATAGAGGTTAACTAATGATGTATATTCCCAGCCCTTCAAAATATGATCCTGACGAAAACGGACATTTTGGAATTTTCGGTGGTCGCTATGTTCCTGAAACACTTATGCCGGCACTGCTTCAACTCAAAGTTGAATATGAAGCTATTCGTTTTGATGAAGAGTTCTGGAAAGAGGTCGACTACTATCTAAAAGATTATGTAGGGCGCCCGAGTCCTCTTTTTTATGCCGAAAATATTTCTAAAGAAATCGGTGCAAAGGTTTATCTCAAACGTGAAGACTTAAATCATACAGGTGCTCATAAGGTCAACAATGTTATTGCACAGGGTTTGATGGCAAAACGCTTAGGTTATAAAAAAGTCATTGCTGAGACCGGTGCGGGACAGCATGGTGTGGCAACAGCAACCATTGCAGCACTGCTTGATTTGGAGTGTGAAATATTTATGGGTGCAAAGGATGTAGAGCGCCAAGAACTGAATGTTTTTCGTATGAAACTTCTTGGTGCAAAGGTCAATGCTGTTGAGAGTGGCAGCAGACACTTAAAGATGCAATGAATGATGCCATCCGTCACTGGGTCACCAATGCAAGAGATACCTTTTACATCATAGGAACAGTCGCCGGTCCACACCCCTACCCTATGATGGTACGCGACTTTCAGGCAATTATCGGCTGGGAGGCAAGAGCACAGATTTTACAAAAAGAGAACAGACTGCCGATTATGTGCTTGCCTGCATAGGAGGAGGCAGCAATGCCATCGGTATGTTTCAACACTTTTTAGATGACAAAGAGGTACAATGTATCGGTATTGAAGCCGGTGGACTTGGCTTAGATACAAACAAACACGGCTGTTCTTTGGAAAAAGGGCGTCCAGGTATTTTGCATGGTCAGATGAGCTATCTGCTCCAAGACGAAGACGGACAGGTTCTTGAAGCGCATTCAATCAGTGCGGGACTTGACTACCCGGGCATTGGACCTGAACATGCTTTTCACAAAGACAACAAATCAGTTTCATATGACAATGTCACAGACCAGGAAGCCCTGGATGCATTTGTTGGCTTTCTCAAAAAGAGGGAATCATTCCGGCATTTGAAAGTTCCCATGCAGTCGCCTATTTGAAAAAGATGCCTGATATAAAAGACAAACTCATCATCGTCAACCTCTCAGGCCGCGGAGACAAAGATATGATTCAGGCAAAAGATATTTTACATTTTGACTAATTGAAACTAGGCAATAAAGATTTTTCCATATCTTTGTTGTTTTGCTTCATAAAGAGCATACTTGGCTCTTTCTATCACATTTTTCATCTCATCATTTTCCATAAAACTGGTAATTCCAAATGCAATTTCAAGATTTGATTTTTCAATTGATTCTGCTCGAGAAAGTGCTGCACTCATTTTTTTAATAAACACTTCAGATAATTTTTCACTGGTATTTGTCAATATAAGAATAAAATCTGAGCCTTCCCATCTTGCCAACACATCTGATTTACGAATTAACTTTTTCAATTCTTTTGCAAAAAGTGATATAAGTTTTTCTCCATGATACAAACCAAACATACCAATAATTTTATTAATATTAATAAGAGAAAAATAGACTATAGTTGTATCTGTTTGATAACGGTTATAATAGTCTATTTGATATTTTAGAATAACTTGCATTTGCATTTTTGATGTTAATTTTGAAAGTTGATCAACGGTTGCAAGATTAGCAAGTTTATCCATTCTTAATCTATATTCCTGAAGTTTTGTAAATACTTCACAATGATAGGATACTCTGTCAATTATTTCCAAAGAGGCAAAAGGTTTTTTTATATAATCACATCCACCGGCTTTGAAACATTTATCAAGCTTCTCTTTACTGTATAGTTCTGCACTGTCTATAAAAACAGTCGGAATTTTCACAGAACTGTCAAAATTACTTTCAAATATTGTTTGAGTTAAGTCCAGATAATTAATACTTGTATTTACCAAAATAAGATTATATTCATCTATATTTTTTTTCAAAATATTAAATTCATTTAAATTCAGCACTGCCTTACATGTAAACTCATGTTTCTCTAATAATGAATTTAAAACATCAAAATTGTGCTGATTCACTTCTAGTATTAAAATTTGTTTTTTTATCATATGTGTATACTATCATAAAATTAATATTTTATTCTTTATTGGCTAATATTTTGCTATGATATAGAAAAATAAATTTACAAAATGGAACACTATGAATATAAAATTAATTACCGAAAAAGCATATAATGCAAAAAACAATGTGAGTGTAGAATTCGTCATGCCTCAAAATCTGGGCACACACAGATACTATAAACTGCTTAACAAGTCAGGTTTCAAAGCCAAACAAGATACTCTGTGCTCTTTGTACGAAAAGAACATACTTGTGTGCGGCATTGAAGAGAGCAGCGCTGACAATATTCGCAGTGCGGCAGCTACAGCGAATAAAGTCTTTAAAAACATCAAACTATAAATCTGCGAGCATTGCAGTAGAAAAAAACAATATAAAAGCTGTTGTAGAAGGTTTGGTCCTTGGCGGATATGAGTTTAACAAATACAAAACAAAAAATGAGAAACAAAAACTTAAAAATATTTACCTTACATGTAAAGATATAGCAGAGCTAAAAGATGCTTTTGAAGAAGCTGTAATAATTGCTGATGCAACCTGTTATACGCGTGATATAGTAAATATTGCTCCTGATGATTTGAATCCGCCTACTTTTGCAAAACTGGCAAAGAAACTGGCACGTGAAAATTCTCTTGAATGCACTGTTTTAGGACATAAAGAACTCAAAAAAGAAAGATGTGAGGCAATGCTTGCAGTCGGTCGCGCTTCGTGTCATGATACAAAACTGATTCACCTGGCATACAAACCAAAAAATCCGAAGAAAATTATATCTCTTGTCGGAAAGGGTCTGACCTATGACAGTGGCGGACTCAGTCTGAAACCTGCAACCTCAATGGTAACAATGAAAATGGACAAAGCCGGAGCCTGTGCAGTGCTGGGTATCATCAAGGCAGTCAGTGAATTAAAACTCAATATTGAAGTACACGCTTTTGTCGGTGCCGTTGAAAATATGATAGGCGGAAATGCCTACAAACCTGATGATGTTTTAACTTCTCGCAAAGGCGATACGATAGAAGTGAGAAACACAGATGCAGAGGGTCGCCTGGTGCTTGCGGATGTGCTTGATTACGCACAGGAAAAAGTTCAAGCAGATTATCTGTTTGATTTTGCAACGCTTACGGGTGCCTGTATGGTAGCTCTTGGACAGTATACAACAGGTGTTATGGGGCATTCCAACAGACTCAGACATGACATTTCCAAAGCTTCAGGCAGAGCCGGAGAGTTGACAGCTTCCCTGCCGTTTAACAAGTATTTGAAAAAACAGCTCAAAAGTGAAATAGCCGATATCTGTAATATTTCAAACAAGCCTTATGGCGGAGCTATTACAGCCGGACTTTTTTTAGACAACTTCATCAAAGAAGAAAACAAAGACAAATGGCTGCACTTTGACATAGCCGGAAGCGCCTATACTGAGAGTCCCTGGGATGTCAATGTATATGGCGGAACCGGTGCAGGTGTCCGTTTTATGAGTGAGTTTTTAAAAAGTATAAAATAAATATGCTATAATTCCGGTATATTTTAAAAAAGGAGAGAGAATGTCACTAAAAGAACTGTTTCTTGCAACTGCATTAGCATTGTTTCACAGCTCAAAACCGTGTCATTGCCATCTCTTCTTTACCATTAAATCAAAATTGATGGTTTTACTCAACCACTATATTCCAAGATGCCCGTTTTATACGGTATGTTTCGCATTTCGCCGCAGCGGTATTCACCCTCCCCTTTCAATATCCTAATCATTTAATCAAAAAACTTTATAAAAACAAATACAAATATTGTCAGAAATGACTTAAATCAAAGGATATTGTTATGTCAAAAAATACGTATGTAGTAGGATTTCCAAGAATCGGAGAACAAAGAGAACTGAAATTTGCCCTTGAGAGCTATTGGGCAAAAAAAAGCAGCTTTAGTGAAGTTGAAAAAGTAGCAAAAACATTGAAGCAAAGACACTGGAACTATCAAAATAATGCAGGTATAGAATATATCAGCACAAATGATTTTTCCTTTTATGACAACATGCTTGATATGGCAGTCACATTAAATGCTGTGCCAAAGCGCTTTACACATCTGCAGGGGGAAGAACGCTATTTTGCAATGGCAAGAGGCAACAAAGATGCCCTAGCGATGGAGATGACAAAATGGTTTAATACAAACTACCACTACATCGTTCCTGAATTATCACTTGAAGATGAGTACGAATTAAATGCCGATAAAATCATATCAGAATATAAAGAAGCAAAAAAACAGGGGTTTACATGTAAAATTAACATCATAGGACCATTGACATTTTTAGGGCTTTCAAAAAGAGCAGACGGTGGTGATACTTATGAATTGTATTCTAAAATTTTGGCTGTATATGAAGATCTTCTTCAAGAAATAGCCAAACTTGATGAGAGTGTTACTTTGCAAATTGATGAACCTATATTTGTAAAAGATCTTGAGACAACAGTGCTGAGCCTTATAAAACCGACCTATGACAAACTTGCCAATGTTTCTAAAAATATAAAAATTGCAGTTGTAACATATTTTGAACACTCATGCGAAGCAACAAAAATTCTTTTGCATACTCCTGTTTGGGCTCTTGGACTTGATTTTTTATATGGCAAAGAAAACTTTGATTCACTTGAACTCATTGCCAAATCTGACAAAATGCTTATTGCAGGCGTAGTTGACGGAAGAAACATTTGGAAAAACGATATTGAGAAGAGTGTCAATCTGCTTAATAGCATCGCTTTACATGTAAACAAAAATAATATCCTGGTTTCTTCTTCCTGTTCTTTGCTGCATGTACCCTTTAGCCTGAAATATGAAGAGAAAATGAATCCTGAAATAAAAAATTGGCTAAGTTACGGTATTGAAAAACTTGATGAAATTGCGCTTATCAGTAAAATATTTTTTCACTCTCAAGAAGCATTAGATGCAAATGAGCTTCAGTTTTTAAAAGAAAACCAAGAAGCAAACATTTCCAGAAGAACTTCAAAACTGATTCATGATGAAAACGTACAAGAGAGAATCAACAATATTGATAAATATGAACGTGAAGGAAAATATGAACAGAGAATAAAGCTTCAAAAAGAAAAACTGCAATATTTGCCACTTGCTACAACAACTATCGGTTCATTTCCGCAAACACCTGAAATAAGACATGCCAGACGGGAATATAAAAATGGCAACTTGGATGAAAAAAGCTATAAAAATGAGATGAAAAAATATATAGATGACTGTGTAGCTTTTCAAGAAGAGTGCGGGCTTGAAATTTTAGTCCATGGGAACCAGAACGCAATGATATGGTTGAATACTTTGGAGAACAGCTTCAGGGTTATGGCTTTTCCCAAAACGGCTGGGTGCAGAGCTATGGAAGCCGCTGTGTGAAACCGCCTTTTATTTACGGTGATATATCCCGTCCAAAGCCAATGACAGTAGAGTGGATCACCTATGCACAGAGCAAAACAAAAAAAATAATGAAAGGTATGCTCACAGGCCCTGTCACGATTTTAAACTGGTCATTTGTGCGGGATGATATGGAGCGTAGTGAAGTCAGCAAGCAAATTGCACTTGGAATCTGTGACGAAGTAGATGATTTGCAAAATGCCGGTATACAAATAATTCAGGTTGACGAAGCTGCATTTAAAGAGGGCTATCCTTTGCGAAAAGCAAAAGTGCAAGGGTATGAAGATTGGGCTGTAAGAGACTTCAAGCTTTCGGTAAGCTGTGCAAAACAAGAGACACAGATTCATACGCATATGTGCTACAGTGAATTTAATGACATTATTGCAACCATAGAAGCTATGGATGCGGACGTTATCTCAATAGAAACGGCGAGAAGCGGAAATGAATTGTTGAAAATTTTTGCAAAAGTCGGCTATAAACAGGAAGTAGGTCCAGGTGTTTATGATATTCATTCACCAAGAATTCCATCTGTAGAAGAGATTGTCACACAGATTCATTCACTCTTAGAGGTACTTCCAAAAGAGCAGTTATGGATAAATCCTGACTGTGGACTGAAAACACGTAAATGGGAAGAAGTGAAGCCCTCTTTGCAAAATATGGTTGAAGCTGTAAAAATTGTCAGAAAAACATTAGGCTAAAGCTGGAAGTCCATTATTTTTGGACTTCTCTCTTTAGTTGTGTTTCTATGGACTTAATCTTTGAAGTCAGTCTGTTTTTCGTGTTTTTTCGTATATCAAATTTTAGTGAGGAATAGACTCTGTCGCAACCGCTTACCTGCTCATACGCAAGTTCAATGATGTCTAAAGCCTCACGCATTGTCTTTGTTTCTACAACTGTTCCCATCGGGGTAAGTTGGTATGCTACGCCGCTTTTATCTATAGCGTCTACTATCTTAGCCACCTGTTTTGATACGGAACTGCCATCTCGACAGTTATCAGATGTCGGAAACATTGAAAATTCTAAAAGTACACTCATTTATTCATCCTTTAACTTTTAACCTATTGTACCACTCTTAATTTTAAATTTACTTAGATATAATTTCAAAAAATATTTCTAAAGGGTTATCATGGGATTAGCAATAGGCTTAGTCGGACTTCCAAACGTCGGTAAATCAACAACTTTTAATGCACTAACAAAGGCACAAAACGCGGAGGCAGCCAACTACCCATTTTGTACAATAGAGCCAAACAAGGCTGTTGTGCCTGTTCCTGACAAAAGACTGCATGAACTTGCAAAAATAGTCAATCCTGAAAGAATTCAATATTCTACTATTGATTTTGTTGACATCGCAGGGCTTGTAAAAGGTGCCAGCAAAGGCGAAGGTCTTGGAAACAAATTTCTTTCAAACATACGCGAGACAGAAGTGATTTTACAGATTGTCAGATGTTTTGAAGATGAAAATATTGTACATAATGAAGGAAGCATTGATCCTCTGCGTGACGTTGAAATCATCGAAGGTGAATTGATTTTGGCTGATATTGAAGTGCTTGCAAATCGAATCGAGAGACTTAAAAAACAGGCAAAAGCTGATAAAAGTGCAAAAACTGTTTTAGAAATGGCGGAAGAGCTTTTAGAGTTTCTGGGTGAAGGGAATTTAGCACGCAACTTTGAAAAAGCCGACTCTGATGAGTATCGCCAGCTTAACCGTGAAGTGCGTTTTTTAACCGACAAAGAGATTATGTACGGTGCAAATACAGACGAAGACGGATTGCTAGAAGACAACAAATACGTAAAAGCGCTTCGTGAACATGCGCAAAAGAACAACTGTGAACTCATTAAACTGTGTGCAAAAGTTGAAGAAGAGCTTATAGGTCTTGAAGATGAGGAAGCACAGGAATTTTTAACAGATTTAGGTGTAGAAGAATCAGGACTAGAACAAATCATACATAAAGGCTTTGACAAACTCGGTCTTATGAGCTACTTTACAGCTGGGGTCAAAGAGGTACGTTCCTGGACAATCAGAAAAAATTCAACTGCTCCAAAAGCAGCTGCAGCCATCCATAACGACTTTGAAAAAGGTTTCATACGTGCCGAAGTGATTGCCTATGAAGATTTTATAGCCTGCGGCGGTGAAGCAAAAGCCAAAGAAGCCGGAAAAATGAGATTGGAAGGAAAAGAGTATATTGTTCAAGACGGTGATATTATGCACTTCAGATTTAATGTGTGATGTAAGGAATATATAAACTTTTAAACAAATCAGCCTAGAATAAAGTCTAGGTTCCGAAAAACCTAATCAGTTTTTTCGGAACCCGTACTTTAGTGCGGGCTTTGTGCCTATAAAGACTAGACTGAAACCTTGTTTCTAAAAAACTTAACGCTTAGAGTTAATATGAAATTTGCTTTTTATTTTGTAGCAAATTTATAGTCTAAACCAACCCAGATTTTTTGAATGTCGTTTGTATATCCTGCAACTGTACCTTTTGAATAATCAGCATACTTTAAAAGACCTGTTAAGTTATTTACTCCAGGAATTTTATTTGTATATACTGCATCAAACTCAGAACCTAAGTCATCGAGCCCACCCATCGTTTTATCCGCTGTAAATGTGTGATAGACTGCAAGCAACTTGCCAAGACCTTTTGCAGTATAGCCTAAACGGACATTAAAATCTTTTAAACCGCCGAGTGGTCCGCTGTTTCCTACATAAAAGACATCCGCCCAACCGTTAAATTTATGATTTGTTCCCAGCATAGGGTTAAAGTTTGTTTTTCCGTCTGTTCCGGTAGTACCACTTAAAAACTCATAATTAACACCGGCTAGAATACCGTTTACATTTGCACCCAAATCCAAATTATAGTAAGAAGCATCTGCTTTTCCGTTACTGTTATGGATTTCCATAGTAGAATCTTTTTGTAAAGCATATTCAGCACGGTAGCTGAGTTTTGCCATACCTGTCTTTACTTTTCCTGTCAATGCAATACCGTAAGTATCATGTGCACCGGCTATCATATAGTCATATGCAGTTACTTTCAGTTCCGGCATTACTTTATATGCAGCATGTACGAGCACACTGTTCGTATCAGCAGTCGGTCCGGCGATTACACCCTGAAAACCATAAACCCACGCAACTAATACTGAAAGATTCTTAATAGAATTATTTGCAACAAACACTGTATCATAAGAACGTTCGAACTGTCTCCAGCCGACTGTGCCGATAAATCTTTGGTTGTCAAGATTTATTTGACTGCGCCCTACATGTACTGTTGTTTTATCAACACTGTAATTAATTTCAGCATTTGAAATCATTGCCTGTTGAGGGTCCATCACCACTGAATATGGTTTTGTTCCGTCTGTATAAGATGTTCCATTCCAGTTGTACTCATGCGAGCCTAAATTATTTACAGAAATCATACCAATACTTGCAGAAAGACCATCTACACCAAGGAGATTCGCTGTTGCTGTTAATTTTGTACGTACAGTATATGCACTCGCATTTGTCGTTGTTGCTTTTCCGTCATCAACACTCTCATAACGAGGACGAATTTGGCCTTTTAGTTTAATATTGTCTAAAATATTAATCCCGTCTGCACTTGCACTTACACTTAATCCACCGATTACTAATGGCAATGCTGCCATTGAAAGTAGTAATTTTTTCATTTCTCTTCCTTTTTTAAATTCACATAAATTATAACTTATATAACTTATGTAATTCTTGATATAAATCAAGTTTTTAGATTTACTCCTTGTTTTCCTGAGCAACAGGTGTAATCGGTTCCCCTCTCTCTTCTTCTATCTTTGCACGGTGTTCTGCCATAAGAACTCTGATTTCATCCATAACAAAAGGAGGCACATTGTCATCTTTTTGCCATTTCACTTCATCAATGTATCCACCATAGTCATCACCGAGTTTTTCAATGTTTTTTTCAAACTCATCCATATCAAAGCAAATTTCACTTCTACCGTCTGCTTCATCTTTAAGTTCTATAAACCATTTTCCGGTATCATCCAGTTTGATAGTAGCTGTAAAAATAACTGCCATTACTCAACTCCGTCAGGATTACTCAGGCTTTTTGCAAACTCTTGCAACTGAGAATCTTTTTTCTTTAAATCCCCATGGTACACGACTCTGTCAATCTCAACATTTTCATCTTTGAGTAGATTTGGCACGGCATCTGATTCATTAATCACTTTTATATTTGCATCGAGTTCATCTTCTGAATATGCCATCTGCATATCAGCCGCAATCACATGAGGAATAGCCTCTATCACTTTCAGTTTTCCAAGCTCTTCACTGACATCTTTACCTTCTATTGTAATGATAATACGGCCTTTTTCATCATGTAAATGATAATCACAAACCTCACACTCTTTTAAACTCTGCACCACTTCATCTAAAAACTTCGGTACTGTCTGTACCACTATACTTGAAACATTCATATTATCTTTTCCTTAATTTTATTTTATAAAATGAAGGAAACCTCCTTCATTCTTTTATTACGATGCCAGAAGTAATTCTGTCATCTACGCTAACGCTATGTTTCCTTCAGCAGGAAGCTCATTGCACTAGTGCAACTACAATTTAACTGTAAATTATTTTTCTTATTCTTTCGTTCTTTTCACTTCTCATTTTATCATATAATCTTTGATATTTTAACTTTGTTGCATAAGAAACGGGACTTCTGAGTGATTTGTATTCAACCAGCTCGCCTTTTTTATAGACACCCGAAACAAGAGCCTCAACCCAGTAAAAACCTCTATCTTTTCTGAGATTTTTTACTACGCCTTTCCACTGTTTTCCGGCTTTTATAGTATTCCACAAATCTTCAAATGTTGCATCCGGCATATCAGGATGCCTCACGATACTGTGGGGTTTACCGATGATTTCATTTTGAGAATATCCGCTTATTTCACAAAATGTTTCATTTGCATAGGTAATTCTCCCTGATAAATCTGTTCTTGAAATGATTAATTCATCTTGGGGAACTTCAGTTTCAACTAAAAATTCACTTTGTGTAAACTCCATCATCCACTACTCCTTATTTGATTTTATAATACCCTACTCTAGGCGAACTGCTGTTTATAAAAAACTCTTTTTCGTTGATAAAATAGATACTGTTGACAATCATTTTATCAGCTTTGTATTTTCCCAAAACCTCTCTTGTCGTTGTATCAAAAAGTTCTACATCGTTGTTTATATCACTGCTGTATGCAGCTGTTTTCCCGCTTGGGCTGAGTCCTACTCCATATACAAAAAAGTGTGACATTTTATAGTAGGCATCGCCGTTTTTCAGATTATACACTCCTACACGTCTGTCCTGTCCTCCTGTTAAAACCACTTCACCTTTAAAATCAATGCTGAAAATATTGTCGACATTGTCTCCATGAAGTGTTTTTACATGCTTGCCCTCCTTGGTGGAAATAAGATGCACATCTCCACTTTCATCCGCAATAGCCACTAATGTTTTGTCATTATTAAGTGCAAAATTGGAAAACTTGGACATAGAAGCCTGTGTTGTCCAGTTTTTCTTTTTTGATTTAATATTATAAGAGATAATGTCATTACTGATTAATGCAATCAATATATTCTCTTTGTCTATAAATTTTGCTTTGATAATGTTGAGTCTGTCATCTCCTGAAATGATTACATGTAAAGCTGAAGAATTGTAAATATGAACTCTGCTGTATCCTCCGTTATCTTGAGAAAGTATCAACAAAGAGCCATTAATCAGATCAATAGAAAATATTTTAGAATCTATTGCATCTCCCATAAAATCTTTAATTTTGTCTAACTTGATTGCCTGTATATTTTTTTTGCTTTTTGTATTAAAAATTTCTATTTTTCCGTCATCAGTAGCACAATAGAGTTTTTGTTTCTTATATAAAACATCTGTTACAAGTCCTGATGAAACCTTATAAATATACTCCGGCTGTATTAAACCTTTTGCATGTATGCCTGAAATGACCATTAGTAGAAAAACAAGATATTTCATTCACTTACCTTCTCAATATCAATAGCATCCGCCGGGCATCTGCTGATACAAAAACCGCAACTTGTGCATTTGCCATTGATTTCAGGCATAAACATTGCCTTAAAATCTATGGCATCTTCCAGACAGGGGTCTTTACATGAAAAACACATAACACCCTGCCAACTCAAACATTTATCCTGATTTATCACAATATCAGCAAAAATTTTCCTTTTGTTTTCAACCAGAAGAACATCACTGGGACAGGCTGTTGCACACTCATCACAATATGTACAGCCTCTTTTGCTAAAATCCAAGTAAGGTGTTCTGTCTTCTCCGATAATAATAATCTGCTCTTGACACAAAGTAGCGCACTGCGCTTCACAGTTTTGACACTCTGTAACAAAAGCATCAGCATCATTAAAATACGGTGGACGTATAATGACTGTTTCATTTTTATTTTTCTCTGCTGCCTCTTTTACAGAGGAAGAGAGAAAGCTAAAAAGCTCTCTTCTTTCCATTTGTTTATTTACTTTGCAGTATCAATATTTTTCATCCACTTGGATTGATCCCAAGATGATTTGGAAGCACCGTTTGGATCTGTATAAACAGGTCTAAAACTGTTTTGGTCAACCAGCATGTTTGTTGCTTGAGGTGCATGACACTGTGTACAGTTAAATCTTCCTGCATACAGATGTTTTTCATCTTTATCCACTTTTATAGAGACATTTTCCTGTGTTTCAGAAGAAGTATTTTTAACCACTTTTCCGTTTTTCAAAATTTTATCACCTTTGACAGAGGTATGCGGTCTAAAATTTGTAAAGTGTGAAACAGGAATTGGTGTAGCACCCATAGATGGCGCCATATCCGGCATATGACACATCAAACACTGATTGTTGTCTTTTGTAATCGGCAACATTCCAGTTGTATCATGTGGAATCATCGGCGGAGCATCCTGATAAGCTCGCTTAAACTTCTTTGAAGTTCCCGGTGCAGCCGAATGATATTCTACTTTAGGCGGAACAACATCTTCTTTTAAAAGATCAGTTGTCCCTCTGTATCCTAACTGACTTTCATCTATTATAGGTTTTACCTGTGTTTTTTCCTGAGGTTTTACCTGTGCATTGTTATTACATCCAACGAGTAATAAAGCTGCAGTTGTAAAACCGATCGTAATCTTTGTTAAAATTTTCATTTTACTCTCCCATTTTTTTATTTTGAATAAAATCTCTTATTGAGAACCTTAAAGCATCATCATCACATACTTCTATACATCTGGCACAATTTGTACACTCTCCTGAGAGTACAGGAAGTGATTCTTTGCCTATCATATGAAGTACTTGTTTTTCAGGACAAACTACTTTACATTTCATACAAAGTGTACAGTTTTCTTCCAGATGATGCACTCTAATAAAACTAAACTTTCCTAAAAGTGAATAAAATCCACCGAGTGGACATATATGACCACACCAACCATTTTTAAGGACAAACAAATCAAAAAGAAATATCATACCGATAGCTGCCCAGCCAAAGCCCATACCAAAGACAAGACCTCTGTGCATCATTGATATTGGCGATACAAATTCAAAAGCTGCTATACCCATAAAGGCCGAAACTATTAAACTAATACCCAAAATCCAATATCTTACATTTCTTGTAATTGGTTGTTTTGTTATTTGCGCTCTATCAATATCAAATACTCTTCTTAAATAATTAGCACTGTCTGTCACCATATTAATAGGACAAACCCAAGAACAGAACGCTCTTCCGCCTATTAAAAAATAAAACAGTGCAACAACTGCCACTCCTATAAGTAAATCACTTGCGACAACGGCACCTGCTGCCACCATCTGCAACACTGCATAAGGATCACTCATCGGAACAATTCCAAATAGTTCGGATGAACTGAGGTTTCCTTCAAGTATCTTCCATCCCCAGGCATTTGCACCGAAAAATAGAATTAATATTCCAATTTGTGTAAATCTTCTTAAAATAAGATATCTATAGTTATTCCATAGTTTACTCATCTAACAAACCTTCCAAACCACTGTTAAGCTTGTCAACCGCTTTTCTTTTACTTACATTTGTTGTAGTATGAATCGCATGAGCATCTTTTAGTCTTGACTCATCTTTTTTATCCCAGCCTTTGATGTAGTGACTGCCGGCTTTCCCCATTGCCACTTCACGAGGCAGTATAAAGATAGCCGGTTTTTCTGTCACACAGGCATGTTCACACATTCCGCAGCCTGTACAGGCATCTGCATGCACCACAGGTTTTAAAAATGCGTGTTTTCCGGTTCTTTCATTTTTAGAATATTCTACCGTTATGGCTTGTCCTAAGATAGGACAAGCTCGATAACATGCATCACATTGAATTCCCCAAAAAGCGATACAGCTGTTTTCATCAATGACTGCCAATCCCATATCTGCTGTATTAATATCAAGATGACCGTTTACAGTTACACTCGACTCATCCAGCGCACCGCTCGGACAGACAGGAACACAAGGAATATCTTCACACATATAGCAGGGAATATCCCTTGGAATAAAGTATGGTGTCCCTATAGGTCTGTGATCACCGGGTTTAGCCAGCATCAATGTATCATACGGGCATGCTTCAACACATAATCCGCATTTGATACAGGTTTTGAGAAAATCTTCTTCCTTTATAGCCGCAGGCGGACGCAGTATCAGCGGCGAAGCTTTCGCATCATCAAGATACGCGCTCCATAAAAATCCGCCAATCGCAGCATAGCCAACACCTCTGGCCATATTTAAGATAAATTTTCTTCTGTCGCTGAGTGCTTCTTTTTTCATTGTAAATTCTTTATTGTCTATGCTTTATAAATTTTTACAGCACATTTTTTAAAGTCTGTCTGTTTTGACATAGGACAGGTTTGATCCAATGTTACTTTATTGATAAACACACGCTCATCAAACCATGGAACAAATACCAAAGGTTTTGGCGGTCTGTTACGTCCACGCGTCTCAACACGAGCTCTTACTCTACCACGACGAGATTCAACCCAGCATAAATCATTGTCTTTGAGTCCTCTTTCCTCAGCAGCTTTAGGATTCATATAGACAAGCGCTTCAGGAACAGCACGGTACAACTCAGGCACACGCATCGTCATTGTTCCAGAGTGCCAGTGCTCAAGCACACGTCCTGTACACAACCATAAATCATAATTTTCATCCGGCATTTCCGGCGGATCCATATACGGACGGGCAAAGATTTTTGCTTTGTCTGTTAACGGTTTTTTCTTTTTGTCTTGTACACCTGTTAAATTACCGTGTGGTAATGCTTTGGCAAGTGGACCGTAGAATGCAAATTCACTGCCTCTTCCGTTTTCTTTTGCATGTTTTGCCGCATACGGATCAAATTTTACATTAAATCTCCATGCAGTCTCTTTGCCATTAACAACTGGCCATTTAAGACCACGAACTTTATGGTAGGTAACAAAGTCTGCCAAGTCATGCCCGTGACCTCTACCAAATGATGCATACTCTTCCCAAAGGTACTGGTGAATCATAAAGCCGTAGCCTTTGAAAACTTTACCGTCACTTCCGACAACATTTCTTGCATCACCGAGACATTCTGAGTTGTCATACCCTTTTTGTGGAAACTGATCCAATGCCAACGGATAGTTTTTCTTCGCTCTTTCATTTCCAAAAAGAATTTCATACATAGTCGTATCTGGTTTATACCCCATTGCATAGGCTTTTTCTCTTACATCAGCAAGTTTTTTACCGTTTCTCAGTGTATAAGGCCCCCACAGATCATCTACCGTAAATCTTTTTGAAAGCTCTACCCACTGCCAGGTGTCACTCATCGCATCACCTACAGGAAGAACCTGTTGTCTCCAGTGCTGTGAACGGCGTTCTGCATTTCCGTATGCACCCCATTTTTCATAAATCATAGCAGACGGCAAAATCAAATCAGATACCATTGCAGATATACCCGGATACCCGTCTGATGTTACGATGAAGTTATCCATTCACGAGCCGCTTTAATCCAGTGTTTTGCATTGGCACTGTCTTGATATGCATTACACACATTCACCCATGCAAATTTTACAACACCGTCTTCAATATCTCTGTGAATTTTCATAATATGCTGATTTCCGACAGGATTCAGTGTTCCAGCAGGAATATGCCAGCCTTTCTCTGTAATAGCTCTGTGCTTTGGATTTTTTACCATCATATCTGCAGGCAGTCTGTGTGCAAACGTACCGACTTCACGAGCAGTACCACAAGCCGAAGGCTGTCCAGTTAATGAAATGCTCCAGAGCCAGGACGTGCCTGTTTGTTTAACATAAAGTGAACATTGTATGAAAGTGTATTGTCCCATGTTCCACGTGTATGTTGATTCATACCCATTGTCCAGAAACTGACAACTTTTCTGTCTTTTTCAATGTAAAGCGCTGCCAAATCCTGCAACTTTTTCTTAAAGCTGTCAAGTGATTCTTCAGGATCACCTTTACAAAGTTTTGCCGTATACTCCAATGTATATGGTTCTAAAGATTTTTTATACTCTTCAAAAGAAATTTCCCAGTGTTTTAAAGTACCGGCAGTGTTTTTCATAGTATCACCGGCTTTATAACCATATGGTTCTAACGCAGGACCTTCTAATTCTGAGACAACCTTACTCATCTCTTTATTGTAAATTTCCATCTCTTTTGCATCATATTTTCCGGCACTGCCGTCAGGTCTTACCGGAGTAACAGATTTTTCACCTGCACGTCTGAAACCGTATCCGATATTTACAGGACCTGCTGCAAAGATAATATTTTTCTTGATGAAATCCCAGTCAATGGCTTCTGGATGGTTGTACACAATCTCACGAGCAAGATAGTTCCATAATGCAAGGTCAGTGTTTGGTCTAAAAATAATGTTAAAGTCACCCAAATCGCAGGTACGGTGTGTATAGGTCTGAATATTGACCACTTTTACACGTTCAGGGTCTGAAAGTTTTCTGTCTGTTACACGAGACCATAAAATCGGGTGCATTTCCGCCATGTTTGAACCCCAGGTTACGATTGTATCTGTCAATTCAATATCATCATAACAACCTGATGGCTCATCTATACCGAATGTCTGGTAAAAACCGACAACAGCAGATGCCATACAGTGACGGGCATTCGGGTCAATCGCATTGGATCTGAATCCGCCTTTCATCATTTTTTGGGCAGCATATCCTTCCATAATTGTATACTGTCCAGAAGCAAATACAGCTACCCCTTCAGGACCTTTTTCTTTGAGTGCTTTTCTGATGTTTTTTTCCATCTCATCATACGCTCGTTTCCATGAAACCGGTGCGAATTTCCCTTTTTTGTCAAATTCGCCTTTGTCATTTACACGAAGAAGCGGCTGTGTCAGTCTGTCCGCACCATACATGATTTTCGCATTAAAGTAACCTTTAATACAGTTAAGACCACGATTAACCGGCGCAGCAGGATCCCCTTTGACCGCAACAATTTTTCTATCTTTACCATCTCCCGTAGTTGCGAGCATAATCCCGCAACCGGTACCACAGAAACGACAAGCTGCCTTGTCCCATCTCCAATTATTTTCAGCTTTCGCTGCTGCTGCATTCAGTTCTGCTGGTACAGTCATACCAATAGCTGCTGCTGCAGAAGCTGCCGCTGAACTTTTAAGAAATTCTCTTCTTGAAAGTGACATATTTTCTCCTCACTATTTTTAAAAGTAGTTAAACACTTTACAATGTTCTCAACATATTTACTAACGTTTTTATAATAGCATTGAAAAAATTATAAATGATTGATTTAAATCAAGAATTTAAGAAAAGCAAAAGACATTGATATACATGAGTATATTTGTAACATAAATAAAAAATATTATTTGGAGTTATATTTTGCTATTGTATCTCCAAACTTTACTTTGTCATTTTCTTTGACTAAAAGTTTTAGCATATCTTCTTCGGCCAATATGACAATGGTAGAGCCCATTTCAAAACAGCCAAAATCTTCACCTTTGTCAAGATAAAGGTTTTCAAACTCATACACCTGTTCCTCTTGTACATCTGCATTTGTCTGTATACGCGTCTCAAAACTTATTTTCATAACGCCGACATTCAATGCACTCACAAGGATAATGTAAAAATATTTTCCTTCTTGTGTCTTACACAGCAGCACAACTCTCTCATTTTCTATAAAAAGATTCAAACGTTTTTTCAACGAAGGGATATTAACAGGATAAAATTTTCCCGGAATGTGTACAGCTTTAAGTACCTGCAGATTCATCGGAATATGATACCGATGATAGTCTTTTGGAGAAAGATAAAAATTTACAAATTCTCCGTTATGCACATAATCTTTTTCTGCCTGTGTAAAATTTTTTCCAAGCAAATTATCAGTTTTATAGCGCATGCCTTTGATTTGTAAAGCATAATCGTCAATAAGTCTGCCGCACTCCGTAATCAAAGAATCACAGGGTGCAATAAAATCTTCTGCATTCAAAGAAAATTTTCTTGGCTCTTTGAGTCTTCTTGTAAAGAGCGCGTTCAGACTCTTATAGGTACCCGGGTCATGGAATTCACTCATATCGAGTCCCATCAGTTTTACATAGGAATAGTTTACAATTTTTTGAAACCAGTGCGGAAATTCTTTATTTGCAAATTTACCGAACAGCTGGGATACGGCTGATGTGATATGTCTCTTATTCATTTATTTTCCTTTTGGCAATTTCTTCTATTAAAACTGTGGCATACGAACCTTTAGGGAGTGTGAAGTTCATTTCATACTGTGCTTCGTGTTTGTTGAAACGCCCTTCTATCTCCGTTGGAAAGACCCAGGCATAGCGCCTGGCTCCGTCAGCATTGATTTCATCATCATAGTCTTTTTCAATGTCTCCTGCAATTTCTGTGGCATGGCGTACTTTTTTCCCGCACAAAAGTCCTGTAACAGAGATGTCGCGTGCATTAAATCTTTCTAAATCTTCTTTTGCGCCTTCAAAGTCAAAAAGTCTTCCATGCGGATAGTGTTCCATAACATCACCGCTGATAAGTTTAAAAGGATGCTTCTGATCTTTCATCTTTTTGACTTCTTCGTTTGGCATGTTTAACAAACTCTCGATCTCTTCAGCCTTAAAACTGTTCACAAGCGTATTGATCTCAAGTCTTCTTGAGAGCCAAAGATTAAACAGATGACTCTGATAGGCATTGATAAGGAGACGTTTGACTCTGGGATTACGCTCTCTTGCCTCTCCTTTTGCCAACTTTTCTCCCAGAATATGGTTATCTCCGTCATTTCCGAATCTTTGATACCCGAAAAAATTCGGCAACCCGAATTTTTCTATATTTTTTAATGCTTCATCAATTTTTTCAGCACTTGTAGGATTGACCTTTTTCAGCTTAATATAAAAACGATTGCCTTTTAGATGCCCTATTCTCAACTTGTTGTTATGGTATGTTTTTGAAAGAATTTTTATTCCGTCAAAATTGAAATTTTCCAAAGCCTCTTCATGTTTTTTATGCAAAGAGATATACTGCACTGTCATCGCATTTTTATCCTTAAGCCCGGCATAGCCTATTTCTTTGTTTTTTATACCCAGATAACGGGCAATTTGTCCTATCATTTCATTTGTAGAGAGGTTCTTCTTTCTTACCTGCAGTATTAAATGCTCCCCTTCTCCCGAAAATTCATATAAAGGTATCTCCTCAACTACAAAATCACGGGGAGTCTGTTTAAAGTGAAAATCAATACTTGCATGTGCAAGTGAATAAAATCTGTCCATATTTCTCTGTTCCTTAAAAATGATGTGCTTTACATCTGTTTGTATATTTGTTTCTTACAGCTTTTGCAAAAACTGTCAGTTTTGTTCTGGTTTGTCTGGCATACATTTTGATTTTTTTGAGATCCCTTGCATCAAAAGCAATCAGCATTTCATACTCTTCCCCGCTACATGCAATATGCTTAGGTATTTTTTTTATAAACTGCACGCCTGTTTTGTTCAGTGATGCAATTTTACCCAAATCACTGCATAAACCATCCGATATATCCATACCCGCTTTTAAAACATTTATACTTTTGGTGACAAAATCATTTCTTAATCTGATATGAACAAATTTTGATTTTCTGTGGATTTTCCCCAGGTTTTGCAGTTTTTTCAAATCTTTTGCCGAGCGCCCAAGCTCCCCGGTAAAAGCAAAAAGATAATTTTCTCTGACTCTGGTGCGCAAGAGTGGCTTTTTTGTTTTGGAAATAACGGTTACAGTGATATCAAGCTTTGTATTGCTGATTGTATCACCGCCGATAATTTCTATATTGTACTGCTTTGCGACTGATTTAAATCCGTCAGCCAAATCTTTCATTTCTGCTTTTGTCATATTCTTTGGCATTGCAACACTTAAACAGTGCATATTTCGGCACAGCATTCATTGCAACCGCATCAGAAATATTTACAAGCATTGCTTTTTGGGCAATTTGGAAACAACTCATCCAGCTGCGTTTAAAATGCACGTTTTCAAAAAATGCATCTTTGGAATAGACAATATTGTCAATCAATGCACCGTCGTCACCAATGTGTTTACTGTTAAATTGTGATATAAAATAATTTTCTAAATTCAATAAGACTTCTTTTTATTAAGCATATATTAATTACTGCCGATATAGAATATAACGCCATTATAACATTATTAGGAAAAACATACTATGAAATATTCTATTAAAAGAATTTTTGAACACTTAAAATTTTATCTGCTTTTTATCTTCTTTTTGGCGTCTTTGGCTGTTTTGCTTACATTTGAAGAACAACTCTCTTTTGATAAAGTCAATAATTTGAACAATCAAAAAAAGATTATTCAAACACTCACACACTTGGATACGGACGATATAGAACTGGCACTTATACAGTTTAACGGAAAAAGCACACAGCTGCATCAAGAAATCGACAAACTGAAAATGCTTTATAAATACAACATTACAGACAGATATATACTGAGAAATGAGAAAGAGTATTTTGATGACTTACAAAGACTTTCTGTATTAACTGACAAATTTAACAATGCGGCACATAAATATTATGTCGGATCAAAAAATAAAAAACTTGCAAAAGAAGCAAAAGCAGAATTAGACAGATCACTGAATGAAATAATACAGCAGATAGATACTATGCTGTTTAAAAGTCTAACCTATAATCAGCAAAAATTTGATATTATAAAAATCCTGGTAATTATCACTTTCTTTCTTATTTTATTTGCAACATTTTGGTACAGAAAAATGCTGACGGCCATTTTACAGGATATTGAGTACCTGTTTCAGGTTGATAAAACTAAAAGCGATTATGAAATTTTTTCACTCGAGGCTGACGCTATTGCACTGAGGATGAACAGAAAAACTGTTGTTCAGAACAACCCCAGCATGCTTGATCCTGTAACAGAAATAAACAACTACAAAGGTCTTGTAAACTCTTATGGAGCAAAAAAAGGACTCAAAGACAGCAACTTTACAGCTGTTACTGTTCTTGAGGTGGATAATTTTTCAAAATCCAACAGGCCTTTACCCAGGAAGTCACACAGGCAATACTGCGTAAAGTTGCTTACACTGTTTCTTTGCATGAGCAACCCATAGATGTCATCGCGAGAACAGACTACAATCAATTTACAGTCGTTCTTTCACGCTCATCAAAAGAACAGCTTTTCAAAGATATGGAAATAATACGAGAGAGTATTTCTGAACTCAAATTTAATGCACCTGGTCACGGTCCTATACATATAACTGTAACAGGCGGATTTGTCATCAAACCGAACAACACTTCACTTGAAGAGGCAATAAAACAGGCAAAGGAAATTTTAGAATATGCAAAAACAACAGGAAACAATAGAATTTTCCAACTAAGAGACTTAGCCCAAAGAGAGATGTAAAGAGTCACATGTCTCAAATAGTAACAAACACAAACTTCACAAAAACAAATACTGCATTTAACCTAGCCTAAGACTATTCACGCTATAATCAGCATTATTTTAGTTCTTTATTGAAGGATGGGTTAATGAGTATTCCTATTTATACTTACGATGCGATTATAGTTGGTGCAGGCCTTGCAGGATGTGCAGCAGCAAGAGAATTGCAAAATGCAGGAAAAAAAGTTGCTGTTATAACAAAGGTACATCCTTTGAGAAGTCACTCCGGTGCAGCTCAAGGTGGAATCAACGCAGCATTTAGTGATGAAGACAGTGTTGAACTTCATGAATTTGACACTGTAAAAGGATCTGACTATCTGGCAGACCAGGACGCCGTAGAATTTATGTGTAAAAATGCACCTGAAACAATCAGATGGGCAGAGAGAATGGGTGCTGCTTTTAGCAGAAAACCTGACGGCAAAATTGCACAGCGCCCTTTTGGAGGACAATCATCACCTCGTGCATGTTTTGCAAAAGACAGAACAGGGTTAACACTTTTACAAACAGTATATGAACAGGCGTATCGTGTCGGTGTAAAATTTTGGGATGAATGGTATGCAGCTGATATCATCTATAAAGACGGCAAAGTATCAGGTGTCGTTGCCTATAATATTCGTGATATGCAAATGGCTGTTTTTAATGCAAAAACTGTCATGTTTGCAACAGGCGGGTATGCCCGTGCCTATAAAATCAACTCAAATGCCCATGCAAATACAGGTGACGGACTCTCAATTGTAGCCCGTCACGGTCTTCCTCTTGAAGATATGGAATTTGTTCAGTTTCACCCATCAGGACTTTCCGGAAACGGTGTTTTAATTTCTGAAGCAGCTCGTGGTGAGGGTGGCCGTCTTTATAACTCCAAAGGCGAACGATTTATGGAGAAATATGCTCCAAACGCTCTTGAACTTGCATCACGTGATGTTGTTGCGCGTGCAATTTTAAATGAGATCAGAGAAGGCCGTGGTGTCGGACCGAGAAAAGATGCCGTATATCTTGACGTAACACATCTTGGGAAAGAACTTATTATGAATAAACTTCCTGAACTTCGTGAACTTGCGATGACATTTTTAGGCCTTGATATGATAAAAGAGCCTATCTTGATTTCTGCTACGGCACACTACTCTATGGGTGGTATTCCTGTAGATATTGACGGACATGCCCGTAAAAACAATGAAGAATTTATAGAAGGTTTTTATGCCGCAGGTGAGTGCTCTTGTGTATCAGTACACGGTGCAAACCGCCTGGGTGCAAATTCTGTGCTTGAAGCCCTTCTCTTTGGTCGTTTTGTCGGTAAAACAATGGTACGGGATGTAGATACTATTGAACTTCGCAAAGCAAGTGAAGAGGATGCGGCGACAGCACTCAAAGAAATTGAATTTTTACTCAATAATAACGGAAATGAAAGCGTGCCTGCCCTAAGAGAAGAGCTGCAACAGTGTATGACTGCAAATGCAGGTGCATTTAGAAGCAAAGAGACTTTGCAAATCGCAATTGACACAGTAAAAGAACTTCGTAAAAGATTTAAAAATGTACGTATAAAAGACAAATCAAAAGTATTTAACACCGAACTGCAGGAAGCTTTGGAGTTTGGGCATATGCTTGACTACTCTTTGTTTATTGTAGAGAGTGCTATTGCCAGAGAAGAGAGTCGCGGTGCACACTACAGAGAAGATTTTGAAAAACGTGATGATGAAAACTTTCTAAAACACACTATGGCATATATGGATGAGAATGGGAACATTACATTGGATTATATGGATGTTGTTCTTGGCAAACATGAACTCAAAGAAAGAAATTACTAAGGATAACTTATGAGTACAGAACATAAAATAACTACGCAAAAAGTAAACTTCAAAGTATTTCGCTTTAATGCTGATGAAGACTACCTTCCATATTATGAAAATTACGATATGGAAGTGACTTCTGAAGAAGTTGTATTGGATATACTAAACAGAATAAAATGGGATCATGACGGAAGTTTTTCATACAGAAGAAGCTGCCGTCACGGTATCTGCGGAACCTGTGCCATAAAAGTAAACGGAAGATCGACCCTTGCCTGTAAAGAGAGCATGAATGATATGGTAGAACTTTTCGGCAATGAACTTGTTATTGAACCACTGAGTAAAAAAAGAGCTGTCAAAGACATGATTATAGACAAAGGTGACTTCTGGGAAAAACACGCTGCTGTCACACCATACCTTGTTGCAGATATTGATGAAAATCCGGAGTCTGAAAACCTTGTATCACCTGAAGATGCCGAAAAACTTGACGAAGCAGATCTTTGTATCCAATGCGGTGCCTGTCACTATGCCTGTCCTGCCGTTGAAATCAATGAAGATTTCTTCGGTCCTGCCGCTTTTGCAGCAGCATATCGCTTCAGTGCCGATGTACGGGACAACTCAACATCAAGACTCGCAGATGTCAATGAAGAAAACAGGGTGTCTGGGACTGTGTAAAATGTTTTGAATGTGCCGAAGCCTGTCCAAAAGAGATTAATCCTATTGGTAAAATTACAAAACTGCACCAAATGGCTTTCCAGGAAGGTATTGCCAAAAACAATGTTGCAGTTCGTCATGCCGTCGGCTTTAAAAAGTCAATTATGAAAAACGGTGTACTTGATGAGGGTGGACTTGTCCTCTACTCTGAAGGTCCGGCAATTGTTAAACATATACCTGTTGCATTTAAAATGTTTACAAAAGGTAAAATTGTTCCGCCGTGGGGTATCACAAAATCCCAAAATCTTGATGAGATTCAAAAACTTGTAAAATCTTCATCAACTGTAAAGTTTTAGGAGTGTAGCTAAAAGCTACTTTTTTACTAATAGTAAAAAACTTTAGTGATTGAATATTTATTGGACTTTGTTCAATAAATGTGAGAATGTAAGGAAATATAAATGGAAAAACTAAAATACGCACTTTTTACAGGATGTACTGCAAAACAAAGTACTCCTGAACAAATGATGTCAACTATGGCAGTTGCTGAAAAACTGGGAATAGAACTTGTGGAACTGACTGAGGCTTCATGTTGTGGCGCATCCCATCTTCAAGACTATGATGACTTTTTATCTTTGGTTTTAAATGCCAGAAACATTGCCTATGCTGAAAAACACGGGCTTACAATGGTTACTATCTGTAATACCTGTCAGCTCAATACTGCAATGACAAAGCACAGACTTGACAACAACGAAGAGCTCAAAGCAAAAGTCAATGAAAAACTTGCAGAAGTAGGTCTCGAGTATAAAGGTACTTCTGATGTTACACACTTTTTATATGCAATTATTGATGATTTTGGACTTGATAAACTCAAAGAGATGGTTGTTACACCGCTAAGTCAGTTTAATATTGCACCATTTTACGGTTGCCATAATATCCGCCCTTCAGAATTGCAAAACGAAACACATAAAACTGCTGAAAACCCTTATAATCCTACTTCACTTGATGACTTAATCATTGCCTGTGGCGGGGAGACTGTCGATTATGATGAAAAAAACAAATGCTGTGGTTTTCATGTTGAATTGCAGGCACCCCATACTGCAGCAGTTTTAACAGGAAATGCTATTGCCGGTGCGATGGATGGCAATGCCGACTGGATGGTAACACCATGTCCGCTTTGTCACCTTAAACTTGATACGCAGACTGCACATGCAAGTGAAGCGATCGGTCGTGAAGTAGAACTTCCTGTACTGCATATGCAGCAAATGGTTGGACTTGCACTTGGTTGTACTCCGGCTGAACTTGGCCTCAACCATCACTTGGCAAAAGTAGACTTTGTTTAAAAAAATTTCCTAAACTGCCTGGTTTAGGAAATTTACATTACATTGTATCACCGATATGCATTGCAGTCTCAGAATCCCATCGTGCTACATGTAAAACAATCCAGTGTTTGAATTCCTCTTCCAAAAAAGTCTGTATTGCCTGAGGGTCTTTGTTTTCATTCCACTCTTCTAACAAATCTTTTATTTTTCCTCTCATTGTGTCATGTTCGCTCTTATGCATTTGCATTGCATAAAAGTTACTCTCTTCCATCATATCTTCTTCTGTTGTGAAGTGGTCCTCAACATCAAACAAAACAACCTGAAAAAGTTCATCTATTTTTTTAATATCTTTGGCAAGTACCGCATCGTGAAAATTATTAATTATTTCTATCTCTTCTTCATGCAAAATATTCATCATTGCATTTGATACCTGTTGTACATCTTTTGATTCTATTAACATTTTAATCCCTTTTACTTTTATAAAAAAATATTATAACATTAGAGTATTCTTGTCAGATTGATTTACATCAACTTTTTTCTATTGTACTCTCAGACTTGTGCTATAATTTTGAAAAAAAAGTACAGGTCTTATATGTCAGATTCAATAGAAATAATATCATGGAATGTTAACGGAATACGTGCTGTAGCTAACAAAGAAGCGCTTAAATGGATAGATGAAAGAAGCACAGATATTTTATGCCTGCAAGAGATAAAAGCACAAAAAGAGCAAATTCCAGACAATCTGTTTGAAAAAGAGTTCACAGAAGTTGTCATTAATTCCGGAGAACGAAAAGGGTACAGCGGAACAGCCACTTTTAGTATGCTAAAGAGTGATTATACCTCACCATGTAATGACATTGATACAAAGCATGAAGGACGTATCATTGAGACACATTATGGAGATATCGTTCTTTTTAATGTTTATTTTCCAAACGGTCAGAAGGATGAAGAGCGTCTTGCCTATAAGATGAAATTTTATGATGATTTTTTAGCCTATTGTGAAAAGCTCAAAGATGAGGGAAAAAGTATTATTGTATGTGGAGATGTAAATACCGCACACCGTGAAATAGATTTGAAAAATCCGAAAGCAAATGCCAAGACATCCGGTTTTCTCCCAATAGAAAGAGAATGGATAGACAAATTTTTAGATCATGGATATATAGATACATTCAGATATGTCCATGGAGACAAAACAGACGCATACAGCTGGTGGTCCTACCGTTCCAATGCAAGAGTAAAAAATGTCGGCTGGCGCATTGATTATTTTTTCATATCTGAAGATTTGGCGGAAAATCTTGAAGATGCTTTTATTTTGGATTATATAGAAGGTTCAGACCACTGTCCTGTAGGCATTAAAATTGTTTTTTAATCATTGATCAGACTTCTGAAACTTTTAACTGATATACATTGAGTGTGTGTTTTTTATTTATATCTTCAAAAGTCTGACTGGGAGACAGGCCGACTATATTATGAAAGACTTTGTTTAAATGTGCATTGTCGTTATATATGTACTGGGTGTCATTGAATTTCTTTCCATCAGAAATATATTCCATAAAGATCTGATAAAACTTACAGACAAAAATAAATTTTTTGGGAGAAAGACCAATGAATTTTTTAAACTGACGCTCTATAGTACGCCGGCTGCAGGCAAACTCCTGTGCCAACTCCTCTACAGTCACTTCATAATTATACTCTTCAATTCTCTCCAAAATATCCTCTATAAATTCTCTAGAATTATTTTGGTCATTATACATTTGCAAAAAAGCATCATCCAGATAACAAATATCCTGCTCCATACTTTTATGCATATAGAGTTTGGAAAAGTATTTATTGATCATTGTGGTTTCAAGAGGAAGATAGTGGTTATAAAGAGAAGCAGCATCTTTTTTAAATAACTTATAGAAACCTATTGGCAGAAGTTCAGCGAGTATCATAACAGCAGGTTCAACCTGCGGAATGCTTTCTAAGTCCAAAATGCTTTTTTGGGATTTAGCCGTTTTTATACTTGCAGAATACCCTTCCGGAATCTGATATTTTTTATTATTAAGAAGTGAGTAGCCGGTAATACCTCTGTTAAAAACTATAAAGTTCCCGCCATTTGGCAAAAAAAGCATATCAGAGAGTAAAGTAAAATCATATATAACAACATAGCACTTAATTATGCTGCTGAGTTTGATATCTGGTAAAAATACTTCATACTTCATATATCACCAATTGGATTTTATTTAACCCATTGTATCAGAAGTAGGAAGGTTTTTACTTGTACTTATACGACATAACAATTATTATTAAACAATAATTTATATATTCTTTACTTTGATTTAGGTCTAAATGCCTTTATAACATCCTCGTTTGTTTCTATAAACGGACCTTCAATAAGATCTATACAATAGGGAACGGCAGGAAAAACCGCATCAAGACACTCTCTGATTGATTTTGGTTTTCCCGGTAAATTAATAATTAAACTTTTACCTCTGATTCCTGCTGTTTGACGAGAAAGTATAGCTGTTGGAACATACTGCAAACTTACCTGACGCATCAGTTCACCAAAACCCGGCATCATCTTCTCACATACATTTTCAGTCGCTTCGGGTGTCACATCACGAAGTGCCGGACCGGTTCCGCCGGTTGTCACAACCAGGCAGCATCCTGCATCATCACACAACTCTTTCATTGTTGCTTCAAGCACATCCTGCTCATCGGGAATACATCTGTAAACTATTTCAAATTCACTTTTTAAATACTCTTTCATCGTGTCTTGAATAGCCACTCCGCTTATATCCTCATAAATTCCTTTACTTGCTCTGTCACTTGCGGTTATTACACCTATTTTTATTTCACTCATATTTTTTTCCTTTTTATTTTAATAATCAATATTCACTCTTTTATTTCACGGAGCTAGTATATAAATGCCCAAAGCGTAGAGGCTCAGACCAACGGGAGGATTTACCCTCGGAGTTTTAGGCATTTATATACGGTAAAATTTCATGAAAGCTGCAAAAAGTGATTTGCCTCTTTTATGTATGTAACCGTTGCCACATCCAGAAAAAATTCTTTGGCACTCTTCGTATCAACTATCTGGTCTTTTCCACCTAAATAGACTTCAATTGTTACACCTTTATCTGCCAGTGTATATAATTTCTGTATATCCCATTCATAGTTTAAAAGTTCATCCAGCTCTTCGGACACTGTCACACTGCGTTCTACTTCTTTTCTCTCATATGGCAAAAAACAGGCATTTATAAACTGTTGCAAATAGACGTTTTCATTTTTCCTGTATGCCATCAGCTGCAGTTTCTTAAACTTTTCATTTTTACTTTGAAAAAAAGCCGGTGAAAAAAGCTGTAAAGTATCTACTCTTTTCCCCTCTTCCAAGGCTTTACATGTAAACTCAAAAGCTTTTATCGCTCCGTAACTGAAACCGCTTACGGTAAAATCACTTTTATACATGTAAGGGTCAAAAAAGTGTTTTTCATTTTTTAAAGAAAATCCGCTAAAAAACTTCATTTAAATACTCTTTTACTTCGGTTTTACTAATACTTTCACGTTCCAAAAGAACATATTCGATTTTTTCAAGCACTTTCAAAAGAGATTCAAGTAATACACGGCTCTCTTCATAAAGCCTTTTGAGCAGGAGTTCCTGCTCTTTTTCATCCGGCAGTAATGACGAGCACATACCATACTCTTCACACATTTTTTTCACAAGTTTTTTTGCTTCATCCAGATCATCTTTGGCACTGCTTGCATGCTCATTGTACTTTATGTCACAGGCAGCTATTCCGGCTAAAAGCATTTTCACCCGAGATTCAAGTTCCTGTTTTATAAACGGCTCATCCGTAGCAGGTGTCAGCTTTTCGTTTGAAAGCATCAGTTTTTCAAAAGCTATATCATAATAGGTTGCCAGCACTACCTTTCCGGCCTGATAGGTTGCCCGGAATGCTTTTTGTCTTTCATTGAGCATTTGAAGTTTTTTCTTTCCAAACATCACTTTGTCTTTTACCTGCTCAAAATGTTCCAAAGTAACATGAAAATCATTCTGTCTCAAAGCCAACAAAGCCGCCTCATTCACAAGTGCTGCCAGTGCGGCACCGTTAAATCCCACAGTCATATTTGCTATTGTTTTGACATCCAGCTCATGCGGTACTTTTTCCAGATACTTCATCAAAATCGCTTCACGTTCTCGTTTGGTCGGAAGTTCTACAAAAATCCGTCTGTCAAAACGTCCTGCACGCAGCAGTGCCGAGTCTAAAACATCTATTTTGTTAGTCGCAGCAATAACAATCACTCCGCTTGAGCCTTCAAATCCGTCCATTTCAGTCAAAAGCTGATTCAAAGTTGCTTCTCTTTCATCATTTCTGTTGCCGTCTCTCTTTTTTCCTACGGCGTCGATTTCATCTATAAATATAATAGAAGGTGCATTTTTTTTCGCTGCTGCAAAAAGTTCATGCACACGTTTAGCCCCCATACCGACATAAATCTGCACAAATGATGCCCCGCTCTGATAATAAAAAGGCACACCCGCTTCATGCGCAACCGCTTTTGCTATCATCGTTTTTCCAACACCGGGAGGTCCTATTAAAAGCACTCCTTTTGGCATACGCGCACCAAAACTTTTGTATCGCTTTGGATTTTTCATGAAATCTATAATCTCTTCGAGTTCCACTTTAACATCGCTGATACCGCCTATATCATCAAAACTCACATCACTTTTTATCGCTTCAATGTGAGTATTTCCCTCAGAAGAAGAAAGATTTGTATCATTTTTGAGTTCATTTGCAGTAAAAATTTCTCTGAATGATTTTTTTTGCCATTTTCTAAAAGCTAAAGAACCAAGTCCCAAAACCAGTATAAACAGTAACAGATAAAGCAATATATTTGATTCATTGTCAACTTCAACTTTATAATCAGCAAACATATTAGGTGTTACCTGTGAAAAAGGGATTTTATAATATCCTTTTTTTGTTTTTAGGTAAACATATTGTTTCGTAGCGACAACCTTTTCAACATTATGGTTTTGCAACAGTTCTTTGGCCTGTTTCAGGGTTATGGCATCAGCATTGTCCCGAAGCAGAGCAAATAAAATCAATATTATAATAATAAATGCCGATACATAAATCGCAATTCTGTTTGTTTTAGATTCTGGCATAATTGAAGTCCTTTTTTACTTCATAGTTGGTAACAGTAATCCAGTTTCCAACCAAATCTTCTTGAGACTCTACAACAATTTTATTAAAATGCTGATCAAGCCCGTGATAGAATCCTTCTTTACAAGACTCTATCAGCACCTCAAGCTCTCCCCTGTAAGCCTTTCTGAAATCAAAATTTTTCTGTTGAATCAACTCTTGCAATTCGTGCAGTCTCTCTTTTGCTGTTTTGCCGTTTACCTCCGGCTTCATAGTGGCAGAAGGTGTGCCATCACGCTTTGAATAGGTAAAAGCATGAATGTGTGTCAAAGGCAAATCTCTTGCATTTTGCATAGCTTCACGCCATAAATCTTCACTCTCCCCCGGATGCCCTGTTATAAAATCGGTGCCTATTGCGTATCCCTTTTCTGCCAGAAGTTCAAACAATGCTTTATCCTGCTTGTAAACATTTCTTCTGTTCATCAGTTTTAACATTTTTGGCGAGGTGTGTTGCAAAGCAATGTGCATATGTTTTTCCATCCACGGCTCATCCAAAATCTCTTTAAACTCATCTGTAATCTGAACAGGTTCAACACTCCCCAGACGTATGCGTCTGACACCGCGAATTTGAGACATTTTTTTCATAAGTTTTGCCAAAGATGTTTTTGTATCCTGCCCGTAACTGCCGACATTCGTACCGGTTAGGATAAATTCACCGAAACCGTTCAGGGCAAGTCTTGCAACCTGCTCTAAAATTCTATTTTCATCCATACTTCTGGCATCACCTCGTACATAGGGAATGATACAGTAAGAACAGCGAAAATTACATCCCTCCTGTATTTTTATAAAAGCTCTGCTTTTGCCTACAAACTCATCCACAACCATATCGTCTATATGGTTCAGATCACCCGGTTTGTAAAAGGGCTTTTCTTTTGCCAAGAGTGCATCTATCTTCTGCTTTTCACTCTGACCGAAAACTCCGTGTATACGGTTCTCTTTTAAAAGAGACTCTCCCTTGGTATGGGCACCGCAACCGGTTAAAAAAGCTTTGCGCCATTGTTGTTTTTTTCAACCTGCGAAATATAGGAACGCACATGGGTATCGGCACCATTGGTAACCGTACAGGAGTTTATAACAATGACATCGGCTTCTGCTTCATTTTGGGTTATTTCATACTCTTTTAATGAACTCATCATAACCTGAGAATCATAAAGATTTGTTCGGCAGCCAAATGTTTTAAAATATACTTTTTTTGCCCCGCGGACATTTTTTTTACTCTGCATTAGACTATTTCTCCGTTATGTGCACTCGGTGATTCACTCTGCATAGATACATGTAACTTCTGCGTAGGATACGCTATCGTAATATCATCCGCTTCCCTGAATGCATCCAAAATTTCCGTTGAAATGACACTTCTGAGCGTTAAAGTAGCATAGGCATTGGTAAGATACCAGGCTTCTATATCTATCCCGTTTGCTTCTATAAACGAATAAATTCTCGGCTCGACATTTGTGTTTTTCAAATTATAATGCTGTCTGAGTTTGTTAAGCTGTTTTCTTGTAATATCCGTATAACCCTTAGAAAATTTCTTAGTGATTTCTTTGACTATATGCATAGCTTTCTTATGGTTGGAGTCAAAGGTAATCGTAATCTTTACACCATCCCAAACCGTCTTGAGCGAATTATGTGTATAGTTTGCAATCATCTGGGTAAAAATATAGTTGTTCGGTATAAATATAATACGGCCTGCTCTTCTGTTGTGCATGATCGATGTCAAAGTTATATCTTCCAAAATCGTCATACGAAGGAGCGAAATATCTAAAACATCGCCGACATATTTCATCCCTCCCATATCTACACGGATTCTGTCCCCTACATGTATACTTCCGCCAAAGACGATAACAAGCCAGCCCAGCATCGACATGAACCAGTCTTTCATCGCAATGGCTATACCTGCTGAAGCAAATCCAAGGATTGTTACAAGGTAGGAAGCGTTTTCTATATAGTTAAAAAACAGAATCAAAATTATAATGATGAAATTTGTAAATGTGATGATTTTGTTTGCCATATAAAAACGTTCGTTATCTGTAATATATTTCTTGACAACCAGCTTTAAAAGAAAAAATATAAAAAATACGAACAGTATTGCCATACCTATTTTTATCAGTCTGTAAACCTGTTTTTCAATGCCTTTGTTAATGTTTATCTCTGCAATATCCAGGCGTTTTTGATAGACATTCATTGTTACATTCATAGTATCAAGTGCCTGTTCAAACATCTCAAGCTGTGCAAGTTTGTTTCTGTATATCTGAGCATATTTTTTGTTTTTTGGCTGCAGTTGCAGAATTTTTTTATAAATCTTTTTCTCTTGTTTTAATTTGCTGATCAAATCTATCAGACTTTCTCTTTTTTTCTTGTACTCTTCAAGATTAGCATTGAGTGTTTTTATCATAGACAGACCGGTAAGAATATCAAAAGGATTGTTTATTTCCGGTACTTTGTCGATATTTGGCGGCGTTATCAGTTCTGAAAACGGTGCAGAACTGTTGGTGCCTTTTAATTTTTCAATCTGTGAAGCCAAAATATTTTCTTTGGATATCAAGGCGATGAGTTCATCTTTGTCGGCATCTGTTTTAGCATGTTTTGCAAGATACCTGATTCTTTTTTTAATGGCATCAAGATTATGCTTCACATCCATAGATGTCAGGTAGGAAGAGTAACTTTTCATCCACATGTTTTCATCAGATATATCCGACTCAATGGTGTTTATCTGCTGTTCATATGCTTTTGTCTGTTCAAATGCAAGGGCTTCTTCTTTTGTTGTATCTGTGGCATTTTGTTCAACAGAAACATCTGCCTGCAACAAAGAAGAAAAAAGTATACTAACAGTAAAAATGAAAGACTTTAACAGCATCAGTTGTTTCCAAATGTACGAAGAACACTGAGAATCAACTCTTTATCAACTTCATCTGTAATTTTTACGCCACCAATACCTACGGGGATGATAAACGTTACAGAAGCATCCAGACTTTTTTTATCCAGGAAGAATGTTTCATAAAAACTGTTGACATCTTCGATGGTATAAGAAGTCGGCAAATCATACTTTTGTAAAAGCTCTTTTACCCTCTGTGCCTCCTGTGGCGTCATCAGGTTCATAGCCACAGCAACTTCGTTCGCCATCACCATACCAATGGCTACTGCTTCACCATGCAAATAGGTTTTGTATTTTGTTTCGTTTTCAATGACATGCCCAAATGTATGCCCGTAATTCAGGGCAGCTCTCAGTCCATGCTCTTTTTCGTCTTTGGCGACAACATCTGCTTTTGTCTGTACAGCCTGTTTGATGGCTTCTTGCAAAACTTCTTTATCGTGCAGATCTGCTGTTTCTAAAAATTCAAAGAAATTTCTGTTAAAGGTTACTGCCATTTTGATAATCTCGGCAACACCGGCTCCAAATTCCCGTTTGGGAAGTGTCGATAAAAAATGAGGGTCAATATAGACAGCTTTGGGCTGATGAAAAGCACCTATTAGATTTTTTCCGTACTTGTTATTTATACCTGTTTTTCCGCCTACACTGGCATCTACCTGAGAAAGCAGTGTTGTAGGTACCTGCACAAAATCAATACCGCGCTGGTATATACTTGCCGTATATCCTGTCATATCTCCTATAACGCCGCCTCCAAAAGCAATAAGCATTGATTTTCTGTTAAAACGGTGGTTAAACAAAGACTCCAATATCAAGTCAACAGAATCCTGGTTTTTATACTCTTCTCCGTCAGGTACTGTAATAATATAAAGTTCTTTTGCTGATATTTTTGAAAGGAAGTATGCCAGATGAAGTCCGGCCACTTTCGGGTTGGTAATAATAGCTACTTTTTTGTCAAAATGAACTTTTTTAATCGTATCTATAGTAATGTCATATGAGTTGTCAACTGTTTGTTTTAAAGGGATGTTTACCTGCATTGTCTATCCAAAATTATAATATGCTAGATAATACTTAACTTTTACTAAAAAAGGAATAAATTAACGCTGTTTATAGCTGTACAGGTATAAAAATTTGATGAAAATCATCCAGTTTAAAATAGAGTTTTTCACTGTCAGTTGAAAAAAGAGCATAAATATGGCGTGTTGTGAGTTTGTTCGTAAAAGGAATAATCTGTATAAAATTTTCTTTGTGCTTCAGGAGCCGAATCGGGTTTTCATTTTCTTTGAAGACTTTGATTGACTTGGAAAAAATCGTTGAAAGATTATAAAAATGCTCAATGACCTGTTCTTTTTCATCCTGGTGTTCGTTGATATAATTATAAAGTTCTATATTGAAATTCAGCTGCTCGGCTATATCAAAAATAGTAGCAGATATTTTTTCCAGGTCTCTGTTGTCTGAGAGTATCAAAGCGACATCTTTCACCTTGGAAAAAGATTTTTCTGAGAGTTTCAGTACCGGTACATGTACATCATACAAACATTTTCTCACATGATAATCGGCAAACATCTCTCTTGATACAATCACCAGTCCGACATGATACGACTTTACGTCATGCAAAAATGCAGATCGCAGATTAATACTGTCATAATCTATCTCGACAACAATATCCAGATCTCTTAAATCCTTGATTTTTTCAATAATATCAATATCTGAAGGGTTTACAATTTTTATAACAAGGTCATGTTTGAATTTTTCATGTATATACATTGCATGGTGCACAAGCCCAAGAATATTTGAGTGATTTACAATATTCATATCTATATATAAAAGAATATTTGTTCCAAAAGGCTCAGGGAACTGTCCGAGTTCACGCTTGATCGCTTTGTATACAGAACGCAGAACTGCCGGCTCACCAACAAGCAAAAGAGTGTCATTCGGCTGTATCATGCGTCTGCGCGAAGGCATAATGAGCTTTCTGTTTCTGTATATGGCAACTATACGCCAGTTCTTCTGCTCAATCACTCCGATATGCCGATAAACAAAAGAACTGCCAAAAGGCACAAGCACTTCCATGATTTCGCCCTCGCCTATACCGACATTCTGTGCTATAACCGGAACATTTGGCAGGTAATCCAACAAACGGGAGGCCAAAATCTCGTTTGCATTGATGAGTACAACATTCGGATCTTCATTGGTCATATTCCACTGATTTAAGACAACAACCCGCAACTGCTTTTTGACAACACGAATATTTTTAATCGTATTTTCCACTTCGATCTGGTTGTCCATCGCTATAACAACCTGGATAAATTCCATTTTTAGCAAATTTGCCAGTTTGTAAAAACTCGTAGGGTCAAACTCATAAAATTTAAACCGTGCAGGGCTTGCATCTTTGAATTTTTTCTCTTTTGTCTGTACTATATAGTATATATTTTCACTCGTATATGTCTCTGCGACCCGTTGAATAAAATGCTGGCCTATCGGTCCGCTGCTTATTATCAGTATTTTTTTCATTTATCGTCTCTTTTGATAAGCTTTACGCCCATTTCAACATGATGTGTGTAGGGAAACTGGTCAAAAAGCGCCATGTCTGTCACCTGATGTGTTTGGCACAATATTTCCAAATCATCCAGGAGGGTCAGCGGATTACAGGATATATATACTATATGATTATACCTTGAGACAAATTTGCATGAGTATTCGCCCATTCCGCTTCTTGGAGGATCTACAAAAACAGAGTTGATATTGTAGCTGTTGATATCAATATCTTTCATTCTTCTGTACTCTCTTACGCCGTCAAGTGCTCCGACAAAATCCTCAACACTCATGCGTACAAATTCTATGTTCTCTACCTGGTTTAAAAGCATATTTTCTTTTGCCGCATTGATGGAGGATTTGGATATTTCTGTTGCCAGTACTTTATTGAATTTTTTTGCAAAAGGTATAGTAAAGTTTCCTGCCCCGCAGTAAAGCTCAAGCAGATCATTTTTCGTATCTGAAAACCTGTCGCTTGCCCAGACAATCATCTGTTCGTTTACTCTCGGATTTGGCTGGGTGAAACTGTTTTCAATATGTTTAAACTTATAGACATCACTGTTTACATGTAAAGTCTCTGTGACATAATCCTGTCCTATCACAACTTTTTGTTTGCGTGACCTGCCTATGATATATATATTCAAATCTTCTGCTATTTCTGTTGCTTTTTTCTGCCATGCTTCATCCAAAGCCCTGTGATACAATAGTGAAACTACTATTTCTCCCGAGCTTGCACTTAAAAAATCTGCACCGAAAAGCTTAAAGCCTATCTCATGTTTTTGTATGGCTGAGAGCAGTTTTGGCATCAGTTCAGCGATATATTCATTGACCTGAGGACATTCCTCTATCAGAACAACCCCTTTTTTGTCAATATGGTTCATCGCATAGGATATCTCATCGCCGGAGTGCCATATTTTGAACTCACTTCGTGCACGATAATGTGCATCCAGGGATTTATACACAGAAATATTTCCGTCAAAGTAAGGAGAAAATCTTTCTTTGTTTATCTGTACTTTTTCATTGAGTTGCACTTCATACCCATCTTCATAGACTCTGCATGCACCACATTCGCCAAAATATTTACAATCCAATTTTACATCCTTAGAAAATATTTATTTTACGGAGGCAATCAAATTGCCTATCAGTAAATTCCAGCCGTCAATCAATACAAAAACAAGTATTTTAAAAGGCAGAGAGATCATAACAGGAGGCAGCATCATCATACCCATAGACATCAAAATAGAGGCCACGACCATATCTATGACCAAAAAAGGCAAAAAGAGCAAAAAGCCTATCTCAAAAGCGGTTTTTAATTCACTGATGATAAAGGCAGGAATAACAATTGAGAGAGGAACATCTGCCACAGTTTTCGGATTTTCCATTTTTCGTATACGCAAAAAGAGCGCCAGATCTTTTTCTCTGGTATTTCTAATCATAAAATTTTTAAAAGGCAGAGTAGTTTTGGTAAAAGCCTCTTCATAGCCTATATCCTTGGCTATGTAAGGCTTGATACCCTGTTCATAGGCTTTTGTTCCTATGGGTTCCATCACAAAAAAAGTCAAAATCATTGCAAGCATGACAAGAAGCTGTGTCGGCGGAACCTGTTGGGTACCGAGTGCCTGGCGCAAAAACCCGAACACAATGACAAATCGTGTAAATGTTGTCATTACAAGGACCATCGAAGGAGCTAAAAAAAGCAAGGTAAGAACAACGAGTACATTAAGAGAAGAAACAAGCTGTTGCGGTGTATCAGGAGCAGAAAGGCTGAGATTCATTGTAGGCACAACAGGCGATTCTGCCCCAAAACCCAAAGCACTCAATGCCAAAAGTAAAAAAAGAACTCTTATCATTTTTTCTCGACTGTTTTATCTAAAATAGAATTGTTGATATTTTGCGCTTCTTCACTTTTTTTGCCATAAAAATGCAATTCAACTCTTCTGTTTTTTTCTCTTCCTGTGGCTGTTGCATTGGTCGCTATGGGCTGATACTGTGCAAAACCTGTTGCACTCAAACGTGCAGGATCAACACCGTCTAAAATCAACTCATGCAAAACCGCCAGCGCTCTTGCAGTTGAGAGTTCCCAATTGTCCTTATAAGGACTGTTCGGTCCGGGATCTCTGTCATCAGTATGTCCCTGTACATCCACAAGCATATCATTTGGCAACTCTTGAATAATAAGCGTAATCCGCTTCAAAAACAACAAAGCGTCCTGGTTTTCTATCGTTGCACTGCCTGGTTTGAACAACAGTGTTGCCGGCAGTTTTATAACAAAACCGTCCTGAGCCTCTTTTACGGTAATCGCAGGAGACTGTGTTTTTTCCATCATCTCATTCGCATCAGTTGCAGCCTGCTGTACTCTGTTGACCACTTCACTCGTTTCGTCCTGAGAGTCTATAGGCGTGGCTTCAAGCATTCTTTTTTTTGAAATTTCTGTTTGCGTACCGCCCTCAAGAACACTCATCGCCCCTGAGAGTGAACCGATCGCTTCTGAAATCTTTTTTGCATCCATACTTGACATGGAAAGCAGCAAAACGAAAAAACACAGAAGCAGAGACATTAAGTCTCCAAACGCCGCGAGCCATGCAGGGAGGCACTCCTCGCATTCAGGACACTTTTTTTTACCCATCAGTGCTGTCCGTTATTCAAACTGACTGACACGGTCAGCAGGAGCCAGATAGGCAAGCAGTTTTGCTTCAAGCACTCTTGGTGCGTCACCGGACTGAATAGACATGATACCCTCAAGAATCATCTCTTTAAGCATAGTCTCTTCATCATTTCTGATAGTCAGGATATTGTAAATCGGTGTTCCGAATATATTACCTATCATTGCACCGTACATGGTTGTAAGCAAAGCAACTGCCATTGATGGACCAATTGCAGAAGGATCCGCCATATTTAAAAGCATGGCAACAAGTCCGATGAGCGTTCCGATCATACCCATCGCACCGGCAAGCCCTGCCCACTGGTTAAATATGGAAGCGTGAATCTTATGGCGGGTACTTGTCTGTTCCATGTCAATTTCGAGCAAATCACGAATCGTATCAGGTTCGCTGCCGTCAATTGCCATGGAGAGCCCTTTTTTCAAGAACTCGTTCTCTTCATTGTTGACATCACTTTCCAATGCCAAAATACCGTCTTTTCTTGCCTTGGTTGCAAACTCTACCAGTTTTTTGATAAGCTCACCTACATCCTCTTCAGCAGGTTTGATAGCTTTCATAAAAACTTTGGTAAACTTTTTCATTTGCGCCGGTTTAAAGGAGATCATCAAAGCCCCGATACTACCGCCGACAACAATTAAAACAGAAGGAATATCGATATATGCACCGACACCAACACCCATTGTCATGGCCCCGAGCAAAAGAGCCATAATCAAAACAATACCAATGACCGTACCTAAATCCATCCAAAAACCTTATGAAAAATTTATAATTACATTATAATAGCACAATTATTATAAAGAGTAAATTTTATTGACTATCTTTGCGATGAGTAATATAATCAGCCATGCAAGTATCATTGTAATGACCGTATGGCTGAAAAAATGATCGCCGATAACCATTTTATACAGCCCCATACTCCACCCGATTGTCAAAGCAACTGCAGAGGCAATGATTTTGTTTCTCCGTTTGTGAAATAAAAATATCAGGCTCAAAAGCGCAAATCCGCCGCTTGCATGTCCGGCAGGCCAGCATTTGCTTTTGTGATGATGCAGTTTAAATTCGTGAGTATAATTTTGCCAGACTGCCGTTCTGGGATACACTCCGCCATATCTTACTTCATCTTTGGGACAGGGCATATTTGTCTCTCCTTTTATAGAACTTGCAATAAGCGGCACAAATATAGCAGAAAGTATGACAATAATCATGCCTCTTTTGTAGTCATTGACCAGTTTTGTTTTTCTAAAAAAGATAAGTGCAAGCAACAGACTCACAGCAAAGGCAATGAGAAGTTTTTTAATACCGTCGTAAAATATAAACTTGTAAGGCTGCTCACCCCAAAAAAGAACCCATTTATGCGTCGTAAAATCAAAAAACTGATCTTGCAGGCGCAAATCTACATCGCTTATCCCGAAAAAAATGATGCTAAAAAGCAGAAGTATAAAAGTAACAACGAGTTGCTGGTTAATGTTCATCTTTTATAATATCCAGCTTTTTGTTATACTCTTTTGTATGTACATCAAATATGCCCAGCAATGTATGAAAAAGATCATCTTGTGTATATTTTTCATCTTTACGTTTTCGCAAGGCATCTTCATCCACTTTTTTTGCCATATTTTTTCCAAACCACATCAACGCACCGATATGCACCTGCGCATCAGGAGCCATAAAGTAAGGAAGTCCGTGCAGATAGACACCGCCCTCGCCCAGACTCTCTCCGTGGTCGCTCATATATATCATAGCTGTATCATATTTGTTCTCATATTTTTTTAAAAAATCTATTGTTTTGTCTAAAAAATAATCGGTATACAAAATAGCATTGTCATAGGCATTTGTTATCTCTTGCTGTGTACAGTCTTCGAGCTGATTTGTTTTACATGTAGGCGTAAACTTCTCGAACGCTTTTGGGTAACGTTTATAATAGGCAGGACCGTGATTTCCCATCTGATGCAGCACAATTAAAATATTTTTGCCTTTGTTCTTTTGTATAAATTTGTCAAGTCCGACAAGCATACCGACATCTCTGCATTCACCATCTGCGCACACAGTGTTGTTTTTGGGAATTTTATAATCTTCATACGGCACACGCAATGCTACACCTTTGGAGTCAGAGTTATTGTCTCGCCAAAGAATCGCTACATCATTTGTATGCTTTAACACATCCAGCACATTTTCTGTGCTGATGCCTTTTTTGTAGCTGTAATCTGCTTTGCCGTATTTTGCAAACATGCACGGCACAGATGCAGCAGTAGAAGTGCCACAGGAGTAAAAATTCGGAAAATCCACGATGTCATCTTGCGCAAGCAGAGGATTCGTCTCTCTTTTATAGCCGTTGAGACTAAAATGATCCGCTCGCGCTGCTTCACCCACAACCATAATAACAAGTTTTTTGCGATTGTCGTCATTGACTATTTTGGCATCAAGTCCTATCGGTTTAACAACAAGCGGACCGCTGTTAAATGTCAGATTGATATACTTTCCGATGGAATACATCCAGTATGCCGGATTTATCGAATAGCGCAGGGGCTTATGCTCTCTGACAAAAGATGTATAAAATTTGCTAAACAAAAAGAATGACGCGACAATAACCGCCAAAGAGAGCCCTATGAGTTTTAAACGTGCGAAAAATTCCTGCTTAAAAGGTCTATACGCAATTTTTGCCTTATATACGAAATAAGAAGGCAAAAGACCTAAAAAGACAAAATACAGCACCTGTTTGAGCGTTACCAGATCCAGTGATTCGTGCATATTTGTCTGCAGAGTATTTCGAATCATACTCGCATCAATCACCACATGATAACTGTTCATAAAATAGTTTGTCAGCGATGAAACCAGCAAAAGTGTAATAATAATCGGTTTGAGTGTGTATTTATAACAAACCAGACTCAGTAGAAATATCATAAAAAAGACTAGAATAACCGCAAGGGAAATCAAAAAGCCTATATTGTGCCAGTTCAGCGGATAGACCTGCAAGACATTGTGAAAAAAGCTGTAATTATCAAATAGAATAAAAAATATGCTGACATAGATGATGAGTTGTGTTTGTGTAATTTTTTTCAAGGGGAAAATCTTCTTTAGTATAAAATATCTTATTACATGTAAGCAAACATAAATAAGTTTGAAATTATACACTTTATAATTAAATAATGGTAACATTACACTTTAAAGTAACTTGTTGGGACCCGTACTTTAGTGCCAATGCATCAAGTTAAGAAAAAAGTTCGATATTCTTTTGGAACCTAGGTTTTAACCTAGGCCTTAGTTTTGAAAGGCACAAAGCCCGCACTGAAGTACGGGTTCCGAAAAAGCCGCTTAACTTAATGGCATTGAGGTTAAAACCCAGGTTACTAAGACATAACTGAGTTTTGATACATAAAAAACAGATAAAGAGCAGACATGAAAAATGAGAAAATAAGCATAATAATTTTGGCAGCCGGCAAAGGCAGCCGTATGAAATCATCGCAAGCAAAGGTTTTACATTCAATCAGCGGAAAACCTATGCTCTACCATATTATAAAAGAGTCCCGTAAAATTTCTGATGATATTACCGTAGTGGTTGCCCATCAAAAAGAAGCGGTTATTGAAACAATGCAAAATTATTTTGAAAACATTCGTTTTGTCGAGCAAGACGCTCAAAATTTTCCAGGAACCGGCGGAGCCATGATGCAGGTAGAACCAAAATATGACAAGGTGTTGGTTCTTAACGGAGATATGCCACTCATTACAGCCGATGCACTCAAAGGCTTTTTGGAACTTGAAGCAGATATCATCATGAGTATTTTTGATCTTGAAAACCCTGACGGATACGGTCGCGTCATTATACGAAACAATCATGTTGAATACATTGTAGAACAAAAAGACGCTGATGAAGCAGAACTCAATGTCACAACCGTCAATGCCGGAGTCTATGCCTTTTCAAAAGTAATTTTAGAGCGGTATATTCCTGATTTAAGCAATGACAATGCGCAACAGGAATACTATCTTACCGATATCATAGCCATGGCAAATGAGGATGAATCCAGCATTGTTCCCCTGCTTGTTGAAGAAGAACAGTTTAAGGGGGTCAATTCCAAAAAAGACCTCGCAGATGCCGAAGATATCATGCAAAACAGAATTCGCACCAAATGGATGAACGCAGGTGTGACGATGCAGCTTCCTGCAACGATTTATATAGAAGAAGATGTTGTTTTTGAAGGCGAGTGCATCGTAGAAAACGGCTGTCGCATTACCGGAAAAAGCAAAATCATCAACTCCCATATAAAAGCTGGCAGCGTTGTAGAAGAGAGTATAATGAAAAACTCCGACTGTGGACCGATGGCGCATGTAAGACCGCTTTCAAACATAGAAAACACCCACATCGGGAATTTTGTAGAAGTAAAAAAATCAACCCTCAAAGGGGTAAAAGCCGGACACTTGAGTTATTTGGGCGATGCTGAGATAGACGAAGGCACAAACGTAGGTGCGGGAACCATTACATGTAACTATGACGGTGTTGAAAAATACAAAACAGTCATCGGCAAAAACGTCTTCATCGGCAGCGACTCCCAACTTGTAGCCCCCGTAACTATAGAAGATGACGTGATGATAGCAGCAGGAACGACAGTAACAAGCGGCAAAATTAAAAGCGGTAATCTAGTTCTCAGCCGGACAAAAATGCGCCTTGTAAAAGATTTTTATTATAAGTTTTTTGGGAAGAAATAGACATTTGCATAAAAAACTTCACTTATTTCAATTTCTTTATTTTGTAAGTAAAAAATTTTGTTAGAATGCCACATGAATAAAAAACAAATTGCTATTTTAAGTATCGGAAATACATTACACAAAGATGAAGGTATCGCCTTATATGCGAGTAAATATCTGGAGTCCAACTACACTTTTCAACCCAGGGTGGATATTATTCACGGCGGTGTTGAAGGAAAAAAACTGCTCAATATATTTATGGAATATCAAGAAATAATTGTCCTTGATGTCATCGGAATTGAGGATGCTCCAGGTTCAATGTATCAGTTCCCTATGGAGACCTTTCGCAGTTTCAGCACAAATGAAGATGATGACGAAACCGGAGTACTCGGATGTCTTAATTTGCTTGAGAGGCAAGGAGAAACTTTACCAAAAGTCACGCTTCTTGCGATTATTCCCCAGAGTATTGAGCCAGGAAGAGGTTTAAGCAGTTCGCTTCTCAAACCCTTTGATGCTTATATCTTAATGATAATAAAATCTCTTGAAGACAAAGGTATCAACTGTGAAGAAAAAACCGAAAAACAAACACTGGAAAATATAGCAGCTGATCTCACCAGTTAGACGAAACATTGCAGTCACTTCATTTTCACACCATTGAACCTGTTATATTTGCTGATTCAAAAGTGCTTATACTCGGTTCATTTCCCAGTATAAAATCTTTTGAAGAGGGGTTTTACTATGCCCATCCACGGAATCAGTTCTGGCCTATATTGGCTGCGATTTACAAAGAACCTGTTCAGACAAAAGAAGAAAAAACTGCCCTGTGCAAAAAACACAAGATAGCCCTTTTTGACAGTGCTGCAAGTCTGCAAAGAGATGCAAACAATTCCAGTGATACCAACCTGAAAAATATCACAGTCAATGATTTTGAAAAACTTTTAGCAGAATATCCAAACATCAAAACCATATTGTTTACAGGCAAAAAAGCACAACAGATTTTTGACAAAGAGTACAAACATCTGAAAATCAAAAAAATCCTGCTCCCCTCAACCTCCCCCGCCTATGCCAGTATGAAATTTGAAGAAAAACTTGCGAAATACAAAGAGGCTTTGCCTCATCCCTTTCAGTAACATTTTGCATGTTATGCGATATATATGACAAATAACATACACTTTATTTTTAATAAAAGTATTGTATTTTTTCAAATCAACTAAGAAAAATAATGTTTTGGCATATTTTTCAATAAATATCAAAAATTAACAATCATATAAAGTGTATGTTATTTGTTAATTTAAGTGTTTTTGGAATATACTGTTTGTTGATAAATAGTTATCCGCTCACTGCGTGACCGGATAACGGGGGCGCGGGTTGAACACCCGCTAGTCATCTGTCGCACAGCGCCAGATAACAAGCGGGAGGAATGAGCAACAACATCAGAAAATAAATTTTCAGATGTCGCCGTCATTCACCCGCGCCCCCGTTAGTCTACAAAGGAACATATAGTATGATTGTAAATTTAAGAACCAAAATATCTTTATCTCAATTACTAGATTTATTCGAATATAATTTAAATAACTTGTTATTAGAAAAACATTTATTAGAACATTATTGCACTAATATAACTGACCTAAAAGATGCTATACAAGATGGAAATCTTGAATCCTTAATTCAAGAAATTGTTTCCACACAAAGAGACTTAAGAAGTAGAGTGTCACCAAAGTACAAATTTGATGAAAGATGGGCAGATTTTAAGAAATGTTTACTTCTAGATGGATATAAAATTACAGAGAGCAACTCAATTATTTCTATCGAACCAACAATTGATGGAGTGGTAGCAACGGAAGATGATTTAACATTGGAATTAAAAAATTCGTCTTTGTCTAAGAAAGAAGAGATAACGGAACTATTGATTGAATCAGCAAATGCGTTTAAAAACACTTCTCCTGATTACAATCAATGCTTATCAAAAGCAAGAATTGCACTTGAAACAATTGTTAGAAATATAGTTGAAGACGAAGATGGAACAGATGAAACTTGGGGTAGATCTTTAAACATTTTAAAAACTAAGGGTTTTCTTACAAATCAGGAAGAACAAGCAATTTCTTCAACATATACATATGTAAGTAATGGTTCACATATTCCTTTAGGTTTTAATGAAGAAGAGTATGCTAGATATGGAAGAAACTTACTAATGACAGTATGTTATTATATTATTAAAAAACAAAATAGTAGTAGCACTACTCCAGAAAGTGTTTTTTAGACTTGAAGACTAACAAGTACGAGGAGACCAATAATTTACCCTAGCGGGAAAATTATCGCTCACGACAACCGTTAACTTTCAAAGGATGTAAATGGAATCAAATATTATTGCAGGTCTAGTTTCTGGACTAATCGTAACATTGTTTATAGTAGTGTTTAAAGCATTGTGGGATTCAGTCATAACGCCATGGTTCGAAAATCGTGTATATAAAGATATTCGAGTTGAAGGAAAATGGTTTTCCCTATACCCTGCATCTGGGCATTTTCGTCAGGAAATTATCGTCCTAAAAAGAAAAGGACATGATATAGTTGGAACAATAAGCTGTCAAAACGGTACTGATGAAGGTGAGCAGTATATAGTTAGAGGAAGTTTTAGAAATATGCTTTTGCCTATGACCTATGAGAGTACTGATAATGCTAAATCTGATAGAGGTACAATTACACTCAAGTGTATAAAGAATGGAGAACGATTATTAGGAAAAATCGCTGCATATGACAGTATTGATGATACCATCACAACTACGAATGTAATTTGGTTTCGCTCGAAAGAAGAATTAATTAAATATATCGACACTTTGAAAGATAAAAAAGAAAAAATTAAAAAATTAAGAATAGAGCAAAAAAGAATAAATAAGGAAGAGTCAGTATTAGAAAATGATGATTCTGAAGCTAAGCGAGAGAAAGCTCAACGTTAACAAAACATAGTAGCCAATAAATTACCTAGCGGCAATTTATTGGCTATATTCAGCCGTTATCCGCTCACTGCGTGACCGGATAACGGGGGCGCGGGTTGAACACCCGCGCCCCCGTTATCATAAAATCACTCTCTAAGACTTGACAATTTCAGTGTTATTACAATATAATTACATATCAAATATATTTGGAGTTATTAAATGACAATGCTTACAAAAATAGGAAACTCACAAGGTATAAGAATCCCTAAACCAATAATTGCTCAAGCACATCTTGAAAACAAACAGCTTGATTTTGAAGTTGTTAAAGATGGTTTGTTGATTAAACCTATAGAAATAAAGAATAGAGAAAAATGGCAAAAAAACATTCAAGAAGTTTTATTAAAAAATAAAAACATTCAAGATGAAGCAATTTTAAATGATATGCTCAATGACAGTGATTTAGAAGATTACGAATGGTAAAAAATATTAAAAGATTTGATATAGTTTTAGTTAAACTAAATCCAACAGTAGGCTCAGAAATACAAAAAACAAGACCGTGTATTATTATATCTCCAGATGAAATGAGTATGCTAAAAACGGTTATTGTAGCACCTATGACGAGTAAAGGTTTTGATTTTATATTTAGACCAAAGATAAAATTTGAAGCTAAAAATGGTTTAGTATTGTTAGATCAAATAAGAACTATTGATAAGTCAAGAATAGTTAAAATATTAGGAAGAGTAGACACTAAAACACAAAAGGTTATAGCACAACTTTTAGTAGAAATGTTTGACTATTAAAAGAATGATAACAAATCAGAGAAGTTCAATTTTGTGTGAAGTATGAATGAGCCTATCTATCATAGCACAGGTTGGTTTATGAAGTAAAAGAACTTGATAAAATAGTAAGAGTTTTAAGAATGTGGTCACACTATGGAGAATGAGATACAAAAAAAGCTCATCAAAGAAGCAAAGATACACCCCCCCTTATATATTAATCTTCACTTTTAGGGTATAAAGAGACATAAAAGATATAACAGAAACGAGTAGATCAATAGTTTACCCTAGCGGGAAATTATTGCTCACCACAGCCGTCATATACACTTGACAAAAAAACTTTTATGCACTACAATTGTATATACAAATTAAAAGGTTCTAAAATGAAACAGGCAATAAATATTCGACTTGAAAAAGATATGATTCTAACACTTGATGAGTATGCACAGGAATTAGACAAAACAAGAACAAGTCTTATTGAAAAGGCGATTGAACTCTATTTTGACAAGCTTGATGAAATGATTGCTGATAAAAGAATAGATAACCTTAAATCTGGCAAATCAACTGTTGTTCCATTAGAGGAAGTGTTTAAAAAAGCAGGGATAAATGTATAAAGTTGCATTTGAAAGAGATGCAGAGAAAGAGTTCTTAAAACTTGAAACTAAAATACAAAAATTAATTGCTTTAAAAATCATAGACCTACAAAATGGAAATTTTTCTAACGATAAACATCTTCAAGGCAAACATAAAGGAAAGTTCAGAAAAAGGGCTGGTAACTATAGAATTATTTACCTTAAAGAAAATGAGTATTTAGTTATTACAGTAGTTAGAGTTGCACATAGAAAAGAAGTTCATAACTTATTTGGCTATTATCGACAATGAACTGCACCTTCTTTATATATACGATAAAAGTAAATTAGAAAATTTAACAGAAAAAGAAATTGACAATCTAATACTTCAACAAATTAAATAATAAAGATATAACAAACAAGAGTGCTGAAGTTATTAAACTCGATAATTCAAATGATGAAATCATCAAGAATTTTTAAATGTTAAAAAACTAAAGAAAAAATTTCCTAAAACTGCACAATTGTCTTAATTGGATATAATTGCAATAAATAATGCAGGAACAAATACTTAATGAATTTTTTATCAAAAGAAGCTCCGCTTCAAAGCTCTATATCTTCGATGAAGGCTGTTTTGTCTGATGTCGGATGCGAAACGGTTTTTCAAGAACACAAAAATCCCCTCACTCACTGTTATTCGGTGAATCTCAGCTCAAAAGAAGCACCCGGACATATATATTCCAACGGTAAAGGTGTACTCAGCGATGCTTCTGTGGCAAGTGCTTTGGGTGAATATATTGAGCGTCTGCAGACAAACAACTTTTTTATAGATTTTCATTTGCCAAAGAGAAAATATTATCCTGATGAAGTTGTTTTTTCTTTTGATGAAGCGTATCTCAGCGATGAACTTATGGCAGTGTATAACCCTGAGAACAATCTCTCAGCTGAAGATTTGGTGGATTTCAACAGTGACTATGAAGACAAAATTGTCGCACTTCCTTTTGTCAAACAGTCCACACAGGAGCGTGTTGCCATTCCGCTTAATATTTTAAGCAATCTCTACGTGAGCAACGGTTTGGCGACGGGAAACACCCCTTTGGAAGCAAAGGTGCAGGCTCTGAGTGAGATTTTTGAGCGCTATGCAAAAATCGCTATCATTAAAAACGGCTATGCTTTGCCGAAATTTCCTGATGACGTTGTTGCAAGTTTTCCAAAAGTCTATGAAGATGTACAGGCATTGCAAAAACTCGGCTATAAGGTCGAAGTGTTGGATGCTTCTTTGGGCGGACAGTTTCCCGTCACTGCCATTTCATTGATAGATCCTAAGAATGCTACACTTTTTGTCTCTTTTGGAGCACATCCTATTCTTGAAGTCTCACTTGAACGCACAATGACCGAGCTTATGCAGGGACGTTCTCTTGAAAATCTTGACAGTTTTGAAGTGCCTACTTTTGACATGAGCCTTGTCTCAGACAGTTTTAACCTTGAATCACACTTTATAGACTCCAACGGCAAACTCGGATTTCCTTTTTTGAGTGCCAAAAAGAGTTTTGGGTATTCTCCTTTTTCGTATAAAGGAAACTCCACGCAAGATGAATATAACTATCTTACAAAGATTCTTCAAGATATGGAGAAAGAATTTTACATCAGAGAATATGATTACCTCGATTTTTACTCCTGTCAAATCATTGTTCCCGGTATTTCAGAAGTTTATCCCATAGAGGATTTGATATATAACAACAAAAACAACGGCAAACTTATCCGTGATATGGTACTCAATTTTACAAAATATGACCCGCAGGAAATTATGCTTGAGATTGAATCATTGGAAGACTCACTCAATATGGAAAAATACATCGGTGTCATCTTTGTGAAAAATTTTACAATGGCTGAATTTAAAGCACAGATTTTATTGCGCCTGGGTGAGTATGACGAGGCACTGGAGTTATTGGAATACGGGACAAACAAACTCGGTCATCTCGTAGTAGAACTTGCTCGAATGCAGGAGATGCAACTTGATTATGAAGAGTACAAAGAAGCTTTATATGAGGTGTTTTCCAAAGAAAAAGTAGTAAAATCTTTGGGTATTCTCAATAATACAGACTTTTTAATAGAAACAACGCTGCATAAAGACTATACCAATATGCTGAACCTATATGACAAACTTGAGAGAAAAAAATGCACAATGAAATAGACCTGATACTCAAACCTGAATTTACACAGCAGATACAAAACGGTTATCCTCTGCTTATGAAAGAGTATTTTGAAGATTGGCATAAACTCGAAGAAGAAGGCAGTCTGCTTCACTTGTATGACAAAAAAAAGAGATTCATTGCAAAAGGCTACTACGGATTACAGAACAAAGGGCATGGCTGGGTTCTTTCACAAAAAGAAGATGAAACCATAGACAGCGAATTTTTCAAAAGAAAAATCAAAGAGGCACTCTCCTACAGAAAAGATTTCTTTGCCGACACGCAAACAACTGCCTTTCGGGTTTTTAACGGTGAGGGCGATGGCATCGGCGGCTTGAGTATTGATTATTTTGAAGGCTATTATCTCTTTACATGGTACAGCATCGGTATTTATACATTCAAAGAGAGTATACTCGAAGCTTTTAAACAGAGTATCGACTTTAAAGGAATCTATCAGAAAAAACGCTTTAATACAAAAGGCATGTATCTCGATGACAAAAGTGACTTTGTATCTGGACAAAAAGCACCGCAGCCTTTACATGTAAAGGAAAACGGGGCAAATTTTGCCGTTTATTTGGATGATGGGGCAATGGTGGGAGTTTTTTTGGACCAAAGAGAGGTCAGAAAAGCCATTCGTGACAAATATGCAAAAGGAAAAACCGTTTTAAATACTTTTTCCTACACGGGCGCTTTTTCAGTATTTGCAGCCCTTGGCGGTGCAAAAAGCACGACAAGCGTTGACCTGGCAAAACGAAGTTTACCAAAAACGCAAGAACAGTTTTCCATCAACAACATTGATTTGAAAAATCAAAATATCATTGTTGAAGATGTCTTTTTATACTTTAAATATGCCGTGAGAAAAAAACTGCTTTTTGATATGGTTGTCGTTGATCCACCGAGTTTTGCACGTTCAAAAAAACATACATTCAGCGCTAACAGAGACTATGTAAAGCTGCTCAAAGAGGTCATACAAATAACAAATAAAGGCGGTATTATCGTAGCTTCCACCAATGCTGCCAATTTCAGTATGATGACTTTTGGCAGATTCATAGATAAAGCTTTCAAAGATGTAAAAATAAAATACAAAGTGCTAAAACGCTACTCTCTTCCAAAAGATTTTCGCGTGGCAGAAAAATTTCAAGAGGGTAATTACCTCAAAGTCGTTTTTATAAAAAAACTTTAGTTTGTCTCAAGAATAAAATATCCGAGATAGTTTTTTATCGGTTTATGCGCATTTACCCAACTTGAAATACCGCCTTCGAGATTGACAACATTGCTAAAACCCAAATCTTTGAGGGTTTTTGCAGCCATCAGACCTCTAGCCCCTTTGAGACAATAACAGACTATTTGATGATCACTTAAATCAACAAGTTTGTCATCAACGGCGAATTCCAATTTCCCCCGAGGAATGGTAAAAACAGTTTTAGCAGGGATGACACCGCTTGCAAACTCGTCAGATTCCCGCACATCAATCAAAACCATATTTTCCAAGTCAATCTCTTCAACCTGAATTTGCTTTATCTCTTTCTTTGCCGCAGTCAGCAGTTCTTTTAAATGCCCCTTGATAAGGTCAATATCACACCTTTCGTAATACTTTTTCATCTGTTCGTTATGGTTCATGAAAGCTCCTTTACATGTATTGCATACTAAAGTATACAACCAAACAGCTTAATCATTAAGTTCCTTTAGTATTTCTAAGTATTTTTAGATAAAATACTAGAAAATATAATGAAGAGATTTTGAATGAATATTCCAACAAATTTAATCAAAGATAAAAAAATTCTCCTTGGTGTAACCGGTTCTATTGCTGTGTACAAAACACTCGAACTCGTCAGAGAATTCATTAAAGCCGGAGCAGAGGTAAAGATTGTTATGAGTGAGAGTGCAAAAAAATTTATAACTCCGCTCACTTTTGAAACACTCACTTCAAATCAGGTCCTTGATGACACAAACGAGTCCTGGGCAAATGAGCATAACCACATTAAAATCACCCAATGGGCAGACATCATGGTCATTGCTCCTGCAACGGCAAACACCATCGCCAAACTTGCCAATGCCATTGCAGACAATATGCTGCTGCAATGCGCGCTTGCTTTTAACGGTATGAAAATTTTGGCACCCTCGGCAAATACAAATATGCTCCAAAATCCAATCACTCAGGCAAATTTGAAGATGCTCGGCATTGCAAACTATACTATTTTAGAGACGCAGACAAAAGAGTTGGCCTGCAAGACTGTCGGTGACGGCGCTATGGCCGATCCTTTGGATATTTTTTATCAAACCTGCCGTGAACTTTTAAAAGAGGAGTTTTGGGAACACAGACGGGTGATAGTAACCGGCGGAGGCACGATTGAAAAGATTGATGAAGTACGCTACATCTCAAACTTTTCAAGCGGAAAAATGGCATCGGCTTTGGCAACTGCACTCTATTTAAAAGGGGCAGATGTTAATCTCATCGCCACAAAATTTGACCGTGACCTGCCTGTCAATATGCATAAAATAGACGTAGAAGACACACAGGAGATGCTTGAGTATCTTGTCGATTCCATACGCATTGCAAAAAAAGGCAAGCTTTCAAAAGCGACACTCATACGTGACGAGCATATTCATCTTATCCAAAAAAAGCCCTATCTCTTTATGGCAGCGGCAGTGAGTGACTATGTTCCTGAATTTCCTCAAAATACCAAACTTAAAAAAGAGGATTTGGGTGAAAAGTGGGAACTGAGTCTGAAAAAAAATATTGACATTTTAAGTACAATTGAAAAAGAAGGCATTACAGTCATAGGTTTTAAAGCAGAAATGGAGAAAGAAAAAGCCGAAACAAATGCAAAAAAAATGTTACAGGAGAAAAAACTTGACGCGGTCTGTCTCAATGTTTTACAAAATGCCTCAAGCTTTGGCAGTGACGAAAATGAAATAGACTTTATTACACCACAAAAAAATGTGCACATACCAAAAGCGGACAAATTGCATGTATCTTTTGAAATAATCAAAAATGCAAAAGAGCTGCAAGAATAGATGATGAACAAGGCCAGACATATAGCCATCATAATGGACGGAAATGGACGATGGGCAGAGCAACAGGGCAAAAAAAGAGTCAAAGGGCATGAAGCAGGTGCAAAAGTCGTCAAAGCAATCACAACCTATTGTTCAAATGATGAAGATATAGAACGCTTAACACTTTATGCCTTTTCAACCGAAAACTGGAAAAGACCACGTCTCGAAGTTGAGTTTTTAATGAAACTTTTGGAAAAATATCTCAAAGACGAGTTACCTTCTTACTTGCAAAACAATGTCAGGTTTGAAGCTATCGGCGACATTCGTGCTTTTTCAAAATCACTGCAAAAAACCATACAGACGGTAGAAGAAAAAACGGCGCATTGTGACGGGTTGGTGCAGAGTCTCGCCCTGAACTACGGTGCGCAGGATGAGATTCTTCGTGCTATAAATTCTTTAAAAAAACAGGATGAGAACATCACACTGGAGATGCTTAACAATGCACTTGACTGCAAAGTAGCCGTAGATATACTCATTCGTACCGGAGGAGACAAGCGGCTTTCAAACTTTCTGCTTTGGCAGTCGGCATATGCAGAGCTTTTTTTTACAGATACGCTCTGGCCGGACTTTACATGTAAAGAATTAGAAAAAATTCTACAAAAATTTACAAAAATTGAAAGACGATTTGGTGGTTTAAAATGATGGAACTTGGCATAGCTTTTATACTCGGTATACTTTTTGGTTCTTTTTTAAATGTTGTCATTCTTCGCATACCAAAGGGAGAAAGCGTTGTTTTTGATGCGTCACACTGCCCTGCATGCAATGAAAAGCTCAAACCCTGGCATAACATTCCGCTTTTTTCATGGATTTTTCTAGCAGGAAAATGTGCCTACTGCAAATCACATATTTCTGTGCAGTACCCGCTTATAGAACTTCTCTCAGGTTTTATTTTTGTCATTCTTGCCAATAAATTCGGACTGAATCTGCCGGCATTTTTCATAGCTTTGAGTTTTTTGATGCTTTTAGCGCTTTCGGTTATAGATTTCAGATACAAAATGGTACCCGATTCACTCAACCTCTTGGCTATTTTCTTTGCCATACTCGGCGCATGGAGTATTCAAGGTTTTGTTCTTAACCTGGAAAACGCCCTCCTTTTTGCCGGTGGTTTTACACTCCTGCGTTTTACTCTTTCTTATTACTTAACATCATCTGTATTTAGAGCCGGACTAAAAACGAAAACATCCTGGAACAGGCACTATGACAGGACACCTTTTATAGAAGCTATGGGAGAAGGCGACATTATGGTAGCGGCTGCAATGGGCGCACTTTTAGGAGTCAAACTTGGTCTTGTTGCCATTTTTCTCTCAGCCCTCTTGGCTTTGCCGGTTATGCTCTTGCTTCTTAACAAATCAAAAGAGGAACAACGCGTCCCCTTTGTGCCTTTTTTGGCACTTGCAACTTTCATAGTCTATGTGTATGATTCTCAAATACTCAGATACATCGAGGCAAACTACTAATGCTGAGATTAAAAAAATATATACTGAGTAACTTTTCTGCTCTTTTTATGTCCATATTTTTGCCGTTGTTTGTCATAGCATCGGTAATATTTTTAATTAAACTCTCTACCTATACGGCAGTTATTCAACTGACTATTTTGGAAATGGGCAAACTGTATCTTTTCATACTGCCTGAAATTCTTTTTTATACGCTGCCTATTACATTTTTTGTCGCAGCAACACTTTCTTTGTTTAAACTTTCAAATGACAATGAAATAATCGTTATTTTTTCACTTGGAATTGCACCGGGTTTTATCATCAGAACCTTTTTCAAACCTGCTTTCATATTAAGTCTGCTGCTGGCATTTAACTTCCTGGTTGTTGCACCCCATACGACTACTTTGTCAAAAAACTTCCTCTCCTATAAAAAGAGTGAAGCAAAATTCAATCTTGCAGCTAGTGAATTTGGAAACAGTTTTGGGGACTGGCTTTTATACATTGGAGCAAAAAACGAAGACGGTACCTTTTCCAAGGTATTTTTGTTTAACAAAAAACAGGAAGAAGAGATACTCATTGCTGCAAAAAAAGCCAAAGTTATTAACGATTCGGGAATTTTACGTCTTCAGTTAATGGATGGAGAGGGTTACAGTTATTCAAAAGAAAAATTTTCTCAGATAAATTTCCAAGAGATGCTTATCAACGATACGCTCAAAGCAGACTTGACCACCTATGAACAACCCTTGCAGTACTGGCTCTCAAAAGAGAATGCCGGGAGAAAAAAACATATCTTCATTAAAGATACCTTGCTGAGTCTCTTTCCGATGATAACACTTTTTTTAATCGCAAGCATCGGTATAGTTCAGGTAAGACATCAGAAGTCTAAAGTCTATTTATATCTCTTTGTAAGCATAGTTTTATTTTATGGAATGACAATAGGTTTGGAAAAAATGTTTCAATACTATACGATTCCTGTTGTTGCACTTTCATGGCTGATAATAACATATGCCATCTATAGAAAAACTATCGTCAATAAGTTTTAATTCACATGAGAGCAGCATTGCATTTAGCCTATAACGGCACTCATTTTTTTGGTTCTCAAACACAAAAAGAGACATCTGATACAGTCCTTGGTGAGCTTGAAAATGTTTTGAAAAAACTGGGAATTGAGCAGAAAGTCGTGCAAGCGGGCGAACTGACAAAGGCGTCCATGCTACTATGCAGGTCTGTCATATAGATTTACCGCCCTACTGGGATGATATGGAAAAACTCAAAAAAGTTCTCAATAAAATGCTCTGTGATGCTTTACATGTAAAAAGAATCATACATGTAAAGGATGATTTTCATGCACGATACAGTGCAAAAAAAAGAAGCTACCGTTACATCATTAAAACAAAACAGAAAAATCCTTTTGAAAGTGATTTTGTTACTTTTTTAGAGGATGTAAACCTGCAACAGATACAGCAAAACATCGCTCTTTTTGTCGGAGAGCATGATTTCAGACAGTTTATGAAAACAGGCAGTGACGTAAAATCTACTACAAGAATTATATACAGAGCTTTTGCCTATCAGCACAAAGACTACATTGTTTTATACTTTGAGGCCAACGGATTTTTGCGCAGCCAATCAGACTGATGGTCGGTGCACTTTTGACACTCACTAAAGATGCAATACAAGCACAGCTCAACTGCACCCAAAAGTACAAAATCAAACCGGCACCTCCAAACGGGCTTTATCTTGCAAAAATCAAATACTAGACTTCCTTCGGTTTCACGCTCCAGATAAATACAAGCGGTATAAACAGCAGAGTCAAAAAGGTACCTACAATCAAACCGCCAATTGCTACCGTTCCAAGCGGTGCCAAACGCTCCAACCCAATGGCAGATCCAAGCGCGACAGGCAGCATACCGGCAGAAGTTGCAAACGCTGTCATAAGAACAGGCCGCGTTCGTATCTTGATACTCTCAACCATTGCTTCAAAAGTACTGTATCCTTCTTTCATATTTTCGAGTGCAAAATGGATTAGAAGGATCGCATTGTTGACGATAATACCACTCAAGAGAATGAATCCCATCATTGCCGGCATAGAGGTATGGTAGTGCATAAGAAGCATCATCCACGAAGCCCCTATAATGGTAAGCGGTATCGAAAAGACTATCATCATTGAAATTTTTACAGAGTTGAACATGGCGATGAGGGTAAAAAGTATCAATATAACTGCAAAACCAATGGCCCCTACCATTCTTCCTGCAGAGTTTTTAAACTGTTTTATATCTCCCGTCTGCTCCATTGTTACACCATCGGGCAATACTTTACCTGCAAAGGCTTTGTCAAAATTTGCCATTATATGAGAAATCGCCGCCTTTTCCCGAAAACCGTACACATTCAGAGTATATTGCAATCCTTCTCTTGTAATCAGAGACGGCTCCTGCACCATTGTGATCTTTACCATATCACGCAAAGGTATTTTTCCTCTTTTTGTCGTAACAAGATAGTCTTTAATTTCTTCAATACTTTCTCTCTTTTTCTTGTCTACCCATACTCTTATGCCAAAATCCGCACTGTTTTGCAGATAAAATGAGGCTGCTTTTGCCCCGCGTACAAAGAGTTGGAGTTGTTTGGCTATCTCTTCGTTGCTTAAACCGTAATAGGCAGCTTTTTTCTCGTCTATACTGAATTCATAAACTCTTTTGCTCGCAAGCCAGGTTCTTGAAACACTGACGACCCCGCCTGTATGTTGCATTGCATCCGCAACAATGTCACCGGCCTTTTGCAGTTTTGTCACATCATCGCTGTAGAGTGTTACATCAATATTTGCACGAAGACTCGCAATCGCTGTTGCACCATAATCTACAACATCCACACTGTTTACATTTTTTATTTTATTCAGTGCTTCACGCAGTTTGCGTTCTATCTGCCAGATACTCTCTTTTCTTTTGTATCTGTCTACATAGGTTGCCGATATGCTGATGTGGTCTATAGAACTGCCGCTTCCTATACTCATAACACCCGCTTCGCTTCCAATGGCACTTGAGAGATACAAAAGTTCTCCCTGTTTTGTTATGATTTTGTTTGCCTCTTCTACTACTTTTTTACTCGCTTCTATAGGCAGATTCGGATCCACTGTGATGCTGATTCTTACTCCTCCTGTATCCATAGGCGGCATCAGTTCCTGTCCGACAGTTGGCATAACACCTTTGACACTTGTAAAAAAGAGCAGAAAAAGTACCGCCACATACAACAATGCAATGCTTTTTTTCTTTGCACCCAAAGAGACGGCACGCACAAAAAAATCGGCGATTGCACTGCTGAATCCTCCTGTGATTTTTTCAAAAAAAGCTTCGCTCTTTAAAACAAAAGGAGATTTGATGGTAAGAATTTTCAGTGACAACAGAGGCACAGCCGTTATAGATATAACATACGAAGCTGCCAGTGCCAAAAGCAGTGTTGCTACAAGCGGTTGGAAAATTGTCTGCGGATATCCTCCTACAAAAAGCATAGGAGAGAGGGCTATCATCGTTGTGATCGTTCCGCTCAAATCTGCAAACATAATCTCTTTGGTTCCGTTATAGACAGCTTTGTGTATCTCATCATGGAGTTCTCTGTAATGCCTTTCAATGTTTTCCATCACGACTACAGCATCATCCAAAAGAAGTCCCAGTGCCAATATAATGGCGGTAAGCGTGACAACATTAAACTCTATATCCATAATCCACATAAGGGCTATAGTGGTAGCATAAACAAGTGGAATGGTAACCAAAACAACCAAAACTTGACGAAAAGATGCCAAAAAGAAAAAAACAACAAGCGTCGACATAATGATGGCATCGCGCAAAGATTCAAACATATTGTTTGTACTTTGCACTATAGTGTCTTTTTGCGTATCGGTAATTACAAAAGAGAGATTTTATATTTGTTTTGCAGTTTTTGTATCTCTTTTTCTACTCGTGCGATTGTTCTTATTACATCAGCATTACCGGTTCTCTGTACAGCAATGGCGATAGCATTTTTTGAATTTCCATAGTATTCGGCACTGTTGTCATAATGTCCAAAATAGACTTTTGCAATATCTTGCAGTTGTATCTCTTTGGTAATACTGACTTTTTTCAGCTTGGCTACAGTATCACGTTTTCCCTGGGCCCGCAAAAGATATCTTTTGTCTTTTCCTGTAATAAATCCAATAGCAAAGTCATTATCATTTGCCCGTAATTTGGCAACAACCAGGGCTATATCAAGATTGTAGCGCTCAAGTTTTTCTTTATCGACGATAACCTCTATCTCTTTTTCATAGCCGCCAAATACATCCACATTGGCAACACCCTGTACTTTAATAAGCTTATGCTTTATCTGTGTTTGCACAATTTGCCTGATATCTTCCAAAGAGACATTTCCCTCTTTTGCACTGACTGCATATGTCACTATCGGGGCAGTTGCTTCTGTTATTTTTATAATCTGGGGATTTAAAATGGATGCAGGCAGTTTGGCCCTGATTTTATCAAGCGCATTGGAGACATCACTTGTAGCACTGTCAATATTTTTTGTATACTCAAACTCGGCAGAAATCACACTCACTTCATCAATGGTTGTTGAGTAGACTCTTCTTATTTTGTCCAGTGTATACAGCTCCTCTTCCACAGGAATGGAAACATTCGCCGCCAAACCTTTCGCTGATTCTCCCGGTTCTACAATTACCACAGCTACAGTTGGATAATTGGAATCCGGAAAAAGTTTTCTGTCTATTTTGTTGTACCCGACAAGGCCCAAAAATAAAAACAGTGCCAAAAATGAAATAATAAAATAGGGTCTTGAAAGTAAAAAATCCACTATGGAAAAACTATTTTTCATGCGTCTGCGCCTTGTCGATTATTATCTTTCCATAGGCTGGAAGCATAGAAAGTTTTGCTTCAGAACCCAGAGCCACGCTATACTTTGGACATGGAGATACGACAGCCGCTCTGTTGTCTTCCAAAAGCAGGTCAACGGCAAGTTTTGAAAATTTGCCTTCTTTGTATTGCATTACATATACACCCTCTTGTGTATGCAAAAGTGCATTTAAAGGAACACTGCATCCCTTTGCATTTGCAATTTCAACGTTGATATGAACAAAAGATTTGTTTGCAAAATCTATGCGTTTTTGCAGTGTGACTTCGGCAACGAGCAGAGCATTTTTTGCATCATCATAAACCTTGCTGACTCTTCCTATCAAGCTTTTTTGCAGGTAAACCTTTTGTCCTTTGGCTATTGGTATCTGATTTTGGGAAAAAGAAAAAGTCAGCTTTTGCTTCTGTGTATTGAGCGTGACAACAGGTTTTCCTGCCGGAGCGATGGACCCTTCATCCAGGAGTTTAGAGCCGATAACACCGTCAAAAGGGGCTACAAGATTCAGGTAATTCAACTGTACCTTTGTTTGTGTTATTTTTGCCTCCGTCGATTTGACAGCTGAACGTTTTGTCTGATACTTTGCATTCGAAGCATCAAGTATCTCTTTGGAAACAGCTTCGATTGCATAAAGCTTTTTATTTCTTTGCAAAATATCCTGAGCATTTTTTAAATCAAGCATAAATGCTTTTTTCTGTGCTTTGAGTGATGCAAGATTTGCTAAAATATCCTTATCATCAAGCGTCACCAAAAGTTCCCCTTTTTTTACTTTGTCATTTTCATGCACATATATTTTTTTGATATTTGCTGTAAATTTTGAAGCAATATCTGCCTGCTTCAAAGAAAACACCTCTGCCAAAAATTCTCTCGTACGAGAAATATTTTTCTCCTTTGCTACAGTTGTCTCTACACTTTTACTATACTCTTTTGCTGCAGGCAAAGCAGCCACATGTTCTTTTTGTTTTTTCAAAAAAATTCCTGCGCCTGCTACTAAAATCACACCAAAAATAATTAATACAGTTTTTTTCATCTACTTCACTTCCTTTTCTAAAAGATATTCTTTATAGTATTTCGCCTTTTGATACCCGTATTTTGCTTCTGTCATTTGGGCATAGACCAGCTCTTTTTTTGCCTGTGTATCCAACAAATCCACAAGGGAAAGTGCATTGTTTTCATACTTGATCTGTTGGGCTTTTTCTATCTCCTGCAAAAGTTCATACTGGCTTTGCAAAGCTGTATAGTCTGCCTGTGCGATTTCTATTTTGGAATTTGCAATTTTTAAATTTTTTTCCAACTCCAACCGTGTTATGCTTTTGTCTATTTTTGACTGCATCAGAGCAATCTTTTCTTTGGCCACATCTGCACTTTTTGCTCCGAAATCATAAAGATTCCACTGCAGGTGCAAACCTATCTGCCATACATTTTCACTGTTAAAGTCATTTTTGTTTAAATATGTCACACCTGTCTGAGCAAAAGTATTTGTCGTTGCATTGGGCCCCATACTGTAGCCGTAATATGCACTGAAATCCACCTTTGGATAGTACAGTGCCTCTGCGGTACGGACTCTTTTTTGTGCTATATTGCTTTTTAGTGCAGCAATTTTTAATCGGCTTAAGCTTTTAAGGTCCGGTTCGCCTTCTTGCAAGCCCTCAAAAGTGACACTGACCTCTTCTGCTTTGTCAAATTTGTCCGAGGCAATCATTTGCGAAAGAGAAGCTTTTAAAATTGCTATATTGGAGGTTATCTTATTTTTATTTGCCACTGCTTCTACATAGGTATTTTTTGCCTCCAGCATGTCAAGTTTTGATTTTCCTCCAAGCTTATATGCTTTTTGTATATACATGTAAAGACTCTTTTTTGCCTCTATATACTTTTTTTGTGCTTTGAGCTGCTCCTGCAGTGATAAAAGAGAGAGATAAATATTTTCTACATTGTAAATGAGCTCTGCTTTTGCAAGTTTTATTTTAAAAAGAGTGTTTTTATATGCCAAATCCGATATTTTATAGCTGTTTTGTTTGGCAAATCCGTCAAAAAGCGTCACATTGTAAGAGATACCCGTAGAGACCAAATCATTTGTTGTCGGCATCTCATAGGCACCTGTTGGAGAAGAAACGATTTGCATTGGTGTTAACGGCACCAGTGTTCGTGCATTATTATAATGGTCATAATTGAGGGTAGCATCAAATCGACCAAGGTTCTGTGCCTGCTTTATACGCCTGCTTTTTTGTGAAACCTCTTTATCCAAAAAGATTTTTTTCAAAGAGTTATTGTGCTGTAATGCCTCATCTATTGTCTCCTGCAGACTCATCGCTTGCAGCGAAAGAGGCAAAAGAAAACCTAAAACCAGTTTTTGTATCATGTTCATCCAGACCTTGTAAAAAATATAGCTAATTCTAACACTTTCGTATTAACTCATTGTTAAGAGGACATAATTCTGTATTGACTCTTTTTATGATATGATATAACTGATTTTTATATATGAAGGATATTTCATGCAAAAATACAGATGTAGCGTATGTGATTATATTTATGATCCTGAAGCGGGTGATGAAGAGAATGGCATACCTGCAGGCACACCCTTCGAAAATTTGCCTGAGGATTGGGTATGTCCGGACTGCGGCGAACCCAAAGATGTTTTTGAACCTTTGGAAGATGAATAATCTCCTTGTTACAAATATCTATGCAGCACATAACAGGAATGATGCATCCAATGTCATAAAATTGCCAAAAAGAAATTGAATTTCAAGAGTAAATTTATGCTTTTCTTGCTACACTTATAAAAAATATAAATATTTCAAAAGAGAAAACAAATGTTTGAAAATGTAAAAATGCCAGAAGGCTTGAACCCTGAAGTCCTGGAACACCTGATGAATCCGAAAAATTACGGAAAACTGGATGATGCCGACGGAGTGGGTGTGGCTCTGGATGAAAAAACAAAAGAGTATGTCATCTTTTATACAAAACTTGATGACAACATCATAAAAGATGTAAAATTTGCAACGAACGGATGTCAGGATACCGTAGTTATCGGATCGATGTTTACGCAGATGATAAAAGAGAATGATTTGGACTACGCAAATACTGCTGTCGAAAAAATACATGAAAAACTGGGAAAACTCTCAGCACAGCAACTTATCTGTGCAGAGATTGTTTTTAGTGCCTTTTTGGCATCACTTCAAAATTTTGAAAACAGGAAAAACGGCGCAGATGAAGAACTGCATCTGTTTAAGATGAAAGAGAGCTGTGAGACGGCACCTGCGCAGAAGGATAAAGAAAATGAATAAAAGATACCAAAAAAAACATGAACTCTGGCTTGCTGTACTTTTTGCCTCATTTGCCATAAATGATGAAACAATCAAGTCCCGTTTGTATGATTTTTCACAAATTGCCTTTCGGCATATGAAATGGCTTGGCGAAGAGGCTTTGGGAACAGGAGAGGGTTATAATTACGACAGAGATATGCTCTTGTATAAGCGTAATACAGTTTTTGAAGTCATTACAGCGCTCAAAGAACAAATAGAAGAGACTCAGCCATTTTATCCACAAAACATTTTAGGTGAACGCATCAAAACGGATGACGCCTATCTCTTAGAGTATCTTTCTCAAATTTTAAAAGATGAGAAAAACAATCAAGAGGTTACCGCATTTAATATGCAGCGTAAATGGGGAGACAAAAACCTTTCTCAGGAGCAAATTGACGCACTGACACTCTTTTTGTTTGAAGAGTCGTACAAAGAGTATGAGCTTATCTTAGTCTATGCCTACATGCAGGCACGAACCAGAAACGTACTGCATTTTAATGTTTTTCAAGATTTGGTTGACGAGTCACACTTTCATCTCAAATCATTTGGCAACATGATGGCAAAATTAGGCATTTTAGCACTTCCGAGAGAATTGCACACTATGACCTATGTCGTCAAAGATTTGGAAGAGTTTGTCAAAGACGGCATTGCCGAAGAAGAGGCTGCAAAAATTATGTGCAAAGAGTTAAGTGATGCTATCAAAGATGAAGAGCTTGCCAGGTTTTTTGATTTTATCAATTATCAGGAGAGTTATCATATTGAGTTGATGAAAAAACTTTTATAAGTTCTTTTATCTTGAAAGACGCAAAGCCCGCACTGAAGTACGGGTTCCGAATTTGAGTGTCGACTGTTTTCTTTTGCTTTCATGCCACTCTTGCCCGTACTGAAGCACGGATTCCGAAGAACTGCACACTCTCTTGGAATCGGTACTTCAGTGCCGGCTGTTGCTATTTTTTCCACTCTTGAGGCACTAAAATACCAATTCAGAAAAAACTCCTTTTTGCCCAGAGTATCCCCAGGTATTCATGAACTGCTATACTTGAAATATAAAAATAAACAGGTTTGGGAACCTGCAGATACCCTCTGAACTCACTTTTGTAATAATTTGTCGGTGCAGCTATGGGATGCATACCGAGTGAGCGAAAAAGCAGCATAGCCCGTGGCATATGTGTGGCAGAGGTTACCAGTACAAAAGGCTTATCTGTGACAAGTGTTTTGGTGAAAATTGCTTCTTCTTTTGTATCGGCCGGTTTACCGTTTATAATCATATCTTTATATGCCACACCCAAAGCATGTGCCAGTTTTGCATTCATCGCTGCATTTGTTGTATTTGTATCTCCCTCGTATCCTGTAAAAATCAATTTTGATTCCGGCATCTTTTTATGTATGAGTATTCCTTCTAAAACTCTTTTTGTGCCGGTACTGCTGATTTGGGAAGAGAGTGGCTGAGACGGATCCGTATTATGTCCGTTGCCGAGTACATGTATATATTTAACCTGCTGTTTATAATCAAATTTTGGGTACTGGTTTTCCAGATTCTGTACCAAAAAGTTTGCAAAAGGCGGATAGGAAAAAGTAACAGTAAAAACAGGCCCGAAAAAAACAGTATTTTTGCAAAACGAATCTTCTTTACATGTAACATGTAAAGCCCGACTGCCAACAGTGTAACAATCAAGCCAAGCGGTTCTACAAAAAATGTTAGAAATTTTTTCAGATACAAACCTGCACTCATGTGATAACTTCATTGATTTTATTTGTAACACGCGGATCCCAAAACAGTTCTGTATGCGAAAGTCCTTTGAACTCTTCATAATGCACTAAATTTTTTATATGCTTTTTTAGATTTCTGGAATTTTGCAAAGGAATAAGTTCATCATCCCGACTCACAAACAAATAAGTATCAGCTTTTACATTTTCAATATAATGCATCGTTTTGAACTTATACCGTAAAAGCTTTGCCATATAAGAAATTTTAGAATATTTTTGGCGCAAAAGCTGTCCTATGGAGTCAAAGGCCCCTATCAAAAAGAGCGCTGATACTTTATGTTTTGAAGCAACATACGCAGCAACACTTGAACCCAAAGAGTAGCCCAAAAGATAAAAATCACCATAGTTTTTCTGCACCAACTCTGCAATTTTCAGACTGTCTTGCAAAATATTTTTCTCATTTGCCACACCTTCACTTTTACCGTAACCACGATAGTTAAAGACTACTATTCGTGACTTTGGATAAACCTGGGATAGCCTGTTGAGAAGGGCCACACCGTCATGACTCCGACCTACAAACATAAGCAGGGTACTTTTCGGATTTTTCGGCTCATACACAGCACCCTCAAGTTCTATACCGTCATCCATTTTCGCACTTAAAAGGGAGCAGTCTTGGCACAAACGCCTCTCTTTTATATATGTAGGACGAAAAATCATAAAATATTGCCATTGATAAAAAGCAAACAGTAATATTAAAAAAGTGAAAATTAAAAAAGCTATATAAATCATGAAAAGAATTATAGTATAATTCGCCTAATAAGTGCCAGAGGATAATAAATGCAAGTATTTGGAAAATTTTCAACAAACTTTGATATGGACTATTTAGTCGAACAGTATATGTATATCAATGAGAACGAAGAGGAAAAAATCACCGTTGATGATTTAGAAAACATGCTTAAGAAAAAACGCAAAACTGTCGCAGGAACTGTTTTTTTGTATAATCCTGAAGTCAGTCCAGTCGGTTATAAAATGAGCCGTTTTTTGCAAGAAGAAGGATTTGACAAGTATGATGAATTTGTCCCTCTAAATGAAAGTCCAAAAGACTATGTTTTAAACGCAGGCTTTAAAGAACACTACAAAGGCAAACTTGTCCAGATCAGATATCTGTTTAATTATAACAGGGAAAACATCGAACCGACGCCGATTTTGGAAGAGTTTGATGCTGACCTGGACAAAATCACCTCTTCTCAGCTTACACGATATGACAAGCAGCTGAACTATATTGATATACCGAACATCAGACTCAGCGGAAAATTTGTCTTTTTCGGTATAGGAAACAAATACGACAGACACCACAAAGCCATCATCGCCTATGCCAGAGCACTCTCTTTACATGTAAACAAACTCGATAAAAACGTGGTCTTTATGTATGACAACAATTATGACCCGGACGAGTGTATAGAGAGGGCCTACTATCTTTCACCTTTTGCCGGCGGAAAAGCAAGAGAGGTCCGTGCCAATGCAGTCAAAGCAATTTTCAAAACGCTCCCGCCGCAACGCGTAAAAATCTAATCTCTCTGATTATCTCTTTTTAGCCCAACGCGCAAAAAACCTTGCCGGGCTGATTCTCTCACTGATATTTTTTCCGTGCAGTATATGTTCTGTCAGTATTTTTGCCAGATACGGTGCCAAGACAAAACCGTAACCTCCACTTCCGTTTATCATAAAAAGGTTTGGATAATAGACATACTCTGAATAATCAGGCTTTTTCGTATGCAAAGAGCCTTTACATGTAAGCAGTGTTTCGCTTGAAAGTACCAAAGAACCGATCATCGGCAGATAATCAAAAGAACCCGAACGCAGTCCCGTATAATCTTTTATGACTTTCACATTTTCCAACTGCATAGTTTGTGAAGCTTTTTGCAACAGCTCTGCTCTGCCCTGCTCAGTGTCATACGCTTCTTTATTTTTTTCGGGATGATAATGCACATTATGTGTGGCACCTATGGCTATTTTTCCATTCTTTGAAGGGGAGATAGAGACATGCTGATGCACAGAACAGCAGTTTTGCGTTGTTGTTGTGACATCTATGCGATGTCCCCAAACACCACGGAGTTTGATGTATGGCTCTTTAATGAGCATATCATATGCTCCTGTTGCCAACACAACATTTTTGGCGCTGTAACTTTCATTGATGACCCAATACTCATCATCAAACACCAGTGTCTCTGCTTTTTCTTGAACAAATGTCGCTCCGCAGGACATATCACTGCATACTTTTTGGGCATCGACGACACCGGCATCTATAGAAACACTCTCTCTTTTTTTTTGCCTCTGCACTCAATTGCGAGTATAAATCAAGCGGAATGTTTTGCAGTGGCAGCGGTGCACTTTGTTTATATACATCCAAGCCTGCATCATCCGCTTCCTCTTTTGCAATGTGAACAAGCTGTGCTTTTGTGAAGGTTAAAGGGAAATTTTTATCGTAAAAATCATAAGAGTAGACAAAGGCTTCTTGAAGCAGCTCTTTAAGCTCGCCGGCTTTGGAAAATTTTGGAGATATAAAAGCACCTGCAGCACCGCTTCCTCCACTTGCTATGCCTTCTTTGTCCAAAAGAAGCACACGCTTACCCTCTTTTATAAGTTCATACGCCACAGAACAGCCGTTTATGCCGGCTCCGATAATGGCTACATCATACATGTAAATCCACCAAACATTTAATTTATAAGTTCTGAAAAAAGATTAGCATCTTTTTTTGAAGAAAAAATAAATATAACATTTTTTACATATTCTGCATGCATCAATAAGTCAAATATCATTTTATAAGCAATTGCAGCAGCTTCTTTTTTGGATATGCATATGCACCAGTGGCAATGAAAGGGAATGCTATTGATTTACATTTATACCTCTCTGCTAATAAAAATGATTTTTTATAACATGATTGCAAATGTACTGATGGATTTATATCGTATAGATATTGAGGTCCTACTGTATGAATAATATATTTTACTTTCATATTTCCAGCTGTTGTAATTACAGCTTCCCCTGTTGGTAATCCATCAGGGTAATCATGTTTCCTTAAAAACTCACACTCTTTTAATATCTCTTTACCACCAGCTTTGTGAATAGCCCCATCAACACCTCCACCACTACCTAAAAGACTGTAATTTGCAGCATTTACAACTACATCTGCATTTATACTTGTAATATCACCTACCAATATATGTATCTTGTCTTTAAGTTGATGTTCTTTAGTTTCTTTTACCTCAGTCTGATAAAGATTAATAGCCACATCATAAATCATATCATGCTTCATTAATAATAAAGACCATTTATGCGGAATAGCTTTATACCCATAAAATGCACCTGCCAATTGCCCATATACAGCACCAACAGTATCTGTATCATATCCTAGAGAGATTACATGTAAAAGACCATCTTCAAATGAATTAAACCTATAAAATGCCATTAAAGCAGTTTCTAAAGTATCAATAACATATCCAGTAGGCTTATATACTTTATCTTCTTTGTACGAGCCATTAATAACATTTAAAACTTCTTTTCGTATATCTTGTATATCTATAAACTCATTCGATAGAAGTTTTTCTTTTGAATAACCTTTAACAGCTCCTGCAATAAGTTGGGCATAATAAATACAGGCATCCACTGCTAATTGAGATTTATGAGTTGTTTTGGAACTTAACGAAGCATATTTTATCAGCTTATTTATATCTTTATAATAAAGTAATACAATAGGTGCTAATCGCATTAACGAACCATTTCCTGAATTAGCATCTCCTGTTATACCTGAAAAAGGTTCTTTTGTTCGTCTATATGTACTCAAGGCTCGTGCGACAGTATTGCCTATGTCAAAACATTGCGAACGAGTTGAAAAATAACCATCTTCTTCCCAAGATACATATTTATCCATTTGGTCTTTTGCATTGAAACCATTGTTTTCAATAAGACTTTGTGCTAAACATAATGCCATAGAAGTATCATCAGTCCATTCTCCAATTGATATAGAATGAGCACCACCTTCTACAAAATGGGAGCTAACTTCATAGGAAGGTTTTTTAAATTCATAAGGTGCACCCAATGCATCTCCAACAGCTAAACCAATTAAAGAGCCTACAATCTTGTTCTTATACATGTAACTACACCTTTTATTAGATAACATAACTGTTTTTTTCAATATTTAAACAATCAAAGCATAAGATATGGATATTTAAACTCTCATCATATGCCAAAGCAATATCCAAAGAAGATTGAAACTCTTTTGTTTTAGGGTAAACTAAATAAACATCCTTGGCCGTATATTTTTTTCCATAAGCATACACCTGATATAAATCAGACTGTGATAAGTCATAGTTTTTACTTTCTTGATTGATTAATTTCCATTTAGTATCTAACACAATATTTTTATCCATGACAATATCAGGCTTTAATTGAAACAGATTATGAGATTCAACAAGTTTATATTGCCTGTCTTGTGTTTTTATCTCCCTGTTTTGATAAGTCTTTTTAAAAAAATGTGCGACATAAGATTCAAAAAGTAAGTTCATATCAAACAGCAAAGCATAAGCCACATCATTACCTTTATATGGTGAAAAAGAATGATTGTTTAAAAATATACTGCACCATTGCATTATCATCTGATAATGGAGCATAGAACGATCTATTTTACATTTTTTAAAATCATTTTTTATGTCATGTGATATATCTGTATTGTCAAACATAAATATAAACTCTCGCAATCGTTGCTGATTTTTCGTAGAAGTAGAGACTTGATACAATTTATTAAGTGTAGTTTTTATGAGTCTGTTTTCAGCTCTGTTTGTGGTGTATTCATCATATTCCACGAAAAATCTCTCTTTATGCAGTAAATTATTTGAAACTTGCTTATTTAGTTTTATTTTTCCTTTTAAAAAATAAAGATTATCAGCAGTCTCAATATAATCTGCTTTGATTCCTTTTTTTATAAGAGCCGTAAGTTCTTCTAAAAACATTGCAATAAATATCTCAAGAATATTTGTACTGGTTGTTTCTAAAGATGCTTTGTTTATATTTTTAAATGGTGATTTTTTTAATGTTTTGAGCATTTTAAGAAGAGTTTGTTTTGTGCTTGTTGCGTCATCTTCACTGCCATATATTTTTGGCAATATTTCTATGGTTGTACCATCTTTTGTAACGATTGTACCAACATAATTTTTTAGGCGTAGAGCAGTACCACCACGAGCTATGTCGAGATATTTATAATTTTCTTCATAAGAAGCAAATTTCACTAACTCCGCAAAAGCTTTCTCTGGGATTTCTCCTTTTTTTATCAGAGTATGTTCTTTGTAAATCATTTAAGAAAGTCTTTCATTGATATAAGTAGGGTTACTTCTTGTGTCCAAAACTGCATAAATATAAACTGCTTCATTATCATATTTATAATAAATTGCATATGGAAATCGCTTGGATAAAAGACGGTAGTAATTTTCAATTTTGATATGAACTCCACAGTATATTCGCAATGATTCAATATCTGAAAAAATTGTACTTAAAAAGTATTTTCCCAGCCCCTGTGATTGGCACTCATAAAAGTCAGCACCATTAGAAATATCAATCTTTGCGGGAGTTAATATTTGTATATTCATTTATGAGAATTTTTTTAATAAATCTTGTTTAGCATCATCAAAGTTTTCAAATACTGCTTCGCCACTTGCAATTTGATTTTCTCTTTCATGTAATACAGCTTTGTGCCACTGTGGTGTCAAAGATTCATCATTTATGTTTTTGCTCATATCTTCCCAGAGCTCTTCCATCGCCATAAACTTTTGCGATGTTGTCATAGTGTTAAGATTCAATATTGGCATTTCCATCTCCTAATGCTTGATTTTCTATTTTATCATATATTTGAATATATCTCCCTTCATCATGCAAAGCCTCACTATTTAAACTGTAAATATTTTTATCGTCTTCAAATTCATCAAAATCTTTACAATTAGAAAAAAGCTCCTGCTGTTTATACTTTTTACTGTATATAAATCCATTATTATTTAAAACCAAATTTATTTTTTCCCAATCATCATAAAAATACTCTTGCAGTAGAGGAATGATTTTATTTTTAAAGATTTTTGATAAACTTTCAAAATCTTGGCAACTTATAAAATATGCATGTCCTATTGTATGATCTCTATCATAAAGGAATTCTATTCTTTCATTCATTTTTGCAAGTAATCTTTGAATATCTATACCTTCAATATCATCTGAAATATCTTTATGACAAGGTTCTGGCATCATCTCTTCAAATTCGAATCTTCTTCTGAGGGCTGTATCAAGGACTGCTATACTTCTATCGGCTGTGTTCATTGTGCCTATAATTGAAAGGTTTTTGGGAACTTTAAATGGTTTTTTACTATATGGTAGTTTAATTTCCATTCCTCGTTTTGAGGTTTCAATCAATGTAATAAGTTCACCAAATATTTTAGATATGTTTCCTCTATTTATTTCATCTATAAATATTGCATATTTTTCATCAGGGGTTTTTTCTGCCTGTTCACATATATCTTTAAAAATACCATTGTTAACTTTATAATAAACATCTCCTTTATCATTTATTTCAGCCTTCAAACCCTCTACAAAATCTTCATAACCATAACTTTGATGAAAAGTGACTGTAACATAATTATCTTTATTGTATTCATTTTGCAATTGTTGCAGTTGATAAGTTTTTCCTGTTCCTGGGGGTCCGTAAAGGATTTTATTTTGTGTTATTCCAATCCCTATACCAGTAATAACATCAGACTCACTTTCATTATATATTTCCTCAGATCTTACTAGCTGATTATTTTGAATTCTATTAATTAAAACTGGTTCATAAGAACTATAAAGATATTGAGCATTATCAAAAACGACTTTGGACAATTGATTTAATGTAATAACCATTGATGTTGAATAATCTGTAAATGCATGAACTACTATAGAATCTTGAGTATTCCTATAAACTTTAAAAGGTTGATTTCTTGCTGTAGTGAATAATTTAGCATATTGACCAGAATTTTTGAGAGGTAACTTTTTTACAAAAGAATAGTAAGCATCTACAAAAGTTTTTTTCTCTTCAGAATCAATCATAAATCCGTCTTCTAAAACTTCTATTGGCATATGTAATTCTTCAATAGCTAACTTTACAAAATTATCTATATTATTGCATTCTCCACCACTATTACCCCACTGTGTTGTAAAATACAACTGCATGTTGTTATATGTAATTGGCTCAAAGAACCTACTGTCTAATCTAGAATCAGTTTTTCTTTTTCTCCATTCTCTGTAATCATTTTCATCATAAACTACAGCAAGATTGCAGTGAGTATTATTAAATATTTTTTTGAGACTATCATAAGTTTCATAAGGGTGTTTCTTTAAATAGTAAGTAAAAATATCATATACTAAACGCCCGAGAGAATTATTATTTCTTCCGTGGTTTTTATATTCTTTTCCGTTAAATATATATTTTCTTGCCATAAACAACCTTTCTAATTTACTTCTTAATTATTAACTAACATATAATTTTCTTAATTATATCCAAACCTTTACCTCGAATTCCAATATCATCAATATTTTCTACTTCATTTTCAATGCGATCAATTCGAATCAATGACGTAATTAAGTCTAATTTTACTTCCAAGCATACGAATAACTTGAGGGAAATATTCATATTTTTCTCTTTTTAGAACGCTTATAGATATATTTCTCATAATTGAAAAATTTGTAAGTGCATTTTTAGTTTGGATTAGAGAAGCATCTTCACCAAAAGTGATATTTTTAATATTAGAGTATAGCCTCAACAGCCCAATGAATTCTAACTAAAAACACTATATGTAAGGCAGTTTGGCCATAATAAAGTTTGGATTCCAGAAAAGTTATTTAATCCATTATAAGTAATTATATACTTACTTCTTTAATGTCGGCGATAGTAAGAATACTTTTGTATATGGAAGCGATGAGTGCTTTACGGTTGTTTTTCAGCTTTTCATCTTCTGCATTGACCATAACATTGTCAAAAAATGCATCCAATTCAGGTTTAAGCCCAAGGAGTGCATCCAACTCTTCTTCATAGCTTTCATAAGTTTTTGATATCACTTCTTTGTATCTTTTGTATAGTATTTTTTCAGCTTCTTCTTCAAATAGGCTTTCATCTACATGTAAATCAGCATTTAGGTCAATATCTTTCGTGATATTTGCCACACGTTTAAAAGTAGATGAGACTTCATCAAAACCTTCCGAATTGACCAAAGTATTGAGTGCTTCTATTTTTCTACCGAGTGCCAGGAGTTCTCTCTCACCGGAAGCCAAAACCGCTTCAATAATAGACGGATTGACTTTGTAATATCTTCTGATGCGCTCTATAATGAAATTTTCAAGTTTTTCCAAATCAATTGCATCATAATTTACGGACAACTCTTTTAAAGTCTTCACAATGTCAAATTCAAAACCGTACTCATTGACAATACGGATAATGCCGTTGACTGCACGACGCAAGGCAAAAGGGTCTCGAGAACCTGTCGGGATTTCATTGACAGAAAAAAGTCCAAGCAGTGTATCAAGCTTGATGCTCATCGCCACTATGGCACTCAAAGGCGCAGAAGGGAGTTCACTCTCTTCACCCTCAGGCAGATACTGCTCTTTTACAGCCAAGGCAACAGCCTCGTTTTCGCCTGCTTCTTTTGCATAGTAGTAGCCCATCAATCCCTGAAGTTCTGTAAACTCATACACCATTTCACTCATCAAATCGGCCTTTGCAAGCTCTACAGCTCTTTGCAAATCCTCTTTTTTTACATCAGGCTGATACATATCATATAAAGCACTGGCAATTTTTTCTTCACGCTTTATTTTGTCAGCAACACTGCCCAAGCCTTTAAAAAAGGCAACTTTTTCCAGTCCTTTTGTACTCAAACCGTTTTTCAAGTCATTTTCATAAAAGAAAAGCGCATCTGCCAAACGAGGACGAAGCACACGCTGATTTCCGGCTATTACTTCAGAAAAATCATCTGTCAGGGCATTAGAGACAACTACAAACTTATTGATAAGTCTGCCCTCTTTAAATACAGGAAAATAACGCTGATGCTCTTTCATAGAAGTGATAATAACCTCAGGAGGCAATCGTAAAAATGCTTCATCAAACGAGCCTAACAACGCCGTCGGATTTTCCGTAATAGCAACCACTTCCGCAAAAAGATCTTCATCTATCTCAACATTGACACTGTTCTCATCTTCAATTGTTCTAATGTCAGCAAGTATTTTTTCTTCTCTTGTCTGTTGAAAAAGTGTTACACCACCGTTCTTCAATGTTTCAAAATACTCTTTTGTCCCTGTAATTTCTACAGGATTAAAATTTGCTATACGGTGAACACGTGTAGTTTTGGCGGCATCTATACCATACATGTGCATAGGAACAAGCGTATCATCCAGTTGCACATTTATCCATCGTACAGGACGAATAAAACTCTCATGCAAACTGCCCCATCGCATAGATTTGCCAAAATCAAGCGACTTGAGCCATGCATGTATAATCTCTGGCAAGAGTTCCGCCGAAGGTTTTCCTGCAACATCTTTTTTATAGTAAAGTACCTCTTTACCGCCTTTTTCTGCCGTACTGAGTTCGTCTAGTGAAACTCCGCATTTACGGGCAAATCCCTCAGCCGCTTTGGTAGGGACGCCATCTTTGTAGGCAACTGCCAAAGGCGCACCAAAAAATTCTTCTACACTGTCAGCCTGCTGCATTGGAAATTCTCTGTGCCACATTACCAAACGACGAGGCGTATAATAAAATTCAAATTCACTCAAGAGAGCATATTTTTCTAAAATATCGGCATATTTTTTTTCAATATTCTTCATCTCTTTTAAAAGAGGAACCGCAGGAAGCTCTTCAACACCGATTTCAATTAGTAATGGTTTTAACATATTTAGACTCTTTATGTATTAATTAACGCGATTTTATCTCTTTATTGGTTAAAAACTCTTAAAATGGTTCACATATGTCTTAAATAAATTTCAGTTAGGAAATACAAGTATGCAAGAAAAAAAATCTTCTATCGACCCGAAAGACTTAATGGCAGTAGAAAGAGCGACTACCGCACTTATCGGAACCTCTATCTCCCTTATTATTCTCGGTTTTATTATTGAAAAATTTGAACTGTTTCTGCATATTATATCTGTCGAGCTAACAGGAAAAAAACATGATACCATACCGCAGTTGACACATATTGCCTTTTACAATTATCTGGGTATATTTATCACGATATGCGGCATGCTTCTGGCTGGATACACCTATAAATACTACCTCACATGGATCACACATCTGGAAAAAGGAGAAATAGATACCGACAAAAACATCTATTTTTATCTTTCATTGACAGTTTCACTTGTCGGTTTTGTACTTTTACTCAGTATGATCTTTATTTAAAATAAAATCCGAGTTAAAAAGAGTGTTAAAAAAAACAAATAATCTTAGTATAAACTTAGACAAGATAAATATGCTCTGATTTATGATAATGCTAAAGATTTTATAGATACAATAACGTTAAATAAATTAACACAAGGAATTTAATATGCCAAAGATTAACAAATACGTTGACATTGACACAGTAGAAAGAGAAGCAAAGAAAGATTTAATTGACCGTCACTCACCATTCATTACCGTACCTGGTGTTGCTAAAAAAGGCGAAATGCTTGCAGTAAACGTAAAAATGGGTAACGAATATACTCACCCGGATGATTTCGATCACTACATCGAGTCTATCACTCTTTATGACGGTGACACTAAATTGGCAACGGCTACTTTTGTTCCTGGAACTTTAGGAAATGAAAAATCTCATGCTGAAGTAACTTTCAACATCAGACCGATGAAGAAAAAACTTACTCTTGTAGCACATGGTTACTGTACTAAGCACGGCATCTGGGAAAGTACGCCTGAAATCGTAGAAGTTACAGAATAACTTAACTTCTTCAGATAGAATTTTTAATTCTATCTGAGCATTTCTATCATTTTATTTAAAATCTTCACATCCAGCTGTTTACTCATTTTCGTTTTCATCAACAACAATGCTTCAAAGACTCCCATTGCTTCTTTATAGGATCTTCTGCTCGTTAACGCATCAAAAACATCACATACAGCTATAATTCTTGCTATATAAGGAATATTTTCTCCATTGAGTCCTGCAGGATACCCTGAACCGTCCATTCTTTCCTGATGATACTTGATACCCATGAGAATATCTTTGTTTTTTATTCCCAGTTTTAATCCGATGGCATAGCCAAACATCGGGTACTTTTTCATTTCAGTAAATTCTATTTCTGTCAAGCGTCCTTTTTTTTCAACAATTTCAGGATTGATTTTACTTTTTCCGATATCGTGCAAGAGTGCCGCTTCTCCCAATGCCTCAAGCATTTCTTTGGAAAATTTCAAGTAAGTGCCAAGATTTAATGCGTAAATGCAGACATTAATAGAGTGTGTCATTATTGTATACTGATGTTCAGCTATATTTATAATAGAGTCAATAGAAAAATTCTTATCTGCAACAGTTTCCACAAGCTCATATATCACATGTTTGGATGTTTTATAAGTCTCGAGATCTTCCGGATTTGAAAACAGAGTATGAAGGATAACAGTCGCTTTATGATATATTTTAGCTGCTTTTTCTTCAAAGTTTATGTATTTTTTTTGAGCATGTGCAACTCTTTGGTTGTAATATCTGAGATAATATGCCCGCTCTTTTTCATTGATATAAACAGCGTTGATATCTTTAAGCTTTTCTACATCCTCTGCAGTCACCAAAGTGCCTGCATGTTTAAAATAGTGCATCTTTTTTTCTTTCTCTGAAGGAATAAAAAGATTAAACTCAAATACTGCATTTTCTTTTATGATATCTTTGTCTATTGAAATATATTTAGTTGACTTCAAACATACTGCCTGTTATTATAAATTTAATTTCACAGATGGTTCATCTATATAAAATCCTTGTGAATAGTCTATACCCAATTCACACACTCTGTCCATAACAACACTTGAATGCACATATTCTGCTATTGTTTTTATTCCCAGTTTTTTAGCAAACTGAACAATTGTATCGACAACAATTTTTGAAGCCTCATCCACATCAATATTTTCTATAAGTGAACCGTCGATTTTTATATAATCTGCATCAATTTTTGTTATATATGAAAAATTGGAGTAGCCGCTTCCAAAATCATCTATCGCTATTTTCGCGCCATACCTGACAACTTCACTGACAAACCTGTCTACCCTTTTAAAATCCTGCACGGCTTCTGATTCCAAAAGCTCAAATGTTACCCTTGAAGCTGCGTGAGAGTTTTTCAGTTTATTCAGGATAAAATTAAATATTTCGCTGCTCATAATGTCTTCTATGGAAAGGTTAATACTGAATTCAAACTCATTCTTTTCAAAAACAGCAAAGGATTTGTTGATTATTTTTTTTGTCACTTCATTATAAATTTTAATATTTTTAGCAATAGGAATAAACAACAAAGGAGAAAGAATCTTTCCGTTCATATCTACAAGTCTTGCCAGGCACTCGTATTTTGTAATTTCTTTCGTTTTGTTGTCACGAATCGCCTGAAAATATGGAATGATTTTGTCATTTTGCACCGCTTCGCGAACAATTGAAGAGAGTTGTAAATTACGCCGATATTCATCTTCAAAATGCATTTTGTCTTCATAAATCCAAAAGGGAACACCCTTTTTCTTTGCATACATCAAGGCCATGGAAACTTTGGAAAAAACATTATTGTTTATTCTGTCTGATGACGATGCCAAAGTAAAATCAACAAAAATTTGTGTTTCCTGATAAGTGACTTTTATGTTTTTTATCTTTTCGTAAAGTTCACTCAGATAACTCTTTAAATGATAAAAACCAAGATTTTCATCCAGCGAAATGGCAAATTCTGCGCCTGAAAGACGATAAACCTGATTTGGCGAAAGCACTTTTTTTAAGTATTTTCCGACATATTCCAAAACATAATCGCCAACTACAAATCCGTAAAAATTATTGATTGTCTGAAAATTATCAATTTTCAAGAGAATCAAACCGCACTGCTCACAGTTTTCCAGGTCTTTGCGAAGCTGATACAAGTTTGGAAGATTAGTCAGGTGATCTGTAAAATAACGTTTAAAAAGTTCTCTCCTGTACTCTTGAATACTCAAATTTTTGCTTGAATGGTCTTCATAAAGCTCTTTGAGCACTTCATCACTTATATGCTCTGTATCATCCGTATCTATCGTAAAAACTACAACAGAAGTTTTTTGTTTGTCATCATGCTTTAAAAGTACTATTTTTGCATCCGGTACTGTCTTGTTGATCTCTCGTACTAAAGTTTGAACCAATACAGTATTGTGTATATATGAGAGGATATGAATCAATACTTTATGTTTCGCCAAAAGCCCAATTTCATATATTACATCTGGAACTTCAGCGGATGAACTTAATGTAAAATTTTCAACTTCAAAAGTATCACTATTCATACTGTCTTTGCCTTTATACCTGTGTTTCATATGTATAATAACATATTTTTAATCCATAAAGTAGAATTTAACCGCAGTTTGACTATACTCTTGTCATATTTTCAGAAATGGTGGCAGTATTGAAATCCTATCAAAATCTTGTTTTACTTCAAAACCTGTACCGCTTAAAAGCTATCGGTTTTGAATATATAGAACACTTTAATATAAATGATAAAACAAACTATGAAACGCCAACAACATTAGCGGCTCTGTCTCAAAATATATCCTCATGTCATCTGTGTGATTTGAGCAAATCAAGAACGCAAAGCATGAGCGGATACGGAAACCAAAATGCAAGCTTGTTTATAATAGATTTCAGTGTTTCACAGGCACAGGACCGTGCAAATGCATACTATACAGGACGATCCGGAGAAACATTAAAAAATATGATAGAAAAAGTTGTACATCTCAGTATAGAAGATGTTTTTATAACACATGCTGTCAAATGCAAACCCCTGCAATCAAACAAGCCTTCTGCCTCCGAATTCAATTCCTGTAAAAATTATCTGTTTTCTCAGCTGGATTTTATAAAGCCAAAGGTCATTGTAACACTTGGAGAAGATGCCTATACTCACCTGACAGGTGATGTGAATTTTGAAAATGTAAGAGGGCATGTTATAGACTACAAAGAGTATAAACTCATCCCTGTTTATCATCCCCAGTATCTTTTGAGAAACCCCGAGTTGAAAAAAATCACATTAAATGATCTAAAAACCATAAAGAGTTGCCTATGAAAAAACTACTATTTCTGCTTGCGCCCTGTATCATTTTTGCACAAAGTTTTATGATATCCAATATTCCTATTCCAAAGATATACATTCAGGACCTTGATCCTTATACATGTAACGACAAATGTATGAAAGAGCTTTTACAAAACGGGCAGATATTCTCTTTTCTCTCCCATGCAAACAAGAAACTGACAGACAAAGAGTTGGATGAGGCACGCATTATTAACATTGCCGTACTCAATCTTGGCGCATCAAACGCCGGCATGAAATTAAAAATAGCCCTGCTCCTGCCTTACAAGAAAATAGGAAAATACGCATCCACCACCACAAATGCGGCTTTTGCCTATCTGATGACAAAAAGTAACTCTTTTATGCTCAAAAGCTACAAAATTTCGACAGAAAACAGATCAGATTTGCAAGAAGCTCTGACGCAAATAGAATCAGATGGATTTGAGTATGTCATAGCACCGCTTACAGCACAGGGAGTAAACAACATTATTGAGATTGATCCAAATGTAAATATATATTTTCCTACTATGAATAAAAAAGATGTTCATACTGTCTCCTCTTCTCTTGTTTTTGGAGGTATTGACTACAAACAGCAAAGCAAAATGCTACTTCATGAAGCAGTTTCACCTCTGGTTATTTTTTCTGACAAGTCACAGACAGGCAGAAAGTTGGCATTTTATCAAGAAGACGAGTTTTTGCACCCTTGCGCTGATATAAACGATACTATGTATTATAATGATGAAATCAGTGTTTATAACGAAGATGTCAATCTTTCAGAAGAAAAAAAAGTATTTACCTATTTTATTTCACGAAGAACAACCAATCTTGAAAGATATTTAAAAGAAAATAAAGACATTGTCAATGCTTCATTTTTTGTCAATACCCCAATCATTAAAACAGGAATGATATTATCACAACTGACACTTTACGATGTAAATGCTACAAACATCCTCTCAACACAGATCAATTATGACCCATTGCTGCTCTCTATGACGCAGTACAATGACAGAAAAAACATGATTGTAGCAAATTCTATAACCAAAGATAATAATATCTTGATTGAGACAAATTCGCTGTTGGGAAATGACATTGTGTATGACTGGATTAACTACACTACAACTGTCGGAATAGACTACTTTTATGCACAAATCACCGGTGAAGAAAGAGAATACAATATCAACTTTCTGGACAATCAAATGATGTATGATATAGAACTTTTACGCCCTGGAATATCGAGATTTTTCAAATATATTCCAGACGAGTAGTGTCAAGAACATTACTCCCATGCCTCCTTCACTTACTATCACTGCATTTTCAAAACCGTAATTTTTCCAAATATACCCTATAACAATTGCTCCCAAAGCACTAAAAACAGCAATGCCGCCATAAAAAATACCGTAAACAAATCCTTTGGAATTTGCATATTCAGAAATGTAGGCACGGGTAGCATTTAAACTAAAAACAGTAAATAGACCCAAAAAAGCAAATGCCAGCCATAGATTTATATTTAACATAGATATAGAGACAATACCAAAAACAAAAGAAAGCAACAACACCCTGATAACACCTATCTTGTCACTTAAAACTCCGCCATAATAACTCATAAGAGTCTGTACAGCCGTCAGCATCATTACAAGAAGCGGAATAGTTGCCAAAGAAAAACCCTCATTTCTCGCCTTTAAAATAAAAAACTGGTCACTCATGATAAAAAACAAAAATCCGAAATAGATAAACAGGACCGGAAGTAACTTATAATCCTCCTTGTTAATAACCTGCTTATCTTTTTTTATCTTTTTTGGTGCATCTTTTACAAGAAAGACTACTATGGCAACCGCAATCAACCCTGGTATGATCGTCAGTTCAAAAATGAATCTTATTGATTTTTCATCTTGCGCAATAAACATAAAAATGACAAAAATTAAAAATGCTCCACTCAATTCTCCGGCAATATCGAGCATTTTATGAAAACCAAAAGTTCTGCCATGCGCATTGTTTTTAACATAACTGCTGATAAGCGAGTCTTTTGAAGCACTTCGTATGGCTTTACCCATTCTTTCGACCCCCTGCAATAATGCGACACTTATAAAACTGTGTGAAAAACCCAACAATGGTTTAGAAACAGTCGATAAAAGATACCCTGCAACAAGAAACGGTTTCACTATTTGATATTTATCACTTAAATATCCAAAAAGAATTCGAAAAGCATAGGATATAAATGTTGCAATAGCGATAATAATTCCAAGCTTATCAACCCCTTCATTCAAAACATAGACGACAAAAACAGGTAAAAGAGTAGTAACCATGTTTGATGACATATCTGTAAAAAAACTGACCCAGCCTATATATACTACATTTTTATCTATACTTTTCATATAATTTCCTAAAATAAAGAGAGAATGAGTTCTTTGCTTTCATTATCTAATTTCTGTACTTTCCCGTCAAAATCAATATATACCAAAAGAATTTCCAATTCAAATATTTTTTCATTTTCTTTATAAATTTCCTGACTCAGTGTAAAGGAAGCTGCTTTCATTGTAACTAGTTTTGTATATATCTCAAGCATATCACCAAGTTTAGCACTTTTATAAAAATCTGCGGTAACTTTACGGGCCACAAAATGCCCGTTTTCCAAAACTGGGGTCATATTTTTTTTAAAAAAAGCTTCACTGCGTGCTCTTTCGCAAAAATTTAAATAGTTTGAATGGTACACGACACCACCGGTGTCTGTATCTTCGTAATAGACTCGTATTTTCACTCAATATTCCTTCATATATGGCTAAAAAAATCTCTAAAATCAGTGTTCATATTGTACTCAAAACATACACTGTTTATTATTAGAAAAGAATAGTTTCAATAATTTATCTCTTACAAAGCTATTTGGGATATAAAATATTATATTTTAAATGAAGGACAATATATGCAAGATATAAAAACACTCAATGATCTGGCACAGTTAGCTGAGTATTCTCTAATGGACAGACTTAATCCTGATCCAAATGCTACAGCAGACGGTGCAGATCATGCACCAAGACAGGTATTCAGCGGGCACTATGTTCCTGTAAAACCCACTCCTATAGAAAATCCTGTTTACATTGCGCACAGCAAAACCTTCTTTAAGGAACTTGGACTGCATGATGACTTGGCTGCATCTGAGGATTTTATACGCATGTTTTCGGGTGACACTTCACATCTAAAAGAGCCTTTGCGTCGTACCGGTTGGGCAACAGGGTATGCCCTTTCCATCTACGGTACGGAGTATTATGAGCAGTGTCCTTTTAAAACAGGTAACGGGTATGGTGACGGACGCGCAATATCTGTTTTTGAAGGGGTTATAAATGGTAAACGCTGGGAAATGCAGCTCAAAGGCGGAGGGAGAACCCCTTACTGCCGTGGAGCTGACGGTCGTGCGGTACTGCGTTCAAGTGTTAGAGAATTTTTGGCACAAGAACACATGTATGCCCTCGGTGTTCCCACATCACGCTCTTTAAGTTTATATATGTCAAAAACCCAAACAGTAAGACGGCCCTGGTTTATGAACGGTTCCTATTCAAGGGATCCGGAAGTCATGATAGAAGAAAATGTTGCCATCACAACACGTGTTGCCCCCTCTTTTCTTCGTGTGGGTCAACTTGAACTTTTCGCCCGACGGGCACGTAAAAATGAACATCCAAAGGCGATGGAGGAACTTGAGATGCTTGTCTTGCACCTGATTGAAAGAGAATACAGTGATGTAATAGACAAAAATTTACCTCTGGAAGAAAAAACAGTGCTGCTTGCCCGTGAATTTCGCTCCCGCCTTACTTCACTTGTAGTAAACTGGATTCGTGTCGGATACTGCCAGGGAAATTTCAATGGTGACAACTGTGCTGCAGGCGGTTTTACCCTTGATTACGGTCCGTTTGGATTTATAGACATGTTTGATCCAAGCTATCAACCCTGGACGGGTGGCGGAGCACACTTTTCATTTTTGAATCAACCTCAGGCCGGGGAACAAAATTTCAAAATGTTTTGTAAGGCACTTCAGCCTTTGCTCAAGGCAGATGAAAAACAGAGTAAACAATTGGATGAAATTATGAACGGTTTTTCCAAAGTCATGCAGGCTAAAATGATACAGATGTGGACTGCCAAACTGGGTCTAAAAACCTTTGACGCAGCCTTGTTTAACGAACTGATAACACTGATGATGGAGACTTCGGTCGATTATACCCTCTTTTTTCGTGAACTCTCTGGTATACCTGATAATATTTCCGCAATTGCGAAAAGCTTTTACGGTGACTCTCTATATGATCAAAAGATTATAAAAAGCTGGACCGAGTGGTTGGAAAAATGGAAAGCAAACATTAACATTGATACTCCGGAGTCCCGCAAAAAACTCTCAAAAGAGATGAAACAAACCAATCCGAAATATATTCTCCGTGAATGGTTCCTTGTTCCGGCATACAAAAAGGCCCAGGAGGGAGATTATTCACTTATAAAAGAGCTGCAGGAAGTGATGAATGATCCCTACAGTGAACAGTCATCGGAGACAGAAGACAAATACTACAGAGAAAAGCCTGCTGAACTGTTTGATGTCGCAGGAATATCTCATGTAAGCTGTTCTTCCTAAAACTGCATCTCCACTTCTTTTTCTTTGAGTTTTTGAATGTAGAGCAGAGCATTTGTAAAGGCATACTGGTCTACTTCCTCTATGCCTGCTTCTTCACATTCTACCAAGTAATCAAAACCGTCGAGTTCAGTGTTTTGCACTTTTTTCAAATGTATTACATAAAGTAACAAGTCGGCTAAATCACTTATAGGGATTATCTCTCTGTAGTTTTTGCTACACGCACTTATATAATCGTCGCATATGCTTTCATTTGACATTAAAAGTATCCAGAGAATAATTTTATCTACCTTTTTTGGTGCATTCGCCCGAGCTGAAAAATCTTCATAAAGTGCTTTATTTTTGGCTATCTCATCAAGCTGTTCATGAACCTGTGCTGTTAAAAAATCAACTCTTTCATCTGTCAGTTTTTCATTTTTATAGCCATCTAATACTGATTCTGCAATTTGGTATGTGTGCATTGTTTTCTCTTTTCTCTTTTTTATTTTAAAGTCAAATTATACCATTCAAACAAAATATTTTTCTTGAATTTTTTGGCTATAATCGACCAAAAGAAACATTTTAAGAATAGGAGTAACAATGTATCCAAATAAAAAATTAAGAACAGGCTTTTGTATGAAAATTGAGGGTGTTTTGCTGAATCGTCCGGACTTGCATAATATTGCGGCAGAATTAGGGGTAAACCCAGGTGACGTACTTACAAAAAATCAAATCCTTACGATTTACAATACTTCTGAAACATGCCAGGAAATTATAAAGGATAACGCATTGGCAACATTTGTCGCAATGGCTCTTGATATTTCGCCCCAAAACATCACTGATATCAAAGAGGTTGTAGAAGAACCTGTAAAAATTGAATTTGATCTGAGTGATTTTGAAGACGACGAAGATGATGAATAGGTTTTACAAACCTTTCATCTTTTTTGCAAGATAATTTGCAGTCGGGTAGTCCACTGTGTTTACATGTAAGACTATCCATTCGGGTGCTCTGCGGATAAAATCAGTAATTTTTGAAACCTTTTTATAGTTTTTCCAATTTTTAAGAGCCATATTCAGTTCTTCCAAAAACATGTCATGTGCAGTCTTGTGCATGTCATAGGAAGGAAAACTATACTCTTGCATCAGACGTTCTTCGTTTGCAAAGTGTTCATGAACATGCTTTACATACTCCTCGATTTTTGCTTCAAGTTCTTCGAGTGTCGCTTCCCCCCGATCGTAAGAGATCGCAAGATTATCTATTGCATTTAAAATTTTAATCTCATTTTCATGAGTTTTTTGCATCTCCTCCACATCCATATCTTCAACCTGCTCAATATATACCAATGCCATAAAAAATCCCTCTTTTTCTTTTATTATAGTAAAAAAATAAAAACAGAGCCTTAATTTAAAACAATTTTCCGATTTTTTTAAAACCGTACCAATACAGCAGCGTTCCAAGAAGAAGAACTCCGCTAAAATATGGCCACAAATCTATAAACTCCGTTCCTCTGAAAAAGATGCTCTCTGTTGCTTCTATGTAGTAGCGAAGCGGTGAAAACAAAGAGAGTGTCTGAAATACCGGGTGCATAGCGTAAACAGGGGTCCATGCACCACTGAGAAAAATCAACGGCATCATAATAATGATAGAAAGCTGTGCCACCTGCATCACATTTTTGGACACAGCCGCTACAAAAAGTCCTATGCCGGCACTCGAAACAGAATACAAAAATGTCAGGAGCATAAATGCCCAAAATGAACCGTTAAGCGGTACATCAAACTGGCCAAAAAGCACAAATCCCAAAGAGAGAACAACGCCTGCCATGACAATGAGTACCTGCGAAAAACTTTTCGCCAAAATAATGATTTTGGGATTTATCGGAGTAAGCAGCATAATATCCCAGGTACCGTCCTCTTTTTCTTTGACAAAAACAATGGCCGTCAAAATGACTATCAACAGGGTTATAATTGAAAGCAGTTCTGTCAGTGCCATAAAACTGTGATTGTCAGCATTTTGATTAAAAAGTTTATGTGACTTTAATTCAAGCGGAAAGTTTACAGATTGAAAGTCAAATACAATATTTTGCAGATACATAAATGTCGTGAGACTTTGCGATGCTGCAGTAGCATCGAGCAAAAGATTGATCTGTGCTTTTTTCCCGCTCTTGTAGTTCTTTTCAAAATCAGAGTCAAAGAGTATTCCGACCATAACTTCTTTATTAAAAATAGCATTGGAGAGTGCTTTTTGCGAAAGAAAGGCAACCGGTGGTTTAAACTCCGGTTGATGTAACCGTGCAAGTATTTTTTGGCTTACTCCCCCTCCTGTTTTGTCAACATATCCGACAACAACATTGCGCGGTTTTATCTGTATGCCGGAACCGGCTATGTAAACATCGAGTGTAAACGAATAAAGTACAACAGCCACTAATCCTATAGAGCGTAAAAAACTCAGCAGTTCTTTGGAGACAATCATCGCAAATATTCGCATTATCTCATCTCCTTTTTCAACAATAAGGTGCCGACAGTAAAAAGTCCCACAACAAACCCGACAAGTATCAGCAGATACATGATAATTTTTTCAGACGCCAAACCCTGTCCTATCAAAAATGTATCATAAAGAATATGCGTATAATACATCACCGGAAACATATGCGCTTCAATATATGACTCGCCACTCATGGAAGATATCGGCATAAGCATACCAGAGTATAAAAATCCGGGAATTATGGTGATAATAATTGTCAAAACAACGGCAACAATTTGTCTGCTTGTAATGATAGAAATAAGCATACCGATAGAGAGACTGATAAGAATATAAAGTTCACTGCTGAGCCAGTAGAGCATAAAACTTCCCCGAAAAGGAACATCAAACAGATAAACTGCAAGCAAAAAAAGTATAAAAATATTCACAGAATGCAGTAAAAAAGCAGGAAAAAGTTTTGCAAGAAGGAACTCTCCTTTACTCAAAGGCGAAGCATAAAAATTAAAAATGGTCCCTCGCTCTTTCTCTTTTACTATAAGAAGTGCTGCCAAAATTGCAGGAGCCACCAAAAGCACAAGCCCTATGAGTCCTGGAACTATGGCATCTTCATCCCGCATTGCCTGATTGAAAAGCGTACGCTGATTTAACACTATAAGCCCTTTTGCAGACAAACCGCTTCTTTGTGCCACTTCGCTTGCCCCATCAAGCACACTCCCCTTGATATACCCCTCAATAGTAGTAGCCCTTGTCGGAAAAGAGGCATCCACAAAAACACCGATCTCACTCTTTTGTCCGTGTAAAAGTTGTTTTTCAAAAGAAGAGGGAATGATTAAAACTGCATCGGTTTTAGCCTGTTTTATAGAGCGCAGTGCCTCTTTTTCACTTACATGTAACACCTTTGCATTAAAGTATTTGCTATGTTCAAATTTTGAAATCAGCATTTGTGAAAATTTGCTCTGGTCATTATCAATAATCAAAATTCTTGCATGCGTTACATCCATACGGATTCCATAGCCAAAAAGCAGTACAATCATACTCGGCATCAAATATACCATCACAATCAGACGCGTTCTGTAAAGCTCCATAAATTCTTTCAATATATAGGCTTTAATGGTTATTAGTTTCATTCTCTATCCTTATAATATGTCAAGAAAATATCTTCAAAATTCTTTGCATCGGGATGTGTTTTATAAAAATTTTCTATGGTATCGTCTGCAATCTTTTTTCCCTGTTTGAGGAGTACCACTCGATCACAGTACTCCGCCTCGCTCATATAGTGTGTGGTTATCAAAATAGATATATGCCACTGCTCTTTAAGCTTTTTAAGTATCTCCCAAAATTGTGCTCTTGCAATGGTATCCACGCCGCTTGTAGGCTCATCCAAAAACAGCACAAGCGGTTCGTGCAAAAGTGCCGCAGCTATGGAAAAACGCTGGTTGACACCCAGAGGAAGCGCAGTTGGCAATTCATCCATATACTCTTTAAAGCCGAGTTCATTGGCATACTGCTCTATTCTTTTCAAGGCAGTCTTGAGAGGAATCTGATGCATATTGGCAAAATAAATCAGATTTTCTCTTACAGTCATGTCATTGTAGAGTGCAAAATGCTGACTTACATAGCCGATTTTGGACTTGAGCGTTTGACGATCATCTCCGCTGCGGATGACTTTTTCAAGCAGGGTAAGTGTGCCCTCGTCTATCGGATACAGACCCAAAAGCATTTTGATAAATGTGGTTTTTCCTGCGCCGTTTGCACCCAAAAGACCCAGAATTTCACCCCGTTTGAGTTCTATGTCTACATGGTCATTTGCCGTAAAACTGCCAAATCTTTTTGTAATGCCATATGCCTGCATCACAACAGGCGGTATTGCAATTTCTTTGTCTCGTTTTGCTATGACGACCTTAGGCAGGAGCTTTTTCTTTTGCAGCGCGTTCACAAAAAAGAGTCCCTCCAGAGTAGGTTCTGCCTGCTTTACATGTAAAGGCTGCAGCGAATATGTTCGCTTGTTAAAACCAAGGCACTCTTCTTTACATGTAACCTCTTCATAAACATACGGACGGATAGAGTCTATAAGCTCTTCATTTGTTCCGCTGGCAATGATTTCTCCTTCGTCAAAAAGAAAAATTTTGTCCATTTTGGAGGCTTCTTGCATATAAGCGGTGCTCACTAAAATTACTGTTCCTTCTTCTTTGCGTATGCTGTCCAAAATCTCCCACAGTTCCAAACGGCTCAAAGGATCCACTCCGGTTGTCGGTTCATCCAGAATAAGAAGTTTCGGACGGTGCAGCAGTGTGCAGATAAGTGAGAGTTTTTGCATCATCCCGCCACTGAGTTTACCGGCTTCTCTCTCAACAAAAGCACTCAGTCCTGCCATATGCAGCAGTTTTTCTCTATATGCAAGAAATTGTTCATCTTTTGCAACATTGCGAATATCGGCAAAAAACTCCAAATGCTCCCCTACTGTCAGAGTATCATAAAGAACAAGCCCTATTCCCTGTGGCATCAATCCGATAAAAGGTTTTACTTTTTCTGCCTCTTTGGGTGAATGGTACGCGATACCATCATAAACAATCTCACCCTCAAAACGGATAACACCGGCTACAGCATGCATAAGGGAGCTTTTACCTGCACCGTCCGCTCCTATAAAACCGATAATCTCTCCACTCTCTGCTGTGAGCGAGGCATTGTCTATGCCTGTTCTTTTTTTGTAAGAGACCCGGATATTTTTTACTTCAAGAAGAGACATCTTGTTTTAGAGTACCGGAATGTCATTGAGTGAATTTGGCAGACCTTTGCCATCAAGTGACACAACTCCCACAGCCGGTATACCGAGTTTTAACAAAGGGTCAATTGCCAGTGGTTTGAGGTGTACGGCAAACACTCTTTGAATTCTGTCTGAACGCACACTGACCTCTTTGGGCGTAAATTCCGCTTTTTGGGCAATACGCACTACTTTTGCCTGTATCGGATGATTTGGATAGGCATCAAGAAATATTACCGCTTTGTCACCCAGTTTTATTTTTCCGTTTTGCAGTGTGTCGACAAATATTTTCAGATACAACGAGTGAGGATCCAAAAGTGTGGCTACCGGCATACCAGGAGCTATTACCTCTCCCTCGTTGGCGATTTTTTCTACCGTAATTCCATCAACAGGTGAAACAAGTGTCATCTCCTGAATCATCGCTTCTATCTGTGCTTTGGATGCTTTGAGGGCTTCAATACCATCTTGCAGGGCCTGAATATTTGCGGCAATGGCAAAAAGTTTTTTCTGTGATGCCTGCGCATCCAAAAGTGCAATACGAGCCAGAGTTACTGCTGATTTTATTTTTTTCAGCTGTTGCTGCAGTGCGGAAAGCTTTTTGTTTTCTGTATCCCTTTTGAGTTGCGCAAGTTCCAGTTTGTGCTTGTCAATACTTTTGTTTTTATACAATCGTTGAGAGCGTTTGAAATCTCTTTTTGCCTGGGCAACGACATCTTTTTGTATCAAAATATTTTTTTCAAATGCCTGTTGCGAGGCTTGGGCTGAGACAAGCTGTGCTTTTGCTTTTTTCTCCAAAAGCGGAATTGTTGTCTGTGCAATTTTTTCTTCAATTTTTTGTGCTGCGAGTTGCTGTTTTTTTGCCTGAATCTGTGCATCAAGCCCTGCTTTTTGTGCTGCAAGTTCTTTGCTCTTCAAGACACCCACAACCATTCCTTTGCTCACAGGTACACCGTCATCAACAGATATTTTTTCCAGCCTTCCTGCATATTTTGCATTGAGATTTACCAGATCACCGTCCATGCGGCCTGTCCCTTCAACCAAATTTGCAGGAAGTGTTTTTGGATGCAGTTTTTTATAGATCATTCCGCCTGCTGTAACCAATAAAACAGCTATCACAACACCCAACCAATATTTTTTCAGAACCTGCATAATCTACTCCTTATTCAGTATCACTCTGTATTTTTTTCTCATACCACTTTCGAAGCCACGCATCAATCGGATTTATCATTTTATAAATTACAGGCACAACAAGCAATGTTAGCACCATTGAACTTAAAAGACCGCCTATGATGGCTATTGCCATCGGTGCTTTTGTTTCACTTCCCAAAGAGTTGCTCAGTGCTAAAGGAAGCATCGCAAATATCATCGCAATTGTTGTCATCAAAATCGGGCGCAGTCTTTTTTCTCCCGCTTCAAGCAGTGCTGCATTGGCATCTTTTCCCCGCGCTACTGCTTCATTGGCAAAATCAACAAGCAGTACGGCATTTTTACCGACCATCCCCATAAGTAGCATAAAGCCTATCATCACAAAAAGACTGAAATGCAAATGTGTCAGATACAAAGCCAGCATGACCCCGATAATACTCAGTGGCAATGCCATCATAATGATAACAGGCTGAATAAGCGACTCATACAAAATTGCCAGGATGATAAACATTAAAATTACAGACAAACCAAGAGCTACACCAAAGGCTTTGGCTGTTTTTTCCATCTCTTCGGCAAAGCCTGTAAATTTATAGTTTACACCCGGTGGCAGTAATGTGTCTATTTTTGCACGTGTATACTTGACAGCGCCGCCCAGATCAAGCCCAAACAGATCAGAATAGATAGTCACCTGTCTTTGTCTGTTATAGTGATAAATAGAAGCCAGAGACCTTGCATTGTCAAATGTGACAAGACCGTCAAGAAAAACCAACTTTCCGTTTTTGGCTCTGAGTTGGATTTTTTTGAGATCATCTATGCTTACACGTTCCTTGTCAGGCAGTCGCAGGGTAATTTTGTACTGTTTTCCGTTTTGCTCAAAATAGGAAATTTCCAAATCACTTGAAAAGGCAATGGAGACAGCCTGTGCTATCTGTGCTGCACTAATCCCCATTCTGTTGGCATTTTCACGTACTATATTGATGTCAATCTGTGGTTTGCCTTCATCAAGATTACTGTCAATATCAACAAAGCCTTTTTTCTTCGCCAGATACTCCATCAGATTTTTTCTCGCCACATCAAGGTCGGCAAAAGAATCCGATGTCAGTACAATTTGATACGGTACACTCACCCCGGCACCTTTGATGTTTGGAATTGCCGCTGCTGTAATAAACATCTCTTTGGAAAAGGGTTTGAGCTTTTGTCGAAATTCCTGAATAATCTCTTCTTGATTCTTTTTTCTGCTGCCTTTAGGCGTAAGTTTGACATAAATGAGCGCTTTGTTTTTCTCGTGTACACTGTTATAGCCTACACTCAAGGTTGTAAAAACAACATTTTTGTCAGCTCTGATTAAATTTTCAATCACTTTGGACTCCCGTATCATTTCATCCAAACTGATGCCCGCATCGGCTCTGAGTTTTACTTCAAACTCTGCTTTATCCTCTTTTGGCAGAAAATCCATACCGATTTTCGGAAAGAGAGAAAGCGAGGCAACAAACACCCCAAGAACAAAAATAAGTGTAAAAAATTTAAAACGAAGCACAAAACTCAGTGTTGCAGCATATAATTTGTCTATACGTTGAAAAATCGGTTCTGTAATATTGTAAAACCTGCTCTCTCCTTTATGCAATACTCTTGCACTCAGACTCGGCATAAAACTCATCGCAACCGTATAGGAAATAATTACCGCAAACCCTACCGTCATCGCAAAACTTTCAAAGAATTTTCCGACAATTCCGCTCATATGTGCAACCGGAAGAAAAACAGCAAGCAACATTGCCGAAATCGCAAGAATAGCAAATGCCATCTCTTTCACACCATAGAGTGCCGCTTCAAACCTGCCCATGCCTGCTTCCATCTTTTTGTAGATATTCTCCAACACAACAATGGCATCATCTATGATAATTCCGATAGCAAGCGTTAAACCGATGAGTGTCATTTTATTCAGGTTATACCCCATCAGATTCATTAAAGCAATCGTACCCAGGATAGAAATTGGAATAGAGAGTGCCGAAACCAGCGTAATAGTAAAGTTTCTCAAAAAACCGAAGATGATAATAACTGCCAAAACTGCACCGTAAATAAGGTCAAATTTCACATCTTCAAGTGAGTGAATGATGAAAGGCGTTGTATCCTGGAGCAGTTCTACACCATATTTTTCGCCAGCCATTGTTTTTAACTGCGGCACGGCTTCTTTGACGCGTTTTACTATATCTATCGTATTTGTTCCTGAAATTTTTTGCACTTCAAGCATAACACCCGGTATACCATTGTATGACGAGTAGCTTTTTGCATCACTCAAAGAGTCTGTTACCGTTGCCAGATCTTTGAGCCTTAAATCATCTTTTATTATAATGTCTTGGAGTTGCTTCACACTCAGAGCATCCGCTTTTGTTTTTAAGATAATCTCTTTTGTTTTGGTGATAAGCTTTCCGCCACCGATTTTGACATTTTCTTCGGCAATAATATCATTAAGCTCTTTGATTGTAATGCCAAACTTGTTGAGTTTATAAATATCTGGGAAAATTTTTATCTCTCTGTCTTTGTAACCGATGATATTTATAGCACCGACACCGTTGATCTTTTGAATAGCCGGTTTTACTTTCTCATCGGCAAATACCATCAGGTTTTGCAAGGTATCTTTTTTTGCTGTTAAAAAAACATTGATAACAGGAGCCCCGCCGATATCGAGTTTACTGACAAGTGGCGTTTGTGCATCTTTTGGCAAGATAACAGCTGAGACTTTGTCTCGTACATCATTGGTCGCTTCATCAATATTGCGTTCCAGGAAGAATTTCACCATAACAACAGATGCGCCGTCACTGCTTGTGGATGTGATGCTGTCCACTCCGCCTATACGGGAGATGGCCTCTTCTATTTTCTCTGTGACCTGTGATTCTATCGTATCTGCTTCAACACCCGGATAGATTGTTTTGACTGTCACTATAGGAAAATCAACATTCGGATAGAGTGCCGAGGGCATGCTTTTAAAACTCATATAGCCAAAAATCACCAATGTAATGACATACATCAGTGTTGCAATTGGTCTGTTAATCGCTAATTTGTACATCGTTATTTTCCGTCAACCAGTATCATACCGTCACCAAAAAGCCCGACTGTAAAATCTTTTGCCTCTACTTCCGCTTTTATCTTTCTGTTGTCAAAATTTGCATACGGATAGACTTTAGAGATAACACCTGTGTATGTCTTGCTGTCTCCGTCTATCTTATACTCAAAGGTTTGTCCGACTTTTACAATATCATGATATTTTTGATCAAATTCCAATATCAGCTTTCTTGCATGAATACTTTGTATTTTAAAAACAGTTTTAAGCATCAAACCGCTTACAGCATCGCCTACTTCTATGCTTTTGTCATAAATGACACCTGCAAAGGGTGCTTTTAAAATAGTTTTTTCATACAAAGCCTGCTGATAGGCAACCGATGCTTTGGCATTTTCATAATTACTGAGTATTTTGTCATATTTGCTTGCATCTATAAGCTTTTTGATTTTTTCCTGTCTTTTGAGTTCTCTTGAAGCAAACTTAAAAACTATTTGTGTTTTTTCAAGCATTGCTTTTATATCTTTGTTTCCCAGTTTTGCCAGTATTTGGTTTTGGCTCACTATAGAGCCGATATCGACATTGACTTTTTCTACAATTCCGCTCGCAGTGAAAGCCAGATTGGCACTTTTTTGTGCTGTCACATCAAATGTTGCATAAATCTTTTGCGCATAAGAGAGACTCACCAGGGTGATTAAAGCTATAAATATTTTTTTCATTTAACAAACTCCTCTAAATTTTTATTGTTGTAATAGTAATAAATGCCATAGGCTATTTCCAAATCATTGCGTGCTTTTTCATACCTTGCTTTTGCCTCTGTTTTTGCCGAGAGCGCATCAAGATAGACGACATTGTCCACTATGCCTGCATTGTATTTTTCTGTGATAGTTTTTAAAGCACTTTTTGCCGCTTTGAGTGCACTTTTTGAACTTTTAATGTTGAGTTTGGCTGTATGAATTCTCTCCTGTGCCAACTCTTGCTGCATCTGTTGCTCTTTTGATTTGTAAATAATCTGTTGATTCAGTGCATCAGCCTGCAGTTTGAGTGCCTCTTTTTGCTCTTTGAGTGTTCCAAAATCAAAAAGTCTCAAGCCGACTGTAGCCATCAGCTCATTTTGTTTGTCAAGGTAGGCAATGGGAACTCCCCCAAAAGTCGGCTTATTTTGATACCCATAAAACGAATAGGTATCTTCTATACGCAGAGTAGGATAATAATAGCTCGCAACCGTTTCGCCTAAATTTTGCAATGCTGCTTTTTTGTACCTGAGTGACTGAATACTGTCAAGGAGTCCTTCATTTTGTGCTGCTCTTTTGTCAAACTGCGAATTTTCCAAAGTGTTTATTTTTTTTCCGACTTTGAGTTCAAGTGCTTTATGCAGCGCTGTAATTTGAAATTTTGTAGATTCTATTGCATACAAAGTGCTGTCGTATGCAGATTGGAGTCTGTCCACATCATCACTTGTAGCAAGATCAGCTTCATAAAAATGTCGCACTCTGTCAAGTTGTGCTTTGACTGCTTTGGAAGCTTCTATCGTCGCACCCAAAGAGGCCTGCAGACTTTTGAGATTATAATAATCCTCTGTTATGGCAAGAAGTGTCAATTTTTTTGTCTCTTTATAACTGAAAGAAGCAGATTTTCTTTCATTCTCTTTTTGTTTTTTTGTATTTGATTTCTTTCCGCCGTCATATATGTCAAACCCGATTTTCGTCCTTGCTCCGTATGTTGTTCCCGGGAAAAAAGGACTCGGTTTATCATCTCTTTTGTAAAAAGCGCTCACATCTACCGTAGGGAAGTAATTGCTTTCGGCACTTTGTACCTCTTTTGCTTTTGCATGTACTGCTATTTTGGAGGCATTGACAAGATTGTTATTTTCTTTTGCAAATTCCAAAAGTGATTTCAGGTCATCTCCAAACAAAAGAGCAGGGACAACAGTGAGTAAAAGTAGTTTTTTCATAATCATTTCTCCATTAAATCAAATAAAATATCTATTTGCGTATCTATTTTTTGTTTTAAATCTTCTATGGCACTTGTGGTGACACTCATAATAAAAGTACCCTGAGCAAAAGCAAAAATACCCATAACCAACTCTTTTGCTTCACTCTTTAACTCGTTTTTTTCTATACCCTCTTCTATGATATTTTCCATCCATTTTTCATAAAGCGTATAGCATTCTGTTTGAAAAGCCACCATCTCTTCATTTGTACTGCTCAGAGCAATGGCAGTAAACTGCTTGTATATTTCACGCAGTTCCTGATCTTCATCGGCATAAAAAAAGCTAAAGAAACTTTTGACTTTTTCCCGTGTGCTTACATGTAGTGAGAGTTGTTTCTTTTTCTCTCGTTATGCTCCTGCATCAAAATCTCAACCAGTTCAAAGACTACCTCATCTTTGTTCTTGAAATATTCATACACAGTGCCTTTGCCTATGTTGGCAGCTTTTGCAATCTGAGCAATCGTTATATTGTTAATTCCGTCTTTAAGAATTAACGCTTTTGTTCCAAGAGCAATATCTTTTTTTTTCTGTTCTTTGTCAACTATAATTGCCAACATAACCCTCCGAAAATATTTTTGACCGACTGTCGTTCAATTATTATAGTAGTATTATTGTTAATTTTTTCTTAAGGGCAATGGAGGTACCCTGAATATATCAGACTTCGTAGAGTGTAACCCGGTTTTTTCCGTTTTTCTTGGATTTGTACAGTGCTTCGTCTGCCACTTTTATCATTTTTTCCAAAGAATCCGCCATCCCGTATGCTATGCCAAAAGAAACTGTATATCCGATTTTCATATTGTTGTATGTAATGATGTTGTTTTCAAAATCTTTTCTTATTTTTTCAAAAAGTTTTTCTGCATCCTCTTTGGAAATATCATCAAGAACAACGCAAAACTCTTCTCCTCCAAATCGTGCAAACAGATCATATCTTCGCAGATTTTTTTCTAAAATCTTTTTAACTTCTATGATAGCCAAGTCACCTGCATCGTGACCATAAGTATCATTAACACTCTTAAAATCGTCAATATCCATCATCACTACAGCCAGTTTGGTATGTTTTCGCAGCGCTTTGGAAAAAATTGCCCTGGCAACTTCAAAAAAATATCTTCTGTTGTAAGCACCTGTCATATAATCCACTATAGTCTGCATTTTGAGTTTCTGATTGATAATTTTTGATTTTTGATACAAAAAAACCAAATAAAGGCTCAAAAGCATTAAAAGAAAAATAGGAAAGGTATATAAAAAAGATTTAAACCAAAGAGTGTGTGCCTGTACTCTATAAACAAAGTGCAGATGTACATACGGGAGTCTTTTGACAAAAATATATTGAGAGTCTTTGTATTGCAGAGATTCTAAAGTTTCATTCATATTTTGTATGGAGAAATCCAGAAAATCATCTATCTTGTATATCTTGCTTCGGTTGAAATCCTGTATCAGATTATGGCTTGCCACTATCTGGTTCTTGTTGTTATAAATCACACTTTGATTATTAAAATAATCCAGACGTGAAAGCAGATTGTCAAAATTGTTCAATGTTATATCCACATCAAGTGTCCCCAAAAAATGATTTTTGTAATACAAAGGCTTGCCGACAGTCACCATAAGCCCTTTGCCTATGGCATCCATATACAAAGGTGTCAAAAAGAGTTTTTTTTGAGGATTGGCTTGGGGAGTTGCATCATGATAGAAAGGTTTTTTCTCAACCACAGGGGTAAACTGAAAATCTGCAGAACAAACATAAGGGTAAAGAACCGTAAAATGATTTTTGGAATAGTAATAAATCCAGGCAAAATTTTTATTTTGTTCAGCAACCACTTGAAAAAACGGAGTGAGTTGCAGTGCCGCCTCCATCTCCTGAAGCAGTCTTTTGTCCGAAAGTGCTTTTTTGCCAAAACCCAATAAGTTTACTTCTTTGTTTTCATCCAGTGCATAGGTGCCGTTTTCATTAACATACTTTACATGTAAAGCCTCATTTGGCTTGAGATTTTCTTTATTTTTAAAAATCTGCTCTGCGGCTACATGTAAATACTCTACCGCATTGATACTCATACGCATTTCATGTTCAATACTCAATGCCATCTCATTTGCATTTCTAAAAATATTTTTCATCTGCATTCTGTTAAACTGCAAAAAAAACAGCATATTTAATAAAACAATAATAAATACAGTAATTATAAGTTTTTTATTATCCATACCTATCCATTTCGTTTGAATAAGTATATCTAATCTCACAAAAATATCAAAGTATCGTATTTTCCTGGAAACTTTTTGAAGAGACAACTTTTTTGTTTTCTATTTTCAAGATTCTGTCACACAGCGGCAACATCGCTTCATCGTGTGTCACCATGATTACCGCCACATTCTGTTCTATGGCTATTTTTTTGAGCATTTTTACAACATCAACAGAACGCTTGGAATCAAGTGCTGCTGTCGGTTCATCTGCCAGTATAATCTGGGGTTTGTTTGCCAGAGCCCTTGCTATGGCTGCTCTTTGGTTCTGTCCGCCTGAGAGTTCTGAAGGCATAGAATAGGCCTTGTCCGCAATTTCAAAGTACTCCAAAAGTTCCATCGCTGTTTTTTTGCTCTCTTCTTCTGAAACACCGTTTACCTGAGGGACCAAAGTAATATTTTCCAAAATATTCAAAAAAGGAATCAGATAATGCGCCTGAAAAATAAAACCGATTTTTTCCCGTCTTATTTTTCGCGTCTCATTAGTCAGCCATTTGTTCTCATATACCTTTTCATCTCCTAGCCAAATAACGCCGCCTGTCGGCTCTTCCACACAGCCTATCATCATAAGCAGTGTTGTTTTTCCGGCACCGCTCGGGGCAACAAGTGCTACAAGCTCTCCTTTGTCTACACTGAAAGATGCACCGTCCAAGACCTCAACAAGAGAATCTCCCTTGCCGAAATTCTTCACCAGATTTTCTACTCTAATTGCCTGTTTGCTCATATCAACCGCCTATTGCCTGTGCAGGATCTGCTGAAATTACTTTTTTTACCCCTATTAAGGAAGCCAGTATGGATGCAATGACAACAACTATAAAAAGAGCAAAAGCATCCGGTGTTTCCAGTACAACCCGTTTTGGAAATTTTGTATAAATAAGATGTGCAAAAATATTGCCGGATATAAAAGCCAGAACTCCCATAATAAGTGTCTCCTGTACGATCATTTTGATAATCATGCTGTTTGGTATACCGATAAGTTTCATGATAGCTATCTCTTTCATTTTTTCCAGCGTCATCGTATAGATAATCAGCGCAATAATAATTGTTGAAACAATTACCAAAATAACAGTAAACATACCAATCTGTTTTGATGCCATCTTTATAAGGTTTTTGTCAGTATCGTTTTTTCCTCTGCAGCGGTAAATACTGCTTTGTGCTTCCATTTTCTTATATTTTGGGCAACTGCATCTGCATCATATCCGTCTTTTTTTGTAGCAATGACAGCATTGACCATGTGTGAATTCACACCGGAAACACCTCTTGCTCTGTCATTTCGTATACGGGCATTGGAATATAAAAACTGTAACTGCTGTGCATCTTTGAGACTGATATACACCAAAGGATCGCCGCCTGAGGAGACGGTTCCGTGTGTTACACCGACCACATGGTAAATATCCCGTCCTAAGCGAATAGTGTCGCCCAGTTTAAAACCTGTTTTGTCAGTGACAACCATTTCATAATGATTTCTGCGAAGTCCTCGTCCGCTTATTAAACGCTTTGGATTAACAGGGTCAATGTCACCAAAAGGATCAAATCCCACTGCAAAGACACGGACAGCGCCGTTTTTTGACGGAAGCTGCAAATTTTGAAATGTCATTCCTTCTGCTTTGTCTATTCCTTCAATAACCTTTACTGTATCTTTGAAGTCTTCATGTATCCGTGAGGATTCGGCAAAAGGACCAAGGGTATTTTCCTGTACTATCCAGAAGTCAACACCCACATCATCCAAAAGAACCTGCGCATCGATAATCATTCCTCTGTAAACACCCATCATAACAAAAACGATACCAAGCAGCATGCCTACGCCTATCGCAGTAACGATAAACTTTCCAAAAGTATGGGCTATCTCTTTTTGTGCTAGATTTATCATTTGTAAATTCTCATACCTTCACTGAACGATTTTTTGGTTTTATCCGGGACCAAGAGTCAAGAGTCGTATCCAGATTTTTCACAGCTGCTTCTTTGTCTGTTATAGCCGTTATATTTACATGTAAGAAGTGTGCATGTCCCTCTTTCTCTATCCAGACACCGGCCTTTTTATCTTTATAGACAATCAAGTAAGCAGGTATTTTGATAACATTTTTCAGTGTTTGTGTTGTAATGAGTACCTCTGCCTGTTCATTGATATAAAAGGGAGTCGGCACAGCATAAAAACTGACATCAACTTCTCGCTCTTGTGTCACAGCATCACTCTGTGCGACAATGCGGCTTACATACCCTTCAAGCTTCTTATTGCTTTGAGAACGCAATGTCACAACTGCACGCTGTCCTGTTCTGACATCTCCGCTTATCTTTTCATCTATATATGCTTTAATCCATACGGTTTTCGGGTCAACTATTTTCAGTATAGGCTGTGTCGGCAGAACACTTTGTGCAACCTCAGCCTCTTTGGCAATGACATAGCCGTCAACCGGCGCATAAATTTTATAACGTGAGAGCTTTACATGTAAAGCCTCTACAGCCTTTTGTAAACGGACCACTTCTGTTTTTGAAGAATCTATATGCGCCTGTGTTGCCTGTATATTTGCCTCAATGCTGTCCAGGTCCGCCTTGGCTTTGTCATACTCCGCCTGAGAGACAAAAGCTTTTTCTTTTAGCTTTTTATACCGTTCATAGGTCAGTTTTGCCAAAATTTTCTGTGCAGCCAGGGATTTGAGCTCTTTTTGTGTTGCTTTGAGTTCAGACTTTGCTTTGTATACCGACATTTTTGACTCTTCAATCAACTGGGGCAGATCTACACTGTCTATAACGGCAAGCAGATCACCCTTTGCAACCCATTTTCCCTCATCTGTATTTATCTGCACAATTTTCCCACCTGTCTGTGCGGTGATGGCATAAATATTTTTTGCTCCTACTTCTCCTATTCCAAAGACCTCTTTGTTTAAATCACCCCGAATCGGATGCACGGTTTCAAATGTATGTTTTGGAATAAAAACTTTGTTATAAAATACAATTGCGGCTACCACACCCAAAACAGTAAAAATTATATATTTCATTTTTGTACTCATTTTATTTTTCCTTGTAAATAATCGATTCTGTCTATACTCAGCGTTTTTGAGTAATAGGCCTCAAGCAGTCCGAGTTCTGCCTCTAATACCAGAGAACTCGCATCCAAACTTCTATATAGGTAGAGAGTCCCTCTTTGTATCTGCCGTCAAGCACTCTTTTTGTCTTTTTTGCCGAATCAAGCTGTGCTTTTTTTGCTGCTATGGTCTCATCATATCTGTGTATATCCAAAACAAGATTGCTTATTTCTTCTTTTAAAGCGAGTATTTTTGAAGCTTTTTGCTCTTTGGCAACCTGCAGTCCTATTTTTGCATTTTGTGTCTGTGCTGTCAGTTTTCCTCCGGCATACAAAGGAATGTTCAGCACAACACCGACAAGATGCGCATCATACAGATTTAAAGAGCTGACACGATTATACGAGGCAACGGCATCAAGCGAACCATAATGGGAGGCTCTTGCAGATTTATGCAACAAAGCATTTTTCTGTATGGTTTCATCATAGATCTTCAATTCGGTATTTCTCTCAAGTATCTCTTGTACAGTATATTGAGTACTGTCAAACTCTTTTTTCAAAACATCAGCTTCCAGATCGACATTCTCCTCTATTGTCTCTCCCATGTAAAGAGACAAAGAATTTTTTGCTTTTGCATAAAGAGATTTTGCAATGGCCAGATTGTCTTTTGCCGCATATACCGCTGACAAAAAACGGCTTGTATCCGCTTCGGTCTTGAGTCCCTGCTGCAAAAGTGCTTTTGCCTGGGCATAATAGGCTTCTTTTACATGTAAATCCGCTTCTCGTACAGCAATCGCTTCTTTTTGGACAACCATCAATTCATACAAAGATTTTACTTTGAAGCAAGCAATGCCTGAAAATCTTTCAAAGAAAGTTTCGAGATATCTTCATCAAGTCTGCTTGCATCTATCTGCAAACTTGTTTTGGAAAAATCCCAAATTTTCTGTTTGACATTTACTCCTATATTCCATCCTGTATCATTAATTGTATTAAACTGTCCGTTGACAGGAAAATATAGGTCTGTGTAGGATTGTATTGCGCAGACAGATTCACCTGGGGCAGGTATTCTGCACGTGCAGATGTATACCCTGTATGCGACTGTTTTATTTTCAACGCAAAAGATTTTGCATCAGGATGGTTTTGCAGTGTTTTGTCTATACTTTCTTGTAAAGTAAGTGTTTTTCCCTGCAAAGAGAGTACCAGGAACAATAAATTTATATATGCTAACTTTTTCATACACAAAGTATAGCTTTTTCGTGTTAGCACAATGTTAAGAGCGCTTTTTTATTGAATGATTTTATACTTCCTGTTAAAAAAGTGGCCTCTTACATATCGTCCGTAGATCAGTTCAAAGAGACCGGAAATAATGATAAAGCCCATAAAAATCACAACGGCTCTCGGGTTTGATGTGTATGTATGAAAAAGCAGAGTGCAAAGCGCCAAAAAACTCAATACAGATGATGTCAGCAAAACAAAACGGTTTGCCTTGATCTCTTGAGAGAGCTTAAATGCACTGATATTGACAAGCAAAAATATCAACAAAAACCCTGCACTGCCTATAATGGCAATTTCTGTCAGATCAATGCTGTTTGCCAAAACCAGACTCAAAAGAGTGGTATACAAAACACCTTTAAACGGGACACCCGATTTTTTGCCCTCATCCATTAAAGCTCTTGGCAGCTTGCCGTCTTTTGCTATGATGTATCCGAGTCTTGCATTGCCGTAAATTGTAGCATTGATTGCAGAAAATGTCGACAACAGCGCTGCAAATGCCACAAGGGTAAAGCCCATCTGCCCCAAAGAGGGTTTTGCAGCTTCTGCCAGGGCATAATCTTTTGCCTGCATCAAAATATTTTCCGGAACATTCCCTACTGTGATGACCGCAATCAAAATATACAAGGCTATCACGATAATGACAGACGCATAAAAGGCCCGAGGCAGATTCTTATCGGATTTTTGATATCCTGGGCAGAATTTGCTATAAGCTCGAACCCCTCATACGCAACGAAAATAATCATACCTGCTGTCACGATGGAAAGAGCAGAACCCCAATGCACAGGAGACATACGCTCTGTATCTACATAAAAAGAACCTGCCGCAATTACTAAAACCAGCAAGGCAACTTTAATAACAACGATAACAGTTTCGCTTTTACCGACAAACGAAGCACTGACCAGGTTGATAACTGCCGGGATGATGATAGAAACAACAATAAGCCCGTGATGGAGCCATTGCGACTTGTGTGTAAAAAAAGTCTCTCCATACGAAGCAAAAGCTGTTGCATAAAGTGAAATAGTCACCAAATAGCTCAGCCACAGCATCAAATTGACACTCCCCGAGAGGATATTGTCGCCAAAGGCTTTGTCTATGAAAGTAACCGTTCCGCCCTCACTTTGATATGTTACAGAAAGTTTCGCATACGAATATGCCGTCAATATTGCTACAACACCGGCTATGGCAAAGGCAACTGCGGTTGCCCCGTGTGCCAAAGAAACTGCTTCTCCCAAAACAGCGAATATACCGCCGCCTACCATACCGCCTATACCGATTGAAATCGCGCCTAAAAGTCCTATACTTCTCATTTATCTCCTTATGAAATCTCTGTCTATTGTTTTTATTATCCTGCTGATATTTTTATCTTTTACAAAACATCTTCTCAAGGTACATGCCAAAAAATCTTTATACTCTTTTGCTTCACGCAGCAGATAAGGATATTGTACCGTTTGCAGTATTTTAGCATTTTTGAGCAAATTGTCTTTTGAACTTTTCACGACGACAACACCCAGTTTCTGCATTAAATACGCCTGTGCCAGAGCCGGTGCATTTGACTCTTCTCTTATAAGCTCTTCTTTGAGTTTTTCCATACTGCTTTGAAACAGTTTTTCGTATTCAAAAGAGGCTTTGAGCGATGTCAGTCTGATTATGTTTTGCAGCATCTTTGAAAGCGGTGATGTATAATATTTGTCATTTATACCGGCCTTTACATGTAAAGCGTCATTTGAGAGATACCATGTACCGTTTTTGTAAAACCTGTACTTTGCCTGTGCTGCCAAATACTCGGCAAAATCAAGTTTGGCAGTATCATAATCAACTTCATACCCGCTGATAAGCGCTCCAATCAAAAAACTGTAATCTTCCAGCAAAGCTTTTTGTCTGGGCACAGCTCCCTCTATGGTCTGATGATACAACTCCCCTCGCACAAACATCAGATTTTGCAAAGCTTTTAAATTTTTTTCTGCTGTGTCTGCGTATCTTTTGTCAAGAGCAGAGGCTTTGTACAGTGCTTCTATCATCATAGCGTTCCAGGCCGTGTTTATTTTTGTATCTGTAAAAGGGTATTTTTTCTTTTCTCTTACATGGTACAGCATCTCCTTAAAAGATGCAAAACCGGGAGGCCTCTTGTCTGTATCAAAATTTATATGCACGCGGTTGTTGAAGTTTCCCTCTGTGCTAAATCCCAGAGCATCCTCTATGGCGTCGGCATGAGGATTTTTTTTGAGCGCCTTGTCTATTTCATCTGGGCTGAATGTGAAGTATGCCCCCTCTTTGCCCTGGCTCTCTGCACTGCTTGCACTCCAGTAAAGATTATGATGCAAAAAGCGTTTTTGTACCATCGCTATCGTCTCTTGCACCACGCTTGCATAAAGCTTTTTATGACTTTTTTCATAAGCTCGGACATACAGACCAATAAGCTCCGCCTGCGTATAGAGCATCTTCTCAAAATGAGGAATCTCCCAGTTTGCATCCACACTGTATCTGAAAAATCCGCCGCCTACATGGTCATACAAACCCCGCAGTGCCATAGTGTCAAGCATTGCAAAAGAGTATTTTTTCAATGTTTTGTCTGCCGTTATATCCGCTATATCCATCATCAAAGCAAGTTTGGAAGCCTCGGGAAACTTTCTGCCTGTGCCAAAACCGGTATAAATATCATCAAAAGATTTTTTGAGAGAATTTTTCAGTGTAGTCAGGGAAACATTTTTGTCTTCTGTATCTGAGAGTTTTACTCTGCTTGCCACTGCCTTTTGAATCCTGTCTGTTTCTTGTCGGAGCGCTTTTTTGTCGGTATATAATTTTGACAACTTTCGTATTAAATCCGAAAATCCTTCAGAATAAAACTCTTTTTTTGGAGGAATATATCCTGTTATATAAAAAACCTCTCTTTGCGGTGTCATAAAAACACTCAGAGGCCAACCGCCGGTCCGTTTATGCACATGCGCAAAAATATTTTGGTACAAAGCATCAACCTGCGGCATCTCTTCACGATCAACTTTTACAGATATAAAATATTTGTTCAAAAAGCTGTGCGATTTTTTTATTTTCAAAGGATTCTCTCGCCATCACATGACACCAGTGACAGGTGGAATAGCCAATAGAGAGAAATATAGGTTTGTCTTCTTTTTGTGCCTGCAAAAATGTTTTTTTCTTCCAGGCATGCCAGTGCACAGGATTGTTCTCATGCTGTTTTAAATAGGGTGATGTTTCGTATTGTAAATCATTTTTTGCGCATAACAGTGAAGCAACACTCAGAAACAAAAGAAATAATATTTTCATATTTTATTGTACAATAATGTTGGAAATAAAATGCTTTTAGCATGACTTGTCAGAAAAAACTAAATTTTTTTCTGTAAACTGAGTTTTTAAAGACATACAGCCCGCACTGAAGTACGGGTTCCGAAAAGCCGATTCATCGGAATCGGTACTTTAGTGCCGACTGTGCGTCTTTGCTAAATTTGAAATTATTTACAGATATATAATTATATAAACTAAGATAATTTTAATTATAAGCAACTATAATTATAAAAATACTCAAAAAGGTTTTATCATGCAGTTTTTAGATGAAGATATTTATAATGCAGTACAAAATTACCTGCCAAAAGTAAGCGAATATGTCAATTCTCACGGCGGCGGTATAGAACTTCTCGGCACAAAAGACGGTGTTGTCTACATCAAACTGACAGGTGCATGCGGAGGCTGTTCTATGAGTCTGATGACAACAAAAATGGTCGTACAAAAAAAGTTGCGTGAACTGATTCATCCCGAACTGCAGGTTGTCAATGTAGACGGAACTCCTGAAAACGAAATGCCAAAAGATGCCTACACCGGTCCAAAAAAAGAAGAGCCAACAGTTGAAAAACACGGCTTTTTGGATAATGTAAAACATATGGTAGGTCTCTAAAATGGTGGTGGATTATGCAGACAAAGCACTTACACAACGCTATCAGCTTATGGCGCAGACCATCATCCCAAGGCCAATTGCCTGGATTTGTACGCAAGATGCAAAAGGCACTCTTAACATTGCTCCTTTTAGCTATTTCATGGGGCTCAGCTCTGAACCTCCTACAATGATAGTCAGTATAGGGCATAAAAATGACGGCAGCCAAAAAGACACGCTTAAAAATCTGCGTGAACACAAAAAATGCACAATATGCATGGTAGATGAGGCACATTTACAACAGATGCATTTTAGCTCCAAAGAACTTGATAACACGCAAAGCGAAGCAGAAATTTTTGGCATTGAGACAAAAAGCATAATCAAAGACTTCCCTCCAATAGTGACTGGCATACCGAGTGCCTTTTTTTGTGAACTCTACCAGGAGATAGATCTCAAAGGCTCAAAAACCATCCCGCTTGTCGTAGAGATAAAGTCCCAGTATATTGATGATGAAATCATTACAGACAAAGAGAAACTCACGCTTGATTATGAACCGCTCGCCCGTGTCGGCAAAAGCTACGCCCTGCTCGGCAAAAGAATCAATCCTCCAAAAATACCATAAATGCATGACTATATTCTCTTTGGTTCTATCACCCTTATACTCGCTACAGTCTTTTCTATGGGCGGAGCGGGTTCGGGTATAGCGCTTATTCCGATTTTACATTTTTTAGGACTTGATTTTACTGTGGCTAAAGCGGTCGGACTTTTTGCAGGAGCATCTACCACTGTGACAGCAAGCATTATGAATATCAAACGCAAAGCTGTTGAGTATGCCTTTGTCTTGCCTATTGCTGTGACAATGCTCCTTTTTGCACCTCTTGGCGCATATTCCAGCAGTTTTATCAATGAAAACATAGTCAAATTTTTCTTTATGCTCTTGCTTTTTTACTCTGCAAGCATGATGATGTTTGGCAAGAAAAAAGCTCTTTTTTCCGCCCACTCAAAACTCACACTTTTGCTTGTCGGTGCTGTGATTGGGTTTATTGCCGGACTTTTAGGTGTAGGCGGAGGCAATATCCTCATTCCGCTTTTAACTCTTCTTGGATTTGCTCCCAAAAAAGTAGCCGTTGCGGTAAGTTTTGTAGTGCCTTTTTCGGCACTCGGTTCCTTTTTTACCTATGCCAGTTATGTACCTTTGGACTGGATTCTTTTGACGGTGGTTGCTCTGTGTGCCGTCATCGGTGGCTACATTGGAAACTATCTTATGCACTTTAAACTCGAGCAGTCTCACATTAAAAAAATTATGGCAGGACTTTTGTATCTCCTGGCATTTAAAATGCTTTGGTATTTTACAGTAATCCTATAAATAATGACAATAAATATCTCTGCTTTCACTTTTGTCAGCCCTCTTCCTTAACATTCCCCTAACACAAACGTTTTATACTAACAGTAAAATTTTACATACGGAGTTTATACTATGAAAAGATTACTTATACCGACACTGTTCCTAACAGGGAGTCTTTTTGCACAAAGTGCGCAGGAGATTATTCAAGACAATGGCTGTCTCTCTTGTCACGCAGTTGCAAGCAAAAAAGCGGCTCCCGCATTTGCAGGAATAGGAATGCGAAACAAACGTTTTGAAGGTGAAAATGCGAAAGAAGTGATTATGGCAAGTATCAAAAACGGCTCTCAAGGGAAATATCCAAGATTTTCTGATACTGCTATGCCCTCGTTTGCAAATCTGACACAAGAGCAGTTAAGTACCGTAGCTGATTACATCTTGGCACAATCTTCTCAAGCAAAAGGGATGATGGGCAAAGGTGGCGGTATGGGTCGTGGACAAGGGATGGGAATGGGAGGGGGTATGTAATGCAATATCCTCAATTTTTTGATACTATTGACAAAATAGTTTTGTATGATGACTTGAGCCGGTTTTTAGGTGTAAATGACGGCATACTTGATTTTTCCTACGCCGACATTGTCAAAAGTGCAGGACATAGTTGTGCAACTGTTGCAGGGGCTTATCTCATGGCACTTGAGGGCTTAAAATCACTTTATGGCGCTGAATTGCCACAAAGAGGCTACATAAAAGTAGAACTTGCAAAAGAGCCGACTGTTGAAAATACCGGTGCTGTCGGATGCGTACTTTCAAACATTACAGGAGCAACCACAGACTATGGTTTTGGTGGCATTCCAACAGGAAAATACAATCGAAGAGGCACACTTTTTTATGGTGTAGCGATGGATGCTGATGTCTGTTTTACCCGACTAGACACAAATGAAAAAGTATATGTAACCTACACACCTCAAAAAGTTGTCAATCCTATGGCAATACTCAAAAGTGCTATAATGCCTAATGCAAAAGAAGAAGATATAAAAAGCTTTCCTCTGCGTTTTCAAGAGATGGTGAAAACTGTTTTTGAACATAAAGACGAAGTGATTACAATTACAAAAAAGGATATCTAATGTTTACAAAATCAAAATATATACTCAGCACTGCACTTTTAGGCTTACTTGTCAGTTTTGCACCTACTTCTCAACTTGAAGCGGCTCCTGTGAAAAAAGCCAGCAAACCGTTCCTGATTCAAAACCCTGGTTTACCGCATTTAACAATGTTGGTCAAAAAAATGTGGAATTCAGAAAAGCTTGCCTTAACCAAAAAACAAAAAAAAGAACTTTTACAGGTACGCAAAGAAACCTTGCGCAGTGTTATGAATCTTAAACAGAAGATTATGCCATTAGAGCAAACAATTGTCCAACTATCACAACAGGGGGCTTCACCGCAAAAAATGAAAAAACTTGTTGATGAAGTAGCCAGATACAAAGCTCAGGCAACAATGACACATCTTAAGTGCATCTATGAGACAAAAAAGATTTTAACCTCCAAACAGTTAAAAACTCTTTTGCAAAAATAGTATAAAGATATTACAAATGAAAAAAATCTTATTAATCGGATTTGGATTATTTATTGCAATACAATTTATACCGTACGGAAGAGATCACACAAATCCGCCTGTAGTTGCTCAAGTGCAATGGGACACTCAAGAGACACAGGATCTTTTTCAAAGAGCCTGTGCAGATTGTCATTCCAATGAAACAAAATGGCCTTGGTACAGTAATATAGCACCGCTTTCATGGAGTATCTATCACCATGTTGATGAAGGTCGTGAACATTTCAATGTTTCCATGTGGGGTGTTCAGAAAAAGAACAAAGGTGATGAAGCAGCCGAAGAAGTTGAAGAGGGAGAAATGCCTTTAGCATCTTATCTAATAGCACATCCAGAGGCAAGACTTACAAAAGAGGAAAAACAAGCACTTATTGCAGGGCTTAAAAATACTTTTGGAAGCGAAAAGTATGAAACGCATAAAAATGATAAAGACTAATCTTAATAGTATAAATTTATTATACGAGTACATATTTACTAATCAAAAATAGTTTCTTTATTAACGTTTTGCTAACACAAATGTGATAGAGTTGTATTTATAGATAGCAAGGAATAGTTTTTGCTTGCTATCTAAATCTAAGCTAAGGGATAGACTATGCAAGTAAGTTCAAATGGTTCAATGCAACAAATGCAGATGCAAATGAGAAAAATGGACGGTACAGGTGGTGGTCAGGGAAATGGCGGTATGAAAGATATCATGCAATCATTGTCTCAAGAAGACAGAACTGCTCTCAAAGATAAAATGAGTTCAATAGATCAGACACAAAGAGCTGATCTAATTGCACAGATGAAACAAGTAGATGCTTCAACTATGGATTCTCAGCAATATACACAAAGCTTGATGGATATTTTAAATCAAGATACTACGCAACAAAAAACAAATACAGCAAATTCAACTTTTTCTGTATATGCTTAAGTTTCTCCAGGATTTTTATGTAATAGCACTTGTTTGAGTGTTATTACATTTTATACCCATTTCTTTGAATTTTTGACAGAATTATACCGGATATATGTTCATGTGATTCTTGATAATTATACAGTGGAAAGATTTACGAAAGAAACTGAAAGTAGTTTCTTTCGTTAGATAAGAAAACTATTTTTTCTTTTTTTGAGCTTTTTTCTTTGCTTTGGATTTAGCTTTCTTTTTATCAGCTTTTTTCTTGCTCTTTTTCTTTGTATCTTTTTTCACAGCTTTCTTTTTTTGAGCTTTTTTCTTTGCCTTTTTCTTTTCAGCTTTTTTTGCCAACTTTTTCTCTAACTCTTTTTTTGTATCTTTTGCCATTGTTTGACCCTTTATGCAGTTTTTCATTACTATTAGTAATAAATTATAGCTATTATATATGATTTCAGACTACATGTCAATAAAATATAGAGTTAAGCTATAAAAGACTATACTTCCACATGACATTTATAGAATTTAAAAAACTACTTTTAGATGCGGAGATCAGCCTTCCAAAATTTTCAAAGCTTATAAAAGTCAGTGAAAAAAATATACAGGCATATAAAAAAAAAGGTGAAGTGCCTAATGCAATAGCAGTAGTAGCGCAATGTTTTGCAACAATGCATCAGAACCGTATAGATTACAAAGAACTTATCACGGCTCTTGAGCTTAAAGCAAAAACAAAAAAAGGTGCAGGGTTTGCAAAAACAAAAAAATTAGATTTATCTACTCACTCTTCGGACTAAAATAAAAACCATTCTGTGGTAATTGACCACCAATAGTTTTAGGATTGTTGTTTTTCAAAATTTCAAAGAAAAATTCCAAGTCTTTTTGTGCATCTTTTGCATTAACATCATTCAATTGAACATAGTCCAGACTGTCTGCTACAGCTTCAGGCACCAGCATTGGAATATATTTATGAACCAACTCTCCAGCTTCTTTTGGATGTGTTTTATACCATTGAAGCGCTTTTGCATACTCCTCATTGAAACGTTTGATGAGATATGGATCTTTTTTGCCAATAACCGCCATGCCGGCCTGTGGAATTTTGGCTTCAATATGAAAAACTTTTCCCCACTCTTTTTGTAAATCTGCACTTCTGTAAAGGTCAGGCGCTATAAGTTTCAACGGAAAAGAGTTTGTTTTTCTCAGTGCCATAGAGATGGCAGGCTCAGCCAAGAGTGCATGATCGACTCTGCGCATTATAAGCATCTGCATAGCATCTATCGGTGAGTTTACATAACGAAGTGTAAAGTCTTTTTTCGGATCAAGCCCCTCTCTTTTTACAATCTCTTCAAAGACAATGTCAGGCATATCGGCACGAAAAGGCATTGCTATCTCACACCCTTTGAAATCTGCAAGAGTCTTTTTGGTTTTATCTCTTGTTATCATTCCCAAAATACCCCACACAGAGACATTGAGAAGTTTTATATCTACACCTTTGTTATAAAGATTTGCTGCTACATTGGTAGGAATTGCTATAAAGTCAGCACTGCCGCGAAGTGTGAGAGCACGCAGTTCATCGGGCGATTTCCACATAATAAATTTGACATTTGTTGCCACATCGTTTAATGCACCTGTTTCAATCATCCTTAAAAGCGGGTGGCTTACAGATGCCATAGGACCGCTTAAAACCAAAGTATCTACTTTTTTTATCCCGTTTGCCTGTAGAAAAAGTACGAGAGAAACTGTCAGTAATATTTTTTTAATCATAATAAAATCTCCTTAACTGGTTTATAGATTTTATCAAAAAAGACTTTAACCACAACTGAATTTGATAATTACTTTCATTATACTTACTTTAAGCTTAATTATCATAAACTTTAATATTAATTATCATTTAAAGGAGTCTTGTTTGAAATTCTTACTTAAAATACTGAAAGATTTTCCGGCTTACTTATGGAGCGGATGGGGAGCTGTTGCTTCCATTCTGCTCTTTATAGCTTTGTGGGATGTTGGCAATCAGGTATATGGCAACTTAGTGTTGCCATCACCTCTTGAAACATTTAAGACACTTTATACCATGTTGCATGACAAAGAGGTATGGGAGCAGATTGACATTACCCTCTACCGCGCTTCTGTTGGCTTTGGGCTCTCTTTGTTGTTTGGCTCTGTCTTGGGACTCATCGCCGGCTTCTTTGCAACGGCGTCTATGATGAGTCGTCCGGTTGTCACCATCCTTGTAGGCATGCCTCCAATTGCCTGGATAGTTTTGGCGATGATTTGGTTTGGAATGGGAGATGAAACAGTTATTTTTACCATCATAGTTGCTTCTTTTCCCATTATATTTGTAGGTGCCCTGCAAGGTACAAGAACACTTGACGGTACTTTAAAAGAGATGGCTGAGAGTTTTCATCTGCCATGGCACATGAAGTTTACAGATGTCTATTTTCCTCATATTTTTTCCTACATTTTTCCTGCCTGGGTAAGCGGACTTGGTATGGCCTGGAAGATTGTCATCATGGCGGAACTTTTAGCTACAAGCGATGGGCTTGGTGCTTCCTTGGCAGTGGCCAGAAGCCAGTTGGACACTCCAACGGCATTGGCGCTTGTAACCATAATGATAGGTTCGCTGATGTTTATAGAGTATATCATTTTAGAACCGATAAAAAGAGAGGTAGAGTTATGGAGAAGCTAGAAGTAAAACACTTAACACATCATTTCGGATTTACAGAGATTTTAAGAGATATAAATTTTACACTCAATAAAGGGGAGATACTCTCAATAGTAGGGCCAAGCGGAGGTGGAAAAACTACACTTCTGCATTTATGCTCCGGACTTTTGGATGTGCAGGAAGGGAGTGTTGTCAATACATTCACAAGTACTTCCTTTGCATTTCAAGAAGGAAGACTGCTTCCTTGGAAAAATGTACTTGACAATATTGCCATTGGACTCCTTGCCCGTGGTGAGAAAAAAAGTACCGCAATAGAAAAATCCAGGGCAATTGCACTGAAATTTGGACTCGAAGAAGAAGATTTTGAAAAATTTCCAAAAGATTTAAGCGGCGGAATGAAACAACGCGTCAGTTTTGCCCGTGCTTTGGTTGTCAAACCCTCTCTTCTGTTTTTGGATGAGCCCTTTTCAGCATTGGATATAGGTCTGAAAAAAGAGTTGCAAACACATCTCATAGAAATAAGTCAAAAAGAAAATATCTCTATACTTTTTATAACGCATGATATGATGGAAGCTATTCGTCTGAGTGATGAGATACTTTTACTCAAAGCCGATCCTGGACATATAGTCAAAAAATTCAGCTTTGACCTTCCTCAAGATAAAAGAGATGATGCCTTTGTGTATGAGCAGAGTGTAAAAATACTGCAAGACAAAGATATCATAGAAACATTTGAACTAAATTCTTTGGAGTTAAAATAATGCAACATAAAGAAGAAAAACTTCATGCGACGAACCACTACCTCTATTATCCTGATGAAGAGAATATTCCGCCATATTTAGCATACGGCTTTCGCCCTGTCTTTTTACTTTTGGCTCCCTATTTTATACTTTCGATGATATTGTGGGGGTTGGTTTGGAGCGGGTATTTGAGTATCCCGTTTATGGACAATATTCTTGTTTGGCATGTCTACGAGATGCTTTTTGGAGTACTTACTGCCGGAATCATGGCGTTTTTAACAACCGGTTTGCCGGAACTTTTCCCCGGAATGGTACCTTTTGTCGGCAAACGGCTCAAATATATTATGCTTTTATGGATAGCCGGTCGCGTGAGCTTTTGGTTTATAGATGTTACAGGCGTCTATCTTGCTGGATTTTTAAATCTTGCCATGCTTGCCTGGCTTATCTGGTTTGCAAAAGATGTTGTTTTAGATAAGCTCCAACGACATGCCTCTTTGGGCTACATTTTACTTGTTATTTTTGGTCTTGAGAGTTGGTTTTTTCTAACAATGGCAGAATTAGTGCAAAGTGACCCGATGAAAATTTTAAAGCTTTCCCTTGGTGCGATTGTTGTACTTGTTTTACTTGCAATGCGTCGTGTAAACATGGAAGCAGTCAATGAACTGATGGAAGACAAAGCAATTGATGATATTTATATATCACGACCGCCACTTACAAACTTGGCTATATTTTGTGTCACGCTCTTTAGTATTGTTGAATTTTTATACCCTGCAAACTCTGCACTTGGATGGATAGGATTGGCTGCCGGTGCTGCTGTTTTGGCGATTACGAGTGATTATCATCTCAAAGAGAAGTTTATACTCAATCAGCCTTATGTTATTTATCTGTTTTTGATTTTTCTTATGCTTGCTTTAGGATATGCTTTTATGGGATGGAGTATTTTGTTTAATGACGGAGTCGGTATCTCGAGTTTTAGGCATTTTATAACAGCCGGTGGGCTTGGACTTGCCTATTTAATGGTCATGATAACCATAGGATGGATTCACACGGGAAGGCATTTGACTTCAAACATTTATACCCATTTAATGGTATTTTTCATCATTATTGCTACATTGATGCGTTCACTTATACCTTTTTACGAAGCAGACGCAATGCAACTCTATTTATGGTCTGCTCTTCTTTGGAGTGTTCCGTTTATGCTTTATATCAAAGTATTTTTCGGTTTTTTGCTCAATCCAAGAGCCGATGGAATCAAAGGCTAAAAGGATTTGACGGTTTTATGTCAAGTCCGTAACCTATGTCATCGGCGGAGTTAAATTCAGCAGTTTTTTGTATTGTTCTTTTTATTTTTTTTCTTACTTTTTATCTGTTTTTATGTTTAAGGCTTTTTTATGTATCAAAGAATCTGCTGTTTTTTTTTCTTGCCGACTCTACAAGTCGTGAAGTTGGTAGAGTCCCTCATAATCAGACAAACGAATAGCCTCCATTTCATCTTCGCAGAGTTCAATATATTCCAAATCAATACCACAAATACCACAAGGCTTAAAACAAACATCACTGTGATCTGCCCCGATATTTCGTAGTTTTCTTCTTCCAACCATTCTTCTGCCTTAAATAGCACCGCTTAAAAAGTTTTTTACAACCTCATCAGCAGTTGTACCATGTTTTTGTCTGATTTTTTTTACCTTTAAACCTATGGATTCTAAAGCTTCTTTCATATTTTCACCAACAGCCTGTACTAAAATAATGTCACAATCTTTTAAAGCCTCTACATCTTTTCTATGAGAATTTGTATGCTCCTCATGTTCCATTTCTGAATGCTTATGTTCTTCATTGTGTCTGTGCGCATGATGTCCACCGTCGTGATGCTTATTTGGTACCAAATCAACCATTTTGTCATCATCATATATTGCAAAATAAGCACTTTGCCCTGTTCTTTTTACTATGGTTTGTTTGTCTTCATCTACTGCTAAAACTATTTTCATCAATATTCCTTATAATTATTATAATGTTATATTGGAATCATATAGAACATATGTGCATAATGTCAAGTCTCCTTAGCAATCCACTTACTTAATGTTTCAATATCATCATTGCTTATCTTTTCACCAAATGCCGGCATTATCGCATTTCTGTAACCTTTCCACTTTTTAGCAGAACCGTTTTTAATGCTTTGTGCTATCTGCGTAATATTTTCCTTGTATCTTTTAGCAATTTTATTAAAAGATGGTCCCACTAAATCTTTGTTTATTTTATGACAAGACAGACAGTTATGTTTTAAAGCAATTCTTTTTCCTTTTGGCATTGCATTCAACCTGTTTTGCAAATCTTGTGCTGCTGTCAAATTTTTTATTGTAAAATGTTCAAACATATATTCAGCAATCGCTTCAAGTTCATCTTGCGTGACTTTACCTTTTTGCGAAGGCATTACTCCATAAGTTCTTAAGCTCTCTTTATCACAAAAAGATTTTGAAGCACTTGGATTCACAACATAGTCTTTTACAAATTCTACAGCTTTTGGAATCTTGTCACTCTCACTACTTGCTTTTATAAAATCTTTTATATGAAATGCAACCGCCATCATCGGCGGTGCTTTTTCATCCTGAAAAGTTTTTGGAGGCAGGTCAGTATTGTGACACTTGCTACATTTTTGCTCTAAAAGTTGTTTACCGTTAAGATTTGAATGAGATTTTGGTTCACATGCAGTAAAAAACAGTATACTAATTAAAAATATATATCTATACATTAATTATCCTTATGATTTTCATAAGTATTATATATCATTTTTGTAAATATTAAAAGCGTCTTCTCTTGCAGAACAGACCATATTTCAATAAATGTGATATAAATGTGATATATGAAAATGAAATATATGTTATAATTTAAACTTAAAATTATTATAACTATGAAAAGGATGTTGGAAAATGAATAGACTGATAAGTATTTTTGCGTTTTCTTTGCTGTTACATGTATCAGCGTCAGCGACCGAGGCATTGACACTGGATCAAGCACTACAGCTTTTGAAAGCAAAAAATCTGGAAATTAAGGCAGCCAAATTTGATGAACGCTCTGCAGAAGAGGATATTGATGCAGTGTCAGGGAAAAACTGGGGAACACTGACATTTATACAAGATGTGGCACGTTCAAATGATGCGGGAAATGTCTTTGGATTTAAACTGACTTCGCGTGAGGCAACTTTTGGGGATTTTGGTGCTGAAGAATTTATGACGAATTTAAACAATGGCGTAAATCCATATATTACACCTCCACAAAATCTAAACTATCCGGGTTACCGAAACTTTTTTCAGAGCAAACTCAAATATGAAGTGCCTCTTTTTACAGGATTTATGCTCAGTTCTTACACTGACATTATGCAAAAAGTCAAAGAACTGAAATCTTTGGACAAACACAAGATAGAAAAACAGAAAAAATATGAACTTAAAAAAAGCTTTTATGATATGGCACTGCTTGATTCTTCTATAAAAAATCTCAATAAAATTCTGGACAATATCCATATATTGGAAGAGACAACAAAAGAGATGATAGCGGTAGGCTATGCTAAAAAAGTAGATTTGCTTGAAGTACAGGCAAAAAAGGGAAATGTTGAAAGACTCTTGGTACAGATGCAGTCCAACAAAAAACTGTTATACCACTACATCAGTTTTTTACTCAATCAAAAAATTGAACATATTCAGACACCTGCAACAGAAGTGCGCATGCCACATATAAGTGATGAAGAGATTTTAGCGCGCAATATTGACCTGCAAAAAGCGGCAACAGGACTCAAAATCACAAAAGATATGCTTAAGGTCTCTCAGGCAGCCTACTATCCGACGCTTGGAGCTTTTGGCGAAGTCTCCACTGCGGACAATAGCTTTTTAGGAAATGCCGACAAACACAAAGCCTATACCATAGGTGCACGCCTGAGCTGGAATCTTTTTGACGGCGGAATCGATGCGGCAAAAATCGAAAAATCGAAAATCGAAAAACTTAAAATGCAGTCACAGCTGGAACTTGCAAAACAGGGAATTCTTTTAAAAATTGCAAAAATCCGGACACAGATAGAAGGGGTTGATGTCGAAATTGCCTCACTGAAAAAAGAACTGGAACTTGCAAATGCCATTTATGAAAATTATGAAGGCAGATATAAAGAAAAACTTGTTTCCATGAGTGATGTTATCATAAAACAGTCTGCACAGATTGAAAAGATACTGCAGCTGCAGATAGCAAAGAACAAAAGAACAGAAAAAATACTTGCACTTGAAAAATTAGCAAACGGAGAAGACTAACATGAAAAAACTACTACTATTACTGGCACTGGGCGTTTCACTTTTAGCGGAGAGTTTAACACTTTCGGGAAGTGTGATTTCGGATAATCAGAAGATGATCACAAGCCGATTTATGGGTTTTGTTACCAATGTAAACACAAGCGAAGGGGAAAAGGTAAAAAAAGGCCAAATTCTTTACAGTATAGATTCACGTGAAATTGATTCGGCAAAACGTCAGGCAGAGCTTTCACTGCAAATGTATCAGAACCAGTACACGAATGTCAAACTGAATCTGGAACGCTACAAAAGACTGCTGAAAAAAGATATGGTCTCAAAATATGAAGTGGAAAATATGGAACTTGCGGCAAAAAATCTGCAGGATATGATAAACATAGCCAAAGCAAGACTCCAGGAAGTGGAAAATCAATACAAATACTTACATGTAAAGGCTCCAAACGACGGTGTTGTTGTTGCCAAAAACATCAAAGTCGGAGAGATGGCAATGCCCGGTATGCCTGCAATTGTGCTTTCGGATTTGAGTGATTTAAAAATTTCGGCAGAGATTGCGGAAAGTAATTTAAATCTCATTCATCACGGGAAAAAAGTAAAAGTGGAGATTCCTTCTGTCGGTGTCAAAACAATCGGAACGATTACGGCGATCATACCAAATTCCAATCCGATGACACACACATTTAAAATCAAAGTATCATTCAAGACACTGAACAAATCAGTCTACCCTGGTATGTATGCCACTGTAACCATTGACTAAAAGGGGAAAAATATGAATCATCATAAGCCATATACACCTAAAGATGTCGCAGGAAAACTGGCAAAAACATTTTTAAGAAATCCTCTGACCTCTGTTTTGGGAATTTCACTGCTTGTTATCGGTTACCTCGCCTTAATGATTATGCCTCGTGAAGAAAATCCGCAAATGGTTGTCAGTGGATCTACCGTCATAGTAGCTCTGCCGGGTGCCAATGCCAAAGAGGTAGAAAAAATCATAGTCAAACCCTTAGAACGAAAGCTCAAAGAGATTAAAGGGGTAGAACACATTTACGGCACGGCTATGGACAATGTCGGGATTGTCAATGCAGCCTTTTATATCGGAGAGAAGAAAGAAGATTCAAACCTCAAAATCTACGACAAAATCATGCAAAATGCCGACATGTTTCCAAAAGGGGCCATGAAACCGATTATCAAGCCTTTGGATATTGACATTGACATTCCCATTGTAAGTGTTGCCTTTTATTCCCATGACAAAAACATGTCTCAAACAGAACTCTATGACAAAGTCAAGCAAATCCAGCACCATATAAACGGTTTGAACAATGTTGCCGTTACAGCACTCAAAGGCGGTCACAAACACCAGTTCAACATAGAAGTGGATTTGAACAAACTCTCAGGCTATAACCTTTCTATGGGACAAATCACACAGGCTGTACAGGCAGTTTCCTATAATGTACCTGCGATTAAAAACAAAACAAAAGAGAATGAAATTGTCATGGTTGGCGTAAAAAATGCCATAGAAGATGCAAAAGATGTCGGGGACATCATTGTCGCACAGTATATGGGTTCTCCAATTTATTTGAGACAGGTTGCAAAAGTGACAAACTCTTATGATATTCAAAACTTCAAATCGGCACTTATCAGCAAACGAGAAAAAAACGGAAAATTTATGCCTTTTGAAAACCAGGTGACACTTACAGTCTCAAAACTGCAGGGAACGAATGCCGTCATTATTGCAGATGAAGTCAAAAAAGAACTGCAAAACTACAAAAGCGAACTGGACAAAAAAGGCATCAGTTATGTCATTACCAGAAATGACGGAGAACGTGCAAATGATGCAGTAAACGAACTTGTAATGCACCTGGTTTTATCTATTGTAATTATCGCGATTCTTCTTATATTTGTACTTGGCTGGAGAGAATCACTCATCGTAACCTTTACGGTTCCTGCAATTTTGGCAATTACTCTGTTTGTAGCCTATTTGAGCGGTCAGACCATTAACCGTATTACTCTTTTTGCATTTTTGCTTTCTTTGGGGCTTTTGGTTGATGCTGCTATTATTGTTATTGAAAATATTCACAGACACTACCATTCTGTCGAATCTGCCCATGAAAGCAATGATGAAATTATGATCAAAGCAACAGATGAAATCGGTGCACCGACAAATATCGCCACACTTGCTATCATCATGACAATGGTGCCTATGGCATTTGTCGGAGGCATGATGGGACAGTTTATGAAACCTATTCCTGAGAATGTTCCCGTAGCACTCATTGCTTCGCTCTTTGTAGCTTATATATTTACACCTTACCTTGCCGTGAGAATTTTAAAACGACCAAAACATGACAAAGGAGCGCATTAATGTTTAAGAAATTTGAAAAACTTGTACTGCAAGGCATACAAAGTTCTGCGCAGAGAAAATTGATACTTATCGGTACATTAATAGCATTTATCATCTCTATTTTAATGATAGCACCGACTGAAATTGTCAAAGCAAAGATGTTGCCGGGAAAAAACAATGATACTTTTACCATCTATGTGAAACTGCCAACAGGCAGTTCGATACAACAGACCCAGCAAGTGACACAATGTGTCAGCAGTTATATTACTCAAGAAAAAGAAGTGCGTGATACCGAAGTATTTTTAGGCATGGGTGCACCTCTTGATTTTGCCGGACTTATTAAAGGCAGTCAGTTTAAAAACTCTGAAAATGTTGCAGAAATTGTCGTAAATATCACAAAAAAACATGACAGAGAAGAGCCTTCTTATTTGATGGTACAGCGTCTGCGTCCTGTTATTCAAGATGCTTGTGAAAAGCTCTATCCAAATACACATATCTCTTTTGTAGAACCGCCTGCAGGACCTCCGACACTCTCGGCTATTGTTGCTGAAATATACGGTGACAATGCGCAGGGCATAAGAAAGCTGGCAAAACGTGTTGAAAAAGTTTTTCAAAATACACAGGGGCTTGTTGATATTGACATTATGGAAGATGACATATACGATAGTTTTGAAATAATTGTCCATACAACAAAAATCGCAAAATCAGGTCTCACTGTCAAGCAACTCAACAATATTTTATACCTTGCTTTTGAAGGGATGGATATATCTGTAAAAAATTCAGACAAATACAGCGATCAGATTCCTCTCTTTTTACGCCTGTCGGACTCTTCAAGAAGATTTAGCAAAAAAGATTTGGATTCTGTAAAAGCAAAACTGGCTTCACTCAAACTCATGAACAACAAAGGCATGATGGTACCTGTCACGGAACTTGTTACCGTAATTCCTAAAAAATCAAATCCGATGATCATGAGTAAGGATTTGCACCAGATGACCAATGTTTTAGCCGAAACCGATATGGTTTCTCAGGTTTATCCTCTGCTTGATGCAAGAAATACAATTATCAACAGTTTTGGTGATGAATACAAAGTCGAAAAAACAGGTCTTTTTGATTTGCAACTCACAGACAAAGCAACAGGAAAAGTCTATAAACTCATTTGGGACGGTGAAATGAAAGTCACAATGGATACGTTTAGAGACCTGGGCGGTGCTTTTATTGCGGCTCTTATCCTTATCTTTTTACTGATGGTTATCTATTATAAAAGTTATACACTCAGCGGTATCATTCTTTTAGGTTCTTTTCTTTCTATCATCGGTGTCATATTCGGTCACTGGATTATGGATATTTTCACGGCAGACACCTTCTTTTTAACGGCAACATCCCTTATCGGATTTATTGCTTTAATCGGAATCAGTTCGCGTAACTCTTTACTGCTTATAGACTTTACAAAATCACTCATGAGTGAAAAGGGAATGCACAAGGCCGAAGCGATTGCCTATGCAAGTGCGACACGGGCAAAACCTATTTTCCTGACAGCCATCGCCATTATGCTCGCTTCTACACTGCTTGCAAAAGATGCCGTCTTTGGAGGACTCGGTGTTGCTCTTATATTTGGTACGGTAGCGGCAGTGGTGGCTTCACTTATCGTAGTCCCTGTTCTGCTTTACATGTCAGACTTGGAAAGCCATTTCCATTTCCATGAGAAAAAAGCCGTTTCAGTTGAAGATCCTGTCTAATTAGACAGGATTATCAGCCTTTTTTCTATAAAAAGGTTTGAAAATCCAAACTTTTTTTCTATCCACTCAAAGGTCTTTTTTGTATAAAAAAAGACATGGGTCGGATCATTTTTATAATACCATGAAGAAAATTCTACACGCTCATCATAGATGTCTGTCATCAGATACAATTTTGCATTTTCTTTTAACATAGATTTTAAAAGTGTAAACTCTTTTGCGGGACGGTAAAAATGCTCTATCACCTCACACGAAGCAATATAATCGTATTTGTTTTCCAAAAGCTCTTTGTTTGGATGAAAATACGGATCATAAGGACTGATATCATAACCTTTTTCCTGCATGACCTTTGTAATGATTTGTGAGGTTCCTGCCCCAAAATCAAGTCCTTTCTCCTCTTTTGAAAAGTCTTTTTCAATATTTGCGGTAATGGGAGAAACAAACTTTCGATACCCTGCATCTTCGGTATTATCATCATGGAGTTCATAGCGTTCTTTTTCGCTTTGTGCATCCGGCAAGTCTGTTTCATCAACAAATATTCCATGACAGACCTTACATGCAAAGTACCTTTGATTCTCTTCGTATAGCAAACCTGCACTGTTTTGGCATAAGGGACATATTTTCTTCATGCCTAATCTTAGTCTATTAGGCTTTAATAAGTAATAAATAGATAAAATCTCATTACTAAAGTTTTCGGAGCCTAGGTTTTAGCCTTTAAAGACATATAGCCCAGACTAAAGTCTCAATAACATTCGGAACCGGTACTTCAGTGCCGGCTGTTGCAATAGTCTTGCCACTCTCAGCCGGCACTGAAGTACCGGTTCCAAAAAAATGCTTAACTTAATGGTAGTGAGACTAAAGTACCGGTTCCCAAAGGGATACTGAACTTAAATGACATTAAAAGGAACTTTTTGCTTAATTTGCCGAATTTATTAGCATCTTTGCGTATTCTCATTGCGCCTGTGATGTTTTGGATTATACTCAATCCCCAAATTTTTACCGACAACGGGTTTGATATAACATGGAACTACTATTTTGCCTCACTTTTGTTTGTTTTGGCATCTGTGACTGATTTTTTTGACGGCTATATCGCAAGAGAGTGGAATCAAATGACAATGCTCGGTGCCATCCTTGACCCGCTTGCCGACAAGATGCTCACACTTGCGGCATTTTTAGGACTTATGGTTATGGGAGATGCTTCTCCCTGGGCAATTTACATCATTATAGTTCGTGAGCTTTTCATCACAGGACTTCGTACTGTTGCACTCAGTGAAGGTATCAGCGTAAAAGCATCCTGGTCTGGAAAAGTAAAAACAGTAGCACAGATGATAGCCATAGGGTTTTTACTGATGCACTGGCCATATGGAGCGGCACTTCTTTGGTTTGCCGTATTTTTAACTGTTTATTCGGGCCTAGAATATCTTTGGGGATTTAAACAAGCGATTGTAAAGGAGCACAAAGCATGAGTTGGATTGTTTCACTTTTAGTCCTCTCCGGACTTATATTTTTCCATGAGCTTGGGCATTTTACCGTAGCACGCCTTATGGGTGTCTATGTAGAAGTATTTAGCATAGGTTTTGGAAAACGTCTTTTTACTTTTCGGGCTTTTGACACAGAGTGGAGTATTTCAGCCATTCCTCTTGGCGGCTATGTCAAGATGAAAGGTCAAGATGATGCAGACCCGAGTAAAAAAAGTTACGATGCGGACAGCTACAATACAAAAACGCCTCTGCAAAAGATTTTAATTCTTTTAGCCGGTCCTGCGGCAAATTTTGTGCTTGCATTTATACTCTATTTCATTATAGCACTTGGCAATCCTCAGGTTTTAGCCCCTGTTGTGGGAACGGTTATCAAAGACTCCCCTGCCTATGTTGCGGGTCTTGAGTCCAATGATACCATTATGAGTATAAACGGCAAAAAAATCACAAGCTGGAAAGAGATGGCACAAATGATTGCAGAGGCAAAAGGCTCTGTTGCACTGCAGGTGGACAGAAACGGCTATCTGAAGCTCATAACACTCAAACCAAAACTGCAAACCGCCAAAAACATGTACGGAGAAGATGTCAAACGCAAAATGATAGGCATATCGGCTGCGGGTGTCATGCATGAACAAAAACTGGACTTCGCAGACAAGTTGAAATATGCCACCGATCAGACTGTTTTTGCCTCTACTTTGATTTTTACCGGTTTGAAAAAACTCGTGATGGGGGATGTCCCGGCTTCTGAAATGGGCGGAGTTATCTCCATTGTAAAACTCACCTCCGATGCAACGGCAGTAGGCTGGATGAGTGTTTTGTTTTTTGCGGCATTGATTTCTGTAAACCTCGGAGTATTGAACCTGCTCCCTATTCCGGCACTTGACGGCGGACATATCATGTTTAATTTATATGAACTGCTCTTTAGACGAGAACCGAGCGAAAAAATAGTCATTAACCTGACAATAGCCGGCTGGGTCATACTCTTCGGGCTTATGGGACTTGGAATTTTTAACGATATTAACAGATTGGTAGGATAAGAAAATGGACGAAATTGAATACAAATTATATATAGATGATGTTATCAGACGGGTTGAGACGGCACGTCTAAAGGTAAGTGAACACCATATAGTAAAAATTGTTGCTGTGAGCAAATACTCAACGGCTGATGAGATAAAAAGACTTTACCATATCGGTCAGCGTGCTTTTGGGGAGAATAAGGTACAGGATTTAAAAGCAAAAGCAAAAGAGCTTGAAGAGTTGCCGCTTGAATGGCATTTTATAGGCAATCTGCAAAAAAACAAAATCAACAACCTTTTAGATATTAATCCAAGTCTTTTTCAGGCACTTGATTCATTGGAACTTGCCCATGAACTGCAAAAAAGACTTCTGGCAAAAGAGATGACGCTTGAGTGCCTTTTGCAGATCAATTCGGCAAAAGAAGAGAGCAAGCACGGTGTTATGCCTGAGGATGCCATAGAAACCTACAAGCAGATTATGCAGGAGTGTCCGAACATACACCTTAAAGGTGTTATGAGCATAGGCGCACACAGTGATGATGAGCAGCTTGTAAGAAAAAGTTTTGAGACGACCCATGCAATCTATGAGCAGCTTCCAAATGCAACAATCTGTTCTATGGGAATGAGCCAGGATTTTGAGCTCGCTATTGAGTGCGGGTCAAATATGGTTCGCCTTGGCTCCATTATGTTTCCCAAGTAAGTTTTTTATCTAATCTAATTATAATTATTATAAGATATACTTTAAGCAAAATTATAATTAGGATTAGCTGATGACAAAAACAAATTTTATGGATAAGTATCCCGTCTTTTCATTACATGTAAAGAAAAATGAAACAAGTTTCAAAAATGCAGATGAAATTATTACATATTTTCAAGAACACATACAAGAACATCCTGTAGCTACTTTTATAGCGATTTTCGATCACTATCAACACACATCCTCATTACAGGACGCTACTATTGCCCCTGAAATAAAAGATGCAAAAAACATTGTATTTTGTTTTGGCAAACAGCTGCCAAATGCTAAAATACTTGCAGTGCGTCCCAGAAGCATAGGTGTTTGTGAATTGGATGACAGTTTTGAGATCAGTTTTTTAGAAGTTCCAAATGAACAACTCCAAAACGTTGTTTATGAATGGGTACAGGCACTAAAAACTCAAGCCTAGTTTACTCTTCTCTTAAAGCGTACCGCGTGAGAGCGTGGATTTTGTATCAGCTCTTTTTGGTACGCTATCATTGCATGAAACGGTTTTAAAAAACTGGCTAACTGTTCTTCTTTAATCTGCTCTATTTTCCACTCCTGCAACAACTCCAAAACAACCAAAGTCGATTCTATTGTAGAGAGATAATTTTCATCCGGCTGTATTTTTATTTGATATTGTGACGTTTTTGTCGTTGTAAAGCTCATGTGTTTGAGTTTTTGCAGATTTTTACTTTGTGTAAACATCTTTTTTGTACAGCTCCACGTAGAGTCTATCAAAAAAATCGCCAGAGGCTTTTGGCTTCTTTTTGGATTTGCAGTTGTCAGGTTCACAGCATCTTCTGAGGGAAAAAGTATATAACTCTCATGTGTGGCAATAATCTCATTAATTCTGGTGTTACATGTAAAGTCTATGCCGACAAAAAGTTCGGAATTGTCAAGACTCTGATGCGTGAAGTGCCCTGTATTGTTTTTGACCTTTTTAAACTCTTTGGGGTGCATCAAAATGACAAATTTTGTTTGTGTCTGTATATGCTCAAAATGCCCGCACATACACGAACTTTTGGGTCTGTAACACTTATAACATTTTTCTCTGTCGCCCATAAGTACCTCTCTATAGATAACCCCAAATTCAGCAAAGAACAAATAGTTCTAGTGCTAGGCAGATTTCTGCAGGACTAACTGGTTAATCCAAAGGAATCTAACGACGCAACAGGGCTATTTGCTCTTTGCCCGAAGGGAAGTTTAAAAAGAGAGCTACTGCTTCGTTAAAAATCCTTGAAGCTACTAGTAGCTCCTACGAATCTTTGCCTTACATTAGCCCTCTTTTTAAGCTTCTGAAACTGGGGTTATCTATAGAGAAGTACTTTAATAAGTTTTCATTAATGCAATTATACTAAAATTACAGAATGATTGAACCAGAGAATAAAAAACATTATGATATCATCGTTGTCGGAAGCGGTGCAGCCGGAATCATTGCAGCAATAGTTGCGGCACGTGAAGGCAAAAAAGTCCTCCTTTTGGAAAAGCTCTCAAAAATAGCTTCCAAACTAAAAGCCACAGGCGGTGGCAGATGCAATCTTACAAACACCCTTTCAAATGAAGATTTCATGGCACGTTTTGGAAGAGAGGGGCGTTTTATGCAAGATGCACTCAAAGCCTTTGACAACAAAGCTCTCGTCACTTTTATGGATGAAATCGGTGTAGAGACCCATGCCCCTGACGGATTTAGAATTTTCCCCACATCACACTCTTCTGCCACTATCATTGCCGGGCTCCAAAAAGAGATGCTCAGACTCGGCGTCAGCGTTACATGTAACCAAAGAGCCACAAGGCTTTTGGCAACCGGCAATCACATAGACGGGGTTAAAACACAAACAGATATCTTTTATGCACCCAATGTCATCATCGCAACCGGTGGGCTTGGTTACCCTGTGCTTGGTGCTGAGGGTGACGGCTACAATCTTGCCAGTGAAATCGGTCATAAAGTAACCGACCTCTCCCCTGCCATGATGCCCTTAAAAACAAAAGAGAGCTGGGTCAAAAACTGTCGGGCTGACACCATTGCCAAGGTTGAACTGCGTGTCAATCTGAAAAAACATAAAAAACTGCGGGCAAAGGGTGATTTGATTTTTACAAACTCCGGCATACGAGGACCCGTTGTGCTTGATTTTGCCAGAGAAGTCACACCGCTTTTAAAAAAATACGGTGAAGTGCCACTGCTGTTGAATCTGACAAAGGGAAAAAATGAGGAACAGATACGCGAACATTTTAAAAAAGAGAGTGCAAAAGAAAATATGACAAACATCTTGCAACTGCTTAAAACTCTTTTACCGGAAGCACTTAGCCTTGAGCTGTGCCGATTAGCAGACATAGAGCCAGACACACCATACAAAAAACTCGAAGGGAAAAAACGAGACAGACTTATTTCACTCTTGGCATGGACACCCCTCACCGTTACAGGACATGACGGCTTCAAAATGGCAATGATAACAAGAGGCGGCATCTCCCTCAAAGAGATCAATCCTAAAACAATGCAGAGTAAGATTATGGACGGTTTGTATTTTTGCGGCGAGGTTATGAACCTTGATGGTCCCTGCGGAGGCTACAACCTGCAATGGAGCTTTGCCAGCGGCTTTCTTGCAGGCAAACTTTTAAAATAAAAAAGCTTAACTTAATGACAGTGAGGTTGAAACCCAGGTTTCAAGAAAGTATCGAAAATACAAACTTTACTTTTTTTGAGTCTGCCATAGTGGTTTTACCAGAGCACACTCCCAACCGTCATATTTTCCATTATAAGCTTCACTTACATCTATAAGTTCCACAGTCAAAGCATCTATGTCATAATAAAAGGGCTTGTCTTTTCTGTAAAAAGAAATACCGTACATTGTTTCATCTCTAAAAGGCACTTCACTTCTTTTTTGCTCTGCAAATCCCATCTCCTGAATTTTTTGCACAAATCCTTCTCTGTCATCATTACATGTAAAGTAGCTTTTATGTTCTATTGCCCTTGCCTGATGAAGGTCATCACCTTGTTCTTTAAGGTTGTCGCAGGCATGATGATTGGTGATGATCTGCCACTCTTTTACAGTCGGAAAGAGAAGTTTTTGATAAACCTCCCATTCGCTGTCTATGCGTGATCCAAACTCATAACTGTACTCAGGAAAATGTTTCATCGCATCTTCGACTGTATTTTTCCATTCAAAATCCATTTTCAAAGCATAGATAAAATTTACTGCACCCTGTGTGATAATGCGTCCTATATATTTTCCGTTGCGATACCGCAAAGACTCCATCTCCAGCCTGTCTTCTATAAATCCGACATCATCGCCCTCTTGTTCCCAAACCAAACCGTCCTCTTTCGGATTATTCAGTTTTACTTTGACAAATCCTACATACATGTACTCCTCATCCGGCACGCTGTCTGCCACACCTGCATTCAATGACACCATCGCCGCATGCCCGTCTATAGGCTTCATATACGCTTCCCAATACTCTTGCATCTCTACTCCATTTCCAAACTCATAAGGAACATATCTTCCCCGTCTGTTACATTGACATCAACCGAACCACAACTTTGACAACAGTAATGAATTTTTTCAAGTTCACTGACTTCTTCACAACTGTTGCACTTTATGACAATCGGCTGAATGTTCATGACAAACTCCGCACCGTCGGCTATGGTCTTTTCCTTAAAGGTATTAAACGCAACCTCAAGAAGGTGCGCTTCTATACCGCTCATGACACCGATTTTTACAATGATTTTTGTTACTTTTGTTGCTTCATTTTCTTCGGCAATATTTTCAATCTGTTCCAATAGTGCCTGGACTACACTGTACTCATGCATTTACTTTTCCTGAATGATTATTCGTTATTGTAGCTTTTAGTCGCTGTGGTGTTTCTAAAGGGCATATTTTATAGACAAATTCATAGCGTTTTTTATGAAAAGAGCTGCCTTCTTCCCAAAATTCCGGGTACATCACTGCTATTTCTTCTTCACGATGATGCTCTATCTGTTTTTTATGTGATTCTATGTATTCCTCTTTGTCCCATAAAAAATCTTCCAATTTTTCCTCATCACAAATAAGTTCCAAACAAAAATTTTCAAGTTCTTTTCTATACTCTTTGTGAGCAAAAAGTTTGTCCGCCAAACCTGTCTCTTTTGCTTTGCCTGCACTCAAAGGCAGACACTCCTCTAAAATCTTCTCAGCATACTCTTTACCGACCCGCTTTGGTAAGCTGTACGTGTGATACTCACTGCCACTGAGACGCAATGTTTTGTAGTGGGGATTAAGCACAACCCCTTCTTTTACCACAACATAATCACAGGCAAGTGCCAAAAAAACACCGCCTGCTCCCGCATTTTTATGAAGAGAAGCTACAGTGACTACATCATCGGCAAACAAAACACTTTTTACCAAATCATTCATTGCATTGATGTTGCTCCAGCCGTCTTCGCCGTTTTTCTTGCTGTCTTCTAAAATATTCAGATGAATGCCATTACTGAAAAAATCCTCTCCGCCCATCAGCACAACAATTTTTACCTGTTCTTTGATATATTCAAAAGCATATTTTAATTTCATACACTTGTCACTGCTGAAGGCACCGTTGTGAAAATTGAAATACAAATATGCTACTTCTTCTTTTATATCACAGCTTATTTCATAAAAAGTTTTATAACTTTTGTCAAAAATCAAAGGCAGTCTTTGCTCTTTGACACCTTGCAATCGCTCTTTTAAAACATAGGTGGCAGGAAGTTTGAAACGGTTTGGCTCTTTGAGATGGGTAATCCAGACCGCTCCGTCAACAGTTCCCAGACAGAGGGCACCGTCTCGTTTGGCAAGAATCTCTTTTGGTTTACCTTTTAGTTTTTCCTCTCTCCATGCTCCGTACAGGTAACATTCTACTCCTAAAAGTTCATCTTTTACTCCAGGATGAGAATCACTCATATATATTTTTTTTAGAATTTCCTGTGTTGTGTCTTTCTGCCAGTCAATCGCTCTGTCTTTTTGAGACAGAGCCTGATGCATCGGTAAATTTGACTGCGATGTAAACTTTTTGCCCTGTATATTTTCTAAAAAACCGTCAAGCATACTGTAAAAAGTTGTTATGACTTCATTTCTGTATATACTTGCTTTGTAAGCTTGCCGCATCCCAAAATTTTGTGTAATGACAACATCACCACTGTCAAATTCTCCATTTGCTTTAAGAACAGTAACTCCCCACTCTTTTTTGTCAAGCCTGATAGCATTATCTATCGCATACGCCCCTCTGTCACCCAGTACACCAGGATGGACAATGTAAGTATCGATGTTTTCATAAATCTCTTTGGGTACAAACTTCTTTAAAAACGGACACAAAATAAAATCGGGGCCAAAACAAAAAACCTCATCTATCATCTGTTGTTCATTGATGGCAAATACCACATCAACACTGTACTTTCTGTCTTTAAAGTAAGTATATGCCACCTGTGTCAAGGAATTAAAGGCACTGACAAGAAGAGTAATTTTCATTTAAAAAAACTTATGACTTCAACTTAAGCGGAATTTTGTAAAACTGTTCTATCGCTTTTTTTCCCAAATACCCGAGTATTCCATCTACTTTTACAAATGATGCTGTTGCAATGGCAAATTTTCCTCCAAGGGCTATGGCCAGACCGTAAATTTTTATGTTTGCTTTGATAAGCGGTTTTTGTTTGATTGTACGGAGGATATTTTTTGCAGCGATGACTCCGCTTTGTTCTGCGGTTTGTGCGGTTTGCGGTAACGGTTCACCTGTTTTGTCTTTTAAAAATGCACAATCCCCGATAGCAAATATATGTTCATCTACTCGCAGATACTCATCAACCTTTAAAAGATTTTTTCTTTTTCAAAGCCAAGATTTTTTATAAATTCACTTACTTCGAGTCCAATGGCTACAACCCCAAAATCAAACTCTATGAGCTCATCCTCAAGGTGCAAGCTGTTTGCTTCAACTTTTTGTACCATTTTTTGCAGTATGCGTATGCCGCTGTTTTGTAAAGTTTGCAGTGCTTTTTTTCTGGAGTGTTCATCAAGTTCACTCAAAAAAGCATCTGCAATCAAAGAGATTTGTATCTCCTGTGCCAAATTTGATTTTAAAAGATAATTTTGCATCTCAGCAGCAATCTCAACACCACTCGAACCGCCGCCGATAACAACTATGTTCGTATTTTTTTTCTCTTTTTTGAGATGTTTTACGATGGTGTCCTCAAAAGATTGTTTCAAATGCAAAGCATTTGAGAGATTTTTAACTTCAAAAAGATGATCATTTTTAAAAATAGAAGGAAGCAGTGTCTTTACCCCTACTGCTATTATAAGGTAGTCAAAAAAATATTCTCCTTCTTTACATGTAACCCTATGTGTATCCACCTTGAAAACTTCATCCTGGATAAAACAAAAATTTTTATCTATCCCTTTGACAAGACTGTCCAAAGGGATGATAATATCATCCAAAGAACTGTTTAATGCAACAAGATTATAACTTTCTGTCTGCAGATAATGATAGCGGTTTTTATCTATCAGCATTACCTCGATGTTTTCATTGTTGGCCAAAGTTTCCAGTGTTTTGATACCGCCATAGCCACCACCGAGAATAATAACTCTTTTTTTTCTGTTCATCTGTTACCTTCTGCTGTATTCCTGTATATGTTCAAGTCGTGCTTCTATAGGAGGGTGTGAGGCAAAAAAACTTCCTAAAAATCCGACTATTCCAAATGCTCTGTAATCATCGCTGAGTGCCAATTCTTCTTTTGGAATACGCCCTAATTTCGCCAGTGCATAGTATATTCCCTGTGGTCCACTCAAATCAACAGCCCCTTCATCTGCACGATACTCTCTGTGTCTTGAGTACCACATCAGTATAGCAGTAGCAAACAGAGAAAAAATCATCTCTAAGGCAAAACTTATCGCAAAATACATCATATGATTTGTATTGCCGTTTCTGTCTCGCGCAACCATGGAAGCAAGTAAACGGGAGACAAATATGACAAAAGTATTCAAAACCCCCTGCATAAGTGTCATCGTAACCATATCACCATTTTTTATATGACTTATCTCATGTGCAAGAACGCCCTCTATTTCATCTTTGTCCATACTCTCAATAAGTCCGGTACTCACAGCAACAAGAGAATTGTTTTTATCCCAGCCTGTTGCAAACGCATTCGGTGGTGCATCAAATATACCAACTTCCGGCATACCTATATTTGCCTCAACTGAAAGCTTGTGAATTGTACCCAAAAGCCACTCTTCAAAACTGTTTTGCGGTGTATCTATCAGCTCTACACCCATACCTCTGACAGCTATCCATTTTGACATAAAAAGAGAAATAAAACTTCCACCAAAACCAAAAAGTGCAGCCATCATAAAAAGCCCACTCATACTCTGTTGATCAATATAAATACCAAAAAAACTGCTTAGAATAAAAAGTGCTACATACAGTGATGCCATAACAGCCAGGTTCATTACTATTAACATGATTAAAGACATAGTTTTCCCTTTATAAAAAAATTATAATTTATTGTAGCTTCTTTTTTTATGCTCTTTTGCTACATAAGTAGCTTAAGCGCGCCTCTGAAAACCCTTAACAGATACGGGGCAAAAGTTCCCCTGTAGGGGTATCTAAAAACCTTTTTGTTCCGTACGGGCTTAACAATATAACTTTTTGACTGTATTGTTGGGTGACACTGGCAATTGTAACAGCATTTTTGGAATTTTCAAAACCATGCAGTATATCAAGTGCTTTTTGCTCATCTTCTTTTTTCACTGCCAAAACAAAAGTACCTTCATTTGCAAGGTTGAGTGCTTCAAACCCCAACATCTCACATACTCCGTTTACCTCCTGCGAAACAGGAACAGCATCTTCTTGCACTTCTATACAGATATTGGATTGTTTTGCCCATTCATTCAGTACCGCACTGACTCCGCCACGCGTTGCATCCCGCATAGCAGTGACTTTCACACCTGCATCGAGCAAAGCCTGCACCTGATGGGTCAGTGATGCACAATCACTCTCTAAGGTAGTTGAGAGTTCTATTCCCTCACGAGCACAAAAGATGGTTGCACCATGACATCCGATATCACGACTCAGCAAAATAACATCATCAGTTGTGATATTGTTGGAGCTTATCCCTTTTTTTTGGATTTCTCCTATTCCTGTTGTATTGATAAAGATTTTGTCAACACTGCCACGGGGAACAACTTTTGTATCACCGCTGACAACTACAGCACCATTGACTTCAAGCTCTTTTTTCATACTGCGCACTATTTTTTCAAGTTCACGGGTTGAAAACCCCTCTTCTATAATAACACTGCATGTAAGATATTTCGGCTTTGCACCCATCATGGCAAGATCGTTACATGTACCGCATACAGCCAGCTTTCCTATGTCTGCTCCCGGAAAAAAAAGAGGGCTTACCGTAAAACTGTCTGTAGAAAATGCAAGTTCACCGCCATGTATCACCGCGGCATCTTCACTTTTTTGCAATATCTCATTTTTAAACGCTTTGTAAAAAATTTTGGAGATAAGCTCGTTGTTCTCTTCTCCGCCATTACCCATGGCCAAAGTTATCTGTTTGTTCATAATAGATTTCCATATTTATAATACGCCGCACAGGCACCTTCACTGCTGACCATACAGCTGCCAAGCGGTGTCTGCGGTTTGCAGGCTGTACCAAAGATCGTACATTCGTTTGGTTTTGCCATTCCTCGAAGTATATCACCGCAGATACAAAGCTTATGGTCTTCTATCTCCTCTTTTGGTAAAATATCAGCATAAATATGTTCCGCATCAAGATAAGCATATTCGTCTTTGAGTCTGTATCCGCTATCGGGAATATTTCCAAGTCCCCGCCATTTAAAAAGAGAGGCTTTTTCAAAATACTTCTCTATAAGTGCCTGTGCTTTTTTATTGCCGTCATACGAAACGAGTCGTTTGTACTCCACTTCAAGTTCGCATCTGCCTTCATTGAACTGTCTGACTATCATCAAGATAGCTTCCATGACATCGACCGGCTCAAACCCTGCAACCACTACAGGTCTGTTATACTTTTTTGGGAATTTTTCGTAAATTTTACTTCCCGTTATAACGCTTACATGTGAAGGCCCCAAAAAAGCATCAATTCTGTTGTTATAGCTGTCTACATGTTCATCTCTGCTGTCTATAAGCTCCACCATGACTTCAGGAACCGTGACATGGTTGATATGAAAGAAAATGTTTTTTATCTCTTTTTTAATAACAATATCTATAAGTGAAGTTGTCATAGGCGTTGTTGTCTCAAAACCGATGGCAAAAAAGATTATTTTTTTATCCGGATTTTCCTGAGCAATTTTGAGTGTATCAAGCGGAGAATAGACAAAACGCACATCCGCACCTTTTGCACGAGCATCCTGCAGACTGCCGTGGCTTCCGGGTACTTTTATCATATCACCGAGTGTTACCAAAATCGTATCATCAAGCTCTGCCAATATGTAGGCATGATCAATCCGCTCTTTTGGCATAATACATACAGGACATCCCGGTCCGTGGATAAAGTTTATATTTTTTGGCAGAAGCTGCGGGAGACCAAATTTCATGATAGAGTGTGTATGACCGCCACAGACTTCCATGATATTAACCGGTTTTGGAAGTTTTTTTGCCTCTTCGTTTATAAGTTTTGCAAAACCCTCGATTACCTCAGGATTTCGAAAACCGTCATACAGATCTTTTAACTGGAGTTGGCTCATTTTATGCACCTCTGTTTGGACAGTTATCATCCTCTTCAACCAAAGAACGCCGCTCTTCCTCATCAAGTTTTTCTAAAATTTCATTATAAACTCTGAGTGATTCGAGGGCATCCTCTTCATCTATTTTGTTCATAATGAAACCGATATGCAATAATACATAATCACCGATTTGTACATCATCTTCTTCCATAAGTTCGAGTCCTGCCTCTCTTGTGATACCCATAGTATCAACAACCGCAACATTACGCTCTTTGTCTATCTTTACTACTTTGCTTGGTATTGATAAGCACATATTACCCTCTCATCTTTCTTTTAAACTCTATCCAGTCTATCACTTTTTCAACGGAGGCTTTGTCTTTGATATTTACTTCCAAAATATCTACATTTGGCTTGATTTTTCGTGCTTCATTTTTTTCATGTTCCACATCATACTCAAAATGCTCAAGCAAATCCGTTTTTGTAATAAGTATCAAATCAGCCTGACGAAACATTACAGGATATTTTTCTATCTTGTCGCTCCCCTCAGGAACCGAAACAAGGACAATATTCAGATGTGTACCGACATCATAAGATGCAGGACAGACAAGATTGCCGACATTTTCCACAAAACAGACATCAATCTCCTCAAGAGGCATTTCATGCAGACCCTTATGTACCATAAAAGCATCCAAATGACAGGCACTGCCTGTTTGAATCTGATATGCCGGTATCCCTTTTGCTTTAATCCGCTCAGCATCTCTGCTTGTTTCCAAATCACCCTCGATGACTCCAAACTTAAAATCAGCCATATCAGCCATATTTTCCAAAAGTGTCGTTTTTCCGCTTCCCGGGCTGCTCATCAGATTAATACTCAAGACATTGTGTTTATCAAAATGGGCACGGTTATGTCCTGCTTCATGATTGTTTTTATCTAAAATTTTTGTAATGACACTAATCGTTTTAGAATCATTGAGCTGTGGGTTATGATGCAGTGTTTCATGTGCTGCCTGGTGTTCATGGCTATGGTCGTGATGATGGTGATGCCCATCTCCTAAAGTTGTTCCTGTTATACTGCATCCGCAATCTGCACACATGTTTTCTCCTTATCCTAATAACATATCAGCACCTACAAGAACCGATATGAAACCGGCTGTTGTAAAGACTCTTCTTACATTCTTTTTGTTTGTCAAAACTTCTTTGTTGAGATATAAAATAATGCCTCCGAAAGAAACAAACACAATACTTACCCCTGCTATGAAAAAGAGTATCATCTCGAAATTTATACTCTTGTCATGAAGAGCACCAAGAGTAACAAGCATACCTCGTACTCCGCCCATACCCATCAGCGCTCCCATGGTCCATGCTGATGCTGTTTCTATATTTTCGGTATGTGTATGCTCTTTTCCAAAATAGATATGAATATGTTCTTTTCCGTCATGCATATGTTTGTTGAGATGGATTTTGTCCGTATAGACCATATACAAAAGATATATTCCCATTCCGATAATAACAGTTGAAGAGATAATATCCCCATATGCTGTTATTGCCTCAGGCAATCGATACACCTCTAAGATCTTTGCAAACATAAAAAGTGTCAATCCGTGGCCAAATGCAAACATAACTGTAATCATCATGGTTTTTTTCATAGACTTTCCGATAGAAAAATCCGCAATAGCTGTTAAATGGTCAGGCCCAAATGCATGAAGTATCCCGTAATAGAAGATTATCATATATCCTAATTCCATAAAGTTTTATCCTTTAAAAATGAATGTTTATTCAGGTTTAAAAGATTTTATACTATATTATGTAAAAGAAAGCTAAAAAGCAGTATTTCTTATATAATTTTAGAACTTTGGAGTTACAATGCAATGGCAAACCGAATGTTTATATTGCGGTGGTTACATGTATCGTCTGCATTCACACAATATCAAATGTTCACAATGCAAAAAAAAGCTTTCAATAAAAAGAGTAAATACAGTACTTTTTCTGATGGAGGCTTTTTTAGACAACAAAAGTGCTTTAGATGCATCGAAACTGCTGCATATCTCCTATGTCTGTGCAAAAAACTATTATCAGGATTTCAGAATGCTTTGTGCAAATATCAGTGAAGAACATTATATGAAAATAAGAGACAATGCCGTAGAATATGAAGAATATTTTTATCTAGAAAAATCAAAAAAGCATAAAAGCGGTGCCATCTTTGATGCATACAATTTTTTGACTTTTGACTATAATGGATATATTTATACACTTTTAATGCCCTCTTTGCAAAAATATAAAAATCAGTTTCTAGAAGACAACCTTGAAGATACGTATACCAAAGAGTTTAAAAAATTTCAAAGAGCAAGCAAACTCATCCGACTTTCAAACAAAGAAAACAAAATTCTTGATTTTTGGAAATATTTTGAAAAATCGATTCTTGTATATAAAGGTGTTTCCCATAAACTTTTTGACTATTATCTCAAAGAGTTTGAATTTAAATTCAATTATTCAAAAGAAGAAGCTTTAGAACTTCTCATACAAAATTATTTTAAAGAGCAGACATGAAACAACTGGCACTCCTGAGCGTAGGAAACATTTTAGAATTTGATGATGGTGTAGCTGTCTATGCTTCACAATACCTGGAAAAAAACTACACATTTTCTCCGCAGACAGATATTGTCAACGGCGGTGTTGAAGGCATAAATCTCTTAAATCTTTTTATGGAGTATAAACATATCATCATTCTTGATGCCATTGAGATAGATGACAGACCCGGCAGTATCTATCATATACCATCAAATGAGCTTACAGGATATGGTCTCAATTCCGGCGGAGCACATGAAATAGGTGTGTTGCAGTGTTTTGATATTTTAGAACTTATGGGAAAAGAGATCCCTAAATCGAGTATCATCGGTATAGTGCCACAAAAAATTGATGTATGTATAGGATTAAGTATGACTATGCAGGAGACTTTTGGTACATATATTGATACTGTCATTGCTGTCTTGCAAAAAGAGGGAATTCAAGTAAGCAAAAATGAACATCCTGTCTCATTGGAAGCTATTATTGAAAGTTTCAAAAACCCTGTAAGCCGATAATGCAGATGCAATAATTTGCTTTGAACTTTGAGGAATTACAGGAGTTGTGGATATATCTTATATTCCTGTTAAAAACCACGATTAAATTCTATACTCGGATTGGCAAATATATGCAAAATATCTTCCAAAGAGCATCTTTTTTCTTTTTCTTTCACAACAATGCCCATATTTTTCAAGGTCTGCAAAATAACACTGATATAGTTTTGCCAATGCGACTCAAGAGTTTCGCTCAATGCCACTTCTACCGATATAATATCCTCTGGAACAATACTGATGACCGTTGTCTCTGCCATTTTTTCACTCATAGAACAAATTTGCAGCATTTCGGCAATTTCGACTTCATTGGCAGTTTTTTTGACAAGCTCTCCGTCTAAAAATTCATCAGTTGTTTTTACACTGATCTCTCCCGTTTTTTTCATATTATCAGAGGCTGTATTTACAATAATGACTGCATCATATTCCTGCAAAAGAGGCATTAGTCTAAAGCCCAGTGTCCCTCCATCGACTATTTCGATTTCCGGTTCAAAATCAAAATTTTCTTTTAAAAACTTTCCGGCATACAGACCTGCCCCTTCATCTTTAAAAAATGCATTGCCGCTTCCGATAAGTGCTACTTTTTTATTCATAATTTTCCTTGATACTGTTTTGATGTAATGCATAATAGGCCTGCCCCAGTGATATACCACCGTCATTTACCGGTACTTTTGATGCAATATTATATTTAATATGATTTTTTTGAAAAAGAGACACAACTTTTTCCAGTAAATAACTGTTTTGAAAAACGCCTCCGCTGAGTATTACTCTTTTATTTTTATGTTGTAAGCTGATTTGTATTATCATCGCAGCAAGAGCATTCATAAATTTTGCCGGTATTAGCTCTTTTTTCTCTTCGACAAGTATCTCCTTGATAAGATTTTTACAAGATATCACATCATCTTTTACCTCAAAAGTATACTTCTTTCTTGTTTTAAATTCGCGTGCAAGACTCTCCATAATCATCCCGCTCTCTCCTTCGTGTCCTAAAGGATTCAAAAAACCACACAAGGCATACACAGCGTCAAAGAGTCTTCCCACAGAAGTAGTCTGTATAGAGTTTATACCCCTGTTTCGCATGAGGTAGAGCGTTTGTATCTCCTTTTTATCCAAAGAAGATACAAAATCATTGGGCATACTCTTTATTTCCTCAAGAGAAAAAATATCAAACAAAAGGGAAAGAGCAACTCTCTTTGGTTCTTTTATCGCTTTTTCACCCCCTATCAAAAAAAATTCTTCCATATGGCAGACTCTTTTGTACGCTTTTGGTGTTGCCAAAAGCACTTCACCACCCCATAACACTCCATCGTCTCCAAAACCTGTACCGTCAAAACAAAATACCAAAACTTCTTCATCCAAATCATACTCTGCCATCGTACCCAAAGCATGCGCATAATGATGCTGCAGCTGTATAAGTTCACATAAGGGATGATTTTGTATGTACTCTTTGGCCCATTTTGTTGTTTCATATCCTGGATGTTTGTCACATACAATAATGTCAGGTTGAAAATTATAAAGTCTTTGAAAAGTTTGCACAGTCTGCCTGAAATACTCCATAGCACCAACTGTATTTAAATCCCCGATATGAGGTGAAATAACAATATTTCCCTCAAAAGCCAAAGTAATTGTACTTTTTTGCTGTGCACCGAGTGCCAGGATTTTTTTACTCTTTTGTATCTTTGTTACAAAACTCAGTGGGGCAAAACCCCGTGCCAACCGTAATGTGATATTTTGATCGGCAATCTGCATCATAACACTGTCATCACAGCCGTTAATGATCTCACGGTCATGGTTAAGCGATACTTCCACAACAAGGGGCAATTTTTTAAAGAGTTCTTTTTGATCTTGAATAATCGGTTCATCACTTAAATTTGCACTTGTGGCTACTATGGGGAATTTGAGTTTTTTTAAAATCAATTCATGTAAGGGTGTATAGGGAAGGAACGCACCGATTTTGTCTATATTCGGAGCAATGTATTTGCATAATACCTGTTGCTGGCTTTTCTTTTTTACCAAAACAATGGGACGCTCTTTTGAAACTATGAGTTCTTTTTCACGCTTGGAAACTTGACAGATTTTTTGTAAAGACTCTATATTTTCAAACATTACAGCCAACGGTTTGCTTGGTCTGTGCTTGTTAATTCTCAAAAGCATCACTGCTTCTTCATTTCTTGCATCACATACAAGATGAAAGCCGCCCAGTCCTTTGACAGCCACTGTTTTACCGGATTTTATACACTCACATATTTTTTCTACAGCCTCATTGTTCTGAGCCTGACACTCTTCCATCAAAGATACAAATTCCAACTTTGGTCCACAGTCATAACAGGAAATCGGCTGCGCATGATAACGGCGATTTGTCGGGTCCTCATACTCCTCTTTACATGTATCGCACATTGTAAAGTTTTGCATTGAGGTGTTTTTTCTGTCATATGGAAGATTTTTTATAATGGTATATCTCGGTCCGCAGTTGATACAGTTGATAAAAGGATACATGTAACGGCGGTTTTTCTTATCAAACATTTCACGCTTGCAGTCATCACACAGTGTCATATCCGGGCTCAGCATTGTTGAAAGAGCGCTGTCTTGGGATTTTACAATACTAAAACCATCATCACTTTTGAGCTGTATATCTTCAATGCCAAGCGTATCTATTCTACTCAAAGGCGGCGCTGAAAAATCAATCTCTTTGATAAATTCAAGAAGCGTCTCGTTTTCCCCCTGTACTTCAACAACAACGCCATTTCCATCATTAAAAACAAAGCCGCATAACCTGTACCTGTTGGCTAAGGCATAAATAAACGGGCGAAATCCGACACCTTGAACAATACCGCTGATATATATCTTTTTTCTACAGATAGACTCCGCCGACAACAGCACTCTCCTTGCCAATTGGATAATTCATGTTCATAAGAGGCGGAGACATTTTCAAATTTCTTTGCATTCTTGAAAAAAGTGACTGGTTTGAAAAATGTGTTCCGCACAGTACAATGTGTTGGGCTTTTGTTTTGGATTTGAGTTCCTGTAAAATATCATTAAAATAATCCCCAAAACTCTCAAATATGGAATAAGCGAGGATAGAAGTACTTACATCAGCCAACTGGTATGAGATAATGCTTGAGAGAAAAGCCGCATGGTCAAAACGGTTGTCACTTACATGGGTGTCAATTTGGATACCGCCTTTGCCTACAAATTTCATCGCTTCATTGACAACGCCCCGCATTGTTTCATCTTCAATTCCGAGTAAAATTGCCACTGCTTCAAAAAGCTTCACATCTTTTTTCTTTTGCAGATGAAGCAGCTTTTTATAAATGCGGGGCATGTTTTTTTCCAAATTGGCAACAAGTCTGTCAGACCCTTCTCTGAGATTTTTTATATCTTCTATGATGTTTTTGCCATCAAAAGCCTTGGGAGGCACAACTCTGAGAACATTTTTACCGTCATAATACAAAAAAGAGGGTTCTTCGTCAAAATAGGCTCCGACACATTTTTCTCCGAAAACCTCATGTTCTGCAATCACAGACATAAAAGAAGCCTCTTCGGGCATAAAAATATGCTGATTTGGATGATACACTTCTTCTGTCCCCTCTATGACATTTACTTGCTCTACATGTAAAGAGTCAAAGTGTTGCATTTTATCAAAAAACATCTGATTTTCTTTTGCAAAGCCGATATATTCGTCAGCGATAGACAAAACGTTTCGTTTTTTCAGATTATGTGAGGGGAAAGAGACTCTCTCTCCCTGGGCAATAAAAGAGACATCTTTGTTTAAAAAGACTCTCATATCTTTTTGCGGATTGATTTCAAGGTCATAATCCATCAGCATATCAGCCTCACAGGCAGCATCAGCATCTTCATAGGCAATAAAATCTACGCCAAGTTTTTGCAATTCTGCTCCCAGCAAAATACAAAATCCGTCATCAGGATACTTTACATAGGCAGTATTGCGTCCAAGCTTTTCTTTAAGTGCTTCATTTTTAAGTGTTACATGTAAGATCGGTCGCTCAATACCAAGCAGCGCATTAAACTCTTCGGTGATAAGAGAAAGATGATCCGTTATTTTTGCCGCATTTATCATCATAAGCACGGAGTCATCATGCATTGTATCGGCTTTGTAAAAAAGACGATATCCCATCGTTGTTTTTATGAGCAGTTTTTTATCATCATTGAGTGCTTTTGCCGCCACCTCAAACATCGTACGAAAACTTCCTGCATCATTGGCATAGCGTTCACTCGATTTGTTCACAAGACGTACCGGTACACCACACTCCTGGCAGCTGTTAATGTGATGCGATTCTCTCAAACCGGCACTTTGCATCTCTTCCTTACACGATGTACAGGGAACAACAAATTTCATAGAGGTGTTTTTCGCTCATAGGGATAGGTATTTAAAAAACTGTAATTGCCTCCGCAACAGCTGCATGATGTAAAAGGATAGTAATATCTGCGTGAGCTTACATCAAACATCTCTTTTTGACAGGAGGGGCAAAGTCCCAGGTTTAAAGGGTATTCATTCTTTAATTCTGTCTTCGAAGAGACTTCTTCCTCGTTTGCATAACTTTTGGAAGCTTTTAAAAAGATGGAAGCCGGCAGTTTTTGTGCAATTGTATCAAGACACGCTTGTAGATTTTCATGTTCTGATGCAAAAGCACAAATAATTTTTCCTTCTCTTTGCGATATGTCCGCAACAATATCACAGGTTTTTACAATAGATACGACTGTATTATAAAGATAGTTTTGAGAAGATGTTGTGTGTAATTCCAAATGAATGCCATTGAATGCCTTTAAAATGATTTTTCTGTGTCAGAAAGAAGCGCTATGCTTCTTTCTCTTTAACAAATTTGGTACCGCTGACAACAATACCAATGTCTCCCTCTTTCCAAAATATGGTACGCCATACCTGATAATAGATATGAAAAGCCACCCAGGAAAGGATAAACCACATAGTCATATGATGCACTATGCGCACATCCATAATATTTGTTCCCGTTGCCGTTGAACCAATCATCCATGATGAAACCGGCAGGGTCCAGTCTGTCACCAAATGCAACATCCAGGGCCACCATGACCCTATAGAACTCAGCCCGGATTCAAGCCCGTGTACATAGAGTTGCAGTCCTGTCAAAAGCATCCATGCAAGCATTAAATGAAACAGCAAAAAGAAAACAGTATTGAAACTGTCACTGTGAGTAGAATCAAACTTTTTACGGCGGTTCAGCATAACAAGGTTGATGATAACTTCAAAAAACTCTTTGATGTTTCCTGCCGTCGGGATGATCTTTTTATATGGTTTTTCAAATCTTGAAAAGAAATAAAGATACGCGATAACAATACTGCTGACGTCAAATATGATTGCAATCATAAAATGCACCCATCGGTTCCATGCCATCACATACTTCATAACAGCAGGCTCAGCAATCAGTGTCTGATAATAAGGATGCCCTATATAGAGTCCGGTTACCACCGCACCTACCATGCTGAATGCGACAACCCAGTGGTTGAGTCGCATAAAAGCTGTCATCCTTTTGACTTGTTTGTATTTAGGTTTCATAATTGTTCTCCTTAGATACTGCAACCGGTATCTATTTTATAGACACCGAGTTCCTTACCCTTTGTATCAACAACATGCACTGCACACGCGATACAAGGATCAAAACTATGAATGGTACGTATAATCTCCAGAGGCTGTTCGGGATCAGCCACCTTTGTACCGATAAGTGCTGCTTCGTATGCTCCCAAACGGCCTTTGTAATCCCGTGGTGCAGCATTCCATGTTGAAGGCACTACTGCCTGATAATTTGAAATTTTTCCGTTTTCTACTCTCACCCAGTGACCGAGTGCTCCGCGAGGTGCTTCGGCAAGTCCCATTCCTTTTGTCTTCACACTTACTTTGTCAAAATCAAACTCTGTCCATGTTCGCAAATCTCCGCTTGCAGCATTTGCAGCCAACTCATCTACCCACTCAACCATAACATCAGCCATAAGCTCTGTCTCAATAGCACGGGCTGCTGTACGTCCGACTGTACTAAAGAGTACCGCTGTCGGTAAATTACCGCGTTTTAAGAAGTTCATGACATATTTTGTTATTCTCTCATCTTTTTTGGCAACACCGACAACCATACGTGCCAAAGGTCCGACTTCAACACGGGTATCATTATAAATCGGAGACTTGATCCAGGAGTATTTCTCATCAGTTTTAAGGTAGGCTATGCCATCCTCTTTTTTATCAAGTCCGGTATATTCCGGAATGGTTGTACCATCATACGGATGTTCGGTTTTCCTGTACCTGCATACCATGAGTGTGTAACATCTTCTGCAATTTTTTGCGGATCAACATCTTCAACTTTTGACAAATCACCACCATAAACCAGTCCGCTTGGAAAAAGTGTTTTTGCCTTGTAAAAACCGGTATCATCAAGTCTGAAATCACCATAGGTCATATAGTTAAGCAGACCTCCGCCGGTTCCGCCGACACCTTTGCCCTGCATAAGTTCAGTAAATGTTGCTTTCGAATCCGTTGCCTCATCGGCATACATTGTTCCAGCCATATAAACATCCGGAAGGTAGGCCTGCTTGACAAACTTTGTGGTATCTTGCAAAAGCTGTTTAAACAAAGCAATTCTTGCAGGATTTTGAATATCCTGCACACAGGTCACCCCACCGACAACTATAGACTGAGGATGCGGATTTTTCCCGCCAAATATAGCCTGCATTTTTGCCATATCTCTTTGAATATCCAGTGCTTTGAGGTAATGCGCAACACCAATGAGGTTTTGTTCCGGAGTCAGTTTATAATGTTTGTTCCCCCAATAGCCATTCCCGAAAATTCCAAGACGGCCCTGTTTGACAAACTTGGCTACTCTCTCTTGGACCTCTTTGAGATCTCCATATCCTTCATACGGGACTGTTCCGGCTACTGCAGCCCATTTTTCTGCTTCTTTTGCCGCTTTTTTCGGATCTGCCGAGAGTGCTGAAACAACATCCACAAAGTCAAGTGCATGCAGGTGATAAAAATGCACCAAATGGTCATGCATATAGAGTGCCCCCTGAATAAGGTTACGCACCAAACGCGCATTTTTAGGAACAGTAATGTCAAAAGCATCTTCTACAGCCTCAATACTTCGCTGATAATGCGTTCCCGTACAAACACCACAGATACGCATAGCCAACAATCCCGCATCGCGTGGATCACGGCCTTTTAAAATTGTCTCAATCCCTCTAAAGAGTGTTGAGGAAGCATATGCATCTACAATTGTATTGTTCTCATCTATAATTGCCTCTATTCTTAAATGACCCTCGATTCTTGTTATAGGGTCAACTACTATATGTTTCTTTGCCATTATGCTTCTCCTCCATCTTCTTTCTTCCCTGCTACTGCACTGGCCACGGCATGAATACCTATACCTATACCCGCTGCGGTCAAGAGTCCCAAACCAAACTCATCAACAGTTTTTTCTACACCGCCGGTAGGTGCTTTAATTTTCGCATCTGCCATTGGTCTCTCATACGCATATTTATCCCAGAAATCCGGTTCTGAACAGCCGATACATCCGCGGCCCACACCAACAGGCCAGTTCACACCCTCGTTATATCTCACTATAGAACAGTTGTTGAATGTCATTGGACCTTTACAACCGACTTTGTAGAGACAGAAGTTGTTTTTTGCACCCTCGTCACCCCACTCTTCCACATACTCACCTGCATCAAAGTGTGCCCGTCTTTCGCAGTTGTCATGAATTCTATAACCAAAAGCAAACTTCGGACGAAGCAGGGAATCCAGTTCCGGAACCTGTCCGGTTAGGATGTAGTGTAAGATAACCCCTACCATATTTGCAGGATTGGCAGGACAGGCAGGAATGTTGATAAGAGGTTTGCCCTGTATGACATCCATCACACCTACCGCACCTGTCGGATTTGGAGCAGCCGCAGGCACTCCTCCAAAAGTCGCACAACTTCCGACTGCAACAACAGCAGCTGCATGTTTTGCCACACGCAACAAGTGGTCATGCATAGTCTCACCGCTTGCACCTATAGTTCCAAACTGTCCGTTCATACCAAGCGGTACCGCTCCCTCAACAAACAGAAGGTATTTGTCTTTGAAAGTCTCCATCGCATCTTCAAGCTGTTTTTCAGCCTGATGTCCTGCAGCAGCCTGAAGTGTTTCATGAAATTCCAAAGAGATGATATCAAGCACAATTTCATCAATTTTCGGTCCGTCTGAACGCAGTAATGCCTCAGAGTTTCCGGCACAGTCTGAGAGTTCCAGCCAGATAACAGGCGCTCTGTTCATAAGCAGCGCAGCGTCAGCTACAAGCGGAGTAAAAGAAGCCGGAAGCATAAGCATACCGGTTACTGCACTTGCCCACTTTAAAAAATCCCTTCTCTCGATTCCCTGCATCTCCAAAACATCAGTAATGTCCAATCTGTTATTAATCGGTTGTTGCGTCTTTAACTCTTCAATACGGGCTTGACACTTCTCAAACAGCTTTTCATAATAAGCATCCCCTTTGTTTGTCTCAACGCGTGCACTTTTTGATGTAAAGAGTTTTTTTACACCTTCAATTCTATCCGCCATAGCTGACTCCTTCTCTATAAATGAATAATCATTCACTATCTTACAAAAGAATAACTTAAACAAATATAATATTTATTAAATTGAACTAAATTTATATTTTTCTTATATGGTTTTAGAACTAAACAGCTGTCTGAACTAGTGAGTAGTACACACAGAACAGACATCAAAAGTGCGAAATATGAATTTTGCATCTGCCTGTGAGCAATGCAGCATTGCCTGTTGTGCGGGGGAAGGATTTTCTTTTGTAGCGCTTGCTATATTGTACTGTGTCGGAGTGATGATTTCATAAGACTTTATAATACCCTCTTTTATTTGTACTCTGTGAATTAACGGTCCCCTGGGTGCTTCCACAACACCTTCTCCCGTTCCTGAGATGTTTTTAAGAGGAATAGTCTCTCTACAGGATGCTTCACTGATATTTATCTCATCTAAAAGTTTTTTACAAAACGCAAGAAGGTGTGCAGTTTCATAAATGCGTGCCATAACACGGGTATAGGCACTGTCTTTAAATCTTCTGTGCATATTTTTTATGAGTTTAAACTCTTTTGCCATGCAACGTGCAAGCGGACCTGTTTCGTAAAACTGGTTTTTATAAAGCGCATTTTTTGCATAACTCTTCTCATCCGGCGTATAGGCATCCTGTGTCTCTACATATCTGGAAGCTACCTTGAAAAGCTTCGTCCCTTTTACTTTTGCAGCATGAGAAAACTCATGTATGCCTATACTTAAAAATGTATCTTTTGCATGACCTTTTTTGTGCATCTCCAAATCTATCAATAACTGCTCAATTTTTGCAAAATCACTCTCAAGCGGTGCAAAGTCTTTACATGATTCAAAAGATAAAAACTCCTCAACACTCACGCCTAAAGTCTCTGCTTCAAAATACTCTGTCAGTTTTTGCAAATGACTTTTTGCCTTTGTAAGGTCCACATAGGTAAAATCACTTGTAATTCCTCCGGGAACCATATAAGAGGAATGCGGCCACTGTCCGGCAAAAATTGCCAGGATTTTTGTTGCCAAAGAGGCTCCGTAAGCTCCTTTAAGCGGAGTATTGAGCAGTTCTTCGGACTTTGAAAGTTCTTTGAGATGCGGCACAAGCACCAAATATATCCATTTCAGATGGTTTTGAATAATTTCTAAAACCAGTGTTATTTCACGTACCTTTGCTGCTTTGTTTGTTATCTCAACAACAGAATCGCTGTTTTTATAGGCATCTTCTATTGCCCGCACACTTGCCAAAAGATGGGAATGCCCGCAAATACCACACACTCTTGGGGTAATTACCAAAGCATCCATAGCATTTTTGCCCTCAAGCATCTTTTCCATACCTCTGAAATGTGGAAAGGCTATGGTTACAAAATCGACGATATTGCCTTTCATATCAAAATAGAGCGAGGCTTCACCCTCTATCTGTTCAAGTATTGTTTTTGTAATCAATCAGAGGCTCCTCAAGTCGTTTTATATGGAATGTTTTTGCAATACCTGTTACAGTCAGGTAGGCTCTCTTTGATACACCGACAGGAGCATCTGCCGGTATGGACATATTTGTTTTTGTCTCAAAAAGATTTGTTCTTGGAAAGTCACTCTCTGTACAGCCAAAACAGGGTGTTCCCGATCTTGTTTTGGAGTTCACACCATTCCAGAGAATTGTATTGCATGATCCGTGTGTCATCGGTGCACGACAACCCTGCTTGTAAAACAGGCAGCCTTCTTTTTCTCCAAAATGGTTTGCATCCACTTTCCACTCAAAATATTCGTTTCGTGTGCAGCCGTGATGCACCAGGGAGCTGTAAAGTTCTTGTGGTCTGTGCTCTTCATCAAGAACAATCTTGCGCCTGTCAATAATCATATTCAGTGTGAAACCCAGCCACTCCGGATGAACCGGGCACCCGGACAGGTTGATTATTTTTGTATTATATTCCTGCAGAGGACCGTTTTTTTCTGCTTCATTAAAAAGTATACCGGAATTTGTCTGGGGAGAAGTTGCCTTGAATATGCCGCCAAAACTGGCACAGGTACCGACTGCTATAATGTATTTGGCATTTTTTGCATAGTGGCGGAGTATTTTGTCTACAAAAACACCTGCCCTTTTTAAAGACGGATCATATGCCCCTTCAAATATCAAAACATCACAGCCTGTTTTGCACTCTGCCATTTCGCTTAAAGCGTATTTTGAGGGTAAAAGGGGATGCTGTAAAAATTCTGTCTTTTCTAAAAGTTCGCCTAAATAATCCAGATTTAAAAAAGAGTGGGCATTCCCGTTACATGTAAGGCCCTGCAGCCAAAAAACCTTTAATTTATGTTCTTGTTTTGAGTGCATTATAAATGTTCTCAGAAATTGACTGTTTATAATCATCCAATGGTTCAGGAAGAATTTTCTCACCGTAAAGAAATACCATACCGCCCAGATAGCCCATGAAAAGCCCAAAAGCTGAGAAGAAATCCTGATCATGCAACTCACCTGAAGCCACACCCTTTTCAAAAAATATCATCATTTCCGTAATAAAAGGAGAAACACATATCATTCCCTCGCATCCGTCTTTAAACACTTCCCTGTTTGAAAGATAGACACGCAAAAAATATTCTATCATTTCCGGCCGCTCTTTGGCCGTATCAAAATACATGGAGACAATTTTTTCAATTTTTTCCTGTGTGCTTATATCACTCTCATTGATAGCACGGATATTTTTGCCCAAATATTCAGAGATATACATAATGAGTTCTTTTGCCAGAATATCTTTTGAACTAAAGTAGTTGTAAAAATTACCGACACTCATACCGACTTTTTTTGCTATGTCAGGAATGGTTGTAATATAAAATCCGTTTTCAGAAAAAAGTTCCAGTGCCGCAGAAATTATTCCGTTTTTACGCTCTTCTTTTGTTGTTCTTGCCATACTCTTCCCAATAATTATATTTTCTGATTATAGCACCTTATCAGTGTAAGTGCAAAAATCATCTACCTAAATCAGCCTAAAAAGTAACGTATAGAAGCAAAGCCGTAGACCTTTGTTTCACTTATCGCATCAATCTGCTCTTGCGTGACAATCCCGCCAAGGGCAAAAATTTTGACATCTGTCATCCCTGCTATGCTTTGTAAATCCTGCACACCTTTGGGTTCACCCTTGTCCGGAGACGAAAATACGGGACTGTACGTCACATAATCAGCTCCCATCGCCTCGGCTACATGTACTTCATCATGCGTATGTGTGCTGATGATGACTTCAAGCCCCAGTTCTTTTGCCTTTGGAATATCATCAAACTGCTGGGATGTCAAATGCACACCATCTGCACCCAATTCCTTAGCCAAGTTATAATCTTGATGCAAAAACACCTTGAGTTCGTGCAGGGGCTTGCACATCTGTACAAAGTTTTGTGCTTCTATGGCGTAGTTTTCATTCTTTTTGTCACGGTAGAGTGCAAAATCAGGCATATATTTTCTGAGTTGAAAATAAGAAGGAGCGGATGTTATGAGATACTTTTTCATTATTTTTTCAACAAAGGATTTTGAAAATCTATTTTCTGCACATCCACATTTTTTGCATAACGCTCTGCCATTGCACTGACATGATAATCCAGCCTGTCAAGCAAATAAAGTTCTGGTTTTGTATATTTTGCTTTTGCCTCTTCTATATAATTTTGTAAAAATGCCAAAGCTTCTGTTTCATCTTCAAACTTTATCTCGGCTATCATCTTTTGTATCATCTCATATTCATCCCCGCAGGCAGACAAAAAATCATAACTCAAATCCATAGTTTTAAGGTTGTGATGTGCTTTGGAAAATGCAAAATTGTTATACAGCATACAGCCTACAAAGTATTCAATATCCGAGGGTTCATACTCCGAATACTGATTTGCTTCTTTTGCAAAATGTTTATGCCAGATATCTAAAATCTTTTCTATTTTTTTATCCATTTTTTCTCTCTCTGTTTTTTATAATTTTTGTAAAAGTTCTTATGTTTTCGGGAAACGATGCTTTCGCTTCGTCTTTTAGGCTTTAAAGACTAAAGCCTAGATTAAAACCTCACTACCCTTAAGTTAAGCATTTTTTGGAACCGGTACTTCAGTGCCGGCTGTTGCAATAATCTTGCCACTCTCAGCCGGCACTGAAGTACCGGTTCCGAGAAAACATCTGTTTTTTGCGTATTATACTCAAGTATGATAAACTTATACTATGATAAAATTAAACAATGCCTCCTCCAAACAGTTACATGTAATCCTTCCAAATACAAACAAAGCATTGGCGGAGGTGTTGAAAAATGCCTCGCCTCAGGAGATGCAGACGCTGACACAGTCAAAAGATTTGGGCTCCGTCTTAGAAGCTTTATTGCAACGCTCTGTCAATTCAACAGCAAAACAGGATAAACTTTTGCTTGATTTGCTGCAGAACAATCCGACACTGAAAAATTTGACAAACATAAACTCGACACTCAAAGAACTCTTACAGACCTTACAACAGAACAAAAATCCGCTGCCCTTGGAAAAAACACTTGAAGGTTTTTTAACAGATATCAAAGAGATAAACCCAAAAGAGCTAAAAACAAAACTGCAAAATTCCGGTATTTTTTTAGAAGCAAACATAAAAAATTCACAAAACCCAAAAGAACTTTTTTCATCGGACTTGAAGGCTGTTCTTTTGCAAACCCATGAAGCATTGACGAATTCATCACAGCCAAATAAACACGAAATACTCAAACATATAGATAAACTTCTGCTTCAGATAGATTACAGCCAACTGCTTTCGCACCTGGAAAATGCCTCATCGCTTTATCTCCCTTATGTATGGGATGAACTTGAAGAGGGGAATATAACTGTAAAAAATGCAAAAAACAATAAATTTTTTTGCGATATCCATCTACAACTCAAAAACTACGGAGAGCTTGACCTGAGACTGGCACTTTTTCAGGACAATCAACTCAGTATAAATATCAGTACCCAAAATGAAACACTGAAATCTCTCCTGCAAAGCAATCTGCAAAACCTGAAAAAACAGCTTTTACATGTAAACATCCTGCCAAAAGAGATTCGCTTTGTTAACATACATCAAAATGATTATGAAAAACAGATAAATGACGACCTGGAAATGGGATTTGAGGTAAAAGCATGAAAGAAAAAGCAGTCGCACTCAAATACAACAAAGAAAAAAACCAGGCACCTCTTGTGAGTGCCAAAGGGGAAGGCAAAACAGCACAAAAAATCATTCAGCTTGCCAAAGAAAACGGTGTTCCTCTCAAAAAAGACGAAGATTTAGTGGAACTGTTGTCCAAGGTGGAACTTGACAAAGAAATACCTCCGCAGATGTATAAGGCTATCGCTGAAGTTTTTAGCTTTGTTTATTCAGTTACAAGAGAAAAATCATAAACAAATTAAGCGGTTATATGATATTGTTATCATATATTTAATTTCTGGGAAGGTCAATTGTGGAAGAAGAGCTTACATGTAAAAACTTAAATGAAATACAGCTTGGTCAGCTTCATATCACTCCAAAAGAGTATGAAAAAATTCTTGACATTCAAAGTGCTGTTTTAAATAAACTGTCACTCAATGACGATTATGAGGATATCCTTCAGCATTTATGCCTGTTGACAGAACATCTGTTGCCAAATTCTGTCGCATCCATTATGCTTGTCAACAAAGAGACCGGTTTTATGAGTGTACTTTGCGCCCCTTCTATACCTGATTCAGGACGAAAATCCCTGGAAAATCTCAAACCGGGACCCGGTGGCGGCTCTTGCGGCAATGCAGTCTTTCACAATAAGCCTCAGTATGTTTTAAATACATTTAAAGACAAAAGATGGGCTGATTTAAGACAGGTTGCCTATGATTACAATCTCTGTTCCTGCTGGTCCATGCCAATTGTCGATGAAAACAACAAAGCCGTCGGAAGCTTTGCCCTCTCCTCTTTTGAACATCGACTGCCGACGCCTTTTCACAAAAAACTTCTTGAAACAGCCGCATTTATTGTTAATATTGTATTAAAAAACAAAGAAATAGAGAACAAAATACAACATATGCTTTATTATGACAGTTTAACAGGACTGCATAACAAAACATATATAGACAAATTATTGAATGACACTCAGGAACATACTCTTTTAATTCTCGATATCAATAATTTCAGCTATATCAACAACACTTACGGTTTTTCTGTAGGCGACGCACTGCTCACCAATGTTGCAGATATCTTTACAGCAAAACTGCAATATCCGAAAATATGCAAGCTTGAAGCAGACAGGTTTGCCATTATTTTACATGCAGATGCCAATGTGGAACAAAATGTTAAAAAGATACAGGAGTATTTTTACACCTATGAACTGCTTATAGATTCCATAGCCTTGAATATCTCTTTTTCCTACGGAGCTGCCACGGGCAGCACAAACCTTTTTAAACATGCGATTATCTCCTTGAAACATGCAAAAACAAGAGGCAGAAGTGCTCTCTATATTTTTGACAACAAGGAAGAAAATATTTTTTTTCAAAAAAGAAAAGAGTTTATAGAGGCAAATAATATTTTGCACAATGCCCTTATTTCAAATAATATTGTTCCTTTTTTTCAGGGTATACGGGACAACAGCACCGGTGAAATTACAAAATTTGAAGCACTTGCCCGAATAAAAACAGAAAAAGAAATTTTTTCTCCCTACTTCTTTTTGAAACCTGCCCACTCCTCCGGTCTTCTGCCGGAAATCACCAAAATCATGATAGACAAAACTTTTGAAATTATGTCACATAATGAGTATATCTTTTCAATAAATCTTACAGAAGATGATTTGACACGTCACTATATTCTGGATTATTTAAATGAGAAATCTGCCAAATACAGTATAAACCCTTCCCGTGTTATTTTAGAGATACTTGAAGGCATCAGTGCAAGCGGAAAGAAAAACCATATCCAACAGTTAAATGCTTTAAAAGAAAAGGGATATGCCCTTGCTCTGGACGATTTTGGTATTGAATATTCAAACTTTGAAAGAGTCTTGGATCTTGATATAGACTTTTTAAAAATTGATGCAAAATATATAAAAGACATTGACACCAATCCAAAAAGTTATGAAATCACCAAAGCGATTGCATTTTTTGCAAAAAATGCCAATATCCCCTGTGTAGCCGAATTTGTACACAATGCCAGTGTGCAAAAGATTGTTGAAGACCTGGGCATTGAATACTCACAGGGATATCATTTCAGCAAACCCAATCAAACACTTCCTAGCCCATAGGATATAAAATTTCCTGATGCACTTTATCGCAGGCGTCAAGCACTTCCTGTGAAAGTTCTACATCCATTGCCGCCAAACTTGCATCAAGTTGTGCCGGTTGCGTGGCACCTATAATAGTGGATGCAACAAAAGAAAACTGTTTGGACCAGGCAATTGCCATAGTTACCGGATCAAGCCCTGCATCATGCGCTATTTTTAAATATTTTTGCGTCGAAGCGAGCGTCTTGTCATTAAGAAATCTTTGTGCCATGGCTCTTTGTCTTGCATTTTTTGATTGTACATACGTTGCAAATCTTCCTGTTGCATTATTTGTCTGATTGTATTTGCCGCTCAAGACTCCGCCTGCAAGCGGCGAATACGGCAAAAGCGAAATCTGCTCTTTTTCACAAAGCACAGCAAGCTCATCCAAAAATCTTCGATTCAAAAGAGAAAAATTGTTTTGAATGGACTCAAATCTGGCATATCCTTTAAATTCGCTTGTCATTAATGCTTTTGAAGTACCGTAGGCCGTATCGTTGGACGTTCCTATATAACGCACTTTACCGCTTTGTACAAGTCTGTCAAAGGCTTTAAGACTCTCCTCAATCGGCACTACGGTATCCGGCCAGTGCATCTGATACAGATCTAGATAGTCAGTCCCCAAACGTTTGAGACTTCCCTCAACCGCCTTCTCAATATGAAAACTGTCTATTGCTGTCAGTCCGTGACGAACAGGCGGAACAAACCAACCGCTTGCAGCCCCTGCAACCTTTGTAGCAAGTATAACACTCTCACGCGGTTTTGTTTTGAGCCATCGGCCTACGATCTCTTCTGTCACTCCTGCAAGTTTGGCAGAAGGAGGTACAGGATACAACTCGGCTGTATCAAAAAAATTCACACCTGCTTCATAGGCTTTGTCCATTATTTCAAAAGCAGCCTTCTCATCAGGTGTCTGTGTCCCAAAAGTCATAGTTCCAAGGCATATTGGACTGACTCTCAAGCCTGTTTTTCCTATATATCGAAACTCCATTATTTTAATTCTCCCCAGTTATCCCCGATATTTAAACTTGCCCGCAGAGGTATTTTGAGTTCTACAATATGATCCATAATATTTCGGAATCTCTCTCCGAGTACATCAACTTCTTTTGCATCAACTTCAAAAATCAGTTCATCATGAATTTGCAGTAACATTTTAGCCGGCAGTTTTTCCTCATTGATAATAGTATGGATTTTATTCATACTGAGTTTTATAATATCACTCACACTTCCCTGAAAAACAGTGTTGACCGCTTCTCGTTCATAGGCAGCCTTGTACATCGGTGTGGCGTTTTCATAGTCAAAATAGCGTCTGCGTTTGAGTAATGTTTCTACATATCCCTGTTCTTTTGATTTTTCCACTATAGAACGAAAGTAGGCTTTAACTGTCGGAAAGGATGCAAAATACTTCTCTATAATTGCTTTTGCCTCTTTTGTTGGAATGCCCAGAGTATCTGAGAGTTTTTTCTGCCCCATTCCATATAAAAGTCCAAAATTAACGGTTTTTGCTATGTTTCTTTTTGCTTTTGCTTCCTCTTCACCGAATAATACCACAGCCGTCTGTAAGTGAATATCTTTGTCATGCATAAATGCATCCACCAAAACAGGATCCTGTGAAAAATGCGCCAAGAGGCGCAGTTCCATCTGCGAGTAATCAATACCAATGAGTTTTTTGCCCTCACCGGCTACAAATGCTCTACGGATTTTTGCACCCAGCGGTGTTCTTGTCGGAATATTTTGCAAATTCGGGTTTTTTGAGCTCAGTCTTCCTGTTGCTGTACCGGTTTGCACAAAAGAGGTATGAATTCTATGGTGTTCATCCTCATCCGCCAATTTTAAAAGCGGGTCAATATAGGTAGAGTAGAGTTTATGAACCTCACGATACTCCAGTAGTTTTGGGATGACGGGATGCTTCTCTTTTAAAGAACTGAGCACTTTTTCATCTGTAGAGTAGCCTGTTTTTGTCTTTTTTCCCACAGGAAGCCCGAGTTTTTCAAAAAGTATCTTGCCGAGTTGCTGTGTTGAATTGATGTTAAACTCACTCCCCGCAAGTTCATAGATACTTTTTGTCAAGTGTTCGAGTGTCTCTTTTACCTCAACCAAAAACTTTTCTAAAAAGGCTGTGTCGACTTCTATCCCCTCCTCTTCCATTTTCAAAAGTGTATGAATAAACGGAATTTCAACTGTTTTTGCCTCTTCTATGAGGTGTGTCGCATCCTGGAGTTCCAGTTTTTGTAAAAAGAGTTTATAGAGTTTTCGTGTTATAAAAGCGTCCTCTGCAGCATACACACAGGCATCATCAAGTTCCACGGTAGAAAAGTTTTCCCCTTTTTTTACCGTATCTTTGAAATGCACCATTTCATGCCCTAGGAGTTTGTCAGAAAGTTTGTCTAGGCTTAAAGCAGATTCCGGGTTAATAAGCCATGCCAAAATCATACTGTCACAATATACAGGCAGCTCTTTTTCATCTAAAAAACGTAAAACAAAATGCAAATCAAATTTTATGTTATGACCCACTACACGAGAGTTGAAAATACGGCGCATAGCACTTCTGGCAACCTCTTTGCTTACCTGATCAGCCACACCCAAATAAAAATGCCCAAAAGGAACATAATAGGCTTCCTCATCATTAAAAGAAAAGCTAAAACCGACAAGTTTGTTTTTTATATAATCCAGTCCCGTTGTTTCCGTGTCAAAAGCAACGAGTGTATCTGCATCGAGTTTGTCAAGAACCTTGTTCAACTCTGTTTCGTCTGTAAGCAGTGTCGCTTTAAAATCCAGTTTTGAAGCTTTTTCCTCACAGGACTCTTGTAGTTTTTTGGCGCTTTCCTGACGCTCGGGGCTGACCATGTTTTTTGCATGAAGCGTACGCAGAATTGCATTTTGTTCATATTTGACCAGTTCGTCATATATATTTAAAAACGGATTTTCCACATCCATTTTATACTCTTCAAAATCAAAGTCTTTGCAGTCAAACACATCAGGATGCAAAGTTACCAACTCTTTTGACATATAAGCCTGTTCTTTTGACTCTATGAGCTTTTTTTGTGTTGCACCCTTGATTTCGTCTATATGGGCATAAATATTATCTAAAGAACCATACTCCTTTAGCAGTTTCTCGGCACCGACTTTTCCTATGCCTTTGACACCGGGAACATTATCCGCACTGTCGCCGAGAATTGCCTGATAGTCTACAAACTGCTTGGGTGTTACGCCGTATTTGTCATAACATGCTTTTTCATTTACATATTTTCTTTTAATAGCATCGACAATGACTACTTTGTCATCATCTATGAGCTGGTAGAGGTCTTTGTCATGGGAAACAACTCTGACTTTGTAGCCTTTTTCTTTTGCACACTTGACTACTGTCGCTATAATATCATCCGCTTCAAAACCGCTCTTGCCGAGTGTTTTGTATCCCATCTTGTTTATCCACTCTATGGCAACGGGAAGCTGTTGTGTGAGTTCCGGTGGCGGCGCACTTCGGTTTGCTTTGTAATTGACATCTATTTCATTTCTGAAAGTATCGCCTTTGGAGTCTATGGCAAAGATGATATAGTCACTGTCGTGCTCTTTTTGCAAACTCGAAATAAAATTGGTAAAACCAGTTAAAAGTCCGGTCGGAAAACCGTCTTTTGTACGTAAATGCTGAGGAAGTGCGTAAAAACTCCGAAAGAAAAATCCGAATGTATCTATTACTGTAACTGTTTTGCTCATGAAGAAACCTCTGCAGCATCAAGCATATCATTGATTGCCTCTTGCAGTATGCTTGAATCATAACCGGTATCTTTGGCACGTTTGAGCCCAAAATTTATTGTCTGCTCTGACAAAGGATTATTAACAGGAATGACAGTCTTGACTATATTCAAAGCAGCAGCATATTCCTGTACCTCTTCCGGTGCACTCGAAGGATTGTCCGCATAACGAATCATTTCAACAAATTCTTTCTCAAAACTCCAGTGCTCAAAGATTTTTGCTGTTACCTGAGAACTTGTCACTTCTACATATGCTTTTTCCAGCTCTGCCAAATTGTTGGAATGTTCTGCTTCTGATTGAAAACTCATACCCTCATCTTCCTGGATGACATCACTTGCTATCAGAATTTTTCCTGTTTCTTGCAAAAATGCAGCCAAATACAATGTATCAGCCTTTTGTTTATCTATCTTTGCATACCATTTACGCATAAGCGTTGCCTGCATACTGGAGATTTCTGCAAATTTCTCACTTGTTACTCCGTAAGGTTGCATATCTACATTTAAAAGTTTACGCACAGAGTTTCCAAGCGCAATAGAGCGTGTCATGCTCATACCAAAAAGTGAAACAGCCTGTGCAACACTTTTAATCTCTCTCCCAAAACCATACAAAGGAGAATTGGCATGTTTAAGTAAATTGGCAACTATCATAGGATCACGTTCCACGACCTTGACCAAGTCACCGACACCTGCCTCTTCATCCGCATAAACCCGGTTAATGTCAATAATAGTTTTTGAAAGAGGAGGAAGCGATTTTATACTCTCAATAATTGAGCTCTTCATAAAATAAGCCTTTATTTTTCTTTTATTATAACATATTGTGCTAAAATGTTTTTAGAGCAAATACAACAAGGTTATTAGAATGAAAACATATGATGATAATTTAACCGGATTGACACAAGAAGAAGTGCAAGAACGCCTGAACAAATACGGCTACAATGAATTAAATGAAAAAGAAGAGAGTTGGCTGCATCGACTTTTACGACGATTTTGGGGACCTATTCCGTGGATGATTGAAACGGCTGCTGTTCTTTCTGCCATTGCACGCAGGTGGGAAGATTTTGCTGTCATCTTGTTTATGCTGCTTGTCAATGCTTTTGTTGATTTTTATCAAGAGTCAAAAGCACTGAGTGCCATCGCCGTTTTAAAGAAAAAACTGGCAAGAAAAGCACTTGTATTGCGTGAGGGAACATGGCAGAGTATTGATGCAAAAGAGCTTGTACCCGATGATATTATCAAAGTAAAAATAGGGGATGTTGTTCCGGCAGACTGTAAACTCCTGGGGGGCGGAGAGTTTTTGCAGGTTGACCAGTCTGCACTGACGGGAGAATCTCTGCCTGTCAACAAGCAGGCCCAAGAGGATCTCTATGCCAATGCTATTATCAAACAGGGTGAGATGATAGCACGTGTAACAGCTACAGGAATCAACACCTACTTTGGCAAAACGGTTGGTCTTGTCGCCAAGGCCGAAAAAGAGGAGCAGGGACATTTCCAGAAAATGGTTATCAAAGTGGGAGATTTTCTCATTGCTGTGACAGTTGTCCTTATAGGGATTATTATCTGGCATGGAGTCTCCAGAGGCGAGCCGCTTTTGGACCTGCTGATATTTGCACTTATTTTAACCATTTCGGCGATTCCTGTGGCGATGCCTGCGGTTTTAACAGTGACTATGGCACTGGGTGCCAGAGTCCTGGCAACCAAAGAAGCCATCGTTACAAAACTCTCAGCCATTGAAGAAGCAGCGGGCATGGACATTTTATGTTCAGACAAAACAGGCACGCTCACACAAAACATTATGAGTCTTGCCGAGCCGTATCTTGTCGGAGACTTTACACAGGAGCAGTTACTGCTTTATGCTGCATATGCCAGTAAAAAAGAGAATGAAGATCCCATAGAAAAACCGATTTTTGACTATATTGAGGCGCATCATCTCAGCAAAAAACTTCAAAAATCAAAAATGAAAAAGTTCATCCCTTTTGATCCGGTGCATAAAAAAACAGAAGGCGTCTTTGAGGATGGCTTCATTTATACCAAAGGGGCTCCCCAGGTTATTATAGAGTTATGTGATGAAAAAGAGTTTGATAAAAAAGAAGCCTACAAAAAGGTGGATGATTTTGCGCAAAAAGGGTTTCGCACACTTGGTGTGGCCTATAAAAAATGCGAAGAGGACTTCTACCATTTTGCCGGACTCATTCCGCTTTTTGATCCTCCGCGTGAAGATTCCAAAGAGGCCATAGCCGAAGCAAATGCCAAAGGTGTGGCAGTGAAAATGGTCACCGGTGACAATATCGCTGTTGCAAAATATATTGCCGGTATTTTAAATATCGGACAGGATATAGAAAACATCAAAGAACTCAAAGGACAGAGTACAAAAGAGTACATCTATCTTTCAGAAATTATCGTACGTTCAATATTGAAGACTTTGCAAAAAGATGCGGACAAAGAGGAAATTAAAAAAGAGGTAACCCAGATAGTCGAAGAAGTGCAAAAAGAGCTTGATGCGCAGCCGCTTCCTGAGGGAACTGTCCGTCAGCATGAGAGTGAAATTGTCAAAATTATTGAAAATGCCGACGGTTTTGCACAGGTTTTTCCGGAAGACAAATACTTTATAGTAGACAAGCTCCAAAAAGCAGACCATATTGTCGGTATGACCGGTGACGGGGTCAATGATGCTCCTGCACTTAAAAAAGCCGACTGTGGAATTGCGGTAAGCGGTGCGACTGATGCCGCGCGGGCAGCAGCGGATATTGTACTTATGGCTCCGGGTTTACATGTAATTGTAGATGCGATTGAGCAGGCACGTATTGTATTTGAGAGAATGAAAAGCTATGTTGTTTACCGTATAGCAGAAACCATTCGTATTTTGGCATTTATGACACTGGCTATTGTGGTGTTTGATTTTTACCCTATTACCGCGATTATGATCATTCTTTTGGCACTGCTCAATGATATTCCCATTATGGCAATTGCTTATGACAACACAAAAGTAGAGGAAAAACCGGTACGATGGGATATGAAAATCGTTTTTATTCTCTCAAGTTGGCTTGGAGTTGCCGGAGTGCTGAGTTCTTTTACCATCTTTTATATCACAATGGTCTATTTAAAATCACATCCCGATACAGCAATGTTCCTGCCGGAAGTTCCCTCATGGATCGATATGCATGATGATAAATCATTTTTGGGATTTGTCCAGACACTCTTCTTTGTGAAACTTATTCTCGCCGGGCATTATACGATTTTTAACACCCGTATTGCTGACTGGTTCTTTAAAAAGCCGTATCCGTCATGGCCGCTTTTCCTGGCATCTTTTTTGACAGCACTCATCGGCACGGCCATAGGTCTGTACAGTTTTGGACTCATGACCCGTATTAACTGGCAGTGGGCCCTCTTTTTATGGGGCTATGTAAGTGTCTGGTTTGTATTTAACGACATGGTCAAACGCATAGTTGTCCGATATTATGAAAAACGCTATGGAGAGGAGGCCTTGTAATGAAAAAAGACATCTACAAACAAGAGTTATATGCCCTGCAGGTTGAACTTGTGAAATTTCAAAAAGAGGTCATTGCAAAAAATTTAAAAGTATGTGTGATTTTTGAAGGTCGTGACGCTGCCGGAAAAGACGGTATGATAAAACGTTTTACAGAGCACTTAAGCCCCAGAGATGCCAGAGTGGTCGCACTTGGAAAACCCAGTGATGTAGACAAAAAATCATGGTATTTTCAAAGATATGTCCAGGAACTTCCTGTTGGAGGGGAAATGGTCTTTTTTAACCGCAGCTGGTACAACAGAGCCGGCGTGGAAAAAGTAATGAATTTCTGCACACAAAAAGAGTATGAACATTTTATGAAAGAGGTTGGCAATTTTGAGCACCTCTTGGTCAATGCGGAAATTATTTTCATCAAATATTATCTTGATATTTCCAAAGAGGAGCAGAAAAAAAGACTGCAGGAGAGAAAAAAAGATCCGCTCAAACAGTGGAAACTCAGCCCGATTGACGAACAGGCACAAAAACACTGGAAAGCCTACTCAAATGCGCGCGATGAGATGTTTAACAAAACCTCCTTTGTCTTTGCCCCCTGGTATGTTGTACACAGTGATGACAAAAAAACAGCACGGATCAATACCCTCAAACATTTTTTATCACAGGTTGATTATAAAGACAAGAACAAAGAGTGTTTACGCTTTGATCACAGTGTCGTATGCCTTTTTGATGAGAGCTGTTATACAAAAGGATTAATTTATAAATGAGTTTAAATATTGATTTGGTACATTTTCTGGTTGTCACTGTTTTTAGCTTTTTGGTCGGACTCGAAGTTAAATCATACAGAAAACAGTATATTACTTCCAAAACAGAAAATCTTTTCTTTGGAGATGTACGCACCTACAGTTTTGTAGGAATTTTAGGCTTTGTTTTGTTTGCGGTTGATTCGAGTCTGCATATTCTGTATGCGGGAGGGTTTTTGTCAATTACACTCTTGTATGCCCTGCTCTATCAAAAAAATCTTCAAGAAAACCAACGCAGTATTTTACTCTACATTGTTATGCTCCTTGTCTACTCTTTTGGCGCTCTGATTCAGACAGAGGCCTTATGGATGACAGCCCTTCTGTATGTCAGTATTGTCTTTATATTGAATGTCAACAAAGGTGTTGAGAAGTTTACACAAGAGATAAATATCAGCGAATTTGAAACATTAAGCAAAATGATACTCCTCTCTGTCGTCATCCTGCCTCTGCTTCCCGATACAAAAATAATTCCCTACATTCCGCTCTCTCCTTTTAAAATCTGGCTGGCTGTTGTAGTGATCTCAGGTATCAGTTACAGTGGATATATACTGCAGAAATACTTTTTTCCCTCCAAAGGCTACTACCTGACAGGAATTTTTGGCGGTTCCTACTCTTCAACGGCAACAACTGTTGTCCTGGCAAGGAAGGCAAAACAGCTGCAAGGATATGCCGTCATAGATGCAGCGATTATTTCGGCAACCTCGGTGATGTATCTGCGTCTCATTGTTATTGCCTTGATTTTTAATATTGAGATTGGAAAAAATCTGCTTTTTCCTTTTATACTTCTGGCACTTACAGGATTTCTGATTTCTCTGTTTTATTTGAAAAGCGAACAAAAAACACAGGAAAATGTTGAAATTGTCGACCACAATCCCTTGGAACTCAAAACTGCTTTTTTGTTTGCCTTTTTGTTTGTTGCCATGATTGTCATTACCCATTTTGTGACAAAACATTACGGAACATCAGGCCTGGAAATACTCTCTTTTTTAGTCGGATTTACCGATATTGATCCTTTTATACTCTCTATACTGACAGGCAAGTTCTCTATCGAGGACACCCAGACAACTGCCGCTATAATGATTGCCGCAGGAAGCAACAACCTACTTAAAGCTATTTATGCCTTATGGTTTGGTACAATAAAAAATACCTATAAATCGGCACTGTGGATTTCTCTCTTAGGTGTCATTACCATCGTATGGGGACTCTATTTTGAACATATATTGTAAGGAATGATAAATGAAAATGAAAAAAACCGTTTTACCCTGGGAACATCCAAAACTGCAAGAAGAAGACCCGCAGTCATTAGAACTGATAAAAACCATTATGCAAAGCCCGACATATGCGATGGCGGAAGAAGACAAAGAGTTTATCAACTCTTATGAGGCAAGAGGTGTCCGACTCGAACTTGATTATCTCAAACCGGAACTCCAAATGAACAAACACGGCATAGAACATACCATAGTTGTCTTTGGAAGTGCACGGATTGTCGAAAAAGAGACTGCGATGAAACGGCTTTCTGCCATTGGGGAAATGCTGCAGAAAAAACCCAACAACAGAGACCTCTTACATGAACTCTATGTTGCAGAACGGATGGTTGGCAAAAGTATTTACTATGATGATGCCAGAAAATTCGGTCAGCTTGTAGGAAAAAGCGGAAAGAGTGCTGAGGACTGCCGTGTCACCGTGATGACCGGAGGCGGTCCCGGCATTATGGAAGCAGCAAACCGCGGTGCGTATGATGTCGGAGCCAAAAGCATAGGGCTCAATATCAAACTGCCGCATGAGCAGTATCCTAATCCTTATATTACCCCTGATTTGTGCTTTTTGTTTCACTATTTTGCCATCAGAAAACTGCATTTTTTAAACCGTGCAAAAGCTTTGGTGATTTATCCGGGCGGATTTGGAACTTTTGATGAACTGTTTGAGACACTGACACTGATTCAAACAAGAAAATCACAGACAATCCCTGTTGTGCTTGTCGGCAAAAGCTACTGGAACAAAGCAATAGATTTTGAATTTTTAAAAGATGAGGGTGTCATTGCACCGCAGGATACAGAGATCATTACATTTGCAGACAATGCAGAAGAAGCATGGGAATACATTCTCTCATGGCATCAAGAACAGGGAACACCACTCTACAGCTAAAAGGCAGTCATGTATGGATATATATTTTGCAGTATTAAACTTCACTCTCTCCGGAGCCATTGGGTTAGTAGGTATCCTCACGCTTCAAAAAGTGAGTACACCCAATGAAGTTCTTTTTGCTCTCTTGCCGCTTTTATTTGCCCTGCATCAGTTTGATGAAGGTTTTGTCTGGCTTGGAATGGGTGGGCATATTGATACACGTGCCCTGGAGATTGCCGCAGGTATTTTTGTCTATTATGCGCAGGGGTTGCTGCCCTTTCTCATTCCTCTGGCTATCTGGCTCATAGAAAAAGACGGATACAAAAAAAAGCTGGTTGGAATTTTGGCAATTTTGGGTTTTGGTCTTGCTGTCTATACAATGTACGGACTCTCAACAGTACCAACAAGTGTCAGTGTTGTAAACAACACACTGTATTACAAAAATCCATGGACTGAAAACTTTTATGATGCGGGCATTTATATACTCACAACCTGCGGCTCTTTGATGCTCAGCAGCAGTATTGCCATAGAACTTTTTGGACTTTTAAACCTCATCGGTCTTGTTGTTATATATATTTTCAGACCTTACGGTTTTACCTCTTTATGGTGTCTGTATGCGGCAGCTATCAGCGGATTGTTATATTTTTATTTTGTTGAACGACGTATTCAGTTTCTCCAGGAACTCAAAACAAAAAAAGACGGTATAGGTAAAAAACTCGAACAGGAATTAGACAGACTCAAAAAAGCACATCCAAAGCTTTTTACTTCACGCCTCTAATGACACTGCAACAGTGTTCTGAGAGGATTCGTCAAGTAGTCATACCCATTGTAAATCGTAAATATCCCGTATAAAATCACAGCCACTGAAGAGAGGCTCATCATCATATTTCTAAAACTCGTCGCAGAGGCAAGAGAAGATAAAAATCCTAAAGAAAACATTGCCGGAATAGTGCTGATACCGAAAATAAACATTACCAAAGCACCGTAAAGCGGACTTGCCGTACTTGCAGCCGTGATGGCAAAAAAGTAAACAAAACCGCAGGGAAGCAGTCCGTTTAACATACCGAGAATAAAAAAGCTTGTATTTGATTTTGAGTGTAAAATAGCCTGAAAAGATTTTTTGTAAAAATTTGATGAAGAGATGGAATGTTCTATCAATGTAAGAAATTTTATTTTTCCCATTAACGACAAACCTGCCAAAATCATTGCAGTTCCTGCGATGATGAGCAGTGTACCGTTTGCGGTATTGCTAAAAGTTGCCACCCCGCCGATTGCGCCAAAGAGTGCTCCTAAAATTGTATAGGTCAACACACGTCCAAAGTTATACAGCAGATGAGCCACTGTTTTGGAGACCTTGGAGCTTGCAGGTTCAATTTTAATGGTTGAATAGGCAAGGACGATACCCCCGCACATACCGATACAGTGCCCAAAAGAGCCTAAAAAAGCGATAGTGACAATTGTCAATAAATTTACCGTATCCACACTATTGTCCCAGTAGCTGTTTTCTTATTTTTGGATCTTTCATTGTTTCGCCTCGGAGCATTTTTAGACGCATCGTATCAAAATCGACCATGCCCTCTTTTTTGTGCTCATAAGCTCCAAAGCCATACCCCATAGGTGTCAGTTCATTTAATGTATAATAGGCCTTTCTTCCGTCTATCCATCGGTGCGTATCTCTGCTCATCACCCAGATAACGGCCCTGTCTTGAAATTTTTTGTCACTGAGCCAATGCACAAAATCCCCATGATCATGAAAAAACCAGGTCTTCCCATCGGGTGCGACAACCTGAGAGGCATATGTCAAATCATCTATGACCATGCCACAGTCACTGTCTTGAAACTTATGCAACTCCATTTTCAAAGGCAACTGTTTGAGATTTCCCTCTTTGATAACAACCATTTTCTGCGTTTTTTCCAAAGAGAGAAAAAGTGTAACAATAACAATAACAATAATTCCGATAAGAAGAATCGGCATAAATTTTTTCATATTTTTTTAACCTTTATGTGAAATATGTCCTTCAGCCCAATTAAACAGCTTTTTTAAAACCGGTACTTCATACAATTTGGACTTTTGCACACCCAATAGTCGGCACTAAAGTACCGATTCCGATGAAGCATTATATAGCGAAATTGTTACAGTTGTATTAATCTCTTCTTTTTTTACCTTTTCCCAGATCATCATAATGCAAAAACCTTTGTAAATCCTCTTGCAAATCCTCGTCCAAAGCATCCCAGATTTCTTTTTTTTGGGCATATCTGGGGAGATCTTCTTTTTTTGACTTTTTAATATCCCGGATAAGGTAATGATAGCGTACAATTTTTTTCGTGTATTCACTGATAAAAGGCCAGTTTTTTATAATCTGATAACTTTTCTCTTCATGGTCCGTAAAACTCCATTCATGAAACTCATAATCCTCTGCATCTTTTTTATAGGCAACAAAAGGCTTTCCGATATCATGCAAAAGTCCTGCAGCAAAAAACTTGAAATCTCCCGCTTTGAGGGCATAATATGTCACACGAAGCGTATGCAGCAAAACACCGTGCTGATGCCATTTGTTCTGTGTAAAAAAGAGCGAATCCAAAAAAGCATAGGAAAATATTTTGTTGTTTGTTGTATTCACAGTGACTCCTTTGCCATAGGATGACATACTTCTACAGTATCTTTTAAATCCTGTTTTTGAATATGGGTGTATATTTGTGTTGTCAGCAGTGAAGCATGCCCTAAAAGTTCCTGTACTACCCGTAAATCGGCTCCACCACGAATCAGTGAAGTTGCATAGGAGTGACGCAGTACATGGGGGGAGACTCCAAGATATTTTTGTGTTATTTTATACGCGGAAATTCGACTGAGTTTTCCTCCCTGGTAATTACACCAGACATACTCTTTTTGCATGTTACATGTAAGCAGATAGGCATCTATTGCCTGTTTTGCAACTTTTGCCAGAGGAACAATGCGCTCTTTTTCTCCCTTTGCGTGCCTTACATGTAACCATCCGCCTTCTATATCGCCGAGTTCCAGCTCCAGACATTCGCTGATACGCGTGCCGCTTGCATATAAAAACAGTATAAGGGCATAGTCTCGCAAGCCTATCCAGTTGCTTCTGTCTATCAGGTCCAGACCGTGTAATATATCTTCATAAGATAAAAATTTCGGAAGAAGTTTTGGAATTTTTGCAAATTTCAGTTTCATTTTTTCACTGCTGAATTGCTGTCTGTAGCAAAATTCAAAAAAGGCATTGACAGAGGAGAGCTTTCTGTTGAGTGTGCGTTTGTTTTCATACGAAGACAAGAGAGTCATAAGTTTTTGTGTATCAAGAAAAATCAACGGTTTGGAGAGTTTTTCTTCAATGGCACACAGATCACTTTTGTACGCCTCTACACTCTTTTTACTCAAAGCTCTTGTTACAGTAATATACTCTAAAAAAGCTTCCAGTTCGTTTGACATCTATTGTATAGAAATTTTCTCATTATCTACAAAGAAGGCTTTTTTACCGACAAAAACAAGCCCGTCATCCAAATCCACTTCATGAACGGTATAATCAAATGTTTTTTTATTGACCACTATCATATACCCCTCTTTTTCCAGAACATATAAATTATCTCCATCACTGATCATCCCCAAAAAGTGTGCAAAAGGAAACTTTATTTTAGAATCAACCTGCAAAGAGGGTGTCAAGGAGAGTATTTCTCCCTGTTTTGTTGTAATATACAAAGCTTTTTCATCATGCACGATATTTCGTAATTCATATTTGGCACGCAGTTCTTTTTGCGAAAGTGACAAGATTTTGGAATCACTTGCGGCAATGATTTTATCATCAAATATACTGAAATAGACAATATTGTTAAAATAGTCATCAGACGAGACTATGACAGTTCTGAGTCTTTTTTTCAGTTTTGTATTCACAATGATGACTTTGCCGTCTAATGTTGAAAAGATAACCAGATCATTCATAAAGTACGGCTGAACAATTCGAATATCATTGGCTATCGCTTTGCCGCCCTGCTCTTTGAACAAAAGCTCTTTTGAATGCATATCATATAAGGCTATTTCATTATTGGCAAACAAAACTGCCAGAATATTGTCTTTGACACCTGCGGTTGCTATTGTTCTTTTTAAGGCAAAATGTTTTGTCATTTTCGCTGATTGCTCTGATGTAAGCGTCAAGTTTCCGTCAATTGCGGCAGATAAAACCCAACCGTCACTTTCACCGAGTACTCTTTGATGCTCTTTGTCTATTTGTATGCTTATATTTCCGTCTCTGTCTAAAACTTTTCCATTATCCAAAAGTGCCGTATTTGATGAAATATCAACTATTTCATCTTCAATTTTGGCATGATTTTTCCAGTCATAAGAAACTTTTTTTGGTGTAAAAACCTCTTTTGTACTACATCCGCTCAGCAATACAAGCATAATTGATGCTAAAAATATATATGTTTTCAAAGTCTATTTTACTCCATAGTGCATTAAAGCACGGGAAACCTGTGCCAATGGAGAGTTCACACTGATCATACTGAGTTTTGAATGTGCCTCTTCTATCTTTTTGTCATGCATCAGTAAAATTGCAAGTTGCACCTGAGCCAAGTCCCTGTATATTGCATCCTGTTTTTCAGTGTACTCTTCAAGTTTATTGCTATCCTGAAGATTTTGTGCCACTTCATAACTTGACAAATCACCAAGCAGTAAAGCCTGAGAATTTTGCAGTTTTTCCAATTCTTTTATATTTTTGCTCACAACGGCCCGGGAATAGACCCAAAGATCATGCAGGTTCGGACTTAGAGTTGCCAAAGTTGCCAGTGTCGCTTCATCTTTCGGATTTTTCTGTAATGTCAAAAGTGCCTGGTTTGCCGCTTCAAGTGTATGCTGTTTGTTAATATTGTATGCAATGTCACCGGCAACAAACAGTGCAATTGCCACAACAGAACCTATCATTGCTTTTTTGTATTTTTTTACAAATTTCTCCGTAACCACTGCTTTTTCAAAAAACTTTTCTTCTGATGTCAGCTCTTCTTTTACCATTTCAATATTTTCTTTTAAACTCAAAAATTCTTCCTTATATCTATATCGATTGTTTTATAAAGTTTCTAATATTACCCATAAATAAGTTAAAGTTTTATCAAATATATGATAAAATCAAAATAAACTATTATACAGGACAGACAATGCAAGTAGATGACACACTATTAACACGACTGGAAAAACTTTCCTATTTACATGTAAGCGATGATAAACGTGAAGAAATTATATCGCAGCTCTCAGAAATAGTAAGTTTTGTAGATAATTTAAGTGAGTTGGATACAAGTGAAGTGGATAGTACTTTTGCTATGGATGACAGAGCAACACCTTTACGCGAAGATATCCCAAAATGTGACAGTACCATCAGCCAGGAAATTTTAAAGCACGCTCCAAAAAGTGCAGATGATTTTTTCATCGTTCCTAAAATCATTGAGTAGTGCCATGATAAAAGTTTATGGCATTAAAAACTGTGACAGCGTCAAAAAAGCACTCTCTTTTTTTAAAAAACACAATCTGGCGTATGAACTTTTTGATTTTAAAACACAGCAGCTTCCATGTGAAAAAGTAGACTACTGGGTTTCAAAAGTCGGCATCAAACCCCTCTTTAATACCAGAAGCACCACCTACAGAAATCTCAAACTCAAAGAACTGAACCTGGACGAGCAGCAACAACAGGAGTGGCTCTGCAAAGAAAACCTGCTGATTAAGCGTCCTGTCGTAGAGTATAACGATGATGTTCTTGTCGGTTTTAATGAAGAACAATACCAAAGGAGTTTTTTATGAATGAAGAAGTAAAAACAGAGAGTTCCACGCAACGCTTAGATATCAAAAAGCTGTTAAAAAGTGTCTTGGCATTTAAATCTTCGGATTTACACCTTGTTGTAGGCAGTGAACCGCAAATCAGAATAGACAAAGAGTTGCGTGCTTTGAATCTTCCTGTCCTTACCGCCAATGATATTGAAGAGATGGCCTATTCTCTCATTGAAGACAAACAAAAGAAAGTTTTTGAAGAGCGCAATGAACTGGACTTCTCATTTGAACTCAAAGATGTTGGTCGTTTTCGTGCAAACTTTTACAGAACCATTCACGGAATTGCCTGTGCTTTTCGTATGATTCCTATAGAAATTCCGACACTGGACGAATATGGAAATCCGCCTATTTTCAAAGAACTGGTAAAAAAAGAAAAAGGACTTATTTTGGTCACCGGTCCTACGGGTTCTGGTAAATCAACAACACTCGCTTCCATGCTGCATGAGATAAATATGACAGAACGTCGTCATATTATCACCATTGAGGATCCTGTGGAGTTTGTTCATAAAAACATCAAATCTCTTTTTTCTCAGCGTGATGTGGGAAACAGTACAGAATCTTTTGCCACAGCACTCAAATACTCACTGCGTCAAGATCCGGACATCATTCTCATCGGGGAAATGCGTGATGCCGAAACCATCGGTGCCGCACTTACAGCAGCCGAAACAGGGCACCTGGTATTTGGAACCCTGCATACAAACTCTGCACCGGGAACAATCAACCGTATTATTGATGTCTTTGACGGAGAAGAACAGGCCCAAATTCGGGCACAACTCTCCTCTTCTTTGGTAGCGGTTATTGCACAGACACTTATTCCAAGAATAGGCGGCGGTAAAGTAGCCACACAAGAGATACTTATTACAAATCCGGCAATCCAAAATCAGATTCGAGAAGACAAAGTGCACCAGATTTATTCTCAAATGCAGTTAAACCAGCAAGAGACACATATGACAACACAGACACAACAACTCATAGAACTGCTTCAGAAAAATATTATCTCAAAAGAAAATGCCATTAAAAACTCCAACAGACCCGAAGAGTTAATGAAAATGATAGGTTCCCTTTAGGAACCTTTTCTAAAACGAATCATTTTAAATCTTTCCCCCAAAAAGTTTGGCATGATGAGCATCTTTACTTTTTCAAGTTCCTGTTTGTATATTTTTTCATCAGCATGCTCTCTAAGCATCTCCAAAAGTTCTAAAATACCCATATCAACGAGTGCGACCATCTGCGCTTTGAATTCTACAAACTTCACCCCTGCCTCTTCATAGGCATCCTTTACATGTAAGAAGGTGACATCATAGGTGATATCGCTTTTTGCAAAGAGTTCTTCTGTGTTTAAACCCTCTTCAAAGAACGGATGCACTTCATGCTTTGTATAAATTCTGAGTGAAAAATCGGGACGGGCCTGCATCTCACCGTAATCAAAGCTTATAAATTCAAACTTCTTTGCAGCATTTGCCATCTCTTTTGCAAATGCTTCATATCCTCGTGCAATTTCCCCTCTGTCTTTGTGGTATTTTTTTGCCTTTTGCTCCACCCATTCGTCTGTTTCGTCAAAAATCACTTCATGGTTTTGTACCCGTGCACTTTTGCCTTTAAAATACAGTTCACAGGGAAATGCGTCAAATATTTCATTGGCTATAAAAAAGGCATTGTTACATGTAAGGTCAGAGAGAGATTTGTAATGTTTCAAAGATACAGCATCACCAAAACTTTCTGAAAAATATTCTCTTTGATGTTTCTGCAAATCATCAAAGCGTTCTATAATAACAAACTCAAAACTTGACAACAGCTCCGGTCGCAGAGTATAAAGAAACTCACACACATCCGCCAAAAAGTACCCATGATGTGCCCCTATTTCACAAATAACCGCATCTTTTTGTAAAAAACCTTCATCAACAAGTGAAATAATATGCCTGGCAATGGTACCGCCAAAAAATTTGCTTGTACTGACTGCCGTATAAAAATCACCCTCTTTGCCTATATTTTTGTATGTTGCATAATAGCCGTTTTCACCATACAGCCACTCTGCCATATATTCACTAAATTTTTGACTCATTCTTTTTCCCGTTTATTTTTCATTGCTGATATACATTTCATACAGATTCAAGAGTTCCAACTGCTTGTCCAGCTCATATATTTTTGTATCTATATTTTGTATCCGCAAAGAATTTGCAAGTCTTTGCACATCATATTCTGTCTTGTACCCAGCCTTAAAAAGTTTTTTTGTATCTTCCAAAAGCTTCGTATATAATACGATATTTTCATTACTCAACGCTATCTTTTTATTATAATTTTCTATATTGTGCATGACCTGTTCATACAAAGAGTTCAATTCTCTTTGTTTGTCTTTTAACACAATTTTTGCCTTTAAGTAGTCTACTGTTGCAGATTCTATATCTCTGAATGTATTGATATCGAGTGGAACTGAAAGGGCAATACCATAATCATAGTAGTTTAACTCATTTGAATTGCTGACTATTGTCGGACCTACCTGAAAAGCCTGATTTGTCGTAAGCTTCCAGTTATATCCTGCTGTAAGATTTACCTTTGGAAGATATTTTGCAAGAGTAACATTTTTATTGTATCTGTTTTTCTCTGTCTGGGCTCTATCCATTTGCAGCACTATATTATGTTGTAAAAACTCGTCATGTTCTAAAAGTTTTAATTTCGGAATAGCGACTTTTGTATAATCCAAATCACTCAAAGCATGAAAAGAGCTCACAAGTTTTTCTTTCGCAGCCTGAATATCGTACAAAACAGACAAGGCTGTATTTTTTTGAATCACAGCATCATCCAAAAACCCTGAATCAAGCTGTCCGCTGAAATACTCCTCTTTTTTCTGTTGCAGATTTATTTCACTGTTTTTAATTTGTAGTTTTTGCTTTTGCTCTTTGAACTCTGTTTGTTTTATCTGCATCAAAACAGCAATAGTATCTTTAATCATTTTTCGTTTTGCCACATCAATAGAGTACTTCGTATAATATTTACTCGCATTGGCAAATTTTATGCCGTAATAGATCCCTCCGCTTTGAAAAATTGGCTGATTTATGCGAATAGCCGCATTTTGGTTTGACTGTCCAACACCAAAAGCATTGTTTTTGGAATAACTGTAATTGATCTGAACAGGAACTATCCATGAGTCACGCAGTTTGGAACTCTCCGCTTCATTTTTTTCATAATCATACTGAAACTGCAACTGCTTGTAAGAAGATATGAATTGCTCCAGACCAGCATTGTCATCAGCTCCAAAAAGAGGGAAACTACAGCTGAGACATAGCAGAGTTAAGAGCACTGAAGCCTTCATCAATTTCCTCTTTTGTAATTGTCAGCGGTGGTAAAAATCTTAATGTGTTTCTTCCTGCTTTAAGCATAATGACACCATTTTCCTTTGCCAGGTTTATAATATTTGTCAGTGTATCTGCATCTTTGACACGCAGACCACACATCATACCAATCCCGACTTTTTGTGTAAATATTTCCCTGTTGGCATTATAAAATTTTTCCAAAGACTGATTGAACATCAAAGAGGTTATTTCCAAATCACCGCTTTGTTTTTTTTCATTGAGTATATCTACCACTTCACATACAGCACGGCTGCTCAGATAGTTTCCGCCAAATGTCGATCCATGATCTCCTGCGCTGAGAACATGCTTGAGTGTTGTCATGACTATTCCTACAGGAACACCTCCTCCGATGCCTTTTGCCAGTGTGATAATCTCAGGGGAGATTCCATAAGCCTGCGATGCCGTAAATTCACCGATTCTATAGGCACCGGTTTGTACTTCATCGACAATCAAAGGAATTTCACGCTCTTTTAAAAGCTTTGCCAGTGCCTGTACTTTTTCTTTGTCCTGCGGCTCTACTCCGCCCTCGCCCTGAATCAGTTCGATCATTACACCCGCTGTATGGTCGTCCAGCAGTGCTTCGATTTCGTCTATACCGTCTGCATACACAAAACCGTCAGGAAAAGGTCCGAAATAGTTATGCATCGCCTCCTGCCCTGTTGCCTTGACTGTTGTAATGGTTCGTCCGTGAAAAGAGTGGTTGAGTGTAATTATTTTGTATCTTTTTATCTCTCCGTCACGCTCCCCGTGTTTTCTGGCAATTTTTATAGCTCCTTCATTTGCTTCTGCACCACTGTTTGCAAAAAAGCACTGCATATCATACCCGCTTGTCTCGACAACTTTTTGAGCAGCCAGTGCCTGGGGTGCTATATAGTAAAGATTCGATGTATGTGTCACACTTGCCAGCTGTTCGCACAAAGCCCTGCTCACTCTTTCATTTGCATGACCGACTGAAACAACACCGATACCGGAAGTAAAATCTATATACTTTTTCCCCTCACTGTCAAAGAGAGTAGCGTTTTTTCCTCTTACAAACTCTATATCTGCCCGTGCATATGTCGGTAAAACATATTTTTTATCCATTTCTTTAATGTTCATTTTGTCTACTCTCTTTATTTTTTAGCAATTTTAACTTTATTTTCTTGAAAAACAGCACATTTACCCTCATAAGAGTGCTTTGAGGATGTCAGATTGTTGACACCCGGTGTGCCGCTGTATATAAGCACAGTATCTGTACGCAGTCTGCTGTCATTTTTTACTCTCAGAACAACACTTCCGTTTTGTGAACTTATTTCAATCTCTTCACCGTCTTTATATCCATGAAAGGGATGTATATAGAGATGTTTTTCTCTGTAAAACTGAGAATTTAAACTTCTGGGACTCTTGGGTGTTATGAGATTAAACTCATCCTCAGCCTCACTCTGCTGTGTTTCAAACTCTTCCAAAAAAACAAATTCACCGTCATTGGTATCAAAACCGTTTTGATACGGAACTGCTTCTCTGTTTTCAACCTCAAAACATCCGTTAATTTTTTTCACACCAAAATTTTTAAAATACTGCAGATACTCCTCTTCTGCTTTAATTTCTATATCAAATGCCTGACACAGATACGCTGCCAAATCATACTCACTGATACCGATGTCACTCTCAATCTGTTTATGCATCACCATCAGTCCGTTATGAGCATAGGAGGTACGTATATCATTCTTTTCCAAGAAGGTTTTTGCAGGAATCACCAAATCTGCCATTGCACTTGTTTCATTCTCGTACAAACCAAAATAAACTACATTTTGTGTTTTTTGTAAAGCATTTTTGACTCTCAAACTGTCTGGCATCTGTGCAAGAGGATTTGCACCCTGAATAAACACGGTTTCAAAGGCATCAAAGTCAGTATTGACCTTGGAGACTCGTTTGGCTTTTGTTTCAAATGGAGAGCTGATTCCCTCTTTGGAATTTCCAAGGTATGCCACACCGCAGCCCTCTTTTCCAAAAAAGCCAAGGGAGACGGCAAAGGCATCAATACTGCGCATCACATCCGCCCCGTCTCTGTATTTTTGAATACCTACACCACAGACAATAGCAACCTTTTTATCTATAGTCATATGTAAAATATCGCCAATATCGCCCAAAGTCACACCGATATCTTCAAGTGTTGCTTTAATGCGCACACCCTGGGTCAATTCGTAATACTCCTCAAATTCACTTGCATACTGTTGTATAAACGCTTCATTCAAACTGTCATTAATGTATACAAATCGTGCTAAAAGCAATGCAAGGTATATATCTGTATGCGGTTTTATCTGTACATGTAAATCAGCCATCTGGGCAATTTTGGTTTTAACCGGGTCTATCACTATAATGGTTTTGTCTTTTATAAGCGGTAGTATGTGAGAAGAAGTCGTATGCGGATTTCTTCCCCAGAATATAATCACATCTGATTTTTCAATTTCACTCAAAGGCATATTTTTGTTGCTGCCTCTGCCTTCTATTATTCCGGCTTCTCCTGCTCCGTCACACAAGCTTCCATCCGTAAGCGTTGCCCCAAAATTCGCAAAAAAGTGGTCTGTCACTTCCTGCATCAAAGCAAAATTTCCGCTGCCTCTGTAATGTAAAACATCACTTTTAAACTCTACTGCAAGCAACTCTTTTAGTTTTAACAGTGCTTCTTCCATCGTAATTTCTTTTCCCTGAAATCGTGCTTTTTCTATCCTTTCAAATTTGTCATAATGGTTGAGATGGGGGCATAAAAATCCCTTTGTATGTCCAATTTTAAGAGGTTTGAGTTTTTTTTCATCATACACTAACCCGCAGGCGTCATAACAGTCAAGAGGACAGGCCGTAAGACTACTTTTCATTATTTCTCGCTTTGAATTCAATTTTTACCAATCCGGAAAATACTTTTTGCGCATCTATAATAATTTGCGCTTTGTATTTTGAAATATTTTTTGTATCTGCTATATAAGAAACACGTGAGACTTTATACGGTGTCTCTTTTCCGTTGATATATATCACTTTTTTCTTCACATTTTTTAAATCATTTTTATCCAAATAAACACTCAGCAGAGCCTTGGAGGTATCTGCAATTTTGGCCAAAGGGTAGAAACCCCTACCGTTTGACCCGCTTTGACGGAGATTTCATACAATACAAAGTTTTTGGCACTGATGTTTTTGTCTTTTATGGTTTTTACAAGCTGTTTTCGTCTTAACTCCAAATCGGCTATAGTGGTTTTTAGATTGTTTATCTCTTTTTGTGTTGCAAGAGAAGAGTTCTCACTGCTCAGCAAGTCATAAAACTCTTTGTCTTTTTCTATACTGGATTTTATCTTTAAATGCTTGATTTTTTGATAATTTTCTCGCTTTTTTTCTACAAGTTGTCGCAGGTTTTGCAGTATTTTTTCATTCAAAAGCAAGGTGTTTTTTTGATAAGAGAGCTTTTTCTCAACAGCCTTTAATTCATCTTCATCAAGTTCTGAATCAATTTTTATAAAGACTTTTGATGTGAGTTTTTTTCCAGTCATATTGTCATCTGTGTAAAGCACTTTGCCCGAAACATTTGATGCAATTGTTCTTATTTCATAAGGTTCTACTTTTGAATAGTATACGTTGGAAAACAAAAAGGTAGTGATAAAAAGTAATGTTACTATTATTTTCAAAAATTCTTTCCTGAGTGATATTATAAAGCTATTTTAACATTTCATTACTAATATTCAAGCCAAATTCATTTTATTTTCGCTACTATTAATGCCTATTTAAAATTAAAGGTATTATATGTCTGTATTAGACAATGTCGACGCTGCCACAAATCTGGCAAAAAATAATGAATTACAACTGTTGGTCTTTAGGGTAAGTGAGAAGAGAGACTCAGCTTTTTATGCTATCAATATCTTTAAAACCCGAGAAGTGGTCGAATCTAAAAATCATTTTTTGACACAGATACCCTCTGCTCATCCCTTGTTTGAAGGGACAATCGTTCTTCGGAACCTGCAAATACCCATTTTAAATCTTCCTGCATGGCTGGATGTGACATTAAATGAAAATGAAATTTCTCATTCCAAAATTTTAATTTGTGACTTTAACGGTATTATTATAGGACTGAGAATTATGTCCGCCTACAGAGTGATCAAAAAGAACTGGAATGAGATGCACGCACCGGACAGTTACAGACTCAAAGAAGACGGTGTAGTCATGAATGACACAAGGCTTGAAGATGGAAGCCTCTGTCTTATCCTGGACTATGAAAAACTTCTTGCTGATGTCTTACCGCAGGCACTTGTAAATGTAGACAAAGATATAGAATTTTTAAAAGATATTGTCATTCCCGATAAGCTGAAATACGGAACCGTCCTCATTGCAGAAGATTCAAAAACAGCACAGCGACACCTTATACAGCTTTTTCAAAAAGCAAACATCAATATCAAACTTTTTGACAATGGTAAAAAACTGATTGACTACATTAAAACGCTCGGCGAATCTGCAAAAGAGATACCGGCAATAATTACAGATATTGAAATGCCGGAAATGTCCGGTTTTACCGTCATTCAAAATTTAAAAGCCAATCTGCTCACAAGAGATATTCCTGTAATTGTCAACAGCTCAATGACAGGAGACAATAACAAAAGAGAAGCAGAAGATTTAGGCGCAAGCGGTTTTATAGATAAAACAAAAAGTCATAATGTCATCCCTTTGATTGTTTCGGTAATGGAATCATAAAAACAGTACAAGTTTTTCAGTTAGTCTTTTCTCTTAAATCTAGCATAAAACAAACTCCATCATCCCTGTTTTTAACAGTAAGTTTTCCGTTGTGATGTTCTTCAACAATTATTTTAGACATATAGAGTCCAAGTCCTGTACCATTTTTTTCACTCTTAGTAGAAAAATAAGGGTCAAAAATATTTTGTAGGATATTTTCTGAAATTCCCCCTCCATTATCACAGATTGAGAGTACTTTATTATTAACTGTTATATCAATACAAGGGTTTGAAATATTTTTTTCCCGAAAATTATCCTGTGCATTTTTTAAAATATTTAGAATAACCTGCATAATTTCGCTGTCATACATTTTTATTTTTTCTAAACGAATATAATTAAAAGTCACTTGAATATTATTATTTTTCAAAGATGCAAGAATGATATTTAATGATTTATCAATAACTTCTTCAAACGTGCATAAAATTGACTGCTTGTTTGGTTTATAAAAATTTCTGAAATCATCAATGGTATTTGTCAGGTTTTGAACAAGATTTTCAATAACATTTAGCTGTTGTAAAAAATAATTTTGACACGCTTCCTGCTCTTGTAAATTATTCAGATTATAAGATTCCAGCTCTATTTTCATAGATAAGTTAACAGATGTACTGGCAATGGCACCAAGAGGCTGTCTCCACTGATGTGCAATCATTGAGATCATCTCTCCCATTTGTGCCAAACGGGATTGTTGTTGGAGTTGCTGATCCTGTTTTCTGTTTTTCGCTACTTCTTGTTGAATCCGCTCTTCGAGTGTTTTGTTTAACTCTCTGAGTTTCTTCTCCTGCTGGACCCTTTGTGTAATATCTTCTATAATAAAAATCGTCCCGTCAAGCATCGCTCTCATTTTTATATTCAAAATTTTATCTTTAAAAGAAAACTGTTCTATATCAACGCTTAGTTGATTTTTCTGAATCATTTTCTCCACATAGATATCAATAATTTCCGGAACCTCAAAAAAAAGTTTTTTGTAATCTTTATCTATATAATTATGTAAATTTTCTTCGTTGATTTCTAAAATTTCTAATATATTACTGTTGAGCATACTAATTTCTGAATTTTCTGAAACAGTAAGAATCCCGTAGGGAATATTTGTAATGATGCCACTTAAATATTGATGCAGGGCGAGGGACTGCTTAGTTTCTGACATTGTTCTCTTCCCTCTTTACAGCTATTATCGTTGAAGCATCATCAAGATTATATTTATTGAAAATATCTGTTGCCAACTCTAAAGTTGATAAATTACAGACCTCTTTATTTAAAAAATCATTATACTCAATACCGTCACTTGCCAGTACAATACAAAACTGCTCAGGAAGCAACTCTTGTTGTACTGATAAATCTTCAGGCAATTTCAGGCAGGAAGCTTGCGTATATGCTTGAAATTTCATCTCAGGATAAGAGAGAATAAAACCATTTCCCAAAATCAGATATTCAAGTTTATCAGGCAACAAACGCAACAGCACAAGAGTGATATCTTCAAAAGCATCATTATTCGAAAGCATAAGGTTGATATACCTTACAATGTCTTTTAAGGGCAACCGGTACTCTTCCAACAGAAGTCCTTTTACACTTTGTACGGTTTTATATGCCGACAGATCATCTCCTTTGCCTTCAATAATAGCAAATAAACTTTTATCTCCATCATAATGTTTAATAAAATATGCATCACTGTTAAACTGACTTGCCTCTTTTTTTACAGAAACTGGAGAGTATTCATATGTAGGTTCATCAATATATTTTCTAAGAATAATTGATGTTCCGCTTGTATCACTTTTTTCAATCAAAAACTCATCAACCGATCTTTTTGCAGCACCAAGCCCTAATCCCAGACTGTCTTTTGCAGAAGAGTTACCATCTTGTAAGGAGTGTTGAATATTTTTTATACCTTTGCCTTTGTCTTCAATATAAACTTCCAGCCCTTTGTTGTTTTGTGTATATCTGCAACTTACTTTGACATCCTTTGCATAGCGAATACTATTAATAACAATCTCTGTAACTGCAATTGAAAACATGCCTGCATCAAACCGGGAAAAACCAAACTCTTTCGCTATTTCGTTTATTTGTCTTGCACACTGATAGGCTTCAATCTCATCTAAAATATGGAAAACAAGTGACATAATACAACTATTTTTCTGTTTTTATAAGTTCATACCCTGTAACTTTAAAACTCACAAGCAGTGCATCTTGCAAATTTCTGATTATCTGTATTCCGCTAAACTGAATATCTGTTTTTACCATCTTCTCTGCCAACTCTGCTTTAATACCGCATATAATAGGTTCAATACCCATCAGTTTAAGTATATTTCCCAATCTGTTTATATATCCGGCAACTGCTGTATCAATTGCATCAACATTGTATAAATCTAATATTACGCATACAATTTTGTCTGATTCACTGATTTTGGTTATTTTTTTTGAGACATCTTCTATACGAGCTGAATCCAACAGTCCAAATAAGCTTACATAAATACACTCATCTGTTAATTTGTTTGCAACCATAGAAGTTTCAAGTCCGATTTGCTTCTTGCTTAGTGCCATTTTTTTATCCATTTTTTTCTCCTAAATTATTTTTTCATTTGGTTCATAAAAATAAAAACCTTGATAATCATCCACCTGAAAAGATTTTAATATTTCAAAAATCTTTTTAGAGTGTACAAATTCAGCAATTACTTTTATATTGAGTTTATGAGAAAACTCCACTATCGCTTCTACAAGAATAAAAGATTTTTCATTTTTGTCAATATCTTTTATAAGCGAACCATCTATTTTAATATAGTCTGGTGCTATGTTTAAAATATTTTCAAAATTTGAAAATCCGCTGCCAAAATCATCAATGGCAAATTTTACACCATATTTCCTAAAACGATTAATAAATATTTTTATATCATCAAAATTTTCCATACTCTGACTCTCAGTAATCTCCATAACAACCAATGAACCGACATCAGGATTCTTTCGAATATAGTCCTCAATCTCATCGATAAAAAGTTTGTTTTTAATATCATTGACTGTAAAATTAATGCCAATAGGTGTTTGTATCTCTTTTATCTTTTTCAGACTCGTAAATATTACATACGAAGAGAGTTGCGGGTAGAGTCCTGTTTTTATTGCAATATCCAAAAAAAAGTAAGGAGAGATCAGCGTGCCATCCTCATCACGAAGTCGCATGAGTGCTTCATATTTGACTACTTTTTCTTCCTGATTGACGATACCTTGGTAAACTGTAACAATATCATTATTCTCAATTGCATTTTTAATCTTGTCTTTCCAGATAAGAATATCCTGTTTTGCAGATCGGTTATCAATAGTATTGGAATACATCATATACTGTTTTTTATGTTTTTTAGCATACTCCAATGCAATTGTTGCATATTCGTACGAATTATATTGTGAAGTTGATATACCTACAGTAACTTCTATGGAAATTATGTCCTGCTCAGTTACAACCCGAAAAGATGCAAACTCTCTGAAGAAGTCTTGTAGAAAAATTTCATATTTTTCAAAGTCAATATATTCACAGTCATCCAAAACAACAAACTCATCTGCAGAAATTCTATAGGTTTTATAGTTTTTACCTGCAGTAAAATGTTGTAAAAAATGAGCAAACTCTTGTAATACAAAAGAACCTGTCTCTGCGCCATAAATTTCATTAATAGATTTAAATCCATTGATATCTATAATAAAAATAATTGGTACCGTAATTTTTTTTAAATCTTCAAACAAAGCATAGCGGTTGCACAAACCGGTTAAATCATCAAAATATAGCTTATGCCTCAACTCCTGCGTTTGTTTTTTAATTTCTCTTTCAAGGTGTTCTTGATAATTTTTAGCAAGTGTCTCCAGGTGAATCTTTTCCAATGCTTTTTTTAAAACTGTAAGAAACTGTTGATAGATAAGCGGTTTTATAATAAATCCGTCAATCCCAAGCTGAATCGCTCGTAAAATATATTCTGCATCATTATAGGCAGATAAAATGAAGATTGGAATTTTTGTATCTTGTTGGCGAATTTGTTCTATCATATCAAGACCATTCATTACAGGCATATTTATATCTGTGATAATTATATGAAATTTTTCATTTTTAAATTTTTCTATTCCCTCCTGACCGTTTGTAACGACTGTAATATGGGTAAAGATATTTTTCAACATCTCAAATGTGCTTGTTCGCGCATCTAAATCATCTTCGACAAAAAGCAAGTGAAGTTCTTTGGCGTAATTTTTCAACTCCTGCAGTGGCACTATTTTACTCCTCTATCATTAAATCAAGTAAATTAAAAAGCTCATTACTTGCATTTTCCATAACAGTAAAGTTTTTGATAATCTCTTCTGTGTTTTCAGGGAAAAGAGCTGTTTTACTCTCGGCAAACTTCATGTTTTTTATGGCAGAGTCATGAACTGCTTTGTGGTGGGCATCAAGTTTGTTATACACTTTTGTTTTGCCAAACTGCTTTTTACCGTCATTAAGATACCATTTTCCAAAACGGCATGAAAGATGATCTGCTAACGGTTCCGAAATATTCTGACTTAAGAGTGTCGAATATGCTTTTGATTTAAAGACTATATGATCAATTTTTGCAACGGATACAAGGAAAATATTGTTAATATGATTTGCATTATCGGCAGTTTCTTTTGCTGATTTGTTAAAACTTTTCAGTGTCGTATATAAACTCTCCAGATATTTTTGAGACTCTTTTGCTAATTCATACATTGTCTCAGACTCTTCCGATATTTCATTGGTTTCTTGTTTTAGAGTTGAAATAGTCATAGATATCTCTGTCGTAGCTTTTTGTGTTCTTTCTGCCAGTTTTCTTACTTCATCGGCAACAACGGCAAAACCTCTGCCGTGTTCACCGGCACGTGCGGCTTCTATCGCAGCATTGAGCGCAAGCAGGTTTGTCTGTTCTGCTATATCTTGAATCAATTCAACAATGGTAGAAATTTCTAATGACTGTTGATTGAGGGCATCAATCCCTTTTACTGTTTCAGTTATGCTTTCATCAAGTTTTTCAAAATTCTTTTGAACAGATTCTATCGATTGGATACTGTCCTGCGATGCTTTGCTGGTATCTTTTGATGTTTGTAAAATTGTCTTGGATATCTCATTACCAAACTCTATATCTTTTTTCACCTGTAAAACACCGCCAACACTGCCGCCTCCGATTTCATTAAATTTTTTCGAAAGATTTCCCTGTGTTTTTAACTGTATTCCTGACTTAATACCCTCTAATGATTTATTAATCGGCTCAACTGAACGGGCAAATATACCTTTAAATCCATCTTGAAACATCACTATACTGTTATCACCATTAGTTGCAAGTTTTATAGCAGTTTCACTGTCACGCATGAATGCCTCAACCTGGTCTAATAAATTATTGTAATTCCATGCCATATTATAGTATTTAGAATCTTCCGGAATATTGGTAACTCTTTTTTCAAGGTTGCCGTTTGCCGCGTCTGCCATGACACTGTTTATCTGATCCAGTAGTGCTTCATCACTTTTTCTTTTTTTATTTTTGAAGATTGAGAATAAATTCATCGTAGTTTTTCCCTTCTTGTTGTAATTGTTTTTCCAATATTTTCAATGAAGCACTTATGCCGCCACTCGCTTCAGCTTGACGTAACTCTCTATAGAGTTTTTCAATTATATGTACACCTCTTGCAGAGGGAGCTCTTCTAACCGAATAGTAGCCTACAATATTTCCATGGACATCTAAAGATGCAGTAACATTTGCAAAAACCCAATAATAATCTCCGTTCTTTGTAAGGTTTTTCACATAAGCATTGATATACTTTTTGACTTGAATACGATCCCACAAAAGTTTAAAAATGACACGCGGCATATCGGGATGTCGCAAAATATTATGTGGAGCATTGAGTAACTCTTTTTCTGAATAACCGGATATTGAGATAAAATATAAATTACCATAAGTAATCCGCCCCTTCGTATCTGTTTTTGAGACAATAAGCTCATCTTGCTTCATTTGTATTTCCATAAAATATCCTAGTAAAATTCTATTAGAAAAATTATATTATTTAGAAGTGTCAAGAAAGTGTCAAAAACTAGATACTCAGAGAATAACCTAAATCTTTGTGTGTTTGTATTGAGGATGAAGGGATTTTTTTTCTAAGGCGCTTAATAAAGCTTTTTATAGAATCTTCCGAAAACTCTTTCGTGTCTTCAAAAAGATAAAGGTGTAGATCAATAGCAGAAAAAACAGTATTAGGATAGCTTAAAAACAGATCTAAAAGTTTAGTTTCATTGGCACTCAATGTAATCTCTTTCCCTTCCAAAAAAAGTTTTTTCAAATCTCTATTCCATAAAAATCCATCTTGAAAGGGGAGAATTGTTTCATATTCCTCTTTATAAAAAAGAGATACAGTAGTTAAAATATTCAACAGTTCTTGACGCTTAATAGGTTTTTGCAAAAACCCTATAACAGCTCCAGTATTAATAAGTTCAATAAAATAGCTTGTTTCATTATAAGCAGATATAACGATAAATTTTTGTTCTATATTTATAGATAATATTTCTTTTGTAAGTTCTATGCCGTTTAAGTGTGGCATCAAAATATCTGTGATTACAAGATCGATATTCGCAAGATTGTTCTTATATGCCGCTAAAGCTTCCCTCCCGTCAGATGCAGTATATACATGAGAGAAAAAATTTTTCAATAAAGCAGTTGTACTTTTTCTCATCTCTAGGTCATCTTCCGCATATAAAACAGTAAGTTTTTTTGTTGTAGATAATAATTCTGTATTTGTCACCTATTCGCCTGATTTAATTAGTTACAATTTATTATATTTTTATTCTATATAGTGAATATTCAAAAATGTAATTGTTCGATACAATTATGCGAATATTATTTGATATGTCAGCCAAACTTCATACTTATGCATAAATATTTTCAGCTGTTGTTTCAAGTTGTAACAGCAGTATTGGGGTTTAAGATAGTAGAAATTAAGAAGGAAGTGTATTCATAGTACGGGAAGAGGAGATAACGACGCAATTGCGCCGCTATTTGAATTTCGTGCCGATTAATTACTGAAAAAGTGAAATAAGCACACCAGCTGCTACTGCTGAACCGATAACTCCTGCCACATTCGGACCCATTGCATGCATTAAAAGCATGTTTGTACGGTCATATTCCATACCGACCTTATTTGACACACGTGCCGCCATCGGAACGGCAGAAACACCTGCTGAACCGATTAACGGATTGATTTTGTGCCCAGGGAAAAGGTTCATAAATTTCGCCATCAATACACCTGCTGCAGTTCCTACAGAAAATGCAATAATTCCTAAAACCATAATAAACAAAGTTTCAGGTACAAGGAACTGATCAGCTGCAAGCTTCGAACCGACACCAAGTCCCAAGAAAATAGTTGTAATATTGATAAGGGCATTTTGTAATGTATCATTCAAACGTTCAACAACACCTGATTCTTTTAAGAAATTACCGAACATAAATGCACCGATAAGCGGTGTAGATTCCGGTAAAACCAAAATTGCCAGCATCAAAACAAGGATCGGGAAAACAAGTTTTTCCAAACGGGAAACATGACGAAGTGTCGTCATCTTGATCTTTCTCTCTTTTTCGCTTGTCAGTGCTTTCATAATAGGAGGCTGAATAATAGGCACCATCGCCATATAACTGTATGATGCAACCGCAATAGCTCCCAAAAGTTCCGGTGCAAGTTTCGTTGCGATAAAGATGGATGTAGGACCATCCGCCCCGCCGATAATCGAAATTGCAGAAGCCTGCTGCAGGGTAAAATCAACAAAGCCGTAATGTGCAAGCGCAACAGCACCCACAAGTGTTCCAAAAATACCAAACTGAGCCGCTCCGCCAAGCAGTGCTGTTTTAGGGTTTGACAACAGTGGACCAAAATCAGTCATTGCCCCGACACCCATAAAAATGATAATAGGAAAAAGCTCATTTGAAAGTCCCATATTGTAAATTACACCAAGGAAACCATGTTCTCCTGCAATACCGGCTATAGGAATATTTGCCAGCAGTCCGCCAAAGGCAATTGGCAAGAGTAACAATGGTTCAAACCCTTTTGCAATTCCAAGATAAAAAAGCAAAAAGACGATAAGAATCATAATCACACGGCCCAGACCTTTATGAAAATCACTCATTTTTTGCCCTGTTGCACTCATTCATCATCTCTTGGACTTACAAGAGCGACAATTCCTGTTGATTTGAGAAAATTTACTATCATTTCACCCATTGGTTTTGGATGATAGTTTTCTTCTTTATGTGTTGATTGTGCTTCTTGAGCAACTGTTGCATGCTCTGATGCCATTGCATTTGAAAATGCAAAGAGCATTATAAGAGCTAAAAACTTAAGTACAATTTTTTTCATTCGCTTATCCTAATACTGCTACGACTTGACCTTCTACAACTTTATCGTTTGTAGCTACATTAATAGACTTAATAACACCACCGCGAGGCGCCACAACATCTATTTCCATTTTCATAGATTCTAAAATCATGATTACGTCACCTTCGTTAACACTTTGACCCGGATTTGCGACAATTTTCCAAACATTACCCGGAAGAAGTGCTTTGATTTCTACATCATTTCCTGACACAGCAGGTGCTGCCGAAGTTGTTGATGGAGCAGTGCTCTCACCATTTACTGCTGTTACCTGAATATCTGCATCACCCTCTGCTACTTGAACACTAAACTTTTGACCATCTACTACTACTGTATAATTTCCGCTTCCCATTGAACTTCCTTCACAATCTTTTTCTGTTTCTTTTTTCATTTCTGATATTTGTACGAACGTTTAACTCACCTTCACCTTTAAGGAAAGTGATTCCTTTTTCCTGGCATGCAGCCGCTATAAAAATATTTTCTTCTGTTATTTCTATACCTTCTTCTTTAAGTCTGTTAATCCAGTTCTCTAAAGATTTTGCAGGATCTGCATCTGCCAAATCAAGTGCTTTTTTTGTTGTCGGCTCAAGTTTTAACTGCTCTGAAGCAATTTTAACAATTTCCGGATCCGGTTCAACCGGAGTTTTTCCGAAGTATCCTAAAACCATTTTTCCGTAACCAGGGGCAATGGCTTTCCATGGTCCCTGCATTACATTGTTAAGCGCCTGTTGGAAATAAAACTGAGAAACCGGCGTTACCGATGTACCGTAACCGCCTTTTTCTACTACTTCCTGCATTGCCGCGATAACATCCGGGAATTTATCCATGATGCCGTTGTCGCGCATCATTTGCGTATTTGCAGTCAAAGCACCGCCAGGCATTGGTGAAAATGGAATAATCGGAGAAACCATTGTCGCTTCAGGAGGCATAAAATAATCACTCAGACATGACTGTAACTCTTTCTCATAAGTAAGAATTTTACCAAGTTCAAGTCCGCCAAGGTCATAATTCATTCCCTTTGTTGCATGAAGCATTGTCAAAATATCAGGCTGAGATGTTCCACCGCTTACAGGAGAAGCCGCCATATCTATACCGTCAACACCCGCCTCAAGCGCAGCCATATAAGCAGCTACAGAAACACCGGCAGTCTCATGTGTATGCAGACGTATGTGTGTATCTTCTCCTAAAAGTTTTCTTGCCATTGTAATGGTCTCAAAAACTTTTTGAGGATTTGATGTCCCGCTTGCATCTTTAAAACAGATACTGTCAAACGGAAGACCGCTGTCCAGAATATCACGAAGTGTTTTTTCATAAAACTCGACATTATGAGCACCGTGACATCCCGGTGGTAAGTCCATCATAGTGACAACCGCTTCATGTTTCAAGCCGTGATGTTTGATTCTTTCAGCAGAATACTTCAGGTTTTCCACATCATTGAGTGCATCAAAGTTACGGATTGTCGTTGTTCCGTGTTTTTTAAACATTTTTGCATGCAGGTCTATCAGTTCTTTTGAACCGGTATCCAGCATTACAGTATTTACTCCGCGGGCAAGTGTCTGCAAATTTGCATCCGGACCTACAATTTTACGGAACTTGTCCATCATTTCAAATGCATCTTCTCTCAAATAAAAGTATAATGATTGAAATCTTGCTCCCCCACCAAATTCAAAGTGGTTAATCCCTGCCATTTTTGCGGCTTCTACTGCCGGAAAAAAATCTTCCATCAATACACGTCCGCCAAATACTGACTGGAAACCATCCCTGAAAGTTGTATCCATTACATCTATAAATTTCTTAGCCATTATAATCCTTAACCTTGTTTATGGTGTGCAATTGCAGCTGTTATTGCTGCAATTATCTTTTTTTTGTCTTGTTGTTGCTGTGTTGCATTCCCAGAAACAGTCTCTTCAGCTGCCTGTGGTTCAGGAAAAAATTTATGTATTATCAATGACATCAGATTGACTGAAAGAATCATTATAATTAAAAATACGAACACTGTTCCCATTCCTAAAAACATAAATTTAACTCCCTCCATAATGAGGTTTGCTTCCATAAAATTACCCTTTATTCATAATTTGTGGGCTTAGTATAGTATAAAGATGTTTAAATAAAGTTGTTGAAAAAACTTTATTTTTAAATTACTGCACAATTGTTACTTTTTGGTGACTTAATTTCATCACTTAAACTAAACACTAATTGTTTTTAGCTAAAATGTTTTTGACAGATAAAATATTAGGATGTTTTTCAGATGATAGCAGGTATGTACGAACAGAACTTCATGGCTTATATAATTTTTGGTCTTATCTTGAATTTTGTATTTTCAATTATGTTTGGAATATATTTAAGTAACAATATCGGCATGAAAGAGATGATAGAATCCAAAGGAGACAAAGAACAGCCATTACTCATACGCTTAAGTCTTTTTATTCCTTATGCAAAAATGCTTGTTACTCTTTACAGAGTTACAATTTTACAGCTCTTTTTTCTCAACAAAGGATATACACACAAAGAGTTTTGGATTTATATGACGAATGAGCAAAAAGAAAACTCCTAAAGGAACAATATGAAAGATTTTAAGCTTAAACTTGTCCTTACTGCTTTAAGCGCAATTGTTTTCTCATTTATATTTATACTTTTGGCATTTGCCTTGCCCATACACAAAAAAGAAGAAAAAATATCCATCAAGCCAAAAGGGAAACTTGAACAGATTTCTCATTCCTTAAAAAACAGATAACTATGTCAAAGACGCCCTTTATTTATAAAGAACTTTTCACTTCAATAAGCTTGAGTGTATCATAAGCACACTTTGGACTCAGTTTGATGGCGCAAACCTTTAAAGCCTCCAGACAGGCAAGCAAATAGTCCAGGTTGTCTTTTTTCATTAATTCATAAAGAAGTATTTCTGCATCTTTTATGCGTAAATTTCTTGCGACACCGAGATTTTTATGTGCCAATTCTCTCAATGGGGTGTAATCCAAATTGTCATGATTGTCCTGTGAATCCTGAAGTGCAGCCAAATAACTCTCAAACTGCACAATTGCCTTGATTACCTGAGCAACATAATCATCAACCAGTTGAGAGACCAACTCTGTGTCTAATCCTAATTCGCGTACGGCAATCGAAATATCATACCGGTAACCGTCAATTTCCAAATCACGCAATACCCCTGTTCCCAGTAAAGTGCATACCCGTTTGGCTTCATGCAGCAGTTGATCAACAGATTGTCTGTCCGATGGTTTTAAAAAGAATTTTAATTTTTTTAACATAATCATAAGATATCATATAATTTGTGTGAAACAGATAAAAAAGAAAAATAAAAGAAGAGAGTTTGGAGGAGTGCTACGATTGCACTCATCCAAAAAAGTTATAATGCTTTTGCTATAATTCTGTTGAGTCTCATTGCAAAATCTGCAGTATCATCAAGTTCTCTGCCATCAAAGAGTTTTGCCTGATCAAACAATACATGCGCTGCATCTTCAATCAGATTCTGATCACTCGAATCTTTTAATTTTGCAATCAATTCATGTTTAGGATTGATTTGTAAAATAGGTGCCGGCTCAGGCACTTCACCGCCCTGTCCCATCTGTTTCATCATCTGTGCCATCATGTAAGAAGGGTCTTCTTTGTCTGTTTTTAAAGCAACAGGAGATTCTGTCAACTCCGTTGTCACTTCAACTTCTTTTATAGCTTCACCCAGTGTCTCTTTAAACTCTTTTGCAAGGCCTTCAAACTCTTTTTCAAGTTCTTTTTTGCTTTTTTCTCTTCTTCACTCTCTTCAAATTTCGCATCTGATGCAGGAATAAGTTTATACTCTTTATATTCTGTCACCATCGGGAAAATGATAGTATCTACCTCTTCATTTAAGAGAAGCACATCGATACCGCGCGCCTTGAATTTTTCGAGCACAGGAGAGTGTTTGAGCATGTCAACAGAGCCTTTGTTCGCAAGATAATAAATCTCTTTTTTCTCTTCATCGACATTTTTCACAAACTCTTCGATAGTCGTCATTTCATCAGAATTTAACGTATGGAACTTGAGTAATTCTAAAATCTTTTCTCTGTTGGCAAAATCATTGTAAAGTCCTTCTTTAAGTACATTTCCAAACTCTTTATAGAATGTGTCATATTTTTCAGGCTCTTTTTTCATCATTTTAGCAAGTTCGGAAAGCACTTTTTTCACCGAAGCGTTTTTGATTTTTGCCATCACCGGATTTGACTGTAAAATTTCACGACTTACATTTAACGGTAAATCTTTTGAATCAATCACACCGCGTAAGAAACGCAGGTATGTAGGCATTAACTCTTTGTCATCATCTGTAATAAAGACACGGTTAATATAGAGTTTGATACCAGGCTGATAATCAACTCTGTAAATATCCATCGGTGCCTTGCTTGGGATATAAAAGAGTGTCGTGTACTCTATAGCACCCTCTGCTTTATGATGCATCCATTTTAACGGTTCTTCGTTTGAGTGTGCAAGTGTTTCATAAAAAGCTTTATAGTCTTCATCTTTTAATTCACTTTTGGCAATCGTCCAGAGTGCATTTGCAGAGTTAATTTGTACATTTTCTATTTCAGTGCGTGCAGGCTCTGTCTCTTTGCCCTCATCATCGGTAACAGCCGGAATATGCTTCTCTTTGTCCATAAAAATCGGGAACGGAATATGGTTGGAGTATTTTTTTACAACAGCCTCTATGCGATACTCTTCCAAAAACTCCTCTTCACCCTCTTTTAAATGAAGAATAATTTCTGTTCCGTGTCCCTCTTTTGTTGCTGCTTCTACTTCAAATTCACCATTTCCGGTACTCGTCCATTTGTAAGCCTGCTCTTCCCTGCTTTTTTCGTGATGACCTCAACGCTGTCAGCCACCATAAATGCAGCATAAAAACCGACACCAAACTGACCAATCAGGTTAGAGTCTACTTTTTGATCCCCTGTCAGATTCTCCAAGAATGCTTTTGTTCCTGATTTTGCAATTGTTCCGAGATTATTCAAAAGATCTACTTCGTTCATACCGATTCCGGTATCTGAAACAGTCAAAGTTTTTTCTCTTTGTCTCTTTTGATATCTATTCTCGGATCAAACTTTATGCCTTTGTATGCTTCATTTGTTAAAACGAGCATATTCAGCTTGTCAAGTGCATCCGATGCATTGGAAATAAGTTCACGAAGGAAAATCTCCTTGTTGGAATAAAGTGAATGAATCATAAGTTGTAAAATCTGATTTGCTTCTGTTTGAAATTGATGTTTAGCCATAATAGTAATCCTTTTTTAAAATTTGACAGTATTTTACCAAAAAAAGTTAATAGTTGCAAGTTTTATCAATATTCTTTAGTCATTTTAACTCAAGTTTATAATATTTTTATTTTGCTATAATAACTTTATGAAAAATGATTATATAGATTTAATAGAACCTACTCCTGTTCTAAAGACAAAAAAATGTCAAATCATCGCTTTTTTACTAAAATTTTTATTGCAGTTTACTCCTGTGTTTACTGCTCTTATCGTCTGGTACATGTATGATTATTTTATAGCAGGCGCTACTTTGTTGATTACATTTATAGTTGTTGGCATTGTAAGAGCTAAAATGAGAAACAGTGTCATCCCTCTTTCTCAAAGAGAATATCACTATAATGATGAAGGGATAGCAAAATGGTTTACGGCAAAAGAATTATGCCCGAAAGAGAAAGATTATTAAAGCATTGCGCGAATCATAATTGCATAATGCAGAACAAAAAGATTTAAAAAAAATATGAGCAGGGAAGTTCCGCGTGACAAAATATTTTGTATTTTCGTTCGCTCTTTCCCGTTTGTGCGAAATGCAATAAAAAAATGAACTATTGTTGCCACGATTATAACAGCTACAATTATGAGTTTTTTGCGTAACTCCTGGACTATAATATTATCATCATGGGTCAAAGCATATGGTACAAACCATTATCTACAATCATCACAGTACCGGTCAACAGTAAAACAACAATGGAAACCAATTCAAAGTAACCGAAAATAGGCCCTATTACCGGATAAACCTGTTGTTGTTTTTCTTTATCAAGCAGTGTAATACCCAAAATAAACATAAATATGGAACCGCCTATCCAGGCAATGGCAGCAATAAGATGAATATGTATAAATAAACCCAAATAAAATCCTTTAAATGAGTCCGTATAATATTATAATTTAAATAACGAAGTCTTGATATACAACAATATTTTTTAAATTATTCTCTAAAGCATCTTCCAATCTGCAAAACAGTTCATATATCATATTTGCATAATCTTTTGCTTCATATTCTTTAGAGTGAATCGTACTTATATAATAGTCATTATTTGAGTTTAGATGCAAGAGATTGTAGTTTATATTTTCGGCGGCTTTGATATAATGTTCCTCATCCACAGAATCCTGAATGATACAATGAAGTTTATCATTTAAGGTAATAAATTTATCGGTACTTCTTAATCTTTTTTAATTCGTTAAAATCTATTGCAATTTTACATTCACAATATATTGCAATGAAGGAAAACTCACTGCCATATCGCTCTTTTCTGTAAAAGAACTCTTTTCCTTCTTCTTTAAGAACTTCCATATACTGATGTTCATTTTTTCTTATTTCTGCTATTACCTGTAACATGATTCTACTCCTATGACATACAAGATTATAATCTATTAAAATAAATAAGCCCTTATTAATGACCAAAATGCTATTATCTCTATTAAAAAGTAAACTATATTATGGCATTAATTGATCTACAAAAAATCAGCAAACACTATTCGGCACAAAAAATTCTCACTGAGGTTGACTTTCATGTGGATGCAGGTGAGCGTATAGTCATCATCGGAAAAAACGGCAGTGGAAAATCCACCTTGATGAAAATACTCAACGGGACACTCATACCTGATGGCGGACGCCGTATCATCAAAAATGATTTGGAAATCAAAATGCTGGATCAGCGTCCGGCATTTGAAGAAGGCCACACTGTCCGTCAGGCAGTTGAAGCAGGTCTCAAAGAGCTCAATGCCGCAAAAGAACGCTATAATGAACTCTCACTGCTTTTAAGTGAAGATTTTGAAAACAAACTGCTTTTGGAAGAACATGAAAAACTCTCTCGCTATATTGAACATCATAATGCCTGGAATCTGGATGATAAAATAGAGCGTATCATTGGGCATTTTCAGCTCAAACCTTATGAAAACAAGCCTGTTATGCTCTTAAGCGGAGGCGAACAGCGGCGTGTGGCACTTGCTTCACTCCTTTTGCAAAAACCGGATGTCCTGCTTCTTGATGAACCGACGAACCACCTTGATGTTTACATGGTTGAATTTTTAGAAGAGCTGATTCTCAAAGAGAAATTCACTCTTGTTTTTATCTCGCATGACCGATATTTCATTGACCGAATTGCGACAAAGAGTGTTGAAGTCGAAGACTGCATTTTGCGTGAATACAAGGGCGGATACAATGACTACCTCACACAAAAAGAGGAGTACCTAAGAACCCTGCAAAAGCAGCATGACAATCTGCTGGGCATTCTAAAAAGAGAAAACGAGTGGTTTGCCAGAGGGGTGCGTGCAAGGCTCAAACGAAACGAAGGGCGCAAAGAGCGTTTGATGCAACTGCGCGAAGAGGCGAAAACAAATCCTGCCAAAATCAGAAAAATGTCTGTAGAACTCCAAAGAGAAACAAAACATTTTAACCGTGACAAAAGCGTCAACAAACAAAAAATGCTTTTTGAAGTCGAAGATCTGTCTCTCAAACTCGGTGACAAAGAGCTGTTACACGGCTTTACAACACGCATACTCCAAAAAGATGTCATCGCCATTGTCGGGCCCAACGGCAGTGGAAAATCAACACTGCTAAAAGCTCTGCTTGGACGCATAGAGCCGACAAGCGGCAAGATAAAACGCGGAGAATTCAAAGTAGGCTATTTTGACCAGCACAGAGAGATGCTTGATGATGACAAAAACCTCATAGAGACTTTTTGTCCGCACGGCGGAGACCGTGTCAATGTACGAGGCAGTGATTTACATGTATACGGCTACCTTAAAAACTTTCTCTTTCCGCGTGAATTTTTAGACAAAAAGATAGGTGTACTCAGCGGCGGCGAGAAAAACCGTGTTGCCCTTGCTCTGCTTTTTACACAGGATGTTGACATCCTCATTTTGGATGAGCCGACCAATGATCTGGATATTCCTACGATTAATATTTTGGAAGAACAGTTGACAAATTTTCCCGGTGCCGTCATTATTGTATCGCATGACAGATATTTTGTTGACAAAATCGCCAAAAAACTCTTTATTTTTAAGCCTGATAAAACCATTGAAGAGTCACATCAGCAATACTCCGAGTATCTGGAGATAGAAAAAGAGCTGCAAGAGCTGAACACTATGGAAAAAGAGGCGACAAAAAAAGAGGAAAAACCGCGTTTACATGTAACGCAAAAACCAAAAACACTCAAACTTACTTTTAAAGAAAAAATAGCCCTGGAAAAACTTCCGGCCGAGATAGAAGAACTAGAAGCAAAAATAGAAGAAAAAAACACCTGTTTATCCGATCCGAAATGTTATGAGGAGACAGGTCTGAGCAAACTTGCCAAAGAGTTGGCAGATATGGAAGCGTTGTATGAGCAAAAAGTTGAAGAGCTTTTAACAATTCAGGAAAAAGAAGAAGAGATTAACAATGGATGAACAAGAGTATAAAGAAAAACGCGCCCAAGAGGTCAGCCAACTCGGAGCCGGACATACAGAGTACAAATATGAATATGCACCCGAGCTTTTAGAAACTTTTGAAAATGTTCATCCTGAAATGGACTACTGGGTGACACTCAATGCAGACGAATTCACATCACTTTGCCCTAAAACAAATCAGCCGGATTTTGGAACACTCATTATCAACTATATTCCTGATGTAAAAATGGTGGAAAGTAAATCACTCAAACTCTATCTTTTTAGTTTTATCAACAGTGGTGAGTTTCATGAAGACGTCGTCAATAAAATAGGCAAAGATTTGGTCGCCTTGATGCAGCCGAAGTATCTTGAAGTTGTAGGTCTGTTTTACCCACGAGGCAATATCAGCATCCATCCGACTTTCAGTTATGCAAAAGAGGAAGAGAAGTACAAAGAGATAGAAAAACACAGATTTTTAAACAGAAATCTCAATCCGCAAAGAGTAGGATAATATGCAATTAACACCTTTACATGTAAAAGAAAATACAGGCATACAGTATATGTCTCGTGAACTTCTGTTTCTGGCACACAGCGGACAGCCTTACAGAGGAACTGTTTACATCAACTTTACCAGCAGTGGTGAGACCTTTGATTTACGTGATTTTAAAAGATACCTGACCTCACTCAGAGACAAAAAGTTTACTGCCGAAGATATTGCTTTTGAAATCTATGAGACGATTACACAAAGTATACAGACAAAAAATCTGGGTGTAGTAGTTGATTTGAGCGCACGCGGAGGTTTGCAACAGCGACTCTGTTACGGAGCAGACTTTATACCTGTAAAAAAAGAAAATATCTTTCAGGTATGATAAAAAAGACGCACAGCCCAGACTGCAGTGACTCTTCGGAATCGGCACTTCCGTGCCGACTGTTCCAACTTAGGGAAAAACTCCTTATTTATTCGCATCCTGTAAAGAATCAGCGATTAAAAATGCCAACTCTAATGACTGATCAGCATTAAGACGCGGGTCACAGTGTGTATGATAACGAGAACTTAAATCCTCTTCTGTTACAGTAAATGAACCGCCGATACACTCCGTAACATTTTTTCCTGTCATCTCCAAATGAACTCCGCCGGCAAATGTACCCTCAGCCTTATGTACCTGGAAGAACTGTTTCATCTCGGTTAATATAGCATCAACAGGACGTGTTTTATAGTTGTTGGATGATTTTATAGTATTTCCGTGCATTGGGTCACATGACCAGACAACGTTGAGTCCCTCTCTCTCAACAGCACGAATCAATGCAGGCATATGCTCGCCGACTTTGTTCGCACCCATTCTCACAATGATATTGAGACGCCCTGCTTCATTTTCAGGATTTACCGCCTGAGCCAACCGTACCAGATCATCCGGGTTCATAGTAGGTCCTGCTTTAATGCCTATAGGGTTTTTAATGCCTTTCATATACTCAACATGCGCACCGTCAAGCTGGCGTGTTCTATCTCCTATCCATACCATGTGTGCTGCAGTATTATACCAGTCACCTGTAAGAGAATCCTGTCTTGTAAAAGCCTCTTCATACGGTAAAAGCAGTGCTTCATGGGAAGTGAAAAAAATCTGTTTCACGCAATGTTCTGTATGTTTTAGAAGTTACACCACAGGCTTCCATAAACTTTAATGATTTTTCTATATCCTCTGCCAATGCTTCGTATTTCTCACCCACTTCACTTTTATGGGCAAAATCCAGGTTCCACTTACTGACCTGATGCAAGTCAGCCAATCCGCCTGATGCAAAAGCACGGAGCAGATTTTGTGTAGCCGTTGCCTGGTTATAGGCTCTTATCATACGTTCCGGATCCGGTGTACGTGACTTTTCGTCAAAGTCTATACCGTTAATAATATCCCCACGGTAAGAGTCAAGAGTAATATCCCCTTTTGTTTCCGTATCTGAGGAACGCGGTTTTGCAAACTGACCGCCGAGACGTCCTACTTTTACAACAGGAAGTCCGCCGGCATAGGTCATAACAACCGCCATTTGCATCAAGGCTTTAAAAGTATCGCGAATATTATCTGCATGAAATTCACTGAAACTCTCGGCACAGTCACCGCCTTGCAGTAAAAAAGCCTTTCCCTGTGACACATTGGCCAACTGTTCTTTCAATGAACGTGCTTCTCCTGCAAATACCAATGGCGGGTAGCTTTTCAACTCTTTTAAAACAGCTTCAAGTTTTGCTTTATCAGGATATGTCGGTTGTTGTAATATCGGTTTTTCTCTCCAGCTAGACGGGCTCCAAGTGCTCATTATCAGACCTTATATATTATTGTTTTTGGAATTTTATCAAAAAATAGCTAAAATTGCTATGAGAAAAGCTTTTTTTATGCTTAAATTAGTATAATTGTGAATATTTTTATTTGGAGATTTATGACAAAAAGTGACTTAAAATCATTAGTAACTCAAATGTATCATGAGCTGCTTGAAAATATTGACACACAACAAGAGCCTAACAAGGAACAGGTTATCACCTATTTGCAGGATGCTGTGATGACTATTCAAAATATAAATGACGGGGATATAGACTCAGTAGAACATGCAAAGCTGGCATTCACCAACACTTATAAAGAAATTGCAAATAAAACACTTTTATCATATCAACATACAAACAACAAATTTGCCAAACTGACTCAAATTCATGAAGAGACTATTCACAGCTATGAAAATCAGCTCATAGATATGCCTTCAATAAAAGAAAAGTTTGATGAGATTCAAAATCACATGGCAAAAGAGGTACAACGCGCAAATCAGGTTATATCAGAGTTAAGCACACAGGTAAAAAAACTTGAAGAGAGCTCAAACCTGGATTCTTTGACAAAAATATTCAACAGACGGGCACTTGATACATACCTTCAAAAACTCTGTGCAAAAAAAGAATTAGAGTATGAACTGCACATACTTCTTCTGGATATAGATGATTTCAAACATATCAATGACAAATACGGACATATTGCAGGTGATAAAATACTGATTTTTGTTGCCAGACTTTTAAGAAAAACATTGCGTGACGGTGATAAAGTTTTTCGTTACGGTGGCGAAGAGTTCTTGATTATACTCAATAGAATAGATGCACAAACCTGCCAAAAAATTGCAAGAAGAATTTTAACGCTTATCAGTTCAAATCAACTCTTTTATCAGGGAAAATCTTTGAAAGTAACCATGAGTCTGGGTGCGACAATGTACTATCCTGGCGATACGGCGGAAACACTTATAGAAAGAGCTGACAAGGCACTGTACAAATCCAAGCAAAACGGAAAAAATCAAATGCATATGGAAGTGAAAAATGGAATTTAACTATTTTGACATTATTGTAGGAGTTGTCATTCTGCTCCTGGGTTTAAAAGGAATACTGAACGGGTTTTTTAAAGAAATTTTCGGACTCATTGGTATCATAGGCGGTATATTCGTAGCATCCAGATTTGGTGATGATGTCGGACTGTATCTGAGTAATACGATATTTAAATTTTCAAACGAATCGGCTATAAGTTTTACAGGTTTTCTGGTAACACTGGCACTTTTTTGGCTGGTAATGGTTCTTATAGGGTTTGCATTTAAAAAGTTAAGCGCAGTAAGCGGTCTTGGTCCGATAGACAAAATTTTGGGATTTATCGTAGGTTCAAGCAAGTTTTTTCTTATAGCAGCAGTTATTGCTTATGCGGTTTATAATGTCAAGGCAATAAGAACGACACTTGATTCTGCACTCAAAACAAGTATACTCTTTCCTGTTTTAGTCGAAACAGGAAAATATATTATGAAAATAGACCCTACGGATATCTCAAATGATATCAATACAACAATCTCACAGGGCAGTGCTGATATGCAACAAAAAATTGAAGACAACATCTCAGCAGCAGCCTTGCAGCAAATTGACACTATTAAAAACCAAATAAAAGAGAAATAATTATGATACATGTAACGACAAACTTCAACAATAAAACCATGGAATATGAAGAACTGCTGAATGATTTCAAAAAATTATTAAAAAAGAATAATCTCAAATTTACGATTCAGCGTGAAGTGATATTGGAAACTCTGTACAATTCGGATGAACATCTGACTCCTGAAGATTTACATCATCTCCTGCAAAACAAATACCCGGAACTAAAAACAGGTATAGCAACTGTTTACAGAACACTTTCGCTTCTTGAAGACTCCCAGGTTGTTACCTCACTTTCATTTGGAGCACAGGGAAAAAAATACGAACTTGGTGTAAAAATACATCACGACCACCTCATCTGTACAGAATGTGGAAAAATCACAGAATTTTTGGATGATGAGATAGAAAAGCGCCAACATATAATCACAAAAAAATTCGGTTTTAAAATGACTGACCACTCTATGCAGATATATGGCGTTTGTAAAGAGTGCCAAGAAAAAGAAAACAACTAAGAAAGAAGGAAAACTATTGATTTTTGAAAATAAATACATACAGCAAAGAATAGAAAAAGCAAATGCATTAAAAGATGCAGGGTACAATCCTTATGCAAATGATTCACAAAGAAATACAACTATCGAAAAATATTTGAATGTCAACTCTGATGTGGCCGAGATGGAAAACAAACGTGACGAAAAGCGTCACTACATTGTAAGCGGGCGTATAAAGTTTCTTCGTATTATGGGAAAAGCAAGTTTTGTAAAGATTGAAGATGAAAGCGGTATGCTACAGGTTTATATTACACGCGACAATCTTCCTGAGGGTTTCTACAACACTATGTTTAAAAAAAACATAGAAGTCGGAGATATCATTGAAGTCGGCGGTTTTCCTTTTGTAACAGGACAGGGAGAACTCTCTTTGCATGTAGACAGTTTCAAACTCCTGACAAAAGCCATCTCACCGCTTCCTGAAAAATTTCACGGTATTACTGACAAAGAGATTCGTTACAGAAAACGCTATCTTGATCTGATTATGAATGCGGAAGTCAGAAAAACTTTTCAAATCCGTTCCCGCGTTATCTCTTTGACACGCCGTTTCTTTGAGGACAAAGGTTTTTTGGAAGTGGAAACACCTATGATGCATCCTATTGCCGGCGGGGCCAATGCCAAACCTTTTGTTACACATCATAATGCACTCGGTGTTGACAGATACCTCAGAATTGCACCGGAACTTTACCTTAAAAGGCTCATTGTCGGCGGTTTTGAAGCCGTTTTTGAAATCAACCGTAACTTTAGAAATGAGGGGATGGATGCAACACATAACCCTGAATTCACCTCTATAGAGTTTTACTGGGCATACAAAACATACAAAGATTTAATCGAAATCACAAAAGAGTACTTCCAGTACCTTTTTGAACATTTAAATCTGCCGACACTCTTGCCTTACGGTGATTTGGAAGTCAATTTTGCAAACTTCCAGGAGATTCCTCTTATAGAGTCTTTAACAACGATTGGCGGAGTTCCTGCAGATGTTACAAAAGACAAAGAAAAAATCATTGCCTATTTGAATGAAAAAGGTATTACGGTTAAACCCGGAATGAATTTGGGGCAGCTTCAGGGTGAACTTTTTGATGAGTTTGTTGAGAAAAAACTGATAGACCCTACTTTTATTACAGAGTATCCTGTTGAAATTTCTCCGCTTGCTCGCAGAAGTGATGCACATCCTGAAATTACAGAGAGGTTTGAACTCTTTATAGCAGGCCGTGAAATTGCCAATGCTTTCAGTGAGTTAAATGACCCAATAGACCAACTTGCACGTTTTGAAGGACAGATGGCTGCAAAGGAGAGCGGAGATGATGAAGCCCATGAAATGGACAGTGATTTTGTTGAAGCACTCAGCTATGGCATGGCACCAACAGCGGGACAGGGAATAGGAATAGACAGACTTGTAATGTTGCTGACAAATGAGCACAGCATAAGAGATGTTTTACTGTTCCCTGCTATGAAGCCTGTACAGGAAGAAAACACAAAAGAAGAGGAAGAGTAAAAATACTCTTTCCTCCTCCCCCTCTTCTGCTGATTACAGCTTTTCTGGAGTCAGCCCTGCACTCTCTAAAAAATGACGCAGTTCTACCACTATCTCTTTTGAAATATTTGTATCTTGATGAGGAAGAGGCATAACATACTCTTTGTCATTTAAAAATATTTTTACATGATGATTTTTTGTCATCTCTGTTTTTGCACCATAATGTTCTAAAGCATGTATTAGTTTTTTATAATCAATATTAGATGAAAGCGGATGCTCAAATACTTTTTCTATTTTTGCTTTGTGTTTACTCATGGGTAAATCCTTTTCTTTTTTATTTATAGTGCTATTATAACATGCAGACAGAGAAACTTTTGCTACTTAGTTTGCATTTTTTTCTAAGTCATGCTTTAACACAGAAAGTCCGGGTTCCAAAATATTCCGGAATCGGTACTTTAGTGCCGACTGTTGTTACATCCTTGTCACTCTCAGCCCACCCTAAAGGATGGATTCCAGAAAATAATATGCTTTTTCCCAACCTAATGCATCAAGACTGGAGTCCGAGGGTTCCGAAATATTCCGGAATCGGTACTCTGCTTTTCCTCCTTCTTTGCTACTCTGTTCTTTTTTTAAAGATAAGCAGTGTTTTGTCTTGTGTATCATAAAGAGAAAAAGTCTGTTTTTCTACAAGTTTGAGTTTTGAAAGTTTTTGAAATATCTGTATTTTATGAAAGTACTGCACAATTATATCTTGCTGTTTTGTATAACATCCATCTTCTTTTTTTTTAAAAAGTGTGAATTTTGTATGCAGTTCATTGTTTTGAAATATGGCATCGACATTTAAAAACTCTTTCTCGTTTTCACTGCTCATCGTCCCTTCAGCCACATCACTGAAACCATAAAGCGTATTGATATCAGCGATAAAAACACCCTCATCATTGAGTTTGTCCGCAACCGATTCCAAAAAAGAAAGAAGACTCTCTCTGTCCATAAAATTTAAAACATCAAAAATACTTACAATGGCATCAAATTTGCCATCAACCTCTTTTATATCAATGCACTCGGCGTCAAATCCCCGCTCTTTACATTCAGCAACCATTACAGCACTCAAATCAATGCCTTTACATGTAACACCGTCGCTACTCATTCGCTGCATAAATCCGCCACGACCGCATCCAACATCCAGCAGTGTTTTTACACTATATTCATCCAGTTCCGAGCGGTATAAATCATAGAGTGCCTCTGTAGCCTCTTCTATACCTAAAAGATGTTCTGCCTTGGCATAAAGATCAAGATTAGTCATTTTCTGCTTTTATAACTTCATTAATTTTTTCGTAAATATCCAAAACTTCATCTTTTTTGGCAATATAACTGTTCTTGTTTGCTATTAAATAGGTCGAACTTGTCATAATGTCCTGCACAACTTCCAAGCCGTTTTGTTTCATAGTCGTTCCCGTTTCAACAATATCTACTATCATATCTGCAAGACCGATTAACGGGGCAAGTTCTATAGAACCGTAAAGCTTTATAATTTCTACACTTACAGCCCGTTCTTCAAAGTAACGCTTTGTAATGTTGACCATTTTGGAGGCTACTTTAAGCTCAGGTTTTGTCAAATCAAACTTTTCACCCTTTCTCATGCCTATCGCCACTTTACAAATGCCACGACGCAAATCGAGCAGACGGACAACATCAAGTCCCTGTTCTTCCAGGGTATCAAGCCCGACAACCCCAATATCAGCTGCCTGATGGTATACATAGGTTGCCACATCTTGATTACGCACAAGTAAAAAACGAAATTTCGGCGTCTCAAGAATTAGTTTTCTGTCATCAAATTTAAAACTGTCACCAAAAATAGTTTCAAAAATTTCCAAAGTTTCTTTGGCTATACGACCTTTTGGCAGTGCAACTGTTAGCATAGTCTATCCTCATTCTGTAATATAATCTTTTTCATAGAGTTGAAAATCAGTTTTTCATCGACTTTTGCATCTCTAAATATCTTTTTAAATTCCAAGGCATCGCCACCTGTCAAGATGACCGGCAGGTTATGGGACATTACTTCACTATAGAGTGTTTTTAAATATCCGTAACTTATGGCATCTTGTGAATTTTTTGGCATTATATCCAAGTCACACTCAAAGTTAAATGAATATGCCAGCGCAGGAGAAATATTCTCATAGGTTTTTTGCATTGCTTTAATTCCCGGGTAAATAAAACCGCCCATGAATTGTCCGTTTTTTACAACATCAACAGTCACAGCACTCCCCGCATCAATAATAATACCGTCGGAAACAGACTCTACGGCAAAAATTCTGTCAATTCCCATAGTCTGATAATATTTTTTTTTATCAATATATTCAGATAAATCTATCCAGTTTGACAAAGACCGCAAGTTTACATGCAGAGCCTTGTTCACACAAATATAATAGACTTTTTCTTTTATACAGGAGGGGTCAAAACTCTTTACATGTTCTTTATAGTCTCTGTTTTCATCATAAAAATGATAGGAAGTGTTGCCTATATCACACAAAAGCATTATTGGATTTTCCATCCTGCTTCTTTAAAAGCTTTTTGGGCTTTTGAGCATAAGGGTGCATCTATAAACAAAATCTTATGTTTAAAATTGTGTTCACAGTAGAGTGTCAACTTTGCATAAATCTCTTCAAATTTATGCACATCTTTCATCAATATTCTGCTCTTTTGGCTCACAGCAAAAATTGCCCAAAAATATCCGCGTATATCTGTTGCCTTATAAATTTTTATCTTATTTCTTATACCCAAATCTTTTGGAGAAATCTCCTGCATCTTTTTAAATATTTTACCCTTGTGTCTCAAAGAGTCTACAATCATTTGCATAGAAATACTATACTCCTTTGTTTTTTGCAATTATAAATGCTTCACATTCATCTACAGGTAACGGCTTGGAGAAAAAATACCCTTGAATGTCATAACATCCCTCTTGTACTAAAAAGTCCAGTTGTTCTTTAGTTTCAACACCTTCAGCTATTATTTGCAAGCCTAAATTTTTTGCCAAAGATATAATTGTTTTGACAATTGCAACATCATCTTTGTTTTTTGGAACATCTGTAATAAAACTACGGTCTATCTTGATTTTGTTTACCGGCAGTTTTTTCAGATAGGACAATGATGAATATCCTGTGCCAAAATCATCTATAGAAACGGAAATACCCAAGTTTTGTATTTTATTTAAAATATCTATAGATTTTTGAGGATCTTTCATAATCTGACCTTCAAGAATTTCAAGTTCCAAAAGAGCTGTATCAAACTGCAAACGCTCAACAGTATAAGCAAGCTCTTCAATATAATTACCGCTTTCTATCTTTTTAGTAGACACATTTACAGAAACCTTTCCAAATTCAAGACCCTTTTGCTGCCATTTCAGTATCTGTTTTATTGAGTGCGTCAGCATGTATTTGTCAATTTCGAGAATTAAGCCTGTTTCTTCACAAAACGGGATAAAATCATTTGGATTAATCAAACCTTTTTGCGGGTGTATCCAACGAATCAATGCTTCTAATCCTACAATTTTTCCGTTTCTTGCATCTATTTTCGGTTGAAAATAACTTACAAATTCTCTGTTTTTCAAGGCTTTGCGTATATCTGCATCGAGTTGAATTTTCTGCAGTGTCATCTCTGTCATTTTTTTCTCATAAAACTGATAAGTGTTCTTACCGCTGTCTTTTGCTTTATACATGGCAGTTTCGGCATTGCGTAAAAGCTGGCTCGCTTTTTTGGCATCTTGAGGATACAGGGCTACACCAATACTGAATGTAGTATATATTTCTATATTTTTTATATTAAACGGTTTTTTCATCTGAATCAAGATAGATTCAATCAGATTTATTGTACTGAAATGAGTTGTATTTCTGTGCAATATGGCAAACTCATCTCCGCCAAGCCGTGCCAGAGTATCATCATTTTTTATACACTTTTGCAGCCTTTTGGTAATTTCTAACAGCAATTCATCGCCTACTTCATGTCCGTAGGTGTCATTGACATCTTTAAAGCTGTCTAAGTCTAAGAAAAATATACTCAACTGTTCGCCGGTTGCTTTGTAGTGTTTTATAGCCTCTTCAATTCTGTCTAAAAGTAACACTTTGTTTGGCAGTTCTGTCAAATGGTCATGATGCGCAATAAATCGCAAAACATTTGACTGCAGTTCCAGCTCTTTGGTTTTTTCCTCTACACTTTGTTCGAGTATCTCATTTTGTTCTTCTATAAAGCGTTTGTAATTTACATTATAAGCATAATACAAGAGCACAATGATCAATAAAAAAATGAGCAGTGTTACTTCCAAAATACTGTTTTTAGCCTGTTCAATATCTGAAAGATCAATCAGTCTCAAATCTTTTGCAATGATAAAATAGCCCATGGATTTTGCATTCAAATCCGGCAACCGGAAGGTTGTAATCAAAAGAGAATGCTCTTTGTCTACTCTATATTCAGGAATATCAAGGTATTTTGTAATTGACGAACTTTTGACTATTTCAAGCAGCCTGTTGCTCTTAAAGGGATTGACTATATAATAATTTTCAACAAAAGTATTTGAATAGGCTTCACTCAACTGCTTTTTATAACTTTTGTCAACAACTATCAGCAGATCATTGCCACTGCGTTTCATTTTTTCACTTATGGAGTCAAATTTTGCGATAGTCTCAACAATACCTATGAACTTGCCTCTTTCATAGATCGGCACCATTGCTTTAAAAGTCATATCAAATTTTCCGGTACTGACGGTGGAGATAACTTTAGGATCATGAATAGCCTGCTTTACATCCTGTCGCACAAAAGAGAGATCATCTCCTCTTTTGTCACTCCAGCTTCTGTAAATACTTCTCCCGTCGGGTGCGATAAACTGTATCCAGATATTTTTTAAAGAGGAGTAGCGTTGCAGAGTTGTAATTAAATTATCAAGATAAAGACTGCTGTGATTTTTCTGTTCTAACGCATTTTTTATATTCTGATTTGCAGAAAGTGCCAAAGTCACCAGCAAAATCGCCTCAGATTTTTCTTTAATCAGACTCTGCAGTTCATTTTTCATATCTTTACTGACTTCAAAATACTTTTCATTTTTTAAAGTCTCTACTTTATTGGTCACATAAAGATAGCTTCCTGTCAAAAAAACTGTAATTAACAATACAGCTATGACAATGATTCTTAAAAACTGCGTCATAAAAAATTATTTACTCAAACCTAATTCTGCAAATAAAACTTCAAAATATTCACTGATATTCAGAAGCTCTTCCATAAGCGTTCCAAATGCTTTATCCTCTTCTATCCACTCTTCAATTCTTTTGACACTGTCACTTTTTTGGCTCTCATCCAGCTTGTCACTGTTGACAACTGCATCTTTGATTTTTTCTAAATGTTCTTTGTGTTTATGTGCGCTCATTTCTTTTTCCTTTGTAATTAATAATTTTCGTATTTTCCGGCTTTTACATCTTCTCTAAGCTGTTGAATCTTTTTTTCCATAATATTTAAAATAATATCTGCCGCCTCTGTATCATCCGCTTCAGGAACATCCCAGTCTGTTATTTTCATATTCATTTTAAACAGTAATTCCAACTCTTTTTCTATTTCAGCCTTTCTTTCCGCCAATTCCTGTATAACTGCATCTGACATTTTCAATCCTTACTTTTTCTTTTAGTATACATCAAATTTTATTTAATATCTATATACTTTGGAATGAAACTTTTGATTTTTTTGTAAATCCTTTCAAAATCTGTTGAGTAGACTCTTGTATGAGCAACAGCAGTGATAAAGTTCGTATCTCGCTCCCATCTTGGAACAAGATGCATATGAATATGCTCGGCTATTCCGGCACCCGCTGCCTTGCCCAAATTCATACCGATATTTACGCCGTTTGCACCTAATCCTTCTTTGAGCAGTTTGACACTCTGCTGTGCAAGTTTTGACATATTCAGCCAAACTTCACTCGGCAGCTCTTCAAGTTTGTCCGTATGCATATGGGGGATAATCATAAAATGCCCCGGAGTATAAGGATATTTGTTCATCACCATAAAACAGTGTTCATTTCTGTAGAGTACATGTAAAGACGCATCCTCTTGCGGGTGTGTACTGATATGGCAAAAAACACACCCTTTTATTTTTTCCTGTGTAACATATTCATCCCGCCAGGGAGCATATAAAATATCTTCCATTCATTCTCCTTCAAAAATTATAAATTGCTATGGCAACAGTAATAAAACCAGCCTAAAGCCCGCACTGAAGTACGGGTTCCGAAAAAAGCACAGACTCACCCGGAATCAGTACTTCAGTGCCGACTATTGCTACTTTCTTGCCACTCTCAGCCCGCACTGAAGTACGGGTTCCGAAAAAAAAACACAGACTCACCCGGAATCGGTACTTCAGTGCCGACTATTGCTACTTTCTTGCCACTCTCAGCCCGCAGTGAAGTACGGGTTCCGAAAAAAATACAGACTCTCTAGGAATCGGTACTTTAGTGCCGACTGATGGCGACAGCATTACAAAAATGCAAAAACCAGATCAGGAAAAGCCACGACAAGCCCCAGACCTAACAACTGCAAAGCGATAAAAGGGATAATACCTTTGTAAATATCCATCGTTGTAACACTGTTGCCTGCTGCCCCTTTTAAAAAGAAAAGCGAAAGTCCAAACGGCGGTGTTAAAAATGATGCCTGCAAATTCATGGCTATTAACACGCCAAACCAGATGGGATCTATTCCAAAAGCAGCCATAACAGGGACTAAAATAGGTACAATAATGAAACTTATTTCTATAAAATCTATAAAAAATCCGAGTATAAAAATACTCAGCATTGCCACAGCTATAAATACCCAAACATTTCCTATGTCTTGCGAGAAAAATTCCAAAATCAAATCAGTTCCGCCGAGTTCGTTAAAAACAAGACTAAAAGTTGTCGCACCGATTAAAATCATAAAAATCATACCGCTGAGCTTCATCGTCTCAAACAGAGCATATTTTATCATTGCAAACTTAAGTGTTTTGTTATATGCCGATAAAATGACGCCACCGAGTACGCCAAAAGCCGCTGATTCTGTCGGAGAGGCGATACCTGCAAATATACTTCCAAGAACGGCAAACATCAACAAAAGCGGTGGGATAATGGCAGTTACAACATCAGTCAGCGTTGTTTTTTCATCGCTCATCAGTGCCGGGGCATCTTCTTTGTTCACGAAAGCACGAATGAGAATATAGGCTATATAGAGTGAAACAAGTGTCAGTCCCGGCAAAACCGCACCTTTGAACAAATCACCGACACTGACGCTCATCACATCTCCCAGCACGATAAGAATAATCGAAGGCGGTATAATCTGTCCAAGCGTTCCGCTTGCCGCTATAGTTCCGGATGCCAGACCTTTGTTGTACCCGGCACTGAGCATCAAAGGCAGAGCGATCACGCTCATCATCACCACAGAAGCCGAAACTATTCCCGTAGAAGCTGCCAAAAGTGCGCCGACCAGAACAACGCTTACACCCAAACCGCCGCGAACACTTTTAAAAAGCGCACTCATCGAAATCAGCAGCTTTTCCGCCATACCTGACTTTTCGAGAATCAGTCCCATCATAATAAAAAGCGGCACTGCCATAAGCGTTGTATTGCTCATAATGCCGTAAATTCTAAAAGGCAGTATATTAAAAACATCAAATCCCAAAGAAGGAATGAAAAAGGCAAAAAACATTGCCACACCGCCAAAGGCAAAGGCAACAGGGATTCCCCAAAGTAAAAGTGCAAGCGCCACACCAAACATTACAAATGCCATTAGAGTGATTTCCATTTTTCAATATCGCTTACAAGCTCTTTGAGTGCCTGCAACACCAAAAGAACAAAAGCAAACGGCATCAAAGATTTGACAATCCAACGGTATTGCAAACCGCCCGGATCTGAAGAGGCTTCATGCTGCACAAAGCTCATCTCTACAAATCCTATTCCTATATAAATAATCAAAATTGAAAGAGGGAGTACAAAAAAGAGAGCCGAGACAATATTATGAGGGCCTGTGTCTTTGGCGAAAATTTTTCATAAAAAATATCAACACGGACATGGGCATTATGACGCAGAGCAAAGGCAATACTGAGTAAAATAACCACATCAAAAAAATGCCACTCCAACTCCTGCAGTGCCGTAGAACCGTGAGAAAAAAGATAGCGGCTTGTTGCATCAAATACAACCAAAACAACCAGTAATGCCAGAATCACTGCAGTCAAATAAGATATATACTTCATAAATTTATCGACAGCATTTAACATACAAAAATCCTATATAAAATTCGGTGCATCATTGGCAAAGAGTATGATGTCGCCTGATTTTGTCTGACTGGCCAAAATGTCAACCATTGATGCTTTGTCTTTGAGTATTATTTTGTTCTTTACATGTAAATGCCTGTCAAAAAGATCTGCATTTAAGGAGCCGGTAACAATCACTATGTCAAAGACTTTGTTGATTGCTTCAATCAGCTGCAGATTCAATTCATCCGTACTTTCAACAAGTCCCGGTGTAACGATGACTTTTCTGCCCTCATGCAGTGAACACAAACGTATACCCTCAAGCATACCGTCAATATTTCCGTTATATCCGTCATCAAGAATGATTTTTCCACCGGCTTTTATGAGTTGGAGTCTATGCTCAACCGGTTCGAGGTTTTTGACAGCCTCAACTATCTCTTCATCACTCATTCCAAAACTTTTTGCTATTCTTACCGCTACGGCAATATTCATCGTCTGAAAAGCACCCAGAATATCTGTATGCAGTTGTAAAGTTCTCCCATCTGATTCAAGTTCAAAATCAGTACCTTCGAGCGTTGCCTGTACGTTTTTTATCTCATCACCGAAAAAAGTCACCTTTTCATGCGGTTCATCTGTCACAGAGGTATGAATAAATGCCTGTTCCAACCTTGGTGATTTAATAATTTCGAGTTTTGTAGCGATAATATTTTTCAAAGATTTAAAATACTCTATATGTGCCTCACCCACACGCCCGACCACAACTCTCTGCGGTTCCAGAAAAGTTGTAATTTCATAAATGTCTCCGCGCTCTCTTGCGCCTGCTTCACATACATATATCTGTGTATCTTCAGAAAGATTATTGTTTATATCCGCAACAATTCCGCCTAAAGTGTTTACACTTCTTGGTGTTGCATAGACATTAAATTTATACGAGAGAATCTTGGCTGTAAAGTTTTTGATACTTGTTTTGCCGTAACTACCGGTAATGCAGACAATCTCTAAATCCTTCATAGATTGCAACTTTTTCTTCGCCTCTTTCATATAGACTTTGAAAAGAAACTTCTCTATTATATAACTGCCGATATAGGCAAGTGCCAAAGGCATAAAAACACCGTATGTTGCACAGCCCTCTTTAAGCGTACACAGTACATCCTGAAAGAGTGTCAGAGAAACCAAAAGAATCAAAAATCTTTTGACACGCCATGTCAGAACCAGCTTTTTATCAAGCTTTTTATACCAGATAATAATACTCGGGACAAAAGCAAATATAAAAAATATAATAAAGAACTTCCCTGTTGTGTAATAGGCGATAAAAGGAATAATAAAATACAAAATATGCCAATGCGGTTTGTGATGTCTGAAAATCACTCTCTCAATTTTATAATCATACCACTGCAGGTTTGTAATAAGGTACCAGCCTAAAAGTGTGACAAAAAGAACATTGGTTACAAAGGCCAGCAGTGTTTCATACTCTTGCATTGCATACTCCCTTTTAGTGTTGCATTGTTTCTAAAAACGCAGTTTGAATTTTTAAAGAAATATCCTCTGCATTTTTCATAAAAAAATAATGATCGCCATTATATACTTCCAAAGCAGAATCATTGATAAGCTCTTGGATTTTTCTTCCCGAATCAAGTGGTGTGGCACTGTCCTCTTTACCCCAAAAAAGCAATGCTTTTTCTTCAAATCTTGAAAATTCATCACTAAAATCTTCATTGACCACATTTTTAAAAGTCTGATACATGTATTCGCTGAGTTGCTTGGCATCATCTGCCACAAAGAGCGAACGGAATTTAGACAAACCAAGAACTTTCAATGTCTTAAAAAGTGCTATTTTTGCCTGTACTTTAAAAGGCTTTGGTATATAAATACCGGCACTTGCAACCAAAACAAGCAGTTTCGGCTCCAGCAACAAAGCAACTTTTCCGCCAAAAGAGTGCCCCATTACAATATCTTTTGAAGCATTCATATAAATCATCAGCAATTCTACAATTCTTGCTACATCAGCAGTTGTTAAAGCATCATTACATGTAGAATTACCAAAACCCGGCAAATCTATATAGATGTGGCGAAAAGTGTCCATATAGGGAGAAAATGTCTGTTTCATCAGATTTTTATTGCTTCCCCAGCCATGTAAGACTATCAGGTCTATCTTGGCATGAGGATTCACTATTTCATAACTAATGTCAAAAGTATGCTGATTATACTGTATTGACTTTACCGCCATCTATTTGCCTTTGGCCTGAGAAATAGAGTGAATATAATCATAAGTCACTTTTGGACGTTTTGAATGAGGCAAAGAGGAGGCAAGTTCTTCAAGAGAGGCTGCAAAATCTTCAAAAAGATAATTTGCCATAGAACCCGGAATAGGGTTGATTTCATTGAGCAATACTTCATCATTGAAAACAAAAAAGTCACATCGTATCAAAGCACCTTCAAACAAACCACGATAGACTTTTTCAAAATTTGTTTTCAGACGCAGTGCCAACTCTTCACTGACATCCGCCTGAAGCACCTGTTCACTTCTTGAAAAATCCATATACTTTTTCTCAAAGTCTAAAAATTCTTCTTTTTTCGGTTCTTCGACAATGGAGTAATGCATCATACCGTTTGCGTAATATCCTGCCAGATTATACTCTTTGACACCCTCTAAAAACGGCTCTGCAATGAGTGTGTCATCAAATTCAAAAGCAACATCGAGTGCATAATCAAGTTCACTTTCATCTTTGACTACACTTACCCCGATTGAGCTGCCAAGAGAAGCAGGTTTGACTATAAAAGGATACGGTATCGTTATATTGCAATGTTCATTTTTATGAATAACTTCATATTTGACATATTTGACACCTGTGGCTTCACACAAATATTTTGTATAACGCTTGTCATAAGAGAATGTACAGGCATCCACACGCGGACCGATGTATTTTACAGAGTAAAAATCAAACAGTGCGGCTATTGTCCCGTCTTCTCCATCCGCCCCGTGAATTAAATTTAACACGATACTGTTGTATTGACTCTTTGAAAACATGCTTTTTTGTACAAAAGAGCCCTGTGCGAGTGTAAGGAGAGGCATCTTTTTATATGCACCTTTTGAAAAAGTGACTGCTTTCATTTTTGCAGGTTCTATGAGATAAAAAGTATGATCACTGTCACAAAATACAAATGTCAAATCAAAACCTGCTAATTTCTCTTTTAATGTTATGGCACTGACAATGCTTATTTCATGCTCGAAACTTGCACCGCCAAATAAAATTGTTAATTTCAATAGATATTTCCTTTTAAATTGTTTGGAGTTGTTTAAGGGCACCTTTTACAAGTGAAGCGGTATCGTCTCCCTCACATGCGCTCAATGCCTTTGCTATTTTATCTTTTTTAAAGCCTAAAGCTTCCAGTGCTTCACTGGCTTCGTTAAATGCCTGTGAGGCCTGCGGTGTTGCATTGTCACCGAGTATTTCAGCATCAAAACCGTTAAGTTCCACTAAAATTCGCCCGGCACTTTTAGGTCCTATTCCGGGTACCTTTTTGACACCGTTCACATCTTTGTTATTTATAATCGCAGCAAACTGCGAAGGTGTATAGGTAGAACAGATTGCCATAGCAACCTTGGGACCGACGCCGTTGATTTTGATCAAACGGGAAAACATTTTTTTCTCTGCCATATCCATAAAACCAAAAAGCAGCTGTGCATCTTCGCGAATGATGTGTGTTGCAAACAAAGAAACATTTTCTTTTGGCAAAGCAGAAAATGTGTGTAAAGAGATAAAAACCTCATATACAATTCCCTGTACGTTTACATGTACATATTTTGGTTCTTTATATTCAATTTTTCCGTGTAAGCCTACTATCATATTTATTTCATTTCCTCTTCATTTATAGGACGTATGGCATATTCGCCTTCGTCCAGTTCAACGAGTCCAAAAACCTGTTCACGGGAACCTTCCATAGGTTTATAAACCAGTTCCACAGGAGGGTCAACCAGTTTAAATCTAATTTCGTTGTACCCTATCCACCTGTCTCTGTTTATAATCCTTGCATCAAAAATATTTTCTTGAAAAGAAGAAGTTTTTGTTGTTAAAAGGTTTAACGCATCCTGTGTCACTGAAACTTCGGTCTTTAAATTCTTTACATTTTCCTGCATGACCTGAAACTGTTTGTATTTTTTTACAAAAGAAGCAGGCATTTTCACTCCGTTTTTTTTGTAATGCAAAAGTCTTTTTTTAATTTCTATAAAAGCCGGTGTTGCTTCTTTGAGCAAATGCATCTGTTTTTTTAATTCTTCTCGTAATTCTTTGAGCTGCAGCTCCAGTTTTTCTATTTTTTGCTGATTCTCGTCCAGGCTTTCTTTGGCTTCTTTTTGCAACAAAGGATCAATCGTAAAAATGTTTTCACTGCCCTGAAGTTTTTGAATTTCAATGCGTTTTGTTGCAATTGCTTTGACATGAGAAGTACAAATTTCTATATCTATTTCCCGGCCTCGAATTATACCACCTAAAGCTTGTGCAACCTTTACCTGCTCACCGTCAATTTCACCATGTTCGAGTCTCGTAACCCGGATATTTTTCCCATAGGCTTTCCCCTTATGGACATTTATTTCCAAGTTGTCTGCTTTGATAACAGCAGTTTTATGCGTTTGTCCGTTTACAGTAGCCTCTTTTGCTATAACTTTTGCATTGGAGCCGACATTTCCTTCAATTTTTATTTTACTTACCTCAACAGTCATACCTGTTCCAACAGCATCTTTGACGGCATCTGTCTCTTTTACAGACATCTCCACATCAGAGTCCACACCGCTTTTGATAGATCCTGTCGTTTTGAAACTGACTTCTCTTACATCAACGTCATTTTTTATCACATAAGTATCGTTTTCAAAAGCAATATAGCCATTTTCATTGGCAATATATTTTATTGATTTTTCATCTTCAACGACTCGTATCGTACTGTCAACTTTAAAAGTCGGTTCATGTTTGACGACAGGCTCGGCAGGTTTTATATATTCGCCACGACAGTTACGCCCGGGTTTTCCGGGTTTTGGTTTGATATACTCTATAAGCACTTCATCTTTTTTGACACTTTGTATAAACCCTCTTAACGCATAATCAATTCTCTCATTTTCATCAAGCTCTTTATTTTTTTCAAAATAGAGTATCAAAGCATCATTTGTTGTAGGTGTCGGCTCAATCCCTTCTGCTATCAAATGTGTTTCATTTTGCAAAAATTCAAGGTGCTGCGCCACTCTGACTCGTGCAGAGATTTTTGAGACCACATCAGGAAGCATCTCATCAAAAATATGCACAAGAATTCCTGCCCGTATTTTTTTCTTATTTATAAGATCCAAAAAACTGTCTTCGAATCTCGGAGAATACTCAACACTTGATCCCGCTGCAATACTCAGATACACTTTACACTTTGTAGCATTGGCCCCAACTGCTGTTTTAAAATTTTTACAGAGTTCATCTTCATCCAGCCTTTTGGAAAAAATTTCCACCTCATATGTCTGTTTAATCTGAAAGTCAGGGTTTAAAAAGCTCTCTTCATTGTTGAGTTCACGCAGGGCTTCGGGTGTGACTTCTTCCCATTCACTCTCTTCTTTGTCTTTTTTTATTCTCGTATAAGTCTGAATATCAAGTATGTTAAAATCCAGCAATTCCGGCTTTATATCGTATGATTTTGCAATGTTAAAAATCTCTTTTGCAACATTTTGCGTTCGTACGACAGTCGGACGAACTTTTCTCACTGTTTTAGTCTTTTTATCAGAACCAAATAATGCCATAATGAAATTACCATACTTTTTTTAATTTTTTTTATGAAAGATTTTAACCAAAGATTTGTTAAAATTATGTAAAACTTATATTATATCGACAAAGAAGCCTATGTTTAAAGCAATTTTCACCAACAGTTTTGGAATTCTCATCTCCCGTGTATTGGGATTTTTCAGAGACCTTTTAACCGCATCCGCACTTGGTGCAAACATATACAGCGATATATTTTTCATCGCCTTTAAACTCCCCAATCTTTTTCGCAGAATTTTTGCAGAAGGTGCTTTCAGTCAGGTTTTTATACCTGCGTTTACACGAAGCAGACACAAGGCGCTCTTTAGCATCAATATACTCCTTGTTTTCACTTCTGTCATACTTATACTCACCCTTCTTGTCAATCTCATACCGCAGCTTTTTACAAAAGCAATCGCCACAGGTTTTGATGCGGACACCATTGCCCTCGCCGCTCCCTATGTTGCCATCAATTTTTGGTACCTTCCGCTTATATTTTTTGTCACATTTTTGAGTGCTATGCTGCAGTACAAACACCATTTTGCAACCTCGGCATTTGCAACCGCCCTGCTCAATCTTTCACTCATTGCTGCTTTGTACCTCTCTCATGACAAAAGCCAAAGTGAAATTGTTTACTATTTAAGTTACGGGGTCATTATTGGCGGAGTGTTGCAACTCGGCGTCCATCTGCTGGCCATATACAAACTCGGACTGGCAAAACTGCTTCTTGGCGGCGTGAAGTATTTTGGAGTCAAATCTAAAAATATAAAAGAGGATACCAAAAAATTTCGCACAAATTTCTTTCCGGCGGTCTGGGGAAACTCTACCGCACAGGTTTCTGCTTTTTTGGACACTTTTTTAGCCTCGTTTTTAGTCACCGGTTCTATCTCCTATCTTTACTATGCCAACCGCATTTTTCAACTGCCTTTGGCACTTTTTGCCATTGCCGTATCTGTTGCGCTGTTTCCAAGAATCGCACGCTATTTAAAAAACAATGATGAAGCAAAAGCGCTTGCAAATCTGCAAAAGGCTTTCTGGTTTTTGGCATTTCTGCTTACATGCAGTACTCTTGGAGGCATCATCCTTTCTCATGAAATCATCTGGCTTTTGTTTCAAAGAGGTGCCTTTGACGCCCAGGATACCCAAAACACAAGTGCCGTACTGCAAATGTATATGCTCGGACTTTTACCTTTTGGCATACAAAAACTTTTTGTTCTCTGGCTCTATGCAAAAGAGATGCAGGCAAAAGCCGCAAAAATAGCGACTGTTTCTCTTGTCGCCTACATTACTTTTGCCTTGGCTTTTATTGGCCCTTTTGGCGTGGCAGGTTTGGCACTGGCAAGTACCATCGGCGGCTATGTGAGTCTCTTTTTTACCCTCAAAGTTTTTGGGATAAAAAACTTTTTTGCTATACTTCGTTCAAAAAATCTCATCTATCTGGCTGTAAGTTCTGTTGTACTTATCGCATTACTACTCTATTTAAAGGAAATTCTCCGTGCATATATTTGATTCTGTACAAAAAACAAAACGAAAATTCATTCCGCTCAAAGAAGGAAAAGTCACACTCTATGTCTGTGGTCCTACCGTTTATGATGATGCCCACCTCGGACATGCAAAATCAGCGCTTGTGTTTGACTTGCTTACGCGTGTTTTGGAGGCAAACGGATATGAAGTCATCTATGCACGCAACATTACCGACATAGATGACAAAATCATCAAAAAAGCGATAGAGCAGAAAAAAGAGATACAGGAGATTACAGACTTTTATACAGAGGCATACCACAAAGAGATGGAAGCTATCGGTGTAAAAAAACCGACACTGGAGCCAAAAGCAACACAAAACCTTGAAGCGATGGTTGATTTGATACAAAAGCTCATAGACAAAGGACATGCCTACACAACACCTGATGGCGATGTCTATTTTGATACGGCAAGCGACAGTGAGTATCTGACGCTTTCACACCGCAGCCAAAACGAAGAAGACAAGCAGGAGCGGGTCGCGAGTTCTAGCTACAAAAAAAATCATGCCGATTTTGCCCTGTGGAAAAGTGTCAAGGACAACAGTGTTACCTTTTCTTCTCCTTTTGGTGCAGGTCGTCCGGGCTGGCATCTGGAGTGTTCTGCCATGATAGAAAAGCATTTGGCCTACAAAGATACGCCTTTTGCCATAGACATCCACGGAGGCGGAGCTGACCTGCTTTTTCCCCACCATGAAAATGAAGCGGCACAGACACGGTGTGCCACAAAACATGAACTTGCCAACTACTGGATGCATAACGGATTTGTCAATATTGAAGGCGAAAAGATGAGCAAATCACTGGGCAACAGCTTTTTTCTCAAAGATGCCCTCAAAGAGTATGACGGCGAAGTATTGCGGTTTTACCTCTTAAGTACACATTACCGCAGTAATTTTAATTTTAACACGCAGGATCTGGAAGCTTCCAAAAAGCGTCTTGACAAACTCTACAGACTGAAAAAACGTCTTTTTGGTTTGTCTGCGTGTAATGATGAAACACCCTTTAAAAAAGAGCTTTTAAAATCTCTTAATGATGATATGAATGTCTCAACGGCTCTGGCCCTTATTGATGAGATGATAAGTAAAGCCAACGAAACACTCGACACTGCAGGAAAACACAAACTGCTCAAGCGTGAGACTCTGGCAAATTTGGCATACATAGAAGAAATTTTGGGCTTTGGTGTACAAAATCCTTTTGAGTATTTTCAGTTTGGCATAGATGACAATACAAAAGAGAAAATAAATACCCTCATAGAACAAAGAGACAGCGCAAAAAAAGAGAAAGATTTCGCGCTCTCGGACAAGATTCGAGATAAAATTCTTAGCCTTGGTGTTCATCTAATGGATACCCCGCAGGGAACTTTTTGGGAAAAAGTATAAATGACACTCAAAGAACTCCAACAGCATCTTGAGAAAAACGCCCTTACATGTAATGAAGAGTTTAAACGCCTGTTTCATGGTCGTGGCGGACTTTACGAGGAGTGGAAGCATCTTACAGTAGACTCCATTGACACTATTTTAAGTATTGCTTTGTATTTTGAAAAAAAGAATGAGACAGAACTTTTAGAGATGCTCAAAGCCTTTACATGTAACACGCGATATACAACACTTGTAATACAAAGACGATATCTTAAAGATGCACCGAGTGAAGTGATTACAGGAGAAATTCCGCAGGATTTACATGTAACAGAAAACGGCATGCAACTCAAAATCAACCTTCTCTCCAACAAAAACAGCGGTTATTTTCCCGATATGAAGAACGGGCGTGCCTTTGTACGCGAAAATGCCAAAGGCAAACACATTTTAAATCTCTTTTCCTATACCTGTGCATTTAGTGTTGCGGCAAAGCTCGGAGGTGCAAAGAGTGTTGTCAATGTCGATATGAGCAAAGGTGCCCTAAAAACAGGAATGGCAAACCATGCTTTAAACAATCTCGACCCAAAAGGTGTGAGCTTTCTCTCATACAACATACTCAAATCATTCTCTTCACTCAAAAGAAAAGGTCCTTACGATATGATTATCATCGATCCGCCGAGCTTTCAAAGAGGCAGTTTTGAAGCGACAAAAGATTATGAAAAACTCATAAAAAAACTGCCGCAGCTTGCAAGCCAGAACTGCATACTTTTGGCATGTCTGAATTCTCCTGAGTTGGAAAGTAACTTCATTATAGAGATGATAGAAAAATTCGCACCGAGTTTTACATTTGAAAAACGACTGGAAAACCTGCCCGAATTTGCAAGTAATGACGAAGAAAAAAGTTTGAAAAATCTTGTTTTTACAAGAGTTGCTGTATAATCAGTTATGAAAAAAGAGAACCAAATCAAATATGAACTGATGCGACTGATGGCATTGGATTCTTATGCCTCTTCTGTTTCATTGCTTTTTATAGTTACCGTAGTTGCCGCTCTTTTTTGGCAAGAGACAGCACTGAGGGTTCCGCTTGCTGTTTGGTTGCTCTCTCTTTATACTGTTCTTATAATCAGAAGCTACTATGTAAGACAGTTTTTACATAATAAAACAAACCTTCAAAAAGCACAAACAATTTTTAATTTTTCCACCATTTTTTCAGCTCTGCTCACCAGTGCAGGTTTTTTGTTTTTATTTACAGTTGCTGATCATGTGCATCAGACATTTATTATAATTATTATTTCCGGAACTTCAGCCGGTGCTGTCATTACACTCTCTTATTTCAAAAAACTGAGTATCAGTTATTTGTTTGTCCTGCTGCTTCCGCTTGTTTACACTCTTTTGACACATAAATCGAATGCTTTTAATGCACTAAGCTATCTTATCATTTTGTTTTTGGTTATGCTCTCCATTTTTTCGGCAAAATACAATAAAAATATTGTAACAACATTAATAAGCAAATATAAAATTTTAGCAACAAAAAAAGCACTCGAAGTTTCAAAAAACAATTTTGAATCAATTTTCAAAGAACTTCCTATCGGTGTTTTCACCTACAGCAAAGATCTTGTGCTGACCCAGGTGAACAAAGCATTTGCAAAAATTATACAGGTTCCTCAGGAAAAACTTTTCAACCTTGACATGAAAACACTCAAAGACAAATCTATACTAGAACCCCTGCAAAAAGTTTTCAAAAATGAAAAGGCAGCTTATGAAGGCACTTACCATACAACACTCACAGATTTGGATTTGTGGATACGCCTCCATGCAATTCCCATGTACGATACCCAAGGCAATATCATTTCCGGACTGGGTATGCTCGAAGACATTACAACAGAGGTACAGAATCAAAAAAAACTGGAGTACCAGGCTTTTTATGATTCTCTGACCGGTTTAACCAACAGAGCCTCTTTTCGCAACTATTTAGAGCAGTTTATGAAAAAAATTCACCGCTCAAAAGAGTATGGTGCCCTGCTGTTCATTGATCTGGATGACTTTAAGAATATTAATGATTCTATCGGACATGATGTCGGTGATTATGTATTGCAGATATTTGCACAAAGAATCAGAAAAGTTCTCAGAGCAGAAGATATTTTTGCCAGACTCGGAGGGGATGAGTTTGTCATTCTCCTTTCGCAAACTGATGCAAATCTTGCAAAGATGCATGAAACAGCTCTGTACTTATCGGAAAAAATTCATACAACCCTCAAAGAACCGATACACAAAGAAAATGAAACACTCTATATATCACTCAGTATAGGCATAAAAATACTCACACCCGAAGAGCTTGATACTACCACTATACTCAAACATGCAGATATAGCCATGTATGAATCAAAAAAAGGAGGAAAAAACAAAACCTCTTTTTATGACAGTGCAATGAGCAGACAGATACAGGAGCAACTGCTTTTACACAATGAACTCAAAATTGCCATACAGGAAAAACAGTTTGAACTCTACCTGCAGCCTATTGTAGAGACAAAGACAGGTAAAATTGTTTCTGCCGAAGCATTGATACGATGGAATCACCCGACAAAAGGGCTTCTGTTTCCAGATGCTTTTATAGAGTATGCAGAACAGTCCAGCCTTATCATCAACATAGGCAGTTGGGTGATAGAGAACGCTTTTGCAATGTATAAAGAACTCGAAGATACGCTTGAAAATATTGCTGTAAATATCAGCTTGAAACAGTTTTCCCAGGATAATTTTGAAGAACTTTTGCTTGCGAGTGCAAAAAAACACAATGTACATCCTCGCTGTATCAAACTTGAACTTACAGAATCTGTGATGCTAAACAATCTGGAAAAGACCATTGACAAAATGCTCCATATCAAAGCGCACGGATTTGCATTTTCCATGGATGATTTTGGCACAGGCTACTCTTCACTCTCCTATCTGAAAAATCTGCCGTTTGACTATCTCAAAATCGATCAAAGTTTTGTACGGGATATGCTTGAGAATGAAAATGACAAAAAGCTTGTCAAAATTATTATTGATGTGGCAAAACAGTTTGATTTTTCAGTAATAGCCGAAGGGGTAGAAACAGTCGAGCATGCTCACTTTATAGAGGAAAACGGATGTGACTACTATCAAGGCTATTTGATATCCAAACCTGTTCCTTTGGCAGAATTTAAAAAACTCCTCTAAAAGACTTATTATTATGTAAGTTAATAAAATTAATAACTTACATTTATTAATTGTTAATGCTGATTGGAATAATATTCCGCCATGAAAACACATATCACAAACTTTTTTCGATCCGTTTTCTATCTGTACTATGATGGTTTTGTAAATATGAGAACAGGCAAAACCCTTTGGATTCTCATAGCTGTAAAACTATTTGTTATGTTTGCCGTTATAAAATGGCTGTTCTTCCCAAATATATTGCAGGAAAACTTCAAAACTGATACACAAAGAAGTCAATATATTTTGCAACAACTCACAAAGGAAAAATAATATGGAACACACTGACGTGCTTGTTGACTGGTCACGGGCGCAATTTGCTCTTACAGCACTCTATCACTGGCTTTTCGTACCGCTTACACTTGGTCTGACATTTATCGTTGCCATTATGGAAACTCTTTATGTCAAAACCGGCGATGAAAAATGGAAACAGACAACAAAATACTGGATGGGACTTTTAGCCATTAACTTTGCCATAGGGCTGGCTACCGGTATTATTATGGAGTTTGAGTTTGGTACCAACTGGTCGAACTACTCCTGGATTGTCGGCGATATTTTCGGTGCACCGCTTGCTATTGAAGGGCTTATGGCATTTTTCATGGAATCGACATTCTTTGCCGTTATGTTTTTCGGCTGGGACAAAGTCAGCAAAAAAATGCACCTGACCTCCACATGGCTTGTTGCGATCGGTTCAAACCTCTCTGCACTGTGGATTTTGGTAGCAAACGGCTGGATGCAGCACCCTGTTGGTATGAAATTCAATCCCGATACGGCAAGAAACGAAATGTTGAATTTTTGGGAAGTATTTTTCAACCCGAATGCAGTCAGCAAGTTTTTGCATACAATAAGCAGCGGTTATGTACTTGCTTCACTTTTTGTTATAGGAATCAGTGCCTGGTATCTGCTTAAAAAACGCGATACACAGTTTGCACGACGCAGCATTATTGTAGCCTCAAGCTTCGGGCTTATTACCTCACTTTTTTTGTTAACCACAGGTGATGAATCAGCCCACCAGGTAGCCCTCAACCAGCCCATGAAACTTGCCGCTATGGAAGGTTTGTATGATGGAGAAAAACGCGCCGGAATTGTTGCCTTTGGTGTACTTGATACCGCAAAAGAGATAGGTGACGACTTAAATCCCTTTCTTTTCAGTTTTGAAATCCCGGGTGCGCTTTCTTTCCTTGGCTACCATGATTTGAATGCTTTTGTACCGGGTATAGACAACCTGATGCAGGGAAGCGAGAAATACGGCATTATGTCCATACCGCAAAAAATGCAAAAAGGAAAAACTGCCGTGGCCGCTTTAGGCGCCTATAAAAAGTTCAAAAAAGAAGGCAATCTCGTTGAGGCTGAAAAAGCACTCAAAACTTTTGAAGCAAATCAGGCTTATATGGGCTACGGTTATTTGAAAAAACCGCAGGATGCTGTCCCCGATGTTGCACTGAGCTTTTACAGTTTTCACACAATGGTAGGGCTTGGCACATGGTTTTTGGTTCTTTTTATGGTGACCCTTTATTATGCCATGACCAACGAAATGCACAACAAAAAGTGGCTGCTCTACCTCGCATTGGCAACCATTCCGCTTGGATATATCGCACAGGAAGCCGGATGGATAGTAGCAGAAGCAGGACGTCAGCCCTGGGCTATTCAGGATCTGCTTCCGGTAGGCATGGCAGCTTCCAACATTGCCTCAACAAGCGTTATGATTACTTTTTGGCTCTTTGCAGTGCTTTTTACAGCACTCTTAATAGCCGAAGTAAAAATCATGTTAAAACAGATAAAAATCGGGCCGGAGGGACATTAAATGTTTGACTTACTCACTTTACAACAATACTGGTGGTTCTTAATCAGTCTTTTAGGAGCACTCTTTGTCTTTATGACCTTTGTACAGGGCGGACAGACACTGCTGTATACTCTGGCAAAAACAGAAGATGAAAGAGATGTTTTAGTCAACTCTTTAGGGAGAAAATGGGAACTTACTTTTACAATGCTTGTCATGTTCGGCGGTGCGCTTTTTGCCGCAATGCCGCTTTTTTATGCAGTAAGTTTCGGCGGTGCCTATTATGTCTGGATGGGCATCCTTTTTTGTTTTATTATTCAGGCTGTCGCGTATGAATACAGAAAAAAACCGGACAATTTTTACGGGGAACGTTTTTATGAGACCCTGCTCTACATCAACGGCTCCCTCGGGATATTTTTAATCGGTGTGGCAGTGGCGACACTCTTTAGCGGCGGTAATTTCATTGTCAATGAAAACAACCTCTCACACTGGACGATGCAGAGCTACGGGCTTGAAGCACTTTTAAACCCTTTTAATGTTGCCTTTGGATTGATGCTTGTTTTTCTTTCACGATTTCAGGGTGCTTTGTATTTTTTAAATAATGTCGATGTGCCGACTGTTACGGCAAGAGTCAAAAAGGTTGTTATTGTAAACTTTGGAATGTTTCTGATTCTTTTTCTTTATGTTTTGGCAACAATATTGTTTATGGACGGTTTGCGTTATGATCCTGATACCCTTGTTGTCAGTGTTGAAAGTATGAAGTTTTTACACAGCTTTATGGATATGCCGGCTTTAGCAGGTTTACTGCTTGTCGGTGTTCTCACATTGTTATACGGAGTAGTTATCGCAGTAACGAAAAAAGCACAAAAAGCCATCTGGTTTAGCGGATTGGGCGTTATACTTACAGTGCTTGTATTGTTTTTGATTTTGGGACTGGACGCTTCGGTTTTTTACCCGTCACTTGCAGATATACAAAGTTCACTCACCATACAAAACAGTTCAGGAAGTCACTACACACTTGAAGTGATGAGTATTGTCTCTGTCCTTGTTCCGGTTGTCCTGCTTTATATTATATTTGTATGGCGTTCAATGGACAAATCACAAATCACAATAGATGAAGTCAAATCTGACCCGCATCATTACTAGGAGAAATTATGGAATATTTAGCAGAATCAATTTGGTATTTAAGCTGGCCGGTCATTATTTATCTCTCATATAAATTTGTCAGTCTCAACCTGCATCACTACAAAAAGATGGAAAGACTCGAAGAACTTGAAGAAATACATACTGAGAACTCACTAAAAATCTCTTGATTTTTAGGAGTGTTCCAGCATACCTTTTTCTTTGTTTTTGTAACGCTCTTGAATATCTGTAAAAACTTGTATATTTTTTAAAAAATTTTCCACTAAAAATGGATCAAATTGTTTTGCTTTACCAGATTCAATATAATTCAAAATTTTATCAAGTGGCCATGCTTTTTTATACACTCTGTCATGTCCCAATGCATCAAAAACATCTACTATTGCTATAATACGCCCATAAATATGAATGTTTTCGCCTTTTAGACCTCTTGGATATCCGCTTCCATCCCATTTTTCATGATGTTCATATGCAACAATTGCTGCAGTTTGTAAGAGTTTTTGTTGAGAACCGCTTAACATTTCATAACCCAGTAAAGAGTGTTGTTTCATAATTTCAAACTCTTCTTCTGTAAGTTTTCCCGGTTTGTTTAAAATAGCATCTTCAATCCCTACTTTTCCAATATCATGCATTGGTGCTGCCATTCTTAGTTCTTCTGCTTCTTCAGAAGAGAGTCCAATTATTAATGCCAATGCTTTTGCATATTCACCGACTCGTAAAACATGATCACCCGTCTCCTTTGATCGTGTCTCACCAATTGCTCCCATCGTTGCAATAACCTCACGTTGTGTTACAATAATATCATTTGTGAGACGCACATTTTTTTCAACCTCTTTTTCAACCAGTTCTGTTATATGTTTATTGTATTTTGCAAGCATTCTATTCGCTTTATCAAGTTCCAAAACAAGCAACTCTTTATCGTTTCTGTCTTGAATAGATTTCTGTTGCATCTTCACAAAGTCAGTCACATCTTCAAATAAAATAATAATTGTTTCGATTGCTTCAAATTTGTTTTTTCTTCCTGCTTGAACACTAATGGTAACATAATCACCATTCTTGTAAATCAATGGTAGTTCTAAATTTGCTCTTTCTCCTTTTCCTATTTGCATCAGTTCTTTCTCTAAACCAATCAATTCAGGAATAAGTTTCATAATACTGACATACATTTGTGAAGCTTCTTCTATATCAATATATTTTATAACTTTGTCAGAGAATTCAATACATTGCATATTCATATCTGCCACTATATATTCATACTGATGCCGTTCATAAATAGCATTAAAGACCTCTTGTATATGCATTTGAACCTCCTTTTTCAACTCTATTATTTTAGTATAGCTTTACTCAGTGAGAGAAAAAGTTCTTCCACATTCCTGCCATCTTTTGCAGAAGTTTCAAAAATTTCTTCTACTTTTTCAAGAGAGTCGCGAAGTTGTGAAACTGTACTTTTTATTTGAGTATTTTCTATAAGCAAATCAGCCTTATTCAAGGCTACAACAGCAGGAACATTTTTCAGTAAATTTTGTGCTAACTTTAGATGCAAAGATATGTTGTCTATACTTGATTGGCGTGTAATATCTCCCACAACAATCACACCATGTGCTCCTAAGACATAGGCAGGATTTGTATCTTTTACATCTGTCCGCCCTTCAATATCCCAGATCATAAGCTGTAACTCTAATTCTTCTGAAACTTGTACATATTTTTTAGATATTTTAACACCTATAGTTGTAAGGTAATCATCACTGAACTGGTTATCAACATAACGACGTATTAAACTTGTTTTTCCAGTTGCAAAATCGCCGATTAAGACTACTTTTTTAGTTATCATTTTTTATCCATTTAATCTGCACTAAGCGTCCTTCATGATTTTTTTTATTCTCCATCTCTGCTAAAGGAACAGGCGAAGCAATAAAACTTATCCTACTAGACGGTATCCCTTTTTCTATAAGATAATTATACACATTTTTTGCTCTTTCTTGCGCATAATATATATTTTTTGAAGAAACACCTCTTCCATCTGAGAAGCCCATTACCAAGAGATTTAAATCATTATAAAGTTCTAAAGTTTTCTTCATTTTTGAAGACTTCATCCATAAATCAATAAGCTTCATCTTTTCCTGAGTCAACTTGGATTGAGAAACCCCATAATAAATTTTCAGTTCATCTTGGGAAAAACTATACTCAATATCTGAAATAATTTGCCTAATACCTTTTATAGAACTTACTTCTTTTAATAAATCATTATAGCTTTTTTTATTTTTTATTATACCACGTATCATAAGTATACCATTATGGAATTTATATCTCAATCTGTTTCCACTGTCCAAATTAAGCATTGCAAATGCAATCGACAACTCTTTATTTATTTCTTCTTCGCTTAAAGGTGCATGCGCTAAAACAATTTTATCTTCCAATACTCTTCTTGTCAGAAGTGGTTTGATTGTCTGTAAAATATTTGTATGAAGACTTTCATAAGGAATCTTACCTTGAACTAAGACGTTTTTGTAGTTGACATCCACGTTGATATTATAAAGATTAAGATAAGGATTTTTTTGCAAATTTTGTTCAATTTTCTCTTGTAATACTTGATTACTGTAATTTATGTAAGAATATAGAGATAATCCGGCTAATGCTGATATTCCTACTATCCAAAGAAAAGTATAACTTTGTTTTTTTTCTTCTTCTTCCAATATTTCGCTTTCATTTTCAAGCAAGGTATCAAGCTGTTCATTAATCTCATCAAGATTGAGTTTATCCATATCTCCTTCAAAATGCATAATTGCATCAGAATGTTTTTTGACTAAGAATTCCAAAACAGATGTAATTTTGTCTTGTAACTTACGATTACTTGTACCGCTTAAAACAACAGCCAGATAACAACAACCTGCCACCTCTAAATAAATAGTATAATTTCCAAACTCTATTTCATTTAACTCTAAACTATCACTGTTCTTAGAAATCCAATCATTCACAAAACTTCGAATCGCACTCAACATTGAAGCGACCATCTCAGGTTCTATAGATTCATGATTTTTAATGCTTCGTTCACTAACTAAAAGTCCACTCTCCTTATGAATTAAAAAAACACTCTCTACTTTATTTAATTTTGTAGAACTTTGCAGAAGCAATTCTGTCTCTGATATACCTTTAATTTTAGCAACGATTTTTCTTTTGAGTGTTTCATATGAGAATGTTGTTTGTACTTTTGTATTTATCTCATCAATCATATCTTTAAAAGATTGTGAAACAAACTTACTAATCATATTACCAATAACAGGATAAAGTGCATCTACTATCTCATCTTTTTCATTTTTAACTTGATCTTTAATTGCCAGGGAAATTATAGGAGACATTACTTTTGCTATTTTATCACTCGAGTCTTGAATGGTGCTCTGTAACATATCACCAATAAGTGGAGCAAAAATAGCAATAAATTCAGCTTTATTTTTTTCAATGGTTTTTGAAAATATATCACTTAAAAGTGGTGAAATTTTTTCAACAATAACAGTAGCATCACCACTTTCTTTGATAGCCTTCTGAAGAAGCAGTTCAAGTTCATCTATTTTATGGCGTTCTTCTTCAAACAGCAGCTGTTTTAGTTTTTCGTAATCATTCATCTAATTACTTACTTTTTTCTTCCTCTTTAGGTATGCTCTCTTCTATCATCATGTCAAAATTCTCTGCTATGGTTGTATCTTTTACCTTCATGGCTAAATCAAAAAACATACTTGAAAGATTATCTTTTGAAACTTTTGCGCCCTCGAGATTTTCAACCTGTTCTTTAAGAAGTTTTATAATAGATGTTTCAATTTCTTTTAGTTCATTATGAAGTTCTTCTTTATTTTGGATATTTTCTCTTTTCATTGCATCAACTTGTGACTCAAATACTTTTTGAACGTCATCAAGCGCATTGTTTGCTTTTCTTTCTTGGCGAACAAGCTGTTCTTTTAATTCAATACTTTCATCCTGCAGTGCGTTTGATACAGTTTTAATCTTTTGTTCCAGAAGTTGCACATTTGAAGCATGTTCAGCAGTCAGTTTTTTCTCTAATAATATTACTTTTTGACTTAACTCTTTAGCAACAACATTCATATTTTCTTGAAGTTTGCTCAATTCTTCTTCAAATTTACGAATTTGCGGACCAAACATAAGCTCTCTTATTTGATCCATATTTCCTAATTGCCCTATTGAATTTTCTATTTTCGTTGCCATTTTCTAAACCTTTCATTTCTTCAGTTGCACCATAATAACATAATACATATAAAAATGTAATATCACTAAATATTTACAATAAAGCTTTTAGATACCGGGCAACTTTAGAGTCTAATTGCAGTAAGTTGCCAAAAGCCCTGCTTTGAGTGCATTGTACGTCTCTTCTCCTTTGAGTTTTTTCACGATTTTCAGACCAAAGCACAACGCCGTACCCGGTCCGCGTGAGGTCATCACATTTTGATCTTCAACGACCATTGCTTTGTCTCCCATATATCCTTCTTGGCGTATCTGTTCTTCTACAGACGGGTAGCAGGTATATTTTTCTTTTAAAACACCCGCTTTGTTCAGGGCAAACGGGGCTGCACAGATAGCTCCGATATTTTTTCCTTTGGCATCCATCTCACGCAAAATTCTCTGTACATTTTCATCATCAGCCAGAGCATAGGTACCGTCCCATCCGCCAGGCAAAACGACCATATCAATCATGTCGGCATTGACATCCTTTACATGTAAGTCCGCTTGAATGACAATATTGTTCGCTCCTTTTACAAGCATCTCATCACTTAAAGATGCAACCAAAACTTCAATCTCTGCACGTCTTAAAACATCTATGATGCTCACCGCTTCTATCTCTTCAAATCCGTTTGCCAACGGGACTAAAACTTTACTCATAAACTACTCCTTTCCCAAGAACTTTTTATTATTCTAACACGACTTCAGTAACAAAAAAATTAAGTACAATCAAAGGTCAAAGAGATTAAAATGTTCACTAATAAAAGTTATAATGTGTTAATATTAAATACTGGAGATATTTTGACAAAATCGCTGCTTATACTGTTACTGCTTCTTTTGAGTGCCTGCTCTTCAAAACCACAAAAGCAGATTGTCATCTCTACAAATCAATGGATAGGCTATGCACCTTTGTTTTATGCCTATGAAACAGGAAAACTTGATTCTTTGAACATAAAAATAGTTACCAGCGTCTCTCTTGCAGAAGCAGCCGATTTGTACAGTATCGGCAAGGCGGATATGGTCACGACTACACAGCATGAATACAATGTTTTAAAACAAACCACCCATGATATCAAAGCGGTTATTTTGATAGACCGCTCAAACGGCGGCGATATGATTTTGTCAAACAGAACACTTGAGGCACTCAAAAAAAGTACAAAAATAGATGCCTATCTTGAAGTTGATTCCATCAATCAGGAAATTTTACTTGATTTTCTCAAAAAAAATGCCATCAGTAAAGAGAAGATAAACTTTATAAACAAAGATCAGCGGCAAATCCAGGATGTGGAAAATGACCCCCAAAAAGCCATACTCATTGCCACCTACACGCCTTATGAGATTGCTTTGAAAAAAAAGAATTTCAAAGAGGTTGCCTCAACAAAAGATATTAACAGTATTATTGTCATAGATGCACTGTGTGCAAGAGATACTCTTGTAAAAAATGACAAGCAGAGGCTTATACAACTCAAAAAAGTGATAGACAAAGCTATAACAACCATAGAAACAAATCCAAAAGCATCCTATAAAGTTATTTCCAAATACTTTTCACATGTAAGCTATAAAGAGTATCGTCACTCCCTGAGTCTTATCAAATGGATAAACAAGCCCTCACAGGAGCTTTTGGAATATATACAACAGTATGGATACAAAAAGGACGATATCATTTTATGAACTCCATTTCCATAAAGAGTTTTATTCTTTCGATTATATTTGTTGCGTTTGCACTCGAAGGGTATATTTTTTATAATTTTTTTGAAAATTCAAAAGAGACGATAAGCAAACTGCTTCAGACAAGCATACAGACCGATGTTTTAAATCTCAAGCACTTTATGGAAAAAAATTTAAAACAAAAAGACATCAACTTTATTGCCTCTCATATTGACAATATTATTATCATTAATCCCACTGTCAAAGATATACATATTCTTGACAGCAACAAAAATATTATTTACCATGCAAATATCAGATATGAAGATTACAATCACTCAACACAAAAGTGTCTCCCGATTTCCAAAATTACAAATACGAATATTTTCACACAACAGTGTTACTCTTTTTCCATTAAAACTTTTCATGGACTCCAGGCAAAATATTATTATGCAAATGTATATATTGATGAAGCCTATACGCATGGACTCATTGCACAACAGATAAGAAAAATTCTTGTCGCCTTTCTTGTAAGCGCTTTTGTCTTTATACTGTTTTTATGGGTATTGTCAAAAATCTACATCATCACACCTCTTGAGAAACTGCGCCAGTATGCCTACTACAGTCGAAATCCTCCAAAAAACTTTTTTGTCAAAGAGATAGAAAGTATCCGCTACTCCCTCAATATGACATTCAAAAGGCTGCAGCAGGAACAGGAAGAACTCTATAATTTGTCGACAAAAGACCCTTTAAGCGGTCTGTATAACAGGCTGAGTCTTATAGAAAAAATCAATTGGCTGATTGCAAAAAGCAAAAGAGACAAAAAAGAGTTTGCCATTATATTTTTGGATCTGGATAATTTTAAAAATATAAATGATTCAAAAGGACATGCCTTTGGTGATAAAATTCTTTTGCACATTGCTCAGGTTCTTTTAAAAACAACCCGGGAAAATGACATTGTCGCACGTCTGGGAGGCGATGAGTTTGTAGTAATTCTGCCTGATTTTTCAAATGAAAATACAATTATAGAGATTGCCCAAAGACTCAAAGAAAAACTCTCATTGCCTTTTAGGATTGAGGATGAGGAGTACCAGATCACTGCCAGCATGGGGATTGCCATCTATCCCAAAGACGGCAGGGATGTTCAGACACTGCTAAAAAATGCAGATATTGCAATGTACAAATCAAAAGAGCTCGGAAAAAACAATTTCCAGTTTTTTACAAATGCCATCAACAAGGCGGTTCAGGAAAAAATACATATGCAGCAAATCATAAAAGATGCTTTGCAACACAATCATTTCAAACTCTATTATCAGCCAAAAGTAGATATAAAAACCAAAAAAATAGTCGGATGCGAAGCACTTATCAGACTTATAGACCCTGTAGAGGGAATCATTCCTCCTTACAGGTTCATCGGTATTGCTGAAGAAAACAGAACGATTATTCCTCTTGGAGAATGGATTATTCAAGAAGCTGTTGCTCAAATAAAAAAATGGGAGCAGACTCCTTTAAAAAATATAAAAATCTCTGTCAATCTGTCTGCTGTGCAATTCCAAGACCCAAAACTCTTGCAAAAGATACAAAAATATACACAGGACATAGACAGAAGCAAATTTGACATAGAATTGACAGAATCTGTCCTTATACAACATTTCAAAGAACGGTTAAATATTATCAAAAATATTAAAAAACTGGGAATCACTCTCTCTTTGGATGATTTTGGCACCGGCTATTCTTCTTTGTCTTATCTCAAAGATATTCCTTTTGACACCCTTAAAATAGACAAAGCATTTATAGACAATATCTACACAAAAGATGATTTGACTTTTATCAATATGATAGTGGGTATTGCCGATGACCTGCATCTCAATGTCGTCGCCGAGGGTGTCGAGACAAAAGAACAGCTCAAACTTTTAGAAGAAATCAGCTGTAAAGAGTACCAGGGATATTTGTGTTCCAAACCGGTACCGCCAAAAGAGTTTGAGAAGTTATTTAGCTTAGATTGTGTATAATAATCCAATTTTATACAAGTGGACAGTTATGTTAAGTTATGAATCTATAAAACCTTATCTTTTTAAATTCCAGCCGGAAACTGCACATCATATTGCCGAATGCGTTTTACGCCTGCCAAATATTTGTCAGATTCCCTTTAACTTCTTTTTGGAATCTCATTTCATCAATGATGCAAGTCTGAAGCAGGAAATTTTCGGACGTACCTTTTACAACCCGGTAGGACTTGGCGCCGGCTTTGACAAAAATGCAACAATGATACGCGGTATGCAGATTTTGGGATTTGGTTTTACCGAGATCGGTACAGTCACCCCAAAACCCCAGGCCGGCAATCCGAAGCCAAGAATGTTCCGCCATGTGGAGGAACAAAGCATTCAAAATGCCATGGGTTTTAACAATGACGGCGCCTATAAAGTCATAAAACGCCTCAAACAACGCACTCCGTTTACTACACCCATTGGTATCAATATCGGAAAAAACAAAACAACACCTGAAAAAGAGGCTCTTAATGACTATACGCATCTTATCAAAGCTTTTGACGGGTTGGGCGACTATTTTGTAATTAATATTTCCTCACCAAATACACCCGGATTACGGGATTTGCAAAATGAAGCGTTTATTACAAACCTTTTTACACAGGCAAAAAAACTCACACAAATGCCGATCCTGCTAAAAATTGCACCGGACATGGAAATACAAGACGCCGTAAATTTAACAAAAATGGCAGTTCAAGCCGGAGCTGACGGTATCATAGCGACCAATACAACTATAGACTACTCACTTGTCAAACATCCAAAAAATATAGGCGGGCTCAGCGGTGCCGTCCTTAAAGAAAAAAGCTTTAAAATCTTTGACGCTATTGCAAACGAACTCTATGGAAAGACAGTACTTATTTCCGTCGGCGGTATTGATTCTGCGGAAGAAGCATACAAACGCATACGGGCAGGCGCATCACTGGTACAGATTTTAAGCGGATTGATTTTTCACGGTCCCGATATGATTATGAATATAAACAAAGAACTCATACAACTGCTCAAAGCAGACGGTTTTGACAATATTGCACAGGCCGTCGGAGCTGACAGAAAACAATGAAAACATTACTTACACTACTCTTAACACTAGGAACACTTATGGCGACATCACTCCCAAAATATGAAACAAAAATACTCAAAAACGGACTGCAGATTGTAGTCATCCCTTTGAAGAACCATTCAAATGTCATCAGTACGGACATTTTTTACAAAGTCGGCAGTCGAAATGAGGTCATGGGCAAAACAGGCATAGCCCATATGCTTGAGCATATGAACTTTAAATCCAGCAAAAATCTCAAAGCCGGCGAATTCGATAAAGAGGTCAAAAGCATCGGAGGGGTGAACAATGCCTCTACAAGTTTTGACTATACGCACTACTATATCAAATCAAGCACAGACAATTTAAACAAATCCATAGAACTCTATGCCGAACTGATGCAAAATCTCAATCTCAAAGATGATGAGTTTCAACCCGAGCGTGATGTTGTTACAGAGGAGAGACGCTGGAGAACTGACAACAATCCTTTGGGATATCTCTATTTCAGACTTTTTAACAATGCCTACATTTACCACCCGTACCACTGGACACCTATCGGGTTTATGAATGACATCAGAACATGGACCATCAAGGACATAAGAGATTTTCATGCGACCTACTATCAGCCGCAAAATGCCATTTTAATGGTAACAGGGGATGTCGATCCAAAAGAGGTCTTTAAAAGTGCAAAAGCCGCTTTTGGCAAAATAAAAAATCATGGGAAAATCCCAAAAGTAAAATTTGTAGAACCGAAACAGGACGGTGCAAAAAGAGTGATCGTGCATAAAGAGAGTGAAGTGGAAATGCTCGCTATTACTTTTCATATTCCTGATTTTAAAGACCCTGACCAGGTCACACTCAGCGTTATTTCCGAAATTCTCTACTCGGGGAAAAGTTCACGGCTCTATAAAGAACTTGTAGACAAAAAACGTCTTGTCAACTCTGTCTATGCATACAATATGGAAAACACCGATCCCGGACTTTTTATCTTTATGGCTACATGTAACCCCGGTGTCAAGGCAGAGACGGTAGAAAAAGAGCTTATCAGACAGATAAATCTTATGAAAGAGACAAAGGTGACAAAAGCAGAACTTGAAAAAGTAAAAATCAACACAAAATCAGATTTTATCTATTCGCTTGAGAGTTCTGCCTCTGTGGCTAATCTTTTTGGCAGCTACCTTGTACGGGGAGACATTGAACCCCTTTTACATTATGAAGAAGAGGTCAATAAAGTCACAGCAAAAAAGGTCCAACAAGTTGCCCAAAAGTATTTTAATTTTGACAAATCGACAACCCTTATTTTAAAGAAATAATAAATACTTATAACATAAAGTTACATAAAAGTAATTCTTTTGTAACTTTATCAAAAAAATATCACAAAAAATAAGTTTCTGTGCTACCATTAGTAAAAATAATACTATGCAAGGTTCTTATTCGTGTCAAAAACTCTCTTCTTTCTCCTTATTTCATCCGCTCTTTTTGCCATTTCAAACCAGGAAGTTGCCAACAAATGTGAAGCTGTTATGAACGGTTTCAAAGACTCCTCCTCAACTATGAAAATGACGCTCATTAATGCCAACAATCAAAAACGTGAACGTCATATGAAAATGATCATTCTTGAAAAAGCATCCGGAAACAAATCACTGATGACCTTTCTTTCGCCTGCGGATGTAAAAGGAACAAAGTTCCTCAATTATGAGCATATCAACAAAGATGATGACCAGTGGCTCTATCTGCCGGCATTAAAACGTGTAAAACGGATCGCTTCAAAAAACAAATCGGGCTCTTTTATGGGTTCGGAATTCTCTTATGAGGATCTCAGCTCTTTTAGTGCGAAAAAATACACTTTTACAGGTGAAGCCAAAGAAGAAATGCTCAACGGCAAAAAATATTATGTCGGCAAAAGAGTGCCTGTGAGTAAAAACTCAGGCTATACAAAACAGATCTCATGGGTGAATGCAAAAACATTTTTGATAAAAAAAGTGGACTATTACGACAGAAAACATGAACTGCTTAAAACAGCTTTTTTTGATGACTATAAAAAAATCAAAGGCGTGTGGCGTGTAGGCATGATGAGAATAAAAAACCATCAAAACGGCAAGAAGACCATTTTAGTCTGGGAAAACGAAAAGATAAAAACCGGACTCAAAGAGAGAAATTTTCATAAACGCGTCTTGAAAAAATAATTATGAAACTGCTTTTTTTACTGCTTGTTTGCATAAGTATCCTTTATGCAAAATCTGATGATACCTGCTACTCCGTACAACTGACAAGTTTTAAATTCAAAAAGAATTCGACCTATGATTTTGCAGCACACAATTACCCAAAAACATGCAGACTTATCTCTTTTAGCAATATCAACAGTGTACGCTGCGGGTGTTATGAGAAATACCGTGATGCCACAGCAGCACTCAAAAAACTCTCAAAAAAATATCCAAAGCCTATTATTGTAAATACATATAAATACAGATTTCAAAAGTTGAAAAAGTTGAAAAAGTTGAAAAATTACAAAAAAATTACAAAAAAATTACAAAAAAGCCGCAAAAGAAAAATATTCCAAAAATAAGTCCGGTGTTGCATGAGCCTTTGCGTGTAAGCGAAGAAGTAATACAAAAAGAAACAGCAAGTTTCCTCGATGACATCAGCTATCAGGGCAATATCAACCTGACACTGCAGTCCTATATGAAAGCTCCTGCAGGCAAAGAGAAACAAAATGCACTGCTGTCTGCCAATTTTGAAGCAAAATACATCAAAGAAAACTTTACAGGGTTTGCAAAAGCCAGAGTACAACAGGATTATTATGATTTGCAAAAAACAGCGAAACATACCAACAGAAGTTTTATCCGTTTGGATGAACTTTACGGCAGTTATGATTTTGAAAATGATTCCATCCTTCTTGGAAAAAATATTTTGTTCTGGGGTGCACTTGAAGTACGCAATATTGTCAATGTTTTTAATCCTGACGAACTGCGGTCTGACCCTTTTTACACAGACAAACTCGGTGTCATCAATGCCGCTTATACGCATTACACAGAGAGTGGAGAGTTTTCTGCCATTATAAAACTGTATGAACAAAACAGGAAAATGCCTGCCTATCCTTATGTCTATTACTATTTTCCCGCTACACTCAATGTAGCGCCAAATGTTACTCTGCCTTTGGTATATAAAGAAAAACTCAGAACAAAAGCCAGCCCCTACCGACCAAGTATTTACCTGAAATATTCAGACAGCACAGACACCCAATATGCACTTGATTATGCTTTTGTCTTTGAAAACGGGTACGACTCCCAACGCTACTATACACAAACACTCCAGGCTGACAATACTGTTACAACAGAAGAAAATGCCTATTTGGTTAACAAGTTTATGACCTATGACACGCTTGTAATAGGCGCAACACTCTACAAGCTTGAAGCCACCTTTGCCGACATTCTTGATGATACACTTGTTTCTGATTATATACATGTAGGCATTGGTGCAGAACATACGCTCTCGCAGGTTTACAAAGAGGCTGATCTGGGATTGCTTGTGGAATACTACCGTTATATTACACTGCAAAGCGGAAAAAAAGATGATCTGGCACTGTTTGAACTTTTTCAAAATGACCTTTTTTTAGGGCTTCGTTACAGTTTCAACCAGGGCAACGATGCAAGTATCGTCGGCGGCGGCATATTTGACCTTGATTATAATGAACAGGTCTACTATATGGAGTATCAAACCCGTGTTATGGATACTTTCAAACTTAATTTTGACTACAGATACATATCTCCGTCAAAAAATTACAATACGGCTTTTAAACTGATGGGTGCGCATGAACGCATCAGTCTAAAACTCGGTTATTATTTTTAATATAGAGGAAAAAAATGAAAAAATTTGTAGATTTCATCATCAGATTTCGCTGGTTTATTGTCACACTGATTCCGCTTATTACTGTTGTCCTTGCCTATCAGCTCAAATATGCACAGTTTGACGGCTCCTACAGAATCTGGTTTGGCAAAGAGTCACAAACACTCAAACAGTATGATGCTTTTAAAAACACCTTTGGCAATGATGACTCCATCATCATAGTTTTTCGCGATGAAAACGGTATTTTTAACAAAAACGCGTTACATGTAATAGATCAGCTCACCCAAAAACTCTGGCAGACAAAATACATAGCAAGAGTAGATTCGCTTACAAATTACCAATATGTCCATCAAAACCCGCAGGACGAAGATGACATTCTCATAGATAATTTTATAGAAGATATAGACGCTTTACATGTAAATGATTTACAGAAGAAAAAAGCAATTGCTTTGGATGAAGATTTGATTGTCAACCGTATCATATCAAAAGATGCCAAAACTACCATGATAGTCGGGCGTTTGACACCAAAAGCAGGCAACACCATTGGGGCTTCCAAACATATTATGCAGGATATAAACAGATATATCCAGGAGGAAAAAGAGAGCGGTTACAAATTTTATCTCGCAGGCGGACCTGTTGTCAATACAACATTCAGTTCCCTCGGTCAGTATGATGTCAAAACCTTCACTCCGCTTGTTCTTTTGATAGCTATGCTTCTGCTGTGGATTATTTTTCGTAAAATTTCCGGTGTATTTCTGACAATAGCCGTTGTTGTTTTTACCTTTACTATAGTTTTGTCACTGCAAACAGTTTTTGGCTACAAACTCAACAACTTTACGGCAAATATGCCCGTATTTATCATTGCTATCGGCATTGCCGATGCAATGCACCTTTTTTGGATCTATCTGCTTGGCAGAAAAGCAGGACTTGACAATTATGCGGCAATTCATGATACTTTGGAGAAAAACCTCCTGCCTACTTTTTTAACCTCCATAACAACCGCTGTAGGTTTTGCTTCTTTGGGTATTTCAGATATTGTTCCCATCAAGACCTTAGGTCTGGCAACAGCAAATGCCGCCATATTGGCCTTTGTCATTACGATACTTTTTGTTCCCGCAGCCCTGGCAATTTTAAATATAAAGGTCAAAGTCACGCAAAAGACGGCTGTCCAAAACAGACTCGGTTCCTTTGCCAAAAAATATGCAAAATTCATCATAAAGCATGACAACAAAATTATCATTGCCACACTTTTGCTCTTTAGCTTTATAGCTTTTGGACTGACAAACCTCAAAGTGGATTCCAATGCGGTCAGATATTTCAGAGAGGATGTTCCCTTTCGTCAAACAGTCAATGTGATAGAAAAAAACCTTACCGGTCCTATGAGTTACGAAATTGTCATAGATTCAAAAATCACAGACGGGATTAAAAATGCAAAATTCATGCAAACAGTTGACAGATTCTCACAGGCGCTCAAAGAAAAATTTCCTGATGCCAGACATACCTCTTCGCTTGTAGATGTTGTCAAAAAATTCAATGAGGTCATAGATGCAAACAAAAGCATTCCAAACAACAACAATCTTATTGCCCAATATCTTCTGCTGTATTCACTCTCACTGCCGCAGGGTATGGAAATAAATGATAAAATGGATGTCAACGAACGGCTGCTCAGACTCACTGTATCTATGAATGTCGTTGATACCTCAAAAGATCTGCAGATGATAGAGTGGATTGAAAAGTGGTGGCAAAACACGCCTTATACTGCACAGGTTAACGGTCAGACCCAAATGTTTGCACATATGCAGGCTGATGTCACAAAAACTCTTATTGAATCTATATTGCTTGCCATTACCGCTACTTCTCTGCTTATGTTTTTTATTTTTAAAAATATAAAAATGATACCGCTCTTTTTAATTCCCAATATCTTGCCTATTGTCTTGGTCATAGGTGTTATGGGCTGGCTCAACATTAACATAGATTTGGGTGTAGCCATCTCAGGTGCCATCATTCTCGGTATAGCCATAGATGACACAATTCACTTCTTAATCAAATACAAAGAAGCGAGAAAAAAAGGATTTGATTTTGAAAATGCCCTGGCCTATGTTATGCAGTATGCAGGTTTGGCAATGGTACTGACCACTGTCGTTTTAAGCAGTGCATTCATAGTCTTCCGTCTTTCACAGTTTATGCTCAATGCAAATTTCGGACTCATTACAGCCATTGCTTTACTCATCGCCCTGCTGGTAGATCTGCTCTTATTGCCGGCACTTTTGAAAAAGATTGACGGCAAAACAAGAAGCATACTTATAGAAAAGGAGAAAATATAATATGTTAGACATAGAAAAAGCCTACAAAACAAATTTTAAAAAAGCCGTAAAATACCTGCCGGCATCTGTTAATAATTTTTTTATACAAAGACTCAAAAAAATATTTCATGAAGAAAAATATAATGAAATTCATGAAAAAAACCATTATCTGCATGGACTGGAGTTCGTTGACAGCATGCTTGAACTTTTGGATATAGACTATACCATCAAGCCAAAGGAACTTAAGAACATTCCCTCAACGGGCAGAGTACTGGTTGTCGCAAATCATATCACAGGGGCCTCGGATGCCTTTGCACTGGTGCAACTCATCGCCAGTGTAAGAGAAAACAAAAAAGTAAGACTGATGGTAAACGGCATGCTTATGGGAGTGACACAGGCAAGTGACATCATCATTCCCGTTGACAACATTACAGGAGCCATTACAAAAACAAGTATCAAAGCCATCAATGAAGCTTTGGCAAACGAAGAGGCGGTAATCATTTTTCCCGCAGGTGTTGTCAACAGATTTTCACTCAAAGGGATTAAAGATACCCCGTGGAAAGCCAGTTTTTTAAAAATTGCAAAAAGAAATAAAACACCGATCCTGCCGGTAAGAATCGAGGGTCGCAACAGCTTTTTATTTTATTTTGTCTCGCTGATACTTCCCAAAAAGCTCAGCGGTCTGTTAATGCTCCCGCATGAATTTGTCACAGCAGGAGATAAAAAACCGCTAGTATTTAACATAGGCAGAGTTATTCCTCTCAGCTCTTTTTCTGATGAAAATATCAGCATTGCCGAGTATCTCAAACTTTTCTACCGGCATCTTTATACCCTTGGAACAAAAAAAGAATGTGTATTGCAAACTGAGACTACCATTACGGCGGCACACAACAAAATGCTTCTGCGTGCAGAGGTAAACAATGCCGAAGTTTTGGGACATACACTTGACGGCAAAAAAATCATTCTCGCCCAGGCGGATGAAGCACCCTTTTTAATGCAGGAACTCGGACGCGTGAGAGAAATTTCTTTTCGTGCAATCGGCGGCGGGACAGGCACAGCAAAAGACAATGACCTGTATGACAACTACTACAAACACCTGATACTCTGGGATGAAGAAGATCTTGAAATTGTCGGAGCCTACCGCATAGGAGAAGTCGCACAAATCATAAAAAACCGTGGTATGAAAGGACTGTATACCTACAACCTGTGTGATTTCAGTAAACATTTTCAAGACTACTGCAACAACTCTGTAGAACTCGGACGCAGTTTTGTGCAGCCAAAATACTGGGGCTCACGGGCACTTGACAATCTGTGGCAGGGCGTCGGTGCCTATTTGGCAAAAAATCCGCATATCATTTATACCTATGGCACAGTTACCATTAATGCAGACACACCAAAACAGGCCGTTGCGGCACTCGTTTACTTCTACTCTCTGCATTTTTCCTGCAATACCGATATGATGAGTGCAAAAACACCCTATTTTATGAGCTATGAACAAAAACAGGAGTTTGACATGCTTTTTAAATACAGATCCTACAAAGAGGGGTTTGTTGTTTTAAAAAAATATCTCAAAGAGTTGGGAACGGCTGTGCCGACTTTGTTTAAACAGTATGCAGAACTGTATGATGAGGGGGCTGTCCGCTTTTTCGATTTTAGTGTCAATGAAGGACTCCATGGTGTGGTCGAAGGATTTATCATTGCAGACAATTCAAAAATGAAAGAGGCGAAAAGAAAACGCTACATTAAAAACTTCGAATCTGAAAAAATTTAATACTTTTTAGCTATAATTAGCCATTATTTTTAAAGGCTATTTAGAATGAATTTAGTAACAGGTTCTTCAACCGCACTGATAACTCCGTTTAAAAACGGAAAACTTGATGAACAGACCTATGCTGCGTTAATACAACGCCAAATAAACAACGGTATGAATGCAGTATGCCCTGTCGGAACAACAGGCGAAAGCGCCACACTGACACATGATGAACACAAACGCTGTATAGAAATTGCCGTAGAAGTCTGTAAAGGCACGCAGACAAAAGTTTTGGCAGGAGCAGGCAGCAATGCAACACATGAAGCGATAGAAATTGCAAAACATGCGCAAAGCTGTGGAGTCGACGCTATCTTTTCTGTTTCGCCTTACTACAACAAGCCTTCGCAAGAGGGTCTGTACCAGCACTATAAAGCTATAGCAGAAGCTGTCAGCGAACTGCCGTTTATGCTTTATAATGTTCCCGGACGTACAGGTGTGGACATTTCTGCAGACACGACTATCAGACTTTTTGATGATGTCAAAAATATTTACGGAGTCAAAGAAGCGACAGGCAGCCTGGAGCGTACTGTAGAACTGCTTTCGCGCAGACCCGAATTAAAAGTATTTTCAGGGGATGATGCGATTGACTATCCTATTTTGGCAAACGGCGGAGCAGGAATCACTTCAGTTACATCCAATCTTATGCCTGACCTGAAATCAGAACTCGTCAACAAAGCGCTCAGCGGTGATTTTATAGGGGCAAAAGCCATCAATGACAAACTCTACCCTTTGAACAAAGTGATGTTTTGTGAGTCAAATCCTATTCCGATAAAAGCGGCAATGTATATAGCAGGACTTACAGAGACACTCGAGTACAGACTGCCTCTTGTTGCTCCAAGCAAAGAAAACATGAAAAAGATTGAAGAAGTAATGAAAAATTACGATATTAAAGGACTCTAAAGTATGAAAAACAAAACTCTCTTTGTAAGCGGCGGAACTCGCGGAATCGGCAAGGCAATTGTGTATGCTTTTGCAAAAGAAGGCTGTAATGTTGCCTTTACCTATGCTTCAAGCGCTGATACCGCAAATGAAATTATTAAAGATATCGAGACAAATTACGGAGTAAAATGCCGTGCCTACAAACTGGATATATTAGAGCCAAACACATATAAAGATGTTTATAAAGATTTTGACGAAGATTTTGACAGACTTGACTACTTCATATCCAATGCAATCATCTCAGGACGTGCTGTAGTCGGCGGATTTGGACCGTTTATGCGCCTCAAGCCAAAAGGTCTCAACAATATCTATACGGCAACAGTTGATGCCTTTGTCGTCGGTGCGCAGGAAGCTGCCAAAAGAATGGAAAAAACAGGAGGCGGCAGCATTATTTCCATGAGTTCTACAGGAAACCTTGTTTATACGCCGAATTATGCAGGTCACGGAACAAACAAAGCTGCTGTTGAGGCTATGGTACGTTATGCCGCAGCGGAACTCGGTGAGAAAAACATTCGTGTCAATGCCGTAAGCGGCGGACCGATTGATACCGACGCACTCAAGGCATTTCCAAACTACGAAGAGGTAAAAGCTGAAGTTGTCAGACGCTCTCCGCTTTCTCGTATGGGTGTTCCTGAGGATTTAACAGGTGCATGCAAATTTTTGTGTTCAGATGAAGCATCCTGGCTGACAGGACAGACAATAGTCATTGACGGCGGAACTACTTTTCAGTAAACACTTACGGCTTATGAAACTCTAAAGAGATCAAGCCCGTACTTTAGCATTAAGAGTACAGGTTCAGAAGAACATATCGGAATCGGTACTTCAGTGCCGACTGTTAAAACATTCCTGCCACTCTCTGCCCACCCTGAAGGATGGGTTCCAAAAAGCCATACATTCCTCGGAATCGGTACTTCAGTGCCGACTGTTAAAACATTCCTGTCACTCTCCGCCCACCCTAAAGGATGGGTTCCAAAAAGCCATACATTCCTTGGAATCGGTACTTCAGTGCCGACTGTTATTACTTACTTTTACGCCACTTTCAGCCCGCACTAAAGTACGGGTTCCAAAAATTTGTAAAAGAGAAGAAAATTTTACAAACGAGCGTAGTTAACACTTATGCAGGCATCTAAAGATGCCAATTCATTCAAGGTAGTATCATTTACCGCATTGTCTACCAAAATCACAGCAAGCGCTTCTGACTGCTCGTTTCTTGCCAATGAAAAATCTGAAATATTTACATTATTGTCTGCAAGTATAGTTCCTACACTGCCAATGACACCGGGAACATCAGAGTTTTTAAACAGAACCATATCACCCTTGAGAGGGAATTCAATGTCAAAACCGTCTATTGCAACAATACGCTGTACTCCGTCTTCAAAAATTGTAGCCGAAATTGATGTTGTCCCCTCATTTGTTGTGATTTTCACAGTGATAAGGTTCTTGTAAACTTTTGAGTCTCCCAAATTAACCGCTTCAACTTCAATAGCTTTTTCTTTGGCAACAAAGTCTGCATTTACATAATTTATAGTCTCTGAACTGTGGCTCAATGCCCCAACCGTCACAAAAGTTGCAAGAGAATCAACATAGTTTGCTATTTCTCCCTGCCCTTTTACTTTTATAGAGATGATTTTAGACTTATTAATCTGAGACTCCAGAAAACCGATTTTTTGTCCCATTTCCAAGAATGGCTTTACAAAAGGAGGTATTTTACTCTCATCTATCGGCAAATTCATCGCATTAGGATAGGCTATTCCTTTCGCCGCGGCAATTGCATTTTGTGCCGCCTGTGTTCCGATATTGTACTGAGACTCATAAGTATTTGCTCCCAAGTGAGGAGAAACGACAATATTGTCCAAATCAAGCAGTTTATTGTTAATTGCAGGCTCTTTAACAAACACATCGATGCCGGCAAAACGAATTTTACCGGATTTCAGTCCGTCATACAAAGCATCTTCGTTATAGAGTCCGCCACGTGCACAGTTGACAAGCACAACGCCGTCTTTCATTTTTGCAATTTCTTCTTTATCGATAATATTAATTGTCTCTTGGTTTTTCGGTGTATGTATCGTGATAACATCACATGCCAAAATATCATCAAAGTTCTTGGTGTAGGTCATGTCCAAATCAGTTACCTTTGAAGGGTCGATATACGGATCATAGGCAACTATATCCATCTCAAATGCTTTTGCGCGTTTCGCAACACGGGAACCTATATTTCCAAAACCGATAATACCAAGTTTTTTACCTTTAAGTTCATATCCGTACCACTTTTCACGCTTCCAGATTCGCTGGTTTTTCAAATGGTCATGAGAATACGGAAACATTCTCATACATGAAAGCATATGTGTCATAGTAAGTTCTACCGCAGCAATTGTATTGGCAGTCGGTACATTCATTACAATGATTCCTTTTTTGGAGCACTCGGGAATGTTGACATTGTCAACACCGACACCAGCACGAACAATAGCTTTCATATTTGTTGCATGTTCTATAAAAAATTCATCAACGTCCGTTGAACTTCTTGTGATGGCAACATCTGCTTTTGGAATAATTGTTTCAACAAGCTCTTTTTTATCCACATCCGCTGCCATGATGAAGTTGATATTTTCATCTTCTTGAAGCATTTTCAAGCCGGCTTCATGGATATGGTCACACACAACTACTGTATATTTCTGCATTTAATCTTCCTTTTTATAAGGCGTAACAGTGGCCTTAATTTTATAATTTTTTAGCACTTTTACCAATTTGTTTAATTTATCTACATTTTGTGAATAAATAAGTAAATCTATACCTTTAGTATCTTTTTTTAAAAAATACTTTAATTTATGTCTTTTCAACTCTTCTTTGAGACAAAAAAGCTGATAGGGATCTAAAAGTTTTGCTGACAGTTTATAGGTAATAGTTTTAGTTATTTTTTCATTCAAATCAAGTGTAATATACACTTCATTCACAGGATAAAAATAACCGAGCCTCTCAGATTTTGAAAAATGATTCAGCCACAGTTTTTCCGGTTTTTTAAAAACAGTTTCATTTTTTAAAACCAGAGGTTGCGTATCTATCACTTCATCCTGTGAGTTTATAGATACTAGAAAAAAGACAATAAACACGGCTACCCCTAATGCTAAAAGCGGGGCAAACCATTTAATTATCTTTTGCATTTAAAAGCTTGAGCTTATTTAAATTTATCTTTTATCAAGTCACCGAGAGAGTGTGATTCTGTATCATTAATCTCTTCAAGCATTGCCTGATTTTTGATATAATCCAATTTTTTAACAGATAAACGGATACGGTCACGACGGGTATCAATGTTTGCAATTGCAGCTTCTATTTCCTGACCCGGCTCTAACTCTTCTTTTACCAGTGGCGCCAAATCTTCATCACGAATAAGTGCATCAACACCGTCTTCGAGAGAAACAAATACACCAAAGTCTTTAATGTCGCGAATAGTCCCTTTGACTACAGAGTTTACTTTGTGTGTTGTGGCAAACTTGTCTATAGGTGACTCCAAAAGTGTTTTACGGTTTAAAGATATTTTTTGGTCTTCTTTGTTGATTTTGGCAATTTTTACTTCAACTTCTTCACCGGATTTCAAAACATCTTTTGCTTTTGTATTTTTGTCCCATGAAATGTCCTGATTGTGTAAAAGGCCTTCAACACCGTCTATACGGACAAATGCACCAAAATCAGTTAAAGATGTAACTGTACCGGTCACCACATCACCTTCATGATATTTTTTAACAAATTCATCAAATGGTTTTGGTAATAGTCTTTTTAATGAAACACGAAGTTTATGTGTTTTAGAATTGATTTCTATTACTTCAACATCGATTTCCTGTCCAACTTCCAGATAATCATTTGGATTTTTTACATTTTTGTTCCATGTGATTTCTGAAATATGCAAGAAACCTTCTATATCATTTCCAAGATCAACAAAAACACCGTATGCTTCAATATTTGAAACAGTAACAGTAATTGTGTCGCCCTCATCCAGTTCACTTTCAACTTCTGCCCAAGGGTCAGGCTGAACAGCTTTGATAGATAAAGAAAGATGACGCTTGTCTTTGTCATAAGAGATTGCTTTGACAGTTACAACATCACCCTCTTTATAAAGTTTTGACGGATTTACCGGACCTTTATAAGAGATTTCATTGTAGTGTACCAAACCGTCAACACCGCCGACATCTACAAACATACCGTAACTGGTGATTTTTTTGATAGTCCCTTCAACAATAACATCTTCAGCCATGAGCTGGTCAATGATTTCTTTTTTCTTTTTGCGCTCTTCATTGAAAAGTTTACGACGTGAAAGAATAATCGAATTTTCAGCCGGATCAATTTTCACAACCTGTGCTTTGATTTTACGCCCTACAACATCGTCAGTCTCTTTGAATGCTGCTAAAGAACGCGGCATAAAGAATGAAACTGCATCAGCCTCAACAACATATCCGCCACGATTTTTCTTCGTAATGACACCTTCAACAACCAGGTCTTCAAAATCCTCTTTGTGTGCATCAATAAACTCTATAGTTTTTTCCTGCTCTAAAACTTTCTTGTATGATATTTTGGGACGCTCATTGTAGTACCCCATTTGCATAACTTTAATTTTATCACCGGTATTAAACTTCAACTCACCGTTTTCATCACGGATTTCGTCAAGGCTTAATATACCTTCGAGTTTATCACCTACACTTACTAATGCTCTGTTCTCATCAGCCTGTATCTCTACTATTTCACCTTCTACGATGCGACTTGTTTCTTGCTTTTTTTCGCTTGCTGCGAACATCTCTGCAAAATTTTCTTCTTCTTCAAATGATTCGTTATCGAACGCCATTGCCTATCCTCTGTTACATAAAAATTGTCGTGATTATAACAAAGTTATGATTAATTTATACTTTTTTCAATCGAATTGATAACATTTTGTATAATCCAGTCCGGAGTGGAGGCACCTGCAGTAACACCACAATGTTTTTTATCCAAAAACCACTCGCTCTCTAATTCGTTTTCATCTTCAATATGATGACTGTTTGGACAGTTTTCATAAGATATATTAAAAAGCTGCTTGGTATTTGATGAATTTTTTCCACCGATGATTATCATGACATCTGCTTTTTTAGAAAGTTTTCTCACAGCTTCCTGATTTTCAAATGTTGCATTGCATATCGTGTTAAAAACACGTACCTCTTTGTGGCGGGGAATCAGATAATTTGCAATCTCCATATAGTCTTCGACTTTTCTTGTTGTCTGGGCAATCAGTGCTATACGTTCATGAAACTTCAGATTCTGTAACTCTTGAACGCTTGTAACAACCGTTGCACCGTGTGTTGCATAAGACTTTACTCCTTTTATCTCAGGGTGTGACTCATCCCCGAAAATGACAACATCATACCCCTTTTCACTCATCTCCTGAGCTATCTCCTGTGGCTTTGTCACAAACGGACAGGTGGCATCCACCACTTCAATGCCATTTTCTTTGAGTTGCGCAAGTTCATCTTTGACTATACCGTGTGTCCGAACGATTGCTTTATCTCCCGGCTTGAATGTTTGAAAATCTTCAACGAGGCCTACTTTAAAATCTTTATCCAGTCTTGCTATCTCTTTAGAGTTGTGAATCAACGGACCATAGGTTGCTGCATTTGTATTTTCTTCTGCAATTTTAATCGCCCGTTTCACACCAAAACAAAAACCGTAGTTTTCTGCAAGCTCTATTTTCATTCTGTAAACTCCGTTTCAGTTATTTTGCTTAAAAGTTCAAAAAAGTTTGGAAAAGAGGTGTTTATACACTCCAAATCACTCACTTCCATCCCGCATTTCACTCCTGCAATAATAAAACTCATAGCAATCCTGTGGTCTCCGTCACTCTCAACCTTGGCTTTTTTCAATGCTCCGCCAGTAATTTTGTACCCGTCTTCATATTCGTCAACTTCAATACCGCAGGCTCTCAGACCTTCAACAACCGTAGAAATTCTGTCAGACTCTTTGACCCGCAACTCTTTGGCATTTTTGACAATACTCTCGCCATTTGCAGATGCCATAGCTATGGAGAGTGCCGGCAGTTCATCAATCAACCATGAGATATTTTCCTCAATGACAATTGAGTGCAAAGGCGCATACTTTACATGTATATTGCCAACAGGCTCATACCTGTCATCTGTTAATTCGTAAGAGATATCCGCTCCCATACGTTCTAATGCCTTAAAAGCTTCTATTCTTGTAGGATTTAGTGTAACACCTTCAAGTATTACCTGAGAACCCGGAACAATCGCAGCCGCAACTGCAAAGAAAAAAGCAGAGGAAGGATCAGCAGGAACTCGAATTTTTAAAGGTTCAAGAAGTTTTTTTAACGGCGTAACAGTCGTTGTCAAACCATCTACTTTGATATCTGCCCCCATACCTTTGAGCATTCGTTCTGTATGGTCACGTGAAAGTTCCGGCTCGCGATACCTGCACACCCCGTCTGCCCGCAGTGCTGCCAGAATCATTGCACTTTTCACCTGTGCTGAGGCAATTTTACTCTCATAATCAAAAGCTTTCAAAGAGGCGCCGCGAATTGAGAGCGGCGCTAAATCTCCGTTTTTTCTGCCGTCAAGTTTTGCACCGATGCTCATCAATGGTTCCGTAACACGTTTCATCGGGCGGCGACGAAGATATTTGTCTCCCGTAAGAACAAAATGTCCGTTTGCAGAACTTAACAGTCCGCAAAAAAGGCGCATACCTGTTCCCGAATTACCGCAGTCAAGTATTTCAAACGGTTCCTGTATGCCGTTTGAGGATATTTTAATGATTTTTCCGTCATCTTCGACATTTGCACCAAGATTTTTTACAATTTCCAAAGAGTTCATCGTATCTTCGGCCCGTAAAAAATTTTCTATCTCACTGACACCTTTGCTTAGCATTGCAAACATAACACTTCGGTGTGAAATAGACTTGTCCGGGGCAATTTCTGAAATTTTCAGAGAAAAAGACTCAGCAGGAGAAACAACTACCGTACTCATCGCAGACCAATTCCAAGTTTCTTGTTTAATGCATCGAGGATAGAATCCATTGCCGCTGTGATATCTTCTTCTTCCAAAGTTTTTTCATCAGACTGCAGTACAAAGCGCAGAGAAAGGCTGATGTTCTCACCCAATGATTCATCACTGTATTTGTCAACAGGATAAAAGCGCACAACTTCTTTGCGCGCATGTGTATGAATCACATCTTTGACTCTCTCATAACTCATATCTTTTGGCATTATGATGCTCAAATCTCTAAAAGAGGCCTGATATTTTGATCTCTGCTGTGCGGTTTTCAATGCATAAGGAATTTTTTGCAAATCAAGTTCACACATATATGTTCTATGCAGATCATAGGCTTTTTCAACTTCAGGATGCACTCTGAAAAGTTCTCCGATCACTGCATTGTTCAACAAAACCTCTGCTGACTGATAGGTATGGGAAAGGGCATGTTTTGTCGTATACTCACGCAACTCTATATCACCAACTACATCCGCTATCTTCTGCACAAAAAAGGCAAAATCGACCTTTTCAGGCTTACCGCTGTTGGCAAGATTTTCATTCTCTTTGTCCCCGCTGAAAACAAATGACATTTTGTAAGACTCTTCCCTGGTCGGTGTAAAAACAGAACCTATTTCAAAGAGCCTGACAGAAGCGTAGCCATTTTTAATATTTGAAGATGCTGCTTTGAGCAGACCTGTTAAAAGTGTAGGACGCAGAGTGTCTAAAGTCTGTACAATCGGGTTTAAAAGTTCAAGGTCTTTTTTTGTTGTTTCAAATCCGTAAGACTCTAAAATCTTTTTCTCATCAAAAACAAAATGAACAGATTCAAAAAATCCGCTCTGTGCACACCTGTGTCTAAAGACAGAACGCTTTTTGTATTCAAAATAGTTGTCTTCAAGTCTGTTTGCTTCTTTGAGAAGAAAGGGCTTGGAAGGGATATTGTCTATCCCGACCATCCGTACAATTTCTTCTACAATATCCTGCTTGTTTGTAATATCGTGACGAAACTGCGGTATGGAAATTACAAACTTGTCAACTGATGACTTGGAAACATCAAAACCTAAATTTTTCAAAATCTTTGTAATAACGATTTTGTCAATATTTGCACCAATTATCTCATCAATTTCCTGCTTTGTGACAATCACATTCTTTTCTCTGAATGACGTAGACAACTCTATACTGCCGCTGAATGTTGATGAAACAGAGTTTGATTCTATCAGGTCAATACAGTATGAAAGTCCGCCATTCAACTCTGGTTCACTGCCCCGTGATGTTTTGTAAAACATTGGACCTGATTCAATTTTTTTCTCGGCCATTTTTTTAGAAATAATATCAGGCGGAATATAACTGGCTTCCAAAAGAACAATTCCCTCGTTTTTTGTCACTTTGGATTCATCTTTTTGAATAATACCGACTATGGAAGCAATTTGCCCCTCCTGTGTTTTGATACAGGCATATCCGTTTTCATCTTCGCCAAGAATAATCTTCGCCATCACTTCATCATCTTTTGTAAAGAACTCATGTCTGTAGGCTCTCAAAATCACACCTGTAGCATGCGTCACATAGAGTGTCATTGCTTCAACATCACATTTTCGGGACTCTTCTATCTGCCCAAGACGGAGTTTGACAACAAAAGGCAGAACCAGTTCTTTTAAATCTATGGCTTTGTAGCGCAAATTTACATCCAAATCTTTTTCATGCGTTAAAGAGAGAATACGTCCTATTCCTCTTTTTTCATCATTGTCAGTTTGTTCGTACTCTTTTACAGGTCTGTCAAACGCAGCGCTCAAGTCTCTTGCAACACCACGAATACTTAAACAGTCTCCACGGTTTGCTGTCAATTCTATTTCAATCAAATCATCATTGAAAAGAGGATTTTCATTGACTTCCTGTCCAAGCGAAAAGGTTCCTACACTTGCATCAAGTTCAATAATACCTTTGCCCAAATCAGGCAGACCGATTTCTGACGCCGAGCATATCATCCCCTCTGAATCTACTCCGCGAAGTTTGACAGGTTTTATCACAAGTCCTGACGGCATTACAGCCCCAATAGTTGCCACGACTACATGTAACCCTGCTCTTACATTTGAAGCACCGCATACAATTTGACGGATACACGACCCTATATCAACCTGGCAGATATTGAGTTTGTCTGCATCGGGATGTTTTTCACACTCTAATACTTTTCCAAAAACTATTTTTGCAGGTACACGATATTCGTGAATCCTGTCAACCTCCAGACCGATAGCGTTAAAAGTATCAGCGAGTTCCTTTGTCGAAATTCCTTCCAGGTCAATCCATTCGTTTAACCAACTCTTCGTAACTATCATTGAAACTGCTCCAGTAACTTAATATCTCCCTCAAAAAGTGAGCGAAGGTCACCTATGTGATGAATCAGCATTGCAAAACGCTCTACTCCCAAACCAAAAGCATACCCGCTGACATTTTTGTAATTGACCGCTTCAAATACATTTTCATCTACAATACCACAGCCAAGTACTTCCAGCCATCCCGTATGAGAGCAGACACGGCAGCCTTCTCCCTGACAAAACACACAGGAGATATCCACTTCCGCAGAAGGTTCCGTAAAAGGGAAAAACGAAGGGCGAAAACGAACCTTCACATCACCAAACATATACTTTAAAAAATCTTCCAGAATGAACTTTAAATTGGCAAAAGAGACTTTTCCCTCTTCATCAACAAGCAATCCCTCAACCTGATGAAACATCGGGGTATGTGTCAAATCATAATCGCGGCGAAAAACCGCACCCGGTGCGATCATACGAATCGGCGGTTTTGACTCCAGCATTGTTCTGATTTGTACAGGTGAAGTATGTGTGCGTAAAAGCATTTCGTCTTTAAAATAAAATGTGTCTTGCATATCTCGTGCCGGATGGTATTTTGGAAGGTTGAGTGCTTCAAAATTATGAAAATCATCTTCAACAATCTGCCCTGTTTTTACAGAAAAATTCATACATGAAAAATATTCTACAATTCTGTCCATTGTTTCCATCACAGGATGCAGTGCCCCTGCTGAAGATTTTGTGCCAAACATTGACACATCTATGGCCTCTTCTTTCATAGCACGTTGCAACTCTTGCGTTTGCAAGGCAATTTTTTTTGCAGTAAACTCATTCATCAATGCACTCTTGTGCTTGTTTAAATCTTTTGCGATTTGAGATTTTTGCTCATTGGGAGCATCTTTCATTTTAGCAAATTCGGCAGCTAATATGCCTTTTTTTCCAAAGACAGCAATTCGAATCTCTTCTAAAGCTTCTACACTTGGTGCTTCTTTTATTTTATCATACCACTCTTTCAATAGAGTCTCCGTAGTTATTTAATTTTGTAGTGATTATACTGAAAAATTTGTTATAAATAGCTTTTATGTGCTACAATAATAAGAAATGAAGGAAAGAATTATGTGTCTTTTTTGTAAAATCGTAAATAAAGAAATACCCGCAAATATTGTTTTGGAGAATGAAAATTTTTTAGCTTTTCATGACATCAATCCTAAAGCACCTGTGCATATTTTGGCAATACCAAAGTTGCATATAGACAGCTTTAACGAAGTTACCGGTGAGACTATGGCAAAGATGACAGAGTTTATTCAGGAAATTGTCAAAGAGGTCAAGATTGAGACCTCAGGATACAGAGTCATTACAAATGTAGGAGAGAACGGCGGACAGGAAGTCAAACATTTGCATTTTCATATTCTGGGTGGAGCAAAACTCAAATGGGGCCATTTCAGTGATGCCGATCCAAAAGATTTTTTATAGCTAGAGAAACTCTCTAGCTTGGGCAAGACTCGATTTCGCCCATATCTATTTTCGCTCCGCCGCCGCTGATCATTTTTTCATTTTCACGAATCAGCTTGCCGTTATGTGTGATGGAGTAGGAAATCTCTGTTGTATCTCGAATAGTGTTGATAGTAGAACAATACGTTTCAACCGAAGCCATTACCCATCTTGCCGCTGTTACATCATCTGCATCCGAATTAAAACTGTAGGTCAAATGCAATTTTACAAATTTACGAGGATGATCCTCCGCACGAACCACATCACCGTCTACCACTAAATCAGTGACTGTTTTTCCCTGATTTTTCGGTATCAGTATCAAGTCAGTTGCACTGCATGTAATGATACCTGCCAAGAAATACTCAACAGGTGAAATTACCGGACAGTCTATAATAAAACTGCTTTTCTCGGTTTTTGCCTCAAACTTCATTCCTTCTTTGTGTGATACGCTTACTTTCATTTTTTATTGCTCCTCCAAATATTTTTTAAAATAGTCCAGTTGTTCCTGTGTTCTTAGTGTTGCCGTACCGCCTTGGGATTTTCTGGCATTCATAGAATTTTCCAGCACAAGAAAATCAAGGACATCTTCAGAAATTCTCTCATCAATTTCCTGCAAATATTTTAATGCAATTTCACTTAAATCAATGCCAAGTTCTTCACTTTTGGCCACTGCTTTTCCTGTAATAAAATGGGCTTCACGAAACGGAATATTGCATTTTTCAACCAAATAGTCAGCCAGGTCTGTTGCCGAGAGATGCCCTACCTTACAGGCAGAATGCATATTTTGCGATTTTACCTGCATTGTTTTTATCGCTTCTTTTAAAATTTCCAAAGAGATTTCAGCCGTCTCTACTGCGTCAAATACACCCTCTTTGTCTTCTTGCGTGTCTTTGTTGTAGGCAAGAGGCAGACCTTTCATAACCGTCAAAAGTCCGACCAGTGCACCATAAACACGGCCTGTTTTTCCGCGAAGCAGTTCTGGAACATCCGGATTTTTCTTTTGCGGCATTATTGAACTTCCTGTGGAATATTCATCACTCAGTTCTATAAATCCAAATTCATAAGAGGACCAGAGAACCAACTCTTCACTCAAACGGGAAATATGCATCATCATCGTCGATATATTAAAAAGAATTTCAAGAGCAAAGTCTCTGTCACTCACGGTATCGAGACAATTGACACTCACACGTTCAAAACCCAAAAGTTCTGCGCTGTATTGTCTGTCAATATTATGCGGTGTTCCCGCAAGAGCGGCACATCCAAGCGGTGACACATTGTTTCGTTCATACGAACTTTCAAACCGCTCAATATCACGTTGAAACATTGCCAAATACGCTCCAAGATGAAACGCAAAGTTAATAGGCTGTGCATGCTGCAAATGTGTCATACCCGGTAAAAGCGTCTCTGTATGTTTTTCTGCGACACCCACAATCTCTTTCATTAAAAGTTTCACAAGTTTCGCAATTTCAAGATTTTTTCGCAGAACATAACGACGAAAATCAACAGCAACCTGGTCGTTTCTGCTTCTTGCTGTGTGCAACTTCTTCCCGGTATCTCCTATAATTTGCGTCAGGCGTTTTTCTATGCCCATATGCAAATCTTCGTCAGAAATATTCCACTCAAATTCGCCTGACTCAATCTCTTTTTTTACCTGAGCCAAACCTTCTTGAATCTGCCTTAGTTCATCTTGCGTTAATATACCCTGTTTTGCAAGCATCTGGGCATGTGCAAGGGAGCCCTCTATATCTTCACGGTATAACTTCCGATCATACATTATCGAGGCATTAAATTGATCTAAAAGATTTGAAGCAGATGCCGAAAAACGGCCTGACCACATTTTTTCCATAGTTTTTCCTTCGTTTGTTTCATAAATAATATTAAAAAGTTTGCTATTTTATCTAAAAAGAAGAGTTTTACAAAGAGAGAAAAATAAAATGAAGCGATTATGCTTCATTTTATTTAGTTACAGGCAGGAACATTCCCGCTGTCTTTGGCATATTCAACTAAAAACTGTTTCAAATGTTTTGATTTTCTGGCATATTTTTTACTCTTAAAATATTTCCATGATTTTTTGGCTTTTTCACTTTTCAGGTGGATTTCTGCCAAAGCTTTGCCTTTCTTTCGCATAAGCTTTTTCCATTTTTTCATTTTATACTTTGCAACAAAATTCTGTCCGGAGTCATGACACTTTAAACATTTTTTAATAAAAACACGCTGCCCTTTGTAAATAGCAGCATTTGACGAAGAAAGCGTCAAAAAAGCCAAAGAAAGTGCAATTAATAAAATTTTTTTCATATACTTTTCCTGAAGTGAAATATCTTTCATTGATATTACATTAGAAATTATTATATATTCCTTACAGTGATAAAATTTATCACATAAAACACAAAAAATTCTATAATTGAAACTTACCGACGAGTTTTTCGTCCAGACTCCAGACTCCTTTTTCTTTTAGCTTTTCAACAACACTCTGTGTACATTCGACATCATCAGGCCATTCTCTTGTAAAATTATCCAAGGAATTTTTATTTGTACCGTCAATACCTACCATGAGTCCCGATGTATATACATCACGCAGTGCATCCATATTGTTCGTGACACGCCAAATCAGCATATAAGAGTTCCGTATGTCATTTTTTTCAGCATCAACAAATACAACCACTCTTACATGTGTACTCAATACCAGCAAATCATCAAAATACTCTTTTACATTTCTTTTTTTATCTACACTGATGACTGTAACAGGGTTGTTTGTGCGCTGCATAAACTGATGCAAATCTACAACATCAGGAATGAGCTCTTTTACTCTATTGAGAAGTTCTGCATCTCCCAAAAGCTGAGGCGCTTCAACGCTGTCTGCACCAGTAGCATCTATGCCAAGCTTTCCGCCTACCAAAGTCTCAGGAGATGAGTGGTCAAGCGCATCCAGGATACCTTCTGTAATAAATAGTGATTTAGGAGTAAAACGATTCAGAACATATGTGGCAAAAGCTTCATAGTTCTCCAGTTTTGGTGCTTTTTCATCAACAAAAATGGCATGTTTGACAAAGCTCATCTGTCCGGCACCCCAAAAAGCATGCATAAACTGTTTTGCATGTCCTTTGTAAAGTGGCTGCATTTTTGCAAGTATCAGGTTGTGAAAACCTGCATTTTCCGGCATGTGGTAATCCAGCAAATCAGGAGCAGTTGTTTTAAGCAAAGGAAAGAAAATTTTTCCTGTTGCCCAACCCATATATTTGTCTTCAAGCGGCGGTTTTCCGACAACAGTAGCTAAAAAAGTTCTTTTTTGCTTCATCGTTATCGCTGAAACTTCCATCACAGGGTAAGGTTCTTCCAAAGTGTAGTATCCTGTATGGTCACCAAACGGACCTTCAATTTTCAGATTATCAGGATCAACCCAGCCCTCTATTACATAATCCACATCTTTGGGAATATACAAAGGCGTTGTCAAAGATTTTACAAGCTGTGCAGGCTTTTTGGTAATCAGTCCATACATTAAAAGCTCATTCACGCCATAAGGAAGCGGTGCCGTTGCGCACCAGGTATACAAAGGATCTCCCCCTACAGCTATACTTACAGGCATTTTTTTGCCGGCTTTTTGATACTGGTCAAAAAAGTGTGAAGAATCCTTATGTATCTGCCAGTGCATGCCCAAATGATTTTTATCATATACCTGTAATCTGTACATACCAAGGTTTGCCATTTCGCCGTCAAGGCTTTGTGTATAGACCTGACCCATTGTTATAAATGGTCCGCCGTCTTGTTCCCAGGTTGTCAGGACCGGTAATTTATATAAATCTATTGCATCTTTTAAATATTTTATCTGCTGGCATTCTCCCTCGCCTTTGAGACGTTTTGGAAAAATATTTTTGAGTGAAAAAAGTTCACTTGCCATAGAAATTTTCTCTTTGAAGCCTACGGGCGGTTTCATATGCAGCAGTTTTGTAATTTCATCTGCCACAGACTCAATAGTTCGTCCAAAAAGCAGCTCACAACGCCTGTAAGATCCAAAAAGGTTCATCATGACCGGTTCTTCAAATTTTTTACCGTTTTTTTTATCAACAACATTGGTAAAAAGCAGTGCTTTGCCGCCGTCTTCTTTTTTTACTTCGGCATAAGCCAGATGCGGAATTTCAAGATATATATCGAGTTCAGTATCTATTGTTGTGAGTTCATCATTTTTTTGTAAAAGTTTTATTGTTTTTTGCATATATCCTACTCAAATATTTTTTCCTGATTGTAGCATATAAAAACTGAGTGTATAAAAAATCAGCCTCTTGTTTTTATTGCAAGCTGTCATCATTTCTGTCTTGTTTTAATTTTTTTTTCAAAATAATTTTGCCGTTTTCAACACCGGGTTGATTGTAGGCATCAATATACATCAGTTTTGCACACAGGGAAGTCAACAGTTCATATTCATACATCAAAGCGGCAATGGCACTTTCACAAACACCGTCTATTGTTATCACATCACACGGGATGTCTTTTTGATTGTTTATTGATTCTATCGTTGCATCCGCCTGTTTGTTTATCAATTCGGAAAAAGGAATATTATTAAGATATTGTAACTCTTCAAGCCCTTCCAGTTTTACATCCGGAATTTTCAAATCATTGTCAAAATTTTCCACCTTGATGACAGTTACCGTTTTATCTCGTCTGCCTTCGATGATAAGCTGTAAAAACGAGTGCTGATCAATCGGACCGATAATACCGATAGGTGTCAATCCCTGACGTGTATTGTTTATATCAATTTTACCGAGACTTTCTCCCCAAAGCTGAATATACCACTTGTTGAAACCTTCAAGGCGTGAGGAGTAGGAAAAGACTACATTTATGTTGTAATTGTATTTGTATTCGACTAAAAATCGGGCTTTTTTTAAAAGGCGTTGTTTAATATTTATGCCATTGTCAGCCGGCACTGAAGTACCGGTTCCGGAGATATTACCTGTGTCATCTTTGTGGAGAGGCACTGAAGTAGCGGTTCCGGAGATATTACCTGCGTTATCGTTGTGGAGGGGAACTGAAGTAGCAGTTCCGGAGATATTGCCTGTGTCATCGTTGTGGAGGGGAACTGAAGTAGCAGTTCCGGAGATATTGCCTGTGTCATCGTTGTGGAGGGGAACTGAAGTAGCAGTTCCGGAGATATTGCCTGTGTCATCGTTGTGGAGAGGCACTGAAGTAGCGGTTGCAGAGGTACCCTGGAACCCGTACTTCAGTGCGGGCTGCTCTTTATGAGTCCCAAAAAACTCATCATGTACTTTTCTCGCACCGGACAACAATGCATCTATGTCTATACCCACTATCGCCAAAGGTAGTAAACCGACTGCACAAAACACAGAAAAGCGTCCTCCCACATTTTTCGGAATCTCAAAAATCTTCATGCTGTGTATACGGGCATAATCACTTAATTTGGAATCGTTCTCACTGACAATCACGCTGTTTTCTCTGTTACATGTAACCAAAGAGTTTATATACTTAAACAATGCAATTGTTTCCAAAGTTGTCCCGGATTTTGAAATCACTATAAAAAGTGTATCTTCCAAATCAATATTTTCAATCTTGGACTTTATATCAATAGGGTCTGTAGTTTCAAGAAAAAAAAGTTTTTTCCTTAAATCTTTTGAGTGTTTTAAAAATTTATAAACAGCATAGGTACCAAGGGTACTTCCGCCGATACCGATAACGGCTATATTAGTTTGTTTCACTGTTTTGGCATACTCTTTATAAACAGATGTATCTTGAAGCGGCAGTGTATAATAGCCGATAGAGTTCTTTTCTTTTACAATTTCAGCAAAAACATCTTCATCTGAGATAGTCGGATTGAAATTATGACTATAGTTCATGAACAACTCTTGTTGTAAAAATAATTTGTAGCTGCAACAAAACCGTCTACACTGCCACAGTCAAAGCGTTTTCCTTGAAATTTATAGGCAATTACTCTGCCTTGTTTCGCCTGTTGCAGCAGTGCATCGGTTATTTGAATTTCTCCGCCTTTACCCGGTTTTGTTTCACGCAAAATATCGAATATATCCGGAGTAAGGATGTACCTGCCTATAATGGCCAGATTGGACGGAGCGTCCTGCGGGGATGGTTTTTCTACCATATCTGTAATTTTAAAAGCGTTATCGCCCAGACTAAAGTCTGGGTTCCGTATCTCACCTTCAATATCCTTGTCGCCCAGACTAAAGTCTAGATTCCTTGTCTCACCTGCATCTGATTCATCTTCCCGGAACCCGTACTTCAGTGCGGGCTGCTCTTCTATTGCTACCACACCGTATTTGTTAGTATCTTCATAAGGTACTTCTTCGACAGCAACGATAGAGCACTTGTATTTTTCGTAAAGTTCTACCATCTGTGCCAAAACACTCGCACTCTCATTATCACACAAATCATCCGCAAGTATGACGGCAAAAGGTTCTTTTCCGATAAGAGTTTCACCTGTCAGTATGGCATGTCCAAGCCCTTTCATCTCAACTTGTCGCGTATAGGAAAAGGTGCAGGTTGTTATTACTTTTCTTATCTCTTGCAAATAACTCTCTTTTGCAGTACCTTTAATCTGATGCTCGAGTTCATAAGAAACATCAAAGTGATCTTCAATTGCACGTTTCCCACGCCCCGTAACGATTGCCATAGTAGTAAGCCCCGCTTCTATTGCTTCTTCCACCCCGTATTGAAGAAGCGGTTTTGTAAGGACGGGGAGCATCTCTTTTGGTATCGCTTTTGTAGCCGGCAAAAATCTTGTCCCGTAGCCTGCCGCCGGAAAAAGACATTTTCTGATTGTTGTTTGCAAGAGAATCCTTTGTTTTTAGTGAAATGATTATAGTAAACCTTTGATTATATTTACTTAAATTCAGCCCGTACTGAAGTACGGATTTCGAAAAAGCTGCACATCTCCAGGAATCAGTACTTTAATGCCGACTGTTGTTGCTTACTGTCACTCTCAGCCCACCCTAAAGGATGGGTTCCTAAGTACTGAATACTTCCCGGAATCGGTACTTTAGTGCCGACTGTTCTTTAATTCTTATATTTTCAATTTATATACTTTAGCCTGTGGTGTTAATATCACAGGTTCAAAAAGTTTTTTATCATAATTTTCCAGCACCATCAGTTGTATATAGAGTGAATTATATGTCTGTTCATCCACTATTAAAAAAGTATTATAGTTTTTCATAAAAATAATATTTAAATTTGAGGAAAGATTAACAACCTGTACCTGTTTGTGTAGTTTCATATTTTTGTCATAGTAAGTTTGCACAAAACGTCTTATCGGCAATGTTTTATTTCCAAGAGTAAGCTGCAGATTTCTTTTGTCTAAAAACACATTTTGTGCCAATTGAATTTTGTTGCCAATATCTTTAAAATTCCTGCTTACAAAGAAAAATGGCTGCCTGCCTTTGTCTCCGTTCATTAAATTCAAATTTGAGAAAAGTGTTACCGTCGGATAAATGTTTATCATTCTGAAAGGCAGATAAAAGTAGATATCTCTTGTTTTTTTCGGCAGTTTAATATCAGACTGCAAACTCTTTAAAAATTCGTTTGTATCTTTGTATCCGTAATCTTTTGTCATCTGTTCGATATTTGAAAAAACTGTAATATTTTTGTCTTCTATCTCTTTCTTGTTTTTATCTCCAAAATCGTATGTTTTTTCCGTATACTCTACATCAAGCCGTGCCATTTTTGCAGCCTCTTCCTGTGTGTGCGTCAGCATAAAGCTTAGTGGAAAATTCACGCTTCCACTGTGTTTTCCGCCATCGGCCAAAGTTTTGACATCTGCATAGTATCGAATTGGATAGCCATAGTCCCACCATGCTACAACATAATCTTCACGACTTGCTTTTTTTCCCAGGGTAGTTAAAACTTTCACTTCATTCGCATTAAAAACAGTAGGTACTTTATACGCCTCTATATGTTTATAGTTTGGATACAGTGCCAGCAGAGTAAAAGCACTCATGCTTAAAACTTTCAACTTCTGCGTAGGCATTTTTGAAGCAATCTGCGTAATTAAAAAGGCAATGCCGAAAGCTAAAATCGGTACGGCATAGATTGTAAAACGAAGTCCACCGACATAGGCTAAAAATCCAAGCCCGACAAGAGGCAGTGAAAAGAGCATAATACGGTGTTTGTACAGCAGATACATGTAACCAAGCAAAGAAATGACAAATGTAACAGTATTGCCACTGATACGATTTGCAAAAGTCTCAAAAGGAATATGCCCTGCTTCTCGGACTGTTTGCATTACCGTGAAAAAATGAAGTCCCAGTCCTTTAGTCCCCGCACTGACACTCTCTCTAAAAATATAGCCTTTTAACTGCGACCAGATCGGATCAAATCCACCGGTTGCAAAAAATGCAATAATTGAAGTCCCTAAGATATAGTAAATATACTTATCATATTTTTCCTGCTTAAATGTATAAAAAGCGGCTAAAACAAAACCCAGACGAACCAATCCGTCTGTATTCATCATAGCAAACAGCATAATGGCAAGCAGTTTATAATTAAATACATTTTTTCGATCAAACACCAAAGTATAAAAAAGAATCAATCCGAAAAATGAAAACTCCAAAGAGTAAGACTGAGGGTACCACCATCTGTAAACCAGGATATCTAAAGCGGTAAAGAGCAGATATATGTCTTTATTGGTTTTAATCGCCCAAATAACAGACCAGAGCAAAAACATAGGAAGCACAATGTTGAGCATATCGGTATCATAATACCCTGCCATTGTACGGTTATAATAACTCCATGCAACAGATGCAAATATTGCGGCAATAAACCCCATCTCAAGATTTTTCAGCGCTTTAGCTATCAAAATGATGGGAATAACGACAAGAGAACTCAAAAATACCGGTAAATAAAAAATAACACTCTCAAAAGAAAAAGGCAGGATTTTTGCAAAGAATGCTGTAAGTTGGGAAGCAGCACTTGAAACAGGTGAGAGGTCATGCAACTGATGAAATTTATCAAAATACTCTTTTGCATCCGGATTTGTTCCGGTTCCGGAAAGTAAATCACGAGCACCTTCCGCCCAAACATAACCATCATTGGTATTAATCATAAACTGCCCGTTAAAATAAAACGGTGCATATCCGTTAAAATGATATACCCAAACAAGGCGCATACCAATAGAAAAAGCAAAAGCTATAAAAATATAAAGAAGTGTTAATTTTGTTTCATGGGAAGTATCTGTCAAGTTTTAGTCCTCTAAAAAGTTGAGGAATTATAACATAAAAAGAAGTGGCTCCGGATACTGGATTCGAACCAGTGACCAAGTGATTAACAGTCACCTACTCTACCGCTGAGCTAATCCGGAATGTATGGCAGAATTCTATCCAAACAATTTTAAAATAACCTAAAATTTTGATAATTTAGGAATTTGTTTGATGATTAAACTCCGGCACTATCTCTTTGAGTTTTTTCAGCGTATCATTACATGTAAGCAGTGCTTCTATATCTTCATTCAATCTTTTCAAATCATACGGTGTAGGTTTTCTCACGGTTATGGATTCATATTCTGTTTTTGTGTCACTCTCGTCTATCAAAAGCTCTTCATAGAGTTTTTCACCCGGTCGTAAACCTGTATATGTAATGTCAATGTTTTGACTTCCGCTCAGGTCAATCATTTTTTTTGCCAAATCAACTATCCTTATCGGTTCACCCATATCAAGTATGAAAATCTCACCGCCGCTTCCTATAGCACCTGCCTGCAAAACCAGTTCACAGGCTTCGGGTATCAACATAAAATATCGTGTGATATCAGGATGTGTTACGGTAACAGGTCCGCCTGCTTCTATCTGTTTTTTAAATTTTGGAATAACACTTCCGCTAGAGCCTAAAACATTACCAAACCTCACAGCGACTATGTCTGTTCCCTGTCCATTTGAATTTTGGGCATACAGTTCGCAAATACGCTTAGTCGTTCCCATAACATTTGTAGGACGCACTGCCTTATCGGTAGATATCATCACAAACTTTTGCACGCCATGCTTTATAGACGCATCTATAACATTTTTAGTGCCTATGACATTATTGACGATGCCTTCATATATGTTTGATTCAACAAGCGGTACATGTTTGTATGCTGCGGCATGTATAACTATCTGAGGTTTATACTTTTGAAATGTTTCATCTAAAAGTTCCGAATTTACTACACTTTGCATAACAGGTACAGCATCCACATTCTTAATCTCTTCCAAAATAGCATACAAATTGTATTCGCTGTGGTCTAAAAGTATAAGTTTCTTCGCTCCGTATTTTTCACATTGACGACATATTTCACTCCCGATGCTCCCACCGGCACCTGTAACCAAAACAGTTTTGTCTTTTATGAATGCTTTTATCTTTTTTTTGTCCAAATCTTTTGGATGGCGTGCAAGCAAATCTTCTACAGAGAGATCTTTTAACTGTGTCGAAAGATTTTTTCCCGTTAAAATTTCATCAATAGAAGGAAGAATCTGAATAACTTCAAAGTAATTTGAGAGATTGTCATATATCGTTCTGATACGCTCTTTTGGAACAGACGGCATGGCAATAACAAGCAAATCATACTTTTTATCTTTCATAACTGTTTTGAGCTGTTGCTCAGAAAGTATATTTACAGAATCTACAGAACGGTTTTGCAAAGCCTTGTCATCATCCACAAAATATTCTATTTTATACTTAGAATCATGAAACTCGGATGCCAGTTTTATTCCAGCCTTCCCTGCACCGTAAATTACCACTGATTTTGTCTTCTTTACTTTTGATTTGTTGGTAAAATAATAATATGCATACATCAAAAAATTAATGCTAAAAAGATATAAAAAGAGTTCTGATGCCAAAAATGACAAACGAACCTTGCCATAGAATATAGGCACATAGACAAAAAATGCGGCGAAATAAACAACACTTTTAATAAGAAAAGTCTTTTGTGAGGCTTTTGACCAAGAGAGAGAGTAGTCTCGCAGTATAAAGCGTGATGCAAGCATACGAATGACGATGACGCTTGCCACAACCTCAAACTCAAACGGCATATGATAGATAAAAAATGTCCACCAAAACGTAATAAAAGAGAGTACTATAATTACTAAAAAGTTTAATATTTTTTTATCTATTCGCACTGTTTATTATTCTCTGGATCTTTAAGTTTTAATACGCTCATACTATACTTTCCTCTCTTATTATAAACATCATTATAACACATTTGTAAACTCACAGTTTTCACTCTATATGTGCAGCGCACCATAAAGAGTGGGTTCCAAAAAACTGTACACATTCACAGAAATCGGTACTTTCCTGGCATTCTCGCCCGCACTGAAGTACGGATTCCAAATGCAACAATTTCTCGGAATCGGTACTTCAGTGCCGACTGATAAAATACGCCAAGACAAATAAAACCATATTCGCCCCCATAGCCATAAACACAACTCTGTCATGGGAAAATCCGGCCTGCGTCAGCCTTTGGTATAGATGCTTTTTATGTGCCACCAAAAGCCTTTCTCCATTGAGGTACCGCTTGACTAAAGTATACGTCGCATCAAACCAAAACACGCCAAATAAGATAATCCATATCCATAAATTTACAGCATCTTGATTTGCATAATATATAGCAAAAATCGCCACAGTATACCCAAGCAAAGTACTCCCGACATCTCCCATAAATATCTTCGCTCTATGCCAGTTCCAGACCAAAAATCCTAACACAGACACAATCAAAACTAAAAAATGCACCCCGCCAAAAAGTAAAAAACCGGCAACTCCAAGAAAAACGGCTTCACTTCCGGCATAGCCGTCAATTCCGTCTAAAAAATTGTAAAGATTGATAAACCAGATAATCGCCACAAAAGCAATGATATTAGCAACCAGTTGATTTTCAATGCTAAAAAGCCAAAAGTCCAAGCTACCTAAACCACCCAGAGCCATTAACCCACCAACAGCGACACTGCTCTGTGTGACAAGCCTTACTTTAGGAGAAAGTTCATACAAGTCATCCAAGTAACTTACAACAGCAAGCACAACCCCCACCATTAAAGCATAATACAAAGATGAAACAATCTCTCCCCTGAAAAAAAGATAACTCAACCCCATAAACCAAGTAACAGCTATAGCAATCCCCCCACCATGAGGCGTAGGCACCGTGTGAGAACTCCGTTCATTTACCTCGGCAACCAAGGATTTTTCAATGGCATAATTCTTGATAAAATAAGTGAGCATAAATGACAATAAAAATAAAAATATATAGATCACAGATCGCTTCCTTTATATCTAACTCTCAAAAACACAGGAAATCTTGGCTTTTTGTATTTTGTAAACTCTTGGTACTTAAATGTTACAATATCACCGACTTTAGGAGGATCCATTCTCTCTTTATTTGTAAATCCACTGCCTATTTTAAAGGTTGCGTTGTTATCTAAACGACAGGTTAGCGATCCCATCATATTTGCAAGTTTTCCTTTACCATGGTTGACAGCGACAACTCTGCATTCGGCATCTTTAAATGATTTTACTTTTAAGGCTTTTGATGTTCTTTTGTCTATATATGCCATATTTGGGTCTCGCACCACAACACCCTCACCGCCTTTTGATTCTACTACGGATAAAAATCTAAAAAGTTCATCTTTTGAATTCACCTCTCTTTGAACTATTACATGTAAGATATCACTTTCATATGGTTTTACTTTTTCTAAACGCTTCAAAAGACCTTCTTTTGCATGAGGTACTTCAAAAATGTAATATGTAATTTCTTTCCATTTTTCAGATGGTACTTTATCTCGCACTATAGAAGATATATTTTCAAAATCATCCCTTTTGCTCCACAACTCCCCATCTAATTCAAAAGGGGGGAAATCTTTTATAAAAAACTTTGGAGCATAAATATGCTTTCCTCCACGACTTATAAGTTGTTTCCCATCCCAGTAAGCACGGATTCCATCAAGTTTTTCACTCATTACCCAATTTGTAATATTTTGATCTTTATAGACTTGCAAAAGTAAAAGTTGTGGTTTTTGCGCAAACAGTACAAATGGCAGGAGTAATATTAGGTACAGTTTCATATCATTAAGTCCTTTAAACTTTTCTCACCGTTTATCATAAAATCAATCCCTTCTTCCGCACCAAACGGAAGCGATGCTTCAGCCTTGCCAAAAAGTTTTTTCATTGCATCCTTATTGTCAACTTCCAAACTCCCATAAAGCCTCTTATGAAACGATGGCTTTAAAACCTTCAACAAACTCTCAAAAAACGGCACCCGAACAAGATAAACTTTTTTTCCTAAATTTTCAGCTATCAGCTCTATAAGTTTTATGGTACTAAACGGTTTATCATCGCTCACTAAAAATATGCCATCTTTTTGTCGCTCAATGACAGCATCCATAAAAAAACATAAATTCCCAATGTAGATCATACTGCGTCTGTTCTCAATTCCTCCAAAAGGCAACACAGGCACTTTGCGAACCAAATTAATAAGATTTTTTATGTTAGCTTTCACCCCATACCCATAAACAATAGGCGTTCTTATAATAGAAACAATAAAATTATCATCTTCGATTTTTTGAAGTTCCTGCTCGGCTTTTAATTTACTTTTACCGTATTCATCCTGAGGGTTACATGGTGTACTTTCTGTATAACAAACATCACTCTCTTCCCCATATACTTTCACACTGCTCATAAACACAAAATGCTTCACGCCAGATGCTTTTGCTTTTTTAGCCAGATCCAAAGTTTGCGTAACATTTATCTTTTCATACGCCTCTTTACTCGCTCCACCCATCTGATGTACCAAAGCAGACAAATGTACAACAACATCAACGCCCTTTACATGTAGAGCATCAAAATTCTCCTGTAAAAAAGAAAAAGTTCTTATCTTATAGTGTTGAGAATATTTTAACTGGAAATAACTCCCGATAAAACCTCTTACCCCTGTTAATAAAATAGTTTTCATCTATATATCCATGTCTAGTTTCTTTAACTCACCTAACAGTTCATTCCAAAAATATTTTTGATCATATTTTTTGACAATACTATCTCTTACATTGCATCTAACAAAATTGTAAAATTTTTCATCTATAATAAATTTTTCCATTGCATGGAACAAAGCTACTTCATCTTTTTTCTTTACCAGCATTCCATTTATATTGTGTTTTATTACTTCATTACACCCATTTATATCAGTTGCAAGCAGTGGTATATTAAAACTACCTGCTTCTATGAGAACATTTGGCAGTCCCTCCCTGTATGAAGGAAGAACAAATAGGTTAGTAATGCAAAGATATTTTCTTATATCATCCTGAAATTCTATATATTTTACAGAATAATTTTCTTTTATTATTTGATGGCTTTGTTTAGAAATCGGGTCTGATTCATTTTTATAATCACCTATCAATAATAATTTAATTTTAGAATATTTATTACTTAACAAATCAAATACACTTAACAACTCATTAATACCTTTATCTTTTACAATTCTTCCTACAAAAGTTATTATAAAGTCATCTTTCTTAAGCTTTAAATTATCCTTGATTTTATTTTTTTGACTCTCCGAAAACTTATCTTTAAAAAACTCGGTATCAACACCGTTAACTGAACCATTTCCAATTATAGCAACCTCTTTCGCTGTCATGTTTTTAACTGTTGCAGTCAAAATTTTGCTATTACAATATATTTTAGAGGAAAAAAAATATGTAGTCTTTTCTGTTATTGTCAATATTTTTTTTCTTATTCCTGTCGCTTCCAAATGAGGAAGGCCCACAACACTGTGCAGTCTATGCGGAACTCTAGTTATCCATGATGAAATCATTCCAAGTAATCCGGCTTTTGGAGTAAGTGTATAAACAATCAAAGGCTTCTTTTTTAACAGATACCCTGTAAGCTGTATCAAAACTTTTAAATCTTTAAAAATATTAATTTTTCTATTAAAATCCACTATTTTTACAGATACATTTTCATACTCTTTAATACTTTGGATTTTATCTGAATATGATGTAACTATTTCAACTTCATAATAATTAGATAAAAATTTTGCCTGTCCTTTTAGCCAAGTTTCCAAAACAACAGGAACAGTAACCATTATTACAATTTTTTTCATAAATTAAATTCTTGTTGTAAATATTCTTTCACATTGATAAAATCATTTTTTTGAATTACTTCAACCAGTAATCTTGCATCAGAGGTTGAAACTTTTAACTCATCTCTAAATATATTGCTTGTTTTAATTTCGATCTGATTATTTGACAAAAATTCCAAGATCCCTTTTATTGAACTGCCAAAACCAGTACCTACATTAAGTATTTTAATATTTTGTATCTTTAACAGTTTACTATATATAAAAACCACATCATCAATATGTATAAAATCTCTAATGGCATTTCCATTGTTTACTATTTTTATTTCTTGATTGTTTTTATGAGCATTTATAATTTTACTGATAACAGAAAATTTATCATTTCCGCCATACATGTTAAAAATCCTGGTAATCGTATAGTCTATCTTATACTCATTACAATATTTTTCAATCAATTTCTCATTTGCAACTTTTAAAGAGGCATGCAAGTTCATAGGTTTTAATTCATCTGATTCATTACATAAAATATTATTTCCATATACAGAACTGCTACTTGTGTATATTATTTTGTTGATGTCTGCATTTTTAAAGTAATCAAGCACTAAAGAAGTAATTAAAATGGCATTAGTGATGTAATTACTACTGCTATCGAAATTATTTAGCTGTGTTGCAGGTTGAAAGTTATTAAAAATAATATTAATTTTTTGATTTTTATACTCTTGTAAAATATTTATATTTTCCAATATTTCTCTTGAAGACAGTAATATGGAATTATCTATATACCTATTCATTCTTTTAGAAAGATTACTATTTTTCCCAATAATTAAATTTTTAGGCATAACTGTATCTCTTAAAAATAATCTTACAAATTTGTAACAAAGAACTAAATACATAATGTCTCATCGGTATCTCTTTTTTTAAAAAAATCAATGAAAGCAAATACAATGCTTTTCTGTAACCTATATCTGTCTCTCTGTTTGAAATTGAAGCATTATGAACTCTATAATTCAACAGCTTTTCTTTGAGTAAAACAATTTTTTTTTCATTTCTAATTAATTTTATCCAAAGTTGCCAATCTTCTACCGCAATCAAATTTTTCTCTTCTTCAAAATTAACTAAAGCACTTTTTTTTAACAATACAGAATTTACATTTATATAATTGATATAATAAATAATATTTTTCATACTTATAACAGTTTTTAAAAAATTAACCAGTTTTTGATTATCAAAATTTCCTTGTAATTCAGATTTTTCATCAATTTCATATGCCAATGTATGGACTACGTCAGCATGATTGTTTTGTAAAAATGCTAATTGTTTTTCTAACTTTTCCGGTAACCATACATCATCAGAATCCAAGAAAGCTATATATTCACCTTTTGCAATTTTTAAACCCTCATTTCTAGGATAAGCGGGTCCGCCTTTGTTCATATTCAAATTTACAACCTTGATCCTTTTATCTTGCTGCTGATATTCCTCAATAATAGAAACACTTTTATCTGTTGAATTATGATTTATAAGCAGTAGTTCAAAAACCTCATAAGTTTGCTTCAACACTGACTGTATTGTTTCATCTAGATAATTTTCTGCATTATATATTGGAATAATGACACTAATCAAAGGATTTTTCATATTAAATTTTATCCTTAATATATTTTTTCAAACCACTTTCCAAAGAAATATTCACTTTATAATTCAACTCTTTTTGCGACATTTCTATATCTGCACATGCTCTGATTGTATCAATTTTACGACTTTTATTCGCACCCCATGCAATATTTGCTTTTTTATTTGTAATACTTTCTAAAGTCTTTACCAAATCTCTTATTGATATACATTTTCCTGTTCCCACGTCATAGTCAATTTTAGAAGCTTTAATATTATTAAAATCAAGAATAAGGTTATAATAAAGGTTTACAACATCATCTATATGTACAAAATCCAATATCTGCTTACCATCACTCATATTAACAGCCTCATCCGAGTCTAGAGAATCTATAGCATAATCAATAATCTTTTTATTGGCATTTTTCTTTCCATAAACTGTAAACAAAATCATATTTAAAAATTTAAAAGAGTTCTTTTTGGCATAGTACTCAATTATATATTTTGCAGAAGTTTTTGTAGCAGAATAAAAATATGTTGGGCTTATTATATTGTTGATATGATATTCGGAAAAAGAACCTGTATTTATAAACAATTGCAACTTGCAACCTGATAATGCAATTAACAGATTAGAGGTAAATACAATATTTGATTCTATTAGCTTAACTATATCTTTTGGTTCATCTGAACTTGTTGAATATGCAGCCAGATGAACTACAATTTCAGGTGAAAATTGTAAAACACTGTCATTAAACTCAGTTAGGTTATTACATTCGATATATATAACCGCATTCCCAAACATTTTTATGGCACTTTTTGAATCTCGAACAACCAGTGCAATTTCTATGTTATGATTGATTAAAAGTTTATTCACAAGATCTGAACCAACATAGCCGGTTCCGCCAGTTACAAGAACTCTTTTTTTACCATTCATAGTTTATCTCATTAATATCTAAATTTATTGCTTCGTCTGGATTATGCTCAATTGAAGCGATATTTAATAACATACTGCTTTCGCTTAAACCTTTAAAAGCCATCCACAAATTTGGTTTTACAGTAAGTCTTTGGTAATTTTTTTGAGAAAGTTTTACACTAAAAAACTCTTTATTTATTTCATCATACACAACAAATTCTATTTCTCCAACAACCACTACAAGATTTAAAGTCATTTGAGTATGTTTCTTCCATCCCTTGATATCATTTAGGTATATAGTTGAAAAATAAGCTTCTCCAAATCCATCAAACCCCTCATCACTTTTTTTCATGGCATGAAAAATATCACCTTTTGGATTATAAATCTGTTTTAGCGGTGTTAAAATTACTCCGTCCATTGCAAACCTCGCGTTTTTGCCATACTTTCATATTCATTTATCTGTTCCAAAGTTTTTTCTAAAATATTGTTATTATTGTTATAAAAGTCATAATACCACTCACTGGTAAATCTAATAGTATCTTTATACTCTAAATTTGCCTGCCATTTCAGATAAAAGAGAGCTTTGTCACAATTGAGTTTTAGCAATCCTGCCTCATGAAAAGGTATGTTCCCTGTAATAGTAAAAGCATCTTTGGCATTTGTAAAATGCCAATACTGACTTAAATCTGCAAGCAATTGTTTAACTGTGTGATTTTGTTCTGCCCTTGGTCCAAAGTTAAACGCTTCCCCATGCAAAGAGTTGTTTTCATACAAAACCTGCCCTAGATTTAAATATCCACTTAAAGGTTCAAGCACATGCTGCCAAGGTCTCGTAGCTTCTGGGCTTCGTATCTCCACACTTTGATTTTTACTCCAAGCGTGCATGCAGTCAACTACAATCCTGTCTTTTGCCCAATCTCCGCCACCTATAACATTTCCGGCTCTACCAATGGCTAACTTAACATTACAATTGTCTTTTTTAAAAAATGAGTGATAATATGATTTTATAATAAGCTCAGCAGCACCCTTGCTACCACTGTAAATATCTTTACCACCCATTTTATCATCCTCTTTGTAGCCCCATACCTGTTCTACATTGGCATACGCTTTATCACTTGTGATAATTATAACGCTGCATTTATGATTTGAGTTTTTAAGAGCTTCTAAAATATTTGCCGTTCCCATTACATTTGAGGATATTGTGTCAATTGGATTTTCATAAGATGTTGAAACTATCGGCTGTGCTGCCAGATGAAAAAGAAACTCCGGCGCTTCTGCGGCTATAATTTCATTCATTTTAGATAAATTTCTTATATCCTCTTGATAATGCTTTATCTTTTTTTGTAGCTGTAACTCTTCAAACATTGAAGGATTTGTCGGAATATCTTTTGAGATGCCTATAACTTTTGCCCCAAGTTTTAAAAGCCACAGAGTAAGCCATGTGCCTTTAAATCCTGTATGCCCGGTAACAAGTACTTTTTTATCTTTGTATACATTTTTGAACATTGCTATTCCCATACCTTCCAAGGGGCAACACCTTCATCCCAAAGTTTATTAAGATCATTTTTATCTTTTAAGCTATCCATCGGCTTCCAAAAGCCTTCATGTTTGAAAGTAAATATTTCTCCATCTTTAGCAAGTTTTTGCAGTGGTTCTTGCTCAAAAACAGTTGCATCTCCACCTGTAATGTAGTCAAAAACTTTCGGTTCGCAAACAAAAAACCCTGCATTTATCCAACCACCGTCACCCTTTGGCTTCTCTAAAAAATCTGTTACCTGATGTGATTCAGAGATATTAAGTGCACCAAAACGTCCATCTGGTTGAGCAGAGGTCATAGTCATTGCTTTACCGTGTTTTTTATGAAATGCTACCAATTCTTTTATATTTACATCACTTACCCCATCTCCATAAGTGAGCATAAACGCTTCATTACCAATAACTTTTTGTGCCTGTTTAATTCGTCCTCCTGTCATAGAGTTCAGCCCTGTATCAAGCAATGTTACCTTCCATGGTTCACTTGAATTATTTAACACTTCCATTTTACCATTTGACATATCTATAGTTATATCACTTTGATGTAAAAAATAGTTTGCAAAATACTCTTTAATATAATAGCCTTTATATCCTAAGAGAATAACAAAATCATTAAAACCATACTCTGAATATATTTTCATAATATGCCATAAAATAGGCTTACCCCCTATTTCAACCATAGGTTTTGGCCTTATGTCTGTCTCTTCACTGAGTCTTGTTCCAAAACCGCCTGCTAACAGTAATACTTTCATTTGTCATCCTCACTATATAACTTGAAAAGTTTATCATTCATATTCTTAATAGAAAATTCACTTTTGACTCTTTCATAGGAAAAATCTACAAAGGCATCTCGTTGATTTGTATTAAAAATCAAATAATTTATTTTTTTAGCCAAATCATCAATATCATTTTTATCAAGAAGCAAACCACCTTTATTCTCAATAATTTGTTCTGATATGCCACCTACATTACTTGCAATAACAGGAACCTTATAAGACATTGCTTCACTTACTACATATGGTAGACCTTCTTGATCTGAAACAAAAACATTTATATCTGAAAATAGATACACATCCATAGCATCCTCAATCCAGCCCAAAAAAACAACTCTTTCATTCAAAGATAAATTATTTACTAAATTTTCTATTTTTTTACGATTCGGTCCATCCCCTGCTATTATAAGTTTTACATTATCATCAAGTTTTTTTAAGGCTTTTACCAAAATATCTTGTCTCTTTGTTGAACCAATCAAAGCAACCATAGAAATCCAAATATAATTCTCTTTTTTAATAGTTGTATTAGCAAAATTAAGCTCATTTTTTTTATTTACAATAGCGTCAACATCCACACCTGTATAAACCACATATATCTTTTTTGAATTTATCTTTACTATTGATATCAATTCAAATTTTATTTTTTTACTATTTGGAATATAAAAATCTATTAAATCATCACAATACAAATCAATAATATGTTGAAAAAAACGAAATATCCTATTCTTATAATTTGATGATGGTGAGCTTAAAATAGATAATCCGACTTTTTTAAATCCGACTTTTGAAGATGCTTTTACAGCAGAAAATGAACTTAGTGCTGCAGGATAACCGCCATTTATAATCATTATATTTTCATACTCAACCAAGGAACTAAAAACTTTTTTTAACTTAAAATAATTTGGCACAATAGAGAAATAATACATTATGAAATTAAATAATTTTATAAAATTATTTAAAAAACTGTTTTTTATAAAACTTAATTTTATTTTACTTAATTTTACTGCACTATAGTCAATATTTCTTTTTTTAGCAAAAGTTATTATCCGATCGTTTTCACTATTTACCACTATATGAATATCAAATTTACTATTATCAGCAAAATCAAAAATAAATCTTTCTAGCCCTCCAGGAAAATAGTTTTCAGTATATAAAACTAATTTAATCATTTTTTACTACAAATATTAAATAGCTTGAAATATATTTATTTTTTATATTAGAGAAAATTATTGACAGTGCTTTACTACTTACCTTTAATATAAATCTAAGAAAAATATTTTCAACTTTATTAATATTAAACAATGCAGGTTCAAAGCCACCAATATAATCCAGATAAACTAATTCTTTTTTAGAAGACTTAATCATCTTTTCCATCAGTACTTTATCCATCATTTTAATATTATGGTTCTTTATAATACTGCTTCCTGAAATTCTATCAATAAATAGTTGAAGATAATAGTTGATACCTCTGAAGTTTGGAAACCCTGTAACTACATATCCATTTTTTTTGCAATATTGAATATGTTTTTGATATATATCATCATAGTTTTCAAAGTGTTCAATAAAACCAAAAGACATCACCAAGTCATATTTTGGATCAGGTGATTGAGTTAAAAAATCAGCAGTGATTACATTGAATCTGTTTTCTGGAATATGACAAAGTTTGAAATTCTCTTTTGTTTTTTCTGCTGCCACATCAACATATTCAAAACCATCAATATCATAATTTAAATTTTCATAAACCAATGTCAGCCACTTTCCTGGAGCGCAGCCTATTTCTAATGCTTTTTGATCATTATCAACTTTTGGAACAAATTTTAAAATTGTTTCTGCAATAACTCTATCATTTTTAAAACTAAAATTTACTTTTTGTGGTAATAGTATTTCTCCCCAATATTGTTCCCAAAAACTTTTTTCTGTTATTTTCATTTTAACTCTTTTTAAACATGTTTTTTAAATTAACATTATTCTTACTCAATCCAAAAAGTATCGGCACAGTTAATGTTGTAACTATAACTAAAAATGTGTATAACACACCTGATAATAAAAACTCCATAAGTTTATTTTCGAATTTCAGCATAACTGTATTTGTCAAATATGCTAAAAGAACAAAAACAAAGAGTGAAAAGATTTGATGATATACAAATTTACTGAACTTCAAATTTAAATATTTACTGTTAAAATAAAGTTGTATATTTACACTTATAACTTGAATAACAACCATTTTCCAAGCTAGTCCTACAGCATTCAGTTTTAGATAATATATCAATACTACAGTTATAAAAAAACCTATTAATGTTGAAAAAATCCCTATATTCCGTACAAGTTTAGTTTGATCTGTGACATAAAACACAGACCCGCTCAATTGTCCATAAGTTTGATGCATTGGGTAAAATGCCATAATAATTAAAACTGGATATGCTTCTTGAAATGTTTCACCTGTAAAAATCATCAATAAATTTTCACTCTCAAAAGATATAAAAACCCCGAAATAAGCTGCTACTGAATATAACATGGGTATATATTTAGAAAATAATTTCTTCATCTCCTTCAAATCGTGTTTTTCATAAGATTTAGCAAACTCTCTTGTAACTATAGGGGTCATAGAACTAGTAAACAAGAAACACATAGCCGCAATAGAATAAGCTAAACCATAAAAGCCAACTTCTTTTGAACCGCCTATTTTTTGTAATAACCAAATATCAAATAATCCAAAAACAGTGGCAACGACATTAAATACAAAAAGTGGTGATGAAAAAGTATAAAATTCTTTAATTAAACTTTTTAAATTAATCGAACTACTAAATATAGAATATGTCAATATATTTTTTCTTACAAATAAATAAATAATAAATAAAATAAATATTATTAAACTAATATAGTAATAGTAATAGTAATTAGACAAATCAAAAGACAAATAATTGATAAAGACAAACAGTAAGAATAAAGATAAAATTTTGTGAATTATTTTAAATGATTCTACTGACACAGTTAAAGCATGTGAATCGGATATGTAAACAAAAATAGTTGTAAACCATATCAAAAAAGAAAAACCAACTGCCAAATATATATATTTTTTCGATATACCAGGAAATATATAAGACAAAAGTTCTAAGTTGTCTAAAAAAAATATACAACTCAGTAAAAATACTAAAAGTGTACCTGCATAATAAAAATAAAATTTTATTAATTCTCTTCTAAAAATATTTTTTGAAAGTTTCGTAAAAAAAGCAGTGGAGGTTCCTGCATCCAAAAAACCTATCAATTGCGTAAAAAATTGTTGAAGATAAATAAATTGACCATAAGCTAAAGGTCCTAATGCTCTAGGCACTATAGCAACCATTACCATATTAATTATACCATTAACAATATTTGCCAAAAGTTTAATTGCATATCTCTTTTTTAAACTATCTTCCAATTAACAACTCTTTTTCAATAATTTCAAATACTTGATCAGTTTCATCCTTATAGGTTAAATAATTATACTTAAAATAACTATATTTATCTGTGTTAAGTAACTCTTCTTCTATCAATTCTTTATTTATATTTCCTAAATCATCGACATAAAATATTTTTTTTCCAAATTCTTTAGCATAACTACATGTTGTTTCCAGAAAAAAACTAGTCTCTTGCATCGTGAAAAAAAACATTGGTTTATTAAAATAAACTGCAAAAGAAACAGCAGTTGTACCCTCACTGAATACAAAACTACAATTTTTCACTAAAGCAGCAGAATTATTATGTACAACCTTAAACCCATTAAAATTATCTCTGTTCTGTAATATTCTTGATTTTGGATGAGCAGAAATAACAACATCCATATACATAGTGTCTTCCAAAAATTTGAAAAATTTTATTAATTTTTTATAATAATTATCTATTTTTTTTTCTGCTTTGTTTTCAAATATCACATAATCACTGGCATTAATAATATCAGTATCTAAAAAGACACAATACTTTTTTTGGTGAATATTGCCATCTACATTCTTACATACTTCATAATCACGGGAATGTGTATATATCTTTTTTGTATTTTTCCCTATTAAACATGGGTATATAATTTCATCTTTTGGTGCCCCGAATGCAATAATGTCAGTTTCAAACTTTTTATCAATTATAGATTTAACGATAGGTCTAATTTTTGCTTTAAGTCTCTTCAGTAATCCACATGGTGATGATGTGGCCGGAACACTTCCACTTATATATGTAACAAATGTCGCTTCTGTTACTTTCCTGATGTTATTTAATAAATTAACAGCTTCTTTCCCACCCAGATAATAAAAAATATAATCATTTTTTGACAAACTGGATAAAATATTAAGTAATTCTTCCATGGTATGTGGTTCTAACATATTTTGATAGTTATAATAACTGATGTTAACCTGTATTTTATAATGAGGAAGAAGAATATTATGAGGTGCTACAACTGAAACATCATAACCTTTTGCATGAAAATACTCTACCCCTAGCATTTGATAGTCTCTATAAGTTAAGGGCAACATAGGCATAAAAACTATTTTCATTTATTTTTCATTTATAACAATAATATTTTGTAGATAAAATAAACCATTTTTTAGATTATTTTTATCCAGTACCTTTTTATTTAAACACTTTTGTTTATAAACATTTAAATATAATGCAGCCTGATTGAAAAACATTCTAACTAGACTTATAATATTTATTTTGATGTTCATTTTTTTTAAATTGCTTATAATCAGAATTAATCTTTTACTCAAAAACTTAAATCTAATACCAACTATATACAATATTCTTTTATTCAAATCTATCTCCAAACTTAAAATCCCTTTCAGCCACTTTACCTAAAATATCCTTCAGATATTTAGGATGAATTCCGTACCCAGGTCTAACACTCCGTACATTCTCTTGAGTAAACACCTCACCTTTTGTTATATCTTTTGCAACATAAAGACTTCTAGAAAACTGTCTCGATTTTTTCTTTTTTTCTGTCATTGTATAGTTAATTTTACCTAAAAGCTTTTCAGTGTCTCTAACAGCTTGCACCATAGCTTTAAATTCTTCTTTATCCATAGAAAATCCAGCATCAGCACCTCCAATAGCTTTATTTAATATAAAATGCTTCTCTATAACTTTTGCACCTAACGTTACGGCAACTATAGGTGCTGTACTACCAAGAGTATGATCTGAAAAACCACTGACAACATCAAATGTTTCTGCAAGGTTTGGTATCATTTTTAAATTGGCTTCATCTGGTGGTGCTGGGTAAGCAGAAGTACATTTCAATAAAACTATATCTTCATTTCCTTCTTCCCTGCAAATATCCACAGCATCCTGAATCTCATCTATTGTTGCTATCCCTGTACTTATAATAACAGGTCTGCCCGTAGAAGCTGTATAGCGTATAAGTTCGTAATCTGTTATCTCAAAAGAAGCTATCTTATACGCTGATGGATTAAACTGTTCTAAAAAGTCAACCGCCGTTTTATCAAAAGGAGAAGAGAAGATGTCTATACCTATCGCTCTTGCATATTCAAAAAGTTCTTTGTGCCACTCCCATGGGGTATATGCTTCTTTATACAAATCATACAGTTTTTTTCCATCCCAAAGAGTGCCACCTTTTATGATAAAATCTTCTTTATCTGAGTCTAGTGTCATACTATCTGCTGTGTATGTTTGAAGTTTAATAGCATTTGCACCTATCTCTTTTGCACCTTTAATAGTATCAAGTGCATTTTGTAATACACCATTATGGTTTGCACTAAGTTCTGCTATTATATAAACTCCATCTTTTTCTAAATCAAAACTACCTATTTTCATTTTTCAACTCCATACAAATTACATCTTTGTTATGCACTATTTTTACTCCAACTTCTTTAAAATTGAATTTTTTATATAAATTTATAGCTTTTTTATTATCTTTAAAAACTTCAAGTTTTAGTTTTTTAAACTTTAAGTTTTTAAAGACATAATTAATGCATAATTGTTCTAAAACTTGACCCACCCCAGCTATTTTTTCAAAAGGATTAGCATATAGTCCAAAATAACATTCTCTCTTTTTATAGTCAATATCGGTAAAATAAATTACTCCAAGAAAGATATCATTTTTTTTGACTAAAAAATACTTATCCTTTTTTTGTTCTAAGAGGTTAATATGTTCTAAATGTTCATATAAAGAAATCTCTGTATTACGATACATCCATTTTTTTACATCCAAATGATTCCTCCACTGCAAAACCATTTCTTTCTCTAAATCTGATAAGTCAGGAAATGAAATTAACTGATAGCTACCCATCTTCATCGTATATTCCTCACACATTTAAAAGCCTCAACATACTCTTTGCCTATTCTCATACCTCGATGCTTAGCATTTAGTTCAATTCCTTCTAAACTCCTGGGATGAGGATATTTACACAATTCGGAATCATACGCTTTCATTGCTTCTATTTTTAAACTTAAAGTCGTTGAGATATCATAAAAAGTATCAGGACTAAAAGAAAGTGGATAGTTCCATTCAGTGGAAGATAAAACCTCAAAGCTATATATCTCCTTAACAGATTCCTCTTCCATAGGTCTAGTAGCGGTAATGACAGTTTGATAGGTTATTCGATGGTCAATATTTAAATCATTTTCATAATGAGTAAAGATAATATCTGGTTTAATATCTTCTTTAACTTTAGAGACAACCTTGACAATATCTAACAAATCAACACTATCAAAACGATTATCCGGAAAACTTTCAACAAAAACTTTTTTAATACCTATAATGCTATTTGCTTTTTTTATTTCACTATTCAGTACCCATAACTCATTTTTTTTATTTTCTATCTCTCTTTTTTTATCTCTACTTGTTTTTCCCTCTCCAAGAATAAGTGTATATGCTTCATATCCTTCTTTTATAAGTCTTGCAACTGTTCCAAAACAACCCAATACTTCATCATCAGGATGCGCTGCTATAATTAATATCTTTTTATTCATTTTCTTTTACCTCAAACCTTCCGACCAGTTCATTCTTTTTTAAATGAACTTCACTAAATTCAATTTTTAAATTATTTACCTCTATATATGCTTTAGGATAGCCTTCAGCATCCAACATCCTTATAAAATCATACATTTTTTTCATAGTTGTAATTTGTTCATTAAGTATATTACTCTGGTTGGGAGTTCTTCTTTTAAATGTTGTTATTTTACCTTTTTGTGGTATTGATTTTATTGGATGATTCAAAAATTGTGGAATCATTTTATTAAAAATAATATTAGACAATTCTATAAAATTTTCTTCTGCACTTCCAAGGGAGATATTAAAAGGTTCTTTTAAATAAATATTACCTGTATCAAGACCTTCTTCAACTCTTATAGCAGATACTTTTGTTTCATATATTTCAGATATTATTAAATTTTGGAAAGGACTTCCGCCTCTTCCAAACGGTAAATCAGTCATATGAAATAAAATTGATTCAAAATTTTCATATATCTCTTTAGGTATTAACCAAGACCAATGAGGGAAAAATATATATTTAGGCTTTATTTTTTTTAACTCTTCATAGTTAAGCTCTTTGGGTGTTGTTATTAACATAAAATCAAATTTATTTTTATATTTTTCTGCCAAAAGAAAGTATTGTTTAATATTCCATTCCTTAATAGTGGCAATGATAATTGTATCTTTCATATCAATCCTTTAAATATGTCTATATTATCAATAGTTTTATATCCATTACTTTTAAGATAACTATAGATTTCTCCTTGATTATCAGCCGTCTTTATAACCACAAAATCAACACCTAAAAAGTATACTTCATTCACCGTTACACTAGGAGTTATTATAGCTAATTGACTCTGATTCATAAGCTTTGCTATCCTCTTTGAGTTTATGAAAAGTGAGATATTTACTTTATCTTTAACATACTCTTGTAACTGGGTTAGATTTTTATTCGCAGTTGTTGTAACAAGTGCCACTTTTTTATCTTTTGGTAAAATTTCTAAAATTTTTATATTTAGATTAGCTGTATCTGCTCCACCCATTGCAATAAAATACTCATAAATTTTTTCTCGTTTTATCTTCTTTTCTTCTATAAATTCATCACGCAAAAGTGTATAGTCAGCCCCACATCTTATCTCACAAAAAGAAGGAACTAAACTTTTATATCTACTTTCATCAGCACTTATATTATGATTTAACAGTATATCACAATAGTGCTTTTCATAAGTATCATCAAACGAAAGAATTTTTAATGTTGGATTTTTGGTTTTTAATGCTTTTTCAGATACTTCATCTATTTCATAATGATCAATAACCAACAAGTCTATTTTTAACTTTTTGATCAAACTGTGTAATTCATTGAGCGTATTAGATTTTAAAAGTTCTATGGCATATCCTGCCTCTTCTATTCTTTCATTTGCATTCCCTTCCAGGTCCAAAGTGGCAAAAATAATATTGGCATTTTTATACTGCTGTGCCAATACTAAATCACGCATAATATGCCCTGTTCCTATGTTTGAAGATGAATCTACACGAAAGAGGATATTTTGATTCATACTTAATTCAACCTTTTGAATCCGCTGTGACAGACATCAGTTTCTAATAAATTTTTAATTTTTTTATTTCCCAGTTCACACTCTTTGATAATCTCAAAAATCGGTTCTAATTTCTCAAAATATTCATTTACAATATCCTTTGTATGTGCAATGGAAGCATAAAAAACATTAGAAGCTAAAAATCCTTTTTTTAGCATCTCTTGTGTAATATAGGTTTTATATTCTAATGCATCACTGCTCTCTATCATAAATCCACCCAACGGTTTAATACCCCAAGTATTTATTTCTAACTCATATTTTAATGCTAAATCTTTCCATCTTGTTGTAACATCTGAACCAATCTTGCTAATCTTCTCCCAAGATTTTTCTTTTTCCATAATTTCAAGTGTTTTTAGTGCTGCTGTTGGACCAATTCTTTCTGTCCAAAAAGTACTGCTAATAAAAGTATCTTGTGTGGCTGTCATTATTTCTTTTTTACCGATACAAGCTGAAATAGCATAACCATTTCCAAGAGCTTTTGCAAAAACTGCCATATCAGGTTCAACACCAAAATTTTTATGAAGCCCTCCATAGCTCTCCCTGAATCCTGAAGTACACTCATCAAAAATCAAAACAATATTATGTTTAGTTGCTAAAGCTCTCACTTTATGTAAAAAACTGTCATTAGGACCTTCATTTCGTGAAACTTCCATTTTAATAGCTGCAATCTCATTTTGATTTTCTAAAATGATTTTTTCTAAACTTTCAATATCATTATAATTAAAAGGTAATGTTGTTCCGACCAATCCTCTTGGAACTCCACTAGGTTTTAACCCTGGAAGGAGATGTCCATCCAGGTTCTTATCACTGCTAAGATTTGTAGAAAGGTACCAGTCATGCCAGCCATGATACCCGCAAATAGCTATTTTATCTCTACCTGTAGCACTTCTTGCTATCCTAATAGCTATTGAATTTATTTCACCACCTGCTCGTGCAAATCTTACCATATCTGCCCAAGGATGAAGATTTATGAGTTTTTCTGCCAAATAAACCTCTTCAGGACAATTGAAAGTGGACATATTACTTTTATAAGTTACTTCTCTTACAGCTTCATCAACTTCATCATTTGCGTATCCCAAAGTATTTGTGCCAATACCCATAATAGACATATCTATATATTTTTCATCATCTAAATCCCAAACTTCACACCCTTTTGCTTTGCTGTAATATGCGGGCCATAGATCGGGTAAAAACATCTCTGGTCTTTTTGAAAGAAGTTGTGTTCCTCCTGGAATATACCGTTTTGCTTTTTTGTATAATTTTTGAGATTTACCCATTTTTTTGATCCTCTTGTAATGATTTTAAATAGCCCTCATTACGATTAATTTCACTATTGAGTTCTAAAATATCTAAATTATGTTCCAGAAATAAAATCATTTCTTCAAATGTAAAATCATTTGTTTTGAAATGATTATAAATTTTCTCTATAACTGTAAAATCACTTGGTTCGTCTACTGTTAAACGCCAATTATTATAAATAATATCTTTTTTTAAATCCATAACCTTGAATTTACCGCTATTCCTAATATAAGGTGTTACATGCTCTTTTTGAGATATTTTAGTTGCTTCATAATATGCTTGTTTTAATGTTTTAAAAGTAAAAACTTCAGCATCAAGTCCATCTGGATAGATTGGTTTTACACAATTTGCCATATAATCACAATCAGCTATTAAAAAAGCATCTATTAATTCATCTATAATCTTAGCATCATGTACAGGACAATCTCCTGTTAGCCTGACAACAATATCGCTATCTTTTAAATCTAACTCATTACAGCATTTATAAAATCTCTCTAAAACATTATTTTTTGAACCACGATAAACTGAATATCCAAATAATTGAACTGTTTTTGCCAATTCATCATCGTTTTTTTCCAAACTCGTTAACAATATTAATTTATCTATTAATTTAGATTTATCTGTTCTTTGCAACTGATGAATAATCATAGGTATACCCAAAAGAGGTTTCAATACTTTTTTAGGTAATCTAGTAGAATCTGTTCTTGCTTGTAAAAGTGCAACAATTTTTCTATTCATTGCATATTCCATCTACTTGGATTAATTATATTTTCTGGAATATTTGAAAAAGCTCTGTTTATATTATTTAAAATTTCTTCCTTTAATTTAGGTAATTTACTGTAAGTTTCTATATTTTCTTTTGCCTGAGTTAAGCTGTCACATCCAAATAAAACAACAGCATCATCTGCTATACTTTCTACATATGCCATTGCAAAGTCTGCTATAGACAAACCCAGTGTTTCTCGCATACTATTCATCTGCTTTAAATACCCCTTAGCTTCCATAAGTGTCCCTGTTAATTTTTCTATCTCCATAAAAAAAAGACCCTGGAGAAATACAGAACGAATAAAAATCAATTTGTTAGCCTCTTTTGCTTTTTGAAACCAACTATTATTATTTGCCCTTTGATCAAACAGATTAAAAGGAATTTGAATAATTTCTATTGAAGTATTCTCTATTGCCAAATCAAATTCTTCATTGGTATAAATAGAAACGCCAAAGTGATTAATTAGATTATACTTTTTTAATCTATCAACTTTATCTCGATATTCATCTCTCCATCGAAAAAGTAACTCCCCATCATGTAGCATAAAACCAAATAACTTTGAAGAACCTAATCTATCCAGTGAGCGAAACAGTATCTTTTCCACATCTGAAAGAAAAATATCTGATTTTACTTTTGAAACAATGTGACAACTTTTTTTTTGATTTAATGCTTTGCCTAAAACGATTTCACTATCTCCATAAGCAACAGCTGTATCAAAACAATTAATACCACTTTGTGTTACAAATCCAACAATATCATTCACCTCATCTTGTTTCGGTTTACCACTACTGTTTGAAATACCATAATTCAGTCCAAATTGAACTGTACCTAAAGAGAGTTTGGAAATTTCATTCCCATTGAAATTTATATATTTCATTTTAACATCTCAAACAAATTCTCTATAATATATTCTTGTTCATCATCACTCAGTTTAGGAAACATTGGTAAAGAGAAACACTCTTTGTAATAGTTATCCATATTAGGCGTGTATTCATCTCCATAACCTAAACTTTGATAATAAGGTTGCTTATTAATGGGCATATAATGCAACTGAATACCAATATTTTTTTCTCTAAGCCTATGAAACAATTCTTCTTTTGAAAGAGTAAGTTTTGAGAAATCAACTTGCACTACATAGAGGTGATACGATGACTTGCCATCAAAAAAATAAAGAGGCTTGATAATACTCTCTTTAAAAGCTTCGTCATACCTTTTTACTATCTCTGTTCGCCGTTCTATAAAGCTATCTAGTTTATTAAGTTGAGAAAGACCTAATGCACACTGCATATCGCTAATACGGTAGTTAAATCCAAGTTCCCGCATCTCATATTCCCAAGGTTTCATATCGGGGGTTTTAACCATTCCATGACCTCGCAATGTAAGCATCTTTTCATAAAGCTCTTTTGAATTTGTAGTAATCGCTCCACCTTCAGCCGTAGTCAAATGCTTCACAGGATGAAAAGAGAAGATAGAAACATCAGAGTTTGTACAACTCCCTGCTTTGATGCCATTATACACGGCTCCAATAGCATGAGCATTGTCTTCTAAAATTCTAATACTGTAGGTATCTTTTAGATATTTCAACTTCTCTTGATTGACCATGCGACCTGAAAAGGAAACAGCATATATGGCTTTGATAGAACTGTCTTTTTTAAGCTCCTCTTCACACAGATCCAAATCAATATTCCCGTCTTTTGCAATATCGACAAAAATTGGTTTAGCCCCTGCATACAAAATAGCATTGGAAGTAGCCAAAAATGAGTTTGGTGTAGTTAAAACTTTTTCATCCTTATTTAATAAAACCAATGAAGCCAAATGTAAAGCAGCGGTACCATTAGCAACAGCAATACAATATTTCGCTCCACAATAATTACTAAGAGCCTTTTCAAATATTTTTACTACCGGACCCGTTGTTAAATAGTCTGATTTTAATACATCTACGACAGCATCAATATCATCTTGCTCTATAAATTGTTTACCATAAGGAATAAATTGTTTCATCTTATAAACTTTGTTCCATTGCTAAAAACTCTTTTTTACTTATCCATTGTGTATTGTTTAATGAGTTATACTCAAACCCTATACCTATATCTTTACCTTCCTCACCCAAAGCATTAGCTGTATAATCAACATGATGGTTAAATTGAATTGTTGGGGTAATAACATAATAGGTTTCATATTCGACTACCCTGTCATCAGCTGTTATCATCACCTCATGCATCTTCTCCCCGGTCGAATACCTATAATCTTATGTGGCAAATTTGGAGCTAATGCTTTGGCTAAATCAGTCATCTTCATTGAAGGAATTTTAGGGATAAATATCTCTCCTCCATGCATTCTCTCAAAATTATTTAAAACAAACTGTACACCATCTTTAAGGGTAATTAAAAATCTTGTCATATCGGCATCGGTTATAGGTAATTCAGATGCACCTGTCTCAATAAGATTTTTAAAAAAAGGAACAACTGAACCCCGACTTCCAACAACATTCCCATAACGAACTACTGCAAATCTTGTTTTTCGTTTTCCTACTATATTATTTGCAGCTATAAAAAGTTTATCAGACGCCAGTTTAGTTGCTCCATAAAGATTAATTGGACTCGATGCCTTATCCGTAGAAAGTGCTATTACTTTTTCAACCTCATTTTTAATAGCAGCATTTATCACATTTTGAGCACCATCAATATTTGTTTTAATACACTCTGTTGGATTATATTCAGCTGCAGGAACATGCTTTAAAGCAGCCGCATGAATAACATAATCAACACCATCCATAGCATATTCAACACGCTGTGCATCGCGAACATCCCCTATAAAATACCTCATGCAATCATCATTAAAAGATTGTGCCATTTCATACTGTTTTAATTCATCACGACTAAAAATAATTATTTTGTTAGGTTTGTACTTTGCAAGTATCATTTCTGTATACTTTTTCCCGAAACTACCTGTTCCGCCTGTGATTAATATATTTTTATTGTTAAACATTTTGTTCCTTTGTTCTCATAATATTAAATTACATATTTGTATAGTTTACTAAGAGTTTTTCGTATTTTTTATAAGAGCAGTACTCAGTATATCTAAAATTTGAATTGTAGTAAAAAATTTATTTCTTATTATCTTAAAAGGTGAAAAATTTTCTGTTAGTATTACATAATCTGTTTTTTCTATTGCTATTGTCATAGACTGTTTCCAACTCTCTTTGCAGTTCTTCATACTCAGCTTTTTTTCTGGCGATAAACTTTTTTGTAAGGTCTATTTTGGTTTTTATGCCATCTTCTGTCAAGAGGTATTTGTACTGGTTTTTATGTTTGTTAGCGAAAAAGTTTTCGGCTTTTACCAAGCCTTTTTCTATGAGGGCTTTAAGAACATAGTTTACTTTTCCTACACTGTATCCCAATTCATCAGCCAAAGATTTTTGACTTCTTGAGCTTTCTATCTTTCTAAGTACATTCAGTATCAATTCATCATTTTGCAATACGGTATTCCTAAAATTCAATTTTTGAATTATAATCTTTTTTTACTTATATAGTTATAAAATGTTCTCTTTCATTTCAATTTTTCTGGAATCTGTACTTTCTATGCTAAAACAAACTACAGAAAAAAACTAAATTTTTTTCTGTAGTGCCGACTGTTGTTTTTGTCATGCCACTCCCAGCCCACCCTAAAGGATGGGTTCCAAAAACAATAGCTTCCCGGAATCGGTACTTCAGTGCCGACTAACAATTCCAGGTTACAAAAATACCCATTACTATTAAAAGCACACACAATATTCTGACAATTTACAATAAAATTAGCTAAATAATATTTTTTTATGTACACTGTATTCAAATCAAAAAAAGGATTTCCATGAAATTTTTAGCTATATTAGCCATAAGTGCTACACTGCTTTTTAGTGCAATAGATATAAACAATGCAAGTAAAACAGAGTTGACAACACTAAGCGGCATCGGTGCGAAAAAAGCTGAAGCAGTTTTAGCCTACAGAACAAATCACTGTTTTAAAAATGTAGATGATTTAACAGCAGTCAAAGGTATAAGTACTAAAACTGTAGAAAAAAACAGAGCTAATTTAACAGTCGGAAAGTGTAAAAAATAATTTAATTCTTAGATTAAGAATATTGGCTAATAAACCATACAGTCTCAGCTGTTTGAACTTTTTTGCCACTCTCGCCCGCACTAAAAGTACGGGTTCCCAAATACTGTGAAATCGGTACTTCAGTGCCGACTATTTCCAAATTTTACTAAAATCAAACGGCAGTTCTTTGTTGCATTCATCAATTTTAAATGTCACAATCCCATCGCTAATATCACACATTTTTATATATTTGCCATTTTGAAGCTGGTACACTTTTGCATTTTCTTCTTGAGGATCAACCATGATGTAGTAGTTCACCCCCTCTTTTTCATACAAATCATATTTTATGCCTCTGTCTTTTTTGGCAGTTGCCTTGGACAATACTTCAAAAATAATTTTTGGCGCCTGTGTAATGTAAGCATCATTTTTGGGTTCATGGCATATCACACTGTTGTCTGGCTGAACAACAGTATCTTCTGCAATTTTCCAATCAACAGGAAGCAAAACCTGACATTTTGGACAGTCTTGAAAAATACTTTTCAATTCCCATCCAATATTATTACTTATTTTCTGATGTTTAATCATAGGAGCAGGAGACATAGCGTACGGATACCCAGCTATCAGTTCCCACTTTCCATCCCATAATTTATAATCATCATACGTATATCGTGGTATTTCTTCTACTTTTAAAGCACCCATAATAAATCCTTGTAAAATTATTGTTCATTATAACAAAGTTTTACTTTTTATTTGAATGAGATATTGATAATATTTATTTTGTAATGATGTTCATGAGGTGGTGGCCTGTCTCGGAATCGAACCAAGGACACAGTGATTTTCAGTCACTTGCTCTACCGACTGAGCTAACAGGCCTTTGTGAAAGAGTTGGAATTATAGTCATACTTAACTGAATAGTTGCTTAGTATGAAGCTCTTCAGCGGTTTTTTTCTTTTTTCTTTGTCCCAACAGCTTTTGTATAGTTTTTTTAAAACAATATTTCTGTATTTATCCAGATCTTTTGTAAATACACACTGGCATTATCTTCTACATATTTACCGTTGCTTACCAACTTTCTTGCTACTATCTCAACCTACCCTGCAGGATGTGACATTCGGAATCGCTACTTTCTATATTAAAGCATGACTTGTGAGAAAAAAACTTGATGTTTTCTTGGAACCTAGGTTTTAGTCTTGAAAGACACAAAGCCCGCACTGAAGTACGGGTTCCGAAAAAGCCGCTTAACTTAATGGCATTGCCCTAAAGGATAGGTTCCGAAAAACTGCACATCTCTCGGAATCGGTACTTCAGTGCCGACTGTTTCCAAATCTTGCTAAAATTAAACGGCAGTTCTTTGTTGCATGCATCTATTTTAAATACTACAACCCCGTCACTTACATCACACATTTTTATATATTTGTTATTTTGAAGCTTATACACTTTTGCATTTTTTTCCTGCAGGTCAACTGTGATGTAGTATTTTATGCCTCTGTCTTTTTTGTTGCTCTAAAATTTTTCCATCTAACTCATACTGAATTAAAAGCCTTTTTTCTTCACTATTACATGTAAGCAGCAGTTTTTTGAGCACTTTTATTCTGTATACATCCATATTTTTTCGAAATCCGAGTTGTGCATCATGCCCGGCATATTTTATAATAAGTGTTTCATCTATAAGCCCTATTTTATGCTTACATGTAATACGAAGCCACAGGTCATAATCTTCACAGACTTCTAAATGCTCATCAAAAAGTCCTACTGTTTCGAGTAAACTTTTATGAAGTATTACGGATGACGGAGCAATATTACAATATGACAGATTTTCTAAAAAAGCATCTTTTCCTATTTTTCTATATTTTTTAGGTATTTTTACCGTAATTCCGTTTCTCACCCATTTTTCGTGCGTATAACTCATTAAAATATCCAGATTATGTGTATGAAAATCTACTTGTTTTTGCAGCTTTTGAGGGCAGAATTCATCATCTGAGTCCAAAAAAGCTATCCATTCGCTTTTGGCGATTTCTATACCTTTGTTCCGGGCAGCAGAAACTCCACTGTTTTTTTGGTAAATGTATATAATGTTTGGAAAATCATTTTGTATGTTACATGTAGTATCGGTAGAACCGTCATCTATCACTATAATTTCTTTTGGTGTGTATGTTTGAGCGAGTACTGATTTTATGGCTCTTTTTAAAAGTTTGTATCGGTTATATGTTGGAATGATTACCGATATGTCCATTTTTCACTCTCCTGCCACTCTCGCCCGCACTGAAGTACGGGTTCCCAAATAACTGCATATTCTTCGGAATCGGTACTTTAGTGCCGACTGTTGTTTCTGTCGTGCCACTCTCAGCCCACCCTAAAGGATGGGTTCCAAAAACAATAGCTTCCCGGAATCGGTATTTTACTCTCCTGCCACTCCCGCTCGCACTGAAGTATGGGTTCTGGAATAACTGCATATTCTTCGGAATCGGTATTTTAGTGCCGACCAGTTTACCAGACCTTTATCTCATTATACACACTGTCACGCTCAACAGGAATAAAGCCAGAATTTGTTATCAATCCCGTAAATTCTTTCACATCCACCCCATTGGCACTCGCGGCTCCTGCTGCAGAGTTGATGGACTCTTTTTCTATCGTCCCATCCAAATCATTTGCCCCGAATTCCTGTGCGACAAGTGCAAGATTCACAGTCGATGTCACCCAGTACGCTTTTAAATTCGGCACATTGTCAAGAACCAGCCTTGCAATGGCATAGGTTTTGAGTATTTCATTTGCCGTAATCGGTTTGTCAATATTAAGGTAATTATTTTCTGTCTGATAGACAAGCGGTATAAAAGCGTTAAACCCACCCGTTATATCTTGCAACTCACGAATTCGCATCATATGATCTATACGGTTTGCACGAGATTCTACATGTCCAAAAAGCATAGTAACATTAGATTTTTTCCCGCGTTCATGCCATTTACGATGAATTTCAAACCACTGATCTGATGTCACTTTGCCTTTACAGATGTAATCTCTGACCTTTTCATCAAAAATCTCCGCTCCCCCGCCGGGCATAGAATCTACACCGTTTTCTACCATCAAATCAAGCACTTCATCATATGTAAGTCCATGATGACGAGACAAGAAGTCCACTTCTGCAGCAGTCAATGCCTTTACATGTAAGGCTGGATACTTCTCTTTGATTTTTGTAAAAATACCCAAATACCAATCGAGCGTTACATTAGGATTATGGGCAGAAACTATGTGAACCTCTTTTGCATCATGTGCCACTATGTTGTCGACTATATTCATAATTTCTTCATGGCTCATTGTATACTGGTTAGGATTTTTGCGTGTTGCCGAATAGGCGCAAAATTTACAAACATCTGCACAGACGTTTGTAGGGTTTATATGCCGGTTAATATTAAAATATGTCTTTTTACCATGTAATTCCTGACGCTTTGCATCGGCAAGTTCACCAAGTTCAAAAAGGTCTCTTTCATAAAGTTTTATTGCATCTTCAAAATTTATTCTGTTATTCATTCTTTTACCTGTTTTTTTAGCGCTTGCAGCCCACTCCAAGAATGGCTCCGGAATCGGTACTTCAGTGCCGACTGTTTGAACTTTCTTGCCACTCTCGCCCGCACTGAAGTACGGGTTCCAAAAGGCAGAAACTTCTCGGAATCGGTACTTCAGTGCCGACTTTACTTCTTCAAAGTCCGGGGGCTTTCCACATTGAAGTCGTGATATTATCATCAACTAGCTTTAATTGCACTTCATACGCTTTTTGCCATCTTTCTTTTAACTTTGCATAAACTTCTCTATTCTTCTCGTTGGGCATATATTTTTTATCCCAGACCACCAACTCTTTTGCCGCTTCTGCTAAACTTTTATAAACACCGACACCTACACCTGCTGCCATTGCCGCACCAAGTGCGGTTGCCTCGGTCACTTTTGGAATCTTCACCACACAGCCCGTTACATCCGCTAAAATCTGTGCCCACAGTTTTCCTTTGCTTGCCCCGCCTGCAAAGACAATCTCTTTTATTTTTATACCGCTGAATACCTCTATATTTTGCAAATTAATGCTTGAAACAATGGCAGCATTTTCCTCCAAACTCCGAAACATTGAGATATGATTATATTTCTCGGCATCAAGTCCGAGATTTAAAAAACTCGGCGCGGCATGGTACCACTTGCCGTATTTCATCACATCTGAAAATATCGGTAAAATATCATAAGAACCTGCGGGAATTTTCTGTGCTTTTTCTTCTAAAACTTCATAAACATCTTTACCACACAGACTTGCCTCTTCTTTTTCCCTCTGACAAAAAGCGTCGCGAAACCAGCGCATAACAAGCCCAGAAAAAAATGTTATGCCCTCCGCCTGAGAAAGCCCTTCTATAACATGCGGATTGACGCGTATACTCATATCTTTTGGCGGTTTGACACTGCTTGGAATATTGACCACCTGTTGCCAAAAACTTCCACCCAAAACTGCCACATCACCCTCTTTGACAACCCCGAGTCCGGCAGAACCAAGCTGCACATCTCCTCCGCCCATCACAACTTTCGTCAACGGGCTCAGTCCTGTTTCATCTGCAACTTTTTCACTTACATTGCCAAGAATCGTTCCCGTTTCCAATACAGGAGGAAATATCTCCTCTTTTATACCGACTTTTAGTGCCATCTCTTTTTCCCAAGTACGAGAAGCAAGAGAAAAAATTCCTGTAGTGCCGCCGTTACTCGGGTCAACGGCTATTACTCCGCTCAAACGTGCCAAAATCCAATCACCTATCATAGAAATATTTGCCACTTTTTCATAGATTTTTGGTCTCTTGTTTTTAAGCCACAGCAAACGGGGCAAAGCACCTAGAGCAAAGGTCTGTCCGCTTTTTTGGTAAAAATCTTCTTCGATTTCCGGAAATTTTTCTTTTAAATATTTTACTTCTTTTGAAGCACGGGCATCAACATTGGCAACGCCCCAGAGTTCCTTGCCGTTTTTGTCATACAGGACAATTCCCTCACGCATACTTGTAGCACTGAGTGCCAAAATATCTGCAGGATTAATCTTTGATTTTGCAATGACATTTTTGATACAGTTACATGTAAGCAGCCAGTTCTTTTCAAAATCAAAAGCCATGGAGTTTGCTACACCCTCTTCTTCTAAATGTGTCCATTCTTTTTGCTCTGCGGCAATTTGCTTCCCCTGCGTATCAAAAAGTACAGCACGAATACTTCCTGTACCTGCATCTATTGCTAAAAGATATGCCATATTTTTCCTTTTCATTAACTTTCCTACCACGCTTGCCCGCACTGAAGTACGGGTTCCAAAATGCAGTGTCTCCTCGGAATCGGTACTTCAGTGCCGACTCTTTGAACTTTTTTGCCGCTCCCGCCCACCCTAAAGGATGGGTTCCGAAAAATAGTGACTCCCGGAATCGGTACTTTAGTGCCGACTTTTGTTACTCATATTTACTAAAAACCCGCTCATCTGTGAATCCGGCTTTGAGAGGGTTATTTTTTATGTAATTATAAACTTTTACATAATGTTCTTCATCTCTTATAAGTTTGTCATAATACCCGTCTGCCCAAAATTTTCCTGATTTTTGCAAAAGTTTATTGAGTGCAACCGCACTTTTACCTTTGATATATTGCATAATTTTACCTAAATCCTCATTTTGCTTGAATAACAAATGAATATGATTTGGCATAACTGCCATCATTTCCACATCATAAAGTTTTTCGTCTTCTTCCAAAATTACATCTACAAAGACATCAATAGCTTCATCAAACAAACAGGCACCATTTTTTGACATGTCCAAATAACTGTCTATTTGAAATTGTTTTATATGTTCTTTTTCATCATTTGCCAGAATTTTTTCTACATAAGCATCTACGCTGTCTTGTGTACGAAATGTTATAAATTGGTAATGTTCTTTCAGACTGATATGATGCAGTTTTGTGTGGTTCATTTTTTATTGTAAAGCCCTCTTTAAATTTTTACTCAGTTTAGCCCGCACTGAAGTACGGGTTCCGGGATAAATTACGCTTTCGTGCTGCCTTTGTTACTTTTTCAATTTCGCCTGTTCCAGTTCCCAGTACTCCATCGCAAAGCTCTCTTTTTCACTGATGCTTTGGTAGCCGCCTAATTTGTCTGCCCGCAATACTGCCAACATGGTATGGTTGACTATATCATTGATAATTGCCGCTTCTTTTCTGTCTTTTCCAAAAGAGATGACTGCAAGATTTTTTATAATCATATAATTGGGTGCAGGATTCAGCATCACCTCATCAGTGGCATATTTTTCAAAATAGGATTTATACTCTTGCATATATTTTTCCACTGCTGCTTCCAAATTTGTATCTTCCATCACAAGCGGTACTCTTTTTGTGCGTATGATATGCTCAGGAGTCAAGACACCGCGCGATGCAAACTCTTTTAAATTCGGCTGTGACGCATAATATGCTGCCAAAGGCGACTGATTGATATTGATAGAGACTTCATAGCCTTTCGCGGCAGAAAGTACCTTTGTTATTTTTCCGATATCACAGTCACTGTGGACATAATTATGTTCAATATGCACAACAGCCTGTTCGTCCAAAAAATTTTCTGCTTTTGTGACGGCTTCTATCATTTTGTCATAAGATTTTTTGGCATCATTGTCGAAAGTAAAAATCCCGTGATGATGCAAAATGATGCCGTCTATACTCTCCCAGTCCAAATCTTTTGTCATTTTATAAATTGTATGTGCCAGTTCAAAGCCCGGCATAATATAATCAACAATTAAAAAATTTGGAAAAAGCTTGACAATATGCTCATCCCCGTTCACTGAATTTGAAATCGTTACAATAGCATCCGCATGGGTATGGTCCACAAATTTGTAGGGAATCAGTGCATGCAGTATCGCTTCCACCGAAGGATTCGGCGCAGATTTATCCGTCATCGCCTCTCGTTGCAGGTGTACCATTTCACTGTCACTCAAATGCTCACGTTTTGCCATTTCTAAAAGTACATCCAGTTTCACAGGTGCAAAACCTTCTGCTTCTATGCTTGCCAAGTCCCAGCCACTTCCCTTTACATGTAAGACATCTTCGCCGTTTATTTTGCTTTTGAGTGAGGTATTGCCGCCTCCGTGCAGTACCAGTTCATCATTTTGTCCCAACAGGTTTGAGCTGTATACCCTCAAATCCAAATCACTTTTACATGCAGCCGCTTTTTTTTCATTCCATAAATTGTCCATGATTTAGCCCAACACTTCTAATTCATCTGTGTATTTGTCTTCACAGTATGGCTCGTATGAAGATTTATATACTTTATAATGGGCAGAGGCTTTATGCCCGTTCAGTGCAGCTTCATTTTCCCAGGTCTCAACTGCCATAAATCTTTTTTTATCGTTTTTGTATTGAAATATTTCATAAAAAATACAGCCTTTTTCTGCCTTGCTCGGTGCTACCATTGCAGACAGCAGTTCTTTCATTTTTTCTTCACAGCCCTCTTTTGCTATGAATGTTACGCTTTTTGTAATTGTCATTTTATTTTCCCTTTTTATTTTTACTGCCGCTCTCAGCCCACCCTAAAGGATGGGTTCCATTAAGTTAAGCGGCTTTTTCGGAACCCGTACTTCAGTGCGGGCTTTGTGTCTTTCAAAACTAAGGCCTAGATTCCGAAAGAATATCGAACTTTTTTTCTTAACCTAACGGCATTGACCCTCCAAAAATAGGTTCCATTGCCGGCTGTTTTTGCTTTTTTAAATTTTAAAGATAAATTATAGCAAAAATTCAATATAATCAATTATGAATTTACTTTTAGAAATAGAAAATGTATTAGAAAAAAAAGGCTCAGACTTTGAGCTGTCCAAACTTTTTAAACAATACATAAAAGAGTATAAAGAGTCCCTGCCGGAACTTTTTACAAAAAACCAGGGCAAAGACTTCCTTGTCCGCCATACAAAAAAACTCGACTCCATCATCGAACTGATGTATAAAACTGTCCTGCGTCGAGCCTTTGGCAACTACCTGCCTATGCGCAGTTCCATACCCATAGCCATTATAGCCCTTGGAAGTTATGGCAGAGAACAGCTCTGTGTACACAGTGATATTGACCTGCTCATCGTTTACCAGGATGTTGAAGGGTACAACTCTGAACTCATTATCGAAAAACTGTTTTATCTTGCCCTTGATGCAGGGATGAAACTCGGACACAGAGTCCACGAGGTTGACGACCTCTTTAAAGCAAGCATACAGGATATAACCATTAAAACCTCTTTAATGGAATCCAGGTTTATCACAGGATCTCCCTTTACCTGGCATGCAACGCAGAGAGAACTTGGCAAAATTCGTCTGCATGAACAAAAAGAGTTTCTCCTTGCCAAAATAGAAGAAGCACAAAAAAGAAGAAAAAAATACCCGACTTCTATGCAACCAAACATAAAAGAGAGTGTTGGAGGCTTACGGGATGCCCACCTCATCTACTGGGTAGCCAAAACAATTTATGGCATTAACAGTATCAAAGAACTCAGCGGTACTGTTTTCAGTGATGAAGAATACAAAGAGTTCCGTATAGCCCTTGAACTCCTCTACAGAGTCAGAAGCGCCCTGCACCTCATAGCAAACAAACAAGAAGACAGACTGCTTCTTGAGTATATTCCTCAAGTGAGTAAACTATTAGGCTTCAAAGACCAAAAAAAACTTGCCGGTAAAGTTTTGGAAGCCGGATGGCGTATCAATAACTTCACACAGATTTTTGTAAAAAAAATGGTACGTCCGTATATCTATGATGCCAAACATATAGCATCTTTCAAACGAAACAGGCTCAAAAAAGGTTTTTATCAGTACAATGCAAGGCTTTATGCTTCCTTCAAGCTGCCTCAGCAAAAAATTTCCGATTTACTGCAACTGCTTCTTGACCTGGAAGACAAAGACTACCGTTTTGATGCCGGCTTTTTGCATCAGTTTACTGTTGCAAAAGTTTCCCATCCACTGAGTGAAAAAACCTATTTTCTCATAAAAAAACTCTTTACAAAAGCCCATATAGCTTCCTTTTTAAAACTTTTTTATGATGCGGGAATCCTTCCAAAAATTTTTCCGAATTTTCGAAAAGTCATGCATCTGCCACAGTTTGACGGCTACCATCACTACCCTGTTGATATTCATTCCATCAAATGTGTCCAAGCCCTGGAAAACATTACAGAGCCTTTTTTGCAAAATCTTTTTGATACACTGAGCGAAGAAGAAAAACTGATTCTCAAAATTGTCGTATTTTTCCATGACAGCGGCAAGGGAAGAAGACAGGATCACAGTGAAGTCGGCGCAAAACTTGTTGTGCAGTTTGCAAAACATATTCATTTAAATGAAGAGCAGACAAAAAGAGCGGTCACTCTTGTTCGGCAGCATATTCTTATGAGCAGTGTAGCCTTCAAAGAAAACATACACAATGAAAAAACACTCTATAAATTTATGTCAAAAGTGGGCGATGCCAAAAACCTTCAACTGCTTTACATCCTCACCTATGCCGATATCAGCGGTGTCGGCGGAGATATCTACAACGCTTTTAATGCAAAACTTTTACATGATTTGTATTTAAGTGCTCTTGAGATTGCCCAAAACACTGGAAGAATTACCGATGCAAAAAAAAGACTGCTCATAGAAGCAAGAGTCAGAAATCTTGACGAGTTTAAAGAACTGCCGAGTCTGTTGCAGAAAAAAGTTTTAACAATAGAATCCAATCTTTTTTTCTTTAAACATGCACCCCAGGACATTATCAGTATTGCCAAAATTGCAAAAGAGACAAAAGAGTACAGTTTTCGAGTCAAAAACATCAACTCTTTGAGTATAGAAATTTATCGTCGTATCCCTTTAAATATCGGTTATCTTCTAGCTACCCTGGCACATCTCAATGTTGCTTCGATGGAGATTTTCACTCTCTTTGACGACATTAAATATTTTAAAATCGAGTTTATACAAAATGTAGACTCTAATGTACTCGTTGAAATTCAAGACACCATTGACAATGCTTTTGACATGAGTAAAGAGGTCAAACTCAAAAAAATTCACATTAAAAGAGAAGAGATTGCCATTGACTGTGAACACTCAATGACGCATGCCGAACTGACAATTCATACGGCAAACCAGATAGGGCTTTTGGCCTATGTCATGCACAAGTTTGAAGAGCTGCATATCAATATCATCACAGCAAAAATCCACTCAAGCAAATACAAAGTCCGAGACAGTTTTTTAATGGAAAAACAAAATAATATATGTAATAATGTTGAAAAAATCTATGAATTATTATCAGAAAATACAAAATAAAGGGTCTGCATGTGCGGAATTGTCGGATATATAGGAAACAAAAATACAAAAGAAATTTTATTAAACGGTTTGAAAGAGCTCGAATACAGAGGTTATGATTCTGCCGGGATTGCAGTGTTGAGTAATGGAGAATTTTCCAATTTCAAATCCGTAGGCAAACTTGTCAACCTTGAAGAAAAAACAAAAGATTTTGTGACCGACAAATTTGCAGTCGGTATCGGACATACCCGCTGGGCAACACACGGCAAACCAACAGAACTCAACGCCCATCCCCATACCGGAATACACTCTTATGTCGTGCATAACGGCATTATAGAAAACTATGCGGAGTTAAAAAAAGAACTCCTCAAAGAAGGTAGCATTTTTTTAAGCCAGACAGATACCGAAGTGATTGTACATCAATTTGAAAAAAACCTGAAAAATACCAAAAATGCTTTTGAAGCCTTTGAAAAAACAATTTTTGAACTCAAAGGGGCCTATGCGATTCTTTTAGTCACGAAAGAAGAAAAAAATAAAATATTTTTTGCAAAAAACGGTTCTCCCATGCTTGTAGGCATCAACGAAGCAAATGAAAAATATTTTGCATCCTCGGACACACCGCTTATCGGACAGTGTGGTGAAGTCAATTACTTTGAAGACGGTGATTACGGCTATGCAACACATGATGAGCTTGTTATTTTTGACAAGAACCGTGAAAAAAAAGAACCTCATTTCATACAGCTTACAAACAACAAACTCTCCGCACAAAAAGAGGGATACCGTTTTTTTATGGAAAAGGAGATATATGAACAGAGTTCTGTTGTTGCCGATACGCTTTTAGGACGTTTGAGTGATGATGCAATCATTTTTGATGAACTGGGAAAGGATTTTTTCGAAGGTATCAACGAGATAAAACTATGTGCCTGCGGTACTTCATACCATTCGGCCCTGACAGCCTCCTACCTGTTTGAACGCTATGCAAAAATAAAAACTTCTGTTGAAGTTGCTTCAGAGTTTCGCTACCGTTCACCTCTCATGAGTGAAGATACACTCTTTGTTGTTATATCACAAAGCGGTGAGACTGCAGATACACTTGAGACACTCAAAATGGCCAAAAAAGCAGGATTAAAAACGCTTGTTATATGTAATGTTGACAACTCTTCCATGGTCCGCATTGCCGACAAAACGATACTCACGCGGGCAGGCATTGAAAAAGGAGTGGCTTCGACAAAAGCCTTTGCAACTCAGGTCACGGTTTTTTGGATGCTTGCTTTACATGTAGCACAAAGCAAAAAAACACTCACCAAAGCTGCAATAGCACAACATATACACCATCTGCGCAGCATTCCTGCAAGTGTAAAAGTCAGTGATACCCTGCATGAACGCATCAAACGGTTGTCAAAACGCTACTTGCACGGACACGGTTTTTTCTTTATCGGCAGGGATGTCTTTTTTCCATTGGCCCTTGAGGGTGCTTTAAAACTCAAAGAGATCTCTTATCTGCATGCCGAAGGATATCCAAGCGGAGAGATGAAGCACGGACCTATTGCTCTGGCCGATCCGGAGCTCTTCACCATTGCCCTGCTTCCGCAGCATATGCTTTATGAAAAATCAAAAAGCAATGCTGAGGAGCTGAGTGCAAGAGATTCTACTATCTGTGCCATCAGTCCTTTGGAATTTGACAAGGCGGATGACTTCATCCAGACAAAAAAACATGAACACTATATGCTGGAGTTTTTTGAAATGATGGTTGTTTTACAACTCTTATCCTTAGAAATTTCGATTCGTCTTGGAAATGATGTTGATATGCCAAGAAACCTTGCAAAAAGTGTTACGGTAGAATAGATATTTCTTGAAATCGGTACTTTCTCTGCCTGCAAGCCCGCACTGAAGTACGGGTTCCGAAAAATAGTGACTCCCGGAATCGGTACTTCAGTGCCGACTCTTTGAACTTTTTTGCCACGCTTGCCCACCCTAAAGGATGGGTTCCGAAAAATAGTAACTCCTCGGAATCGGTACTTCAGTGCCGACTGTTGTTACTTTTTTGCCACTCTCAGCCCGCTCTGCATTGGTTCTTCAAAACCTCTGTTTTATCACTAAAATGTAACTTATAGACAAAAATAACATTTTTCACTTTAAATTAATTTGTTTCTGGCTAATATATTAAAAACAATCCTATTATAAGTGAACACTATGCAAACAAAATCAAAACTCCTACTCTTTGTCGCTTTAATGCTTTTGGGTCTTGGCCTGGCCACTATCGTAAATGTCTCTTTAAATTTCAGGGAATACAGTATAAAAGATGCCACACAAAAAGCTACAATGGCTGCAGCTATCGTCAAAGACGGGTTGACAGCACATATGGTCAACGGTATTATGGACAAAAGAAGTTATTTCCTCAACCAAATCAGCTCCAACAATGATAAAATAAAAAACTTGTGGATTGTCCGATCTGATAAAGTCATCAAACAATACGGAAAAGGCTTTAACAGTGAAACAGTAAGAGATGCGATTGATGAAGAAGTTTTAAAAACAGGAAAGATGGTTCAAAAAATTTCAGAATCGACTGAAAACTCTATGCTTAGAATTACTATTCCCTATAAAGCCACAGTTGCAAACGGTCCAAACTGTCTCTCCTGTCACAATGTTCAGCGAGGAGATACACTCGGAGCCATCAGTATGGAGTTTGACATTACAGATATGCGTAATGCAGGGATGTTTACCATTTTGAAAATACTTGGAATAAATCTTCTTTTCATTGTCATTGTATTACTGCTGATCAACCATTATGTAACACCCTATATGGAGCTTTTCTCCAATATGCAAAAAGGAATAAGAAAAGCCTACAAGGGAGACTTTTCCTATGAATTTACCACAAAAGTGAAAGGTGATGCCAAAAACATTGTCGATCAGCTTAATACGCTCTTTAGAAAAATGCAAGAGACCTTTGGCGACATAAAATACAACCTTGCAACATTTATTCCCCAGGGATGTGTCTCTTCAAGTGATCCTCTTCAAGAGGCAAAAACCATCATCGGAGAACTCTCAGATATATATAAATTTAAAAAGACGATTGAACATGATCTTACAAAAGAGATAGTCTATCAAAGAATTGTAGATGTACTGAGTAATAAATATGAGCTTTCGCATTTTGCATTTTATGAAATAGATACACTCAAGGCTGCAAGAAAGCTTATTTACATCTCCAACGGCAAAAGTGTCTGCAATGACAAAGTGGACGAAGATGCATCATTATGCAGAGCACACAGAACAAATACGGCAGTAATCTCAAGTGAATTTGTCAATTTATGCCGAGAATGCAGTTGTGAAGGATTGGAGTATATATGTATTCCTTTTACCATTAATGATGAAAACTCCCTTGTCATTTCTATTACAACCAAAGAAAAAAATGAATTAAACAGAGTCAATAGTTTTATTAAAAGTATTGAAAACTATCTTGAAGCGGCTAAACCGGTTATAGAGAGTAAAATTTTAATGTCCAAACTCCGTGACACCTCTCTCAGAGACGCAATGACAGGACTTTATAACAGAAGATTTCTCGAAGAGTTTATAGACACTTTTGCAAATCAGGCAAAACGGGACAATACAACATACAGTGTTTTAATGCTTGATGTTGATTTCTTTAAAAAAGTCAATGACACCTACGGGCATGATGTAGGAGACAAAGTCATTGCCAAAATAGGAGAAGTACTCCGCAGCAGTATCAGAGAATCAGACCTGGCTATTCGATACGGCGGAGAAGAGTTTGTTGTCCTGCTGCACAATGCCACAGATGAAGGAACAAAAATGATCGCTTCAAAAATTCACTCTGAATTTTCAAAACTTGTTTTTGATGTCGGCAACGGAAAAACCATACAAAAAACCATGAGTATAGGTATATCCAAGTTTCCCAAAGACGGTGATACTATTTGGAAATGTATCAAATACGCAGATACTGCTTTGTATGTGGCAAAAACGACAGGAAGAAATAAAATTGTTGAGTATAAACCGGAGATGTCAGAGGATGAGCACTTACGATAAACAGATATAGAGGAAGCTTAAGCAACGCAAAAAGCGTTGCTTGTTTATAAGTTTTTAGCTACAGCCGCATCCGCCGCCGCTTTGCTCTTTAGGTGCAGAAGCAGCACCTGTTGAACATGCACTTACACCCGGTGGTGTTGTCGGCTGAACAGACTGATTGTCCACTCCGCCGTTTGCATTGATCTCTTCAATTGTACTCCAGATAGATTCAGCAGCTTTCATATAACGTTTTGCTGTTTCTGATGACGGGTCTGCAAAAATAATTGGTTTTCCTTCATCTCCACCGGTACGGATAGCCGGCTCAATTGGGATTTCGGCAATTATTTTCGTATCAAACTCATCCGCCATTGGCTGAGATGTGCCTTTTCCAAAAATATCATACTCAACACCGGTATCAGGTGCAATAAATCCGCTCATATTTTCAACAATTCCGGCTATAGGAATGTTTAATTTTCTAAACATATCAAGTGAACGGCGTGAATCATCAAGTGAAACAGACTGTGGTGTTGTTACAGTCAGACCCGCAGTTACAGGCACAGCCTGTGCAAGTGAAAGCTGTGCATCACCAGTTCCCGGCGGCATATCAATCACTAAAACATCCAGTTCTGACCATAAAATATCACGCAAGAACTGCTCTATCGCTTTCATAATCATAGCACCACGCCAGATTAACGACTGCCCTTCTTCCATGAGTGAGCCCATAGACATAACTTCAATACCGTATGCTTTCATCGGAAGCACTTTATTTCCGGTTACTTCCGGTTTTTGATCAGAAATACCTAACATACGAGGGATATTCGGACCATAAATGTCAGCATCCAAAAGACCTACTTTTTTGCCTTGTTGCGCAAGTGCAATTGCAATATTTACAGCAGTAGTTGATTTTCCGACACCGCCTTTACCTGAACTCACCATCAAAAAGTTTTTGATTTGCGGTGCGATGTTTTTGCCTTGAGACGAACTTTCTTTTGGCATTTGCGGTGCTTTTATATTTACAGTAACATTTTCTGCCCCTGCTGATTTTAAAGCTTCTGTAGCTTCATCTTTAATTTGTTGTGCTACTTCCGGAGCTGATGATGTAATTTCAACAGTGAAACTTACATCATTTCCGTTTATTGCTATATCTTTTACAAAACCAAATGTTACGATATCTTTGGTAAATCCTGGATACATAACTTTTGAGAGTGCCGATTTTACAATTTCTTCAGTCATTCGTTTTCCTTTAATTTATTTAATTTTTTTGCCATTCTCAGCCCGCACTAAAGTGCGGGTTCCCAAAGAGTCGCTTAACTTATTGGCATTGACCCTAAAGGATAGTTCCGACTATTTAAACTTTTTGACAATTTTTGCTTTAAAAGTGTACTATATCTAAATAAGATAAATATTGTCTTGTTTAAAATCAATTTCTTTATTAAGCCAGACTTTAAACTAAAGCTTCTGCTTCAGCCTCTGCCGCTTCTTTATCTTTGTTGTCTTGAATAATTCTTTCTATTCCTTCAGGGTTGTCCATAATTTCCTGTGTAATTTTGTATGAACAAAATTTAGGCCCGCACATAGAACAGAATTCTGCTTCTTTAAATACATCCTGAGGCAGTGTTTCATCATGGTATTCGCGAGCGCGTTCGCTGTCAAGTGCCAATTCAAACTGTTTTTCCCAGTCAAATGTATAACGTGCATCGCTCATAGCATCATCAATATCACGGGCACCTTTACGGCCACGGGCGATATCAGCAGCATGTGCCGCAATTTTATAAGCGATAATTCCCTCGCGGACATCATCGGCATTTGGAAGACCAAGGTGCTCTTTTGGTGTTACATAACAAAGCATGCTCGCACCGTGCCATCCGCCGACAGCCGCACCGATTGCAGAAGAGATATGATCATATCCTGCTGCAATATCAGTGACCAACGGACCTAAGATATAAAAAGGTGCTTCGTGGCAGAGTTCTCTTTGTATCTTCATGTTACGCTCAATCTGGTTGATTGGAACATGTCCCGGACCTTCAATCATAACCTGTACATCTTTTTCCCAGGCACGAAGCGTTAAATCTCCAAGCACTTTGAGTTCACCAAGCTGTGCTTCATCAGACGCATCTGCCAGACAACCGGGACGAAGAGAGTCTCCTAATGAAAGAGAAACATCATACTTTGCGCAGATATCCAAAATATCATCAAATGCCGTATAAAAAGGGTTTTCTCTGTGATAATGCATCATCCAGGCAGCCATTAAAGATCCCCCGCGAGAGACAATACCCATTTTACGCTTTGCAACTTTAGGCATAGTCTCAAGCAGGAAACCCGCATGAATTGTAAAGTAAGAAACCCCTTGTTTTGCCTGACGTTCCAGCACTTCAAGCATAACCTCTATAGTCAAATCTTCGATTTTATTCCCGACATCATGCAAAATCTGATAAATAGGCACTGTTCCGATAGGAATCTTTGAAGAAGCAATAACAGCTTTTCTGATTTCATCCAGGTCGCCGCCGGTTGAGAGATCCATTGCTGTATCTGCCTTATAGTGTTGAGAGACCTCCATCTTTTCTACTTCACCCTGTACATCAGAGGCAATGGCAGAAGAACCGATATTTGCATTTATTTTACATTTACTTGCAATTCCGATAGCCATTGGTTCCAATGAAGTATGATTTATATTTGCCGGTATAATCAGTCTACCGCGTGCTATCTCGCTACGAACCAGTTCAGGAGACAAATCTTCTACTTTTGCAACATACTCCATTTCTTGTGTGATGATGCCTTTCTTTGCGTAGTGCATCTGTGTTCTTACAGAATCACCCTCTCGCTCTTTTACCCATGAAGATCTCATAAGTTACTCCTCAATATTATATTTTCATTCTTTATATATGATGGAAATATAATCAAATAAAGTTAATCTAACATAAAGTGAAACAATTGATGAGATTATTTATGTAAGTGCTTAGTCAAAAAATGTGAACATAAAAATGACAAATTTACACATTCAAGATAAAAAAAAGCTTTCTATGTGTATAATTTCGTAACACTTTTATATATGTAGGAGACTATTTGTCTGATTTAACGCTTGTACTATTGTCAGCCGGTAGTTCTAGTCGCTTTGACACCTCTGTAAAAAAACAGTGGTTGCGGATACAGCACAAACCTTTATGGCAGTTTGTAGCAGACAGGTTTGCTCACAGCGGGCTTTTTTCAAAAATTATTATTGTTTCATCCGAAGAAGATATTGCCTTTATGCAAAACTATGCCGATTACTCTTTTGTAAAAGGAGGCAGTTCCAGACAAGACTCTTTGCAAAATGCCTTACTACATGTAAAGAGTGAATATGTTCTTGTCAGTGATATAGCAAGAGCCTGTATCAGCGAAGATTTGCTTCAAAGAATACTTGCGCAAAAAGAAGAAGCTGACTGTATCGTTCCTTTTTTACCCGTAACAGACACCATAGTATATGAAAATACGACAATAGACAGAGACAAAGTCAAAAAAATCCAAACACCCCAACTCTCCCGCACTAAAATACTTCAAAAAGCCCTGCAGACACCTACTGAATTTACAGATGAGAGCAGTGCCATTGTTGCCTACGGAGGAACCCGCACCTTTGTTGCAGGGGATGAAGATGCCTGCAAGATAACTTTTACCCATGATTTAAACAGGCTTCCATGCCTCGAAGCACCATCAAGTGACATTTTAAGCGGCAACGGTTTTGATGTCCATGCTTTTGACGAAAAAGGAAAAATGTTTCTTGGTGGTGTAGAGATAGATGCTGATTACGGATTTAAAGCCCACAGTGACGGAGACGTTGCTCTGCACGCACTTATAGACGCCCTTTTAGGGGCTGCAGGCATGGGTGATATAGGCATGCTTTTTCCGGACAACAACAGTGCCTACAAAGGTATAGATTCAAAAGAACTGTTACGGACAGTCGTGACAAAAATCTATAACTACGGTTTTGAAATTGTCAATGCAGACATTACAATAGCCGCACAAAAACCAAGACTTGCAAACTATAAAGATGCAATGAGAAAAACTATTGCAGAAATACTCAAAATCGACAAAGCAAGAGTCAATGTCAAAGCAACAACCACAGAGAAACTTGGTTTTATAGGCAGAAGTGAAGGTGTTGGAGTCATTGCCAATGCAAATTTAAAATATTTTAACTGGAAGATAATAGGATAACATGAAGATATTAATTATAGAAAATGAAGTGTATTTAGCCCAGAGTATTGCAACAAAACTAGGTGAACTTGGTCACACATGTGAAATGTGTACATCCACCAGAGATGCCATCGGGAGCAACAACTATGATGTTGTTTTACTCTCGACAAACATCAACGGACAGGATTTTAACCCGCTTATAGAAACATTTAAGAACTCTATCGTTATTTTAATGGTTTCCTACATTAGCAATGACACGGTTTCAAAACCACTGAGTGCCGGGGCAAAGGACTATATCCTCAAACCTTTCATGATTGAAGAGCTTGTACGGAAAATTGACCATTATCAGGATTATGAAAAACTCAAAAAACGCACTGAAGCCTATGAAAAATATCTTGCACACACATTTTCCAATACAAAACATGAACAGAATTTGGATGAAATTGAGTTGCCGCTTTTCGTATCATCCAATTTTCAAAAATATGCGGATGCATTCGCCTTTGAATATGCCCAAAAGAAAAATCTTCCCATACATTTTTTATCATTAAGTGATTCAAAAGCATTAAATGAGATAGCTTCGCTGCCACAAAATTCAATTATATATATCATTGATTATCAGGCACTCAAAAAAAGTGATAAAAAACGTTTTTGTGACCTGATACAGGGGAAAAAAGCCATTATCGCCAGCAGCGATAAAATTGAGGAAGTCGCCTACCCTGTTATAGAGATAAAAAGTGACAGCAATGTTTTTGACAAAGGAGAAATCCTGCCAATAGAAGATTATGTCAAATTTATTGTTTTAAACTATCAAGACAAATATCCGGATACAGAATTGTCAAAAAAACTTGGGATAAGCCGCAAGAGTTTATGGGAAAAAAGAAAAAAATATGACATCATCAAGAAAAAATAAAACAATTTATATAGACAAAGAGGCTGCTTCTGTTCTTGAACTCGTTGCAGAAGGCCTTTTGGCCCCTGTAACAAAACTTATGAATGAACAGGAATCCAAGGAAGTCCTGCAAACCGGTCTTGTAAACGGTCAGTCTTTCCCCTTCCCTTTCATATTGGCTCCTTCGGGCAAAAAAAATGAAAAAATCATTCCTACCTTGGAGCCGGGCGAAGAAGTTACTATTATCTGCAATGGTAAAGAGTTTGCTGTGCTGTGTGTCGAAGAAACTTTTCAAATTAATCCCAAGGAACGGGTAAAGCATATTTACGGCACTGATGACCTCACCCATCCGGGTGTCATGGCCACCATTAAAAGAATAGGCACCTGGGCACTTAGCGGAAACTATACCATTCTCAGTAAAACAAAACACAAAAACAAAATAAAAATTCAAAAAGCAAAAGAACTCATAGGAGCAAAACACACCTCCTCTTTGATGATGGGAGTCAACCCGCTTCACCGTGCCCATGAAAGGCTGATTCGCCAAACACTTGAAAGTACCGATCTGCTTGTTATATTTTTACTCAAACCTTATGACAATGCAAATTTAAAGTATGAAGTACGAAAAGAAGCATTAGAGTATTTTATCAATAATTTTCTTCCTAAAAACCGGGTAATTATTATTCCTCTTGAAAACAGCTATATCTTTGCAGGCTACAATGAAATTATTGTCGATGCAATTGTCGCAAAAAACTATGGCTGCGACAGACTGACCATTGGCCGTAATCATGCCGGTTTGGGCATGTTTTATGACTGTAATTCAAACAAATCGATCATAGACAAAGTTACAGGCATAGATATCGAGATTACCGTTGCAAGTGAGTATGTGTACTGTGATGAGTGCAAAACGCTTGTGAGCAAAAATACCTGTCCTCACGGACAGCATCATCAGATCTCTTACCATGCGGACTCAATTTTGGCACTTTTGGAGGCAGGACTTTTACCTCCTGCTGTTCTTATACGGAAAGAAATTTCATCATTTTTACTTTCTAAACTCTTTCCGAACAGGTTTAAAAATCTTGAAAAACTCTATTATGACACTTTTCCGGTAAAAGGTTTGCTTGAAGAACATACAGAAAAAGATTTTTATCTTGAGTTAATGAAACTCTATCAAACAACATCACTGACATAAGGAAAACAATGAACTGGTTTTTTCTCACTTTAGGCTACAGCGGACTCTCTCCTAAAGCTCCCGGAACTATGGGAACACTGGCTTCACTGCCGCTTGGTATGGCAATACTTGTCTACTTTGATGCAACTACACTTTTTTTGGCGGCACTGCTTATTTCGATTATAGCCATTAAAGTTATTAACAAATATGAAGATGAAACAGGCAATCATGATGACCAAAGAATAGTGATAGATGAACTTGCCGGGATGTGGTTTGCACTCAGTGTTGCACCCGCTGTCGGTGTTGCAAGCACTGAGATAACGGATCTTCAAAATGGGTTTTTGGTGCAGGCACTTCTCTCTTTTGTTCTTTTTCGATATTTTGATATAACAAAACCCTCTATTATAGGGAGAATAGACCGTGAAGCAAAAGGCGGCGTCGGCGTGATGGGAGATGATATTATTGCAGGTTTTGCGGCCGGAATCTCCTCAGCTGCGCTTTGGCAGGGATGGCTCTACATCAGTAAAATGATATAAAACATCCCCCGTCAATGCCATTAAGTTAAGCAAATCAATACTTTCTCGGAACCGGTACTTCAGTGCCGGCTGTTACAATAGTCTTGCCACTCTCAGCCCGGACTAAAGTCCGTGTTTCGAAAAATCAATATATCTCCTTTACCCGTCCTACTTCGCCACTCATCAAACGGACTTTAATACCGTGAGGGTGTGTTGCAGATTTTGTAAGAATATCTCTGACAATCCCGTCTGTTAAATAGCCGCTTTCCTGATCCTGCTTTAAAACAATGGCAACAGAAGCACCCTGTTTGATATCTGCTCTTTTCGTACCCTTATTCATGTTCATCCTTTGTTTCATTATAAATTGAGAGAGACGGAAAGGCAAATTCTAAAGAGTTTCTTTCAAAAATTATCATTATTTTTTCCATAACATCCTGCTTCGTCTTCAGCCACTCTTCCCACTCCACTGATTTTGAAAAACAGTATACAAGTATGTTAATGCTTGAATCTGCAAACTCGTCAAGATACACAAGCAGTGTCTTTTTGACACCTTCAAGATCATCTTTAGAAACAAGTTTTGCTATATGTCCATACTCAATCTCATGCTCATATTTTGTATTTTTTGTTGCAATTTTCGGATGATTTTGCAGCATTTCTCTGATTTCTTTGATGGCATTTTTAATATCTTCCTGTTTGGAGTCATATTTTACACCCAGTTTCATCTTTATTCTGCGTCCAAGTTTTCTTTTGTTCCAGTTTTTTATATCTTTGGATGCAAAGGTGCCGTTTGGAATGGCAATAAGAGCATTATCAAAGGTTCTTAGTGTTGTCACACGCAAACCGATTTCAACAACAACACCCTCTTTGCCGTCAACTTCTATCCAGTCGCCTTGTGAAAATACATCGCTGAAAAGGACAGAGAGTGTTCCAAAAAAGTTTGAAATTGTATCTTTTGCTGCAAAAGCAACCGCAAAACCACCAATTCCAAGACCAGAAAGTACAGCGGTCAAGTCAACACCGGCAAAATACAGAACAATCAGCAAACCGATAATAACAATAAAGAAATTGATAATTTTCAATCCGACATTAATCAGTTCGCTTTTTATATTTGATTTTTCTTTTTCAAAAGTATTGAGCTTGATAATGGCTGCCGTATTGACAATAATATAAATAATATATGTAAAATAAAAGCCGTATATCATGTTAAATATACGACTTACTTCCTCTATGGAGCTGAAATTATTGTAAACATATATGACCATGTTTACATTAATAATCAGGATGAGGATCTCTATACTTTTACGCAGTTTCTCAAGAATCTGTTCAGAGTATCTGCTTAAAAAGTCTATTTGAAGAAACAGTTTTTGCAATGCGATATAAAAAACTTTTCTTAAAACATAAATTACCAAAATCAGCAAAAAGATAATAATAAGCTTCACAACACTCAGTCCGTACGACTCTAAAAACCCATCTACAGCTTTCACCACCGTAAAGGAGTTAATAAAAACAACAGGCTTGATTATATGGTATTTGACATATTTGTTCAGTCGGTAGAGTTTATTCTCTGCTTTGTATAAAAAGGCTATAAAATCACTGTTTATCTCCTGCAGCGCATAGTATTCCTCTATATTTTTTTTTGCCGCTTTTAAGATGGGAGAAGGATCTTTGAGTGCCAAAATATGTTTATAGTCTTTTGCTGTAATTTTACTCAGGGCTTCTTGATTCTGTGCCGTATAAACATTTAATTTTTCTTCAAAATCCTGAATATTCGGTACATCCAACGACAAAAGTACATTTTTAATCAATATGTTCTGATTTTTGACAATTTCATACGACTTCAACTGTGCCTCATCTCTGATTACGGCATATCCGTTACCCAGCCGTCTGTTAATCGCAATGATTTTTTTCAGTGAAAATATTTCCTTGCTGAAATCCTGCACATTCTCAATATACTGCTGTTTGTTTGAGATGATAGTATTGAGTTCCTGATCATACATGTACTCCTGTTTTTGCAGTAAATTTTCTATCTGCTCCTGGGAGAGATTTGCATCATTCATCTGATACACCAGCTGTAACTGTGCATCTATAAACTCTGAGTATTTTACCTTTGCACTCAATGTGCCGGCAAATATAAAAACAAAAGCCAGTAAAATTAATTGAACTTTTTTAATTGGAAATCCTTTATTATATACCTTCAGCTATCATAGCATCAGCTACTTTTTTAAATCCTGCAATATTTGCACCATCAACATAATTCCCCTCTACGCCATAGTCTTTTGCCGTAAGCGCCACCCGTTTACAGATCATCTGCATCGTCTCTTTTAATTTAAAATCTACCTTTTCATAACTCCATTTACTCATAGAAGCATTTTGACTCATCTCAAATTCACTCACAGCCACACCCCCTGCATTGGCCGCTTTAGCCGGTGCAAAGCATACTTTATGCGATTGCAGCAAAGCAATAGCATTTGGAGTCGATGGCATATTTGCACCCTCAGAAACACTCACACAGCCGTTTTCTATAAGATTTTGCGCATCCGCTTCAAAGAGTTCGTTTTGCGTAGCGCACGGAAAGGCCGCATAACACGGAATATTCCAAACAGCATGCTCCCCTTCAGGGTACTCTGATACAGGCGTATATTTTGCCTCTGTATGTGTCTGTACATACATTTCCAAAGAATTGCTTCGATTCAGTTTTAACTCTTTTACCAGAGCCAGGTCAATCCCTCTTGGATCATACACTGTCCCGTGAGAATCCGAACATGTCACTACAACAGCACCAATCTCCTGCAGCTTTTCGATTACATGTAAAGCAACATTTCCCGCACCGCTGACTGTGCATATTTTCCCCTCAAGCGGTTCTTTGTTTTCAATTTCAAGCATACTCTGTGTAAAATAGACCACCCCGTAGCCTGTTGCTTCGGGACGCATTAAAGAACCTCCGAAAAAATAGGGTTTTCCGGTCAAAGCACCTTCGTATGAAGATGTAATCTTTTTATACTCTCCAAAGAGATAGCCGATTTCCCGGGCACCGACTCCAATGTCACCGGCAGGGACATCTATGCGCGGCCCGATATATTTATGCAACTCTGTCATAAAGGCTGTACAAAACTTCATAACTTCAAAGTCACTTTTTCCTTTTGGATCAAAATCACTCCCCCCTTTGGCACCACCTATAGGTAAACCCGTCAGTGAGTTTTTCAAAATCTGCTCAAAACCCAAAAACTTCAAAATCCCTTCATTCACACTCGGATGAAAACGGAGTCCTCCTTTATAAGGTCCGAGTGCGTTGTTAAACTGTACTCTGTATCCTGTATTTACCTGTATTTGATTATTGTCATCCAGCCAGGTCACTTTAAACTTTATAATCCTGTCAGGAACGACCAATCTGTCTAAAATTCCGAATCTGCTGTATCTCTCATCAGACTCAAGCAACGGGGCAATCGAGTAAATCACCTCCTCCATCGCCTGGTAAAATACATTGTTTTCAGCACAGTTACCATGCTCAAATTTTTTAATTTCTTTCTCTGCTATCGACAAAAAGAATCCTTTATAAACTACTATTGTGAAGGAATTGTAGCACAAGCTGGAAAAAAAGTAAAAACTATTGAAAAAAGTCACAAATTTATCATAAAAGCCCTTGCTTTAAGTCAGTCATAATATATAACATATTATTATGTGACAATCTTGTGATTTACTTATAAGGAACATATTCATGTTTAGAAACAAAAGCATAAAAGAACTGATGTGGCTATTAACAATAGTTATTGTTGTATCTCTCGTCGGTGCAGCCGGATTTACATATTATGCGCTTAACAGCATAGAAAAAGAGTTCAATGAGATAAAAGAGAGTTCCATTGACACATCTCTGACTATCTATGATATAGAAAAAAGAATGAACTATATCAGCAGAAATGACAGAGATGTTATGCTCGGCGGTGATATTGAAAAAGACAAAAGAGAGCTCAGAGAAAATATCAGTGCAATTGCAGAAAATTTCAAAAAACTTGAAAAAGTTTCCAAAAACAGTTCCAACGAAGCACTTCTGAAAAAGGCAAAATATTCAACGCTGAAATTTATCAATGAAGCCTACAAATATATAGATTCTTTAAGCACTGATGATATTAAAAACAACAAAGAAGGCATTTACCACGTATATCATCAAAAGCTTTCACCTTTGGCTGTTGAGTCACGAAAATATTTTAAAACATTTGTAAAAAACAAAAAAGAACAATTTATAAAAGATATGAAGGCCATGAGAAGCGCCATAACATTTTACAAATTATTTGTACTTGGTTCAAGTCTCCTTATTATCATTATATTATTTTTGCTCACTACAAAAATCAGAACTTCCATAGTTTCGGGTATCAACAGATTCAGATGTCTGATAGAGACTGCTTCCAATGGTGATTTCAGCAAAAAGAATGAAATCAGAACACAGGGAGACACCGAACTTGATGCTATGGGCAAAGCACTCAAAATCCTTATAGAACACACTGAAAATATGATTCATGAAGTAAATACTGCTATAACAAATGCCTCCCAGGGTGACTTTTCCAAACCTATCTCTACTGAAGGAATGCACGGAGAGTTCCTGGTTGCTATCAGAAATGTCAGTAAAAGTATAGATTTTATGCGTGAACAGTATCAAAAAGCACAAAGAGACTCTTTTAACTCAAAACTGAGTGTAAAAAGCGTCAATGTATCCGAATCTCTTACCGTTATTCAATCTGATTTAAAAACAAATATAGAAAAAATCAAAGAAGTAACACATGCTACAGATTCTGCTGCAAAACTTGCAAATGACTCTCGGGCAAATATCAACACTGTTGTCAATGGGCTGCATGAACTCAATGAACAGGTAGGTACAAACCATTCAAATATAGACGAACTTGCTTCACAAACAAATAATATTACATCAGTTATCGAGCTTATTACCGATATTGCCGATCAGACAAATCTTTTAGCTCTTAATGCTGCCATAGAAGCAGCCCGTGCAGGTGAACATGGTCGAGGATTCGCAGTTGTAGCAGATGAAGTCAGAAAACTTGCAGAACGTACGCACAAGGCTACAAGCGAAATTTCATCTCTATAAAATCACTCCAGCAGGGTATGAGCGAAATTCAGACAAGTTCTGAACTGATGAAAGAGACAGTAGATGCCTCTACCGCTAAAATAGAAGAGTTTGAAACGACACTCATTGAACTGAGTGACTCCTCAACAAAAATTGTAGACCAGTCATACTATATGGAAAACAGTATATTTATTGTACTGGCAAAAATAGATCATATTTTATATAAATCACGAGCATATAACTCTTTGATTTCTTTGAAAAAAGTACTCAAAGCAGTCTCTTCTCATGAATGTAATCTTGGAAAATGGTATGATCATGAAGGAAAAGAACGATTTAGCAATACTTCGGCTTATCCGCAAATAGCACAACCTCATAATATTGTCCATGAAAATGCAAACAAAATCTTGCATTCCTTGATAAAACAAACGCGCAAGAAGAGGTATTGGAACATGCTCAGGATATTTTACACAACTTCGAAGATATGGAAAAAGCATCAGAAGAACTCTTTATACTTCTTGACACTATGCTGAGTCAAACACAAAGAGAAGAATAAGCTCTTTGTTTACTCCCACTCCTCATATTTGGAGTGAGAGTGCTTGTCTTTTTTATACCGTTTGGCATTTTTACTTTTCTCCAACTGGTTTATACTGTAAAGCAGTTCTTCTTTAATATTATCAATATCTTCATCAGAATCTTTATAGCCTATCATTTTTTTTACGAGCTGTTGCAGATCCTGCAGTTCACCCTTGTACAGTTGCACCTCTTCCACCCGATTGAGCAGTTTCAGCGCATTGTCAATCTTTTTATTGTACTTTTCATGGTCCAGGGCATCGCTGTTTAGCAAGTAGGACAAAATACTTTTTTTAAATCTTTCCAGTGCTCGGATATACCGAAGCCTGTTTGCATTCTCGATTGCTTTTTTTGATGCTGCCATTGTAAGCCTATTATTTATTTATGAGTATAATTATACAAGAGATTTCTAAGAACTCGAACAATATTTGGAGAAAATACCATGAAAAAAGCAATTTTACTGCTGATGCTCTTTGCTCTGTCCTTAGCAGCAGAAGTAAAAAATGAATATATTTCACAAGAATTACTCAAGCAAAATATTCCTATTGTAGATATCAGAACACCGGGAGAATGGAAAGAGACCGGTCTTTTAAAAGGTGCAATTCCTATCATGTTTTGGGATGCAAGAGGAAACTATGATGTAAGAAAATTTTTAAATGAATTACATAAAAAAGTTGACACCACAAAACCTTTCGCCCTTATCTGCCATACAGGCAGCAGAACTTCCATAGTCGCGCCGTGGCTTGCAAAAGAGTTTGGGTATAAAGTAATCAACCTCAAGGGTGGAATGGAGTATGCAACCAAAGGGTTACATCTCAAAACAGTATCCTACAGGCAATGAGTCGATTAAAAACAGTTTTAAAATTTCTTCTTTTTCTGACACTCCGAATTGTGATAACATTCGGAGTGCTTGGATTGCTGATTTTTCTTCTCTGGGGTGCTCTTTATCTTATTTTTTACTAAATCCGAATCAGAGTAATGATTTTATAACATTACTGACCCCTTGGTGCAGATTATAATTGGCTATTGGAAAGTCCAGACTTTCATTTTCCAAGTTCACCGTATACCTGCTTAAATATGTCCCTAACTCATTCAAGTCTATCGGTGTGTACTGCTCACATTTCTCCTCTTCAAGTTTTGTCCGTACTAATTTATTTGCCTCATTAGAGTGTGCAAGGGTAAAAGCCAGTGTTTTCAAACTCAAAAAATCACTCCATCGAAGAAAAATTTCGGGAGTCAACGTCTCTATATACTCTCCTTCCGGTGTAAACAACAGATCATTGTCCCGCAAAGGAACCAGTACCGATAAAATTGCACGTGAAAAGGGGCCACTTTATCACTCCAAAATGGTGACTCATTTCTTGTTTTGAGCTCTTTTTCAATTTCATTTACTATCGTATCTAGACTTTCATTTTTAAAAAGTTCATATGTTTTTTGTTTCATACCCTCATCCATGTAATATTTTTTATAATCATACACTTTTAGTATATAATTTCACATTTAAAAAGGAGCAATAGTATGAAATTACATAAAAGTTTTATCACAAACCTCACTGCGCTGTTTCTTGTTGGAATATCTTTTATAGTGCCTTTATACAAAGAAGCTTTATTATATGCAGGTCTGTTTGCACTCTCTGGTGCCTTGACAAATCAGTTGGCAATTCACATGCTCTTTGAAAAAGTACCTTTTTTGTATGGTTCCGGTGTTATCGTAGAGAGATTTGAAGCATTTAAAAGTGCTATAAAAAATCTTATCATGAATGAATTTTTCACAAAAGAACAGCTGGAAAAGTTTTTTGCCAATGAAGAAAAAAAAATAAACCTTGTACCTATCATAGAAGAGACAGATTTTACACCTGCTTTTGATGCTTTAAGCAAAACAGTAATGGAGTCCTCTTTTGGCGGCATGTTAGGGATGTTCGGCGGAGAAAAAGCCTTGAGCACTTTAAAAGAACCTTTTACAAACAAACTCAAATCAGCAGTCATAAAAATAGTCACATCCAAAGCATTTAATGACACCCTGCAACACCACCTTAGCCATTCATCCTTAAATGACGATATGATACAATCAATCGAACGGGTTGTAGATGCAAGGCTGAGTGAACTGACGCCTCAAATGGTCAAAGAAATCGTACAAAAAATGATACATGAGCACCTTGACTGGCTGGTTGTATGGGGTGGCGTATTTGGAGGAGTTATCGGACTACTGAGTTCTTTTATACTATAGAAGTTTAAACAACTTCTATAGTTACATCATCACCTACACTCAACACATCGCCTGCTCTTATTTTGGCTCGTTTACGCAGTTCAACTTCTCCATTACGGGTCACATATCCATCAGCTACAATCATTTTTGCCTGTGCGCCGCTGTCTACAAGATCTAACACTTTTAATAATTTATACAACTCTATATACTCATCTTTTAACTCAAATTTCATCTACTCTCCTCTTTATAATTTTCAGTTTTTCTGACCGTGATAATTTTTTTATTTCATATTCACGCTTTGAAGCACTGCTTCTGTTTGTATGTTCTTCATTATATACCAATCTTACCGGTCTTCTGATTTTAGTATATTTTGCACCTTTTTCTGAATAGTTATGTTCAGAAACCCGTCGTTTCAAATCTGTTGTTATCCCTGTATACAGGCTATTATCACTACATTGTAAAATATATACATAATATACCATTTATACGTCCTTTCATCAAACTATATCATAACTACAGTATCATTTTGTAACAATTTCTTAAAAATATATGAATTTAGTTGTAAATAACAAAAAGTTATAATATAATAAAGACTTAATTTATCACAAATTGGTCACTTTTTTTTAATATAGGAAAAGAACATGGAAAAACAAAAAGTAATAATAGTCGAAGATGATGAAATCACATCACTTAACTTAAATATGTCTTTACAAAAGCACGGATACAGTGTGGTGGCGATGTGTGATAATGCTCCTATGGCAAAAAGTAAAATAGCTACACACAATCCGGATGTCATTATTATTGATATCTCTTTACAAGAAAGCAATGACGGAATCGAACTTGCAAAAACTATAAAAGAAAAATATGATATTCCTTTTATTTATCTCACTTCGTACAGTGATGATGACATTATTGCCCAGGCAAAACTTACTGAACCTTATGGATATATTGTAAAACCTTTTGACCCCGGATCTCTGCATGCAACTATTCAAATGGCTTTGTTCAAATACCAACAGGAAAATGAGAGAAAAGAGAATATCAATTCACTCAAAGTAGATAAACTGAATCTGGAAAAATTACTCTATTCCAAGCGTTCACAAGACAAACCAATTGTTCCGTTCGGGGGTGGTGATTACCATCTTGACATCAGTATATGCGAAACCTTTTACAAAGGGAAAAAAATCAAGCTTACAAAAAAAGAAAATGCTTTTTTACGCCTTCTTGTTGCCCAACTTGGTTTGGTTGTATCATTTGAGCAGGCAATGAACTATGTCTGGGACGAGCACGGTGCTACAGAAAACAGCGTCAGAACACTGGTTTGGAGACTGCGGAATAAACTTGAAACAGACATTATAAAAAATGCCTCAGGAATTGGCTATTATATAGAAGATTAATTTATTTTAATGGATGCAATCTTTTCTTCTATTTCTTTCAGGGTTTGCTCATAATTATAGTCTGCATTTTCAAGTTTTGCCATTCTTTCCATTTCAGTTGCATTTTTTTGTAAAATTTCAATTCTGAAATTTCCACTTGACCCTTTAATACTATGAGCCAGAAGTGCTGTTTTTTTATAATCTCTTGCAGCAACCGCTTTTGCCAAGTCACTCAGGGTCGTTTTCATTTTTTTGATAAAAAGTGTCAAAAGCATAATAAGTTCATCTTCATTCAACATCAACTCTTTCATCAGTTTCTTCGCATCCAACCCTGTAATCTTTTGGTTGTCAGTGGAAGATATATCTGTTTTATCTTCCTGTATAACACTGTAGGAATCCAGTTTCAGATATGCCATAAAAACACGTTCCAATTCTTTTAAAACCAGAGGCTTCCCTAAAAATGTGTCAAATCCGTTCAGTAAATCTCTCTCTTTACTCCCCTTTAACACATTGGCCGTCAGGGCAGAGATTGGCGTATGACTTAAACCGTTTTTTTCCTCGTATTCGATAATTTTAATGACGGCATCTGTTCCGTTCATAACAGGCATCTGTTCATCCATAAGAATCAAATCATATTTGTTTTTTTGATACAGTGCAACCGCTTCTTTTCCATTGTGAGCCAAATCAAATGTCAAGCCATATCTGTTGAGGACAATCTTCATTAATTCCTGGTTTGCCTCATTGTCCTCAGCAACCAGGATATGTCCCTTAAATCTATTGGATATTTTTTTATTATGAATTAATGATAATTCAGGGTTGAGCAGCTCATTGAAATGTTTATGAATTTTTGAACAATACAGAGGAAAACTCATCGCTTTGATGTGCGCATAGTGTTCATATGTATCATACTCTTTGCTCATAAGTGCTATATATTTTTTCCCAGAGTAGATAATCTCTTTTTGTATGTTTATGTCACATGTCTCATGTACAAATATACATATGTCAAACTCGCAGTCCAGCGTCTCTACAACACTGATGTTCATCGCAAAAATTTCAGCATACTTCAAAAAGGATTCATGTCGGAAATCCAAAACTTTGTCTTTTGCATAAAGTACCATTTTTAGTTTCTGAAAATCGCTGATATCTTTAAATACCTGACACTCATTATTTTGCACTGCAACAGGAATATCCAGCCAAAAGGTACTGCCCTCTCCCACCTGTGATTCTACATGAACACTTCCATTCATTAACTCTGCAAGCTGGTGTGATATACACAGACCCAGACCCGTTCCCTCTTTGTTGTTGTTTTGGCTAAACTGTGCCTGTGTAAATGCTACAAATATACTTTCCATATCTTTTTCGTTTATGCCGACTCCGTTGTCTGTTACACTGATTTTCAGTTGGTTGTCATGACAGCTTGCTTCAACCTTTATCACACCGCCGTCGGGTGTAAATTTTATGGCATTACTTAAAAAATTTGAGACTATCTGTTGAATTCGAAGGACATCGCCAAACAACTCTTTTGGAATACGAGGATCTATAAATGAAGTAATGGTAATATTTTTTGAATTTGCACTGGCTACAAAAAGCTCCATCGTATGGCTCAGCTCTTCATGCAGAGAAAAAATCTTTGGTTCAATCGTAAACTCACCGCTTCTCAGTTTTGAAAAGTCCAAAATATCATTGATAATACTCAGTAAGTTTTCGCCGCTGCTTAATATAATATCTAAATAATTTCTGTGTTTATTGCTTATATCTTCATCCATCAAAAGGTTTACAAACCCTAAAATAGCATTTAAAGGCGTGCGAATTTCATGAGACATATTGGAAAGAAAGTACTCTTTTGCCTGAGAAGCACGCAGTGCTTCCTGTCTTGCGTCAATAAGCTTTTGAAAAATACTGTCTGTATAATACTTTAAAATACCTTTAAAATTTTTATCAAAAATATAAGAAATCTCTTCAAAGATCTCTTTTGAATTTATTTTCGCATCATAAGTGAACTCTACCATAGAACGACGAAAATTACTGCATATCTCAAACAGCTCGTCAGCACTGATTTCACGATGTTTCAAATAGGCCAAAAACTCCTGCATAACAGGACAGTCACCGATATCTCTCTCACCCGCGATTACACCCATAAAGTAGTCAAATACACCGCTGGCATATTTTTCTATAAATTCTTTTTCATCTATCTTATGTAAATGAAGGATCTCTTTTACAGAAGCATACAATATCCATTGCTGTAATATATCTGACTTTGAAGATACAAATACGCCTTTTACTGCTCTTAAATGGATGCTGCCTTCTTTCATTGTTATACCATTATCCTACATGTAACAAAAAGTATGACGCAACTGTAATGACAAACAGTTTCACCAAAGATATTGCAGTTGTTCCGACAATATTGCCCAATTGGCAACTACTGCATGCGACATAAAGTTTTCCTTCATACTGAGCATAAAAAAAGTAAACTATGTTTAACCCGAGGACTCCGTATATCGTATAAAGTTGATATGTCCATAAAGTCTGTAACGTCTGCTCCTTATCAATAAAGAAAGATGCTACAAGCGGAAGAAGCATAAAAAACATAACGACATTTATGAGTTTCAAAATTTTGTCTCTGAAAAAGACCGTAGGACAGTAATCGGCATTTGTAGTATTTATACCATTTTCTAAATTTTTTTCAAACTTCTCTTTTTCTTCTTTGGACATTTTTTGCACAAAAGTAGCGCCAAAGGTATAGTCTATTTTTCGCTGAATTCTTACAGAAAAATTTCCACTTGCCTGCAGTGATTTATCATTTCCGTTTCTGTCTTGATAAACAACGCTGATAGTTTCAAACCGTTGTATCTGTGCTGTTTTTCCAGGATAGTACAGCGTTGATTCTGTAGCCGTGACAGTACCCTTATGGTTTATCAACCGGGGGTTTATCATCTCTATCAGCTTCCCTTCATCATCTTTTACAATAATCAGGTTATAGTAACTCCCTATCTGATAAGCACTCAAAGCATCCAAATTATTTTCATTGATAGTATCTTTGAGATCTTCTATCAAGGCAAACAATTCATCATCAAATTTTCTTATGTCTACAGCGTATTCTATACTCAGGGGCGTAGGATGCGTTATAATCTCTCTTACCATTATTTTTTATACCTTATACACGAAAGAGTCTTGAATAAAATTTCAAGACTCTTCTTGTTAATGACTTTTACCTACAACTATAATCATTTTTATATTGATTATTATAAATCTGATAAACTGCCAGATTACACACGTACGCATTTTTCTAGCAAATGCCCCCGGTATCATTGTTAATGTAAACTGATCATTCTTTTGAAAATTTACCTCTTCTTCAACATGTTTTACTTCGCTCATAATATCTCCTCTTTTTTATTCTGGAATTAATGTCCAACCTGGATTTAGTTTTGCTTTATAGATAAACAGATAGTGTAAAATATGTTTAATCCAGTGTCCAGCAAGACCTATTTCACCAAATGTATAGTCTGTATCACGCCCTGTTCCCGGATATTTTTCAAAATCAGGAACAACAGGATAGACTGTCATAGCAGCCGCAGTCCCGTCAAACAAACCTTTTCCGGCACTTGCAACACAGGCAGCACCCATTTCAGCCATTGACGCTTCATGCAGGTGGGCATTTTCGCCTTTTGTAATCATATCACAAACAGAGTGTGCAACCGCTTTTCCGATAATACCAGAAGGCATACCCGTTCTTGGAGGCGTCGGATTAATCGGTGTTCCGTTTGGTGATTTCATCGGTTTAGAGATAAGATGTGGCGGAGCAAAAGCAATACCTGCAGCAAACATATTTTTATAAGTAGGATTTTGGTATGTTCTTGGCCAGTCACTTGCTTTCCACTCTTCGTATGGCTTTGGCGTATAGTCCGCATCCACTTTCATGAAGCCGTTTGGAGCAAATACCGTATCAGTAATATCTTCACCGGCTTTGTTGTAGGCTTTTAAACCAACACCCGCAAAAGGAGGAATAAGCATTGCAAAATCAAACTCTTCTTCACCAGTTGAACCGTCAAGCAGTTCATACTCAACTTTTCCGGCTTCTACTTTACTTGTATGTGCACCGATAAGCCAGTCAACATTTCTTTCGGCAAAAAGGGATTCTGCAAACAGTTTGGAAGAAACAACATAGCCGCCAACTTTCATATGCAGTCCGCCCATACCGAAGTCACCTAAAAAAGATTCATTGGAAATCCATTTCATATCTGCCATGTCACGCACACCGGCTTTTCTTAATTCATGCTCAATATTGAAAATATACTCAAATGCAGCCCCCTGACATGTACACATTCCGTGTCCTGTTCCTATTAGGAATTTTTGACGGGTACCGCCTTTCATTTTTTCAATGGCTTCATTTAATTTTTCTGAAGCATGGACTGCATGGTCAGCTGTACAGACAGAAACAGTATGCTCACCCAATTGACTACCTTCGCCTAAACCCGGAGTAGCTCCGAAATTCAGCTTTGGTCCTGTCGCATTGACAATATAATCATACTCTATATTTTCAGTCTGTCCTGCTTTGTCAGCACTTGTATACTCAATAGTCACAAAAGGTTTATCACTTGACTGCGAACCTTCCGGATTTAAAGAGAGCGCTTTTGCCTGACGATAATCAATACCGGCTTTTGCATAAACAGGCGCTAAATCAAATGTCACATCCTCTTTTTTCATTTGGCCGACACCCACCCAGATGTTTGACGGAATCCAGTTCCACTTGGCATTTGGAGTGATAACAACAACTTCATGATCTGAGCCTAACCATTTTGCAGCGAATGTAGCTGTTGTATGACCAGCAACACCACCACCTAATACAACTAATCTTGCCATATAATTTTCCTCTATAATTTAAGTTCTTGGTAACTTTATCAAAATAATATCACAATGTTATCACATGATTTTCTTTCTTTTTTAGATAAATTTTAAAAGCAAAAGACACAACAGCCTGAAAATGCCTAAAACAGGGCATTTGTAAAAACAGTAACTCCACAAATTAAGTTTATTTTAATATTTTATCAATAATTTCAAAACTGTTTTTTGAAAGCCCCTGTGTAGAAATTACACGCGAGAGTTCTTTTTTTATCAGTTCTTGATTATGTTTGTTCATTTTATCACAGACTTTAAAAGCACCGCAGAGCCCTGAAGCTATTTGCGGATTAATTTTATCTATTTCTATGATTTTGTCAGCCAGAAATTTATACCCGCTTCCGTCTTTGGCATGAAAATGTTTATGGTTTCGCGCGAAAGAACCGACTAAAGAGCGGACAAGATTAGGTACTTTTTCATCATATACTTTGTCTCTTTGAAGTTTTTCAACACGTTCGAGCACATCATAACGGCTCGAAGATGCCAAAATTGCAAAATATTTGTTCATGACGAGTGTTTCATCTTTATATCTGTTATAAAAATCCTGCAGTGCAACTTCAGCATACGATACATGTAAGTTTTCCAAAACATCCAAAGCAACAATACGGTCAGTCATCGTAAGTGATTCTTCATACTGCTTTTGTGCCAACTCTGCGACCTCACTATTTTTCAAAATAGAGAGAATTTTCAATGCTCTGTTTTTTATAGCTCGTTTTGCAATATGTTTTGCTGCTAAACTTCCTGATGCAGGCAGATGATTTTGCTTATAAATATCTAACAACTTCTCTTTGTATTTTTGCGCTATATGCAACAACAGTTGATCCTGTGCATCATATATCACGTCAAAATCTATCTCTTTTTGCAGTTGCATAATTGCTGAAACAGACGGCAGTTCCAAAAGCAGTGCTTTGTAAGACAAGTCGACATCCAAATCAAGCAAATGTCCATAGGCATCTACAAAATCATTATTGATTGCATTCGACTCTATAATTTCATTGATTGTCCGGAGTGCAAAATTCTGTGTTGCCTCATACTGCGTAAAACTGTTTGTATCATACTTCATTAAAAAGGCATAGTTGTTTTCTTCCTGTTCTACAATTATCGGTGCAGAAAAATCCCTGTTTATCGAAAGTACCGGTTTTTCTTTTAAATTATCAAATACAAAAGTTTCACTTTCTTTCGATATTATCAAAGTTTCTGCCAAAATCTCATTACCATCTCTATCTAAAAGCCCCATCTTTAAAGGGTAATAATAAGGCTTTTGTTTTTTTCCATCAACATCATCTGGAACTTTTTGTGTTAATAATATGCTATATGTCCCGTTTTCAAACGACTCCTTTACATGTAAACGCGGTGTACCGCTTTGTTTGTACCATCTTTTAAAAAGTTCCAAGTCAAAATCACCGCATTGATGCATCGCCCATAAAAAGTCATCAGTGGTAACCGCCTGTCCGTCAAAGGTTTCAAAATACAAATCCATTGCCTGTCTGTAGTTTTTCTCACCCAAAAGTGTATAAACCATGCGTATCACTTCTGCACCCTTTTCATAGACCGTAGCCGTATAAAAATTGTTCATAGATATATAAGACTCCGGCTGAATAGGATGGCGTGTCGGGGAAGCATCTTCGACAAACTGTCTTTCTCTGAGTGCTTTTACATCTTCAATGCGTTGCACCTGTACTGAATTCATATCTGCTGAAAAGCACTGGTCGCGAAAAACTGTCAGTCCCTCTTTGAGTGTGAGTTGAAACCAGTCTCTACATGTAATGCGGTTTCCTGTCCAGTTGTGAAAATACTCATGCGCTATCACAGACTCTATTCCCATAAAATTGGCATCAGTGGCTGTATCGGTATCTGCCAGTACATAGGCGGAGTTAAAAATATTGAGTCCTTTGTTCTCCATTGCACCCATGTTAAAACTGTCAACCGCTACAATATTGTATATATCCAAATCATAGGCACGCCCGTATTTCTCTTCATCCCATTTCATAGAGGCTTTCAGCGAGTGCATGGCATGATGACACTTCTGCTCATTTCCCAAATCGCAGTAAATATTCAATGCGACTTTATTGCCTTGTATTGTTGTAAATTCATCACTTATACTGCCAAGATGCCCTGCCACAAGCGCAAAAAGATACGAAGGTTTTGGATGCGGATCCTGCCAGGTTACCCCATGGCGTTCATTGAAATCATCATGACATTTAATTTTGTTGCCGTTACTGAGTAAAACAGGATACTTCTTTTTGTCTGCAAAAATCGTCGTTGTAAACAGACTCATGATATCCGGACGATCAAGGAAAGGTGTAATACTTCTAAATCCCTCAGGCTCATTCTGGGTACAAAAAATATCGCCTGATTTATACAGCCCTTCAAGTTCTGTATTGTCTTGCGGATATATTTTGTTTTTTATTTTTATCTCAAATGCATCAGGAACATTGAGAACAGTCAGGTGTTCCTCTTCGATAATATAACGGCTCTCCTGCAACTTTAAGGCGTTTAAAGAAAGCTCTAAAAGTTCCAGATTCACAGCATCAAGAGTTAAATCATTCACACTTGCATCTATTTTTTTTATCTGCATAGTATTTGTCACAAGTGTCTCTTTTTCAAATAATTCAAACAACAAATCAACACTTTCAATTGCATAGGCGGGCTTTTTATAATCTTTTAGATATTTTGCTTTTACTTCTGTATTCATTATTACTCTTTCATTTTTAATACTGATATTTTACTTAAATTTTCCATGAAAATTCATTAATTTTAAAGTATAAGAAAGTTTTATACAATATAATTCCACATGTTCAATTCAAAATTAATAAATTTCAAAAACTTACTTGTTTTTATCCTCATATACACACTCTTTTTCTTTCTTTACGGATTATATTCTTACAGTACGGCCGAAAAAGCCTTGCATGCAAATATTAAACAAGAACTGCTCCATGGTGCAAACAGTGTCCCTTTGATTCTTAAAAGTACCTACCATGATGATAATTTGCTTGCAAAGAAACCTTCGTATGCACAAGATTTTGAAAATATTAAAAATCTTACTCAGTTTATCCGTAATACCCATCTTGCGTATGTATACTCCTTCGTCCGGGATAAAAACAATATCATCAGATTTTCAAGTTCAAGTGCCAAAGAAAAAGATTTGGAACAAAACAGCAGTGACATCTACTCTTTTGATACATATACAGACCCACAACTGCAAGAGCTTTTTAACACTGCAAACTTCAACCAACCTCTTTTTAATCATTCAAAAGACAAATGGGGAGACTTTTACAGTGTCTACATCCTTAAACAGACAAAAAACGGTAAAAAATATGTTGTCGGTGCCGATTACAATATTGAGGACATCATCACACTCAAACATATACTTTTAAGTAAAATTCTGTATTTGATTGTCCCTGTATTTTTTATCATTCTGTTTTATATGTTTTTCAACTTCATCGTTGTCAAACGTTTAAACAGTATTGTGACACAAAAAACAGACGAAATTGAAAAGGCTTACAATGTTGATGCACTTACGCAGCTTGAAAATGCCAAAAAACTTGTTTATGACTTAGCTAAAAAACACAATGACATTCCCTTTTTTATTGCCATTTTGGATATTGAACATTTTGGTATGCTGAATGATATTTACGGTTATGCCTACGGAAATGAATATCTGAAATATGTTGCAAAACTGCTGCAAAAAAATATCTCTTTGGACCTGAAACTGTATAAACTCCATGCAGACTTGTTTTGCATAGTCAACACACAGACAATGCCGGTAAAAGCATTTATGCAAAAAACAGAAGATATACTCTCTACTTTGCATCACCAAAAATTTACCTATGAGGGATACAAAACTACACTCAGTATGAAAGCCGGCATAGGAGAAGTTGTTGAAAGTTCCAATCCATTTATTCATGCCGAAATAGCCTTGAAGTTTGCAAAAAAACACAATATGCTCTTAGCCCTGTATCATGAAAATATGAATCACAACAAAAAAAACAAACGTATTTTGGATGATATAGATTATGCCCTGCAATATAACAAGGTCTACAGCTATCTGCAACCCATATATGATGTCAAACAGCACAAAATCATCAAATATGAGACACTTATGCGCCTAGAGAGACAAAACGGAGAGATTGTTGCTCCATGGTATTTTTTGGATGTAGCCAAAAAGACACCTCTTTATCATAAACTCTCTCTGCAAATGTTTACACAGGTTATTCAAATAGCCAAAAAGAACCCTTCTTTAAGCTTTTCTTTTAATATTTCCGCTTTGGATATTCAAAATTCAGAATTCTGCGAAGCCATTTTTACGCAGGCGGTCCAAGAAAATATTGCCCGGCAGTTAACCTTGGAAATTTTAGAAAGTGAGGAGTTTGACAATTTTGATGCACTCTGTAAATTTATACAAAAAGCAAAAGATGCCCGGATCACAATTGCCATGGATGATTTTGGAAGCGGATATTCCAATCTTTCAAATGTCATTAAACTGAATCTCAATTATCTTAAAATTGACGGTTCCATAGTCAAATATATTGCATCAGACATACATTATGAAAAACTCTTTAAAAATATTATCAATTTGGCAAAAGAGCTTGACCTTATAACCATTGCTGAGTATATAGAAGACGAGACGATACAAAACAAGGCTATAGAACTTGGGATTGATATGCTCCAGGGCTATCATATAGGAAAGCCTCTGCCCGATATTTTAGACTAGTCTCTCTTGGTTGTCTTACGCTTTTTCGGATTTCGTTTCGTCTGTATGCCTGTGGTATTTTTACTGTAGTGACGAATTCTTTTACTTTCAGGCTTTTTATGCTCTGCTTTGAGTTTGACTTCATCCACATCTTTTCTTCGTATCGTCGGGTCCGGTTCAAAACCTTCTACCACTTCTTGAGGAATTTTTTGTCCTATAAGCTTTTCTATATCTTTTATGTCATATTTTTCATAAATATCAATGAGAGAAATTGCCTCACCTTCACGTCCTGCACGCCCCGTACGACCGACTCTGTGAACATAATCTTCAGGAATTGAAGGCAGTTCGTAGTTAATGACATAAGGCAACTCTTCTATGTCCAAACCACGTGAAGCAATGTCGGTTGCCACCAATACTCTTGTTTTACCCTCTTTAAACTGCTTGAGTGTTTTTAAGCGGTTTGCTTTTGTTCTGTCTCCGTGAAGAATCCCACATTTTAGTCCGTCTTTTTGCAGTTCCTCAAAAAGTCTGTCGGCACTTGCTTTTGTTCTTGTAAAAACCAAAACCTGAGGAAAGTTTCTTGAACCGATGAGATACGCCAAAAGCTCGGCTTTTCTTGCAGTATCCACAAGATAGGCCACCTGATTGATTGTATCTACCGTTGTATTTTTCTTCGCTGTTTCTATAAATGCCGGTTTGGTCAAAATCAGTTTGGAGAGCCTGCGTACCTTGTCACTGAATGTTGCCGAAAAAAGAAGTGTCTGATGTCTCTTTGGCATAAGCGGATGAATTTTTCGAATATCTTTGGTAAAACCCATATCTAACATTCTGTCCGCTTCATCAAGCACAAAGATTTCCACATCTTTGAGGCTCAGACCGTTTTCTATATGTTCCAAAAGACGTCCGGGCGTTGCAATAACAATCTCCGTCCCCTTTTTCAAGGCTTCACGCTGCTTTTGCAAATCTTTGCCGCCAACCAGAATCGTTGTCCGAATCTCCATATATTTTGATAAAGCCGTAATATCATCATGTATCTGTATACTCAACTCCCGTGTAGGAGAAAGTATAACAGCACGGACTCCTTTGCCCTGTACAGGTTTTCTCAGTTTTTGCAGTATCGGCAAAACAAAAGCGGCTGTCTTGCCTGTTCCCGTCTGTGCTGTTGCAAAAACATCTTTTTTTGCCAGTACCAAGGGGATAGCCCTTGTTTGCACCAGAGTAGGCTCTGTATAGCCCAAATCCTTTATAGCATCCAGTAACGGCTTAAAAACTCCCAGCTTTTCAAATGACATTTTCTTCCCTCAATCAATTAATATATCTAATTTTAGCATATTTTCTTCCCTTTGTATCACATTTTGTTTATAAATCAGATAATAAAATTTAATAGCTGTTTCAGCAATACTTGTGATAATTTTGTGATATAATTACCAAAAAATTAAAAGTTAGCGAATGATTCAAGCCTATAAACATTATTTACATATACTGCTTAACACTGAACAGGTCAGTGAAGATGAACTCAAAGAAGCATCTATTATTATAGTACCGATGATTATAGGGCCCATAAGCCTTGTCTGGGCTCTTATTTATATCGCTTTTGAACAGTATATTCCGGCACTCATCCCTCTTTTTTACTCTTGTGTCTCATTTATAAACCTTTGGTGTTACAGGCGAAATAAAAATTTGCTAATCATTCAGAAAGTCCAAATGTTACTGGTCCTCATTTTACCATTTCTGCTCATGTGGACCTTAGGAGGCTTCGCACAGGGAAGCTATGTCATGATTTGGGCATTTTTTGCCCCTATTGCCTCGCTTATTCATGAAAAAGAGCAAAAGTCTCAGTACTGGCTCTATTCATTTGTAGCCCTGGTGGTGTTGTCAGTAATCATAGATCCTCTCCTGATTACACATTACAATCACACCATACCGCCGCTTGCACAGGAAGTTTTTTTCTTTTTGAATGTTACTGCCGCTTTGTGCGGTATATATCTTTTACTCAAATATTTTATTCGCAAAACAGATATCAACACAAAAGAAAAACTCAAAGAAAAACACAATGAACTCATGGAATATACCCAGGATGAGTTAACCAAAATGTTTTACACAGACTCTCTGACAGGTTTGCCAAACAGACGGGCCCTGATAGAAGCAAAAAAGGAGATACACAATTTCTCGCTTCTTTTGATAAACATAGATACTTTCAGTCAGATCAATGATCTTTATGGTGAAAAATTCGGAGACAAGGTTCTTATAAAATTTTCTGAATTTTTGCAGGAAAATCTTAAAAAGAATCCGGAATGCAAACTGTTCAGACTCAGCGGAGACGAGTTTGTTTTACTCTCCAAAGAGAAAAACCGCGACACACTCAAAAATAATCTCACAAAACTTATAGAGGAGATACACAAACATCCTCTTACAATTGAAGACCATGATATCTATTTAAACATAACCGTCGGCATCTCTTTTGAAGAAACAGAACTTCTCCTGCCAACTGCAAATATGGCACTCAAACTTGCAAAAAAAGAGTCAAAAAATATCGTTTTTTACAGTGATGAAGCCTCACTCAACGAAGAATATGAAAATAATCTAAAATGGATTCAGGAGATAAAAGATGCCATCCTTGAGAACAGAATTGTTATGTTTTTTCAACCTATTATGGATAACAAAACGCGTACAGTTACCAAATACGAATCACTGATACGGCTTGTAGACAAGAAAGGCAATATTATTACACCATGGCACTTTTTGGAAATTGCAAAAAAAGCCAAACTTTATAAAAAACTGACAAAAATTGTGATCAGAAAGAGTTTTGAAGCTTTTAAAGACAATACCTATGATTTTTCCATTAATTTAACCATTGAAGATATTCTGGATCACAATATGAATGAATATATTTTTCAAATGCTGCAAAACTATGGCATAGGGAAGAGAGTTATTTTTGAAATTGTCGAGAGTGAAAGTATAAAAAACTTTGACACCGTTGAACGCTTTATAAAGAAAGTGAAATCCTACGGATGCCGTATTGCCATAGATGATTTTGGCACAGGGTACTCAAACTTTGAATACCTTATGAAACTGCAGGCAGATTTCATCAAAATAGACGGCAGTATTATCAAATCCATTCTAAACAACAAAAGTTCAGAAGTTTTGACCTCCGTCATTATTTCCTTTGCCAAAGAGATGAATATAAAAACAATAGCAGAATATGTTGAAACGAAAGAGATACATGAAAAACTCATAAAAATGGGTGTAAACAAATCACAGGGTTATTATATAGACAAACCGAGTGCAGACCTGCACTAAAACATTTTTCACTGCTGTTTATAAGTTCTCTCCTGCTATAATCGTGGTCAAATATAATTTATATAAAACAAGTACAGAGATGATAAGAAAAACTTTAAAAAAAACCTCCAAACATAAAAAACTCAGAGATTTAATAAAAAAATATAAAATACCCCCAGAGTATCTTGCAACAAACCGTAAAATGATTTCACGCGGTGTACTTATAGGTCTCTTTATAGCATTTATTCCTATGCCTATGCAGATGGCAGCCGTTTTGCTTTTTGTACCCTTTATAAAATTCAATGTACCCGTAGCTCTTGCCATGTGTTGGCTGAGCAATCCTTTGACAATGCCTCCAATGTACTATATGGAGTACCTGACCGGTTCATTTTTGCTTGGCATACAACCGGAACCTGTACAAATGACACTTGAATGGTTTTCAAACAACTTAGACAATATTTTTATACCTCTTTATTTTGGTACTGCGATCTATTCTGTTTTTGGTTCCATTGCAGGGTACTTCTTAGTAAACTTTCTTTGGAAACAATCTGTTGAAAAGGAAAAAAAGAAACATTATTCAGACAGGTAAACTGCTTTGTTTTTGCTTCACCTTTTAGTCTTTAAAGACGCATAGTCCAGACTGAAGTCTGGATTCTAAAAGAGATATTAAGGCTTAAACCTTTTGACTCTTTTTATAACTCCACGCCATTAGGCCAATGCCTACAATCAAAAAGGGAATACTAAGCAGCTGCCCGGTTGTCAAATCAATTCCTAATGAATAATCAGCTTGGCGAACTTTGACAAATTCAATTAAAAATCTTGCACTGAAAACCAACACAAGAAAAAGCCCAAACAAAAAGCCCTTTTGCAGCTTCTTATAGTTTCCTTTATAAATCAATGTCAATACAAAAAAGATAAAAAGGTACGACAAAGCCTCATAGAGTTGCACAGGATGTCTTGGAATCATATCCACCCTGCTAAAGACAACAGCCCAGGGCAGGTCACTCGGTTTGCCTATAATTTCGGAATTTATAAAATTTCCCATGCGGACAAAAAAACCAAAAAGTGCCGTGGGGATTACAAGCCGGTCAATCAGCCATAAAAAGTCTGTTTTATACTTTTTACATCCGTAATACAGAGCAATCAAAACACCCAGTCCACCACCGTGAGAGGCCAATCCGCCTTCCCATACGGCAAAAATCTTCATAGGATGTGCCAGATAATAATCCGGATCATAAAACAGGACATGACCGAGTCTTGCTCCTATAACTATTCCGACGACCGCATACAAAAAAAGCGGTTCAATCGTGCTTTCATCTTTGTTTTCCAAACGATAAACCCATTTCATAAACTCCAGACCCGAAAGTATCGCTGCAGCAAACAACAGCCCGTACCAATGTACCTGTAAGGGTCCAAATGAAAGTAAAATAGGGTCAGCGTTCCAGACAAAATGATTCATACTACTCTTTTAACGCCTCTACTATAAGTTCAATCGGATTTTTAAAAACCGTCTCAACCCCAGCATTGTGCATAGAGTTGTTTATCTGCATACGACAGGCACTGCACTCTGCACTGACAATCTCCGCCTTTGTTTCTTTAATCATGGCCGCTTTTGGCACACCTGCAGCTTTTGCAAAATGATACTTTTCTGTCTGCATGGTCACACCGCCAAATCCGCAGCATAAATTCGGATCACTCATTTCCACTATTTTATAGTTTTGGCGAATCAGATTTCTCGGTTCTTCGTGAATGCCCTGCATCTTTTTCGCATGACAGGGGTCATGGTAGGTTACTATCGGACCTGCTTTTTTCTTGGATGCCAGGAGATGTTCCAAATGGGTATGGTGCTGCAGCCACTCCGTAGCCATAAAAACCTTCTCCATAACCGCTTTGGCACGGGCTTTCCATTCCGGCTGGTCATGAAAATAGTGTTCATAATCTATCTTGAGCATTGCACTGCATGTAGCTTCAGGAACGATAATAGCCTCAACATCTTTGGTAAAACTCTCAAAGTATTCTATGTTAAACTTTGCATTTGCATCAACTGTATCAAAATCACCTGTAAAATACGCAGGCGCAGAACAGCATTTTTGACTTTTTGCCAAAAATGCATCAATTTCAAGCACTTCTAAAATTTCTAAAAGAGAATCTCCTATGTTTTTGTAATTGTAATTTGCCAAACAGCCTATAAAAACAGCTACTTTTCGCTTTCCGCCGTTGTTTATATTTTCAGGATGAGAATTTAAAAAAGATGTTTTTGTCAAACTCGGCATCAATCTGTCAGATTTTATAATCGGCAGATTGAAGCGTGATGTCATAGAATTAATATCATCTTTGATTTTAAATCCGCAGGTCTGAAAGGTATACCCAAGCTTAAATGCAATGTCATTGAGCCATCTGTGACGCAGAAGCAAAAAGAAGGCTTTTTTGTACCATGCTATACCGAATTTTTGTGCAATGTCACTGCGCACCTGCTCTATTATCATATCTGTCGGCAGTGACTTGGGGCACACTTCAACACAGGCCGTACATAAAAAACAGCTCTCAAATATATCTTTTGCCGTCTTGTCCAGCTCCAGATTTCCGCGTTTGTATGCGCCCAAAAGGTCTATAAATCCACGTGGAGAAGTCACCTCATCCGCATTGACATTATGAATGGTACACACAGGAATACACTTCCCGCATTTGACACAATCATCAGCAATCTCATTAAAATTAAAAATATCTTCTGGTTTTTTACTCATACTTACACCGTCTTTGAAAATGTTTTGTCACTGCCGGCATGACGCTTCATATAGGCATCAAAAGGCATGGCAATATTTCGAATGAGCAGGGTGCCTGTTGGGGAACACTCTATATACTCATTATTCATTGTTATTAATTCTTCTTCCATAAAAGGTTTTAAATCCAAAAGTGCATCTTCAAAATACTTTTTAAATTCCAACCCAAACATGGCTTCAAATCTTTTAACATCAAGCTTGAAATTACTCATGAGTTCCATAATGACATGCTGGCGAATCATATCATCTTCACTCAAAGCCACTCCCCGTTCAAACGGCAGTTTGCCTGCATCAATTGCTGCTTCATACGAAGGCATATCTTTAAAATTCTGAGCATAGTAATCAACTCCTTCTCCGATGGAAGTCAGTCCTACTCCAATCAAGTCTGCTCCGCCTTTGGTGGTATAGCCTTGAAAGTTTCTATGCAACTCACCCTTGTCTATGGCTTTAAAAAGTTCATCTTCTGGTTTCGCAAAATGATCCATACCTATCATTTTATACCCGTTGTTTGTTAAAAAGTCAATTGTGTACTGCATAATCTGCAGTTTTTCATCAGGACGCGGCAGTGTTGTTTCATCTATCTTGCGCATTGTCTTTTTCAGCCATGGCACATGTGCATAGTTAAATACCGCAAACCTGTCAGGATTTAACGTCAATGCCAACGAAAGCGTCTCTTTGAATGTATCAAGTGTTTGAAAAGGCAGCCCGTAAATCAAGTCAACATTGACTGAGTCCATATTGTATTTGCGTGCCAGATCCATTGCATCTTTTGTGATATTGTACGGCTGGACGCGATGCACAGCAACTTGCACTTTTTCATTGAAATCCTGAATACCAAAACTTACACGGTTAAATCCGTGTTCACTCATCACACGCATTTGCTCTTCATTGATATGGCGCGGGTCTATTTCACAGGAAATCTCTGCATCTGCGACAAAATTCGGAAAATAGGACTTGATTTCAGTTATGATTTCATCTAGTTGTGCAGCAGAAAAAAAAGTAGGCGTACCTCCGCCAAAATGCATTTGAATCACGTCTCGCTTACAATCCAAATGCTCTGAAAGAATTTTCAGTTCACGCTTGAGATACTCCATATACCGAATCATTTTATCTTCTTTTGAGGTAAAAACAACATTGCACCCACAAAAATAACAGGCATTTTTACAAAATGGTAAATGAAAATAAAGGCTCAAAGGACGAGAAGAGTCCTGTGTTTGCAGTTTTTTTATATATTCGTCATAACCAAAGGCATCATTAAATTCCAACGCTGTAGGGTACGAGGTATATCTTGGTCCCGGCTTGGAGTATTTTGTAAATTTTGCGAAGTCTAATTCCATCTGTTGCTTCCCTCTGTCAATAATTCATTGGATTATCTCCAAAAAGTGTTGAAGAACTCATAAAAGCATGTGAGTTTCGAATGAAATCTAATTTTCATTTTATATTTAAAGCCAACACCTATTGAATGACACTCTTTTTGATATACGCTTCAGTATCTTGGATGTAATTGGTATTGATAGAGTATTTTCGACTGTCTAACGCACCCATTATGTTGATAAAAGTAAAATACAACATGATAAAAATTAATATTTTTGTCATATACTTTTGTCCATATTCTTTAAGGTAAATCACAACAGGAAGAATGGCAAAAGGAAAAACAATGATAAGGTGCCAGTAGCTAAAAATAATCGGCGACAAAACAGAACTGACAAACACCCCGACAAGTGCACCAAACACATACAGAAGCAGCCATTCCTGTTTTGTTTCTATGGGTTGATGTCTTGTAAATAATTTTTCTTTGACAAGTGTGTAAAAATATCTGTTTGCTTTGTAAGATATGTAAATTGTAAAAGCACCTACTGAAAAAACAAGTGCTTTATACCCATACACAAAAATCATCTGCACAAAATGCGAAGCCCCCAGCCAGTCAAAATGTGCACTGGCAATGAGCTTGTTTGGAAAGAAAAAAGAACCGTATCGCAACCAGTAGATAAAAGATTTTAAAACAGGATAGACATGCACACCGCCCCAGCCTATATACCGTCCCGTATCATCAGCATGATGGATTATTGCACTGTTTTGCATCACGGTCAGCAAATAAGGCACCAAAGAGATACCAATAACAAGCGTTCCAAAAAACACGCCGTACCAATTTACTTTTACCATGTTTCTATAAAGCAGATAGAGTGAAATAAGCGCAAGTATAATCCACGAATAATGAAACTGCAACGCCAACCCTATAGCTGTTACATGTAAAAAAGAATAAACAAAAGAACTTTTCTCACGCTGTTTGTAGGCAGTCCAAATATGCAGGGCAGAAAAGAAAAAAAGATATGACGGATTGTATAAAATGTTTTCAAATAAAAACCAGGGATTGAGCCAGTACAGCACCAAAAAGATCAAACGAACATCTGTTTTGTATATATCTTTGAGCACACTGTCCAAGAGAAAATAAGAAGCAAGATGCAAAAATATCAAAAAAAGCATCGGTGACATCGGAGAATCATAAAGCATCACAGGCAGTGCTACCACATACGAAATCATACTCCCAGGTACATTACCGACCGCACTTGCGGCATTTCCGTAATTTATCCAGACATGTTTATATGCCCCCATATATCCTTTATAAAGCATTTGCGTCTGATCACCGGTGAGGATTTGGTGCTGTGCATAAAACCATGCCAAAAACAGACCCAAAACAAGTAAACTTATCTGAATAATTTTAAATCTTTTTTCTAAAAACAAATCAACTTCCTTTTTTAAATATTTGCAACCTAAACTTTAAACTTGAAAAGAGCACAAAGCCATTTAATCGGAATCGGTACTTTAGTGCCGACTGAGAGTGGAAAGACTATTGCAACAGCCGGCACTGAAGTACCGGTTCCGAAAAAGCATTAATTTTCTTAACTTAATGGCATTGACAAAAAAATTATTTAAATGTCCAAAACTTATGAACAACAAATGTTATAAACGGCATTATAGCAACTATGAGAAGTGTGTGCAAATAACTGTTTTGTACGGGAAAAGCATCGGAAAGAAAATACGAAGCTAAAAAAGTTCCATACTGCACCAAAAAAAATTTCATAAATTTTTTAAAATGAAAAGTGCTGTGAAATACATAAAGCGTCTGAAAAACATAAGAAAAGACAAACGCCGTAAAAAATGCAAAGGTATTGGCAACAAAAACAGAGGCCGCAAAAAAGTAAATAATTGCCCAGGCAGTCAAAAGATGCACAAGCGTTGCTATGACTCCAAAAAAGCCGTATTTTGCCAACTGAAGTATATGACTTTTAATATTCATCTTCTACTATATAAATCGGTCGGTTTTTTGATTCTACATAAATTCTGCCGATATATTCGCCGAGTATGCCTATGCCCATCAGCTGAATACCGCCTAAAAAGAGTACAACCGTAATCATAGAAGCATACCCGGGAGTATCTGCGCCAAACAAAAGCGTTTTTAAGATAATCCATGAACCGTAAATAAAAGAGATAAAAGCAAGCCCCAAACCTATATATAGCCACACACGAAGCGGTGCCGTTGAAAAACTCGTGATACCGTCAAGCGCGAAGTTCCACAACTTCCAGCCGTTAAAACTACTGTCTCCGGCAATACGCGCATCTCTTTTGTACTCAACAACCGCCGTTTTAAACCCAAGCCAGGCAAAAAGCCCTTTCATAAAACGCTGACTCTCAGGCAGTTTTTTCAGTTCTTCAACCACCCGTCGTGACATTAATCTGTAATCACCGACATTATGAGGAATCTCAATATCTGAAATTTTATTATGAATTTTGTAAAAAAATTCGGCACTGATACGTTTGGCAACACTGTCTGTTGTACGATCGACACGCTTACCAACGACCACATCATAGCCTTCTTTGTATTTTTTGATAAAATCAAGTATCAACTCAGGCGGATCTTGTAAATCAACGTCTATAGGAACGACAACTTCCCCTTTGGATGCATCAATCCCGGCTGTAAGTGCCGCCTCTTTGCCAAAGTTTCTTGAGAGATTTATTACTCGTACATTGTCATACTCTTTGGATTTTTCTTTGAGCACAGACAAAGTACTGTCACGACTCCCGTCATTTACAAAGACTATTTCAAAATCTTCACCGGTGTACGCCAAAACAGAGAAAATTTTGTTCAGAAATACATCTATAACATCTTCTTCATTATAACAGGGAACGACTATGGATAAAAAAGGATTACTATTTTTCATACACTAATTATACCTTTTTTAATTTTATTTGTGTACACTTTTCAGATAAATAAAGAGGTGCTTACAAAATCATGAACATTGACAAAATAGTAAAACTCATACGATATACTGCAGGACTTCCAAAAAGTATTTATGTCAACCTGAGACTTTTGCCACTTTCACAGGCAGTTCTTCTGCCTATAATAGTTTCCCGTAAAACAAAACTGCGTTCGTTATCTGGAAAAGTGCAACTTTCCAAAGTAAAAACCGGCATTGTTCGCATAGGTTTTGGTGGAACAGATATGATGGATTATGCTTATGAACGCACTATTTTAAAAATTACAGGAAAGATTCATTTTCAGGGCAAAACAAAAATTGGCGTAGGTGCAAAAATAATGGTCAGCGGAAACCTTACTTTAGGAGACAGGTTTGATATCACCGGTGACGCCACCATAATCTGTGCAAAAGAGATTGAAATCGGGAACAACACTATGATAGCGTGGCAAAGTATCCTTATGGATACCGACCAGCATGCTATTTATAATGCGCAGCATACTGTTATCAATCAAGATAAAAAAATCACTATTGGCAATAATGTCTGGATAGGGGCGAGAAGTTTGATACTCAAAGGGTCTGTAATTCCGGATGGCTGTATTGTCGGTGCAAATACAACAATTACAAAATCTTTCACTACGAAAAAAAGTATTATTGCAGGCAATCCTGCTGAAATTTTAAAAGAAAATATAAGTTGGAATCATTAATGCATCCAGTTCGTGATACCTTTTTTCACAACAACAGCCGGATTTCCGACAGCGATAGAAAAAGCAGGAATATTTTTTGTCACAGTAGCATTGATGCCTAACACACTCCCGTCCCCTATATCTACTCCTTTCAAAACAGTAACGTTATCAGCAAGCCAGACGTGTTTGCCTACTGCAATGTCTTTACCTTCATTGATAACAGCAGTGTCGACATAAATAAAATGCCCGTCTGAAGTCATAATTTTCACATTTCTAGACAACATACACTCATCCCGAATAATTAATTTTTTGCCTTCTTTTGCTGAGAGATAGCAACCGTGACCCACAATAGTATTTTTACCTATATGTATGGAGCAGTTGTCTCCTAAAATTTCTATCTGTGTGTATCGTATCGTTACACCGTCTTCAATAGTCAGGCTGTTATTTTTTCCTTTTATGGAAATATCACAGTTGGTAATTTTTGCGTTTTTTGAAAGCGACAAAACGACGCTGCCTTTGATTCTTATTTTATTGCGGAGCTTCTGAAGGAGTGTAAATTTTTTCATCTTATTACTCTGTAGAGTTTCTCAAGCTGTGCAGTATAATCAAACTTTTCTTTTACTTTTTTAAAAGCTGCTTGAGCAATTCCTTCCTTTACATGTAAATCATTATATAAAAATCGGATTTTCTCTCCCAAGTCATCTACACTTCCGTCAAACAGCAGTCCATCCACACCCTCATCTATAATTTCCAATGGCCCCCCTTTGCATGTAGCTATGACCGGAATTCTGTTTGCCATCGCTTCAATGACTACAAGGCCAAAGGTTTCGTTTTCTGTGGCAAGCACATTCACGTCAAAAAGTTGCATATGTTCGTTCACATCTTTTGTAAAACCGGTAAAAATCACTTGTTGTTCTATGCCCAACTTTTTTACATACGCCTGCAGTTCCTGTGCATAATTATCATCCATAAAAGCTCCCACAACAACTGCTTTTAGATTTGCATCTTTTAAACCAACGACAGCTTCTAAAACTTTATACTGTCCTTTGCCTTTTTCTATTCTGCCGACAATTCCGACAACAAAAGCATCTTTAAGTTGATATTTTTGTCGCAATTGCGCCACTTTATCTGCATCTGTCTCCGGAGTTTTTACGCCAAGATAGACCATTTCAAGTTGCGGTCTTACTTCTGCAGGAATGAACTTTTCAAGCTGTTTTTTCACCTGCAGGGTTACCGCATGTATCATATCAATATTTTTATAAAGCCATTTATGGTAAAAATCATCTTTAAATCGTGTCATTCCCATATGTCGGCTCTGCACCAGCTTTGGTTTTTTTCTGCTCAGTACTTTAGCCAAAACAGCCGTTACGATATCTTTACTCCAGTGAAAATGTACTATATCAATGTCATTTTCATCTATATATTTAGCCAGTTGCAAAGCCGGTATAAATGGAAAAAATTTATTTCGTTTAAGATAAAATTTGTCATTGATATCAAGATAGTCATCAAGTTTGCTTTGCGGTGCTACAACCACTTTACATGTAGTCTTTTTAGAAAACTCTTCATAACAACTTGCCACAAACATTTCAAGCCCACCCAGTCCGTGTGCCAGACACAATTCCAAAATATTTTTATTTTTCATACAGTTTGTCTATGAGTTGTTTTGTAACGGCGAACACATCCGCAACTTCCGGTGAGGTATATTCAACATTAAAAACACAGTCATGCTTCTCTTCGCGTGGCCAATACCGAAACGGCGGTATATGAAAAAAGATGCCTACTGTCGGAATCTCCAATGCAATGCCCATATTTCGTACACCGGTGTCATTAGAAACAAGGCATCGACTGTTTGCCAAAAAGTGCATTACTTCTTTTATGGGCATAACTTCTTGAAGTTTTATGTTTTTTCTCTCTTTGAGCGGTTCGTAAATTTCATAAAATTTTTCATCTTTGCCGATACCTTGAAGAATAACATGATCATAATCCTGATAGTTTTGGGACATCTTTGCAATTAACTCCCGAAACTTATCTTCCTCCCAACACTTGCTTTTTGTCGAAGCACCGGCAAAATAAACGATTTGTTTGAGATCCTCTGTTTTCGGGTATAGTTTTTCCAATCCGTAATGAAGCGGAAACTCTGTTTTTGCCCCTAAAATATTGAGCATATGTTCCACAGAAACAGCCTCCACAACAAAATCACTTCTGAGTGTCGCTATATCAAAAAACATTCTTCTGATAGTTCTATACGGGTAACCTATTTTTAATTTTGCCTGAGACAAAAAAACCAGTAAAAGGCTCAAAGTACTGTCTGTCAAATCAAATATAATATCCTGAGGAGGCAGTTCTTTTGCCTCTTTTATCCGCGTAAGAAGTCCTGTTTTTGAACCATCTTCTTTATATCTGCTCATTACATGTAATGCATCTGTCAGATCCTCTGGAATGCCGTACATATAATGTTTTACAACACTTAAAGTAATTTTTGCATTGGGGAAAAATTTACGAAGTTCTATCAAAAAAGGACGTATGTTCATAAAGTCGCCGATAGCCGCATGACGGATAACTGTTATACTTTTTATATCTTGCGGTTTTTTGTCTTTTAAATATTCTCGTGCTTTTTGAGATGCAAATGCACTGCCTCTTCTAAAATTTAACTTCAAGCTAATGCCTTTTTTTGTATAATTATTTTTATTATACAAAATTATTTATGAGAGTTCTATGAAATACAAACTAAATCCGTCTTTTGAAAATGAGTTTAAAGATTTTTTGCTGCACATGCAAAAATATTTCAGGGATAACAAAAACTCTATTCACAAAGCCCGCAATGAACTAAAAATAATTTCTTACAAAGAGATACAGACTGTTGTCAAATCTTTTAAAATTCCAAACTTCTTTCGTCGCATTTTTTATACCTGTTTTCGGGATTCAAAAGCAAAAAAATCGTATGACAACTCCATAAAAGTAGGCAATTTTGCACCTGAACCTATCGGGTATATTGAGTTTTACAGACAGGGACTTCTGGCTGAGAGTTATTTTGTGGCAAAAAAATTTGATTATGATTTTACAATCCGAGAACCTTTACTCGATAGAAATTTTCCAAAAAGAGAAAAAATTCTAAAAGCCTTTGCCCGCTTCAGTCTGCAACTGCATAATGCCGGTATATTTCACAATGACTATTCTCCGGGAAATATTTTGATCAAACAAGAAGCTGAAAACTATATATTTAAAATAGTAGATGTTAACCGCATGGATTTTTGTTCCCTAAATGAAAATAAAAGAGCAAAAAGCTTTGCAAAACTCTGGGCAAGCAATGCAGATTTACGGATCATTGCGCAGGAGTATATGCAACACCGCAAAGTCAAAGAAGATTTTGTACAAAAGGTTATAGAGTATTCTGTTCAAAACAAAAGACGAAAAAACTTCAAAAAACGACTCAAAGGAAAAGAAATTGATTGGTAATATCTCTGCTGTCGTATTAGCAAAAAACAACGAAGCAACTATACAAAAAACACTCCAATCTCTGCGCGAATTTGAAGATGTTGTGGTGTATGACAACGGTTCTACTGACAAAACAATGGAGATTGCAAAACAGTTTTCAAATGTAAACTTAGTCCAAGGCGAATTTAAAGGTTTTGGCTGGAGTAAGAACAGAGCGGCAGGTTTTGCCAAAAATGATTGGATTCTCATCATCGACAGCGATGAAGTCATCGATGATACTTTGAAAAGACACTGCAACAAAAAAAGCTTGATGCGCACACTGTCTATATTCTAAATTTTCGAGCTTTTTACAAAAATATAGAAGTCAAACACTGTGGCTGGAACAATCAAAAAATCAAACGCCTCTACAATAGAACCGTCACAAAGTATAATGACAATGATGTCCATGAAGACATCATCACAGAGGGTTTGCATACAGAGATTTTAGACGGCAACGTACTGCATTACAGCTACCAGAGCATAGAGCAGTTTATAAACAAAGCCAACACCTACTCCACTCTTTTTGCAAAAAACAATGCAGGAAAAAAAAGTTCTTCTCCGGCAAAAGCTTTCTTTAACGGAGCCTATTCTTTCATTAAAACCTATTTTTTCAAACAGGGATTTCGAGACGGCTATGTGGGACTTGTCATCGCCTGTTCGCATATGGTGACGAATTTTTATAAATATATCAAACTCTATGAACTCAATAAAGAACAAAAAAACAAAAAACCCGGTCGGCACTAAAGTACCGATTCCAAAATATTTCTCGGAACCGGTACTGCAGTGCCGGCTGTTAGAACTTTCTTGCCATTTTCAGCCCAGACTACAGAAAAAATTTAGTTTTTTTCCAAGTTATGCTTTAGCATTAAAAGTCTGAGTTCCAAAGTGTTTCTCAGAACCGGTACTTCAGTGCCGGCTGGTGTATGCCTGAATATTTTTATACGTTTAGCAAATCATGTTTCACTGCTTCAAACATCTCTGCACGCTTGGCTTTATCACTCGGCAACATATAATGTGTTTGCAGTTTTTCATCCCCAACGGCTTTCCATCTCTGCGCACTTGCAAACTTTGAGTCACCAAAAAATGTCATCGTCGGGGTTCCTGCTAAAGATGCCAAATGATAGGTACCTGTAGAAGTAGAGATAAAAAGTTTAAAACTGCTGATAAGTCTTGCAAAATTTACTATGCCGTCATTTGAGAGATAAAAAATAGCATCAGTATCTTGCAGACGCTTTTGCATCTCTTCTTCTAGGCTTTTTTCATCCGGACCAAAAGTTAGTACTACGCTATACCTGTTTACATGTAAGGTTTCACGAATCAGTATTTCATACTCATCCAAATTCCAGTTGGCATCCGAAGAACCGCCAAAACCTACATGAAAAGCTATAACATCTTTTGTTATATTATACTTTTGGCAAAACTTTTCATACTCCTTTTGGGCATTATCAAACTGAAGCAGTGGTTTTGGATATTGCAGTTTAATATCCGGAAAAAGAGTTTGTGTCAGTGCAAGATTGTATTCAAACTCAGCCATTTTAACTTCACTGCGTCTCTGTTTTATTCGTTTGTTATAAAAGATCTGCGCTATTTTTGTTGCGGGAGCAATTCTTGTTGGTATGCCTGCTAAAAACTGTGCAAGCGCCACTCTTGTATTTGAAAAAAGCGTGACTGATGCATCAATATCTGAATGTTTGAGCTTTTTGGCAAGTGAAAAAACAGAGCTTCTTCCATCATCTACAATAACCTCATCTATAAAGTTACATGTAAGTGCCAAAGCTTTGTTCACAGGAGCGACAAGTGCTATGATTTTATTTTTAGGATTATGCTGTTTAAGGAGATACATTGCCGGCAACGCTGTTATAAAATCGCCTAGCTTGTCTGTACGCACGACCAATATTCTCATTCCGTATTATCCTAACAAAAGAATTCAAAACTAATTTTTATTTTTTTCGGAAACGATGCTTTAGCTTCGTCTTTTAGACATATAAGCAAATCAGCCCAGGTTAAAATCCAGGTTCCAAAAAAAGTACATAATTTTTATAATCTGTCTCAGTTTTTATGTATTTTATCCTAAAAAGGATATAATCCTACTTATGAAAAAACCTTTTACCTGGGATGACTATTCCGACCAACCGGCACCGCTGCAAGATAAGAGATACAAAAAGTCTATGCGTAAAAAAGAGAAATTTTCTTTGCTTTTCACATTTGTCTCTTCTTTGATTATTCTTCCCTTGAGTATTTTGATGATGCCATTTGTCAAAAGAAAAGAGGTTAATACAGCAAACTTTTTCTCTTTAGGTGTCGACTGGCAGAGAAACACTCAAGAGACACAGGCAATGCTTGAAGAGTTGAAAGTAAAAAGCATTCTTGTCCGTTTTAAACTTTGGGAGATGGACCGACTCAATGAACTTGCAGCATTTATAGAGCAAAACAGAAATAAGCAGATTATACTTAAAATCCTGCAGGACCGTGAACATATAGAAGATTTACAACTCCTTAAAAATAATTTACATGTAATCTTTACAAGCTTGGGCACCTCTGTAACACGCTATGAAATCGGTTCAACACTCAACCGTGCAAAGTGGGGATTTTTCTCCGTACGCGAATATCTTGATTTTTATAAAGTTGCATATGATTTGAAAAAAAAGGAATTTCCCGACATTCGACTCCTTGGCAGCGGTGTTATAGATTTTGAATTTTACTTTACTGTACACACTCTTTTTAACTTTTGCAAATGCAGATATGACGGCATTGCGGCACTTTTATATGTTGACAGACGCGGTGCTCCTGAAAATACACAGCTCGGATTTACCCTAAGCGATAAAATTGCCCTGCTGAGCACTCTGGTGTGGCTCTCTTTAAAAACAAAACAGGAGTTACATGTAACCGAAGTGAACTGGCCTCTCTCAAATACGGCACCTTATGCACCGACAAGTGAGTATGAATGTGTCAGTGAAGCACTCTATGCTGATTATATGCTGCGCTACTATCTTTTGACTTTTGCTTCCCAGCAGGTCGATTCTGTCTCCTGGCATCAGCTCATAGCTCCTGGCTACGGTCTGGTTGACAACAGAGAAGGGATTAAAAAAAGAGAAGCTTTTTATACTTACATGTACATGCTTCAAACACTTGAAAATGCGCAGTTTTTACGCATGGATATTAAACGAGGCTACTACACAATGCAGGTACTTGTCAATGACAAGATACTTCAAATCCACTGGTCACTCAAAGAAACAACCCTCCAAAATCAAGACTTTTTTGATGTTTACTCCAAAACCGGTGAAAAAATAAAAGATGAAACCTTGACTGTCGGCTCTTCTCCTTTGTATATTTTCATTACAAAAGAGGTAGGAAAACAGGTCAATGCAAGTGAGCGCATCTAATATGAAAATTTTAATCATTTTGCCAAACTGGCTGGGTGATGCCATCATGGCAACTCCGGCCATAGAACTTTTGGCTTTAAAATATCCCAATGCACAGTTTACTTTTGTCGGCAGTTATGTCAGCATAGAAGCACTCAAACACCACCCTTTATGTGAACGCGCCATTGTTGATGAGACAAAAAAAGCATCTTCGCGTCTTGTGGCAACCTACAGACTGGCAAAAGAGCTGGGAACTTTTCATCTGGCAGTCAGCTTTCGGGATCAAATCCACTCTACACTGTTACTGCGTTTTACAAACACCGTCATCTGCTGTGCAAGGGCTTCGTGGCATTCAAGACTGCTTCTTTCACACACACCGAAGATCAGAACAAACCAACACTTGGTAGAGCAGTACACACAAATTGCCATGGTCAATGTAGATAATTTTACCCAGGAAATTCCACCGCTCAAACTATATATAAAGGCAAAAAGTTTTGAAAAACCGACACTTGGTATCAATGCCGGTGCAACCTACGGCAGTGCAAAAAGATGGTACCCCGAACGTTTTGCCAAAGTTGCGGCTTATTTTAGCAAACAGTATGACATTATAATATTCGGCGGGCCCAATGAGGTCGAAATGGCACAAGAGATAGAAGATAATCTCAAAGCTTTACATGTAAACAACTATATAAATTTAGCCGGAAAAACAAATATAGAGGAGTTGTGTGCAAATATCGGCGGCTGTTCTCTTTTTATTACCAACGACAGTGGACCTATGCATCTAGCTGCCGCGTATCAAGTACCCACAGTAGCTATCTTTGGACCGACAAGATATAAAGAGACTTCGCAGTGGAAAAATGAAAAGAGTATCATCGTACGGCATGAACTCGACTGTAGTCCGTGTATGAAGCGGGAATGCCCACTTAAGCATCACGACTGCATGAAAGGCATTACAGCTTCTGAGGTTATAGAAGCTGTAAAACAGTCAGCAGTTTAAAATTCAAATTTAAACCCTATATATCCTGATGCATTGTATGTGAAATTTCCTCTTAGATCATCATAATCAGTTCTGATGTGCCGGTATCCAAGCACAACATGACCATGATCGATAACCTCGGCATCACATTCCACTCTGTATTCAAAATATTTATTTGCTTTGTCAAAGCTTAAAACTTTTGGCGCATAATAAACATCTGCGTGTAAAGCCATAGGGACGACTGTTGCCGAAGGTAAAGCATATTCAAATACAATTCCCAAAGGCAAAGCTCTGTAATCCTTTGTATAGTTCGCTTTAATACCCAAACCAACAGACAGGTCACTCTCACCCACCTCTTTTTTCATTAAAAAACTAACTTCATACAGTGCTTCATTGTTTACACGATTTGCATTATCAGCATCTAAAAATCGAACTCCCACAAACATTGTTTCCGGTTCAACATTCTCATTAAACTGTCCAACATCAAGATTTGCATTTAATTCTAAATCTTCATTGTTTATATTGATACTTGCACTGTTCATTGCAAATACAGCCACAGCCGAAACTGCCATTAAAGTGATTTTTTTTAACATGTTTTTCCTTGTATTTTTTCTATTGTTTTTGTTGTACTTTTGCCATCGACAAAATCAACCAGTCGTAACTCACCAGCAAATTCCGTACCTATAACCTCTTTTCCTGTATAATCCCCTCCTTTTACAAGCACATCCGGCTCTATCATTTTAATCAGTTCATAGGGTGTATCTGCTTCAAAAGGCACGACAAAATCGACCGCTTCAAGTGCAGCCAGCAAATAGGCTCTGTCCTCCGCAGGATTTACAGGACGGCTCGGACCTTTGAGACGAGAAACCGAGGCATCAGAATTAAGCCCGACAATCAAAACATCCCCAAAACTTTTGGCAATTTGCAAATACTTTACATGCCCTACATGCAAGATATCAAAACAGCCATTTGTAAAGACTATTTTTTTACCGCTTTTTTTGTATCTTTGCACAATGGCATCGATCTCTTCAAAATTTTTAATATGCGCATCCGAGGTACTTTTATGCAAAGAAGCCTCATAATCTTCTATCTCATCAATGGTTACTGTAGCCGAGCCTATTTTGCCAACCACGACACCTGCTGCAAGATTTGCAAATGCTGCTGTCTCTTCAAGACTTTTGCCGACACTTAAAGCAAATGCAATAGAGGCTATCACCGTATCACCCGCACCTGTTACATCAAATACTTCTTTGGCAACGGTAGGAAAAATTTTTACTTCCTCTTCATATGTTGCTATTCCCTCTTCTGAAAGTGTTATCAAAGAAACATCCAAATCACACTCATTTTTCAGTTTCAAGAGTGCTTTTTTTAAAGATGCTTCATCATTTATATCAATACCTGTTGCCAAAACCGCTTCTTTTTTATTTGGTGTCAGCAGATAAGCTCCACGATATTTTGAAAAATCTTTTCCTTTTGGATCAACCAAGACTTTTACATTATGTTTTTTTGCAAGTTTGATGATGCCCTGTGAAAGTTCCTGTGTCAACACGCCTTTGCCGTAGTCGGACAAAATCACTGCATCATAGGTATCAATACTTTTTGCAAGGGAATCTAAAATCTTTTGTACACTTCTTGGAAGTATGTCATTTTTACTCTCTTTGTCATATCTGAGAATTTGTTGGGAAACGGCAATAACACGACTCTTTTTTGATGTTTTTCTGTTCTTCTCTATAATTAAATTTTGCGTATTGACATTAATAGCATGCAACATTTTCACAAGTTCTTTACCATTGTCATCATCACCCATCACACTGCTGACACTGACATTTGCACCCAAAGCTTTTAGATTGTTAACCACATTTCCCGCACCGCCTAAAACTGTCGTTTCTTTATTGATATCCACAACCTGCACAGGTGCTTCAGGAGAGATTCGTTCACAACTTCCCCAAAGGTAGTGGTCAATCATCAAATCGCCCAGAACCAAAATGTTTGGTTTTGCCTCTTTAAATACCTGCATCTATTTTACTTCTGCCTCATATATACGTTTAATTTCAGGAATATATTCTTTTATGCCCTCTTCCATCTCATAAGCCGGTGTATAGCCCAAAGCCTCTTTCGCTGTTGCTATATCTGCTTCTGTATGAAACTGATACGAACCGATAAACGGGTTTGGAATATATTCGCATTCCAAAGAGGTACCCAGCTCTTTTTGCAAAATATCAACAATATCCTGAAAACTTCTCGCCTTTCCTGTTCCGACATTGTATATACCGCTTGTATTTGGCTGCATTGCTTTTATATTGGCCTGTATAATATCTTCTATATAGATAAAATCTCGAAGAATTTTATCACTGCCTTCAAAAAGACGGGATTTTTTCTGCAAGTATCTGATGTCCAAACTGCAACACCATCGAAGCCGTTGTGTTTTTAAAATATTCACGCGCACCGTACACATTAAAATAACGAAGCCCTACTATATTGATATCGCACTCTTTCATATACTCGCGGCTTAAATGATCCATAGAGAGTTTTGAAAAACCGTACACATTGTTTGGAGCTTCTCGTCCTACCGCTGCGGAGACTCAGCATTTCCGTATGTTGCGGCAGAAGATGCATATATCATACTGGCATTATGTGCCACTGCCAAATCAAGCAGATCTTTATAGGCATTGACATTTGTTTTTATCATCAAATCCTGTTCCTGTGCCGTTGTATCAGAAATGGCCGCTTCATGGAAAATATAATCAAAGTCATAATTTACTTCCAAGTCAAGCAGTAAATCTTTATCGTTAATATCACCGCTGATAATTTCACCGTTAAAGCCTATGAGATTTTTAAAATGTCCGAAACTTTTTAAATTTCCGTTACTCAGTGTCTCTGTGCTTCGAAAACTGTCAAGTACCACAATTTTGGCATCCGGATGGTTTTCTTGAAAATAAAATGCTAAATTTGAACCGATAAATCCCGCACCGCCTGTAATAAGTATTGTTTTGTCTTTTAAGTCATCTTCTATGTATCGCATCTTCCCATCCGTCTAAATAAATTTTAATAAAATGATACCTTTTAATTCATTAACAAGTATTTAAGACTTTACCCATTATAATATAAATTGAATTCGAAATTAAGGAAACAAAATGAAAAAAATCGTAATCGCTTCAATCGCTACATTAGCATTAGTTACAGCTGCATCTGCTGCAGTAAACGGGAAAGCTTGTGCTGCATGTCATGGTGCTAACTGGGAAAAGAAAGCAATGGGTAAATCTAAAGTTGTTGCTAACATGACTCACGCTGAAATTGCTGAGGCTCTTAAAGGGTATAAAGCTGGAACTTTCGGCGGACCAATGAAAGGTATCATGAAAGGGCAGGTTGCTCGTTATTCTGACGCTGATTTAGAAGCTTTTGCTCAAACAATCGGTAAATAGTATTTTTAGAGTTACCTTTTTGGGTAACTCATTCTTACCGTCATTCAGGTCTGTAATCTTTCTTTCGCAGACTTTCTTTCTTTTTATCTTTTAACTCTTTTACTCTTTGCTCTTTTTCATAAGCATCATTTAAATCATCTGTTCCGTCAAATTTTACCGCATTTAAAAAATGTTCCGAATCATCAAACTGCCCTTTCTTTATCGCCCATATCAAAGCCACAACAGCTATGCTTCCTAAAAAAATAGACACTCCAAGCATCATACCTATTACCCAACTGCTCATACTCTAATCCTTATACCCAAATTTGATTCTCATTGAATTTCCTACTACTATTAATGAACTTACACTCATGGAAATCGCTGCAATAAGAGGAATAATATATCCTGCCATTGCCAACGGAATTGTAATAGCGTTATAAATAAAAGAGAGTGCAAGATTCTCTTTTATCATTGTAAATGTTTTTTTAGAGATTTTAAAACTGTCATAAAGTGAACTGAATGTATCATTTAAAAGCACTACATCACTCACCTCTATGGCAATATCACTTCCGTTGCCCATTGCTATTGCAATATCTGAACCTGCCAAGGCTAAAATATCATTCACCCCGTCCCCGGCCATAACGGTTACTTTGGCATCTTCATGCAGGTTTTCTATAAATACGGCTTTGTCCTGAGGTGTCAGTTCATATTTGTACTGTTCAATTCCAACGAGTTGCGCTACTTTTTTGGCACTCTCTTCATGGTCTCCTGTGAGCATAATTATCTCTATACCCATTTTTTAATTTTGGCTATAGCCTCTTTTGCATCCTCACGCGGTATGTCAAAAAGTTCATATTTAGCCAAAAGTTCTCCGCCGTACGCAAAATAAAATTCACTGTTTTGGCTTGAACTACAGACGTCAATCCCTATGGTTTGCATGAGTTTCGCATTCCCGCCTGCAAGCATCTTCCCGTCATACATCGCGCTCAAACCCTGCGAAGGTATATTTTGAAAGCTTTCCAGTTCTAAGGGATCCAAATCCTCATCAAAAATATATTTTTCCACACCTTTGGCAACAGGGTGTTTTGAGTTAAGCAATAACGAATAAAGCATAGACTTGTGAAACGGCAGAAATATTTCCTCTTTGACAACCTCAGGTCGACCTTTTGTAATCGTTCCTGTTTTATCAAGTAATAAAACATCTGCCTTTGCCATTGTCTCAAGCTGAGCAGCTTCTTTAAAAAGTATCCCCCTTTTTGAAGCGATAGAGAGACCGACCAGTGTTGCGACAGGTGTCGCCAGAGCAAGGGCACAGGGACAGGCTATCACTATAACGGCAATACTGATCATAAAAGACTGCTCAAAATTGGATGAGTAAAGATACCATCCGATAAAAGTTATAAAAGAGAGTGCCAGTATCACTTCGGAAAAATATTCACTCAGCCTGTTTGCCAACTGCTGAATTTTTGGCTTGTTATTCATTGCATTTTCCAGCAAGGCTACAATATTACTCATTGTGGAGTGTGCAAAATCTCTCGTAACTTTATATTTGACATCGGCATCAATACTTACCGTTCCACTGATGATATTCTCTCCTGCAGTTTTAAAAACAGGCTCACTCTCACCGGTCAGGCTTGATTCATCAAAATTTCCGCTTCCTTCTTGTATCTCACCGTCAAGAGCAACACGTTCTCCTGAATTTACCAAAACAATTTCGCCTACAATGACATCATTGACATTTTTCGTACTAATCTTTTTATCCACAACAACTTTAACATCATTTGGCAGATGATGATTCATAATATCCAAAGTATCGGCAATACTTTTTTTACTTAAAACCTCTAAGAATTTTCCAACCAGTACAAAAGTAATAATCATCGTCACCGAATCAAAATAGGCTTCACCACTGCGCGTAACAGTAATATAAATAGAGTATATATAGGTTAGTATCGCCCCAGTAGCAACAAGTGTGTCCATATTTACTGTTTTTGTCTTCATCCCGTAATACATTCCGCGAATGAAAGGCCATCCACTGTAAAAAAGTACAGGAGTTGCTAAAACCCACTCTCCGATATTGAGTATATGTTTGATATTTTCAGATATACCACTGAAATAACCGGCATACTGCGCAACCATAATCGTCATCATGTTCATCGTCGCAAAAACAGCAACAGCCATCCGTGTGTAATATTCCTTTCGCTCCTTATCTGCTTTTTGTTCCTGCAGTGAAGCATCATAAGGGTATGCATCATATCCGATGGCACGAATCATATCTATAATTTTGGAGAGTTTGACCGTATCATCATCCCAGACAATCTTTGCTTTGTTGTTTGTATAATTGATGTTCGTAGCAATAACACCTTGCATATTTGTCAAAGCTTTTTCGTTCAGCCAGACACATGCAGCACAGTGAATACCCTCAATAACCAAAGAAACTTCACAGAAGCCATCTTTATTGAGTGTAACAAAGCGTTCATAAAATGCCGGCGAATCAAAATTTAAAGAGTCTTCGTACTGCTGTGAAGGCGGTGCAAGTTTATTATTGCCCAGCTTATCATAAAAACCGTCCAATCCTTCATCTGAAAGTAAATGAAATACACCCTGACAGCCGTTACAGCAAAAGTAATGTTCATCCTCTTGTATCATTACATCTTTTGAAAATTCTAAATGACAGTGATCACAGGCTATTTTATCTGACAACTTCAAACTTCCCTATATTTCTGTTTTTTTGAATGTTTTTCCAAGGTTCGACTAAGCCGCTCATACATATATAAACACCATTTTTTTCTACCGCTTTTGCATATCCGATAGCCATACCAAGATTTAAGGATGCTTCAATATTGTCAATTTCAAACGGTTTCATAGCGCCCGTAATAATGATTTTTCTGTCATCAAATACTTCATCCAAAAACTCGGCACTGAGCTCCATAGTGTCGGTGCCGTGCACTATCACAAAAGTATCTTCTGTTGATTCCCGTATAATATCAGCAAGCATACGTCTGTCATTACTGTCCATCTCCAGACTGTCTTTGTAAACGACTCCTGCAAGATTGTACACTTCCTGAGCACTGAATAAAATTCTTTCAATAGCTGCATTGTCATAAGGAACTTCAAGTTCTCCGCTTATTTCATTGTATCGTTTGTTAAATGTACCACCACTGTTGAGTATCAGCATTTTATTTCCATATTTCATCAAGTTTACTGACTGTTTTTGTTGCTTTGGAACTTCTGATCTGATTTATTTCATCAAATAAATATGTTTCTGAAATACCGGCATTTATGGCAGCCTCAATATCCCGTTCCTTATCACCAATCATTAAAGAATGTGTTAAATCCAAATTAAATTCTTTTTGTGCTTCCAAAATCATTCCCGGTTCAGGTTTTCTGCAACTACATTTTATATTAATATCCGGATGATGCGGGCAATGATAGACTTTTGCAATATCAATATTTCTCTTTTTAAACTCTTGTATCATCCAGTCTGTAAGCAACTCAAAATCTTCTTCTGTATAATATGCTCTCGCTATACCAGACTGATTTGTTACAATAATAATCAAATATCCTAAATTCTGATAATGTTTACACAAATCAAATATACCATCAATAAATTCAAAATCTTCTCTCTTATAGAGATACTCTTTTCAACATTGACAACACCGTCTCTATCTAAAAAAAGTGCCTTTTTCATCTCTTATCTGCCAACACCCTCACCAAATATCTCTTTCTCAATGATGTCGCAAAGAATATGTCCTATCAATATATGAGCTTCCTGAATTCTAGGTGTTGCATTTGAAGGAACAATAAGGGCAATATCAGCCATTTTTGCCATTTCACCACCATCACGACCCGTGAGAGCAACTGTCATAATCTTTTTTTTCTTTGCAGACTCAAATGCCTTAATAATATTAAGTGAATTACCAGAAGTTGAAATACCGATAAAAATATCACCTTCTTGTCCCATTCCTTCAAGTTGACGGGAAAAGACCTGATCATATCCGTAATCGTTGCCAATGGCAGTAAGATTTGATGTATCTGTAGTAAGCGCCAATGAAGGAATGGAAGGTCTGTCAAAACCGTACCTGCCCACAAGTTCCGCAGCAATATGCTGTGCATCCGCAGCACTGCCTCCGTTTCCTGCAAGAATTGTTTTTTTGTTTGTATGACGGTATATATTCACGCACTCATACGCCACCTTTTCTATCTTAGAAAGTAAATCATCATTTTCATAAATAGCCTGTTTTGTTTCATATGATTTTTTAATTTGATCTTTTATATATTTTTTCATATATCATCCTAAAATTATATATAAAATAATATCATAGAATTACTTAGTAAAAGGTAGATTTGGTAAAAAAGTCAGTTGTTTGATTAAAATGATTAAAAGTTAGGAAGAAAAATCTGATCAACTAGGCAGCGACCTACATTCCCACAAGTGAAACCTGCAGTATTATCAGCGATGAGAGGCTTAGCTTCTGGGTTCGGAATGGGGCCAGGCGTTTCCCTCTCTCTATAGCCACCTAGACAAGATCAGATATAAAGACATCTGACTGATGTATTTATATCTGATCTTACAAGGACCAGTTGAGTGAGTTAATGATTGCTCATTAAGTTAGAATTGGTAAAATCAACAACAGCCGGCACTAAAGTACCGGTTCCAAATAACTACTAACATATCTCTTATTAGTTATATACACTAAATAAGGTAGTGAAGCAATTGTGTTCATTTAAGAACTTGGTAAAAAGACAAACGTACTATTAGTACTGGTCAGCTAAACACATTGCTGTGCGTACACATCCAGCCTATCAAGCTTGTAGTCTTCAAGCGTACTTCAGGGAACGTTCATCTTGGAGTTGGCTTCCCGCTTAGATGCTTTCAGCGGTTATCTCATCCGTGCGTAGCTACCCAGCTATGCCCTTGGCAGGACAACTGGTGCACCAGTGGCACGTCCAACCCGGTCCTCTCGTACTAGGGTCAGCTCTCCTCAACGTTCCTACGCCCACGGAAGATAGGGACCGAACTGTCTCACGACGTTCTGAACCCAGCTCGCGTACCGCTTTAAATGGCGAACAGCCATACCCTTGGGACCTGCTCCAGCCCCAGGATGCGATGAGCCGACATCGAGGTGCCAAACCTCCCCGTCGATGTGAGCTCTTGGGGGAGATCAGCCTGTTATCCCCGGCGTACCTTTTATCCTTTGAGCGATGGCCCTTCCACACAGAACCACCGGATCACTATGACCGTCTTTCGACTCTGCTCGACTTGTATGTCTCACAGTCAGTCCGGCTTATGCCATTATACTCTACGAAGGATTTCCAACCCTTCTGAGCCGAACTTTGTAAGCCTCCGTTACTTTTTAGGAGGCGACCGCCCCAGTCAAACTACCCACCAGACATTGTCCTCGCACGAGATAATCGTACGGAGTTAGCTATCAGAATATTCAAGGGTGGTATCTCAAGGATGCCTCCTCCAGAACTGGCGTCCTAGGTTCAACGGCTCCCACCTATCCTGCACATGAATATCCCAATAGCAGTGTCAAGCTATAGTAAAGGTGCACGGGGTCTTTCCGTCTTTCCGCGGGTAGGAGGAATTTTCACCTCCACTACAATTTCACTGGATCCCTTGTTGAGACAGCTCCCATCTCGTTACGCCATTCATGCAGGTCGGTATTTAACCGACAAGGAATTTCGCTACCTTAGGACCGTTATAGTTACGGCCGCCGTTTACTCGGGCTTCAATTCATGCCTTCGCCGAAGCTAAGCAATCCTTTTAACCTTCGAGCACCGGGCAGGCGTCACACCCTATACATCCACTTACGTGTTAGCAGAGTGCTGTGTTTTTGGTAAACAGTCGGGAGGGACTCTTTGCTGCGACCCGTCAGTGCTTTGGAGAGTAAATCTCCTAACACTTAGGGCACACCTTATACCGAAGATACGGTGCTAGTTTGCAGAGTTCCTTAACAAGGGTTCATCCACGCGCCTTAGAATACTCATCTCACCCACCTGTGTCGGTTTACGGTACGGGCAACATTACATCTCGTTTAGAGGCTTTTCTCGGCACGACAGTATCAAGGGTTCTGGTCGCTCTCCGAAAAGATTGACCAGCCTGTCAGATCTCGGTCTCATGTAGCGCGGATTTGCCTACGCTACGACCTACGTCCTTCGAGCCACTATTCCATCAGTGACCCCCTTTAACTCTATGCGTCCCCCCATCACTCAAACGATGTAATGTCGGTATCGGAATATTAACCGATTTGCCATCGTCTACCCCTTTCGGACTCGACTTAGGTCCCGACTAACCCTACGATGACGAGCATCGCGTAGGAAACCTTGGGTTTACGGCGAAGAAGATTCTCACTTCTTTTCTCGCTACTCATGCCTGCATGCTACTTCCATCCGCTCCAGTACTCCTTACCGGTATACCTTCAGCGCTGAATGGAACGCTCTCCTACCACTTACAGTAAACTGTAAATCTAAAGCTTCGGTGTTTATCTTAGCCCCGTTATATTTTCGGCGCAGAATCGCTAGACCAGTGAGCTGTTACGCTTTCTTTAAAGGATGGCTGCTTCTAAGCCAACCTCCTGGTTGTCACAGCAACTCCACATCCTTTTCCACTTAGATAAAACTTTGGGACCTTAGCTGTTAGTCTGGGTTGTTCCCCTCTCGACATAGGATTTTATCACCCTACGCCTGACTCCCGAGGTTACACGTATAGTATTCGGAGTTTGATAGGGTTTGGTACCGCGGTAAGCAGCCCTAGCCCTGTCAGTGCTCTACCCCTATACGCTAATGCTCGAGGCTATACCTAAATATATTTCGGAGAGAACCAGCTATCACTGAGTTTGATTGGCCTTTCACCCCTATCCACAAGTCATCCCAAGAATTTTCAACTTCTACGGGTTCGGTCCTCCACTGGCTCTTACACCAGCTTCAACCTGCTCATGGATAGATCACTCAGTTTCGGGTCTGCAGCATCTGACTATGTCGCCCTATTAAGACTCGCTTTCGCTACGGCTTCTCGTTCGATTAACCTTGCCAGATACCACAACTCGCAGGCTCATTATGCAAAAGGCAGTCCGTCACACTTATTTAATAGTGCTCCGAATGATTGTAAGCCATAGGTTTCAGGTTCTATTTCACTCCGCTCACCGCGGTCCTTTTCACCTTTCCCTCACGGTACTTGTTCGCTATCGGTCTAGTAGTAGTATTTAGGGTTGGAGGGTGGTCCCCCCATATTCAGTCAAGATAACACGTGTCCCGACCTACTCGTTCCATACCTTAGTTCCACATAAATGTTTTCGCTTACGGGAGTATCACCCTCTATGCTCATCCTTTCCAGAATGTTCTGCTAACAAATATGCTAAATGTATGCGCCCTATTCCAATTTCGCTCGCCGCTACTCTCGGAATCTCGTTTGATTTCTCTTCCTTTGGGTACTGAGATGTTTCACTTCCCCAAGTTCGCCCCACCCGAAGGTGGTAACACGAATCGCTCCGTGCTGGGTCGCCCCATTCAGAAATTCCCGGATCAAAGCTTCTTGGCAGCTCCCCGAGACTTTTCGCAGCCTAGTACGTCTTTCATCGCCTCTACTAGCCAAGGCATCCACCTATGGCCCTTAATATCTTTTTATTCTATGTTGCGTTCACTACCTTATTTAATGTAATACATTAAACAAGATGAATGATCTGTTATTGTAGTTATTTAGTTTTTAATTATATCTCTATAATTAAAGTTGTTGACTTTAACAATTGTAATTTAATGATCGTTTGGTTTTTAAACCAAATATAAATTCTTATGACTTTAAGAACTTATATTTAATTTAGAAACTTGTTTCTTAGATGAGTTGTGCTTAAAAAAGAAGCGAAGCATACTTTAGTATGTGAGTTTCTTTTTTAAGTGCAAATCGCTAAGAAATGGTGGGCCTACCAGGACTTGAACCTGGGACCTCACCCTTATCAGGGGTGCACTCTAACCAGCTGAGCTATAGGCCCTTTCTGGTGCTTTTAACTTTATTCTGCGTCAGAACCTTTACTTCAGTTGTCACGTACAGTTTATACGCTCCGCCTTCAGCAAAGAACCTTCCTTGACTAAAGCTAAAATCCCTCAGAAAGCAAAGCCCTCTCAAGGTTACACCTTTGACATAATCGTAATTCAAATGAACACAGATCACTGAAAACTAAGCAAGTAAGTAACTTTTGAAACAACTAATAAACTATTTCTCGTGTGAGATTTTCTTGTGTTGAGCCACTCAATCGAATGAGTGCTCTTTACTCTAGAAAGGAGGTGATCCAACCGCAGGTTCTCCTACGGTTACCTTGTTACGACTTCACCCCAGTCGCTAATTCCACCGTAAGCGGTAGCCCCCCGAAGGTTGGCTTCCCGATTTCGGGTGAAATCAACTCCCATGGTGTGACGGGCGGTGAGTACAAGACCCGGGAACGTATTCACCGTAGCATTGCTGATCTACGATTACTAGTGATTCCAGCTTCATGGAGTCGAGTTGCAGACTCCAATCCGAACTGAGAGACGCTTTAAGTGATTAGCTCCACCTCGCGGTATCGCAACACTCTGTACGCCCCATTGTAGCACGTGTGTAGCCCTAGCCATAAGGGCCATGATGACTTGACGTCGTCCTCACCTTCCTCCTCCTTACGAAGGCAGTCTCCTTAGAGTGCTCAGCTTAACCTGCTAGCAACTAAGGACGAGGGTTGCGCTCGTTGCGGGACTTAACCCAACATCTCACGACACGAGCTGACGACAGCCGTGCAGCACCTGTTTTCGAGCTCCCGAAGGGCACCCCGCCATCTCTGGCAGGTTCTCTCAATGTCAAGGCTAGGTAAGGTTCTTCGCGTATCTTCGAATTAAACCACATGCTCCACCACTTGTGCGGGTCCCCGTCTATTCCTTTGAGTTTTAATCTTGCGACCGTACTCCCCAGGCGGTTCACTTAATCTGTTAAGTGCATCACCGCCCTGACTAGCAGAGCGACGACTAGTGAACATCGTTTAGGGCGTGGACTACCAGGGTATCTAATCCTGTTTGCTCCCCACGCTTTCACGCCTTAGCGTCAGTTATGTTCCAGGAGATCGCCTTCGCTTTCGGTATTCCTAGTGATATCTACGGATTTTACCCCTACACCACTAATTCCATCTCCCCCTCCCATACTCTAGGTCGGCAGTTTCAAATGCAGTTCTACAGTTAAGCTGTAGGATTTCACATCTGACTTGCCAACCCGCCTACGCGTCCTTTACGCCCAGTGATTCCGAATAACGCTTGCACCCTCCGTATTACCGCGGCTGCTGGCACGGAGTTAGCCGGTGCTTATTCATATGCTACCGTCATTTTCTTGACATATAAAAGGAGTTTACACACCGAAATGCGTCATCCTCCACGCGGCGTTGCTGCATCAGGGTTTCCCCCATTGTGCAATATTCCTCACTGCTGCCTCCCGTAGGAGTCTGGTCCGTGTCTCAGTACCAGTGTGGCGGATCATCCTCTCAAACCCGCTACCCGTCATAGCCTTGGTAGTCTCTTACACTACCAACTAGCTGATGGGATATAGACCGATCCCTTGGCGGAATCCATTTCCCGACTTATCTTGTGATAAGAAGGAGTATCCGGTATTAATCATCGTTTCCAATGGCTATCCCGGTCCAAGGGGCACATTATCTATATATTACTCACCCGTGCGCCACTCGTCAGCATAGTAGCAAGCTACCATCTGTTACCGTTCGACTTGCATGTGTTAAGCACGCCGCCAGCGTTCATTCTGAGCCAGGATCAAACTCTCCATAATTGAAACGAGAAGAAATAAAGTCCCTTCTCTGCGTTAACACTGGGTTTCACTCAGCGTGAGGCTCGATGCACTAGTGCATCTTCTCTCTTACTGATTGAAACTCTGCAATTAACTATTATGAAAAGATAAGTAAACTTATTACTGATCTTTTGCCCAAGATTATTAAATCATTGGCTTTGTTATTTTAAGTCTTAATAAAACTGCTTAAGGTTCTATTACTAGACTGTATAGTTATCTATTACTATTAAGGGAACCATACAGGCAAGCCTGTATGGATTTCAAAATAGAATAGACGGTTGTTGTTTATTAGTTATTTCTAAGTAATTTATCTCTTTAACTCTAAAGTTAAAAAGTCTCTTACTTGCTTAGTTTTCAATGATCTCAAACATTTTTAAAAGCTTCTACTTGAAGTCTCTTCAGGCCTTTTAAACAAGGTCTCTCTGTTTGTGGATGGGAATTATAGGGGAGTATTGCTTAGAGACTGCTTAATGTTTGGTGGGTTTTTTAAAAAGTTTTTGAAGTTTTTTATTTGTTACTTTTTATAGAAGTTTGTTGGCAGCTAAGACTCTATAATCCAGCCGCCGCCTATAAGTTTATCATCATCATAAAATACCGCGGCCTGTCCGACTGCAACACCGAATACACTCTCTTCGAGTTTCAGATAGGCTACATCTGCTTCTATTTTTACATGGCACTTGACTGCTTTAGTTCTGTAACGCAGTTTCACTGTTGTGTCAAACTCTTTTCTGTCATCAAACATATTGAGATTATTGAGTTTTACATCATAACATGCCAGATCTTCTTTTTTCCCGACAACTATTTGATTTTTTTTCGGATTAATACTCAGTACAAAATGAGGATCATGGGCACCATGTACTGTAAAGCCTTTACGCTTTCCAATCGTATAGTGCATATATCCCTTATGTTCACCTATAACATTGCCATTTTGATCAAGAACTTCTCCCGGCTGATCAACCTGAACATAGTCTTTTAAAAGGTCCGTATATGTTGTTTCCACAAAACAGATTTCACTTGATTCTGCCTGAGATGAAAATGATTCCAATCCTTTTATGGATGCAGCCAACGCTTTTATATTTTTTTATGTCTTTCACCTAATGGAAATTTTAATCTTGGTAGAATTTCTCTGTTAATATAAAAAAGAAAATAACTTTGATCTTTTGTATCATCATCTGCAGAGTAAAGATACTTTCCATCTGTTTTAATGTAATGTCCGGTTGCCAAATACTCTGCACCGATTTCATCAGCGAATTTTATCATTTCACCAAACTTAAGATTTCTGTTGCACAGGGCACACGGATTTGGAGTTTTTCCTTCAGCGTATGTATCAATAAACGGTTGAAATACTTTTTCATTAAATGTTTTTTGTAAATCCAGTACATGCAATTTAATACCGACAAAGTCAGCAGCTTTTTGTGCACGTGCCTGGTGAATTTCATGATATCCGGGTTTTGAATGAAGTTTCATATATAATCCTTCAACTTCATACCCTTGCTCTTTTAACAATAAAGAAGTAATTGTTGAATCAACCCCTCCACTCATTCCTACTAAAACTTTTTCTTTCATTATGTCCTCAAACTTTCTTATTAACCTTTAAGCTGTGTTAATCTTTCTTTTTTCGTGCCTATCGTTGTTACTTGTATTCCAAAGTTGCCATCTACAATAACTACTTCACCCTGTGCTATCACATGATTATCTACCAAAATATCCAACGGATCATTTGCCAATTGGTTTAATTCAATAACCGAGCCGATATCCATATTCAGTACATCTTTTAGCAACATTCTTTTTTTCCCGATTCTTACCTTTACAGGAAGTTTTACATCCATAATAAGAGCAATGTTTTTCATCTCTTCACTGCTCAAGGTAATATCTTCTTCACAATTTGATATTACATGTTCCGAAGTATCGGCACTGCTCGCATGGTCATGTGCATTTACTGTTTCTTCTGAAGATTCTGCTGGAAACAGGACATTTTTTAATTTTTCATCTATAATAAACATCAGTAATGAATGCACGGATTCCAGGTTAAACTTATATACATACATTCTGCTGAAAGCTTCGAGACTTACTTCATCATTATCGCCGACCAATTCTATATTTTCAATACTGAAAGACAAAACAGGCAACTCTTTTTGAGCAGAAAGCGTATTTGCAATAGCACCAAAAATATTTGATACTATCTCTTTTGTAGCATCCATATCGTCTTCGCTTACATCTTCTCTCTCACTGGCTTCTTCACCCATCATCATATCTGAAAGTGATGCTGCCAGATTTGGTGGTAACGCTACCATTGCCTCTGCATCCACATCTCCGCTTACCTTGATTTTCACCAAAACAATAGGCGGAACAATGTTTGAAATGATGCTTAATTCCTGTTCTTCTTTTAACTCTAAAGTTGGAGCAGTTCCAATAAGTGCTTCAATAGTACCAACTGTTTCATCTTCAAATAGTTTTATAAAGTCACTCATTTTTTACTCCTCATATTTGTTTTCAAATTCCGTTTCACCTTCATGAATTATATCTTTAACCCCGGAAATTTTTTCGTGTCTTTGTTTTTCTAAATTCTCAAGTGCACGCTTGACGGTATCTTTTTCTGTTTCAATAATTTCTGTAATACTAATTGATTTTCTGAACCTCCGCAGTCCTATTTCACCACGAAATCTCTCTTTTCCATCTACTGCAACAGTCACAATGTCATCTGCAGCACTTGAGAGCCTGATTACATCACCGATTTTCAATTCAAGTATATCATGCATAGTTAAATCTGCATCACCCAAATTTGCTTCTACATTTACTTTTGCCCCACCGAGAAGAACCTTCAGCTCCATATTTCTGCTTTTTTTAGAACTTGTTTCGTTTAACATTAAATCACGGCTTGCAAGTTTTGGCAAAACAGGTTCCAATGAGATAACAGGATAGCATATATTCATCATACCGGAACTGTGCCCTATGATGATTTCCATTACCACCATAACAACAATTTCGTTTTGTGCAACAATTTGAACGACATTCGGAGAAGATTCTTTGGATTCTATTGCCGGATAAATTTCCATAACAGGAGCCCATGCCTCTTTAGCGTGCTCATCATAACACGAAGTATTGTTTCAAACAGGCTGAGTTCTATATCTGAAAATTCCCGACTTGCATCGAAAGGTTCTCCTTTTCCTCCAAGCAATCTGTCAAGCATAGGAAAAGCAATGGAAGGATTGATTTCTATAATGCCGCTTCCCTCAAGAGGCTTCACCGAAAATACATTAAAACTTGTAGGGTTTGGCAAACTCATCAAAAATTCACCATAGGTCATCTGATCAACAGAGTGAAGCTGTATTTCAACAATAGAACGCATAATTGAAGATATCTGAGAAGCCAGACTTCTGGCCATTTTGTCATGAACACCGCGAAATGCACGAAGCTGCTCTTTTGAAACCCTGTTTGGACGTTTAAAATCATAGAGAGTTACCTGCCGTTGAGGCAAAAGAGCATCTTCATCACTCTCTAAGACATTTTCACCTTCATCTTCAACAACATCCAAAAGCGCATCGATTTCTTCCTGTGATAGTATATCTGCCATGTTATGCTCCTATACTCTCTTTAATTTTTTGGATTACAGACTTGTGAATTTGTGAGATACGGGACTCAGTTATATCTAAAATATCACTAATTTCTTTTAAAGTCAACTCTTCAAAGTAGTATAGCTGAATTATCATCTGTTCTCTCTCTTTATAAGAGGAAAGAACTTTTTTTATTACGCCAATCAACTCTTCTTTTTCAATTTGAACAAGCGCTGCACCCTCATCACCAATTTGCAACTGATCATGCAGAGGCATGACTGTATAAATATTTGAAGCGATGCGTGCTTCATGAACTTTTTCAATACTTTCGCCCAGTATATCTGCCAGTTCTTCATCACTCGGTTCTTCGTCATGTGTCAGCATATATTCCTGAACTGCATAATCTATAGCTTTTACAAGTTTACGGCTGGCACGGCTTAAAATATCCAGACTTCTCAAATAGTCAAGCATTGCACCATAAACTCTTTTTTTTGCATAGCCCCAAAAAGAGTCATTGAGCTTTTCATCATATCGCCTTGCCAGTTTTATAAGTTCTTCTGTCCCGATTGCTGAAAGATCACTAAAATCCACCGAACTTGGAAGCCGCTCTTTGAGCCGAAAAGCCATTGCTTTTACGGCAGGAAGATATTGCAGTGCCAGTTCATCTTCTTTGTGTTTGAGATCTTGAAGGTAGGCATTTTTTGTCATAATTTTTGTCCGGCTACATCTTCAGAATTCATTTTGACAGCAATATCTGTAATTTTACACGCTGAGTCTATCAGTTTTTCTCTTTTGTTTATCTCTTTTACAAAAACATCTAGTTCTGTTTCATGGGTTTCTTTTGGAAAATTATAGGCTTTAACCGTTATCGTTCTGTAATAAAGTGCAACAATTACATGTGAAAAAAGATAAAAAAAGATGGTAATAAAAAATGTATAAAGTAATAACCCTTCAGCATCAAAAGATTTTAACAACCCAAAGATTATTCCTACAAAAAACCCTTGAACAGTAAAAAAATAAACAAAGTTTTCACCAAACATAACTACCCCAAATAAGACTTAAAAATGATCCATTAATCTTTTAAACAGACCTGACAATCCACTTTCATTGGATGTAACCAGCACATTTCGTTCCAGCTTTTGTGTAATTTTACGCACAATTGCATCTATGTCTTTGCTCGGCTGTGATGCAGGATAAAGCATTCTAAAAAGTGCACGCTGCTTTACGATGTTGAAACTTTTGCATCAGCATTCATTTTCCCAATCAACTGCAAATCCAGTTTTTCACCTATATTTGCCTTGGCAACTTTTTTAATTTTTTCAAAAACACCAAAAGCCTCTTTTTCATTTTTCACCTGATTCATTATCATAAATACATCATTTCTGAGTGTCGCAATTGTTTTAATCGTTGCATATGCATCGGTAATTGCTGCAGGATCGGGAACGGTTACAACAATTACATCATCTGCCGCATTTAAAAACATTTGAATATGCTCTCCAATCCCGGCTCCCGTATCTATAATCATTACATCAAGTTTGTTCAAACCTGTGCTTCTTGCATAAATCTGTCAAACAGTGCCATATCGGAATATTTTAATATTTCATCACCACTCTCACCAGGAATCAGAATAAGATTACGGGTAATAGGAATTAAAATATCGCTAACCGTCGCTTCACCTTTGAGTACATGTAAAATGTTTTTTTTGATTTTTACATTAAACATAACATCCAGATTGGCCAGTCCTATATCTGCATCAAATATTCCCACATTCAAACCCTGCTGAGACAACGCATAGGCAAGGTTTGAACTTATAGTACTTTTGCCTACCCCGCCTTTACCGCTTGTAATTGCGATAAAACGTGTTTTTTTTGATTTTTTCTTTTGGGAATTTGAAGCAACTAGTTCTTCAAGCTTTTGCGCCTGATTCCCAATCATACCTTACTCCTGTTAAATCCGTTCAGAAGACACTCAATTAAAAAATCACTGCTCGCACATACTAAATCTTCCGGTACTTCCTGACCTACAGAAAAATAACTTATCGGTTTTTTTGTTTCATAAGCCAGCGAAAAAATATTTCCAAAACCCATTGTCTCATCCAGCTTTGTAAACATCAGTGTATCTACACCCAGTGTTGAAAAGCTGTCATAGGTCACTTTTAAGTCTTCATATTTAATTGAACTTGGCATTACCAGCACTACATCCACATTGTATTGCGTGTTGTTTGCATTCAGACACTCATATATTTTTTCAATTTTCACTCTGTCATAAGGACTCGATCCCATTGTATCAATCAATATATAATCACAATATTTGAGAGATTCCAGAGCGCTTGAGAACTCCGGAGGATCAACAACTGTTTCAATTCCAAGTTTCATCATTCGTGCATACTGCATCAACTGCTCGACTGCCCCTATACGATAGGTGTCAAGCACAACCAGTCCGACTTTGTACTTTTTTTCCATTAAAAAAGAGTATCTGGCAGCAAGTTTGGCAATAGAAGTTGTCTTTCCCACACCTGTTGGTCCGACAAGCATAATAACTTTTTTCGCACCTATATTAGGCAGTGTTTCTCTTCGGATAGGAACCATTTTTCGAAGTATTGTTTGAAAATACCTTTTTACGGTGGAAGAGTTTTCTCGCATTTTCAACGGCATATGTTCCAAAGTAACCTGCATAAGAGTATCCAGATGTTCCCTGTTCATTCCGCTTTGTGAGGCAAGACGATAAATTTCAGAAAATTCCGACGGAATTTGACTTGAAAGATTTGGTGACTTTTCATCCCAAAACATATTTTGAATAATTTTTACCTTATCTGTCAGTTTATTGATTTCAGATTTTATCTCTTTTAGCTCTTTGGGTTCAACAGAAGCAGCTGTTTGTTGTAACGGTGAAGGCTGATATAGGTTCTCCAAAGGATCGGTCACATTTGAAATTTTAGAAATTTGTTGTGCCGCATTGGAAATATCAAAAAGTATTTCCCGACTCTCTTCTTTGAGCGGTTGCTGTTTGGAAAGCGGTTTTTTTGTTTTTTTATAAGTAGCCGGAATCATTTCTTCATCTATACCGATTACTATCTCATAGAGGGCTTCTCTGCCTAAAGCTTTTTTTTGAATCTCTTTGGTTTCAATGAGCATCCCCTCATCCCCAATTTCCATTTTTGCTTTTTTGAGTGCCTCTGACGGACTGCGCCCGGTAAATGTCAATATTTTCATCTACCAACACCTGACAAAGGTATCATTACACTTTCTCTTTGCGTATAAAAAGGATGTGGCACAATTAAATCTTGTGTATGTATTGTACGGTTATCAAAAAATATAATATCCAAATCTAGCGTCCTTGGTGCATTTTCAAAAGTTCTTTTTCTGCCAAATTTTTTTTCCAATCCAGTAAATAGCGTAAAAAAACTCTTGGCTGCATTGAAGTTTTTAAAACAAGTATTGAGTTGAAAAAATCATCCTGGTCTGTATAGCCAAAAGGAGGATTTTTTAAAATCAATGATGTTTTTACTACTGATACTCTTTTGTCTTTTTGCAACACCACAAGAAGATGTTCAAATCTTCGACGTACATCTCCGACATTTCCACCAATACCTACAACAGTTTCATATCTATGCCGACTTTTGCCACGGGCAGTATAAGGGAAATGCAAGTTGTAAAAAGAGGTCAATCTTTTGTTTATCTTGCATTTTCTGTACATGTAAAGACTTAGGCCTGTTTCTGTGCTTGCGCCTGCGCTTCTTGGGCCGCTTTGATTTCGTTCATAATCTGAAGCATACCCATCATAGCCAAATGGTAGCCAAAAGGTCCGAAACCGACAACAGATGATGTGCAGACAGGTGCAATCATATTTTTTTGTCTAAATTCTTCACGTCGGTGAATATTGCTGATATGTACTTCTATGGTAGGCAGGCTTACGGCAGAAATCGCATCACGAATTGCAATAGAAGTATGCGTATAGGCAGCAGCATTGATAATCAATCCCTGTGCTTCACCGTAGCACTCCTGAATTTTATCTACAATTTCACCTTCGAGGTTGCTTTGAAAAAATTCTATTTCCACACCGTTTTGGGTTGCTACATCTTTCATCTGTGCATGAATCTGCTCTAACTTCATCGGACCGTAAATATTTTGTTCACGGATTCCGAGCATGTTTAAATTTGGACCTTGAATAACTACTATTTTCATTTTTACCCTTATTATGATGATTTATCTTCTGAAGGACTATTTTATCCAAACTAATATTAAAAAAAGTGTATAATTTGAAAAAAAGAAAAAAAGATGACAATACTCGTTCCCAATTATATTTTAACACCGGATATACTCCTTACAGACAAGGCAATTGCATTTGACAAAACTATCCGCTGCATAGGTGTTTTAGAAGAACTGGAGCAGAAATTTCCAGAAGCAAAAATCATACAGTTGCAAAAAAATTCTCTGCTTATGCCCGGCCTTATCAATGCTCATGTACATGTAGAGTTCTCTGCCAATAAAAACCAGCTCAGTTACGGTGATTTCTTAAACTGGCTCTACAGTGTTATAGAAAATCGTGAAGACCTTATCGCAGGCTGTGACCTTACATGTATGGACAAAGCAATAGATGCCATGCTTACAAGCGGTATCACAACCTTTGGTGCCATAAGTTCTCATGCCATGGATCTTGAAGCATGTATAAACGCTCAACAGAATGTTGTATTTTTCAATGAACTTATCGGTTCACAGGCAGGGATGGCGGATGCTCTTTTTAGTGATTTTCTTGCGCGGCTAGATGCCTCAAAAGCTGTTCAAAGGGAAGGATTTTATCCTGCAGTTGCCATTCATTCCCCCTACTCTGTTCACCCGATTCTTATACAAAAAGCTCTCGAGATTGTTAAAAATGAAAATCTAAAACTTACGGCACATTTTATGGAAAGTGAAGCCGAACGCAACTGGCTTGATTCAAGCAGCGGTGATTTTAAGGAATTTTTTAAAACACTGCTCAAACAGGACAGAAGCATCAGTGATGCCAAAGAGTTTTTGAACTATTTTGACGGTTTTGAAGCACTGCTCACACATGCGGTCAAAACAAATGAAGAAGAGTTAGAAAAGATTGCCGAGCAGAATCACACCATCATTCACTGTCCTATATCCAACAGACTCCTTGGCAATCCTACACTCAATATCAAAAAACTAGATGAAAAAAAGATTCGCTGGATTGTTGCGACTGACGGTTTAAGCTCAAACTATCAGCTTGATCTGTTTGAAGAGATGAAAATTTCTCTTTTTATGCACAGTAATGCGCCTCTCTTGGAATTCGCAAAACAACTTATAAAAGGAGTCACCGTCCATGCCGCTCAGGCACTGGGACTCAATACGGGAGAAATTTTAGAAGGCAAAAATGCAGATATGCTTGTTCTTGACCTGGATGCCGAACCAAATGAAGAGTTAGCCATTCATTTAATACTGCATCGCTATAATATCTCAAAAGTTTTCATTAACGGAAAACTTGCAAAAGGAAATGAATAAATGGAATTACTGAAAAAGATATTTTCTCCCATCGCAGCAATTATGAACTATATCCAAAATCATTTCAAAGCCATGCTCTTTGTGCTGATTTTGATTTTACTTTTGCTCCGGCAAGTGAAAAAGAGTTCACAAGCTATAATTTGGAAAAAATCAATCTCAGCGGTCCGATTATGGATGCCGGAGAAGTTGTACAAAAAATAAATAAAGCCGCAAACAACAGTGCTGTAAAAGGTGTCTTGTTCATTGTCGATTCTCCCGGTGGTGCCGTTTCACCTTCTGTCGAAATCGCGTATGCCATCAAAAGACTAAAAGAGCAAAAGCCTGTCATAGCCTATGCCAAAGGCACCATGGCAAGCGGAAGCTATTATGCAAGTATATGGGCTGATAAAATCATAGCAAACCCAGGCAGTATGATAGGCAGCATCGGTGTGATTATGCAGGGTGCCGATTTAAGCGGCATCATGCAAAAACTCGGTATCAAAACACAGGTAGTAAAAGCCGGACGCTACAAACAGATAGGCACACCTGACCGGCCATGGAAAAAGTATGAAGTCGCTGAGTTAAACAAGGTCATTCAAGGAACATATGATATGTTTACGAAAGATGTTGCCGATGCAAGACATTTGGATTTTAACAAAAGAGACACCTATGCAAATGCCCATATATTTACGGCAGTACAGGCAAAAAAAGTCGGTCTCATTGACAATATCGGGGTTGAATATGATGCAAAAAACGCCTTGGCAAAGCTAAGCGGTGTTTTGCATCCTGTATGGAACAAAGAAGACAAGTTTGACAAACTGCTCAAAAAACTCTCCGCCTCAACGGCTGTAATATTAAATACCTACTTCCCTGATCTGATTTTAAAATAAGTTACAGAGTTTACAACTCCGTAACTTCGACGACTTCTTCTAAGTTTTCAAAAATTCTTTTTACTCTCTCTTGCCATAATTCACCAAAATGTTTGATTTCTTCAGGACTGGCTGCTCCGCTTGTCAATTTTTGCATTAACGGCATCATATCCGGTGAAGCCGGTACCGTCGAAGGATTATAATTTACATCTACACTTTTTCCCGTATCTGCTCTTGTAAATCTTGCAGATGCGTCTATATTTGCATTGAAAAACATCAAAGAATGGCGGGCAAACTGTCCGTTTAATCCTTTAAATCCGCTTTTTTCCGTTGCACCTGTAATATGTGAAATAACATTGCCTATCACTCCGGCAACGCCCTCTTCTATAGACTCTTTAAACTCTACTTTTATAGTACCGCGCACGGCTCGCTGATTTGGATATAAAGCTTTTAAAGCCTCGCTTGCCATAATGTAAGCACCGGCACTGTCGGACAGGAGTGTCCTGCTGCTTTGACAACTTCTAAGTATGTTATTTCATATTCTCCGTTTTCAAAAGCGCCTAAAACCTGCGCCAAAGGGTCTTTGAGTGGTATACTTTGTACGGTATCAAAAAATTGTGGATAATTCATCTGATTTTTTCCTTTTTTAAGACTTTTGCACTGACTATGTATGTATCACTCTGAGCTTCAAATACATCATCTACATTGAGTGAAGACAAATCCACTACCTGTGAATCCTTTACAATCTGTGCAAAGCCTTTTTTATTTTTGTATTTTGGATTATTGGATTCTAGCATTTTTTGCAGGTTTAAAAGTTGATTTTGCGCAATATTTAACACGCTCTGAATTGTTTGCGGAAATCGTTGCTGTAATGAATCCACTTCTTTTTTATAATTTTGCAGACGAAAGGTAATTGCCTGCGCAAAATCTTTTTGCAGTTTTTTAATCTCATCAACGCGATATTGTAATTTTTTTTCCACTGAATGTTGGAGATAAGAGTTCTTTACATGTAACAGTTCTTGCTGTAGATTATATACTTTATGGGTTATTTTTTGGGTTAACTGTGTTGATAAAGAGTCTAAATACTGATAGAGTTCATTGGTGTCAGGCAGTATCATCTCCATAGCAGCACTGGGTGTCGGGGCACGCAGGTCTGCTACAAAATCACTGATTACCCAGTCAATTTCATGCCCGACAGCCGAGACTACCGGTGTTTTTGCATGAAAAAGAGCATCAGCAACACTCTCTTCATTAAATGCCCACAAATCTTCAATACTTCCGCCGCCGCGACCTATGACTATAATATCATACCCTTTTGTATCGGCGATTTTGAGAGCATTTACTATAGAAAATGCAGCACCTTCGCCTTGAACAAGCACATCATAGACATCAATTTCAAAAGTCTGTATCGTGAATTTGCTACGCGCAGCATATCTTGCAGTGCTGCACCGGTCCCTGAAGTAATCAGAGCAATGCGAGATGGAAATTTCGGAAGTTCTTTTTTTCTCTCTGGAGCGAAATAGCCTTGTGCAGAGAGCTTTTGTTTGAGCTGTTCATATGCCAATGCCAAAGCCCCTTGTCCGGCAGGTTCAATGGAAAAACAGTTAATTTGATAACTTCCGCGCGGTTTATAGAGTGTCACAGCTCCATCTATGATAACCTTCATCCCCTCTTCAAGACGAAATCTCAGCTTTGAAGCATTTCCCCGAAACATCACACAGCTTACAGCCGAGTCTTTGTCTTTGAGTGTAAAATAGATATGTCCTGAGTTGTGAAAAGTAATGCGAGAGAGTTCACCCTCGACAAAAACACGTTCAAAGGTGCTTTCAAGAACAGTTTTTATCTGTTCGTTGAGTGATGAAACGCTGAGTGTATGCATATTATATTCCATTTTCAAGGTAAGTTTTCTCTGTAAAGTGTCAATATATAAACAATATGATTTTCTTCATCATAACTATATATGATTGAATAACTTTGATAAACTAATTTTCTCGTATTTTTATAGATTTCATCAGCAGGGCGTCCTGCTTTTGGAAAATTTTGTAATGTAGAAGCAAGAAATTCACGTAATTTTTTTAAATAATTCCGTGTTAATTTCTTTGATTGGGTTTTTTCATAAATATAATCTGCAATCTTATCAAGCTTATGTACTGCATTTGAAGTAAATAAAACTTTAATCTTCATATTTTACAAAAACTTTTTCAAATGCCTCATCTACACTAAATAAATCACCATCTTTTATATTTTGAAGTGATTTTTTAATCTCTTCTTTTATTTGATTATAATGATTAAGAGGTATCAATACCACATTTTGATTATTTTTACTTGTGATGAGACATTCTTCATCTTTTTGGCATATCTCAGAAATAATAGATTTTAAATTATTCCTTGCATAAGAGTAATTTACAGCTTGCATAATCAATCCTTTATAAAATTGTACAATATTTTGTTATATTTTACAACTCTATAAAATGACTGTATATACAATCCAGACAAAAGTTTCACTACCATTAATTAAGAAAAAAACTTAATATTTCCTTGGAATTAGGTTTTAAACGCTAAAGTGTAACTTAGAAATACAAAGCCCGCACTGAAGTACGGGTTCCAAAAAATTTGCATAACTTCAGGGCATTAAAACAAAAGTTTAGATTTTAATAGTAACTACTTTTTACGAGCAATGAGCAGTGTTGAGATATCCATGGAAAAACTTTGGGTGTGGAGCATTTCAAAGCCTGCATTCTCCAGTTCTTTTTGCATGCCCTGTATGGTTACAAAGTTCTCAATAGAGTCCGGTAAGTAGGTGTAAGCTTCCAAATTTTTGGAAATTGCACCGCCCACATAGGGAAGAATTTTGTGCATGTAAATATCGCGGATTTTTTTAAGAATGTTTTTGTTCTCATCTTTCATAAATTCTAATATGACAACAAGTCCCTCTTTTTTAAGGACACGATTAAATTCATCAAATGCTTCTTGACGCTCAACAACATTGCGAATGCCGTAGGTGATACTTAAAAAATCTGTACTTGCATCTTCAAGAGGAATTTGGGTTGCTTTTGCAATGTGATACGAAAAATCTGGAAATTTTTTACGGGCAACATCGACCATACCGTTGGATGGATCAACACCTACAAATTCACTGATATTGACACCGGATTTTTGCGACTGTTTCTTCCAGTAACCCATCATATCTCCGGTACCGCAGGCAACATCTACAATTTTATCAATACTTTTTTTGCCGTAATACTCAAAAGCCAGATCACAGGCTTTTTTGCGCCATGAAATATCCACACCCATGCTCATCACACGGTTTGCCGTATCATACGTTGCTGCGATGTCATCAAACATAGAGACGATTTTTTCTTGTTTCACATCACCTTTTTGGTCTAAAATGCTCATAAATTCATATCCTTCTTTTCATCCACAATATTATATCTTCTGCTTCTTTGCTTGCATTTAAAATATCAAATTTATCTTCAATATTTTAAAACCTTCTTTTCCGCCAAAATTAGGAGCAAGATAGCATAAATAATAATCAACAATATCACGGCTGAGTTCGTACATTTTTTCACTTCCCTCTATCATAATATTTTTATAGTTTTTGAGCACTGAAAAATCACTTGCTATAGTTACTTTTCGATTTGGCACACTAAAAAGAGGAATGGTTCTGTCAAAATCTTTTTCACGTGAAAGGATTAAAATATCAGGTGCTTTTCCATTCACAAGTCTCGCATCAAGTGTCGGTCTGTCACTGCGGACCGTATTGCCGCCGATGACGAGCAGATCACATACATTACGCATAGCATGGACATTTTTTCTTGATGCCTCAGAACTTACAATTCCCCCATCTGTTGTGCCGTTAAGCCTTTGTGCCCACTTGAAAAAAACAAAATTATTTTTCATAAATTTCAAAAAGGGCAAAAGCAAATCTTTACATCTTTGTGCTTCTACATGTATGGTTACATGTAACCCGCTCTTTGCTAAGATTTCATTGCCTTTGGCTGCAACGGCATTTATGTCTTCTGTCCCGATATAAATATTTTGGATACCGAGCTGTGCTATTAAATTTGCACATGAGGGTGTTTTTCCTACATGAGAACAAGGCTCTAAGGTAGAGTAAAGAGAGCAGTTTTTAAAAATATTTTTATGGTTTTTGAGTAAAAAGCTATGAATTTTTTCAGAGTCGTGAAGTTTGAGTATTGCTTTGTTTTGAGTAAGTTTATAATATGCAGATTTAAGAGCGTTTACTTCAGCATGAGGCTCACCCGCTTTATGATGTGATTCAACCGCTAAAATTTCACCGTGTTCGCCTCTTACAGTGCAACCGACTGCAGGGTTGGGATAGGTTAATCCTTGGTATTTCCAAGCCTCGTTTATTGCGAGGCTCATATAAAAATTATGATCTATTTCCATTCAAAATAAGTTTTTGCTTTTTTTATGGCATTAAAATCAACTTCGTGCATTTCTCCATCTTTTTCAATAAAGATTTTACTTCCCTCAACCTTGACAAGTTTCCCTTTGAGTTTTTCTTTTTCATCTAAAAGTAATGAAACATTTTCACCAAGAGATTTTTTAAAATGCTCAAGCGTCGTCAGTTTTCGCTCAATTCCCGGACTGCCCACTTCTAATCTGTATTCACCGGAAACAGGAGGAGTGACATCAAGCAATGGTGAAATTAAATGTGTTAACTCTACGCAGGCATCAAGACTGACCCCTTTGCGTTTGCCGTTTTCTATTTCGGAAGAAATGACGCTTACCCTGAAAATTGTTTCATCATTTTCATTCACAACAACCGTGTCATAAAGTTCCAAATCTACTGATTTGACTACGGATTCTATATCACCTTGCAAACTCATGATGCTTCTCCTTTATGCTCTTTGGCTATTTTTTTAAACAAATCTTCAATATTTTGAGATTTTTTCAACTGTTCGTCAAATTCAAATGCCAGTTTTGGGCATCTGTACCACCCCTGGTCTTTCAAACAAAAATCTTCTACCAAAGGGCGGGCTTTTCTTAACTGCTTCAGGTAGGCTTTCTTTTCTTCTTCGCTGAAATTACTCGGGTCAATATAAACTTTTGCGTCGCTTCTTCCTCGGGAACATTTCACTTCAATGACACTGAGTTCATGCAAACGGTTGTCATTGAGCTGGCTGAGTGCTTCGGGAATAAGTTCGGCTAAAAGAGCTTCCGTTCTTTTCAGCTTTATCTGTGCTTCATTCATTTGTCTTCTTTACAGGGATACTTTTTGTTCGACTTTCTTAAATGTTTCAATCACATCACCGACTTTTACATCATCATAGTTAGAGATAATCACACCACATTCATACCCGTTTCCGATTTCTTCCACATCATCTTTAAAGCGTTTGAGTGATACAAGCTCACCCTCGTATGCAACAACACCTTCACGAATAACACGCACAAGTCCGCCGCGAATCAGTTTGCCGTCAACTACAAGACATCCTGCAACCATCCCTTTTGGTGATTTAAAGACATCTTTTACTTCTGCCTGACCTGTATTTTCTTCTGTAAATTTCGGTGCCATCATACCTGTAAGCATTCCAGTCATATCATCAAGAAGCTGATAAATAATAGAGTATGTTCTGATATCTACATTTCTCTGTTTTGCAAGTGCTTTTACCGAACCTGTCGGACGGACATTAAAACCTAACAACACACAGTTCTCAGAGTTGCTTACCAGTTCGACATCACTCTCTGTAATACCGCCGACACCGCTTGAAATAACATCAATTTTCACTTCGTCATTTCTGAGTTCTGTCAATGAACTTCTAATCGCTTCAAGTGAACCGTGAACATCCGTTTTAAGAACTACTTTAAGAGATTTGAGTTTGCCTTCTGCAATCATAGAAGTCATATCTTCCAATGTAGATTTCGTTGATTTCGAAAGCTCTTTGTTTCTCTCATATTCATAACGTTTCTGTGCATACTCTTTGGCTTCTTTATCGCTGTTCATTGCCATCATAATTTCACCGGCTGCAGGAACTTCATTCAGACCCACAACGACTGCTGTATGTGATGGTCCGACCTCTTTAATCTGTTTGCCGTTCTCATTGATAAGAGCTTTCACACGACCGTACGAACTGCCACAGACTACATTGTTACCGACTTTTAAAGTTCCGTTTTGCACAATTACAGTTGCAACAGGACCTCGTCCTTTTTCCAGAGATGATTCAACAACTGCTGCTTTTGCCGGTGCTTCAGGGTTGGCTTTGAGTTCTAAGACCTCTGCAGTCAGAAGAATGTTTTCAAGTAAATCATCAATGCCCATACCTGTTTTTGCAGATACAGGAACAAATTCTACGTCCCCGCCCCAGTCAACAGGAGAAATTCCGTGTTCAGCCATTTGACCTTTACCAGATCAGGGTTTGCCGTCTCTTTATCCATTTTATTGAGAGCCACAATAATCGGTACACCTGAATCTTTGGCGATTTTTATGACTTCAAGTGTTTGCGGTTTCACACCGTCATCAGCAGCAACAACAATAATAACAATATCTGTAATATCCGTACCGCGTTGACGCATAGAACTAAAAGCAGCGTGTCCCGGTGTATCTATGAATGTAATTGCTTTGCCTTTTTGTTCAATCGTATAGGCGCCTATATGCTGTGTAATTCCACCGGCTTCACCTTGCGTTACTTTTGCTTTTCGTATAGAGTCAAGCAATGAAGTCTTACCATGATCAACATGTCCCATAATTGTTATAATAGGCGGTCTTTCAACAGCGTTAGGATCCTCTTCTTCATTTTCCTGAACATAATTAAATTCATCTTTAGGATCAATGACAGTCACTTCAACGCCAAACTCTTCAGAAAGTATTTCAATTTCATCTGCGCCCAAAAAGTCGTTTTTCGTCATCATCATACCCAGATCAAAAAGGACTTTTATAATGTCTGACATCGGACGTTTTAGTTTTTCGGCAAACTCATAGACGCGAATATCTTCAGGAATTTCCACATGTGTGACAATTTCCTCTTCATGAGATGCTTTTGCATATTTTTTTCTTTTGTCACGAGAAACTTTTCTTCCACGCGGTGCCTGTTTTTTGTTTGCATTTCTACCGGCCGGTTTCGGCGCTCTTGGTTTTCTAGGTTCTTCCGGAGCTATTGGAGCGCGTTCTGTTGCATTTAAATCCAACAATGTTACCTGATCATCCATATCCATGGATACTTCAGCCAATGAACCGCCAAAAATATCAAGTTTTTTTCCTTGGTCTTTTTTTGATGTCGGTGCCTGTTTTGTAGTAGATTTCTTTTTACGAGCCAGTTCTTCAAGTGCTTCTGCGCTCATTTTTCCATAAGAAGATACTGATGCCTGTTTTTGAGGCATACTGTATGTTTCTTCAACTTTCGGTTTTTTCTTTTTAACAATCTTTAAACCTGATTTTTTAATAGCAGGTCTGAGTGATGGCGACACAACCTTTAATGTCGTTTTTTTCACCTCTTTTTTCGGTGCTTCTTCTTTTTTGAGTGTTTTCTCTTCAACACTTTTCTCTTTTTCTTCTGCACTTTCAGCTTTTGTCTCTTTTTCAACTTCAGCTTCTTTTTGGACTTCGGTCTGGGTTTTGGCTGTACTTTGTTGTTCGGTTGCAGCTTCTTCTTGTGCTACAGGTCTCTCTTGCTCATCTTTTTTTGTTTCTTCAGGAGTATCATCATTAACTTTTTTAGATGTCTTTTTTACAACTTTTGGTTTTTGCGCTTCAGCAGTATCATCACCATTCATTATGTAATTTGCTAAACTTTCTGCTTGTTCCATTGTTACTACACTCTGTGCAGATTTCACTTCAAGACCCATTTTTTTTGCTTTTTCTAAAACATCTTTAGAAGCTATTCCCAGCTCTTTTGCAATTTCGTGTACTCTAACTTTTTCTATCATCAGTGATGATCTCCTTTAATTTATTCATAAGTTTATCTTTATCTGGGCTTTTGCATTGACGCATTAAAGCTCGAAGAAGTTTTTTCTCTTCTTTTAGACAACTTTGACATAAATAAAAACTTCTTTTCGTCCCGTCAAATGCTGTCAATTCACCATTAAAACATTGCAGTCTCAATAGATTACATTGCGGTTCTCTTATTCTGCAAGAAACGCACATTCTCGTTGGTTGATGAAATTTTTTTGCCATTATATCTAAATCTTACTTTATTTAATAGAGTTATCGCTCTATTATAAGCCCATCATTATCAAAATTCAAAACTTTTACATTAAAGTCAGGAAATTTCTGCTTCATTCTGTTGGCAATCATCGCAGAATCTTCATCATAAACAAGTGAAAAAAATGTAGAACCGCTCCCTGAAAGGGTACTCATCAATGCTCCGCTTTCATAGGCTACCTTTTGTACAGAAAAAAGTTCCGGCAGTGTTTTCATTCTTGCTTTTTGATGAAATCTGTCCTGTGCTGCAAGTTTCAGCATTTCCCAGTCTTCATTAAAAAATGCAGCTACAGTCAAGGCTGCATGAGAAAGGTTGTAAACCGCATTCTCTTTCGAATAGGATTTAGGAAGCACGGTCCTTGATTTTGAGGTATTCATCTGCTTGTTCGGAATGACAACTACAGCTTTGAGATAATCCGGCAGATGTTTTTTTTGAGAAAACACTTTGTTTTTTTCAACTGTTGCAACATTAAATCCACCCATCACAGCAGGTGTTATATTGTCAGGGTGCGACTCATACACAAGTGCGTGATTTAATATACGGCGTTTTGAAACCCTTATACCCGCCGCTTCATGCGCAGAAGCAATCGCTGACACTATGACAGCAGAAGAGCTTCCAAGCCCACGGGACATTGGAATTTGATTGTAAAATGTAAATTTGAAATTTTGTTTGTTTTTTGTCAATCTTGAATAATGATCATTAAAAATACTGATAAAAAGATTGTTTCCTTTGAGTCTCGGGTTGTTTTCACCCTCACCTTTTATACTCACACTGAAAAATTTCGAGGGATGAAACTCAACTCTGTTTCTCAAATCTACTGCCAAACCCAGAGTATCAAAACCTGGTCCGAGGTTTGCAGATGTTGCCGGTACACTTATTGTCACTGATTATCCTATCCAACTGCACCTATCATATAAAGGGGCGCTGTATTTGTGCTAAACTCTTTATAATCCAACACATCCGGCAATATAAAATCTGCCTGCGGTGCTGTTTCTATTTTTTGAGTTTTTATCTCTTGGTTAATTTTAACAAAATATAGCTTTCCAATCGCTTTGATAGGCTGATTTTTATTAAAATAAAAAGCATCTGTTGCAAAAAGCGGTATTTTTTTTAATATACTCAGTGATTTTAGAAATATATAGGCTACTTTGATGGACATAAAACTTCCCGGTCCATTGGCATACAAAAGTTTTTTCACACTATATTTGTCAAATATCTCTTTATAGATTAAAGGCAGGGCATCCGAACTTTTTTCATGGCTCTGTATCGTTTCTATAAGTCTATTCTCTGCATATATACCAATAAGAATCGGTGAACCCAATGCTATACATAAAATATCAACCTTAGGCATAGGCTTTTTCTAACTCTCTGGTTTTTTCACCGACAAGTTCTACCACTTCATAATTGTCGGCATCTTTAAGCAGAGCCAGTGTCAATTTATGATTGAGATCATGACTTCCTGCCAATGCTTCGTAATTTCCTATGAAATTCATTCCAATCAGACTCATATCTCCAATTGCATCTAAAATTTTATGCCGTACAAACTCATCACTGAATCGTAAACCTTCAGGGTTAAGTATCTTTTTATCATCCAAAACCACTGCATTTTCCAGTGAGCCTCCCAAAGCAAGTCCTTTTGAACGCAAGTACTGTACTTCATGTAAAAATCCGAATGTTCTTGCACGGGCAATCTCATTTTTATAGCTTTCTTTGGTAAATTTCAATACATATGCCTGTGTCTGAATAACAGGATGAGGAAATTTAATGGTAAAGTCATAGTTCAAATCAGGAGAAGGAGAAAGTTTTACATATTTTTCCCCTTCTTTTATCTCTACTTCTTTTTTAATCATCATTACTTTTTTTGGAATATCGAGTTCCTGTATGCCCGCTTCATCCAAAAGCATACAAAAACTTGCACTGCTCCCGTCCATCACGGGTACTTCATCCGCATCAACAACAACACGAAGATTGTCAATGCCATATGCATATACCGCGGACAAAAGATGTTCTATTGTAGAAATAACATAATTATCTTTGCCTATAACTGTCGCCATTTTCGTATCAACAACATTCGCAGGAACCAAGGGAATAGAAACATCCACATCACTTCTATAGAACACAATACCGCTGTTTGACTCCAAAGGTTCTAATCGTAAGCGCACAGGAGAACCTTTATGCAAGCCTATCCCGACAAGCTCCACACTTTTTTTGATTGTTGTTTGATACATCTGTTATCCTTTATTTGCCGTCAATGATTTTTTTAGCACTCTTAATAATATCATTAATATTAAGTTTTATCCACTTTTTGTCCATCCACTCTTGAGGACGGACTTCTATACCTTGCACCAATACACCAAAATGTAAATGATCTCCCATCGCATAACCGGTTTTTCCTGTTTTTGCAATAACACTGTTTGGTGCTACCTCATCACCCGCGGAGACCTCCAGACTTGAGCAGTGTCCGTAGAGAGTATAAAGCCCCAATCCGTGTGCAATAACAGGTGAATTCCCATACAGTCCGTTATAATCTGCAAATACTACATTCCCGCCGTTTTGAGTACGTACAGGAGCCATTGCATGACTGGCCATATCCAAACCCAAATGGTAGGCTTCGCTGATAAACCGACCTTTATAGTAGTATTTTCTATGATCTCCAAAGTATGCCACAACCTTTCCGTTTTTCAAAGGATACATTTTTTTAATTTTAAAATCACTGATCATTTCCTGTGGAACATCTGACGTGAGTTTATGTATCAACGCCTCATTTTTTTCTCGTATATTTTCATTAATAATTTTAAATCTTTCCAGAGGATCCTCTACTCCCTGAGTCTCATCAAATTCTTCAGCCAGTTCGGCAATTTTTCCGTTTAAAAACTTATCGGAAATTGTAATTTTTGAAAGCCTGTATGTTTTGTTTTTCAAATAAAGCGGAACATAGGTTTTTCTTACATTTCCCGCAGAATCTTTTGCTACAACTGTTGCTTTGAAACCTTCATCCTGCACAGGCCAGGCAAGCAAAGCTATATAATATCCCTCTTTATAAAAAGGTTCTACCTTAAAATGTTTATTGTGATTTGATTTTATGTACAACTCTTTTAAGTTTTCATCTTCCGCTTTAAAAATCACAAGGGCCGCACCTCCCCGGGATATTTTATACGAATTGTTCACAATGTTTACCTGCGGTCTTTTTTTGTCAATTCTCAGTTTAAAAGATTTTACCGCCGTATTGCCATTTAAAAAATTCCATTTACTCGCATCCTGTGCCTGTACAATAATTTCAATATTTTTGTCTTTGATTGCTGAAGCACCTCTTGGCGGTTCCAATTTCAAACTAACTGCTTTTTCGGGATACAGCAGTTGATTGTATAACAACTCACTCTCACCATTTTTGGTTCGTAAAATAACTTTATATGATTTGATACCGCTCTCATCTTCTATCTGTAACGGCAATGGCTTCTTGAGATTCCAGTAACCATTTGTCTGCAGTGTAATTACAGGGGCATTTCTTTCAAACATTGCAGAAAAATAGACATATGCTCCTGCGCCTATAAGAAGGGCCGTTATAAAAAATCCGCCAACCGAAGATCTGTTTTTTTTGTTTCTCAAATTATATTTCCTTAATTGATTTTAATATTTTGTTATTGTCGTCACTTTTATAAAGCCTGACTTCTTTTACATGTACTGTTTTCAATACTTCTTTCATTATTTCTTCTGCATCTTTCAACCTTGCACCGCTTGATTTTAAATCTTCATCTGAGACATACATATTCATAACCTGCGCATTATCACTCTGCAGCATCTTTTTATACAGTATAGATTTCAAACGAAACAATGACAAGGGTTCTCTTCTTTGTAAAAACTCTTTACATGTAAACTGATCAGCTTTCAGTTCTATAAGCTCAGCAGCCACAGCAAAAGCTGTACCCGTGCATTTTGCATTTGAAAATCCCTGTGTAAATTCCAAAAGAGCCCCAAACAGTGCTGTTGCCATTTTTGGATTGATAGAAACACCTTCTTGTTTTAATGCAAAATAGAGTTCTGTTGCATCAGGTTTTGCTTCTATTATGCAGTCTGCCTGCTTTGGTACAGTTTCACGTACGCGGGTAAACCACGGTAAAAAAGAAAACTTCTCATCAATTTGTTCGATAGCAACCAGGGAGACTTTTTTATGCAGAGTCAATACATAAGAATACAGAGCATTTGCATTTGCAAATGAAAGGTTGTCTGTTTGAATTACTATATGTTTTGCATTTTTTATATCATCAAAAGCTCTCAAATGTCTACTTTTTTAAATATAATTATATACTATTTTTTATTCATCTTGTAAACATAGGCTAAAACTTCGGCTACAGCATGAAACAATGCTTCGGGAATAGGCTTGTCGACATCAACTTCTTTGTAAAGACTTCTGGCCAAAGAGGGGTTTTGTACAATATGAACATGATTCTCTCTGGCTATTTTTTTGATTTGCTGTGCTATATGATCCATTCCTTTTGCAATGACAATCGGAGCCCGTGCCTTTGCCTCGTCATATTTTATGGCAACAGCGTAATGTGTAGGATTCGTTATCACCACATCGGCATTTGGAACTTCTGCCATCATCCTTTTTCGAGAAGCTTCCATTTGAATCTGTCGGATTTTTGATTTTATGAGTGGATCACCCTCCATATTTTTCATTTCATCCTTAATCTCCTGTTTTGACATTTTCAACCCGTCAAAATACTGTTTTCTTACGATAATTATATCTATTATTGCAAAGATAAAGATAATAAAGAGCATCACAAAAGCAATAATTATCATTTTATCTTTGAGCCAGACAAGCTGATCATGCAGTCCGAAGAGTGCAACTGTGGGCAACTCTTCAATAAAATAGAAGAAAAACAGAAATCCGACACCCAGGGTTGTAAAAGATTTCAGTGTTACTTTCACACCTTCAATAAGCTTTTTTAAAGAAAAAAGATTCTTTGTTCCTTTGATGGGATCAATCTTTTTAAAATCCGGCATAATAGCCTTTGTAGTAAATAGAAACCCAAACTGCGCAAGTGCAGCCACTACACCGGCAATCGCCACAGCAGCAGCCAGAGGAATGACCATAAGCAAAAACTCCCTTATAGTAACAATGGCAATATCTATTGCAAATAATTTGTCTACAGGCATGCCTATGAGGGAAAAATAGTATTGAAAAAGACGGATCATATGTGTTGCCATATAAGGAAAAAGCATTAAAATACCAAGTATGGCAACAAAAAGTGTTATCACTCCCGAAGTGTCCTGGGACTTTGGAACATTTCCCTCTTTTCGGGCATCTTCTATTTTCTTGGGGGTGGGTTCTTCTGTTTTTTCAGCATCATCAGCCATACATATCTCCTAGAAGAACTCATAAAAATCTAAAATAGATTTTTCTTTAGTGCCGCAGTGGCTAACGCAGAAAAAGAAATGTATTCCTTTTTTGTTGGGAATAATGATCTCTTCTGTTTTTTCAGCATCATCAGCCATAGATTATGACCTCTAATCCATTTTCATTGACAAATCAATCCAGTTGGCCTGATGCACCAATGAACCTGAACTGATAGCATCTACTCCTGTTTTTGCATAAGACTCAATGGTCTCCAAAGAGATGTTTCCACTCGCTTCTAAAAGGATATGCGGATAGTTTTCGTTTCTAAAAGCCACAACCTCTTCAACCTGAGCCGGTGTCATATTGTCACACATAACGATATCTGCCTGCGCCTGCATAGCCTCTTGTGCTATAAAAAGAGTATCGGCCTCTACTTCAATTTTTGCAGTAAAGGGAATAACCTTTCTTGCATTTTCTATATAGCTTTGCAGATTTTGAATTGTTTTGAGATGGGTGTCTTTTATCATCAGAGAGTCATCAAGTCCCATTCTGTGATTTACAGCACCGCCACAGCGTGTTGCATACTTTTCAAATATTCGCAATAATGGTCTTGTTTTTCTTGTGTCCAAAAGTTTTACCTTATACGACTCTGTTATTGCAACATATCTTCTTGTCAGTGTAGCAATAGAACTTGCGTGTAAAAGCATATCCAAAACTGTTCTTTCACAGCGAAGCAGTGTATGCGAATCTGCTTCCAAGACCGCAATCGTTTCTCCACTGTGAAATGACTGCCTGTCAGATTTTAACCATTGAATAGAAAAGTTTTCAAGCTTTGCCAAAACGTCTATATACTTCTGTCCCGCGACAACCCCATCACTTTTTGCTATGATTTTAGCACTTGCAGGTACCGCAGGCTCTACGAGTGCATATAAATCACCACGCCCCACATCTTCAGCCAAGGCTTCTTTTACAAACTGTTCTATCATAATGCCAACATTCGCTCTAATGCGATTTTTGCCCATTTTTGCGTTTTTGGATCAACTTCTATCTCATTTATCGGCGCACCCTCATCTATCGCTTTGAGTGTCAGGTAAACATCTTCAAGCGTTGTTTCATTCATTGTCGGGCATTCCGGTTTTGTAGAGCTTAACACATAGGTATTTTTTGGTCGCAGTCGGTTTACCATATTAAACTCTGTACCGACTGCCACTTTTTGATCTTCGGGCAACTCTGTAATATATTTGATAAGCTGTGAGGTTGAACCTACAAAATCACTGGCATCACAAACAGCAGGATCACATTCAGGATGTGTTGCAATTTTTATACCCGGAAATTTTTTACGGTAAAAAGCTATATCATCCAGTGTAAAAAGCTGATGCACCGAGCAAAAACCGTCATAGCAGATAATGTCTGCCTCTTTGGGATCACCAGCTTGTCCAATCACCATAGATTTAAGTCCCATCTGGTTGGCAATATTTTGTCCAAGACATCGATCAGGAACAAAAAGAATTTTTTCCCCTCCGCCAATGCTGTTGTAATGATTTTTTTGGCATTTGAACTTGTACAAACCATTCCGCCCATCTCTCCTACTTTTGCTTTTACCTCAGCATTGGAGTTTATGTAGGTGATTGGCAATATGTTTTCTCTGGAAATGCCGTTATCTTCTAAAAATTTCACAGAATCATCATAATAAAGCGAGTCAATCATACGAGCCATTGCACAACAGGCAATTTTTGGCATAACGACACGCTTGTCCGGTGAAAGAACTTTCACACTCTGTCCCATAAATCCGACACCGCAAAAGAGTACAAATTCTGCATCATCTGCCATTGTTCTCATAGCCAATTCCAATGAATCACCTGTAATATCAGCAAGTTCAAACACTTCATCACGCTGATAAAAGTGCGCAACAACTGTGACACTCAGTTTTTCTTTGAGCTCGGAAATTCGTTTTTTTAATTCATCATTTGTTAACTGCAAAAAATCATCCTGTATTTCATAATTTTATTATTATGCAATTATATCAAAATATATTTAGCATAAAAACTGTAGAATGCTGTCACTCAAATATTTTAAGGTAATTTATGGATTTTTTATTTAATATCAATGTACAGTTTTATATTGCTGCATATCTCATTGGAGGTATTCCCTTTGGTCTTTTGCTTGCAAAGAAATTTGCAGGTGTTGATGTCAAGTCGGCAGGAAGCGGCAGTATTGGTGCTACAAATGTTTTACGCGTTGTCAAGGAAAAAAATCCGGACCTGGCAAAAAAACTCGGTATTGCAACCCTTGCATTGGATGCACTCAAAGGTGTCAGCGTTTTAGCTGTTGCTTACTTTATGGGGCTTGACGAATCCGTTTTATGGGCTATTGCTGTTTTGGCAGTTCTTGGTCATTGTTTTTCCCCCTATCTTGGATTTGAAGGAGGCAAAGGTATCGCAACAGGAATGGGCGTTATGATGTTTCTTTTGCCGCTGGAGACAACAATTGCTCTTGTTGTGTGGCTTGTTATGGCTAAAACAGTCCGTATCTCATCCGTCTCTTCCCTCACGGGTGTTTTATCTTTGCTTGTTACAAGTTTTGTTCTTCATCCGAATATGCCGCATGCACCGGTTGTATTTATTGTATTTATTCTGTTTTATAAACATATCCCCAATATCATTCGTGTCATCAAGGGTGAAGAAAAAAGAGTCATATAACTTGAAAATTCATATAGAAGAGTTACGCTTTACATGTATCATCGGTATTTTGGAACATGAGAGACAAAATGAGCAGGAAGTCATTATTGATGTTGCAATAGAATATGATTTTGAGGACAATGTTTTTATAAACTATGCGGAGGTGGCAGAATTTATAAAAACAGATATGCAAAACAAAAAATTTTTACTTATTGAAGATGCACTTCATGATTTGAGCAGAGAGCTTAAAAATAAGTTTTCAAAAATAAATACTCTATATCTAAAAATAACAAAACCCTCCATTTTACCCGACTGCAAGGTCAGCGTAAGCAATATTACAAACTTCCAATCTTAATCCTAACTTCATTTTTTTTTAAAAAAAATTGAAAAAAACTTTAAAGTAACCTAAATTTATGCTATTATTCCACCAAATATTTAAGCACAGGAAAGAATTAATGCGTATATTAATTATAGAAGACGAAGTAACATTAAACAAAATGTTAGCAGAAGGACTCAAAGAATTTGGTTACCAAAGTGATGTAGTAGAGACATTAAAAGACGGTGAATACTACTTAGACATCCGTAACTATGATTTGGTTCTGATGGACTGGATGCTTCCAGACGGAAATTCAGTGGATATCATAGGTGATATCAAAACAAAAACTCCTAAGACAGTTGTTGTTGTTATTTCAGCCAGAGATGACAATGAAAGTGAGATCGAGGCACTGCGCGCCGGTGCTGATGACTACATCAGAAAACCTTTTGATTTTGACGTATTAATCGCTCGTATTGAAGCGCGTTTGCGTTTTGGCGGAAGCAATATTATAGAGATTGAAGACTTGACAATTAACCCTGAAGAAGAAAAAATTACCTATAAAGAGACTGAAATAGAGCTCAAAGGAAAACCTTTTGAAGTACTGACTCACCTTGCACGTCATCGTGATCAGATTGTTTCCAAAGAACAGCTTCTTGACGCTATCTGGGAAGAGCCTGAACTTGTTACGCCAAATGTCATTGAAGTAGCAATCAATCAGATTCGACAAAAAATGGACAAACCATTATCAATCACTACTATAGAAACTGTACGTCGTCGAGGCTACCGCTTCTGCTTTCCAAAAGAAATCTAATAAAATTTTAAATAATGATATAATTTCATAAAAATATTTATGGGGTTATATCATGTTCTCTTCACGAAGTATTCGGACAAACTTTTTAATCAAACTGATATTCTCATCACTGACACTCATTATCATCTTTTCATCTCTCTTGTATTTTTATATAGAAAAATCAATATATGATGAAAAAAAAGAGGAATTGGTACAATATGCCAAAAATATTTCTGCATACAAATCAGTTTTTCAGACAGATGAATCAATGGGAGAAAACTTTTTCTCTTTAAATGTCGGCATCATTAATTTGAAAAATTCTCATACCGGTATGGATATTTATGAAACTTCTCAGAATAATCATACTTTTTTAACGCTCATCTATCCCTTTAACCTTGATGATAAAAGCTATCTGAAAATTACAAAAGATATTACACAGACAAAGCATCTTCTGAAAAAGATTCAAAGATATATCTTTGTTATCAATATAGCAAGTATCCTGCTTGTTATTATCTATGCTATTGCCTTGTCCAAAATGCTTATTGCTCCTATTCAGACATTTTCAAACAAACTGGCAAATATGAATGAGCACCTCATCACAGAGATAGATATGAAAAAACTTCCTAAAGAGTTTGAACCTTTGGGGGCAACGCTCAACCATCTGATTTTAAGAATTGAAAATTTTGTCAAATATCAAAAAGAGCTTTTTATAGGGACCGCACATGAACTGAAAACTCCCTTGGCGGTTATAAAATTAAAAAACCAGGTAACTCTCATAAAAAAACGCTCACCCGAAGAGTATATAGAAGCTATCAAAACAACCAACAAAACTGTCGATGAAATGAATATAATTATAACAAACATACTCAACATAGGCCGTCAGGAAGGTGCACAGCTTGACAGACCTGTAGAGGTGGATGTCATAGCATTTTTAAAACAAAAAGCGAATGACTTCAAACTTCTTGCCGAAAACGAAGGCAAACAGCTGCATATGGATTTTAAACCCGACGGATTTATGGCAACACTGCAGATAAGTCTTTTAAACCAGATTCTGCAAAACTTTTTGCAAAATGCCATTAAATTTACGCCCAAGGACAAATCTATCATACTCAGAAGTTCACAGGATGATGTCGGATTACTGATAGAGGTTGTAGATGAGGGATGTGGAATTGATGACAGTATAGATTTATTTGCACCATTTAAGCGTCAAGGAAACAAATCCGGCGTCGGTCTTGGTCTTTTCCTGGCAAAAAGCGCCGCAGATGCCTTAGGTGCGAAAATAAGCATAAGAAACAGAAAAGACGGAATTGACGGAACAGTAGCATCTTTGCAGCTTAATTCTAAATTATCCTGTATAATTCCAAAGAAGAGGTAATCTTTCAAAAATAATAAAGCTTTAATTTGCTATAAATCGTCAGATTAAAAAATAAATATAAAATATAAGGTTTTTGAATATGGCTTTAATAATAAATGATGAATGTATAGCATGTGATGCATGTAGAGAAGAATGTCCTACACTGGCAATAGAAGAAGGTGATCCGATTTATTACATTGATCCCGACAGATGTACTGAGTGTGTCGGCATATATGATGAACCTGCCTGTATATCTGTTTGTCCTGTTGACTGCATAGTGCCGGATAAAGATAATGTTGAAACTGTGGCAGAACTGCAGTTTAAATATAAAAATTTAGAAATAGAAGAGTAGTTCTTTGGCAAAGCGTGTTGCAATCATAGACATAGGCTCCAATTCAGTGAGAATGGTGATATATGAGAAAGTGTCACGTTTTGCTTTTCATTTGCTTCATGAAGAGAAGTCAAAGGTCAGAATTTCTGAAGATGCCTACAAACACGGAGGAGCTCTGCAAGAGACTCCTATGCAAAGAGCTTTTGATGCACTGAGTGACTTTATACAGATCAGCAACTCTTTTAAGACAAACAAACTCTTTTGTGTTGCAACTTCGGCACTCAGAGATGCCCCCAATAAAAAAGATTTTTTACAAAAAGTAAAAAAAGAACTCAAACTCAATATAAAAATTATCAGTGGCGAAAAAGAAGCGTACTTCGGAGGCATTGCCTGTGCCAATCTTTTGCCAATGCAGGAAAATGCACTCAGCATAGATATAGGAGGCGGTTCTACTGAGCTTGCCTATATAGACAAAAACAATGTCTCCCATCCTCTATCTCTAAAACTTGGAACAGTACGTCTTAAAGAGCTTTATTTTGATGCTGATGACATAGAAGGTGCCATCAGGTATATTGACGAACAACTCCAAATGCTTCCTGCGATGAAAGTTGAAACACTCATCGGAATCGGCGGAACATTTCGGGCAATATCCAGTTCTATCATGAAGAGAGAAACATATCCGCTGAATAAACTTCACGCTTATGAATTTAAGGTCACTGTCTTGCAGGAGTTTATAGAAGAACTGCTCGATGCAAAAAGCAACAAAGAACTCAAAAGCCTTTTTATCAACAGTAACAGATTTGATGTCATTAAACCCGGTACGCTTATTTTACAAAGACTTATCAAAAAGATAAATATCTCAAAAGTGATTACAAGCGGTGTAGGTGTACGAGAGGGTGTATATCTGAGTGATTTGCTAAGGAACTCCAAACATAAATTTCCGCACAATTACAATACCTCCGTGCGCTATATTATAGATTCGCATATAAAAGACAGACAGTTTTCAAATAATTTAAGCTTATTGGCTAAAAAACTCTTTGATTTAACCCATGAATATTTTGGTATAGATTACAAATACAGATACAATCTTGCCTTAGCCGCAAAACTATATCCCGCAGGAAGCAGTGTCCATTTTTATTCCCAAAACAAGCATACCTATTATTTGATAAAAAGTGCCCTGGAGTTTGGTTTCAGACATCACGACATCATGCTCATTGCCACATTGACAAAGTACGCTAAAAACAAACTACCATCGAGTACCCATTTGCAACTCTACAAAAAACTTCTTCCCAAAGAACAGATTACGAAAACACTCAGTTTTCTGCTCTCTTTAAGTATAGCACTCTTAAGCCACAGGCCAAGAAACCTGGATTTTGAGTTAGTGTTTGAAAAAAATACATTACATGTAAACTCTTCAAAAAAACTTTATCTCGCCAAAGAAGCCGTACTGAAACTAGAGTGTGAACATAACAGTTTTAGCGTAAAATTCTAAAATCTCTGTCCCATTGTAAATTCAAAGTTTGCAGTCTGGTCGCCATCCTGAGGGTTTATCGGACGGGCAAACATTAGCTGAATCGGGCCGACAGGTGAGAACCACTCCAGTCCAAGCCCGTATCCGGCTCTTGAAATATTGTTGGTTAGTAAATTATCTGTTACATTATCCGAAATCATTCCCCAGTCTGCAAAAGCCACTATACGCATTTTTGCTTTTGGTATCAAAGGCATACTCAATTCTATATTATTTGAAAAAGTTTGTGTTCCGCCCACTCTTCTTATTCCATCCACTGCAGTAGCATCCGCTACAGTCGGAGAAAGTGTATATGCCTGGTACCCTCGCACACTTCCAATCCCGCCCATATAAAATTTTTCGGCAAGCGGAATGTATCCGTTGTCTATAATTGCATAATATCTGGCTTTGTATCTAAAAATAGCATCAAATCCAAGCAGATCCTGAAGTCCATAGTATTTGGCAAAATTTGTTCTTGCCTTTATAAAGTCAGCCGTACCGCCAAGCCCTGATTTTTCAAGACTCTGGGACAGTTCAAATCCTTTACGAGGAAGATAATAATCATCAGTATTATCCCATTTTATACTCACAGAAACACTGCTTTTTGTAAAAGCTTCAAACGGATTGATCCCGCCATATACAGAAGCATTGAAGTCATCTCCAAAAGTATAACTGTTACTTGAATAAGCATATCCCAGATAACCGCTGATATAGCGTGTAAACCTGTGTCCTATTCCCATACTCAGACCATTGCTTACAACAGAATAGTCAATATAATCAAAAGCTGACTGATAAATAGAAAAGTTTCCACTGAAATCACTGTCATTGAGACGAGGATTGGAGATATTGAAAGAGTAGTTTTGTGTTGTCTGGGACTTTTCAGCCTTAATGCCGACATTAATACCCGACCCCCATATATTTCTATCATTTACCCCGATACTCAGCAACAGTCCTCCATAACTTCCGTATCCGCCTCCCAACTGAATATTCCCGGTTGGTGCTTCTTTGACTTTTACAATCAAATCCATAGTCTTGTTGTCAATTCTTTTTTCCTCAATTGTATTGCTGTCAAAAAAACCAAGCCTTCCAAGTGCTGCACGGGAATCTGTCAAATCCGTTAATGAGTATATATCATTCGGTCCCAAATACAACTCTCGACGTATTACCCTGTCAAGTGTTCTGTTATTACCTGAAATCAATACATTTCTGATTCTTACTTTCTCGCCGGGCATAACTTTGAACACTACTTCGACTGTATGGTTTTCTTTGTCTTTTTTCAAGTCAGGCACTACCTGAACAAAAGCATAACCAAGGTCTGCAACAAGTGTTTTAATCTTTTTTGAGTCCTCTCTAAAAGTTTTGATATTGAAAGTTTCATCTTTTTTCAGCGAGATGGCATCTCGTAATTTTGCATCATCTGCAACATGGACAAGTTGATTGACAGAAATTTTGCTTATTTTATATGGTTTGCCTTCTGAAATCAGATAACTCATATCAGCACTGTAGTTGTCAAAATCAACCCGCACAAAAGGTTCATCTACTTTCGCATCCAGATACCCGTACTGCATATAATAGTCACGTATTCTCAGGTTATCGTATTCCAAATCTCTCAGACTCATTTTACCGTCATTCTGTCCCCAGAACCAGCCCATGAATTCTTGCTCTTTATTGGCTATAACATCATCAAAATCATCCGGATCCAAACCGTATACACCACTGTATTGTAATTTTTTGATAATAATTTCTTCGCCTTCGTTCACAACAAAAGTAACTTTTACACTTCCGTTTTCCAAATATGTCGTTTCAACTTCTACGACACTGTCAATTTTACCTTCTTGTGAAATTGCGTCAATGATTCTTTTTTTGGCAGCTTCAATTTTCTTTTCATCATATAACGACCCTTTTTTGATTTGAATGACAGACTCTTTGACTTCATCATCATCTTCTTTCCAGCCCTTGAGTTCCACCTTGGAGATAATTGCTTTTTCTTTAAAATAAAAAGTCAGTTTTCCCTTTTCATCAAATTCTGTCCAGATATCATTAAAATAGCCTTGATCAAAATATTTTTTAATCGCTTTGTCAACCATCTCTTTGTCTATGTCATCACCTTCGCCAAATCCTAAAATTCTCAAGGCAACCGGCTTGGAAAGGTGGATTAATCCATTATAGTCAATAGTTTTCACTACACGCGCATATATATTAGTTGTCAATACAACCAGCAAAAAAGACAAAAGTATTTTCATTCATATTCCATTTAAAAAATTAGTAAAGATTTTACCCATTATGTGGTTAATATTAAGTAAATTCAGTATAATTTTACAAATTAACACAAAGAATAAACATGAATATAGCAATTATTGGATTAGGTTTGATGGGAGGTTCCCTTGCCCTTTCATTAAAAAAACAAAATTATGTTGACTCTATTGTAGGTTATGATCATAATCAAAAGCATACACAGGATGCCCTTTGCCTTGGACTGGTAGACAAAATAGTCTCTTTTGAAGAGGTGAAAAAGTGTGATGTTATTTTTCTTGCCATTCCTGTCAATGGTGTAATTAAAATATTAAAAGAACTGACGGATGTCGGGCCAGATACCACCATTATCGACCTGGGAAGCACAAAAGAAAAAATTGTAGCCTCTGTCCCGCCGCAGATACGCAAAAACTTTGTAGCCGCACACCCTATGACCGGAACAGAAAACTTTGGTCCGCATGCCGCGGTTGAAAATCTTTACTACGACAAGGTTGTTGTATTGTGCGATCTTGAAGAGAGTGGAGAACTGCAGACAAAGGTTGCCAAAAAAATATTTAAATCGCTGCATATGAAAAAACATTTTATGAAGTCTCAGGAGCATGACCGTCATGCCGCTTTTATTTCACATATGCCCCATGCCATCTCTTATTCTATTGCCAACACTGTGTTAAAGCAGGAAAACAAGCACACAATTTTAGCCTTGGCTGCAGGTGGGTTTCGTTCCATGAGTCGTCTGGCAAAGAGTTCTCCCTATATGTGGGAAGATATTTTCAGACAGAACAAAGAGAATCTGCTTGAAGCTATAGAACTTTTTGAAACAGAGCTTACAAATCTCAAACAAAACATTCAAAACGAAGAGTGGGACAAAGTCCATCAAGAGATGGCCAATGCCAACAAACTGCATGATATCCTGGATTAGGATATATCATATTTTTTCAGCAGTTCTTTTACAAGCTTTTTATCTATCTTTTCTTTTTTTGAAGAGTAAAGATTAGCTTCCAAAATATCTACAACTTTTTTCACTTCCTTATCTTTGTCTTTATACGGCAACAGTTTTATAAGCAACAGTTTTTCATCATTGAGATTCAATACTCTTTCTTTTTTCAAAAATTTCACCGGTTTTGCAAATATCATAATCAATATTCCAATGATAACTCCTGCAACAAAAGCTATACCTATAGAAAGTTTGTCATAGACTTTTGCTCTGTCCTTTAGATGTAAAGGCTGTTCAGGAGTTTGAACAGACTCTTCTCTTTGTATTTTCAATGCTGTTTTTTTCACCGCACCGTTTACTTTGATATGAATGGGCTGTGTAGAGATTTTTTCTACCCGTTTTGTTTTAAGATTGTAAAATGCCAGTGAAAAAGGCGGAATTGTGAAATCTTTATCTGAAACAAAGGCTAACTTTTGTGTCAGAGTATTGCCTTTGATATTTATTTTTTCATCAAAAACATTTACACCCGGTATATAGGGTTTAAAACTCTTAATATCTTCCAAATTACCTTCACCTGTCACTTTGACGGTAACATTCACTGCTTCATTAGGATTAATCTCCAATTTGTCGGCAGTCGCTTCAATTGTAAAGTTACCGACTATTTTTGCATTATTAGGCAAAGGCTTTACATGTAACTCCACCGGATTTGAAAAATAGCTCTTCCATTTTATCTGAGGCATAAAACCTCCCCAGACATCCCTTGAAGAAATTCTTGTCGCAATTTTAAGCTGTGCCGGTTTAATTGTAAGATTTCCTTCTCTTTGCGGAGCCAGTCTGTAGCTTGCTTTTGTGATGACATACCCGTCTTTTTGAGTTCTTGTTGCCTGTGATTCGCCTTTAATCCAGAAGCCTTTAAAATCCGGCGCTATAAATTTACTGTCAACGGCTTCGGCATCTTCTTTTTGTTTCAGCACCAGATTGAGCGTAAACGGTTCCCCCACAAACAACTCTGTTTTTGAGGGAATCAAATTCAGTACAAAATCGGCATTTTTATCCTGTACTGCCGGTTTTACCGTTACTTTTACACTGTTGGATTGCTCTGTTTTTCCATCTACTTCAACACTCACCGGTGAAATCACACAGCTTTTTTGCGGCATAAACTGATAACTCAGTACATAGCTTTTTTTATAATCATTGTTTATCATCTCAATACTTGTCTGAGAACTTGTCCCCAATACATTGCTGCCGCATATTGTACTGATAAGCGGTTTATTGACTTCGCCGCCTGTAATTGTCAGAGTATAGGTTGCGACTTCTCCGCTGACAACGCTTTTAGGATATACCTTTGCCACAACCTTTGCATATCCTGCCGTTGCGAGCAGGCTAAAAATTATTATTATTTTACCAAGGTTTTTCATTACTGTTTTCCTTCTTCTTGTTACTTTGGTTTAATCTGTATAAATACGTACTTTGATCATTATTAAGGCTTTTGAGCCATTTTGCCTCTTCTGCATCACTCATCCTGTTTTTCATTTTTTCTGCCTGTGCAGCCGATGCGAAAGCAGACTTCTTTTTGTCTTTTTTTGTTTTTTCTCCGCACTCTTTTGCTGAGATTTTTGCTGCTGTTCTTTTTTCTTTTGCTCTTTTTGTTTCTGATTTTTTTGTTGTTCGCCATTCTTTTCTTGCTGCTTTTTCTCTTCTTCGCTCGGCTTTTGAGATTTTCTCTGCTCACTCTTTTTGTCTTTTTTGCCTTTGGAGTTTTTGGAATCTTGCTTATTGTTTTGCTGCTGGTTGTTCTTTTGGTTGTTCTTATCCTGCTTTTTTCCGTTCTTTTTGTTATCTTTATTCTGCTGGTTCTGCTGTTTTTTCTGATTCTTCTGCTGCTGTTTTTTCTGATTTTTGTTCTTCTGATTTTTGTTTTTCTGCTGTTGTTTCTTCTGCTCTTTGTTCTTTAAGGCTTTTTTTACGGCTTCAAGGTTTTCTCTTGTATCTTTGTCTTCATGAAGTTTTAAAGATTTTTCATAAGATTCTATCGCCTTTTTCAAATTTGCTTCATCACCCATTTTTGCATAGGCATTACCCATATTTGAAAAATTTTTCGCACGTGCAGCTTTGTCATCAAAAGTTGCTTTTTCATAATTTCGAACCGCTTCTTTGTACTTTCCGGCCTTGTACAGGGCATTGGCTGCATTATAGTAACTTTCACTGTGGTTGCTCTTTTTTGCATAACTGTCATATATTTTTGCCGATTTTTCATACTCCTTGTGTTTGTAGGCATTTTTTGCCTCATCCAGATGCATAAAGTCCAGCAATCCCGCATATGACGGAGCAGGATTTCCGAGCAAAATGGCTAAAACAAACAATCCCGGCACCTCGACTTTTACCCGTTTACTCATAGAAGATGTCGCTATAAGCAGTAGCAGAAGTGCCAGTCCCAAAGGATAATAAAACAATGGTATATATTTTTCAATCTGCTCTGATTTGAGCTCTTTTTTCTTACTGTGACGCTCAATCTCTTTAAGCATTGCTTTGACATCGGCATCAGAATTGACACTTTCAATATAAACACCACCTGTTTTTGTTGCCAAGTCTGCAATTTTATCATTGAGTTTTGAAACAATGATTTTTCCGTTTTGTTTGATAAATTCTCCATTTTCAAGCTTTATCGGTGCTCCCTGCGGTGTGCCTACACCAAGCACAAATACCGCTATGTCATGCTTCTTTGCAAAAGCAGTCTCTTGAGAAAAATCTTTTTTGTCTCCGCCGTCACTCAATATCAACAAATATTTTTTTGCATCTTTTTTTATACTTTTATCGACAACCTGCAGCATCGACATAAAGTCTGTGCCCTGTTCTGTTATAGAATTCGTGTTAAGTTTTTTCAGTAAAAAAGCAACAGCTTCATGATCAAAACTCAAGGGCGATACCAGATAGGAATTTTTTGCAAATGCAATCACACCGATGCGCTCATTTGGTGCCAGACGCAAGAGTTCAAGAGCCTTTTGTTTTGCCAGTTTTAATCTGTTTGGATAAACATCTTCTGCCAACATAGAATCTGATATATCCAAAGCTATCATAATATCAGCACTCTTAGCCGTCACTTCAATCTTTCCGTCTTTGATAACAGGACCTGCCAAAGCAAGTGTCATCAATACAGCAATCAGAAAAAAGAGTGCATTTCTTGCTTTGAGTGTCAAGGTGTTTGAAGAGACTCTGAGTCTTTGCATCACCTCGCTTGAAAAAAATGTTGCATGCGATTCTTTTTGTGTGAGCAACAATCCAAAGAGTATAACAATTAACGGTAACATATAGTAAAGAAATTCCGGATGTAAAAAACTCATATTACACTCCCTCTTTTATTTCGTAAATAGACATAAAGCAGCAGAGACAACAATGCTATAAACAGCGGATAAAAATAGTAATAGTTTTTATAGGAAAATGTTTCATTTTTTATCTCTGATTTTTCCAGTGCATCAATTTTTTCATAGACCTCTTTAAGCTGTGAGGCATTTGCAGCACCAAAGGCAACACCGCCTGTCTCTTTTGCAATTTTCATAAGCACGGCTCTGTTGTACTCATCAGGAGCGCCTATCCCTATCGGATAAACTTTTACCCCCTCTTTTTTGGCAATATCCAGTACCACATCCAAAGGAATTTTATCCACTCCGGCTGTGGAGTAGCCGTCTGTAAGCAAAATAGCAACTTTTGATTTTGCTTTGCTCATTTTTAACAGGTTCACTCCCTGTGCCAATGCTTCATACAGGGCTGTATATTTTCCCGCCATTCCTACTTCAAGCTGAGCAACAATGCGGGACAGTATATGCTTGTCATATGTCAACGGTGAAGCGATAAAAGAGTAGGAACCAAAAACGACAAGTCCCATATTGTCATTTTCTCTTTTGTTTATAAAATCCCGTACAATTGATTTCACAACATCAAAGCGTGATGCAGCGGGATTGAGCGGGTCAAATCCACGCTCTTTCATAGAACCCGAAGCATCCAGAATAAGGGCTATCTCATGCCCGTGTTTTGGCTTCAACTCATACGGTTCGTCTTTTACCGGCGACATAAGTGCCAAAATCATCATAACAATTGTGAGCCATTTTAAAAAGAAAAGCAGTTTTGATGCAGAAACATTACTCTTCATAAACTGTGAAGCATGCGGAAAGTAAATTGAAGGCAGCTTCATTTTACAAAGTGTTTCACATGCTATAAAAAAGAATATAACAAACAGTAATTTTGGAAATTCGAAATATATGCCGTCAAACATCTATCATTCCCTTATATAACTCTATTACATGTAAAGTATCTGTATCAAAATTTTCTACATTTTTTTTATATTTGTATTTTTGGAGTATTTGTAACATATTTTCATAGGCTTTTAAATGACGTTCACTGTCATCTTTAAAAGTTGCTCCGTAAAATGTCAAATCATATGCCGCTTTTTTCGGATTTGAATAGTCTACCGAAAATAGCCTCTTGTAATGCTCTGCTCTTTTGTTGTATTTTTTTCTGTTTTGCATCCATTTGTATGCCAAATATATAAAACCCGAAAGTATCAGAACAACTAAAAGGCTTACTCCGATAAGATAATATAAAGAGTACTCATGTATCTCTATAAGCGGCTTAATATCATGCAAAGGAATTTCATTTTGTTGTAGGTTTTGCATCTATCTGCCCTCAAATAATCGTCGTAAGGAAACACCGATTTTTCCGTCTGTATAAACTTTTGTAAATCGAATCTGGTGTTTTCTGAATGTTGCATAAAGTTTTCTGTCATGCACTAAAACTTTTTTCGCATACTCTTTGACTGTTTGTGCATTAAAATCACCTTCTAAAACAGCACCGCTCTCAGGATCTACCAAAGAGGTAAAGCCCATCTCCGGCGGTCTCTCTTCAAGTCTGTCACGTACAATGACAGCCACTACTTCATGTTTTTTTGCCAATACTTTAAAATCAGGGATTTCAAAAAAATCTCCGACAATGACAATCAAAGATTTTCTTTTGAGTCTTTTAAACAGAGTATCTGCCAAAACTTTATAGTCTGCTTTTTTGTTCAAAGGATCAAAATCCAAAATTTCATTCGTACTTTTATGGACCTGAAAAAGCTTTTTACTCGGTTTTAAAAAAGATTCCAGCTTATCACTGAAGATATAGGAACTCAGCAAATCGCCGTTTTTTATCGTCGAAAAGCTCAGCATGGCTGTAATTTCTGCAATAACATCCTGTTTAAACCGTTTGGAGCCAAAATAGACACTGCCGTTGAGCATTGATGCCACGACTACATTCAACTCTCTTTCTTCACGAAATATTTTAATATAAGGCTTTTGCAGTTTTGCCGTGATATTCCAGTCAATATGTCGAATGTCGTCACCGGGCATATATTCACGCAATTCTATAAAGTCATAGCCCTCGCCTTGAAAAATAGACGGATTGTTTCCAACCATCTCACTAAAAACCTGACGGCGGGCCCGTACAAGTATTTTTTGTAGTTTGCTCATTATGGCGGCCTTATGGTATCGCTACAGTTTCAAGCACTTTTTGAATGATTTCATCTGTCGTGATACCTTCAGCCTCAGCCTCGTATGTAAGCACAATACGGTGACGCATCAACTCTTTTACGATATAAGCAACATCAACAGGAGTAACAAAGTCTTTGCCGCGCATAAATGCCATCGCCTTCACGGCTTTGAACATGTCTATACTCACACGGGGAGAAGCTCCGAACTGAATGTACTCTTTGACCTCTTCGAGTCCGTACTCTTCAGGATGTCTTGTTGCATTGACGAGTTCTATCATGTACTCTTCCACTTCTTCGTCTACATGTATATCGCGTACAACTTTTTTCAGCTCTTCAAGTTCGCTTTTATTCAAAACCGGATTGATTGTCTCAAAATTTCCGCTTGAAATTCTTCTTGCGATTTCAAGCTCTTCTTTTTTTGTGTTGTATCCGACGACAAGTTTAAGCATAAATCTGTCAAGCTGCGCTTCAGGGAGCTGATAGACGCCCTCTTGTTCTACCGGGTTTTGTGTTGCCATGACAAAAAACGGCAGATCAAGTTTAAATGTCGTATCACCGATTGTCACCTGCTTTTCCTGCATCACTTCAAGCAAAGCAGACTGCACTTTTGCCGGAGCACGGTTAATTTCGTCCGCAAGCAAAAGATTCGTAAAAATCGGACCTTTTTTGATTTTAAACTGATTGTTCTGCGGGTCGTATATTTCAGCCCCCAAAATATCCGAAGGGAGTAAATCCGGTGTGAACTGTGCCCGCTTAAAGTCAAGCCCCAGAGCTTTTGAAAGTGCATTGACCGTTGTTGTTTTTGCCAGTCCAGGAACACCTTCTATAAGGATATGCCCTTCACACAACAGTGCAATCAGCAGAGAATCTATCATCTTTTCCTGCCCGACAACTACTTTTGCAACTTCTTTTTTTACCTCTTGTATTTTATTAATCATTTTTATACCTCAGTTATTACTATTTCTTTTTATTATTATTGCAAGTATATTCCCAAGAAGTAAACGGTTACTAAATACCAATATTTAACACTTTTGAAATGCCCTCTTTTTGTATGAGCGAATGAAGCTTTTTGACAAGATTCTGCCTGGCTATTTCATAACCCTGGGAAGACTGTCCGGTTACATGTATGACATTTTCTCCTAACACTTCCCCTTTATAGTTTTTCGTTACAAAAGATATTTCACTGCGGGCAAGCGTAAAACCGTACGCGCTTGCCTTTTTGATTTTTGCATGAATAAAAACAGTATAGTGCATGTTTGATTTCACATTTTTTATGATAAATTTTTGTTTGGTCAGGGCACTTCTGAGTGGTTCAGCCAGACTTTTCACATTGGAATTTACCCAAAAGCTGATATGTTTCAGAAGATAATCATACTCTTCATTTACTTTACTCATCCATGCTATGTATTTTGTGTCGTCAAAGCCTTTATGCAGCACTTTCATCACTATCAGAGCATTCTGTATATATGTAAATGATTTTTTCATCTTTTTATAATATGCCAAGCGTTTGAGGCATCACATTTTTGTAAATTTTTGACTTTGTTCCTGTATATTTTCAGTTTTTGGTCCAGTTCATTTTTTAAGCCTTGAAACAACTTTTGTTTATTGACCTTTATAAGCACCGCATATCTTTTAAAGCCGAGTTTTTTTGTATGGAGTATTTCATATTCGCTGATTTTTATTTTTTCAACACTGCTTTGTGTTTCATTGATGTATGTTGCCTCGGAGCTGTTGACACTTCCCTCTTTTACAACTGTTTTTGCATGAAAATTTGATAAAACCGTTACATGTAATGTCGAGGCTAAAAGGCTCAAGGCATTCGTAATGGCATCTTGCTGGTTTTCACCTTCCCCCAGTGCATAAAGCGTAGAACTGTCAGACTGTGGAGGTTGCATATACCATGACGGAAGCTCTTTTTTTGCAACAACAACTCTTTGCTTTGCAGCACAACCGCCTAAAAGCAGCCCTGTAATAAGAAAGAGTAGGCTTAATTTGTTCATCTGTTTAACTGCTCAAGTGTTTTTTTTCTTTTGGAGATAAGAGAGTTGATACGGACAACAGCCTCATTAATCTCCTCAACCGGCTCTATCATCAAATTGTCCGCATATTCATAGTACTCTTTCGCCTCTTCATATTTCCCCTGTGCCTCTTTTATCACACCCAAATCATAAAATGCCACATAACTTTTCATATTTGTCGCATCAATCAACTCTTTCAAAAATTTTTCTGCTTTGTCATAACGCCCCTGCTCAATATATTTTAAAGAGATTTTCAAAAGTTTCTCTTGTTCATCTGTATAATCCAAATCAGGATCCTCAAGTAATTTTACATGAAATTTTCTGTAATGCGGAGTCAGCTTATAAATAAATGTATCTGCTATATCATCGGCAAGCTTTTGCGCCACCATCATTTTTGACGGGATCGCCCGCGAATCATCAGCACAGTGCTTAAATGAACTTGTTCTGCCTAAAGTATCAGCATAAATGATATCGCCTTTGGCAACATCCACTATTCTTACTTCTGCAGAAAGTCCTATAAGCCGTTTCATACAGCGCACACGGTATGTTTCGAGTTCTGTACATTTTCTATTTGCACAACGGACACGAGCCTCATAAAAATAACTGTCTTCTTTGGTAACAGGGCTTACATTTCCCGAAATAATAGCCTGCGCGCCTATCAGTTCTCCAACCTGGACAATCTTTTCATCATTGACAAGACCACTGTTTTGCAGTTTTTGCTCTGCTATAACTTTATTTATATCGTTTCTGCTGACAACAGTAAAATATTTTTTATTGTTTATCTCAAAATTAGAAAGCTTTGCCTCTATTTTTCTCGAAAGTCCTACTCTGTCATGTGTGAAATCTGTCACTGCTATTACTTTTGTTTGCGATATTCTGTCAATTTGTGCAGGCTCAAGTGCCTGTACAGTCACTTTCTGAGAACATCCGCTCATAAAAACAATAAAAAAAGCCATTAGTATATTTGTAATATTTTTCATAAAACTCCTCTTCGTGAAACGATTGTAGTTAAAAAGCATTTAATTGTAAATAAATCTATGCTTTCTTATAAAATTTATAAATTTTCACTCTTTTTTCTTGACATATCAATTGTATTTGTCTATAATTTCGACCTCTTAACAATAAGAGGCAAGAGTCCTGTTAGCTCAGCTGGTAGAGCACGTCACTTTTAATGATGTGGCCGATGGTTCGAATCCATCACAGGACACCATTTTTTTGTTATTTGCACCTCAGATTAAAGTTCACGTACCTTATGTACGATTCACTTTAAACTTCGGCACAACTAATCAAAAAACAACTACAAAAAGTGGCCCCGTCGTCTAGCGGTTAGGATCCATGGTTTTCATCCATGTTACAGGAGTTCGATTCTCCTCGGGGTCACCAACTTTACTCACTTTCAAACAATCATTAGAAATTTATGTCATAATAACATTATCCTATAAAGAGGGAACAACATAGTTATGCATTCATGGACTACACTTTCCCAGGCATTTGGGGGCATCGGTATTTTTATACTTGGTATGATTATCATGACCCAGGGTTTACATGCTCTTGCCGGAGATACTATCAGAAATGCTTTAATTCGTTTTACAAAAACACCCACTACCGGAGTTATAACAGGAGCTGTCAGTACCGCTGTTTTACAGTCATCAAGTGCTACAACAGTTGCCGCTGTAGGGTTTGTATCTGCAGGATTATTAACATTTCCCCAAGCACTCGGTATTATCTTTGGCGCAAATATCGGTACCACTATTACAGGATGGATGGTAGCACTTCTCGGATTTAAACTCAAACTGGGCACTCTGGTTTTGCCTTTTATACTTGTAGGGTCAAGTTTAAAACTTTTTTCAAAAGGAAAAGCAGCGGATATCGGTTTTGCCATTGCCGGATTTGGTCTGATTTTTGTCGGTATCAGCTTTATGCAAGAGGGCATGTCTGTCTATAAAGACATCATTTCACCTGAATACTTTCCGGGAGATTCTTTTTTTGGCCGATTTGAGCTCTTCTTACTTGGGATTCTTGTCACAATTATCACACAGTCATCAAGCGCAGGTGTTGCCGCGACACTCACAATGATTTACGGAGGTGCCATCAGTTTTGAGCAGGGAGCAGCCTTGGTAGTCGGCATGGATGTAGGTACAACAGTTACAGCGGCTTTAGCAACCATAGGTGGCTCTGCAGAAGTAAAAAGAACCGGCTTTTCACATGTTGTATACAATATATTTACCGGTATTGCCGCGCTTTTTTTAATAGCACCCTACACTCTGTTCTTTGAATCTTTCGCGCCCGGTTTTTTCATGCAACAGGCTGAAATTGTCTTAGTACTGTTTCATACTTTTTTCAACTTTTTAGGTGTCATTGCAATTATACCTTTTACAATACCTTTTGCGCATCTTATGGAAAAAATCATACCCGAACCAAAACAAAAGTATATACAGGATTTTGATCCTGCATTACTTGAAAATATCCCTTTGGCTTTGAGTGTTGTGCAAAAATCTCTTGAAAATGAATTCAAAACGTTATTGCGGTATATGCTCTATTTACTTGGAGCGAAAAAAAATGCACACAAAATCAATCTGCATACTTTTGACAAGCTTTTAGATGAAACACAGAATTTCTTAGACAAAATTAATTTAAAAAATACACAGGATGCAAACTGGCAACGGCTTATCAGTCTCATTCATGTTATTGACCATCTGCAACGGCTTTTTGACCGATGCCGTGAAGATGAGCACAAAGCACTGTTTCTTCAATCATCACCCTTGTTGGTATTAGAAAAAAATCAATTTATTGGGCTTATTCAAACAAGTCTGCAACTCCTTGAAAAAACATCCTTACAGGAACTAGCCAATTATACACAGCAGAGCAACTATGACATTGACAGGAAAACAGAACAAAAGAGAGAAGAAATAACACTGTTAATGGCCGACGGGACAGTTAGCATAGATGAGGGCACCTACCACTTAGAAGCAATTCGGTGGCTGCAACGTTCATCGGTACACATTACACGTATTGCATATCATCTGCAACAGGCACTGCTCAATGCAGGAAAATAAGATATAATAAGTAACAGGAGCCAGTTATGGATAAATTGCAAAAATATAAATGTGTGTTTTGCGGTCATATTTATGACCCGAAAACCGGTGATGAAAAAAGTGGCATTCCTCCCGGAACAGCTTTTGAGGATCTTCCTGAGAACTGGAAATGTCCGGGTTGCGGTGCCCAAAAAGAGTATTTCAAGCCTGTTGAGTAAAACTGTTATTGGAGAGAGTATCGAATCGGTACACTCAACATTATATCTGTTTTCGGCTTTGGAAACTTTCCTGAAAGCTCAGCGATTGTTTTAATCGCCGCACGCGTCAAGATACCACTGCTTGAAGATATTGTTGTAATTTGTATAACAGTAGCATCTTTTAACAGCATAAAGCGAACAGTAACAGAACCCTGTATGCCTCGCTTACGTGCCATTCGCGGATAGTAGAGGTTTTCTTTTATCAATTGGGCAATCTGTGCCAGATTTTCCTGCAAATACGCTTCTTTCTCACTCACCTTTTTTTCAACAGTTTTTTTTGTCCTCTTTTCCCTGCGAAGATTTTCTTCTGCAACAGGCATGTTTTTCACGACTTCTTCTACTTTTTTTTCCGGTTTCTCTTCTGCTGTTTGTTCTATTCTTTTTTCCGGTTTTGTCTTTTCTTCAATCTTTGTCTCTTTTATTGTTTCTTCTTTCTTTTTAATCTGTTTTTTTAAAGGAATTTTTTTCTTAATTTTCTTGGGTTTTTGTTGGGTTTTTTGTTTTTTGGGAGGAATCACTTTTTTATGTTGCGGGATTTTTTTCGCTTTTTTTTCAGAGATAACTTTTTTTCTCTCTTTTTTCTTCTTGTGTGTTTCTTCAGCCTGTTGTTTGATACATCTCAAATTTACACACACTCTTTTTTCTTCTTCAACAAATGCGGCAGGTGAGACCACATACTTATAAACACTAAACAGGCTCAGCAGAATAAGCGCATGAACGAGCAAAGAAAGAAAAAGAGACTTTGAGTGATTAAGCATACATTATTTTAAATGGCGCGTTTAAATTCAGGATAGGCTTCAACGCCAACCTCATTGACATCAAGCCCCTCTACCTGAATATCATCCTCTGCTCTGAATGCAACAATCTTGTTGATAATGTAAATAACAATATAGGAACTCACAAATGCAAAAACTCCGATGACTACAATCCCTTTGAGTTGTGAAACCAGTGACACTTTATCAACAAAAATACCAACAGCGAGTGTACCCCAAATTCCGTTGACAAGGTGAACAGAAAGTGCACCTACAGGATCATCAAGTTTTAATTTGTCAAACATTGGTACAGCAAAAACAACAAGTGCACCGCCAATGGCACCAATCAAGATTGGTGTGTACATGTCATACAAATCAGGTCCTGCAGTAATTGCAACAAGCCCTCCAAGCGCACCGTTTAATATCATTGTGATATCTAAAAGCTTATAGCGTGCATACATGATAACAGCTGCAATGATTGCACCCGCCAAACCTGCCGTATTTGTATTCATAATCGTTTTTGCAACCGTATCGGCATTTTCGATACTTGAAATAGAACCGACACTGCCACCGTTAAATCCGAACCATCCTATCCATAAAAGAAGTGCTCCAAGAACCACAAGCGGTACATTTGATGCAGGTATCACTTTTATTTTCCCGTCTTTGTATCTGTCTTTTCTTGGTCCCATAATCAAAATCGCAGCCAGCAATGCCCAGCCTCCGGTGGAGTGAATAACAGTTGAACCTGCCAAATCATACATGTCAATATCCAACACTGTTCCCGCAAGAAGATCAGCGCCCCAGCTTACATTAACAATCAAAGGATAAATAACAGCACCCATAACAACCGTAAATATCATCAGTGGTATAATTTTTACACGCTCACTCACTCCACCACTCATAATATTTATAGTTTTGCCGACAAATGCCATCTGAAACAAAAATGCCGCCCATATACTCATAGAAGAGTTTTCCCAGGAACCAAATGCAAGAGAGTAACCGACAAGTAAAAATGCCATAGATGCTACCGCATAAATCATGGTATTTACCGTCAAAACAGAAGAGACATTTTTTGTTCTTACCAGTCCGGCTTCAAGCATGGCAAAACCCGGAACCATTAAAATAATCAAAACCATAGAAAAAAGTGTAAAGAAAGTATCCAGTATGTATTTGAAATCAGCTTCAGACATTATAAACCTTTAACCCGGATTATGCAACAGAAAACTCAAGAAAGTCTCTATCATTGTACCCAAGGCACATTCATAAAATTATTGACCAACCAAAAAGGTTGGCACAACAATTTTCTAAACATCCCTTGGACACAAGCATAGAACCTACTTATTATTTTCTATTGCATAATTCGGGTTTAAATTGAACTTAAAAGCTGAGTGTAGCAAAATATTTATATTTTAAAAATTAAATCATTATTTTTAAATGCCAAAGAAGTCAATATGTGGATTTTCTACTCCTTGTAAAGGAGTCGGCTTGAGTGCCATAGCGGCCAGCGAAGCCAAAGGGGGTGGGATACCGCCATTAAGTTAAGCATTTTTTTGCAACGCGGACTTCAGTCCTGGCTGAAAGTGGCAAGACATTGCAACAGCCGGTACTGAAGTACCGGTTCCGAGAAAGCATTATTGTTTAGATAGCTTCCTCGTCAGTTTCACCTGTACGAATTCTGATAATTTTTTCTATGTCGCTTACAAAAATCTTACCGTCTCCGATTTTACCTGTACGTGCTGCTTCAACAATTGTTGCCGTAACCTGTTCTACCATGTCTGCTGTAACAACCATTTCCATTTTTATTTTCGGTAAAAAATCAACCACATACTCGGCACCGCGGTACAATTCGCTATGCCCTTTTTGACGGCCATAGCCTTTTACTTCACTTACTGTCATACCGTCAATACCGATTTCTGCCAGTGCATCTTTTACATCTTCCAGTTTAAATGGTTTGATAACCGCTTCTACTTTTTTCATTATCACTACTCCAAAGTTTTATTATTTATCAATTGTAACCATTTTTGATTACAAAATCAATACACTAATCCCAAAAAGAGATTAGTTATTCATGTATCTTTCACCTTGAACAGATTCATCCAGACCCATTGTTTCTTCATCTTCACTTACACGTGAACCACCAGTCAATGCAGTAGCAACATAGTAAACAACAACAGTACCGATAAGAGTGAACAGTCCAACAATAACAACAGACTCAACCTGAACAATAAACTGTCCTATTCTGTCACCTGATTCTTTCAGCGGTCCGTCCCATAACAGGTCATTGTCTTTTAAAGCCAAAAGACCGGTTGCAAGTGCACCAAACAAACCAGCTAAAAAGTGAACACCGAATGCATCCAAAGAGTCATCATAACCAAGTTTCTTTTTAAGCACAGTCACACCCCAAAAAGCGAAGAGCGTTCCAACGATACCAACGATAAAAGCACCACCCACACCAACAAATCCGGCAGCAGGCGTAATAGCGACAAGTCCAGAAACAGCACCTGTAGCAAGTCCCAGCAATGTAGGCTTTTTATAAATAACCCACTCAGCAAGCATCCATGTAATAGCAGCTGCGGCAGTTGCTATCGTTGTAGTCAGGAGTGCTACACCGGCAATGGCATTCGCTCCAAATGCAGACCCTGCATTGAATCCGTACCAGCCAAACCATAAAAGAGCTGCACCAAGCGCAGTCAAAAGCACTGTAGCAGGTTTCATTGCAGACTTAGGATATCCGACACGTTTGCCAACAAGAACAGCAAGAACCAAACCGGCCAGACCACCGTTCATATGTACAACTGTACCACCGGCAAAGTCTAAAGCACCTAAATCAAAGAGATAGGCACCGTCTCCACCCCAAACCATATGAGCAACAGGAGCATACACGACAAGTCCCCAAAGAGCCACAAATACCAGCCATGTAGAGAATTTAATACGTTCTATAACCGAACCTGCAGCAATAGCTACCGTAATAGCTGCAAATGTACCCTGAAATGCCACAAATACATAGGTAGGATATGTTCCGCTTAAATCATGCCAGCTGATTCCGTTTAAGAAGACATTACCGAATCCACCCATTACATTCTGAACAGCGGCAGACTCTGCTGTACCAAATGCTATAGAATAACCGGCAGCAATCCAAACGACAAATGCAACTACAAACGCTCCAAAAACCATAGCGTATGTATTGAGTACATTTTTACTTCTTGTCATACCTGCATAAAACAGTGCAAGACCTGCAGGTGTCATCAATAATACTAATGCAGTTGACATCATCATCCATGCTGTATCACCTGTATCAAGTGTTGCTGTATCCTCCGCAAATACGAATGTTGGTAAAGCAAATAAAAATGCTAATAACCATTTCTTCATGTGAATCCTTTTGTTGAATATTTTCAAAACAAAGTATAGAATAATTACATCTTTTTTTTCAGCTTAAACTGATTAATTTTTAAGCAGCTTTTACAATTCCTCTATTATTTATTCAATTACACAAAAATTCATCAGTTTTAAACATTTTATTAAGCGACAATAAGATAATATATATAAATTTAAATTTTAGGTGTTTCAATGAGCAACTTGTTAAACAATGGTGATATACAAAGTATAAATATAGAAGAAACTCTTCAAAACAGCTATCTTGATTACTCTATGAGTGTTATTGTCGGTCGTGCCTTGCCTGATGTAAGAGACGGGCTCAAACCTGTTCATAGAAGAATTCTTTATGCAATGGACAAACTCAATCTCTCATTTGGTGCAAAGTATAAAAAATCAGCACGTATCGTCGGTGATGTTATCGGTCAGTACCACCCTCACGGAGATACAGCTGTTTATGATGCACTCGTGCGAATGGCGCAGGATTTTTCCATGCGGATGGAACTTGTAGACGGACAGGGAAACTTTCGGTTCGGTTGACGGTGACTCAGCTGCTGCAATGCGTTATACGGAAGCCCGTATGACAAAATATGCAGGTGAACTTTTAAAAGATTTGGAAAAGAACACTGTCAATATGATAGACAACTATGACGGTACAACAAAAGAGCCGGATGTAATGCCGACACGTGTGCCGAACCTTTTAATAAACGGTTCTTCAGGGATTGCGGTCGGTATGGCAACAAACATTCCTCCCCACAACCCTACTGAAATTATGAACGGACTCAAAGCACTCCTGGAAAATCCCAATATTACACTTCCTGAAATCATGGAACATATCAAAGCGCCTGATTTTCCGACAGGCGGCATTATATTTGGGAAAAAAGGGATTATGGATGCCTATGAAACAGGGCGTGGCCGTATAAAAGTACGTGCAAAAACACATATTGAGAAAAAAGGAAACAAAGACGTCATTGTCATTGATGAACTTCCTTATCAGGTAAACAAAGCCCGTCTTATTGAAAACGTTGCCAATTTGGTTAAAGACAAGATGATAGACGGGGTAAGCGAAATCAGAGATGAGTCCGACCGGGACGGTATGCGCGTTGTCATTGAGCTCAAACGTGACACAATCAGTGAAATTGTTTTAAATAATTTATTTAAACAAACTGCAATGCAGACAACCTTCGGTATCATAATGCTCTCCATTTTAAATCAGGAACCAAGAATTTTTGGTCTTATTGACATACTCAAGCATTTTATCAACCACCGAAAAACTATTATTATCCGTCGTACAATTTTTGATTTGGAAAAAGCAAAAGCGCGTGCACATATTTTGGAAGGTTTGAAAAAAGCAATAGATATTATTGATAAAGTCATTCGCACTATCCGTGCTTCCACAAATGAAGAAGAAGCAAAAGAAAACCTGGTAACAGAGTTCGATTTTTCAGAAATCCAGGCTGCAAGCATTGTTGCAATGCGTCTTGGTCGTCTTACAGGACTTGAAATTGAAAAAATAGAAAATGAATTGGCAGAACTTATGAAACAAATTGAGTTTCTTGAGTCAATTCTACAAAGTGAAAAAGTGCTGCACGGTATAATAGGTGATGAATTTGATGAAATTTTACAAACATATACCACAAAACGAAGAACTGACATCGAAGATGACTATGATGATATAGACATAGAAGACCTGATTCCCAATGAACCGATGGTTGTTACAATTACACACAGAGGATACATCAAGCGTGTACCGCTTGCAAGCTATGAAAAGCAAAAACGCGGAGGCAAAGGAAAAACTGCTGTCACAACCTATGAAGATGACTTTATAGAAAACTTCTTTACATGTAATACGCACGATACGCTCCTTTTTGTGACAGACAGAGGACAACTCCACTGGCTGAAAGTCTATCGTATACCTGAAGGAAGTCGTACAGCCAAAGGAAAAGCTGTTGTCAATTTACTTAATTTAATGGCGGATGAGCAAATTCAGTCTATTATTCCGACAACTGATTTCAGCGAAGAGAAATCTTTGGTTTCTTTACAAAAAACGGAATTGTCAAACGAACAAATTTAAGCGAATTCAGCAATATCAGAAGCAACGGTGTCAGAGCAATTGTTCTTGATGATGATGATGCGCTCATTACAGCAAAAATTGCGGACAAAAGCATTAAATACCTCTTTATTGTGACAAAACTTGCACAGTGCATCAAATTTGAAATTGAAAAAACCCGGGAACAGGGACGCAGTACACGTGGAGTAAGAGGGATTAAGTTCAAGTACGAAGGTGATGAAGTCGTCGATGCAAACATTATAGCAAGTGATGATCAGGAGATTTTGATTGTCGCTGAAAAAGGGATAGGAAAACGTACGGATGCAGGAGAATACAGACTGACAAACCGTGGCGGTTCCGGTGTCATTGCCATGAAAATGACTGCAAAAACAGGCAAACATATTGTCGGCTGCCTAATGGTAGATGAGGGCATGGATATGATGGCGCTCACAAAAGCCGGTAAAATGATACGTGTTGATATGCAGACAATCTCCAAATCAAGCAGAAACACTTCCGGGGTCTATATAGTAAAAGGGGATGAAGTTGTCAGTATTTCACGCTGTCCGAAAGAAGAAAAAAGCGAAGAGGATGAGGAAGACACATCTCCTTCTTTAGACTTGGAATAGTAATTGCTGAAAGTCAAATACTACTTAATAAAGAGGAACTTAGCATGAAAAAAAATATCATTACAGGAAGTGTTATTGCTATCTTAGCATTAGGATTTTCAGCCTGTGCCTATAAACAACAGTGTGGCACTGACGAATGTGGTCATTCATATATAGATAGAACATACAGAAGTTACAACACTACTAAACAATGTAATGCACAAAAGCCGCCGATAGTGAAACAAAAAGTAAAAACTATTCAAACAGCAAAAAAAACATTACCGACACTACCTAAGAACACACAAGTTCTGCAGTGTAACAAACCGCTCAGAATCAGCGTTGTAGGGCAAGGTGTTGCACCATGCAATGGAGCATGTTCACCAGCACAAGCCTTAGCCTTAGCAAAAAGAGCTGCCATAGCAGATGCATATCGTCTTATTGCAGAAAAAGTAAAAGGTGTGTACGTAGAGGGAAATGATTATGTGAAGAATATGATGATTAAAAAATCAACAATTCGTACACATGTGGCAGCATGTTTAAGAAATACTAATATAGTAGAGACAAGCTTTAAAGATGGTCTATGTCAAGTAGAAATGGAAATAAAGCTTAAATATGCGGATATTATTCGTTAATTTTATTCTACTTTCTACTTTAGCATACGCTGACTTTTACTACATATCCTATAAATATGTGGTAAAAGATTTTCAACTTTATAATGAACAAATTCTTGTTTCAAAAGCAATGCAGTCCTGTTCTGGCAGCATCAGTCAATCTGTAATCTTTCAAAAAGAAAACAATAAAACATTTGAAAAGTTCATAAAAGAAAAAAAAGAAAAAATGATTGATTTTTTCCAGAAACTCGGACTACATGTAAAGAGTTATGACTCTTTTGATACAGTAAATTCACATACAAATACCACAATTACTTTTTTCACACAATGCTTCAAAGTCGATTTTAATGATAATTTTGTTAGAATATCAGCTTTAAAATAGCCGAATAAAAACAGGACTTTTTGTGAAAATAGCCATAGTCGAAGATGATATCAATATGCGTAAATCTCTTGAAATTGCTATGGGCGATTACAAAGAGTTTAGAGTAAAAACATTTAAAAATGCCAAAGATGCACTCAAAGTCCTTGATGACAGTTTTGATCTGGTCATTACCGATATCAATATGCCCGGAATGGACGGCATAGAATTTGTCAAAGAACTGGGCGGCAGATACGAAGTTATTATCATGACAGGGAATGCAACACTGAGTCGGGCTATCGAATCTATCCATCTAGGTGTCAAAGATTTTTTGCTCAAACCTTTTGATGTAGACACGCTTGTCGATGCGATTAAACGCGAGGCAGTTGTCCAAAAAGTAAAAAAATCGGCGCAAAAAAGCAAAAAAACGACGAATGATTTTTTAGGCTCGTCTGAAGCACTTACAAAAGTTTTAGGCATTGCCCAAAAGGCTTCCAAAACAGATGCAAGTATTTTGCTTTTGGGAGAAAGCGGTGTCGGCAAAGAAGTTTTTGCTTCTTATATACACAAAAACTCTCCAAGAGCAAAAAAACCCTTTATTGCTATCAATATGGCGGCAATTCCTGAGAACTTGATAGAGAGTGAGCTTTTTGGCTTTGAAAAGGGGGCATTTACCGATGCGACCGAAGCTAAAGCGGGACAGTTTGAACTGGCAAACGGAGGAACACTCTTTTTGGATGAGATAGGGGAAATGCCCTATGGTGTTCAGGCAAAGCTGCTTCGGGCCCTACAGGAAAAAGAGGTGCGCAGACTTGGCTCTGCAAAAGCCATTAAAATAGACATACGCGTCGTTTCGGCAACAAACGCAAATTTAAACGAGAAGATAAAAAAAGGAGAATTCAGAGAGGACCTGTATTACAGACTCAATACTATTCCTCTCCATATTCCACCTTTGAGAGAAAGAAAAGACGAAATATTGGAAATTGCACAAAAGATGATTGCACACAACTGTCAAAAGTATGGTTTTGATACAAAAAGCCTCTCTGCTGAGGCAGAAAGTGAGCTTTTATCATATACCTGGCCCGGAAATATTCGAGAGTTGCTTTCAGTAGTGGAGCGTTCTGTCATACTCAGTGAAACCAGTGAAATTCAAAAAGACGAACTTTTTTTAAATAACAGAAAATAGAACAGGAGAAAATTGAATGAAAAAATATAATGTAGCTGTTGTCGGTGCAAACGGTGCTGTCGGTGAAGAGATTTTAAGAGTATTGGAAGAAATTGATTTTCCTCTTAAAAAACTGGTACCGCTTGCAAGTGCAAGAAGCGTCGGCAAGCAGGTAGAGTTTAACAAGGAAAGCTTTGATATTATAGAACTGACACATGATGTCTTTGAAAAAGAAGAGGTGGATATTGCCCTCTTTAGTGCCGGAGGCAGTGTCAGCGCAGAATTTGCCCCTTCCGCAGTTGCAGCAGGTGCTGTTGTAATTGACAACACCTCTCACTTCAGAATGGATCCTAATGTTCCTCTTGTTGTCCCTGAGGTCAATCCTCAAGATATTGCGCAATGGAAAGAAACAGGTATTATTGCCAATCCAAACTGTTCCACTATCCAAATGGTACAGGCACTCAAACCTCTTGACGAAGCATATGATTTGGTTCGTGTTGATGTTGATACATACCAGGCAACCAGCGGTGCAGGAAAATCTGCCATGGAGGAACTTGTCAGTCAAATGCAGGCATTTTTTGCTTTTAAACTTGATGAAGCAGAGCACAAGGCATTCAACCATCAGATTGCACTCAATGTCATCCCTCAAATTGATGTATTTACAGACAACGGTTACACGAAAGAAGAGATGAAAATGGTGAACGAGACAACAAAAATCATGCACAAAGAAATTGCTCTGAGCGCTACCTGTGTTCGTGTACCTACTCTTCGCGGTCATGCAGAATCAATCACTATGACTTTTGATTCTAAAATAAATGCAAACGAAGCAAGAAAAATCCTAAAAAAAGCACCCAACATAGTGGTTTTGGACAATCCTGATGAAGCACTCTACCCTATGCCTGCTGCATGTATAGACAAAAATGAAACATTTGTCGGACGTATCAGAAATGACCTCTTTTCCAATAATATGCTGCATATGTTTGTCGTTGCAGACAATTTAAGAGTAGGCGCTGCTACAAATGCAGTAAGAATTGCCCAAAAATGGATAGAGATGGAAGAAGGATCGTAAATGATTGAAAAAATCTTTGAAAGCGGACTCTGGAGTTCGCGCTTTATGGTTTTAATGGCCGTTATTTTCGGTCTTATCGGAGCTGTAGCGCTTTTTATTGTTGCAAGTTTTGACATATATGATACAGCTAAACTTGTAATAAACACCTATGTGAACCATCATCATCCGGAGCACTTTCATGAACTGGTTGTCGGCGGAATTATAGGCGCCGTGGATTTATATCTTATCGGCGTTGTTATGCTGTTGTTTTCTTTCGGATTGTATGAATTGTTTATCTCGGATATTGATGCGGCAAGAGAAGATACTACAAGAGAAAATAAAATTTTGTCTATTCACTCGCTTGATCAACTCAAAGACAAAATATCCAAAGTAATTGTGATGGTTTTGGTTGTAGGCTTCTTTAAAAAAGTGGGACTTGCAAGCTACCAGACACCGTTAGAATTACTCTATTTGGCTTTATCTATTACTGCCGTTGCTGTCGGTTTGTATTTTTTAAGTAAAGTCGGACACAATCACTAAGGAAAAAAAATGGGAATAAAAAATAAAATATTTGTAGATGCATGTTTTGGGAAAGAGACACCATACACTCCTGTATGGATGATGAGACAGGCGGGGCGTTATCTGCCGGAGTATATGGCAGTACGTGCCAAAGCAGGAGATTTTTTAAATCTTTGTCACAATCCGGAAATGGCCTGTGAAGTCACTCTTCAGCCTGTAGATATAGTTGGTGTTGATGCGGCTATACTCTTTAGCGATATCCTTGTAATTCCTGATGAAATGGGTATGGATTTGTCATTTGTCAAAGGAGAAGGCCCGAAATTTTCTGACCCGATTAAAAACGAAGAAGATATAGACAGACTCACAGGCGGGGAAGAAGCTGCGAGCAAACTTACCTATGTGTATGACACCATCAAACTCATTAAAACAAAGCTTGCCCAAGACAAAGCACTTATTGGTTTTACAGGTTCACCGTGGACACTTGCAACATATATGATAGAAGGACAGGGAACAAAAACATACAATGTGTGCAAAAAAATGATGTATTCAAACCCTGAACTTCTGCACAAAATTCTTGCAAAAGTGACTGAGGTCGTAAAACTTTACATGCAAAAACAGATAGAAGCAGGCATAGATGTTGTACAGATTTTTGACTCATGGGCTGCTGCGATTGAGCCAAACAAATATGATGAGTTTTCCTGGAAATATATGGTAGAAATTGCCGAATATCTAAAAGAAAAATATCCCCATATTCCTGTAATTATGTTTCCCAAAGGCATTCCGGCATTTTTAGATAAAATATACGGCAATTTCGATGTTTTCGGTGTTGACTGGTCCACACCTATGGAACTGGCCAAAGAAAAACTCGGTGACAAATATGTTCTTCAGGGCAATATGGAACCATGCCGTCTGTACTCAAAAGAGGCAACGACTGAGGCGGTAGAAGAGATTCAAAAAACTATGCAGGGAAAACGCCATATATTCAACCTGGGTCACGGAATCCTTCCGGATGTTCCTGTTGAAAATGCAAAGCACTTCATACAAGAGTGCCACCGTGTCAGCAAAAAATAATATTATCTTCGGACCTGTCAACTCACGCCGTTTCGGTATGAGTTTGGGTGTGGATCTTTCACCATCAGCAAAACAGTGCAATTTTGACTGTCTTTACTGCGAACTGGCACCAAGCGCGACAGTAAAAGAACAGACACTTATCGTTTCAGTTGATGAAATTATCACTGAACTGCGTAAACACCTTCATGATAAAATAGATGTCATAACACTGACTGCCAACGGAGAACCTACACTCTACCCTCACCTTGACAGACTTATAGATGCCATAAATGAGATAAAAGAAGATACTCAAACATTGATACTGACAAACAGTGCTACACTTGTTCATGAAAAAGTTTTCAATTCCCTTTTAAAACTTGACCAGGTAAAACTTTCTCTTGATGCTGTAAGCCATGAAATATTTAAAAAGATAGACAGACCCCATCCTTCTATCAAGATAAAAAATGTTGTCCAAAAAGTTATAGATTTTTCTCAAGAATATAGAGGAAAACTTTTTATAGAGATTCTCTTTGTACATGGCTTGAATGATACAAAAGAGGAGATACAAAAACTAAATGAAGTTTTGCATAAAATAAAATGTCAGAGAGTAGATATCGGTACGATAGACAGACCTCCGGCCTACCCTGTGATAGGAATAAGCTACAAAGAGCTGCATACCATAGCCCTTATGTTTGATGCCGATTTACCCATCCATATAGCTTCACGACTCCATGCAGAGCCAAACAACTCCTATTATACAAAAGAAGATGTACTCAATACTTTAGACAAGCGTCCTTTGACTCCGGAGGATATTGCTCTGCTTTTTGATGAAAAAAGCAGAGAGAACCTGAACAATTTGCTTACATGTAATGCTGTCATGGTTAAAAAGGTCGGAAATTTAGAATTTTATGTTCCCGCCGACAATCTGAAAAGAAAGCGTCAACCTGGCAACGGACACTAGATGGAGCATTATAAGATTTGGATTGAAGCCTTTTCCGGTTTGGGACTTTTCCTCTTCGGAATGCTTTACCTTGAAGAACAAATCAAATCTTCCGCAGGGTATACTTTTAAGCGATTTGTCCAAAATGCAACAAAAACACATTTTAAAAGCCTGCTTACAGGAATCTTTTCCACAGCTGTATTTCAAAGCTCTTCCGTAGTGACACTTATGGCTCTTTCTCTTGTCGGAGCCCAGCTGATGAGTTTGCAAAGCAGTATAGCCATTATACTCGGAAGCAATATAGGAACAACTGTCACTGCATGGATTGTTGCTGTTATCGGCTTTAACATGGATATAAAACTGCTCTCCTATGCTGTTATAGGAATAGGAGGCATGGGACAGGTCTTAAGTTCTGACACATCCAAATGGAAAAACTATTTTGGTGTTTTGGTTGGTTTTGGTCTTATATTTTTAGGGCTTGAGGGAATGAAAGAGAGTTTTAGTGACAGTGCCCAAAACTTTGATATGACCGCATATCAGTTTTCGACACCCTACTGGTATGCTTTAATAGGACTCGTTTTAACCGCTGTCATACAATCAAGTTCAGCTTCCATAGCCATTGCACAAAGTGCGCTTTACACACATGTAATCGGTTTTGAAGCTGCAGCTGCTTTTGTAATTGGAACAAATATAGGAACAACCGTAACAGCTTTACTTGGCAGTATTGGCGGTATTGCGGATAAAAAAAGAGTGGCACTGGCCCATTTGCTTTTCAATGTCTCAACCGGAGTTATCAGTTTACTCTTTTTATATCAATTGATTAGTTTGGTAAATTTTGCATTTCCGCATACAGACGGCGTTATAAAAATTGCAATTTTTCATACCTTGTTTAACATACTGGGCGTTCTTATCTGGTATCCTTTTATATCATTTTTAACGGCATTTACACAAAAATACTTTCACCAGACACAGGACAAAGTTACAAAATTTATATGTAATGTATCTACAGAAGTTCCACAAATTGCTATAGAAGCACTCAAAAAAGAGATAGAGCATCTTTTGAAAAAAGTTCAGGAGTTTGCCCTGCTTGCCATCAATGTGCCTCCGTCAAAAGTTCTTGACGAGCATATGGCGATAGATAAAATTTTAGATAAATACACCCACAGTTTTAATGTAGAATTTGAAAAAGTATATGAAAAAATACGTCTTTTGGAAGGTGAAATATACCGTTATGCCTCTGAACTTTCTGCTGTCAATAATGATGAAGAGTACAATGACAAGCTAAACAGACTCATAAAAGAAGTCAATTATCTTGCCACTGCCGCTAAAGTCATAAAAGATATGCTCTATGATTTGGATTATTTTTATAATGCACATACAAAAGAAGAACAGCAGTTTTACAAAAACATACGCTATCAAATACTCAAAAATATTCAGGCTTTTAACAAAGCCATCCAGGGAGATGAAGATTCCATGAAAGAGATGGATGAAATTTACAAAAGAATTGCAGATGCTTACAGAAAAAGCACTCTTATAATAAAAGATATTGCAAGAAACCATAGTATCAAATCTGATGTGACGACTATGGCAATCAATGACATGCACTCAGTAAAGAGTTTTTCAAAGTCTATGTACAATATACTGAAATTAAACTAATTCTAAAATTTAAAAAAACAATCTAATTTTATTTCTTCAAATAAAAGCATACTTATAGATTCTTTTTTTTTATATACTGCGTGCAGGGGCATACTGACTGACTTTAGATCCTCTTTTTATATGAATGATTATCATAATTATTTAAATTCTTATAATATAATAAAATCTGATATATAATTATTTATAATCTCCGGTTTATTTTACTGTACTTAAATAATTAAATATTATTTAAGAAAAGATTTTCAGTCTTATTTGATAAGATTTTATACAAGCCATTTGAATCAGAAAGAATAACTTTTTATGATTATTATGTGCTCTTGACAATTAAGGAGAAGAGATGCCTAAATCAGCATTATCAATAGCTACAATTCAGTTGCCGAATTCAAGGTATGGAGAGATAAGTGTTGCTCATATTGAACAACCGTATGGTGACTTCAGCAGTCCCGTCGTTAGTATAGGAATTTCACTTGAAGGGGATGACGACCATGACTGGAAAGTACATTTGCCTTATGAAAAACTCGATGAAGTTATCAAAGCACTTGAAGAAGCCCGTGATATGAGTGATACTATGCCCCGAAATGACAAACATTATCTTGACCTGCATGCCGAAATTGGTGGTGGAGCGTAAGTACGCTTCACGGTTCAATACTCGCATATCCTGTTTCCGGTCTGATAGTTATAGTAACATTTTCATCACTGCCGTTTGCAAGTGTAAGATTACAATCAACTGTTAAAAGTGCACCATTATTACCCGGTACAGTATATGCAGCCGTTGTTGCGGCAAGACTTCCGACAAGCGGTCTGCCTAAATGATCGAAACTGATTATAGACTGATTGGCACAGCCGCCAGAAGTTGTAACTGAAGTTACCCCTTTTAAAACTACACTACTTATATTAGTGTCAGTTTGCGGATCTTTTGCAAATCTTGTGTTATTATCACTCACTATGGAAAACCTGTTGCCATTCAAAACAATTTGCCACCGGTCTTTGTACCAAGTATTATTTTGGGTAAACTTGTCATCTATGATTGCCAAATGCTGTGTATATCTGATTTGTGAAAGTAAATGAACAGCTGCTTCAGCAACCGGGTTTGTCTTTACTCTGGGGAGAATAACAGCAGCCAATATCCCAATCACAACTATTACAAATACCAGTTCCAGTAATGTAAATGCTTTTTTCATTAATACTCTCTCTTTTAGTCTGCCTGTAGATTCTATTTTTTTATTATATCAAAATAGTTGTGTTTAAGCACAACCACATCCACTGCCGCAGCTGCCGCCATTGGACTTCTGTGTTGATTCAAGAGACCAGTCATCGGTAGATTCACAGCCAACATCGCAACTCACACCTGTGCTGCAACCAGAAACCGCGGTAGTATTCAAAGCCACTCTTATTACAAACATATCGCCTTCGGCCAGTTGTGCATCAAAAGTGTGTTTCCCGCAGAACTCTTCATTCATAAGTTCAGCTACTATATTTGCATACTTATATGCTTCTTGCTGTGTTTGAAATGTAACATTGTTTTCGTATTCACTTTTTTTAAAACACTCACACTCTTTTTCCATTTGTACCGTATACATAAAATATTCCTTTGAATTATTAATTATCTCAGTATAGTATTTATTAGCAAAATAAGCATACTTTATAAAAAGTAATTTTTCTTTATAAATGTTTTTTTATTTTTTCGGATAATCAATAAATAGCAACTTGGCATTGTCACTATCTATATCTTTCCATTGTTTACATGTAAAAGCGATACTGACAATGCCGCAGGTTGGCAAATTTTCTGTATAACCGGCATAATGCTCTGCTAATTCATTCAGCCCCGGGTTGTGTCCTACCAAAAACACGGTATTGTATTTGTCGTCAATATCCATAAGAATATCTTCCAACGTACTCACGTCAGCTTCATAAATATTTTGGTCATAAACAATTTTCTTTTGATTATAGTGAACCTTCTTTGCAATACTCTCTGCCGTCATCTTCGCTCGTTTTGCAGGACTCGACAAAATAAGATCAGGCATAATCTTTTTTTTGCGAAGTCTTTCGCCCATCATTGGAGCATCATGCCTGCCTCTTTTGTTTAAAGGCCTGTCAAAATCATCCAAATCCATATTTTTCCAACTCGATTTAGCATGTCTTATTATATAAAGTGTTTTCATAATTATGATCCTTTGTTCTGTGTTATGCTAGCAGAAATTGATAAAAAACAGGCAAATACCGATGAGTCTTGAAAAAAATGCTGTGAGTAAACAAATTTGTTGGAAAGTTTGTATATAAGGGGTTATAATTGTTGTGGCTCCGGATACTGGATTCGAACCAGTGACCAAGTGATTAACAGTCACCTACTCTACCGCTGAGCTAATCCGGAATATGTAAAATTATCTTAAAAATGGTGTCAGAGGGGGGACTTGAACCCCCGACCCCCGGCTTATGAGACCAGTGCTCTAACCAGCTGAGCTACCCTGACATCGTTTAAGAGGGTGGAATTATACATATATTAAACTTTATTTTTACTAAAACAGGCTTTTAATTGAGTAATTTGGACACATACAGCAACTTGTCAAAGAACTTTACATGTAAGAATAAGGTAAGCTTAGTCAATATGACTAAAGGTATTGACATTTTTACTTTTTTCTTGTAATATTCTTCTCATAAATTAATCATATTTGTAAGGAGATATAATGAATTTTACACCTTTAGGAAAAAGAGTATTGGTTAAACGTGTTGAAGAGGCTAATACTACGAGTTCAGGTATTATTATCCCTGATAATGCAAAAGAGAAGCCTTCTCGCGGAAATTGTAGCAGTAAGTTCAGAGGTGAGTGAGCTAAAAAAAGGTGATGAAGTTATTTTTGGTAAATACTCCGGAAATGAGGTTACACTTGATGGTGATTTATATATAGTAATAGATGTTGATGATATTTTCGGAATCATTGGTTAAGTAAAAAAAATTAAAAAATATAAGGAGTTTAACAAATGGCAAAAGAGATAATATTTTCAGATAACGCAAGAAACAAACTGGCACGCGGAGTTGAAAAACTTACAGATGCGGTAAAAGTGACAATGGGACCTCGCGGTCGTAATGTTTTGATACAAAAAAGCTATGGTGCGCCTAGTATCACAAAAGACGGTGTATCTGTAGCCCGTGAAATTGAGCTACAGGACAACCTGGAAAACATGGGAGCACAACTTGTAAAAGAAGTTGCTTCAAACACTGCGGATGAAGCCGGAGACGGAACAACAACGGCAACAGTGCTTGCAAATGCGATTTTCAGCGAAGGGCTTAGAAACATCACGGCAGGTGCAAACCCTGTTGAAGTAAAACGCGGAATGGACAAAGCATGTGATTCAATTTTGGAGCACTTAAAAGCAGCTTCTAAATCTATTAAAGACAAAAATGAAATTGCACAGGTTGCAACTATTTCTGCAAACTCCGATGCAAAAATAGGAAACATGATAGCAGAAGCTATGGAAAAAGTCGGTCAGGACGGTGTAATTACTGTTGAAGAGGCAAAAGGTATCGTAGATGAGCTTGATGTTGTTGAAGGTATGCAGTTTGACCGTGGATATTTAAGCCCGTATTTCATTACAAATACTGAAAAAATGACAGCAGAAATCGAGAATCCGTATATCTTACTGGTTGACAGTAAAATTGCATCACTCAAAGATCTGCTGCCGGTTTTAGAACAGGTACAAAAGACAAACCGTCCTTTACTTATCATCGCTGAAGATGTAGAGGGTGAAGCACTTTCAACTCTTGTTGTGAACAAACTTCGCGGTGTACTCAACATTTCCGCTGTAAAAGCACCAGGCTTTGGAGACAGAAGAAAAGCAATGCTGCAAGATATTGCAACATTGACAGGCGGTACTGTAATTTCTGAAGAAACCGGTTATACTTTGGAGGGTGCAGAAATTTCTATGCTTGGCCAGGCATCACGTGTTGTCATAGACAAAGACAATACAGTCATCGTTGACGGTGCAGGAAGTGAAGAAGCTGTCAAAGCCCGTATATCTGAAATAAAAACACAGATTGAAGCAACTTCCAGCGAGTATGATAAAGAAAAACTGCAAGAACGCCTTGCAAAACTCAGCGGTGGTGTAGCCGTCATCAAAGTCGGTGCTGCAACTGAGACTGAAATGAAAGAGAAAAAAGACCGTGTTGATGATGCGCTTTCGGCTACAAAAGCAGCTGTTGAAGAAGGTATAGTCATCGGTGGTGGAGCGGCACTGGTTCATGCTGCTGCAAAAGTAAATATTGATAACCTTGAAGGCGATCAAAAAATCGGTGCTGAGATTATATTACGTGCCGTGAAAGCTCCTATAAAACAGATTGCACAAAATGCAGGATTTGACACAGGTGTTGTTGTCAATGCAATTCAAAATGCAGAAAATGAAAATATTGGTTTCAATGCGGCAACAGGTGAATATGTAGATATGTTTGAAGCGGGTATTATCGATCCGTTTAAAGTTGAACGTGTTGCGCTTACAAATGCGACTTCCGTTTCAAGCCTGCTCCTCACTACAGAAGCGGCAATTTTTGAAATTCCAAAAGAAGAAGCTCCTGCAGCAGATATGGGAGGAGGAATGCCTCCGCAAATGGGAATGCCGGGAATGATGTAAGAAGCAGTGAGTAAAAAAACTGTCTCCTTGGTTCTTGGAAGCGGTGGTGCCCGTGGTCTAGCCCACATTGGCATCATCAGATACCTCGAAGAAAACGATTACGAAATAAAATCTGTTTCAGGATGTTCTATCGGTGCACTTGTCGGTGGATTTTATGCAGCCGGAGTGCTGCATATTTATGAAGAGTGGCTCAAGCAGATAGATACTCTTGAAATGCTAAAACTGCTTGACTTTAAAGGTTCAGGAGGTCTTGTATCAGGAAGAAACTGATGCAAAAGCTTGAAAACCTTGTCGGCGACTGCCTCATCGAATCTTTAGATATAAAATTTACAGCTGTCTGTACAGATATAGAAGCTGAGAAAGAAGTATGGATTAATAGCGGTTCTTTATTAAGTGCCATTAGAGCGTCCATCTCTCTGCCTCTTTTTTTCACTCCTTTTATCACACCATCAGGAAAAAAACTTGTTGACGGCGGGGTACTCAATCCGGTACCTATTGCGCCTACATTCCATGATGATACAGACCTTACTATTTCGGTAAACCTGGGTGCTGAAGCTGTTCCTGATATGCCAATAAAAAAACGTAAAAAAACTGACACTCCAATACGGCAAAAACTGCAACACTATCTGAAGACTCTCTCATTACCCGATACATTTGTCAAAGAAGACAATATGTACAGCATTGCAAACAAATCTTTTGAAACACTCCAGGGAGCACTCGCCCGTATGAAACTTGCAGCTTATCCTTCTGATATAGAAATAGATATACCCAGAAACCTGTGCAACACTTTTGACTTTGACAAAGCAGAAGAATTGATTGCCTATGGTTACAATTTATGCAAAAAAAGAGCTGATTTATAATTTATTGTCTTATAATGACTACACTTATACATAACGAAAGGAAAACAGATGAGTAATAAAATTTTCATAATAACAGTCTTTATAGGAAATATTGCATTTGGTGGTGTTTTACCAAAAATAGATCTGCAGGGAACCATTCACACAAAAAGCACAAACAGTTTTAGAGCAAAAGTCAGCAAAAAACTTTTTGAACATGGTCTTGACAAAAAAATCGCAAAAGCCAACGTTGACAATGTACTTCTTCATGATGATGCTCTTAATGAGTTGATGACACAAAACATTCTCAAAAACATCCCTTTGCTCAAAGATGAAGATATATTAAACTTTATCACACACTCTGCCTTACGAAAAAAAACAGTCGATTTGAGTTCCTATGCCACACTGGTTTCTTTGGTGCAAAAACACGCAGCCACTTTCATAGATAAAGACTTAATCTCACAGATAGAACAGACAAGCATTGAAAATGAAAAATTAAAATCGATGAAGGTTTTTGTTTAGATGAAGATTGAAAACCCGTTTGAGTCTGGACATATAAAAAACTATATTTTACTTTATGCAAGTGTTGTCATAATAATGATTTTATTTTTCTTCGCTTCAACACTCTTTCAAGAAGATGCAAAAAAAATAGAAAAAAAGAGTTTTAATACAAAAGCACCTGAATTAAAAAAGCCACAGGCTGCAAACAAAAAAACATCTGTAAAAGAAAAAAAGTTTAAACTGCTGCAGACAAATTACTAAAGGGCACCTCTGAATGTAAAACTACTCTTTCGTAACTATATACAACTGTTCGTGTCCCAGTTTCTTTAAAATATCCATCACATTTACAAAGTCCTGAAACTTGGACTCTTTGTCACTTCGAAGCACTACCGTCTGGTCTTTGGAAACAGCAGAAAGTTTTTGTTGTAACTCTTTGAGGTTTACTTTCTCTTTGTCAAAAAATATCTCACTTTTTGCATTCACATAAACCGTCACCTCTTTTTTCGTATCTTCTTTTTCTGTTGCTTTTGCTTCTGGCAAATTCACGGGAATAACGCCCTGCTTTATAAAAGTAGCTGTTGTCAGCACCATGACAAGCAGAACAAGCATAATATCTATAAAAGGAATGACATTGATCTGGTCAAACTTTTTAAACTGTTTTTTACACTTCATGGGCCACATCAAACTTTGTTAAAATTCTTTCAACTTTACGAAGAAGAATTGTATAGGCTACAATAGCCGGCATAGCCACAACAAGTCCCATCGCCGTCGCTTTGAGTGCAAGAGCGAGTCCTATCATGATTTTTTTTGCATCTACTGCACCCAAATCACCCAAAGTATAAAAAGTGATCATAATACCGATGACTGTTCCAAGCAGACCCACATAGGGTGCATTTGTTCCTATTGCACTAATGACATTGATATTGTCCGTTAAGTCAAGTTCTAAATTGTCTCTGTGTTTATAATCTTCTATACGTACACTCTTGTAAAACATCATTCTCTCAATAAAAAGCCACAAAGTGACAATACTCATAAGAATCAAGGTTCCCATAACACCATAATCAAGGGCCTGTTCTGCATATGTCATTATATCATTTGTTATTTGCATTCATATTCCTGTTTAAATTTTAATTCTACTGTTGTTCCAATATTTTTTGATGACTGCAACAGTAATTCTATATTGTTTCTTTCGCAAAATCTTTTGACAAGATTTAATCCTATGCCAAAACCCTGCATATTTTTATTTGACTGGTAATAGTTGTCAAAAATACGAACAAGTTCAACCTCATCCATCCCTATTCCGTAATCTTTTATTTTTATACTGTTGTTTTTTACCTCAATATCTATATTTCTTGAAGTGCCTGAGTATTTTACCCCATTATCAATAATATTGTCAATTACTTTTCCCAAACCTTTTTGATCGCTCAATACAGGCATTTTTTCCAACACAAGATTAAATTTCATTTGAGGATATATTTTTTTTACAAAGCCAACTCTCTGTTTGACTAACTCATCAACAAAAAACTCCTCTTTTATCTTTTGATTTGTCTGCATCTTAATCAGATAATCCAATTCATTATAACGTTCTTTAAGCATCATACAGGCTGTATTTATACGTCCAATGCGTTTGAGTATTTTCTCATCATGGCAATTTTTACCTAAAAGCTGTGTCGTTGTTGTAATGGTGCTGATAGGCAGATTAAGCTCATGGAGGGTCTCTTTTGAAAGGTTTTGCAACTCTTGAACATACTCAGCCAAGGGATCAACTGCAAGTTTGGATATAAATACTCCTGAGAGTATAACAATACAAAGGACAATAAAAGCAAACATATAGAGATTCTCTACATGTAACACGTTGATAAAGTAGTATCCGAGCAGTAAAAAACCTGCTACAGTAAAAAAGTAATAAATAAAGATAATTATTCGAAGATTACGAAACAAGTTTGTATCCGATACCGCGAATATTTTCTATGCACATAGTAGGCAGTAATTGTTTGAGCCTGTTTATATAGACGCGTATAGCGCCATCACTTCCTCCTCCGTCAGCCGTTGTCCACAACTCTTCATATATCAGCTCTTTTGGTACAGGAGAGTTGACATGATTCATCAGCAATGCTAAAAGTTCATACTCTTTTTTTGAAAGTTCCAAAACCGTTTTATTATAATAAATACATTTATGCAGCTTGTCATGACACAGTTCACCGATACATTCCGCTTCTTTTATCCTGGTTCTTTTCATAAGCGCCTGTATGCGAAATAAAAGTTCTGCATTGTCAAAAGGTTTTGTTAAAAAGTCATCACAGCCGCTTATAAAACCACGATGAAGCATCTCTTTTTCTTTATGCGAAGTGAGAAAAATGGCAGGTGTTTCATCCTGGGCAGAGCGTAAATCACCGAGCAGAGAAACACCGTCTATAAGAGGCACATTGATATCCAAAAGATAAATATCAAACTTTGTATCATAGGTGGCATCAAGAGCATCCTGCCCGTTTGGATAATGAAGCACTTCATACCCCTCTTCCTCGAGTAAGTCCGCCAGGGTCTCCCCAAAAAGAAGGTCATCTTCAAGCAGCAGTATTTTAATCGACACTCTCTATAGCCCATCCTATCGTTTCACCCGCATACATAGGCACGACTCCTGCATAATTCTGGGGAACTACAAAGGGTCTTTTTTCAAGCGTCACTTCTTTAAACTCAGGACAGATTCCGTAAATATTTTGTGCATTGTCACTGACAAATGCCTGTAAATTATCCAACTTGTCAAACTGGTCAAATATTTCTGTCAGAAGCTGTAGTGAAATCGGTGCGGTAAAAATACCCGCCGCACAGCCACAGGACTCTTTTTTATGCTGAGGATGCGGCGCAGAATCTGATCCGAACATTACTTTTGGATGCGCTTCAAGCGCTACACTTAAAAGTGCATCCAAATCTTCCGGTCTTTTGGCAATCGGTTTGCAAAAAAGGTGCGGACGCATCAATCCGCCGATGACATCATCCAGCGTTAACAGCAGGTGATGTACAGTAATCGTCGCATACAAATTCGGATATTTGTCCAGCATAGCAACCGCTTCTTTGGTTGTAATATGCTCCATTATAATTTTCAAATCAGGAAAATTCTGTGCCAAAAGCTCATAAATACTCATAAACTCCGCTTCTCTGTCCATCACAAAACCATCCGTCTCACCGTGCACGCATAAAGGAATACCCAAACTGCTCATCGTCTCCAAAGTAGTACGCATCTCTTCTATATCAAAAGAGCTGACACCGCCCTCTGAATTTGTAGTAATTCCCGCAGGATAGAGTTTAATCGCTGTTATTTCATCTACTATGCTTTCTAAAAAAGCTTTATCATAATTTTTATAAAACAGTGTCATGTAGGGTTCAAAATAATCATTTGGCACAGCCGCCATAATCCGCTCTCTGTACGCCAAAAGATCTTCTCTTGTCTCAACAGGAGGCACAAGATTGGGCATCACTATGGCCCCGCTGTAACTGTATGCCGTCAAGGGCGCTACATTTTCAAGCATTACACCGTCACGAAGGTGCAGGTGCATATCCAGAGGCATCAAAAGTGTATGGGTTTTCATAAAAATTTCCTTAAGTTTATCAATGAAAACATTATAACAAATTCGTTGTTAAATGCCCCATAAATATATATCGGCAAACCAAAGAAGCATACCTATAGGTGCCAAAAACCTATATAAATGACTGAGCTTGACAAAAGGTTTTCCTTCTATAAAAACACCTACCTGGACAGCAGAAACCATGAGTGAAGCGAGAATAAGAAAAAGATAAGCGGCAAGTAAAACCGTGTACCATGTTTTATGGGTAAAACCGTACACAAGCAAAGCCACGATAGCAATAAAAACAAGAGTGTTTTGAATATTCATATTGAGATTGGATTTTTCTTCTTTTTTGTAAACGCGGGCAATTTTAAAGTAAAGAAAAGCAAGAAAAAGCATTGTATAGTAAAGCATTGGCAAAACTCCGTATTTTTTACAGGAATTCTACCTAATTAAGATTAACTAATCTTTATTATACATATAAATTATAAACTTTCTTTTGCCTGGGCTATTAAATCATTGATTGCATTTTCATAGCGTTTGGCTTCCTCTTTGTCTGTTGATTCAAATCGCGTCACTAAAACCGGTGTTGTGTTACTCGCCCGTACAAGCCCCCAGCCTTTTTCAAAGTTGATGCGTACACCGTCCACGTCTATCATATCTTTTATAACAGGAAAATCGGCAGGCGGATTTTTAAGCAGTTCTTTTACTTTTTCTATGATTTTAAATTTCTGTGCTTCTGTTGTTTCTACTTTAATTTCTTCGGTAGAATAGACTTGCGGGAGTTTGGCAAGTTCTGCATCTAAATCTATCCCCTCATGTACCAGTTCCAACATTCTGAGTGTTGCATAAATCGCATCATCATAGCCGAAATAACGGTTTTTAAAAAAGACATGCCCGCTCACCTCACATGCCAAATCAGCATTGATTTCTTTCATTTTCACTTTGAGGTTTGAATGTCCTGTTTTATACATCACAGCCTTGGCACCACGACGCTCCAACTCATCATACATCACCTGTGAGCATTTCACTTCTCCTACAACGGTCGGCTTGTCCATCTTCATGGCATATAAAAGTGCCATCATATCGCCTTTGATGTTGTTCTTATGTGTAAGCACCGCTATACGGTCTGCATCCCCGTCATACGCAAAAGCAATATCACCCTCTTTTTCAAGCAGGGCTTTGACATCTTTGAGATTTTCCTCTACCGAAGGATCAGGATGATGGTTTGGAAAAGTTCCGTCAGGCTCTACATATATTCCCTTTACATGTAATGCGAGTTTTTCAAAGATTTCAGGCAGCACAACACCTGCTACACCATTGCCGCAATCATAGACAATCTTTGTTTGCAACCCTTTAAGGTGTTGAAATTCATTGACCATAAAGTCTATATAACGCTCTTTCGCCTTGATTTTACTTACATCTCTTGGTACTTTTGGCGGCATTTGCATCGTCTCGCACTCACGCCCAAGCGCATAAATATCTTCCCCAAAAAAAGGCGCTTTGTCTACCGTAATCTTAAAACCGTTGTATTCACTCGGATTATGCGAACCTGTTATCATAACAGAAGCCGAAGGCACAATGCCATCCCACTCCTGATAATTTGTGAAGTAGTTTACCGGTGTCGGCACAAGCCCCATGTCAAGAACTTTTTTCCCACCTGCATTGAGCCCTGCCACCAGATACTCAAAAAGAATCGGCGAGTGGCTTCTGGCATCATAACCCACTGCCACATATTCGCCCTCTATTTTAGATGCAAGCCCATAGCCTATTTTTGTGACACTCTCTTTATTTAGCTCTTTTTCGTATATTCCTCGTATGTCGTACTCTCTGTAGATGCTCATATATAAACCTTGTAAAATAATTAGGTTAATTTTACACAAATCTTAATTAAATATTGCTTTTTTTTGTTTAAATCTTTAAATCAAGTTGTTTGTAACCCGTTTTTTCAAACATCTCCTTCAGCATTTTTTCACCACCCTCTTTTGACAACGCAGCTATTGATTTTTTACCGTCATAGCCCACACTTTGCAAAAAGCTTTGAAAATCCTGAAAATTGGAAATCAGTTTATTTATTGTCTCATCTGTACCGTTGGTCTGCTTGTTTGCTTCGTTTACATGTAAAGCAATTTGTTTCATATTTTGCGCTATCTCTTTTTTAATTGCTTTGACATCATCAGCAGAGAGTTTTTTTGTGTATAAATTTTTAATTGCACTGTTTGAAGATATGTCCATAAATATTGCCTTCTCAATGATTTTTTTCGGAATCGGTACTTTAGTGCCGACTGGTTGTTATAGAACTTTATGTATTATTATCGGTTTTATGCACAAAATCTTAACTTCTACAAAGAATTTATTTAAATTTACATATTTTCTTGGTAATTTAAAAAAAAGCTGATATACTGTTGCCAAGTGAAAGATGAGGCGTGAATTCATCTTTAGTGTGTTTTTTGATCTATGTGTTAAAACCTCCTAAAGACTCTCCCAATTTTTTGACAAAATAAATATACAAGGCTAGACAATGGCAGAATTACAAGACGGTAAAGTTAAATGGTTTAACGACGAAAAAGGTTATGGTTTCATAGAACAAGACAATGGTGGAAAAGATGTATTCGTACATTTCCGTCAAGTGAACAACAACGGTGGTGGACGTGTTTCACTTGAAGAAGGTCAAAGAGTAACTTTCGAAGTTGGTGAAGGTCAAAAAGGCCCACAGGCTGAGAACGTAACACCACTTTAACATCTCTTTAAACCCCTATTTTAAGGGGTTTGAACTCATTTAAAAACTCTTCATGTACAACATATATACAACAAACTTCTAAAACTTTCAACTATATTTACAAAATTACACACTCTTTTAAAGTAGCTATTAAATAATATAAAGAGCAGCACTCTTAATTATAATAATTGATTAATTTTATATATGTAAGTAAATTATGCAGCATCTTCAAAAGCTAAGAAATTTGCTACTTCTAAAATTGGGAAAATATATCTTGCTTTTTGGGAGTTTCCTATTCTTCTATATCTAATAGGTAAGGTATTATTTGTTATAAGTGTATCCAAAGAAGTCAGGGAAATTTCTAATACTTCAGCTACTTCTTTTCTTGTTAATTGCGTCTTATTATATTTTTTGTATAATAAATTCATATATTGTTCAGTATTAGTCATATGCCCTCCTTCTTTAAATTTTTTCTTTTCCGTTGTTTAGTTTTTTATGCATTTTCGATCGTGTTAATTATGTTGCTTGATAGTGCAAATTCATACAGTTCTTCTTCTTTCCAATCTTCCAAACAAAAATTTATATCTTTTAAATACTTTACGACATCTTCAATATGATCAAATCCATATTTATAAGGGATTTCTTCACCTTTACTATCAAACATTTCTGTATTGATTTGTGTTAAGTCTCCATTAATTCCATAACTATACCCTCCGTCTTCATAATTACTAAAAGTAATGAAAATAAATTTCTCTATATTTGAATCATATGCAACCTTTATAGAGCTATAAATTGAAGACTCTATTTCATATGCTTCTAATTCTTCAAACCATAATTGTTTTCTTTTTAATTTTTGGTCTATGCTGTAATCTGACTTTATAAGATCCTTAAAATCATTATAAGCTTTCAAGGCTTCCTTATATAATGTAGTTATTTTGATATCATAATCCTTATTACCTCTACCGTTATCAATCACAACATATACAGAGGCTCTTTTATTGTTTATATTTGTAATAGCACAAAGAGAAGCTCCATACAGTTCATCATCGTAAGCAAAATATTTTTTTTCACTTACTTTAAAAAACTTTTCTTCAAATTCAAATGAAGAATATTTATTTTTAATGCCTAAATAAGCTAACGTATTTAATTTTTCTTTACTATACATATCTATTTCCTTATATGAATTATTTCAAAATCTACTCCAAAAAAAGTAGATAGTTTTTCTTGAATGCTTTAACAACTTATTTGTTCAAGCTAAATCTCAACCACTGAATAACTATACAAACATTCTACGACTTATAAATCGTATATATTTCAATATTAAGATTATTCTAAATTTAAATCTAATTTAATTTGAGCTAAGTACTTTGCAATAGTTTTATGAGACATCCTCTTATCCAACACTTTTGATACTTGTACGATATGTCTGATAGAAAAATTAGGATTTGGTTCTCTCTCCACTATATGTTCAAGCACCTCTTTAAGTTTATTTTGTGCAGTTACAGATCTTTTTATATTAGCTTGTCCAGTCAGTTTTTTCCTTTCTTTTAATGGCATTGCTCTCTTTGTGACACCTGACTTATGACCACCATAAGCTTTCTTTTGTTTTATTATTTTTTCAAACATTGGAGAATCTTTATATGTATTTAGCATCTCCTGAAATACTCCAATCTCAAAAATATTTCCACTTAAATAGAAAATACCATCTAAAAAATTACTATATCTTTTTGTTTCATTGTACTTATCAACAGTTACATCCCAGTTTGCTTCCAAGCTATGAGTTAATGCTGTCCTGACATCTTTGAAGTAGTTATACTTTTTTAAACGTTTTATTTGTAATGTTGTTGGAGCATTTGGGAAAAAATAGCCTACAAGAACTTTATAATACTCTTCTATTGCTATGAGTGTAGGTTCTAAGCCTATCTCTGACTCAATATACTCTCTTGTATATCTTATGTTTTCATTTTCTGATAGATTGGTTTGTAAGTCAAACTCTAAAATTATCCAGCTTACTCTCTCTTTTGAGTTGAACTGAAAACTTGAAGCATCTACTCTGTAATTAGGTGTGCCTGCTTTTAAGAGAACTGCTAAGTACTCTTTTTGCATATCTGCACTGTTTTTAATTGATTCATCTATATGATTGAGTGTAAAAATATTTTTTACATTTTTGCTGTTAAAAACCTCTTTACCCATTTGAGATATATTAATAATTGAGTTATAAAAGTCTGTCACCCTTCTTTTGCTCATTTTCAAATTATTTATCTGCTGTTTAAGCGATATTTTTTCTTCTGTTGTATTCATACTATCCTCGTTAATCTAAATATATAGATTAGTTTTAAGGAAAACTTTTTGATTTTCATTTACTTTTGGTATTTGATGGAGATTTTTGACTTAAATCTTGTTGTATTTTTTAAGGATGACTTTTGATAGATGCAGTTATTATAGGGATATCTATATAAAATCTATCAAAATACATTTATGTATTTTTATCAAATATAATAATAACATTCATCTATCAAAAGTCATCCCTTGTAAAAGTAGATCTAATGAATAAAAAATAATAGATGAAAGAAATTTTATTTTCCATGTGTTCCACACATTGTTTACAATATGGTTTGCTTACTTCTTTTTTGTTCAAACTATCTTCTATATTTATCTTCATTTTTTGTATTTTTCATTTTATTTACATTTGTTGCTTAAAACTATAAAGGAACAAAGGATAATAAATATATGGAAAAGATAAGTTTATGTAAAAATGAAGAGAGTATATACTCAAAGGATTGGTTTACAAAAAGTATTGATAGTCAAGAAAAGTTGATTGAAATGGTAAAAAACTATGCATACTCAAATGCCTGTTTTAAAGATAATAGACGTTCACAAAAAAATATTCTTGGCTACCATCACCTGCTTATACTTGATATTGATAATGATGAAACTGATTTTACAATAGAAGATTGTCAAAAAGTATTAAACAGAAAAGGAATAAAGGCACTCATAGTTCCAAGTAAAAGTCATTTAAAAAATAAAAATGGATCAATCAAAGAGAGATACAGAGTGTTTTGCTATTTGGATCAGGTAATCCCAGCAGATATATCAAAAGAGATATATAAAGAGATGATGGCTCTGATTGTAAAAGATCTTGATATGAATGCATACATTGATACAAAGGCTCTCTTTGATCGGGCAAGATTTTACTACCCAACTCATAATTTAAAGGAAAAATATATCACCAGTATTTCAGGATCACTTGTTCCACTTGACAAATATCTTGATCAGGCAAAGAACAATATTCAAAACAATACACCAATAGTAAAAAAGAATAAAAAAACAAAAAAGAGCCACTCAGTGGATGCAAGTCTCAATCAAGAAAGTACTTATATAGCACCTTCTGTAAACTATACCATTGATAAAGGAATATATTCTTATGATATTGTTGCAATCTCCAAAGAATTGGACTATGAATCACTGATTTATGATTTGGAAGGTGTCTGCTTTACTGAATATGGCAATAAAGGTACTAAAATAAAAACAGATTTGAGCAATACTTATCAACATTTCAGTGAATCCGGAGTTATCTATGATTTCAAAAAGGATGTCAGTTATCATTTTGTCAGTTACATTCAGGAGATAAAAGGTTGCTCTCACACTGAGATACTTGAACTTCTAAAAGATTATGTTGATATTGAACAGTTTAAAAGTGTCTCTTCAAGGTGGCAGAATGCTTTACTTGAAGCATTAAAAGTTGCAAAAAACAGAGAAGAATTTTTACATGAGCTTATAAAAAATGTAAATTTTTCCTGTATTAACATTCACAGAGATAAAGAGGACTTAATCTATGTTGCCGGTAAGAAGTATCATATTTCAGATTTTTCACTGCAAAATTATAAAAGCAAGCAGGATATTGTCAAACAATTTCAACGAAACAGATCAAAAAATAAAAAAGAAGTAAGCAAACCATATTCTATACAACAGCGGTAGCCCTTTGTTATCTCTATTGTATTTTACAATAACACTAAAATAGAGTATAATATTAACAATGAAATTAGCTACTAAATACACAGGATAATAAAATGGTTAAATATGCACAAAATGAACTATTCTCCATTACAGACTTTACAAAACAGATAGGCAGTGCAGTTAGCAGCATTAAAGAACATTCTCTTGAAAAGATAGGAATCCTTAAAAACAACAAGCTTGAAGCTGTTGTTATCTCAACAGATGAATATGAAAGGCTCAAAGCTCTTGAAGAAGCAATGGAACTTGCCGAGCAGAGTGAAATCTATAATATGATTGAGCAAAGAAAAGAGACACCTCTCTCAGAGTATATATCTGAAGATGAAATGGCTGCCAAATTTGGTATCAGCAAAAGTCAGCTATAAAGATGTACAAGATTATCTACCACCCTCTTGTCGAAGAGGATCTCAAAAAACTCAATAACTCCATTCGTCTTGAAGTCTTTAAAAAATTAGAGAAGATAAAAGTCTCACCAGAACTTGGCCAACTTCTTGGCAACAAGAACAATATGAATCTCTCAGGTTTGAGGAAAGTCTATGTTGCCAAAAAGCAGGTTCGTATAGTTTATGAAATTGTTGATGATATTTTAGTTGTCAAGGTTATAGCTATTGGCAAAAGAGAGGGAATGAAAGTATACACTGAAGCTCAAAAAAGAAGAGAATAATATATAAATATGTGCCTATAACAAGGCACATAGTAAATATTTTATAACTTTTAAAATCCATTGAAATTTATCTGAAGATATACCAGATTTAGTTGGTATCTCTTTAGACATAAATTTCAATCACTAAAATTTTAAAAAGTTGTCGAATGGTATCAGGTACCAAGTCCCTACTATAAAAATATTTACCTTTACGGAGGCTTAAATCTCCTTTTTATGCTTGATAAAATAATAAGTACATTTGTTCTATAAAGCATACTATGCAACCAATGGAGTTTCAAACTGCTCACCAGAGGAGCTTTTATTACTTCTTTTTGGAAGTTTTGTCATGCAAACTTCAACAGCCTTGGTTCTATCTTTTAAAACACCATTGGCATATGTTCTGATATTTTTACTATATCTATAGGAGTATCTTGTTGCAAAATTTTCAATTAATGGATTATGATTGTTGTAATAGATAAAGTCTGCCTGTATATTTTTCATTTTATTCAGCAGCTCTTTATGGTTAAAGTCTATTCCATAGGTAAAAGAGGAGCTGTTATTTGATGCTTTTTCAGAATATTCAATATAGGGAGGATCTATAAGTAGTAAAGCATCTGAACTGTTTTTATATTTTTTCAATAGTGTTTGATACTGTACAGACTTAAATGTAATCTTTGTGCTTGTTAGTATCTTATGATAAAGAGCTACTTTGTTAATCAGTAGTTCTATATTGATAATTTTATAGGATGTCTCAAAAAAACAGGTTTTTGTTTTCATATCATAATCCAGCATGGCTCCGGTAGACTTGTGAATCAAAAAAAGGAATAAAGCTGCTCTTCTAGGTGACATTTTCTTTTGTATTTCAAGTTCTTTGAACTCTTTTTCTATACTTACATGTAATGCACGAGCCTCTGTTCTGCTTACAGGTGCAAATTTTCCATATTTTTTATAGTAGTCAAGAGGGATTGAAGCTAAATGACGTTGTACTTGTTTTGGTTTCCTCTGTATTTGTCTGTAAACATTGATAATGGACTTGTTGATATCATTGATTACAACTTCTTCAATACTGTTTTGCAGTAAAACAGGCAACACATTGTATGTAGCACCCATACCCCCTGCAAATACATCTATAAATTTTGTATATTTTTTCTCTTTGAATGCATTGATAGCTAATTGCTGCATATCTGTCTTATTTACACCTTGCTTGCCACCGGCATAAGGAAAAAGAACACATTTTTTTGTATTACTATTGTCAGAAAAACTATCATAGTTCACAATATCAAGATCTCTTTTTTTGAGAAATGTATGCAATTCTCTTTGATTCATTCTCTCCAGGGAATCAAACAGATCTTTGTTCTTTGAGTAGTTAAGAAGTGCCTGGTTAACATACATATTTTGTGAAACAAAAGGTTTATGAATACTTTTTACAATAATTTTGGAAGTTCTTTCTACTACCTGCTTACGTCTTTTCCTAATTCCTGTTGTCATCAGATTAATTGAGGTATTGCCAGTACTTTTTAAAGCTTGTAGAAGACTTTTAGTTTTTTGCTCTGTTTTTCTTGATGAACTTTTGGGAGATGTCGGCTTTATGTGCAAAAGCAGATTTTCGATTATTGCTTCAAGTACAGAAATTGTAATAGAGTTACCAATTTGTTTTTTCTTCTGAGCATTTGAGACAGGAAATACAAAATCAGATGGAAATCCCTGGATTGCTGCCATCTCTTCGAGTGTCAGATATCGGAACAGTTTGTTTTTTGTATCATAGAACTTTGTCTTTGCAGATGAAGCAACTATACAAGGAGCTATTCCATTAGTAGAGCATATACGCTTATCTGCAGAGTATTTAATATGAGGTAGTTCCCAGAGTTTTATTATGTCAGTATCTCTTTTAGTGGGAAATGGAACTTTTTTTGAAGCATCAAAAGTATGAGCTGAATAATCTACACCAGTTTTTATGTAAGAATTAACGGATTTAATAGTCTCATTAATTTCTGGAAAATCATATCCGTGCTTTATATCCTTTCTAATGCCTATAAGAAAAAGACGTTCTCTATTTTGAGCAGAACCAAAATACTTTGAGTTTAATACTTTGTGATAGATTTTGTAATCAAGTTCTTCAAATGCAGCCTTAATCACTTCAAAAGTATTACCCTTATCATGATTGATTATGCCTTTGACATTTTCAAAGATAATATATTTAGGCTTGGTCTCTTTAACAACTTTTAAGGCATCAAATGTTAATGTGCCTCTTGTATCATCAAAACCCGCTCTTTTGCCCTGCATACTGAATGATTGGCATGGTAATGAGAGCACCAGCAAATCAACATAAGGCATTTTTGTAGAATCTAACTGCGTTAAATCCTTATAAGTGTGTTCAACAGTATGATTTGCCTCAAAAGTCTTGCGAGCAAATTTGTCTATCTCTACCATATATTTATTTATATGTGTAATACCTATATTTTTTAATGCCTGTTCAAATGCACCAATACCACTGCATATAGAGCCACAAGTGAGTATATTAGACTCATTAAGACTATTCTTGTATGAAGATAATCCTTTTATTGGATTTGGGTTAGTTTTTTTGATAAGATTTTTCATCTGATCTCCTTTTGTTATTGATAAAAAGGGTTATGACATTCATATACGACTCATAAGTCGTATATGAAAAAATAGACTAGGAAATAATTTAAAAAAGAAGCTCTATATGAAGAAAAAAAAGTTTGATAAATTAGCAAAGAAAAATATTGAACAGAATCTGGAACTATGTGGAAGTGATGAAGTCTATTATCAGGAGTTAGAAAGGATATGTACAGAATATTCTGAGGCTGATGAACAAAAAATTGAACAATATGTACAAACACTAATAAAAGAATCTGATGAAAATAAAGCACCATATAGAGCAGGTATTCAAAATGTAAATTTTGCAATAGTTGCTGTATTAGATAGGCTTATTAACGAAACTAACTACCCAATTAAAACAACAGATATCTATAAAATCAATACAGAGGAAATACATAAAATTGTTGAGACTCACATACAGCTACTTCAAACAATAAATGCTAAAAAAAGGAAAAATCTACAAGAAGAACTGCAAGCTTTACAAAGAGAAGATCCTCTAAAACACAAAGAAAAAATAAACTCATTGTCTAAGCATATTGAAAGGCTAAAAGACAGTAAAAAAAAGATAAAAATTTCAGTTTTTGCAAATGATGATTCAACATACAAACCAAAAAGGGATGCTATAGAAAAAGCATTGAAATTTTTATCTGTATACAACGTTATCACATATGTTTCTCCTAATGCTTATAAACTAAATATGCAACATTGGTTCAACTACCAGAGATTTTCACTTAATAATACATATCTTTTGGTAGATCTCTTACCGCTGCTTGCTGCCTTTTTAAAATATAATGCACCTAATCGAGTTGACAATTTTTTAAGCCATATAGACAAGATAGTAGGTTTCACCCTGCAAGCTCCTAAAAATCATGCTGCTTTTGCCAATATAGAAAACTATATTATTAGAATACTTAGCGATGATACCTCCACTCTGAGTTTTAAACTTAATAAAACGAACAGTTCACTTAATAACAAGGTAGAATTTGAAAATGTTGACACCTTACAAATTCTATTTGAACAAGATAGAAAAAAGTATCTAAAATTTGAAGAGCATAACAAAAAATATCAAGTACGAATTGAAGATATTTTATATTTAAAAGTTCCAGATAAGACAGAAACTTCGGTATATTGGAAAGATACAAAGTGTTTCGTGATATTTAATGATATGTATGAACATAATCATAAGATATATCAAGACAGGAAAAAAGAGAAAATAAATGAAGGAAGTACTCATTACTACAAAGAAGATATTGAGGTTATTTTTGAAGCCAATACAAACATGAAAGATTTGTTTGATTTACATGTTTTAAAAAATACAGTGATGTATATAGAAGAAGCAGAAAAAGAGAGCTTTACAGCTGAAATCAAAGACAAAATTGATCTATCTAAAGATATAGACTTTCGAAATAAAATTTATATTACTGGAAAAGGATGTAAAGATGATATCTTAAGCTATGCTCAACGAAGTGGAACAGATATCAAGTTGTTATATCCCAAATATTTGGTTGCAGAGTTAAAAAAAATAATAAGAGAATGTGAATTGATGTATGAATGAGAATAAAATTGTAATGCTTTTACACAGATGAAGAAATTGTTGGCTGTTGTTCCTTAAAATAGAGTCTAAAAAGGAACATTTATGAAAACAATTATTAAAAGCGAATTTATACATGACAATATGTATGACAAAGCATATGTAGCAAAACTTTCTATAGAAAAAAGTACAGGTAAACTCTCAAGAGTTTTTATACACAAAAAGAATATCCAAAGTAAACCGTACAGTTTTTATTTTCAATGGGCCTTAACACAAGGTGGAATCTATGAAAAAAAAGAACAACATCATTATCAAGGTCAAATAACAAGTTATTTTGCTGTTAATTATAATGGTGACATTATTAAACTGCGCAATAGAAAAATTGCACAGATTCTTTTAAAAAAAGGGATTAGAAGTTGGGGAAGAAAATCCTCACTAAGAATACAAATGTATAATTTGATGGCTAGAAAATCTTAAGATGCCATATCTAAAACTTTTATACCATAATCTCTAAGTTCACCCGTAGGTCCAACATATCGATATAGTGTTGGCCTGGTAATTCCAAGTTCTTTGCAAAGTTCAGAAACTGAAGTATCTCTATTTTTCATAGCCACCTGAGCAAGTCTCACTTGTGACTTGGTAAGTTGAAATTTTCGACCACCTGTACGACCACGGGCACGGGCAGATTTGATTCCTGCAACAGTGCGTTCACGGATAATTGATCTTTCATACTCTGCCAAAGCTCCAAAAATTGAAAAAATCATTTTTCCTGCAGGATTAGTAGTATCAATATTTACACCTGTACCTGATATGACCTTAAAGCCAATTCCTCTTGAAGTCAGATTATCGATTGTTTCGATTAAATGTTTTAAATTTCTACCAAGGCGATCAAGCTTCCATACAACCAGTACATCATCTTTGCGTAATGCTTTTAAACATGCTTCAAGCCCAGGTCTCTCATTTTTTGATCCTGAGATTTTATCAGTATAGATATTTTCTTTGTTAACTCCGGATTCAACTAAAGCATCAATCTGTAAATCCAAGACCTGACTTCCATCTGATTTTGAAACTCTTGCATAACCTATCAACATTAAAATCCTTTAAAATCAAGGTGTAAATTAAACCTTCGTTTGTGAAACACATCTCCCAGAGATCGTATTACAGGCCTTTTTTGTCAATTAACCCGTTTCACAATCTAAGTTTAGCGAACCCCTATTAGATCTAGATTAATTTACACATTTTTCATCAAATTTAACAGATATAAATATTTTAGAAAAACTATTGCTTAAAATAGATTTAAAACAACAAGGATGAAAAATGAGAAAAGAACAGACAGAAATAGAAAATGAAACAATAGAGTTGATAGTATCAGATATGAATAAACTTTCCAGTCACCAAAAATTCAGTATTGCACAGGTATTTGACGGTAAAAGCGAAATACTTTTACAAACACTTATAGATGATAATTGTACACTCAATATTCCTAATGCTAATGGAAAATTACAACAAGTCAGTATTTTGGCAGTGCTGCTGGAGAACAAAAGTATCGTCGGTATTTTAAGAGACAAACTGATTCAAGCCTGTGAACATAGTCAGGATGAAGAGGTAAAAATCAGATTGGCAAAAGACCCAAAGACACCTCTCTCTATTCAAGAAAAATTAGCACTCGATCCAAATGGTGATATACGTGTTGAGTTGGTTTGGAGAGACAAACCGGAAGCATCTATTTTAAAAAATCTTGCACAAGATGAAAACTGGGCAGTCAGAAGAGAAGTAGCCAAATCAAAATATGCAACACCTGAAATCTTAGAACTTTTTATCAACGAAAAAGATGATGATGTTGTTTTGGAAGTTTTGCAAAATCCCAACTCAACAACTGATATAATCAACAAGTTTGCAGAAAAGTTTATTGAGCAGGATGGTTGGATTGGAGAGGATGGAGATAAATTTGATACAGTTTGGAATCATAAATTTCTTACTTTAGCCGTTGAGAAAATACTTGATAGTGATGAATTTATAAGCGACCATCCACTTTTACACTATATTGCTGATCATGATGAAGAGATGTACAGAGTTATATTGGCAAAAAGAGAAGATGTTCCTGTACCAATTTACAATAAACTTTACAGGGAAAGTGATGAAATAATATTTCCCTATTTGGCATTATCAAATTTATCCAATGAAGAGATGCTTCTTACAATGGCAGACAGTAAGAGTGCTCAACCTATGCTTCTTATGAGTCTTACTGACAGTTGGTATGATAAAGTAAAACTCCATGTCATAAAACATCCAAATACACCGGAAATAGCCCTGAAAAAGCTCTCTTTCGATAAATCAAAAGAGGTGAGGAAATCTTCAAAAAATGCCCTTTCTGAACGGAAACAGCAAGCAAAAGCTCAAAATAATAACACTGATATTGAAAGTAGATAAAAGCCAATCTAAGCACTAACTTCAAACTGCTCTATAAGATTATTTACTCTATTTTTACCTAGATACGGATAGTTTTTTAGAGCAGTCAAAGAGTGATAGTGTTAAAAATTCCGTGTCAACAGAACCTGTAAAATAAAACTTTTTGTGCCACAAGTTCTACTTTTATATTCTCAGAAAGCATCTATCACTCTATCAACCTTGCAACACTGCCGGAACACTTTTCACATTTACCAGTTAGAATCAACTCCTCTCCATCCATCTTTGCTTCAAACAATAGCTTTGCAGTGAGAGCAATATACATTTGAGAGTATTTTAGGTTTAACTTCATCAGGTATTTCATTGAATTTTTGCATCGCTTTTTTATCGAACTTTATCATGTAACATCCTAAGTATTTAATCTGTTGTTTATACCATATCTTCTATGTAATTTTCAATTTTCTCATTCCAGTATCGAACATAAGATTCATATTGTTCTTTGTTTAAAAGATAGTTTGCTAACTGCTCACCTGAAATCTGATAAGAGTTTATATATGTTCGTCCATCATCAAGTGCTTTTTTCATACGATGATTGCCATCAATTATCTCATACCTATTGATTCTCATCTCTGCTTGAATAACTGGTGTACTTAAATCTACTGACTTTAAATGTTTTTTATTGATTACACTAAAATCAGCTGAATGCTCTTCAAACCACTGTTTTAGATAAATTCTTTTCTGTTGAGCAATGAGTTTTTTAGATGAAATATCACTAATAATAGCAGAAATATTGAACTGTAAGAAACCTCCATAAACTTCTTCTGCTGGAATTGGTGAAGGTTCAAAATTTTTATTGAGTTTCAAGATTCTACTTTTTACCACCATTAAACTTTCAACATCTTTTTACGAAGTTGATGAAGAAATACTTTGAGCCTAATATAGTAGATATCTAAAAATTTCAAACTCTTCTCCTGATAGTAATTATGCATAATTATACTCCGTAAAGATTAAATACCTGATTTTATTTTACGAACAATAAAAGCCTTAACTTCAAAAATTTCAGCTATTGTAGTTATTGGTCCACTGGAATTATATATGTTCATATAGAGTGTTTCAGCATTGAGACCAAAAGGATCTTCCTTAACTGTTTTTTCAAGCTCTTTCTTTAAAGCATCATCCAAATCTTCAAACTTTTTCATATCTTCAAGTCCCCAAATTTAGTTGGTGTAAAATATAAATCTCTTTCAACATGCAGCCCCATATGTCCTCTGACCTGTTCAAGTTCATCTAAACTCACATATCCAAGTTCCTGATCCAAACCATCAACAAGAGCAAAAAAACTATTACTCTCTTGATCATACTCTAAAATGTACCAAGTCCAGTTTGCATCAGCTAAAAAAAACTTGGCATATACCATTTTCTCTTCTAATTCAACATCCTCACTACTGTAAAAAGGTGGAATAATTTCTCTTAGTTTATCTGTTAATAACTGCATATTTATTCTCCGTTTAGATTAAGTCCATATCTGTTATCTCATTTGAGACTGACTCTTGTGAAAGTTTTATGTTGGTGTATAAAGCTTTAAATTTGGCAAAGCTGAAATATCTACTGCTTCTTTCACCATCAATTCCCAGCACTTTTAAAATTCTACGATGCACATTCTCCAAATCATTTGCATCTATCAAGTGAGCATTTCTTCTAACTGCTGCTTCTATTTTTTGATTATTAAAAATATATATCGGTGTACAGGCTTCATCAAGTCTCCTGTCAATACTGTCATTCATTTTGCACATCCAAAAATTCACTGATCTCTCGTTCTCTTTTTTCTATGTAACTCATAAGTGAAGGTCTTGAAGTAACATTTTGTTTTCTGAGTTTTACAGAGTAGTTCTTAATTATTGTATCTATCATCTGTTTTGCATTCAGCTCTATATCTGCATCTCTTAGTTTCATAACAGTTATATCTCCCTCTTTTGATTTAAGTTCAATAAGATTTTGCTGATAGAGATAGGGATTAAAGTGCACTATCTTGTGTTGATCTTCTTTTGGAATACCAAGGTAATCGTAAAGTTTATTGATTTTGCAGTATTTTAAAACCGCTTCAAATACTGCATCATGATCAAGGAAGAATGGTTTTGCAATATATTTTCTATCACTCTTTTTATGATAGTACTCAAATGTTTCCAGGTTGGATGTCTCAAAATCCTGGAAGTCCAGAGAATTTGCAAACACATATGCAGAAGAGAGATTTTGAATAAGGGCATAAAACTGATCTGAACCAAGTTTGTTAATCATTAATTGATGGTTTTGAAAAGCCAGAAAAAGTTCAACTTTGGACTCACGCAGTACATCTGAATGCAGCGATCCAAAATCTTTATTTAAAACCCTCTGCGCTTCATCTATAAATATACTGACACCTCTAATCTCTTTTTGCTGAACTCTTTTTGAGAGTTCCTGAAGTATTGAAGAAGTCAATGTGGCAAGAGCAATATCCGGAAATTCTTGAGCATTGAGTATGACCACTTTACCTTGACTCAGACTATTTGCAATTTCAATACCGTTATAATCATTTATACTTTTATTGTTGGCAACAGATGCAAACGTTGTACTCATTGACAAAAGAATTGTCTGAATTGTTGTTGTCTGATTGGAAGCATTTTTGGAGTCTGTAAATATCTGCAAAGATTTCTTCTGCTCGTTCAGAATATTTTTAAAAGCTATGTTTTTTGAGACCACTCCAAGATAACTCTCTTGTATACTCAAAGAGTCAACTTTCATAACAAGTTCGTGAATATTAGCTTCTATTATCGTACTAAAACGTTCATAAATTTTTTTTGTATTGCTTATAAAACGAACAATATTTTCATGAGAAGAGAGAACTTCTGCAATATCTGCAAAAGTCACCCTTGCAGGAAGTCTAAATCTTGCAACTGCACTGTACAAGTTCCCCTGAATATTATAATCTTCAGTTGCACTGATAACATCAATATATGCTTTTATAATCTTCCATACAGAAATAACAAGATTCGAAGCTGTGGTTGACCAGTAAGCATCTTTTTCATTCAGATTCATAATTCCTGTAACAAAATTGCCAAGCTCTTTTTCATTAAAATATTGAATGAGATTGCAACTCTTACCCCATGGAATACCAAGTTCAATAATATCCTCTAATCTATTATGCTTTTCTGCTAAATATTTAACACTTGCATGCTCTTTGCCTTTATAGTCAAAGATTAAAACTCCATGACCTTTTGATAGTCTATCATCAAGATTTGGATAGATAAAAGAGGATGTTTTTCCACAGCCTGTTTGACCGACACAATAAGAATGTCTAAATGTATCATCAACAATCAGTGTGTCATTTTCTCTTTGTTTAGTGGATGTTTTGTTCTGTAAAAAGCCCATTGTTGCCATGAAAATACCTTTGAATAAAGTTACTGTGACAACAAAAACATTGTTTTATCACAGAATTTTTTGAAGTCTTGTAAGAGAAAACACCGCCTTATTTTATATGAAGATTGTAGAAAAAAGACTGCTCTTAGTGAAGATAAACTGTTGCTTTTTTTGGATGCAATATTGTAGCGGAAGCATCCTCTACAGGGGCTTAGATCATCTTTTTTTTCAAAAGAATTTTATGGTTTAAAGAGCAAAAACATCTTTGGATTTTAGATGTAAAATGTTCCAATTTGTGTAAAAATCACCATAAAAAAAGATGAAGAGTCTCAGAAAAAATCTTATCCTTTTTTACATTTTTCAAGCATTTTTTGAGTTGCTTATTCCGGTAAAAAACAAGAGAGATTTTCTGATTCTCAACTTAAAAAATGATGTAAAAAACAGAGAACAGGAGTCATTTTTTGAATGAAAAACAGTCAATAATGGCTCATTTTTTGATGCAAATAAACTGCTAAAGAACTCATTTTTCATCTAAAAGTTCCTATATTTTTTGCTCAATAAACTCAAACAACAGTAAAAAAAATAGAGATAAATTACAATAGAAAAAAGTAAAAAAAGAAGTAAGCAAACCCTATTTTACAGAGTTTCGGAGAAAGAAGTACAAAATATTCTCTTTTTAAGTTGCAAAAAAACCATCTCATTTCATCTAAAAAAACAATTGTTTTACACTCAAATAAGATCAAAAAATGAATCCTGTTTACAGATGATTTTTGGATGAAAGTTCAAAATTTTTTTTGATGTAATGTTAGATCTTTTTTTGATACAGATTACAGATGAAAACTGATGCTTATTTAGTCCTTTTTACTCTAAAAAATGATCTTGAGTCCAGATATAAAAATGGAGTTATTTAAAAAGTTGAAAATTTCCTATAGATAATATAGTAATATATGACTATTTTTAGAGTTCCTGTTTTTAAGATGAGAGCTTTTAAACAAAAAAAATGTTTGACAACCTTTATTATGAAGCAAAAGCATCTGTACATTTACTAATATTTTTTACAGAGAGTACAAATAACACTTTCAATATTTTCCGTCTTTAAGAGAGAAGAAAATATAACACTCTTTTGAAACTATTGAAGATATTTAAAAAGATGTCGATGAAAGTTTTAATATAGGTGTGGGAGATGAAAAAACATAAAACACATCGACTGTGCTTTATGTATATGCTTGGACTAAGACTCTAAAAAATCTAACAGATCTGCCCGAATATTTTTTTTAGAAAGCAAACTGATCTCTTTTGAGATTTTTGCCGTCAGTTTTTTAAAAGGTAGAAGTGCACCTGTTTTATCAAGAGGGTTGATTTCATTTATAAAACACTCTCCCTTAATTGCATACTCCAATTTTTTTCTTGTAGCACTGTCAACTTTTGTAAGAGGCTTTTTACCTTCAAGTAAAGCCAGAATCTGATTTCTAACCGGTGAGAAAATTTTTGGGTACTCTTCACCTTCACTCAAAAGCTTTAATAGTTTTTCATCATCTTGATAACCGATAATCTTTACCTCTGCATCGAGAACTTGATCTTTTAGTTCTTTTAGCTGTTTGATTTTTGTTTGTATTTCTTTGTAACTCATGTAAATATCCTTTTTATTTACATGATGATTTTAAGTTAAAATTGATATAATTTATGGATTGAAGAAATAGTCTTTAACAAGAATGCTTAAGCAACAAAATTATACTAAAAAATGACTATCTATAGGCTTTACCTTTCGACTTAAATTTGTGGATTTGATGAAATTTATGTGCGAAAATTGAGTATTCTCTTTTACTATCATCATAATATAAGCTATTTTTGTGGTCTAAAAGCTCCAGTTTACTAATGCTTTAATAAGTCTTTATTAATGTTTCAAGGATAAACGACATAAATTTTTATGCAACAGTTCTTCTGTTAAATTTTATCATAGAAGCTTTTTATAATACTTTTTTATGGTTACTTTTGTTAGTTTTAGAGATTGAAGCTCTTATTACATCTTCATTTAGTGCCAAATGCTTTTCAACAATTTTGCTATCTTTATTAACTGAAAGTGCCATCATCAACTCCTCTGTTATTTAAAACCATAACATAATATTAGTTTCTAGTATTTTGGCTTGTATACTCTTTATCCGACTAATATTTTTTGTAAAATGCATTCTAATAAATGTATAATTTCCTGTATATAAGAAAGAATTTCCTGCATATAAGGGAGAATTGCATTCCAACAACATATAAATAATAAAGGTATTATACTCATTATAAGAATGCTAAAACTTATTGCTTTTTGTGATTTTGATTTATATTTGTACCACATGACTGAACTATATATAAAAACTACTACTACTGGTATTATGCTGATAATTTTAATATAGTTGAAAGATTGATATTTACAAATAAATAAATATAGTTTTACTGCTGTAAACATCATTAACATAAAAAGAGGTAATATTATTATATTAGATGCTGTTCCAATGGCTGTAGGCTGATTATTATCAAATTTTTCTCGTTCAACAGAAAAATTAGAATAAGCAATACAATTAGAGTTGTAAATATAATAAAAAATCCATTAGCTACATAAGAAATATTTATTAGTTTAAGATTATTTACAATACAAGCTTCAAAGTTATTTTCAATAAATGTTAGTAATAGAAAAACTGTCCATAGAAAGGTAATAAACTTTGTATTCAAGTATAGACCTAATCCTATTTTATAAATTTTTGAATTTTCTTTAGGTAATTTATTTTCTATTGAATACAATATGCTCTGTAGAATAGACATTTCTTTTTTCTAGGAAAATCTTGTAGTATTTTGGGTTGCACCGATGCTTCGGTTAAGTTTTTTGGACTCATCTTCAATTTTTGTATAAACTTGTTGGACGATTTTTTGTGTTGTTTCATGATAAGAGATTAAATCATAAGTCTTTTGTGCTACTAATTCCATTGTATGAGCAGCACCTCGATCCAGACTGGAATGATATTGCTGCATTTGTTCGAGAATGACTTCTGTCGCTTTGTTCGAGTTTTCTCCTAGTTGTACAAATACATTTGAAGTTGCATTATATCCTTTTATATACTCTTGCATAAACTCTGTGACATTAATATCAATAATTTTAATGACATCTAACATATCTTCTGATTTTTGATTCATTTCTATTTTATACTCATGTAGTTCTTCTCTTAATGCAACTGTTTCTTTTTGTATTGATTGAATTGATTCAAGCAATACCTTTTGCATAGCAATAATTTCTTCTAATTTTTTTTCCATTATTTTCTTCCTCCAATATTTACTTCCTAAGCATGGACTAAGCTGTAAAATTATCATATTTTACTGTTTTAAAAACAATAAACTCAAAGTAGTGCCCTAGCTTTTAAGAAAAGCCCTATATTCTAGGCTTTTGGCTTAAAAAAAGAGGTAGGGATTAACAAATATTGCTATGATTAATACAATAAATAATATCTTTAATATTGTAATAAATCTACTCCTATTCAGCGCTGATTTTTCTTTTAATTCGTTACATTGTGGAGCTGGAGAAGGTATACACTCCTCTAATTTTGCTAATCTTTTACAAGATTGTGAAGAAAGAGAAATAGGATTGTCCTCTATTCTTAATTTGCGGAGACTATTAGGTAGATTTGTTATGTTCGGTATTTGATTACGACTTAGATATACAATCTCAAGACTTTTAGACAAATTCTGCATGTATTTTATTTGATTATCACTTAAATCTACACTTCTAAGTCTCTTAGGTAAATTCTGTATTTTTTTTATTTGATTATCACTTAAATTTAGACTATTAAGACTATTGGGTAAATTCTCTATTTGTGTTATTTGATTGCCACTTAAATTTAGGCTATTAAGACTATTGGGTAAATTTTCTATTTGTGTTATTTGATTGCTACTTAAATATACATTCCTAAGACTATTGGGTAAATTTTCTATTTGTGCTATTTGATTGCCGCTTAAATTTAGGCTCTCAAGACTATTTGGTAAATTTTCTATTTGTGTTATTTGATTACTACTTAAATATACACTCCTAAGACTATTGGGTAAATTCTCTATTTTTGTTATTTGATTATCACTTAAATATACACTCTCTAGACTATTTGGCAAATTCTCTATTTTTGTTATTTGATTACCGCTTAAATCTACATTCCTAAGACTATTAGGTAAATTCTCTATAATTTTTATTCCGCAATTGTTGAAATTACAAGAATGTAAAGAGTCAGAAGATATATTGAGTATTTTTATCTGTTGATGTTTTAAATTCAATTCTTTTAATTCTAATTTTAATTTCATATAGTCTATTTTTGTACTGACAAAATTAATATTACTAAGCTCAACACAATCTACATCCACAGTCATACTAGTAAATTTGCGTAAGGTACAATTTTGAAGTTTTTTTGCATTTATAAATAAGTTACTAATCTTTGTTTCATCTAAATTGATATCTTCAATGTTTAGACATTTAATATCTATATTTTGAATTTCACATTCTTCTACAATTAAGCTTTGAAGTTTTTCTGCACTCACAAGAAAGTTGTTAATCTTTGTTCTATTTAAATAAATATCATTAATATTTGGAGATTTAATATCTATACTTTGAATGTCACATTCTTTTACAATTAAGCTTTGAAATTGATCTATAGTACTAAAAAGTTTCTTTATTTTTATATTAGTCAAAGATAATTTTTTTATCGCTCCACTAATAGTAATTTCTTTAATATCACTGTTTGTTATAATTATTTCTTCTATATCTTTAGGGATAAACTCAAGATTTTGCAATGAAGCATTTGTGATTGTTATTTTTTTAGTTTTTTTAGAATAAAATGTATTGCAAAAGCATGAATGATTCTCATTCTTTAATTCTCTAAAAATCTCATATAAATCTTCATTAAGAAACTTAATATTAGCATGCTGTAGCAATATTGTTTTTAAAGAGGAGGGAAGATTATCTAAATATGTTAGTTTGATATAACTTAAATCTAACTCTATAAGTTTATTTGGAAAATGTATCTCTGTTAATTGGTTATGACTCAAATTTAAAATTTCAACACTGTTTGGTATATTTTCAATGACTTGAAAACTATTGTGTTCTAAATTCAATTCTCTCAGGTCCTCCGGAAGAGCCGGCACAGTTGATATTTGGTTATGACCTAAATTTAAAATTTCAACACTGTTTGGTATATTTTCAATAGATTGAAAACTATTATGTTCTAAATTTAATTCTCTCAGTTCCTCCGGAAGAGCTGATATTGTTAATAATTGGTTGTAACCCAAATTCAGAGTCTTTATAGTTTTTGGTAAATTTTCAATAGTCTTAAGGGAACAATTATACAAAGTTAATTCATTCAAATTTTCTAATTGTAAGTTAGCCTTAGTTATTTTTTCATCAAGTATTTTACTATTTCTTAACTCGAGTACTCTTAGGTTGATAGATTTAATTTTTATATTTTTAATTTCACAATCACATAAGCTTAAACCAGCTAAATAATCTGCTTTTATATCGATATTTTCAATTTTATTGTTTTCTAAATTTAAATCTTTCAATGTATCAGATATAATCTTTAAGGCTGTTATCTGATTATTTTGAAGATACAGCTCTTTTAACCTGTTTAACGATATATCAACTTCTGTAAGTTGATTATTGTCCATATGTATGATTTCAATATTTTCTGGTAAATTTTCAATGGTTGTAAGTTGATTACTGTCAATGTATATCTTTTTTAAACTACTGGGTAAATTTTCAATGGTTGTAATTTTATTGTTACTAAGGTTTAGTACCTGTAGTTTGCCAGGTAAATTTTCAATAGTTGTGATTTCGTTGTTGCTAAGATCCAGTACCTCCAAGTTGGCAGGTAAATTTTCAATAGTTCTAATTTGGTTATTACTAAGATTAAGTATTTTAAGTTTCTTTGATGTTATTGGAATATCTACTATTTTGTTATGACTTAAGTCCAATTCACTTAAAGTAGTCGGACAATTTCTTATAGTTGTTATTCTGTTGTTGCTGAGATCTATTTTTTCCAATTTATCTGATTCAAGATCAGCTATAACAATCTCATTATGGTTTAATGTCAACTCTTTGAGTTTAGGTGGTAAATTTTCAATAAGAAATATTTTATTATTGCTAAGATCTATATCTCGCAAATTATCAGGTAGGTTCTCAATGGTAACAATTTCATTGTGACTCAAATCCAAACTTCTAATGTTGTCAGGAATATTTTCTATAGAAGTTAATTGTTGATGTGAAAAGTCGGCTACATTCTCTTCCCCAAAACCTACATCCAAATCTAGATCTAAATTTAAGTCTACTGTTCCTGTTTCTTCTGTATCACTACTTTCAGTAGAAAAATCATAAGCACCAACAGAAGAAATTGGTTCTACACTATCAATTTCTTCTGTATCTTTTAAAGTAGTATTATATTTTGATGTCTTAATTTTCATGCAGCCAACTATCCTTTTTGAAAATTATACAATTTTTTTTTAATTTAGGACTTAATGAGACTTCTTGCATAACCAAAAAAGGTCTAAAAATTGCTTTTCATGATTTATGAAGAATTATAAAAAATTAAAGCAACTAAAACCAGAACTATTTAAAAGATTAACAGGTGTAAAACCTGATACTTTTGAAGCTATGTTAAAGGTATGTCAAGAGTATCATAAAGAAAAAAAATCTAAAGGTGGAAAGCCAAATAAACTTAGTGTATCAACTCAAATATTACTAATGCTTGAATATTATAGAGAATATCGTTCAATGGCTCATATGGCATTTGATTACGAAGTGAGTGAATCAACAGTGTCAAGAACCATCAAGGAAATAGAGAGTGTGCTGCTGCAATCTGGTAAATTTTCTCTACCAAGTAAAAAAGCTCTGTATGAAGATGATGGTATTGAATTGGAGTATATTTTGATAGATGCTACGGAATGCCCAGTTGAGCGACCAAAAAAAAGCAAAGAAAATGCTACAGTGGAAAAAAGAAACAACATACTGTAAAAGGTCAAGTGGTTTTAGATTCCAATTTAAGGATTGTTTGTATAGCAGTTGCTATGACAAATACACATGATTTTAAACTCTTTAAAGAATCTAAACTTCCTGTCAAAAAAAAGACTATATTTTGTGTAGATACTGGGTATTTAGGTTTGTCAAAATTACATACAAATACTGAGATGCCAAAGAAAAAAAGAAAACTCAATCCTCTTTCAAAAGAGGATAAAATAGAGAACAAAAATAAGTCATCTAAACGAATTCCTATTGAGCATATAAATATATTATACTCAATTGGTACTTTTGAATGGCTTTAAAATACCTGTAAATAGGGGTTTGTTGGCAGTTTAAAAGAATACTTTTAAAGTGTGTTTTTAAAAAAACGAATCAATTTCTTTAGCTCTTTTTATTGCTTAACTTAATGGTGTTGCCCCCCGTTTTTTTAATTAAGTCAATTTTGCTAAAAATTGAAGAAAATGTGTGCAAGCATCCCTATTTTAAGCTATTTTATTGAAAAATACGAGTTATTAAGTAATCGTAATAGATACAAACTTTATCTTAGCCACCTAATCTTCCAAAAAATCATTTACAAAACTGGACACATCATCTTTTGCGGTGGATGGAGCTAACTGAGAATATATTTCAGTTGTCCTTGTGGATGCATGATCTAAAACTTGAGCGATATGAGCGATAGATGTGCCATTCATTGCTAAATGAGATGCAACAGTATTTCTAAATTCTTTAATTGTCAAATAATTTAAATATGATCTATTGCAATTGACCGTATAATCTAAAACTTCCTTCATCTTTGGAGGAAATGCAGTTATTGCTACACCTGAAGAACCTTCAAACAAAAATCTACTAGACTCTCTATTATTTATCACCCTAATCAATTCAGCTTTAATCACTGGACTTGCTATTGAACTTGTAAAATTATGTTCAGTTTTAAAATTCCGTAATTGTATATTATTGTTCTCTAAGTCTATATCTTCTATCTTAATATTTAAAATAGTATCTCTTCTGGCAGCTGTCGATAATGCAAGAAGTGATATTAAATAGAGATAATTATGTACTTCAGGATTATCATACGTAACCTTTTTGACTTCTTTCAAATAGCTTTTGATCTCTTCTTTAGTTAAATATCTAGGTTTTACATTATTAACACTAATGTAGTTTTTATTACCTCTAAGTATATGAAACTGATTAAATATATTTAAATGTTTATGAGTATTTGCATATGTAATTATCGTACTGGCCATAAGCAATAACTCTTTAATGGACTTCCTTGATAAAATTCCGAGTAGAGCATTTAATTCATCAATTCCTAAAGTCTTGTCTTTTAAAAGCTTTTTTCTTGCTTCTGGAGAAAATCTATATTCAAGAACTCTATTTCTTTCTTTCAATACTTTAATCTTATTCTCTTCTCTCCAGCCACCATTTTTAGATTCAAGTTCTTTGATTTTAACAAGATTATTTTCATATTCCTCTTTTTCTCTCTCTTCAAGAGATAAATCGAGAGCTTTAAATTTTCTTTTTCTTTTTGGAAGAAAACCTTGCTCATGCAACTTAGTCACATTACTTGAGTTTGATCGACGGTTATCTGCTCTTTGTTTGCTTTTTCTTAGTATAAAATCTTCTATATCATTCTCTGTAACTAAGTGTATATTTTTATTTGCAAAAGCTTCGTCTGAAAAATGATAATTGTATTTATTCTGCATAGCTCGTTTAGTTTTGCTCTTGTTTTCATTAAAATAATATTCAGCAAGATCATTGAGTGTATAAACCTGTTTATCAATTTTTTTTCTAAGAATCTTAGGAATTGGCAAGTTTGGATTTTTAGTTAATTCTTTTTGTGCTCTAATTTCTTTTTTTCTTTCGAATAAAATTTGAAGAGCCTTTACTTTAGTCATTTCAGGAGAATTGCCTATCTTTTTTCTTATTACTTTTGAATCTATATCTCTATAAGATATATAAAATGTTATAGATCCATTTTTAGATTTTCTTGTTACAATTCCAGAGTATTTACCACCTAAAGAAACATACCCCATCTTACCACCCCTATTTTTAGACTAAAACAAATAAATATATCTATATTTTTATACAACAATTATACAACAACAGCTTAATATATACAACAAATAGATATCTTATACAACATTTTTCTATTTTATTTTAAGTTATTTTTGTTTACTTGGGTGTTCTTCAAACCCCTAAAAATAGGTATTTAAATAGAGAAACCCCTAAAAATAGACATTCTGAAAAATAGTCTAAGAAAGAGAACGTAACTCCTCTTTAGTAGTTAACCTCACACCCCTTTTATGCAGGCTTTTATGCCTGTATGATTTTTCTATCTTTTTAAAACTTCCAAACACTCGTTTACTATTTGCAACTCTTCATCTGTTTTTATCACTAATGATTTTATATTTTTAAGTATTTTATTATTCATAACCGCTTCTCGAACATATGCAGAATTTTCGCCTATACCGCCGCTGAATATTATGGCATCCACATCCTCAAGCAACACCATATATGCACCTATATACTTTTGAATCCGTCGCACCATAATGTCGAGTGCCAGTTTTGCCGCATCATCTTTGCGGTTTTGTATCTTTCGTACATCATTTTCGCCGCACAAACCAAGCAGTCCTGACTTTTTATTGAGCATTTCATCTATTTCATTCGGCTTTACATGTAAAGACTCTTGCAGATATAAAACAATAGCCGGGTCAATGTCACCGCTCCTTGTTCCCATCACAAGCCCTTCAAGCGGAGTAAATCCCATAGAAGTATCGCAGCTTTTCCCGTTTTTAACAGCACAGGCACTTGCTCCGTTTCCAAGATGCAAGCTTATAATGTTTGTATCTTCTGCTTTTTTTCCAAGCAATAATGCCGCTTGTTGCAGTAAATAGGCATGAGACGTCCCGTGAAAACCATAACGGCGGATTTGATGTTTTTCATACAGCTCATGGGGAAGTGCATATAAAAATGCCTCTTTTTTCAGTGTTGCATGAAAAGCCGTATCAAAAACAGCTATTTGAGGGATGTTTGGCGCATAGTGACGAACGACTTTTATACCTTCAAGATTTGCCGGATTATGCAAAGGTGCCAAAGGAATTAAATCATTTATAGCCTGCATAACCTCATCATCTATAAGAACAGAAGCTCTAAACTGCTCACCGCCGTGAACTACTCTGTGCCCTACTGCATCAATCTCTGCAAAGTTTACATGTAAAGACTCTATCGCCTCAAAATGGTTTGCTACAGGCGAATTTGGCTCACCTATATGTTCTACAAGCTCGCTTTGCAAAACTTTTGCACCCGGCATTGCAAAAAGTTTGAATTTTAAGGAAGAACTTCCGGCATTGATTACTGCAACTCTCATTGGTTTTCCCTTGCTTGAATAGCCGTAATAGCTACCGTATTGACAATATCCTCCACCAGACAGCCTCGGCTCAAATCATTTACCGGCTTGTTGAGTCCCTGCAAAACCGGTCCTATGGCAATCGCTCCGCTTGAGCGTTGTACGGCTTTATAGGTATTGTTGCCTGTGTTTAAATCAGGAAATACAAATACCGTCGCCTTCCCTGCCACTTTTGAGTTCGGCAGTTTGATTTTTGCCACCTCTTTGTCAATTGCCGCATCATACTGAATAGGCCCTTCTACAAGTAAATCCGGTCGCTTTTGGCGTACAATTTTTGTGGCAGTTCTTACTTTGTCAACATCAGAGCCGTGCCCGCTCTCTCCCGTCGAGTATGAAAGCATGGCAATTTTTGGCTCAATACCGAACATTTTTGCACTTTGCGCCGATGCAATGGCGATTTCTGCGAGCGTTTGCGCGTCCGGGTCCTGATTGATTGCACAGTCACCGTACACAAGCACCTTTGTTTTAAGACACATAAAAAAGACACTTGAAACAACAGAAAACTCCGGTTTTGTTTTTATAATCTGCAAAGCGGGACGAATGGTATCTGCCGTTGCATGAATAGCACCACTGACCATACCGTCGGCATAACCGAGTTGTACCATCATTGTGGCAAAATAGTTCACATGCAACATTGCATCTTTGGCTGCCTCTTTTGTGATGCCCTTGTGTTTTCTCAGCTCGTAAAAAACATCCGTAAACTTTTCTATCAATGGGGATGAGAGATGATTGACTACAGTTGTCGCGGATAAATCAAGCCCCAAACGCAGATAACGCCCTTTGAGTTCTTCTTCATCACCTATAAAAATAATCTCTGCGACCCCTCTTCTTAAAATTATTTCTGCTGCCCTTAAAATGCGTTCATCACTTGATTCGGGCAACACGATTCTTTTTTTATTTTGCGACGCCATGTAAAAAAGTTTGTATTCAAACATCTGCGGTGTCATAATATCACTGTAGGCTGTTGCTATCTTTTCTTCTATGCTTTTTATATCCACACTGCTGTTAAAAAGTCCCAAAGCAAGTGCGATTTTTCTCTCAGAATGAGCACGCAGTCTTGAGTGCACTTTCATGACATCTCTTGCTGTTTCAAAAGTATCGGTATCGACACAGAGTATAGGCACTTTGAAGCTGTTTAGCCCTTCTATGAGCTTTTGAATATTTTTATTAAGCTTCATACTGAAAGGAAAAATAATCGCAGCAATATTCGGATAACCTGAAGAGTGCAAGGCCCCAAAAAGCCCTAAAATAATGTCAGATCTGTCAGCCGGAACAATGACCAAATCTTCTTCTTCGATATGTTCTAAAAAATTATCGAGTGTCAATGCTGCAACTTTGACATTTCTTATCACTCTGGTATGGTCATAGCTCTCAAGCAGTATCTTTTTTGCGCCAAGCGTCTCTATCACATCTTCAATAGTAGGCAAGTTCAATTCCTCTACCTCTTTTAAAAGATAAATTGTATAAGGCACTTTTTCAAACATTTTTTGCAGCTGCTTGTACTTTTCATCATTGACACGGTTCACAAAAGTGGCAAAATGGGTACATCCCTCAGAAGTCAGATACTCATTTTCAATCAAAACATTTTCATATATCTCTTTTGTTGTGGCACTGTCGGCTTTAATGACGCTTATCACGGGTGCAGCAAAATTTTGGGCGATTTTGACATTTAAATCATAACTGATGGTCGAGGTTAAAAAAGAACGCCGAATCCCTTCACACAGTACAAAATCATACTCACGTTCAAGCTTTTTGAATTTGTCTATAAGACGGGTTATCAGAAGATTGTCCTCTTTTTTAGAAATCATCTCTTCGACTTCTTTAATGTCAAAACCATAACATGCTGCATAGTCCATATCGAGATTATAACGCTGTAAAATGAAGTCTATATCACCGTCACGTATGTTTTTGTCAAAGATTATCGGGCGAAAAAAAGCGACACGATGCAGTTTACGCTTGAGTATTTCCATCATGCCCATAGAGACAAAAAGTGTCCCTGCATTTTTTTCCTGTGCGGCAATATAGAGTGATTTTATTTTCATGTTTTTACCTTTTTGCTTACGAACAAGTTTATAAGCTTTCAATCCATGCCAGCCCAGACTGAAGTCTGGGTTCCTTTGTATTTCGGAATCGGTACTTTCTATGCTAAAGCATGACTTGTGAAAAAAACTAAATTTTTTTCTGCAGTGCCGACTGCTGTTACTTCCCTGTCACTCTCGCCCGCACTTAAGTACGGGTTCCGAACAAGATTATAAGCTTGCAGTCTGGGTCCCGTTGTATCTCGGAATCGGTACTTTAGTGCCGACTCTCAAGGCTATAAAAGTCTGAGTTCTGAAATGGTTCAATATACAGTATAATTCTATCTAAAAAACGGAACCTTATGACACCAAAAGAGTTAATGATAAGCAGATATGAGGCATTTGTAAAAAAAGACTGGGAATATTTGGCACACACTTCTGTTTCACAGACAGTTGAAGATTTGCGACATACGCCTGCATTAGAGTGGCTGAGGCTTGATGTGTTACAGGTAACGGCAGATACGGTCGAGTTTAAAGCCTATTACAAAGAAAACGATACCTTACATGTACTGCATGAAAAAAGTTTTTTTGTGCAGGAAGATGGCCAATGGAAATATAAAGACGGAACACTTTACAACTCCAAAATAGAGCGAAATATCAGCTGTCCCTGCGGAAGCGGCAAAAAATACAAAAAGTGCTGTGGCTGAATATTTGTTTGTTATGCAGGTTTTACACAGTTAAGACACAAAGTCGGCACTGCAGAAAAAATTTAGTTTTTTTCACAAGTCATGCTTTAGCATAGAAAGTACCGATTCCGAGACACAACGGAACCCATCCTTCAGGGTGGGCTGAGAGTGGCAGGAAAGCAACAAACAGTCGGCACTGCAGAAAAAAACCAAATTTTTACACTTGAATAACATTTTTTCCTTGCCATTTGAAGGAGAGTACAAGTTTTTCGCAGGCGGCAGTTTTGGCATAATCCTGCAGATACTCCAGCATCATTTTAGCATAACCTTTTTCACGATATTTTTCATCCGTGACCAAATCAAAAACATAGAGATGTCTTTTATGGCAGAGGCTTGTCTGCACCGCTGCACCTCCGTAGCATACCAGTTCACCGCGTTCCAGAATACCGAACATCTTATATTCCATGTGTCGCATATCGTATATAAGGTCTTCAAATTCATCGTAGCTCAGCTCTGTGTAAAGCTGTTTTACCAGGTCATACACGGGATAAAGTTCTTTGAATGTCATTTCTCTTATTTGCATAATGTTATTGTAGCACATAATAAGAAGCTAAAGAAACCCGTACTTTTAATGCTCAAATGTGTATTTAAGAAAGTACAAAAGTTTTCTGTTCTATAATGAAAAGAAAACGGGAAGAATATGAAATTTATACAGCTTTTTTTACTCTTTGGGATATTTTTATACGCTTCGGTAAAAACACCTTCTGATGTCTATTCTCAGTCTATTGTGCTCAAACAGATGGTTGAAGAACTGCGCAAAGAAAACGGCATCACAAAACCACTTAAAGAGGTTGAACAGCAACATAACAAACTGCCGCGGCATGTTATTCAAAAAACACTTGAGGTGTTGACAAAAGTAAACAAATACAGAGAAATACACAACTTTGGTCCTATTGCCATTCCGCCTGTTCCTCCAAGAAAAATTACCCCGCAGGATGTATATAACAATGTCATACGACTCAAAGAAGAGATTCACTACCTGCTCAAAAACCAAAAAAAGTACTTTGCTTACAAACAGTACAAAGACAAAACACCGAGTGATGTTTACCAGGTACTCTGGACAGTTTCTCTTGGTTTTGATGAGTTGCTGGGACAGGGATTTACCCCAAGTGATGTCTATATCCAGTCACAGCAGATTCTTGAGCGTATTGAATTTTTACGCTCTTCACAAAGAGAGTACAGTGATGTAAAAATGCCGCCAAAACGACCAAACCTTCATCCGAATCATGCACTCTATGCCTCAATAGATTTGATAAAAAAGATAAGTGAAGTTGAAAAAAAACTCTGGATGACGCCCGTACCTGTACCAAAAGCCAAGCACAAAGTCATCTCTCCCACAGAAGTATATGACTCTCTGCAAACCGTCAAAGCAGAGCTTAACAGACTCTCTCGCCGTTTGGGAATAGAAAGAAGCTTTCCACCAAAAAAACTCCAAACAAAAAAGACACCTTCGGATGTCGTCCAAAATCTTGAGTATGCAAAAGCACTTCTGCCTGCTTTTGATTTTTCTCATCCGCTCAATCAGTATCCACAAAAATCACTTACCAAAACACCTAATGAAGTATATGCACTCAGCGAATATATTTTGCATAAAATTATGCGAATCAAAGAGAGAAGAGGCATCCAACTCAAAGCGAAAAAAGTACCGTATGTCTATGGACTTGAGCCTATTTATGTCTATGTTAAAGGACTTGAAGATTTGGAAAAAACAGCGAAACTAAAATCACTCGAAGGATTTTACCCCTCACAAATCCCTGATGCACCAAATACAAAAATAACACCAAGCGAGGTATATGAACTCATTTTACGACTTGATGATGAAATCAACCTTGTTTACAATACAAAAAAATATAATTATAATTTTATCTCCTACAGAAACTACCTCGAGAAAAAAATATACCAGGACAAAACACCTTCTGATGTTTATAATCTCTTATGGAAAATATCGTATGAGCTTGATACAATTTTAAACCAGGAATATACTCCGAATGAGACCTATATTCTTGCTGTCAAACTCTACAAAAACATCCAGACTGTCAGTTATCATTTGACGCAAAAACAGATACTTGTTCCTTTGCTAAAGTATGAATCAAAAGCTCCCTCTGATGTCTTTATGCAAAGTCTGCAACTCATGCAGACACTTACAAAAATCAAAAAAAGAGGCAATCTCAACTCAGCAACACTTACTATTCCGCGTGACAAAATCATCACACCAAACTCTGTATATAATGCCTTGCGCCTCATCAGCGGGACTGTTTCAGAACTGCGCGTTTACTATAATATACAAGAGCATACAACTGCGCTCTCACAAAAAACACCAAAGAACAAAACACCTTCAGATGTTTTTAGTGTCTTAGAGGCAACAAACAAACTCGCACAACAAATTCTCAAAGACAGTACCTATGCGCATTAGTCTCTCAACAAAGGTTGCCATCGGCACTTTTATTATTGCCACGGTCGGAATACTTGTGATTGTCTTTTTATCTTTTTCTCTTATGATGCAGTATTCAAAAGAGAATTCCCTTGAACATCTCAACTTTGAGCTCAAACAAAACAAAGAAAGTATTCACAATGACATCCAACAGGTTATTTATGATGCAAAAGTTCTCTCAAAAAATGAAGATGTTGCAGCATATTCGCGGGCATTTTACAATCCTTACAATTATGATAAAAAAACAAACAGAACTTTAGAAGGAATAGAGTCTTCTCTTGAAAAAAACTTTATCGCTCTTTTATCGCACAACGATGCCTATTTCAACATCCGTCTTTTATATAAAACCGGTTGGGAACTCCTTGTCACATATAAAGACAAACAGGGAGTACATATTCAGAAAAAGCGTCTTTTGCAAGACAAAGCAGCAAAAAAATACTTTCAAGAAACAATAAAACTCCATCCGGAAGAGGTTTCTGTCTCAGATATAACACTCAATGAAGAGTATGGACAGCTTTCCTATCCGCTTACGCCGACTATTCGCATCTCTTTACCAATATATATTGACAAAAAACTCTTTGGTATGCTCATCATCAATGCAAATATCAATAAACTTTTTCGGGTGATTAAACAATATGATGACAAAAACAGCCCTAAAAACATCTATCTTGCAGACAAAAACAAATACTATATTTACAATAAGGACCAAAGCAAAACATTCGGATATGTGTTTGGGCACAAAGACTACAGGCTTGATTATGATTTTGATCTGAGTAAACAGAGTTATTATAAAGACGATATATTGTTTACCTATACAACACTTCACTATACAAAAGATAAATTCATATACATTGCACTGACATCTACAAGCAGTTTTTTACAAAAAGACTATGAAAATTTTATTCGCTCGCTTGCTCTTTACAGTTTGTTAGTCTCCCTGCTTATTGCTTTGATCTCACTTATACTTGTCCGCCGGCTTATTACACCACTCAGTAAAATCACCCAGGCTGCAAAAGCCATTGCCGATGATACGTCAAAAAACAACATTGACTTCAATACTATTCATACGCATGATGAAATCGAAGAGTTGGCAAATTCTCTGCAGATTATGCTTCAAAAGTTAGAAGAGTCAAAAAAAGATGTCGAGAAAAAAGTCAAAGAACGCACAGAAGAACTTAACAAACTCAATGAAACACTCGAACAACTGGTGAAAGAAAAAACAAATGAAAATATCAAACAGCTTGAAACACTCCAACAGCAGAGTAAACTTGCCTCCATGGGAGAAATGATAGGCGCCATTGCCCATCAGTGGAGGCAACCGCTTAACGAGATAAGCATAGCCGTTCAAAATCTCAAATATGATTATGAAGACGGATTAATTACAAAAGAGTACCTTGATGACTTCATAAAATCAACAAAAAAAGTAATTCAGTTTATGTCCGATACCATTGACGATTTTAGAAATTTCTACCGGGTTGACAAAACTCAGGAACGCTTCAGTGTAAAAGAAGCGGTACAAAGAGTTCTCTCTATTCAAACAGCGCAACTGCAAAACAACAATATCAAAGTTACGCTGCTTGGTGAAGATTTTGAAATAGTCGGGTACAAAAATGAACTGCAGCAGGTTATTTTAAACCTTATAAACAATGCAAAAGATGTTTTGCTTGAAAGAAATATCAGTGACGCTAAAATTACAATTATTTTAAAGAATCATACAGTAATAGTACGTGATAATGGTGGCGGAATCACTCCAGAGGTTATAGACAGGGTTTTTGAGCCCTACTTTACGACAAAAGAACAGGGCAAAGGAACAGGAATGGGTCTGTATATGTCTAAAATGATGATTGAAGAAAATATGAACGCAAAACTGAGCGTAAAAAACACCAGCGAAGGTGCAGAATTTAGGATAGACTTTGATGAGTAAGAATGATATTGCTATATTGTATGTGGAAGATGAAGTACATGTAAGAGAGATGCTCTCACGCTTTTTGCAGCGTTTTTGCACTAAGCTTTATATTGCAAAAGATGGAGAAGAGGGGCTGTCTTTGTACAAAAAGCACCATCCGGATATTGTTATTTCAGATATCCGTATGCCAAAAATGAGTGGACTCGAGATGGCTGAAGCCATCAAAAAAATCAATCCTTCCCAACTTATTATACTTATAACAGCCCACAATGACAGTGAATTTTTACACAAAGCCATTAACCTTGGAATAGACGGCTACATTCTCAAACCGGTAGATTTGGATGCTGTGAATGAAAAATTAAAAACTCTTATACAACGCATACAAAATGAAAGAGCGGCACAGCAGCTCAAAGAGAGCGAAGAGAAACTAAAGCTTCTTTCACAGGCTGTGGAACAGATGCATGAAATGGTACAGATTACAGATGTTGACGGAAAAATCATTTATGTAAATCCTGCGGCAACCGAGAATACGCAATATGAAGAGAATGAACTTATAGGAAAAAGCAACCGTATACTCAAATCAGGAGAACATTCAAAAAAGTTTTATGATAATTTATGGAAAACTGTTTTGGACGGGAAAACCTACCAGAATACTTTAATCAACAGAAGAAAAGACGGAAGTCTGTACTATGATGAAAAAATCATCTCTCCCATAAAAGACAAAGATGGAAAAGTGCGCTACTTTGTCTCCACAAGCCGTGATATAACACAACGGGTTGCCCTGGAAAAAGAACTTCAAAAACTTGCAACCAAAGATGCGCTTACAGGTCTGTATAATCGATATAAAATGTCAACACTTATAGAAGATGAAATAAAAAGAACAAAACGCTACGGTGAAGTTTTCAGCCTTCTTATGCTTGACATAGACAAATTTAAGAATGTCAATGACACCTATGGACATGATGTGGGCGATTATATTTTGCAGGAGTTGAGTCGTATTGTTTTGCAAACCATAAGAAAAACGGACAGTTTCGGACGATGGGGCGGTGAAGAGTTTATGCTGCTGGCCCCCCATACAAATACACAACAGGCTATGGAACTTGCCCAAAAAATACGTAAAAGTGTAGAAGAACATCCTTTTGAACATGTAGAAAAAATCACAGTAAGTATTGGCGTTACAGAGTACATAAACGGAGAAAAGGAAACATCACTCTTAAAACGCGTTGATCAGGCTTTATACGAGGCAAAAGCTTCCGGGCGCAACCAGGTAGTCTTTTTTTAACCATATTTTAGATATAATCGCGAAAAATATTAACTAGGCTAAACAATATGGTAACAGTACAAAACTTAACAATGCGCTTTGGAAACAGAGTGCTTTTTCAAGACATAAACTTAAAACTAGACCGTCACAAAAGATACGGTCTTATCGGAGCAAACGGAGCCGGTAAAACAACATTTTTGAAAATTCTTTCAGGTCAAATCAATGAATATGACGGGGAAGTCATCATTCCAAAACAAAACAAAGTCGGCGTTTTGGGACAAAACCAGTATGCTTATGAAGACTTTACAATTATGGATGCTGTTTTATACGGAACAGACGCTTGTATGATGCTATCAAAGAAAAAGAAGAAATTTATATGTCCGGTGATTTTGAAGACGATGCTGTCAACAACCGTCTTGCTGAACTTGAAACTATCTGTGTGGAAGAAGACCCGACCTATGAATACGATGTAAACATTGCAAAAATCCTGGAAAATGTCGGAATTGCGGCTGAAAAGCACAATGAACTGATGAGCACACTTGACTCTGCTGACAAATTCAAAGTTCTTTTGGCGCAGGTTTTATATCCAAAGCCTGATGTATTGTTTTTGGATGAACCGACCAACAACCTTGATATTGAAACAATCAGTTGGCTTGAAAACGAACTCAAAAGACATGAGGGAACAATGGTTGTCATCTCGCATGACAGACATTTTCTCAATGCAGTAGTCACAAACATTCTTGATGTTGATTACCAGAAAATCCGAGAGTTTACCGGCACCTATGACGACTGGTATATTGCGGCAAATGTTATGGCAAAACAGATGGAACTCGACAATGCAAAAAAACTCAAAGAAAAAGAGCAGTTAGAAGCTTTTGTTCGTCGATTCAGCGCCAATGCATCAAAAGCAAAACAGGCAACTTCAAGACAAAAACAGCTTGAAAAATTAAATATAGAAGAGATTAAACCGTCATCCCGCCGTGATCCTTCTATCGTTTTCAAACCAAAAAGAGTCATGGGAGATGAAGCCTTAAATGTTGAGCATATCTGTCATTCATACGGAGACAATGAAGTCTTAAAAGATGTTACTTTTAAAGTAAATCCGGGGGAAAAAATCGCCATTATCGGTGGCAACGGTGTAGGAAAAACAACACTTGTAAAAATAATTATGGAAGAGCTCAAACCAAGCTGTGGCGGTACTGTAACCTGGGGAGCAACAATTGAATCTTCCTATTTTCCACAGGATACAGCGGACATTATCAAAGGCGACGGCACACTTTATGACTGGCTGCGTGCCTTTGATCCTAAACGGGAAATATCAGAAATCAGAAACTGTCTCGGAAGAATGCTTTTTAACGGAGAGCAGCAGGAGAAAAATGTCGAAGCGATTTCGGGGGGAGAAAAACACCGAATGATGCTTAGCAAGATGATGCTTGAGGGTGGGAACTTCCTGGTGCTTGATGAACCGACCAACCACCTTGATCTTGAAGCGATTGTTGCCCTTGGTGAAGCACTGCATGAGTTTAAGGGCAATGTTATCTGTGTCTCGCATGACCGTGAACTTCTTGACGCTTTTGCCACACGCATCATAGAACTGCATGATGATCATACCTATACCGACTTTCAGGGAAGCTATGAAGAGTTTGCTGCTGCCAAAGAAGCCGGAACACTCTGAAAATGAAAAAATACGAAGAGTATTTGGGTCTTGGAATCGCCGGCAATTTTGCCCTGCACCTTGCCCAGGCCGGAGAACTTGAAGAGTTCAAAAATATTGTAACAGAGGATGAAGCCGCGCCAAAAGGGCTTTTTCCTTTCTACCTGCCCTGTGAAAAAAAGAAAGAGACTTCTCGTCCGAGTGAGATACTTTTCACCTATCCGCTTTCTTCTACACTGATACAACTGCCAAAAGAAGATGTCAATGTCCAGGCAGAACCCGAAGTAGGACTTTTGTGTGAACTGACCTATCAAAACGGACAAATCACGGCTATTGAACCAAAATATTTCGGTGCATATAACGACTGCTCTATTCGTGTCAGCGGTGCCAAAAAAATCAGTGACAAAAAAAACTGGGGACAAAACTCCAAGGGATTTGCTTCGCAACTCATTTCAATTGACAAATTTGAAGAGGGCGGCGTAATGGATGACTTCAGCATCTGCAGTTTTTTACGTCGCAATGATGCCTTGCATCCCTATGGCGAAAATGTAGCACTTAGCGGTTACAGCTACTTTTATGAAAAACTCACACAATGGATATGCAAACAGATAAATACCCAAAAAGATTTTGGACCGCTCGAAGATTTAAAAAGTTATACAGTTACATGTAACTACCCCAAAAAAGCGCTTATCAGCATAGGGGCTACACGATATACGCCCTATGGAGAAACTACTTTTTTAGAAAAAGGGGATGAAATATTTGTTGTTCTTTATAATCACAAAACTTACTCCCTGCGCGATGTCACAGATACGCTTCATGATAAGAATTACACACAAGAACAGATGAGTATTTTGGCACAGAGCGTTTGCTGATGAAAACAGGTATTTATGAACACTACAAAGGTAAAAGGTATCAAGTGATTGATACCGTAAGGCACTCTGAAACAGAAGAGCTTATGGTTCTTTATCGCGCCCTGTATGGAGACGAAGGACTCTGGGTACGGCCTTACAGTATGTTTTTTGAAACTGTATCTGTCAATGGCTGTATGCAACCACGATTTCGCTATCTTGGAGAAAAAAATGAGTAGAGGGAAAAAACTCGATCTCTTTATCGGTGCGAGTATAGATGATGACAGCTGGGCAGAAGTTCATAATCCCGGCCCTCCAAAAACTTCAAACATTACGGAAGAACCCGCGAAACATTTTTTACTTTTTAAAAAAGAAAAACGCAGAGGCAAAACAGTTACACTGGTTGGAGAATTTCACAGACCAAAAAATGAACTGGCACTCCTCTTAAAATTACTGAAAAAAAAGCTTGGTTGCGGAGGCACTCTTAAAGAAAACTGGATGGAATTTCAGGGAGATATAAAAGAAAAGCTTCGCCCGCTTTTAACTGAAGAAAAATTTCGTTTCAAAAACGGACACTAGGCAATTTTTGCCTTTGAGGCATTGGATGTGATTATATACCTGTCTCTTCCGGCCTCTTTTGCTTCATAAAGCATTTCATCAGACCGTGAAATCAATACATCTTCATCCAGCGCTTCATCTGCTACACAACAAACGACTCCAATAGAGAGTGTAAGGTACTCATGTACTTTTGAAGCTTCATGTTTTATTTCAAGGCCTCTTACAGCATTGCAGATTTCCCGGGCAATATTTGCACTGTTTGTCTCACTCGTATCACTCATAAGTACTCCAAACTCTTCACCGCCAAGTCTAAAAACATAGTCTCCCGGTCGTTTGAGTGTCTCTTTTAAAACTTTTGCAACACTTTTAAGTGCTTCATCTCCTGCCAGATGTCCATAAGTGTCATTATATTGTTTAAAATAGTCAATATCAAGCATCATAAATGTAATATAGGCTTTATTTCGTTTTGCACGTTTGACTTCTCTTTCATAAATGAAATTAAAATATCTTCTGTTGTGAAGATTTGTCAAAGAATCTGTATAAGAGGCATTTTCAAGCTTTTTATTGACAAGTTTAAGTTTCTTCGCTGCAATTTCCAGTCTTGTCTGATCTTTTTGAATACTCTCAAATACATAAAAAAGAATTATCAGCAGTCCCACAATAATAAGTCCGAGTGAAGTACCAATTTTTAGCAAAATTGAATCATAGGTATATAAAAACTTCTTTCTCTCATAATTCGCCATATTGACTTCATAATTGATCAGTTTTTCCAAAACATTATGAATTGTCTCAACTTTTTTTTCAAGTGTTGTTATTGATATATGCGCTAAATTTTTGGAAACTTTCACGGCTTTTAGAACTTTGGAAAAATAATTATTGGCACGATTAATCTCCAAATCAGCATATTCGAGATAATATAATTCCTCTTCTGTCTTAAAATGAGACTTATAACTTTGCCATTTTTTATTGATATATTTTAGAGATGTTCTATTTTAAAAGCTGCCTCACTGGGGCTGATTTCATCTCTACGCACCTTGTAAACAGTAGCTGCCAGGTCGTAACTGTATGTTTTGACTATCTCATTCAATTCTGTTACAGGTATCAAAGAACCAAAGTACAAAGAATCCATATTTTTTTTCATTGCATTGACATAGTTTGTTCCTATAAAGCCAAGAGCAAACAGCCGACAGTAATCAAAAGAAAAAGAAAAAAAAGCTTGCTTCTAAGTTTAAGTGCTTCGATAAACTGCATATATATCCTTCTTTGATACAAATAATTAAGCATATTTTGTACCATAATCTTTATAGATATTGCCATCCCGCACTGAAGTACCGACTGTTTTTTTTCTTGTTCTTCCCCCTCTTATATGTTAAAATTCCAAACAAATTTAAAAACTGACATTTTGTCATAAAAAAAGAGCAATCATGAAAGCCCAGGCAATAAAAACAGACCGATATCTCAACAGACAACAGATAAAAGAGCATTTAAAAAATGTAGAGTACATCATTATGGCGGCACCGGCACCGGATCATTTCAAACAGACACCCATACACTTTACACTCTTTTTAAATACAGAAGAGGCACTGCCAAAAGATATTCAGGATGCCGTACTGAAAAAATTTTTGCAGGAACATAAAATAGGCAAACCTGCAGAACTCATGAGTCAGCTTATGCCAGTGGGGTTTGCACTCAGCAAGGCACAAGATACCCCCATGCCTATGTTACTGGTAAAGCCGGAGGATCAAAAAAGTATTCCCTATACAGTAATGCATGTCATGGATTTCTTGGCAGATTCAGATGCCTTTGATGAAGCAAAAAAAGAGAATCTCACCGGCTGGAGTTACTCTTACGAGTAATTTCCTCTATCTCTTTTGCAATATGTGAAGAGAGATTTTCACAGCCGTTTTTCGTAACTAAAATATTGTCTTCAATTCTTATGCCTGTACCTCTGTACTTTTTAGGAATACTTATATCTGCTGCATCAAGGTAAATACCGGGTTCTATGGTCATAACCATACCGGGTTGCAGCGGAATCTCTTTGCCGTTTGGTTTTTTATAGGGACATTCATCATGCACATCGAGCCCCATCCAGTGTCCGATACCGTGCGGATAATATTTTTTGTGTGCTTTTTCTTTTAGCAGTTTTTTGAGTTCTCCCTGCAATATTCCCAAATCTATCATTCCCTGACACAGTAACTCTTCAGATTTTTTCTGCAGTACACTTTTGAACACGCCCGGAAAAATCATCTTTATAATCTCTTTTTGTACATGTAAAACCATTTCATAGAGTTCTTTTTGTGCTTTTGTATAACTTCCGCTGACAGGAATTGTGCGCGTTATATCACTTGCATAATACCGGTATTCGCATCCGGCATCTATGAGTATCAGATCACCTTGCATCAATTTTTTATCGTTGTTTACATAATGCAAAGTATTGGCAGAGTTTCCACAGGCTACAATAGATGTATAAGCATCGCTGTAGGCACCGTTTTTTTTAAAAATGTACTCTAAATTTGCCTGCAGTTCATATTCATAATGCAGTTTCGCACTCAATTTCATCGCTTTATGATGTGCTTTTTTTGTAATATTTATAGCTTTTTTGATAAGCTTAATTTCAGATTTTGACTTTATGAGACGCATTTTTTCAATATATGTCGCCAGATTCTCATAACTTTGTATGCTTTTTTTGAAGCGTTTTAAGATTTTAACCTTTGCATATTCCAGTTTGAAATCATGATAGATATGTTTTTTATTTTCTATAAACTCTTTAAGTTTTTCTTCAAACTCATCAATTTCAAAAACATCATCCACCATGAAAAGCTCTTTGGCTTTCTCTTTTCCCAGCCTTTTTCCATGCCAGAGTTCCTGCATTTTGTCTTTTTTGGCAACAAACAAAAAAGTGTGAAATTTTTTTGCATCTTTTACAATAACCAAAGCAGAATTGTCTTCTGTGAAACCGCTCATATAGTAAAAATTACTGTTTTGCCGGTATGGATATTGTGTATCATTGGAACGTGTTTTTTGCTCTGCACTCAACAAGACAGCTACACTCAAAGGCTTCAGTTTACGTCCCAAACGTATTCTTCTTTGTTTGTACTCTTTTTCACTTATCAAGACATACTCCCTGCAGCCATAAACCACACTCTTTTAAAATTTCATCTAAGGCATTGCTGAGTGCAACAACCCCGCCTTTTGCATCATCTGACAAAGTTTTTTGTTTAAAATAAAAAGTTTTTGTCGCTACTGTCTTATGGCTTGCTTCATCAACCAGGTTACATGTAATGACAACATTGACAAAAGAATTTTTTTCGTTTTCATCAAAATACTGCATAAAATCTTCTATATTTATTTCCAGTCTGTAGTCGTTTTTTGTTTTTGATTCTGCACTTTGCACACTCTTAAAAAGCTTCAGATCCCGCAAATACTCTGTAACAGCATATGTTAGAGCATCATTTGGCGTCTGCGCCCATCTTGACTGGGCATAAGAGTATTGTGCATATTTTCCCTCTACATAGTACATTTTCAAGGACATATAGAGTTTGTCACCAAAAGAGCGCTCTACTTTGAGTGTTTTTTTCCGACATTTGCCTGTCTGTACTTTTACTGCTTTTGGCTGTATATTGAGTCGGTACTGATTCTGCGCCGGTGTCGGCGATGTGCATCCGGTAATTGTTATTACCGCGATACATGTAAGGCATATAATTAATAATCTATTTTTCACCAGGTCCCCTTTTGTATCTTTCTTTTTTATATAAAATATCACTCGGACTGCGGTCATAATGTTCTAACAGCTCATCTAAATTTATCAATGTCTGTTGCATTTGTGTCACAGTGCTGTTAATCAACGGTACGGACTGCACTGTAATATCTTCAACATTATTCTGTACATCAGAAAAAGATTTTGCCATATCATTCATAATATGTCCCATTTCCAGATATGTTTGTTTGATACTCGAAAAAGAGTCATTGATTTTCTTTTCCCATGCAATGCTGTGTGCAACCAATTTATTCATATTGGGAATACTTTTATCAATCTGAGCTGTGATATGTTCCATATTTTTCGCACTTTCCTGCAGGTGTGCAATGGTTTTTTCATCAAGTATTGTATCAATTTTTGCCATAACCATAGCACTCTCGTGTAAAAATCTAGAAAACTGTTCCTGGTTTTTTTCACTCAACAGCTCATTGGTTCTGTCAAGCGTCATAAGCAACAGTTCAGAGACCGAATCCAGCGACTGTTCCACATTTGCGAAAAAAGAAGGAGCTGACTTGATTACAGGATACATTTCTCCTTTTTTTGCTTTAAGCGGCGGTGCATTATTGCTTCCCTCTGTCAGATTTATATAACTCAGTCCGGTAATGCCCTGTGCAGTAAGCTTTGCCACCGTATCTTCTTTGACAGGTGTCGTCTTTAGCATACTGACTGTCACCTCCACCTGTTCGGTGTTTTTCGGATTTATGCGCAAGCGTATTACTTTGCCTACTTTTATACCCTTGTATTTCACAGGTGCATCAAGATTGAGTCCCAACACCGATTCGTTAAAATATATAATATACTTTTGTGTCGCCTCTGCTTTTTCAGGTTTGAGCATCCAGTAAACAAATCCGAGTATGCTGAGTATTCCCAACAAAACGACAAACCCTATCAATGTATAATTTACTTTATTGTTCATATTGTATCTCTAAAAAAAGTCTGTATAAAATCATTCTTCACAGAAGTAACCTCTTCTAAACTGCCCTCATAGGCAATTTTTTTATTATCAATTATAGCCATTCTATCCAAAGTATTATATATAGAATGTAAATCATGTGTGACAATTACCATAGTAAGTCCCAGCATTGAACGCAACTGCAATATAAGTTCATCGAACTCTCTGGCAGAAATCGGATCAAGTCCGCTTGTAGGTTCATCCAAAAAAAGCAGTTTGGGATCCATTGCCAAAGCTCTGGCAATCCCCGCTTTTTTTCGCATACCTCCGCTTATTTGCGAAGGATACAAAAATGCATCACTTGGTTTCAAACCTACCAGATCAAGTTTAAATGCCACTATTTCTTCTATCATTTTTTGGGAGAGTGTTGCATACTCCCGCAGCGCCAACGCAATATTTTCCGCCAGAGTCAAAGAAGAAAAAAGAGCACCAAACTGGAACAATACACCCCATTTTCGCCTGAGTTCCTGTGCCTGGCTTTCACTGATACTCTCTATTTTCTGTCCCAAAATCTCAATACTTCCTGAGTGAAACTCCTGCAGCATGACCATTTCACGCAGCAGTGTTGTTTTTCCGCAGCCGCTTGGTCCCAAAAGCCCGTAAATTTCACCTTCGTTTACATGTAAATTGAGCCCGTCATGCACCACTTTGTCACCAAAAACTGTTTTGACACCGCTTACTTTGATCAGTTCCATTATATCCCCAGATTTGTAAAGGCTATAGAAAAAACCGCATCACATACAATTACGGCAAAAAGTGACTCGACAACACTTTTTGTAGTATTGTAGCCTATACTTTGTGTATCATCTTTGACAATCAACCCTCTGTAAATACCGATAGAAGCAATCAAAAATGCAAAAAACGGTCCTTTGACAAGTCCCACATAAAAATGTTTCATTGCCACTACCTCTTGCAGTCTGTCAATGAAAAGTGCCGGCGGCAGGTCCAGACTCAAATCGGCAACGATAATGCCTCCGAGCATAGCCATAATATCTGCTGCAAAAATGAGTATCGGCAGCATAACAACAAGAGCAACTATTCTTGGCAAAACCAAAAAAGTATATGGGTCAAAGCCCATAGTCCGCATAGCATCAATCTCCTGTGTGATTTTCATCGCTCCTATCTGTGCCGTATAGGCTGAACCGCTTCTGCCTGCGATGACTATTGCCGTAATCAAGGGGGCAAGTTCTCTGAATATAGAAATACCCATCATATCCACAATAAAAATATTGCCTCCGTATCGCTGAAGCTGATAAGCAGCCTGATAGGCTGTCACCAAACCAATCAGAAAACTTGTCAATGCTACAATGCCAAGAGCACGCAGTGCACTTTCATTGATTTCAAAAGCTATCTCTTTTATACGGATATTTTTAACACTTTTAAAATAGAGCAAAAAAGAGACAAAAACCTTCCCGATAAACTCCATAAAAGAGATAAATGAAAGGTAGGAGCGATAAAAAGTTTTTCCCATACACTCAAATATATTTTCTTTTGAAAGTTTGTATTTTTTATCGAGCTTTTTTTTATGCTCTTTGGTCAATGCAAGTGTATGCAAAAAGTTTGTATTTGTACACTCTGTGTTTACATGGTACTCTTCTTGCAGATCAGTTAAAAAAAGAGCAAAGGCGGTATCAAGATAGCGGGCATCTCTTAAATCAACAGTAATTTTTTTAAAATTTGAGAGCTCGATTTTTGCAATGAATTCTTGGGCTTGATGAAGATTGTAGAGTGTCAATTCCCCTGAAAATTCAAGGGAAATACTCTCTTTGTCAATGGTAGTGCGCAGTAGGTTTTCAGGCATGAGACAAAAAGGCTAAAAATCTCTTTCTAAAAGTTTGTTCACTTTTAAAATAGTAATAATTTTATCTGCCTGCTTTCCTACACCGTCTATAATAGTGTCATCACCGTTGACAGTATCAGGCGGCGGTCCCACATTCTCTTTTTTAATGCGAATTGCCATTGTGAGTCTGTCAATCACAAATCCTGCCACATCAGAGCCGTTTCGCATAACAATAAAGCGTGTATCTTCGCTCTGTTTTTTAGGAGGCAGTCCAAATTTTGTACGCAGATCTATAAGCGGAATAACAGAACCGCGAAGATTAAACACACCCAAAACATACTTAGGCACCTGCGGAACTCTTGTCCATGGAAAAGGTTTGATAATCTCCTGAATGGAAAGAATAGGTACTGCATACTCTTCATCCCCTATGACAAATCCGACAAGTTGTACCACATCATCGAGCTGATCAACAACACTGTCATTTTGTTCAGCCTGTTTGTTAATAATATCTTTTAATTTATCACTCATTATAAAAACTCCGGTTTAAAGTTAACATTTCTCTGTACAACACTTGCCAAATAGTCGGCAGAATAAGGTTTCGTGATATACTCAACCATACCTGATTCAACCCCGCGCATACGGTCAGATTTACTTGTTCTTGATGTTACGGCTATAAGCGGCAGGTTTTTATATCTGTTGTATTTTTTAATCTCCGAGGCAAGTGTATATCCGTCCATCCTTGGCATTTCGATATCAATGAGCATTGCATCTATATTGTGATCGCCTGATTTCAAGAGGTTAAGTGCTTCTTGTCCGTCACTCGCTTCAACAAGAGTAATCCCCATAGGTTCCAGTGCTTTTCGCATAATCGTTCTGTCTGTTTTGGAATCATCAACGATCATTACAGTATAGTCACTCGCTTTTGTTTTCTCTTTCACCGCAGATTCATCTGACGAGCTTATCTGCGTGGCTTTTGTCTCTTTGGCCATATCCATAAGCGCCACGACATCAACGATAAGTGTCACTCCTCCGTCTCCGCGGATGGTAGCTCCCGCAATCCCTTCAATACCTTTGAGGTACTCGCCGAGAGATTTGATAACAATCTCTTCCTGCCCTACCAAAATATCTACAATAAGCCCCAGTTTGCTTGTTCCGAGTCCCAAAACAACAACATAGGCATGTTCACTCGCATCCAAAATACGCTCAACTTCAAAAATATCTCCGATATGCACCAAAGAAAGAACATCATCACGTAATCGCATTACAGAACGTCCCTCTACTGTATATATTTCATCTTTTGAAATTCTGACCGTTTCAAGAACAGAGGCTAAAGGAATGGCATAATGTTCTTCTTGAACACCTACAAGAAGTGCCTGAATAATTGCCAGAGTCAGTGGAATTTTCAGTTTTATAGAAGTACCCTTGTCTATTTCACTGTCAATATCTATGATACCGTTGAGTTTTTCGATGTTTGTTTTGACAACATCCATCCCGACACCGCGTCCGGACACACTTGTCACAGCTGCAGCTGTTGAAAATCCCGGTTTAAAGATAAGTGTATATGCTTCTTTGTCACTCATCTGTTCTGCTTCTTTTTCAGTGATGATGCCTTTTTCAAGCGACTTTTGCTTAAGCATCTCCGGGTCAAGCCCTTTTCCGTCATCATCTATCTGAATCACAATCTGATTGCCCTCATTATAGGCTTTGAGTGTAATCGTACCCTCTTCCGGTTTTCCTTTTGCAAGACGCTCTTCTGGCGTCTCTATACCATGGTCACAGGAGTTACGGATAATATGCACAAGCGGATCCCCGATCTCTTCCACAATTGATTTGTCGAGCTCTGTATCTTCACCGGAGATAACAAGTTCAATCTTTTTGTTGAGTTCGCGGGAAAGATCCCGGATCATTCTAGGGAATTTGTTAAAAACTTTTCCTATTGGCAGCATACGCGTTTTCATAACCGCAATTTGCAAATCAGTCGTTACAAGAGAAACAATAGAGACAACCTGGTTGAGCTCTTCTAAAAACTCTTCTCCCTCATAACGCTCTTCAACATCATCATTGATTTTAATCAATCTGTTTTTTGCCAAAACAAGTTCACCGATCAGATTCATCAGATGGTCAAGTCTTTTGACATCCACACGAATCGTCTGCTCAACCGTGGCAGGTGCACGTTTTGCCGGTGCTGCCGCCTTTGGATCCTCAGCAGAAGCATTTTGCGATGCTTTTTTATTTTGTGAAACAGGAGCAGGAGTCGGTGCCTTTGGAGCTTCTTCTTTTTTCTCTTGTTTTTCTTCTTTTTTCGGCTCTTCTTCATTTGGTTCTGGTGGCATTACAGGCACTTCTTCACCCGCGGCTATTTTTGCTTCTCTTTTGGCTCTGTCTTCGGCCTGGCGCTGTGCCAAAAGTCTTTCTATTTCAGCTTCTATCTCATCAGGGTCCATATTGTCATAGTCCGGTTCTTCTTCCTGAGTCTCTTCTTCAGCTGCCGCAGGCTCTTGTTCTTCTTTTTCCTGTGCTGCTGTTGCATCGGCAAGTCCTGAAAGGTCACCGTTGCTTATTTTGTCAAGTCTTGCGACACAGGCGGCCACATCTATGCCTTCATCACTGCTCGTGTCACGGATTTTTTCCAAAAGTGCTTTCATCAGGTCAATAGACTCCAGAATAACATCCATAACATCCGGAGTGATACTCAACTCTCCATGACGGGCTTTATTGAGCACATCTTCCATATGATGTGTCAAATGTGTCAAGGTGTCAAAATTCAAAAACGATGAAGCCCCTTTCACGGTGTGTGCGACACGAAATATCCCGTTTAGCAATTCCAAATCATCCGGACGGGATTCTAATTCGACCAAATCTTCGTCAAGCTTTTCAACAAGTTCAAACGATTCAACTAAAAAATCTTGCAGTATCTCTTGAAATTCATCCATATTTACACTCCCTATTTCTTCATATGTGCACGTACAATACGTGATACTTCATCAAAAAATGCACCTGCCTTAAACTTAACCAAATAAGCTTCTCCGCCGGCTTCCTCACCTCTTGTTTCACTAAAATGATCACTGATTGAGGAGTTAAAGACTATAGGAATATCACTGAACCTTTCATCTTCTTTGACTTTCGCCGCAAAATGAAAACCGTCCATTCTTGGCATTTCAACATCTGAAATAATTATTTTTAAATTATCTGCCAAATTATCTCCATAAGTTTCATAGAGATCTTTCAGTTTATTAAGACCCTCTTCTCCATCCATCGCTTCTACAACATGAAAGCCCATTTTCATCAATGCATCTTTGACAATTTTACGAGCCGTTGCACTGTCATCAAGCACCATTGCCAGACCTGAAAATGTTTCTATTTTCTCCGGTGCCGAATCTGTTTCAGGTTCATACAGTCCCAAATCCTGAACAACACTTTCAAGGTCCAGGATTAAAAGAACATTATCACCCTCTATCTTTGTTACTCCAGTTATTTTATTGCTCTCAAGTCCTGAGGAACTGCTCATAAAAGTTGCCGGTTCTATATCACTCCAGCTGATTCTTCTGATGCGTTTTGCTTCATGAACTATAAAGCCTATCAGCACATTGTTAAACTCTGTAATAATAACGCGGGCATTTTTCTTTGCATCTTCGGGTTCAGTCACACCCATCCATTTTGCCAGATTGACAACAGGAATGACCACTTCACGCAAATCAAATATTCCCTCTATGAACTCCGGTGTACTTGGCAGCTCTGTCAGTTTTGGCAAACGTATAATTTCTCTGACCTTAGAGACATTGATACCGTAAATACCTTCATAAACCTTGTCTTTTTCCTGTTTGAATATGCGAAAATCAACAAGTTCCATCTCATTGGAACCAACTTTTAAAGACTTTTCATCCATCTTTTATATCTCCCTAGAGTATTTTTTTTCTTCCAACAACTCTATGTCTTGAGCTGATTTTACAATAAAGTATCTTTGATTGCAAGCAAAAGCACCCAGATTTATATAGTAAAAACCGTCTGTGTCAAAAGAAATGTTTTGATGATAATGTCCCTCTATAAAGTAGTCGCAGGTATATTTTTCTGCCAAACGCTTTTGTACAAATTCTCTAAAACCCGTAAATTTCTGACAGTCATTTTTTTTACTCAAATAGCTGTCAAGATTTTTCAAAATCGCATGTTTTGAAAATATATCTATATACTTTAAAACAAAAAGAACAAAAGGGCTTCGTATCAAAGATGTGTAGAGTTTATAGAGTCTCTCCCCGTCAAAGTCTCCATGTGCAAGATAGACTTTTTTCTTTTGATACAATGCTTTTACCGGCTGGTTTTTAATCGAAAAAACCCTGGCCTTTGGAAAAACATTTTTTATATTAAAGTCATGGTTCCCCTCCAGATAGACAACTTCCGTATCTTTGGAAATATCATTTATAAGCGCTATAACCTCTTTGTTCTGCTTACATGTAAAGTCTATAGACCCAAACAGAGCGTCAAAGATATCTCCCATCAGAATAAGCTGGGGTACTGCCATATTTTTACTGTGTATTTCTCGTAAAAAATATAAAAGTTCCGGACGCAGGTGTGAATAGTGCGCATCAGAAACAATAAACGCACCCTCTTGGATAATAACCGGTTTAGGGGACATAGGCTATATCTGGTATCGCCGTCGTCTCATCAATGCCCATCATCAGATTGGCGTTGACAACGGCCTGAGAAGATGCTCCTCTCATCAGGTTGTCTATGCTTGAAGATATAAAAAGTATATTGCCTTTTCTTTGGGCATAGATGTCACAGAAATTTGTTCCGGCAACATTTTTCATGTCCACCGGCACAGAACTCACCCTTACATGTACGTCATTTTTATAAAATTCTTCTACAACATCCAGGGCGTCGAAATCATCACTGACCTGTATATAAATCGAACTTATCATACCCCGCGTCACAGGAACCAGATGCGGTACAAAACTGATTTTGTCAAAAGAGATATTCAGTTTGTCTGCAATTTCGGGAGCATGTCTGTGCAACAAAGGATTGTAGGCAAAAAGATTGTCATTGACATTCACAAAATGTGTCACTTCACTGAGCTTTTTGCCTGCTCCGCTCACTCCTGTTTTTGCATCAATTATAATCGGTGTATCCGTAATACGTTTGTCCATAAACGGAAGCAGTCCCAATATCGCGGATGTAGGGAAACATCCCGGATTTGCAACCAGTTTTGCAGACTTTATCGCTTCACGATTGAGTTCAGGGAGTCCGTAGACAACATGTTCCAGATTTTTTGGGTCTGTATGGGGACAGTAAAATGCCTCATAAATATCCTGCGGCAGTCTGTAGTCAGCTGAGAGGTCAACAACTTTGATACCCTTCTCTAACAACGGCTTGACGTAAGCCATTGCTGTTTTATGCGGCAGTGCCAAAAAAACCAGTTTACATGTAAGCGCCATTGCATCAATATCTGCTTTTTGCACCTCATCTTCGCACACACCGTTTAAAGAAGGATGGAGCTTGTTTATGGTCGTTCCGCCTTCAGAGTTTGCGATGTATGCCAAATGAAAAAAAGGATGTTTTATGAGCATTTTGACAAGTTCCAGCCCTGTGTAGCCTGTTGCCCCGACCACGCCTACATTTATTTTACTCTTGTTTTGCATTACTCTTTACACTCAAAAACAATATCCTGGTATTTCACCTCGTCTATTTCAAACTCTTTTTCACCGCCGGGGAGACGGACTTTGACCTCGTCACCCTCTTCTTTGCCAAGAAGCTGTTTTGCCAGAGGAGAGTTAAAAGAGATGAGCCCTATGTCAGGATTGCTCTCACAGCCGCCAACTATCGTGTAGGTTACCTCTTCGTCTGTGTCCATATTTGTCATGACAACCGTTGAGCCAAAGCTCACCTTGGTGTGCTGCAGATCTTTAGGATCAACAATCTGGGCATTTCCTAAAATCTCCTGAAGCTCTGCAAGGCGGTTGTCTATGCTTTTTTGCTGCTCTTTTGCCGCATGATACTCTGCATTTTCTTTTAAATCGCCGTGTTCAAGCGCTTCTTCAATCGCTTTGACAACGCCGGGACGTTTTACCTCTTTTAAGTCTTTCACTTCGGCCTGTAACTTCTCGTAGCCAAAAAGTGTCATCGGTTCTATGTTGTTTTGCATAATCTATTCTCTTTATTAAATTTTTTTAGTTGTATGATTATATCAAAACTTTACACTTTGTTAAATTTATTTTTTTCTATTTCGCTCAAGGCTTTGAGAGACATCTCTTTGACATCCCGTGCCACCTCATTGACTTCAGCCGCAGTCTGTGCATTAAGCTCTGTCATAGCATTTACCTCATCAACTGCTTTGTTAATAGAATTCGCACTCTCGCTTTGTTCGGCAATATTGGCCTCAACATCGGTAATGGACTGCGTCAGGATACTCACTGTTGTATTGATTTCAGCCAGTGATTTTTGTGTTCCCTCTGCAAGCTTTCTTACCTCATCAGCCACTACGGCAAATCCGCGTCCATGCTCACCCGCACGTGCCGCTTCAATGGCCGCGTTAAGTGCCAGCAGATTTGTCTGATCCGCTATATCACTGATAACCTGCATCACATTTTTAATATCCTGTGACTGGCTGACAACTTCATTTGCTTTTTGGGATGTCTCTTCTATGGTCTGCGCTATAGTATTGACCGCCTGCGTTGTCACACTCAGCTCTTTTGCCTGTGAAGCCGTAGAACTGTTTAATTCCTGCATTTTTGACTCAAGCATATCTGCCCGCTCAAGCAGTGCATTTGCATTGTTATAGGAATCGTTCAAAAGTTTTGTGATGGCATCGCCAAGATTGTTGACTCTCTCTACAACCGCTTTTGTCTCTCCTGTAATTTTTGCATCAAGAACAATCTTATCCAGGTAGTTATAGTTTGCATACTTTTCAAGACCTTCGAGTATATCGTCCATCACTTTTTCCTGGGTATCGAGCATTTTATTGATTGTATTTGCCAAAGTCTGGATTTGCGAGTTTGTTGCCTCGGAATTGACTCTGCATTTAAAAGAACCCTGCTGTACCTTATTAAGAGTAAGAATTGACTCTCCGACACAGAGCATATCATTCTCTATTCCCTCATTAATTGTATCTGTCTGTTCGTTGACCATTTTTGCAACACGGGCGAGTTCATCACTGCCAGACAAATCAATCTTTTCGATTACATTGTGTTTTCTGTTTAAAAACTCCAAAAACTGTTCCATGCCTTTGCTTATTTTTGAAACGGAGTGTGTGATATTTTTGCTGATTAGCCACGAAAGCACTGCTGTAAACAAAATAATAAAAAGCATTACAAAAAGATACAGATAGAGCGCATTTTTTTCATTCTCATATTTTTCATGTGCCAACCGGGTAAGATTTTGGCTCAGGTGGTCATCCACTTTCTTCAAAAGATTGATTTTTTGCGTGATGGTATCAAACCAGTAAGAAGCATCCACACCAAATCCGCCTATGGTATTGGCCTCAAGCGCAATTTTTCGCATCTTTTCAACCTCCTGCACTGCCTGTATAGCCATCTGATTTGTATAATATGCCACCAGATAGGAAGGGGCTACAGAGCGAAATACTCTCAAAAAGCTTTTTTGTTCTGTTATGAGTTTTACAAATTTGTCTTTCATACCCGGCAGAAATTTATTTCTGGCAAAAGCATTTGAGAGCACTGCCCGCTCTATGCCCGCTCTCTCTTTTGCCATTAAAAAACTGTAATAGGCAATGAGCTTTCTTCCGCTTTTTATATCTGTTGCCAAATGTGTCATATAGGCAATCGTATCAAGCATAGATGTATTTGCGGCAGTATAAGTATTTAGAGCACTTTTTACATCAATATCCAGTGATGTCACACGCTTTCTTACACCCTGTAATTCTTGAATTTTTTGCAAAAATTGATTTACGCGTTTTTGTAATTCATGCGGATAGTTTTGAAAATGAAAACTTTTGATATCACCTTTAAGCCTTGCCAGTTTTTTATCACTTGCGGCTCTCTGTGCCGGAAGTCTGGTAACGAATTTTTTGGCATTTGAGCCTATATACCCTGCTGTAGCACCTCTCTCTTTTTGTGTTTCATGTACAAAGTTTGCGATGTCTATGGCAAGCTGAAAGAGTTCTTTGCTTCTTTTGTCACTGCCGTTCAATCCTTTTTCTATTTTTTCCTGCACTTTTTTGAGTCTGTTTATTTTTTTTGTAATCGTATCAAACCAGTAGGTGGCATCCACACCAAAACCGCCAATCTCTTTGGCACTCAGCAAAATGGTTTCCATCCGTTTGACTTCTTCAATCACCTTACCCTGCAGAATCTCTCTCTTGTATGCAATATCTTTTTTTGAGGCAAGGGTCTCAAAGCTGCTCATAAATGCCTCTTGTTCAGAGATCAGTCCTGCCAGTTTTGTTTTTGCCCCTTTGATAAACTTGTCATTTGCGAAAGTGGCACTTCCGACTGCACGCTCTATGCCGGCTCTCTCTTTGGACTGTAAAAAATCATAATACGCCAGGGTCTCGGCACTGAGCTGTGCATCCGCTGCCTGCAAAGAAGCTTTTGCTATAAAATTTAAAAACTTTGCATTCATTTGTGTATAGTAGGCAATCGCCTCCTTTGCTCCCATACTCTGTGCCGTCACCTGAGAACGAATGGTATTTATCCTTGAGAGATCCTGTAATGCTTTTTCAAGGTATTCTTTGACATCTTTATCCAACAGACTGATGACATTCCCGTTTTGCAGATACTCTTGCAGTTCTTGAATTTTTTTGTCAGTCTCTTCTTTTTGCGAGACAAGTTTTTGTGCAAACTTTTTCCCTTTTGAACCCAAAAATCCGGCAGTTGCACCCCGCTCTTTTTGTGTCTCATGCACAACTTTGGAAATTTTTTGATCCAGATCGACGATGATGCTGTATGTTTCATACTGCTGACTGTTTTGCAAATGACTGTAAATTGCACTTATGGCTATGATGACAATGACCGCAAGAGGCACTGCAACATTGAGCAGCATCTTGTTTCTTACTGAAATCTTTGTTAAAAAATTAACCATTGTGGCGCTCCTTTGCTCTCATCTCTTTATAAATTTTTTCATATTTCTCTTTTTCCATTTCTGAAACTGTTCTTCTGCAGGAGATATAACCCGGTTGCCCGTCACAGGAGGTAAAGGGGTAAACCGTGGCAAAAACCCAGTAGTAGTCACCGTTTTTTGCCTTGTTTTTTACAAAGCCCCGCCATCGCTTCCCGCTTTTTATCGTATCCCACAAATCTTTAAAAGCGGCACGCGGCATATCTGGGTGACGGACAATATTATGCGGTTTGCCAACAAGTTCATCAACACTGTATCCGGCATAATGACAAAACTCATCATTGGCAAAACGGATAATCCCTTTCGTATCTGTTTCTGAGACCAAAAAAGCTTTGGTATCCAAATGTATTTCAGCCATTCAAAATCCTTAAGTATATTTTAAAAGTTAGATATAGTACTTTTAGAAAGCTTTGCTTTTAGTTAAAGGTTCTAAAAATTCTCTTTTTTACACTTTCTTTTCACTCTTGTTTTACACTGCCGACATCTTTCATAGGAGGAAAATATGAAAACAACTTTAAAAATAAAGCTTCTTGGACTGGCAGGTCTCGTCTGTGCTTCACAAATTGAGGCGGCCGACTGGCTCAAGCTGCAAGGGTATCAACCGGAGTTTTTTGCACCAAAAGGGGTAATCGTTCCATATCGCAGTCACAAACCGAAAGTCTGGGGATTCATTCAGGCAAATTACAAAAAAGACGAGGGAAAAGTTTTGATTGCTCCTGACGGTAAAAACAAAACACCTTTTTCTCTTTTAAACCCTGACCTGGAATCGCAATCCGGTATGAGTCTTTTTCGGGCACGTTTGGCGATGAGAGGGATGGCTGACAATGACAACCTTGTCAACTACTTTTTTATGACAGAGTTTGGAAACAACGGTGTCAACAATCTTGCCGGACATAGAAATGTCGGTACTTATTTTACAGATGCTTCTGTAACTCTCAAACATATAAAAGGGGCAAAAGTCAGAGCCGGTATGTTCAAATATCCGGGAAGTGAAGAGGGCTTGCAGGCTGTCTTTGTTTCTCCTTACATCGAGTTTACTTCTATGACATTTCAACAGCTTTTAGAACGACAGGTAACAAAAGTAGGAGCAGCACAGACAGGTGCAGCAGCAGGCGGTGCACAGACAGTTCACTATACCAGCACAGAAATCAACAGACCAATCGGCGCTTTTAGAGATACGGGTGTGCAGATTTTCGACACCTTGCCGCTGGTAGATTCATGGAACATCTCTTATGCTTACATGTACGGAAACGGAAACGGTATCAGTATGAGCAGTTCAAATGCACAGGCAACCCACTACGGATATCTTGCACTGGAGAAAATTTTTGCAAATCCCGGCAAAGGATACTATACAAATTCACTCAAAATGTTTGTCTGGGGACAAAGCGGAAAAAGAAAACTTCTCTCCAACAACGGAACAGCAACAACCCAAATTGATGCAGACCGCAAACGATACGGTTTAGGCTTTACCTACCATAAAGACGGCATCAGAGTCGAAGGAGAATATATGAGAGCTTCTGGGATGATTTATACCGGTGCAAAAGATACAGATCCTGATCCGCAGACTGAAAACTGGCAGTTTCAATTCGCTGCAGGCAGTGAAAACAAAGCGGATGGCGGATATGTGAATCTTCAGTATGAAATCGTTCAGAGAAAGTTTGAAGTATTTGGCAGATATGACTACTTAAACCGTCTGACCAATGACACCAAAGGCGAACGTGACTTTAAAACCCTAACGCTTGGTGCCTCATACAGATTCAAAGGAGCAACAAGAGTCGATCTGAACTACATGATACGGGATGCAAAAGCTCCGGGTAATGCAAATGCACAAAAAGTTTTAGACAATATGGGGAACCGTATTGCTATTCAAATAACAGCAGCTTTTTAAAGGATTGACAATGAAATTATTCAAAAAACTCTCAACAGTGGCATTACTTATGTTGCTCGGAACAGATCTCTATGCGCAAAACAGTGACGCAGAAGAAGAAAATGATGTAGTCAAAATAGTCTATCAGTGTGATTTTCCCGATATTCAACGTATACACCTGATGCTCAATACTATTAATAACGCAGCCAGCTATTTTGACAAACATCTTATTCCGTATGAGATAAATATTGTCGCTTTTGGTCCATGTCTTCAATACATGATGAAAGATTTTAAGGGCACAGGTTTTGTTAAAATGCCTTACTGTGAGCACGGAGGCCCGACAGGTGCCGGAACAGTTTCACGTTTTAAATCTTTAAAACAGCTTGGCGGAGACAACATCAACTTTTTTGCCTGTGGCAACACTATGAAGAAAAAACATGTCAAAGATGAGCAACTGCAGGATTATGTGAAAAAAACACCTGCGGGCATCATTAAAATCGTTAATTTGCAAAGACAGGGATGTGCATACGTCAAAATTAAGTAATTTAACGCCAAGATTTGTGTATTATTATAAAAAATAATACACATTCTTTATGTATGAAGTAAAAAGAACATGAAACTCTATCAGAAATATCTCGCTGTAATATTGTTAATGCTGGTAATTTTTATAGGCTACTTCTATACACAAAACAAGCAGGAGTTTACTGACAGAGTGCATACTGTTTTACTCAATATTTTAAATAAACAGATAGAAAATGAAAAGGCAAGGGCTTTTAATTTTGCCTTTGCCCTTTCTCAAAATGAAACACTCCAGCGTGCGCTTAAAAACAATGATGCAAAAAAAGCCTATGAAATTCTCCAGACACATATGAAGGCACTTGAAACATTCAGCGGTTCAAAAATCCGTATTCAGATTCTTTCAAAAGACATTACTATATTTGCACGCAGCTGGGATAACAGTGATGCGGGTGTCAATGTCAAAGCCTACCGTCCCGACTTGGTAGAGATGAAAAAAACACTCAGCCCGCATCTCTCCTATGAAGCGGCAAGACGGCTTGTGCTTATCGCTTCTATTCCTATTGTAGAGAACAAAAAGTGTCTCGGGTTTGTTGAGGTTATTCAACGTTTTGCTTCCCTTGAAAAATATTTTGCCCAGTACGATATAGATATGATTGCACTCCTCGATGACAAATACCAAAACCAGTCCGTACTGCTAAAAAACAATCCGCGTATTAAAAATATGATAGTAGCAAACAACGGAGCAAACATCAATCACATTCAAAATCTCCGCAGACTGGACTTGAATAAACTTGAAAGTCTGGGTTCTGTGCAGACCGAAGAGTATCTCTACATATCAAAAGTCATTCTCAACTCCAAAGCAGAACGTATAGGTTACTTTATACTTATACTTTCACAAGAAAAACTCAAACTTTTCAGCAGTTTTGAGAATGAACTTGAAAGCTTTTTCAGCTACTCAAGAAAAGATCTTTATTCTACTATTGTCAATAAAGACAAAGCTTTTGACCCTTATACCGACTTAACAGCAAAAGAGCTTGTTTCACTGAAAAAATGCACAACACAAAAAGACAGGGCCTGTTTGGAGAAAAATTTACGTAACAAACTCAACAGATACACAAAAGAAGAGTTAATATCCCTCTTGCTGGATGCCAACTCTCAAAAAATTTCAAGAGGAAAGATAAAATGAAAATACTTTTACTCGAAGATGAGACAATTTTAAAAGAGAGCATTGAAGAATTTCTCAGCTCAAAAGACTATACAGTAGACAGTTTTGAGAACAGCAGTGATGCTTTTGATGCCATTTTTTGCAAAGAGTATGACTTGCTCCTTCTGGATGTCAATGTCCCCGGAGAATTTGACGGATTTTCTTTAAGAAAAGAACTTGGAGATGAGGGAAAGAACATTCCTACAATTTTTGTCACTTCCATGTCAAGTGCCGATGCAATGCTGCAGGGATATGCAAACGGCTGTTGTGACTATATTAAAAAGCCTTTTGATCTAATCGAATTACAGTTAAGAGTACAGCATGCCCTAAAATCCAACTGTTTTAAAACCGACAGTGATATGCTCCAGCTTCCCTGTGACTACCGGTATGATGTTAACAACCGGAAACTTATCGGTATATCGGGAGAGATTCAACTGAGCAAAACAGAAAATGATATTCTTACTCTGTTCATCAAACACAGAAACCAGATTGTCACTTTTGAAATGCTGTATGAAGAGATCTGGGAGAACAATGTTGAAGCTGCCAATGCGAGAGTGCAGATAAACAACTAAGAAGAAAGCTGCCAAAGGATGTCATTGAGAATATTTACGGCATAGGATACCGACTTGATTGTCAATGAAGAAAAATTTGTAAAAAAATACAGTCTTATTTATACACTGATTGTCTCTTTTATACTCCTGACGCCTTTGTCATTGTATATCAATCATAAAATAAACCTGCAGGAAGTGCAAACAGAAGTGGAACTCAAATCCATCCAGGCGCACATCATAAAAGCCATGGACAACTTTGGAAACCATCCTCAGGAGATCTTTGAGTTTCCCAGGTTTGCCTCTTTTGCCTCAGGTCTTTACAAAAAAGATTTTACTCCGGTCTATACACAGATAGACGAACCCCTCCCCTCCTATATGCCAGGATACCATTCCAAAGGTTCTCATAGATACCTCATCACAGAACTCCCGGATAAAAAATACTTTTTTGCGAACTATTTGGTCACAAAAACAGAAATCTCTTTCGCTCCTGTTTTTTTTGAAGCCAGCCTCATTGCCTTTGGAATCATTACGCTCATCTTGCTGCTCTCTTTTTATTTTTTAAAAAGCTTTTCAAAACCCTTCAGAAGAGTCAATGAAAAGCTCGATGATTTTATCAAAGAGTCTATGCATGAAATCAACACCCCTTTGAGCATCATCAATGTAAATGTTGACCTTTTTGATGCGCTTTACGGCAAAAACAAATATTTCAACCGCATAAAATCAGCAACACGCTCTCTTGCCACCATTTACAATGACATGGATTATCTCATAAAACAAAACAGAGTTGAATACAAAAATGAGCCCATTAACCTTTATGACTTTTTACAGGAGCGTGTCTCTTATTTTGAACTTATCTGCCAGTTAAAAGAGATAGAACTTCTCTTTACATGTAAGGTAGGACAACCTGTACTGTTTTTCAGCACAACTAAACTGCAGCGAATCGTTGACAACACACTTTCCAATGCCATAAAGTTTTCATTTGCAAAAAGTAAAATAGAGATAAAGCTTTTCCATGACAATGAACTGAATATATGTCTGAGTATCCAAGATTATGGAAAAGGCATCCAAAACCCGCAAAAAATTCTCGAACGCTACTACAGGGAAAATGAATATAAAAACGGGTTTGGCATAGGTATGAGCATCGTCAAATCAATCATAGATGAAGCCGATATACATCTTGATATAAAATCCGAACCAGGAAAAGGAAGCATATTTACCTATACCTTTAAAAAGTCTATGTTCCAATCAGTTCCTGTTTGATTGCTCTGTAGAACTCTTTGTATGTTGCACGGTTGAAAATATACTCTTTGGTTTTAAAAAGTGTATCAAATACTATTTTCCACAAAGCAGAAAAATTTTTATCATCTCGCAGTGCACATAGTTTTTCCTGCATTTTAAGTTCCAGTTTTGCCAATTCCCGAGCATGTTTTACATACTCTTTTATCAACTCATAATCAACCCCGACTTCCCTGCAGTTCTCTATCAAATTCACTATACAAGCTTCTTTTTGAGTATAATCATTCTCCCCTATTGGCATTAAAACACCATCAGCAAGCAACCTTTCCAGGAGTTCCTCATCAATATCAAAATGCTCTGTAAACTCTTTTTTGCTGTAGTGCTCGCTGTGAATCTCAATACCGCTTAAAGTATTCATGAGCGGTGCCAGCATTGTGTAAGAACTTGAAAATGAATTGTTTTTTTTCTCTAAAACCAGTTTCACCTGTTCGTTACTGCTACCCATCTCCTCTTTCATATACTTGATATATTTGATGAGCTCTATATGCTCATCACTGTATTTATGAACATTTGCCTTTACTTTTACAGGATTTGGCAAGAGTCCCTCTTTTATATAGTAAAGTATAGTCGATTTTGGAACACCTGTTTTTGCCACAAGTTCAGACATTTTATAATCCATTTTTCATCCTAATTAATAACTGATTAAGAATTATATCATATAATTCAAATTGTAAAGTGTAGCTTTACACTATTTATTTAAAATGGAGTTTATATGCCTAGACAGATACCTTGGTGGGTTGGCGGAATTGCAATGAGTTTACTTTTTTATTTTAGTTTTTCAACTTTTGGAGCGAATCGTCCTATCGGTGCTTCAACCGGAATGGCGTACCTTGCAACTGTTTTATTTGGACTTGATGCAGATAGTTATGCTTATACAGCAGAGATACAACAATCCGGAGCATGGGAAGGTGTCATGCTGATCGGTCTGTTCTTTGGCGGACTTTTTATGTCAATTTTTGTAACAAAGTCTTTTCATTTGAGTCTTATCCCCACACTCTGGAAAGAGAGAAAAAACAGATCAGTCAAATCTCGTATGCTTTGGAGTTTTATTGCCGGATTTCTGCTTGTATTTGGTGCCAGACTAGCAGGCGGATGCAATGCCGGGCATATTTTGTCCGGTGGCAGTCAATTGGCACTCAGTGGTATAATCTTTGCCGTTTTTGCGCTGGGAACAGGTGTGATAACAGGAAGATTTTTTTACAAAAAAAAGGTTTGCAAAAATGACAGATAGAATTGTACATATGTTTGATATAGTGGCAAGGCAAGGACATGGTTCTGTTTGGACGGTACTGTTTACAGGCTTTGTTTTTGGTGCCGTTATTTTATACTCAAGATTGGATAAATTTGAAAAAATGGCTGGTTTTATGCTTTTTGAAGATACCCTTGTTCCTCGTATGGCGATGACAACCGTTGCACTTTCAAGCCTGGGATTTTATATTTTGGTACAGACTGGTTATGCTTCTTATTCTGTAAAACCTGTTTTACTTGCAGGACTTATCACGGGGGCAATACTTTTTGGTATCGGCTTGGTTATTTTAGGAAAATGTCCCTCTGCTTTTTTTGTTTCGGTATCTGAGGGCCGAATAGATGCCCTTGTCGGCGTTTTGGGAGGAATGGTCGGTGGAGCGGTTTTTACGCTTTTTTACCCTCAGATAAAAAACTTCATGGGTCCGGATTTGGGAAAAATGCAAATATTTCATTATTTTGAAGATCACGCTTTACTTGTTGTAGTAATTTTTAGTACTATTTTACTGATTACTGCATATCTGCTGCCGACAATAGAATATAAAGACCCTGCAGATTTCAAAAAAAATTAGATACAAAGGAAAAAATATGGCATATATACAACTACCGGAATTTGAAGAAATGAGCCCTGCAATTCAGGACAAAGCAAGACCTATTTTAGAAAAAACAGGAAAACTCGGAGAGATATTCAAACTCTTGGCTCTTGATGAAAAAGTTTACTTTGCAACAGACACAATGATACAAAAATACCTTTTGGATGAAACAACACTCTCATACGATATAAAAGAGTCTATCGCTTTGCTTATATCTTTGGAAAATGGCTGTAAAATGTGTGTAGATGTCCATAAAAGTATCGCAAAAATGTTAGGTATGAGTGAGGAGAGAATCGAAGAAGTTTTACAGGGTGTCGATGATTTGGATGCTGATGAAGCAGAAAAAGCACTTTTAAACTTCTGTATACGCGCATCCAAAAAAGACAACTACAAAGTTACAAAAGAAGAGATAGACAACTTGAAAAAACTCGGCTGGAGTGATGTCCAAATAGTCGAAGCAGTTGCTATTACCGGTTACTTTAACTACATTAACACACTTTCAAATGTTTTTGGCTTAGAGTAAGAATATGAAAAATGTTTTTTTAATTCTCAGCCTTTTTAGTGTACTTGTCAATGCCAGAGAGTATAAAGTTGTTTTGACTGCAGTTCGGCTGATGCATCTTATATAAAAAGCCGTATGTGGCTTGTCGGAAAAACTATAGATATGATTGAAGAACAGGGAGATACTGCAAAAGTAGCACTGACACTTCACGGCTCCTGCGTTGCAATGGTGGCAAAAGATTACGACATGACAGTACCGGATGAAGATGTCCAGATATAAAACAATCCCAGCAATACCTCAAGAAACTTGCAAAAAGAAAAAATGTCACCATCACTGCCTGCGCTATGTCTCTGGCACATAATGCTATTGAAAAAGAAGATGTTCTGCCTTTTGTAAAGATTTCAAAAAACAGTTTCTTAGATACCATCAGATACCAAAATGACGGGTATGCGCTCATGAGTTTCAAATAAAAAGGTTTGGCAATGCAAAAAATTTTTATACTGCTTTTTGTTTTGTTCTCCTGTGCACAGGCACAAAACAGCGTTACAGATACAGCGCAAGAGTTACAATGGCTTGATACAAAGGATATGCAGAAGTTTAACGGTATATGGAAACTGGCAAACAGTTACTGTAAAGCATTACATGCAGCGCAAAAAGATGACTGGCGACTGCCGACAAAAAAGGAACTGCAACACCTGGGAGAGTCAAAAAAACTCAAAGCAAAATTCAGGCACCTTGATACTGCGCTGTACTGGAGTAAAGATATAGACAAAAGCAGTGACGGATTTAATGCTTATACCGTCTATACAGGAAACGGTTTCATCTCATCAACGGATAAATGCAATACAAACAAACTGGTATGTGTCAGAAAACTACAGTGATGAAAGATCAAACTCTCTGGTTTGATCTGAACACTCTATTGTAATAATACAGGCAGATTTACTGATTTTTTGAACATTTCTCACATTATCCAGGAGTATCATAGACTTTTTTGTCACGGGGTCAAAGGTTTTCAGTTTTTCATCTTGAACATAAAAAATACGTCCGCCTCCACAGCCGTCACCGACAATCCCCTCACAAACAAGATCAGAACTCAAATCAAAACCATGAATCATCCAGACACTCCTCTTTTGCATCTTTTACAAACTCTTTATACTCCGTACTGTTTTTGTCCAGATTTTTATACTCATCATAGGTATACTCTTTGAAAGTGGCATCATCCAGACATTTGCAAAGCTTCGTAGAGTTTTCGTCACCGCTGCAGTGCGAAAGCATCTCTTTTTTCTGTTCCTCTTCCCAACCGATGTAGGAGTTATAGTACGGATAAAGCGCCCATATTGCAAAAGCTATTGTCAGGACAATATTGATGATATATTCTCTCTTTTTTGTCTCAAAATACTTTTTTACATCATAAGAGATTAAAATTATAAAAACAACCTCAAGCCCTATATTAAACCAGTCGCTCTCTAAAAAATCAAACAAATCCTATTTTTCCTCTCTTAGCTTTTTGATTGCTTCGGCACACATGGTCAGACCGAAAGTTGCCGTGACACCCATAAAGCTGCCTTTTTCTTTTATGACTGCTTCCTCGCTTGAAAAAATCACTTTATATTTTTTGTTAAAACCGCGTTTTTTCAATTCATACCGAATTTTTGCACCGAATTTATCGCCGTAACTTTTCCAGATATCACCCACCTGAACCTTTGTCGGATCAAGCCTTTTGGCACTTCCAAAAGAAGAGATGAGTTTTTTATGGCATTTTTGTGCGATTGCGAGTTTTGCATTTCTGTCATCTATCGCATCAAGTACCAGGTCATATGGTTCAAAATCAAACTCCTGCACCCACGCTTCGTCTATGCGTCTGTTGATTACATGTAACTCCGGATAGTGCTCTTTTAAGGCATTCACCTTTGTCTCACCTTCATGCAGTTCCGACCACATCTGACGATTTTGGTTTGATTTGTCATAGGTATCAAAATCTACAATCGTGATATCTTTCACACCGCTTCTGTATAAACAGTCCAGGCAGAAGCTGCCGACACCGCCGACACCCAGCAGTAATATTTTAGCATCTTCGAGTTTAGAAAAATCATCCTTTAACACAAGTTTTATGCGGTCATATTTTTGCATCAGTCCAACCATTCTTCTAATGTTTTCATGCTTTTGTATGCACTCAGATCAAGCATAATCGGGTCACAGATATAAATCCGTCACGTATCGCTTCATAATCGCTCACACCTTTGACACCTTCTCTTGCTCGAAAATTCAGAGGATGCAGCCCAAGCCAGTAGTGTTTCTCGCCTCGTGGATTACTGTGCACATCGGCTTCATTCGAGTAGACCCTGTACCCTGCATAGGTTATCTTTATCTGTGCCTCTTCAACTGCCGGAGGAATGTTGATATTTAAAAATTCTCTCTCAGGCAGAGGAAACTTTTCATTTCGTATTTTTGTCACTATCTTTTTGATTGTTTTTTGCGCAAGCGTAAAATCTCCCTTGGGATTGGCAAAATCCATCACCTGCGAAATCGCAACAGAGGGAATATTGTGCAAAACACCTTCCATAGCACCTGCCGCTGTCCCGCTGTAGGTAATGTCTTCACCCATGTTGGAACCTCTGTTTATCCCGCTGACAACAAGGTCTGGTTTGTCTCCCTGAAAAATTGCATTCAAAGAGAGGTACACACAGTCAGTGGGTGTTCCGTCTTCGAGTTTAAAAAAGTTCTCTTCAATGCCTACAAAACGCAAAGGTCTTGTCAGGGTCAAAGAGTGTCCGCAGGCAGACTTTTCATTTGCCGGAGCCACAACAGTCACCTCCACATCTGGGAGCTCACGTAAAGCTTCCACCAGACACAGCAGTCCTTTCGCCTCATATCCGTCATCATTTGTTACTAAAATTTTATACTTGTTCTTCATAATGTAATTGTATAGAAAACATCATTTACATTTGATAATTTTTCATTATTACCGATATAGATTAAAAGTAAAAAAGAGAAGAAAAGAAAAATGAACACATCCTATGCAGCAAACAGTTACTACCGCCATGATTTGAACATTACCATGAAAACCTCAAGCGGAGACGTTATAACAATGGACTTTGCAAACGAGAAGTCTGCCTCTGCAAACTATGAGACAGATGGCAGTTCACGCAAAGCATCAATGAGCTTTTCCTCAATGTCCTCATTTAAGTTCTCCCTAGATACAAACGGCATCGATGCTCAGGACCAAAAAGAGATAGAAGCTTTCATGAAAACGGCTCAGCCTTATATAGACAAATTTATACAGGAGTTAAGCGAAGATGCCCCAAAATCACCGGTAACAAAGCTTGCCAAAAAAATAGCCACACTGTTTCAACCCAATGAAAACAACAGTGAGGCACGCAACAATACTATCAAAACAAATATTGTAGAAATGTTTGACAGATCACTGCAAAAAGTACAGGAACCTTTCAATATTTTCAAAGAAACACAGAAGCTTCTGGAAAAAACACTCAAAGAGTTTGATACCTTTAACAAAGAACTTTACGCCTAAAAATGCAAAAACTTGACAATAGCGTCAGAGTTATTGTAAAATTCCAGCAACAAGACAGATACACAAGGTATCTTTGAATCTTTCCTACAATTTCAATCCTAATCAATTAAGGCAGTCATACATATGAGTGAAAATGAATCTTCCACACAATCGCGTAAAAACACTAAAAACAATCATAAAAACAATTCAAAATCCAGAACACACACTCCTGTAAAAGGCTCAAGTGTCGAAGAACTTCGTACAAAAAGCATTCAAGAGCTTGTTGATATAGCGACACAGCTTGGTGTTGAACAGCCAAATGAACTCAAACGCCAGGATGTAATCTTTGAAATACTCAAAGCGCAGACTGCACAGGGCGGCTATATTCTTTTCAGCGGTATTTTGGAAATCATGCAAGACGGTTACGGTTTTATCCGTTCAATCGATCAGAGTTTTAATGAAAGTATCAATGATGCCTATGTATCAAACACACAAATCAAACGCTTTGCTCTGCGAAACGGAGATGTTGTAACGGGTCAGGTTCGTCCTCCCAAAGATCAGGAACGCTACTACGCGCTTATAAAGATAGAAGCAGTCAACTCCCTTCCTCCGGAAGAGAGTAAGAAAAGACCTCTTTTTGAAAACCTCACACCACTTTATCCGACAGAACAGCTCAAACTCGAATACCGTGAAAAAGGCTTGACAGGCCGTATGATGGATCTTTTTTGCCCTATCGGAAAGGGACAGCGCGGTTTGATAGTTGCGCCTCCAAGAAGCGGGAAAACAGAGCTTTTAAAAGAGATTGCACACGGTATTACGACAAATCATGCTGAAGTTGATTTGATGGTACTTCTTGTGGACGAACGCCCAGAAGAGGTAACAGACATGGAGAGAAGCGTCAAAGGTGAAGTCTACAGTTCTACCTTTGATATGCCTGCAAAAAACCATGTAAAAGTTGCCGAATGGTCATAGAAAAAGCAAAACGTAGAGTAGAGCTTGGTCGTGATGTCGTTATTCTCCTGGATTCTATCACTCGTCTTGCACGTGCCTACAACACAGTTACCCCTTCAAGCGGAAAAGTGCTCTCGGGTGGTGTGGATGCAAATGCCCTGCATAAGCCAAAACGTTTCTTCGGAGCGGCGAGAAACATTGAAAACGGCGGCAGTTTGACTATTATTGCCACAGCTTTGGTTGATACGGGAAGCCGAATGGATGAGGTTATCTTTGAAGAGTTCAAAGGAACAGGAAATATGGAAGTCGTCCTTGACAGAAAAATTGCAGACAGACGTATCTACCCTGCTATTGACATTCTCAAATCAGGAACACGTAAAGATGAACTCCTTATCGGTCCAGAAGTATTGCAGAAGGTATTTATTCTTCGTCAGATGCTGCATAAACAGGATAACGAAGTCGAAGCACTCAAATTTATCTACAACACTATGGGCAAAAAATCTACGAATGAAGAGTTTCTTGAAAGTATGAACACAAACAGCTAGTGTTCATGTTTTTAGGAACCCGTACTTAAGTGCGGGCTAAGAGTGGCAAGAGTATTACAACAGCCGGCACTGAAGTACCGGTTCCGAAATTGAGATTAAGTCCTTAACACTCTTTCAAAATCACATCTATCATATCATCGGCAAGAGTAATCCCTGTTCTGTAAAAAAGCTGTTTCTCTGCCTCTTTAAATATCAAAGTAGTCGGCACTTCTTCAACAAAGTACCGCTGTGTCAGATACTCCGACTTTCCGCTGTCAATGCTCAAAACAGAAACATTCGCAAGCCTGTCACACAGCTCCTCAAGCTCCATGTCCATAATCTGGCATGCATCACAGTAGTAAGAACCAAACTTTAAAACGACAAATTTTTCTTTTTCAAATTCTCTTGCCAAAACAACATCAAAATTATCTTCATCCACATCTATAAACGCCATTGTCTATCCTTTTAATTGCTTAACTGCTCTTTTAAACTCATCCCCACGCTCTGCAAAGTTTTTATATTCGTTAAAACTCGAAGCAGCAGGAGAGAACAACACGGTTTTTCTTGCTATATTATAGGCTTTTTTGACACTCTCTTGCAAGTTTTTTTGCAAAAACAGATTTTTTTGTTTCACTTTTACATGTAAAGCATCATAAATTTTTTTCCCTGTATCTGAAAAAAGTATGATGTTTGCGACATCACTTGCAAGCAAAAAATCTATCAGCACTTCATAATGCACACCTCTGTCATTCCCCCCGATTATAAGCGTATCAACATTTTTTAAAATTTTCACAGCCTCTATGGTAGCCTGAGGATTGTTGCTATTGAGTCATTTATATAAGACACACCCTTGACTTCTTTGACAAATTCCAGCCTGTGAGGAAGCGTTTGAAAAGTGTTAAGTGTTTGCATATATGCCTCATCACCGAGTGCCAAAATTTCTTTGAGTTTTTCAAGTATCTGCAAAGTAGATTGATGAATAAACCCGTTTTGCAGACTGAAATCCACACTGTATTTGAGTTCATTTTCATATACATTATATCCGCAGTCCAATTTTTGCGCCAGATTATATATAAAAACATCCTTTTTGCTCTGATACCTGTATATATTGAACTTGGCTGCATAGTATTCCTGTACATCTTTGTAATAATCCAAATGTTCTTCAAACAGATTGGTCAAAATCGCAATATGAGGGGAGTGCGTTACATGTAAGAGCTGATGAGAGGAGAGTTCCATCACTATTTTTGTCTCAGCACTGATCTCTTCGAGCATATCAAAAGCGGGTATACCGATATTGCCGCATAAAATACTCTTTTTTTCTGCATTTTTCAACAAACTGTCTATAAGTGTTACAAGGGTACTTTTGCCTTTTGTTCCCGTTACTCCGATAATCTGATGCTTAAAATGCTTGAGTAACAGTGCTGTTGTAGAAGAAAAATGAAAAGAGTGATAATCAATGTCCAAATTATACAAAGAGATGCCGGGTGATTTGATAATCAGTTCTGCTTCATGGAGCTTGTCCAAATAATTGTCATCACAAGAAGGATGATTTTTATCTATGATAACAAGCTCAGTACCCGGTAAATATTTTTGTGCAAAATTATAAAAAGATTTCCCTTCTACACCAAAACCGAAAATCCCGATGCTTTTATACTGTTTTAAATCAGAAACTAAGTTTTTCAACATGGCTTTTGAGGTTCTTTTTGAATTTTTGCGGCAGATTGTTTTGCCCGTCATAGTTTACATGTAAAGGATATTCCATATTTTTTGGTTTGTAGGTTTTCAACAGGGACGGCAATTCTTGTTGAGAATACGAATAATATTTTTTGCTTAATGCGTAATTGACCTCATCATAGGTCCCCACACACTCAAAAGGTTTGACGGCATCACTTTGGGAAAGTCCGTCAAAAAGTTCTTGCAGTGCCAAATCGTCAAGCATATCTTTGCCAAATATTTTTTGCAGTGCAGCGTCCTCTATATAATTGCACAGCATGATATAGGTAAATAGGCATTTTGGGCATTTGCCACACCATTCATTGCGCTTGCTGCCAACATTACAGCTGCGAAACGTAAAAAAGTGTTCTTTTGCAAAGCTGGCAAAAAGCTTGGCAATGTGTATCTCGTCCAAAGGACGCAAAAAACTGAAATACTCTACATCCTCCGTTATAAAACTAAAAACATACTCCCGAAAATCATTTTCAAACTCTATAGATTTTGAGTACTGATGGTTGATTTTCTGTCCGTTGTAGATGATGTTTTCTTCATTGGCACTTGATTCGTTTGAAAGGACGATGTACTTCGTTTTATACAGCAGACCAAGCCAATGGAGATAAAGCCGACAATGGAGGAAAAAGGGATATGTCCGTTTAAGTAGCCACGCGCATTAAAATCCAGAATTTTCTCCAGGTCAAGCTCTCTTTTTAGTTCTATCGCATGTTTTGGATGCTGCTTCAGTATCTCTTGTGAAGCAACAATAGGGTTCATAGAAAACATCAATGCATCAGGAAACTCCTTTTTTAAAAGCTCATAACTTACAAGAGAGTCTTTTCCTCCGCCAATCGGTATGATGATGTTTTGCTGTGTGCATAAAGCTGTTTTGTCAAATGTCCTGCCTTTACATGTAAAGCGAACAAGATCTTCTTGCTTTACCTCGATGCCATTGAGATAAATATACTCCCCCAGCCCATTAAAATAAAGCTTTTCAAACCATTTTTTCTGCATTTCGTTTATTGTTCCGCATTCTATGACAAACTCTTGCGGCAGAGCGATTTTGTAGTAACTGATGGCTTCTGCAAGGCCGATATGAAAAACAATATTGTGCATAGAAAAATCTGTAGATATTTTTTCATTTTTTGTAATGCTGAGACGATGAAGAAAGTCAGTAGTTTTTCCTTCTTCATCAAGTTGATAGTGAAAGTGCAGAGCTATTTTATCTTCATCTTCTTGAATTTCATAGCTTTTGTATATAAATTTATTTGCTTTTTTACGCAACTCTTTAAATTTTTTCATGAGAACCATTTGATATTTTTAAAAGATTATATAATCTTTTAACTCTATATCAACTAAAAGTTCCCATTAGTTAAAATACTCAAACAGTTTGTTTTTATCGATTTTCACCAAATCAAGCGCCACATTCTTTTTCAAAACAGCCTTTGTTTCCTGGCTGAGTTTATCAAGCAGTTCGGCATTGTTCTCCTGTGGAAACGCTAAAAACAGAGATTTTGGCTGTATCTGCTGCACAATCATATCTATATCTTCTGCCACCTCAGTAAGTGTTCTTTTTGCAATCGTCTCTTCAACACTGTGTTCTTCAATTGTTGCGTGTCCTTTTCTGCCATTGGCATCACTTTTGAGTTCATGGAGTTTTTTTCTGCCCTCAATAAAATCTTCAGCATTCACCAATTCCAAAGAGTAGTTAATTTTCAATTCATTGTTATAAATATCTTCATGTTTTACTGTTTTATATGCTTTTAATTCCCCTAAGTCTGCCACGATTATAACTGTATTGTCTAATTTCATAATTCATCCTTGTAAAAAAATTTAAAAACATCATCAAAACAAAAGATGCTTTACATTATGATATGGAAAGAATACTTTATTGCAGATAAATTTCAGACAAAAGGAGCAAATATGCGTACAAACCGTGAACTCATTCAAAGCATGCAAAATTCTGGCGTTTTAAAAACACCACAAATCATAGAAGCTTTTGAAAAGATTGACAGAAAATATTTTGTGCCCGAAGGTTTTGAAGAAGCAATTTACAGAGATGCTCCCCTGCCCATCGGCGAAGGACAGACAATCTCTCAGCCTTCAACAGTTGCTTTTATGCTTGAACTGCTTCAACCGCGCCAAGGAGACTCTGTTTTGGATATAGGGTCAGGTTCCGCCTGGACTACATCACTCCTGTGCGCCATTGTAGGTGAAAGCGGTCATGTTACGGGCATGGAACGTGTTGAGAGGCTTGTCAGTATTGGACAAAAAAACCTTTCGCAGTTTGGTTTTGGGCAGTGTCATATCGAAAAAGCAGGCAAAGAGTTAGGAAAACCGGGAGAACAGTTTGACAAGATACTGGTCTCTGCCAGTGCACCGGAAATTCCTTTTTCACTTTTTGAACAACTCAAACCCAACGGTGTACTTGTCATACCGGTAGGCAATTCCATCTTTAAGTTTAAAAAACTTCAAGATGGCAGAATACAGCAAGAGGAATATGCAGGTTTTGTATTTGTACCTTTGATTTATCAGGAAAAACAGTTTCATTAAATCATCTTTTAATCCACTCTCTGCTAAAATCTATTTACCTGAATTTGGAGTATGAATTTGAAAGAAGCGCATGAAGTTTTAGCCAGAAAATATCGTCCGTCAAACTTTGATGAACTTATCGGTCAAGAGACGATAGCACAGACTCTCTCACTTGCACTTGATTCAAACAGACTCTCTCATGCCTATCTGTTTTCAGGGCTGCGCGGGAGCGGAAAAACTTCAACTGCCCGTATCTTTGCCAAAGCACTCATTTGCGAAGAAGGAATGAGCCATAAACCTTGTGACAAATGTTCCAACTGTGTGATGGCAAAAGAGAATCGTCATATGGACATCATAGAGATGGACGGGGCAAGCAGCCGTAAAATCGACGATATTCGTGACCTTATAGAACAGACAAAATACAAACCGGCCGTTGCCAGATATAAAATCTTCATTATTGATGAAGTACATATGCTCACAAAAGAGGCTTTTAATGCCCTGCTTAAAACACTTGAAGAACCGCCCCAATATGTCAAGTTCGTCCTTGCAACCACTGACCCGCTCAAACTTCCTGCAACAATTTTAAGCAGAACACAGCATTTTCGATTTAAAAGTATTGCCACAAACAAGGTCGTTGATCATCTTGCCCATATTTTGCAACTTGAGGGGATAGAGTATGAAACAGAGGCGCTTGAAATTCTCGCAAGAAGCGGGAGCGGAAGTCTTCGTGATACGCTGACATTGCTTGATCAGGCAATAATCTACTCAAAAAACCATGTTGATGTTCGTACCGTTACAGATATGCTCGGACTGGTTGACCCAAAATTTATCAGTAAACTTTTCGATACTGTTTTTGCAAAAGACTATGCACGGCTGGTAGAGTATACAAAAGAACTGGAAGATTACGAAAGTGAAATGGTTGTAGACGAACTCATCGCTTATCTCAAAGATAAAATGTATAATCAGGATGCTCTTTTTTCTACACTGGTACTTGACAGGTTTTTTAGAATACTGAGTGAATCAAAATATCTTTTCAGCATTAATGCCGATGGTTCCTTTGTGCTTTCGATGATATTTTTCAAGATGACAGAAGCGCTTAAAATACGGGAAATTGATCAGATGATAGAATCTTTTGAAAAAGATGTGAAACGTCCTGAAATTATTGTATCACATGAAGAGAAAAAGAGGTGCAAAGCTCCTCTCCTGTAAAAATAAAAATGCAGGAAACTACCCCTGAGATGAACGGCAAAGTCGCAAAAGAAACCTCTGCAGAAAATACGCAGGAAATACCGCCCAATGAGCATCTTCTCACTTTTCAAACGCTCATAGAAAGAATCACAGACAGAAACTATGCACTTGGTGAGTGTTTTACAAAAAATATTCGCTTTGTTTCCTATGAAAAAAACATACTTACTTGGGAGAGTTGTGCGGACGAAGAGTGTAAAAAAGTGCTCAAACACGGATATGCGGTCATTAAACAGCTTGTTCGTGAAACCTTTAGTTTTGAGACAAAAATAAAAGGAGTTGCCTGCACGAAGATAGAAACAGAAGAGGAACCACAGACACAGGCATCACAACCCGTCGAACAACAGCCCGAAATGCAAAGCGGCTCTACCGTCGAGGACATTGAAGCAGGCGGTGCTGCAAGCTGTGTGACAAACTGTGACGAGCCTTCTGTGCAAGATGAAACAAACGGCACAGACATCACAAAAGAGCCGATGATCCAAAAGGCGATAGAGATGTTTGAGGCAAAAAAGGTCACCGTGCAGTCAAAAATCTAGTCAAAAAAAATTTCACTGCAGCACAAATCTTTTTGATGGCAATACTCTAATATCTCAACAAAAGGGGTAGAGTTCCTTTTTTTGATTGTTGCAAATTTTGATTGGGAAATATTTAGTAAATTTGCCACATCCTTATCATATACTTTCGTATTTGATCCATTCGCAATATGCTCTTTGAAAACTTCTATAATCGTTCGAAAATCTCTCATTCTTACTCCTAAGAGCAACAATATAACCAAGAAAAATCAAGAAAGCTAAAAATATGTCAATTTGTTAACATATTTTATACCCTACTCCGCGAACTGTTTGTATATAGTCTTTTGACTTGTCCGGGTCTATCTTCTCTTTGAGCCTGTTGATGGCAACATTGACAGTCTTGTACTGGTGGTTTTCACTGTCACCCCAAACATTTTCAAGCAGATAATCCCTGTCAAGTACACTGTTTTTATTTAAGATAAATTCACTTAAAAGGTCAAATTCAAGCTTTGTCACATCAACAGGTTTTCCGTTTACATGTAATGTTCTGCTGCTTTTGTCAAGCAGTAAATCTCTAAAAAGCAATTTTGAATTATTGTATTTTTTTGAAGTTCTTTTTAACACAGATCGGATGCGAAGGACCAATTCTTTCATATTAAACGGTTTCGTGATGTAATCATCTCCGCCTCGCAAAAAGCCACTCTCAATATCTTCATCTCTGTCTTTTGCACTTAAAAATATAACGGGTATATCAAGCCCCTCATCACGTAGTTTTGCAACAAACTCACTTCCTTCAACACCGGGAAGGTTCCTGTCCATTATAAGTAAATCTATATCTTCTTCATCTAAAATCTGCACAACTGTTTTTGTATTTAAAAAGCCTATTGTTTCAAATCCCTCTTTTTCCAGGGTGTATTCCAACAGTTCGAGCAAATCTTCCTCATCCTCAACTATTACTATATTTGCACTCATAAATATGCCTTACTATTTTTTATAATTATATCAAAGATTCTATGGTATAATAGACCAATTGCGGAAATTTTGAAGAGGAAAAAAAGATGTTTGTTTCATCATACAATACATATATACCAAACAAGCACACATCAAAAATAGATAAAAATACGCAAAATGAAAGAGACAATTTCTCTCAAGAGCAAGAAAAAGTATTCTCAAAAAGCCTTGAAAAAGTTGTTGCTTCTTCTGTAAAAATACCACTCAATTATATTTCAAACTATAAGTCATTACACAACCAGCAGTTACTGCAACAGCAAAATACACCCAAAAAAGAGTATGCCAAAACAAAATTTGAAAAAATAAAAAAAATCAGCAGTGCCCAGAATGCCTACAGTGAAAATTCTCACTATTTTTCTCTTGCGCAAAAACCCAAAACAGCGTTAACACAAGAGGTCAAACAGCCTGAAAACATACAACGCAACACTCTTTTAAAACAGAAATTTATCAATACCTATATTGCAAATGACAACTACTACAGAGTAACTGCCGCCTAATCCAGCCATGCCTCGGTTTTAATCACTCTGCTGTCATCAAAAATTTTCAGTTTATATGCTTCACTGCATTTGCCGTCATTGATTTGCATGACAGCCATCTGCAGAATTTTTTTACACTTTTTTGGAATATCAAAATGCCCTTTTAGACCTGTCAAAAACTGTTTTACAGGAACATCCTTGTCCATGCCTATAATATTGTCACGGCACCCTGTAAGCCCTATATCACTCATATATGCCGTACCGTTTACAATTTGAAAATCATCAGTGCCTACATGAGTATGTGTCCCGATAATTCCGCTTACTTTTCCCTGAAGCATCATCATCAGTGCACGTTTTTCACTTGTAGCCTCAGCATGAAAATCAACAAAAATATTTTTTATCTCCTGCGTGTGCAGCTCCTCAACCGTATTTTTTGCACAGCGAAAGGCATTGTCGGTATAGGGCATTGCATAGTGCCCCATTATATTAAGGACAGCAAGTTTTTCACCCTTTATATCATAAATACGCAACCGGTTCCCGGTACTTCCTCAGGATAATTATGGGGCCGCAGCAGTTCATGCGTATCTAAAAGAGGAATAATCTCTTTTTTATCCCAGGTATGATTGCCTCCGCTCATAACATCGATGCCGTAGGAGAAGAGTTCATTTGCATTTTTGAGTGTCAACCCAAAACCGTGAGAAGCATTTTCATAATTTGCAATGACAAAATCTATTTTGTGTTCTTCTTTTATTTTCTTCAGATAATCCCGCAACATAATACGTCCGGGCTGACCTAGTATATCGCCTATAAATGCTATTTTCAATGTATAATTCTTTTCGTTTGTTTTTTAGAATTATAGCCAAATCTTTTCCCTGTTTTTCTTTAAAAACAGTATAATTGCAGTATGAATCATTTTATGCAACCACCTGTACGTATCAACGCTTCAAATGAGCTTCGAAAAGTCGGCTTTGAACTTGAATACAGTGCCATAGAGTTACAAAAAAGTGCAGAATTACTTATTGAAACTTTAGAATCCGGCAGTATGGAAAAAATAAATCCTTATCATTACAAAATCAGAGATACCTGCTGTGGCGACTTTAATCTTATCCTTGATTTTCAGTTTCTTATTTCACAGGGTCTGCAAAAATGGCTGCAGAATATAGGGCTTGACCAGTTTATCGAAACAGAAATTGCACTGGCTTTGGAAGAGTTCATAGCCACCCTTTCTCAAACTATCGTGCCTTATGAAATCACAACACCGCCGCTTCCTTTGGATAAAATTGCAATTATAGAGAAGATAAAAGAGACGTTTCGAATAAATGGAGCACTTGGAACTGATGCCAATCCTCTCTATGCCTTTGGCTTTCATATCAATCCGCAGGCCTTCTCTTTTGAAGTAACAGAAATTATTGATACACTCAGGGCCTTTTTCATTCTTTATGAGACGCTTGTGCTATGGCTGCAACCTGATATTGTACGCAGAATCAGCCCCTATATCAAACCTTTTGAAGAGGAGTATATACAAAAAGTACTCAAAGCCTCTTACAAACCGGATATGAACCGGTTTATCTGTGACTACCTGCAATATAACCCTACCCGTAATCGCGCACTGGACCTCTTGCCTCTGCTTGCCTGGATAGATTCCAATCAGGTTTTCAAGACACTTCCCGAAGAAAAAATTTCACCACGTCCTGCCTATCATTATCGCCTTCCAAACTCCAAGGTTGACAAAAAAGAGTGGCACACCTACGATGCCTGGAACAGCTGGGTCATCATTGAAAAACTCGCTCAAGACAAAGAGATGCTTGCACAACTTGCCGGCGAATACAGCAAATACCTCACTGACCCTTTTTCGTTTTTGAAAAAAGAGAAGTGGTTGCAGCAGGTAAATGTATGGCTGAAAAAACAAACTATAATCATAACAGGCTCAAGCAAAGGAAGTCGCAGTGCCTGGGTGACAAGTCGTGCTTTGCTCACGCTTTTTGGTGTGAATGCAAGGTTTTTGCATCCTGATAATTGGGACAAGAACACCCAAATGGATGGGCTTGTGCTTACAGGAGGTGTGGATATTGATCCGCATACTTTTCATACATCCAGGCACCCCAGTGTAAAAAAAACCGAACCACTGCGTGATGCAATGGAACTCTTTTTACTTGAGCGCGCACTCACACAAAACATTCCCGTTATGGGAATATGCAGAGGCATGCAGCTTATCAATCTCTTTATGGGCGGATCACTTCACCCGCATATACCGGAAATGGATTTGGATTTTAGACATCCGCATTCTCTGCTGCCTCAAAACACCATCAAAATAGAATCAAAAAGCCATCTGCATAAAATTCTCAAAGCCGAAAAATTAAAAGTCAATGCCCTGCATCATCAAACAGTGAGAACACTTGGAAAAGGGCTGAAAGTTGCAGCAAAAGATACAAACGGCCTCATACAGGCCATTGAAACAGACAATGAAGACTTCATTCTGGGTCTGCAGTGGCACCCGGAGTTTATGCCCTATCACTGGAGTACCTACCGAATTTTTGAAGCTTTTTCCAAAGAGATAAAAATCAGATAAAAAAAAGTGCCAACAGAATATAACGAATACCTTTTGCAAACAGAACAAGCAAAAAAAATCTTTTAAAGTTATAATGCAGAGCACCGGCTACAAAAGTAATAGGATCGCCGATTATCGGAGCCCAGGAGAGCAGCAGCACGATGGCACCGTAACGATCAAACATTGATTCGGCTTTTTTATACGCTCTCATTTTTACATATTTTTTCTGTGCCAGATAATCAATCCCTTTTTTGCCCAAAAAGTAGTTCAAACAGGAACCAAGGGTATTGCCGAGTGTAGCAACACCCAGCAGAGCATAAATATTGTAACCGGCTGTAATATCATAAACCAATACAGCTTCACTCACTACCGGCAATAAAGTCGCAGCACCGAAAGCGCTTAAAAAAAGAGTAATATAGACCAACTAGAGCACTTTTGGTTTGCTGTTTCTTAAATAGTACAGTGTTGCTTTAATAATGTCATCATCATCTTTCGAATCTGATTTTATTGTCTCCTTGGACTCATTTAAATAGGTAAATGTGATATTTTGTCCATAGTTTGAAATCGTTTTGATTTTTTTCTCCAGGGACAAAAGTTTAATAACCATCAATTCAAAAAACTGTTTGGTAGGAATGTCCAATTCGCCAAAACGGTCAATTACCTCTTCTTCTATTTCATAGATCTCCACAGCACTTTCACACTGGGCAAGTCTTCTGTAGATATCTAAACGCAACCTGTCTTCTTGTACAATTTCATCACTGATAAAAGCGGATATGCTCAGTTTTACATCTACCTTTGCCCGCTCTCCCTCGGCTGTATTGCTCAACTCTTTTATAGCATCTTCAAGCATTCGAAGATACAGAGAGTAGCCGATATTTTTAATATGTCCGCTTTGTGCATCTCCTACAAGATTCCCGCCGCCGCGAATTTCCAAATCATGATGTGCCAGCACAGAACCCGAACCTAAAAAGGAGTTCGATTCTAATGCCAAAAGGCGTTTTTTGGCTTCATCTGTCAAATTTTCTTTGTTTTGTACAATAAAATAGGCAAAACCCTCATTGTGTCCACGACCTACACGCCCGCGAAGCTGATGCAAATCTGCTATACCAAATCTGTCTGCACCGTCTACAATGATGGTATTGACACGGGGCATATGAATACCGCTCTCAATAATGGAGGTGGCTATCATGACATCATATTCGCCTGCTTCAAATTTCAGCAGCTCTTTTTCTGTTTCCACTGCCGATATTTTAGAATGCAGCATCAGCATTCTCAAGTCAGGTAACAGGGCCTGCAGTTCTCCCAGTTTTATAGGCATATGGTCAATTGAATTGTGCACATAAAAAACCTGACCGCCACGACGAAGTTCTCTCAAAATAACCTCTTTTATCAGCTTTTCATCATACTCTTTTACAAAAGTCCTTACACCCTGGCGCTCACTCGGCGCTGTCAATAGCTGACTCATTGTTTTTATGGAACTGAGTGCCTGATTGAGTGATCGCGGAATCGGTGTTGCACTCATAGAGAGCAGATGCACATTATGGTAGAGCTCTTTGATTTTCTCTTTTTGCTTCACGCCAAACTTGTGTTCTTCATCTATAATAACGACGCCAAGTTTCTTAAATTCCAGTCCAAAAAGCGTATGCGTCCCGACAACACAATCTATTTCACCGCTTGCCAGCCCTTTAATAACTGCATTTTTCTCTTTTGTGGTGACAAATCTGTCAAGTTTTGCATAACGGATACCCAAATCTTTAAACCGCTCATCCAAAGAACGCCAGTGCTGTGCTGAAAGCAGTGTAGTTGGTACAATAAATGCCGACTGATAGCCTGACTTGTAGGCTGCATAAATAGTGTTGAGTGCGATTTCTGTTTTACCAAAACCGACATCTCCGCTTAAAAGTCGGTCCATTATATGCCCTGAACTCATTTGTGAGAGTATCTCCTCAACAGCCTGAGTCTGGTCATCTGTATATTCAAAGCCTGAAAGTGCCTGAAACTGCTCCAGCTCTTTTTTATCCAAAGAAATCTTTGGTGCTTTTATAAGCGCTCTTGCTGCTGCCGTGTTAACAATCTGTCCTGCAATTTCAAGCAGTCTTTTTTTTACCTTTGCCTTGAGTTTGCCAAAGCTTCCTTTTCCCAGCCTGTCCAGTACAGGTGTCGCACCGCCTCCTGCGATGTAACGGTCAATATAGTCGAGGTTTTCTACAGGCAGCAGTATTTTATCATCACCGACATATTTAATGACGATAAAGTCTTTGACTCCGCCGAGTATTTCGGTTTTTTCAATTTTTTCAAAGATACCGACACCATAATCTTCATGAACCACATAATCACCTGCTTTTAAATCATCCAAAAGAATAGAGGTTTTTCTTCTGCGGCGTTTTTTATCGGCTTTGTTCAGTGATATAACCAGCTCATCAGGTGTAATAATATTTAATATATAAGGAGCCTCTACAATGCTTAAACCTGTTGTATCATAAATACCGGCCTGTTTTATTGTCGCATTATTTGCAGCAATGAGCGTTACTTTTTTGTTTTTGTGAACACTTAAAAGCTGTGCAGGATTTACAACAACCAACTCTTTGACGGCATCGTTTTCTTCTAACACTTCAAGATCAAAAGCATCTCTTGGAAGTTGCGGATTGTTTATACCGTAGGCATCTTTGAGTATATTGTCTAAATTTCTGACAAGCTTGACATTTTTGCCTGCTAAAAAATTCTCTGCTAATTCATCAAGATGCCAAAATCCCAAAGAGGCTACATCTTTGTTGAGTGCATCAAATTCACTCTTTTGTATTTTTTGATGCAAGGCATTATAGGATGCTTCATCCAGAGCATAAAAAGCACTTCGTATTTCTACACTTTCCAAATCATCGCCGAGGGTTCTTTGTGTTTCAAGGGCAAAGGATTTTATTTGTTCTATTTCATTGTCAAAGAGGGAAATTCTTATCGGATTTTCGCAAGAAGGTACAAAAATATCTATAATATCCCCACGATGAGAAATTTCACCTGCAACCTGTACCATATCAACAAAAGTGTATCCCCAGTAAAGCATCTGCTCTTTAAACTCTTTGAGATTAATCTCTGAGCCAAATTCAAGCCTCATCTCACCGAGCAGCTCTTTTTTTGGCAAATGAAAGAGAAGTGTTTTTAAAGGAGATATTACAAGCGGTTTTTTCGCGCAAAAATGGTATGTTCTTAAAGCAAAACAGAGTTCGTGCAACTCTTCTTTGTAAGAACGCAAATCATCACCGTAACCTGGTCTGAAATCGGGAAAAACAACAACATCCCGTCCAAAAAACTTTGCTACATTTTCAAGTTCATATGCTTCTTTTGCATCTTCACATACCAAAATTTCAAGGGCATCTTTTTGTGCATTGTTTTTAAAATGATTAAATAAAATTGCCTGTGACATTACTTTCCTGTTTCTTTTACTATTGAGTTTCCCTGAAAAATACCTTTGGCCTCTATGACAAGTTCAAGCGAGGTAATTTCGCCATTTACATGTCCTGCCGCTTTTATCTCGACACGGTCTGCATGTATACTCCCCTCGACCAGGCCTTGAACCACGAGACGCTTTGTTGTAATATCGCCTTTTACATGTCCGTTTTTACCCACATTCACCTCTTTGGACGACTTTATAAACCCCTCTAACTCTCCGTCTATATAAAGATTGCATGTAAGTTCTATTTCGCCTTTGATTTTTGCTCCGGCTGTGACAATTGCTGTGTTTGCATCTGTTTTATCACTTTTATCCGTGATGTTGCCATTATTAAAGATTGCCATGGTATCTTTTTCTCCTTTTTAAAAATTTCATCATAATTTTGCTGTGTCCATTTTATAAAATAATACGGATTTAATGCACGGTGAATAAAGCGTATTTCATAATGCAAATGCGGTCCGTTACTGAGCCCGGAATTGCCTGTATAGGCAATTAAATCACCTTTTTTTACAAATTGTCCTGACTTTACCACAATTTTGTTTAAATGTCCAAAGTACGATTTAAAACCATACACATGTTCGAGTATGACAAGTTTTCCAAAACCGCTGCGCCTGTGCAGCCCTGCCCATTCAACAATACCGTCAGCCGTTGCATACACAGGAGTATTGAATTTCGCTTTCATGTCAGAACCACGATGAAACTCTTTTTTATGCAGTGTCGGGTGTATTCTGTAGCCGAATTTGCTTGTAATTCCATGGTATTTTACAGGGATCCGCTTGGTATAAGTTCCAGCAGTGTTGCTCTGTGCGATGAACTGAGCATTGTCATATTTACTCTTTCGGCCAAAGATTCAGTCGCAAGAGGTTTGAGCCCTATGAGCGTTTCAATCTGAGACAAAGAATCTGAAAGTTCATCAAGCTCTTTTTCTTTTGCCAAAAGGGAATGTGTTGTACTCTTCATCTCTTTTTGCAAGGCTTGATTTTGACGCAGCATCTCTTTATATGCCTGTGCCACTTCATTTTTTTTACTCTGCAGTTTATCTACACTGGCATTTAAATACAAAATAGTTCCTGCGGCAATCAGTACAATACTCAGTAAAAAAAGTCCGGTATACAAAAAAGCTTTTTTTATAAACTTGTGAACATTAAACTGCTTGACACCGTTGTCATCATGAATAGTAACCGTAAAATGATTATCCACCATGCACCTTCAAAAATGTTTCCACAACACTGAAGGAGCCAAAAACAAGATAATTTTTATTTGCATCTATTCCTTGAAAGCTTGTGTGTTTCATCTGCAAATCCTCTATTGCCTTTTTGAGTTTGCTCAATTCTTCTATTCTTTTATCTTCTACCGCTATAATTTCCACATGTTCAATTATCGGCTGTAAAACAGTAAGTATTTCACTGTAATTTTTATCTTTAAAACTATTATAAACCAATATATATTTATTCTCTTTTAAACTTTCATAAATTGAACGTGCTGCAAGCGTGTTGTGTCCCACATCTATCAGTATGTTTGTCTCTAATTGAGAAAGTCTGCCAAATAATTTTGCATGCTTAAAATCTTCTGCTTCGTACGAAATGCCCAGACTCTTTAATGCCGCGATACTTACCATTAAATTTTCTTTTAAATAGCACGCCAACCTGTGATACCTGGCAATTTTTTCAATCTTCGCTTTGTCTTGTGCATCTAAAAGTTCACTGTAATCTGCGACATGGATATTTTTTTCCTGTGCGATTTTTTTGGCAATCTGCATCACTTCTTTATGTGGCTGTTTGGACACAATTACTTTTTTTTGCATAGCATTGAGTTTTGTCGTGGCTATGGACAAAATATCCGAACCCAAAAAAGCTTCATGATCAAAACCAACCGGTGTCACAAGTGTTAAAATATTTTCAAATACCGCTGTTGCATCATGCTCTCCGCCAAGCCCTGCCTCAAGAACAATATAGTCACACTCCTGATACAAAAAAACTGCCAAAAGTGTTGTATATTCAAAGTAACTTAATGAATCTGCATCCTGGGGGTCCAACAGCGATAAAAGCTTTTGATGTGCTTCGTTTAAGAGTATATCACTGACATTTTCTCCGTTGAACCAAATGCGTTCATTGAAAGTCAGTATATGCGGAGAGGTATAATGCCCCGTAGTAAACCCCAAAGAGTACAAGGCTGACGCCAAAAAACGTCCTGTTGTCCCTTTTCCGTTTGTTCCCACAAGATGAATAATTTTTGGCAATTTTAATGAAGCTTTGATTTTTGCGTATACTCTGGGCATACGGGTGTAGTCTATGGTGTCATAATACAATGGTTTGCTGTTAAGAAATTCCTCTAACACGTTTATTTTTTATACTCCACTCTGTTTCTTCCCTCTTTTTTTGCTTTATACAGATACTCATCGGCAGAATTTATCGTCGCGTCAAGTGAAATATGATCACTTCGTTGCGCGACACCGGCACTCACAGTCACTTTAATACGCTTGCCTTTATATACAAAACGAGTCTTTTCGACATGCTTTCTCACCTTTTGGGCAAAAGTCACACCCCCTTCCAAATCCGTCTCACTTAAAAGTGCCAAAAATTCTTCGCCTCCAAAACGCCCGACTATATCTACTGTTCTACTCTCTTTTTTGAGTATTTTGGCAAATGCCGCCAAAACCGCATCCCCGGCTTCATGTCCATAGGTATCATTTACTTTTTTAAAAAAGTCTATATCAAACATAACAATGACAAAATTATGTCCATAGCGTTTGTATTCTGCCTCTTTCATCGTTAAAAACTCATCAAGCGCGCGCTTGTTATACAACTTCGTTAAAAAATCTTCTTTTGATTCCTGTTTTGCTTCTTCAAGCTCTTTTTCAAGTGTACGGACTTTTTTGCTCAAAGCTTTGACTTCCTCACTGTGTCCCTGCAAATCTTTACTTAAAAGATGTGTATTTTTCTCTAAGGCAACAGCAATTGTAAAAAGTTTTTTATGTGCAAGTGCAAAGTTTACAGTTGATTCTTCCGTATAAGATTCCAACTCAAGTTTTATTTTTTGTATTTCGGCATTTGAGTTGTCAGAACTCTCTATCATGTCTATAAGACGCAGTGAAAGTTTATCGAGAACTCCGTCAATAGACTCTACCATCTCTTTGACAGTTTTTTTGTCAAGTGCTATGCGCAAAGATATGGCTGACCTGATTTCATTTTCAACACTTTCATGTTCAAGCAGTTCAGGATTTTTCTGGATTTTTTCACTCAAAGCTGCAATCGTATCATTCACACTCGAAGCAATGGAGGGAACAAAAGAAGCTATCAAAAGTTTTGATATTTTCTGTAAATCCACACTTTGGTTTTCTTGTGCACCAACACATTCCAAATGTAAATTTTCAATAGTTTTTTGTAAATCCCGCGTATCTACATCACCGTACTCTTTCAATTTTTGCAAAAAAGCATCATCATAAGTAGTTAAAAAATTGACCCATCGTTGTCGAAACTGGTCCAACTGTTCAGGCTGGGCGCCATGCTCTATAAGTTCCAGAGTTTTTTGTGCAAGCTCACCCGCTTCTTTGTTGTGCAGTACAGTAATAACCTGCAGTACCCTTTTTGTCAGTAATGTTTGGGATTCAAGCAGGTTTGAACACTGCGTCGGGTTGGTTCTGTTGAGTTTTGAAATCAGCAAACGCACAAACTCATGCATCGTTTTTATATTGTATTTTTTGAGCTCTTTTTGTAAGTCTTTGTTGAGCATGGCATTGAACTTGTCAATATGTTGACAATCTTCAACCTGCATATTTGCTTTTTGCGCCTCTTTGCAAAATGCTTCTGCATAAAAGTCAGGAGTCAGTAATTTTCCTTCGAGTTTTAATCTTTTGACAGCTTTACTTATGATTGTTTGTATAGTCATGTAATCTTCTCCTGATTTATAGTTGTGATCCTTCTGCTGAGACCTGTGCAACAAAAGATGCTATAGCCTTGATGGCACTGAATTTTATCGCATCAAATCGTTCCTGATCTGTTATAACAGCATTTGGTACAACCGAAAAGTCATAGGTACCTCTTGCCGTATACGTTTTTTTAATATTTTTTGATTCTCTTGCAATCTTTAAAACAATTTTTGCCCGATATGCAATAATATACCCTTCTGCATTATACTGAATTGGCGAATAACTCGGTGGTGTCAGAGAAAAATTCAACGTTGTATCGGCATGGGATTTGTCTGTTAGAGAGGCATGAAAAATTTCCACAATGGCGCTGTCTACCGCATCTTTTATTAAAACAGTATTTTGGGGATCCAAAGCTGAAATGACAACATGTGTGTATATTTTTGAACCAATAACACTTCTGGCATACTTTGAACTTGGCTTATATCCGCATGCATTCATTGAAACAAGAAGAATCAAAAGAACAAATACCTTCAATGCATGTGAATATTTTCTCATTCTTAGCCCTTTACAACAATATTGACAAGCTTTTTAGGAACAAAAATCTCTTTGACAATCTCTTTGCCTTCAAGCCACTTGGCAATATTTTCTTTTGCTGCTGCAATAATTGTCTCTTTATCAGCATCAGCGGCAACTTCAATTTCCCCTCTTTTTTTCCCGTTGAGAGAAACACCCAAAGAGATGCTCTCTTCTACAAAAACTTCTTCTACTGTTTCTTGCGGAGCCAGGTTGTTCAGTTTGAAATATTGCTCACTGATTTCATGACAGGTATGAGGAATAACAGGTTCCATAATCGAGCTGAGTATCCAGTATCCTTCCGTCCATACATCTGCATTTTTTTGTGCATTGAGCGCATTCATCGCCTCCATGACACCGGCAATCATTGTATTAAATGTGTATCTTTCATTATAAACATCTTCGGCACGTTTGAGTGCTTCATAGACTTTTTTACGGGCAAACTTCTCTTCTTTACTCAAGTCTGCATGATTGATTTCAGGCTTCTCGTTACATGTAAAGACATTTGCAGTTCGCTCAAAAAATCTTTTTATAAACTTGTAGGCACCCTCAACAGCACTGTCATTCCATTCAAGTTCCTGTGTCGGCGGTGCGGCAAAAAGTATAAACAGACGTGCCGTATCTGCACCGTATTTCTCAATGATGGCATCAGGGTCAACCGTATTGCCCTTTGATTTGCTCATTTTGGCCCCGTCTTTAAGTACCATTCCCTGGGTTAAAAGTTTCTCAAAAGGTTCATCCAAATCAATATAACCCAAATCACGGAACACTTTTGTAAAAAAACGCGCATATAAAAGGTGTAAAATCGCATGTTCTATCCCACCGATGTAATGATCAACACCTTCATGCCCTTTTTGGTGCATCCAGTATTTTATCTGCTCAGGTGAAAATGCCTCTTTTTCCCAGTTTTGAGGCGATGCACAAAAACGCAGGAAATACCAGGAGGATTCTACAAAAGTATCCATCGTATCTGTTTCACGAACAGCATCTTTGCCACACTCCGGACATTTACAGTGTTTCCATGTCGGGTGTTTTTCCAAAGGATTTCCCTCTCCTGTAATCTCTACATCATCCGGCAGAGCCACAGGAAGATTCTCTTTTTTCTCCATAACAAGACCGCACGCGTCACAATGAATAAAAGGAATAGGTGCACCCCAGTATCTTTGACGACTCACACCCCAGTCTTTGAGTTTATAGTTTGTCGTCTTTTTGCCCAAACCTTTTTGTTCAAACACAGCTATGATTTTTTCCTGTGCCTCTTGAGAGTTCATCCCTGTAAATTCGCCGGAATTTATAAGCTCACCGACTTCTGTAAAAGCAGATTTTGAAAAGTCATGTTCTGTTTTAAAAGGCTTGATAACCGGTTTTACAGGCAGGTCATACTTTTTAGCAAAATCATAATCTCTCTCATCATGTGCAGGTACGGCCATAACCGCTCCGCTTCCATAATCCATCAACACAAAATTTGCCACCCAGACAGGAATTTTTTCTCCTGTGAGCGGATGCGTTACATGTAAACCAAGCGAAACACCCGATTTCTCTTTTTGCCGCTCGATTGAAGAGGTGTTTTTCATAGTCTCAATTTGTGCAATAACCGAATCATCAAGCAATTTGTTCTCTATCATATACGAAACAATTTCATGTTCAGGTGCCAAAGCCGTATAACTCACACCGTAAATTGTGTCAGGTCTTGTTGTAAAAACATCAAAACACTCAAATGTATGCGAAAGTTTTGCTTGACTTGCTTCATCAAAGTGTAAATCAAAAGCAAGTCCGTTTGACTTGCCTATCCAGTTTTCCTGCATCGTCAGAACCTGTTTTGGCCAGCCACCTTCAAGTTTTTTCAAATCATTTAAAAGTTCGTCTGCATAGGCAGTAATTTTAAAATAGTACTGATTCATCTCTTTTTTGACAATCGGTGTGTCACATCGCCAGCAACATCCATCCACTACCTGCTCGTTTGCCAAAACAGTCTGATCATGCGGACACCAGTTAAGCATCCCTTTTTCACGGTACAGCAGACCTTTGTTATACATATCTATAATGAAGCCCTGTTCAAACTTCGTATAAAGCTCATCACTTGTGGCAAATTCACGTTTGCGTGAAAAAGAGAAACCCAGAGAATAAAATTCGTTTTTCATATAGTCAATGTTGTCATAGGTCCAGCTTTTAGGATGTGAACCGTTTTTTATAGCAGCATTTTCCGCAGGCATACCAAAGCTGTCAAAGCCAATCGGGTGTAAAACATTTTTGCCCTGCTGTCTGTGGTACCGCGCAAAAGCATCACTGATAGAGTAGTTTCTTACATGTCCCATATGCAGACGTCCGCTTGGAAAAGGAAACATTGAAAGAATGTATTTTTTCTCTTTGGTAAAATCTTCACTCGGCTCAAAACTTTCGTTTTGATTCCAGTATTCCTGCCATTTTTTTTCTATAGTTTTTGCGTTATATTCCAATTTTATTCTTCCTGTTAATATTCTTCGTGTGTTTTACTGCTCTCAATGTAGACAAGTCCCATTGAAAATACATTGGCAATCAATGCACCGATTGCCAGGGCAATTGCCCAGGAATCATTCTGCACAATAACCAAAAAGACAAATGCCGGAATCAGGTGCAGGTCTGCCACCAAAGAAGATGCCAACAGTTCGGCTGAAAGCAGATTACGCACACCGATTTTTAAAATTGTTGAAATCAGATTCACACTTGCGGCTATAAACAATGAAATAGCCGTATTTTCATATAAAAACCCTGCGATCGATGTAAGACTCATTAATGAAAAAAATACGTATACTACTTTACCCCAATCCATTACATAACTCCTGATTCAAACTGTTCGCGCATTCTGTTTTTTTCTGCTTCTCTTTTTGCTTTTTCTGCCAGTTTTGCATGATAGTTTTTCACATCAAAACCAAACAGTATCAACAACGGTGAAGCAACAAAGATGGACGAATATGTTCCTACGATTATACCTACCAAAAGCGTAAATGCAAAGGCATGAATAATCTCTCCGCCAAACATAAACAGTGTAAAAACCACAAAAAAGGTCGTTAAAGAGGTCAGTGTCGTACGGGCAAGCGTTCTTGTGATAGATTCATTGATAATCTCTGTCAAATTCGCTTTTTTGGATTTTGTAATCCCTTCGCGGATACGGTCAAAGACAATAATTGTATCGTTGAGCGAATATCCCAAAAGTGTCAGTATTGCAGCAAGTACATCAAGATTGACATCAATCTGAAAGAGAGCCACCGCACCCATTGCAATCGAGACATCATGCACTAACGCGGCTATAGAAGCCACGGCAAATCGCCATTCAAATCGAAATGCCACATAAACAAGAATCGCGGCTATAGAGAGAAAAAGTGCCATAAGCCCTTTCTCTTTTAACTCTGAACCTACTTTTGGACCTACAATATCAACACGGCGAATCGTAAAATTGCCTGTACCCTGCAGTGCTGCTCTTGCAACATCACCGATGTCTTTTGCTACACTCGCACTCGATGTTTTCATACGAATGACAACTTCATCCGGAGAACCGAACTCACTGATGGAAGCACCGTCAAAAAGTTTGTCTGCCTGCAGTTTTTCCCGCATCGCTTTGATAGGGGCTTTTGTGTCATACTTTACCTGAACAATCGTTCCTCCGGCAAAGTCGATCCCGTAATTGAGTCCTTTTGTCGCCAAAATCGCATATGAAGCCAAGATAAGAATAATTGAAACTGCCATCGCAATTTTTGATTTACCCATAAAATCAATGGGCTGTTTATACTTAAAAAATTCCATAATTATCCTTTAATCCCAAACCAGAAACGGTAATTTTTGCTTTTGCCTATTTTAGGTTCAAGCATCTGATAAATTCCGTGTGTTCCGAGAATTGCAGTGAGCATAGATGCCAAAATACCGATACTCATAGTAATGGCAAACCCTTTTATAGCACCTGTACCATAGACATACAAGACAACAGAAGCAATCAGCGTCGTGATATTTGCATCCAAAATTGCCGTCATTGCGTTTGCGTAGCCTTCTTCTATGGCCTTGTGCATAGATTTTCCCTCATAAATGAGTTCACGGATTCTTTCGGTAATAATGACATTCGCATCCACCGCCATACCGACCGTCAGGACGATACCTGCCATACCCGGCAGCGTCAATGTCGCACCAAAAAGACTCATAACCGCCAAAAGAATCAACAGGTTTGCAATCAGGGCAATATTTGCAATTACCCCTGCCATACGATAATAAACCATCATAAAAACAATAACAAGAATAAAACCGCCTATCAGCGCTATCATAGATGCTTTAATACTGTCAGCACCCAGACTTGGGCCGACAGAACGTTTTTCCATCATATATATTGGCGCCAATAATGCACCCGAACGCAGTGCAATCGCCAAATCTTTTGCCTCAAGCACTGTATAGTTTCCGGAAATCTGTCCGCTGCCTCCGCCGATGCGTTCATTAATATTCGGTGCAGAGTAGACTTTCCCGTCAAGTACGACTGCCAGACGTTTGCCTACGTTTTTGCCGGTAAAATCACCGAAGATGTCAGCACCCTCTGCATTGAGTTTAAAATTAATCACCGGGCGGTTGTTTTGGTCAAAGCCCACATTTGCACCGGTAAGCATCCCGCCGTCCAGAATAGGATTTCATGCACAAGATATTTGATTTTAGGATTTTTCACATCTTCTAAAATCACATCACCGTATGCCGCCGCATCTGCGTCACTCATATTGTAAACACGTGCATTTCTGGCTTCATCAACTGCCATCATTTCAAGTTTTGCCGCACGAGAAATCAACTCGCGTGCACGCTGTTCTTCCTGCGGTGTTTTAATCCCCGCAAGCTCTACAAGTATCTTGTCTTTTCCCTGACGTGCGACAACGGGCTCTGAGAGTCCGAACTGGTCAAGTCTGTTTCTGATCGTTTCAATTGCCTGCGAGACTGCCTGCTGTTTTGTTTTTTCTATCTCTTTAGGCGTCAGACTCAAGGTTATGACAGAACCTTTGTGTGTAACTTTCACACCTTCAAGTTTTGATAAAAAATCATCAAAGTTTTTAATCTCGTCACTATCAAGCACTTCAAAAGTTACACTTTTGCTGTCAAAGCTCAATCCGTCTATTAAAATATCATTGCGTTCTGCAAAGTGTTTGATACTTGCCGCTATTGATTTAATACGTGATTTTGTCGCTTCCTCGGTTTTCACACCGAGCAGCATATGCAGTCCACCCTGTAAATCAAGGCCTAAGGTTATTTTTTTGCCGCTTTGGGTCTGTAAAAGTGATGGAAGAGAAAATACAATTCCAAACACTATTGCCAGAGCAAAGATGACTATGCGATAATTAAGCTTCATCCTCGAACTTCTTTGCAATGGAATCTTTTGTAATTTTTACGAGTGTATCATCATTGAGTTTTACTGTCAAAAAGTTCTCTTCAACTTTATGAACAACAACGATAAAACCGCCGTTAGTGATGACTTTGTCACCTTTTTTAAGAGATTCAATCATCTCTTTTTTGGCCTTGGCCTCTTTTTGCTGTGGGCGAATAATTACGAAATACATAATTGCAATTAAAAATACAAACGGTAGTAGTTGGGAGATAATTTCCATATCTTGTGCTTCCTTCTCTTATAAAATTGCAGCGATTATACAAAAAATATACTAATAAGCTCTTAAATTCAGTACAATTTCAAAATGAATTCCTTAACAAAAAATATTTTACTCGCAATTGGCACGGCTGCACTTTTCAGTGCTTTTATCTATTTGGAATATTTTGGCATTGAAAATAAATTTTTCAATACCCTTTTTGGACTTGGAGCAATAGCACTGCTTCTTAGCATTCCTAAAAAAGCGGTTCTTTTTAGCGGTTTTTTTATAGGACTCTTTTGGTTTTACTGGATCGGTTTCAGTTTTAAATACCAGGGTGTCGGTTATATGGAGCCTTTTGTTACTCTCGGCTTCGGTATTATTTATCTTCTCTTTTTTGCACCGCTTGCCTTTACAGACAAGCCCTATATACGGGCCATACTGCTTTTTGGGCTCAGCTTTTTTGAACCGCTTGGCTGGAACTGGATGAAAATTGAGCTCTTGTTTGTCAACAGTTATATAGGTGTTTACAAATATCAGTTGGCGGCCGTTTTGCTCGCCCTCTCCCTGCCTTCACTGATAAAAAACAAAAAATACAGATATTTGCCTCTTTTGCTTCTCGTTTTTGCCTATAACTACGGCTATCCCAAGCAGCATGATGCGCCCCTGAAAATAAAGCTGGTACAAACACAAATCCCCCAAAGTGTCAAGTGGGAGAGAAGCAGCCTCTACCCTACCGTTGCCATGATTTTTGAAAAAATCCGTCAGGCACAGGCAGAAGGCTATGATGTTGTCATATTCCCCGAATCTGTCTTCCCTCTTTTTATGAATGAAATGCCGAAACTGATGCAGGAACTTCGTAAGGCTTCTGAAAAAATCACTGTTATAGCCGGTGCACTGATGCGTGAAAACAATCTCAACTACAATGTCACCTATATGTTTGACAAAGGCAGATACAAGGTTGCCAAAAAACTCATTCTGGTACCCTTTGGCGAGTACATTCCTCTGCCAAAATTTGCACAAAAATTCATCAACGATACTTTTTTTCAAGGATCAAGTGATTTTGTTACGGCAAAAAAACCGACAGACTTTGTCATAAAAGGTATCAGGTTCAGAAATGCCGTCTGTTATGAGGCTACATGTAAAGAGCTCTACAATGGCAATGTAAAATATATGATTGCCATAAGCAACAATGCATGGTTTACCCCTTCTATTGAGCCGACACTGCAGAAGTTGCTTTTAGAGTACTATGCCCGAAAAAACGGTGTGACAATTTACCACGCAGCCAACATGAGTGGCACAGGTGTAATCAAATAGTAATAATTTCTTTGCTATAATAAAGAAAAAACTTACCAAAGAAAGTGAAAATTTTATGATAAACCTTAAAAATCCCAATCTTTATTTAAACCGTGAGCTTTCATGGTTACAGTTTAACACAAGAGTCCTCAAACAGGCACAGGATGAGTCTTTGCCGCTGCTTGAACGTCTCAAATTTCTTGCCATTTACGGAACAAATCTGGATGAGTTCTATATGATTCGCGTGGCAGGACTTAAAAAGCTTTTTGCCGCGGGTATTATCGTCTCAGGAGCCGACAGGCTGACACCTCTGCAGCAGCTTCGTGAAATCAGAAACTATCTGCATCAGGAACAGCAGGTTGTCGAGCACTGCAGAAGTGAAATATTTAAAAAACTTGAGCCTCATGGTATCAGTGTAAAGACATATGATGAAGTGAACAATCAGGACAAACATAAGCTCAACCAGTATTTCAATGAAAACATCTATCCGGTAATTATTCCCATTGCCATAGATGCCACACATCCTTTTCCACATCTTAACAACCTGAGTTTCGGGCTTATCGTAAAACTTCGCGATATGGACAACGAAAATATAGAACGCTTTGGAATTATACGTGTTCCCCGTGTTTTAAACAGATTTGTAGAGCTTGGAAACGGAACCTATGTACCGATAGAAAGTGTTGTGGAAAAGCATGTTGATGAACTTTTTCCGGGCTATGAGCTTATCAAATATGCCCCTTTTCGCGTGACAAGAAATGCTGATATTGCCATAGAAGAAGAGGAAGCTGATGACTTTATGGAGATTCTTGAAGAGGGGCTCAAACTCCGCCGTAAAGGAGAAATGGTCCGGCTTGAGGTCGGTTCAAATGCTGATGATGAAATCATTAACTTTTTTAACCGTCATGCACATATATACAAAGATGACATCTACAGATACCATACCTTTTTAAATCTCTCAAGTCTTTGGCAGATAGTATCGAACAAAAACTTTGCACATCTTTTGGCACCGGCATTTCAACCAAAAAATCTGCCGCCTTTTGAAAACAATGAAGATATTTTCTCTATCCTGGAAAAGCAGGATGTCTTGATGTACCATCCTTATCAGAGTTTTGACCCTGTGGTAAATCTCATTCAACATGCGGCAAAAGACCCTGATGTTGTCTCTATAAAAATGACACTCTACCGTTCAGGGACAAAGTCGCCTATCGTCAAATCTTTGATGGATGCCAGTGAATCGGGAAAACAGGTTACCGTTATGGTTGAGCTAAAAGCACGCTTTGACGAGGAGAACAATCTCATTTGGGCAAAAGCGCTTGAAAAATCAGGAGCCCATGTTATTTACGGAATTCAAGGGTTTAAAGTCCATGCAAAAGCGGCTTTGATCACAAGAAGAAAAAACGGAAAACTCAAGCAGTATGCCCATTTAGGCACAGGAAACTATAACCCTTCCACTGCAAAAATATATACTGACATGAGTTATATGACGAGCAAGGACACCATCACCAATGACTTAACACGCTTTTTTCACTTTTTGACAGGCTTTAGCAAAAAAGGAAAACTCAATGAGTTATATATGTCTCCTTCACAAATCAAGCCTAAAGTCCTTTCTCTCATTCACAATGAAACAAGACAGGGAAAAACGGGCATATCATTGCAAAGGTAAACTCACTTGTTGACGATGATGTCATCAGAGCACTCTACAAAGCCTCTATAGCCGGTGTAAAAGTTGAGCTTATTGTACGTGGTATCTGCTGTTTGAAGCCCGGTATCAAAGATGTCAGCGAAAATATAAGAGTTATTTCCATTTTGGGAAAATACCTTGAGCATGCCCGTACTTTTTATTTTAAAAATGATGCATCAAAAGTCTATATCTCAAGTGCAGACTGGATGCCCCGAAATCTTGTGCGGCGTATAGAGCTTTTAACTGCCATCAAAGATGAAGATGCCAAAAAGAAAATTATACAGATTCTCAAACTGCAATGCTCCGACAATGCCCTTGCACATGAACTGCAAAGTGACGGATCCTATATAAAAATCAAACCAAAAGAGGGGCAAAAGGTTATCAACAACCACAAACTTCTTGAAGACTATGTCAATCGCATTGCAAAAGCAACCAAAAAAGAGACCTCTACCTATGTGCAGCAGCTGGTTAACCGTCTCTTCATAGAAAGTTAAAGGAGCACGCCTTATGTTACATGTATACAAAAATATAACCCCGACTGTAGGTAGCAGAAGCTGGATAGCGCCTTCAGCGGATGTTATCGGAGATGTTACCTGCGGAGAAGACTGTTCCATCTGGTTTGGCTGTGTCGTTCGCGGTGATGTGCATTATATAAAAATCGGCAATCGTGTCAATATTCAGGATTTGAGTATGATACATGTAACGCACTACAAAAAAGAGAACAAAAGTGACGGAAATCCGACAATCATCGAAGATGATGTGACCATAGGACATCGCGTCATGCTGCACGGATGTACCATAGAAAAAGCCTGTCTTATCGGCATGAGCGCTACTATACTGGACGGTGCGGTTATAGGCAAAGAGAGCATAGTCGGAGCAGGTTCGCTTGTGACAAAAAACAAAGTTTTTCCGCCACGCTCACTCATCATGGGAAGCCCTGCAAAAGTTGTCAGAGAATTGAGCGAGGAGGAGATAAAAGAACTTTATGCCTCTGCCTCACGCTATGTGGCGTTTAAAGAGGATTATGTTCTGTAATCTGCATTTATTTTGACATATTCATACCCGAGATCGCAGCCAAAAGCTGTGAACTTTCCGTCTCCTATCCCAAATCGCAATAAATGGTAAATGCTTCTCTTTTCATTATCTCACCGGCTTTTTGCTCCATCACTGCATCGAAATAGAGTGTTCCCCTGTCATAGACACAGACATCTTCAAAGGCAATACGCAGTTTTTCTTCATCCGCATCAGCACCGCTTGCACCGACTGTTGAAGCGATTCTTCCCCAGTTTGGGTCTTCTCCGTAGAGTGCCGTTTTGACAAGTAAAGAATTGGTCAGCGCTTTGGCCACAATCTCTGCCTCCGCATCATCTTTTGCCCCACTCACTTCATAGGTAACAAGTTTTGTCGCGCCCTCTCCGTCTCTTACCATTTCACGGGCCAAAAAACGCATAATTTTATAAAGAGCTTCTGTGAATGCTCTCCTGTGGTAGACTTTACTTTTTGCATTGCTGAGCAACATAACTGTATCATTGGTCGAGGTATCTCCGTCAACACTTGCGGCATTAAAAGTTGTTTTTACATTTTCAGTTAAAATATTTTGCATTTCATCTTTGTCAACTTTCGCATCAGTTGTGATAAAACAGAGCATTGTAGCCATAGCGGGATTAATCATACCCGCGCCTTTTGCCATTGCACCAATGTGAAAACTGCTGCCGTCTTCAAGCTCAACTCTGTAGGCAATCTGTTTTGAAAAAGTATCGGTTGTCATAATCGCTGCCGCTGCAGCACTGCCGTCTCGTTTTTTCAAATCAAAAAGTCTGGCACCGGCTATAATCTTCTCTTTTGGCAGTCGTACACCGATAACACCTGTTGAGCTCATTACAGGATTGTGCACTTCCTCCGGCAAGGTGGCTAAAATTTCTTCTATATCTTCAATACCTGCTTTTCCGGTCATAGCATTGGCATTTTTAGAATTAATAAGTACAAAATTTGTTTGAAACTCACCTTTTGCTTTAAAGTGGCGTATAGGTGCTGCCGTCATTTTGTTTGTTGTAAATGCTGTTGCTATTTCACACAAGGTATCACTGTAAACAAAAGCCATATCTTTTGCTTTGTTCGGTTTTAATCCTGCACTGATACCATCCGCATAAAAACCTTCTGCCGTACAAACCCCACCATCAACTTTTATCAACTTATACAAACTTCAACTCCTTAGGTTTGACTCTTTTTGAAATCAGATCTTTTGTTATTTTAATCCCTTCCTGTGTGCCTATCACTAGAAGTTTCGATTCACTTGTCACCAAGGTATCTCCCTTTGGCATTCCAATAAGCTTTCCGTCTTTTCTGGTAATTCCCACAACTGATGTGTTTGCAATTTCCCGGATATGTGTCTCTTTCAATTTTTTGAGAACTGCCCAACTGTAACGCGGCACTATGATCTCTTGCATATCCAAAGGATTGTCACTTTTATATAAAAATTCTTCAAGCAGATTTTCCATATCGGGACGGGCTGCCATTGCAGAGACTCTCTGCGCTGTGAGTTTTGTCGGAGAAACGACAGTGTCTGCTCCAAGTTTTTTCAGCTTTTCCACATCACTCATTGTCTCTGCTGAGGATATCACATAATAGGGACGAGGCAAAAAATGTTCTTTTCAAAAAGCCGCACCGAAGCAATCAGCGCAATATTGTCAGCAATAGAACTCGACAAAGTAATCAAACCTTTTGCAGAAGAAAGATGTGCTTTGAGCATTGAAAGCTCAGCATGAGGCTGTGCCTGCAAAAAATGCGGATATTTATGCTCTATTGCCCATTCATGGATTTCAGCTCTTGGATCAATCACAATAAAAGGAATATGGTTTTTTCGCAACTGTTTTGTTACTTCTATTGTATAGTCATTATGATAGCACACAACAAAATGCTTTTTAAGTCTTGCTATTTTGTACAGCATTCTTCTCTCCTTCATTATGGCAACAATATGCCCCTTGTTCAGTTCTGAAACCAAAATACCTATAGCACTTGAAAATACTGCAAACCCTGCAATAATTAAATTGATAGTAAAAATTCTTCCTGCGTTTGATATTGGAGCAATTTCACCAAACCCAACAGTAGTAAAAGTAATGGCCGTTTGATAAATTGCATCCATTATTGTAAAATTATCTATAAGAACATATCCGGATGTTCCTATTAACATTACAAATACTGTTAAAATTAAAGGGAGACGAAAAGCTTTAAGGTGGGAATAAACTTCAGGAAGAAGCTTGGGATCAGGTTTGGGAGGGCTCTCCCAATTTAGGAACTTGCGAATCCTTGGTAAAAGATTCAAAACTGATTCCTATAGTCTACGAATTTTTCTTAAGTGTGCGTAATTCTCTTGCAGAAATCTTAATCTTCTTCGTTGTACCGTCTTCTAATGTAATACGAACTGTTCTTAGGTTTAATAAAAAACGACGCTTTGTTCTGTTTTTTGCATGAGAAACATTGTTCCCACTCATCGGGCCTTTGCCGCTGATAGCACATCTTCTTGCCATTTGAGTATCCTTGAATGATATTTTAAAGTTGCGAATTATAGCAAACAAAAGCAAAACTGCAACTTAAGCCTGTTTTGTTTTTTTTTGAGAATATACTTTCTATACTTTATTTGAATTTTATCTTAATCTCGTTAGAATATATAATATCCAACATAAAGTAGTAAAATTTGATTACATTACAACAGATAGACGCATTTATAGAAAAAATACCGCCATCACCAAAGATTTTAAAACAGACGCTCGCTTTGCTTGATCAGGGTGATCTGGTTCAAGCAGCAAAAGTGGCACAGAATGACCCTGCACTCAATGCCTATTTGAAAGAGTTGGTGAACAAACCTTTGTACGGGTTTAAAAATGAAGTCACAAATGTTTCTCAGATTTTTGGCATACTTGGTGTCTCAAGATCACAGCAGGCGGCTTACAACTATATGATCTCTTTGCTTTCTCCCGCAAAATGGAAACTCTTCAAACTGAACAAATCTTCTTTTTATGATTTACAGGCCGGACTCTCTGTTGACTGGCACAAAATTACCGCTTATTTGCAGATAGAAGATAAAGACCTTCAGAGTGCTGTTGCTCTGCTCCCTGCAAGTATCATAGTATCCGAAGCACTCTTTTGTGAAAAAATTGAAGATGTAAAGCTTCTTAGAAGTGTAGATGAGATTGATCTCAACACCATATTGCAGAGACTCTGCAATATGGACCTGTTTGATATATGTGAAAGAATTTCCCAAAAATGGGAAATGCCCAAAAATATTGCCGATATCATTCAGGCATCTTCCGGCATTAAACCGTCTCAGGATGAAACAAACAACAAACTTGGAAAATGGATGCATCTGCTACTCTTTTACACCCTGTCAAAACCTGTTTTTATTGAAGCCGGATTGAATGATTTTATTGACTTTCAAATTGATTTTGTCAGCGACATCTATGATGACTTTTCAAAACTGATGGAGATTTCATGAGAGCGGTAATTAGAGAAGGAATCGGCGTATTTCACCCTCAGGGATTCCTTGACGGTTCGTCAGGAAGTTCCTTTCTGAGCATAGAAGATATAGATGCCACACTCAAAAGCAATGCTTCGATGATTCTTGTTTCACTAAAAAAAGTTATTTTCTTCAACAGAAACGGTTGGACACTTTTGTAAAAATGTTTCAAAAAGTCAGAAGCAAAAACCATATAATCGTCGGTTTTTGTGATTATGACAAAAAGAAATATGATGCTTTTAAAAAATTTTATGATGGCGATTTAAGTTTTTCACTCTTTAAAACTCAGCAAATCGCTTCTCTGTTTGCAGACGGGTTCAAAGAAAAAAATAAAAATATACTGCCTTTACAGTGAAGACAAGTCACAAAGAGCCGCTTTGGCAATAGAGTTGCACAACAATGGGCACAACCCGATAGTTGCACAGACAAAAGAAGAGTTTTTGCAAAAAGCAAAAGTAGAAAATGCCTATGATGTCATCATAGAAGACACATATCTCGGGCAAATGGGACAAAAAGTTGCAACAAGAGTCACGGGCAATGCCATCATATACACTGTTTCTTCATTTTTGGATGCGGAAATAGGCAATACTTTTAATATAGCCTATCACAACAACTCCCTGCATGTCGGTTTTAGACTTTTTATCTTTGATGCCTACAAAGTTGTCAGTATGAATATTCATGCTCTTAATTTTTTCTCAAAGCTTGCATCATCTTCTGCCGAATACAATGCCACCATATGTTTTGTAGGCATGTCTTTTGACAAAACACCTCTTTCTTTCAAAGAGACACTTGAAGATGCCGGCATCATGTTTTTTGAACAGATGGATGATATTTTGCAAAACAAAGAACTTTTGGACGAACTTGGTGCCAGCAGTGCAGCTGCGACAAAGAACAAACGTGCACTTAACAAAGTACTGGTGACAGAACTGCCAAGATTTATTGATGCAACTGTAGCCACTATAGAGATGATGACAAATTCAAAAGCATCAAAGATGCGGCAAAAGTAGACAAAATTGAAATTACTGACAAAGATGGAAAAATAGCGAGCTCTATCGGTTTTTACGGAGACATTGACGGCATGGTTATGCTTGTTTTTCCGCTGGGCATTGCGAAAAAAGCCTGCGAACTGCTTATTGGGGAGAGTACTGACGACAAAGAGATGATACTTGATACTCTGGCTGAACTTGTCAACATTGTCGGAGGAAAAGTAAAAACACTTTTGGCAGACGAACACATCAGTGTGGATATTACCCTTCCTAGAACCTACCATAATGTTGAAGGACTGCTAGAAGTTGCCAAAGGAAAAAAAGGTGTTCAGGTTGATTTATCCTTTGATAATGACAAGTTTTTGTTTTTCTTAACAAGGTAAAAGCTATTATAGTTTATAATTCCACAATAATTTAAAAGGAAGAATATGCAAGTAGCCCCTAGCGTTCTCTCGGCAGACTTTGGAAATTTGGCACGGGATGTACAGGAAATATGTGAAGCGGAATGTGATCTGGTACATGTAGATGTCATGGACGGGCATTTTGTACCCAATCTGACGATAGGGCCGGTTGTGGTTTCGGCTATAGCCAAAGCTGCCACAAAACCCCTGGATATTCATCTTATGGTCGAGAACAACACCTTTTTTGTAGAGCTTTTCGCACCTCTGCAGCCAAAATATATCTCTTTTCATATAGAAGAAGAAAAACACCCGCATAGGCTCATACAAAAAATCCGCTCTCTTGGTATCAAACCCTGTATAGTGCTCAATCCAACACAATTCCCGAAGAATTGGAATACCTTCTTGCAGATTTGGATATGGTTTTGCTTATGAGTGTGAATCCTGGTTTTGGAGGGCAATCTTTCATAGATTCCGTACTTCCAAAAGCAAAAAAACTTGATGCTATGAGAAAAAGACTCAATCCCGAATGTCTTATCCAGGTAGACGGCGGGGTAAGTGACAAAAATATCCATGCACTCAAAGAAGCCGGCGTTGATGTTGTTGTTGCCGGCAGCTATGTTTTTAAGCACGAAGACAGAGCCAAAGCGATAAAGAGCTTACAAATATAATGCGTACAAAAATCTGCGGTATTACCTCTTATGAGGATGCTATGACGGCAATAGATGCCGGAGCTGATGCACTTGGATTTGTATTTTATGAAAAATCTCCACGCTGCTTAACACCTGCTGAGGCAAAAAAAATTATTCAAAAGCTTCCTCCTTTTGTTGAGAAAGTAGCCCTCTTTGTCAACGTCGATGCACAGACAGTCAATGCTACATGTAAAGAGGTTGGTGCGACACTTGCCCAGATTCATTTTGAAGCAGACGAAGCGTTTTATGAGCACTGAAAATCCCTCATATCAAAGTTATAAGAGCACAAAAAAAAGAAGATGTACTCCAGTATGCTGATGAGTACAGACTTGTTGATGCCTACTGTGAAGCATATGGCGGTGCAGGAAAACAACTTAATGCAGAATGGTTTGAGGGCGTTGAGTGTTCCAAAATAATTCTTGCCGGCGGCTTAACTCCCGACAACATTCAGGCTCTGAAAAAGTACGGTTTTTATGCTTTTGATGTCAGCAGCGGTGTAGAAATATCACACGGGAAAAAAGATGCAGCTAAAGTAAGAGAGTTTATACACAATGCTCACTGATAATTTCAATCTTGATGCCAAAAGCATTTCACGACTCTCTTCACGCGGACTCTCTTTAAAAACACTCAAAGAGCAACTGAGCGAAGAGCTTGAACTTTCCATAGAACTCTGGAAAGCACAGGGTTTACATGTAATCAGACACCAGGGATATTACTATTTCGATACAAAATTTATTCCTATCCATCAGGCAGAATTCTGTATCGTTGATATCGAAACAAACGGTTCAAAAATAGAAAAACACCAGATCATTGAATTGCTGCTGTAAAAGTAAAAAATGGAATAATCATAGACAGATTTGAATCTTTGGTCCATACCAAAGAAATTAATCCTCATATCACGGAGATTACAGGCATAACTGTCGATGATACAACAAATGCGCCTCAGCTCAAAGATGTTCTGCAACGATTTAAACTCTTCTTGGGTAATGCCGTGTTTGTTGCCCATGATGTCAAATTTGATTACAGCTTTATATCCAAAAGCCTGCAAAAAATCGGCTTGGAACCCCTGCTAAACAGGAGTCTCTGTTCTCTTGCCTTAGCTGAAAGAACTATTGTCTCTTACAGATATGCACTTTCCTATCTGAATGAAACACTGCGATTAAATCCGGAAGCCAGGCATCACAGAGCCATGAGCGATGTCATTACAACCTATGGACTGTTTTTGTTAAGTCTGGAGAATTGGATGAAGATATAAAAACGGTAGAAGATTTAATCAAGTTTTCAAAAGAGGCGCCAAGGCTGAAACGCCCAAAATTTGATCCTCTTTTAGAGATAAAAAAAGAGGAAAAAGAGCAGTAGAGTTACTCCTTGAAAGCACCCGGTTTTGTGAGTTTTGCATAGCGTGCATTCATTCTCTCTTCTTCACTCATAGCTTTTAATTCTTCCACTTTTTGTAAAAAATACTCTTTAAGAACCTGTGCTGCTTTTTCTTTTTCTCTGTGTGCTCCGATTAAAGGCTCATCAATGATATCATCAATCAAATCAAGCTCTTTTAAATCTGCACTGGTGATTTTAAGTGCGTTTGTAGCAGTTTCTACTTTTTTAGGATCATTCCAAAGAATTGCAGCACATCCTCAGGCGAATAACACTGAAGATAGAATAACGCATCATTGCAAATTTATCGGCAACGCCGATGGCAAGAGCACCGCCGGAACCGCCCTCTCCTATAACAATAGAAACCGTAGGAATTTTCAGTTCTGCCAGTTCGAGCAGATTTCTCGCAATTGCCTCGCTCTGGTTTCTCTCTTCTGCCCCTATACCAGGATAGGCACCCGGTGTGTCTACAAGCATAAGAAGCGGAATATTGAATTTTTCGGCCAATTTAGCGGCACGGAGTGCTTTTCTGTAGCCTTCAGGATGCGGCATACCAAAATTTCGCTTCAACTTGTTTTTTGTTCCACGCCCTTTTTGCTCGCCGATAACCATAACTTTTTGATTGTCAATATACCCAATATAACAAAGAATAGCGGCATCATCACGGAAATGTCTGTCTCCGTGTATTTCATACTTGTCTCTCATTATAAGATTAATATAATCCAGTGCATAAGGACGATCAAGATGGCGTGCCAGTTGAAGCTTTTGAAAGTCAGAAAGATTTTTATAAATCTTTGTAACTTCCTTATCTAATTTCTTTTTCAACTCTTCAACTGCGCCTTGATCATGGCGAACCTGTGCAGAGATTATATCTTCTTGAATAGCTTTTATTTTATATTCAAAGTCTAAGTATGTAGCCAAATTAAATCCTTGTCAATTAGATTTTTTTGAATATAAGAACGCCGTTTGTTCCGCCAAAACCAAATGAGTTACTCATAACAATGTTTAGATCTGCTTTTCTCGCACCTTCAGTAACATAATCCAGTCACAGTTTTCATCAGGTGTTTCATAGTTGATTGTCGGAGGAATGATACCGTCCCGCATCGCCATCAAACATGTAACAGCCTCTATACCGCCTGCTGCACCGAGACAGTGACCGATCTGTCCTTTGATAGAGCTCATCGGAGGACAGTTTTCTTTTCCGCCCAAAAGATCTTTCAGCGCTGCTGTTTCATTTTTATCATTTACCGGTGTACTGGTTCCATGTGCGTTGACATAGTCAAGTTTCGGTTCACCGGCCATTTTATAGGCAGCTTTCATCGCACGGGCAGGACCGTCCAATGATGGTGTTGTAATATGATTCGCATCACCGCTTTCACCAAAACCGATAATTTCACCGTATATTTTTGCACCACGCGCAACTGCATCTTCGTATGTTTCCAAAACAAGAGCCGCAGCCCCCTCTCCCATAACAAAACCGTCACGATTTGCATCAAAAGGACGAGAGGCATGCTTGGGATCATCATTTCTTGTAGAGAGTGCTTTCATCGCGGCAAATCCGCCGACTCCCACACCTGTTATAGCAGACTCTGCCGAGACAACCAGCATTTTATCGGCTCCGCCGCATATAATGGTTTTTACCGCTTCACTGATTGCATGTGTTCCTGCGGCACAGGCTGTTACACTTGAAAGGTTTGGTCCTTTTGTTCCGTGTTCTATAGAAACGAATCCTCCCAGCATATTTACAAGAGCACCCGGAATAAAAAACGGAGAAATTCTTCTTGGTCCGCGAGTCTCTAAAATAACAGAACTTTTCTCAATGGAAGGGAGTCCGCCGATTCCTGAACCTGCACTGATTCCGAATCTTTCCATATCTGTATCTTCAGGAAGTGCAGCATCTTCCATCGCTTCTTTGGCAGCTTTGAGTCCAAGGTGGATAAATCTGTCTGCTTTTTTTACTTCTTTGGGAGGCATAACCGTAGCAGGATCAAAGTCTTTGACTTCTCCGGCTATTTTTACACTGAATTTTTCAGGGTCAAATATAGTGATGATGTCTATTCCGCATTCACCGTCACATATAGCTTTAAAAGAACTCTCTTTATCGTGACCTACTGAATTTATCATTCCCAGACCTGTAACTACCACTCTTTTCATTGAATATTCTCCATAAAATAATAAAATACTTTTAAAAATCAATACAAAAATTAACTATTAAAAATATTTGCTTTCAAAGAGATGACTAACCTCTTTGAAAAATTAAAAAACTGACTACTTGTTTTCGATATAGTTTACAACATCTTGAACAGTTTGAATTTTTTCAGCTTCATCATCAGGAATTTCGATGTCGAATTTTTCTTCAAGAGCCATTACCAGTTCTACAACATCAAGACTGTCTGCACCTAAATCTTCTACGAATTTTGAATCCGGTTTTACTTCATCTGGGTTAACGCTTAACTGCTCAACTACTACTTCTTTAATATCATCTAAAAGTGCCATTATAGCTCCTGTTTTTTTAAGTTTAAAATCCTGTAATTATAGCATAAATATCTTAGAGGACATTTATGCCATGTTCATTCCGCCGTTAACTTTTAAAGTTTCTCCCGTAATGTAACTTGCATAGTCCGAAAGTAAAAAAGCTGTTGCGTTTGCCACCTCTTTTGCATCACCGAAACGGTTCATAGGAATCTTGTCTGTAAAACTTTTTTTCACCTCATCACTCAGCACTTCTGTCATTTCAGTTGCAATAAATCCCGGTGTGATAGTGTTGTATCGTATACCGCTTGTCGCAGCTTCAATTGCAAAGCTTTTTGTCATTGCGATAACCCCGCCTTTGCTCGCTGCATAGTTTGTCTGTCCGCCGTTGCCTGTTTCGCCTACAATCGAAGCAATATTGACAACCGAACCGAATTTTTTCTTTCGCATAACTTTCATAGATTCGCGACATCCGATAAAAGCAGATGTAAGATTAGCGTTAATAACAGCCATAAAATCTTCTGTTTTCATACGCAATGCCAGCTTGTCTTTTGTAATGCCTGCATTGTTTACAAGATAGGAAAGCTCACCGTCCGCATCCACTATTGTCTTTATCCCGTCAATAAAAGCTGCCTCATCGGTTACATCAAACCCGATAACAGCCGCACTGCCTCCCTCTGCTTCGATTGCCTCTTTTACCGCATCCGCTTCTTTTGCGCCGCTTCTGTAGTTTATCCACACCTTTAGACCAAATCCCGCCAAAGTTTTGGCGATTTCTGCACCTATTCCACGGCTTGCGCCTGTTACTAAAACATTTTTTCCGCTAAATTTCATTATACCTTCCTTTAATTTTTTTGTAAAACACCCAAGCCTGCACTGAAGTACGGGTTCCTGAAAAATTATACATTTTCGGAATCGGCACTTTTTATGCTAAAGCATGAGTTGTGAGAAAAACTGAATTTTTTCTGTAGTGTCAGTTATACTTCTACCAAAGCTCCATCCATCTCTTTTGGAATCGGAAGTTCCATCAGCTTTAAAACCGTCGGGGCTATGTTGTTGAGCCCGCCCGGTTTTACTTTTTCAACACCCTGTGCATCCACAAAGCACCATACTTTTCCGACCGTATGGTTTGTCAGCACATTGCCGTTTTCGTCCCGCATCTCTTCACAGTTTCCATGATCGCTTGTCAACACAAATGCATACTCTTTTTCTTTTGCTTTGGCATATATTTTTCCCAACTCTTCATCAACAGCCTCAACAGCTTTCTTTGCCGCTTCAAAATCACCGGTATGTCCGACCATATCTCCGTTGGCAAAATTTACCACTATGAAGTCATACTCCGCATCCATTGCCTTACGAACAGCCTCACCAACCTCTTTTGCACTCATTTCCGGTTTCATATCATATGTTTTCACATTTGGCGAGGGAATCAAAACCCGTGTTTCATTTTCATACGGTTCATCAATTCCGCCGTTAAAGAAAAAGGTCACATGTGCGTATTTTTCCGTCTCTGCGGTATGTAACTGACGAAGCCCTGCGCTGGCAATCACTTCAGCCAAAGTATTTTTTGGCACATCTTTTCTAAACATCACAGGATAGGGAAAATTTTTGTCATATTCGGTAATTGTTGCAAGGTTTACGTGCTGTACTTTTCTTTCAAATTTTGTAAAATTTTCATCAGCCAGTGCCGTCACCATTTCTCGCATTCTGTCACTTCTGAAATTTACAGTAAGGACACTGTCTCCCTCTTTCATCCCCTCATATCCTGCAAATGCAGTCGGCTCGACAAACTCATCGGTTTCTCCAAGTGAATAAGAGTGCCCGATATAGGCTTCAGGTGTCATGTCTGTTTGCGGTTGGGCAGATACAATAGCATCATAGGCACGCTTGATCCGTTCCCAGCGGTTATCTCTGTCCATTGCATAAAAACGCCCGGATATGGAAGCAATTGTTACATTTTCATTCAAATGCTTTTTTACTTCTTCTAAATATTTTTGTGCCGATGTTGGAGAGACATCTCTTCCGTCTGTAACAAGATGCAAAAAGACTTTTTTACCGTTTTTTGCCGCAATATCAGCTATACCCATAAAATGATCTATATGCGAGTGCACTCCGCCGTCACTCATCAATCCAATTAAATGCAGCCTGTCCGATTTTTGAAAAAGCTCTTGCAAAACTTCATTTTGCTCCAAAGAACCGTCTTTAAGCGCCAATGATATTTTGACCAGATCCTGATACAGAACACGTCCGCTGCCTATACTCATATGCCCAACTTCAGAGTTGCCCATCTGACCCTCGGGAAGTCCGACACTCAAACCAAAGGTTTCTATAAGAGCGTGCGGCACTTCATTAAAAAATTTGTCATACGCAGGTTTATTTGCATTATAAAATGCATTATGCTCTGTTTTTTCACAGTAGCCAATACCGTCTGTTATGACTAAAATTGCTTTTTTACTCAATTTTATTCCTATTAATAATTTTCTTGCGTGATTATACTCATATAATGCTTTATACTTCTTTTTAGATGTTTCCCTAAAAGACATTAAAGCTTTTATAAACATCAGTTAGAATCCCGTTGCCTCTTTTGTATAGGTTGTGATTATACTGAATTATTTTTTTAAATAGATTGAATTATAGTTGAACCACAAGAGGCTAACGGTAGATAATTCTGTATATAAACTGAAGTAATCAAATTTTGATTAGCTTGTATATGAGTTGAGAGTGTCTACCATTTATTAAAAAATCAAAGGTTTTACAAATGGAAAATATATATATTGGATGTGACGTTTCTAAATCAAAAATAGATTATTGTATCTTGTCAAGCGATAAAGATAAAAATTCTTCTTTTTATGGTCAATTCAAAAATTCATTAGATGGTTATGAAAAATTCCTTAAAACAATAGCTATAAATTATCCTTTTAAGAACCCGCTTATAGGCTTTGAATCTACAGGTGCCTACACTTCTCAATTTCAAAAGTATCTTAGTGACAATGGTATTTTACATAAAATGTTTAATGCAAAAAAAGTATCTAAGTATCTTAAATCAATGGATATTCAAGGAAAAACAGACAAAAGTGACAGTTACGGTATTGCTCATTTTTGTGCTCATCAAGATTTAAAAGTTTTTAGTTCCTCTTATTCTGTTAATAAAGAGAAATACACGCAATTTACCACTTCTCTTAGATTATTGATGAAAATAAGAGTACAGATTAACAACTCTATTAAATCTTTAAAAAATGGCAATGAAAATTTCTTTTTAATTGAACAACTTGAAAAATCAAAAATTGATATAAAAAACCGTGAAAAAAATATAAAAGAAGATGCTATTTCATCTCTAAAAATTGATTATCCTATATGTGATTTTTTGGTTAATAAATATTCTGGTCTCGGTTATTCTCTTTTACTTCTTTTGGTTCCTAAAATTTATGACAATATTGAAGATTTTAATGTGAATCAAACTGTAGCATTTTTAGGACTCAATCCTGTTAGTTTTCAATCTGGTCAAATGAAATATGCTGATAAATTGAATATATTTGGCGATAAAGAATTAAAACGTCTCTTATATATGGCTTCTCTTACTTCTGTTCAATTTAATCCTATTTTAAAAAAGAAATATGAAAGATATGTTGCAAATGGTAAAACTAAAAAACACGCCCTTACAATAATTTCTCGTAAACTTATTTCTCTTATTGTGAAAGATATAAAAAAATATAAGGCACAAAATAAATGACAGATACAGAAAAGTTAATTTTATTTACAACATTGGCAATTTTTGCTGATGGTAAAAAAGTATCAATTAAGGCAATAGCTACTCGTAGCGGTATTTCAAGACAAAATATTTATTACTATATTAACAAACATAGGAATAAGTCTATTAAAGAACTCATTGAAAAATAGTTCTTTGATGGGTTTATCCCATAAATTTTATTCAAAGGTTGCACAAATGGCAAACAGTAAAGAAACACCGGAAAAAGTTGTTACACATGAACAAATGACTAAGGATATCAATCCTCAGATTTTAAAGGCTATTCAAGAGCTTGACTCTTTAAAAGGTACAAATGTGATTCAACGTGCTTTTAAAGTGAAATCCAAAGAGATTAAGAAAGGGAATCAAAAGATGGATGAAAATAAAAATCCTCTTTTTAATCAAGATGGTTCTCCGCAAATGTGGGCTGACAGATATACACTTCAAACCACTTCAGAAGATGGAAAAATTGATATTAAGGTTACTGAAGAACAGTTTGCACAAATTGATGTTGGTCAATGGTATATGGGTGTTGGTCACGTTGAAATATATACTCCTTATGAGGGTATGCCAAAAGAGATTATCAAGTATGATGATTTTCAAAAACTTTTCGGGGTTCAAGCATAATGCTTGGCTCTGTTGTGGCTCTTTTTAAACAGAAACGTTTTGTTTCCCGTTCCTGTTTAACAAGGGGTATAACCGTGACACCTCTTTATTTCTTAAAAGGTCAAATATGAAGTTTCAATTAGATAAACCAAAGATATTATCGCAACACGTTGATACGCTTGTCGCTACTTTCAAAAGTGTTGATGAGCATGAGTACAACAAATATATAATAAAAACTCTTTCTATGCTTGAAGATTTTAAAATTGATGCTCAGAATGTTGAGGGTTTTAGTAATAAATCACGTTTTTGTAAATGTGAGCCTTTTGATGGGTTTGGTACTTTTAAAGTTTTTGCTCAGGGTATGGGTGCATATAGGTATATTCTTGAAAATCAGGATGTTATGATTTTTTTATCAAATGCAAAATTTGGTACTGATATGCCACAAATTAAAGTTGAATTTAGGGCTCATTATTTATTTTCTGTTGGTCAAAATAAGGCTTATGAATATGTTTTAAAACTTATTGATGTTTTACTTGGTTGTAAATACGAAAGTTCTATACAACGTCTTGATTTAGCCACCGACATTTGGGGTGTTAAGCTTGAATATCTTGATGCTATGCGTTTTCAAAATTCTTTTAAAAATTCAAATTATCGTCAAGGAAGTAAACAAACCGGTATTAGCTTCGGCGGTGGTTCTTTTATGTTCCGTATTTATGACAAATTGATTGAAATTAAGAATAGTCATTCGAAACATTATGTTAAAACCAAATGGATTGTAAACGGTTATGATGAGGCATTGAATTACAACGTTACACGTTTTGAGGCTCAGTTTCGCCGTACTGAATTAAAAAAATATATTCCACAACATACTTCAAATGAGATAGCTTATGTTTTTAATCATTTAGGTAATTTTTGGATTAAGGCACTTCAAAAAATTAAGTATGCTCCGCTTACTAATGATGAGTGTTTGCGTATTGCTGATGGTACTTTAAAAGCTGACAGTAAACGACAAATTTTTAACCGTGCTAGAAAAAATGAGGATAGATTTCAATTTCAAAAATTTTTATATCATTGGGATAATTCTATTTCTGATTTTCCTATTGAATATAAGACTATTCAGGCTCCTAAAATTGAGGTTGCCAAACGTATGTTAAAAGGTTTTATTGCTACTGCTTACAAGGCTGTTGATGGTAATCCACGTGCTTTAACTGATGTTCTTATTGGTATGCAAACAGATATGTATAAGTTTGAACAAAAAACTTTGCATGATTACGGTTTATCTAAGATTATTGATAGCTTTATCAAACAGGAAAAAATGAAAAATAAAGTTGGTGTTCAAGTTGATTTTGATTATAGCTTGATAGCTCATGATGCTTATTTTAAGTTGGCTGAATCTTTAGGTTCTATTGATGCTATTAACAAATTTATTCCTTCAATAAATCAGAGTGAATCAATTGAAGACTATTTCCCAAAAACTTATGAAAAGGTTTCTTGATGCGTATTATGAAAAAAATTAAATATTTTACATCTGATGAAATATCTTGTCCTTGTTGTGGTTTTATGAATATTAATACAACTTCTTTATATAAGCTTGATTTGCTTCGTGAATCATTGGGGTTGCCTTTGATTGTAAATTCGGCTTGTCGTTGTAAGTTTCATAATGAAAAAGTTGGTGGTTCTTCAAACAGTTCTCATTTATGCAGTATGGATAGAGAATCTTTTGCTTTTGACATAAAGGTTACTGATGATTCTATGCGTTTTCAGGTTTTAAGAAAAGCTATTGATTTGGGATTTCATAGAATAGGTATTTATTCAAATTTTATACACTTGGATGATGATTTGCGAAAGCGTCCTTGTGTTTGGTATGGTAAATAATTTTGGTCTTGCACTTCTGTTGTATGTAAATCCAAAATATTTAAATAAGGTGGTTATATGAATTTTTTTACAATGTTGTTTCCATTGGCTGTAAATATTTTTGAACTTTATATTAAAAATAGTAGTTCTAAGAAAGATGATGCAGTTCTGGAAGTTGTTAAAATGGGTGCTAGTTATCTGGCAAATAAAGATAATAATACGGTCACAAAAGATGATTGTATTAAATTAAATGAGAAAAAGGTGTTATTATGATTATTGCTACTGTTGATTATGTTTTTTATGGTGCAAACAGTTCTTATGCTATTGATTCAGGTTTGATGGTTTCTTCAAATTCTGTTGTTGTTGTTGGTATGGATACTGCTGACGGTTCTGTTTCTTTGTTGGGTAGTCAAATTTTATCTTCTGATTTGGCTGATACTAATTTTTCTATATCTGTTGATGATTTTAATGGTGCCGGTAACACTCTTGTTGTTGCTTTTGATGGTTCTTCTTTGTCTGTTTCAACGTCCGGTTCTTCAAATTCTTCTGTAAGCATTGGCGAAAATTTGGCTCTTTTGCTGTCTGGTTTTAGAGATTTTGATTCTTTGGTTTCTAATAATACAAGTGGAGGTAAATAGTTATGAGGTTGGTTTTTGATTATTTTAAGTTTAATACTTCGGCTCCTGTTGATTTTAATCTTTTTGATGATATGAGTTATCTTGTTTATATGGTTGAGGATGACGGTACTTACACTTTTATTGCAACTGATTATGCTGATAAAACTTCTCAACTTAATATGACTTTTTCAGTACCTAATGATACGAACACATATTTAATATCTGATTCTGGTGGATATGTTTCATTATTTTGTTCTGATTCTAATGGTGCTCCTGCTTCATTTCCTTATGATTTTGAAATTGGTTCATCTTTTTTTGATTTTTATTATAGTGAACCTGTTTTTGATGTGTCTAGTTCTATTAGTGATGCTGTCACTACTTTGAGTGATTTGGTTACTACTAGAGCAAATGGTGTTCTTTCTACTATTCAGACATCAGAATCTAACATTTTAAATAACGTTGGCTCTCGTTTTGATTCAGTTGATACTTCATTATCTGGTTTATCTACTTCTTTTTCTGATTTTCAAAATTCTTTGGTTTCTTTGTCTGATTCTGTATCTGGTGTTCAAAGTTCTGTTGATGCTATACCTGGTTCAATTTCTACTGTTGATTTTAATAGTTTTTCTTTTTCATCATTAAATGGTGCTAGTGGTTCTTTTAAGGATGGTCAAGCTGTTACTATTGATGGTGTTGATGGTATTTATACTGTTGAGTCTTCCCAAATGCTTAAGAATGATGCAAATGTTTATTTGATTATCTATAAAGTTGTTCGTGATGGTATGTCGGGTGTTTTCCCATCTAATATGGTTCATTTAAGTACGGGGGTTTAACATGGGTGCCGTTCCTCTTGGTAGTTCTTCATCAATCTCTGGTAATTATGCTACGGGTACATTCGGTTCTTCTTCAAGTTATGGTTCGGCTGTTAATAATATCAATTATAGAAACACGGCTGTTCGTAAAAGTTTATTTGAGGGTGCAAAAGCTGTTTTTAAGACCGGTGCTAAGTCTCTTGTTCGTTTTAATCCTTATCTAGCCGGTGCTATGTTGCTTTATGAGGGGTATGACCTTTATAAAGGTTATAATGCTTCTTCTTCATCATCTTCATCTTCGGATGTTGCTGTGCCTATTGGTTCAAGCTCTGACAACACTTCTACTGTTCCAAGTTTTAATGTTCCGCCTTTTGATAGTTCTGGTACATTGCTTACTGATGTTGTAAATTATAATAATAATAGAGGTGTTGATTTTGTTGGAAGTGTTGCTCAAAATTCTTCTAAAATAAATGATTCAGTTTCACGTCTTCTTGATATCTCATCTTCTTATGAGGGTTCTAATTTACTTGAAGTTCTTATTTCAAATAATGAAAAAACAAATAAAATACTTATGGCATTGGTTTCCGCTGTAAATAATTTTGCTGTTTCAAGTTCTGTGAGTTCTTCTTCTATTTCAACAAATTTAGGTTTTATCGGTTCTGTTCTTTCTACTCAAGCACAACAAGATGCTATGTATTATAATTTGGGTTCTTTAGATGATTATGCAAAATCTTCTTTAACACCTCCTGATGTTAATGATAGTTTGAATAATTCTTCTTTACCTGATGATTCGTACACTCCTCCTACATTTGATAATTCTAATCCTTTTAATATACAATATACTTATGAGCAACAAGTATTGTCTCCTGAGGAATATCGTAGGTTTTTAGGTTTAGATTCTGGTGCTGATTTATCTGAGTTTGAATATGAAACTCCTGCACTTGGTGGTATAGACATTGCTCCTTTAGTTTCGGCAATTAATCCTGCTTCACGTGAAGAATTTTTTGAAAAATCAAATCAGATATCTGATTATAAAATGACTCCTGTTCCTGCTGTTGATTTGGATGGTAACACTATTACTGATGCTACCCTTTCTCCTTTGGAAGTTGAGCGTATTAAAAATGCTTCTACTGCTCGTAAACATACAGATGAAAATAATTTTGAACTTGATGAAGATGATTTTGATATGTGGTCATTGCCAAATATGGATTTTCTTGATGATATTAAATATTCTAATATTTATTCTGATGTTGCAAATTCTTAGTTTTTTTTTATGTTATAATTGCTTATGAAAAAACGTATTGATGATGAAAAATATTCTTTTTTAGATTATTTTTTTTATTTTATGTATATATTTGTTGTTTTTGCTTTTTTTTATTTCTTTTTTAGTTGTGATTCTTCATTGTATGATTATTCACATATATATAAAGAAGTTGTTGATTATAATAAATTTAAGTAATTTTTAAAACCTTTTTCCCCTTTAGGTTTTATTCAGATAGCTTTATTAAAAGGTTATCTTATGGCTTTATCTAGTATTGGTTCTAACGCTACTGAAGAATTCTTTGAAACTATTTTATATGGTACTGCTTATGCTGAGGCTCAGGAAGCTTTACGTGGTGCTACTGATGATGTTGAGAATGATTTGTTACAGGATGCTATAACAAGTGCTTCATCTATTATGATTGCCGGTGCTATGTCTGTTCTTATTCGTAAACAAGAAGATTTGATATCTGGTATTTTTCAAAAAACCGGTGCATATATTGGTGCTATTCTTAGTTCTGAGCTTTTAGGTCGTGTTAAAAATAAGCTTCGTGGTTTGCGTGGTATGAAACTTTTTCGCAAATTGGGTTTTGCTCAAACTACTTTTAGTGATAAAGTTGCTTTGGCTCAACTTGCTAGTAATTACAATATGAACCATGTTGGTTCTATTCGTGCCAAAACAAGTGTTGTTAGTCCTTATTCTGATTTACAGTCAAAAAAAGATTATATTTTAAATAAAGAAAATCATAATTTTCAAATTGGTACTGAAAAAGCAAAATCTTATCAACAAACTTTGCTTTTTAAAGTTCTTACAAAAAATTTTACTGCTAACGACAAACAAATTATTAAAAAAATATTAGGTAATAGTCAAGCTGATATGACGGATATTGACAATCTTAACCAGGTGGCTGATTTTATGTTTGTGAAGGATTCAAACGGGGATATAACCGGTCTTTCTGAGCAAATGTTTCAACTATTAAATGGTCTTGGTTATGTTCATAAGTGAGGTGTCTTTATTGTGATTGATTATGATACATTTATAGATTATTTTTTTAAGCCTGAATTGGTTTGTCCTCCCTCTAAAAGTCATTTGTTGCCTTATTCTAATTTGTCCTGGTTTAAGTCTCTTTTTTCAGAATTTTATAGGGATGTTTATGAGAATAAAGATTCTTATCCTATGGATTATTATAGAGAAGTTTTAAAACCTGTTGTTGATATGCACGTTTATATAGATTCAGATAGTGATAATTTTTATTTTTCTGGTGGTTATCTTGTTTTTTCTGTCAATAAAACTTATGATTCATTTCACAAACCTGTTTGGTTGGTTCAATTAGGATATATAACTATTGGTTCTTTTGGGAATGAACTTCTTGATATTTCAGATTCTGATTTTTCTGATATGGTTAATCAATTTCTTTCATTGGATTTAAATTCTCAACTTTCTGGTTTAGAGTATTATGCTTCATCTAATGGTATTACATACTATTTGAGTGTTGGTAAAGGTTACGGTTATGATAATTCTATTTTGTATAAATTTTATATTTATTTTGATTGTTGTTCTTTTCTTAGTGGTTATAAATCAATTTATCAAATATTAGGTGGTGTTTAGTATGTCTTTATTTTATCTTTTAAATATTTGTAATATTCTTGGTGTTTCTTATGATTCTAATTTTGGCGGTGCTTTGTCTGATTGTGACCGCATGGAGTATTTGTTAAAACAAATTTATATTTTTTTAGGAGGTTCTGAAGATGCCTAAGTACAGAGTTCAATTAAAACAGGGAAAAAGGACAATTGTTGAGCATATTGAGGCTAAAAGTGTTGATTCCGTTATTTCTCTTTACAATACTTTGACCACTATGAAACTTACTGAGGTTTTAAAAATTGAGTTCCAGGACAAAAGCACTCCGCCTATTGACGATTATATTTATCAATCGCTTTTTAAGGGTTTTATTAAAAATAAAGATAGTAGGAAAGTCAAGCAAATTATTTTTCATAATTTAAAGCCTGGTGTTACTGAGCTTGATGTTTATAATCAAGCTATGGCACATTTAGAGATTGATGGTTTAAGTGTTGATGGGGTTACTGCTACTCTTTTTAAAGATTGATTTTTTTATATTAGGCGTTTTTATTTTTCGCCTAATATAAGTTTTCTTACTATGTTGTGTAATTTTTGGGATTCTCTTTCTGTTATTGTTTCGTTAAGATAGAGGATTGTATTCATCCCGGATAGTCTTCCTACGTTGTAACCTCTTTTATCTACTTTTTGTCTTTTTGCTTCTTTGATGAGAAAAATTATTTCATCTAATGCTATTCTTCTTAGTTCTTTCTTTTTCATTTTTTTTGCCTTTTTTTTAAAGTGAGCTTTTAAAGCCCACTTGGTATTTTTTTTGTTTTTAGATTACTTAATTTTATGCACATTTCTATATCTTTTATGAAATGTGCTACCTCTTTTGCTGTTGCGTTTGGTTTTGATTCTAGGAACATATCTCTTAATATATTTATTTTTTTGATACTCATTTTAACATCCTCTTTTTTTATATATTTTCTGAGCCTAAGGCTATCCAAAAGTCCGCCGTAAAATGTCCGTAGTACAATTCTTTTAGTTCGCATCCGTATTCCTCCGCTTTTTCTTCTAGGTATTCTAGTAACTCTTTGGAAGTGATGTTCAATTCTTTCATTTCTTCAACGCCTGTTGTAAAGTTTCCATTCATAAATGTATTGCACAAATCATCTCCTATTGTGTATATTCCCTCGTCTTCGTTGATTTCTTCAAGCTCTGTATATAGGTCTTTTGACATGATATATTTCCTTTTATCATTAACATTATGTTATAATGCTCCCACACGATTAAAAGTGTCGGGGTTGAGAGTTACCGCTCTCGCCTCTTTCTTCCTATTACTCTATAATTATACCGAATTTCGTTATAATTTTATATTAAATATTCCGATTACCGTTATTTTTTTAACTTTTATTAAGTTTTTTTTATTATTATTTTATAAAAATTAAAAGGTTTTAATATGTCAAAAAAAAATGATTTGCTTTCTGATTCTGATATAACCAGGCTTCTCGGGGTTCCTCGTTCTACGATTCAAGATTGGAAAAAATCTCCTAATGACACCTGGCGAAAAAAGTTATATATCTTTTTAAAGTCTCACTCTTATTCTGAATTAGCTCTCCGTGTTGATATGATAAAACCGTTTTTAAATAGTTCTCTCGAATCAGATTAATTTTTCTTTGTTTGTGTGGGTGTTTTTTTTCTGTGCAGGTGTTGGGCTTTGAAAAAAAATCATCTCCCCCAAACCTTCGTTCGCTTATGTGTCCGGTGCTATTTTTAGCTTAGTAGTAGCTTACCTGAGCCTTTGGCTCATGTCAGCTACTTCTAGGCTAATAAATGGCTAAAATCTATTTAAGCGTACGAATGTTTGGGGGTGTTGATTTTTTTAGCTCATCATCTCTTTCAATTCCTGAGTGAAGCTTGAAGTTATAACTTTTTAAAAGTCTTTTATCGTCTTTTTTGTTCTTTTGTCTTTCTTTTCAGTTTATTCTTTCTTTTCAGTTTCCATTTTTTTATTAAATACATTAAGATAATCATTTTAAGTGCCTTTATTCGACTTTTTTCTTATAATCCTATGTCACACTTTGTTTCTATTGCACACTTCGTTATTCCGTCTCTCATAATGGTATATTCAAGGAGATATTTATACATTTGCCATTTATGCCCATTGTTGCATCTTATTCGCCATTTACTGCTTTTTTTTAATAGTTGTGCTTTTTCCCCACACTCAAAGCATCTTAATTCACTTTCTCCATTGTTGTTGTCTTTGTATCTTTTTTGATATCCTTTTGTCATTAATTCTTTAAATTGATTTGATGATAATCCCATTGTTTCCTCTTTTTTTTTGTTTTATTTCTATTTAAAATAGATAAAACATTGTAATCATTTTCTTTTTTTTTGAGTAGTGTAAAATATCTTCCTGAATCATATCCTTTTAATCCCCTTGAAATGGGCTTTTTATAATTTTGAAATTTACACTTTTTTTATTTTTTCAAATCTTCTATACTTTCATTGCGTCTGAATAAAGTTAAGGGGGAAAATTAACTATGTCGTATATAAAACAAGTTGTAAAAGGTCGTACTGTCAAAACTCTTGATGTTACTGCAAGTGCCGGTGATTTAACTGCACTTACTGACCTTATGGATGGTGAGGTTCATGTATTTGATGAAAAATCTACCGGCGGAACTGCTGTTGCTACACCTGCCGAATTGAATCGTAAACGTTTTAGTTGTGGGGATAGAGATGCAAATCTTTCTACTTCATTCACTGTACCGCATGTAAAAGCCGGTGCTACTAAATCAGATTTTAAATCTGTTGTTGTTGGTGCGTTTGACGCTCATCCTGCTAGTGCAATTAAAGCAACATATTTAAATTTGCTTTATGATAGAAATTAAGGGGTAAAATATGGCACAATCACTTATTAGAAATAAGGTCGGGGAAAAAACCTACAATATCTATGTTCCTGCTGATGATGTAAATGCACAAACATTTTCTGATGCTGTTCTTGAGGGCACTTATGCTGTTCTTGCTGAAACAAGCGTTGCTGGTTCTGATGTTGTTACTGAGGCTGAGGATGTTACAATCTTCTATGAAGAGGATGCAACGAAAAAACGTAACTATTTGCGTTTTCTTGCCAAAACTACTGTTGATGAGGAGCAAATCATAAATGCTCTTGTCGGTAAAACTTACAACGGAATCAAAGCTGATAAAGTTGTAATTATCTCTATGCGTACAGTAACTTTCTAGGAAGTTATTGTATATGGAACTTAGTACAAGTATTGAAATTGTAGGTGTTGTTATACTTTTACTCACTCATTATGGTATCATTGTCGCTAAGTTCCAAAAGCATGATAATAAAATTGAATCTTTAGAGAAAAGACATTTAGAGCTTTTGAATACCCAAAACAAACATTCTGAATATTCAAAAACTTTACATAATATAGAGGGTAAATTAGAAATACTTTTAAGCCTCTATCAAAAACGTGTTCAATAATTTTATTACTTTTTGTAACACTTTTTATAAAATCTTCTTAAATTTGACTTAAATTATCATATAAACTATAATGTCACTTTCAAATAACAAACAAGACTCTAATCAGGACAAATATTTGCTATATTTTATACATCAGTTTCTCGACATAAATATTTTAGGCTATATTACTATTCGTGCCGGAATCGCTTTTTTTATTGCCCTCACTCTTACATTGTACTTAATGCCAAAATTTATACGTTGGGCCCAAAAAACATCCAGTGTGCAGCCTATTAACGAATGGGCACCGCAAAGACATCAGGAAAAAGTCTCGACGCCTACAATGGGAGGCATCGTCTTTATAGGTGCTACCATTATTGCCACACTTCTGACAGTCCGTCTTGACAATGCGTATGCTTTGGCCGGACTGCTTACCCTTGTGCTTTTTTCACTCATAGGCTTTTGGGATGATTTTGCAAAAATCAAAAAAAATGAAAATCTTGCAGGCTTTAAAGCAAGAACAAAACTGCTGCTTCAAATCATTTCAGCCCTTGCTGTTTCGTGTTTTTTATGTTACTTTGCTGATTTTAACACCGATTTATATGTGCCTTTTTTAAAAACACCTCTTCTTGACATGGGTGCATTTGCCGTTCTTTTATGGGTTTTGGTCATTATTTCCACTTCCAATGCGGTCAACCTGACAGACGGACTCGACGGTCTTGCAACAGTGCCTTCCATCGTTGCCCTTGCCACTTTCAGTATTATCATCTATATTATAGGCAATGTCAAAATCAGTGCTTACCTGCTCATGCCTCATTTTGAGGTCAGTGAAGTAGCCATTATTGCCAGTGCCCTCATAGGTGCGCTTACAGGCTTTTTGTGGTACAACTGCCATCCTGCAGAAGTTTTTATGGGAGACAGCGGTTCTTTGACCATAGGCGCTTTTTTGGGATATCTGGCAATTATCAGTAAAAGTGAGATACTTCTGCTTCTGATTGGTTCCATCTTCGTTATAGAGACGCTTTCTGTTATTCTTCAGGTAGGCAGCTTCAAGCTCCGTAAAAAACGGGTCTTTTTAATGGCGCCGATTCACCATCATTTTGAAATGAAAAAATGGGCGGAAAACAAAATTATCGTCCGTTTTTGGATTATTGCTATTCTTTCGAATATTTTGGCACTCATCACACTCAAAATCAGGTAGAAAACATGAAGAACATAGCTATACTTTCATCGCATAACGGGAGCGGTCTCGATGCCATCTTTGAAGCTGTCAATGCAGGAATTTTATCGCTCAACATTGCCTTGGTGATTTCAAACAACACAGATGCCAAGGTTTTGCAAAAAGCAAAAAAATATGGGCTTACATGTAAACTTGTCAATGCAAAGACAGATACGGATCCTGATAAAACTATTTACCGGCTGCTGAAAGAGTATCAATGCGAATATGTTTTTTTATCAGGTTACATGAAAAAGCTCTCTCCTTCGCTGACATCCAGTTTTACAATAATCAATTCGCATCCCTCTTTACTGCCAAAATATGGCGGTGCCGGCATGTATGGACGCTTTGTACATGAAGCTGTCATAAAAAACAGAGAAAAAACAAGCGGTGTCACTATTCATGAAGTCAATGAAAATTATGATGAGGGAAAAATCATCTTGCAAAAATCATTACAAATACTCCCTGAAGAGACGGTTGATTCACTTGAGAAAAAAATCAAAACCCTGGAAAAAAAAGCAATAGTTGAAGGGCTTGCTCTGTGTTTGAAATAGCAGAGTACATAGGCATTATCGCTTTTTCAATGAGTGGCTTTTTTGTAGCAACCAGGAACAGACTTGACCTGCTCGGTGTGCTAGTGGCTACATTTTTAACGGCTCTTGGCGGCGGAATCATGAGAGATGTTACCGTAGCAAAAATTCCTTTTACTTTTTCGCATAACTATCCGGCACTAATTGTCATCTCTGTTTTGCTGCTTCTTATCATTTTTAAATTTCATCACCGCAACTCTATCGAGAACAAAGCTCTTTTTATTTTAAGTGACTCTATCGGTCTGGTCTCATTCAGTATCTCGGGGGCACTGATCGCCATAGAGAGCAGTTTCAATCTCACAGGCATTATTGCCATGTCCTTTCTGACCGCAGTAGGGGAGGAATTGCACGTGATGTCATCATCAACGAAGTACCTTTTGTTTTAAAAACAGGTTTTTACGGAACAGTTTCTATTCTTATTGCCGTTATTTTATATGCACTGCATACTTTACATGTAACCACGTATACAAATATTTCTATCCTCTTTTTTGCTGCACTGACCCTCAGGCTTATTGCCTACTATGCCAAATGGTCTATCCCTTTACGATAACATTTATCATTAAGCTAAAAAAGAGTACCATTTACCTGATTTTAAAATAAAAACAGGGTTAGATATGAAAAACAGCTGGCATGCTCTTCATCAAAAAAAGATATTGGAAACCTTAAGCTCGGATTTGAATAAAGGACTTCAAGAAGATGAGGCAATAAAAAGGTACAAACAATATGGTCCGAATCTTTTAAGTGTCAAAAAAACAAAATCTGCACTCCTTCGTTTTTTAAGTCAATTCAATCAGGCACTGGTCTATATTTTGCTGGCGGCTATTGTCATAAAAATATATCTGGGTGCCTACGTTGATGCCAGTGTGATCTTTGGTGTTGTTTTGCTCAATGCCATCATAGGATTCATCCAGGAGAACAAAGCACTCAATGCACTGGCCGCTTTGTCAGAGTCTTTAGTTACAGTAAGCACTGTGTTGCGTGGCGGAAAAAAACAGCAGATTGATGCAAAAAAACTTGTGGTTGGAGATATTGTGTTGCTGCAGTCAGGAGACAAAGTCCCTGCTGATATGCGGCTTCTCTCATCCCGTGAACTGCAGATAGACGAATCCGCCCTTACAGGAGAATCAACCCCTGTTTCAAAAACAAATACAATACTTCCCGAAGATGTTTCTCTTGCGGATCGTACCAATATGCTCTATTCGTCAACTTTTGTCACATACGGTACAGGCACAGGTGTTGTTGTTGCAACAGGCGATCAGACAGAAATAGGTCATATTTCAAAGCTGCTCAATGATGCAACCGTATTGGATACTCCTTTGACACGTAAAATATCCAAATTCAGTCATCTCTTATTGTTGGTAATTCTCTTTTTGGCAACAGTCACATTTGCTGTAGGGCTATGGCACGGTAAATCCTGGGAAGAGTTGTTTATGGCATCCATTGCTCTGAGTGTTGCCATGATACCCGAAGGTCTGCCTGCTGTTATGACAATTATCTTGGCTATCGGTGTCGCACGCATGGCCAAACGAAATACAATCATTCGCCATCTTCCGGCTGTAGAAACCCTGGGAAGCACCACAATAATCTGTTCAGACAAAACAGGGACCTTGACACGCAATGAAATGACCGTCCAGGAACTCTACTGCGCAAATGAGAAATTTGAGATAAGCGGAGTCGGGTATTCGCCAGATGGAGAGATCCTCCAAGAAAACAAAAGTTATGACAGCGGCAAGAACCGGACTCTTTTGGAACTCTTCAAAGCAGGAGTTTTATGCAATGATTCCACACTCAAAAAGAGTGAAAAGGCATGGAGCATAGAAGGAGATCCTACGGAGGGAGCATTGCTGGTCTGTGCAAAAAAAGCGGCAATAGACACTGACGCATTAAGAGCTGACATGCCAAGGATAGATGCGATCCCCTTTGAATCGCAATACCAGTATATGGCAACTCTGCATTTTGACAAAGAAACAAACAAATATATCATTTATGTAAAAGGCTCTGTAGAGAGTATTACCCAGCGATGCAGTATTGTTTTGGATATAAACGGCGAGCCTGTCCCTCTCGATGAGAATGATATTTTTATGGAGGTGGAGTCTATGGCAAAAAAAGGCTTAAGGGTCTTGGCCTTTGCCAGACTTGTCATAGAGCACAAAATAACACTCGAACATGAACATATCTCTCACAATTTGGAGTTTATCGGTCTTCAGGGTATGATAGATCCGCCAAGAAAAGAGGCAATTATTTCGATTGAAGCATGCAAAACGGCAGGCATAGATGTAAAAATGATTACAGGGGACCATGCCATAACGGCCACAGCAATTGCCAGGCAGATGGGATTAATCCATTCTGCGCAAAAAGATGAAAACAGTGTCGTTATTACAGGAAATGCACTGAATAATTTACAAGAAAAAGAAATGCTCGAAGCTTCAAAAAACGCTTCGGTATTTGCCAGAGTAACACCGGAACAAAAACTGCGTATCGTCGAAGCCCTCCAAAGGAACAATGAAATTATTGCAATGACAGGAGACGGTGTCAATGATGCCCCTGCGCTTCGCAGAGCCGATATCGGAATTGCTATGGGGATCACGGGGACAGAAGTTGCCAAGGAAGCGGCAGATATGGTACTGACCGATGACAATTTTGCTTCTATAGAGGCAGCTGTCGAAGAGGGACGGGCTGTACTGGAAAATATTATCAAATTTATCGGTTTCATATTGGCAACAAATCTTGGAGAGGGGCTTGTCATCATGGTTGCTATTTTAGCGAATGTCACACTCCCGATTCTTCCTGTTCAGGCTTTGTGGATCAACATGACAGCTGCAGTTTTTCTCGGACTGGCCCTGGCATTTGAACCGCAGGAACCAGGTTTGATGCAAAAACCGCCGCATCCGCCATCTGCTCCGATACTAAGAAAAGAGATGCTGATTCGTATCTTTTTAGTGGGTACAATGCTCCTAGGCGGCTCTTTTGGCTTATTTGAACTGGCACTCATGCACGGAAACAGTTTGGAAGAGGCCCGCACAATAGCAGTCAATGTTTTTGCCGTTGGAGAATCTTTTTATTTGCTCAATTCCCGTTCACTGCGTTTTTCCATATTTAAGCTGGGACTCTTCAGCAATCTCTGGATATGGATCGGTATTTTTTGTATGATAGGCGCTTCTGTTGCCCTGACATATCTGCCGATTATGAATAAAATGTTTCATACTGCACCGATCAGTTTGCATGACTGGCTCAATATATTTGCCGTTGGAGTGCTGATTTATGTTACAGTTGCCATTGAAAAAATGGTTCGGCAGCGGTATTCAAGCATATAAAGCAGTTTTGTATGGCATAATTTAGATTTAGGGGCAAAAAACAACATGACAAATGAAGAAATTTTTAGTAATGTTTTCAAGCAGCTCAAAAGTATTGCATCAAAAGATAAAAAAAATATTTTTTATCTTCTGTACTATTCTGTTATTGAAGCAATTTTACTGCTTGTGAGTCCGTTGACCTCAGCATTTATTATTAACAGCGTACTGGCGCATGCTTCTATCTCCATTACTGTCTTAAGCGTTGTCGTAATTGTCATTTTTTCACTTATTGCAATTTTGCAAGTCATAAAAGAGTACATCATAGAAAAATTTGAGCAAAAAATATTTGTAAAAAATGCCATTAAAGTCTCTGAACTTGCAATCAACAATAAAAACAACCTTCAAAACAAAGATAAAATCGACAAATATATGAACTACTTTTTTGATGTTGTACACATACAGAAACTTTTTCCGATTTTGCTCCTCAATGGTTCCAGCCTTATTATCAAAGTTGTCATAAGCCTGCTGCTTCTTCTTCTGTTTGATGTTTCCTTCTTTGTACTGGGCGTGGTTTTTATAATTATATTTGCGATTATGATTTTATTTCTAGGAAGAAAAAGCCCAAAAAATGCAGTCGCACGGTCTGATGCAAAACATAATGCCATATACTTTTTGCAAAGTATTCCCTTCTTAAACGATACAAGCCAAAGCATATCATCCAGGCTGGATGGATATCTGACAAAATACATTTCAAAAAGACAGCAAATGTTTGCAATAATCATCAAACAGGTTGCGCTTACTTTTGTTACAGAAGGATTTATTTTGGCATCCTTCTTCATTTTGGGCGGTTATCTTGTTTTTGAAGGCATTGTCCCTATTGGAGAGTTCGTTGCAGCTGAGATCCTCATTATCTCTGTTGTCGGTGCCCTAAAAGAGTTTATTGAAAAAATAGATTATATTTATGACATGATTGAGGGTTTTTACAAAATCGACAAACTCTCTAAAGTCTTTGAAAGTGAAGAAACGTGAAAAAATACAAATCATTGGAACTCGTCGAACCACATAAGTTTATAAAACACTGGATGCTTATTACCTTCTCTATTATATCAATTTTCATAATTTTGCTTTTTTTGCCATGGCAACAAACTGTTTTCGGTATAGGAAAAGTAATCGCATTAAATCCTACTGAACGGGAGTACAACATAGTTGCAACCGTTGATGGCGTAATAGAGAAGTTTTATGTGCAAGAAAATCAGGAAGTTAAAAAAGGGGAACTTCTTTTTTCAATGAGAGATTTGGACAAAGATTATCTGCAAAGGCTCCAGGATATCCAACAGCAGACACAAAACCAGATAAGCAATCTTGCAATTAAACTTGAAAATCTAAAAAACAACCTCACCAATCAAAAAGAAAACCTTGAAAACAAAATGAAAGCTTTTACTACAAAAATATCACAGCAAAGAAACAAAATCCTTGCTCTGCAGGAGAAAAAAACCGCACTGACCAACCAGGAAAAAATTGCCTTTATCAACTTTAAAAGAACGCAAAAACTTTTTCAAGACGGTATAGAATCAAAAAGAGCACTGGAGGTACAAAACAATGCGTACATATCAACCAAAGCAGAACTTTCAATAATAAACACAAAAATAGAAAATGCCTACAAAGAAATATCAGTACTCCAAAATGAAAAAGATGCGATTTTCAATACACTGACACAAAAGATAAACACCATAAAAAACAGATTGCTGGAAACAAAGAACAGCATAAATACACTTAAAAAAATCTGCAAAACGAAAGTGTAAAACTTCTGCGCTATGAGAATAAAGACATTAAAGCCAAATCGGATGGTTATGTGGTCAGAATCTATCAAAATGACACAAACAAACTTCTCAAAAAAGGGGAGAAGATTCTCTTTTTTGTTCCAAAAGTAACAACAAGGGCCATCCGCCTTGAAGTCTCCAACTTCAATATGCCACTCATTAAAAAAGGACTTGAAGCCCGTATAATATTTTACGGATGGCCCGCTCTGCAGATTTCCGGATGGCCAAAAATCTCTCACGGAACATACGGCGGAAAAATTGCTACAACAGAACAAACGGCATATGATCAGAATAACTACTATGCACTTGTTGTAGAAAATGAAAAAGACAGCAAATGGCCTCCGTCACATCTTTTAAGAAACGGAACACAGGCAAAGATATGGGTACGGCTCTCAACGGTTCCTATCTGGTATGAAATATGGAGACTCATATCGGCACAACCGCCAAAAATGGTCCATGTAAAAATAGATGAATCGAGTTTTTAAATGCAGATAAAAAGCTTGCTTATCGTTCTTTTATGCAGTTACGGTTTTGCCCAGGAAGTATTTGTCCAAAAAGACATCATAAACTATTTTAATGAAAAAAACCCTTTTTACTACGAAAAAGTGGGTGATATTTACATTAAAGAATACAATGAAATTTTCTACAAGGGTGCTTTTGATATAAAACTTGATGCAAACTATGAAAAAAAAGAGTACCCGCTCTCTACAGCAGAGTTTACAAAAGCAGGACTCAGGCAGTCTCTTGGAAACGGAGTGGAATTTTCAGCCGCATACAGAAAAGCAACAGGAACACAGGAGTACAACAACATAAAAACATCCAAAAGGGAGAAGCCATTGTCAACCTGCATCTTCCAGTTTTCAATATCATTAACAGCATCAGCAAAAACCAAAAGAATCTCTCCCTTGCCCAACAAAAGACAAAAATAGCAAAACTGCAATCACAGGACAAAATAATCAAATTTTATCTTGATGTATCAAAGCTCTATTATAAACTTTTACTTCACAAAGAACTGCTCCAAGCCAACAGAGAACTTCTCAACAAAGCATATATTAATTTTGCATTCATTGACAAAAGTATTCAAACCGGAAAATTGCCGCAAATAGCATTAACAGAGATAGAAAGTGAAATTATCAACAGAAAACAGAGAGTTGTACTGACAAATATGCAGTTTCAAAAAGTTTTTTACTCTTTTTTGCAATATCTCAATATTAGCAAAAAAGATTTTGATGCCAAATATACACTTCCGGAATTGCCAAAGCAAAGTTCTTTGGAGCTGCTGCAGGATCAAGCAGTTCAAACAGCCTTTAAAAACAGTTTGCTTCTCAAAGCGTTACATGTAAAGGAAAAAGAAATAACAATTAAACAAAAGTACAATGAAGTCAAAAAGTACCCAAAACTGGATGTCAATTTTTATGGTGTCTATGATTTGCAATACAAAGAAGGGTACAAAGCTACTTTTGATTTCAATCTTCCTTTACAGCGAAGTTCCTACAAAGGACAAAAAGGTGCCTATACAAAAGAAACGCTTTTGCTGCAAAACAGGATAGCACTCCAAAAGAGCAAACTGAGAACGGCCATCATTACAGTACTGCAGGAGATAAAAACAAAAAAAGAGATTATAAATCTTGCAAAAAAAGAGGTAACACTCAAACAGAAAGTTGAAGATGCGCAAAGAAGACGCTACAAGCTTGGCATAGGAAACCTGCTTACGCTCAACCAAAGAGAGATCATAACACTTCAGGCAAAACAAAAACTCCTCAGTGAATACTATAAACTTATAGAAAAAGAGCTGGAATTAAAATACATTCTAAGGGAGCCGCTGTGAATCTTTTTAAAATATTGAGAAAAAAGTGTACAATGTTATTATACAAGGTGGTCATACTATGAAAAATATTCAGATTGGAACCCGTTTTCTCTTTGTTCTTTCCAAAAGAATGTTTTTATTTTTTATTATTTGGATAATACTGACAGACGGCGACATCTCTTCTCTTTGGATTGGCGTTCCTGCTGTATTGCTCTCATCCATAATCAGTCTTATCCTTGTTCCTCCTGTCTTTTGGAACTTTACTGCATTCCTGAAATTTATTCCGTTTTATCTTATACGCTCTCTTTTGGGAGGATTTGATGTCATGTTGCGTGTTTTTCATCCGGCTCTTCCGATAAACCCTGGTTTGCTAAAGTATCAGCTGCATCTTCCAAAAGGAGTACAGCAGGATATGATTGTCAATGTATTAAACCTGCTTCCGGGTACACTTTCAGTAGAAATTGAAAATAATTTGTTGTTGATTCATGTTTTGGATATTGGCAAAAATATCAAACAAGAGGTCCTGCTCATTGAAGATTATATCAATGAGATATTTTCCAAAAAGACCAACACTCAAGGTAGTTCAAATGAAAAGATTTAAAAACATACTCTGCATTATTGAAGATACACAAGCGAGCCAAAGCATTTTGCAACGCGCTGTCAAGTTGGCAACAGACAATCAGGCAAAACTGACAGTTGCGAGTGTTATTAGCAACTCAAAAGCCAGTTTTGGTATTTTGAAAAACTTTTTGGATATGGATGTAAAAACTCTTTTAAAAAAAGAAAAAACAAAAGAGCTTAAAGATTTGACACAGACTGTTTCAAACCAGTCAGATATCGAAATTAAAGTATTTTTCGGAACGCCTTTTTATGAGATAATCTATCATGTTTTGCTAGACAATTATGATCTGGTCATCAAAATTCCGGAAAATGCAAGTTGGATGCATCGATTGTTCGGGAGCAATGATATGCATCTTTTACGAAAATGTCCATGTCCGGTTTGGTTTATCAAAAAAAACAGCCCTGAATCTTTCAATCATATCATGGCTGCTGTCGATGTAAATATTGACACTGAAACGGAAGAAGAACCAGATACACAAGAAAAACTAAACCATCAAATTCTTCAAATAGCAAGTTCTCTTGCTGTCAGCGAGTTAGCCCAATTACATGTACTGCATGTATGGGATGCTCCAGAAACAGCACTCATGCAGGGTGCATTTATAAAGATGCCGGATTCAGAAGTTATTAAATATGCACAGGAGATGCAGCATCTGCATGATTCAAAGCTACAAGCACTCTTACGTGATGCAGCACATACGCAAATCGGTGATATGTTAAAATTTCTAAAACCGAATATTCATCTGCTGCGAGGTTTGCCAAATAAAATCATTCCCCAGTTTGCCCAAAAACTGCAAATTGATTTGATTGTTATGGGCACTGTCGCGCGAACAGGTTTGGCCGGAGTCATTATGGGAAATACAGCAGAAGACATACTCAACCAGATAGACTGTTCGGTTCTTGCAGTCAAGCCTCCGGGATTTAAAACTCCTGTATCCCTGTAGGTATGCAAATGATGAATATTATCTATACAGGTCTTGCAGTATTTTTGTTTCTAAACCTTATTGCAGGCATATGGCGTCTTGCCTATGGTCCGACAAATGAGGACAGAATCTTGGCATCACAGTTATTTGGTACGATTGCCATCATTATTTTGCTTTTGCTTTCGCAAATAAACGGACATGCCGCTTTGCGCAACATAGCACTGCTTTTTGCTTCACTCGCTGCTGTCACTGCAATAGCCTTTGTCCAAAGCAGTAGCAGAAAAAAACACAAAAGGCATGAAAATGATTGACATTCTCTCTATCATATTTCTCCTGTTCGGAGCAGTTTTCTTTTTAGCCGGCACAGTCGGGCTTTTACGGCTGCCGGATGTTTATACCCGATTGCATGCTTTGACAAAAGCTGACAATATCGGTGTCGGTTTCATTGTACTTGCACTCTGTTTGCAGGCAGATTCGTTCTTTGAGATAGGAAAACTGCTGCTTATCTGGTTTTTGGTTTTTTTGGCAGGAGCAGGTGTCTCACATTTAATCGCAAAAAACGCATTTCGCAACGGAATAAAAATATGGAAACGTTAGCAATCGTAGAATTTGTCTTTGATATGTTACTCTCAAGTTCATTGTTGTTTGTTGCCTATAAAACACTTACATGTAAAGACTTGTTTCAGGCTATTGTCTTTTTTATCGTCTTTGGTTTGTTAATATCTGTTGCATGGGGACGGTTGGGTGCTTACGATGTTGCTATGGCCGAAGTGGTTATTGGTGCCGGACTTACAGGGGCACTGCTGTTAAGTGCTTTGGTCAAACTCAAGAAAATGAATATAGATTAAAACAAGAGAGGGTATAAAGTATGGTACGTTTTTTTACATTCATTTTAACAGCTCTTCTTTTTGCAGGCTTAACGTATACCGTTTTATCTTTACCTCAACAGACACAGGGTCTTGCCCAAACAGTAGGCTCACAAATGCAAAACAGCGGTGTTTCTAATCCTGTAACAGCGGTATTGATGAACTTCCGTGCCTATGACACCCTCCTTGAGATGGCGGTTTTGTTTATTGCTCTTTTGGGAGTTTATTCATTGGGCAGTTCAGCAAGAGAGGCGAAGTCTCTTTTAAAAAGCCCTGTATTAAAAAGATTGGGAGGGATTTTGGTTCCTGTATTGCTTTTGCTGAGTGCTTATATTTTATGGATTGGAGCGCAGGCTCCAGGCGGTGCTTTTCAGGCCGGTTCTATTTTAAGTGCTACTGGAATTTTAATCTTTTTAAGCGGGTGGAAACTTGATTTGTCTTATAAAAATTTCTTTGTACGACTTCTTGCAAGTACAGGTTTGCTTGCTTTTGTTCTTGTTTCGGCAATCACACTACTGTTTTCTGATACACTTCTTGAATTTTCTGCAACAGAGGCTTCTTATTTCATTTTTATTCTTGAAGCCGCTGCAACTGTTTCAATAGCAATAACTCTGTTTAATCTTTTTTTTACTATTTTTGCACAACCAAAGGAAGAGAAGTGAGCACACTGTTTTTCTATGCTGTCGCCGGAATCGGACTTTTTTGTACAGGTTTGTATACACTCATTGTACAGGCCCATCTTTTGCGAAAACTGCTTGCCATAAACATTATGGGAAGCGGTGTTTTTCTTTTACTTGTCTCCCTCTCCATGCGCACTGCAGGCACACAGCCGGACCCGGTACCGCATGCCATGGTCATCACGGGGATAGTTGTTGCTATATCCGCAACAGCACTGGCCCTGGTTTTTATGATAAAAATTGCATTAAAAACAGGCAAAGCAGAGCTTTCAAGCCTGGAAGAAAAGTGATGTATTTAAAACTTGTATTAGCAACCCCTTGGGAAGTTTTTTTGATTTTATTGCCGATTTTAGGAGGATTGTTCTCTTTTCTTTTGCCGAAATTCAATAAAGCTATCGGTATTTCCACACTCATACTCACACTCTTTTTTGTAGTTTTTATTGCTCTGAAACTACGTACGCAAGGTGCTTTTTATCATCTTGTAGGCGGCTGGGATGCACCCTTGGGTATAAACCTTTACATAGACGGTTTAAGTCTTGTTATGCTTGGGCTAACTGCACTCATCGGAGTCGGAGCAAGTGTCTATGCAGGAAAATATTTTACGCAGACACAGTCTCTTTGGTTTTGGCCAATCTGGCTGTTGCTCATAGCCGGGCTTAATGCTCTTTTCTTATCGCAGGATATCTTTAATTTTTATGTAACTTTGGAACTTATCGGACTGGCCTCCGCCGCCCTGACTGCTTTGAGCAATACAAAAGAGGCACTGACAGGAGCTATGCGGTATTTGTTAGTGACACTGCTTGGCTCGCTTGCTTATCTTTTAGGCGTCGCTCTGTTGTATCATGGTTTTGGAAGTGTAGATATTGCCATTCTTTCAAATACAATAGAATCTACCCCTGCAGCATGGGCTGCAATGGGTCTGATGAGTGCCGGTTTGCTTCTTAAAAGCGCTCTTTTTCCTTTGCATTTCTGGCTTCCGCCTGCACATGCCAGTGCTCCTGCCCCTATAAGTGCAGTATTGTCGGCGCTCATCATCAAAGCTTCCATATATATACAGCTGCGCTTATGGATATCTCTTTTTTTCCTCTGCATAATTTTTATTTTGAAATATTTTTTGCTGTACTTGGATCCATAGCCGTTTTATGGGGCTCCGTTCAGGCACTTGTGCAGACTCGACTGAAACTGCTCATAGCCTACTCCACAGTAGCGCAGGTAGGCTATCTTTTTCTTGCTTTTTCTTTGGCTTTGGGAGGGGTATCTGTAGCGTGGAGTGCACTTATCTACCTTATGCTCTCACATGCACTGGCAAAAAGTGCTTTGTTCCTTGTAGCAGGAAATTTATTGCATTTTCACGGGCATGACCGTATCATTGATTTGGACCGTATTGCACAAAGGCTTCCTTTGAGTACCGCTGCTTTTGCTTTAGCGGGAGTGAGTATTATCGGATTACCCCTCAGTGGCGGTTTTATAGGCAAATGGTTTCTCCTTGAAGCATCACTTGCAGACAATAACTGGGGAATAACCGCAGTAGTTCTTCTGGGCGGATTGTTGGCTGCAGGATATATTTTTAAGGTTTTAGGGTTCACTTTTACAAAGACCACTCGTACACAAAAGGCACAAAACATTCCTCTCTCAATGGAACTTGTACCTCTGTTTCTTGCAATTATGGCAATTTTGACAGGTTTTTTTGCCACACCACTGCTTTCGCTGATACATATCGGAAATCCTTTTGGAAACATTGGAGCAGCCCCGTGAGTTTTAACACATACATTCCCCTGTTTGTAGTTTTAAGTTCATTTCTGCCTGCTCTGATAATCTTCAGACTTTCAGAAAAGCAACATACTCTTCGTACACTTTTGAACCTTTCAGGGATTTTTATAACACTTGTTTTAGTCATATGGATGTTTGTCGGTGTCTATTACGGAGAACATTATGAAATACATTTTGCTCTTATCCAGAATCTTGATATCAGTTTGCGTGCCGGACCTTTTGCTCTTTTTTTTACAGGGCTTTCAAGTGTTTTGTGGTTTATAACCACTGTCTATGCTATTGGTTATCTGGAGGGTTCTGCACACAGCAGCCGCTTTTTCGGGTTTTTCAATCTTTGTATTACGGCCACTATTGGCATTGCCTTATCCGGAAACCTCATCACTTTTTTGCTTTTTTATGAAATACTGACACTTTCTGCCTACCCTCTTATTATCCATAGAGGTACTGAAGAGTCCCGTCTTGCAGGCAGCAGATACCTTCTCTATACTCTGATTGGAGGAACCCTGTTACTTTTGGGAACAGTATGGCTTTATACATTAACCGGTACACTTGAGTTTACGCCAAAAGGATTTGTGCAAACAATACTGCAAGAGCATTCTTCGGCTCTTGTAGCAATTTTCATCCTTTTAATTGCAGGATTCGGTGTCAAAGCAGCACTCTTTCCTCTGCATGGATGGCTGCCGCAAGCCATGGTGGCGCCGGCACCGGTAAGTGCTCTCTTGCATGCAGTCGCCGTTGTCAAAGCAGGAGCATTCGGTATAGTACGCGTTGTATATGAAGTATACGGACTTGAAACAGCAGCTTTTCTTGGTTTGACAACACCTCTGGCTATTATAGCTTCCATCACTATCATATACGGCTCTCTCAGGGCACTTTTTCAGGATAATCTCAAACGAAGGCTGGCTTTTTCTACAATAAGCCAGGTTTCTTATATCATCCTTGGTATTGCCATAGTGGGTCCCATCGCAACAACAGGGGGAATTATACATCTTGTGCACCAAGGTGTTATGAAAATCACTCTCTTTTTTGGAGCAGGAAATTTTGCAGAAACACTTGGCGTACATCAGGTAAGCCAAATGAACGGCATCGCAAAACGCATGCCCTGGACTATGGTGTCTTTTACTATCGGCGCCCTTGGCATGATCGGTATACCTCCGATTGCAGGATTTATTACGAAATGGTACCTGGGACTTGGTGCTTTGGAATCCGGGCAGGGGTGGGTAATAGCTGTACTTGCTGCGAGCAGTCTCCTGAATGCAGGATACTTTTTACCTATACTTTATCGAGCATGGTTTTTGGCACCTCCAAAATCCTGGCCTGATGAACATAATTTTTCAAAAGGGGAAACAAAACTCAGTCTCTTATGGCCGCCGCTTATTACAGCATTTTTTGCTCTTTCTTTTGGTCTGTTCGCCGCTTCTCCCTGGAGTCCTTTAGCATGGGTGCATCTCATTACCCAGCGGGAGTTTTTTTAAAATGTATGAAACGTCTGTAAACAGCCTGCTCTTATTGGGTGTACTCTGGCCTCTAATGCTGGTTCCCCTGTTGTCTCTAAAAAAAATCCGTCCTATAACTTTATCGCTTGCTGCATGGGCAGGTATCCCTGCACTTTTTGCCGCTTTACTTGTCTCGCCTAGCATCGCTCATTGGAATTTTCCATGGTTGCTTCTTGGTATGAAGATCGGACTCGATGCCACAGGAACTCTTTTTTTATTTGGCAGTGCACTCCTTTGGTCTGTTGCCGGCATCTACACAAAAGCATATTTTTCCAAAGAAGACAGACAGATCTCTTTTTATAGTTTTTTTCTGCTTGCAATGGCCGGAAACTTTGGACTTGTAATATCTCAGAATATTTTCAGCTTTTATCTTTTTTTTACTTTAATGAGCTTTGCTTCATATGGACTTGTCGTCTTTAATAAAGACAAGGAAGCCTTTGATGCAGGATTAGTCTATATAATTTTGGTTGTTATTGGCGAAGTGATGCTTTTTGTTGCTTTTTTATTACTGGCGCAGACATCTGATGTAACTTCATTTGAATCTGTACGAACAGGATTTATAAACAACCCGAATAAAAATTTAGTAATCCTGTTGCTTTTTACTGCTTTTGGTATAAAGGCAGGGATTATCGGTTTACATGTATGGCTGCCTCTTGCGCATCCCGTAGCGCCCACACCTGCAAGTGCAGTTCTCTCCGGTGCAATGATAAATGCCGGACTTTTGGGATGGTTGCGATTCCTTCCATTAGGAGAGATCATCTCCCTCTACTGGGCAGCAGGCATTATACTTTTAGGTCTTTTAGCACAATTTTACGGAGTCATTATAGGCTTGACACAACGTAATCCCAAAACACTTTTAGCCTATTCAAGCATAAGCCAGATGGGGATTATGACTATGCTTATAGGTTTTGGATTTTATCTGCCTGAGCATTGGAAGAGTATCTTGGCCGGTATCACTTTTTTTGCTTTGCATCATGGCCTCAGCAAAGGAGCTCTTTTTTTAGGTGTCGGCATGCTTGGCAGCACAAATAAACTGCAAAGATATGCGATATGGCTCGGACTCTGTATACCTGCTCTTGCATTGGCAGCTGTACCCTATAGCAGCGGCATGACAGCAAAATTTTTGCTAAAGAGCTATACCGCGTACTTTGCAGCACCTTGGAGCAGTATGCTTTCCGTACTTCTTGTTATCGGCACTGTAAATACAACATTGCTTATGATAAGATTGCTGTATTTGGTTCGGCCGGCTGCAGCTCCTTTTGGGGTCAGTACAAGTTTTTCTCTGCTTTGGCCTTGGATTTTGCTTCTTGCAGGCATTCTCTCTTTGCCATTTTCTTTAGACTTTTCTGTAGAAATTATGCGAGAGCTGAATGCCCTCCCTTTCCTGTACCCCTTGTTTTTGAGCATCTTTATCACTGTTTTTATAAGGAAAATAAAAAAGTTGCAAAATATAAAACCTGTACCGGCAGGTGATATAGTCCTTTACTATGAAAAAGTTCTTCTTTTCTTAATCAGAAATGGCAAAAAATTTAATTTTATTTTGCTTTACTACACTCGCTCTCTCTCTTTTTTAACTGCCAAAATCACAAAATTCTCAGATAAAATAGCAGCATGGATAAAATAAACCAGCTAAAAAAGCATCCTACTATTTACAAATTAACAAATATATTTGGTATAATATATTATTACTTTTAAAATAAGTAATAAATATGGGGCTGACCTGGTTTCGACGGGATCTGGTGGCTCCCAACTGCATGTCGGACTGAGCATTCCGTTAGACGGCTCACAATTGCTTAAACGCAAACAATACAAATTATCGCCCAGCTTTAGCAGTAGCTTAAGTTTTAACCCCTCTTAAAGAGGCGGGCTGCTTCACCTGTGGATTCTAAATAAGCAGGACTCGAAGTATAACCCTTCATTTAGATATATCTTGAGTCTGTCTCAGCTCAAGATGAATCCTTGAGACTTGGTCTTGCGTAGCTTTGCAGGTTGTGTGAAGCAAGACGAGATTAAACAACCTTTCTAAGCATGTAGACGTTGGGAGTAGCCAGGTTTCGGACTGCGGTTCGATTCCGCACAGCTCCACCAACATTCCATCCAAGTCAATCCAACAAAGTCTATAAAATTCCTAAATAGTCTATCTTAATCTATTGCGCCCATTCAACCGCACATCCAACAAACATATTAAAAGTATATCTGGTAAAACAGATACAAATCAAAATAAAAAAGATGTATGATGGCTAATACTATTGAATATTCACCAGAGGATAATATTTAGATCTATTTATTCAAGATCCTTTTTATTTTGTTAAATTAAACAAAAAAACAGAAAATTAAGTATAGTTTATATAATATAATATTATCATTAGATGATAACAAAAGGAACAAAGTGGATGATTTAGAAAACTTACTTAACTTACATGGTGAAGTTTTTCCTATGGATAGTGGGTATTGGGTAAAGTTTGAGGCTTATCAAATAGAACCAAGTAAAACAATACCTCATGGTATCAGGTATTCATTAACTCTGCATGATAAAAATAATCACAGAGTTATTGGGTATGACAATGCACATAGTTTTAAATCATCTAAAAAATACGGAGCTAACAAAGAGACTTATGATCATATTCATAAACAGATGGATATAGTAGCTTATGAGTTTGAATCAGCTTCACAACTTTTAGAAGATTTTTGGAAGAGTGTAGATTATTATATGGAGAATAACTAAGATGAAAACTATAAAAGTTGGCATTATGTCAAAAAAACAGTATAAACAAAGAACTATTAAAATAGCTAAAGGTATCTATAAACCTAAAAAAGATGAACCAAAAATTTGGTTTGAGTCTATTAAATCGTTAGCTCAAATATTGTCTAGTGAAAATCAGGAATTATTACAGGTAATCTTAACCAATAATCCAAAATCACTAAAAGAGCTAGAGAGTCTGACAGGTCGTGCAAAATCAAATCTCTCAAGAACTCTAAAGACATTACAAAGATATGGTATAGTAGAATTACACAAAGAAAACAATGCGTTAGTGCCAGAAGTAAAAGCTACAAATTTTCATGTAGAGTTTGGGCTTGATGCAGCATAAGCTTTTTTCTTTTTTAAACAAGAAGATAAAAAGTAAAAAACTATCAGACAACTCAGATAACTCCTATTTTAGGGGTTTTCATACTTTAGATAACTACCTTGTATCTTGAACCGTCAAAGTGATTTTCAGGGGATTATTTGGGGAATTAATAGTTTTAGAAGCCTTTAGAAGTCCGTAAAATAGGATATAATCGATTCCGCATAGTTCTACCATCCAACAATTTTTTAATCCCACTAAAAACCTATTATAAATACCTAAATGAAGGGATGCCTGTTCATCCAAATGGTTCAAATTTTTCCTTGGTCGAAAACAACTCTCAATTTTTGCAGAACAGTCTTATGAAAATTAATAAATTAAATAAGTAATTATGTAGTATAATTTAAAAAAAATATAGGTGCAGTTCATGGAGAAAAGCCAAATATTATCATACTTAAAAAATGTTAAATCAGAGTATGAAAAAGAGGGGTTTGTCATCAAAGCGCTCTTTGGCTCTTACTCTCGTGATGAAGCTGATAAGAATAGCGATATAGATATTCTTGTAGAAGCAAAGCCTGAATTTGTCAGCAGGTATGGTTTTGGTGCAATATCCCGCATACAAGAGATACAAAATGAACTCACTCAAGCATTTGGCATAAAAGTTGATTTAGCTGATAGTACAGGGATGGGAAAAACTGCTAAAAAGTTCATCATCGATAGAGCAATTTATGTCTAAAGAGTCTATAAGCAAAGTTTATCTCATAATTGAAAAAATAGACTACATTGAACAAACTGTTAAAAAAGCAGGAGGAGTTGTCAAAGCGCTAGAAGATGTGGTAATTTACAGAGCTGCGATACTTATGCATCTGACTGCCATAGCTGAACAGTTTAACAAACTAAAACAATCTCATAGTAACGAGATACTTTCAAAATTAGCATAAAAAAGGATAGTAAAAAAACTTGTGCACAACAATATATACCACTTTTTTAAAGCTAGTTCATAAAGAGGCTTATTTTTGAAATGGTTCGATTCCGCACAGCTCCACCAAACAGGACTGCAACATCTTTGGTAAAAAACTTGAATACATTTTTATAGCTGTCATCTTTATTTTTGGGAGTATTCTCATTTTCAACTCCTACCAAAGCTATCAATTTAAGCACAATCCTCTTCCACAAACATATATCAATCAAATACAGGCAAAAGAGCAGGATGTTTTACAACACATGCAGGACAATTTTGGTTTCATTTACAGGTTTCCAATTATTATTACAGATAAAGTGCCGGGAAGACTTTATGGTCTGACCTCTTACAAAAACGGAAAGATAAAGATATTTTTAAACAAAAAGGTAATGCAGGAGAGTATGCCTTATATGATTTCGGATGTAATCCCTCATGAATATGCCCATGCTCTTCTTTTTAAACTCCATCAAAATGCTGTAAGAAATGATGGGCACTCCAGACTTTGGCAAGAAACCTGTAAAAGTCTGGGAGGAAAAAACTGCAGGCGCTATGTAGATCAAAAAGAGATTATCATGTCAAAAATGCCCTTTAAATAATCTCCCTATTCGTCAATATCTCTTTGGGCATCTTGAAAATAATATCCTGGAAATTCTATTTTTTGTAAAGATTTCAGCCCCTCTTCATTTTCTATGACTTTATACAGTTCCCCGTAAATAATCTGCGGTTCAAAAACAAAATTTTCTACAGTAGCTTTATTCTCCTGTGTTGCCAGGGATTCTGGTAAAAAAGTATCACAGACTACATCATAGTAACTCTCACGCAATAAATCATACTCATCCAGGTCTGTACTGCAGTCAAAATAGGAAAAGCTCATAGCCTCATCGCTGTTGTTTATTTCAAGACTCAGCATTATATTTGCTTTTCCCTGCTCTTTTCTTAGATATATTATATCGCCCTTGCATGCCTTTGTTAAGAGGTTTTTAATAGGTTTGAGTGTTTGATTGACCAGTTTAAAACTCTCCATTGAAATTTCTTTCTCTTCACTCTCTTCATCAGCACATGCAAGATACTCAATCTCCTCACCGTTCATGACTTTATATGTACATACGTCAGTTACAGCATCAAGCTCACCGCTTTGCGCATAAGCATCAATCTCTTCCATAATGCTTTTTATTTCTGATTCTTCGTTGATTTCTTCGTTTTCTAAATTAAATTCCTCAAAAGTCCCGACATTGCTCAGACTTACTATAGAAATATCACCTTCGATTATAATTTTTCTTTCCATTGTATACTCCTGTCTGTTTTTTATGATTATACATCTTTTGAAATAAAAAGCAATGGAACTTAAGTAACAAATATGTGATTTTTTTATAAATTTTGTTATGATGGTGCTCGATACTGGATTTGAACCAGTGACTCCTACCTTGTCGAGGTAGTACTCTACCACTGAGTTAATCGAGCTGTAGTAAATGAAGAGTAAAATTCTACCAAAAAATCCTTAAACCAATTTTCTTTTTCAAACTTTTTGCGAATATCTTTTTCTTTTCTATAATATTTTGAAAAACAATCTATTTTACTTTTAATTTATGTTTAGAAGTAGTATAATTTCGCTCTAGAGATGATACACTGCTAAAAAGTATCAATTATTACATATACCACAAGGTAAACTATGAGCATAACAAAAGAATTAGAAGATTTAGGACTTAAAAATGTCGGAAAAATTTATCATAACCTTGACTATGATGAATTAATCAAGCATGAACTTGAAAATGGTGAAGTAAGAAAAACCAAAACAGGTGCAACTGCTGTAGATACAGGTATATTTACAGGCCGTTCACCCAAAGACAAATATTTTGTTGACCGTGAACCATCTAATAAATACATAGCATGGGGAGATGTCAACCAAAAAATCAGTGAAGAAATTTTCAATGAGCTTCTGGATCTTTCCCGTGAACAGCTTTCTGGGAAAAATCTTTATGTGACTGATGTATACAGTGGCGCAAGTCCCGCTTCAAAAAAATCTATTCGTTTTGTGACAGAGATTGCCTGGCAGTCTCATTTTGTTAAAAATATGTTTATTCGCCCCACTCCTTCCGAACTTGCATCATTTAAATCTGATTTTACTGTTTTAAATGCCTGTAAAGCTGTCAATGACAAATGGAAAGAACACGGCATGAACTCTGAAGTTTTTGTTCTCTTTGATATCGAAAGAAACATGGCTATAATCGGTGGTACCTGGTATGGCGGTGAGTTGAAAAAAGGTATTTTTTCAATGATGAACTACTGGCTGCCGCTTGACGGAAAACTCTCCATGCACTGTTCTGCAAATGTTGGAGAACGCGGAGACACTGCTCTGTTTTTTGGACTGAGCGGAACCGGAAAAACAACACTTTCAACAGATCCAAAACGTGCCCTCATCGGTGATGACGAACATGGTTGGGATGATTACGGCGTCTTTAACTTTGAGGGGGGATGTTATGCAAAAGTCATTAACCTTGACGCAAAAAGTGAACCTGAAATTTACGGTGCAATCAAAAAAGATGCACTTTTGGAAAATGTTGTTATGCATGATGACGGTGAAGTTGACTATGATGACGGTTCCAAAACCGAAAACACCCGTGTTTCTTATCCTATTGAACACATAAAAAACCACAAGCCTGATTTAATGGCAGGACACCCTGAAAACATTATCTTTCTCTCTGCCGATGCGTTTGGTGTACTGCCTCCGGTTTCAAAACTGACCCGAGAACAGGCAATGTACTACTTCCTCAGCGGATACACTGCAAAAGTTGCCGGAACAGAACGTGGTATTACCGAGCCGGTTGCAACGTTCTCTGCATGTTTCGGTGAAGCATTTATGACGCTGCATCCTACAGTGTATGCCAAACTTCTCGGCGAAAAAATTGACAAACACAATGTAAATGTTTACCTTGTCAACACAGGTTGGACCGGTGGAGGATACGGTGTCGGCAAACGTATGAGTTTAAAAGACACCCGCGCATGCATCAATGCCATACTTGACGGTACCATCAATGAAAGTGAATTTGATACGACAGAGACATTCAGACTGCAGGTACCTAAAACACTGGGAGATATCAACCCTGACCTTTTAAACCCCAGAAATGCCTGGGAAGACAAAGAGGCCTTTGACGCAACCCGCGACAAACTTGCAGATATGTTTGTGGAAAACTTTAAAAGATACCAGGATGCCGACAGCGAATTTGACTTCTCTGCAGCAGGTCCCAAGGTAGAAAAGTAAAAAGCTTTTTGGCTTTTTACTCTTACTCTCTTTCAAGCTACTTTTTTTTCGTAGCCTTTTCCAGATAGATCCAAACTGCTCCGCCGATAGTAAGTAAAATCACAGGGGCTATCCATTTGTTATCATTAATATACAGGGCAAACTTACTCAAAACAGCCCCGAAGTAGTAACTGCTCAGACCAAATGCCAAAGCCCACACAGCAGCTGCAAAAATATTTAATATTGCAAACTTTTTAAAGTCATATTTTGTCAATGCTATTGCAATCGGTACGACAGTTTTTAAACCGTATATAAACTTTTGAATAAAAATAACCCAATCCCCATGTTTTTTTATAAGTATATGTGCAAGTGCGAGTTTACGTCTGTGCTTTCGCAGCCCCTCAACCATCATAGACTTCTGGTATCTTGTCAGCCAAAAAAGTAAAACATCTCCAAGCGCATTGCCCAAAAAGGCAATACTGATTGAAAGTGTCAAATCCATCTTCCCCATAAAACTCAAAACACCTGCTGCTACAAGTCCGATGAATCCGCCGCCTAAAGAGTATAAAAAAAGTCCTATATACCCGTATGTTGCCAAATTACTGAATGTATCTTCCATATTTTATTGTTACTCCTTATTTATTGCTTTTTGCTTTCTAAATTGCTATATTTTTTTGTAACCCAGTCTTGAATCTTGAAAGACACAAAGCCCGCACTGAAATACGGGTTCCAAAAAGCAAATCTAAAGTTTTTTAATTTTTGTGATTTCATCACGCAGTCGTGCCGCTTCTTCAAAATTTAGCTCACGGGCAGCCTCTTTCATTTTTAAGGAAAGCTCTTTTATCATTGCTTTTCTTTCACTTGGCGGTATTTTATCCTGTTTTTTGTATTTTTGGTAGAGCCCGCCATGATCTTCAACTTTAAGATTTTCATCCAGGGCCCGTTTTGTTGTTTTTGGCGTTATGCCATGCTTCTTGTTATACGCTTCCTGAATTGCCCGTCTTGCATTTGTTTTGTCTATGGCTCTTTGCATGGAGCCTGTCATTTTGTTTGCATACAGAATGACCCGACCGTTTTCATTTCTCGCTCCGCGTCCTATAGTCTGTACAAGCGCCGTTTCACTTCGTAAAAACCCCTCTTTGTCCGCATCCAAAATTGCCACCAGAGAAACCTCCGGCAGATCCAGACCTTCACGCAAAGGTTGATTCCTATAAGCACGTCAAACTCACCCAAGCGCAATGAACGAATAATTTGGTTTCGCTCGATTGTGTCAATATCTGAGTGCATATACTGTACTTTAATGCCCAAATCCGCCAAATATTTTGTCAAAGCTTCTGCCATTTTTTTCGTCAAAACCGTAATTAAAACACGTTCGTCTTTGACAATGGTCTTTTTAATCTCATCATGGATATCTTCTACCTGATTGTCTGAGGGCTTTATCTCTATAACAGGGTCAAGCAGTCCTGTGGGACGGATAATCTGTTCCGCTTTGACTGCCGACATTTCCAACTCATATTCAGAAGGCGTTGCTGAAACAAAAAGATAATACGGTGCTTTGTTTATATACTCTTCTGCCTTTAGCGGACGGTTGTCGAGGGCTGACGGCAGGCGAAAGCCATAATCGACAAGCACCTCTTTTCTTGCTCTGTCTCCTGCATACATTCCTCGATACTGTGGCAGTGAAACATGGGATTCATCTACGATAACAAGATACTCTTTATGGTTTTGTTCAAAATAATCAAGCAATGTAAAAGGGGCTTCTCCCGGTTTTTTATTTGTCAAAAGTCTTGAATAGTTTTCAATACCCTTGCACATTCCGGTTGTCTGTAACATCTCCAGGTCAAATTCGACACGCTGTTTGAGTCTTTGATACTCGACTAATTTTCCCTCTTTTTGAAAATATGCCAAACGTTCATCAAGCTCTTCTTCTATGCGTTTGACAGCCACAGCCATTTTTTCCTGAGAAACACTAAACTGTGAAGTCGCATAAACAGTAACACTTTTATGCTCTTCGAGACGTTTGTTGTCGATAACATCAAAGGTATAAATTGCCTCTATTTCATCACCGAAAAATTCGACACGGATTGCTTCTTGTTCAAAATACGGCGGATAGATATCTATGCTTTCTCCGTTCACGCGAATATGCCCGCTGTCAAAATAGCTGTCATTTCGGGAATATCCCATTTCCACCAAACGCAAAAGCAGTTTCTTCTGCGCTATTTCATCACCGACGGCCAAAGACTGCACCATGTTTTGGTACTCCTCAGGATCTCCCAAACCATAGTTTGCAGAAACAGAGGCGATGACGATAACATCATCATACGAAAGCAGATTTGCCGTAGCGGAAAGTCGAAGACGTTCAAGTTCATCATTGATAGCGGAATCTTTTTCTATAAAAAGATCCTGACGCGGGATGTAGGCTTCAGGCTGATAGTAATCATAATAAGAAACAAAATATTCGACATGATTGTTTGGAAAAAACTGACGAAATTCTGAGTAAAGCTGTGCGGCAAGCGTTTTATTATGTGTCATAATGATAGTCGGCATTTTTACATTTTCTATAACGCGTGCCATCGTATGGGTTTTTCCGCTCCCCGTGACCCCTTCAAGTGTCTGATAGCGATTCCCTTTCAGTATGGAGTCAGAGAGTTTTTTTATAGCTGTCGGTTGATCACCCGCCGGTTCATAGGGTGATACTACTTTAAATTCTGGTTTCTTTTTCATTAATGGAATTATAGCCAAATGAAAGAAACATCAAAGATTATAATGTATTTCTGATTGATTTATATCAAGTAAACCTCTGCTATTATATAATATAATTTTATACAAAACAGACAAACGAGGTTTTATGCAATACCAAACTATTACGAAAAAAAACATTCGCGTTATGGTTGACCGCTTTTACAGCAGTGTACTCAAAGACGACCTTATCGCTGATTTTTTTATTGAAAAACTTGGGGATGAGATGATTTCGGATGAATGGCAGCATCATCTTAATCTTCTGACAGACTTTTGGGCAGCGATGACAACAGGCGACAACAGTTATAACGGTACCCCCATAACACCGCACTTGGATATGCCCGGACTTAACAAAGAGAGTTTTCAAAGATGGCTGGAACTTTTTTCAGAAACTATAGACAGACTGTATGAAAAAAAAGCCGCAGATATTTTTAAGATCAGAGGTGAAATGATTGCAAATAATTTTATGAAACAATTGAAACTTTAAATTTTTTATTTTATAAATTTAGCACAACTGTAGGCACTTGAAAATGCCCACTGAAAATTATAGCCCCCGAGTTCGCCCGTTACATCTACAACTTCGCCTATAAAATAGAGACCTTTTACTTTTTTTGATTCCAAGCCATTATATGTAAGCTCATCTGCCAAAACACCGCCTCTGCTTACCTCCGCTTTGCTAAAACCAAAATTTCCCGCAGGAGCAAAGGTATAATTGTGCAATGTTTTTAATGCCTCTTTGTCATGTTTGCTCAGTTTTGTACACTCTTTGTCTTTAAAATCTATCGCGGACAAAAGAGCTTTTGCAAGTCTTTTTGGCAAGGGGATGAGTGAACTCACCAGTTTTTTACTCTTTTGCACCAAATCTAAAATATTTTTATTGGGCAAAAAGTCTATGCTTATTTCCCCTTTTTTCCAATAGAGTGAAGCAGAAAGTATGGCAGGACCGCTAATGCCTTTATGCGCAAAAAGCATCTCTTCTTTGAGCATTTTATCTGCCACCTTTACATGTACATAGCAGCTCAGCCCGCTGAGCTCTTTCATCCAAAACTGCTCTTTTTGCAGTGTAAGCCCGACAAGTGCAGGCGTAAATTCTTTCACACCGACACCAAAGCTTTTTGCAATTTGCAACCCTACATCACTTGCACCAAGCGTTTGAAAACTTTCTCCACCGGTGGCTACAACAACTTTTTTTGCCGTGTATTTGTTTTTGTCTGTCGTAACTGTAAAAAAATCTTCTGATTTGCTTACATGTAACACTTTGTTGTTCAAAATAATTTCACTGTTTTTTGCATTTTTTTTCAATACATTGATAATATCATCCGAAGAATTTTTACAAAAATAGTAGCGTCCTTTTTCAGTTCCAACGCTACCCTGTTTCTGTCCAAAAAGTCCAATAAATCATCTTTCGTGAATCGTTTAAAGGCTGCTGAGAGTAATCTCTCTTCCCCGTCAAAATTATTTGTCTGCACACTGACATTGGTAATATTACATTTACCTCCACCGGAAATTTTGAGTTTCTTGGCAGCTTTTTCATTGCCCTCGATTATAGCAATGCTCATTTTTTTACTCAGACTGCCTGCACACATCAGTCCACTCGCCCCGGCACCAAGAATAATTACATCATAGTTTTTCATAGACTAATTATACGGTATAATTACACAAATATATCGTAATTTAAAATCAATTTTGATCTTATTGCCTTAAATGAAGCAGCTTTTTTGGAACGCGGACTTCAGTCCGGGCTGAGAGTGGCAAGACTATTGCAACAGCCGGCACTGAAGTACCGGTTCCAAGAGGGCATTAAAGTACGGGTTTCAAAAAAGCCATTCAGAAAATGAATTTTAAATTGCCATGAAGCAAATACAATACAAAGAAGAGATATGAGCAACAAACTCCACATAGTTTCACTCGGATGTACCAAAAACCTGGTCGATACAGAAGTGATGATGGGAAAACTACAAAATTTTGAACTCACAGACAACAATGAAGAAGCCGATGTCATTATTGTCAATACCTGCGGTTTTATTGACGCGGCAAAAGAAGAATCAATCAATACCGTGCTTTCTCTGCATGATGCACGAAAAGAGGATTCACTTCTTGTGATGGCAGGCTGCCTGAGCGAGCGCTATCAAGAGGAGTTGACGGAGCAGATTCCCGAGGTTGATATTTTTACCGGTGTGGGTGATTATGACAAAATTGATGAGCTTTTGGTTGAGAAAAAGAGCCGTTTTTCTGATGAAGTATACCTTATTGACGGTGCTGAGCGTGTTGTAACAGGTTCTACATACCATGCCTACATCAAACTCTCAGAAGGGTGTAATCAGACATGCAGTTTTTGTGCGATTCCCTCTTTTAAAGGTAAATTAAACTCGCGTAATTTAGATTCTATCGCCAAGGAAGTTGAAGGACTTGTCAAAAAAGGCTACTGGGATTTCTCTTTTGTTTCACAGGATTCAAGTTCTTATCTGCGTGACCAAAATATCAAAGACGGACTTTCTCTGCTTATTCAGAGAATTGAACTGATTGAGGGTGTCAAATCTGCGAGAATTCTCTATCTCTACCCTTCAACTACAAGCATGAAACTTCTGAAAAATATTGCAAAAAGCAAAGTGTTTCACAACTATTTTGATATGCCTATCCAGCACATTAACGATGAGATGCTGCGTATTATGAAACGCGGATTCGGCAAAGAAAAAACACTCGAACTGCTGAACTACATGAGAAGCCTGCCAGACTCTTTTGTACGCACAAGTTTCATCGTCGGACATCCGCATGAAACAGAGGCAATGTTTGATGAGATGTGTAATTTTGCACAAAATTTCGGCTTTGACCGCATCAATGTTTTTTCCTATTCTGACGAAGAGACGACTTCAGCCCATGATATGCAAGATAAAATCTCAGAAAAAGTCAAAGCCGAGCGTGCACAGATTCTTGGTGATATTGCAGCAGAGTGCACAAAAAAATCTCTTCAAAAAGAGGTCGGCAAAACCACACAAATCGTCATAGACGGGGAGAGTGATGAACATGAGTATCTTTTAAGCGCAAGAGAACTTATCTGGGCACCGGAGATTGACGGTGAAATTTATGTCAATGACAGAACGCTTGATGAAGATTTGGATTTTGGCAAGATTTATTCTGCTAAAATTACCGAGCTAGTCGGAAATATTCTTACAGCAACCGTAGACAATGCTCAAAAGCAAGACTAAAAAGGCCTTACAAACAACAAAAAACCTGCTGGCATTTTCTGCCGGAGGCGACTCTACTGCCCTGCTCTTTCTTCTTTTGGAAAATGACATCAAATTTGATATTGCTATTGTTGATTACGGAATAAGAGAACAAAGCAAAGAAGAGGTAGTCTATGCAAAAGCCTTGGCAAAAGAGTACGGCTTTACATGTAATGTCCATCACGCACAAAAAATTACAACTAATTTTGAAGCCAATGCCAGACAAATTCGCTATGATTTTTTTGAATCTCTTATACAGCAGAATAGTTACGACACCCTCCTCACAGCCCATCATTTGGGAGACAGGTTTGAATGGATGCTTATGCAGTTTTGCAAAGGTGCCGGTTGTGCAGAACTTGCCGGCATGCAGGAAAAAACACAGCGCAACGGCTATATGCTTTACAGACCACTGTTACATGTAAACAAAGAGGAACTTCTTGAATATTTGCATGGAAACAACATTAGATATTTTGAAGATGCAAGTAATGCGGACGAAAAGTATACACGCAACATTTTTCGGCACAACTACACAAACCCTCTCTTACAAAAATATGCACAGGGTATCAAAAAAAGTTTTGCCTACATGGATGCGGATGTAAGGGATTTGATACAGAGTACTTCCTTGCAAAAGATAAATGAACTCGCCTGCTTTAAAAAAACACCTACAAGAAGAAATGACATCTATCATATTGACAAATATCTCAAATCAATCAATCATCTCATGAGTGGCGAAGAAAAAAAATTGCTACAAATTCAAGACAGTTTAGTCATAGGCAGAAAGTATGTGGTGACGATGATGGCAGAGTATATTTTGATTGCACCCTATATAAAACCCGTCAATATGCCAAAAAATTTTAAAGAAAGAATGCGTTCTTTACATGTAGAACCGAAATTACGGGGCTATTTACTCACAGACCCGGAAGCAGTAGAATTTTTATCTTTGTTATTGGTATAAACTTTCATTGTGAATGATGACTTTATCATTTCTCCCTCACGCTTAAAATCTATAGGAAAATTAACGCCTATAATCCAGTCAGCCTTGTTGAGTGCATCCAAAAAATTATAGAAATTTTTTGGTGAACTGATTTTGGATGTTGTATTGACTTCATATGTTGCAAAACCCTCTTCATCTTTTGAGCGCTCCACTTTCATTACATGTAAGGATGAAAAAAAAGTTTTATATTTTTTTTCAAACCTGTCAGGGTTAAATGTCATATCAAATGCAGTTATAATATGTCTGTTCTTACTCTGTAAATCTTTGAGTGTTTTGAGGTTTTGTCATAAAAATCCTGATATTTACGCAACTCTGCATTCTCTTTTCGCAGCTCAAGCCTGGATTGGCGATACTCTTTTCCCTTAGGAATAAGCAGTCCAAAAGAAAAAACAAGCACAAACAGAAACAGAAAAACAGATATCAGTAAAATATATAAATAGTGACGGGAAATTTTAATTTTCACTTCTAACCTCTCTGTCTGTGATTCATCCATATAGTTTGTCGATACAAACATAAGCCAACCATTCTTTGCAGGATAAAAACTGCTGTATGTTTTATGAAATATTGAACGTAATGGCGCCTGGAGCATAAAATTATAGACATCTTTGTTTGGTGTTATACCATACAGTATCAAACCGTTTTTTAAAAGTTGTGCCCGTGAAAGCGTGATGCGTTGCGGTACCAGGTCAAACAGGTTTGCGATAGAATCTTTTAATACCATATTTTGTGTAAATACTTTTTCTGCTAAAGCCTTTTGCTTTTGAATAAAGTTTATTTGATTCTGCATATGACTGATACTGGCTTCAAGTTCTTTTTTGTGTTCTATGATTGATTGCTTATCCTGTATGAATGTATAATCTTTATAAAGCAAAAACGAATATGTTGCAAGAAGCATTAACAGTGTCATCGCAAAAAAAGTGAACACTATTTGCAATTCCGGTGTCAGAGGCGTCTTTTTTCTTGGTTTTATATAGCTGTATTTCATAAACCAAGCTCCAGCTTTGTGAGTTCACATAACTCGGCTCCAAGATCAGCCTGTCTTACATAAACATTAAAGAACATCTCTTCTTCAAGATACTTTTTTAAATCGTTTGTCACCCCTGTACCATCGGCAATATAGACATTCTCTACAAATCTGCTTTCATATTTTTCATCTTTGTAAAAATGTGAAACAGCCAACTGAATGAGTGTAAACCGCTGATAGTCTTCATTAAAAGATTCGTTTTGTTCATCTTCAGGCAACGCATTCTCACTCTCAAACAGTTCTTCTTCAACATCTTTACTTTCGGAAAACTCATCGATGTCCTCAATCGAATCCAGATCTTCAATATCACCAAAATCATCTAAAGAATCCAAGTCATTCTCATCAACATCTATATCTTCCAAATCAATGCCCTCATCAAGGTCCAGATCAAGATTTGTATCAATATCTTCATCTATTCCTTCATGAAGTGTAATATCTTCAGCTTCATCAGATGCAATCATATCCAGATGTTCTGCATAAAGAAGATTTGAATGTTCAAAAATAGCCACAGAAATTACATTGTTTTGAACAAGAACATACATTGCAAGATTTCCATTAATTTTATCCTGAAAAAAATTTGCCAAAAGAACAAAAGGAGAAAATATCATATCAACACCAATATCTTCATATTTGCGTTCTATCTCATAAATATCATTTTTTGCAGTATAAAAAGTCCATCTGTTCTCAAAGCATTTGTATTTTGACATAGACAAATCAAAATAATGGTCCAACTTGTTTTTTTCACATGAAGGAAGAGCTCCCTGCACCAAAGATGTATCTAAAACAGCTATGTAAAAATAGGGAGACTCTTTTGTGTATTCAGAAATAAAATCATACATTTGTGTAGTGAGAGAGGTTGTTTGAAATTCAGAGTTTACTTCATCGATTACTCCTTTTTTTCCATATAATTCTATATGAACCAGGGTACTCTCTTTTTGGACAACAATATTCACCAGGACTTTAAGGTAAAAAGATTCCAGTAATCTGCTCAGCACTCGTTCTCCCCTAAGGGGTGTGCTTTGTTGTAATTTTGTTGTTTCAATGCACTGCCTAATTTTGTATATATCTGCGTTGTTGCCATGGATGCATGTCCCAACAGTTCACTGACATCCACTATCGGTGCACCTCCGTTTAACAAAGAGGAGGCATAAGAGTGACGAAGCTGGTGGGGTGTGACTTTCAAGGCTACACGCTTAAATATTTTAGTTATCATATATCTTAGACTATTTTCGCTTAATCTTTCGCCATTTTTTTCAAAAAGAAATTTTTTTAGCACAAAAGTTGACAAATATTCATCAATGAGTGTTCTTGTGGATTTGAGAAGCGGTATATCTCTTTGTTTATTACCTTTTCCTGTAACCCGTATCCATTCACCCGAAATATTTTCCAGTTCCAATGATGCAAGCTCAGAAATACGCAACCCCACAGTATAGAACATACTCACAGCAGTTTTTCTTTTAAATCACACTTTTGCAAAGCTTCCAAAATATGTTCATGAGAGATGGGCTTTGGCAGTGTCTTTGCAACCTTTATACTCTCATCCGCCTGCAAGGTTACATGTAAACCCTGTTCTTGTACAAATGCAACAAAACTTCGAACAGCGCTTAATTTTTTACTAATTGTTTTTGCATTTAAACCAGCGATGAAAATCCTGTAAGGCATCAAATTTAAAACGGTATGCCCGTTTTCCTCCACTGTCTCTATGTATCCGAATGCTTCACTCAGAACATCTGCATAGGTTTTTATCGTTAAATCTGAATAGCCTCTGTGCTCTTCCAGGGAGGTGAGAAAATCTTTTTTGTATTTATCTATTGACTTTTTCAAGAAGCTTCTCAAAATCTTTATAATATTTTGCTGCTTCACGTACTAACTTTTTATCTGTAATTACGCTTGGAGCAAGTTTTTTATAAGAATCCACCATTATCTCACTCATCAGTTTTATTTTGGCTCTGTCCGCATCACTTATGGTCTCTTTAGCTGCTATAAGATTAATCTCAGTCATATACTCTTTTGCCTGATCTATGTATTTTTTATACTTTATGGAAGTTTTGGACTGTGCCATTATTGTTGCAGCCATGCGGTTGTATATGTCTAGGCTGAAGGCCTCATTGGCACGTTTATAGGCTTCTTCATAATCACCAATCTCATAATAATATTTCGCTTCTATGGACTTTTCATAAGAGGGATTGACCAAAAAGTAGATACCCATAATTACTAAAAAAAGAGCAGCCAAAGCCGGAAAAAAAAATTTATTGTTCATGTTTGAGTAACCCCTTTTTAATCAAGTCTCTGGCCTCTTCAAGTTCAAGCCCTTTTATATCCAGCAAATCACTTATATAATAGGTAATTGTACCAAAAGGTTTGGGAATTACAAACTTATCCCATGAATTCAGCTGCCAGTAACTGCTCGGTTTGATCTCTACAAGGGTAATTTTCACATCTGCTTTTTGTGCCATGACGATGATCCCGTCAGCAACCTCATGCCGTGGGCCTTTTGGCCCATCCGGGGTAATGCCCAGGTCATATCCCTCTTTTAAAGCCTTTATCCCTTGCAAAAGCGCTCTTGCAGCATTGCGTCTGCTTGAACCCCGAATCGTTTTAAAACCAAAATAACTGAGTGTTTTTGCGATGAGTGTGCCATCAAAATGATCTGAAATTATAAGTTTTACATGAGGAGTTTTTCTGTAGTGTAAATAGGCATAGGGAATCATCAAAAGTTCCCCGTGCCAGCAAGCCATTATGAAGTTCTCTTCACCAAGTGTTGCAGGCGCATGAAAAACTTTTTTATTTGTAAGGTAGAGTAGTTTTATAAGCAAAGAGCCTGTAAAGGGAAGGAGGTAAAGTGCAAGAGAACGGCTTATCTTCTTAAGCAACGACTTCGCCTGTTAAAATTGTTCTGCCGATAGAAGTAATTTTAACATCTCTAAACTCTCCTAACAACTCTTCGCTCCCTTTGACTTTGATTACGAGGTTATTATCACTTCTGCCTGAAACAAAATTATCTTTATTTAGATTTTCAAAATAAACACGAAAAGTTTGTCCCAAATACTTTGCATTGATCTCATCTAAAAGTTCATTATGCAATGATTGCAGATACGAAAGTCTCTCTGAAGCTACTTCTTCATCTACCGTATTTGTAAAATGCTGTGCTTCTGTTTCAGGACGAGGAGAATATTTGAATGAAAAAATCTGATCAAACTTTACCTGTTTCATCACATCAATTGTATCTGCAAAATCTTCATCACTCTCACCGGGAAAGGCGACTATGATGTCCGTTGATATACTTACATCAGGACACTCTGCGCGCAGTTTTTGCACACGGTTTAAGAACCACTCTTTTGTGTACCCGCGTTTCATATCTTTGAGCACTTTGCTTGAACCGCTTTGCAGTGGCATATGCATAGATTTGCAGATTTTAGGATTTTTGGCAAATTCTTCTATAAATTCATCATCCATATGAAAAGGGTGCGGTGAAGTAAAACGGATACGTTCCAGGCCCTCTATTTTTGAAAGTCTTCGCAATAATTCCGTAAAATTTACCTTTTCATGTTCACTTGATGAAAAACGGCGCCCGTAATTGTTGACATTTTGCCCGAGTAAAAATACTTCTTTTGCACCGTTGCTGACTGCGCGTTTTGCTTCATTTATAATCAAATCATCAGGAATCGAAATTTCATCTCCGCGTGTTTTTGGAACAATACAAAATGTACACCGCTTGTCACAGCCTATTGAAATGTTGATATATGCTTTATAGGGGGATGTTCTAAAATCATCAAAAGCAAATTCACTCTCATCATAATTTATGTCTATTTCCACAGCTTTGTCTTTATGTAAAACTTCACCGATTTTAGAAACATTTCTTGCACCCAGAACAAAATTAACATAGGGTGCCCGTTTTATAATCTCTTCACCGAGATGAGAAGCGGTACATCCGCATACACCGATTTTAGCCGAAGGTTTTTTTCGTTTGTTAAAACCGCCGAGCTCGGAGAAAAGCTTATGAACAGGACGCTCTCTCACAGAACAGGTATTTATCAAAATAAGGTCGGCCTCTTCAAGGGTCTGTGTCGTTTCATACCCCTCTTTTTCGCGTAACTGTGCTATCATATGTTCAGAGTCACGAGAGTTCATAGCACAACCCAAGGTTTCAATAAATAACTTTTTACTCATAAACTGCTCTTTAGCTCATGATGTGAACTTGGTACATGTAGTCATTGTCTGACAATCCGTACTTTACTTCACTCATATAAAAACTTTTTCCCATTGCTTCGTAATGGTCTTGCAGTTCGAGTAAATCTTTATGTGAATTTTCTCTGTCAAAATAAAATATTATACTCTCATTTTTTTCTACTTCTGCATCCAATTTAGCTAAATCAACTTTTTTCGGTTTTGCTTCTAAATCAGTTCTTGCAAATTTCAAATCCATTACTTATTCCTTTAATTTATTCTATACATTCAAGGGAACCTTTTTATTCCCTATTTACATGCCAAAGAAAATATACCCTCATGGGGTACCTTGATTCCTTTGACTGCGTTAATACCCCGAGGGTACTTCCTCGCTTCACTTACAGCGCACAGGTTTCCTTCGACAGGAAGTCCACGCCGCATTGCGGCTTTTTATAACTCATAAAAGTTTTGGATTATACTCAAAATCTACTAAAAATTGGGTTAAAGCTATTTTTAGTAGATTTTGGATACAATTATATACTTCAATTAAGAAATCCCCCGTCATAGCAATTATCAATGTCAGATTTCTTAAAAATACTAAGGAAATACCTATGGAAAAAATTTTAGATATAGCCGAAGCAATCGGTCATGAAAAGGGTTTACAACCTGAAAAAGTAATGGAAGCACTGAAAACTGCTTTTGTACAAACTGCAAAACGTGTAATCGGACAAAACTTTGCTTTTGAAGCAGATGTTGATGAAGATACAAAAAATTTAAAAATTATTCAGACAATCACAGTTGTTGCTGATAATGATGAAAAACTCCAGGATGAAGAGATTGCTCCCGCATATATTTCACTTACCGAAGCAAAAGAGTATGATGATCAGGTAGAAATCGGAGATCAACTCCAAATTGACCATGACCTTGAGGACTATGGCAGAACAGCCGCTTCACAACTTCACCGTGAAATAGAGTACCATATACAACGACTTGTGGAAGATGAAATTTATAACAAATACAAATCCAAAGTAGGTACACTTGTCAGCGGTCGTGTTACACGTGTTGATGCACAAAACAACACATACATCGAAGTGGATGAAATTCGTGCAGTTTTACCAATGAAAAGCCGTATAAAAGGCGAAATATTTGAAGTGGGTGATCACATAAAAGCGGTTGTAAGGCGTGTAAATATGGACAAAGAAAACGGGATGCAAATCGAACTTTCTCGGACAAGTCCAAAATTTTTAGAAGCACTCTTGGAACTTGAAGTGCCAGAAATTGCAGAGGGTTCGGTCATCATAGAAAAGTCAGCCCGTATTCCGGGTGAGAGAGCAAAAATCGCTCTTATAAGCACACACCCGCAAGTGGATGCTGTCGGTGCAACAGTCGGTGTCAAGGGTGTGCGTATCAATGCGGTAAGCCAAGAGTTGATTGGTGAAAACATTGACTGTATAGAGTATACAACCATTCCTGAACTTTTTGTATCACGTACAATGAGTCCGGCTATCATCTCTCATGTAGAAATTGTCAAAAACGAAGAGGGCGAAAATGAAAAAGCCATCATTACACTGCCTGCCGACCAAAAAAGCAAGGCAATCGGAAAAAGCGGTATCAACATCCGTCTGGCTTCAATGCTCACAGGTTTACAGATAGAACTTGTAGAAAATGATGCTGTCACTACAAATGAAGACGGTACCGTAGAAGAGAAAAAAGAGAGTGTTGATGCGTTGGAGGCACTTTTTAGCTAGAAAAGTTTTTGGAACCGGTGCATTAGTGCCGGCTGTTCCTGCTTACTTATGTTCTATTCATATAAGGATTTAATTTCAACAAAAGTAGATCTGCCAACATATTCCCCACAAGTGTCAACAATGCGGTTATCATTAAAATCCCCATAATGATGGGATAGTCTCGTGATAATGCCGAGATGTAAAAAAGCTGTCCCATCCCCTCTATACCGAAAATAGACTCCAAAATAACACTCCCACCGATGAGTCCGGGCAAAGAAAGCCCCAACAGAGTTATAACAGGTGGCATCAAATTTGGTAAAATATAATATCGTAACAGCTCTTTTTTTTCTAAGCCACGGGCACGTGCAAAAAAGTAATAATCACTTTTGAGTATCTCCAGAGTCAGTGACCGGATATAAATTATCATACTTCCCAAGCCTGTAAAAATCATTACCGACACTGGCAAAGTCACATGCCATGCCATATCTGTATAATTTGCAAAACCCTCTTTTGCTTCAATCGAATGAAGTCCCGCTATAGGAAACCATTCAAGTTTTATGGCAAAAAGAATAATAAAAATCAATGCAAGATAAAATGAGGGCATAGAAAAAGAGACTAAAGATATTTGACGAATAATATAGTCGCTCTTTTTTTCATACGAGAGTGCTGCTTCGATACCCAGATATAAAGATAGCATGAAAACAACAACCAAAGAGATACTGTTCATCCACAGAGTTACAGGCAGGCGTTTGAGTATCTCAGAACTTACATCCTGACCACTTACAAATGATATGCCAAAATTAAGCATAGTAATGTTTTTCACCCAAGAAATATACTGCTCAAGAAGTGACTTGTCCAGTCCATACACAGCTTTTAGTTTTTCTATTGCCTCTTTCGTCATATTCGGATTCAATTCTCCCGCTCCAAAAAAACTGTTTGGTGCAGCGTGAATAGCTAAAAAAGAAATGATTGAGATGAGCAGTAACATAAAAAGGATATAGGCTGTTTTTTTCATAAAAAGTGTCATATCTCTGCTATAAACCCTTTCGTATATATTCAGAGTATTGTCTTATATCACTACTCTCTGTTTGATTATTTTTTGCATAGGAGCCAAACAGATATGCAAATTCTATTTCATTAATTTTTGCCATAAAGATATTATATCATAAGTTAAAAAAATATCTTTGTTAGTTTTTTTGAAGAAGAGGAGAAAAGACTAACTCCCGAAAGGGAGCTAGAAAAGTTTAGACTAGAAGTTTAAAGTTAAATATGCTTGTACTATATTGTCATTTGTTGCTGCATCTGTATTAATAAATACTAATGTTGCATCTAATGGTCCAAATGATTTGCCAGCAGTTACTGTAAGTTCTTTAAGATCTTGACTACCAGTTGCTTTATGGTTAACATCTGTATAATAAACACCTAAATCAAATAAACCCTGTACAGGTGATGTAACTGTTAAGTGGATTGAATCAGTATCACTCATAGTAACCTGTCCATAGTTCCACCATACTTCTGTGTAAAGTTTTGTTTGTGCAGTTGTTGCTGCTGTTGCAGTATTGAAACCGGCATAACCGATTGAACCACCTTTGTTTACTGATGAGAAAGACAAACTTGCAGCAAAAAGATCTTTCATTTCGTACCCTACCTGTAAAGCATATACATCATCAGCTTTTGCTCCACTTGCTACAGATTTAATATTAGAATATTGTGCACCTACAGTAAGACCTGCTACACCTAAGCCGCTAGCATCTAAATCAGCTTGTAACCAATAAGCATCTGCAACTGCAGTAACACTGTAGTACCACGCTTGTGCAGTTAATGGTTTAAATGAATTATTTATAACACCAACAGCATATGCTCCTGATTTACCATATGTATCAAACTTACCACCTTCATTTACTAAAGGTGCTGTTGCAATTGGACCTGCTGCCAAAGATGATCCACCAAGACTTTCTGTACCATTTCCGTTACCTACATATGCACCTACTAACGTAGTGTCTGGAAGATCTTGATTAATAACTACAGCCGCTTCAAAAGTATTTTTTTCAATAGACCATGTTTCTGTAAATGCTAATGGTGTATCTAATTCCATACGCCCAAGTTTTACTGTAGTTTTTCCAGCAGTTGCTGCAATCCATGCTTCATTCATCCAGTTAGGAGTATTTACATGTGCACCGCGACTTGATGTATTAGGAGTAATCCCATGTGCACCACCCCATACACTGCTTACAAGGTTTTGCTCTAAACCTAATGTTGTAAGTACTGTATAACCTGCACCAGCACTAATTGCCACAGTCGAATTTTTTACTAAATCAGTTGTAACATTTAGGTTGATTGAGGCATCTGCTGAACTGTTGTCTTTATCAAAAAAAGAATTGCTTCCCGCATCAGTTGTTTCATAAAACAAGTTAGCATCACCACTAACTTTTGTGTTTTCAATTGCAAACGCACTTGAACCTATTAGCAGCGCTGCCACCAAACTCATTTTTGTAAATTTCATATTTTCTCCTTATCCTTTTACAAATTTCACGGGTAGTATAGCATAATCAACTCTTAACTTTTCATTAAAGTGATGAATTATTATACAAAATAAGATATAATTACAATATGAAACAATTAATTACAACATCACTAACAATACCACTCTTTATATTACTCAGTGGATGCGCGACAGACGCTCCTGTGGCACCATCACAAAACAGTGATTTAAATAAGATAAGTAACTCAAACGGCAAAGCAAAACCGGGATTAATACAAAAAAATCTCGACAGTTGGCTCAAAAATGAGTGGACACCTACTGTAAATGAAGACAGAAAAGTGCAAAAAAAATATATGAAAAAAGTAGATATGAACGCTACAAATACCAGCAACGACAGGGAAGAAAAATATGTAGAGGACAAGGAAAGGAACTTTACACTTCAAGAGTATGTTGACAAAGCGGCAGCATATTCAAAATTACATCCTTCTGATGAAAAGGATTCTCATGTGAAAAAACTGGGAAATATGCCTGTTATAGGGAAATAATCCGTTTTTTTTCAGTTTAGCCCGCACTGAAGTACGGGTTCCGGGTTTTTTCGGAATCGGTACTTTCTATGCTAAAGCATGACTTGTGAGAAAAACTAAATTTTTTTCTGTAATGCCGACTGTAACTTTGTTGTCTTCTCAGCCCAGATTGAAATCTGGGTTCCAAAAACTTAATTAACTTACATGTAAGCTAAGAAATCCTATTTTCTGGTATCCCATGCCAAGACAGTTTTGCCTTCTTCGTTAGTAGCTGCGGCTGCCATACCCATGATGTTGTACCCTGCATCCACATAATGCACTTCACCTGTTACACCTGAGCTTAGATTGCTCAACAGATACATTGCAGAGTTGCCGACTTCGTCTATTGTTACATTTCGCTTCAATGGAGCATTTGTTTCATTCCAGTTCAGTATCTGCTTAAAATCACCTATCCCTGCAGCGGCAAGTGTTTTGATAGGTCCGGCAGAGATAGCATTGACACGTTGCCCTTTTGCACCGAGTTCAACTGCCATATAACGTACACTCGACTCCAAGGCTGCTTTTGCCACGCCCATTACATTATAATTTACAATGTATTTTGGTCCGCCAAGATAGGAAAGTGTCAAGATGGAAGCATCATCAGACAAAACAGATTCCAAGCGATTGGTCAAATCAATAAAAGAGTAGACAGAAATATCCATGGCAATCTGAAATGCACTTTTTGTTGTTTTCATAAAAGGTGCAGAGAGTGCCTCTTTTGGTGCAAACGCAACAGAATGCACCAAAAAGTCGATTTTTCCAAAATCTTTTTCAATTTTAGCAGCAATCCCGGACATATGCTCTTCATTTGAGACATCTAACTCATATACACAGTCACTTCCAAACTCTTTTGCTATAGGTTCTACTCTTTTTTTCAAGGCATCATTCAAATATGTAAAAGCCATTTCAGCTCCCTGTGCCGCACAGGCTTTTGCTATGCCGTATGCTATGGATTTATTGTTTGCCAGACCTACTATTAAGCCTTTTTTTCCTTTCATTATCATTCGATTTTTTCCTTTATAATTAAAATTTTAGTTTTAAAGACGCAAAGCCCGAATTGGAGTACGGGTTTCGGTTAGATGTGGTCTAACTCGTCTGCCGACTCTATCATTGTACAAAAATGTTCAGCATATAATGCTGCACTGCCGACTAAAACACCGTCAACATTTTTTACCTGCAAAATATCTTTAACATTGTTGACTTTCACGCTGCCACCGTATAAAAGAGGTGCAGATGATTTTTTCTTCAATTCGGAGTGAATATCTTCTATATCTTCTAGCGTCGGTATTTTGCCCGTACCTATAGCCCAAACAGGTTCATAGGCAATAATCAGGTTTTCATATTGGGTATCAATGCCTTCATATTGTTGATATAAATATGCAAGCATCTCCTCTTTTGAAGACTCTCTCACAGCAAGCGGTTCGCCTACGCAATAAATAATCCTAAAACCCTGTTCTTTAAAATAGTGAAACTTTTCAGCTATGAATTCTTGGGACTCACCCAAAATATGACGACGCTCACTGTGCCCTATCAGTATAGTTTTGATGCCAAACTCTGCAAGATGTTCCAGCCCTATTTCGCCGTAAAGCTCCTTTTTCAACAGGATATGCATTTTGGGCACCTACAGTGATATCCGTCTTATAAGCATCAAGGGATGATATTGCAGGAAAAACTATAACCTCTTGTGAACTCTTCTGCACACAGGAATCCAACTCTTGCATATATTTGTGTGTCGCTTTTCTTGTAAGGTTTGTTTTCAAATTCGCTGCAATAATCATCTTAGTCCTTTTTATCTGTAGTTTCTACCATCAAAGGTTGTACACCCGGAAGAACCTTGCCCTCAAGCAACTCCAATGAAGCACCGCCGCCTGTAGATATAAAGCTGATGTCTTCATCAACGCCCACTCTTTTTACCAAATCAGCAGTATCACCACCGCCTACGACTGTCGTGGCATAGGTATCTGCTACAAAATGTGCTATTTTTGATGAACCTCTGGCAAATTTTTCCATTTCATAGACGCCCATAGGTCCATTCCATACTGTCTGGACATCATTGAGCGCCTCTCTGTACAGTCTTACAGTTGCAGGACCGATGTCAAGTCCCATCCATTTTTGTGGAATCTCCTGCACTGTGACAATTTTACTGACAGCATCTTCAGAAAATTTTTCTGCTGCTATAACATCCACTGGCAGATAGAATTTCACACCCAGTCTTTTTGCTTCATCCATAATATTTTGTGCTTCTTCCAGTAAGTCATCTTCCACAAGAGAAGCGCCTATTTCATAACCCATCTGTTTTAAAAATGTAAAAGCCATGCCTCCGCCGATGAATACTTTGTCAACTCTAGGCAGCAGATTTACAAGTGCTTCAAGTTTACCTGAAACCTTGCTTCCACCGATAATAGCAGCAAACGGACGGACAGGATTGTTCATAAGTTTTGAAAAGTACTGAATCTCACGCTCAAGCAAAAAGCCGGCTGCTTTGTGCTCATTGTCAAAAAACTTTGTAATGCCGTGTACAGATGCATGCGCTCGGTGACTGACACCAAAAGCATCGTTGATATAAAACTCTGCCATTGATGCAAGCTTTTTTGACAACTCCGCATCATCTTTTGTCTCCCCCGGCTCGAAGCGCAAATTTTCAAGCAAAAGTACCTCATGCCGGGGCAAATCTTTTGCTTTTTGCATAGCATCTTCACCGACAACATCTTTTGCCAACGCTACATGACGCTTTAAAAGTTGCTGTAAACGCCTTGCAACAGGAGCTAAAGAGTATTTTTCTACAACTTCTCCTTTCGGACGACCAAGATGAGATGCCAATATAACAGCACAGTCCAAATCAAGACAATAGTTGATAGTCGCTATAGCAGAACGTATTCGACGGTCATCTGCGATGTTTCCAAACTCATCCATAGGCACATTAAAGTCACATCGAATGAAGACCTTCTTGTTTGCTATATCTAATTTTTTAAGATGTAATAGTTCCAAATTTTTTGTCCTATTTTGAAATATGAAGAGCCATATCTAAAAGTCGTGACGAATAACCCCACTCATTGTCATACCATGCCATAACTTTTATCATGTTACCACCGATAACCTGTGTCAAATCTTCTGCAACAATTGCACTGTATGAGGATCCTACAAAATCTTGAGATACTCTCATCTCTTTGTCCATAAGCAAAAGACCTTTGAGTCTTGTATCTGCCATTTCATTAAAAACAGCGGTCACTTCTTCTTTTGTTGTATTTTTTGGAAACGACAACATTTAAATCAACCATAGAAACATCAGGTGTCGGTACACGTACGGACTGACCATGCAGTTTTCCTTCAAGCTGCGGCATTACAAGGCTGATGGCTTTTGCTGCGCCCGTAGTTGTAGGAATCATATTTATAGCACCGGCACGGGCACGGCGTTTGTCCTTGTTATGCTTAACATCTAAAATATTTTGATCATTGGTATAAGAGTGGATAGTCGTCATTAAGCCTTTTTCAATACCAAAAGCATCATCAAGAACACGGGCAACAGGACCCAGACAGTTTGTTGTACAAGAAGCATTTGAAACGATTTTTGTCCCGCATATTTTTCTTCATTGACACCCATCACAAATGTCGGTGTTGCTTTGTCTTTCGCAGGAGCAGAAAAAAGTACTTTTTGCACCGTTGTCAATATGCACCTGCGCGGACTCCTGTGTCAAAAAGACACCGGTACACTCCAAAACCATATCAGCGCCACATTCGGCAAACTTCAGGTTTTTTGGATCACGATCAGAAAAAACTCTTATTTTTTACCGTCAATTGCAATGTTTTCATCATCAAGCTGCACAACTTCACTTGCAAATGTTCCGTGAACAGAATCATTTTTTAACAAATATATCATCATATCAATACTTGTAGTGTCATTTATAGCGACAACTTCCACATCATCCCTTTTGTGTGCAATACGTGCCACACAACGACCTATTCTACCAAATCCGTTAATTGCTATTTTTAGTGCCATTATAGTTCCTAATATAAAATAATTGGGTAATTTTATCCAAAATTAGTTATAATTCGCATTAAATGAAAACGATAGCACTTTACGGAGGTTCATTTGACCCTCCACACATCGCACATGAGGCAATAGTCAAGGCTTTGGGCGAACTGGACTTTATTGACAAAGTAGTGGTAATGCCTACTTTTTTAAATCCGTTTAAAAAAACTTTTACTGCTCCGGCTGAGTTACGGCTGCAATGGCTGAGAGATATTTTTTCATCTTATAAAGATGTGGAAGTCAGTTCATATGAGGTCGACTTGAAAAAAAAAGTGCCGACAGTTGCGACAGTCAAACATTTGCTGGATAGTTATGACAAAATTTATTTGGTTATCGGTGCAGATAATTTAAAATCACTGCATCAATGGTATGCTTATGATGAACTGAAAAAACTGGTAACTTTTATAATTGTCACAAGAGACCGTATAAAAGTACCAAAAGATTTCATTCAGCTTAACATAGATGAAGACATATCTTCATCTATGTTAAGAGAAAATTTTGACAGTTCAAAAATACCAAAAAAAGTCAGAGATGAAATAACACAATATTACAAGGAACACAATGCAAGACAGAATACAAAACATAGTAAACACACTCGATAAAAACAAAGCGGAATCCATAGAGGTTTTTGATCTCCGTGACAAAAACTATTTCGTTGATTATGCGGTTATAGCCTCTTCTCTTGGACAAAAACACACCACTGCCCTTTTGGACCATTTAAAAAATGAACTCAAACCTGCCGAACATTTTAACAATGTAGATGAAAGCGGTGACTGGATTGTTGTTGATTTGGGCGATATACTTATTCACATCATGACTCCGGAATACAGAACAAAGTATGATATGGAAACATTTTTAGGGGAGCTTGGAAGTCACTAGATCAGTTTTCAACACCTTGTTTTGTTTATCTAAAATATCTTTATAGTTATAGATGGACTCAACATATTTGACAGGCTCTGCCCCTCTTGCATATCCGTATTTTAAAGTTCTGTAATACTTTTTTTGCGAGAGCAGAGGCAGTACTATTTTCAAATCACTCCAGACATTTGGATTAAGTCCCAGTTTTTTTGCAAGCTTTTGCGCATCTTTTATATGTCCCATACCTATATTGTAAGCAGCCAGGGCAAATTTTAGTCTGTTCTCCCCTTCTACCTCTTTGGGAACAAATTTTATCATCTGTTTTAAATGCCGTGTTCCGCCAATTACACTCTCTTTCGGATTCAATCTGTTTTTCACACCTAACATCTTTGCTGTACGTTGTGTCAGCATCATCAACCCGCGAACACCTGTAAAACTTTTGGCTTTTGCATTCCAGTGTGATTCTTGATACGAAACAGATGCCAACAGTGTCCACGGAATGTCAAATCTTTTTGCAGCATACTTAAAATATTTTTCATACTTTGGCAGTCTGCTTTTCATTCTTTTGTAAAACATTTTTGTATTATAATAATCAAAGAAAAGAATATAGCTGTAATAGTGGTCTTTAAGCTGTGTCATCTTGCCTTTTTGGTTATAATCATTGAGCCAGGCATACATATCAGCTTCTAGCTCTTTTGCATTTTTTGGGAGCAGCCATGCCAACTGTTCTCTTTTACTGATGGAAAAAGCAAGTGCTATTTCAGGAAAATACCGCAAATTAAGTGCATAGATATTTGAATCCGCTATTGTGCAGTCTATCTCATGTTTGGCAACTTTTTCAAGTAACTCTTCTGTTGAGTATTCTGAAGTTGTCGTTGCATTTATTTCATATCCGTCTGCCTGCAGTGATTTTATCGTTTCGCTGTAACTCGTATCAGCACCTACCATAATATTTAATCCTGCCAACTCCTCCACATTTCTTGGAAAATTTGATCCGCGTAACATTCCTCTGTTACAAATCACCTGCTCTTCGACTTCAAAATACGAAGGTCCAAAGTGAAATTTTTTTTCTCTGTGTGGTGTTTTTGACAAAGATGCAGATGTGATATGAATATTTGGATTTTTGGAGAGTGCTATCGCTTCTTTGACAGTATGTGCTGTTGTAATTTAAATCCACTCCCAAATGTTCTGCATATGACTGTAACAAATCATATTCAAAACCCTGTGGACCATCCGGACCTATATAGTAGGTCGAAGGAGCATTGAGCAGAACAACGTTTAAAGTTTTGTTTTCGCGAATTGTATCAAGCAGTGTTTGCTCCTGCTCTTTTTCATAGGGCACATAGGCAGTATGGCTCACCCAGCCAAATGCAAAAAAAGAGAGTGCAAAAACAAGTAATATGAAGCTGTACATGTATCTATTCATTGCATTAGTTTACATTTTTAAACTTATGCAAATATAAAACGGTTGACTCCGTTTTCATACTCATGCGCCAAAACCTGCCCATGTGCTTTAAGGATAGAGTCAACAAGATACAGTCCTAATCCAAAGCTGTTTTTCGATGGGTTGTCTTTTGTAAAAGGCTCTATGTAATACTGTAGAGGATGCGAAAGGCATGCACCTTTGCTTTCAAAACAAAGTTCGTTTTTGTCATTCATACGAATTGTAATATGCGAATCGGTAGCATATTTCATTGCATTGTCAATCATATTTTTAATAGCTGTCGTATAAAGTCTGTAGTTTACATGTACTTTTATTTTTCCGCTGATTTTTACTGTGACATGTTCTTTGTCAACCATAGCCATATCTATAGCTCCATCAATTACATCAAGCAGCCTGTACTCGGAAAAATCTTTTTTATCGCTCAGACTTGTCACCTCTTCTATCATTGCAAATTCAGTTACAAGTGTCTCCAGGCGTTTAAAAATAGAGCTGAATCTGTCTTTTTGTTTTTGCGAATCAAGCATCTGTGTGGCGATAGTCCCTTTGGCTATAGGCGTTTTCAACTCATGCATCAAATTTCTTAAAAAGAGTGTACGGATTCCAACACAGTATTTATTTTCTGTCGTGCATTTTCAAGTTCATTGGCAACTGCACCGATTTCATCTTCACGGTTTGTTTTAAAAGAAATGTCCATATTTCCGTTACCGTACAATTCAATCTTTTTTCTCAATCTGATTAAAGGACGCAGTCTTTGAAGTATCAGAATAAAAGAGAGACTGATAATCATAAATATTGTAATATAGGAATAGAGCAGATTAATATAGCTATAAGGTTTTAAATCGTTGTCTTTGATCAGGATATCACCACTTGGTGTTTCTATATGAAAGTATATATTTCTTTTATACTGAATCATAGTCGCTCTGAGATTTGTTACGATATTTTTCGTATATAACCCTTTGTCATTGATAAGCAAGGAGGTTTTAAAACTTTTAAATCCCTCTCTTTTGAGAACTTTTCCTTTTTCAAATATCTCTTTTTTCAGTTTTTCATCTTTGGTGACTTCAAGATTATACACAGCCAGATTTGCCTCAAGCATAATCTCTGAACTCTGGCGCTGCTGATGTTCACGGTATATTTGGGTGATTACTGAGTATTTTGTAAAAATGTGGTTTATATACTGTTCTTTGTTAAGTTTGTAAAACTCCCAAAAGATTGCACTCAGACTTGTCAAAGAGACAACAAGTGCAAAAAGTACCGTAAATAAAACAGCATGACGTTTGATCATTTGAGGAGCTTGTATCCTACACCACGGACAGACTCTATGAGGGATTTGTCTCCGAGCTTGTTTCTGATGCGTCCGACCATTACATCTATACTTTTGTTGGATGAGTCTTCATTAATGGCATTGACATTATGAATCAAATCTTCACGAGACACAACCAGACCCTGTTTGCTTATCATATAAGACAATATTCCAAACTCTGCATTTGTCAGCTCAATCTTGCGACCTTTATAGGTAATGGTCATCGTCTCTTTATCGCATTTGAAATCACTTTTTGATTCTGCTTTTTCTTCACTTTTTGCTTCATAACGACGCAGTACTGAGTGAATCCTTGCCTCAAGTTCTCTCGGGTCATACGGTTTTGGCAAGTAATCATCCGCACCGAGTTCCAGTGCTTTTATCTTGTCTGTCACATCACTTCTCGCACTTGAAATGATTATAGGAATATCCTGGCGTTCACGAATTGCTTCACAAACTTCCAGCCCGTCCATACCCGGCAATGTCAAGTCCAGTATAACCAAGTCAAAAGGCTCTAACTTTAATATACTTACTGCTTTAAAAGGGTCGTCTTCAGTGACAACCTCAAACTCAAATTGTTCGAGATACTCTGTAAGTATCTCTGCCAGTTCCAAGTCATCTTCAATCATTAATATTTTTTGCATAATTTATTTTAACCAATCTAATCTAATAATGGGTTAATAACCCAGTAAGAGTGTTATATGATATGCCAAAAATGCAAGAACATATGCCGTAATACTCGTAAATGCCAACAGATAAAAGAAATACTTCAAGCCACCTGCTTCACGGGTAAATACAACAGAAGCGGCAAAACACGGAAGATATACCATGATTATTACGATAAACGCCACAGCTGATGCAAAAGAGATGTTTTTGCTGATGGCATCTTTTAGCGAATAGGTTGTCTCATCGACATTTTCACCAAGTGCATACAATACACCCAGTGTTGAAACAATGACCTCTTTTGCCGCCAAGCCGGTTTCAAGTGCCACCGCCATTTTCCAATCCAGTCCAAGCGGACGAAAAAGCGGCTCGGAAAATGCACCGATTCGTCCCAAATAGCTCTGTTGTAAATTTTTACTTGCAAATTCGTTTGTCAGTTTTGCTTTTGCCTCTGCTGTTTGTGCCTGTTCTATTTTTACTTCATATTTTTTTTCTAACTCCGTATTGTGTGGATAATTACTTAAAAACCAGATAAGTATGGTAGCTCCGGCAATAAAAGTCCCCGCTTTTTTCAGATACATCAGTGTTTTTGAAACTACCGTATGCCAGACAAGCTTGAAAGATGGCAAACGGTACTTTGGCATCTCCATAACAAAAGGTTCATCTACCCCTTTAAAAGCCGTAATTTTTAAAATTTTGGCAGCAATCAGCCCGAGCATTGCACCTGTAATATAGATAGCAAAAAGAACATTGCCTGCAATCGATTCACTGAAAAATGCTCCGGCAAAAAGCACATACACAGGCAGTCTTGCCCCACAGGACATAAAACTGATGATAAAAAGTGTGAGCAGTCTGTCTCTGTCATTTTTGAGGATTCTCGCACTCATATAAGCCGGAATGGAACATCCAAAACCGGTTACCAAAGGAATAAAACTCTGTCCGTGCAAACCAAATTTATGGAAAAATCCATCGAGCAAAAAAGCAACCCGCGACATGTAACCGGTACTCTCAAGCAAGGCTATCCCTATAAAGAGGATAATGATATTCGGTGTAAAAAGCACAACCGCTCCCACTCCCGCAATAAGCCCGTCAACAACCAAAGAACGTATATCCTCATTAGTGATTGTTGCACCGATGGCATCTCCAAACCAACCAAAAAATCCGTCAATCCACTCCATAGGTACTGCACCCAGTACAAAGGTAAGCTGAAAAAGCCCCCACATTAAAAACAAAAATATAGGAATACCGTATAAAGGATGAATCAAAACAGAATCGATCTTTTCCGTAATTGTCTTTTTCTCTTTTTCCTGTTTTGTTACTTTCACGACTTCAGCAACAATACCTCGGTTAAAAGAGGCATATTCTTCGGCAAAAGCTTCCTTGATGTCATCTGTATCATGGTGCAGTTCTATATGTTTGGACGCTTCTATCAAAATAGGCTGCAACTCTATCCAAATAGGATCATCATGCAGTTTTTCATAAGTTTTTCTGTTTTCCTTTAAAAGATTTATTGCAATATTTCTATAACTGTTTTTTGCTTCATATTTGTGTTTTTTCAGATAAGAGACTATCTTTTGTATCTCTTCTTCAACCGGTTCGCTAAATACAAGCTTCGGTTCAAGTTTGGGCTTTTCATGCACATCAACAACCATGTTTATCAACTCTTCTATCCCTGTTTTTTGTGCTGCTGAAACTTTTACACAGGGGACATTGAGCAGTTCGGACATATACTCGGCATTTATCTCTATGCCCTCTTTATCCGCTTCGTCACTCATGTTCAGGGCAATGACCATCTTTTTACTCATCGTAAAAAGTTCTGCTGTGAGTTGGAGATTTTTTTCCAGATTTGTAGAGTCTACAACATTGATAATAATATCATAGTCTTCCGCGCAAAGATAATCTCTTGTGACTCTCTCTTCTATTGTATAGTCCGTAAATGCGTAGGTTCCGGGCAAATCAACAACAGTAAAATGATAATGTTTATAATCAAACAACACCTCTGTTTTATCCACTGTCACACCGGAAAAGTTTCCTACATGCAAGTGGGCATTGGAGACAGAGTTAATCAGCATACTTTTACCGACATTCGGCTGTCCCACAAGTGCTACTTTAATATGATTGGCAATAATCGGGCATACTTTTGTTTCTTCATTCATATTGTTTCAACCTCAATAAGTTCTGCTTCTTCGGCACGTAAGGCAATTCGCATTTTTCCTACTTTTACTTCTATTGTTTTTTTTCGCGGGGCATGCTCTAGTACCTGCAGTTGTGTATCTTTCATAATGCCAAAGGAGATAAGTCTTTGTTTTAAATCATAATTTGTCGCCAACTTTAAAACCTTTACTTTTTCGCCTTTTTCACAGTCTATTAATTTTTTCATTTTATTCACTTTGTCTCTTTTAAAAATTATAATTAAGCATAAACTGAACACGATTCCAGTCATGGTCTGTATTTACAGAGTTTTCTTTATCTTTTTGCATACTGTATACACATGCAAACAATAATTCATTATCTATATTATACTCTAAACTTACATCTTGTTCTATTATATGTGCTTTCTCACCCAAACTGTTTGCATTTCCTTTAAAATCACCATAGGCATACAAAAGAGTAAAAATCTCTGTTGTATAACCAATTGAGGATACCAAAGCATGCGCATCCCTGTCATCCGCAATATCATCCAATATGAGTGTATCCATACTGCTAAAAAGTGTTCCTCCGCCAAATCCGCTAAAACTTGCTGTGGCAGGGTCGTTTAAAGATTTGTCATAGGCAATACTCAAACTGATTCCCTTTACTACAAATTCAAACAACCCGCCATAAATCGTAGTGTCATAAGCACTTGAAGCCAACTCTTTTTCATTTAAATACTGCAAAACACAGTGAAGGATCATATCCTCATTAAAATGGTACTGAATCCCTCCATCGAGGTAAAATGCATTTGTTACATCTGTAATATTATAAACCCAAAGATTTAATTCCCATACATTATGATAGCTTAGCCCGCCAAAATTTGTCCCTCGGCTACCCGTTTTTTCCCATGGAGTATCCAGTCCGGCATCAACTCCCTGCCATGACTGAATATTTCCGGCCATCATCTCTAACCCGCCATCCGAATAAGATGCAACATACGCTTCAAAAGTATTACTTATCATACGGATATCATCACTGTCAGCCAGTGGAGTGTCTAAAATCTGGCGTCCTGCCCTTATGTTAAATGCTTTATATTTATAATTTATATATGCTTCGGCAAGCTGCGTATAACTGCCGTCACTTGAAGAGAGTTCACTGTTGTGCCGAGTTCCCTCACCTGTTGCAAAGCCTAGATCATGTGATATGTAAACAGCCGCACCCGCATTAAAACCCTGCAGTTCTGCCAACTCATACTTTAACTTTCCGCCAAGTGCAGTCGCATAATTATTCGCCACATTTTGTTCTTTTTGCTCATATCCGGCAAACATAATCCTAAGCTGACCTGAGACTCTGGCATCTTCAAACATGTGTTCAATATTATTTATTGGAGAAACTTTTCTCACCTGCATCAAGGCCTCTTTGTCTATATTTTTTCTTACAGAGTGAAGACGTTTCTCATTGACTAATGTTTGTTCGGCAGCACTCAGCAATGCTGTAAAAGAAAAATATAATATACTGAGTCTAATAATTTTTAGCATAAAATTCCTATTTATGATTTTGATATGCAATAATAATTCAGTTCTACTTACAGTAAGCTTAATGATATTGATAATATTTATCATATCTTTCTATTCTGTTTAATATGATTTTGCTATAATTGCATTTATATTTTACAAAGGCAGCTATTTATATGAAATTTTTATGGACACCCTCTTCTCACTTTAATCTCGCAAATGTGTTTACCTTTGTCAACATCACAGCAGGACTCCTTGCAACCTATTTTATCACACAGAACAATTTTACTTTGGCGATAGTTTTGGCATGGATTGGCGGTGCTTTTGATATATTTGACGGAAAAATTGCAAGAAAGTATAAACTCTCCAATGAGTTTGGGGTACAGCTTGACAGCTTTGCAGATTTTTTAAGTTTTGTTCTCGTTCCTGTCTTTTTGATATTTCAAGCCGCATATGCACCTTCTTTGCATGGGTTGTGGTTTATTCTTGCGGCAATTGCAAGTATCTACTATGTGATATCAGGGCTGCGCCGTCTTATCCATTTCAATTTGCATACCGACGCCGGTGCGGTTGATAAATATTTTACGGGTGTGCCGACGCCGCTTGGAGCAATTCTGCTCTGGCTTGTCTATTTGTTAAATACTTACAATATTTTACCGGCATACGGAGTTATCGTTTGTATGTTGCTTATCGGGTGGAGTTTGAATTCTACTATAAAGGTAAAACATCCCTAAGCATCAGGCTTTAAAGACACAAGCCCGCACTGAAGTACGGGTTCCAAGGGTGCTTAAAATGTAAGTTTGCCATGTCAGCTTATAAATTTTTTGCAGCATATATTTCAGTCTGAATGCCATTAAACTAAGGAACTTTTCGGAACCCGTACTTCAGTGCGGGCTTTAAGCTTTAAAATCTCCATTTTCTATTTGGAATTTACAGCGTATTTTCCGCTTCCAAGAAGTATGACAAGCAGAGACAGTATCAGATAAAGCAACGGTGTCTCCCAGGACAAACCTCCAAACTTTGAAAGTGTCAGTGAAAATCCATATGCCAAATAGATTGCCGCAAACATATTAAAAGCCAAGGCAGTCGCCGCCACTCTGGCATAGAGCCCTAAAATAATAAAAATTGGCGCTATCAACTCCCCAAAGTAGACGCCATAGGCTAAAAACTCAGGCAATCCCGCACTGACAACCAGACTTTTAACACCGCCTATACCATGTATGACTTTGTGAATTCCGTGAAACAGGATCAACACACCCAAACTTATTCGCAACAGCAGTTTTGCTATATCCTGATTTTGAAACATTTTATCCCTTTTTCTCTGTTATTTTAAATTTGCATGAACCGACACTTATTACCTTACCCTTTTTCACAGCCTCTTTTATATAAGTAAAAACACCCTCTACATCATCATTGCCTATTTCTTCTTCTATTATTTTTAAAATATCCTTCTCAGATGTCAGCGTCCAGCTCTTTTCATAATTGTACCTTGTCTCTATTTTCATGTATCGTCTCCATCATCTTCACTCTTGAGCGGCAACTCTTTTTTCGGCTTTAACCCCAGTGCTTTCATATTTTGCGCTCTTTTTATAACATTGCCGCGTCCCGTGCTGAGTCTGTTCATCGCCTTGTCATAAGAGTCCTGTGTTTTTTGCAGGTAGGCTCCTATGTGTTTCATCTCTTCAACAAATAATACAAGTTTGTCATACATCGCTTCTGCTTCTGCGGCTATCTTTTTTGCATGTTCTTCCTGCCTTTGCGTTCGCCAGATGTGCTCTATGGTTCTGAGCGTTACAAGCAGCGTAGAAGGAGATACGACTAAAATATTGTTTTCATATGCACGCTTGAAAAATTCACCGTCTTGTTCAAGTGCCAGTAAGAAAGCCCCTTCAATCGGCATAAAAAGCAGAACAAAATCAAGCGTATTGACCCCTTCAAGTTTTTCATAGTTTTTTGCACTCAGCTCTTTTATATGTGAAGAGATACTTGCAATATGCTCTTTTAAGGCTTTTGCTTTTTCTTCAGGCTCATCCGCATTGACAAACCGTTCATACGCAGTCAGTGAGACCTTGGAATCCACTATGATATCTCTGTTTTGCGGCATATGTATTATGACATCGGGTCTGTAGGTTTTGCCCTCGTTTGATTTGAGTGTGGCTTGGAGTTCATACTCAACACCTTCGCGCAAACCTGACTGTTCAAGTATATTTTCCAAAACCAGTTCGCCCCAGTTTCCCTGCGTTTTGTTCTCACCTTTGAGGGCATTGGTCAGGTTGAGCGCTTCCTGTGCCAGTGTTTCATTCATCATTTTCAGGCGATGCAGTTCATCTTTGAGCAGATGGCGGTCTTTGAGTTCCACTTCAAACTGTTCTCTTGCCTCTTTTGAAAAATTTGTTATCTGTTCACGAAAAGGTTTTAAAAGCAGTTCCAGCTGCTCTTTGTTTGCACTGCTGAACTGTTTTGACTTGTCTTCAAATATTTTATTTGCCAAAATTTTAAATTCCTGTGAAAGTTCTTCTTTTGCTTTTTGTAAAACTTCCAATTTCTCAGCCGATGCTTTCATCTCATCATTGTATCTCGCATTTAAAACCTGCATATTCAATCTCCAACGCATTATAGTCTTCTTTTAGCTGTTCATACGAACCATTGAGTGTAAAATAACTGCTTTGCAACTCTTCTGCCTTTACATGTAAACGTTTGTTCGTGTTTTTTTCTTTTAAATAAAAATATAAAACCAGTAAAAATGAGAGGAGCAAAAAAGCAATAACGACTAAAGAGATGTTTTCATTCATATAAAACCTTCTATAATTTTCTTTTGTGTATTATACTGGATTTTGCCCAGATTTGAAGTCTCAATGCCGTTAAGTTAAGCAAAAAACTGCTGAGAAACTTCTCGGAATCGGTACTTTAGTGCCGACTATGAGCGTTCTTTTATCATTCCAGACCAGACTACAAAAAAATTTACCTGCTCTTTTGTAGCATTATAAACTTAAGTAATTAAAAATATTTGCAACTTTACTGTAAATATTAAAAAATTTAGCTATAATTCCATAAATATTTTAAGGGGAAGATGCCCTGATAGACTTAAAGTGGAAATTTTAGTAGAACTTGCGTCATCTCCTTATGTATAAAAAGGCTTCAAAAGCCTGTTAAAAAAGGATAATGATGCAAGAAACTGCACAAGAAACACAAACAACAACTACAGAAGAACCTACAATCACATTTGATTCGTTAAACCTAAAACCAGAAATACTTAAAAGTGTTAAATTCGCCGGCTTTACAGTCCCCTCTCCTATTCAGGAGCAGGCAATTCCTATCATACTTGAAGGCCGTGATATGGTCGGACAGGCACACACGGGTACAGGAAAAACAGCAGCTTTTTCACTTCCTGTTCTTTCAAACATGAAACTCAACGGCAAAGTGGAGATGCTTGTCATCACACCAACACGGGAACTCGCAACACAGGTCAGTGATGAAATATTCAAATATGGCCGTAATCTGAATGTAAAGACAGTTACCGTATACGGGGGAAGCTCTTATAAGCGTCAACTTGACCTTATCGGTCGCGGTGCAAGTGTTGTCGTAGCAACACCCGGAAGAATGCTTGATCTCTTAAAAAGAAATATGCTCAACAATTTTGCACCGAGTGTCGTTGTACTTGATGAGGCAGATGAGATGCTTGACATGGGATTTTTGGATGACATCACTGAAATTTTCTCTTATCTTCCGACAGACAGACAGACTCTGCTTTTCTCGGCAACTATGCCACAGCCGATTAAAAATCTTGCAAACAAGATTTTAAAAGACCCTGCTTTTGTCTCTATCACAAAAGGGGAGACAACAAATGCCGATATCGAACAGGAGTATTATGTTATTGACGAGCATGAAAGAGATGATGCAATAATTCGTCTTATGGATGCTGAAAACAGTACAAAATCAGTTGTCTTTTGTAGAACAAAATCAGAAGTTGACAGATTAAGCAATGTTCTTTCAAATGCAGGATATCTGGCGAACGGTCTGCACGGTGACATGGAGCAGCGTCAGCGTGAGACTGTTATCAAAGGTTTCAAAAACGACTCTGTCAAAGTCCTTGTGGCAACCGATGTGGCTGCCCGCGGTATACATGTAAGCAATATTTCTCATGTATTCAACTATCATATTCCTTTTGATCCTGAGTCTTATGTTCACCGTATCGGGAGAACAGGACGTGCAGGAACAAAAGGAAAGGCTATCACACTGTTGACACCTTTGGAGTTTAAAGAACTGCAGCGTATCAAACAAAAAGTCGGTACCTCAATGAATCATGCATTCGTGCCAAGCAAAAATGATTTGCGTGAATCTACTGTGGAAAAAATGGTCAAAACAATTGAAGACCAAAAAATATATGATGAGGCACATAAAATTCTTGACCGTCTCAAAGAAGATATAGATGAAGAAAAAATCATGTTCAAACTCATCTCTATGATCCTGGACAGACAGGATATAAAAGGACCGAGCAATATCGGTATTCCTGCTGACAAACTCGCTGCTATCCTGGAACGTGCCGGAAAACGCAATGACAGTCGAGGAAAAGGCGGCAGAGGTCGTGGCGGGTTCCGCGGAAACAGCCGTAACCGTTCGGGCGGAGACAGAAACCGTTCTGGCGGCGAAAGAAACCGTGACGGCGGCGGATACAGAGGCAACAGAAGTTCTTCAAACAGAAACCGAAACAGAGACTAGTTTTTATGGACACTCTCATCATTTATGAAGATGAAAACTTTTTTATAGAAAAAGAAGAGAGTGAAATTCCCTGGCTGAAAATCTTCACAAAAAAGCCTTACAAAGAGCTTGGAGACATGCCAAAAGAGCTGCGCCTGCAGCTCTTTGAAATCTTTGATATCATCGAAGATGAAATGAAAAAATATTACAAACCTTCCAAAATAAATATGGCATCATTTGCAAATATGCTTCCGCGCGTCCATTTACATGTAATGGCAAGATTTGAAAATGACAGCTGCTTTCCTAATCCGATGTGGGGTGAAAAGCTAAGAGATGCTGTTTTAAACCTGCCGGATGAAGCAGAGTTTTATAAAAGAGTTGTTGTAGCTTTAAAACAAATCAGCCTGGGTTAAAACCTAGCCTACGTGCTCTTTTAGAAACGATGCTTTAGCATTTTAACAAAATATCCTCGGAACCGGTACTTTAGTGCCGGCTATTGGCGTTTTTCTGCCACTCTCGCCCGCACTAAAGTACGGGTTCCGAAATAGTTGGCAATTAAGAAGCAAAAAAATATTTTTCGCCTCTCAAGTTCTCATTTTTATTCTAGTTCAAGGCGGATATAAATATATTTGAGGAGCTTACTATAGTAAGTGACGAAAAGATATTATTATCCAACGCAGAAATTGGATAAAAATGTTACTTGAGTGGTGAAAAAGGGATAAGGGCGCTTCCCCAGGTTAATCCTCCGCCAAAGGCGTCAAGCAGCATCAGCTCACCAGGCTCAAGTTCCCCTGATTCATACAGATCATTAATAGCCATCGGAATGGAAGCTCCTGAAGTATTTCCATACTTTTGTACAGTGATTACGACCTGATCATCTCTCATTTTTAAAGCTTCGCCAACAGCTTTGATAATTCTCAAATTTGCCTGATGCGGAATAAAATGTTTGATATTTTCACTTTTTATGTTATTTTCTTCTAAAATTTCTTTAACATCTTTTGTCAGCGTACGCACAGCTACTTTAAAAGTTTCATTGCCTTTCATCTGCATAAAACAGCTTCCCGCTTCACTTTCAAGTGCATCATGTGCAGAACCGCTGCCGCCGTTTGGTGTCATTAGCAAATCTGCATATTGACCGTCAGCACCTGTATGCACATCTATAATAGCTTCACTTTTATCATCTGTTGCAGAAATTACAGCAGCCCCTGCACCGTCACCAAAGAGTATACATGTACCGCGGTCACTGTAATCTGTAATAGCAGAGAGTTTTTCCGCACCGATGATTAAAATGTTTTTTTTCATCCCTGATTCTATAAATGCTTTTGCTATTGCCAAAACATAGATAAAGCCTGTGCACGCTGCAGAAATGTCAAAAGCAGTGGCATTTTTGATACCCAGTTTTGTAGCAATGACTGTTGCGGTTGATGGCATACAAAAGTAGTCGGGTGAAATTGTAGCGGTTATTACCATATCTATCTCAGAGCTTTCTATACCGCTTCGCTCTAAGGCTTTTTGCGCAGCTTTTGCACCTAAATCACTTGTAAATTCATCTTTAGCAGCAATGTGACGCTCTTTAATTCCCGTTCTTTTGGTAATCCATTCATCTGAAGTATCCACCATATGAGAGAGTTCTTCATTTGTAAGTATTTTTTCGGGCACATAGGCACCAATAGAGCGAAATGCAGCGTAAGCCATTTAGATATCCTTTTGTTTTAACTCTTGAAGCCTTGCAATAATATGTCTGTTAACGCCGGTATCTACATAATCAATAGCCTGATAAATTGCATTTTCAATTGCCCTGGCATTACTTTTTCCGTGACTGACAATTGCACAGCCTTTTATACCGATAAGAGGAGCTCCTCCTATTTCGGCATAATCTATCTCTTTTTTTAAAAGTTTGAAAACTTTTCTCATTAACAGTGCACCGGTAATGCGAATAGGAGATTTTTTTATATAGTCTTTAATCAGTTGTGAGATTGTAGAGGCAACACCTTCACTTGTTTTAAGGACCAGATTTCCTACAAAGCCGTCACATGTAATAACATCACAGCTTCCGTTAAAAATATCACCGCCTTCGACATTTCCTTTAAAGCCTTTGTAACCTTCTAAAATTTTGAAGGCTGCTTTTGTGACTTCGTTTCCTTTGGAGTCTTCTTCACCATTGGCTAAAAGTCCGATACTCGGCTCTGCTATACCTAAAACATCTTCTGCATAACAACCGCCCATAACAGCAAATTCTGCCAAATGCTCAGGTTTGGAATCTACATTTGCCCCCACATCCAAAAGAACAGAACGACGCCCTGTTTTTGTTGGCATCAATGTGACAAGTGCAGGACGGGAAACACCCTGCAGGCGACCAAGTCTTAAAGTGGCAAGTGTCATTGTGGCACCACTGTGTCCGGCTGAAACCACACCGTCTGCCTGACCGTCTCTAACTAAATCCACAGCTTTATAGATACTGCTCTCTTTGCGTTTTACTGCATCTGTTGCAGCATCACTCATTGCAATGATATCCTGAGACTCGACAATTAAAATCTTATCTCTATAACGTTTTGGTAACAGAGGTAAAATTTCTGATTTATTTCCTACAAGTATCGGAGTGAATCTTTTCTTTTTGAGTGCTTTTATGCATCCGTTTACAATCGGCTCGGGACCAAAGTCCCCGCCCATTGCGTCAATAGCAATTTTTACCATTGACTACTTATACTCACCGGTAGTTGGGTTAATGTGGTGTGGTAATCTATAAGTTCCGTCTTTATCTTTAACCGGACGGGCTAAAGAAATTTTATAATGAGTTCTTCTCTTCGCTGAACGGGAATGAGAGACTCTTCTCTTAGGTACTGCCATAACTTTTTTCCTTAATTTAATTTTTCAATTGCGCCGTTGAGACGACTAAAGCTTTGCCTCAAACGAGGCAAGAGTTTAAAACTCAATTTCTTCTGGTTTAGAGCAATTTCCACATGAATGGTAATCACTTTTGATAAGTTCGATCTCTGAGTGTAAAATCTCTTCAAGATCCACATTACCGTCCAAAGACTCAACAACATCCAAAAGAGTGCTGCTGTCATCTTCGTATATTCCGTCATTAATGAAAAATTCGACCTCTTCACTAACTTTAAGATTAAAACCCTGCGCACATATATCACAGGATTTTTCCAGTGTTCCACTGATGCTTGCTTTAAGCAGAATCAATTTTGCACTATAGTACTCCAAAAAACCTTTAAAAGTCATTTCATTCGAGGTGACTTCAAAGTCTAAAGGAGTTTTTGTTACTTTTCTAAGCACAATCCTCATCGGATATACTTAAGAAATTTCTCTCTCAGCAAAAAAGAATGCAATTTCATTCGCAGCATTTTCAACCGAGTCACTTCCATGAACTGCATTTGCATCGATATTTTCAGCGAAATCTGCACGGATAGTACCTGCTTCAGCCTCTTTAGGGTTTGTAGCACCCATTAAATCACGGTTTTTCTGCATAGCATTTTCACCTTCTAAAACTGAAACAACAACCGGTCCACTGATCATAAAATCAACTAAGTCGTTGAAAAAAGGTCTCTCGGCATGAACAGCATAAAATGCCTCAGCATCAGCACGGGAAAGCTGTAGTTTTTTTGTTGCTGCAATTCTAAGACCATTGCTTTCAAAACGATCTAAAATTTTGCCTATAACACCTTTTGCAACTGCATCTGGTTTGATTATTGATAGTGTACGTTCCATCAAATCTCCTCTGAAAATATAAAATTAGAATGGAATTGTATCTAAAAAAAGATTGTTTTTAGTTTAAAATGTAAATTTTATGGATTTAAATGAATTAAAAGGAGTGTTATGAGAGCACAGAAGTGCTCTTATAACTATTCTACTACCGGTTCGTGGTTTAAACGCTGTTCTTCAGTAATATCTTCACGGTGCTGTGGACTTGGCCCAACAACATCCCATGTTATACAACCCTCAGTCGGACAAGCAGTAGCACATGCAGGCTCATCATGATGTCCAACACACTCTACACATTTGTCTGGATACACATAATAAATATCCTCACCTGTTGGATTATCATCCTCATCTACGATTGCTTCTACCGGACACTCATCTATACAAGCTCCACAGTTAATACATGTATCATTAATTACAACTGACATTTTATTCTCCTTGTTTTTATTAAAATGCAACTATACACTGTAGACTTTTAAATACAGCTAAAAGCGCTCAGCTAGTTTAAAAACTGTAGTTTATAGGTTACACTTAAACTATATTAGATGCCTAAATACTCTTTTATTGCATCAACTCTGTCTGTTTTTTCCCAGTTGAAACCAAGATTTTCACGGCCGAAATGTCCGTAAGCAGCCGTTTTTCGATAAATTGGCTTTAATAAATCCAGTGATTTGATTATTCCGGCAGGGGAAAGATCAAAAAGCTCTTTTATACAGCTTTGGATTTTCTCTTCTGCCACTATGCCGGTATTGTGCGTGTCAACCATAATTGAGACAGGCTGTACTACACCGATTGCATAGGCAACCTGAATAGTCACCTTGTCACAAGCTCCTGCGGCTACAAGATTTTTTGCAACCCAGCGCGCTGCATATGCGGCTGAACGGTCAACTTTTGTCGGATCTTTTCCTGAAAATGCACCACCGCCATGTGGACAGCTGCCTCCATAGGTATCAACAATAATTTTACGACCTGTAAGTCCGGCATCTCCCTGAGGACCGCCGATTACAAATTTTCCTGTCGGATTGATATGAAAAACAGTGTTTTCATCCATCATCTCCGCAGGAATTACTTTTCGTATCACTTCTGCTATAACATCTTTGTGGATCTGCTCTTGCGATACTTCAGGTGCGTGCTGCGTGGAAATAACAACAGTTTCTACAGAAACAGGCTTCTCGTCTACATACTTTACACTGACTTGTGCCTTTCCGTCAGGACGCAGATAGGGAATAATTCCCTCTTTTCTTACTTCTGCCAGGCGTTCTGTCAAACGGTGGGAGAGGTGAATAGGCAAAGGCATCAGCACATCTGTCTCACGACAGGCATATCCAAACATTAACCCCTGATCGCCTGCTCCGGTTTCTCCTCCGGCCTGATCAACCCCCTGATTGATATCAGGAGACTGTTCTCCTATGCCGTTTAATACTGCAGCTGACCTGTGATCAAAACCATACGTTGCATCGGTATACCCGATATCTCGGATTACTTCTCTTGCAATCTCTTGCATTGGGGCATACGCCGTCGTCTTCAGTTCGCCTGCAATTACACAAAAACCATTTGATACCAGTGTTTCACACGCTACACGTGCATTGGTATCATGCTCAATAATATAATCCAGAATTGCATCACTGATCTGATCTGCCATCTTGTCAGGATGCCCTTCTGTTACAGACTCTGAAGTAAATATATACTCTTTCGTCATCGATTTTCCTTATTGAAGTACAGGGTCCAGCCCCATAAATCGAACGAATTATAGCACACTCTGAAACTTTTATTCTTAATGAGAAAAAATTACAGATAAACTTTAGGGCTGCCCTTTATAAAAGCTGTTAAACTCTTCAAAGAGTTCCGGAAAGTGTTTTTTCAAAGCTTCAGGCTTTTCAAAATAACGCTCCGTGACAACGGCAAAGAATTCTGCCTCATTTGTTGCGGCATAGGCACCTAAAAGCTTGTATTTCCCCCAGTCACGATTTTTCAGGGCAACATCACTGAGTTTGTTAAACTCTCTTGAAAGCACTTTTGCCCACTCGTGATATTTTGCATACGGCAATGGCGGTGTTCCGTCTGCACTGCCGTCAAGAAAGTCTATTTCATGGGCAAATTCATGCAGCAACACATTGTTTTCATGGAGATGATAGGCATCTTTTTTTGCATCATGCCAGGAGATGACAACGGTATCACTTGCTGACTGTCCCTCAAGCAAAAATTCACCTTTGGTGTATATACCACCGTTGGCACTCACCTGCCTGGCAACCATAGTATAAGGATATATCAAAATTGTCGAAAGATTTTCATAACAGGCTGTAAACTCTACATGCAACACCAATAAACAGGCATGAAAAGCAATCACTATTTTCATTTCATCACTCACATCAATATTGATACCTGTAAACTCTTTTGTGTTGATAAAAATCAAAATAGATTTATGTATGCGCTGTTGTTCTTCCTCTTTGAGTCTGTTATAGAGCACAATACGTTTGAGTATTGCTATATATTCTTGACGTATTGGCTGTTCTAAGATTTTTTGCAGTTTTTTTTGTTTGGAGTATGTGTAAATCACATAGGCACTCAGCAATGCAAAGCCGAGACCAAGCATAAGCGTTAAAAGAGCAAAATAGTAGTTCATTCCTAAAAATCGTCTTGTTCAAATTCTTGATCGGCTTTTTCATCTTCAATTCTCTGCAGTTCTTCATCACTGAGCATCATTGTTTTTATCTTTTTTGTCAGATTTGTTTGTCTGGAAGTTTCGTCATGTAGGCATAGGCTCCGTATGCCATTACAATCACAGTGATAATCAGAATGCTTTTTTGCACCGGATTAAATGTCTGAATAGGCTCTTTAATTTTCATCTCACATACTCCGCCAGGGCAGTGTGTTGCCTTATTCTTTTTTACCAGATTAAAAATTTTACATCCCAGACAAATGGAAAAAGCTGCTTCAAAAAAGAGCAGTGCCATACAGATAAGGCACACAAGAACTTTTAGCGGATTTGGCTGAAAATCAAGCACCAGATAATAAAACATCGGCCAGGCTATTATCATGCCCAGTGCCCAGGCAAAGCGTTTTTGTTCGGCTCCGACATATTCCGGTGTCTGATTGCTTACAAAAAAACGTCCCAATAACAGACTCGGAGCATATCGTGGCTGAATCACTCTGAGTGTAAAATCAATAGCAAAAAACGTCACAAAGTATTTAGAAAACACTGCTGTCCCAAGCATCACTCCGTTTGTAAGCCCTATAAATGCACCTACAAAAAGAATTGCCGCGGCAGCTCTTGCTTCTCTCTCATTGAGTACCCGTACATCATAGCCGGGAACTTTTTCGCCATATGCAAAAAATTCTTTTAGTTTTTCCATTTTTTTCCTTCTCTAAATATCCAATTCAAATATCATAAAGTTTTTCATTAAAGTGTCGAATTATACATAATTCGGGTTTAACCTATCAAAACATTTTTCTGTAGTATCTTCATATCGCTGTCAAAATCATACATTATAATCTCGCCTGTCGGTATTTCAAATTGCACTATCTCCTGTGAAGTCATTTTTTCAAGTTCCATTACCAAGGCACGCAGAGAGTTGCCGTGTGCCGAAATCAACACAGTTTTTTTCTCCTGCAGTTGCGAAAAAATCTGCTCTTTATAATATTGCAGCACTCTCTTTTTTGTATCCTGTAAAGATTCTGACAAAGGCAAAAGCGCTCTGTTGACATTCGCATATTTTTTATCATTCCATACACATCTTTTATCGTTTACATGTAAAGGTGGCGGCGGCACGTCATAGCCGCGTCTAACAGCCAGAAATTTTTCTTCTCCATACTCTTTTTTGACTGTATCTTTATCTCTGCCCTGCCAGTCTCCGTAATGTCTTTCATTGAGTTTATAACTTTTAAGCATATTTATATGCTCCCATTCCAGCTCCTGCAGTAATATCTGTGCTGTATGAATGGCACGTTTCAGCCATGATGTAAAACAGATATCCGGATAGATATTATGCTTTTTTAACACTCCGCCGGCTTTTTTTGCTTCATCCCTGCCCTGCTGACTCAAGTCAACATCTGTCCATCCTGTAAAAACATTTTTTTGGTTATATATACTTTGTCCGTGACGCACTAAAACCAACCTTGCTTTGCTCATTAGTCATCTCCCAAATTTTCTGCAAAATAAGAACTTCTTACCAAAATACCTGAAGCTACTGCACGAAATCCCATACACAAGGCATCCTTCTTTCATTTCATCAAAAAACTCCGGCGGGTAATATTTTGCTACCTTATGATGTTTTTGCGTCGGTTGCAGATACTGTCCGAGTGTCAATTCACTCACGCCGACATCCAGCAACTCCTGCATTGTGACCAGCAACTCTTTTTTTGTTTCACCAAGCCCACACATCAAAGAAGACTTTACATGTAAAGGTGAATATCTGGCATAATACTCCAAAACTTTTAATGAACGGTCATAATCACTCTGCGGACGTATACTTTTACTTAATCGTCTGACAGTTTCCTGGTTGTGTGCCAGTTTGTCAGCACCGCTTGTTGTAATTGTCTGCAAGGCATCTTGAGTGTATTTGAAATCAGGCGTTAGAAGTTCTATTTTTATCTCTGGATTTTTCTCTTTTATCGCTTGGACACAGCGTGCGAAATGCCCGGATCCGTAATCTTTCAAATCATCTCTGTCCACCGATGTAATCACAACATACTGCAGCTCTAACTCCTGGACAGCCTTCGCCAGACGTTGCGGTTCATTCATGTCGACAGCTCTGCCATGACCTGTTTTTACGTTGCAAAAAGCACAGGCTCTTGTGCAGGTATCGCCTAAAATCATAAATGTTGCACTGTTTCGCGCATAGCACTCTGCTCTGTTTGGGCAGGCTGCCGCTTCGCATACTGTTGTCAAAATATTTTTTTCCAAAATATCCTGCATATTTTGTAAAATCTCCGGAGCAGGCACTTTGACTTTTGGTTTAAACGGCATCTTCAAAATATTTTCCTATAAATTGTATCATCTGCTCGTTTACTTCTTCTGACGTGAGAATCAAGCCTTCATTTTTTAAAGAAGTCGGTACAATATTTGCCAGGTTACACGGTGAAACCAGTGAATGAAAGTCCAAATCCACATCAACATTCAAAGCAACACCATGCAAAGAAACCCCTCTGGAGTAGCGAAAACCCAAAGAGGCGATTTTACGATTTTGTATATAAAAACCGGGCTTGTTTTTGTCATATCTGACTGCAGGCAGATTTTTCATAAAAAAACTCTCGAAAGCCTCAAGAACTTTTTTATAAAATCGCGCCGGCTGTTTTACCTGAAAACAGAAATAAAAGATGTTCTGTCCCCTCGAGTGACAGGTAACGGAACCCCCTCTGTCGCTTTGCACGGTGGGTACATTGAAATGCCTTTGCTCATCGCTGCCCACTGTGAAAACCGCAGGATGCGAACACAGTATGAGGTGATTTTGTGTATCTTGCTGTGCCTTTACATGTAAAGCGTGCATCTGTCTGTTTGCTGTAACATATGCAATTTCACCCCAGTTATGGACAATCATAACTTAAAGAATGTTCTCTCTAAAGCTTCACTGAATGTCGGATGTCCGAAAATCGTCCGTTTTGCCTGCGCTGCATCCATTTCACCAGCCAAACTCATACCTGCGATGGCGACAAGTTCTTCTGCATTCGGTGCCAGAATTTCGGCACCAAGGATAAATCCTTCCTGATCCGCATATGTAATCATCACGCCTTTTGCAGCATGATTGTATACAGAGTAGGGAAAATGACTCAAAGGAACAATGCTTGATTTTAAACCGTCAGTTTTTCCGACTACAGCATAACTCATAGGCAGGGTGTGTATAAATTTGACAACATGGTCCAGATTGAGAGGACGTGGATTGTTCCCTAAAATGCGCTCTACAACATTTAAAACTTCTGCTCTTGCAGCATGAGCGAGCTGAAGTTTTGCGTTACAGTCCCCTATGGCATAATGATTTTTCAGGGTTGTTTCAAAAAATCTGTCTGTGACAATGCCTTTTTCAACTTGTATCTCTTTACATGTAAGAAAATCAACATTCGGTCTGCGCCCGGCTGCAACAAGCAAAACAGGCATATAGATACTGCTTTTGTCTTCAAAAGTGATATGCACACCTTTTTTTGTACTTTTTGCAGTTTGTATTTTGTGCATCTCAAGAATTTTCACACCGATTTTTTCAAGCTGGTTTTTTACCTCTTTTTGAATAAGCGGGTTTGCGTGTTTTAAAATTTGGTCGTCGCGATTGACAAGTGTTACCTGTGTGCCTGCCGTTGCGAAAAAACCTGCCATTTCCAAACCTATAGCCCCGACACCGTAAATGGCAATTTTTTCCGGCAGCTTTTGCATCATCAGCACCTCATCACTGACGATAATATCCTTGGCATTATACTCTATGCCTTCAGGAATAAAAGCCGAAGAGCCCGTGCCCATGACGATATGCTCTGCTTCAAGAATTTTACCGTTGACTTCTACCTTATGGGGTTCTTTGAGTCGGGCTTCGCCCTCTATTAAATCTACATGCGCACACTGTTTTTTAATTGCCTGCCAGGCATTGTTTATCAAATCTGTTTTTTTCTGAAAAAGCTTTTGCATTGAAAGTGCTGTTTGTCCTTCTAAAATGTCAGTTTTTGACGCATACACAACATTGGCATAATGTAAAAACATTTTTGAAGGAATACACCCCTTATGCAGACAGACACCGCCAAGCTGACGCATATCTTTTTCAACCAAAGCCACTTTTTTGCCGTTTTTTGCCGCAACAATTGCTCCTGCATAGTTCAGTCCGCCACCGATAAAAATTATGTCATACATCTTTCAGTCCTTAAATTGAAGAGGATTTTGTGCCTCTTTCTTGACATCCTGCATAAAGAGTGCTGCCTCATAGCCGTTTATCACTCTGTGGTCTGCACTCAGGGTGAGAGATATCTTCCCATCCTGCAAACTTCCTACCGCTGCGATACCCGAGTCATTTTGTTGATCATTGCATCAAAAGATTCTACACCCAGCATCCCAAGATTTGAAATACCGAAGCTTGATCCCTGCATATCTGCTGCAGTAAAAGAATTTGCTTTGAGCTTTGTTTTAAAGCTTTGCAGTTGTGCCGAAATTTCTGCTATGGAGCATTTGTTCGCATCTTTGACAACAGGCATGTAAAGATTTTTCTTATCTGCCACAGCAACGGCAATAGAGGCATTGGGACTTATAACAAGCGCATCATTTTGCAGGCGTGAACGAAATGCTTCATGTTGCATCATCACTTTTGCAAAAATCTTTATCAGCCAGGCGGTTATGCTGTATGCATCATGCTCCACAAAAAGTTTTGCATCAATATGCTCATACAAACGGTACACAGGCTTTTGTGCAGAAGCCGTCACATTGGCAATAATTGCCTTTTGCATCTGACTCAAAGGCTGTGGCAGGGGTGTTTCATTTTTGTCAATAAACTCCTGCACTTCTGCTTCGTTTATTTTATGGTTGAGTGTAAATCCTGCAAGATCCAAGCCGTACCTGTCCAACAGCTGTAATGCTTTTGGTGTAAAATAATGTTCTCTTAAATATGCCTCCACATCCTTTACATGTAAAGCATCTTTGGCTGTTTTTTGCAAAACACTCTGCATATCGACACCATACTGTGCCGCTCTGGCTCTTGCTTTTGGAGATATGTTGATTGTCTCTTGTGGTGAGTGATGTTTGGCAACAGGTGCTTTGGGTTTTGGTTCTGCCTGTTTTGCCACCGGTTTCTCGACAACTGTTGTTCCTGGCGTTTTTACAACTTTTTCATTCTTACTTTCACTGGTTTGAATCCGAGCAATAACTTTTCCAACAGGAACAACATCACCCTCTTTTGCATTTATTTCTGCAACAACCCCGCTTTTAAAGCTCTGTACCTCCATAATTGCTTTGTCACTCTCAACCTCGGCAATCACATCTCCCACATCTACTTTTTGTCCCTCTTTGACTTTCCAGCTGATAAGCTTGCCCTCGTCCATTGAGTCGGAGAGCTGTGGCATCACTATTTCATACATCGTTTTTCTTACCCCATGCCACTATATCACGAGCAATAGACTCCGGTGTAGGAATACTCAAGAGTTCCAAAGTTCTGTTATAGGGAACTGGCACATCTTTTCCTGCCAGGCGCAAAGGCGGAGCATCCAAGGCATAAAACATCTCTTCTGCCGCCCAGGAAACTATTGTCCTCCGTAGCCTCCTGTTTTATGATCCTCTTCAACCATTACAAGACGGGAAGTTTTTTCTATAGATTTTTTCAGTGTTTCATAATCTACAGGGTTCAAGGAGCATAAATCTATCACTTCGCAGGAACATCCAAGCTCTTTTTCTATCTCTGGGACTGCCAGCATCACATCATCAACCATTTTCAGGTAACTCACAATGGTAATGTCTCTGCCCTCTTTGGCTATTCTTGCCTGAAAAGGGTTCAGTTTTTGTGTAAAATCCACCTCGCCCTTTTTGTTATACAGCAGTTCATGCTCTATAAACACAACAGGATCATCTGACAAAATCGCATATTTGAGTGCATGGTAGGCATAATTGACATCATTCACACTCAACACTCTTAGTCCCGGTACCGCACAGAGCATCTGCTCATAACTTTCACTGTGCTGGGCTGCGAGTTGACGACTCACGCCCTGAGGAAACCGTACCACCATAGGCAATATGATTTTACCGTTGCTCATATAGTGCAGTTTTGCCATGTGGTTGATAATCTGATCAAAGGCAAGCAGAGAAAAATTGCCCGTCATTATCTCTGCTACAGGTCGCAAACCTCCTATAGCCATGCCCACGGCATTCCCTACAATACTCAGTTCCGCTATAGGTGTATCAATGACTCTTTTCTCACCGTATTTTTCCACCAGTCCTTCCGTCACACGAAAACTGCCACCGTAAAGTCCGACATCTTCTCCCAGTGTTACCACCGTATCATCTGCCTGCATCACCTCATCAAGTGCTTTGTTTAAAGCTTCACGATACAACATTTTCACGCTCCTCGTAAAAGAGATGTTCAAACAGAGCATCAGCCTCTGGTTCAGGGGATTCTTCGGCATATTTCACGGCATCTTCCACTTCTTCGTGTGCTTTTTTTTCTATATTTTGTATCTCTTCATTCGTGCAGAGCCATTTTTCATGTAAGGCTTTTTTAAACCTCTGTATCGGATCTCGTGCCTTGCAGTGTGCCATCTCCTGCGCACTTCTGTAACTGTTTGCATCACTGACAGAGTGTCCTTCGTATCTACATGTAAAGGCTTCTACAAAAACAGGACCGTGTCCTGATTCTATCTGTTTTTTTGCCTCACTCACTACCTCATACACAGCTTCAACGTCCATTCCGTCCACGGTATAGGTCATCATATAGGGTTCTGCTTTTTTTGCCTGTTCGCGAAACGGCGCCGTTCGCTGAATATTTGTTCCGATTGCATATTCGTTGTTTTCACACAAAAAAAGCAGGGGAAGTTTGTGTGTGGCGGCAATATTGAGTGATTCAAAAAAAGCCCCGCCGTTTGTAGCTCCGTCACCGAAGATGGCCATCACACCCTCATCTTGTTCCAAAAAAGCTCTTGCATAGGCACAGCCTACGGCATTAGGGAGCTGTCCTCCGACAATGGCATCCCCGCCGTAAAAGAAATGCGCAGGTTCAAAAAGGTGCATAGAACCGCCCTTGCCGCCGCTTACCCCTGTAACTTTTCCAAAGAGTTCCGCCATAACAGCTTTAGGCTCAAGTCCACGGCTCATTGCCATAATGTGTTCACGATAGCCTGAAAAAATATCGCCTTTTTCAAAGGCTTTTACCGCACCGACACTCAAAGCTTCCTGTCCAATATCCAAATGTAAAAATCCGGATATATTGCCTTGCATATAATTCTCTTTTGCCGCATACTCAAAAGCACGTCCAAGAACCATCAGATAGTACATCTTCAGCCAGTAGTTTGTTCATGTTTTACTACTTATACATGCTTAAAACGGTTCGACGCTATATACACGACCATTTCTTTTGACTATACGGATTCTTTCGCCCTTGTAAAAATCCTTACCTTTGGCAATGACCACAACTCTTCGTCCGTCATCCAGAAGAACACTGAGTTCAAGGGCATTGGCTTTACCCAGTTGGCTTCCCGCATATGCACCGCCTAAACCGCCTGCAAGTGTTGCCAGAGCACTTCCTCTGCCTTTACCGATTAGTGAGCCCAAGACTATACCCGATACCGCTCCAATAAATGTACCTGTGCCATTATCTCTTATAACAACAGGTTTCACAGATTCAATTGTGCCAACCTGATAACTCAATTCATAATTCACAGCACTCGGATCTATTTCATTAACACCGCGTGTTGCACATCCGCTAAAAAATAAACTCCCTGCCAAAACAGTCGCTACAATTCTTTTCATACTTTTACCCTCTCTTTTTATAATTTTGAAGCCATATAATCAGTTACTTCAAGCAGTCTTTGTGAATACCCGTATTCATTATCATACCACGCCATTACTTTAACCATTCTTCCACCTATAACAGATGTCGAAAGTCCGTCTATTATAGAGGAGTGACGATTTCCCAATATATCACTTGAGACTATTTCATCTTTTGTAAACTCCAATATACCCTGTAATTCACCCTCTGAAGCTTCTAAAAAAGCTTCATTGACACTTTCTATGCTCACATCTCTGTGCAACAATGCCACAACTTCGGTTATAGCACCGTCGGGAACAGGCACCCGCAGTGCCATCGCTTCCATTTTTCCTGCCAATGCCGGAATAACTTCAACCGTGGCGACTGCCGCACCCGTTGTCGTCGGTATAATGTTTATAGCCGCTGCACGACCGCGTCTGCGTTTTTTTGCACGTTTGTCAACTGTTACCTGTGAAGATGTATAGGCATGGGTTGTCGTAATCATGGCATTTTGCACACCGAAACTCTCTTCAAGCACTTTCATCACAGGTGCAAGTGAATTTGTCGTGCACGAAGCATTGGAGACAATATGGTGCTTTGCAGTGTCATACTCCTGATGGTTCACACCTTTTACAATTGTTAAATCGACATTTTTACCCGGTGCAGAGATAAGCACTTTTTTTGCCCCTGCTTCTATATGCTGCACAGCCAAAGTTCCATCCGTAAAACGTCCTGTACAGTCTATAACAATATCTATACCCAACTCTTTCCACGGCAGTTCTAGAGGATTGTGATTACTGACGATTGTAATTTCATGCCCGTCAATGATAAGTTTGTTTTCTTTTGTTTCAATAGAAAAATCTGCCCGCCCATGCACAGAATCATATTTCAGAAGGTACGCAGCATCTTCTACACTTGAAGTGTTTGCCGCAACTATTTCGCAGTTTTTTGGAAGATTGTTAATATAATGCCGAAGTACCTGATTGCCTATTCTTCCGAGTCCGTTAATTGCTATACGTTTTTTCATAATCATTCTCTTTTATTTTCATTTATTGCCTGTTGCCTTTGTCTTAGCTTTTGCTTTTTTGCATCATAGATTTAAAAAATATCTGCTGTGCCAATTTACCAAAAGCTTCACCCAGTGTCGGATGCGGATGAATTGTCCCTAATACGTCCATAGCAGTCATTTTATTTGCTACTATCAAAGAAGCCTCTCCCGCAAGAGATGAAGCATCTGCACTTACAATCTCTACACCTATGATAATTTTTGTTTTCTTGTCAATAATAAACTTCACAAAGCCGTCTGTTCTTTTGTCTATTTGTGCTCTGGCATCTATCTCATAGTTATAGACTTCTGTGCTTATCTCTATATCTCTTTTTTTTGCAACATTTTCATCTATTCCGACTACAGCGATTTGAGGATCACTAAAAAGTACCCAGCTGTTTTTGTCATAATCGACGACATGCGGGCTTGGCGCATACATGTTGTGTACAACTACACCAGCTTCATAACTTGCAGTATGTGCGAATTTTGGGCTATTGATACAATCGCCGCAGGCATAAATATGTTCCTGCGATGATTGCAGTTTTTCATTAACCAGTATCCCTTTTTCATCATATGCCACTTTAGCTTTTTCAAGGGCCAGATTATCAAGATTTGCCACACGACCTGTTGCCATGACAACATTGTCATATTCAAGAATCTGTTTTTTACCTTCTTGCTTAAAATGTATGATAAATTTATCATTTTCATAATCAATCTTCTCCAACACTATTCAAGTCTACTTTGATACCAAGTGTAAGCATATTGTTATAAACAATGTCTGTTGCATCTTTGCTGATGTGCTTTAAGATTTTTTCACCACGCTCCAGCACATGACATTTTGTGCCAAGTTTTGCAAACATTTGCACCAATTCACAACTAATAGCACCAGCACCTATAAAAAGTAACTCTTTTGGTATCTCTTCTTCAAAAAACAAATCTCTGTTTGTCCAAACTTTGTCAACCCCATTCCCTTTTATATCAGGAATTGAACTTTTTGCACCTGTCGCAATCAGTGCCTTTTTAAAACCAAAAAGCTCTCCACCTACTTCTACGGTATGCCCGTCAACAAAGGCTGCTTTGCCTTGTTTAAAATCGAGTGAAGGTAATCTGGCTATCTGCTTTAATGCAGCCATAGAGCGTTTTTTCAAAATCATATCTTTATCTTCTAAAACAGCTTCCCAATGTATCTGTTCGCTTCCTTTAAGCTCTACATTAAAAGTACTGCAGGTGAGCACATCCCAATATTTGTTTGCAGCATTTTCAAGCACTTTTGAGGGAATACATCCTTCAAACAAACATTCCCCGCCCGGTGCTTCTCTTTTATCTATCAACAAAACTTTTATACCAAACTGTGCTGCTGCCATAGCCGTTGGAGTTCCTGCAGGACCTGCACCAATAATAATTAAGTCATATTCTGTTTTCATTTCTCGCTCCTATCGGAGTAGTTGTAATGCTTCTTTTACAGTAGCATTTTGCGAAGTTATTGCATAAATGGCATTTGCCATTTTTACAGCCTCCTGTAACGGCCTTTGATGAATGTTACGCCCAGTACCATTTCCTCGAGAACCGCCTTTGTGAATTTGTTCGTACAGTTGTGTCAAAAACTCTTTTTCATCTATTTTGGCGCCGCCCTCACACAGAACACCTGTTCTGCCAGCTGCCATTGTAGCCTCTCGCAACAGTTTCGGATCAAATTTTCCTTTTTTATCATATGGCACTTTGAGTTTTACAAAGTCAGCACCCAAGGCTGCTCCGACACCTGCGGCACCGGCTATTAAATGCCCGTCATGTTCATCTTTCACAAATTTGCCTTTTGGATAAATCCACAGCACCGCCAAAAGTCCGTTTTTATGTGCTTCATGGACAATACTCGCCGCCTGGGTCAGCATCTCATGCTCATACGCACCGCCGAGATAAAGCGTGTACCCGACACCTTTTATATCAAGTTTACTCTCTTTGGCAAAGGAAACAACCTCACCGACACTCAGCCATGCTTTTGAATACGGGTCTTGTTTCTCATAAGGGACAAGATTTGTTTTAGCGTTGAGCTTTACAAGATAAGGAACATTTTTATAATCACGCCCATATCTGCTGATAAGCCCAAACTGTGTTGCAAATACACCTATTTTTGCACGTGAAGCAATTTTGAACAGATGCTCCGGAGAGTTGTCTTCAAGCGGAATATCTTTGCCGTAAAAATCATTGTTCAAATGCTCGACTTTCTGGTCTCCTGCAAAAAGCATCAAATGGTTTGTAGCGTTTGTCGCACTTTTGAGATTTTTTTTGTATGTTTCTTCTTTGTTCTTTGGTACATCTGCCGGAATATTATATTTCATCATGTTCTCCCAAGTTTTTGTTCAAGTTTGCCTACATTTTCTATGGTTTTTAAGACACTGTCAGGATTCAGACTCATAGAATCAATACCCAGACGCACAAGATACTCCGCCATTTCAGGGTAATCTGACGGTGCCTGGCCACAGATGCCGCTGTGACGGTCATTTCGTTTACAACCTTCCACTGCCAGCCGTATCATCTCTTTGACCCCTTCGTCTCTCTCATCATAATCAAAGGCAACGATTTCGCTGTCACGGTCAACTCCAAGTGTAAGCTGTGTCAGATCATTGCTTCCGATACTGAAACCGTCAAATATTTTGCTAAAAGCATCTATTTGAATAACATTGTTGGGAATTTCGCACATGACATAAATTTCAAGTCCGTTTTCACCCTGTTTGAGTCCATATTTTGCCATAGTGTCTATAACACGCTCTCCTTCATCCACTCTGCGGCAAAAAGGAATCATTAAAATAACATTTGCAAATCCCATCTCATCACGTACACGCTTCATAGCCGCACACTCCAGAGCAAACCCTTCCTCATAGTTTGGATGGGCATATCGTGAAGCGCCTCGAAAACCTATCATCGGATTATCTTCTTTAAGCTCAAAAACCTCACCGCCGAGCAGTGTTGCGTATTCGTTTGATTTAAAATCACTCATACGAACCACACAGGGTTTCGGGTATACAGAAGAAGCGATGGTTGCCACACCCTCTGAGAGTGTTTTGACAAAGAAATCTTCCATCGAATCATAAGCACGTGTCAGTTCTTCCAATTTGTTTCGTGTTGCCTCATCCACTTTTTGGGGATGTTTCAAAGCCATCGGATGCGCTTTTATGTACTCGTTAATGATAAACTCCATTCTTGCAAGACCTATCCCGTCAACAGGCAAAGAGGCGAGGGAAAAAGCAATATCAGGATTTCCAAGGTTCATCATAATCTTTGTTTTTGTTTTTGGCAGATTTGAAAGGTCTGTTCTTATGATTTCATAATCCAAAAGACCTTCATACACATGGCCCTCTTCTCCCTCGGCACAACTTACAGTCACTTCATCAGCATCTTTGAGCACCTCTGTGGCATTATCGCATCCTACAACCGCAGGTATGCCAAGTTCCCGTGAAAGAATTGCCGCATGACAGGTTCTTCCGCCTTTGTTTGTAATGATGGCAGAGGCTATTTTCATGATAGGTTCCCAGTCAGGGTTTGTGGTATCTGCGACCAGTACCTCACCGGCTTTAAAGGTATTGAGATCTTTGACGCCTGCTATGTATCGGGCTTTTCCCTGTCCTATTTTTGTACCGATAGCCTGACCGGTGACAAGAACCCTGCCCTTTTCTTTTAAATGATAGGTTTCAAGAATATTGCCTTTTTTCTGAGATTCAACCGTTTCAGGGCGTGCCTGCACCATATACAGATGCCCGTCGAGTCCGTCTTTTGCCCACTCCATATCCATTGGTTTCGTAAAACCGGCTTTTTTTGAGTAGTGGTTTTCCACCTTGATGGCATAATCTGCAAGGACCATTACCTCTTCATCTGTTATACAGAAACGGCTCTGCTCTTGTGCTGTCGTCGGTATGTTTTTTGTGTATTCCACTGCTATATTGTCCAGATTTATCGTATCTGTAAAAATCATCTTTTTTTCTTTGGAACCCAAAGAGCGTTTGAGAACAGTACGAAACCCTTTGTTGAATGTCGGTTTATGCACATAAAAAGCATCAGGGTTGATGCTTCCCTGCACAACATTCTCGCCAAGTCCGAGTGCTGCATTTATGAAAACAACATCTTTAAAACCTGTCTCGGTATCAAGTGAAAACATGACGCCGCTCGCCCCGATATCACTGCGCACCATTTTCATAACAACTACAGAGAGGTAGACTTTGAGATAGTCAAAACCGTTATCATATTTATAATGTATAGAGCGATCTGTGAAATTTGATGCCAGACATCGTTTGTAAGCATCCAGCAGTTCTTCTGCACTTGAAATATTCAGATACGTGTCATTTTGTCCTGCAAATGAGGCTTCCGGAGAATCTTCAGCCGTAGCAGAGGAGCGAACAGCCAGAGAGAGACTCTCCCCGTACTCTTCTTTGAGTTTTTCATACGCCTTTACAATATCCTCACGCAGATCATCCGGCAGTTTTGCATTATAAACTATCTCACGGCATTTTTTTCCTGCACTTTGCAGGGCATCAACATTGTCGACATCAAGATTATCAAGGAGTGCATGCAGTTTTTCCCAGGCATTGTTTGCATCCAGTACATGTATGTAAGCACTCGATGTAACGGCAAAACCATTGGGCACACGGACACCTTCCGCTGTCAGGTTCTGATACATCTCTCCAAGGGAAGCATTTTTCCCGCCAACCTCGGCAACATCCTCTATCCCGATTTCCTGAAACCATTTAATATTTTTTGACATCCTTGCACTCCTTGAAATACTTTTTGCTTTTTGCTCTTATAAAGTATTGTACTCCTTTTTCAGTAAACAAATATCCAATAATATACAACTATTTTCAATACAGTGTTTACTGTCTGTTATCAATTATATTTCATAATTAGACTAAATAAACTTGATATTAAAAGGATAAAGTTATGAAAAAAAGAGTTATATTATCAACAGTATTGGCAGCCCTACTGCTTTCAAGCTCAGCACTCTATGCAAGCTACAATGACAGTGTTTCAAAAAAAGAAGAGAGAGCCATTAATAATCCGACTTCGGTAAAAGGTCACGCTGCTGCCCAGGCAAAGGTGGAAGAATCCCAATCCAAAGAAGAATTTATGCGTAAAATGGATGCTAAATATTTCCAATCAGATGCAAAAAAAGAGGATATGCGAAGGCTGAAAGATGTTGTCAATCAAGAAGCAGACCAACACAGACAGACCCTGCAAAAAGCACCAAAAGAGATTGCACAGGCACTCAGACAGACAGTTGAAGCCCTTAAAGCTTTGCAAAAAAGAGACACAAAAACAGCAAAAGATGCCCTCAACAAAGCCACTAAACTTTTTGACACGGCACTCAAAAACAATCCGAAGCTCACACTCGTACCGGTTGCAGATGCCATAGAGGTCATGATTTTACAGGAGATGCCAAACTGGTCAAACACATCATAAAATCTGCGCAGGATCTTGGATGATTATGATACACAGGCGGCCAGAGCCATTCTCATGCCTTTAGAAGATGAAATGGTAATGACAACACAGTATCTGCCGATGGGTATGTATCCGCTTGCGACAAAAGAAGCACTCAAAGAGTTAAACAAAGGCAAAGCCAAAGAGGCTTTTTCAATGCTTGTCACTGCCTTAAACGGTATAGTCATTAAAACAACCATTGTTCCTTTGCCGCTTATTACGGCACAAAGCCTGGTAGTCGAAGCATCCAAACTCAATAAAAAAGAGAAAGACAAAGCACTCAAGCTGCTTGATTTGGCACAGGATGAACTTGAAAAAGCAGTCTATCTGGGTTATACAAAGAAACATGCGCCTGAGTATAAGATGCTGCAAAAAGAGATTAAAAATATTGAAAAAGAGATTAAAGGGAAAAATATTGTTGCAAAACTCTATGAAAAAATCAAAAAAGATTTTGCATCACTGCTTACAAAACATGAAGCGGACACAAGTACAAAAAAACACTAACTGTACTCACGATTACATGCCAGTTTCAGACAGTTTGGCAACTGTCTGTCTGCAAGAAACGCCTTCATGTTTTCTAAAGAGATCTGCATAATTCTTTGCAGAGCCTCTTTTGTATAGTATGCCATATGCGGCGTGTAGAGAATGTTATTTCGATGAATGTACTTTATGTCGCTATAACATCGAGACAGAGAATATTTTTCATTCTTCCGTACAGCACATCTTCAATCAGCTCTCCGCGTGCCGTATTGACAATAATGGCATCTTTTTTTAGTCCTGCTGCATTTTTTTCATTCAAAATATTTTTTGTAGCCGGTGTCAAAGGAAGTGCCAGCATCAAAATATCACTTTGTGCTATCACAGAGTCCAAATCACAAAAATCAATCCCTAACGTATCGACAATCGGTTTTTTTGTCCTTGAACAGGCGACTACTTTCATTCCAAAGCCTTTGCCAATTTGTGCCATTTGCGAGCCTATGGTTCCAAGACCGAGTATTCCCAGTGTTTTTCCCGAGATTTCCATACCCTGAAGATCACTGTAGTCAAAATTGTTTTGTTTTGTGCGCTGCAGAGCCATATGTGTATGTCTTGTGGCATTTAAAAGCAGTGAAAATGCAAACTCTGCAACAGCAGGACCGCCATAGCCTGCAACATTCGAGACAAGCAGTCCGCGCCGGTAGAGTGTATCGCATTTTATATGATCATAGCCTGTTGATCTTGTCTGCAGGTACTTCAGTGCCGGAAGTTTTTCTAAAATTTCATCTGTAATGCGAGAGTGTACAAAAACAGAAACAGCATCATACGCCTGCGTCTTTTTGAGTGCCTCTTTGACAGTCTCTTCAAAAAAGAAGAGTTCCTGCTCTTTGAGATGTTCTTGAAAAAAAGCTTTTTCTTCCGGTTTTGTCTCAAAAAATGCAATTTTCATCTACAGTTCCTTTTGAATTTCTTTCAAATAATAAAACATTGCAGTTTCTCCAAAAAACGGTCCAAAAATATTAAAAATCGGCAAAAAGTTAAAAAGTGCTGTGACGGCGCTGATAACAAAAAAGCCCGATTTGTATCCGGAAAGCTTTGCTCTTTTTTCCTTTGGTATCACCAAGAGAGCACTGTCGTTGACAAAAGTATCTTTAATAAGCCAAATCCATAAGCCGAGTTGCAAAACAAAATTAAGCACCGGATAAACAGCAAAGGAAAAGCGACAATCGAAACCACCGTATATATCGCTATATCCAGCAGTCTGTTTTCGCTTGCTTTGACCTCATCTTCTTGCAAAAGCGGTTCATAAGGAAAATGCTCTTCATTGATATCTTCCAGCAATGCCTCACTGAAAAAGCTTGTTATCAGCAACATACTGACAATGATACCGCTGTAGATAAAATATATCCCCAGCAAATATGCCAGACTTTCCTGTACTGTCTCAAACGGCAACCAGTTAAAAAGTCTTAAAAACTGCTCATGCAAATATGCACCTTTAAAAAACCATATTACAGCCCAAAACACAGCACTTAAAAATACAACAAGCAGTGAAAAGGAGCTGTACTTTTCTTTAGAAACCCTCTCTAAAATCATATTGCCAAAAAATGCCAAAATCAGAGCAAATGTTACCAATACCAGGGAAAACCATAAAAAGGAAGAGAAGATCCAGGCTCCGTTTGAACGAAGCATAGAAAACGGTACCAAATCAATAAAACCTGCGGCGACAGAGATAAGTCCGCCCCACATAAAATAGCCGATGATCGACCAGACAATGGTAACAGCCGCCCCTATTGCCAAGGCACGTTTCATTATTTTGTAATTGAGTATTTCACTAAAACCAAAAAGTATTGCTTCTATAATGTTTTGCATCTTACTTTTTTTCGCACTTCATTGCATTTGCTTTGATGAATGAGAGTTTACTGAGTATATGCCCGAATTCGGCATCTTCTTCTTCAAATTTCTTACGAAGTTCGGCTCTTTTTTCCTCTAAAATCTCTATCTGTTTTTCAACATCTTTAGGATTTACATAGCATTTTTTTGCCGCTTCCTGCTCTTTTTCAAGTACCCAATCCATTGCTTTTTTTAAAAAATCTACCATTTTTGATACTCCGTTTATTATTTACATGTAACAATTATAACCCTTATTTTATTAATTTTTCATACTTTTTGAGAAATTTTATAAAGATAATCATGCATGTCAAAATAGCCGATCATTCCTTCGAACAGTATTCGCAGGCACAACTCCATACACAAAAAAATCACACCAAAAAAAAGATAAGCACAAGTTTGTTTTGTTTGCCTAAAGCCCTCTCTTTCAAAAAAGAAAATCTTTTTATAAGAAAAAAACGCATCTTCCATACCAACACCGGCACAAACAAAGCAAAGATATAATAAAAGAAAATAAATATATCCTGTGCAATGAATGTATTAAAACTTAAGATATTCCACATGTACAATTATACCCCTTATAAAAATTTCACAAGTCTGTCTGTTGCATCAAGAACAAAATCCGGCGGCATATGCCCTTTGTTATAGTAGAGATAGTTGTCAAATCCCCATTTCATCATTTTTGCAAGCGGTGAATGAAAAGCAATATCTCTGTTGCCGCCGTAAAGTACATTTGAAGCAATGAGTGTGGCATCATGTCCGCCCATGTTCATAATACAAAAAATTTCCAAATCATAAGAAGGTATTTCTATATCTTCTCCCAATTCCTTCATCACAGCAGCCGCAGCAATAGCCCCCTGAATAATAGCAACATGCCCAAGTTTTGGCTGTGCAAGCGCCGTAGCGTCACCTGCTGCAAAAATGTTCGCATAATCTAAATGGCGCATCTGTTTATCTGTAGGAATAAAACCTTTTTCATCACCCAGACCTGATTCAATCAATACTTTTGGAGCACTGTAGGGAGGAATGACAATCGCTAAATCACATGCCATTCTTGAGCCATCTTCAAATGCTACATAATCTTTCGCTATTTCTGTTAAGACTTTTTTATTGGAAAGCTTTATGCCTCTTTCTTGCATAATTTTTCCAACAGCATTTCTTGGCGTATCGCCGACATCTTCAAAAAATATCTCGCCAGGAGTAAAAACCTCAATCGTATAATCTTTGGTACGTTGCAAACCTTTGTCATGTGTGAGGTAAAGTCAAGCATAAACATTATTTCGCCTATTGGTCCTTCACACGGTGCCAAAAGTTTCGGTGCATCAACGCGTGTTCCCCAACTGCTTTTTGCAGCACCCGTTATTATTTTTCCGCCTTCAAAACTTTGTACTTTTTTCCAAAGTTTTTGCGCCTGCAGCTCGTCACACACCGAATAGCCAAACTCTTTGAAACCCTTAATCGCATCATAATCTTTTATAGCACCCGGTGCTAAAAATATGTAATCATAACCAAGCATTTCACCATTTTTCAGTGTAAGCTCATTTTTTGGGGCATCAATATTTATAACTTCATTTTGTACAAACTTTGCTCCGCGGTTCTCTAAGGTGTGTTTCAGTTCTATCAAAGAGTGTGAAACAGGAGCGCCTTCAAAAGAGACCTCGGGCAAAGAGGGCTTCAAAAGAGAGTGGCTTCTTGAGTCAACAACGGTAACTTCTATTTTTTTACCGATAAGATGGCGAATTTTGTAAAATATATGCAAGCCTGCAAAACCTGCGCCTAAAATAACGACTTTTTTCATGTTTGATCCTTATAAGTGCCTGATTTTGACTGTAACATTTTACTTTTCCTCTTTATTTTGCAAAAAGATAATCAAAACAAAAAACAGTACCAGAAACAGTACAGACAAATGTTTTTGCAAAACAATCATTATGCCGATGATGCTTTCGCCAAACAGATAGCCCAGCGATGTAAATACAACCGACCATAAGAAAACACCGATAATATCCGCAATAAAAAACTTCCAAAACGAAAATCCTGACATACCGACAAAAAGCAGTGAAGGAATGTGTGTTCCGTATATAAATCGCTCAAATATTATAACTAAAATGCCATGCTTGTGAAACCAGTGTTCAATGTTTTCTATCTGCTTCTTATAATGAACAGGTAGAAAATCTTTTTTTTTGATAAGAAAACGACCGCTTGTATAAAGAAGTATATCGCCGATCAAAGCGCCGGCAGTAGCAATCAGAATAATTTTCTCAATAGAAAATACTCCTTTTTTGGCTAAAAATCCGGCAAGTGTCAGCCCTATTTCTCCTTCGAGGATACTCCAAAAGAACAATATCCAATAAGAAAAATGATGTAATAAAAATTCCGTTATCATCTTGTTTTCTGTCCTTTAAACGTTCACAAATAATAGCGCATTTTTGATAACACTGTTCAAAAACGCTAAAACAGAGGGTTCATTAAAGAAAAGTTAATGTAAATAACAGTTATAATAAACAAACTGATCTCAGGAAAAAGATGCAATGCAGCAAAAAAGAATTATTATAAAAATTTTATTACTTTTATCTCTTTTTTCAATCTCTCTTTATGCAGATATTCAGCTAACAGGAAACTTGCATCCTGGTGATAATGTTGAGAGCAGCTTTATTCCTTCTGAACCTCTCACAAATGACACCGAAGACACATATGACTACTACCTTAACAATCCTACAAAATTTTATTTGAGTGAAAACAGTGATATTACCGCAGTAGAACTTGTAAATGCGGTAGGAATTGACAGTGCTATTCGTGTTTATATTGATGGAAATCTTGTGGGGACAGGGGCAAGCGGAAGTGCTGCCATATCACTCGATACGACACTCAGTCTGGTTAGCGGCTATCATGATATTGCTGTACGAGGGAGTTGTTATGATAGACGGGGGAATGAACTAGCCTGTAGTTCAGGGCAGGTAAGAGATATTGATGATTTTAATTTTTCAGCGCTAAAACTTATTTCTCAGCAAACAACAATCGCTTATAATTTTCTCACAAAACAGCATCTTGGCGACAATAATGACGATGATGATAACTATGATATTGACAATACCTCATACGCTTACTATCCAGATGCACCATCAGGTACATCTATTGACTACCCAATAAATGAAACAAACTCGTTTATAGGTTTTCGAATTTTTATTGCCAGAATGCGAGATATTCATGAAAACGGTATCAATAAAGTTGAAGTATTCGATTTGAACAATAATTTGATTGTATCGTGGGATATCAACAGCACCTCAACAGATAAATTTGATTTTGATCAGGCACTCATACAGAATATCAACGGGATCAGCAAAGTACGCATACAGAGCGGTAACTTTACAACACAAAGTGGAGTTGATGACATCTCTTTTGATGAGCTTATACTCATCCCTTATACATCTGTAGCAGATGCTTATCCAAAACCAATTATTGATTACCGTATGGATGAGTGTAGCTGGGACAGTGACAGCAATACTTACGAAATAAAAAACGACGGAACTCTTGGAAGTGATTATAATGCAACGGCTCTCAATGATGCCAATGTTACGGATGGGAAAATTTATACCGGTGGTAATTTTATAGCTCCAAAACAAATTGTACCACAAAATGTAATCCCTTTATCCAATAAATACACAGTTGCTACTTGGATTCAATTTCCTTTAGATACAAATAATCATGAGATATATTCTTACCAATCAGGGTTTACATCTTATGAAGAAAAATATTTCAATATTGCTGATAGGGATGGGGCATCTGATAGTTTTATATTTTTTAAATACTATAGAACAAAATTTTGGTTTTTCTCATGGAGTGCTTGGAAGTGGGCTTGGTGTGTTGATGCACAAAACGGAACGCCTACATGTAAAGATCTTAGTTTACCAAATGATTGGACTTTAGTTGATTTTATTAGTGCAAACGGACAAACTACAATCTATTATAACGGTAATGAAGAGGATACTATTAATAATGCCCTAGAAAATATACAGCTGGATCGTATAGGTGCAAGTGATTTTTACGGGGATAATGATGGCAATACCACCATCGGTGCATCTATGGATGAGTTTAAAATATTTGATGGTGTTTTAAGCCAAAATGACATTCAAGCTTTTTATAACAATGAAAACAGCGGCAACAACTATAATGGAACCAGCAGAGCTGTCCCTCAATGTGGTGGCGGCAATCAAAACAACAATAAAACCACGCTTTTTAATGCAGTCAGTTCTATTGGCGGCGTTACATGTAACGCGGTAAATGACTGGGATAACAACCTTACTACACAAATAGTCAACAAGCCTTATGGTCTTTACATCCTCTCAAAAGATGCATTGACGCAGACTGCTCCAAGCGTGGCAGACATTACAAAAGTCACACTCAAATACTATGATGACGGAAACACTACAGACTGTGGCGGCAATCTTCTTGCCAATGTCGTAAAATGTGATGACGCAACCAGCACTACATGTAACGATACCAATGCAAGCGGCTGTGCTTATTATGACAATATGACGATAGACCGCGCTGTAAAATGTGTTCAGGTTTACATAGAGGGAAGAGACCAAACAATACCTCTTTGGACACAAACAGCTCTTATTCAAGTGATAATTATGCCGTACGCCCTGTAAATTTCACATTGAATGTCACAACTTTACCTCTGGTTGCAGGCGCAGATTTCAACACCACTTTTCAAGCTTTGGATGCAAACGGCAATCCTTCCACAGACTATAATGAAACAAGGAACAGTTCTTTTAAAGTGGACGCCAATATTACAAAAAGCACATGCAGTCTTGGAAGCTTTACGATGGAAAATTTTTCCTTTGTCAACGGACAAAAAAATGATGTCAATGCAAGCTACAGTGAAGTCGGCGAACTTAATATCACTATACAAGAGATAAACGGTAATGAATTTGCAAAAATAGATGCAGATGACACAAATGACATTCAAAGACTGATAGAACAAAATTCGACAACAGTCTCCTTTGCACCACATCATTTTTCCATCATAAACTATAGCTTTACACGCAACAATCCGGATCAGGACTGGCGATACATGGCGAATGTCAATGATGCCAACATCAGCATCGCCTTTAATGTCCGGGCACAAAACGAACAGAACCAGACAACACAAAACTTTGATGCTCTATGCGCTGCAACAGATGTCGGTGTAAAAATAGATCTCAACACAACAAATGATGATGCGAATGCAAGTTATTTTGAGCGTATAAACAATACCGTTACAACCGGACATGATAAAAATTTAAGCAATATGAACCTGAATGCTACAGTCAATGACAGCAACTTCAGTTCCGGAGACTCTACACAAATAGAGTATGCCCTCAATGTCTACAGAGTCTTCAACGCTCCAAAAGAACCTCGTACTATCACGGTCACAGAGGTAAACACAACAAGCTCCAGTGTCATAAACAGAGGATTGACTCCGGAAAACAACAGCAGTAAATTTTACTATGCAAGACTCTATACACAGGATTTGGCAACTTCTCAGACAACTGATACCGTGCAGGCAAAAGTACTGGTCTATGACAGCCTTGCAGACAGTTATGTAAGTGATTTGAATTTGACAGAAGAGTTGAGTCACTGGTATCACTATGTCCCTCAAAACGAAAATACAAACGGAGACATCCTTGCTCTGAATGTTTCAAGAACTACAACGAAAAAATCGGCGGATGATGACGGAATGAGCGCAACAGTCAGTTTTGATACAAACGGCACCTTTAGTATAACTGTCAACAATCCAAATCAAAATACACTGACTCACTATATTCATTTGGATGTCAGTCCGTGGATCTGGTATGTCCATGAAAATTTTGGCAGTGACTATAACGAAAGTGTCGGCAGCAGTTGCAGTGAGCACCCCTGTATCAAATACAATTTCAATACACAAAGCAGCGGAACAGGTGTCAGCAGCGGGAATGTCAACGGTGTCTCTTTTGATGTCAATGTCTCCAAAAATTCTCGAGGAATCAGGCTGCTGCGATGAAAAAAGCATTTACGCTGATAGAACTTATCTTTCTATGGTTATCATCGCCATTGCTTTTTCTGTATTGCCTAAAATTCTGCAGCTCTCCATCAAGTCATCCACAACAAGCTTAAAAGAAGAAGCAATGTTTAATGCCGTAGCCTATGTCGGCTTGATTAAATCCACCGCATGGGATGAAGAAAATACAAAAGTTGATGACATTCTTCTTGTGACCAGCGGCAACAGTGTTTATGACTGTAATGAAACATCAGGCTACAGAGCAGGCGGTATGAAAGGCTCTCGGAACTGTTTTCATAAAAAATATGCTTCTGTACTTGGGTCTGACAGCAATGATTTGGATGATATGGATGATTTTATCACGCTCAATGCAAAAAACTCCAGCAGTTCACGTGACTATAACCTCAGTGTAACGGAAAACTATATAGATGACATTACGCTCAATGCAACCCAGTACACAATTGTCTATCCTCCCAATGCCACCGATACTACCAATACAAAGTTCATAACAGTCACGGTTCAGGCAAATAAAAAAGGAAATGTTTTAGGCAACAGTTTTGTAAAAATTCTTTTATTGCCCAAAATATCGGGCAAATCAAAGTAAACAGAAGAGTATGGCAATGAGAAGAGCGGCAACCCTCATAGAAATGATATTTGTCATTGTCATTATTTCTTTTTTGGCTACGGGTTCATTTAAAGCGATGCAGGCAATTTTAGTGCGTGAGTATAAAGCAAAACAGCTTACAAACCTCTCTTTGGAGTCTCAGATTGTTGTCAACCAAATCAGTAATTATTTAACGCAGCGCATCGTCTACAGTACCATTGGATACAACCCCAATGACGGCAGTTTTGAGTATATAGGCGATTTGACAAGCTCCAAACCTGTACTTGAGTGGATAGGCAGAGCCAATGACTTATACCTTGAAAAAAGATACAGTGGCTTTTTTGATATGGCAACAAAAACCGGTACAAAAGTCGCCTCATACGATATAGACGGCACTGCCATAGATACAAGTAAAACAGCTCTTATATTCGCAGGAAGTTTTGACCGTTCACAAAGCGACAGTGCAAATATAGCTTCGAGTTTCGGCTGGCATGAAAGCAACAGAGAGGACACCTATGATATCACAATAAGTGATCAAAATATCTCTCTTGACAACCCTGTCCCGCAATTTCTGTATGAAAAATATTTTTTGGTTGAGAGCGCTTATGCTATCGCCAGAGGAGAAGATATCGATCAAAATGCCACCTGTATCACAGATCTTGGCTTAAAGAGCAAAGATGTCAACAGTACTCTTTTTCTCTTTTCAAACTACAGACCGTGGAAGCAGGAAACATTTTGTGCAGACAAACAGGGCAACTCCAAAGTGGGAAATGTCTCTGTTTTGATGCAGAATATAGACGGTTTCAACTTCAGTGAAGTTGATTACACGATACGCATTCTTCTGGATGTCAACAAACAGATTCGCGGCGCCCACCCGGTGCATTTTTCCAAAATGAAGGTGGTATTTTAATGCGCAGCGGATTTAACCTTTTAATGGCCATTTTCATCATTCTTCTTTTAGCCGGAGCAAGTGTACTGACACTCAAGTACACTTCAATTTCTGCAAAACATTTTGCCGACAGCTATATAAAAGAGCAGGCAGAAATTTTTTCCCAAAGTGTTTTAGAGACAACAATTTTAAAAATTGAAGGGACAGACAGAAGTACCGAGTGCCTGACACTCTTTAGCCTTGATTCGGCAGACGGCAAATTTACAGCAGATGTAAATATTTCAACATATTATCTTTATGCAGATGACTATGACAATGCAACCGGGACAAACTGCAACAACGTAAAAAAAAGAATTCAGACAGAAGAGTCAAACGGCTATGTTCTTATAAACATCACAATACAGACAAACAGCAGCAATAATAAGATAGGAGACTATATATCTCCCGTCAGAATCGTAACAAGGAGCCTGCAACGACCATGAGAACAAAGGCCTATACATTAATAGAATTGATTTTTGTCATAATCATCATAGGGGTTTTAGCCGGAACAGGATTTTACTATTTTAAACCGCATTACCTTCAAAACGATCGTGATTTTTTAGAACTCCAACTCAATACAACCCGATATGAAGGACTCAATTATGACAAAAGGAATCCGTCCGGAAGTATGAATTATACTATAGGATGTATCGCTCAAGAGAATTTTTTCACCGACAGAACAACAATTGATACACATTATAAAGTACATGCTGTATTTACGGTAACTCCAAATGAGAACATTCTCTGTTTTGATACACTCGGACGCGTACACAACGGAACTGACGGAAACAAAACAACACAAAACTCATTATTGGCCAGTGATATTGTGATAACATTAAGTTACAATAACGAAGAAAAAAACATTACAATTGACCATTTCAGCGGTGACTTAAGGTAACCTAATTCATATTTTGTTATAATAAAAGAAAATAGGATTGGTTTTTGGCTGAAAATGCAATAGTTCTTCTTGATAATGAACATACTGTTATTTATGACGGACAAAAACCTGTTTTTGATACAAAGAACAAGGACCCTGAACTTTTCACTGCAGTTGTTGTTCCCTTAAAATATATTCACTCTTTTTCTTTTAAAATTGCAAATACAATCAGCGATGATGAACTCGCAATGAAAACAGAACTCAAAATGTACAAAGAGGGCGGACTTGATGTACAAAAAGAGTATGCTGTTGATTTTATCAAGTATGAGCTTGACCATGAGTATCTCATCGAAGCCTTTGCCCTTTCTCTTGATGATTTCAATCACTATATTGCGAATTTTTCATATAAAATAGATGTAGTCGACCTTGCCCTGCCCCGTTTTTTGATATATGAAGCACTTTATAAAACAGAAGAAGAGAAAAAATCAAATGATTTGTATATCTACATCAGCGACGACGAAGCTTTCGGAGCGATATACCAAAACGGCAGGTATATCGGTCACAGGGTTATCAATTCACTCAATGCTATCTCAAAACGGACAGGCCTGGAACTTGTAAAACTCAAAGAGTATTTGCAGGAAAAAGGCTTTAACCGTGACAACTACGGGCTTGAAGAGACCTTGATTTTAGATACCGTCATTGAAGTCTTTTCAAAAGATATAGAAAAGATTGTCTACTCTATCAACCATAAACGCGGTCTTTTCGGATTGACCGGCATAGATACAGTTATCATAGATTTTGAAGGACACACCCTCGAAGGCATAGGAGATTTTTTCTCTCAATATGGCTTTGAACCTGTTATAAAACCTTTGACATACCATATACAGCAGGCAACACCTTCTCTTTCGGTCTTGCTTGAGTATCTCTTTGGGCTGCATCAGGGAGCAGATTTTCATCAGGTTAATTTAACACACCTTGAAAGAAAAAAACCGCTATCGCAGTATACGGGCTTTCGCTATCTTATAGAAACACTTATTACAATTGTTGTTCTTTTAGGCATCGGCATCTTTGTCAGCTACTATCTCAACCAACAGCAGGAAAAAATTACCCTCCTTGAAGTCAAAGCAAAAGAGCGAAAAAAGAAGATAGAAGACCTCTCTCTTCGTTTCAAAAAATCAAAAAGAAAAATGATCGGCTGCTCAAAGAAAAAGAAGGGCTTGAAGACAAAATATTTGTATACGAAACGACTTCAGGGTTATTCCTATGATAGGACAAATTGGCATCAAACGGCAAAAAATGATGAATGACATTCTGAAAGTACTGAAGAAGTACCGTTTGAGCGCCTCCTCTATATTTCAAAAAGATGAAAAAAGATTTGAGATTCAACTCATCTCGCAATCCGCTAAAAGAGGTAACATTTCCAAGTTTATGCATGATCTTATAGAACTGGGATATAAAAATGTTATGACGAAAGATATTACTTATGAAGACGGTGTCTATAAAAGTAAAATCTATATCAGTGTAAAAGAAGTTGAGTAGCATGCTAAGAGATAAATTTGAAGAGATAGAGAATTTAGATTCCAGAAAAAAAACTGGCATATATATTGCTATTCCTTTTATACTGTTTGCTCTTTTTTACTTTCTGTTTCTTTCCTCTGCCCTGGATGAGTTTGATGCCAACCAAAAAAAGACAGAGGCACTGCAAAAAGAGTTAAGCAAACCGACTCTTAGGCTGCTTTTGGCAAAAACAGTTCGTTTAAAAAAAGAGATTGTAAAAAACAAAACAGCAATTGAGCAAGACAGAGAGCAGTTGAATTATTTTCAGCATAAACTGGATTCAAAAAGTTTTCTGTTTATTTCCAAAAAGTCAATCAGTCTCTTTTTGGACAAACTTTTAGATAATTCTTTGCACAAAGGTGTCTTGATTCAAGCCATCACTCTGCACAATGAGAGCAAACCCTACATAGGGAATTTAAAACTGAAAAAGGTCATCGATGTCAATGCCAGCGGACGATTTTTAAATGAACTCTCTTTTTTGCGCAGCGTAGAAAAAAGTACCATGCTGATAAAAGTTGAGAACCTGCACATTTTTTTGCAAGAAACGAATCAACCGCTTTTCTCTTTTGAAGTAAAATTTTATGGAGTTGAGAAATGAAAAAAGTGATTTTAGCCTCTGTGTGTTTTCCTTTTTTATATGCAAACTCTCTGCCCATTGTCAACTATGACCCTTTTTACAAAAGTCAGAAAATACTGCATACACGCCATGCCACCAAAAGGCAGAGCAACTCTTTTGTACTCAGTGCAATTTACAACAACCGTGCCTTTGTCAACAACAGATTTTACACTGTCGGTGAAAAAATCCAGGGCTATAAAATAAAAAAAATATATAAACAATCCGTTGTTTTGCAAAACCGCAGCCGTCTAAAAATACTGCATTTGCAAAAAAACCACCTTATCCAAATCAAACAAGCAAAAAGAGAAGAAAAATGAAAATACTACTTTTACTGTTCCTCACACATACCCTGTTTGGATCCACTGTTTGTGAAAACCAGCTCTTCTCACTCAGTGCCTACAAACAAAAACAAAAAAGTGCTATAGAAGTCGCTTCGATTTTAAAAGAATTAAGTGCTACCTGTAAGCTCTCTATTGTATTCAATGATGACGTATCCAAAAAAATGCTTCATAAAAAACTGGATTATGTCAATATTAACAACTATACTTTTGAGCAGTTTTTAGACTTTCTGTTTAACGAGGCAAATCTTTTTTATACCTATGAGCCTACAAAAAACACCCTGGAAGTACAATATCTCAAAACAAAAACCTTCAGTGTTGATTATATATATCTAAGTGAGTTAAGCAGTGAAAGCAGTAAGTCCATTACAACAGGAGCAGCAGGTATTGCGGCAGGTAATACAGGAGGAGGCGCAGGTGGCCTTTCTGGCGGTGGAGGCGGATTTGGCGGTGGCGGCGGTGCCGGAGGCAACAATGGACGCCAAAACAGAGGAACTTCATCTTCCAATGATTTTACCACTATTAGCTCAAAATCAAAATTTACTTATTGGGACAATCTGTACAGTAATATTTCAAAACTGTTTCATACAAAAGAAAATGTACGAATTTTCATTAACAAAGATGCTCTCTTTTAACCATCACCACAACAAAAAAGAACCTGGAAAAGGTAGACAGATACCTTAATGTTTTACTGAAAAAAATGCACAAACAGGTGGCTATAGAAGCAAAAATAATAGAACTCACCTATGATGACAGCTCCTCAACAGGCATCGACTGGAGCAAACTTGACATCTCTTTAAGCGGGAGTATAAGCAATGACCCCGGAGCTGTTGATGCCACACTTTTAAACAAACCTTCCTATAATCTGGCATACAGTTTTTCAACAGCAAAGTTTTTAAAATATTTAAAAACATACGGGGACATCAAAGTCCTCTCCAACCCAAAAGTTGTCACAATGAACAACCAGCCTGCTGTTATCAATGTAGGAGAGCAACTCTCCTATAAATTCCAGACAGGTTCCGTGACAACGACAGGAGGCACAGCGGCCGGAACCAACACTTTTTTCTGTCGGTTCGACCTTTATAGGTGTTACGCTTTATGTTATTCCCGAAGTCAGCGAAAACAATGAAATCATCATGAAAATAAATCCTGTGGTTTCCAAACTCGCTGACAACACCTCCACAACAAACACCGCTTCAAGTGCTACACGGGAGATTCCGCCTGATACAAAAATAAAGCAGATGACCTCTATTGTACGTATAAAAACAATGAAAAAATAGTCATTGGCGGGCTTGTCAGCATCACTAAAGGCGGTTCTTCTGTAAAAGTACCTCTTTTGGGAGATATCCCGTTTTTTGGATCTCTCTTTAACTATAAAGAGAAGATAAAACAAAAAACGGAGATGTTTATTATCATACAGCCCCATGTTGTAACGACAAAAGCTATGCCGACACTCAGAGACATTGATTTAAAAGATCCGTTTTTTCAATCAACTTTTGACAAAAACAGTACCATTGAGAATACAACCAATGGGTAGGTTTGCCAAATGAACTATTTAGAACTTGCCCAGTGTTTTGAAGAACAAAACAGTTCTGAACATTATCATCAAAACAGTGAAGTGCTTCACATAAAAAATACAATAGAGAGCATCTTAAACAACAATACAAAACAACTCCTCTTTTTAACGGGCGAACCAGGCGTAGGAAAAAGTGCTTTTTTAAATTACATCGAAGAGCAGTTTACTTATGACATTATCAAATTTGACATTCCTTTTTTGGAACCTATAGACTTCGTAAAAATTTAATTCAAAAAACGCAGACAGAAGTTGCCAACTACTCCTTAGAAGAACTCATCAAGCAGGTCATCTCTTTATACCAGAATTCAAACTATATAGTAGTGCTCGATGAAGCACAGCTGCTCTCTAAAGATATGATTGAAATCATTCGGATTCTGGCAGATTCCAAGCATTCTGGTTTATCCTCGCTATGCATGAGCATGAGTCACAAAAGATACTCAAAGAGCCACAGTTTGCATCAAGACCACACAAGGTTCTCAAGTTGCAAAATATTTCAATGCAGGAGTGCAGAGAGTACATTTACACAGAACTGCAAAATAAAAACGCCTCTATGCTTGCCGGTGAAATCACAAAAAAACATATAAAAGATATATACAGACTCAGTAACGGCAATATGCGCGTACTCAAAAAACTTCTCTATACCTCCTTTTTACTCATTGACTATGCGCAAAAAAATGATAAAGAGCATTACAAAGCATTTAACAAATGTATTCTGACTATGGCTGCCATAGACGGAGGGCTGATCAATGCATAATTTTGACGACTTGCAAAAACGCTGTAAAAAATATGCAATGAAAAAAAAACTGAAATATGCCCTGGTCGCTGTTTCTGTAATTATCGCAGCTGTGCTTCTTTATCTTTATGCGCTTGAGCAGGTATCGACTCTTCCTGAGAAAAAAACTTCTGCAAAACCCAAAGCTGTTACAAGTGCGCATCCTGTAAAAAAAACAGCACCCAAAAAAGAAGTGCAAAGAGAAAAAGTCAAAAAAACATCAAAAAAAGTGCAAACAGATGCAAAAAAATACTCTTTGCAGTTTTTGGTAGCATCTCCACGCTATATAAACAGAATCAAAAAAGAAAAAAAGCATCTCGAGACTCTTGGTTTTGTCAATTGCAAACTGCAGCAATCTTCTGTTTACATCCACCTTGTATGTAATGAATCAGACACTTTGCAAGACCTTGATCCCTATATAAAACTGGCACAAAGAAAAAAACTGGACTATGTTATCCGGACACAAAATAATGATGCCCTGCAGCAAAAACAGTGCCAGAAAAAAAAGAGAAAAAAAAGCAGTTCCGCCGTTGCAAATACAAAAAAATGTACAAAAGACAGTGCCCCCAATGATCAAAGTGCAAAGTGCTGGTACACAGGAGCTTCAAAAAGATTTGCACAGACTCCAAATTATGCCGTAGCACTTGTCATAGCACGCAACTATTACAAAGAAGGCAACTACAAAAAAGCGATAGTTTGGGCAAAAAAAGCAAATCAGCTTAACAAAAGTGATGCACAATCCTGGATAATTTATGCAAAATCTCTTTATGCACTGCATCAGGATGCCAAAGCCAGGCAATTGTTGCATATATATTTGCAGTATGAAAATTCGGATGCAGCGCAAAGCCTGTTAAAACAATGGGAGCATACTCAATGATAAACAAAAAGATAAGACTCGGTGACCTGCTGATTGAAAAAGGATATATCACACAAGAGCAGCTTGAGTCTGCTCTGGCCAAACAAAAAGAGCTTAACTTTACAAAAAAACTCGGTGAAATTTTTATTGACGAGGGGTATATTTCACAAAAAGAACTGCTTAAAATGCTTGCAACTCAACTCAAAATTCCTTTTGTCGACCTTTTTGGCGAAAAAATTGATTTTGAAAAAATTGTTGCAAGGTACCCGATAAATTTACTAAAAGTTGCCCATGCCATTCCTTTTAAAGAGGATGAGGACTTTATCTATATGGCAACCAGCGATCCGCTTAATTATGATGCTTTGGAGAATTTGGAAAGAAGCATATCCATCAAACCGATGAAAATTTCTTTGGCCTATGAAGATGACATTAATGTTATTTTCAAAAGAATAGAGACGCTTAAAAAAACCAAAGTCCTTATAGATGAAGTAAAAAAAGAGTTACAGACAGAGGGATTAAAAAAAGAGGGAGAAGACAGCGCTGTTATGCGGCTTATTCGACTGCTCATCAGCGATGCTATTGCAAAAAGAGCCAGTGATATCCACATAGAACCCGAAGACAATGACAGAATGATTGTACGCTCCCGTATAGACGGCGTTTTGTTTGAAAACTTTATTTTTGATATGGAGATTACCATGCCATCTCTTCACGCATCAAACTTTTAGGCAATATAGACATATCCGAAAAGCGGGTTCCCCAGGACGGAAGATTCTCTTTGAACCTTTTTGACAAAGCCTATGACTTCAGACTCTCTACCACGCCGACTATCTTTGGCGAATCTATCGTTATGAGAATCCTCGACAGAGAAAAAGTTCTTTTAAAACTCGAAGATTTGGGCTTTGCAGATGAAAACCTGGAAGCGTTTAATGACCTGATTACCTCGCCTCACGGTATTTTGCTTATTACCGGACCTACAGGTTCTGGTAAAACAACCACTCTGTATGCGGCACTCAATGAGATAAAAAGCATCTCCAACAAGGTTATGACAGCAGAGGATCCTGTTGAGTACAGACTGCCTCTTGTACAGCAAATCCAGGTAAACGAAAAAACAGGACTCACTTTTGCAAGAGCAATAAAATCTTTTTTACGCCAGGATCCTGATATTATCCTCATCGGTGAAATTCGTGACAGCGAAACCCTTGATGCTGCATCCCAGGCTGCCCTTACCGGACATCTCGTACTCTCAACACTCCACACAAACGATGCCCCGGGAGCAATCCCGAGAATGGTACAGATGGGGCTAAAACCCTACTTGATTTCAGATTCTCTTATCGGTGTTGTAGGACAGCGTCTTGTAAGAAAGATTTGTCCCTACTGCAAGCATGAGGTAAAAATACAAAAATCCCAACTGCCAAAAGTAGAAAAATATATCAAGCCTGACGCTGTTGTTTATGAAGGAAAAGGGTGCTCAAAATGTGATTTTACAGGGTATTTCAACAGAACAATGATTTCAGAAGTTTTTGTTCTTGATGAAGATACCGCAAAGCTTATCTCTGAAAATGCAAATAAAATAGTTTTGGCAGAGTATGCAGAAAAAGCGGGAAAATACAAGCCGATGATTTACGACGGAATGAACAAGGTACTCAAAGGAATAACAACTGTTGCGGAAGTACTGCGTGTAACCAAGGAACATTAGGGTGAAGTATTTTAAAATTGATTACAAATTTGGGAAAAAACGTTCCTCTGTTGTTCTCGAAGCACAAAACAAGATAGAAGCCATGGAGAAGTTTTTTGAAATGGAACTTGGCGTTCTTGTAAAAATTCAAGAGACTTCAAAACCGCTTGAACAGTCATTTCAAGACCTTTTGGCAAAATACAACGACCCTATAGGCAAGGGAAAAGTTGATCAGGAGAGGCTCATAGCACTGCTCGATCAAATGGCAATTATGCTTGATGCAGGGCTTCCGCTCAACTATACACTCAGCGAAGTAACAAAACACCAGGAAGACAAAGCGCTCAAAGCCATATTTGAAAAAGTTTTAAACGACATAGAGAGCGGAAAAGGTTTTTATGCTTCCGTGCTTCCGTTTCAAGAGCAGCTTGGAAGTCTCACTGTTGCCATGATTCAGCTTGGTGAAGAGACAGGCCAAATAGCCGAATCACTCACACATCTCACCGATATACTCCAAGACATTCTGGACAACCGAAAAAAATTCAAAAAAGCCACACGCTATCCGCTGGTCATCGTGACAGCCATGGGTATTGCATTTAGTGTTGTGACAATTTTTGTTATTCCCCAGTTTAAATCTATCTTTGAAAGTTCACAAATGGAACTGCCTCTGCCGACAAAGTTTTTACTCTGGCTGGAGTATGCTTTACGTGTCTATGGTCCCTATATTCTTGCTGGTGCTGTATTTTTGGCGCTTACTATTTCTTACATGTATAAAAAGAGCGACAAAGTTCATATGTTTTTGGATAAACTGATACTTAAAATTTACATTATCGGCAAAGCAACTTTTTTTGCAATGATCAGTCGTTTTGTCTATGTGTTCAGCGTACTTGTCAAAGCAGGAATTCCCATGCTTGAAGCCCTCCGCATAGCCTCCGGAATTATAGACAATGTCTACATCAAACAAAAAGTAGACAGAATTGCGAGTGCTATCGAAGAGGGGAAAAGTCTGAACCAGGGTTTTGAAGAGACAGAACTTTTTGAAAATATGGTTGTTGAGATGATAAAAGCGGGTGAAACCGGTGGCGGTTTGGATAAAATGCTGCAAAAAGTTGTCAAGATTTACAAAGACAGATTCAGCTATATTGTCGACAATATTGCTACACTGATAGAGCCTATACTGCTCGGGGCAATTGCAGGATTTGTTTTAATGCTTGCACTTGGAATTTTCCTGCCAATGTGGAATATGGTCGATATGGCAAACTAAAGGAGTCAGAATGGATATAGAGACAGGGAGTATCGGTATAGCAATTGTAAGTGCATTTATACTGGGATTTGCTTTATGGATTATACACAAAATGTCAAATTTATAAGAAAGTTCTATCCCTCTATAAGTATAAAAGTTCCGTTGACATCATTGTATTCCCAATGGTCTGTACTGTCAGGTTTGTCACTGCTGTTTTCGCCAATACCGCTGTTTGTGCTTGATGCCGGTCCGTGGTAGTCGTTGTTTGCCGTGCAGCTCCATTTTGCATCCACACTTGCCGGATTTTTCAGCAGATACTTAAAAGCCTGGGAATTTGTTGCTGCACACTCACCCAGTTTTTTAGGGTAACCGTTGTCACAGTCAAAAAGAGCATCACTCCCGTTGTTGCAGTCAATACTGTTGCCGTTTCCCCAGCTGAATGTACCCTCAGCGGTTATCCAGTCGGCATGAATATCATCGAGTGCAGACTGCACCGTCGCAGCCGTTGCCATCTCTGAAGAGATTTTGGCATTTGAAGAGAGGTGACTAAATTTTGGTATAGCAACTGCGGCTAAAACACCGATGATTACAATAACAAAAATTAGTTCTATGAGTGTAAATGCTTTTTTCAAACAAGCCCTTTATAAAAGAAAAAAAAGAAGAGCTATTGCCCTTCTTTTTGTTTTAATTAAAAATCTAAACTCTCAGTTATTGATGTTGCATTGATGTCGTTTTGACACTTAGTTTGTGTTTTAGCATCATTAAATTGAGTACAATCTATTGCATATATGACTTTGTTATTTGTTTTATCCAAAGCTATTGAACCTACCACATTCCCACCTACAGGGTCTGTATATGTATAATTTCCGTCTGCAGGAGTTGTTGTATATCTCCAACCTTTTCCTTTAAGAGAAACTATATCACTTAATACATAAGTTGTATTGCCTTCTAAATCTCGCATATTTACAGCAGTACTTACAGCACTTTGCGCCCCATCAATTACATTCTTTATAACAGAATTTGACTCTGCACTCTGTTTCAAGTTTTTAAATTTCGGAACAGCTACCGCTGCCAACACACCTATAATTACAATTACGAAGATGAGCTCTATAAGAGTAAAACCGCTTCTTTTCATACTACTTCCTTATACTAATATATCATACTCATTATATCGGTTTAAAACTTAAAAAACTTAAATTAATCCCAAAAGTGCGATAAATAAAACAGGAGGTGTTACTACAAGTCCTACTTTCATGTATTCGCCCCAGCCTATTTTTACTCCTTTTTGTGCGAGTACATGTAACCAGAGCAGTGTTGCGAGAGAACCTATGGGTGTCATTTTCGGTCCAAGGTTTGCTCCGAGTATATTGGCATATACCAAAGCTTCATTGCCTATATCCGACTTTGTCTATGGCAATGTCCATAATCATAATTGTCGGCATATTGTTCATCACAGAACTGATAACAGCAGACAAAAAGCCCGTACCTATGACAGCTACCGTTGTGCCCTGTGTGTTGAGCATTGCTATCCATGAAGCAATGATGTCCGTTAATCCTGCATTTTTCAAGCCGTACACACAACATACAGCCCGATACTGAACCATACAATCTGCCAGGGTGCCGCTTTTATGGTCATTATCGGTTTGACAGCCTTGTAATGGTTGGCGATTGCCAAAAACACAAAGCCCCGCCGAGTGCAAAGAGAGACACGGGCAGGTGAAATCTATCGCCTATGAAGTAGCCCACCATCAAAAGTGCCAAAAAAGCCCATGAAATTTTAAACATTACAGAGCTTTTTATGACTGTAGGGGCTTCAGGCAAGGCTTCTACGTTTACATGTAAAGGAATATCCTTTCGAAAGTAAATCCATAAAACGGCAATGGAAGCAAAAATACTCAAAAGATTTGGCAGGAACATATTTTTGGCATACTCCACAAAACCTATGTCAAAGTAGCCTACTGTTACGATATTTGTCAGGTTTGAAATGACCAGAGGATTTGATGCGGCATCGCCTATGAAACCGCCTGCCATTAAAAAAGCAAAAATAGGCAAGGGTTTCATTTTCAGGTATTTCATCTTTGCCAGTAAAATCGGTGTCAAAATCAAAGCTGCCCCGTCATTGGCAAAGAAAGCTGCCACAACTGCCCCTAAGAGTAAAATATAGACAAACATTTTGTTTCCGTTTCCACCGCTGAGACGCGCCATTTTAATGGCTGCCCACTCAAAAAAGCCTATTTCATCCAGTACCATGGAAAGGATGATAATGCCTATAAAAGAGAGTGTCGCATCCCAGACTATATCTATCACTGTGAGCACATCATCAAAACTCACTATACCCAGTACTAGAGCGACGACAGCGCCAATAACCGCCGTTGTCCCAATCTGCAAACCTCTGGGCTGCCAGATGATAAAAACCAATGTCACTAAAAACAAACCAAATGCAAGTACCATACTTCACCTTTTATACTATTTTTAAAATCAATACTGTTGTTGCAGCCCTACTGCTCTCAGCCGGCACTCACTAATTAACTTAATGGCATCAGGCTTAAAAGACACAAAGCCCGCACTGAAGTACGGGTTCCCAAAAAGTTACTTCACTTCATGACGCAGTCTCTATTTCAAAAACACCTCGGAACCGGTACTTCAGTGCCGGCTGTTACAACTTTCGTGCATAATTTGTACGCTTTCGTGAAAGTATAACGAAATAAAATCTATAAATCAATATATCTTGATATTTGTGTTTTAATCTGCTATAATTTTGCAAACGGAGGATGCAATGGAAATATTTTTAAAAACTGTTTCGGCATTAAATGATGAAACCAGAGTCCTTTTACTGCGATTTTTGGATGAATACGGGGAGTGTTGTGTCTGTGATTTGCAGGAATCGCTTGATATGATTCAGTCTCGTCTCTCACGGCACCTGAAAATACTCAAAGAAGCCGGGTTTTTAAGAGTTGAGAGAAAAGGCACCTGGGGATTTTATGCTATTCGCTCACCGCTTGACAGATTTCGCACAGAGGCTTTAAGAGAAATTCGGCATTTGGAAATAGCCTTGCCGCCTTTGAAAAAATCATCCCAAAACGGAGCATGTAAAATATGAGTCAAAAAAAAGAAGTTTTAATTCTCTGCACCGGCAACAGCTGCCGCTCCATCATGGCCGAAGCCCTTGTCAATGCGAAACTTGGTGAGTGTGTGCATGCCCAAAGTTCGGGTGTCAAAGCAAGCGGCAAGGTAAACCCTCACGCACAGGCACTGCTCAAACAAAAAGGGTATTGGAAAGATGAGTATCATTCAAAGGTGATTGAAACGGTGCTGGATACTCCTTTTGATCTGGTCATTACGGTCTGTGACGCTGCAAAAGAGAGCTGTCCCGTCTTTGCCAAAGCGGTAAAGACCTTACATGTAAGCTTTGAAGATCCAAGCGGCAAAGCAGAAGCGGAGTATGAAAAAACTCTCAATTTAATAGAAAAAAAGTTATTGCCAATCATAAAAGAGGAGTTATGCGATGAACAGAAAAGTAAATAAAACAGACAGCGGTGTAAAAATTTCCTTCAGTGGTGCAGTCAAAAAGCAAAATATCGTTTCCATGGTAGAAAACTGTGCCACAGGAAAATGCGAATGTATGAGTGATGCCACAAAAAGCAAAATCAAAAATATGTCTGTCAGCGGAAAAGACGGCGATGTTTCGTTAAAGCTTGACGGTGATGTAAGCACCCAAGAGATAGAAGCCGCACTGGCAAAATCAAAAGTTATAAATTAACTCAAAAAATATAGATTTTTATTAGTAAAAATTAGATAGAATCGGTTTATAAAATTAAACACAAGGACATATATATGTTAGTAACAAATCCAGCTCCAGATTTTACAGCTACAGCAGTTTTAGCTGATGGCTCAATCGTAGAAGACTTCAAATTAAGCGAAAATTTCGGTGAAAAAGGAACAGTAGTATTCTTTTACCCGTTAGACTTTACTTTTGTCTGCCCGTCAGAAATCATTGCATTTTCTCACAGATACGATGAATTTCAAAAACGCGGTGTGAACGTTGTAGGTGTTTCAGTTGATTCACAGTTTTCTCACTTTGCATGGAGAGAAACTCCGGTTGAAAAAGGCGGAATCGGCCGTATCAATTTCCCTCTTGTTGCAGACTTGACAAAAGATATTTCCCGTGCTTATGATGTACTTTTAAACAATGCAGTCGCACTTCGCGGTTCATTTTTAATAGATGACAAAGGCATTGTTCGTCATGCGGTTATCAACGACCTTCCACTTGGACGTAATGTTGATGAAATGCTCAGAATGATCGATGCACAGCAGTTTACTGATGAGTACGGTGAAGTTTGTCCTGCCGGCTGGGAAAAAGGTGACGAGGGTATGAAACCTGACGCCGAAGGTGTTGCCGAGTACTTGGCAAAACACGAAAAAGAGTTATAAAAATCTTTAGATAAGAGAGTTTTTACTCTCTGTCTAGCTTCTGCAGTGCTTTCTCGCTTGCCTTATTTGCTCTTTCATAATACCCTTTATCCTGATGTGATACACATCCGCTGAAACTGACAACCGCCAACAATAAAACCAACAATAAATTTTTATGCAGCAACAACCTGATTCCTCCCGTTTTGTTTCGCTCTGTACAAAGCATCATCTGCTTTTTTCACCAGCTCTTCTCTCGTCTGCGGCTCCTGATACTCGGCAACGCCTATACTGATCGTGATTTTATATTTTTTATCTATAGTATATGCCTCAACTCTCTTTCTTATTTTTTCGGCAATGACAACAGCCTTCTCTTTTGTTGTATTTTCCAGTATGACAACAAACTCTTCACCTCCCCAGCGACCAAATATATCAGTTTTGCGAATATGCTTCAAAACCAGACGACTCAAAGCTTTTAACACTCTGTCTCCTATATCATGGCCGTATGTATCATTGACAACTTTAAAATGATCTATGTCAAACATTAGTATGCAAAACGGTTCTTTATAGCGTTTATATCTTTGTATTTCTATATTTATCGCATCATCTATTTTGTAACGGTTGTATATTTCCGTCAAGCTGTCTATGGTTGCCAGTTTCTTCAGCTCTTTTTCCATCTCAATGCGGCTTGTTATATCTGTACTTGTAGAAACAAAGTTTTGAATATTTCTGTTTTCATCAAAGAGCGGTGTTATTTTCAAGTCTGCATAATAGAGCCTGTCATCTTTTGTCTTATCAATCAGAATATTATGATAATTCTTTCCAGCGAGTATTGTCTCCCAAAGATTCTTATAAAACTCCTGTGTATGTTTTCCTGATTTAAAAATATTTGTTTTGTTGCCTATCAGTTCTTCTCTCTCATATTTTGTTTTTTCAATCACAGAATCATTGACATACTCTATGATACCGTTTGCATCGGTAATCAACACCATGTCATCAGTCTGTTCCAAAGCCTGTGCAAGAAGTTGCACTTTTTTTCTCTCAAGCACTGTTTCTTTATCCAGATAATACAACTCTTCTTCCATCTGCTTACACCTCGTCATATCTTTGTAAAAGACTATCAGCTCACCGTTTGGCAGTTTTCTTACACTGTTATATCGCCAGCCGCTGAGCTTCTCATCTTTGTAAAGCCTTGTGTCAAGATCTCTTGCTTTGCCGTCTTCATGGACCTGCAACAAAACATCAAAAAGCCCGAACTCTTTGACCCCGGGAAACGCTTTCTGTCAATTTTTTGCCTATCAGCTTCTCCTTAGAAATATTTTCAGTTTTCTCAACATTTTTATTTAAATCCACAAAAATAAAATCATTCTCTTCAAATTTATAAATAACAACATTATCAGGAAGTTCATCTATTGCAATAGTAACACTTCTGTCCGCAGCTTGCATCTACTCTTTCCCTTTTTTAATATATTTAAATGATAACCTTTGTTTTCTGCCAAAAAGCTTAATTGGGATTTTTCATTGTTTGTTGTGGCAGAGAAGAAGACGGAAACACACTAAATATAATTTTCGGATACTCTTGTACTTTACACCATTTATACCCGTTTTTACGATAATAACCCGGAATTTTTTTCTGCACTATATTAGCTTGGTAACAATTCTCGTAGTTCTTTGAGATTTTCCACAGGTCATAATGTCTTTTATCTTTGATTTTATAGTTTTTTTTATATGTTTTCGTTGGATAGATTTTCAAATTTCCATTGACAACTTCATAGTTATACACAGTATTTGTCGTCTTATTTTTCACTTCTCCCCTTTTGTTAAAGGAAAGAGTATAAATTTCACCTCTGGTTTTTGAAAATTCTTTTCCAAAGGAGACAAAACCATTTGGTTTTACTGACGAAACCTCCCATACTCCTAAAATATTTTTTTTGCTATAAGAATCAGCATAGACTAATCCGTACAGTAAGATTATCATAGCAATTATCATTTTATTCATTGCACTACCTTGCATTCTTGATAGAATTTTATGGACTATAATCGGATTTTATCTTCTGAAGAGGCTCCTCTGTTGAAGTCTTTGATTCTTTCTCCAAGTTCTACACCTTTTTCTCTGCATTCCTCTTTTGAATATTTCAAATTATAACAATCTTGAAAAAGTGTTTTCATTTCTTGTCTTAAAGACTCTTTTGAATCAGAACTGCATCCAGAAAACATAACTATACCTAAAATACTTACTGTTAATAAAACTTTTTTCATTATCTATTGACCTCTACTCTTTGTTTTTTTTCACTCATTTTAATTCCTCCGTTTTTCAGTTATCTGTACTTTTACTTATAGTTGTCATATGTTTTTAAAACTTTGCCATCTTTGCCTAAAATTTCCAGCTTCGTTATATGTCCGATCACTTTCACATTAATATCATCACTACATCCGCGAAAATTTTCCTGACATTGTTCAATATTTTCAGATGAAGAGATTATTTTTTTAATTACATAAGAATATTTTGCAGTCAAATCTCTATCTACACTGCCTCTGCTGTTCTTTCTTGCTTTCATAAATTGCTTAGCATCTGCTTTTATCATTGGAAGTATTGTATTATTAGGATTAATATTATCAAATGACAATTTAGTCTTCCCGTTATATGCCAAAACGGATCCATAATATGATATATACGAATTTTTACTCATAAGTGACAGAGGAAACTCTTGTTTTTTAAAGTTATATTTTCCAAACTGTGCCCCCAGTCTTAATACACTTGTTTGTCCAATTATGTCTTTATTTTCTTTTATTTTATTTAGAAAATGCGTATATGCCTCTTCAATTGCACCGTCAAGTTCAAATTCATCATTTCTTACTTTTCTCCAAACAGCTGTTTCTCCCTGATATAAATACCAACGACCGGCTGCAGCTTTATCAACTTTTGCTATGTTTGCATTTAATCCTGCTAATGCTATCTTGTCAATAGTTTTATGTTCATTTAAATCGACCTCTGCAAAAAGGCTGGCGCTCATTGTTAGTATTCCTGCAAGTATTACTTTCTTCATTTATTTCCTTTATATTTTAATTTCACGAAATTCTATAAAAAAAGTGTGTGCCAAATGTGAAAAATATTAATTATTATAAAAAAACGGATAAAAAGATTCTCTTTATGTAAAAATGATACACTTTCGAAATAATATTGCAACTGCATAAGGCCCATTATTGAAATTTTCAACATATAAGTATTTTTTTTCTCTTCTTTTGCTGATGCAATTATCTGTTAATGCACAAAGCATTACGAGTATAAGTGAAAATACAAATAATCTTAATCTCTTGAAAGAAAGCTCCTGGTTTTTAGATAAAAACAGTCAAAAATCACTGAGTGACATACTGCAAAAATCAATACTATTTCAAAACAGCACAAAAGATTTTTTTAATTTTGGATATATTTTCAAAGACACACTTTGGATAAAATCTATTCTTAAAAATACTTCAAACAAACAAATAACACGCTATTTTACCATTGATGCACCAAACCTTGCTGTTTGCGATTTTTATGAAATCGATGCGAATAATACACTCAAAAGAAAAGAGAAAAACGGTGTTCTGCAAAGAAAAAAATTCAAAAACGAACTTTTTTTCACATTTGAAGTTTCACTTCGTCCCCATGAAGAAAAAACTTTTCTTTTTGCACTTCGTCCTATGACCCACTCGCTCCATTTTCATCTAAAACTACAAGATTACAAAGTGTATAAAAATGAAGAACTTCGCCATCAGCTTCTCTTAACTGTTTTTTTTCAGTATTTTGCTTGTTGCATTTATCTATGCAATAAGTATAAGTATTCACAGTGACAATTCAAGCTATTTTTATTATGCTCTTTTTATAGCAATGATTTTTATACATCACCTTTCTTTAAGCGGTATGATCGCATATTTTCTGCAAGACAACCAAACACTGATTTACCAACAGGCATATATGCCTGTTTATTATTTGGCTACAGTAGTCTTTTCCATTTTTCTTTTTACCAATAAATTTTTAAATTTACATAATTATAAAAAAATTTATTATTCCTTTCAGTTAGTTATGTTTTTAATTGTCTTGATTGTTCTGTTTAATTCACACCAGAATTATCTTCTAAAATATATGACACCTTTGGCCATTGATTTTTGCTTTATATTTAGAGGCTGTCAGTATCTATCTTGCAGTAACAAAAAAAGAAAAATATGCAAAATATTTTGCTTTTATTTGGGGTGTTTCTCTAGGTGGAATGATTTTTACCATGCTTTATTATGTAGGGTTTTTAAGCAAACCTATTGCATACCTCTTTGAAATAACTGTCATTTTTGAAATTTTCTCCTTTTCCATAATATTATCAAGACAAATACACACGCTGCAAAGAGAAAATCAACATAAAAATAATCATCTCCAGCGCCAAAACAAATTAGCTGCAATGGGAGAAATGTTACAAAATATTGCGCATCAATGGCGACAGCCATTATCTGAACTTAATGCAGTAGCAATGAAAATTGATGCTGATTTTTATACAAAAAAAATTACACCAAAAACACTAGATACAGATATAGAACGAATAGAAACAATTACACAACACATGTCCCAGACTATTGAAAATTTCAGCAACTATTTTAAAGAGAGCTCTAAAAATATAACCGTAGCAAAATTAGAAGACCTTATCTCTCAGGCACTACGATTAATCGATACAAAACTACAAACAATAACAGTAAAAGTAGATATTTCCCAAAGCATTTCGGCAAAGATAAACAGCAATGATTTCATTCAAGTCCTTCATGTACTTTTAATTAATGCTGTCGATGCATTTAAAAATAAAAATATGGAATATAGGAAAATTCATATTACATTAAAGAATGCAGATGGAAAAGCCATTATTGAAGTTGAAGACAATGCAGGCGGTATAGATACAACAATTTTAGAGAAAATTTTTGAACCCTACTTCACAACCAAATTTAAATCAAACGGAATCGGTATTGGTCTATATATGGCAAAGATGCTGGTAGAAAATAGTCTAAAAGGAGAATTGTATGTCAAAAACACTCAAAAAGGAGCGCTGTTTAGCATAATATTATGAAAAATTTTACACTACTGTATGCAGAAGATGAGTACACCACAAGGAAAAATCATATTGCCTATATAAAAAGTCGATACAATTGTACTGTTTATGAGGCTGACAACGGAGAAGAAGCGCTTAGTTTATACAAGACACATTCCCCTCACATTGTTCTTACAGATATTACAATGCCCTTTTTATCAGGCTTGGAACTTTCAAAAGAGATAAGAAAAATCTCCAAACATACACAAATCATTATACTTACTGCACACTCTGAAAAAGAAAAACTGCTTGAGGCTTTAAGTATGCAAATGCTTAACTATTTAGTAAAACCTATCAAAAGAAAAGAATTAACACAGAGTATAGATATAGCATTGGAATTATTAAAAACTGAATCTTTTACCAAGAATATTATACACTTGAATACAATCTCAACATATAATTTGGATACAAAAGAATATTTTGTCAATAATACATTGATTTTGTTAAGTAATTATGAAACGAAACTTTTGCATCTATTATGTCTCAATGTAAACAAATCGCTCAATTCATTTGATATTTTTGTTAACATTTGGGAGGACAATGATAAAGAATACAGTGCTGCTTCTATAAGAACACTTATAAAGAAGCTTCGAAAAAAACTCCCTGACGGAATTTTAATAAATATATATGGCGGTTTGTATACTCTTAAACCCTTGCAGCAAGTGGAATGAAATAATTTCATTCTTTAACGCCTGCTTACCAAAATACCACCAGATACAATACAGGCTATGCCTGTAAATGTCAATATATCCGGAAAACTGTCACCAAGAAGATACCCAAAACCTATGGCAAAGGGAATATTTGTATAACTGACAACACCTATAATACTTAAGTTTTGCGCACTGTATGCTTTTGTCAGGAGCCATTGAGAGAGTGTCGATATAAATGCCATAAAAACCACCAAAAGCCATACATGCAATGTAGTCGGCAAAATAAACTCAGGGAACAAAAAGCTTAACGAAGCAGGAGCATTGACAAAGGGTGCAGTCAGGAACAACAATGCCGGCAAAAATGTTCCTACACCCACAAAGGAGAGGACAATCACACGTGAGTCATATATATCTTTTATTTTTTTTATCGTTGTATATGCTGCTGCTGCAAAAAAACCACCCAAAATACCCAGGAAATGGGTATATGAAAAGCTCATTCCAAAAGGTTTGGTTATGAGAACGACGCCGAAAAAGCCTATAAACAGTGCCAGCAGTGTTTTTTTGTTTAAACGTTCATGCAGAAGAAAATAGGCAAACAGTGTTACAAAAAAAGGAGAAGTTTTGTTCAGAGTTATCGCCTCGCCCAAAGGAATAACGCTAATGGTATAAAAAAAGAGGATCATTGCCATAAACCCAAAAAGCCCGCGGGTAAAAAGCATATAAATCTTTCCGCCTGTAAGTTTTGGCGCCGTATGTTGCAGCGTATACAGTATGATAAAAATTCCGATAAGATTGCGAAAAAAGACAATTTCCAAAGCAGAAATATCTTCGGAGAGTATTTTAGTCAACGCTCCGTTGAGTGCAGAAATCAAAGCCGCACCAAGCATAAAAAGTATGCCGCTCTCTACATTTTTCAACAAGCCTCTTCCTTTTGTACAAAATTCAAAGCTTTTGGATTTACATATGCAAGCTCATACCATTGCCTTTTTGGGGCAATAAGTGTGAGTCTTGCAGGATTACAGGAACGTGAAAGTGCCACATAAAACTGAGAAGGTGCAAAAATCTCATTGGTCTCTATAATCAAATCTTCGATGGACATCCCCTGTGACTTATGGATGGTTATCGCAAACGCAAGTTTTATTGGAAACTGATAGACCGTAAAAACATTCTCTTCCACCATCTCTTTTTTTCCCTCTACACTCTTTTCTTTCCATACGGCCTTACTTTGTGCACTCGGCTCAAGTTTTACCACTTTGCCGTCACTCTTTTGTACATATACATAGCGCTCATCCACATTCACAACAGTGCCTCTTTCTCCGTTAAAGTAGTTCCAGGCGTTTCGTGTAAACAAAACAGGAGCACCCACTTTCAATGCAAGTTCTTTATCTATTCTGGCATCATCCATAAAACGCTCCACTTCTTTGTCCTGCGTTGATTTGAGATGTTTTACAATCTGTGCTTCCTTTACATGTAAAGCCTCATCTATAAAATCAAGCTGGGCTTTATTGTGTTTTGCAGCCGAAGCATTTTTGCCAAACAAAAATGTAAACTGACTCAAATCAGCGGGCAATGGCTTTATAAATTCGTTCAGATGATTATGCGTCTGTTCATCTATCCTGCCAAAACGTACCGCATGCAACAACTCAATGAAACGAAGATCATCTGTTCTGTAGATATGTGTCAGTTCCACTGTTTCAAAAGAGAAATTCTGCCAGGCGGGTGATTCAAAAGCAAATTTTACTTCGCCATAACCGCGTACAACCGGGGGGAGTTGCAAAAAATCACCTACGACCAGCAAAGAGCCATTAAAATCTGCCTGCGTAAGACGCAGTTCTATCATTGCAAAAAGTGTATCACTGACCATGGAAATCTCATCAATAACGATTAAATCCATGCTCAATATCAGTTTTTTAATCTTCTTTTTAATTTCAAATTTTGCATTTTTTTGCAACTCATCCACATCCGAAGCAATCCCCAAATCAAAAAAGCTGTGCAGTGTCTGCCCACCTATAAGTGTAGCAGCCATTCCGGTTGAAGCCAGTTTTGCAACTTTTTTTGCCTCCCTCTCAAATGCTGCAATAATTTCTCTTGTAACAGTCGTTTTTCCAACACCGGCACCGCCTGTTAAAAAAAGATTCTGTTTCCTGTATAGTTTATCAAGTATCAAAGCTTTATAATTCATAAACGGATAATAGCCATTCTTAGTATAATATCAGATTAATAACTGTATACTGTTACTTAACATTTTTTAGGAATATTTATGATGAATGAAAAAATTTTAATTGTAGAAGACAATAAAACACTGGCAAAACTTATTGCAAAAAAGCTACATTCTGCTCTTGATTTGGAAGTCGATGTGGCGTACACAATGGCAGAAGCAAAACTCTTTATCGCACGGTATTCCTATTTCGTTACACTTCTGGATATCAACCTGCCTGATGCGCCAAACGGAGAAATTGTTGATTATGTAACGCAAAAAAAGATTCATGCCATAGTTTTAAGCGGTAATATTGACAAAGAATTCAGAAAAAAAATTCTTCAAAAAAATATTATTGACTATGTCAACAAAAGCGGTGTAGATGACATAAACTACATCATCCACACCATAGAGCGTCTGCAAAACAACAAAAAGCACAAAGTGCTTGTAGTGGATGATTCGAGAATCTTTAGACAGCAGATGCAGACAATGCTTGAAAATCTTTTTTTTCAGGTCATCAGCGTTGCCCACGGAGAAGAAGCGATCGGTATGCTCAAATCCCAACCTGACATCTCTCTTGTTCTGACTGATTACAATATGCCTGTCATGGATGGTTTGGAGTTAACCATAGAAATCAGAAAAACATATACCAAAAACGAACTCTGTATTCTTGTCATCTCTTCAAATGAAGATGAAGAGATAACGGCACTCTTTTTAAAACACGGAGCAAATGACTATGTTAAAAAGCCTTTTTCCAAAGAGGAATTTTCCTGCCGCATTAACAATTCCATAGAAGCTTTGGAAAATATACAGATGATCACAAACTACGCAAACCGTGACTATCTCACAGGGCTGTATAACCGCAGATACTTTTTTGACACAATAAATGAATATATCGACGAAGTTAAAAACAGCGGTGAAAGATTTGCCATCGCGATGATAGACATAGATCACTTTAAAAATATCAATGACACTTATGGTCATGATATAGGAGACAAAATCATCATCGCCCTCGCAGATATCCTGAGAAGTTCTACAAATCCGCATGATATTGTAGCAAGGTTTGGAGGAGAAGAGTTTTGTGTTGTACTGAAAAATATCAATCAGTACAGTGCAGAAGAAATTTTCAACAGACTCAGAGAAGAAGTGGAAAAATTCTCATATCATCTAAAAGATGACAAGTATATAAATTTCACTGTCTCAATAGGTGCAACACTCTTTAACGAAGAGGAATCTCTTGAGGAGAATATTAATGCAGCCGATATGCTTTTATACAATGCAAAAAAGAACGGAAGAAACCAGGTTGTTTTTCAAGCCTGATCCAGTTTTATCAGTGTTCCAAACGGAAGTTCCTTTTCCTTGGAACTTATCCATTTCACCTCATAATCCGGTGCATTTTTCGGAAAAACTCCTTCGAGATCTGTAAAATACAAAAGCAGTTTCACATCATCAAAGTTTTCTTCTATAAAGTAAAACACAGGACGAAAATCAGTTGCCCCGCCGCCTTTTATATCAATTTCCAATCTTTCTCCACTATAAAAAGTACTGTGTGATTGGATTTTTTCATCGCATACAAGCAGTTCAATCTGATAATTTTGCACCAATGTCATTAAAAAGTTTACTTCACTCAAAAATTCATTTAAAAGCACTGTATCAATGGAGCCGGAACTGTCCACTGCAATCACAAGACGGAAAGTCTGAGAAATATTCGAAGGCAGGTATATACCCCTGTAGAGCAGTTTTTTAGAAGGCGGCATCATGACATAATCATCTCGAAAATACGGGTCAAGTGCCATCCTCAGTTCATTTCGCCAGTCAATTTTTCCAAAATCACTCAGTTGGAAAAAACGCTCAATCGTCACCGGTGCTTCACCTTTGTGCATTTTGGATTCCAAAAGAGCAATGGCTTCCTCTGCAAAAAGCTGTTCTTGCAAAATTTCTTCTTGCAACTGTTGTTCTGAACTCTGTTGCTCCTGCTCATTGTTCTCTTTTTGCTCTACATCACCTGCATCATCGGCTTCATACTCCAAGTCTTCGTCATCACGCAGAATATCATCTTTTAACTCGGCATAAATCTCCTCTGCATACATCCCGCTGAAACGTTCCCGGTATTGTGCACCATAGGGCATATCCAAGCCGTTTTGTACAAGCATATCATTGACTGCCATATCCGTAGCCATCTGCCAGAGCCAGCCAGTGCGTTTGTTTTTACGCATCTCATGAGCCAGGCTGGCATGCATCGCCCCGTTGGCAAAGACAAATTCCATTTCACTGAGTTCCAGATTTTTCAGATAATCGCTGTTGATTTCAAGCTTTTTACCGTCACTTTTAAAGGCTTCAATATCATCATTAATCACAACATCGATTTTGGAGGCAAGGTTTCCAAAATAAGGATATTCAAGCAAAAGTTTTGCTTTTGCCTGCGAGATTTTTTCTTCTGTTTTTTGCATATTTTTCCTTTACTCCTGTTTTTCGGAACGCGGACTTCAGTCCGGGCGAAAGTGGCAAGACTATTGCAACAGCCGGCACTGAAGTACCGGTTCCGAAGAGATGCTGTATTTTGGTAGCCAAACTGAAGTCCGCGTTCCGAAAAAACTACACATCCTCCCGGAATCGGTACTTCAGTGCCGACTGTTTGAACTTTCTTGTCATTCTCAGCCCGGACTAAAGTACGGATTCCGGGAAAAACACCCTTTGAGACCAGTGTGTTCGTGTCGGCTATTGCAACAGATAGGAAAACTTTTTTACCCACTCTTTAAAGACAGTTGAACCTTCCATAGTGATGCCCGCTCGTTGTAAATCCTGTGCTATCATCACGGCAAATTCCCCTTTGAGCTTGAGCGTATATCGGAGTAAATTTTCCAATCGCTCATCGCTTGGATTTTGCAGATAGTGACTCACCAGTCCAGAGCTCAAAGCATACAAAACATCGACCTCATCACTGTAAACAAAATCATCTGCACTGAGTATCTTCTCAATATCGGGCAGCCTGTCCATTACTTTTAAAAAACTCAAAAATGAAACGGCAACATCCCGTCCTACCGCACCGCTCACTGTTTCCAAAAGCACAGATGCAGGCAGAGCACTTTGTAAAATACTCCCGACATATTCCCAGCTTCTGGGTGTTGCAAAACTTTTATGCTCTTTTTTTGCATCAAAGGTAAAGAGATGCTCGTTTTTGTAACTTATGTAGGCAATTATGCGACTGTCAAGTCCGGATTTGTATGCCCAGTTGCGCCAGTCATCCACACTCACTTCCAATTCAAAATGCACAAAACGGTTTGCCAGAGGAGCCGGCATCCGGTAGGTCACGCCTCTGTCACCCTCACGGTTTCCCGCAGCAACTATAGCCCATCCCTCAGGCAACTCATATTCACCGACACGTCTGTCAAGTATCAACTGATACGCCGAAGACTGCACGGCAGGCGCTGCAGAGTTAAGCTCATCCAAAAACAAAATCCCCTGGCCTTCACTCGGTAAAAAAGCAGGCGGAGCCCAAAGTGCGGTGTGTGACTCTTTGTCATAAAAAGGGATGCCTTTTAAATCTGTCGGGTCCATCAAAGCCAAACGCAAATCAATAAAACCAAGGTTGTTTTTCTCTGCAATCTGTTTGACAATCGAAGATTTTCCAATTCCCGGTGCTCCCCACAGAAATGTGGGCACTTTTTGCAGAACCAGTGCCTGCAGTGCCTGTGTCAATTCTCCTGCTCTCATACTAACCATCCTATATTTTCACTTTGTATATGTTTTGAAAAGGTTTTGTTTGTTTTGACTGCCCGCTCAAAACGGCTCTCAAGTTGCAGTTGATATAAAATATCTACCGGAGTATTTTCATTTTTTGCCAAATTCAGAAGTATCTGTGCATCCCCGCATTTAAAAAGTTCTTCCAAAATATTTTGCGGTGTCGCATTGTTGCGACTCAGCGATTCACTGTAGTTTCCCTCTTTATAGGCGGACTTCAGAATATCTCTCGGCGTTGCACTGTTGGCATAAATTACTTGTCTGATTCTCTCATTATTTAGACAAAGCAGCTGTTTACATGTAATTACATGTAAGCACTTGTTTGCAGCCAAAGCAAAATGAATTGTCTCATCGTTACATGTAACAAGCTCCTGCTGCATAGCTTCATTTAAGGTCTCATTTGCCGCCAAAGCATTTTTGCACTCAGACAAAAGTGAGAACATCTCCTCATCGAGCCTGATATTCTGTGCTGCAATCTCGACAAGTTTTTTATTTTTTATCAACTCACGGGCTATATTTTTATCCAGATTGACATTGTACGCCATCGCTTCTTTTGTTGCTTCATCCCCTTTTTTTAAAAACCTTTTCTGCACACTTTTTGGAAGCTTTGGATGCAGGGCAAGTGCTTTTATAATTTTGGGATGTTTTTTGCTCGGCTCCAAAAAAGCAATGGCTTCTAAAAGCTGTTCGTTTTTTGTTTGTACTATCAGATGATAAATTCCCGTTGTCGCATACTGTACATTATGGTTTCTCTCTATATTTTCATAAAACCTTGCTATTAAAGCAGCAGAGACATCACGATTGTCATCATTTTCGAAAAAATCTTCACCGCCAAAAGAGTACATTTTTAAGAGTTTAAAAAAAAGCGCATCTTCTATACAGCTGTTTTGCAAAAAACTTTTTAATCTTTTTTTGTCATTGGAGAGTTTGAGACTCATAAGCAGCGTATCGCTGTCAATCTCTTCTGCCAAAAGTTTTTCAAACAAATCTATATTCATAAACTCATATTTTTCTTCTTCATAAAGGGTATCACTCAGATTTTGTTCATACGGACTCATCATGCGCCCCTCAACAACAAGAGTAACCGCATCGGTAACTTCTTTACACAGGGTAATATTATGAAACTTCAGCTGTGACACAAACTCATCTTCACTAAAAGCCCTGCTCTTTCCAAGCAGCAATATGGTCTTATTTTTCAAATTCTGTAAATTCATACACAAATTATACACATATTTCAACTTATTCTTATTTAGTGTTATAATTGATCTCTGATATTTAAGGAATGGCAAATGAAGTTATACGCACCGTGGGAAAAAGCTTTTGAAAAAATTTCCACTCCTTTGGAAAATTTCATTCATGCACAAACAACTACGGGACTTATTTTATTTTTTACAACTATTCTTGCTCTTATCCTTGCCAACTCACCTTTTTCCGGACTCTATTATGATATATTTCATACGCCCATATCTGTTTCTATAGGTTCATGGAAACTTTCACAGTCACTCAGCCATTGGATAAATGACGGACTGATGACCTTCTTTTTCTTTTTGATAGGACTTGAAATCAAACGGGAAATTCTCATCGGAGAACTCTCAAATATCAAAGTTGCCATTTTGCCTATTTTTGCAGCTGTCGGCGGTATGGTTTTTCCTGCACTCATATATATGAGCATCAACACAGACGGTCCCGGTGCAAACGGCTGGGGCATACCAATGGCCACAGACATAGCATTTGCCATCAGTGCCTTGGTGATTTTAGGACGCAGAATTTCTCCGGCACTTGTTACATTCCTGATTGCGCTTGCTATTGTAGATGATCTTGGGGCCGTTGTAGTTATTGCACTTTTTTACACCGAACAAATTCATATTCTCCCTCTTTTTCTGGCAGGTTTGTCATTTTTCATTATGGTGGCCTTTAACCGTTTTGGCATTCACATGCTTTTGCCCTATCTCATTGTAGGCATTTTTATGTGGCTGTTTATGCTCGAATCAGGTATCCATGCGACAATTGCCGGTGTTATTGCCGCTTTTGCAATTCCCTCCAAGCCCAGCTATACTCCTTTGGATTTTACAACACATACCAAAAATCTGCTTGACGAATATGACAACTATCCCATTGCCACCGATCACACAATGCATGAAAAACAAAGAGCCCTTTTGCAAAACCTCAAAGACAGAATTGACTTGGTAAGTTCTCCTGCTTTGAGGCTTGAGCATGCGCTTCACCTTCCCATAGGACTCTTTGTCATTCCTCTTTTTGCACTTGCAAATGCCGGTGTCAGTTTGGATTTTACATCATTTAGTCAAAGTCTAGCCAATCCTGTCTCCCTGGGTATAGTATCTGGGCTTCTGCTGGGCAAGGTCATTGGTATATTCGGGGTTTCTTACCTGAGTGTGAAGCTCGGCATTGCCAGACTGCCGCATAACAGCAGCATGAGTCAGCTGTTTGGTGTTGCCATTTTGGGCGGTATTGGTTTTACGATGAGTATTTTTGTCGCTGATTTGGCCTTTGCAGGCAACAGCACACTGATTTTTCAGGCAAAAACAGGAATACTGCTGGCCTCATTGCTTGCAGGTTTTTTGGGCTTTGTCTGGCTGAGATTTGTTGTCTCTAAATAGCCTCAATCGTGTTTCTTCCGTTCTCTTTGGCACAGTAAAGCATCTTATCCACAATCATTACATATTCGTCAAGCAGGGCATGCCTGTATACTTTATCAGGCTTAATCCACATAGCCCCCATGCTTACAGTGGCCTGTAACTTTTGTCCATCCGCTTCAAGTACCGCGGCTTCAAAAGCCTGGCGTATCTTTTCGAGGACTCTAAAGCCTTCCTCTTTTTGTATTGCTGAGAGAATTATCATAAACTCTTCGCCTCCGTATCGGATGACAATATCAGAAGTTCTGATATGTTTTTTCACAATTGCAACAAAAAAATGCAACATTTTATCTCCGGCGACATGCCCGTAGGTATCATTTATATTTTTAAAATAATCCAAATCACACATTGCAAGAACAAAAGAGTTCCCTGTGGCATAAGAGAGTTCGTATTGGGTTTTAAATATCAGTTCCAGGGAATTTCGATTGAGCGCACCTGTCAGATTGTCCTTGGTCATTTTTTTATTCATCTCGATATTGTCAATAAGTGCCAACTCTGTACCGATGTTCAAAGAGATAAGCTCACATTTTTCCAAATAGGAGATAAGTACATGATACTCCGATGTTGTTAAATTTACAAATATTTTCTTTGCAAACATATGCAAATCATTATGCAACCGTGTCAAAACATCAAGCTTTGAATTGTTTTGGATGATTTTTTTTGCATGATTGTTTAGCCACAGCCCAAAGTCACACTGCATCCCGTCAAGTTCGGGAAAATTATTTTTGTCAAAACTGTTAATATGTTTTGCCAACTCATTCAGCCATTTTAGATGCGCTTCATAGTGTTTTATGATAATGTCTTTGTCCAAAAGATCAGATAAAGAACTGAGCCGATTGTTATTGACCGTATAAATTTCCTGTGTATATCTTGAGAGATAGATATAGGCAACACCATTGTTTATCTCTTTAAACAGGGATATGAGATTCAAAATTTTATTACTCTCAATATTTTGCGCAATTCTGGATAACAAAAGGTTTTTCAGCCCGTATATTTCGTTGGTCATAATAATGTAGGGAACATTCATCGAAATTTTATACATTGCCAGCTCTTTGTAGAGAGTATTTATATCATTCGAAGTGAATGACTGATGAAATAAATTAATAATTCGCAGATAAAACTTTTTTATCACCTGCTCACAGGCATATGATTCTATACAGGTTAAATATCTGTCTCTGAGTTCGGTATAAATCAGCTCCGAATCACCCTCTAAAACCCCGGAAAAATCATATTTCATTTCTCAACCTTTATAAATGTTCGAACCTGCAAGACTCTGTATTGTGTTGCGTATTATACCAAATTCTCCCAAAATCTCAGGCGTATCTTTATACAATAAAGGAGAGTCCAAGTCTACATACTTTACAACATCTCTGTATGCAAAGGCAAGACAAAGAGCCGCATGTATGGAGACAGGTCCCTCCAGCATAGACCCCAGCATACACTCTATGTTGTTGGATCTGGCATATTCCAAAATCTCCTGTGCCCTGCTCACACCGCCGCACTTCATCAGTTTGACATTTATCATATTTGCACAGCCCTCTTCATACACTTTTTTTACATCTTCAAGAGTAAATACCGCTTCATCCGCAAGAATGGGAACAGTGCTTTTTTGGGTTATTGTTTTGAGGCTCTGTAAATCATCTGCAACTACAGGCTGTTCAATCAGGCTTACATGTAATCCCGCTACCGCCTCAACATAGTACAGTGACTGTTCAAGATTCCACGCCTGATTGGCATCTATGAGCACCTCTGCATCTACAAGCGTTTCAGTAATCATTTTTGTAACTGCAACAGCATGCTCCAGATCACTGCCAAGCTTTACTTTTAAAATATGAAATCCATTGTCAAAAGCTTTTTTCGCATCTGAGAGCATTATGTCTGCATCATTGAGACTGACAGTAATATCGGTAAAAATCGGAGAAAAATCTTTTGTACCGAGATACTGTAACAGTGTCTGATTATTCTGTTGTGCCAGCAAAGAGACAACTGCCATATCAAGAGCGGCTTTTGCACTCGAACCCATTGTACTGCCATGGATTACATGTAAAGCCTCACCCGGCGTCAGGCCAAGCAAGGCATCTTGCAACCCGCCAATCGCATTTGCAATGCTTTGCAGGTCTTCTCCTGTCACTGCTTTGGTGGCAGGCGCTTCACCGTAAGCATAAAGACCGTTATCACATGTAATCCTTAGCCGTATAAACTCAACATTTTCCACCCGTCGCAGCGCGGTAACAAAAGGGGTTTTCAGTGCTCTTTTCTTTATCTGTCTTTCTATCTTCTGTATTTTCACACTGAGGCCATATAGATAAAAAACGGATAAAGCAAAAGTCCCACATACGGCAAATACGGTCCTATGGGAGTCAGCAATACCTGGGCAAACTCTTTTGATATCTCTTTTTTTATAAAAACCTGATCAATCATAATAATTTTACTTACAATATCAGCAGTTTTAAAAGAGAGTAATGCCAAAGCATAGGGATTATAGTGGGTATAAAACAAAAACCAGACGGCAAAATAAAAGGTCGGGTGCATAATCAGAAAAAGAAGAACTTTTTTATGATAATAGCGGTACATCCGTGCCAACATGTCCATAAGTGTCCCAGCCTTTTGCCACTGCACTTCATAAAACTCCAAAAGCATATACAGCACAATAAAGACAATAAGATAATCCTGCATCAAATTTCACTCACTTTTTTTGTAAGTATAGCAAAAGAAAAATAAGCAATATTTCGGAATTGGTACTTTTTATGCTAAAGCATGACTTGTGAGAAAAACTAAATTTTTTTCTGTAGTGCCGACTGTTACTGCTTTTGCGGGCACTCTCAGCCGGCACTGAAGTACCGGTTCCAAAAAAGATGCCTGGCTTTAAAAATCAGAACTTGGAGTGCTGCAGTTTTCTTTTCCGTTTGGTGTGCTTTCACTTGCGTCAAATCCGATGGTTACACCGCTTCTTTGCACCAGGTCTCTTGCATCCTCGATATCTTCATCTTCGTCTTCCACAGGTCTTACAGTACTGTGAATGATGATTTTGTCACCGTAATCTACAGCCTGAAAAAAGTGTTTCATGCAAAACTCTTGATTCATACGACACTCTAACACTCTTGCCTTGTTGATCATGTCTTCTCTTGAATCAAATGTCATATTGTTTTCAAACCCGCTTTTTTTAAAGCAACTGCATTCTTTGTCAATTTCTATTATATACATTAATATTTCCTTTGTATAGAGTAATCTCTGTTTATATCACTTTGCGCTTAAAAGTATGGTTAAGAAAACATACTATTAAAACTCTTTTATAACTTTAAAATCACCTGATTCATACGAATATACCTTCTTCGCTTTTTTGTCAATGATAACAGGTCGTATCCACTCATTTAAAATAAACTCTTTGGCCACCGAATTTTCAACCGCCTTGCCCACTGCTTCCAAAGGAGCTTCCATATACGTAAGCAATCTGACAGGTTCGTGATAGGCTTTACCCTCCAGCATAACAGATTGCGTAGGAAGTCCTATTTTAAGGTCACCGTAATTACCGTTAAAAACCCCGACTTTGGCAACAATATTGTGGTAGACTTTGGAACCTGCTCCATAAACGGCATTGTCTACCGTAGAAAAATAGTGTTCCATGTTGATCCACTCACCTACAATAAGAGGTCCGTTGAAAATTTTTGTCAGAATATCCGCATTTTCATTATCCAAAGAAGCCTCATACGAGTGCATAAAGAGTCTGTTTTTAAATGCCATATGTTTTATAGAACTTCTTGGACCGGCAAAAACACCCATATTTCCTGCCAATCCCCACTCCGGCCTTGGTTCTGACCAGTCCATTGATTTTACAATGATATCTTCCTGGGTATTTGTATACGGCAACTGGGTGATTCTCTCCTGACGCGAAATTTTTGAAGCTTCTTCAAAATCCTTCATAACTTTTGTAAATTTTGTCATCTCTTCTTGCGTTAGGATATCTGTATCATAAAACTTTATCTCATCTGTACTCGTTACATGTAAAGCCGGCATAAACTTGACATCATCCGGAATGACAATCCCTTTTTGGGCAATGGCCTCTCTTACATCTTGCGAGTTGGCTATCATACAAAGAGCTCTGTTGTTTGGCAAACTGCTGCTCCCGCCACATGCGCCACAGTCAAGTGCCGACTCAAACGGATTGTTGTCCGAAACACTTTGGTGTCCACAGAGAATGACGAACTCGGCAAAATTATCCACTTGGCCTATCATCATTAAAAAACTGTACAGATATTCTACTTTCTCTTCAAGAGTAAATCCGACCATTTTGAGTTTGTTCTTCTGATACTCATAATCTTTTCGTGTTATTTTATACTTTGTGCGCAGTTTTTCCAGCAACTCTTTTGGAATATCCAGTGACAACTCTTCTTCAAAAACCAAATGATCGCGAATGGCCTGAATCTCTTCTGCCGTGTACTCCTGCGATGCACTGTTTTTCAAAGCTTCTACAATCACATATCTGTGCATTTTATTGACATACATTTCTATCTCTTGATCTGAGAGTTTGTCCAGAGTATATGTGGTTTTAGGTTTTTGTGCCTTAAAGCCGGACAAAAACCTGTTTGTTTTTCTTGGAGAAAATGTTTTTCCAAAAAGGTTTATTCCGAAGATCCAGCCGATTGCCTCTACCATTATATAAGGAGTATAAGGATTGTTTTTCAGATCACTTAAAACTTTTTTCGTAGTTTTGTTCATAATTTTTTTCGAACTGTACTCTTCATGCGCTTCTTTTGGCAGTTCAAATATAATATTGCCGGGTTTTACCACCGCCGGACATAAAAACTGTTCATGCGCCTTGTCAAACTCCACAAAGGCAATAGGAAAACCTAAAAAACCTCCTGCCCCGTATGTTACATAACTGCCTCTGCTCTCAAGAGATCTTCTCATCAGTTCCGAACGCACGTCCAGACAAAATGTGGCAGAAGCCAGAGGCCTCTGCCCATTAGCTGTTTGAGTCAGTTTCATCTCATCAATAAAAGCATGAATATAGCTGTCTTCAAGGGACTTCAGCCAGATATATCCCTCATGGGAGCGTAATGTTTCCATGATTTTTGCCAACTCTGTCAAGGCAATCTCTTTATTGTTCAGCTGGGCACTTGAGAGGTGTACCTGTTTGGCATCAAGTTTGAGTTCATCCTGCACATAGTTTTCCAAAATCTGCTCATAATTTTGATGTTCCTGTATAGCATCTATATATTTGCCGGGCAGATCCCCTTTTGCCTGCAGTATTCTCAAAATGACACAGGCACTGTTTTTTTGCACAAAAGAGTCCAGCAATTCAAAGTTCTTGATTTGTCTGTGCTGAAGGTAGGCAAGTTCAAAATAGAGTCTGATAGCCATATAGTCCATCAGTGATGACGGATACTCCTGCTGTGAAAAATAGTCAGGATCCTCGGAACGGTATTTTATAAACCCTGCCCATCCGTGCAGTTTTAAAATATGCGCCAGTAGATACTGCTCAACATTTTTCACTTTCAGCTTTTGAAGAGCCTCATTTACGAAAGATTCGGAATCCTTGGCATAGTCAAAGTTTTCATACAGTTTGAATGTTTCAAACATTCCCAGTTCTCTGTTTGGCATAGTGATGGTTGTCTGTTCCTCATCCAAAAACCTGGTGATATACTCAATAATATCTTTTTCTATCATCTCTTTGTCATCACGATCAAAAAGAATATCATTGATCTCATAGAGTGTCATATGCTTTGTCAGTTTTTCTATCCACTTTTCTTTATTGTGATAGAAAAACTTTTCATCAAGATATGCCAACAGATCTTCATCAATTTCATGTTCGTTTAAATCTGCAGTACTTCTAAGACTGTTCCATTTCGGATTGACTTCTATCAGACATTTTTTTGCCAGATCATAATGTTCTTGCAATCCGTCACTTTTGAGTATCTCTTTTAAGTTTGCTTCGAGCAAATCAGAATTGATTTTGCCTTCTTTGTAAAGATTCAGATAATACGACGGCTGCATGTAAACATTCCCGCCAAAGATACTCTGCGCCTTGGCCACTCCCTCTTTAAAATGGAGATGTTCAAAACCTTTTAAAGGGTTGTGATGAATAAATGCACCGATTGGCCAGTAATGGGGTACCGTTGATTTGACAGCATCAAGTTTTTGCATGATTGTACTCATAAAAGCAGCTCCTTCAGTCCATATATACTCAGTCCGAGTAAGACTATAACAACAGATAAATGCAACAGTTTTTCTCTAAAAGTTAAATCCACATAGTGAATATTTAAATTCGGCTTTCCAAAAAGTGACTTTTCCATAACTCTCATAGCCAAGAAAAAGTTTCCTATAAAAAGCGTTATAACAACTATAGACCAAAGCCCAAACGGTTCCCCCGTAAAGAGATAATTCAAAAAAAAGAGCGAATTGGGAAAGGGAGGATAGAGAGCTATACAAAGCAGATACACAGTGATATAGATGCTCAGATAAGGTGTGGCAAGTGTTATACCTCTTACGGCAAGATAATTTGCACTGCCGTAATTTTTTTCATAAAACCTTCCTATAAAATAGATCCCAAGAAGAGAAACCAGCAAAGAGAGACTGTAAAAGGCTCCCTTGTCTTCAAAAAGCATAAAAAACGGAGCATTTATAAAAACAAAATAGTATCCGAGTTTATAAAAATTTGTTGTTTTTGTAGCCCTGTATATAGTATACAATGCACTGAAAAAAGATATCATGACAAGTGAAGTCGGATGTTCATTTACTATAAAAAAAGAGAGAACAATTGCACATAAAAGCAAAAATCCGCTCAATAAAAAGATACCTTTACTGCCAATCTTCTTGCTTTTTTCCAGGAAAATATAATAAGGAAATCCTGCAGCCAATACAAATAATAAAATACTAGATATCATAGTCTCCCTTTTTTAGAACGCTTAAATATTTCAAAATAGAACCCTTCTTTTGCCAGCAGTTTGTAAAAAAGCCACTTCATTTTATTTGGTTTTATGTCGGCATTCGGAATTTCCACAAAATGCTGTTTATACATAAAGAGCCAGCCAATGGTCATAATGACAGCCAGCATAACCATGGAACTTGCCATCGTCACATTCAGTGTTGCCGCTTTGTAAAAGAGTAAGGCATCCTCACCATATAAAAAATGCTCAAGTGTCAGACCGATAAACTCATAGGTAAACAAAATCAGAACAAATGTACTGACAAGTGCCAGAATGACTTGTATCGAGTCAGATTTTGACACTTTAAAGAATGACAGGAAAAGCTGAGTTCCTGTCAACCAGGCAAAGGCCAGTATAACAATAGCCGCATTAAATTCAAAGAACTCTTCGCTCAATACCATTTTCACACCTATAAAAGCCAGAACAGGCAAAATGGTAAAAATTGCAATAAGATAAAAGAGTCTGTTGCTCCTGTTGCCTGTTTTATCCTCCCAAAATACTTTATAGGAGAGGCGTTCGGGTATATTAGGATCATGCCGGGCATATTTGATCAAAGCGCCTGATTCCAGGAAAAGTGTTGCCTTGAATATACCATGCACAATAAGATGATAGATGGCAAGTGAAAATGCACCCAAACCGATTTCCATGATCATATATCCCATCTGTCCTACGGTAGAGTATCCAAGAGAACGCTTGATATCTGAAACTACCAGCATTAAAGCCGATGCAAATATTGCCGTAAAAAGGCCTACGCCAAAAGCGATATTAAGCACACCCGGAGTCAGCATCAACAGGTAAGCAAGCTTGTTGAGCAGTATACCGCCAACATTGACAACACCGGCATGCATCAATCCCGATACCGGAGTTGGTGCTTCTGAAGTGTAAGGCAGCCAGATATGAAACGGCACTATTGCCGATTTCATCATCGCGGCAATCAAGAAAAGCAGTCCTATAACAAAGATCACAGGATCTTCAACCGGACCCTTGGACATAAGAAGCCACTTTTCGCTCAATGTTGCAAGGTCCAGACTCTGAAATGTTTTATAGGTCAGTATCACGGCCAGTAAAAAAACCAGATCGGCACCTTTATGTATGTACATAGTCCATCTTGCATTTTTTACAGCTGTTTTTGAACCGACATTAAATGAAACAAGCAAATACAGACCGATACTCATCAGTTGCCATGCCAGAGCCAAAACAATCAGATTGTTACTCATAACCAGTAAATATATTGACGCAAAAATAAAGTTCAAAAGAATGAAAAATCTTTTATACCCTGCTTCGTCCCACATGTATTTCGTAGCATATTTACGAATGACAAGACCAAGAATTGCAACATAGGGTACCAAAACAGCTGAAAGCTGATTATATATAAGCAATCCGCCAAATCCCGTGATTTGTGTATCATTACTTATGACATAATACGCTCCGTACAGTCCGAGCAAGGCTATCATACTCGACAAAATAAGACTGATTTTCGGAATAAACTCTTTTTTCTTCACAAAAATCAGCAAAAATGCTATTACAATAGGAATACCCGGAATGAGCAGTATAATTTTTTCCATTAAAACTCCTGTTTTCTAATGCAGATATTTAGCTCGCCGGTGTATCAATAGCACTAAAAGCGTCTAAATCAATATCATTCGATCTTTTTTTGTTTTTCACTATAGTCTTTTGCAGAGCATCCAAATCTCTTTCACCTGTACGGATACGTTCAACCTCCAACACAGGCACGACCCAGATTTTTCCTGCACCGTGATCTATATCCTGTGCATTTGCACGAATAGCCTCCATTGCTTTGTCTTTATATATCTTGTTGGGAACTATAACAATAACCATTACCTTTTCTGTCAATTCGGTTTCTGTACCGTCCCAGCAACCTTTTCCTAATACTCTTGTTACAGTAACACCCTGTATTCCCTCATCTTCTAAGCCATGCAACACATCATTAAGTGCTGACGGATCTATAATACTATTAACCTGAACCATATGGAACCCCTTTTTGTTTATATGGCAGCAATTTAAACATTATAACTTTTAAGCTCGGCTAAAAATAGAATCAGTCACAGATTACTACAGCTAATATTTAGGTTAAATCTCACTATACAGCCATTTGAGATAATCTGGCTATCCTAAGTGCTACATATTGTAACACCAATATATCCTCAATGCTTCAAAAAGTAGCATAAGACCCGGCAAAACAACTTATTTGTGCAGGTTTATTGTTTTACAAAAAATATTTATCTCATAAATTAAAGAGAATTTAAAGGACTTTCCAAGTAAACTCCCAACTGAAAACATAAAATGTTGCTGATAAAAAGTATATTTCTATATTTTTTGATGCCGCAAAATTGATAAAGATACTTAGAATTGATTGAATTTTCAATAGACTGGTATTTTATGTTTAAGTCATTTATAGGAGAAAAAATGTATTATGTAGCAAAAGTTAATGCTGACATGTGTGCAGAGTACAAGTGTAATACATGTACTCTGTATTGCCCGGAAGCAAATACACTCATGTTCGATAAAAGCGGAAATACATCTTGGGTTGATGTAGACAGATGTAAAGGGTGTGCATTATGTGTATACGTATGTACTGATATGCTCAATCGTGATTGTATTACGATGGAAATGCCTAACGTTGAAGCAGTCTAAGTCTAAGTTTTAGATTTAAGTAAAAAATAGAGTAAAATAAAAAAATCATAGGAGAACTTATGGCAAACCAAGGTCCTGCGTATTATTCACCATATCCTGCGGCTACGTATGAAGGTGTAATAACACCACCAGAAGGAAAAGCACTTTTATTAGAAGATGTGGTAGATGAAGAAACGGCAATGAGAGAAATTGCAAAACAGATGTTGACAAAAGAAAATGCAACAATTTTCCCCGGTCCACAAGTACTTTACGCATGGAGCGATGAAGCAAAAAGAAAAGCAACTCTTATCAAAGAGATGGCAGAAGTTCTGAATGCGAACATGATTCCAATGTATGACTACAGACCAAAATATCCAAAAATTGATGCTGAAGTTGAGATCAATCCAAATCATCCAAACTTGACGATTTGGGAAAACAAAATCAAAGCAGCAATTTTTATCGGTGTTCACTGTCATTATGCAAATGTTGCATTAAAGATTGTTAGAGCAGAAACAGACTGTTACACTATAGCAATGTGTGCTTTATCCGGACATGAAGATGCAATGGCTACTATTAGAGACCAACATGCTTCTGATCTTGAAAAGTTCATCAAAATAGCTAAAGAAGTTAAATCAGAGTTGGGAGTATAAAACAATGAGTAAACGAAGTGATATGACAAACACACACAACTGGTCTGGACAAAAATTAGTTTCAACAGACTATTTGCTTTTCGAAGCTCCTAGAGAGAAACACTTCATGACTGGTTCTGAAGTTTTAAAAGAAGCAATGAAAAGATGTACGGTAGATGCCTCGGTATCCTACCCAATTACACCGCAGTCAGAAGCAGCACACCTTATCGGTGAATTATGGGCTGAAGGGTATGTCGGTACTTATTTTAGAGGGGAAAACGAATTTGGTGTAATGTCTGAAGTTGCAGGCTGTGCAATGGCAGGCGCCAGAACAGTGACAACAACTTCCGGACCGGGAACACTCAGAGCGATGGAAAACTTTCCTCAGTGGTCTGGAACAAGAATCCCCTGTCAACTGGTTTTAATGGCCCGTGGTATTAACTCGCCACTGACTATTCAACCTGACAACCTGGAAGTTTCTTTTATGCTTGAAACCGGATGTATGATTTGGTATGCTGAAAATGTTCAAGAACTTTTCGATATGTCAATTGCAGCATTTACAGTAGCTGAAAAGCCTGATGTACATGTTCCGATTATTACAGTTGTTGACGGTTTCTTTGTATCACATACAAGAGAGGCAGTTATGCTTCCGGCTGATGATATAGCATTAGAGCCGTATGATCCGTACAGAGCTCCGTTGCCTCCGATTGATTCTGAAACACCTCCGGGACGTTTCTTAAGAGATCCATTTGTAATGAAGTCTAACTATATTTCGTATGCAACACACGCTTCTTGGCAGTGGGAAGTACGATCAGCGGTAGAGCGTTCACGCCCTTATGCAGAGCATTACTTGAAAGGTCTTATTCACATTACCGGTGAAGATGATGCAGAAATTGCATTCGTAACATGCGGAACGGCATCAAACCAGGCAAAAGAAGCACACAGAGAGCTTATGAAACTTGGTATCAAAACAAAAGTTATCAAGCTAAGAACAATCAGACCTTTCCCTGCGAAAGAACTTCTTGCGGCTGTTGAAGGTATCAAACACATATTTGTACCTGAATTCAATGTTGTCGGATGGCTGGAAAAAGAAGTAAGAAAAGAACTCTACAACAAGTGTGAAGCAGACATTATCGGCGGACCGAGAGTCGCTGGCGGTATGAGTATGCCTGCTGAAGCAATTATTGCGGAAGTAATGGAAAAAATCAACCCGGGAAAAGGAGCATAAGATGGCATTAGATATCTATAAAATAAATCCAGAATTTCGTGATATTATGCCTCAAGAGATTATAGATCTTGAGGAAAAAGCTACATGGTCAGTCAAAATGGACAAACCACGTGGTATCAAGGAACTTCCTGACACAAAAGAGTTGCTTGAAGAGCATTCACTCTGTGCCGGTTGTCCGGAAGCGGCTGCTCTGAGATATGTATTATCTGCACTGCCAAAACCGGAAGATACAATTATTGTAAACTCTACGGGTTGTACATCTTTAATGTTCCCGCATATCGCGCTTCATACTGTGCACTCACTTTTTGGTAACCAAAATGCGGTTGCATCAGGAATCAAAAGAGTGCTTGACTGGAGATTTCCGGATATTGAGAAAGATGTTGTTGTTTTAGCCGGAGACGGTGCTACTGTTGATATCGGTCTTGACTATACACTTCAGTCTTTCTTTAGACAGGAAAATATCACTACAATCTGTTTTGATAATGAAGTCTATGCAAATACCGGAGGACAGGAGTCTGGTGCTACAGCCAAAGGACAGGTCTTTAAAATGGCGCCTCTTGGTAAAAAGTTTGACAAAGTTCCTATGTGGGAATTGGCAACGACTTCAGGATGTCACTACTCTGTAAACATGACAGCTTCTGCTCCAAAAGCAGTTGCCAAAGCAGTCAGAGAAGCGATCTTGGTTGCAAGAGAAATCGGACCGACTTTCCTTAATATTTACACACCGTGTATTCTTGAAATCGGTTTAAGTGCAAATGAAGGCCTTGGTGAGATGAAAGATCAGGATAAAGACAGATTTGCATCTTACAAACATGTTTCACCAGAAGCAGAAGAATTTTTGAAAAAATGTAAAGAAGAAGGGCGTATATAATGGCAAAAGATTCAATAAAAATCAGAATGCCTGGCCTTGGCGGCCAAGGCGCGGTAACAGCAGCACACATTGCTGCTACAGCTGCAGATACAGAAGGTTACTATGCTGTATCAAATCCGTTTTTTGGTGCTGAAAAGAGAATGGCGCCATCTGAAAGTTATGCAAGAATAGGGACAGTGCCTATTTATGACAGAGGGGAAGTTATTTACCCTGATATCATTATGATTTTTCACCCGCAGGTTATTACTATGGGTAAATCATACACAATGCCTTTTTATGCCGGTATCAAAGAAAACGGCCTTGTAATCATCAACAGTGACAGAGATCTTTTGACTGATGATGATAAAAAAACATTGAGTGATTTGAATGTAAAAGTGCTTACAAAAGACTTTACTCAGTTTGCTATTGATATGGCAGGAACTGAACTTGCAACAAACATGGCAATGCTGGGTGCACTTTTTGGAGCTTTGGGCACTGTAAGCAAGCCGGCTATTGAAGAGGGAATCAAAGACAGATTTCTGAAAAAATATACAGCTTCCGGCGGTACAGCTACACTTGACTCGGTTATTGAGAAAAAGTTCAAGAAAAAGAAAGAACTTATTCAAAAAAATCTTGATACTGCTTCAGCAGCATTTGACTTGACAGTTGATTGGTGTAAAGAAGTCGGATTTGAACAGATTTTAGAATCTCCAAAAAAATAGTCATAATGTAACTACTGTTATTCAACACAGTAGTTACTTTTTCCAAAATATACTATAATACTCCAGAACAATTTGTTCTATACAAACATAATTCCATATCATTAAAGGAAGATCCCATCATACAGTCATTTATAATTACAGGATTTTTAGGTGTTGGTAAAACTACCATGCTTACAAATACTGTCAAAAAATATTTTAAAGATAAGAAAATAGCAATAGTTGTCAATGAATTTGGTGATGTAGGAGTTGACAGTAAAATTCTTACAAATGTACACAGTGAGGTACTTGAAATTTCCGAAGGGTGCATTTGCTGTAAATTGGCACAGGAATTTGAAAGCGGTGTGAGTGAAATTATCAGCAAATACAGTCCTGACATAATTTTTGTAGAAACCTCCGGTGCATCAGAACCTTTTCCGATTTTCCTCTCTTTGCAGAACCTCGGTATATCAATAGAGGGCATTATATGTGTTGTCGATGCAAAAAACTTTGATACATACAAAGAGAACTCTACCGCAAAGTATCAGTTGGGCGGTTCAAACATTATCATACTCAATAAAGTCGATTTGGTAACACCTGCACAGCTTGAAGAAGTAAAAAAAGAGGTTATACAGATTAAAGAAGAGTATAACATTAAAAACAATCTCACAGGAGAGACAGTATTTAACAACTATATGATTCATTATGCCCAGCAGGGTCTGGTAAACAAAGAGGTATTTGAAGGCGTTTATAAAATAGATGAAGTCATCGGCCTGGCAAAAGACTACAAGCATCTTGATCATACCGGCAAAGACTCTATCACCCAAAAAGTAGCCTATCTCAAAGACAATGTGGCATTTAATGATATAGACCAGCTCCTCAGTGCCCTTCCTAAGAGCATCTACAGGACAAAAGGTATTGTAAAAGTGACTGATGTAGCCAATCCTATATTTATCAATTACTCCTTTGGTGATGCCAGCTATGAAGAGTTACCGGAGTATAAAGAAAAATCACTCTTAATCTTTATCGGTGAGAGCATAGAAGATGATATAAAACTACTCAGTCAAAAATTTCCTTTTTTGGTTCTTCCCCAATTCAGTATAAATAAGTAATTTATACTGTGTAAATTCTACACACCTCTCTTTGTGCTTTCTCTCCTAACTCCCTGCAGATACTAAAATTCCAATAGCGTCTACAGGGGAAATAGGCGAAAAAGTTACAGAATTTTTCCAAAAAATTAATCTTGATAAATTAAATAATTTTTTTATGTTTACTTTAAGAGTAAAGACAAAGAGAAATTATACCCCCTGTAGCCTCCTATATGCGGAGCTCTGTTTTCCCTGCTTATTTGGAATCCTTATCTTATAAATAATAATATAAAATGCTAATAATAATAATTCGCAAATTCAACTAGATGAAAGAAAATAGTCTTAAGATTAAAACATAGTTACTAAGCTTAACTGCGTGTTAGGGCATTTCGATGTAATTTATCGAAACTTTTTCGTATTCGTACTAAATAAGGAGGTAACAATGTTAAAAAAAGTAACAGAAGGTCCGGCTGGGTATATGCCTCAATCGGCACCATATATGGGAGTTGAACTTGCACCTGAAGGGCAGGCTTTGCTTTATGGAAATAAAGTAAGTGAAGAAGAGGCTATGAGAGATGCAGCAAGAGCATTGCTGACTCGAGATAACCCGACAATTTTCCCTGGTCCACAAGTATTATGGGACTGGAAAGATGATGTAGCTGCAAAAGCAGAAGCGCTTTTAGAGCTGGCGTCTGAAATTCCAAACTGTAAAATTATTCCAATGCCGGATTACAGACCAAAGTATCCAAAAATCGATGTGAAGGCAGAGATTAATCCTAATCACCCTAACCTGACGATTTTGGATAACAAGATCAAAGCGTGTGTTTTTGTCGGTGTACACTGTCACTATGCAAATCTTACTCTTAGAATGATACGTGCAGGTACTGACTGCTACACTGTAGCATTATGTGCCTATATGGGTCATGAAGAGGCTATGGCATCAATCAGAGACCTTCATGCAGACGATATTCACAAATTTAAAGAATTGTGATTGAAGAAAGAAACAAACTAGGCATTGAGTGGGAAACTACTTTACCACCTGAAAATCCATCTTTACCTAAAGAAGATTTGACTACATTATCACCTGCTGATTATGGTGAGTACAGAAGTCTCATCATGACAAGAAAAGGTGAACATGTTACTGAAGTTGAATAAAGGAGATAATCAATGAGTCCAAATCCAGAAAAAAAATTAGAAAAAACATTAGTAGATATTAACTATCTGTTAAAAGAAGCTCCGAGAGAAAAGCACTTTATCACAGGTGCGCAGGCAATGGCAGAAGCTGTTAAAAGAGCAAGTGTTGATATGGCAATCGCCTACCCTATTACACCACAGTCAGAGGTAATGCACCTTGTAGGTGACATATATGCGCAAGGCCACATTAAAGAGTACTACAGAGCTGAAGAAGAGCTTGGTACCATGTCTGCTATTGCAGGTGCTGCAAGAGCGGGTGTACGTCTTTTTACAGCTACTTCAGGACCGGGACTGCTTCGCGGTTTGGAAGCTATTGTTTCTTGGCCAGGTCACCGTGTTCCGGCTGTCCTTGGAATATTGACACGTGTTATCAATGCACCGTTGTCTATTCAGCCTGATAATATCGAAATGGCATATATGATGCATTGTGGTGCCGTAATGTTACATGCTGAAAACCAGCAGGACACATTTGACTTCACTTTGGCAGCCTTTGCTATTGCTGAAAAAGTTGATGTATACATTCCTGTTGCAGTTGCTACTGAAGGTTTCTTCGTAACACACGCAAAAGGTTATGTTGACATGACTCCGGAAGATATGGCACTGATTGAATTTGATCCGGTAGCCGCACCGGTTCCTGCGATGGACAATGAAACTCCACCTGCAAGAATCCAGCGTGATGCTCCTGTTCAAAAGTCAAACTTTATGTCTTACCTGATTCATGCTGTATGGCAACAGGAAATCTGGGATTCAAACAAACGTGCAATGAAATATATCTATGAATATCTTGGCGGACCGATTGAAGTGAAAAATCCTGAGTCTGAAGTATTCCTTATCGCTTCTGGCTGTGCAGCTGCACAGGCAAGAGAAGCATGGAGATATGCACAGGAAGCAGGTTTAAGCGTCGGTTTAATCAAAGTAAGAGCTATCAGACCGTTCCCGATTGATGAGATCAGAGATGCAGTGAAAAATGCAAAATCTATCATCGTCCCTGAACACAATATTATCGGCTGGTTATGTAAAGAAGTAAAAGCGGCGATTCCAAATGGCGGAATTGTTACAGAGGGACCAAGAGTATACGGTGGTATGACACTTCCGGTTGAGTTGATTATGAAAGAAATTCATAACTCACTTGGCTTAGAATACGACCTAAAACTATAAAAAGGAGATAAAATGAGTTTAAAATATATAACTCCGGCAGAGAGATTTAAAAAATATCTACCAAAAGATTATGTAGAGCTAGTTGACTACGGTCCGTTTGGAAAAACACAAGAAGAAGCCGGACCAGGTAATATGGGGCAGTTTAAAGAGCTCGTTGAAGAGCATCCGATGTGTTCTGGTTGTTGGATGGCATACTATATCAGACTGATTTTTGCTTCACTTCCAAATCCGGAAGATACAGTAACACTGGGTACAGCCGGTTGTGGCCGTTTGGCTATTTCTCAGGCTGCGGTACCGTTTATTATGGAAACTACGGTGACCAAAATGCTATGGCATCCGGATTGACACGTGCGTTCAGATTACGTTTCCCTGACAAAACAAAAGATGTTATTACTATTGCCGGTGACGGCGGTACTATGGATATCGGTTTTTCTATGACTATGCACTCATGGATTCGTGGCGAAAAATTCACGACTATCATGCTTGACAATGAAGTTTATGGAAATACAGGCGGACAATCATCTGGTATGTCTCCAAAAGGTGCTGTTCTTAAAATGGCTCCAAAAGGAAAGACTTCGGCAAAATGCCTGCAACAGAGCTTGCCAGAGCAGCCGGTTGTGTCTATACTGTAAGAATGTCTCCGACAAACATCAAAAAAGCGGCTAAGATTATCAGACGTGCAATCTTTGTTGCAAGAGAAGTCGGACCGACATTTATTCATGCTTATACATCATGTAATATTGAATACTCTATTCCTACACATGAAGTGTTTGCTGATGCAAAAGCACAGGAAAAAGATCGTTTTACATTTGAAGAATACATGACTGATGAAGCAAAAGAAGTCATCGAACGTGTAGAAGCTGAAGAAAAAGCAGCAAGAATGGCAAGAAAAGCTCAAAAAACAGAGGCGGTAAATTAATATGGCTGATAAAACAAGAAAAAAAAGATATAACATACGTATTTCAGGGCTAGGCGGACAAGGTGTTGTAACTACAGCACACATCCTTGGTTCAACAATGGATAATGCAGGTCAATATGCATCTTTGGTACCGTTTTTTGGTTCTGAAAAAAGAATGGCACCTGTTGAGGCTTATGTAAGAGCTTCAACAGAGCCGATTTATGAAGTTGGTGAAGTTGTATATCCTGATATTATCATGATTTACCACTCACAGGTTGTAACACACGGTAAGTCTTATACAATGCCGTTTTATACAGGTCTTAAGCCTGACAGTTTGATTATTATCAACTCTGAAGTAAATGTACTTGATGAAGATGATGTAAAAGTTTTAAAAGACTTAAGAGCTACTGTTGTTCAGTTTGATGCAACAAAACTTGCACTTGATACGGCAGGAACAGAGCTGGCAACAAATATGGCAATGATGGGTATGATGCTTGGACTTATAAACCTTGTCAGTATTGAAAACATTGAAACAGCGGTAAAAGAGAGATTCCTGGGAACATCATTTGTATCTTCAGGCGGTACAGCGATGCTTGACTCTGCAATAGAGAAAAAGTTTAAGAAAAAAGAAGAGTTACTCCAAAAAAATATGGATGTAATCAGCAAGACTTTTGAAATGGCAAATTCTATCGATTTGGATACTGCTGATTTAATTATTAAGTTCGACATATAAAAGGATAATAAATGTATTATGTAGCAAAAGTTAATTCTGACATGTGTGCCGAGTACAAGTGTAATACCTGTACTCTGTATTGCCCGGAAGCCAATACACTCATGTTTGATAAAAGCGGAAATACATCTTGGGTTGATGTAGACAGATGTAAAGGGTGTGCATTATGTGTGTACGTATGTACTGATATGCTCAATCGTGATTGTATTACGATGGAAATGCCTAACGTCGAAGCAGTATAATTTCTGTATATATAGGTCATCCTTTAGGGATGGCTTATACCCTCTTAAAATTTAAAAAATCTTTTATTATTTATCCAATTCCTTATAAAAAGTTACTTTTAGACAATAATGTTAAAATAATATAATTAAAAATCAAAAGGACCATAGTGGAAGTTTCAGTAAAAAAAATCGATGATATTAACTTTATCTTGAGTGGTACGATCGAAAACAATATAATAGAAAACAAAGTGGCAGAATTTAAAGAAAAATTAACACAAAAGACAAATAACGAGACGTCAAAAAGTGAAAATATTGAGCAGGAAGCAGCAGGCGAAGTTTTCAAAGAGTTCATCAATACCGGCATCAAAAAAGCAAATATAGACATAGATACTATTTTGGGACAACCGCTCCTGAAAAAATATGAACAGCAGGAGAACAATGTCTACTTCGAGGTCGCGCTCTCAACAAGTCCTCAAATCAATACAGATATAGACTATAACGATATCATCCCCGACTTCACAAAGCCAAAAGCCGATCCTGCAGCAGTGGAGGCAAAACTTCAGGAGTTTGCACAACAGCAGGCTCCCTTTACCAAAATAGACAAACCGCGGGCAGTAAAAGCAGGTGATGTTGCTGTCATCGACTTTGCCGGTTCTATTGATGGTAAACCGTTTGAAGGCGGCAGTGCCGAAAAATTCAACCTGAAAATCGGATCCCAGTCATTTATTCCGGGTTTTGAAGAACAGATAATCGGAATGGAGTATGGCGAGGAGAGAACCATTACCGTTACCTTTCCGGCAGATTATCAGGCAGAAGATCTCGCAGGGAAAGAGACTAAATTTGATGTCAAACTTCATGAAATTCAACAGCAGGAAGCCCAAACACCCGATGATGCTTTTGCCCAAAAAATTCTAAGCGATCCCTCGGCAACACTTGACACACTCAAAGAAAAATTTGCAGACCAGATTATATCCGAAGAACTTTCACAACTGTATATGCAGGAGCTTAAGCCAAAAATAATAAATGCTTTAAATGAAAAATTTGATTTCACACTGCCTGAGAATATCGTCGAGCAGGAGATAGATGCAAAAGTGCGCGAAAAAACAAAAAGCTACACAGAAGAAGAGCATAAACAGTTCCTTGAAGACAAAGAGAAATTTCTTCAGCTAAGAGAATCTGTACGTGAAGATGCGAAAAGAGTTGTAAAAACTGCCCTTATCGTTGAAGCTTTGGCAAAAAAAGAAGGAATAGATGTTCATATACAGGAAGTGCATGCCGCACTTGGCTATCAGGCAATGATGACAGGCCAGGATGCCCAGGAACTTGTAAAGTACTATGAAGAGAACAATCTTATGACATCTGCAAAAATGGGTCTTACCGAAGATAAACTTTTTGGAAAACTCCTGGGGTTTCATAATCAGTAAAGATCCAATGATTCAAAAAATCTGGGACTGGGCTGATAAAAACAATATATCCGATTTAGAGTGGATAGCGCATGATTCCTATCTCAAAGGTGGCTATTTCAGAGGACTTCCGAGAGACAAAGAGTCATTGCTCGGACTGCAGGAGCTCAATCTTCTTGGCAGTCAGCTTTCAGACTTGCCGCCGGAAATAGCCTGTCTTAAGAATTTAAAAAAACTTTATATGCTGGGAAACCGGTTGAGGAAACTGCCCCCGGAGACAGGTCTTCTGACACAGCTTGAAGAACTTTATCTTGCAGGGAATCAATTGGAAGAACTGCCAAAAGAGATAGGGTCTTTAAAAAATCTGAAACTGCTTCTTTTGCAGGAAAACAGACTCTCATGCATACCAAAAGAGATCGCTTCGCTCAAAAATTTAAAAACATTGGAACTGGGCGCAAATCAGCTTTCATCCCTTCCTGCTGAAATCGGACAATTGACAAATTTAACCAAGCTGACTTTCTGGAAGAATCGGCTGAGCACCCTGCCTGACGAGATTGAAAATCTGCTAAACCTGGAAGAGCTGGACTTCACTTACAACAGGCTTTCATTAACCCAAGGGCATGCCCAGTGGCTGGACAGGCTTATGCAAAAAGGCTGTTGTGTTTCTATATAAACAGGTGGCTCTTGTCAGGATTTTTTTCCTGATATTTGACAATATACGAACATTGCGCCACAGCTTTTTTATTCTCTTTTTCTATCTCTTTGAGCACATCTTCAAGCAAAGCTTTTGCAAGACCTTTTCCCGCCAGTTCTTGCGGTACAATAGTATGTGTCAAGTGCATCTTGCCATCCTGATCATCATATGTTATATAAGCTACATGTCCCTCTATATGGTATTCGTATCTGCACTCATCTGGATTGTGAATTAAAGTATTTGACATCTCTTTTCCTTTTTTTTCTATAATTTTATCATGCTAAATTTAAAAAGAAACTACCCTGTCAATTACATAAATTTCACAACCTTTATATAAGCCTAAGAAATGAAGATGTTTTCTTCTTTAACTTCAAATTACTGTAGTTTTATCTAAAATACAAAAAAAATTATTGTGAGGTACTGATTATATGGCTACTCAAGAAACAAAACGGTATATGGAAATGCAAATGCAGGAGCTTAAAGAAGCCTGTGCCGCAAATGAAGAAGAAAAAAACCCTGCTCCAAAAAAAGCAAACAACAATAGGGACAAAAATGCTGAAATTGCAAAACTCTATGAAGATGCAGCCGAGTATGAAGAAGATTTAAAAGGCTTTCAAGAAGAACTTGAAATAGTCAATGCAAATGAATTTAAAGATATTCCCGACTTGTTAAAAGAAAAATTCTCAACACAGGAGAGAGACTATGCACAGGAGATAAGAACTCTTTTGGAAGCTACATGGGCACACTATGTAAATGTGGAAAAAACACATCCTCAGGAGCAGCTTGATATTATAAAAACAACTGCGTTAGATGAAATTGTCACAGCACTTGCCAAAGCCTACCCTGATTATGAAGGTGATTTTGAGTCAGATATAAAAGAGATACTTGTCAAGAGATGGGAAATGCTTATAGCAATCAAAAAAGAGCATATCAAAGAAGAGATAGCAGAAATCAAAATATTAGGTCTTAAGCCGAATTATGTCCAAAGAATCTATAAACAGTTTCATGGCATAGAATAAGAAAATATGATGTAAGAGCAGTTTTTCGTTTTTTACACACTTTTGTCATGTTTCAGAAAAAGAGTTCTCATATCTGCATGGATACTGTTAACTTTGCTATAATTATTCTATAGACGATATTATTTCAGGAGAGTTTGTTATGGACACAGTAACGAAAGAAAAATTAGAGAAAGTTGTTACACTGGTAAACAAAGCGATGGTAGATCCGGATATAGATATTGATTATTGTATACCCGGTGTTGAAACAACGGTAAAAGAGTGTGATGTATCAGAAACCCCTTTTGTATTAGTTACCTATGTTTTGGGTGATTACAACAAACATACACGTAAAATTCATTTGGATGCAACCTTATTGAGGGAAACACCCGAGGAGATCGCCAACAGAATAACATTTTCCATTGAAGAGTTCAAAGGTGAAATAGATTCTGTAGAGATGGGCTGATGCCCTCTCTGTTTTTTATTTTACAGTAAAAGGAATTTCATCCAGTGAAAAATCTTTTAATTTGGAAGTTATCCATTCATACTCTTTAGAATTTTCATTGACATAAAAATAAAGTGCTCCGCCGTCTTCGTCATTTTGGACAAGAATATTACTCTCGTTTTGCAACTCCCAGGCAGCCAAGCCTTCATATTGTGTGAACTCTTTTGCAAGCACATAGCTTTGCAGTGTTATTCCTTTTTCCAGTGAATAAAAAAGAAATCTTTTCGAAGCGATATCTGAGACCTTGACAGGAACAGATGCATTTAAATTAAATATTTTGTACTCAAAAGCATCCAATAATTCGGACAAAAACTCTTGACTCCATGCCATAACTTTTTTCATACATTGAGAAGTTTCAGGATCTAAATTGTCTCTGTCCAAATAAAATGTATTATAATCCTTACAGATATTACTGTATTCAATGCCAATGCCTATTTTTTTCAAACTAAACTTCTTTTACCACTTTTACATCATTTCCGACTGCAATTCCGCCGTATTCAAGAGGCGTTACAAAAAGACCGCGTTTTCCTTTTATCAGTGCAGGAAGTTCAGGAGCGAATGCATACAGATACCGGTAATCTTCACACGGCCCGTTAACTTCAAAAAGCATCTCGCCGATCTCTATTACCGAACCTTTGTTGAGATGATACAGGTCAACATCCACGTAAATATCTTCCATTAAAAGTCCTCTTTCAAACACAAGTTCTGCATCTTCTATGATGTCATAACTTTTTTTTGAAACCAAAACCATTGGCTTCACTTCACCGTTGTCATAGTCTCTGCTCCCAACAATTCCGTTCTCATCGCAATCAAAGTCTTCACATTTCATACGATGCCCCGCACGCATCATATCAGGCATCGTCACAAACAACGATAATACTTTTCCCTCTGTCATTTCTTATCCTTCATATCATTATAAAATTTTAATGATAGTAACATAATTTGTCTGTAGCCTTATTACTAATTTTAATTAGATAAATAAAATAATAATAGATAAATTCTCTACTGCGTGCTGTAAATAAGTATATATCCGACCAAAAGCCCGCCAAAAGTTCCTATCAAATACCCCATTATTGCCATCAGTACACCTATACTTACAAGTGCTTTGTTGTAAGTTGCCGCAAGAATTGGTGCCGAAGCCACACCGCCTATGTTTGCCAGAGAGGCAACCGAGATACTGAATAAATCGAGCTTGAATATTTTTGCCCCTGCCACCATTATCAATGCATGCACAAGCAAGACGGCAAAACCGGCAAAAACATACATGCCAAGACCACTGAAGCTTTCTATGACAGCACGAGAACCTATCAGTGCTATTAAAATATAGAGCATGGTTGTTGCCACTTCGTTTGAACCGTTTATAAACCGTAATTTTGTAAAAGAGCCGAGCACCCCTAAGAGTGTGGAAAAAACAACAATACTTGTCGTTGTATTGAGTATCACCAATTTTTCGGCTATTATCTGAGAAAACAGAGATGCTCCGAGTGCCAGAAGAATTAGGAGCCAGTATCTTTTAGCACCCACAGAACAGGCACAACCGATTTTATCCAGATAGGCAAGTTTTTCTTCACTCTTTGTAAACCTGTTGAATATTTTTGCAAAAGGGACCAAAAAAAGCAAGAGCATCACCCATACAGTATAATTGACACTGTCCACAACAAGAGCATAGGCAAAGGCATCTTCACTTACATGTAAAGCACTTCCGACAGCGATCATATTTGCCGTACCTCCCATCCAACTCCCTGCGAGTGCGCCAAATGCTGCTGCTGTTACTTTGTCAAACCCAAACAAATATGCAACGGCTATAAAGGCAAAAGCAATGGAAAAAACAGCTAAAACATAAGCGATCAAAAGCGATTTTTTGAGCTTGAAAAAATGCTTAAAATCCACTTCCAAAAGCATCAAAAAAAGCATTGCCGGCAGCAGATTCGTTTTTGTCAGTCTGTAGACAGCTGTAATCTCCTGATTTTGCGCAAACACTCCCGAAGAGGCAAGCAGCATAGAAAAAGCATATATCAGCACAACAACAGGAATATACTCGAAAAATTTGTGTTTTGTTTTGATTTGTGCAAAACTGAGTGCTGCTACAAGTAAAGCAAGTGTAAAAAGATATACCAAAGGAGAGTCAATCAAAGCTTTAACCTACTTTTTCATTAGTATATCATATAATAGCGACATGGTAAATCAAAGCAAATTAGCCTGGGGTTAAAACCTCACTGCCATTAAGTTGAGAAAATTAATGCTTTCTCGGAACCGGTACTTCAGTGCCGGCTGTTGCAATAGTCTTGCCACTTTCAGCCGGCACTGAAGTACCGGTTCCAAATAAATGCTTAACTTAATGGCAGTGAGGTTTTAACCTAGGTTCCAATATGCTTTATAATATAATTAAAAGTGAAACTCTGATGGCAAAAAAATATGTGATTTTAGATACAGAAACAACAGGCACAAATGAAGAAGACAGAATAATTCAACTCGGTTATATGGTTTTAGGCACAAAAGAGATAGAAGTGCATAACGAATTTTGTTCTGCTGATATTGCTATAAAATACGGTGCGATGGAAGTGCATGGGATTACGCCTGATTTGATTGAAGGCAAGCCGCCTTGTGTAGAGACACAGGCATACAAAAGACTTCTTGAATTAAATACTGCAGAGAATTATCTCATCATTCACAATGCCCCTTTTGATATAACAATGCTCGAAAAAGAAGGCTTTGCAACACAGATGAAAGTTATAGATACGCTAAGGGTTGCAAAACATGTTATGCCGGATGAAGAGGCGCACAGACTGCAGTATTTTCGCTATAAAATGGAACTCTACAAAGAAGAAGAAAAAGAGGCCGAGGCACTTGGCATCGTTGTCAAGGCCCATGATGCCATCGGTGATGTCCTTGTCTTGAAACTCTTTCTCTCTAAACTCAAAGATATTATCCAGAACAGTTTCCAAATGAAAATCCTGTTGAAAAGATGGTCGATTTAACCAACACTCCTATTTTGGTACAAACATTCAGATTTGGAAAACACAAAGGCAAAAGTCTTGAAGAAGTTGCAAGTGAAGATGCAGGATATCTGCGATGGATGTTGAAGAATATGGAAAATATTGATGAAGATCTGCGCTACTCTATCAACTACTACCTGGAGTCATAAATCCAAACAGTATAAACAGAAAAAAAGCAATAAAACCGCTTATAAGCGCATAAGGGAGTTGTGTCTTTACATGTTCGATTACCTCACAATCACTTGCCAAAGAGGAGATAATTGTCGTATCAGAAATAGGAGAACAGTGATCCCCAAAAACACCGCCGCTGATAACCGCTCCTATTGCCAAAGCCACATCAGCATCCATCCCAACAGCCATCGGTACGGCTATGGGTATCATAATGCTGAAAGTACCCCAGGATGTTCCTGTGGAAAAGGAGATGATGCTGCTGAGCAAAAATATCACACCGCTTAAAAGAAACAGACTCAGAGACTCATTGGCAAGTGAAGCCAGATACTCCCCTGTTTTCAAGTCAACCGTTACTTCTCCTATAGCAAAAGCAAAAAGCAGTATCACAGCAATCGGAAAAAGTTTTTTGGCTCCAATGTAAGCACTTTTTGTATAAGTTTTTACAGACATGTTTTTTGTCCCGACATAATAGAGAAACATTACACTCAAAGTAGCAAGCATTGTATAGTAAATAGAAGTCGAACCGCTTCCTTTGAGCATATTGCCCTCTCCCGTTATGTATAAGAATACAAACACAAATGCAATCATCAAAAAGATCGGGATAAGCATATAATTCATACTCACATGCGCGTTTACATGTAAAGAAGTTTTGGCTAAAGACAGCTTGGCATGTTTCATCGCACCAATGTCAATATTAAACCAAACAGCCAAAAAAGTGAACTAAAGCACTCATGGCATAAAAATTATACATGACGCTATGGAGTAATAAATTTACATTATCACCTTCTATGATGCCTGTTTGTATTTGCGTCGCAATCAGTCCGAGCAAAAGCGCACCCCAGCCATTAAGAACAATTAAAGAGCTGACAGGCGCAGAAGTGGAGTCACAGACAAAAGCCAGTTTGGCATGCGGCACTTTTTCTTTGTCGCAAAGCGGTCTGCCGACAGCTCCTGCTATTAAAGAGGTTATGGAAGATTCTATAAAAATCAATACACCGATAAAATAACTGACAAGCAAAGCGGAACGGGGAGAATTGACAAGTCTTGTTTTTTGGGTCATAAAAGAGACAAATCCGTTAATGCCTCCGCTTTTTTGCATCAACTCCATAACGCTTCCGACAAGCACTGCAAAAGCCAGTGTCTTAAGTATCCACCCTTCACTTAACAAAGAGAAAAAAAGTGCAACTAGAGCATCAGCCGTTGCAAGGAATGAAAAACCATGCAGAAAAAAAAGTCCTAAAAATATACCGCCAGATAAAGAGAGTACAATATTTTTGGTATAGAGCGCCAAAACAATGGCTAACAAAGAAGGGAGAACTGAGAGAGAAGAGAGTTCTATAAGAAGCCTTTAGAATTCCATAGCCAGAAGCATAACACCGGCTCTGCCAAAAATTTCTCTGTACGCATCACACTCTTTTTTATCGACAATTTCAAAGCCGAGTCTTTTGTAAAAAAGTTCTGCTTCCAAAGACCCTATCTCTATAACGGTCTGTACAATACTGTAGCCCTTGAGTCTTGCAGTGAGCAGACTTTTTTGCATCAATGCTTTGAGTACACCCACATCAATAAATCCCTCAAGTTCTTCCATAAAATCAAACATCAATCTGCTTTTGCTTGTATTAAAACTGCATTCATACACAACTTCCAACGGTTTTTGGATCTCATCACCGCAACCTATCTCTTTGAGGGCCTCTTCAAAAGCCTCTTTTGTTGCAATTCTGGGCTCATAGCTGCATAAGCTTCCCACACTCTTTCCGTCCATTTGCGCTATTAAAAAATTTTTGTAATGGCAATGACTTTTTGACTGTGTCTGTGTAAGCTTTTGTAGTTTTTCCAAGACTTCTGTATCATTATCTGTCCCAAAAAGCACATCAAAAAGACCCTTCTTTTTCCCTGCCCGTGAACTTTGTAAAATCATTTGTGCTAAAAAAGAAGCATCTTCAGCCGTAGCCTGTTTTATTTTAAGACTCATTGTTTTATCCAAACTTTAATTTTATCTATTTTACTCTTGACATCGTATAATAGTAATAGTACCATACTTTATGATAAAAAGTTTCTTAATTACAGCAAGTTTGTCAATTTTCTTGTTTTCTTCCCAGCAAATAGTGCTCGTTGTTGCCAATGATATGAACAGTTCATCGGCAAAACTCGAATGTTATGAGGGCTCAAACAAAGTCTTTGAGACGATGAGCGTCAATTTGGGGAAAAATGGATTAGGCTGGGGTGCAGAAAGCAGGGAATTTCAAAAAAAGCCTGATGAAGCGTTGAAATATGAAGGTGATAAAAAAGCACCTGCAGGGATTTTCAGCCTAAGTGCAATTTTTGGTTACGCTCCAAAAAGCAATTATAAAATGCCCTATCTTTATGCTGAGAAAAATCTGATATGTGTTGATGATACAAACTCAAATTTCTATAATCAGATAATTATGGCACAGGGAGATGAAAAAAGCTTTGAATATATGAAACGAAACGATGTCCAGTACAAAACAGGCATAGTCGTTGATTATAACAAAAAGTCAGCAAGAGGAAGAGGTTCATGTATATTTATGCATATTGAGCGTGCACCGAAGAGTCCCACTGTCGGCTGTACTTCCATGAGTGAAAAAGATATAAAAAAGATTGCCGGCTGGCTTGATAAGAAGAAAGACCCTGTTTTAGTGCAGATTCCAAAAAAATCCTCTAAAAAGGTTCTCAAACTTTATCCGCAGCTGAAAAATTCCGAATTGCTCAAATAAAAAGAGGATTACTCCTCTTCTTTAGACATTTTATCTTTGGCTGCAATACCCATAAGTGAAAGTCCTGTTTTTATACTCAACGCAACCATCAGCATGAGCTTTAAAAGCTTTGCTTCATCTTCTGTACCGATCATGCGCACATCATAATAAAACTTATGCAAAGAAGCTGCCAGAGATTTCAGGTAATCAGTTAATTTCTGCACCTGTCTTGTGTTAAAAGCATCTTCAATGATTTCAGGCAGCAAAAGTGCATCAAACAATAGTGTATCTGCATTTTCTCCAAGATTTTTCAAACTTGCATTTGCAATATCCTCTTTGGACACAGTTGCTTTGGAGAGCAGTGTCTGAATACGTGCATGTGCATATTGGATATAAAATATAGGATTCGAGCTGTCCTGTTTTTTAAACTCTGCCAAATCAAATTCGAGTGCGGTATCGCTCTTTTTCGATGCAAAAATAAAACGCAGAGCATCTGCACCTATCTCTTCGACTATATCACTCATAAGTATGACATTGCCGGCACGCTTACTCATTTTATACGGTTCGCCGTCTTTTAAAAGACTTACCATCTGAGAAAGCAGCACTTCAAGTTTTTTTGAGTCATATCCAGATATTCAACTGCTGCCTTCACACGGGCAATGTATCCGTGATGATCCGCTCCCCAGATATTAATATAATGATCATACCCGCGTTCAAATTTTTGATTGTGATAGACTATATCGCCGGCAAGATAAGTCGGGCGACCGTCTTCACGGACAACAACTCTGTCTTTTTCATCACCTTTAGCCTCTGAAGCTATCCAGAGTTTGCCCTCTTTTTCATAAATGCCGTCGCCCATCTTTTGCATCACTCTGCCCCAGTCAGCATACAAAGTTGATTCATACACAAAAGTGTCAAAGAAAATATTCAAATCACCCAAATCTTTGACAATGATTTTCATCACTTCATCTTTTGCCCAAAGCGCCAACTCTTTTTGACGAGATTCATCATAAAAAATTTCTCTGCCGAATTTTTCCATCGCATCACGGGCAAGTGCATCCAAATACTCTCCGCGGTAATAACTCTCAGGATATTCTACCGTTTCATCTAAAAGATGATCTCTTGCATAAAGCTGAATAGAAAGTCCAAGCAGATCAATCTGATTGCCGGCATCATTTACATAATATTCGGCTGTTATATCATATCCGAGATGTTTTGCCAGACGGTACAGAGTATCGCCGTAAACAGCACCTCTTGCATGACCGATATGCAGAGGTCCGGTTGGATTTGCACTGACAAATTCTAAAAGTATTTTTTGGTTTTTTTCCTGTTTTGCAAACTCTGCAGGATTCTCCAAAGCCCAGGAAGCATACTCAGCTAAAAAATCTTCACTTAAACGAAAATTCAAATAGCCTTTGACGGCCTCTACTTTGGAAAATACTTCACTCTCTTCAAAAGATGAAGCCAGTTCATCCGCAATGACCATCGGAGATTTTCTGAGTTCTTTTGCCAAAGAAAATGCTATAGGAGTAGCAAAGTGACCAAAAGAACGATCACGTGGCTTTTCTAAAACAACTTCACGACCTATTTTTTCGCGTAATAACGCCGATACACGTTGTTTCAATGTTTAGGCTTGTGTTGTAGATTTAGGAGTTGATTCAGCAGAAGCTACTTCATCACTTTTTTCAACTTTTTTCGGTGTCTCAACTTCTACTTCATCAACCTCTTTCATTTCTGCTTTGAAGTTTTTGATTCCTTTTCCAAGACCTTTTGCTAAATCAGGTATCTTTTTTGCTCCAAATAATAAAACGATAATTCCGAAGATTATCAGTAGTTCAGTTCCACTAGGCATTCCCATATTTTTTCCTTGTTATAAATTATGTTGTGAAGTATAACTCACATTTGCTGTAAATTCTCTTATCACTATATATTATGTTTTGAAGTTTTACAAATCTTCCCATTTTTGGACAAATTTGTTAATCTCTTCATTTGATTTTTTAAATCTTGCAACAGTTGCAATAAGACGCAGTTTTTCAGCAGCAGCATCCAAATCATCATTTATCAAAAGATATTCATACTCAGAGACTCTCTGAATTTCACGTCTGGCCATTTGAATTCTGCGTTCTATCACTTCTTGCGCATCCGTCTGTCTGTTTTGCAGTCTTCTTTTCAATTCACTCAGCGTCGGTGGCGTAATAAACACAGAAGTTGTGATATCCCCGAGCCGACTGTTAATTGCACTGTTCCCCTGCACGTCTATGTCAAAAATAACCAGTTTTCCTTCAGAGAGCGCTTTTTTAACCGGCTTGAGTGAAGTTCCGTAGTAATTTCCATGCACAATGGCATACTCTAAAAACTGATCTTCTTCTATCTCTTTTTTAAACTCTTCTTCATCCACAAAATAATAATCCACACCATCCGCTTCTCCCTCTCTCATAGGACGTGTTGTTGTAGATATGGAAAAATAACATTCACCGATATCATCGATAATTTTATGGATTAAAGAACTTTTTCCCGCCCCGCTTGGACCGGAAAGAACCAAAACTGCCCCGTGAATAGCACTCATGAGTTGTCACCCAATGTAATATTTATACTGATTTTCATTCCTTTCATAGATGCTGCAACATCTTTGTCACTGAGTGCCTCAAGAAGTTTTTTCAGTGCTTCGACTCCACTGTTTTGTTCTTTATTCTCCTCTTCAGACTCTACTGTTTCTTCAGGTTCCAAAAGATCCGTCTCTTCTGCTGTTTCTTCCTCTGTCTCTTCTCCAAGAGCCTCTTTTAAATCTTTGCTTGTCAGGCTCTCCAACGGATCAATCTCGTTTTTTGCTATTTGAAGCAGAGTATCTTCATCCAGTTCGCTCTCTAAATCTTCTTGTGTCAGATTTTCAACAGCATTTTGAATTTCTTCTTCCAGGCTTGCATCTTCTGCCTCTTGCGGCATCTCTAAATCATCTACAGGATCACGCGAAATATCAACATCTGCTTCGTCTTCCAAATCCAATGCCAGATCCACTGCCAGGTCACCCTCTTTGGCATTAAGTTCATCTGTGACAATTTCGTCTATTTCCTCTTCAAGCTCTTCTACTGTTGCTGTTTCGAGTTCTTGCAGTTCTTCGTCTTCAAGTGCTTTGACTTCCTCTTCCAAATCAAAACTCTCCTCCTCTGAAATATCAACGTCTGCTTCATCTTCCAGATCCAGTGCCATGTCATAAGCCTCCATGAGATCCTCTTCTTCGGCAGATGCCTCTTCTGCTTCCGGTTTTTGCTCCGCTGCCTCTTCATCCAAAGACTCATCCAGGGAAAACTCTTCTTCATTTAATCCCATCTCATCCAGTTCCAGACTCTCAAGATCATTTTGCACTTCCTCATCAAAAGAGAGATCTTCTTCATTTTCATCAAGCAAATCTTTTACCTTCTGTGCCTCTTCATCATCCAGTACGCTTTCACCGAAATCTTCTTCATCATCATCCAAAATCAACTCATCATCCAGGTCCAAATCATCATTCAGCGTATCCAAATCACCCAAATCATCCAATTCTTCTATTTCATTCTCTTGTGCATGGAGTTCTTCAACCGGCATCTCATCTGCTTCTTTTTTGATTTCTTTTTCCAACATCATAAAAAGTTCTACCAAATCAGTCGGCAAAAATGGTTTTTTCAGTACAGAGGCAAAGCCATCTGTCTCTTTGGCATCTTTTGCACATATAAACAGTGATTTCTTATATTTTATTTTTGCCTCTAATTCATGCAGTAAATCATCAGTGTAAACACTGTCATCAACAATAAGCAAATCATAATCATGTGACGAAATCTCCTCAAGACCAGAGGCTGTTTCTACTTCATCAGAAGTTTTTTGTGCACTGAGCGTCACTAATTTATTTACAACGGGATTATCATTTAAAAGCAGTATTTTCACGCATATTCCTTTGGATGATCTATTGATTGAATTTCAAAAATCTCTATTAGCACTATTGTATCAAAAAAAAACTAAAAAAGTATTTCCAAAGAGTTAAATGCTTCTTGAATTTCTCCCTTGAGTAATAGCATAATTGTAGTAAAAGTTGCTATAAGCACGACAAAAGCCACCATTATTTTAATAGGAAAACCAATGACCAGAAGGTTAAACTGAGGCATTGTCTTCATAAGCATCCCAAATATGACATCGGCCAGCCATGAAAGTGCAATTACGGGAAAAGCAATAATAAAACCGACCAAAAACATGTTTGATGCCGCATGCATAATGTAGTGAAACAGATCTTTACTCATCATAAAACCGCCCAGAGGCACTGTTTTTAAAGAATGGTCGACAAAAAGCAGCATCCAGTGATGCAGATTGAGTACAAGCAAAATCATTAAGCCCATCAAAGAGAGAAACTGAGAAATTATAGGCATTGAAATGCCTGACTGCGGATCAATAGCACTTGCCATCGAAAAGCCCATCATAAAAGATATTTGACCGCCTGCAAAAGTAATGACATTATAGGCAAGCTGCAATACAACGCCCACTGACAGACCCAGCAAAAGTTCACCCAGTATAGCAATGACAACAGTAGGCACATCAATACTTATATGCAGGGGAGGCATAGAAGAGTAAAAAACGACTGTAAAGAAAAAAGCCATGGTCGCTTTAATGTTCATTGGGATATTTTGATGATTGAAAATAGGCACAGCAATAAACAATCCGGCAAAACGAAAAAAAAGCAAAAGAAAGGCTACTACATTCGTTTCGTTAAGTATCTGTGTCCATCCCACTTTTCTAACCTTATTTAATTGGTTTCAATGCTTTGTCTTCAAGTTTATAGACTCGTTTACACATGTTGGCCAGACTATTGTCATGCGTTACAAGTATCATACCGGCATCATTCTCCTGACAATAATCAAAAAAAAGTTTCATTACTTCCGCAGCCGTTTTATTGTCAAGATTTCCTGTCGGCTCATCGGCAAATATTATTGAAGGTTTTTTTGTCAAAACCCTTGCAATAGAGACACGCTGTTGCTGTCCGCCTGAGAGTTCCGTGACTTTTTGGTGCATGCACTGCTCGATTTCCAAATCTTTGATTAAACTGTTGTCTATCTCTTTTTGTGAAAGAATTTGGGCAACTTCAAGATTTTCATAGGCGGTAAAGCCTTTAAAAAGATAATGGGATTGAAAAACTATACCGAGTTTGTTTCGTTTTATAAGCGTCAGCTCTTTTTTACTCATAGAGGCTGTCTCTTTTCCAAAAAGCGCAACAGTCCCCTTCTTTGGTTTCAAAAGAGTAGATAAAAGATGCAGCAACGTAGACTTTCCGCTCCCGCTCATACCGATAATAGCAATACTTTCATTACTTTCAAGAGAGAGGGAAACGTCAGAAAAAAGCTCATATTCAAATGAGTGTGATAAATTTTTGGCAGATAATAGATTCATAGGGCTATTATATTCTACTCTTGCTTATTTTAAGCATTAAAAATTTTATCACAGCCTTTTTTTGAACGTCTGTCCAGTTTTATAAAATAGACTTTTTCAATAAATTTTTTCATAACAAATGCCACAAATCCGCTGATGTATATATTGGAAATTTTTCCTGCTGCATACCTGCGTCCCAGGGCAATCAACATACCACGTGAACGGATATCATGCGCTTTGAGATTTTTGTTTGTGCCGATACGCATAATATTTTCACTGCACAACTCTGCCATCTGCTCAGCAACATCTGCCGTAGGTGCTATTAATTCACCTTTATTATACAAAGTGGCACAGTCACCTATGGCAAAAACCTCTTTTTTTGAACCTGCCTGCAGATACTCATTGATATTTAAAAAACCCCTTTCATTTTTCGGCAAGTCAAGTTTATAGATAAGTCCGTTTGGCTCAATCCCTCCGGCAAAAATCATAAAATCCATAGGTATGGTCTCTCCGTTGCTCAGTGTAACACTCTCTTGTGTTAAAGAGACCACTCTTGCCTCTGATTTTATAACGACTTCGAGATCCAGCAATCTTTTGTGAGACTTTTCGACTAAAAAATCATCCAAACCTTTGAGTATCTGCTTTGATGAACTGACAAGGACTATATTTAATTTTCTGCATAAAAAATTATTTTCACAATAAAACTCTTTTGCATATGATGCCATCTGTGCCGCTATTTCAACACCGCTCAGTCCTGCACCGGCAACCACAATACTCAAAGCCTTACATGTAACACCGCTCTCCTGTACTTTTTTAAAAAGTGACATTTCAAACTTTTGTTTAAAATACATCGCACGATGCAATGCCTTGACTCCATGAGCATACTCTTTGAGACCCTCAATACTGTTGACAAATTTTGTCCGTGCACCCACAGCTATAATAAGATAATCATAAGAAAACCGTTGTGTATCAGTAATAACTTTTTTATTTTCAAAGTCAATATTTTCGACTTCCTGTTTGTAAAAACTGACATTTCCCTCAAAACCGCTGCAGTAGGTAAAAAGATCGACACTCACTTTTGCAAAATCTTTTTCATTGGCAATAAGCTCATACACATCTGTCTGCATAAAATGATAGGCATTTTTATCAAAAAGTGTAATTTGATTGTTTTTGTCTTTGGCAAGATTTTCTACAGCCCTGAGACCGCCGTAACCGCCGCCGATAACAATAATTTTATTATAATTATTTATACTCATGCAAAAAGTATAGCATAAAATTCAGGAAAACGGAGTTTTTAAAAAAGGGAGGGGTTTGTAGTAAGAAATGAGTCAAGCCAAAGGCTTAGCTCATTTGTGCTGCAACTTCTGCTGCGAAGTCGTCTTCTTTTTTCTCGATTCCTTCACCTACTTCAAGGCGAATAAATTCAGTAATCTCGGCAGTACCGCCACATGCTTTTGCTGCTTTTTCAACTGCCTGAGCTACAGTTAATTTGTCATCTAAAACATATTGCTGGTCTAAAAGTGCCTGTTCCTGATCAAGAAGTGTGTTGTCTAAAATAAAACGGGCAATTTTCCCCGGAATAATTTTGTCTAAAATTTTCTCAGGTTTTCCCTCTGCAAGCAATTCTGCTTTGATGTCAGCTTCAGCCTGCTTCATCACTTCATCAGTGAGTTGCATCATAGAGATGTATTTAGGTACATTTTTCAAAGGTTTTCCGAGTCTTTGCAACTCTTCATTCTCTTTTTTCAGTGCCTCAATACGACCCTGTGTTTCACTTGCAACATACTCAGGATCAAAATCTTTATAGCTGAGTGTTGTCGGTTTCATAGCCGATGCATGCATAGCAATCTGTTTCAATGTATCTTTCATGCACTCCGCAGTCTTTTCACTGTCACATTTTGCTTTTACAATAACGGCTATACGGCTGTTTGAGTGGATATATCCGTTTAATGCCTCATCCGGAGCAGCTGTAAGCGTACCAAAACGGCGTACTTCGATTTTTTCACCGATTTTCGTTACAGTTTCTGTAAACTTGGCACCGAATTCACTTGCCATAAGCGCATCAACATCAGCAGGCTGATTGTTGTATACCTCTTCTGCCGTATCTTTTACAAGATTTTGGAAGCCTTCGTTTTGTGCAACGAAATCTGTTTCAGAATTTACTTCAACCACAGAAGCTTTCGAGTTGTCATCAGCCATTTTCAGTCCAACAAGACCTTCAGCCGCAACACGGTCAGCTTTTTTGGCTGCTTTGGCGATGCCGCGCTCTTTTAAAAGCTCTTTCGCTTTTTCCATATCTCCGTCAGCTTCAACTAAAACTTTTTTACAATCCATCATCGGTGCATCAGTTGCCTGACGCAACTCTTTTACCATTGCTGCTGTAACTGCTGCCATAATTATGCTTCCTCTGTAGTTTTTTCTTCAGTTGCAGGAGCTTCTGTAGCTGCTGTTTCTTCACTTACAGCTTCTTCTGTTTGCTCTTGCTCTGCCGGTGCATCGCGAAGTGCTTTTCCTTCATTGATAGCTGCTGTCATTTCACGACAAAAAAGCTGAATAGAACGGATAGCATCGTCATTACCAGGAATAGGATATGTGATAAGATCCGGATCACAGTTTGTGTCAAGCGGTGCTACAATTGGAATATCTAAACATCTTGCTTCCAAAACTGCAATATGCTCTTTTACCGCATCAACAACAAAAAGCATATCAGGAAGTTTTTTCATATCTTTGATACCACCGAAATACTGCTCAAGTTTGTCTTTTTTGCGAGAAAGCATTAATGCTTCTTTTTTCGTCAAAAGATCTATCTGTCCGTTTTCCTGCATTTGTGTAATCACATCAAGTTTACGAATAGACTTTTGAATAGTCGGGAAGTTTGTAAGCATTCCACCCAACCATCTGTTGTCTACATACGGCATACCACAAGCGATAGCTGCTTCTCTTACAGAATTACGTGCCTGCTTTTTTGTACCGACGAAAAGAATAGTCTTGCCCTCAGCTGCCGCATCCATAACAATAGTATATGTGTTACGGAAATAACGCAAAGTTTTTTGTAAATCTATAATATAGATATTTTTACGAACACCAAAAATGTATTTTTTCATTTTCGGGTTCCAACGACGTGTCTGGTGTCCGAAGTGTACACCGCATTCTAAAAGGTCTTTCATAGTTACCATAGGGTATCCTTAAAGGTTTTGTTTCAAACCAGAAATTTGTCAGTTGGCTTTGGTAATGTCGAACAATTATCCGTTAAAAAACGGGTTGCACTGACTTTTGACACATACCTGTTAATATTTTCTCTTACATGTAAAAGAAAAATCCGCGAATTATACTAAAACTTTATTTAAAGCCAGCTTTTTTAAAAATATGCAATTTTGCATTTGCATAACAAATATTTATATATATCTGCACTTGTTTAAAAGTAAATTTATCTTAAACAATGTATAGTATCACAGAAACAACACAAAAAAGGGATGAAATGAAGAAACCTCTACTGCTTTCTTTAGCAACTATTGCTATTTTAGGAACAACAAATGTAAATGCCGAATCAATGTATGACAGATTTCAAGCGATGGAACTTGAAATGAAAAAGATGAAAAAAGAGCTGGATGCCCTTAAAGCAAAAGAACAGGCATCTATGATGCAAGAAGAAGATGCTGATGAGGAAGAATCGGCTGATGATACCGAGGCAACAGCTTCATCAGATGAAGAAGATGACGAAGATGATGATGAAATGACGGTAGAGGAGCAGCTCGCAGAGATTCAGGATTCCATTTCTAATCTCAACAGAAACACCAACGGAAATCACATAAAATTCAATGTTGACTACAGATTTGCCGTTGATAATCTTCAGTACAAAATGGCAGACGGCAGCACACAAAAGAACAATGCTTTTATGACAAACAGACTCTGGTTAAATATGAACTGGGCGGCTACAAAACACCTGAGTTTTACAGGACAACTTGCATACAACAAAGCATTCGGTGCCAGAAGCGGTGCTTCCAATCCTGCAAATGCCTCTTTTGAAACATTTGACTGGATAGCTAATGAAAATGCCTATAACGATACCTTAAGAGTACGTTCTGCATACTTTTTCTACAAAAACGACACCTTTATGGGCAGTGATATTCCCTGGACATTCAGTGTAGGACGCCGTCCTTCAACAAACGGACATCTTGTCAACCTGAGAGATGATGACCATGCAGCTTCTCCGATGGGGCATACAATCAATGTTGAATTTGACGGATTGAGTTCTAAATTTAATTTAGAAAACGTAACCGGTATTGACGGGATGTATGTCAAATTCTGTGCCGGCCGCGGCATGAGCAATGCAGCCCAAGATTTAATACAGCCCCTTATGCAGATACAACTTCAAATGCATCTATAGACCTGGTTGGACTGATCTTTACTCCTTGGAGCGACGGACAGTATTCTGTGAATTCCCAGTACTATTATGCAGGAAACCTGATTGATGTTGTCAATCCCGCAAACCAGACACAAGGTTTTCAGACTGTCGGCAACATACACTCATTTACAGCCAACTTTGTGGCAAACGGTATAGGAGACGGAATCAATGACTTTTTAGACGATACACTCTTTTTTGTCAGTGGCGCTGTAAGTATTACAGACCCGGACAAAGGACAGAGCATGCTTGGCAGCGCGGTTGATGAAAGTGTGAAAGGGTATTCTTACTGGATTGGACTGCAGGTACCTTCACTTGTGACAGAAGAGGGAAGATGGGGAATGGAATTTAATCACGGTTCAAAATACTGGAGAAGTATTACCTACGGTGAAGATACGAACATCGGTTCAAAACTCGCAGCTCGCGGTAATGCATACGAGGCATATTTTACAGAACCTTTGATAGAAGATATTTTATCTTTTCAGATTCGCTATACATATATAGACTATAAATATGCCGGAAGCAACGGCTTTTTCGGAAGTACTTCAGGAAATGCAATGAGCATTGACCAGGCAATTGCAGCCGGTTTAGGTTCCCAGGTCATAGATACAGCCCAGGATATCCGTTTCTATCTCAGATACAGATACTAGTTTTGGGTATCTCTTTATCTGGCTCAGCCAGATAAAAGCCCTGTACCCGTTCAATATCAAGCGATTTTACTATTTCAAACACCGCTTGATTATGAACGAACTCCGCTACAATCACCAGGTTTAATTTCTTGGCAAAATCTACAATTGTTTCAACTACTATGCGTGCATTGTTATCTGTTTCAAGATTTTTAATAAGACTGCCGTCAATTTTAATGTAATCAACATCAAGCTTGAGCATATGCTCAAAATTGGAATACCCCGCACCAAAATCATCTATAGAAATTTTACAGCCCAATGTTTTCATCTTGCGTATAAAAACTGAAACCTCTTCATAATTTTCAATCCCTTCCGTCTCAAGAATCTCAAAAACTATTTTTTTGCTGACACCGTATTTTTTAACGGTTTTTTGAATATACTGCACCATCTCTGCATCAAGTATATCATCAATAGAAAGGTTGACCGAAAACGATGTGTCTCTGTGCTCAAAATACTGACAGCTTTTACTCAGCATAATCTTTGTTAACTGCGGATAGAGTTTACTTTTTTGGGCAATATCTAAAAACCTGTAAGGACTGACAACTGAGCCGTCTGTCTCTATCAGGCGAATAAGGCATTCATAACTCACCGCTTTTTTCGTTCGGGTATCAAAAATAGGCTGGAAAAAAGGCACTATTCTCTCTTCTTTTATGGCAGCTTTCAGTTTTTTCACCCACTCCATATTTTCTTGATATTTTCTCTCTATTTCAAGTTTTTCATCATACAGCAGAAAATACTTTTTCTGCTCTTTGGCAACTTTAAGGGCAATATCTGCTTTTTCCAACATCTCATTGGGCTGCAATGTTCCACCCATTGTCACACGGATATAAATCTCGTTTTCTTCATAATGAAATACCATCTGTTCAATCTCTTTTGACAGACTGTTGACAATTCGCATAAAAGTCCTGTGAGAAGGCCTTGCTCTAAAGCACAAGGCAAATTCATCTCCTGAAAGTCGTGTGACACTGATGTTTTGCTCCTCTTCAACAAAAGCCTGCAGTTTTTTTGCAAATTCTCTGAGGACATAATCCCCTGCAATCTGTCCGTAGAAATCATTTATCTCTTTAAAATCATCTATATTTAAAATCAGCAATGCCCCGTCATTATTCAAATTTTCTATATTGTAAAAAAGTTTTTTTCTGTTGGGCAACTGTGTCAGATCATCTATAAAAAGCTGTCTTTTCAACTCTACTGTTTTCTTCTCGACTTCTCTTGCCAGATAGGCGTTGATATCTTTTTGTTTTCTTGCATAATCAAATACTTTCTCCTGCATCTCATTTAATGCAGAGACTATAAGCGCGATCTCATTATTCTCTTGTATCGGTTCTATCTTTAATTTTTTCTCCGGTGTAAAACCTTTTAGTATATTGGCAATTTTTCGCAAAGGCTTGAGCAAATTATCTATATAGGCACCAAGAAATATAAATATCAGGAAAAGAATCACAAGCATTTTGAGAAGCAAATGTGTATACTGTTGTATAAGCTGTTCATAATTGTGATTTGAGTAGCTTAAAACAATTGTTCCTATTTTCTTCCTGGAATTTGGCTGAAGAATATCCCATTTGATGGTAAAAAGACTCTGATAACTGTTTTTAGATCTTGTTTCATAAATCAACCTGTCCTTTTCAAAAACCTTCACAGAGAGAATTTCTTTATTTTGCATTAACTGCTTCAGTTTTACATCGATTTGGTTTTTTAGTCCCAGATACATATCTACCGCTATCAAAGGTTCTATTGTTTTTAAGATGAGGGTTGCTTTTTGAAATTCCATATTGTAAAAGGCGTGTTTGTTTATTTTTTCAAATGCAAAAAAAATTCCCCCAATTGTAATAAATGAGGTGATTACGATGGAGCTCATAATCCTGAATGAGAGCGATTTGAATTTTTTTTCTTTCATGCAGCAAGCCTGTTTTTTGCATATATTTTAGCATAAATGTTATGTCAAAAACTATCTTTGTCCAAAAACTTTACCATTTGATATAAAAAAGAGACAAAATCAACATCATCTCTCAGGTTCTCTTTATTAAGATAAATCATGGTTGATTTTTCTATCAGCAAGGAGAGCAGCAGTCCCTCTTTTAGATTTTCTATATCATAAGAAAAGGTGATGATTCCTTTTTCTCTGGCAATTTTTGCAACCCTGGCAATATTCTCCTTGGAAGATTTCAGAACATAAAATGCTGACGCAGGTGTTTTCATATCAAGATGTGCGAAATCAACTATCTTCACTTCATAAGGGTATTTATCAAAATGCCCTTTAAATTTATTTTCTATATACTGCTTTACATGTAGGGCTGTATCATAATCACTTTCATCACACACAATGGTATATACAAGTCTGTTTTTTATAAGTTTTTTTTCTATTTTTTTATCAAGTAACATGATTTTTGGAAAAATTGATGCCTGTGCTTTGAGTAACAACTCATCATAACTGTATCCAAAAAGCAGAGGAACAAACAAGAAATGTAAAAGTAGTAAACGCATCATCTAAAACCTCTTTTTAAAGGTAAGTAAAAATGTTCTGCGTTCCTGCGCATAATCATTTACATAGGTATTTGGTGAAGAGGGGTATCGCACATCTGTATCAAAAAGGTTTTTCACACTGACATTCAACGTATAACCATACTGAATATTTTTATAATTCACTGCAGTATCGAGTGTCATATAGGCTTTTAGCTTTGGACGCAGATCTGTTTCTACCCTCTCTTTTGAACTGACATACTTTGCTGTTGCACTCAAAGCCAAAGCAGGATTTATATTATAAATATAAAATCCTTTTACCAGATGATGGGATACATTCGGCAGGTTATTACTGTCGCTGCTGCCATCCATCCTGTAGCTGCCATCTGTGTAGGTATAATTTGCATATACTTTGTCATTAGGCAGGATATGCCCCCTGAACTCAAGTTCTATTCCGTAAATATCTGTCTTGGCACTGTTTTTATACACAGGATCCGTAACAGAATTGTATATCTGATCTTTGTTGGCAAGATAAAAAAGATTCGCCTGCAAATAGGCATCATTGGAAAAATTTCTGATGTATGCCAGTTCATACGATGTTACTTTCTCCGGCTTTAAATCTGTACTGCCTACTCTTGCACTGTTGTTTTTTGTAAACATCTCCTGCCAAGAGGGATTTCTATGGGAGTTACTGTATATGGCTTTAAATATGTTTTTGAAATCTTTATGATAAACAAAAGAAACTCTTGGTTCAAACCCTGCATCTTCATAAGAAGTCTGTTCATAATTTATACCGTATAAGATGCTTAGTTTAGCATTAACATTGTATTCATCCCCCAAAAAGAACGTATAAACATCCCGTGAAGCATCTTTATCAAAAAACGGCCGTGTCAGCGTATAATCTACCAAAGTTGCATCACCCGTAGCAAGATTGGAGAGTTTCGAACTCATCTGGATCGTTCTCTCCTGTCTTGCTTTGTAGCCTATTGTAATGGTATGTTTTGCAACTCCGCTGTATTTCACATACGTCGACTGATACAAAACTCTCTGCTTGGCATAATGCTCTCCGTAAATACCATCAGGAAATACTACACTGCCTAAAACCAAGTTATCAGGTGCCAGTTTTGCTTTTGAATCAAAAGCATCGTATTTTACTCCTGCTTTTATGTCCAGTTTAAAAGAGTGTATCTTTTTCATATATCCCAGTTCAGCATAGTAACTCGGCAGTTTCATTCTGTCACTCTTTTGAGGCAGGGCAAGGTTGATCCCGTAGGCGCTTCCCTGTTTATGTTGCAGCATACGGGCTTTGAGTCTAAAGTCTTTGTACCTTACATCCAGTCCGAGAGAATATTCATCAAGCCACAGGGGAGCTTCACCGGACTGAGACAAAGCTATGTTTGCCGGACCTAACGCACCTTGAGAGAGTCCGTCCGGACCGGAAGATATGTTTTTATTGTCTTTTTGGTAATAAAAATCTATATGTGTCTTAAACTCTTTGCTTTTAAAGTTTTTTACAAAACCGCCCATTGTGTAATCATACGACCCGTATTTAAATACAACTTTGTCATTTGATTCAAATTCTTCAAAATCTTCTGCATAAGTAACAACATTAATAGATCCGGCATAGGCATTAATCCCGTCTACTTTACTCCCTGGTCCTCTGATAACCTCTATGCGTTTTATCATCTCTATCGGCATGGAAAGATACTCGGAATAAGAATCAAAGAAAAGATTGTTTACTAAAACACCGTCTATAAGCAGTTTGGACTGTCCATAGGCAAAAGGGTTGGAACCTCTGAAAATCGGTGTCTGGTTATTGAAATTATCAGTAGCCATATCTACACCCGGAACAAGCAACAATGCCTCTTTAAGTGTCGACACACCCAACTTTTCCAACTCTTTTGCTTCAAAGACAGAGATAATATAGGGTTGGTAATGTTCATTTTGTTTTGTTTGTGTAGCAATTTCATTAAACTGCTTCATATCTGTCATAATGGAAGAGAGCAAATCTTCTGCCTGCAGTTGCAGTACTGCCAGACAGACAAGTAAAAAAAGTCGTATGCTGCGCTTCACTCCATTGTCCCCCATAATTTTACTAATTCGGGATTTGCACACCCAAGTTCTTTCGTATATAAAACACAAGGATAACGCCATCCAAAATCTTGATGCTGCTGAAGCTTTCCTACCTGTTTATATGGCATTTTGTATATTTTCAACAGCCGTAAAAAGTTTTTTTCAAGATTTCCATATGTATATTCTATTCCCTCTTCTAGCATTTTACCATACATATAATGTTTTACCGCTTCTATAATAACTTTTGTCGTCTTCATACTTCTGTATTTTTTATCAACAAAGATTCGTGACATCTCGCCAAGTTTGTTTTTTTCAAACATACTGTTGTCAAACCTTGCACTGTTTTGTGTCGGATATCCAATGGGAGAATTATAAATCAGGCGTACTGTTGCACAGACATTCTCTTCTTCATCCAATGCCGCAAAATGTACCGAATATGCGTCATATTTGTCATACTCTTTTTCATCTTTAAGAGCACTTTTTTCCAGATATTCCGGATATATTTCCCTCAGTATTTTATACCTAAAAGCAAAAACTTTGTCCAGGTTTTTTTATCGCTTACCTCTAAAAATGTAAAATTCATCATCTTCCGGTTTTATGACTGCTGCAGTTCTTTGAGTTTTTCTTTGACAGCTTCTACATGTCCTTTGACACGCACTTTTTCCCATTTCGCACGCACAATGCCCTCAGGGTCTATAATGAATGTGGAACGGACAATGCCCATATACTCTTTGCCATAGTTTTTCTTCAACTGCCACACACCGTACTTCTGCATCATCTCGGTACTTTCATCACTCAAAAGCGTAATGCCTAAATTGTGTTTTTCTATGAAGTTCCTGTGCTTTTTCGTACTGTCTGCACTCACCCCAAGAATCACCGCATCCAATGATGAAAAATCCGGAGCAGCCTCCGTAAACTCACAGGCTTCTGTTGTACATCCCGGGGTATTGTCTCTCGGGTAAAAATACAACACTATCCATTTTCCTTTTAAATCCCGCAGACACATCTCAACATCATCCTGATTCGGCAGGCAAAAATCCGGTGCCTTCTCTCCAACTTCTATCATTTTCTTTCCTCCTAAAAATAAATTTAACATGCAAACTTCAAAGCCGCCCTCAGCCCGCACTAAAGTACGGGTTCCAGTAAACCGCCTTCGAAGCCACTCTCAAGTCCGCACTGACGTACTAATTCCGAAAAAATATCAATATGTACTTCGGAACCGGTACTTTTAACGCTAAAGCGTAACTTAGAAAAAAACTAAATTTTTTTCTGCAGTGCCGGCTAATTGCTTTAAAAGCGCTATTGCTAGTAAACAAACAACAGCAAATATACCCAAATACCGCTAAATGAAGTAAAAACTATACCCAAAAAAGTTTTCAAAGCCAATAATTTATGCTCATTGGACTTTAACCCAGGAAGCACTCCTTTTAGCCTGATAATTTGCTTTTGCTATTGTACGACTCCAGTATACCAATGTAAGTACGGCTATGATTACATGTAAGCCCAGTACAAGAGAAGCGTAAGTATGTGAAACACCGCTTCCTTCCATAAAAGCATCAAATCCTCCGCCCATACGGACACCGTATTCAAAGTATCCGACAACAATGACCGATACTGCAAAAATGGTATTTTGAATAATTCCGTGCGCCTGTAAAGCTTTTTTCTTGCCAAAGATATTGCTCCATATACCAATAATGGCAAAACTGCTACAATAAGTGTCACAACATCCATAAACAAAGGGGCTCTTGTTCCCAAAAACCCCTGCGTAAACATATAATCCATATCTTATGCCTTTCTTTTTTGATAAGTGTAGTATATCCAGACTAATATTACCAACAAAACAAAAACTATTATAGTTATCTCTTTTAAGTATTCTTGTATAAGCGTCTCATTTTCTCCTATAAAATAGCCCAAAAGTGTCAAAATCAGCGCCCAGATTCCGGCTCCCAGCGTGGTAAAAAAGAAAACTCAACGATATTCATGCGGGCAAGTCCTGCCGGAATCGAAATAAGCTGTCGAATTCCCGGAATAAGCCTGCCTGTAAAAGTAGAGATATGCCCGTGGCTTTGAAAATAATTTTCCATTTTATCAAGTGTCTCTGGAAAAATAAAAAAATATTTCCCGAATTTCAAAAGAAATTTCCGTCCCAGTGTCAGTGCCAGATAGTAATTCACAAAAGCTCCAACCAAAGAACCGCCCAAAGCACTTCCCATAATGTAAGCTATGCTCATATCTCCTTTTGCTGCCAGATATCCGGCAGGAACCAAAACAATTTCACTCGGAAAAGGAATAAAAGAAGATTCAATCGCCATCATAATAAAAATACCGGATATCCCCAGTCAAATATCAAATCTACCAAATCCTGCGCCAGTTCCTGTATCATTTCATCTTCTTTTGTACATCTTGAATCATCTGCTGTGCGACATTCCCGTTTGTGTAGTGCAGAAGCTTTTCACTCTTTTTTTTGAGTTGCGGATTTTTAAGTACCTTGATTAGTTTTGGTTTCAAATTTTTCCCTTCACGTTCGCACCATGCCACATTGTCTTTGACAAGAAACTGCGCATTATAATACTGATGATCACCTGCAGCATGCGGATAGGGAACAAAAAACGCAGGACACCCGTTTGCTGTGAGTTCCCAAAGTGTTGAAGCGCCTGCACGCGAAACAGCCAAATCGGCACGTGTAATCAACTCCGGCAGTTTTTTTGTAAATCCATAAAGCTCAACTGAAACACCAAGTCTGTCATACTCCTGCCTGACCCTTTCATAATCAGCCTCTCCGGCCTGGTGTATGATGGCAATATCCATCTTTTGCAACTTATAGCTACATGTAAAGCCAAATCATTAATTGCCTTTGCCCCATGAGAACCGCCTAAAAATATAATGGTTTTCAGTTTGTCTCTGCACCTGGCATTTTTATAAAAAAACTCTTTGACAGGATACCCCTTTACAGGAGAATTTTTGTCATAAGCAGAAATGAAACTTTTGGCATATTTTTTTAAAAGCCTGTTGAGTCTGCCCTCAACCGAATTTTGCTCATGAATAAAAAGCGGTATAAAAAGGCTCAAAGAAGCAAAAGATGCCGGTGCCGCAGAAAATCCGCCAACACTGTAAACTGCTTGTATTTTATGTTTTTTCAGAATCTTTCTTGCCTCCAAGAAGGCTTGAAAAACCTTATAGAGTGCGTTTATCTTTGCAATACCCTTTTTGTTCACAACACCCGTTGTTTCTAAAAAATAGACATTTGAAAAATTACTGTATTTTTGAAAATATTTTCTGTCCTGTCCCGAGGTCGAACCGACAAAAATCACCTCATATCCATCAGCTACAGCAGCCTCTGACAAAGCTTCGGCAATCATCAAATGCCCGCCTGTTCCGCCGCCTGTAATACATAGTTTCATACCCGCTTTTCCTTAATTCATTTTTGCTTTTTTCGATGCCATCAACACCATACCAACACCAAAAGCAGCACCAAGCATTGCCGAACCGCCATAAGAGAGAAAAGGAACAGAAATCCCTTTAATAGGTGTTATACCGCTTATTCCATAGGCATTTACCAAGAAAGAAAAGGAGAGGATCAGTCCGATGCCGATACTAAAGAGATATATACTTGTATCTTTGGTTCTGTTGGCTATTTTAAATATACGCTGAATCATCCACAAAAAGATGAAAACAACACATAAAACACCAAAAAATCCAAACTCTTCCGCAAGTCCTGCCAAAACAAAGTCTGTATGTACCTCGCTTAAAAAACCGAGTTTAAATGTTCCGTTTGCAAGGCCTGTACCAAAAAGACCGCCATTGTGTATAGCATTGAGAGAGTGCCCTATCTGATATGGTTCAACTTCAACAGGCACCCGAAGTTTATCGGCAATCGCATCAGGCAAAAGATCAAGCACAGAGTTTTGTGCCAAAGCCCACCATGATTTGATCCTGAGTATTCTGTGCTGTGCCGTTACAATAAAGAGGATAACTGCTCCAAAAATCACACCCAGGATAGAAAAGAAAAACCGAAAACTGCTCCCTGCAAAAATCAGCATAAAAAGCAAAGTAGCTCCGAGAACAACAACCTGACCCAAATCTTTTTGCAAAAAGGCTATAATAAACATTGCCCCTAAGAAAATAACAGCATAGGGCATAAATCTTTTAAACTCGCCACTCAGTCCCATACCGTCATGATGCCCGAGTTTTCGAGAGAAGCTCCAGGCCAGAAAATAGATAAAGCCCACTTTGAAAAACTCAACAGGAGCAAGCGAAAAGCCGGCTATTTTAATCCATCGTTTTGCTCCGCCGACTTCAGAAACAATACTTTCAGGCAAAAAAGGCATGGCTATCATTAAAATCAGAGAACCAAAAAAGAGAGTGAAACCTATGGGTTTGAGCCATCTGTCCGGATCAAGCTGTGAAAGCATAAAAATTATGATCAGACTCATGAGCCCAAAAACAGTCTGTCTTATGGCAAAATGAAATTCATTCACGCCAAACAAGAGTGTAGTATACGGCGTCAGCGTATACGAAAGTACTATACTGATACCAATCAAAAGTGACACGAGGGTAAAAAGCTTTCTGTCTGCGTTCACGCTTGCTCTACTTTATCTTGTTTATTTTTAAAACAAATTCCACTTCGGGTTTGGAGAGATGCAGTTCTTTGGAAATCGTTTCTATGGGAACACCCTGTTTAAACAGCGATATGATTTTTTCATCATCATTCCCGTGAATAGATGCAGGAATAGAGATCTGCTTGACACCGCTTTCAAGCTGCAGTATTTTGTTTTGTATTTCATGCTCAATGATATTGATATTGTTTTGCAGCTGCTTTATCGCCAAAGAGAGCGGATGCACCATATCATATACACTGCGTTCTATTTCCTGATAAATCTCCTCATCAGTCATTCTTTGTGAATTGTCTTTTATACTGCTTTGTGTCTGGTCAAGTTTTTTTTTCAGATAATAAAACTCTCTGTTTAAATCTTCAACCACAGAAGCAACTGAGCGAATGTTTTTTGAATACTCGGCATCTTTTGTATAGACATAATAGAGCAGATAGAGAATAATCGCACCGAGTATGACAATAAGATATTCTATATTGAAACTGAATTGATCCAAATTCACTGTTTTTTCTCTTTGGATTCACGGATTAATATACGTTCACGTGCAGTCAGGTAAGCAGCCCACTCTTTTTCATCACGCTCATGCATTCTGACAATCTGTGCCAAATTTGGAGAAAGTGCCTTAAAAAACACACCGATATCACGTTTGGGATGTACCGGCATACTAATGCGTCCATAATACTCTTTGCCTTCTTGCAGCATAGGTTCTTCGAGTTCAAAATGTTCAAATCCGATAGCACGAATATGCGCTTCATTTGTCAAAGAGAGCCTTTTTGGTGTTTCATTTTTTAAAAACATCTCCAAAGCGTCTATTTTTCGGTGAAGTTCCACCATAAGGTTCAGCAAAACAGGATCGCTTTCTGCTGTTTCACCTCGGGCTTTTGCAAGCTTGAGCCACTGTGAAATCGGATCATCATCACTTTCACTGAGTTGCTGATACTCTCTTTCATATGCGTCTTTGTTTAAATCGGCTTCTGAAAAAACTATAGCAATCGGTGCGGGAACTAAACGGGGTTTATTCATGAGAGTGTCCTGTCAATAATAATTAAAATTAAAAAGGCAATGCCCAGATAGCCGTTGACGGTAAAAAAAGCACGGTCTATTTTTGTAAAATCTTTTCGTACAAGCATTTGCTCATAATAAAGTACAAAACCACTGCCCAAAGCCGCTGCGTACGCAAACATGCCAAGATCTGCCGCCCATACAAAAAGCAGCCAGAACAAAACGGCCAAGGCATGAAAAAGAGCAGAATGAAGAGTGTGCATCTGCTCCGTAACGCGACGGTATAGAGTAGAGGTCATTGTCTTTGTCAAAATCTATATCCTGTAAAGAATAGAGCAGGTCAAATCCTGCCACCCAAAAAATGACACCCAAGAAAGCAGGACAGACCATAAAGGTATAGCCGCATTGACCGCAACCACTCCGGCAATCGGGGCCAGTCCGAGCGCTATACCCAAAACCACATGTGCCAAAGACGAAAAACGCTTAAAATAAGAGTATGCAGCCAGAACAAATAAAATAGGAAAACTCAAAGCAAAGGCAAGAGAATTTATCATATAGGCTACGGCAATAAAAATAAGCGCATTTACAATGACAAATATAAGTATGCTTCCCTGTCAAGCTGCCGTCTACATTCGGACGGCTGCTTGTTCTTGGGTTTTTTGCATCAATATCACGATCGGCATAACGGTTTACACCCATTGCAAAGTTTCTCGCACTGAGTGCCGCCAAAACACCAAGAACCAAAAGCCATAAACCGAACCAACCATCCGCTGCCACTATCATCGCTATAAAAATGAATGGCAGGGAAAAGACGGAATGTTCAAACATCACAAGTTCATTAAAATCTTTTGCTTTTTGTAGTATCCGCTGCAAATCAAACCTCATCTTCACTCTTTTTTATATTCTATCTAAATGTGATTTAAATTTTAATGATATTGTGCAACTCCTGTTTCAAATGCTTCAATATATTCATAAAGCACTTCTGTTTTGTTTTTGTGTTGCAAAGCATTTTCTTCCAAGGCACTCTTTTCTGTCTCTTGCATGAGGGTGTAGAGTTCCTCAAGAAAAAGTGCCCCTGCCGCACCTTTTATTTTGTGTGCCGTCTCATATATTTTTTTGTTGTCTTCTCGAACAAAGGCATCTTCAAGAAGAGGCACAAGCTCATGCAGACTCTCTAAAAACAACCTCAAAAGTTTTAATCCGACCTCTTTGCTGACACCTACTTTTTTATTTACCTGCAGTAAGATTTTTTCTATATCTATCTGTATGACATCTCTGTGTTGTCTTGAGTATTTTGACAAAATCGTTTCCAGTTCCTCACTGTCTATCGGCTTGCTCAGATACTCATTCATACCGCAGGCAAGAAATTTTTCCCGGTCTCCTTTGATGGCATTTGCCGTCAGTGCCACAATGGCAACATCAGACTGCAGTTCTTTGCGTATAAGTTTTGTCGCTTCAAGACCATTCATCACCGGCATATTTATATCCATAAAAACCAGATCATACTCGTTTTGTGCCACTTTATCCACGGCCTCTTTCCCGTTATGTGCAAATTCGAGGGTTATATTTGTATACTTCCTGAAAATTGACTCTATCAGCATTCTGTTTATTTCATAATCTTCTGCGACAAGTACATGTAAAGAGAGCTTGTCACATACCCCCTCTTGCTGACACTCTCCATATATATTGTCTTCTGGAGCGTTTCTTCATCCGCATCACACAGATCAAAATCCAGATAAAAGAAAAATTCACTGCCTTTGTCTTCAACAGACTCTACCCGCAGTTCACTGCCAAATACATGAAGCAGATCGGCACTGATGCTCAAACCGAGTCCTGTTCCTCCGAATCTTCTCGTTATCGATGTCTCCGCCTGGGCAAAAGGCTTGAATATCTCTTCGAGTTTGTCCTGTGCAATGCCAATGCCACTGTCTTTGATACTAAAATGGAGTCTTTGCTGTGTCGCAGTTTCCCTGACCAAAGATATACTCAACTTCACAGTACCGCATTCGGGAGTAAATTTAATGGCATTTGAGAGTAGATTTATCATGACCTGTCGCAGGCGGGTAGCATCACTGTACAAACATGCAGAGATAGCATTGTCAATTTCAAGTGTATAGTGCAGGCCTTTTTCGTCTGCTACGGATTTGAGCAGTTCATAGGTTGTTGCAAATTCCACAAAAGGATTCAACGGCACCTTTTCAAGTGAGATTTTATTGTTGGTTATTTTTGAAGAGTCTAAAATATCATTGACAATATTGAGCAGCGTTTTTGTCGAAGAGCTGATAACATTGAGATATTTTTCCTGTGTCGCATCCAGCCGTGTTTTACTCAGCAACTCCGTAAAACCCAAAATTCCGTTCATCGGAGTTCTGATTTCATGACTCATATTTGCCAAAAACATTGCCTGTGCTGTTTCGGCTGCTTCAGCCTTTTTTCTGCTCTCCACCAAAGAGGTTACATCTTCACGAATTGCCATATATTCTATAATCTCATTATTTTCATCATGAATGGGAATAATAGAGCTTTTGACATAGTAACTGCTGCCGTCTTTTGCTCTGTTGGCAAACTCTCCCTGCCAGATATTTCCTTTTTTTATTTCTCTCCACATCTCGGCAAAGACCTCGTCAGGCACATCCGGATCACGGACAATACTGTGCGACTGACCGATAAGTTCTTCTTTTTTATACCCGCTCACCTCTTCAAAACGTTCATTCACATAGGTAATGTTTCCCAGAGTATCTGTTCTTGAAATAATAACAACACTGTCAAGTGCTTTTAAAAACTCGTCAAGTTTAAACTTTGACGCTTTAAAGTGCTTCTCTTTTTCCTTCAACTCGGTTGTCACATAGTCAATCAGATTAAAAAGGGCACTGTCTGTTTTGGAACTGTTTTTCAGTTTTCTTTTTTCATTGAGCGTATGCTTGCGTGTTTGGGTCCCTTTTTCACGCAAAAATAAAATTGTTGTCGTGATATTGAGCAGTCTTGCTTTTTTTTCATTTAAGAAAAACTCTCCAAAGGTAAAAAAACCGCTGGTTGGTGCAATATTTCAAGCAATCGAAATATTTTTTCCAGCTCTTTGTCCAAAAACTGTTTTCTTGCAATACAGGAGTATATAAAGCAGGCCTGCAAAGAGTCTGTATCCGTTATGCCTTCTTTGAGAGTATACTGGTTCACAAGAGTTCTGCTGCCTATGCCAAAACGCACCTCTTCTCCCTCCGCCAAATTACCGCCGTACAATAAACTTCCGTCATCAAACACACTGAGCATGGATCTTGCAACAGGCATATCTTTTTCCTGGCAGATAAGCGGAAATTCTATCGTTGAAGCCGGCATATTGTCCACGGCGAAATCACCAAGCACTTCGGCATACACATCTTTGATTGGGCGGTGATCGATTTCATATACTCTTGCACCTTCGGATTTTGTAATCATAAAAGTCGGGCCGACAGCTCTCCAACCCAGGTTATAATCCTGAAACACTTCCAGTGCCTCCCCTTGCAGGGTAACACATACAGCACCGCCGTCAAACACTTTGTCTTCAAAACTGTGTAGGTCTGTTGAAAATGAAGCATATCTGCAGCCATCCCTCCGGCAATGACCGCATGATTGAAATTACAGGAGGCAAGCCCTTCAAGATACTCCTCTCCGTTATGCTGCAGACCGTCCAAAAAGGTAATGACACATTTTGTATCTTTGCCAAAAATCTTTTTTGACAAAGTGTGCCCGAGTCTATAAGAGTCCTCTCCTCTTTCATAATATGCATGCAGCGTTGTTTTTTCAAAAAGTGTTATGCTGACAACCGTACTGCTGTCGAGCATCTCTCCGTTTGCAATTTCTCCTGCCGCAGAAGCACCGATGAGCAGGGCATCTGTAAAAGTCGCATATATCTCTGCAGCGGTTTTTTGCAGTGCCTCTTTTGATTCCAAAGAGCTGAACAGTTGAATTAAAATATTTTTTTGATTTACATCAATGGCTGCCTCTTGCAAAAAGCTGTGAAAAGCATCCAAATCTGTATATATATGATTGTACTGTTTCATAATAAATCTTTTTGTTTGAGTTTACACCATAAGGCTTTACAAAGTTATTAAGTTTGGTATAATTACTCTTCAAATCAACAAAACAATAAGGTTTATTCAATTATGAAATTTACTATTTTTCTTTTTCTGCTCCTCTTTTTCAGTGCCTGCAATCTTACTGAATCCAAAGAAGAGCTTGCAGCAAAACAGCTTGCACAAAAAAAAGCTTTTGAAGAAAAAGTTGCCGACACAAAAGAGATACAACTCAAACAAATTGATGCACAAAAAGAGCAGGAGCTGGCAAAGATAAATGCACAGACTACTCTGGCGAAAATGGAAAAAGCACAACTGCTGGAAAAAATAAAACTTGAAGCAGCAGCACAGAAAGAAAAAATGCTTTTGGCCCAGGCAAAAGAGAAAGAGGCTTTTGAAGCAAAACTGCGTGATTTGGAGCGTCAGGATGCTATGGAGTTAAAGCGTTACCTCCTGTTGATACTCTTTTTTGTACTGGTTATTACTACGTATTTTATCTACCTCTATTTCAAGCGCAGACACGATGATAAACTCAGAGCCTACCAGGACAACCTGGACAAATATTTTCATCAGCAGGAAAACATGACAAAAATGCGTATAGCCGAAAAAATTATCGACACTGTCGCCAGCGGCAAGCTGGGAAAAGAACAGGAGAGTGAGCTTATAAAAGCACTCAGCGGCAATATTTCACCTGCAGATGAACCTAAACTGCTCAGTGATGAAACAACGCAAGACGCGCAAATAATCGATCAAGACAAATGAGTTTCAAACAGATTGCCATTATAGGACCAACGGCCTCGGGAAAAAGTGACTTGGCCATCAGCGTTGCACAACAGACAAATGCCTGCATTCTCTCCATAGATTCACTGAGCATCTATAAAGAAATTGACATCGTCTCGGCAAAGCCTTCTTCTGAAGAACTCACACAAATCAAACATTACGGTATCAATGAACTTTTTGTCAATGAACATTTCAGTGTTGATATTTTTATAGATTTGTATAAAAAAGTACGCCTTACATGTAAAGAAGAAAACAAAAATCTCGTCATCGTCGGCGGCACCTCTTTTTACCTCAAATCTTTGCTTGAAGGGCTCTCGACACTTCCCGATATTACACAGGAACACAGTTTACATGTAACGAAGAAACTGCAAAATCTGGATGCCTGTTATGCATTTTTGGTACAAACAGATCCAGAATATATGCAAAAAATCGCCTCCAGTGACAGATACCGTATAGAAAAAGCGCTCCTGATTTATGAAGCATCGGGTATCTCTGCGAGTGAATGGTTCCGACAAAATCCGCCAAAGCCCATTATCGAGGACATAGATATTTACAATATTGACGTCCAAAGAGATCTTTTACGCCAACGCATCCAAAAAAGAACACAGAAAATGTATGAACAAGGACTGATTGACGAGGTTTGTTTTTTGGAACAAAAATATACAAGAACACCCCATGCCATGGGCGCCATCGGCATAATGGAAGTGCTTGATTTTTTAGACGGCAAAATAAAACAAGAGGAAATGCTCTCTCTTATCTCTACACACACCGCACAGCTTGCAAAAAGACAACAGACTTTTAACCGCACGCAGTTTAGGAATGTCACAAATGCAAAGCTTGAAGATTTGGAAGAACTTATTTTGAGCAGATTTTAGCATACATCTCAGGACGTCTGTCTCTTAGCAGTCCCCAGTATTCTCTTTGTTTGGCATTCTCAGCCAGGTCAAATTCAGCGTAAATAACCTCTTCTCTCCAACGGGAAGCCTCTGCAATTTTTGCCCCTGTATAGTCTGTAATAAAAGAAGAACCGTAAAAAGTAAGCCTGCAGCTCTCCCCTTTTTCTTCTCCTGTACGGTTTGCAACAACCACCGGTACCGTATTTGTCGCGGCATGCCCCATCTGGACTCTTTGCCAGTGCTCTTTTGAATCCAAATGAATCTCCGGTTCACTGCCGATAGCCGTCGGATAAAAAATAATCTCCGCACCCATTAAGGTAAGTGCCCGTGCCGTTTCGCAAAACCATTGATCCCAGCAGATGCCTACCCCGATTTTTCCGTACGCTGTTTCATAGACCTTAAAGCCCGTATTTCCCGGTTTGAAGTAAAATTTCTCTTCATACCCCGGACCGTCAGGAATGTGCGTTTTACGATAGTTGTCCAGCACCGCTCCGTCCGCATTGACAACGACAAGTGAATTAAAGTACCCTTCATCCGCTTTTTCAAAATAACTCACTAAGACAACTACATGCAACTCTTTTGCCAAAGCCGCAAAATGTTGTATCAGTGCGTTATTTTTCAAAGGCTGTGCCCATGCAAAGTATTTTTCGTCCATATCTTTGCAAAAATAGAGCCCTTCAAAAAGTTCCGGTAAAAGTATGATATTTGCTCCGTTTACAGCAGCTTCACGGACAAACTGCCCAGCTTTTAAAACATTGGCGTTTTTGTTTTCGCTCATACTCATCTGAATTGCAGCTGCTTTTACCGGTTTATTCATAACCTATCCTCTGCCTGTTACTTCTAAAAGATGGTAGCCAAACTGTGTCTGAATCGGTCCATACACAACACCGACATCTCCGCTAAATACAGCCTCATCAAATTCAGGCACCATTTGTCCCGGTCCGAATTTCCCCAAATCTCCGCCGTTTGCCGAAGAAGGACATGTGGAATTTGCTTTTGCCACTTCACCGAAATCCGCTCCATTTTCGATCTCTGTTTTTAATTCATTACACTTTTCTTCACTCTCTACAAGTATATGTCTTGCTGTTGCCCATGCCATCTTTTAATTCCTTAATTTTGTTTTACAAAATGAAGGAAACCGTCTATTGATTTTATCACGAGTATGAAAGTAATTTCATTCTCTACGTTAACACTAGGTTTCCTTCGGCAGGAAGCCCGTCGCACCAGTACGACTTTATTCCACATTTTGTTTATAAAATTTTACTCTATTTTTACTTATAGTTACACTTTAGGACTTTTGTATTAACTACTTTTACCTATAATACTGAAAAAATACGGAGAAGATATATGAAAAATATAATTATTGGACTTTTGGCAACTTTTTTGCTGCTGGGCTGCAGCTCAAAAAGTGATGAGAACAAAAATGTAGAACCAAAACTCGTTGTCTCAAAAAGTCTGGCAGATCTAAAACTAAAAGACCAGTTTGAAAAGCCGCATACACTCAATGCAGACACATACAAAGTGATTTTTGCTTTTGACAAAGAGCCTGCACATACATGTAACGACTTTTTTAACACACAAAAACCGAACTACCTGCAAGAGCATCATGTGCAGTTTGTAGCCGATGTGAGTGCGGCACCTTCCATTATCAGAAGCCTTTTTATTCTTCCTGGACTCAAAGATTTCAAACATGTTGTTCTGCTTTTGGATGACAAAAAAGTTGCCGCCCCGTACAGAAAAGGGATTGATACAACAAAAATAGTTGTTGTGACACTCTTAAACAAAAAAATTACCGACATCAAAACAATCTCTACAACCGAGCAGTTGAAAAAAGCGGTTGAAGATAAGTCTGCTATGTCTTACATCGCCCCTGTTATCAACAAAGTTATGGACAGTGTAGACAACGCTACAAAATAGAAGCAACTGAATCAAAAAGATAATCAGGCTTGATACCCAAAGACAAATCTTTTTTTGAAAACTTGCCTGTTTTGACAAGAGCCGCTTTTATACCGGCGTCTTGTGCTCCTTTTATATCACTCTCTATATCATCGCCTATCATGACGCACTTCTCTGGCTTTACATGTAAACTCGCACAGGCCAAATGGTAAAACTCTTTGCTCGGTTTGCCTATAAGCGAAGCACTCTGTCCGCTGGCATACTCCAAGGCACTCACAAAACAGCCGGCATCCATACTCAGTTCGTTGTCCGCATCTTTAAAGTACCTGTTTTTTGCAATGGCAAGCAGCGAAGCCCCCTCCATCAGCTTTCTGAATGCACGGTTGAGATTTTTGTAATTGAAATTTTCTTGGGCATCTCCGACAACGACATACTTTTTGTCATAATATTTCAGCTCGTTAAAAAAAGAAAGCGCATCATCCGTCAGTAAAAACTCCGCAGAACTTTTCTCTTTTGCTAAAAACATTTTTGTCACGTCAAGCGCCGTAATAATTTCCTCACTCTCAATGTCAAAGCCCATTTTTTGCAGTTTTTTGACAACCTGTGCAGAGGTTTTTTGGGTGGTATTTGTCAAAAAACGTATGGGGTAGTGCTTTTTTATCTCTCTTATTGCCGCAACCGCGCCTTTTATAGGCTCCTCGCCTACATACAACACACCACCGATGTCACACAACACCGCCTTTACAGATTCATCAAACATCATTCTCTCCTCCTTTAAAAAATCGAAAGCCCCGTTTTTGTCGTCAAAAGCTCCAGTGCCTTTGTACCTATGAGTGAGTTTCCCTGTTCATTCAGTGCAGGTGACCAGACACAGATTCCCATTTTTTGAGGAATGACGGCTACAATTCCCCCACCAACGCCGCTTTTTCCCGGAACGCCTACCTTAAAAGCAAAATCCCCGACGCATCATAATGTCCACAGGTCAGCATCACGGCATTTATCCGCTTTGCCTGCGCTTTGGTTACATAGATTTTTTTGTTTATGGGGTCTATACCGTGGTTGGCAAGGTAGAGCATAGAGCGTGAAAGCATTTTTGTATTCATCTCCAGGGCACAGTGATTAAAATAGGTCTGCACCAGTGTTATCGCTTCATTGTCGATATTGCCAAAACTTTTCATCAGGTTTGTCAGTGCCAGATTCCTGTAGGCATGCTGCATTTCTGAACTTGCTACGACTGAATCCATACTTATACTTGTATCATCGGCAATAGAGCGTATAAAATCCACTATGGCATCAAAGGCGAGCGTATCTTTTTTATAATGGCTTATAAGCGTGTCTGTTATAACAATGGCACCCGCATTGATAAAAGGATTTCTTGGAATCCCGTTTTCATATTCGAGTTGCACAAGAGAATTAAAAGGGTTTCCCGAAGGTTCACGTCCTACGCGCCTGTAAAGCTCTGCACCGAAATATTTTAACGCCATCGTAAAGGTAAAAACTTTGGAGATACTCTGTATGGAAAAAAGTGTCTCTGAAGCACCCACATGGTAAGAACTTCCGTCAAAAAAGGTAATACTCATCGCAAACTGTTTTGCATCAGCCTCTGCAAGTGCGGGAATATAATCCGCTACTTTTCCTTTTCCAAAAAGCGGCTGTATTTCAATCTCAATATCTTGCAGAATTTGTTGGTAGTCCATCGGTTTATCCTTTTAAACCACAAAGCCCGCACTGCAGAAAAAAATTTAGTTTTTTTCTAAGTTACGCTTTAGCGTTAAAAGTACGGGTTCCGAAAAAGTCACTCTAAGATATTTTAACACAATTCAGCAGAAAAGTTATTGTAATTCCAGCAGTACCGTATCTCTTCTTGTCACATCAACCCGTCTGCAGGCATTTTCAAAGGCTCCGCCCTCGCCTATGACTATACATTTGTGTTTGGCACGCGTAATGGCGGTATATATCAGCTTGGTATTGTGCATAATATAGTGTGTAAAACTCATAGGAATCACCACAATATCATACTCCATGCCCTGTACTTTGTGAATGGTAAGGGCATAAGAGAGCATCAAATGTGATTTCAGCTCTTCATACTCATAACGAACCACTACATCTTCATTGGGGTAAAAAACAAAACCTGCTCTTCTTCTTCATCAATTTTAAAAAGGAGTCCGCTCATGCCGTTAAAAATTCTCCGCTCATTCGCTTCCTCCCCCTCTTTAAAGCCCTCGCCACTCCAAGAAACCATATTTTCATTTTTTGTATGCACGACCTTGTCCATCAGACGAAATTCAAGTTCTCCCCGCTTGACACACTTTTTCGGATTGGGATTAAAATACTCCTGCAAAACTTTGTTGAGATTATTCGAGCCTAATATTCCGCCTTTCATAGGCGTAATAACCTGAAAATAGTTCAGATACTCTTTAATCTGTTTGTTGCTCAGCCGGTATCTTGCTTTTTCTATAGACTCGACAACCCGGTGAATAATCTCCGCAATAATCTGTTGTGAGTTGTCCTCTCTGAGGTTTTTCAGCTCCTCCTGTGAGAGTTGGTTCTTCAAGGCATAGTAGTTTTGGATACTGACATCGACAAACTCGAAATCTTCATATTTTTGCCGATACTCGGGAATCTCTGCCTGACGAATTTGGTTGGCGATGAGGGTAATCGCCTGTTCTTCACTCTGTCTGTAAATCTGCGTCAGTTTCACAGTAGGCGCGAGTGCGAGTGTCAGCACATCACTCAAAACATTTCCCGCTCCGATAGGAGGCAACTGCGCATCATCTCCGACAATAATGACAATGGCCTTTTTAGAAATTTTGTGCATCACCCGTGCAAATAAAGAGGAGTTTATCATCGAAGCTTCATCAATCAATACGACAGAATAGGGAAATTTGTCACTTCCCTCATGTTTGACCAGCAGTGACTGTATGGTGGCGGACTCAAAACCTGTCGTGTCGCTGATACGCTGGGAAGCTATGCCGCTCAAAGCACAGGTAATTATCTCTTTTTTATCATATCGGGTGTTGAGCAGTTCTAAAATTGTTTTGCTTGTCGTACTCTTTCCTGTTCCGGCATAGCCGACTAAAAAAAGTAAAGAAGCGCCCTTATTTATCATCTCCACGGCAGTTTTTTGCTGTTCGCCGAGCTTGAGAGAACTCTCAGACAAAAAAGCATCAAGGTCTTTGACAAATCCGCCGCTGTCAAGTTTTGCTCGCGTTGTAAAATCATCATACAAAAACTTCTCTGCATCATACAGACGTGCAGGAGAAACCCGATCGTTTTTCATAATCACTATGCTTTGTTCAGCCACCCGCTCCACCAAAGCCGCCTCATACAGATTTTCTTTGTTGACAAACCCGAGCAGTTCGTCCAGACCGCCAAAAAGCACCTCTTTTGCTATGCAGCTGTTTCCCTGTGCCTCACAGTAGTTTAAGAGCACATAATCCATCGCCGAACTGATACGCTGTTCATTCTCAGGAGTCACGCCCATTTTCAGTGCCAGTTCATCTGCACGTTTGAAACCTATGGAGTTGATATTTGTCAGAATGTAGGGATTTTCTTTGATTTTTGTGCACGGCTCGTCCACATCTTTCATCGCGGTGGCAATCGTTGTCAACAGTGCCGGTGTTACATCATAAGGGCTTAAAAACTCCCCCAGCCGACGCATAGAACGAAACTGTTTCCAGGAAGCCTGGATTTTTTTGAGCCGTTTTTCTTTAATGCCTTTGAACTCCAGGAGTTTTTCTATGTCATTGTCCAAAATTTCTACAAGTTCTTCCGTGCCGAAATGTTCTATCAGATCCGCAGAGAGTTTTTTTGTAAAGCCTTTAATGATTTTATTTAAAAAGAAAAAGAGTTCATTCTGGTTGACTTTGAGTGTCTCAAATTTAAAAGTCCTGCCATACTTTTTATGCTCAACCCACTCTCCCTCAAGCGTAATAGCAGACCCTTTAATACTCTCGACATCACTTTCAAAATAGGTCCCGCTGATTTTTTCACCGCTTTTTAAAACAGCAATGAAAAAGCCCTCGGATTCAAAAAGAATTCTGTCGATTTGCCCTATGAGTGTCACGAAACTACTTCGTTACTATCGCAAAGCTCTGCTCTAGGATCTCTGTATGCTTTTTGATAAAATCATTCAAATCTTTGAGCTTTAATTTTTTAATTTTTTTGAGTTCTGTTTCTGAATGATTCAGAGGAAAACCTTTGTAGTAGTCCATAAAGGTGCGTTGCAGTCTTTGGCTCATGGTTTCTACCCGTAACGGTTCACTGCCGAGAAGAAATTTCTTTGTCTGTTCAAGCTCTTCTTTGCTTACACCTTTGTGAACAAATTCCGAAATCACATTTATGACTGTTTTTTTCGCCTCATCCATTGAGTCAAGTTTTGTCTGCAGATATCCGTCCATATACGAAACAGATTTGTTTACATGTACCCGAGCATAGGCGGAGTAGGCAAGTCCGCGTTTGACACGAATCTCTTCCATCAGACGACTGCCAAAACCGCCTGTTCCGAGTATAAAGGTTGCCACTCTGGCTTTGTAATACTCTTCATCATTTACAGCCATATTATACGGTGAGCCGAAATAGATGTATGCCTGTTCTGTTTCTCTTTTTAAAATACTCTCTTTTGGCTTGTCACTCGCTTGAAAATGCGGCAGAGGTTCGCTTTTGCCTTTTGGCAGTGTATTTAAAATTTTGGCCATATTCTCTTTGACTTCTTTTATATCAAGATCACCTCCGATGACAATGATAGCTCTAGCCACAACCAAATGCTGCTTCACAAACTCTTTTACATCCTTTAGTTCTATGCTTTTTACGCTCTCTACAGTGCCCGATGCAGGCTGTGCCAGCGGTGTGTTTGGGAAAAGAAGCTTTTTGAGTTCGTTTGATGCAACATAATCGTAGTCATTCTCTTTGCGGCTAAGTGAACCAAGCGTCATTGTCTTGACTTTGGAAAGCGCTGCTTCACTGTAGTTTGGATCTTTCAGCAAAGTATTTAAAAACTTTGTGGCATTTTCAAACTCATCTTTAAGCGAACTCATTTCAATTACAAAGGTCTCACTGCCTGTATTTGCAGATATGTGAATCGCCCGAGACTCAAGTTCTTCAGAAAAGCCGTTTGAACCCAGTTTTTTTGTTCCCTCATTGAGAAGTTTTGAAGAAAATTTTGCCAATCCCGGTATTTTTGTATCTGTTATCGTTCCGCTGTTTGTAAACACAATCTGTGTGTTGACAAGGGGAAGTCTTTTATCCTGCTCAAAAATAAGCGGGACTTTGATTCCCTTTACTTCTATATAGTCTATTTGTGCTGCCATGATTATCTGTCCTATTGCTAATATTATAAAAAAAAGTTTCATTATTGAAATATCTCTAAAGTCTCATATGCCGTATTTCTTACAGCCGGGATTTCACCCAGGTCTTTGATGAGATGTACCATCTCCTCTTTTGCCATGTGGTAGGCCGCACCGGCTGAACTGACGACATTTTCTTCCATCATCGTGCTTCCCAAATCATTTGCACCGAATTTGAGTGCCATCTGACCGATATAGGGACCCTGCGTAACCCAGGAACTTTGAATATTTGGCACATTGTCAAGATACAGACGGGCAACAGCCAACAAACGCAAGTATCTGTTAGAAGAGGGTTTTTCCATGTCAGGAATCAGACGCAGCAGTTCCGTGTTTTTGCCCTGAAAACTCCACATAATGAAAGCACGGAATCCTCCCGTTTCATCCTGCAGATTTCGCACCATATCCAAATGCGCTATGATATCTTCATCACTCTCAACTGTTCCGTACATCATTGTCGCCGTACTCATTATACCGAGTTTATGCGACTGTCTGTGAACATCCACCCAGACTTCAGCGTCTATCTTTTTGGGTGCAATAATGTCACGCACTTTGTCTGAAAGTATCTCAGCCCCCGCACCCGGAATAGAAGCCAGTCCTTTTGCTTTTAAACGTGCCAAAACTTCCTGAATACTGATACGCGAAACTTTGGCGATGAAGTCCAACTCGATGGAACTGAATCCGTGAATCGTAATCGTCGGGTATTTTTGATGAATGTGTTCCACCAAATCTTCATACCACTCTATTTTGAGTTTTGGATGCACACCGCCTTGAAAAAGTATCTGTGTCCCGCCGATTTCCAAGAGTTCGTCTATTTTTGCATCTATCTCGTCAAAGCTCAGCACATAGGCATCCGCATCTTTTTCATGTCTGTAAAAGGCACAGAACTTGCAGTCTACCCAACAGATGTTTGTATAGTTAATGTTTCTGTCAATGACAAAGGTCGTGATTCCTTTTGGATGCAACTCTTTTTTTCTGTTCGTCGCCATCTTTCCTAACTCTTTTAAATCCGCATTGCGGATTAAATCCAGTGCTTCTTCTTTTGTCAGTCTACTCATTGTATCGCTTTGTTTGTAATTTTATCAAGTGCATTATCTATTTTTTGCACCAGTTTATCTGAGAGCAACGGGTGTTCTTCTTTGAGCCAACTTCCGTTTCTGTAGGCAACTTTCACCTTTTTGTCTCTGTCTTGGTAGACAAGAATTTTCATAGGCAAATCAACACCTGTTACAATATCCTGCTGCATCAGTTGTGTGCCTGTTTCAGGATTGCCAAAAATTATCAGTTTACTGCTTCGCATTTGCATCCCGATGTGTTTTGCATTTGCCTGATGGTCAACTACAGTAAAAACACGCAAACCCTTTTTTGTCACAATGTCTTTTATCTTTTGTATTGTTGTATCAACACTCTTTGTACTCTCTTTTATAATGATATCATTTGCAAAAAGAGTAACATTTAAAAGTGTTACCAACAGTAAAAAATATTTCATTATTTCCATCCTCTGTTTCGTGAACTGATAGACTTCTTTTTAATAAAAAGCCTGTAAAAAATGTACATTGCAAGCATACCAATAAATACACCCAGAATTACCTGAAGCCATGCAGCTAAATTTAAAACTTTATGTAAAATATCGGCATGTTCTTTGTTGTCTATATTTATATTTGCCATCTCTGCAATATGTGCCATTGCGGAAACTGCCAGATTTCCTTCCGGTATACTTTGGTGACAGGCCACACAGGCTCCTGCTCTGTCTGTTTTATCAATCTGTGCCTGACTCAGAGGCTGTGAAAGTTTCCAGTGATGCCCGACAGTCTGCAGTTGCGTTCCGTTTTCATCTAAAAATTTTGAGTAGTCAAAATGAAGATTCGGTATGGCAGGAATTTGTTCATCTACAATCGTCGGCATTATTTTTCCATCAGCACTCATGATATCGACTATAGTATCCACAGAAGGATCAAATGTTGTTTGCGAACCTGTTATACCATACCCGAGTGCTTTTTTCATTGCATGACAGCTTTCACAGCTTCTTGGTTCTTTTTGAATGGTATGAGGCTGAATCGGTGCCATATCAATGGCATTTTGACCTTCAGCTCCTGCACCTTCGACATTTGGTATTTTAAAAATGTGATTTTGCAAAAGCGCCTTACCGTCTTTCCCGATAACGGTAATCGTTGTCTGGCATCCCGGAACAGTCGGGCTTATACGTCCTTCTCCGTTTTGGGACAGAGCCGGATCTTCCCAGCGTAAAAAACTTCTTGTTTCGGTAACCTGTCCGTCAACCAGATATTTTTTCAATGATTTTCGCATAATACCTGTTTGTCCGTGTATATCATGATCATGAGAAGACTGCAGATAATCAGGGTTTTGTTTTCCGCCGCTGTAGTCAATTTTCACATGACAACCGTAGCACTGCGGTGCCCAGGTTGCATGACAGGTGTAACACTCAAGTCTGTCATTGTGTGCTGTAATCTTGTCCATTGCCAGCAGTCCGGCTTTTGAGAGTTTTTCCTCTTTTTTAAGCAGTTTGAGCGGTTTGAGCACCACATCTTTTCCGCTTGCCAAATGCATTATAACTTCATTGCCTTTTTTGGTTGCATGTATCAAAGGATTTCCCCGTGCCGAAAGCAGATAACCCTCATCCGGTTTATTGACACTTCCCTGTTTTAGATACTCTGCCATCGTCTTTGTAACGCCTCTGGCTTCTCCTGTCTGTGGAGATGTCTTAAACTCATCACTGTAACCCAATGGCAGTTCCCAGGGATATTTTTTTGTTGTTCCGTGGCAGTCCTGACACTCTATCTCTACAGCACCGGCATTGGCTCCGCTTAAAAAACCGTCTCCGTGCATATCATTGGATGTGTGGCAATCCTGACACAGCATTCCTTTTTTGAAATGCACATCTCCCTGCATATGAATGTATCGTTTGGTATGAAGTTTGGGCTGGGGGTTTCCGTCTTTGTCAAAAGTTGCCTTGTAAGCAGTTTCCATCAGTCCCTGATATGAAACCCCGATACGCTTTCCGCGATTATGGCATGTTGAACATGTCTCTGTCGGAATGCCCGAATAACTCTGTTTATGCACCGTAACTTTTGTTTCGCGTGATGACTGTATCTGATGCACAAGCAAATGGCCCCGTTCTTTATGCGATATACTTTTGTCGCCACCCTCATAATAGCCTTCGTTTGAATAGGGGATATGACAGGCTGCACAGCCTATACCTCGGTAATCACCTCTTTTTTGACGCCCTTTGCTTCCTGTATGGCAACGCAGACACTCTTGGCGCAAATAGGTATACACAGCCAAAGAAGGGTCTTTTTCAATCTCTTGTGCTGTTGGAGCGGGAGGCAACTGGGTCATCTCTTTAGGAAATGCCTGCGGTTCCATTTTTGAGAGTTTTTGCATATACTCCTGATACTTTTTTGTACCGAGTCTGGCATGAATGTCTGTCGGATTTTTTGTTTGATATGTGCCTACTGTATGGTTATATCCCTCTTTGCCGCCAAAACTCCAAAGTGCTCCCTGGATTTTTCCCTGTTCTGTCATCATCAGAGAATTCATTTGTGCTGCGACTTCTTCTTTGTGACACATTCCACAGGTATTTTTGTTGACCCAGGTACTTCCCGGTGCCGGATAAAACTCTTTGGGGCCTTCATGCGACAAAAAGTATTTCAGACTTCCTTTATGGGCTTTGCTTTTATGTTTTGTTGCCGGATTGCCTCCGTGACAGACAATACAGCTGTTTTTCGGATACCCTGCTTTGGCTGCTTTTTTTGCAATCGCTTTTGCCATGCCGGATTCAGGCGCCCGTATATGCTCAATCTCTCCGTGACATTTCAAACAGTTGTTTGTTTGTTTGTAATTGACTGCTGCAGATAAAAATGTTGCAAATAAAACACCGAACCAGAGTATCTTTCTCATCTCTGTTTATGCCTTTTTGTCTTTGGCTATTGCATCTAAAACACCATTGATAAACTTTGGAGACTGTTCTGTTCCAAACGATTTTGTAATTTCAACTGCTTCATTGATAACTACGGCAGAATCAAGCCCGCTAAAAAGAATTTCATACGTAGCCAGTCGCAATGTTGCACGTTCAATGGCACCTAGACGTTCAAAATCCCACTCTTTGAGATGTTCTACAATAGCTTTGTCAATTGCCTCAATATACTCCATTACACCTTCATAGAGTCCAAGAGCAAAATCTTTTTGCTTGTTTCTGATTTTTTTCTCTTCAAGAATTTCATTAGAGTGTTCGGAAGTATTGCCATTTCCAAGATCGTATGCGTACAAAAGACTGACTACAGCCATACGCGCCTGTTGACGAGTAGCCATTACAGCACCTCATACAAATCTAGCATTTCAATCACAACCGTCATTGCTTCAAAACCTTTGTTTCCGGCTTTTGTTCCGGCTCGCTCTATCGCCTGTTCAATCGTGTCAGTTGTCAAAAGACCGAATGAAACCGGTTTTTGGTATTTTAGACTCATGCTTGCAATTCCTTTTGTCGCTTCAGCCGCAACATAGTCAAAATGCGGTGTTGAACCGCGTATTACGGCTCCCAATGCACAAATTGCATCATATTTTCCACTTGCAAGGAGTTGATCGACGATCATCGGCAACTCAAACGCACCCGGAATCAATACATGTGTCAAATCTTCTTCATTCCCGCCGTGACGGTAAAAGGCATCTTTTGCTCCCTCTACGAGTCTGTCCACTATAAAGTGGTTCCATCGTGTGCTTACTATGGCAATTTTTTTGCCGTTTACTACTTTTAATTTACCTTCAATTAACTGCATACTTCTTCCTTGTGAGTTATTTATATTACTGCTTGTATTTTTTTGATTTTCTCTATCAGTTTTTCCAATTCGTCTAATTTTAGCATATTTGGACCGTCACTCAAAGCACAACTTGGATCAAAATGTGTTTCAAAGAAAAATCCGTCCACGCCGATGGCTGCTGCTGCTTTTGCAAGATGCGGCACCATAGAGCTGTCACCGCCTGTTTTTCCGCCTAAAGCACCCGGCATCTGTACAGAGTGTGTGGCATCGAAAATCACCGGTGCGAATTCTTTCATAATCACCAAAGAACGCATATCCACAACAATGTTGCCATATCCGAAAGAACTGCCTCTCTCTGTCAGATAGACCCCGTGCTTTTGGGAATTTTCATAACTCACTTCATCACATCCGCGGGTTTTAAGCACTTTCATAACAGAGTATTTCATATCAGGCGGGTTAATAAACTGTCCCTTTTTGATATTTACCTCTTTGTCTGTTTTTGCACAGGCGACGAGCAAATCTGTCTGCCGACATAAAAATGCAGGAATCTGCAACATATCTACCACATTTGCAACAGGCTCAACCTGAATCGTTTCATGCACATCCGTCACTATTTTATAGCCAAAATCATCTTTGACTTTTTGGAGTATGCGAAGACCTTCACCCATACCCAAACCACGAAAACTCTCCAAAGATGTTCGGTTGGCTTTGTCAAAACTCGCTTTAAAATAAAAATCTATTGTCTCGTCATTATGATATTTTTCCAATGCTTTTGCTATTGTAAAAATATTTTCTTCACTCTCAATAACACAGGGGCCCGCTAAAAGTTTCATAATATATCTGCCTTTCAAAAATATAGCTTATTATAGCTAAACGATTTTAATCCCTACTTATCGCGTGCAACCATAATACCCGCAACCACTATCAGTACAATTCCAAAACTCGTTACCAGTGACGGAAAAGCATCTCCCAAAAACAGACCGACCAGTATCGAAAAAAGTATATTTGTATAACTTACAGCACCGACAATTCCCGCTTTTGTCTCTCCGTAGGCTTTTGTCATCAGCAATTGTGCAATTGTAGCAAAAATTCCCATCGCAAAGAGATAGAACCAGACAATACCATGCGGCATTACAAATTTTGCAAGCATAAAATCAAGTTCAGGAAAGTTCAGATAAGGAGAAACAACAAACAAAATGACCGGACCGAGTGTTCCTGTAATCATAAAAGAAAGCACAATGGCACGGGTGTCATAGTAGGCTTTTAATTCCCGTACAGAGGTATAGGCAAGTGCTGCACCCACCCCGCTGAAAATTCCGAGCAGATCATATTTTGAAAATCCGATTCCGCTCGGCTGTGTTATAAAAAGTATACCGATAAAGCCTGTAAAAACGGCAATCCATCCCCTGTAAGAGAGTTTTTCATTTAAAAAAAGCCAGGCAAATATTGCCGTAAAAATCGGAGATGTTTTTGAGTAGGTCATTGCATCGCCCAGAGGAATATGTGCGATATTGTAAAAAAATGCCAGCAGAGCGACAAAGCCCATGAAACCCCGAAAAAAGAGCAACAGAGGCTTTCCTCCCTTGTGCTGCATAGGCTTTTTCAATACTGCGATACCGACTAACAGTACCCCTGCAATATTTCTAAAAAAAACAACTTCAAGTGAACTCATGTTTTGACTGGCAAGTTTGGCAAAAGCACCCATAACAGCAAATGCCAGGCTGGCAATAAGCATATACTGTACGCCTTTGTTTAAATTTTTGATTCTATTCATAAATGCAATTATATCCATTTACTTCAGCATTGTATAATCTCATAAAAATATAGGAAAAAATATGGGTAATTTATTTTTATTTCTGCTTTTAGGGGCAGTCTTTTATTATATATTTAAAAGTTACGGCAGATACACAGCCGAGTATTCGCAAGAAGCATTTAAAAATTTTTCTGTTTCGTATGAATCACTCAAAAACAGTGAGCTGGGACTTTTTGTCGCCCTTGTTGCCAAAGTTGCCAAGGCAGACGGTCATGTCGATGCCCTTGAAGCACAGCTTGTAGGTATCATGTTTGATGACATTTCCAAGGTCTTTCCGGAACCTGCAAAAACAAAAGATATTTTAAAACAAATCTTCAACGAAGAAAAAGAACGCCGTGACAATACAGAGCAGATTGCCCATGCTTTAGCAGAGGCACTCAGACGTAATAAAGCCCAACAAGAACAGTTTATGGGATTTCTCATTCAGCTCGCTTTTGCAGACGGTGAAGTGACCCAAAGTGAAGAAGAAGTACTCACCACAATTGCCGAGGCTTTTGCATTTGATCCGCAAAAATATCACGCTCTGTTTGACCAGTTTGAAGCGATGATGAAAAACATCCATCCGCAGGCTACGCTGGATGATGCCTACAAAATTTTGGGTGTCAGCAAAAATGATGATATGAGCAGCATCAAAAAAGCCTACAGAAAGCTTGTGCGTCAGTATCATCCTGATATCATCAAGTCTCAGGGAAAAAGCGAAGAGTATATCAAAGAAGCAACTGCCAAAACGCAGGAGATAAATCAGGCCTATGAGATGATAAAAAAAGCCAGAGGATAGCGTGTGAAATCTCTTTTTATACTGCTTTGCTTCCTTGGCACTCTTTTGCAGGCATCACAAAACAGTGCCCTGCTTTTTCACGGCAACTGCACAACCTGTCATTTTGAAACGAAATCTGTCTCGGCCCCGGCAATGATGGAAGTGCGTACAAGATATTTGAATGCATTTCCCAATAAAAAAGATTTTGTCAGACAGATGGCAGAGTGGGTACAAAAACCGAGCGAAACAACTTCAATTATGCAAGATGCCATTGACAAATACGAACTCATGCCCAATCTTGCCTTTGAAAAAGATGTTTTACAAGATATAGCTGCATATATTTACGAAACAGATTTTACCAGGCAACACAGTCCGCACTGAAGTACGGATTCCGGGAATATGTCACAACCCATCCTTTAAGGAAGTGAGAGTGGCAAAAAAGTCACACCAGTCGGTACTTTAGTGCCGACTCTCAGGATTGAAAAGCATAAAACCGTTTAACCCGCTGGGCTGAAATCTTTCTCCCAAAAAAATTCTATCCATGCATCTGCTTCATTTATCCAAAAATCCGGTTCGTATATTGATGTTTTTTTATAAAAAAGTGTCGAAGATTTAAATGCCGCTTCAGGAAAGTTTTTTTGCAAATGCTGCATGACATACGCAAGTGTTCACCGCTGTCGGCTATATCATCCACAACAAGCACTCTTTTCACATCTGCCAAACTGCATATTCCAAAAAGAGACAGCGCTTCGCGTTTACATGTAGCATCATACAGCTCTGTTCTTATACTCTGCACATCTCGAATATCAAGCCCTTCTGCCAGACAATGCGCCAGGACAAGCCCGCCTCTTGCAACAGCAACTATTGTTTCAGGTTTAAATGTTTTCACATTATCTCTAAGTTTACATGTATCATTTCTGAAATTTTCATAAGAATAGTACTGTTTCAATATGTTTTCCTTAGTTATGGTAAAGATTTATGGTAGTATACTACATGTAATGTTAATAAAAAGGTACTGTTAATGAATAAAATAATGAAAAATATAATTGCAACAACACTGATTGCAGCAGCGATTACAGGCTGTAGCAGCAAAAAAGCCGAACCAAAAAAGCAGGAAGTCTACACACCCACCTTTACATGTAAACAAGAGGGAGTAGCCGCTCCCAGATGGACCTGTATACCGGAAGTACCCGGTTACTATGCAGGTGTGGGTGTTGCAGAGAAAAGTGCAGCAGGTATTGCCCATATGCGTCGTGTTGCCCTCATGAACGGCCGTTCTGATTTGGCACAACAGATTGAGAGCAAAATCAAAGACAAGATGGAAGGTTTTACGAGAGCCACAGGAAACGGTTCTGCCGAAACAGTGGACAAAGTCACAACGGCTGTCACAAAACAGGTGGCAAAAGTGGATTTAAAAGGCTCCAAAGCTATAGATATGTGGACGGCGCCATCCGGTGCAATTTATATGCTTGTAACTGTTCCCGAGTCAAGCGTTAACCAAGAGGTCAAAAAAGCCTACAAAAAAACTGTTGCTTCAAGTTTTCAAAATGACAATGCCCTTTGGCAGCAGTTTCAGTCAAAACAGGCACTGGAAAATTTAGACAAAGAATTTCCGACTGAATAACAGCACTCCCTACTGCCTGTAAAACAGGCAGTTTTTGCTTCTCTCCCCATTTAAACCATAATTTAGATATAATTTCAAAAATATTTTATAATTCTTCGCAAGTTTACAAGGTTCACTCATGAAAAAAATCGCAATTATAGGCCGTCCAAATGTTGGAAAAAGCTCACTTTTTAATCGTTTGGTAAAAAAACGTGATGCCATAACATCTGATTTGGCAGGAACAACACGGGATGTCAAACGAAAAACAGCCGTAATTATTGACAAAGAAGCAGAACTGTTAGATACGGGTGGACTTGATAAAGGGTGCGAACTTTTCGACAAAATAAAAGAAATGTCATTAAAAGCTGCCTACAAAGCAGATATTATTTTGTATATGGTCGACGGCAAAGGTTTGCCTGAGGATGAAGACAAAAAACTTTTTTATGAACTCCAAAATATGGGTAAAGAGATTGCTCTTGTTGTCAACAAAATAGACAATGACAAAATGAAAGAGAAGCTCTGGGAGTTTTATGAGTTTGGCACAGATGCCATCTTCGGTATCTCTGTAGCACACAACAGAAATACTGTTGAACTGCTTGATTGGATCTATGACAAACTGCCACAAAGTGATATTCTCAAAGAAGACGAAACAGAAGAAGTACAAATCATCACAGAGGAGAAAGAAGAACTCAGTGATGAAGAATTTTTTTCACAATATGCCCAGGATGAAGAAGATGACAGTTTCATCTACTGGGACGAGGAAGAGGTAGAAGATGACTCAATATTTGCTCAGAATGATCGTATCAAAGAGTTTGATGAAAATGACATAAACCATATAAAAATAGCTATTATCGGACGTACCAATGTCGGAAAAAGTTCACTGCTTAATGCTCTTTTGGGCGAAGAACGTTCTGTTGTGAGTTCTGTTGCCGGTACAACAATCGACCCGATTGATGAGACCATAGTCTATAAAGACAAACAGCTTACCTTTGTTGACACAGCAGGGCTTCGCCGTCGTGGAAAAATTGTCGGTATTGAAAAATATGCTTTAATGCGCACAAAAGAGATGCTGGAAAATGCAAATATGGCACTTGTTGTTTTGGATGCGAGTGAGCCGTTCTTGGATTTGGATGAAAAAATTGCGGGACTTGTTGATCAAAACAGGCTTGCCTGTATTATCATTCTTAACAAATGGGATATTGCCAAAAGAGAAGAGCATGACAAAATCATCAAAGAGGTGCGTGACAGATTTAAGTTTTTAGCCTATGCCCCTATTTTAACCCTTTCGGCAAAAAGCCATCAAAGAGTAGACAAACTTCATGATATGATTTTAGAAATAAACGAAAACTATTCACAAAGAATTCCGACATCCCGGCTCAATGAAGTTTTGGAGCGGGCACTGCGCCGTCACACCCTGCCAAGTATGCACGGACAGGTGATTCGAATCTATTATGCAACACAGTATGAAACACGACCGCCAAAAATTGCCATTGTTATGAATAAGCCCAAAGGTCTGCATTTTACCTACAGACGCTATCTTACTAACAAACTGCGCGAAGCCTTTAATTTCAGTGGAACCCCGCTTCTTTTTAAAGCAAAAAAGAGAGGAGACAAATAAGCATGAGTTATGCACTTGCATTTACATTTTTATTTGGCGGAATCGGGCTGACAGCCTTGAGTGTTTATTTTTACAAAAAGATGAAAGAGGAAGAAAGAAAAAACAGTCGGCACTAAAGTACCGATTCCGATTTAAAAGGGTTTGAGTACAACCATCGCTACAATAACAAGCATCAAAAGTGTCGGTACTTCATTATACATTCTGAAAAACTTTCCGCTTTTTGTGCATCTGTCTTCTAAAAGCTGTTTTCTGTACACATTCATTGAGTAAAAGTCTATAATTAAAAAAAGTACAAACAGAAGCTTTACATGTAACCACGGAGCACTCATCCATCCGCCAAGATAAATAAGTGCCGCACCGCTAAGGAGTGTAGCCCACATAGCAGGCACACCTATATATTTAAAAAGCTTCATTTCCTGAATTTTAACTACCTCTACAAAACCTTTGTTATTACTGTTTTCAACATGATAGACAAAAAGCCTAGGCAGATAAAACAATACTGCAAACCAGGAGATAAAAGAGATGACATGAAACCATAAAAGCCAGTTATACATATAAGACACCTAAAAGTTTTTTTCTATATACACAGATTCATAGTTTGAACCACCGTGTCTTACATTGTTAATCAAACCAAAAATCCCTGACCGGTGTTTTAACAAAACACCAATATATGTTTCATCTAATGGCTTATACTTCACAAGTTTTCCCAAATCAAAATCCAGGCTTATATCCAAATAATTTAAAAAGTGTGAATTGTTGTCATTATGATTTTGAGCATCTATGCGTTCTATCTCCAAAACACGGCTTACATAAGAAGCCCCCTCTCCAAAACCAAAACGCACTCTGTTATTCCAAAAATCAATATTGTAATATGCTTTTATATAAATATCAGCACCATATACATCTTTTTGTGCCGTTTCATCATAAAATGTCAATCCGCCTTTAAGATACAAATCTAATGGTAAAGTAAATAAATCTTTTGCTAAAAGATACCCTCCATCTAAATTATACGCTTTTAAATCATCTCTGTAAGCTCCAAACTTTCCAAGCGCTATATCAGCTGCCGAATAGAATGTAGGTTTTCCAACCGCCACTCTAAGAGAATAGTTACTTTGTGATGCCCAAAGATTTACTGTGAAAATCAAAAATAATAATAATTTCATATAGCTGCTTTATACATCTGTAAGTTCTAATTCTTTAATAGAAGGCCCTTTATGATCAGTTACTTTGTCATGTAAGCGGCGTAAAGCTTTATTTGCACGGTCAACAGCCACATCAATGGCAGCATCCAGGTCTTTGTGGTGTTCACTGATGACAATAGGAGCAGAGTGTGCTACATGTATTTCAAACTCTACCAAGACACCTGCTCTTTCAGCAGAAACTATACAGTTTACTCTTGTAATATCTAAAGAAAACTTTTTAAATTTTTCAATGCCCTGTTCTATATGTGCTTTCTTTTCGTCTGTTAAAGTTATATCTTTTGCACGAATTTGTACTATCATCATAAATCCTTTAATTTTAAGCCATAGGGCTTAATTATATTTAACTATATAATAGCAAAATAAAGCTGAGATGGGTATAATACGCCTTAAAAAATCAGGAATTGTATAATGAGAGTTTTAACCGGTATTCAACCCTCAGGTGATTTGCATATAGGAAACTACTTTGGTTCTATCAAACAGATGGTCGATGCACAAAAAGAGAATGACACTTTTGCATTTATAGCAAACTACCATGCACAGACAAGCGTAAAAGACGGCAAAAGACTGGCAGAGCTGACTATGCAGTCGGCAACAGATTTTTTGGCACTCGGCATAGACCCGCAAAAATCAACTTTTTGGGTACAGTCTGATGTAAAAGAAGTCTTGGAACTCTACTGGGTGCTCTCTTCTTTTACACCTATGGGGCTGCTCGAACGTGCTCACAGCTATAAAGACAAAACTGCCAAAGGCATAGCCGCCAACCATTCGCTCTTTTCCTATCCTGTTTTAATGGCTGCCGATATTTTACTCTATCAGCCTGATATTATACCGGTGGGAAAAGATCAGATCCAGCATGTTGAGATTGCACGCGACATTGCCATAAAATTCAACAACGAATATGGTGATATATTTAAACTTCCGGAATATAAAATAGAAGCGAATGTTGCCACAGTTCCAGGAACTGACGGACAGAAAATGTCTAAAAGCTATAACAATACTGTCAATATATTTGGTGAAGAGAAAAAACAGCTCAAAACAATCAAAAAAATTGTTACCGAAGCAGTACCGATGGAAGAACCAAAAGAGTATGAAAACTGTAATGTGTACAATATGGCAAAACTCTTTTTAAATGAAAATGAATGCAAAGAACTCCAGGAACGTTACAAAAAAGGCGGGGAAGGACACGGGCATTTTAAACTCTATCTACATGATGTGATTTGGGAATATTTCAGACCCTACAGAGAAAAAAGAGAATATTTTGCAGCGCATCAAGACGAAGTGAGAGAAATACTCCTCCAGGGTGCGCACAAAGCAAAAGAGATTGTAGCGCCGACTATAGACAAAGTCAGAACAGTAACAGGGATAAAATACTAAAAAAGTATTTTATCAAAGTCGCAAAGAACTTTTTACTATAAAGTTCTTTTTCGACCAGATCGGCTCTTTCAGATCCAGCAAATTGCGAACCTCATCGTTTACCAGACGATAATACAATGTCACTTCAACACTGTCCGCCCCAACTGCCAACGGTACACTTAATGTTTTTTCGCCATGTGCCTTTATGCTTGTATCTTTACTTTGCTTCAGCGCAAGATGCGCAATACCGACTTTTTTATGTCTTCTTATATAATGGCGTGAAAGAGAAACAGTTTTTTCACTGATGACTGCAGTCCCTTTCTTATAGACAATTTCAACAAGAAGTTCTCTTGAACCAAAACCGCTTGGTATATTGTGCGGTTGCGGATTTTTAACTTTTATGAGCAGTCTGTTTTTTTGTTTTTTCAGTTGCAAACGCAAAGCGCCTTTCCATAAACCGGGTGTATGTGCACCAATAAATCCGTGTTTTCTCACCATTCGCATTTTTGCTTTACCATTGTACATTTTATATGTTGCGGCAACACCCTTTTGTTTGGGACCCATATGACACGAGACACAGGTCTGCTTACCGACATACTCACTCTCCATATCTGTAAAAACCACGCCTTTTACACTTCTGTCATTTGCATGGCATACAAAACAGAGTTTATTTGGATTTGAACGCATAAACTCATGTGAGACTACCTTGTGATAAGGCGATTTGGCATCTTTGAAAGGTCCCGTCATAACACCCGACGGAGTCCACTCCACTCTGTTGATTCCTCGTTTTGATTTGTCATATTCATCATGTATTTTATCTATATTGTGACATACAACACAATTAATTCCTTCACTGATAACCTTTGAATTTACTGCTTTGTTCACAGGATCATCTTCATCTGCCAATCCCATAACAGCAGCAATTTCATAATCTTCATCTGTTTTTGTTACACTGATTCGAGGGTTATGACAGGTAGCACACTGAATTTTTACAGCATTTAAACTTTTTCTTGTTTTACGGCTGACATATTTAAGACTTTTCTTAAAATATTCATCTTTTTCAAAATGACTTTTTGCATGCCATGAAGCACTCCACTCTTCTACGATACGCCTGTGACAGACTTTACAGTTTTCGGAACTTTCAAACCGTTTGCCGACTTCGACTGCTTTTGCTCCAAAAAGAGAAGTAAAAAAAATGAGTAAAAAAAGAAAAAATTTCATCTCAATCAAATCCTTGTCTGTTATTGGTTCAAGTACTTTTTGTACTTCATTTTTGCAAGTTTTTCTGACTTTTTGTCTACCTCATCCTTCATTGCAGTTTTATACTCGGCAATCTTTTTCTGCAGGGCTTCATCCCCTGTCCCAATAATTTGCGCTGCAAGAATTCCTGCATTTTTGGCACCGTTAATAGCTACTGTTGCCACAGGAACACCTCCCGGCATTTGCACGATAGAGAGCAGAGAATCCATTCCGTCAAGTGCAGAACTTCTCACCGGCACTCCAATAACAGGCAAGACACTCAGCGCAGCAATCATACCCGGCAGATGTGCAGCTCCGCCGGCTCCTGCGATGATGACGCGCAAGCCTCTTGCTTGTGCTGTTTGTGCATACTCTACAAGTTTTTGCGGTGTACGGTGTGCGGAGACAATATCTACTTCACAGGCAACACCAAACTCTTCACATATCTCAATAGCCCCACTCATAACCGGTAAATCCGAGTCACTCCCCATAATAATTCCAACCAACGCTTTACTCATATCTTTTTGCTTCCTTTAATTTTTAGAATATCTTTTGCTTTCATTGCCTTTTTTAATGCCTCGTCAATATCATCATCAAGGATTGTTACATGCCCCATTTTTCTAAATGGTTTCGTAAAGGTTTTTCCGTAAAAATGAAAAGACAGCTCCGGAATCTCCAATGCATCATGAATTCCTTCTATAAAAGGTTCTCCCTCATATCCTTCTTCTCCGAGCAAATTAATCATAACTGCAGGAGAAATAAGCTTGGTAGATCCCAAAGGCAGATTTGTTACCGCCCGGATAATCTGTTCAAACTGTGATGTTGCACAGGCTTCAACTGTATAATGTCCAGAATTATGAGGACGCGGTGCTATTTCATTAACCAAAATCTTGCCTTTTTTTGTTAAAAACAATTCAACAGCAAAAATTCCAACACCGTCCAAGGCTTTGATGGCTTCAATTGAAATTTCTCTTGATTTGTCCGCAATTTCTTTTGAAATTTTTGCAGGAGCCATTACAATGTCACAAATATTCACTCTCTCATCAAAAAGCATTTCAACCACAGGGTAGCATTTGATCTGGCCTTCAATATTCCTCGCAACGATTACGGCCAGTTCCTTGTCTATATCCACAAGCTCTTCGATAAATGATTCGGTCTGGAGTGCATTTTTTACATCTGCTTCGGATTTTAGCATTTGCACGCCTTTTCCGTCATAACCACCCATCTTTGCTTTTTGAATAACAGGAAATCCGAAGGCAGCCAAATCTTCCTCTTTCTTCACATCTTTATAGGCAGGAACAGGAACACCTTTTTTGTCAAGAAGTTTTTTTTGCTCATATTTATTTTGAATGAGTTCGATAATATAAGGAGAGGGATGAATGATATGCCCATGATCAAACAGCTCTTTGAGTATGGAAGTGTCTACATGTTCCAATTCAAAAGTTGTCACATCTGTCTCTTGCACTAACTGTTCAAGCTTCTCTTTATCATAAAACCCGCCAAGGATATGCTTGTCTGAAACCTGTGCGGCAGGACAGTTAAATGTGGGGTCAAGTATTGTTACATGAAATCCCATCTTTTTTGCTTTGTGTGACATAATTCTGCCGAGTTGCCCGCCTCCGATAATGCCGAGTTTCAAATTTGAATAGTTGAAATTTTTATCCATTTGTCAACAGTTACCTTTGTCTGTCAAGCCAGACCATAAGCCCTTTTTGTGCATGCAGTCTGTTCTCAGCCTCTGCAAACACTATATCCGCATTGTCTTCAAGCAACTCTTCGCTTACTTCCTGTCCCCGATACGCAGGCAGACAATGTAAAAATTTTGCATTTTTTTGTGCAAGACACATCATCAGTCCGTCAACCATAAAGCCTTTGAAATCTTTGATTCTCTGCTCTTTTTCATCTTCTTGCCCCATTGAAGCCCATGTATCTGTTGTGACAATTGTAGCCCCGCGTACTGCCTCTTTGGGATCATTCATTACCCTGATAATCGCACCGCTCTCTTTTGCTGTATCCAAAGCATCTCGAAGAACCTTACTGTCAACTTCATATCCCTTTGGTGTTGCAATACGTAATTCAAAGCCCAGTTTTGCAGCAAGCATCAACCATGAATTTGTCATGTTGTTTCCGTCACCGACGTAGGCAACAATTGCATTTTTTGCAACTCCAAATTCAATCATCGTCATATAATCAGCCAAAAGCTGCACGGGATGATAGGTATCAGTGAGTCCGTTAATAACAGGTACCTGAGAATACGATGCAAACTCTTCTATCATGGAATGTTCATAGGTGCGTATCATTACCATATCACACATGCTCGAAATAACTCTTGCCGTATCTTTTACAGGTTCTCCCCGTCCCAAATGAATATCACGGCTAGAGAGAAAAAGCGCATGCCCCCCAAGCTGAAACATTCCTGTTTCAAAACTTACACGCGTTCTTGTTGAACTCTTTTCAAAGATCATAGCAAGTGTCTGCATCTCTAATTCTTTATTGTAAATGCCCGCTTTGAGCTCTTTTTTTATTTTCAGACCGATATCTATAATTTCTAAAATCTCTTCTTTGGTAAAATCTTTGAGTGTTAAAAAATGTCTCACAGTTTCTTCCTCTTTTTTGTTTATCAGCTATTTTAATATACTTTTCTTTAAATTAGCGATTTTTGAGCATTTGTGCTACTTCTTTTGCATGATATGAGATAATTATGTCAGCGCCTGCACGTTTAAATGCTATCATCGTCTCCATCACCACGCGTTCATAGTCTATCAAATTATTCAGACCGGCAAATTTCAGCATAGCATACTCACCGCTTACATTATAAACAGCCATCGGAAGCGAAGTGTTGTCTTTAATCTCACGCACAATGTCCAAATAAGCCAAAGCAGGCTTTACCATCAAAATATCAGCCCCCTGCTCTTCATCACTTTTACTCTCAGCAATCGCTTCACGGCGGTTTGCAGGATCCATCTGGTACGAGGAGCGGTCACCAAAACTAGGAGTTGATTCAGCCACATCACGAAACGGTCCGTAATATCCACTTGCAAATTTTGTAGAGTATGCCATAATCGGCAACTCTTTATACCCTGCTCTGTCCAGGTATGTTCGCAAAGTTTCTATAATACCGTCCATCATACCCGAAGGTGCTATCATATCTGCACCTGCTTTAGCATGTATAATTGCCTGCTGTCCGGAAATCTCCAAAGTGGCATCATTATCAACTGTCTCACGATCATCATCAATTATGCCGCAATGCCCGTGATCGGTATATTCACAAAAACACAAATCTGTGACGACAAACATATCAGGGTGTGCTTTTTTTATCTCCCGTACTGCTGAAGCGATAATCCCGTGTTCACACAAAGCATCACTGCCTATGGAATCTTTGACATCGGGAATTCCAAAAAGAATAATCGAATACAATCCTAATTTTTTAAGCACCGCACACTCTTTTACAGCCTCATCAATACTCATCTGATAAACACCCGGCATGGATGCCACTTCGGTTTTAATACCTCCACCGCTACGGATAAAAAGCGGATATATAAAATCATCTACAGTTACATGTGTTTCTCTTACAAGCGCACGGAGATGCTTGTTTAGTCTGGTTCTGCGAAATCTTTGAAACATTTTTGACCCTTTATATTTTAAAGAGGCTATTTTACCCTTTTAAAGATTAAATTTATTCATATAATATAATTCTAATCATAATCTAACTATAATGCCTGCAAAATTGTACAGGACAGCATATATGCAAATAAAAATATCTGATGTGGCAGATTTGCCCTCAAGATTCGGTGATTTCAATGTACAGGCTTTTAAACAAGGGCAAAAAGAGCATCTTGTTATTTGTGCAAAAGAGTTGGCTGAAGTGCCGATAGTACGTGTTCACTCGGAGTGTCTTACCGGAGATGCCATAGGCAGTTTAAAATGCGACTGCCGTGACCAGCTTGAGTATGGTTTGCAAATGGCTGATGAAACCGGCGGAATGGTAATCTATCTTCGGCAGGAGGGAAGAAACATAGGACTTTTAAACAAAATCAACGCCTATGCCCTGCAGGACAAAGGGCTCAATACCATAGAGGCCAACCATCAACTCGGTTTTGCTGCAGATGAGCGTACCTATGAAGTCGTCACTTTTATTTTGCATCATTACAATATCAAAAAAATAAAACTGCTGACCAACAATCCTGACAAAGTAAACTCGATCAGCGGTGTTGAAATTGTTGAGAGGATTCCCATTATTATGAAACCGAACAAGCATAATGAAGGATACCTTGATGTCAAGCGCGACGGAATGGGACATCTGCTATAAGCTACTTTCTATCACTCCCTAAACTAGGAACTAAACCCTTTAATATAGGGTTTCAACACATTTCAGACTTTCACTTATAACCAATCCTAACCACATAAATACTATCCTAAGTCTATACACTATACAATACATACTATATACACTTTATTATTAGTGTATACACTAGGAGTATATGATGGCTAGAAAAAACGATTTTAAGAAAACTAAGTATACGAATGTATTTTCTCTCGAAAAGCCTAATGGGAAAAAAGACTACTATGTAAACTTCATGCTCAATGGAATCACTTACCAAAAGAAAAATTTAACCAAGCTTTTCGATTCAACTACTGCTAAACAAGCAAGTGAAAAGTTAGAAGAAATCAAATCTGAACTTCGAAATGGAAAAGATCCTTTTGCATCTAGCCGTGGTGATACGGTAAAAGAAATTATTCTTGCAGATATTGCAAAGAAAAAACCAACAACCAAGAGCAAAGACAACAGTCACTATAAACGCAGTCTAGAACTATTCTACAATAACTATATTCATCCAGTTGTAGGACATCTTAGATTAGACAGAGTAACAAGAGCCCATGCTCTAAAAATTCTAGGAAGCATTGAAGACAATACAAAGAGCTTTAAGCTTACACTCAATGTCATTATGTTCAAGATATTTGAAAAAGAGTTTCGAGATGGCAATATCAAATCCAATCCTTTTTATGAATTAGATTATGGTTCTCACAAACAAAAAGCGAGCTTTGACATCCGCTTTAACGAGCCTATGGAAAGTGTCGCTCGTAAACTTTACTCTACAGCTTTACATTATAGAGCTTCTCACAGACTCCTTCTACTCATGAATATTATGACTGTTAGAAGAATTGGAGAACTGCACCAATTGAAATTTTCACATATTAACTGCTATGCTGATGGAAGCTGGTATATCATTGCTACTGAAGACATAACTAAAACAGGTATTGAAGAGAAGTATCCATTACCCTTCGAAGTTGTAGAACTATTACCTGAACATGTATTAGACCCAGAGTTTGAAGATGAACAGCTTTTTAGCTTTGCCTACAGTGGTATGTTTAAACATGCTGCAAATTTAGTATCCCAAGCAGAAGTGCAACTCAATACAGGACATAAATTCACTCCTCATGATAATAGGTATCTTTTTTTATCCATACTTGCATCACTAGGGGTTGATACTGATTTAGCAGATAGATGCTTATCTCATAACCACAAAAAAGAGATAAAACAAATATATTTAGATATTCCATACTCAAAGAGAAAAATTATATTTGAAAAATGGTGGGACTTTCTTAGAAGTGACAATGAGACTTCTAAATAGTAAAACTTCGCAAAAATAGGGTATATATAGATAGGGAAGATATAGCTTCAAGTTCTCGTTAAATACCACCTCCATGTTTACACCTCGATATTACCATCTCTTCTGTCGTGTGAATATTTTAGGATTTCTCATGTTCTACTTCAATCTTCTTCAATCACCACAACCATACAGTTTTTATCATCTGATATTTAGCCCTGTCAATAACATTGACTACTATCCAAAAGGAATAGCATAATGCCACCAATCCCTCAACTTATTGCAATAGCCATTACAGTTCTTACTGTAGTTGCTGAAATACTTTCATCTAAGAAGTAGTCCCTCTGTTCTAATCAACACTCAATCTCAATACAACTCATATTTCAAAGGATACACTCATGTCAAAATTACCTCTAACAAATGAACAACTCAGAACACTTGCGCCCAGCATATTTACAACCGAGCCTTATCATGCTGTAAGTGATCGCTACACATATATCTCTACAGAAAAGATTCTCAATATTATGCGTGAGCATGGCTGGCTACCTGTAGATGCATTTGAAAACAAAGTCCGTTTAGAAGATAAACAAAACTACCAAAAGCATCTTATTGTGCTGCAAAATTTCAGCTCATTTTTGATGGAAGAAGAGAATATTCCTCAGCTCATATTGTCATCATCGCATGATACTTCAGCATGCATGGAACTTAGATTGGGCATATTTAGACTAATCTGTAAAAATGGAATTATTTTAGCAGATTCATTGATGCAAGCCCACAAAATTAAGCACATTGGTTTTTGTGAAACTGATGTATTTACTGCAATAAAAGAGACTGTAAGCTATCTTCCTCTACTAGATGAGCGTATCAATACATACAAAAATATTCAGCTTTCATCTGTTGAAGAATTAGCCTTTGCTAAAGTAGCCGCATCCGTACGGTTTGATGTTGACACCTTAGATATTGACCATAACTCTATGCTCGAAGTTCGTAGAGATGGTGATATTGGAAACGATTTATGGCGAGTTTTTAATCGTATAGAGGAATCTTGCCAAAGAGGTGGTATCAAAGGAAAAAACCGCATTACTAATCGTAACTTCACAAGCAAAGCTATACAGAGTATTGACTCCAACTTACACATAGGGGAAAAGCTTTTTTCTCTTGCAGACAAGATAGCTAACATTAAAGCTCAAACTCAACAGCCATTAATGATGGCAGCATAAAAGGAATTAACATGCAATTGCAAACAACATCATCCACTCTTGAACAGTCTATAGTTGGCTTACACACAGATAGCCCCGCATCCAAAGAATGGTTTTACGATAGTGTTATTGCCATACTTACTAACGACAAATTATCATTCTACAAAAAGAGTGATATTATTGCTGAAATTTTTCTTGAAATTAATTCAAGAGTAGCATATATAAAAGAACAGCAACAGCATCTTGCTTCAATGAAAAAGCAGTTGGAATCTGCTAAAACTATAGGGAAATTCCAAGTTGCAAAAGCACTTCAAAGTCTAGGTGTTGAAAAGCTTGAGGGTCTATCTGTAAGTAGCATAAGTGTCACAAAAGAATCAACAAGCACAACAGCAACCTTAAAGGTACTAGATGAACAAGCATTAATTCATGCTGGTTTTTTTACTGTTGTGCTAGACAAAGAAGCAGTTCAGCAAGCTCTCATTTCAGCAGACCAACGACACGAAGTACAAGATTTCTGCGACATGAAAATCACCACAAAAACTAAACCAATCACACTTCGTATCAACAAACGAAAGTCGCTCACTTCTGATGACTCAATTCAACATATTCAAGCTGCATAGGAGGATATTATGCAAAATCAACAACACCCATTACAACTAGCCGTACAAGAGTTGCAAAAAATGCCAACCATAGACATCAAAGGAAAATCATACACTCAAGTTTCAATTAGACTTGCGGTATTTAGAAAATTCTTCCCAGATGCGTCTATTTCAACCGTTATAATACATGATGATGAACAGCGTGTAGTCATACAAGCCAAAATCAAAATTGGCGACCAAATAATATCTACAGGGTTTGCTGAAGAGTACCGAGGGGATGGCTGGATAAATGCCACATCTGCACTTGAAAATGCAGAAACAAGTTCTATTGGTCGTGCCTTGGCGGGACTCTCACTTAGTGGAAACGAGTATGCATCTTCCTTTGAAGTGTCAAATGCTATCGCACAACAAAATCACACTCAAGCTCCATCCAACCAGCAATCTCAGAACACAAACACTCCACCCTCTCAGCAAGGAAATCTTGAGCAATCCATTTATGCTCTTGGTCTTGGGATTGAACAACTTCCAGATGGGACACTTAGTATTACGGGGAATAGCTATCCACATTCATCAAAACTCAAACAGCTAAAGTGCAAATGGCGACCACAATTAAGGAGCTGGATTCTTCCTTATCAGCAAATGCAAGAAAAGGCAGCGTAATGAAAAAGCTAATCATGACCCATCAAACCAAAATTAGTATTGCCTTCTATATTTGCATCGGCTTACTCGTAGCCTAAACTATTTCTCTACTATCTTCTCTAATTCCGCATCATATTTATAGTTAACAATATCTCCAGATATAATAAGCTCAATAGCACTTTCAATCACATCAATCGGAGCTATAAACCACTCTCTTGGTCTATGAACTTGTCCATCATTCCCCTGTATATCAATATTCAAACATGAGTTCCCAAAAAACTTATGTAGTAGTTGTTCTAACTTGTGGGGATTCATATTGTAAGTCTCATAAGCACTTACAAGTGACACAGGAGCCATTAGATATGTTGGTTCATTCTCTGCATTTTTGATTCTCTCTTGTATTGCAGTAGATGAAAAACCTATCTTGTAGAGGTTTGCTTTGGACTTGATTTTGTCATTCTCACTTTTAGACTTCAGTACATAAATATATCCAGTAGATTCATCATCTACTGATATTTGGTTTAGACTTGCAAGCTCTTCTCCATCTTTAGATGTAACCATCTTTCCATTATCTTTGAGCCTTTTTCCCAGAGATCGTAGCAACATTCTCGATTGTGTTCCATTCTCAAACACAAGAAGAGTTCTTCTATTTAGCTTGTTACTATTTCCTCTTTGTGCATGTTTGATCTCTGCAATGTAAAGGAGAACTCCATCTAGAATACAAAAAGTTCCTACATGTAGCTGTCTCTCTATAGAAGGAACTAATCTTCGTCTCTCTTCTCTTAGATCTGCTTGACACTTAACAAATAACTGTTCATACTTCTCAAACTCTTCACACTTCTCTCGTGTAGCTACAAAATCAGGTGCTGCTTTGTTTGCATCATATTTTTCTACATGAGTAAGTGTAAAAATATCTTCCTCATCTTCCAACAATCCAAAATCATCCCCACTAAAAATATCATCAATAGAGTTAATTTCTATCTCTTCTTCTCGTTCAAAAAGATTATGTCTGTCATGGGTTTTCAGCTCTTGTATCTTATCTTCTTGTTCTCTTAACCCTTTGAGTCTTGAGAACAGCTTTGCTTCATGCATATCTGACATATTTCTAAGAGGTTCTTTACCATGCTCGTCTATAAACACATTTATCTCTTCAAATGTGGAAACCAATCTTTGGTCTTCGTTTTGAGCTGGTGCCACTTTTGCTTTAGTATCTAGTATACCCTCTATATCACTCGCAAAAATTTCATCGAGTATACTCTCTTTATCCATCATTTCGTTTTCTCTTCTCTTCTTTTAGATACACTATACACTCAGCCATTCGTAACTCTTGCGGATCATTAGAACTTAGACTTGGCTCTTTGCCATGCTCTTTCTTGAACTTTAAGATTTTTGGCCACAGTATCTTTGCTTCCTCAAAATCCATCGTTATTCTAGTTGCAGCAATTGACTCTTGAATCAGGTGCAGAACCTTTGTCGTAACAGACTTAGACAGAATTTCAAAGGCTCTTTGAAATGGGTTTATGCTATCTATTAGGTCAATATTCAACTCATCAATATTGACAAACTTCCCAGCCATAGATATAAACTGCTTCCCACCACTCTTTTTAATCTCCCCATTTTTAACAACAGAGTCAACGACAACATGCTGTCTTATTTCTTCAACTTCTTCATCACTCAAATCAGGATACTTCACTTGAATAATCTTTGGAATAAGTACCTTATTCATAACTTCAGGGTCAATGTTCCCTGGCATTGCTTTGAGCATTTTATCGTCTTGCAGGATAGCTGCTTTAAGGTCATTCAAATCAGACTCTATTATCTGCTCCACTCTCTTTGTACTTGGCTTTTTAAAGCCTCGTATCTTCATCTCCCCAGGCTTAGCTTTCTCATTATCATTATCAAACCGTGGTTTGAACTTGAAATTTGGAGCTAGGACTTGTTCCATTAGAAGTGATGCAGTTATAGCTTTTAGCATATTATTAACTGATGTCTTCACTTCACTATCATATGCATCAGGCTGAGCTATAAGGTTTGTAAACTGAGCATGTGTTTTGTTCTCGCTATCACGAGTTGCACGACCAATTATCTGTATAATTTCAGTCAGTGAACTTCTATATCCAACAGTAAGTGCATGTTCGCAGTACGGCCAGTCAAAGCCCTCTTTAGCCATTCCCAAAGCAATAATCAAATCCATATCATCTTCACTATCAATATTTCTTAGATAGGCAACTATTTTCTCTCTGTCATTTGGATCATCATTCACTAAGTCTGCCACTTTAATTATTTTACCATCACTATGTCGCTTCACATAGATAACTTTATTTTCGTCCTCTTTGACAACTTCACCAGTACTATCAATGATAAAATCAACTTCCTTATGCTTGTCTTTTGTAGATTCACCAGAGTTCACATTTGGGATATGCAGTATAGTTTTTTTATCAGTATCGAGTATCTCTCCTATAGCTGAAGTATAACGACCTTGGTAGAAGTGATAACCAATGCCAAGAGACTTGAGGTATTCGTATCCATTGAGTTGTTCATAGTAGTTGTAAGTAACTTTGGAAAACTTAGCTTCATCTTCTGGAAGAAGAATAGGCACACTATCTCCCCTAAAGAAAGAACCCGTCATTGCAACAATATTTACAGATGACTTTTGCATTACAAGTCGTATTAACTCGCCTAAACGATTCTCTCCATCAGCAGATACATGGTGAAACTCATCTATTGCTAGCAGTGTGTTGTCAAACTTCTTCTCATCTAACTTCTCAAATGCAAAACGAAGTGTAGCATGAGTACAGATAAGTATCTTCTCATCACTCTCTAAGAAGTTAATAAATGCCTGAACTTTACTCTTATCTGCACCTGGAGTACAAAGATTATATCTATCATCTACTTCCCAATCAGCATAAAAACCAAACTCACTAAGCTTAGTAGTAGCAAATGAACCACCAATCGAGCGTTCAGGAACAGCAACTATGACTTTTTTGAGACCTTGATTTATGAGTTTATCTAAAGCTATAAACATCAAAGCTCTTGATTTACCAGAAGCAGGAGGTGCTTTTAGTAGTAAGTATTGAGAGTTACGAGCCTCATAGGCTTTTGCTTGCATATCTCTCATTCCATATTCATTAATAGACTTGCTATCTCCTGTTTGTGCATAAGCTACTTCTACTATATTAGTCATTTTTTTCCTTCACTTCCCAATGTCCACGAGTACCACCTACTCGTTCTATTATGCCTAACTTTTTTAGTTTAGCCACATTCTCTTCTATCTTTCTCACCGAAATCCCCACTTCCTCTGCAAGTAGTTTTGCACTTACTTTTGAGTTGACTTTCATCATTTCAACTATCATCATTTGATTTTCTGTAAGATTACCGACCTTATTACCGACTTCTTTACCGACCTTTACTATTGCCTCTAGTATCATCTTTAGCATAAACTCTATAAAAGGTGTGCTTTCTCCCAGTTCAGTTGCATCTTCTAGGGCTTTGTAATACTCTTGTTGATGATCTCTTACAATACTTTCCGTAGGTAGACTTGAAAAAAGTGGATTATAGTTATGCAACATCACACTCTGCCAGAGTCTTCCCATACGACCATTACCATCTGAAAAAGGGTGTATAAATTCAAACTCATAGTGAAAGATACAAGATTTAAGTAGCATATGTTCATCGCTCTCATTGAGCCAATCAAAAAGCTGTGTCATCAGTTCTGGAACGAAGTGAGCTTGCGGTGCAATATGTTCACCTACTCTTACATTTGAACTTCTAAAGGATCCAGCAGTTGTTAATATCTCACTCATCAGTATTTTATGAGCATTAAGTAAATCGTTAATATCATCATAACTATAGTTCTCTAACTCTTGGTATGCCCGTATGGCTCCCTCAACTTCTGCTATCTCAGGTATGGTTCCAAGAACTCTTTTACCATCCAGTAGGGCTGTAATTTTCTCTTCGCCTAAGAAGTTACCTTCAATCTCCAGAGTTCCTGCTAGTGTTTTTATACGGTTCTTTTTTCTTAACATAAGAGTAAGGTTTTGGTTAGAGCTGTGTTTGAGTTCTGACATACTCTCTGCAATTTTACTTGTGAGGTCTAGTATCTTTGATGTTATTGTGTAAGGTGGTTTATAATTAGACATCATTATCTCCTTGTATGCCGTTTAACAGCAACTATTGTTTGCCATATCAAAATGGAATACCAAATATAAAATAATAAGCTAATAAATTCCATTCCCTCAGTTAACATCTTCTTAAAAGGCATTATAGATAGAGCAAACATATTGGCATATTTACTTACAACAGTGGCTATTTCTGATACCTCTGGATCTATACTGTAGATCCATCTAAGTTCATATCCAAGATACAGCACGAAATATACCACTGCACTATACAAAAATATTCGTAATGGTCTCCAGTAATCCTGTCCAAAATCAGAGATTATCTCATTAAACCAAAATAATATTTTCTCTTGCTTTCGGCTATTTGGAGCCTCTAATTCTTGCTTATACTTTTTCATCTCAAGGGCAAAGTATTTATTTGCATCTAAGTAGTTTCCTATACTATCAAAAGAGTGTTTTATGCTTCTAAATGTTTCTCTGCTTGTATAGGTACTATCTATCTCTGCATTTAGAAACTTCGGCTCTTTTGTGAAGTTAGCATGCTGTATGTCCAATCCATCATAAAACTTAGTATTTCTGAAGTTAACTTCACTCTTAAATGTAACATACTCAAAATCTGTCCGTAGGCTCTTGTCTGCAAGCACATCTTTTTTACCAAATTGACACCCTTCAAAGACACAAAAATCTTCGTAGATACCTTTAACTGTCTTGAAATTCTCAAAGCTAGATCTATAATAGTCAGCAATATCCACATAGTTACAGTTATCGCTTATAAACTCTTTTGTACAGTTCTCTCGAAATTCAAACTTACTCTTAAAGACAGAACTTTGAAAACTTACAGTCTCTATACAATACTGATTAATTGCAAATCTTTCATCTACAACACAGTGATACACCTTTAAAAAATCTGCTTGTCCATGAAAATTATCTCCATTGTTAAACAGTGGTGCTTTTACATCTACATACTCTAAGACAAGCTCTTTCCCAAAATGACAATCTGAGAATTGACTGTTTGTTAAGGATAGTCTTTCTTCTTGTACTTCTCTTCCAGCTGCACTTGCACCCTTATGAAATATGCACATCTGATAGATAACACTACTCTGGTTTGGTAGTAAAGCATAGTCATGTATATACCAACTAGCAAAAAATTCACAATCCTGAAAGAAACATTGAGTCTCTTTTAAGTCTAACCATGACAAATAGAACTTACAGTAGTTGAAATGTATTCGTCCAAGTTTGTTTAGAATAGGCTCGTAGTCTTCAGTATCTCCATCTTTACAAGTAGGAAAAGCAATATGGTTAAAGACTATCGTACTCTCTTTGAGCTTCTTTTCAACAAGCTTAGTTTTAGAAGAGTCAGCTTTTCTTATACTTGAACTAACACCAAAGTATCTGTATATATCCTCATGCTCTAGTTCATCTTGTCTGCTTTTAACTACAATATTGGCTATGTACTCAATAAGCTTTCTCTTAAATGCATCCAAGTCATCGCTTGCCATATGGTAGTCTTTTGCAGCTTCCTCTTTTGAGCAATGTAAAATGCACTCATCATACTCTTTATGTTTAGGCAACTTACAACCTTTATATCCAGTAATTGAGCAAATATTACTATCAGGCATTAGCCACCATCTCTTCATACAGTCCAAACAGATACTCAAGTCGTTCTTCATCGCTGGTGAAGGGTTTCTTTCTGTAGCATTGTTCTATGGCTAGGTCTAGTTGGTGGTGGGCTTCTCGTAATCCATCTGGCATTTTGTCTGGATCGTAGAGTTGGGCTAGAGTTTTTTGTGAGTGCTTTTCTCTCTCATCTAAGATATTGAAGACATGCTCACTTAGTTGTTCTTGTTGTTTTTCACTTATGTTTGGAAAAGGGAAAGTGTTATATGCAAGATTAACAGAATATCGTATTCTTGATTCTAGTTTACCGGTAACGGCATGCACCCAAGACAAATGCATTTTAGAAGAAAGAACACCCATAATATAAGGATTATTACCATATATCACTAAAATTCCATTACTTGTTATAACTTCTTCACCTACAAAGCCTACAGGTAAATATTCTCTATTCTCTGACGATGTCATTGGTAAAATTACAGATGGTAACTTCTTGTATTTTCTATAAAAAAACCTATATGGAACTGATGCTCCTTTTTTTGCATCTCTTCCTGCATTAATTCTATAGTTATAACATTGGTCAATCCTATCTTTGATTTCAGGTATATTACTTGCAATAGCAATTTGTTCATCATCTATCCATACACAGTATCTTTTTATGTCGTTAAGAAAATCATTACCTCCTATGTACTGCTTTAGAAATTTGTGTGTGTGTATGTTTTTACTAAACTCTTCATATTCTTTTGCATTTAGTATTAAGTGCCCCCCATCAATAGGGCTACTTCCTAATATCATTTCAGGTAAACGAGATATAGACTTCTTTGTTTGAGCAATTATTAATGAAGAACCTTCAACAAGATAAGGACTAATACTTTTTACATTTTTAGATATATTATCTATATACAAGTGTTTATGTGATTTATCCATATTTTGAATACCAATTATGACAACAGTAACTCCAGCATTACTTCTTGCATTATTTTTCCATTTAAAGGATTGATGTGCAAATCTGATCTCCTGATTACTTGAAAAAATATATGGCCACAATAGACTAACTTGTTCTCCTTGAGATATGGAATTAGTTGATACAAAGGCATACTTTGCAGCAATACCATTTATATAGTCTGATGCCAGTTTAAACCAACAACCTATGTAATCTAAGCGTTTTACATTACCTACACCATCAAATACAAAATCCATATCAGATTTTTGTTCTTTATTCCGTTCACTATAACCTAGGTAAGGAGGATTCCCAAGTATATATATCTCATCTCCATCCTCTTTAGGACAAACTTCTTCCCAGTCTAATCTAGTAGCATTTCCATGAACTATATGCCCACCTTCAGGAAGTGGAAGTGGTGGAGCAGTTTGACCAAACTCTTTGAAAAAAGCTACATTCATCTGATGCTCCGTAAGCCAGAGTGAGAGTATGGCTACCTCATGTGCGAAGTCATCTAGCTCTATGCCATAAAACTGTGTAAGCTCAATGTTAGAAGAGAGTGACATGAAACTCATCTGCTCTTTCTTTCTCTTGTTATCAAACAAAGCGCCTTGTTTCATACTTGAGACTTTGTCTATCTGCTTGAGTATCTTTATCTCTAAGGCTCGAAGCTCTTTGTAGGCGATGATAAGAAAGTTTCCACTCCCACAAGCCGGATCAAATATTTTGAGGTTTGCTAGTCTCTCTTGAAGTTTTTGAAGTTTTGACTTACTCATCTTAGCTGTCTCAAACTCCTCATAGAGCGAGTCAAGAAAAAGTGGCTCTATCACTTTCATGATGTTAGGAACAGAGGTGTAGTGCATCCCCATTCCCCCACGATGCTCATCGGTGATGACAGCTTGTATCATCGAGCCAAAGATGTCAGGGTTGATGTCAGACCAGTCTAGTGTCCCGACTTCTATCATGATACGGCGAGATTTACTGGTAAACTTTGGCACCTTACAGCGAGTTCTAAAAAGTCCACCGTTAACATAAGGAAAGGCTTTGAGGTGTTCATTCAAGTCACTTGGTCGTTTTTCAGTATCTAGTAGCTCAAAAAGACGGATGATGTAGGTATCTAAGTCTGAGCCATCATCTTGTGTATGTTGCTCTATGGCATTTGTAAATTGGTTGTCAGCAAAGATGTTGCTATCTTCTGCGAAATAACAAAAGAGCAGGCGAATGAGAAAGACATTGAGAGAGTGGACTTCTTCTTCACTCTTAATTTCATTTTCCTTAGTTATCTCATCATAGAGTTTCGCCATCTTCTCGGCGGCTTTTACATCCGCTGGATTTTCATTGACTATCACGGCTTTTTCCATTCCTGCGAGAGGCAAGAAAAACTCATAATGCTTGGTAAGGTCACTTATTTTTACATCCAAAGTATCATCTGTTTTTGTGTCAACTGCAAGAAGTGTAGTGTAGTCAGTAACAATAGCAAAACGAGGAGGTTTCTTTTCAGCTTTATACTTAGAAACAAGTTCATCTATCACAGCATGCAAATCAGAGCTAGCTGAAACTTTGAAAAATAGCTTGAGTGTAGCAGCATCCAACTCGCCAATACTCTCAAGCTTGTTTCTATCTCCAGTTCGTAATCTTTTTATACGAGAATCAGCAACATCATAAGCAGATAGAAGATCAAAGATAAACTCATCAGGGGAGAACTTGTCAATAACCTTCTTAACATTTTTTTCTATCTGCGATGATGTTGGCATATATGAATCCTTGAAATTATATGGTTAATTATATCTTATAAAAGTTATATGAAAGTAATGTATAATATGAAAGACAAAAATTCTATAGAGGGTACCGGACAAATGGGTAAAGAAGCTAAACTAGCAGCTGCAAATTTTATTATGAGAAATAGTGGTATTAGCAAGTACAAAGGCTTTCATTTGCTCATTGATGATGTTGATACTCAAGAGTTAGAAAGAGATGCTGCCTTTAACCCAAACCATATGGCACTATATAATAGTGCCATAGACTTTAACACTCCATTAAAATATGATTCTCCCTTCTACTTCTTAGAACTTATTCCGGATAAGAAAGCAAACGGAACTACATCTTTAACTGCTACAATTTATTTATTAGGGTTTTTGAACTGGGCTGTCTATTACTACAAAAAGTTAACTGAAGAGTACAGCCAGAAAAAGCGTCGTAAGACCGATGATGATGTCAAATCTTCTTATGAAACAGCTAAATCTATGGCAATACTAATTGAGAGTGTGACTGGGAAGGAGTATAGACTTAAGGACATACAAGATGCTGCAACAGCTAGAGACTCAAAGAAAGACTTTGAGCTTCCTCCCAAAACATTTATTATCCTCTGTCAACTCTTTGCTCGGGGATGGTATGATCAACACTTTTTTGCAGATAAACATAAGAAAGGTACTATTGAGTTTGCCCATTATGTAAGCGCTTGCATTGAGCGAAACATGTCTATATACAATGATATTAACTCAAATATAGATTCTAATCTTAAAGCACTATTTGCCAAGGATGAAAACAAAATATTAGACTACAGGCTTTATGGTTTCCATATCCTCGTAAAGCAAGAAGAATACAACTCAAAGACAGAGAAGTATTCATACTCTATAAGTATTAGCCAATCTGGATGTAAACATACATTTTACCGCTATTCACAACTTCATAATGAAAGACACACAAAAGCTATTTACTAGAAAAATCACTCTCATATTCTTCATAATATAACAATTTTCATTTTTTACCCCACTATAGACATACTCCCTAAACAATGGTCTAATCTCGTATTGAATACAATTACTTTGTAACAAATACGAAGGAGCAATTGTGACAAATTCACAAGAGTTAGAATCAGAGAAATCTGAATATATTGATGTTCAAGATACAACTAAAGAGTATAGATTTAAGTCTGGTTTACAGTCAAAGTTTAGAGCCGATGGTATTCTTGAATATTATGTAATTCCTGGTACTAAGAAAATTTTATATAAACGAAAAGATATAGAAGCATTTTTGGAATCAGGTAGAGTCGCATCAAAAGGTGCAGAAGTTATTTAATTTATCATTTCTTCGGAAGTGAAACGGAAGTTAAGAGATAGAGCGATGAGGCTCCATCATTAAAGTGTTGGACTGTAATGATACCTCATTTCTCTCTTTTATTCAAGACTAACAGTAGAACAAAAGGCTACCCCGCTGTAATAGCATGATGCAAAAATGCATGTATGTCCGTTCTTGTAGATAGAGGAGAATTTAGAAATATATCTTGTAACTTAACAAAAGCTGAAAGTCTGAAAATTGACTGATAGGGGAACTCTACTCAAAATTCTGGACACTATCTTAGTGTTCACGAGATAAGGGGTGGAGGTCGGACAGCTAGTCTGAATAGTTAGGACTAGGATAGGTACAGGTGGCAACTCCACAAAAGGATAAGTATCATGGGCAAAACAAAACGACAGCCACCGCAGTGGTGGTCAGAATATAAAAAACAAATCTTGACTGAGAGTCGTCAGGCTAGTTTAGAGAAGCAACAAAAGTATGAGCAAAAATCTGCTGAGCTTCAGAAACCTAGAGATAGCTGGGATAGTTATCAAAAGAAACAAATGAACATAGAGCTTGCTCGCTTATTCCAGAACACTCGTTCTGCATCTCAGCTTATGCGTCGCAACCAAGATAGAACAGAGATGATTCTAACTTTCACAATTTCTCAACCATTCAGGGTTGCAGATACAGACAAGAGTTTCGATACCGTTATGCAAAGAATAATGACTCAAGCCAACTCACTGATTTATCATATGCGAACACTTAGTAAATCTACTGTCCTTACAAGTGATGAGTTGAAAGAGTGTGCATACAAAAAACGCTTTCATTACCACTGGGCGATGGAGCTACAAACGAGTGGAGATGTTCATATGCATACTGTTGTTTCTATCTATGATGATATTGAAGAGTTAGCAAGACTAATTGAGCTTGTTCATAAAACGAGAAATACTTACTTGGATGTACATTTTTCCAAACGAGATTGCAAGCATGGAGTTGAGATACTTCCTCTCGGTAGAACACATTTTGCATTGAGTGCTCACTTGAAAGATGGATTGATGAAACACTACCGAGCGAAAGGTATTTATGTTCAGGTTATGCAAGATAAGGAAAACTCTAAGCGACTGAACTACTTCCTTCCATCACTTTCTCCACAAATTGATGTTTATTCTGGTAAGGCGACACTACTTGAGTTTAACGATAACAAGACAATGGCAAAGAAGTATGATAGCATCAGAAAGTACATCCTAAGTATGACTCGTGCCAAGTTTAAACTTCGTACAGCTCAAACTGCTATTTCTAATGCCCAAAGAGTACATAATCTTAAAGGGAAGTTTGAAGGAGACGAAACAAAAGCAGCAGAAGATATAGCAGTATTTGAGTACCTTGGCATAAAACTTCACTCTTCTTCGCAAATGTTGTTCTCAAAAGACTTTTACCAAAAGATTCGTAAGCAGCTCATGGAGTACAAGAGTCGGTACAAGAGCTTAGCTGAAGTTACTATTGACTGGTGCAAGGGTGATCTTGTTGTCGAAGGAAAGTCTCCTAACCGTATTGTTTATTCAAGAGGTGAAGCTATAGCTATTGAACCAAAAGAAAAGAAAGTAGCTTTTGATAATAGTTGTATGGAAGAACGAAATGAGTATGCAGTTGCAAAAGGAGGAATGTAATGCATAGTAATATAGTAAAGTCAGAGTTAGTTGATAGTAAAGTTGTAGAACAATTAGAACCTATTGTAGTTCAGGCATGTATTCAAATAGTTGTGCCTACAGAGAAAGAATTGTTTTGTATTATCATCGAGAAGATACAGCAACTAGATAAGAGTATAGTTGGGACAAAAGAGGATATGGTCAAGCTAACGGCTTCCCTCCTAAACATCAAAGAGCAATTACCAAGTGAAAATATTCTAGATAAAAAACTAATCAGTGTCAAGGAGTTTGAAGCCACCTATTCAATAGCAGAAGAGTCTCAAAGAAAATTAAGAGGTCGTCTAAAAGATCCTCTGCCATTTGTACAACTACAAGAAAGAGGGAATATATTGTATAATGTCAAAACAATTGATAGCTGGATGGAAAATTATATACAAAAGCGTGCATAATTGAAACACACATCTATACACTTTTATATACACTTTTTATTTCAGGCTCTCAAAAGCCCTTATTTAAGGTGTTTATAAAAAGACTAAATTAGATGGGACATCTTTTATAAAGATCAGGAAAACTTTGATGCGCTCAGGGCCTGCACTCTTCTTTTGCTTGTCTCAAGAAGTCTCAGCAGATCTTTTGTAATCTCTTCAAGATCTTTATAATATACTTTTGCCTTTTCGAGTTCCAAATCATCTACCTTATGTGTTTTAAACAGTTTGGAAAAAAAACCCTCCTCTTTTGCACCCGTAAAAATAGCATGGATTTTGGCATACTGTATATGCCACTCTTCATGTATCCTGTCTAGACTCTCATAAAACTGAACACCTAAAACACTTTTTATTTCTTGGGTATCATCATAAAACCACTTCCCAAATTCACACTTCATTTTCGACACAGGTGTTAAATTGTCAATATTTTTGCCTTCAATCAAAAACTTTATTTTTGTCATCTGCTCTATATGTGCCTCACGGGCATGTTCCATCGCATCTATTGTTTTTTCTTTCGTCATATTGTTTCACCTTATAAAGTACCTGTATTATTACATAAAATTTCTAAATTTATTCATCTATTTAAGAAAAATCATTATATAATTTGTCAAAACTTAAGAAAGGAATGTAACTTGAAACACCCAGAACCAATTAATAACCAAATCAAATTAAATCCAAAAAAATATATAGTTTCCAAAACAGATCCAAAAGGAATCATCGAATACGGCAATGATTATTTTGTAGAAATCTCCGGATACAGTGAATCAGAACTTATCGGAAAACCTCACAGTATCATACGACATCCTGATATGCCAAAAGTTGTATTTAAAATGATGTGGGACAGAATCAATGAGGCAAAAAACATCATCGCTGTTGTGAAAAATCTTGCCAAAGACGGAAGTTACTACTGGGTTGTCACAGAATTTGAGCCAAAAATAGATCCTATTACAAACAAAATCATCTCTCATACGGCATACAGAAAAGCCGCTCCGCAAAAAGCAGTTGATACAATGGAACCGATTTATGCAAAACTGCTTGAGATCGAGCAGGAAGGCGGGATGGAAGCAAGTGAAAAATACTTAAGAGGATTTTTTGAAGAAAAACAAATCACTTATGACGAGTTTATCAATGACCTTGTTGGAAACAAAGGTCTGTTCAAAATTTTCTTTACAGCTATGAAAAAAATATTTTCATAATAAATTCTGAATTCCTGCAATTTACATTCTATTAAATAATATTCAGATAAAATATCCTTTTTAAAGGATATTCTATTGGATTTAAAAACAACACTGGCTCATGACAAAATAGAGTTACCAAATAATTTTTTTCAAAACATACAAAAATACAAAGAGCATCTCTTTAAATGGAATAAAATTCATAATCTTACAGGTGCAAAAAGTGAACGGACTATCAATGAGTTCATTTATGATGCGGTTTTTCCTGTCAGTTTTTTACCAAAAGTAGACTCCCTCCTCGACATAGGCACCGGTGCCGGATTTCCGGGAATGATTTTGGCATTTGCACTGCCGCACACAGAGGTAACACTTGTAGAGCCTTTAACAAAACGGGCAAGTTTTTTGCAGTTTGTCAAGGCTGATTTGGGACTTGACAATGTAAAAGTCGTAAAAAAACGGGTTGAAGAGATGCAGCCGAAAGTATTTGATCTTATCACATCACGTGCCGTCACAGACACAAAAATGCTTTTATCTCTCAGTAAAAATTTTCGGGATGCTCATTCAAAGCTGCTTTTTTACAAAGGTGAAAAAGTTTTTGATGAAATTGAAGCTGATATTGATATAAAACATAAAATAATTGAAACAAAAAACAGACACTATTTACTTCTAGGAGAAGAATTATGATACTGAAAATACTTATAATCGGAGCAGTTATTGCTGCGGTTTACTTTCTGTTTTTCAAGACAAAACCAGAAGCAAAAGTTACAAAAAAGAACACGAAAAAAGACTCCGCAAAGCCTGATGCCGATGAAATGGTGGAGTGTGCAAGCTGTGGTGTTTATGCGGAAATACAAGAGTGTATTCTCAGTAACGGAAAATACTACTGCTCTCGCGAATGTTTACAAAAGGGGAAATAATGCTTTTATTTGGTCATAGATTTATAAAGAGTGAAAAATTTTATCATGTGTCTGATATAGACGCAATTGTTCAGACACCACCTGCGTCAATAATTTACCTCGAATTTGAAGAGAAAAATCTTGATATTATTGAATACCTCAATCAAAATTCTATAAAATTCGCACTCAAAGTTCAAGATGTCACAGAGCTCATTTATGCTTCTGCCCTGGGTGCAAGCTATATCCATGTAGAGCAAAAACTGGCAAAAACTGCCCAGAAAATTGCTGAAAACTATTTGTTTGATGCAAAAATATTAGTACATATAGAGAAGGAAGAAGAGATAGAAGAGATGGCACTGTTGGGAATAGACGGTGCTGTATTTACAGAGGCGATTGTCAAGATAGCTTAAGGATACCTCTAAATTGTTCTTCGCAGGTGTGCTTTTAAAGAGGTAAGAATTTCATAGCTTATTGTGCCCGCATACTTGGCAACTTCGCGTGCATCGTTAAAAATCAGGAGTTCTTCTTTGTCTGTCAAAAAAGAACTGTTGTCCATAGAAATTCTACCCGCTATTTTAATGCCCTCAGGCGTTATAAAATTGTGCGAACAGCTTCTTAAAAAACCATCACCATACCCAAAATCATAATTTGTCACGCTACAAGAGGCCTTTGCCTCAAAAGCTGCTCCATAACCGACACAGTCTCCTTTTTGAAGCTTTCTTGAAGAGATCTTTTTTGCATATACAGACAAAACAGGTGCCAATTCGTTTACATGTAAGCCTTTTACATGTAAAGCATTCGGCAATTCCAGACAACCATAGGCTGCGATGCCTACACGCGCCATATCTTCATCAAAATCATTTGTGCGAAAGAGTGCGGCAGAATTACACGAATGAAACTCTAAAGGAGCAAAATCATACTTTTTTGCCAACACCTTTGCTTCTTTTTTCACCTGTTGAAAATTTTTGTTTTGCAAATCAAAATATTCATTCTCTTCATCAGCGCAAGAGTGGTGTGTAAAGACAGCTTCAAGTCTGAGTCCTTGTTTTGCACATAACACAAAGGCTTCTTCGAGTTCATCCATCAAAATACCGTTACGACACATTCCCGTATCTACTTTAAGTTGTACTTTTGTGTTTTTTGCAAATTTGTGAATTGCCTGCAAATCATTAATCGTATATCTTATTTTTTCATTTGACTCCTGTGCAAAATCTGCCAAAACCAAAATATACTCAAAAAAGCTCTCAATCTGTTTTGCTTCTTCAAAGGTGCGTACCACTGCTTTTGTTATGCCGTACTCTTTTGCCATCCGTGCGATTTGCAAAAGTCCGTGCCCGTAGGCATTATCTTTCAAAACCAGCGCTGTTTTATCTTTTGTTTTAGTTAGTTTGGTAATAATATCAAGATTGTTAAAAAAATGATTTTTATCTAATGCGATGTAAGCCATAGGAGAATTATACACAATGAAAGAGAAAAAAAGGCTAATTGCCGAATTTGAAGAACAAAGTTTTACCCAAATTATATTTCCCCATGCAGATACAGACTGGACAGACTACCTTGAAGATGCACAAAACACCTTTGTCAGCATCATCAATGCCATCAGAAAATATCAAAAATGCCTTGTTGTCGCCTATGACACAGATGCGGTAAAAAAATATTTTTCAGATACAGACAATCTTGAATTTGTACACTGTGTTACAGATGACACCTGGGCAAGAGACTGTTCTGCTTTATCTGTTAAAACAGCCAATAAAACCGCTTTGCTTGATTTTTCTTTTAACGGCTGGGGCAACAAATTTGATGCCAAAAAGGACAATCTGATGACGCAAAAAATTGCGCACAAATACCTGCCATGCAAGGTTGAAAAAATTGATTTTGTTCTTGAAGGCGGTGCAGTTGAGAGCAATGGTGCAGGTATCCTTTTAACAACCGCTGCATGTATGCTTAACAAAAACCGCAATCCTCATCTTAATGCCGCACAAATTACACAAAAATTAAAAGAGTTCTTTGATGCAGAACATATTTTATACCTAAACTCCGGCTATTTGGCGGGGGATGATACCGATTCCCACATAGATACCCTTGCAAGATTTACAGATGAAAACACCATTATGTATGTTACATGTAAAGATACAAACGATGAACATTACAAGGTACTCAAACGGATGGAAGAAGAGTTGCAGATAATAGCCAAAGAGCATAATTTCCGACTTATTGCCCTGCCGATGTGTGATGCTGTTTATTTTGAGGGCGAACGACTCCCTGCCACCTATGCCAATTTTCTTTTTGTCAACGGTGCCGTTTTAGTACCGGTTTACGGTGTTTCACAAGATAAGGAAGCACTTGCAATTTTTAAAAAAACGTTTCCAGACAGAGACGTTGTAGCCATAGACTGCTCTGTTCTAATCCGTCAGCACGGCTCACTGCACTGCGTAACAATGAACTTTTGCGTATCAGTTCAGCTTTTTAAAAACCCAAACACTTTAGTCGGCACTGAAGTACCGATTCCGATTAAATAGCGTTACGGAACCCGTACTTTGCAGTGCGGGCTGTGTGTCATACAAGCCATCTCTGCAAGACAAAGCCTTTACTGCAGCATCGCCATCCCGCTCATAATCAAATAGGTCGCCAGACCAAACCCCGCTGCTATTAAAATCGTCCGTTTTATTTTTTCTTTTGTACTCATAGTGCAATTTTAGCAAAAAATTAACACTTTTGTAACACTTCTTTTTGTATCATAAATTAAATAATTTCTTAAAATTATTCTTTAAATATATATTTAAAAAGGGTACACCATGAAAAGAACAATTACACTCTCTTTATTAGTCTTCTCCTCTTTGTATGCATCAGAAATTGAACTTGCACCAATCAGCGTAGAATCCACAACACTCACAGACGTCGCACAAAATGCGCAGGTTTCTGCTGATGTCGCACAAGCGCTCGCTGATTCAGTTCCAAGTATAGACATGAGTCGCAGAAGCGGTATTGCCAATGACATCTTCATCCGCGGTCAAAAACGCGACAATATTTCCGTAGAAGTTGACGGTACAAAAATCTATGGAGCCTGCCCAAACAGAATGGATCCGCCGGTTTCACACATTGTAGCCAACCAGATTGATTCTATCGAAATAATCACAGGACCATATGATGTAACAACATACGGCAATTTAAGCGGTGGCGTGAAGATAAAAACAAAACAACCTACAAAAGATTTCAAAGCATCTGTTAATCTTGGTTTTGGTTCATGGAACTATAAAAAATTTGGTGCAAGTGCAAGCGGTGGCAATGATTTTATCCGTATGACTGCAACAGTTTCAACTGAATCCTCTGATCAGTATCATGACGGAAACGGTGACTCTTTAGCACAGCAGATTGACAAATACCAAGCAGCAAATTCTGCAACACTGGTTGGGTCCAAAGACCCAAGACTCCAACCTGCTTATTATGATATGCCTGCATACACAAAAAAAAGTGCCATGGCCAAAGCCTTTATCACAACTGCAAAAGATCAAGAACTTCGTTTAAGTGTCACAGCAAACAGAAGTGAGAATGTATTGTATGCAAACTCCAAAATGGATGCACTCTATGATGACTCAAATATATACTCAGTGGAATATAATATTGACAATGTAGCCAAAGGGTACAAAAATATCAATTTGCAATATTACCACTCTGATGTTGACCATCCAATGGGAACAAATTACAGAAACTCTTCTCTTGCAACAGGAAATATTAAAAACTGGCTGACAACAAATCTTGACGGTATCAAACTAAAAAACAGTTTTGACATCAACTCCTACAAACTTCTTATCGGTCTTGATGCTAGTAACAGAAAATGGAATGGACATTATGAGAAAAATGATTCAGCAGCACTCATAGGGTACAAGAAAAGTATCGACAATGCAGTAACAAAAAACACAGCACTCTTTGCAAAACTTGACAAAAATTTTGGTGCATTCAACCTTTCTCTTGGAACCAGAGTTGATGACACTATCATAACAAACGACAGCTATCAAGACAACGATTATCACTCGGTAGGTGCAAATATTCTTGGAACATATAATCTCAATCAAGAGAATAAAATCTTCTTTGGTATCGGACAGGCTTATCGTGTACCAGATGCCAGAGAACTTTACTTCTTCAGTTCTATGGGTAATCTTGTCGGAACCCCTGACCTTAAAAATGTCAGAAATCAAGAAGTTGATTTAGGATACGAAATCAATAATGACAGTTTCGAGTTTAAAATCAAAACTTTTTACTCAAAACTTAAAGATTATATCTACATCCAAAAAGGTGTAGCCGTAAATGCATTTCAAAATATTGACGCATATATTTATGGCGGAGAAGCCAGCGCATCTGTTTATCTGAGTGATGACATCTCCTTAGATATGAGTGCAGCCTATAAACGCGGGAAAAAAGATGCTCCCCTTGCAGGACAAACAAACACAAACCTGGCGGATATAGCACCGCTTGAGGGGGAAATTGCTCTTAACTATGAATATGCAAACCGTTCTATGGCAACAATTGACACTATGATGCGTAAACGCTGGACACAGATAGATGATGAAAACGGTGAACAGGTTCTAGCCGGCTGGGCAATACTCAATGCAAAAATAAAACATGCTGTCAGTAAAAAATTCGACTTCACTGTAGGGATGAATAATATACTCAACAAAACCTATGCAAGAAGCAATACATATGCAGACTTGGTACTTATTTCAGGTGGTACAACTGATGTTATGCTTATGAATGAACCGGGGCGTTACTTCTACACAAATTTGGATTTTAAATTTTAGGTACCTCATCCTGAGGTACTAACACTGCGCTAACACTTTTGTATTATACTTTTGAAAACTAAGGACAAAAGGATTCTACTCTATGCAAACAAAATATTTAAAAACACTTCTTAGCATATCTACTGTTGCAGCGACACTTCTTTTAAGTGGCTGCGGTTCATCATCTGACAGTACTGCTACAGCCACATCTCTCACTACAAGCGGGCAGCTTGTTGACAGTTTTGTCGCTGATGTCAACTATACATGTAGTGACGGTACAACAGGTGTGACCGATGAAAACGGCTCATTTACATGTACTGCACTTCCAGTAACGTTCAGTGTTGAAACACTTGAACTTGGAACAATTTACACACTTCCACAGGATGCTATGGTTTTTCCGCAAGATTTGACAGATGTAAACAGAACAGATCTCAATAACAGTGAAGTCATCGCAATTGCAGAATTTTTGCAGTCATGCGACGACAACAACAACACAAATGATGGTATTCGTATTCAGGCACAGGTACGCGAACAGCTTCGTCAAAGAGCACATGAAAAACTAACAGCAGAAAATCTTGATGCAATTGCTGCAGATTTAAACCTTACACTTGTCGACCAAGAAACAGCAATCCAACACCTTACCCAAACAACAGATTATGTCCAAAGTGTCATTTCGGCTCATGGATATTCAAGAAACTCAGCCGCACATCAGGGTAATGGAATTTCAGATACCGCTACTATGCAGACACAAACAACATCAGCAGTAACACAGGCACTGCTTTCACCTGCTTCTACTCTTACGCAAGAGGCAAAAGATACTCTGGCATATATGGGAAATGAAGAGCGTTTGGCACATGATATCTATATGACACTCTATAATTACCACCTTGAGAGCGGAATCGAAATTAAAACACTCTACAATATCGCAACAAATTCTGAGACAGTCCATACAACAGATATGCAACTTTTGATTAAAAAATATATCACTTCTTTAGATGAGTTTACCAATGTAGATGCAGCTCAAAATCTTCCGGATGCGAATTTAAGCTATTTAGATATGAGTGTAAGTGAATTACCGGCAGGACAATACAACATTCAGGCTATCCAAAATCTTTATGACACACTCGTAGCAAAAGGAAAACAGTCTCAACAAGATGCACTTGAAGTCGGATGTATGGTAGAGGTGACAGATATCAACGATCTTGATGAGGATATCGCCATTGCACAGGATTCAAATGCAAGCGATGTTGTCACCGTATTTAACTTTTTAAGAGACGGTAGTTATACACATTACTGGGCATTTGATACGGCACTCAAAAATATAGGTGTAACACAGGGATGTGCAGTCATTGGTGAAGAATACAATCATCCGGAGTACCCACAAGACACAGCATCTGCAACAGGAAACGGTCATCAATACGGACGACAGTAAAAAACTTCCTAAGCCCTTTTTTACCTAAAAAGGGCTAAAATCCAACCATGATAAAAAGATACCCAACTAAAAAAATATTTGTCGGTGATGTACCCGTCGGTGGTGATGCTCCTGTCTCCGTGCAGTCTATGACCTACTCGGACACACACAATGTTGCAGCAACGGTTGAGCAGATAAACCGCCTGCACTTTGCAGGAGCGGACATTGTCCGCGTTGCCGTTCCTGATATGGAAGACGCCCTTGCACTCAAAGCCATCAAAGCACAGATTTCACTCCCGCTTGTTGCAGATATTCACTTCAATTACAAACTTGCACTCATTGCAGCCGAATCTGTTGACTGCATCCGTTTCAACCCCGGAAATATCAGCGATAAAAGCAAAATAAGAGAGATAGTAAAAGCCTGTCAGGAACGAAATCTTCCTATTCGCATCGGTGTCAATGCCGGCAGCTTGGAAAAAGAGTTTGATGACAAATACGGTCCGACGGCAGAAGCAATGGTCGCTTCGGCAGAGTACAACATAAAGTACCTTGAAGACTTGGGTTTTGATGACATTAAAATATCGCTCAAAGCAAGCGATGTGCAAAGAACGGTTGAAGCCTACAGAATGCTGCGTCCAAAGAACCACTATCCGTTTCATTTGGGTGTAACAGAGGCGGGAACTATTTTTCATGCAACCGTTAAAAGTGCCATAGGCTTGGGAACACTTTTGCTTGAAGGTATCGGTGACACTATGCGCATAAGCATTACCGGCGAACTCGAAGAAGAGATCAAAGTCGGCCGTGCCATATTAAAAGACAGCGGCGTTGCAAAAGAGGGCTTAAATATCATCTCCTGCCCGACCTGCGGACGCATTGAAGCCGATTTGGTCTCAGCAGTAGCCGAAATAGAAAAAAGAACAGCCCACATAAAAGCACCGCTGGATGTAAGTGTCATGGGCTGTGTCGTCAATGCCATAGGCGAAGCAAAACATGCCGATGTTGCCATAGCCTACGGAAAAGGCAAAGGACTTGTCATGGTAAAAGGCGAAGTGGTTGCCAATTTGGATGAAAAAGAACTTGTCGACAGGTTTGTCAGCGAAGTGGAAGATATGGCTAAAAAATCATAAACCTTTGATATAAATTATGCTAAAATATGTCTAATACACAAAGGATGTTGCGTTATGACAAAAGAGTATATTTTAAACTTTTTAAAGAACAATAAACAACTTTTAAAAGAGAAATATAATGTCACTAAAATCGGACTGTTTGGAAGCTATGCACGTGATGAGGCAGAAGAAGAAAGTGACATCGACTTAGCTATTGAAACATCTAAAAAAGATTTTTTTATCAAATCTGATTTACAATATTTTTTAGAAGATACTTTCGGCACAAAAATAGATATAGGCTATTTAGACAGTATGAGAGAGTTTTATAGACGCCGTGTTGAAAAAGAGATACTTTATGTCTAAAAAAAGAGATGTTGAACTCTTTGTACTCGATATATTTATTGCTATATTTAAAATAAAAGCATATTCTTCCAACTTTTCATCAGCACAAGAATTATTACATGATTCTCTGCATTGGGATGCTACTATAAGACAATTAGAAATTATTGGTGAAGCCATTAAAAACCTACTTCAAACAAAACAGTTCCATCAATCTTCACCAAAATATTTTAGACAAATCATAGATTTTAGGAATATAGTTGCTCATGGTTATTTTGGTATTGATGAAGAAGAAGTTTGGAACGTTTTACAAGACAAAATTACTCCACTTCATGATGACCTAAAACAAATAACTATAAATATTTATAATTTAGGTGAAGCTTTCGACACTACTATTAACTATGATCTGAAAAATAGAGATGAAAAACTAAAAACATATTTAAAAAATTTACAAAAAGAATTAAACAATGCAAGATAACCTCTACAACCTCGCTTTTGAACGTTCCGTCTTAAGTTCCATAGTCTTTGAGCCGAGTCAGTTTGATGAACTGAGTGTCATACTGAAAAAAGATGATTTTTACCTGCCTGCTCATCAGGATATTTTTGCTGCAATGCTTACACTTTTGCAAAAAGACCAGCCAATCGATGAAGAGTTTATAAAAAAAGAGCTCATGAAGGCAAAAAAATTTGATGAACAGGTTTTGCTTGAAATTCTCTCTGCCAACCCTATTTCAAATACCAAAGCCTATGTTGATGAGATCAAAGACAAATCACTCAAACGCCATCTGCTGACACTCACGACCGAGATAAAAAGAGTGACTGTAGAAGAAGAACTGCCATCGGCCGAAGTGGTTGACATCGTAGAGAAAAAACTCTATGAAATCACCCAGGACAACCAGACAAGCGATTTTAAAGACTCTCCAAAAATGACCTTTGATACTATGGAATACATCAAAGAGATGAAAGCACGAGGAAACTCCGTACTCGTCGGTGTCGATACAGGCTTTAAAGAACTGAACAAAATGACAACAGGATTTGGCAAGGGAGACCTGGTTATCATCGCCGCTAGGCCGGCGATGGGCAAAACTTCTTTTATACTCAACACCGTTAACTCTCTTATACTCCAGGGTAAAGGTGTTGCCTTTTTCTCGCTTGAAATGCCGGCTGAACAGTTGATGCTGCGTCTGCTTTCTATTCAGACCTCCATTCCTTTGCAGAAGCTTCGTGTAGGGGACATGAATGATGACCAGTGGTCCAATCTTAACGGTGCCATAGACAGAATGAATGACGCAAAACTCTTTGTCGATGACCAGGGAAGTTTAAATATCAACCAGCTCCGCTCAAAACTCAGAAAACTCAAAAATCAGCATCCCGAAATTGAGATAGCCGTGATTGACTACCTGCAGATTATGCAGGGAATAGGCTCGCAGGACAGACACCTGCAGGTCTCAGAAATTTCGCGTGGACTCAAAATGCTCGCGCGTGAGCTTGAAATGCCGATAGTTGCACTCTCTCAGCTCAACCGTGGGCTTGAGAGCCGTAACGACAAGCGTCCGATGCTCAGCGATATTCGTGAATCTGGTTCAATAGAGCAGGATGCCGACATTATTTTATTTGTTTATCGTGATGATGTCTATCTCTACAAAGAAGAAAAAGAGCGTGAAAAAGCCGCAAAGGCCGAGGGCAAAGAGTTTACCTCAACCTATGTGGAAAAAGAGGAAGAGGATGCCGAAATCATCATCGGCAAACAAAGAAACGGTCCGACAGGGCATGTCAAACTCATCTTTCAAAAAAAGCTTACCCGTTTTGTGGACGCACCGGGTTATGCACAGGGGGTTGAGACCGTCTATGAAAATGTAGATACAAAATCGGCCAATATCGAGATGCCACAGGTAGAGATGCCCTCTATCTAAATGCAAATAATTGAGAAAGTAACACTTTTTAGTGCAAAAAGAGATTACTTTCTCTTTGTGGGACTTATGCTCACGCTTCTTAGTTTTTCCTTCTCTTATGAGTACTACAAATACAAACAGCTCACAAAATTTGATTCCCAACTTTCTGACGTCACAGTTGTAAAAGCCTACAATAAAACAAAGTTGACAAAAAATGGAAAGATAAAAAGCTATAAAATTTTAAAACTCAGGAGTGATGACGGATTTGTTTTTTATACAACCGCAAAGAAAAATCTTCACAACCTTCAAAACAAACGCTTACATGTAGAACTGTGGGCGGGGAACATCAGCTTCAAAGAGTATCTCAAAGGTTTTTTTGCCTTTAGCAAAATACTCAAAATTTATAAAAAGCCTACTTTCAAACAAAAAACGGCCTCGTTTATAGATGCACAGCACGCAAGCAGTGAAATTGCCAAACTCTACAAGGCACTGTTTTTGGCGCTTCCCCTCCCAACATCTATACAGACACAGTTTTCCAACCTCGGTATTTCACACCTCATCGCCATCAGCGGTTTTCATTTGGGTGTTTTAGCTACTCTTTTGTTTTTTCTGTTTAAGTACCCTTATAAATTTTTGCAAAACAGATACTTTCCCTACAGAAGCTACAAAAGAGACAGTTTTTTCTTTATCAGCCTGGTTTTGCTTGGCTATTTGCTCTTTTTGGATTCGCCGCCCTCACTGCTGAGAGCCTATGTAATGCTTGTCGTCGGTTTTGTATTGTATGACAGAGGCATGCAAATCATCTCGATGCAGACACTCCTGCTTACCGTGCTTTTGATTCTTGCACTTTTTCCAAAACTTCTGCTCAGTATAGGTTTTTGGCTTTCGGTAAGTGGCGTTTTTTACATCTTTTTATTTCTGCTGCATTGTAAGGAGTGCAGTAAGCTTACACAGTTTCTGCTCCTGCCGTTTTGGGTTTACTTGATGATGCTTCCTTTTTCTATGGCAATATTTGGCAACTTCAGCCTGTATCATCCCCTTTCAATTCTCTGGACAACACTTTTTACGCTCTTTTACCCCTTGGCAATTGCATTACATATAATGGGCCTGGGAAATCTTTTAGATGCACCTCTAAGTTATCTCTTACATGTAAACGCACATGCCCTGCAACACACACTTGCAAAAGTTTATCTTATTGCAGAAATTGTGCTTTCACTCGCAGCCGTATTTAGCAAAAAAGCACTCTATGCCTTACTCGGCTATACGCTGCTTCTTTTTGTATATTTCATCTATAATGTGGCATAGTTTCAAACCATACAAAAAGATAATCCACGAAACATAAATCCACAAAAACAAAAACATCAAAATAGCAAAGGAACCGTACATTGTTGTGTAGGATTTGTTTAAAAAGACATAGTAGATAAAAGCATTTTTACTGACACTGAAAATTACAGAGACAATAAAAGAACTGATAAGTGAAGCTTTTGGATTTATTTTTGCATTGGCGGCAATTTGAAATATCAAAAAGAAAAGTCCCCAAATGATGATGTAGGGAACCAGAGGCAAAATATTAAGCCCTGAAGTCAAAGAATTTGAAGCCATAAGGGTGGCAATGTAGCCTGTAATATAAAAAGAGATGCCAAGTGCAACAGGCGTGAGTGTCAGCAGTGTCCAGTAGGTCGTAATGCTCTCCCACAAAGTTCTTGGTTTTGCATGAAAAATTCTGTTGGCAATGTATTCAAAATTTTTAAAAAACAAAAGAGAAGAGACTAAGATTGCCACAAATCCTATGGCTCCCATTTTAGAAGCGTTTTGTAAAAATCCGTTTATCTGAAACATAACCGTGTCCGAATTCACAGGCATCAAATTGGAAAATATAAAGCCCTGAATTTTTTCATAATAATCGGCAAAAGAGGGCAAGGCAGTCAAAATAGCCATCACAATCAACAAAAGAGGAATAATGGTAAAGATCGTATAAAAGCTCAAACTTGCCGCAAAAAGTGTGAGCTCTTTATCAATAAAAGAGCTGACAAACAGTTGAACAGGCTTAAAGTATTTTGTCAGCTTTTCATTCATGACCTATTAGTCAAGCCCCATTTTTGCAGGATTTAAAATATTGTTCGGATCAAATGCTTTTTTGATGGATTTAAAAAGTGCCATCTCCGCATCTGTAAACGCCATTTTCATGTACGGTGCTTTTGCAAGCCCTATTCCATGCTCACCAGAGAGTGTTCCGCCCAAATCAATTGTTGCCTGAAACACCTCTTCTATGGCTTTATAGGCAATTTTTACCTGCTCAGGGTCGCTGCCGTCAACCATGACATTTGTATGCACATTTCCGTCACCCGTATGTCCGAAACACGGGATTTTGACATTGTATTTGTCCGCTATTGCATAAAATCTCTCTAGCAGTTCCGGCAGTGCCGAACGGGGCACTGTTACATCTTCATTGAGTTTTTTACTGCCGTAAATGCTGAGTGACGGCGAAGCATTTCGACGGGCAAACCAGATGTCTGCCGCCTCTTTGTCATCTTTTGCCACTTTAAAGTCACTGCATCCGTTTTCACGGAATACTTTTTCAATCTGTGCAAGTTGAAAATCCAGATCATCTTCAAGATTGCCGTCAACATCCGTAACAAGCAAAGCGCCCGCATCAACCGGCAGACCTTTATGAAAGGTCTCCTCCACGGCTCGAATCGTCAAATTGTCCAAAAACTCCATGGCAACCGGAGTAATACCGCTTGCCATTGTTTTGTAAACTGCTTCCATTGCCTCATTGACAGTCGGAAAGATTCCCATTGCCGTTTTTCGTCATTTTCGGCTTTGGTATCAGCTTGAGCGTGATTTCTGTAAGCACTGCCAAGGTGCCTTCACTCGCGATCAATATCCCGCTTATGTTATATCCTGCCACATCTTTAATGGTTCTTTTTCCTGCTTTTATCACATCACCGTTTGGCAAAACAGCCCGTGTTGCCATGACATAGTCTTTTGTAATACCGTACTTTGCAGCACGCATCCCGCCGGCATTTTCACTCACATTTCCACCGATGGTAGAGTAATCCTGACTCGCAGGATCAGGCGGATAAAACAGCCCCACCTCTTCTACTCTCTTTTGCAGGTCCATATTGATCACACCGGGCTGAACAATGGCGACCATATTTTTCATATCTATTTCAAGAATTTTATTCATATGTTTTTCCATTGCCAGGACGATTCCGCCTTTGCTTGGAAGTGCTCCGCCCGTAAAACCGGAACCGGCACCGCGCGGTACTATAATAATCTGATGTTCATTACAGTATTTGAGTATTTCACTGACATCCTCTTCATTTCGCGGAAAAACAACCGCATCGGGTTCAAAATGTTCCCGTGTCGCATCATACGAATAGGCAAGCAGATGTGCCTTGTCACTGTAAATATTCTCTTCACCTACAATATTTGTAAAGTGTTGTAAATGTTTTTTATCTATCATCTTGTTTTCCTGTTTCAAATTCATCAAGTAAGTAATGCAAAGAAGCATCACCGTTTTTTATAATATTATAAAGCTCTTTGTTCGTTTTGTTGTTTGCAACCAACAGTTCATAATAGTGTGGCGCATAACTTTTGAGTCTCGAACTCCCCGCTCCCCACCATGCAGCATCAATGTTGTTGACACGCGTATAAAAAGGCAGATGTACTTTGTCCTGCTTGAGTTTTGCATCACTGATACTCAGGATTTTAAAACTTTTGATGTCGAGCGTATATACTTTTTGGTTGAGATATATAAAAAGCAATCCCACACTGCCGGCATCTGCCATCGCTTCAAAGTCCTCTTTTAAAGGTGTCGGATGTCCCCGGAAAGAAAGAACCGTTGCAAAAAGATCCGGATGAATCCATTGTGTCTGCACACTCTTGGCAATTCTATAATAAATCTCTTCATTGGGAGCGATAAGCAGTGAACGGGAGTAGCCAAATGCCAACTCGACCGTATCACCCACTTGCACTTGCCATTTTCCGTGAGGCAGTGCACTGTTTTGCAGAGCAGTAAATGCACTCATTTTGATTGTTGCCGTCTTTGTTTGTGCATTAAAACTCTGCACAACAGCATTTTTAACAATGGCACTGTGTTCAGGGCTAATGTGATGTACAACAAAACCGCTGACACCGACATCTATCTTGTCTGTTTTTATTGTTGCAGTTTCATTTTGATTATCAACTGAGACTACAGGTGATTTTATAACAGCGCCAAAAACTTCCAACGCAAGTATCGTGAATAAAAGTATATATTTCATGTTTCTTCTTTGATTTTTTGTTTATGATTATATCAAACAAACCTCAGACTAAGCCAAAATTTGATAATCTTTGCAAATTATTTATTCTAGGCTTATATTTATGATACGATTTTTCATATTTTTTTTACTGATTACCTCCTCTTTTGCTGCCCATGTGGACAGATACCGGTGGAGTAACGGAGAAACTTATCTGGATTTTTTACAAAATCACAATCTTCCGTTGCGACCGCTCTACTACAATCTTGACAAGGATGACCAAAGACTCACAGAGGAGATGCGTGCAGGCATTCATTATCAGATTTTAAAAGATAACAAAGAAGAGATAGAACAGATTTTACTGCCTTTGAATGATGAACTGCAAATCCATATATACAAAGATGACAAAAGCTACAAATTTGAAGCCATTCCCATTATAAGCACAACAAAAACAGAAGCTTTTTACACAACAATAACAAGTTCACCGATGTACAATATTTTAAAAGAAACAGGTTCAAAAAAACTGGCACAAATTTTTGTTGCCAGTTTCAAACACTCATTAAACTTTAAAAACGACATTCGCAAAGGTGATGAACTTGTCATGATTTATGAACAAAAATATCGTCTGGGAGAGCCTTTTTCCATGCCTGCTTTAAAAGTCGCCATGATAGAGATGCACCATAAAAAACACTTTATCTACCTCAACAGTGACGGACGTTATTATGATGAAAAAGCCCATGAGGTCGAAGGATTTTTACTGGCCCGTCCGGTAAGGGGAGCCAGAATATCTTCTTATTTTACAAAAAGGAGATGGCACCCTGTACTGCATAAATGGAAGGCACATTTGGGCGTTGACTATGCTGCAAGACGCGGAACACCGGTTATTGCAGCGGGCAGAGGTGTCATTGTATGGGCTTCAAGAATGGGAAGCTATGGAAATTTGATAAAAATACGCCATGCTGACGGCTATGAAACACGCTATGCCCACTTAAAATCATTCCGCAGGGGTATTCACAGGGGCAAACGTGTAAAAAAAGGGCAGACTATAGGCTATGTCGGCTCTACAGGCCGCTCTACCGGACCACATCTGCATTTTGAACTCAGGAAAAGAGGACGTGCAATCAACCCGCTCAGAGTTGTACAGGTAACGACCAAAAAGCTCAAAGGCAAAGCAAAAAAAGCATTTTTACGATTAAAGAAAAACTATGATGAAAGTGTCAATCTTCACCTCAACAACAAAACAGCCTATAAAAAACGCCCGCCTTTTGAAAACATGTCCTATATTCATCTTTTAAAGGAAAAAAGCAATGGGTAAAATAACTTCCATAAAAGAGCTCAAAGAACCAAATTTTGTCAAACCGGTGGAGATAAACTACACACAAAACGGCAAAGAAAAAAGATGGGAAGCCGTACTTTCGCATGACAGTGTTGCCATACTCCTCTACCATAGACAAAAAGATGCCTTTGTGCTTGTCAAACAGCTTCGCGCTACCGTGCTTAACAAAAATCAAAACAACGGTTACATGTATGAACTCTGTGCCGGCATTGTTGACAAAGAGTGTTCCATAGAGCAAATAGCCAAAGAGGAAATTTTGGAAGAGTGCGGATATGATCTGCCTGTGCAAAATCTGGAAAAAATCAGTGCTTTTTACACCAGTGTCGGCATATCGGGGACCTATCAGACACTCTACTATGCCGAAATTGACGAACATATGAAAATAAATGAAGGCGGTGGTCTTGAAGAGGAAGAAATCGAGGTCATTTACATCCCCGTATCTGAAGCAAAAAAGTTTATGTTTGATGAACGCTATCAAAAAACAACCGGTGTTTCTTTGGCTTTTTACTGGTTTTTTGATACAAAAAAAGTCGGCACTAAAGTATGTCTTAGAAAAAACTAAATTTTTTTCTGCAGTGCGGGCTTTGCGGCATGAAAGTTCAAAAGATGAAGCAAAGACATCAGTCGGCACTGAAGTACCGATTCCTGGATCATCCCCCCTCTCGGCATCCAGACTTTAGTCTCAATGCCATTAAGTTAAGCGGCTTTTTCGGAACCCGTACTTCAGTACGGGCTTTGTGTCTTTCAAGACTAAGGCCTAGGTTCCAAAAGAATATCGAACTTTTTTCTTAACTTAATGGTATTGAGACTTTAGTCTTGGCTTTGAGGCATTACAGCCAAAAATCCCTCATATGAACTACCCAAACTCTATGGGGTCCATATCTATTTCTGCCAAAGCCACTTTAGCTTTTTTTACTGCTTTTATGATATCGGTGCTTTTATCAGCCCGCAAAAGTATCTCAAATCTGTACTTGTTCGCCACTTTTTCTATGGCACATTTTTTTGCACCGACAATTTCCACACCTTTACATGTAAGCAGATTTTCATGCATTTTTCGCATCTGTTCTTGTGCTTTTGCTCCGTTTTTATGGGCAAACAAAATACGACACAGTTTTTTATAAGGCGGGTAAAGTTCTTTTCTGAAAACCTTTTCTTCTTCCAAAAAGTCTTCATATTTTTCTATATATGCTTTGAAAAAATCTTCATTGAAAGTCTGCACAATGACCTTTGCATCTTTTGCCCGTCCGCTTCGTCCGGCTACCTGAATCAAAGAAGCAAGCGCTTTTTCCCGCGCACGGTAATCACCCATGTTCAGCATGTTGTCCATACCCAAAACCACAGCCAAAGTGACTCCGTGATAATCATGCCCTTTTGAGAGCATTTGAGTGCCGACAAGAATATCACTCTCTTTGTCATTAAAACGCTTTAATGCTTTTTTGAGTTTATTCGCGGTTGTGATGACATCTCTGTCAAACTGTTCTATTTTTGTTTCTGGAAAAATTTCACTTAAAATTTTTGCCGCTTCTGCCGTTCCAAGTCTAGAACTGGACAAATTCTGACTGTGACACTCCGGACAGACTTGCGGTATAGCCTGCGTAAAATTACAATAGTGGCATTTAAGTGCGCGTGAATGCTGATGTACGCTCATACCGACACTGCAAAAGGCACATTTTATAGTATGCCCGCAGTCTTGACACTGCAAATATTTAAAATTGGCACGTGTGGGCAAAAAGACAATGGACTGCTCTTTTTTTTCAATAACTTCTTGCAAATTTTTCAGAATCAAAGGCGAAAGAGTTTCCGCACTTTTTTCATATATAAATTTTTTATCTGCACTGAAATGTCCCCCTTTGAGCCTGAAATGAGGAAATTTCACATATGAGTTCAGTGAGGGTGTCGCACTGCCAAGCACTACGGGAACAGCATATAATTTTCCCATATATATGGCCAGATCTCTTGCATTGTATCGCGGTCTTGAAGATGACTTATAACTCTCATCATGCTCCTCATCTACAACAATGAGTCCCAGATTTTTGACAGGCAAAAAAAGAGCTGAACGGGCACCTGCAATGATTTTTGCTTCACCTGCATATATTTTTTCCAGTGCTTTTTTCTTTGCCAATGGGGTGAGTTTTGAATGCCACATCACAAAATCTTCACCAAAATGTTCTTTGAGACGTTTGGACATCTGCGGTGTCAGAGAGATTTCAGGCATTAAAAAGATGGATGTTTTTTCTTCTTGAATCATCTGTTCAAAGTATTTCATATAGACTTCTGTTTTTCCGCTGCCTGTATCGCCGAAAAGAAGGGAGACTTTGTGTTGTTTTAAGAAGGTGAGTGCTTTTTCCTGTTTTGATGAAAGTATAATTTTTGAGGTACTTTTTATGTCCTTATGACGTGCAGCCCAGACTGAAGTCTGGGTTCCGAGGGCTGCGGCCTCAGTTTCATTTGCATCCGGAACCGGTACTTCAGTGCCGGCTGATTTATGCGGCAATATTAAAGCCAAAGCATCTCCGAGTGAGCAGATATAATAAGAGGCTATAAACTTTGCCAAAATGAGCTGTTTGTCTGAAAAACAAAATGCACTCACTTCTAAAATTTCATGTGTTTTAAAATCAGGCTGTTTACATGTAGCAATAACAACGCCGTTTACTACTCTGTTTCTTACATGTACAGTGACACGGGTGCCGATTTCTATCTCTTGTTCTGAGTGATAGGTAAACTCACCAAGTGGTGAACCTATGAGTGCTATATTGTAGTAATTTATACGCAAATTTAAAAAGATTTATTTACACTATATGATACAGTACTAACTATCAATTTCGATTATTTGTTTTGTTCCGTATATTATTGTAGCTGCAAAAAGAACTGCTACTGCTACAATTGCAATTGTTGCCAAATCCATTTTATAAATCCTTTAATCTTTTTATATTCGAATGAATACTCCGTGATATTATAATAAATAAAGTCAAAAGAGAATTGTTATATTATTGGAAACATACAACCTTGATACACCTGTACCCAGTGTTAATATAATAGCGACTAGAATATTCAAATAACTCTTCAGTGCGCCAATATGCTCTTTTATCTCATCTATTTTAGCCATACTTAATTATACTCGAATTTCGATTAATTATTTAGTCTACAAGTTTATCGCAAATTGTATCTTGACCGGTATTTAAATCAAATCTACCTGTTGTAGGGCTATAGGTAAAGGCACAGTTTTTACCGCCCACTTTATATACATAATGTAAATAAGGTGCAGTATTGTCTGTTGTGCTCCAATGTCCGTCAGTTGTTGCTGCAGTCACTCCATACATCAAAAGTTCTCTGCCTACTGTTCCGTTTCCGTCAAAAAGAGTTGTACTGTTTTGACTCAAACCCGATATATAATCCGGATCGCCTTGAATAATATGTGCCTGTCTGTCTGTAATTATAGCAGAGCGTATAGAGGCAATATCTGCACGTCCTTTGCTTATCTGGGCATCTGTTCTTGTTGCAGCAAACTTGGGAATGGCAATACTTGCCAAGATACCCAACACAACAATGACAAAGACAAGCTCTATCATTGTAAAAGCGTTTTGCAACGAGTGCCCTTGGGCTGCCTGTTTTGATTTTTTCATAAACATATAACCTTTTTTCAATAAGTAACAGATGTTCCGCGGAGTTTCATAGGGTATTGCGTGGCATCTATTGCACTTTGCAGTGCTGTACAGAGTGTATCACTGCCGGCATTACCAAAAGAGAGTGTTAAATTATCATCATTTGGACCTGTCTGTATCTGTATTGTAGCACAATCATTTACAGAACCCACTTTAAAAACTGCTTTCTTATCTGCTGTAGAAATAGCCGCTTCTCCTGTGTTTTCCAAGGAAGATATGGCATTGGACATTACAGACAAATTGTTTTCAGTTTTTGCTTTACTCATTGCATACGAAGCAATTTCAGATGCCCCTGTCATTATATTCATTGCTATTTTAGAAACTTGTGCATCGCCTCTTGTTGCAGAGAGTTTTGGAAGTGCTACAGCTGCCAAGATACCTAAAATAACAATGACAAATATGAGTTCTATCATTGTAAATGCTCTGTGAAAACCTGTATGCATAAAAACCCTTTATATTTTTTTAAATTTAATAGTATCGTTTTTATTATAAGAGTAACTTTAAGGTTTTAAAAAAGAATAGAAGACACGGAAGTTTTAAAAAGAAGTCATTTGTTGCATCTCATTTAAAGATGCAACAAAGTATTTTAGTAAGCTACGTTTGAGCCACCAAAGTTATATGTTTTTTGTAAATCTGCAGTCGCTTCTTTTACAGCTGTACAAACTGTTCCACTAGCATTATCTGCACTTACTGTTATGTTTCCATCATCAACATTGTTAAATTTAATTTCTAAACACGTATTATTATTATCATCGCCCAAAACAATTGTATCATTATTTTGAAGATCATTATCAGCTGTTTTAAGTGATATATTTGTAATATCTGCAGTATCTTTACCTTTAAAAGTACCTTGTGCTGTATAAAAAGTGCCTAACTCACTTACAAGTGTTGCTGCTTCTGTAGAAATTTTTGAAACTTGTGCATCCGTACGCGTCGCTGCAAGTTTTGGAATGGCAACTGCTGCCAAAATACCTAAAATAACGATAACGAAGATCAATTCGATCATTGTAAAACCAGCTCTTTTCATAAGAACTCCTTATATTTTTAAAAATTGGATTACACTGGTAATCTTAGAAAACATTATGGACCTATTTTCATTAAAGTTTGCTTAATCTGATTGTTTTCAATTTAAAAGACACATGGTCCGCACTAAAGTACGGATTCCGGGAGGGAATGATTTAGGAACCGGTATTGTAATGCCGGCTGATAAAATATTTGGAATAAAAGTTGCTTATTATCTGTTATTACATGTAAACAAGGAGTCATTGATGAGCATTGAAATTTCCAAAACCCATTCTCTTTTAACGAAAGCGATGGACTATCGTGTTGCACGTCAGGATATGATAGCATCAAATATTGCCAATGCGGACACGCCTTATTACAAACCGAGAGATATCAGCTTTGAAGATGCTTTGATTGCACAAAAAAATGCCCTTTATCAGGATAATACACATCAGTTGAAAATGGCTCGTACCAATGCCAATCATTTGGCGCCAAAAGAAGAGACAAGCGATCTCAAACCCACACTCTTTTTCAGAGACGGACATATGGCTCGCAATGACGGTAACTCTGTCGATATAGATGTCGAAACAACCGAAATGAGCAAGAACTCCATTATGTTTAATGCCATTGTCATGGCAGCCAAAAAAGATGCAGGCATTTTCAAAAGTGTCATAGATGCTTCTGCAAAAGTAAATTAAGGATAGACAACCATGAGTAACTTTCTCAACAGTTTTGATATCAGCGGATACGGACTCTCAGCCCAAAGAGTCCGTGTCAATGTCATTTCAAGCAATATAGCCAATGCCCAGACAACAAGAACAGAAGAAGGCGGACCCTATCGTCGCAAAGAGGTTGTTTTTAAAGCAGTAAACTTTAATGATGTATACAACAAAGCTCTGGGTGAGACTGCACAAAGTGCCAAATATCAAGACCCTTTGAATGAAGGACAATTTGGACAAAAGGTAAATCCTGCTATAATGAGTGTAGTAGTTGACAAAATTGTAAGAGACGACAGCAAACCTCTTATGAAATTTGAGCCAAACAACCCGGATGCAGATGCAAACGGATATGTGGCATATCCAAATATTAATCCTGTTGTGGAAATGTCCGATTTGGTAGAGGCAACACGCTCCTACCAGGCAAATGTTGCGGCATTTCAAAGTGCAAAGGATATGGCAAACGCTGCCATATCACTGTTACAGTAAAAAAGGAAGTGAAAGATTATGAACAACATTAATAATATTTCCGGTGCTTCAACAGCAGACCTTTTAAAACAAAAAGGCAGTACTGAAAAAACCGGTGGCGAAGCTTTTGCTCAGCAGTTAAAATCAGCCCTCAATGAGGTTAATGAGATTCAAAAAGAGAGCGAAGAAGCTATAGCCGATTTGGCAACAGGCCAGGTAAAAGATCTCCATCAGGCAGCTCTTGCAATCGGCAAAGCAGAAACAAGTATGAAACTTATGTTAGAGATTCGAAACAAAGCATTAAATGCCTACAAAGAGATTGGCAGAACACAATTATAATCTGCCTCTGCACATAATAACTTCATGCTAAACCGTAACAAAAGTAAAAAAATATTCCTTCTTTATGTCCTTATTTCTCTTGCTTTTGCGGTTTTTTTAAGCGTTATGCTTCTCACTGCCACAAAATCACGCCGTATGCCCTCTTTGTATGCAACAGAAAGCTCAAAAGCACAACGTGGCAGTATCATCAGTGCAGACGGTTTTCACATAGCTACAACAAAAAAACTCTATAAAGCAGTTGTCAATACCAGATACATCGACCCTGATAAAAAAGAGTTGTTTGTAAAGCTTTTCAGTATTTACTCAGGTATGACACCAAAGGCCATTGAAAAAAGACTCTCCAAACGCAAAGGTGTTGTCGTTTTGAGTTATAATGTGCCACAAATAAAAGCACATTATCTCAAAACACTCGCGAGAGAACTGCGACGCTTTAAAGTATTTTTAGAGTTAAAAAACCCGGCAACAGGACTTCGTTCTGTGCATGGGCTCAGCATACTTGAGAGCGGGGAAAGCCGGGAGTATCCTTATGGAACCCTGCTTACCCCTGTTATAGGCTATCCGCATAAAATAGAAGAAGACGGATATACCTCCATCAAAGGAGTCAAAGGACTTGAAAAAAGATTTGACAACGAACTCTCACCCAGACAGGACGGCTACAGCAGAGGCAAACGTGATGTAAACAGCTACATTATTTTAAATAAAGAGAGCTTTACCAAACCAAAAATAAACGGGCTTGACATTAAACTGACCATTCCGGTTTCTTTTCAAATACGCATAGAAAAGATGCTTGACAGTATGAAAAAAGAACTCCGTGCAAAAGAGGTTATGATTGCTATTATGGACTCCAAAACAGGTGATGTCTATGCTATAGCCAGTTCCAACAGATATTTGCCAAAAAAGATTAGACGCAGGGACTATCCCTCTCTCAACAGTTCTATGATAGAGTACAGTTTTGAGCCGGGAAGTGTTCTGAAACCTATCACTTTTGCCCTGCTCCTGGAACACAAACTTGTGAATCCCTATGATTTGGTAAACGGACATAACGGACGCTTTAAAATAGGGAGAAAGGTTATTACTGACGAGCACAGATTTGACTGGCTTTCGGCTGAGAATGTTATAGTCTACTCTTCAAATATCGGTATAGCCCAACTGGCACAAAGACTCTCCGGGTATGACTTTTATCAAGGGCTGAAAAAATTTGGCTTTGCAAGCAAATCCACACCTGATTTGATTTATGAAAGAAAAGGTTCTGTTCCAAGTGCCAAACGGCTTGAAAATGAAATATACAAAGCTACCTGTGCCTATGGTTACGGCATCCGTGCAAATCTTATGCAACTGCTCCGTGCCTACAGTGCTTTTAACAATAACGGGCGCATGGTAAAACCTAAACTTGTCAAAAGTTTTATAGATGAACACGGCACTGTAAAAGAACTCGGTTATGAGGAGAGTGTGCAGGTTATAAAAAGTGCAACTGCCAAAAGAATGAATAAAATTTTACTCAAAACCGTGAATGAAGGCACCGGAAAAAAGCCATCACAAAAGGATTGCAAATCGGTGGAAAAACAGGAACTGCGCACATTGTTGAAAAAGGACAGTATGTAAGGAAATACAACACCGCTTTTATGGGATTCGCCAATGACAAAAAGCACAAATACACTATAGGTGTCATTGTTATACAGCCTAAAAAAAGCCAGTTTGCAGCCCAAACTGCTGTTCCTGTCTTTAAAAAAGCGGTTGATATTATGATAGAAGAGGGTTATTTAGAGCCAAATATTGTCAAGTAGCCTTGTTTCACCTACAATCGCCTCCACAAGAATAACAGTATTGCCGATTTGTACTTTCTTTATTACTTCAAAGTCACGATTAAGTACTTCTACATATTTTACTTCCAAAGGAGACAAGATAGCGTGCATCTCCTCTTTAATTTTTACTGTATCCAAAATATTTTTACTGATTAGCTTTGAAGCTGCATATAATGACTTTGGAATTTTTAAGGCTTCTTCCCTTTGTGCTTTTGAAAGATATACATTTCTGCTGCTGAGTGCCAGTCCATCATTATCGCGAACGATATCTACAGGAACAATTTCAACATCCATGAAAAACTGTTTTACCATAAGACTGATGAGATTAAGTTGTTGTGCATCTTTTTTTCCAAAGTAGGCTCTTGTCGGGGAGACAATATTGAGCAGTTTCATAACAACTCTCAAAACACCGCTGAAATGCCCCGGTCTTGTTGCCCCTTCTAAAACATATCCACGTACATTAGGCGCACAGATTTTCACTTCATCCTTACTGTATATATCTGAAGCAGTTGGGAAAAAAAGGATATCTACGCCTGCCAATTCACATATTTTCTTATCGGCATCATCTTTTTTCGGATATTTGTCTAAATCTTCACCTGCCAAAAACTGTGCAGGATTGACAAAGACAGAAACTACCACTGTTTCATTCTCTTGTCTTGCGCGTTTTATCAAAGCAATATGCCCTTCATGCAAAGCACCCATGGTAGGCACAAAACCTACGGTTTTATTTTCATCTTTTAAGTATTGTTTTAATGCCAAAGGATTTGATATAATCTTCATTTTAAGCCCTGATATAATATAATCGCAATTATAACAAATTTAATGCCCCTAAGTGATGGAATATGGATAACTACGAATACACAGAACTTTTAAAAAATATTGATGCAAAAATGAAAAACATTACCGAGGTTGTCGAACCGGAAAAAATCCACAAGAGACTCAAAGAGATTGAGACTATGGAAAATGACCAGGATTTTTGGAACGATGCTGCTTATGCCGCCAAAATACAAAAAGAAAAAACTCAGCTTCAAAGAAAACTTGACAAATACAATACTGCCAAAAATGCTGTTGATGACGCAAAAGAACTTTATGAAATGGCTAAAGAAGAGAATGATACAGAATCACTCGAAGCACTTTACGAAGATGCGCCAAATTTGGAAAAACAGATTCGTGATATGGAAATTGAAGTCCTGCTAAGCGGTGAAACCGATGCCAATAATGCCATTCTTTCTATTCATCCCGGTGCAGGAGGAACAGAGTCCCAGGACTGGGCAGAGATGCTGCTTCGAATGTATAAACGCTGGGCAGAGCGGCGCGGCTTCAAAGTAGAGGTTTTGGATTACCAGGCAGGAGATGAAGCAGGCATCAAAGATGTTTCCATACTTATAAAGGGAGAGAATGCCTATGGGTATCTCAAGGTTGAAAACGGTATTCACAGACTTGTAAGAATTTCACCGTTTGATTCCAATGCCAAACGTCATACCTCTTTTGCCTCTGTTATGGTCTCTCCCGAAATTGATGATGATATAGACATTACCATAGAAGACAAAGACATACGCATTGACACCTACCGCTCAAGCGGTGCGGGCGGACAGCATGTTAACAAAACCGAATCTGCCATACGCCTAACCCATATCGCCACAGGTGTTGTCGTACAGTGCCAAAATGACAGAAGCCAGCACAAAAACAAAGCAACAGCGATGAAAATGCTCAAATCCCGCCTCTATGAATTAGAACTTGAAGAACAAAAAGCAAAAGAAGTAGGTATCGCCAAAAGTGAAATAGGCTGGGGGCATCAGATACGCTCCTATGTTATGCAGCCTTACCAGCAAATCAAAGACACAAGAAGCAATGAAGCCTACTCTAATGTCTCTGGTATCCTTGACGGAGATATTGATACAATGATTGAGGGTGTTTTAATAGCTATGAACCGTACTTAGTCTTGCTCTTTTTTTATAAAACTGTAGCCTAGAAACAATACTCCAAGCAGCATTGCAAAAATCGTAAGATACTTTTTTTGCTGTTGCTGTGCACTTACTAAAGACTCCCTGAAAGTGGCTATGTCCGGTTTAGCTTTTTTTACACCTGGCACATGCCCTGAAACACTGGCTTCAATTCTTGCAACATTGGCTGCCGCTACCTCATTTGCACTCATTGCGATTTTGGGTGTCGTCCAAAAATGTACTGCAAAACTGATAAGAAACATGAATATGCCAACTGACCTTAAAATAACAATCTTATGTTTTAAAAAAAATTCCATCTTCTCTCTTTTTCTTTTGCTGTTTCTAAAGCAAATTATGTCAAAATCCCGGTATGAATCTACTTAAAGAATTTTTACTTGATGATACGTGCTCCTATCTGAGCGGCAAAAAACAAACTACACACTATAAAGTGATCAACAACTGTGACTCCAAATCTTGTGAAGCCCTGATTGAACGAGGATACCGTCGTTTTGGAAAAATGTACTTTAGACCCATATGCACTGCATGTACAGAATGCCAGAGTATTAAAATTGATGTAGAAAACTATGCATTCAGCAAATCTGCAAAAAGAGTTATCAAAAAATCCAAAGATATTACTTCTTACATACAGATACCGAGTGTAACCCAGGAGCACCTTGAACTGTTTGAAAAGTACCATCTTTATATGCATGATAAAAAAGGGTGGGACTACTCTGCGACAACTGCACAGCACTACTATAACTCTTTTGTCACAGGCCATGCTGACTTTGGCTATGAAGTACTGTATTATGATCAGGAAAAGCTTATTGCAGTAGATTTGATAGATATTCTTGAAAACGGAATATCATCAATCTATTTTTATTATGATCCTGATTATGCCCAATACTCCTTAGGTAAACTCTCCCTGTATAATCAGATAAAATATGCTAAAAATACAAACAAAAAATGGATATATTTGGGGTACTATGTAGAAGGATGCCCTTCTCTTTCTTATAAAGCCCAGTATACTCCTTACCTCACGCTTCAAGGCAGACCGCACGAACACGAAAAATTTATATGGTCTTAGAGAGCTCTTTTTTTTGTTCTTCTCTAATTTGTAACTTTTTCTTTTGTACTTCTTTGTTAAGTTGCTCTTCCAGTTTTTGCTGTTCGAGTTTGTCTTTTTTTCTGATTCTTTGAATTTTTTCCAATTCTCGTTCTTTTTTTCGTTGCAGCAGGCTTTTTTTACGCTCTTTTTTTGCCTGTAGTTTTTTATCTTCATCCAAATATTTTTGTATTATTCCTGTTGTATTGACATCATCAGAATGTGCAAAATAGTAATCGAGTATCTTGCTTTTACTTCTTTTTTCATCAATCAGTCCGCTGTTTGCCAGTTTTGTAAAAAGTTTTGAATTTTCATTTTCGATTGCCAAATCCAAATTTCTTTTGACAGAGCGTACAAAAAAATCATTTGTTCGTGAAAGTTCTCTTAATCTGTTTAGATAGCGCATCTTGTCTTTAACCGCTCCCTCATCCAATGAAAAACCCTCTTTTTTCAACTTTTTGACAGCAGTAGCATACTCTTGTATTTTCTTTTCGTACGGTGCGTACTCATCTATATTTGCAAGCTTCTGAATTTTATCTACATTATTGTAAACAATATCACCAAGCGCAGAAAAAGCTTTTGGATTTTGTGCCGCAAGCAGTGTAACGAGTATAAGTAAAAGTAGTATTTTATGCATTCAAATCAGCCTGAAAAATTTTTACCATTATAACAGAATTTTATTTTTAAAAGAAGAAAGACTCCTCTCTCGTTAAAGAGAGAAGAAAGGAGAGTTTGTGACGAAAATACTATCCGTTACGTTTTTTCTGAATCTCTTCAGCTATATTTCTTGGAACTTCTTCATAATGATCAAATTCCATTGCATATGTTGCACGTCCCTGAGTTGCAGAACGAAGGTCGGTTGAGTAACCGAACATTTCGGCAAGTGGAACAAAAGCATCAATAATTTTGTTACCGGCACGGTCACTCATATTGTTTACCTGTCCGCGTCTACGGTTCAAGTCACCGATAACATCACCCATATACTCTTCAGGAACTTCAACTTCAACTTTCATCATCGGCTCAAGTATAGCAGCATCTGCTTTACGACAGGCTTCTTTAAATCCCATTGAAGCAGCGAGTTTAAACGCCATTTCATTTGAATCCACATCATGGTAAGAACCGTCATACAGTGTAACATCAATATCTTCCATAGGATAACCCGCAAGAACACCTGCCTGCATCGCTTCTTCACAACCTTTTTCAACAGCAGGAATATATTCTCTTGGAACAGTTCCCCCTTTGATTTCGTTGTGAAATACAAAACCAGAATCAGGCTCACCCGGCTTCACTTTCAAGAACACATGACCAAACTGACCACGACCGCCAGACTGTTTTGCATACTTGTATTCCTGGTTGACTTCTTTCTTGATTGTTTCACGGTAAGAAACCTGCGGAGCACCGACTTCTGCTTCAACTTTGAATTCACGTTTCATTCTGTCAACAAGAATTTCAAGGTGTAACTCACCCATTCCTGAAATAATAGTCTGACCTGTTTCATCATCAGTGTGTACTCTGAAAGACGGATCTTCAGCAGCAAGTTTACCAAGGGCTATACCCATTTTTTCCTGGTCAGCTTTTGTTTTTGGCTCAACCGCAACAGAGATAACCGGCTCAGGGAAGTCCATTCTTTCCAGTACAACTTTCTCAGCAGGATCACATAAAGTATCACCGGTAGTTGTTGATTTTAATCCGACAACGGCACCGATTTCACCGGCATATATCTCTTTGATCTCTTCACGCTTGATAGCATGCATTTTCAAGATACGGCCGATACGCTCTTTTTTGTCTTTTGTCGTGTTGTGTACGTACGAGCCTGATTCTAAAGAACCGCGGTATACACGGATAAATGTAAGAACACCCACAAACGGGTCAGTCATAATTTTGAAAGCAAGTGAAGCAAAAGGACCGTCATCAGTTGATTCAACAACAACTTCTTTCTCTTCATCATCCATCATAGTACCCATGATTGGCGGTGCTTCAACCGGTGAAGGAAGATAGTCAACAACAGCGTCAAGCAGAGTTTGAACACCTTTGTTTTTAAATGCAGTACCCGGAGTCATCGGAACAACAGCCATGCCGATTGTTGCAGATTTGATAGCCGCTTTGATTTCTTCTTCAGAAATTTCTTCGCCTTCGAGGAATTTTTCAGCAAAATCATCATTGCCTTCAACTTCAGCTAAAGTCTCAAGCATTTTTTCTCTGTATTCGTCTGCAATTTCCTGTAACTCAGGACGAATATCCTGTACATGGTAATTTGAACCCATCGCAGCATCTTCATCCCAGACAATCTCTTTCATTTTAACTAAATCAACAACACCTTCAAACTTGTCTTCAGCACCGATAGGTAACTGAAAAGGCATAGGATTCCCTTTAAGACGCTCACGAATCTGACGCTCAACTTCATAGAAATCTGCACCAGTTCTGTCCATTTTGTTAACAAAAACAATAGATGGAACTTTATAACGATTACGTTGTCTCCAAACTGTTTCTGATTGTGGTTGTACCCCACCAACAGCACAGAATACTGAAACAGCACCGTCAAGTACACGCATAGAACGCTCAACTTCAATAGTAAAGTCAACGTGGCCCGGAGTATCGATAATATTTATCTGTTTTCCGTTCCACTCACAGGTAGTCGCAGCAGAAGTAATCGTAATACCACGCTCCTGCTCTTGTTCCATCCAGTCCATAGTAGCAGCCCCGTCATGGACCTCACCGATTTTATGCTCAACACCAGTATAGAAAAGAATTCTTTCTGTTGTTGTCGTTTTACCCGCATCAATATGTGCAGCAATACCGATGTTTCTTACATCTTCTAATTTATGACTTCTTGGCATATGTTATCCTGTTACCATCTGTAATGAGCAAATGCTTTATTAGCTTCTGCCATTTTATATGTATCTTCTTTTTTCTTAAATGCTGAACCTTTGTCTGATGCAGCATCCATGAATTCATTTGCCAATCTCTCAGCCATTGTTCTTTCATTACGTTTACGAGCTGCATCAACCAACCATCTGATTGCAAGAGACTGCTGACGCACCGGGCGTACTTCTACTGGAACTTGATAAGTAGCACCACCGACACGGCGACTTTTAACCTCTATAATAGGTTTGATATTCTCAATAGCTTCATTAAATGTGTCTATTCCTGATTTTTCTCCACGAGAGCTAATGATGTCCATTGCACTGTAGATGATTTTTTCAGCTGTAGATTTTTTACCATCTAACATGATTTTGTTAATAAATTTCGTTAAAATTTTGCTTCCATAAACAGGATCTGGCATAATTTCACGAACGGGAGCTTTTCTTCTTCTCATTTGTAATTTTCCTTACTTCAATTTGTATTCTTCAAATTTACTCAAAATTAATCACTAAAGATTAATCCTGTAGCTATTGAATTTATATATTAAAAAAATAATCTCAGATTATTTTTTCGGTTTCTTAGTTCCGTATTTAGAACGGGCAACCATACGGTTAGCAACACCGGCAGTATCAAGTGCACCACGAACGATGTGATACTTCACACCAGGTAAATCTTTAATACGACCACCACGTACAAGTACGATAGAGTGTTCTTGAAGATTGTGACCTTCACCACCGATATATGAGATAACTTCAAAACCGGAAGTCAGTCTGACTTTCGCAACTTTTCTTAAAGCCGAGTTAGGTTTTTTAGGTGTAGTTGTGTAAACACGTGTACATACACCACGACGCTGTGGACATGAGTCAAGAGCAGGTGATTTTGATTTTTTAATCACACGTTTACGCTCTTTACGAATCAATTGATTGATTGTAGGCATACAATTCCTTTTTTCTTAAATTTTCCAGTAGAATAAAACTCACTAAAAATTTTAGAGAGTTATAGACACGAAATAATACAAAAATTGTAATTAAAGTTAGCTTATTTTAAGGAATTATTAAAGTGGATCTTAGATTAGTGTGCACATATTACTAATGTAAAAAACTCTGGCTCTCGTAAAGAGACTAGCTTTAGTGCCGAACGCAGTGATCAGAATATGGGCTTTGCTCATATTCTGAATATAAAAAGAAACCTCTACTCTTCTTCAATCTCAAATTCTATATTTTGATCTTTGTAGATACCGGTTCCAACAGGAATAGTACGGCCGATAATAACATTTTCTTTCAGGTTTTCAAGATTGTCAACTTTTGCCGAAACTGCCGCTTCTGTCAATACTTTCGTAGTATCCTGGAATGATGCCGCTGAAATAATAGAGTCAGCTGAAACTGCCGCACGAGTAATACCGACCAGGAACGGTTCAGCAATCGCAGGACGACCGCCAAGACGCATAATCTTTTCATTTTCCTGAGTAAATTTCACCTTGGAAACCAAATCACCTTCTATGAATTTTGTATCGCCAGATTTTACAATTTTTACCTGACGCAACATTTGGGTAAAGATGACTTCAATGTGTTTGTCGGCAATGTTAACCCCTTGAGAACGATATACCTGCTGTACTTCAGACACAAGATAGTTATACAGTGCTTTGACACCCATGATACGTAAAAGTTCATGAGAAGATAAAATACCCGTAGTCAATCGCTCACCGGCATGCACAAAGTCGCCAGGGTTTACAACCGGTTCATGTGATTTGTCAACAAAATACTCTTTTACAATTCCGTTGTCTGCATTGCTGACAATAATTCTTACTTTTCCGCGAAGCGGTTTTCCAAAGCTGACCACACCGTCAATTTCAGAAATCAGTGCGGTTGCTTTAGGACGACGACCTTCAAAAAGTTCAGATACACGTGGAAGACCCCCGGTAATATCTGATGATTTTTGCAATGCTTTTGGCGTTTTTGCCAATATGTCAGCCACTTTCACTTCAGCACCGTCAGCAACATACACAGATGATTTTGGCTCAATTGCATAACGCAAAAGTTCTCCGTCTTCTGTTGCCAGTACTATTGCAGGCTTATACTCTGAAGAGATGTGGTCATTAATCATCAAACGCGTTTTACCGGTCAACTCATCAAGCTGCTCACTCGCAGTTGTTCCGACAATGATATCTTCATATTTCACAACACCGTTAGCTTCTGAAATAATCGGGTTAGAGTACGGATCCCATTCGGCGATCACAACTGATTCATCAGAGGAAGGTTTCGCAATAACTGTATCTCTGTCTACACTTTCATTGTCATCTGTTACAATAACTGAACCGCGTGCAATATAATGACGAATCGCTTCACGGTTGTTTGTATCAATTACAGCGGCAAAAAGACCTTTTTCTACAACTTCATATCCTGACTTCAGTCCTTCAAATCTCTCAAGGTAGTCCCCTTTGAGCAAGAAGTACTTCACAGTACCCTCTTCTTTTGCAAGAATCTTTTTCGTAACAGGTGCACCGTCATCAACTAAAAGTTCTGATGCATACGGAATACGGCTAGGTACGTTCCATCCGTCTTTGATTGTTTCAACAATAGAATCCAGTGCCTCGACTTTTTCCCCGTTTTTATGAGGGAAATAGTATTTTCCTTCAATCTGTCCGCTTACTCCCGCAAGTTCATTCGGCTTCGCTATTTCAAGCTTACGCAGTGAATAACGAACAGTTTCATCTTCGGATTTTACACTGATAATGACTTCATCATGAATCGTCTGAATCTCAACAGTTCCCGCAAACGGTGCTTTGATTTTTGGTTCAACCAGTAAAACACCCGCATTACGGCGATTGGCAACAATATTTTTACCCTCTTTGTTTTTATACGTTTTAAGGTTGTAATAACGTATAAAACCTTCTTTTTCTGCAACAACCTGACGTTCCTGTGCAGTAGAAGATGCCGTTCCACCAACGTGGAATGTACGCAGTGTCAACTGTGTACCAGGCTCACCGATAGACTGTGCCGCAATAATACCTATCGCTTCACCAGGACGAACAATATATCCGGTTGCAAGGTTCACACCATAACACAGGGCACATACACCTTCTTCGCTTTTACATGTAGTCGGTGTTCTGATTACTGCTGTTTTGATACCTGACTCAGCAATAACTTTTGCAGAAACTTCATCTAAAAGTGTTCCCTCAGCATAAAGAATTTCATTGGAGATAGGGTCAATAACATCATCCGCAAGAACACGACCGTTGAGTCTGTCTTCCAATGATTCTATCAATGTATTTTGATCAGATATATCAGAAATCTCTATCCCTTCGTGCGTATGGCAGTCATGCTCAACAATTTTAACATTCTGTGCAACATCAACAAGTTTACGAGTCAAATACCCTGCATTGGCAGTTTTAAGTGCCGTATCTGCAAGACCTTTACGCGCACCGTGTGTTGAAATAAAGTATTCAATAACATTAAGACCCTCTTTAAAGTTAGAAATAATCGGTGTCTCGATGATCTCTCCAGAAGGCTTAGCCATCAGACCACGCATACCGGCAAGCTGGCGAATCTGCGCTGCAGAACCACGAGCACCGGAATCTGCCATCATATGAATAGAGTTAAAACCGTCTTTGTCCGTCTGTACAAGCTGCATCATTTCTGCTGCAAGTGTATTGTTTGTATCTGTCCAAACATCAATGATCTTATTGTAACGTTCCTGCTCAGTCAACAGTCCCGCTTCAAACTGTTTTTGAATCTCAATGACTCTTGCTTTAGACTCTGCAATTTTTGCAGGTTTCATATCAGGCACACGAATATCATCCGCTGAAATTGACACACCGGCTTCTGTCGCATGCTTGAAACCCAAATCTTTCAAACGGTCAAGGAAAGATGCAGTAATGCCGATTCCCCCGTGTTTTTGTACATAATCAACAATCTCATTAATAGCTTTTTTCTTCATTACTTTGTTCCAAAGCTCAGCCGGAACAAAATCAGGAAGAATTGCCTTAATCAAAAGACGACCTGCAGTTGTGTGAATAATACGTCCGTCAACACGTGTTCTAACCTTAGCGTGCAAGTCAAGTGCGTCATGTTCTAAAGCAATTCGGATCTCATCAACATTTGCAAAAAGTTTGTTAGAACCCTTCACACCGTTTTTCTCAAGTGAAAGATAGTAAATACCAAGTACCATATCCTGAGAAGGTGTAGCAATAGCCTTTCCGGATGCAGGAAGCAAAATGTTCATAGAAGCCAGCATCAACACTTTACATTCAGCTATGGCAGCAGAAGAAAGCGGTACGTGTACAGCCATCTGATCCCCGTCAAAGTCGGCATTAAATGCCGCACAAACCAATGGGTGAAGCTGAATTGCTTTTCCGTCTATCAGTTTAGGGTGAAACGCCTGAATAGAAAGTTTATGCAGTGTCGGTGCACGGTTGAGCATAATCGGATACCCGTCAACAATCTCTGCAAGACACTCCCAAACTTCATTTGTTTTTTCTTCTATCATTTTTTTGGCAGCTTTTACCGTTGTTGCGTAACCTTTGTCTTCAAGTTTTGCAATCAAATGCGGCTTAAAGAGTTCGAGTGCCATTTTTTTCGGCAGTCCGCACTCATCCATTCGCAAAGACGGTCCGACTACAATGACAGAACGTCCGGAAAAGTCAACACGCTTTCCAAGAAGATTCTGACGGAAACGCCCCTGCTTTCCTTTAATGATTTCACTTAAAGATTTCAAAGGACGTTTGTTTGCGCCTTTTACCGCATTTGCACGACGACCGTTGTCAAAAAGTGCATCTACAGACTCCTGTAACATACGCTTTTCGTTTCTGACAATAATTTCAGGTGCTTCAAGTTCTACAAGACGTTTTAAACGCTGGTTACGGTTAATAACACGACGATATAAATCATTTACATCAGATACGGCAAACTTACCGCCGTCAAGTGATACCAACGGACGTAAATCCGGTGGGAGAACCGGCAGCACAGTCAGCATCATCCAGGCAGGGTTGTTGCCTGAATTTAAAAATGACTCAATAACTTTCAGACGTTTGTTAATCGTTTTTTTCTTTGCCTCAGATTTTGTTTCGCCAATCGCTTCTTTTAAGTTAGTAAAAAGGTCAACCAAATCAATAGAATCCAATAAATCACGAATCACTTCACCACCCATACGGGCTTTGAAACCAAGCTCACCAAATCTCTGCACAAGTGTACGGTACTGCTCTTCATTTAAAACATCATATTTTAAAACCGGAGTTTTAGCCTCTGCATCATAATAGGACTCTCCGCCCTCTTCGACGATATACGCTTCATAATAGAGTACACGCTCTAAATCTTTCATTTTGATACCAAGCAGCGTACCGATACGAGAAGGCAGTGAACTTACATACCATATATGTGCAACCGGAGTCACCAATTCAATATGTCCCATACGTGTACGACGTACTTTTGTAGATGTTACTTCAACACCACATTTTTCACATACCACACCTTTATAGCGCATCTTTTTATACTTGCCGCAAAGACACTCATAGTCCCTTACAGGTCCAAAGATTTTTGCACAAAACAAACCGTCACGCTCAGGTTTTAAAGTACGATAATTAATAGTTTCTGGCTTTTTAACCTCTCCGTGACTCCATGACATTACCTTTTCAGGGGATGCCAAACGGAACTGGAGCTGTTTTATATCTTTTGGTCTGCTGTCTTCTGTTACTTCTACCGGTACTAATTTACTCATCGTCTTCTACCTCGTCCATAATATCTACATCAAGAGCCAATGCCTGCAGCTCTTTTGTTAATACAAATAGTGTTTCAGGAATACCAGATTCTGGTACCAATTCACCTTTTGTAAGTGCTTTGTAAGCACGTACACGACCATCAACATCATCTGATTTGATAGTCAACATCTCTTTTAGAACTGCTGAAGCACCATATGCTTCAAGTGCCCAGACTTCCATCTCACCGAATCTTTGACCACCAAAGAGTGCTTTACCACCAACCGGTTGTTGTGTAACAAGCGAGTATGGTCCGGTTGAACGGGCATGGATCTTTTCGTCTACCAGGTGATGCAGTTTTAAGATGTACATGTAACCGACATTGACACGCTCTTTCATCTTCTCACCGGTTTTTCCGTCATAAAGTACACGTTTGCCGTCAGCATCCATATTTGCCAGTTTGTAGAGTTTTTCAAACTCTTCAGCATTTGTCCCTTCAAAAATAGGTGCAGCAAATTTAACACCCTTGGCCCAGTCTCTTGCATGGATCAGAAACTCTTCATCACTCATATTTCCGATTACTTCAGAAGCTTTCATCATTCCTGCAACATCAGCTATTTCGATCATTTTTGCACGAAGATTTTGTATATAGTCTTTTTGTTTTGAGTCAAACTCTGCCTGTATCTGATCGCCGAGTTCACGACCTGCCATACCGAGGTGCATTTCCAAAATCTGACCGATATTCATACGAGAAGGTACACCAAGCGGATTCAAACAGACATCAACAGAACGTCCGTCTTCCATATACGGCATATCTACCTCAGGAACTATAATAGAAACAATACCTTTGTTTCCGTGACGTCCGGCCATCTTGTCACCGACTTTGAGATGACGTTTTGTTGCTATATAGATTTTTACATACTTCACAACACCGTTTGGTAAAATGTCGTCTTTTTCCAATATAGTGAGTTTCTCTTCATGTTCATCTCTGAAAACTCTTTTTTGCTTCTGGAAATGACTTTTCGTTTTGTTGTACTCATCCTGAATCTCTTGTGAAAAAGATTTGACGATTGCATTCATAGCAAAACGGTTTACTTCTTTTAAATCATCTCCGTTGATTTTTTCTCCGGCCTTATACTCGGTATCACCTATTTTGATGTCACTCTGTAACGGTTCACGGGTGAGAAGTTTTGTCACACGAAGCATCTCTTCTTTATCTATCATAATAAGTCTGTCATAATGCTCGCGTTCAAGGTAGTCTCTCTCCTCTTTTTCAAGTTCCAATGCACGGGGATCTTTGTCATAACCTTTTTTTGTAAATACTTTAATATCTACAACCACCCCTTCCATTGACGGCGGACAGTAGAGTGATTTATTGACGACATGACCGGCTTTTTCGCCAAAAATTGCGCGTAAAAGACGCTCTTCCGGTGTTGGTTTCACTTCCCCTTTTGGAGAAACTTTTCCGACAAGAATCATACCGCCTTTTACATTTGTACCGATTTTGACAATACCTGATTCATCGAGATGTGCCAGTTCATCATCACGAACATTCGGGATATCACGGGTAATCTCTTCGACACCGTGTTTCAATTCACGGGCTTCTACCTCTTTTTCATAAATATGCACTGAAGTAAAAGCGTCTTGACGGATTAAACGTTCTGAGATGACTATAGCATCCTCAAAGTTATACCCGTTCCACGGCATGAAAGCAACCATTGCATTGACACCAAGCGCCAGTTCCCCTTTGTCCATATTTGGACCATCGGCAATGATCTGGTTTTTCTTTACCATTTCACCGACTTTTACAATCGGTTTTTGTGTAAAAGAGGTGTTTTGGTTGGTTCGAAGATTTTTTTGTAACGGATAATAGTCAATAAAGATTTCGCCGTCTTCTTCACCCATCACATAAATGTGTTTACCGTCAACTTTTTCAATTTTACCGGCACGTTTTGCTTTGACACATTCCCATGCATCACGGGCAACCAGTTTTTCAACGCCCGTTCCGACCATTGGTGCATTTGCACGTAAAAGAGGCACTGCCTGACGTTGCATGTTTGATCCCATAAGTGCACGGTTGGCATCATCATGCTCCAAGAACGGAATCAGTGAAGCGGCTACACCGACAACCATCTGTGAAGAGAGATCTGCATATTCACACTCTTTGGGATCACGTAAAAGGATTTCCCCGTCCTGTCTTACAGCAATCAGGTCTTCAATAAACTGGCCGTTTTCATCCAGTTTGTTAGAAGCTGCGGCAATTTTTTTACCCTCTTCCTGTGTTGCCGTCAGATAAACTATTTCATGAGTAACTTTTCCGTCTTTCATTACTTTGTAAGGAGCTTCAATAAATCCATGCTCGTTTACTTTTGCATACATTGCAAGTGTATTGATAAGACCGATATTTTGTCCCTCCGGCGTTTCAACAGGACAGATTCTGCCATAATGTGTAGGATGGACATCACGCACTTCAAATCCGGCACGTTCTTTGACAAGACCGCCTTCACCAAGAGCCGAAAGACGACGTTTGTGTGTCACTTCAGAGAGTGGATTTGTCTGGTCCATAAACTGAGAAAGCTGACCGCCTGAAAAGAATTCCATGATTGTAGAGGTAATCATTTTTGAGTTAATCAAATCATGAGGCATAAGCTCATTCATCGGTCCGCTCATAGTAGAGAGCTTGTCACGAATTGCTTTTTGCATTTTCACAAGACCGTTGTGTAATTCATTTCCTAATAATTCACCGATGGAACGAATACGACGATTACCCAAGTGGTCTCTGTCATCCAGGTGACCCTGTCCGTTTTTTACTTTAATAACATATTTTACAGATTCTATAATATCTTCGTGTGTTAAAACAGTCACATACTCAGGAATATTCATTCCAAGTTTGTGATTCATTTTCATACGACCAACCTGAGTCAAATCATATCTCTCAGGATCAAAGAAAAGCTGGTTTACAAATATTTTTGCAGCCTCTTTGGTTACAGGCTCGCCCGGACGCATCACTTTGTAGATACGAATCGCAGCCAAATCATTCTCATCTTCAATATCTTCTGTCTGTTTTAAAAGCTTCAGAGAATCTGTATCGGCATTGAATGCGTTGATAATAGAACTGTCAACACCTTCGGCAATATCATTGGCAATTTTGAATTCTGTTACGCCAATTTCAGCCATTTTCTTTAATTTGGTCTCATCTATATGTGTCATTGTATCAAATAACACTTCCCCTGTTTCCGGGTCAATGATAGGCTCAGCCAAATATCTGTCCAAGAGTATTTCCAAAGGATACTGAACTTCTTTCACACCGTCATCTAAAAGTTTTTGTACTTTTTTGCTTGAAAGTCTTTTGCCTGCAGCAACAAGCACTTTACCGTTCATATCAACCAAATCATAAGAGATACGTGTTGCATAATCTTTAGGATTAAAATCCATAGAAAAAGTATTGTCATTGATTTTTATTGTCTGAATCGGGTAAAAGAGTTTTAAAATATCCTGTTTGGAATATCCCAAAGCACGGAACATGATTGTTACAGGTACTTTACGACGTTTATTGATTCTCATATAGAGAATATCTTTAGGATCATACTCAAAATAGAGCCATGAACCGCGGTCAGGAATAATCTGTCCGGTATAAATTAATTTGTTTCCTGCAGTAGTTGACTCTTCTTCTTTAAAGATAACACCAGGTGATCGGTGTAACTGGTTGACTACAACGCGTTCAACACCGTTGATAATAAAAGAAGTTCTATCGGTCATAAGCGGAATATCACGAACAAATATACTCTGCTCTTTTATATCTTTTACACCAAGTTTTTCTTTTGTGTTTTCATCTCTGTCCCACAAAATAAGGCGTGTTTTCATTCTAAGGCTTACTGCATAGGTAAGTCCTCTTTCCATACATTCACGAACGGTATATTTTGGGTTCGTGACTTCAGAACCGATATATTCAACAGTTAATCTGTTTTGTGCATCATGAATAGGAAAAACAGATTGAAAAACTTTTTCAATACCGCTTGTTGCTCTGTCTTTTGCATTTAACATTAAAAATGTATCATATGAGCTTTGTTGCAGTTGGAGTAAATTTGGTACTTCAATTTCTTGAGGAGTTTTAGAGAAGTCTATACGAAGACGGTTTCCGGAATATAAAGTGTTTAACATAGGCTACCTCGATAAGTTGTTAATTAGGGACTTGATAAGTTCAAGCATATCGTATCCAGTCGTCACCAGATAGATTGTTTTACTCTTAGGTATTAAGAGATTTTTTATAGTGCTTATAAACGACATAAGGGCACTTTAGCCAAGAGAGTCCGTTCTCTTCGCTAAAGCGCCCAAAAAAGAGGGACAAAACCCTCTTTGTTTTTAAGTTAAGACTACTTAACTTCTACTGTAGCACCAGCTTCTTCTAAAGCAGCTTTTGCCTCTTCAGCAGTTTCTTTATCTACACCCTCTTTGATTGTAGACGGTAAACTTTCACATGCTTCTTTTGCTTCTTTGAGTCCAAGACCAGTTAATGCACGAACCGCTTTAATAACACCGATTTTTTTCGCACCGACATCAGTTAAAACAACATTGAATTCAGTCTGCTCAGCAGCAGCAGCGCCAGCATCACCGGCAACACCGGCAACAGCAACAGGTTGTGCAGAAACACCAAATTTTTCTTCAAACTCTTTAACAAGTTCAGATAATTCTAAAACAGAAAGTCCAGAAATAAACTCTAATACATCTTCTTTAGTAACAGCCATATTAAGCTCCTTTATTTTTTTCAAAAATTAAGGAAACCTTTTACTTGTTAATGACGACAGGAGAAGTAATTCTCCTATCTGCGTTAACACTAGGTTTCCCTCAGCGGGAGGCTCATCGTGCCAGCACGATTTTCCCATTAACGATTTTAAATCGTAACCTCATTTCATAAAAGTGAAAGACTATGCTTCCTCTTCTTCTTTCTTTTTGCGTAAAGCATCGATTCCAATTGCCATATTTGTAATTGGAGCCATCCAGGTAGCAGCAAGCATACCGAGAAGTTCATCACGACCAGGAAGTTTGGCGAATGCTTCGATTTTAGCTACGTCTGCAGGTTCTTTATCTAAATAACCGGCTTTAATCACGAACTTGTCATGATCTTTGGCGAAATCAGCCGCGATTTTAGCAGCATTGATAACATCATCAGACCAAATAAAAATATTTGTATCTTTGATTTCAACACCACTCATCTCAGCATTATTCAGTGCAATTGTTGCTAAAGTATTTTTAACAACCTGAACACTTGTGTCTTTTGCACGAGCAGATTTACGCAACTCTTCAAGTTCACTTACAGTTAAACCTTTGTAGTCACATATAACAACTGCCGTAGTATTGGCAAATGAAGTAGTTAACTGCTCAATTACTTCAGCTTTTTTTGACTTAAGCATATATAGTTCTCCTTTCCAGACATAACTTCAAGCGGGGCGAAAGGGTACGATTAAGTTCACTGCCGACACGGCAGATACCCCCAACTATCTTTAGTCCAAGTAATTCAGATTTCCAAAATGAAAATCTTTATTGTAATATATATTTTATACTACAATAAAAACTTTTATTTCAGCATAGGAAAAAATTTGGTTTTTTCCTATGAGGGGCTTTAGCCCGTTTATTTGATATCTGCCAACTCTACAACATCAAGTTTAACTGCAGGACTCATAGTTAGACTCAATGCTGCATTTTTAATATAACGCCCTTTTGCAGAGGCAGGTTTTTGTTTATTGATTGCAGAAAGAAATGTTGTTAAATTCTCTGCTATTTGAGAAGCTTCAAAACTTGCTTTCCCTATACCGGCATGGATATTACCTTTTTTGTCAACTCTAAAGTTAACCTGGCCGCCTTTGACATTTTTCACAGCTGTTGCAACATCAGGTGTTACAGTTCCAGTTTTAGGATTTGGCATCAATCCTTTTGGCCCAAGAATACGACCAATTTGACCTACAAGACCCATACAGTCAGGTGCTGCAACAACAACATCAAAGTTAAATATACCTTCTTTGATTTGTGCAACCAAATCATCAGTTCCAACGATGTCTGCACCTGCAGCTTTTGCTTCATCAGCTTTGGCACCTTTGGCAAATACAGCAACACGAACTGTTTTACCGGTTCCATGAGGAAGAACGATAGCACCACGAACCATTTGGTCTGCGTGACGAGGATCTACATTCAAGTTCATTGCAATTTCAACTGTTTCGTCGAACTTTGCACTTTTTAAATCTTTTACTGTTGCAGAAGCTTCTTCTACACTGTATGATTTTGTTTTGTCAATTTTTTCTAATAATTGTTTATATCTTTTGCTCATTACAAATCTCCATATTAATTCTGCCACATAATTTTGAAATCACTGTGGTCGATGATTGTTTTTACTAGTCTTTGATTTCTATACCGATTGAACGGGCAGAACCAGCCAAAGTATTTGCAGCCATCTCTTTATCGTCAGTATTTAAATCTTCGATTTTAGCTTCTACAACTTCCATAAGCTGTGCACGAGTTAATGACCCTACTTTGTTTTTAAGAGGATTGTCACTTCCTTTTTTCAGTCCGGCTGCTTTCATTAAAAGTTCAGAAGCAGGTGGTTGTTTTGTAACAAAAGAAAAACTTCTGTCATTGTAAACTGTAATAATAACAGGAACTTTGAATCCCATTTTATCTTTTGTTTTTTCATTGAATGCCTTACAGAATTCCATGATATTAACACCACGTTGTCCTAATGCAGGTCCTACTGGTGGAGCCGGGTTAGCTTTACCAGCTTCTATTTGTAGCTTGATATAATCCATGACTTTTTTTGCCATTTTTTGTCCTTTTTCATTATTTAATTACGTAATCCAAACGAGGTCCAGTTTACTACGCTAAGGTTAAGTTTCAAAAAATTAAAACCTAGCCTTAGCGTAGCAGGGTTCTTGATTAGATTATTTTTTCTACCTGTGTGTAAGAAATATCTACAGGAGTAGCTCTGCCAAAGATTGAAACATTCAGCTTAAGAGTGCCGTGTTCAAGGTCATACTCATCAACTGTTCCCGTAAAGTTGGCAAAAGGTCCGTCAATAATACGTACCGTTTCACCATTATCAAAAAATACTTTTGGTTTTGGTGCGGCACGATTGTTCACACGATCCAAAATAACATTAATATCATGTTCGCTCAAAGGTGTAGGCGTGTTTCCCTCCCCGATAAAACCTGATACTTTCGGTATTGACTGAATCATATGCTGAATTTCTGTATTTAAATCTATGCGGGCGAACACATAACCGGAATACAAAGATCTCTCACTCACCTTCTTCTTTCCGTCTTTTACTTCAATAACATCTTCTGTAGGAACTATTACATCGGTAATATGGTCCTGCAGACCATGTTCTTCTATCATATTAAAGATTGCATCTCTCACTGTTCTGTCACTGCCATAGGTCTGTATAGAGTACCATTGATGTGCCATTTTTTACTCCTTAACCTAAAATTGCAGACATAATAGATGACATAAGCAAATCAACCAATGCAAGAAATGCTGCTATTGCAGAAACTACAATAACAACTGCTATATATGCCTGTTTTACCTGACTTTTGGTAGGAAAGATAACTTTGCTCAGTTCCAGTCTTGCGTTACTTATTACTTTACTTAAATTCATCTATCTTTTCCATATATTGAAATGTCATTTGTTATAAATAAAGCAGATCTGCTCTACTTATAATAAATGTGTGGCAGGCGTAGAGAGACTCGAACTCCCAACACCCGGATTTGGAATCCGGTGCTCTACCATTGGAGCTATACGCCTAAATTTTTACAAAATTTAGGCACCAATTATTTAATAGTGACGACATCGGAACAAGTCCCGATATCTACGCTAACGCTGAGTTTCCTTCGGCAGGAAGCCCGCGGCACTAGTGCCTTCATTTGTTACAAAAAAATGAACTGTTATTACAGTTTCATCTCTTTGTGTATTGTGTGCTCTTTACACCATTTACAGTATTTACGTACTGAAAATTTCTCAGTGTGAGTCTTTTTGTTTTTTGTTGTGTGATAATTACGTCTTGTACATTTCTCACAACCCAAGTGTATTGCTTCTCTCATATTAAGGAACCTTTTAAAGGATTTTGCATATTAGCCAAAGGCTAATTATGCAAGAATCTCTGCAACAACACCGGCACCAACTGTACGTCCACCCTCACGGATAGCGAACTTAGTACCTTTTTCCATTGCAATTGGGTGAATTAACTCAGCAGTAATACTTACGTTATCACCTGGCATAACCATCTCAGTACCTTCTGGTAAAGTGATTGCTCCGGTAACGTCTGTAGTACGTACATAGAACTGTGGACGGTAACCATTGAAGAATGGAGTATGACGACCACCTTCATCTTTACTCAGAACATAGATTTCTGCAGTAAATTTAGTGTGAGGTGTAATTGTACCCGGCTTACAAAGTACTTGACCACGCTCAACTTCATCTTTCGCAATACCACGAACAAGAATACCACAGTTGTCACCCGCTTCACCTTGCTCCATTTCTTTACGGAACATTTCAACACCGGTTACAGTAGTTTTTTGTGTATCACGGATACCAACGATTTCTACTTCTTCACCAACTTTAATAACACCACGCTCGATACGTCCAGTAACAACTGTACCACGACCAGAGATTGAGAAAACATCTTCAACAGGCATTAAGAAATCTTTATCAGTTTCACGTTCTGGTTCAGGAATATACTCATCAACAGTTTTCATAAGCTCAACAATCTTCTCAGACCATTCACCCAAAGTACCTGCTTTTGCTTCTTCAAGAGCTTTTAATGCTGAACCTGCAGTGATTGGAGTGTCATCACCCGGGAATTCATACATATCAAGCAGTTCACGAATTTCCATTTCAACCAACTCTAACAACTCTTCATCATCAACCATATCTTCTTTGTTCATGAAAACAACGATGTACGGAACACCAACTTGTTTTGAAAGAAGGATATGCTCACGAGTTTGTGGCATTGGGCCATCCGCTGCAGAAACAACAAGAATAGCACCGTCCATTTGTGCAGCACCTGTAATCATGTTTTTAACATAATCCGCGTGACCAGGACAGTCAACGTGCGCATAGTGACGGTTGTCTGTTTCATACTCTACGTGTGAAGTAGCGATAGTAATACCACGCTCTCTTTCTTCAGGTGCATTATCGATTGCATCATAATCCATAAATTTTGCATCATTTTTAACTGCAAGTACTGCAGTAATAGCTGCTGTTAATGTTGTTTTACCGTGGTCAACGTGACCAATTGTACCGATGTTAACATGGGGTTTGTTACGTTCAAACTTTTCTTTTGCCATAATGTTCTCCGACTTTAATTTTGAATTGAAATGGAATTATACCCAAAAATCATTCAATTATTGCTTAATTAAAACATAATTTTACTTAAATGGAGCTCACGAGCGGATTTGAACCGCCGACCTCTTCCTTACCAAGGAAGTGCTCTACCCCTGAGCCACGAGAGCAAACGAGATTATATTAAGCAATAATTGAATAATTCTTTTATTTTGATATTAGTTTTTTTGTGATTAGAATATTCTATATAAATATATATTTTACAAATATACAGATTGTATGAAGTAAGATAGAAATTATACTTCAGCTTCCAGAATCTCAGATGGAGCGGGTGAAGGGATTCGAACCCTCGACAGCCTGCTTGGAAGGCAGGAACTCTAGCCACTGAGTTACACCCGCATATGAGTGGTGGTGGGAAGAGGAGTCGAACCTCTGAACCCATAGGGAGCAGATTTACAGTCTGCCGTCGTTGGCCACTTGACTATCCCACCACGTGTACATTTATAAAATGTTTTTCTGGTCTAACACTGTTTCTAATATTCAAAATTCAATGGTGCCGACACGAGGATTTGAACCCCGGGCCTGCTGATTACAAATCAGCTGCTCTAGCCAACTGAGCTATGTCGGCATCGAATTTGAGCCAGAATTATAGTGCAAAACAAATTCAATGTCAAGGGTTTTTCTCAGAAATTTATAAAATCACCGTCTTTTAGTATAATTGGCCTAAAATTTCTCCCAAATTCTTCTATTTCTTCAGTAATCTCTTTTAAATATGACGGTTTGATATGGTTAATATAGAGTCTTATATCATCTCTTTGTAATTTCTGCAATGCTTTAAAAAGCAGTTTTGGTGTCAGGTGTTTGCTTACTCTTGCTAGTTTTTCCATACTTGAAGGAAAAGAGCATTCAATAACAAGCGACTTTATTTCTCTGTCATTGTTCAGTCTGTTTATAATATTTTCAAGAGAGAGTGTATCTGCCGTTATAAGTACACCTTTGTTGTTTACTTTATAAATATAGCCGCAACTCGGAACCGTATGGTCCGTTTCAATTGGCATAATAGTTGTTTTGTTATTGAGTGTATATCTCTCGTTACAATGTACATCTCTGTATCTGATGCTCATTTCTTCTGAGCCTTCCAAAGGAATTTTGGAAAAATCCGGCCATATTATGTCATTAAAAAAATGTTTTTTTAATGCCTGTATTGTTTGGGGCAAGCCTATGATATGCAAAGTTTTTCTTCTTTGTAAAAAATAGTTGTCTACAATATAAGCTATATGATCAAGGTGAGAATGTGTTAAATAAATATACTCTACATGTAAAGAGTTCTCGGCCAAAGCATTTAAAAGATTTCCGGCATCAATCACAGTTGCGGCATCCAACATAAAGGATGTTGTTCCAAAACCTTTGGCTTTAGTTCCATAGGCACCTAAAATTTTTATGCTGTTTTCATACATTTTATACACTTTTTGCTGTTTTGGAAATATTATAGCATTTATGTAGATATAATTGCATTAACAGTTTTTACAAAGGTATATAAATAATGTTAAAAATATTATTTTCTCCATCAGAAGGGAAAAAGAGCGGCGGAAACGAAAAAGCAAAAGACCTTTTTGGTGCATTAAATGCAAGGAAAGAAATTTTGGACGCTTATAATACTATAGTATTAAGTGCTAATGAAGAAAAAATAAAACAACTTTTTGGTTTTAAAAAATTCAGTGAATGCCGGCCTTACATAAACGACATATACAATTCTGCTTTGATGTGTGCGATAGAACGCTATCAGGGTGTAGCCTATGACTACCTGAAATATGATGAACTCAATGAAAGTGCGCAAGAGCATCTCAAAAACAATACTCTTATATTTTCAAATCTTTACGGTCCTGTACTCGGTGGTGATGTGATTGCAAACTATAAAGTCAAACAGGGAAACAGTATCGGTGATATTGCACCGGATAAATTTTACAAAGAACGTTTTTCCTACCAGCTTGATTTATATCTTGGAGGCAATGATATTTTAGATTTACGGGCAGGCTATTATAATAAATTTTACAAACTCACGCAACCGCATACAACACTGAAATTTTTAAAAAACGGAAAAACAGTTTCACACTGGGCAAAAGCCTATCGGGGAATTGTTTTGCGTGAAATTGCAAAAGCCGGTGTAAACTCTCTGAATGATTTTATGAAACTTGAGATAGAAAATTTACAGGTTCACGAGATTACAGAGCAAAAACTAAAAAAAGAAATTGTATACAATATAATAGAATAGGAGAAACACAATATGAAAGACTCTCAAGAGTATAAAGAAAAAAAAGCTTTTTTTGAAAAAATCATTACCTTGTACGGAAGAAATGTCGTTGTAGAAATACTCCAAGACAGTTCTATTGAAATTCACAAACTGCATCTGGCAGATTCAAACAAACCTGACGGAGCAATAAAAAAGATTCTTTTACTTGCAAAAGAGCGTAATATCGAAACAGTGAAACATAACAAAGCCGCTCTTTCACGCATAAGCAAAAATGCGAAACAGGATCAGGGAGTAGCCATTGATATAGTTTCTAAAACATATTTACATGTAAACAAAATAAAAGAACTGCAGCAATACAGACTCATTGCACTTGACGGTATACAAAATCCGCAAAATTTAGGAATGATTATACGTTCGTGTGCTGCAGGAAATATTGACGGTATCATTCTGCCAAAGAAGAACTCGGCAAAAATTTCTCCTCTTGTTGTCAAAGCAAGTGCCGGCACGCTTTTTAAACTGCCTGTCTACTTTTGTAATACACTTGAAGAGATATTGCCGCAACTTCAAGAAGCAAAAATCTATTCGCTCTCCTCCCATGCAAAAACTGTTCTCAACGATATCAGAGAAGATAAAAAAACCGTCTATGTTTTGGGAATGAAAACGAAGGCGTCAGTGATGCAGTGGAAAAACTCTGCAATAATTCTGTCTCTATTCCCATGAACAGAGGTGTAGAATCACTCAATGTTGCTGTTACGGCATCATTGATTGCCTTTAAAGCGTAACCTTGGGGTTACCTTCTCTTACCATTGCTCTAAAGAGATCAAACATCTTAAAACTCGCTTCTTCCATATCTTTAAATCCGCTTATAACATTATCCTGGTTTTCTTTCGTAATACAGGTATGTTCAGGGACACAGCGCATTACTTCAAATATTTTATCATGGACTCTCTTATGGACATTTCCCAGCTCTTTATAGGCTTTTGTATGTCCAAACTTCTGTTTTGCATCGGTATTGTACCATTGTCCCATTCTGCATTTATTGTGATCAACAAACTCTTTTGCCATTGCTTCATTTTCATCTAAAAGCGCCTTGTAGGCTTTGTGCTTGAGTATAATATGGTCTACTTTTGCCAGACTGGTATAGAGTGAGTCATACATAAATACAGCTTCATATGCTGATTCATTTGCTTTGTTTGCAAAGCTGTTGAGTGTATTGTTAAATTTTGAAACATCTTCTTGGGAACGCATTGCAAGATCAGTAATCTGCATAGAGTTGTTTTGGATATCATCTGCTTCCTGCTTGAGTGTATTGGTTGTAATAGAGATTTCCTGGGTTGCTTTTTGCGTTCTTTCTGCCAGTTTTCTTACCTCATCGGCTACTACAGCAAACCCTCGCCCGTGCTCTCCGGCACGCGCTGCTTCAATAGCAGCATTGAGTGCCAGCAGATTTGTCTGGTCTGCAATATCTTTAATCAAATCAACAATAGTATTGATTTCACCTGTCTGCTCATTCAAAGCACGAATGACTTCATCTGAATTTGTAATAAGTGTGATAAGTTCTTCCAGCCTGTTTGTAATATTATTCACCACAACTTTGGACTCTGTTGCTTCCGCTGCCGTCTCTTGTGTACTGTGTGCAATTCTTTGCAATATGTCCAGATTATCAGATATATCTTCTTGAATAATATTCAGTCCACGTGTCACACCCCCATTACTGTTGACATCAAAAACTTCTCCAAGATTTGTTTTTTGTGCAGCTTTGTGAGATACTCCTATAGACGTAATGGCATGGTTGAGCGCAGGAATGGATGCAAGAAATTCTCCTCTGTATCCGTTTTCATAGATTATTCTGTTGTTATATCCCGCATTTGCATTTTCAATCGAAGCAATCACATCACGGATATACTGTTCTGTCTGATCAAGCAAATCATTGATTCCCCATGCAACTCCCTGCATTATATGGGTATCGGGTATGTTTGTAATTCTATAAGAAAGCTCTCCTTTGCCAGCCTTGAGAAGCACATCTCTGATCTGTCGAACCAACTCATCCTGGAAGATTTTATCGCAGATATCACCTGATGCGAGTGATAAAAGCAATGTTGAGATAAGTCCGGCAAATACTGCTCCTGCAAATATATACTGTCCTGTAACCAATGTGTAAATCAATATGGCACCTAAAAGCATATAGAGAGAAAGTGTTTGCTTAGTGCTGTAAATGGAAGATAAAATCATCATACCCTGTCCTTTTTTCATGGAGTAGTGCGTCAAGCATTTGTTTTGAGCCAGCCATTCCTGACCTTTTTTCTTCCTGCAGCAACTGTGCATAAAGCTCCGGAATGACCGCCATTGCCCTGGCAGAGGGTTTACGCCTTACAGAATGGTAATCAATAACATCTCCGTTTTTTCCCATAGTGACTGTGACATTTGCCAATACCCAGTAATAGGAACCGTCTTTGGAGAGATTTTTCACATAGGCAAATATCTCTTTTTTCGCTTTGAGTCTCTCCCAAAGCAGTTTAAAGATAATCTTAGGCATATCAGGATGTCTCAGTATTGAGTGGGGCTGGCCAAGCAACTCTTTTTCTTCATAACCGGAAATCTTTATAAAAATTTTATTCCCGTAAAGAATTTTTCCTTTTGTATCAGTTTTAGAAACTATAAACTCATCTTCTGTGAGTGTTATTTCGTTATTTCTCGGAACAATTTTATTCACTGCTTATCCTTTCAAAAGATAATTATATGTTAAAAAGGTTACAAGAAGCTTACAAACATTGTATTATTTTATATAATATTACAAAAGGATATTAAGAGATCATAATTTCATAAGGACGGCGTATCTCCCGAATAACCTCATCCACACTCATATGACGGGATTTTCGCAAAAATTCCCTGCCGTCCAAAAAAACGAGTATCGTAGGAATTGCAAAAACACTAAAATGTGCCGCTATTTCCTGCTCAACTGAAATATCAACAGTTACAATGGTAAATTCTTTGAAATTTCTATCTATCGCTTCGAGCAGTTTTGGTTTGAGCGCATGGCATACGTTACATGCAGGCGCAGAGAAGTAGAGCATTACTGCCGGATTTTCTTGTATTGTTTTTTCTATGTTTTCTATTGTGTTCATAAATTTATCCTTTCTGATGATTTTCTATTCTTGATATTCCTAAAAAAAGACCGCTGAACAAAGCAAAAAAGACCATGGGATTCATTAGATGCAATGTGTTATGTGTCATTGAAAAAATGATAAAACTCAATACAAACATAGTATTGAGTATAAAGTATTGTTGTGTTGCAAATTTAAGTCTCAACAGGGCATACAGCATAAAAAGAACAAGCAACAGACCAATACTGCCAAGTTCTACTGCTTCATTGAGAAACATATTGTGATAATCAGCAAATTCGTTCATGTTTCTATGCTTAAAGCCGTGCTGGGAAGCCACCAAATTTGCCTCTTTCATTGCATTGCCTATTCCCGTTCCTGTTACTGGATGCTGCATAAACAGGTCTGCCCCGACTATCCACAAGGCAGCCCGCATACCTCCCTGGTCTGTATAGTCATCGTTATTAAATATTTTTGTCACTCCCTTTTTAAACTGATCTATCCGTACAGTAAAATTATCGGAGTATGTATAGGCAAGAAAAAAACTTGTAAATATAATAGAAAAAGCCAAAACAGCCGCTTTTATTTTATGCTTTATCAATAAAAAAGGCAACAGTGCCATCAAAGCCATAAAAGCAATCTGTCCTGTTCTTCCGCCGTTGATAAATAAATTTACAGTGACCGTAATAAAAAAGAGTATATTAAAAAATTTGTATTTATACTCTTTTGCTGTAAATACATTTGTAAGCAGAATTGTACCTGTGAACGCCAAAATCACACTGTAGGTAATATGGTGCATAAACGGTGTCGGGAACTGAGCTGTTGCCCCTTTATAGGTAAAAAGATGAAAAAAAATGCCATAGGACATCAGTTCACTCACAAACACACTGAGTACAAAAGCTGAAAAAACATAAGGAATGTATCTCTTTTGCAATGCAGTATATACCACAGGTATCAATAAAAAATGATGGTATTTTCCGATATATTGCAATGCGAATTCGGTATCTGACGCCCACATAACAGACAGCAGACTGTAAAGCAGAAACAGTCCCAACACTCTGATAAAGAGACTCGACTGTAAAAGTCTCAGTTTTTCTTTCCAGTTTCCCTCGTATATCCACAAAAGCAGTATGACTGCTTCTAAAATGTTCACAGCTGCTTTTGATACCGGAAAACTGAATGCATAAAGAATAATTAAATAATTGATATACCTGTTTGTCATTTAGCACCAACTTTTGCTAAAACAACTTTTACCGTTTTGACCAAAATTACAAGATCAGCCCACAGAGACCAGTTTTTGATATACCAGACTTCCAGTTCGCTTCTTTGTCTGAATGTCAAATTATTCCTGCCGCTTACCTGCCATAACCCGGTAATGCCGGGTTTTACTTTTAAAATAAGTTCTCGCAGTTTTCCAAGTTTTTCTGCTTCACTGAGCATATACGGTCTGGGTCCGACAAAGCTCATCTCCCCTTGCAACACATTCAAAACCTGAGGCAGTTCATCAAGAGAACTGCTTCGTAAAAATTTCCCTACTTTTGTTATACGCGGATCATTTTTATATTTATGATATTTTTCATAGTAGGCAATCTCTTCGGGATGTTCTGTAAGATACTGTTGCAACAGTGCATCAGAGTTTTCATACATTGTTCTGTACTTGTAGCATTTAAAAATTTTGTTATTTTTCCCTAACCGCTCCTGTTTAAAAAAGATTTTTCCTTTCGATTCCAATAAAACAGCCAAAGCGACAAAAAAATGCACAGACAGAAATATCGGCAATACTGCAAATGCCAGGAGATAATCAAAAATATACTTTATATATACATTTTGCTTTAAAAGCAGTTTGTTCTCTATACGAATGGTATTTACCCGAACATTGGTATAATCCATAATCACGGAATTTGCGAAATCAATACTTGTCACATAGGGAACAACATAAACAGCACTTTTTTCATTGAGATATTTGGTGATGGTGTTGTCCATCTCCTGGGGGTTCATACCCTTTGAAGGAATAATCACAATATCATAAAATCTCTTATTTGTTTTCATTCCCAAATACCAGTTTTTTTGAAACTCTTTTTTTAGTGTTCTGATTTGTACCGTATTCCCCAGCAGCAAAACATTTTTTTTAAAGCAGTCAAACGAATAAAGAACTCTTTTTTCCAGCCGTTTTACCACCGGCAGTAAAAAAAGACCCAAAAAAAAGTAGGTAGTAATAAATATTTTTGAATACGCAAAAGAAGTTTTTAAAAGTGCCAATATCGCCATCACCAGAAAAAATGCCAAAACAAGGGACTTTAAAATTTTATAGGTTTCCTGCCAAAAATCATAATGGAGCGTATAAATTTTTTCATATACAAATAAAATAAAAATAATAAACATAATAAACAAAAAATCCCCCAAAGCAATTTCTTCGGAGTGAGGAAAGAAAAAAGCAGTGATGTAAAACAGCACTGTCAAAGCAAGCAAATCAATACTAATAATTATCATATTGGAGATGTAAGTTTTCATTTTGCCAGCTTTTTTTCTACAAAAGTTTGAAATTCTGTTTTAAATCTTTTTTTATTAAAAATCTGTGCATGTTTGGATATAAGCTTTGCATCAAAGCCCATATTTTCAAAACGCTCTACTGCTTCAATTATATCCAAAACTGTTTGTTTTTTAAAATGGATGCCGGTAATACCCTCACAAACTGTTTCATGCGTACCACCCTCATCTAAAGCAATCACAGGCGTTCCGCATGCCTGTGCCTCTACAGGAACAATGCCAAAGTCCTCTACCGCCGCATATACAAAAGCTTTTGCTTTTTGCATGTACTCTTTTAGTATCGGTTTTTCCTGGTAGCCAAGAAGTATTATATTGGGTTTTGCGATTTTTTTTATGGCACTGTACTCTTCCCCCTCACCTATCACAACAAGTTTTTTGTCAGGCATGGCATTGAATGCCTCTACTATCAGTTTTGTTTTTTTATACGGTACCAGTCTTGAAGCACTCAAATAAAAATTCTCTTTGTTTTGACACAAAGTAAAAGTCTCTACATCTACCGGAGGGTATATTACAACAGAATCTCTGCTATAAATTCTTTTGATTCTCTGCTGTACAAATTTTGAATCGGCTATAAAGTAATCGACTCGATTCAGTGTTTTGAGATCCCACCTGCGAATGTATTGCAAAACTGCCTGCACCAAAAACTTTTTTGGCTGTTTCAAGCTTCCTGTATATTCATCATATAAATCCCAGGCATACCGAACAGGCGTATAGCAATAGGAGATATGCATTTGGTTTTTACTCTTTTTGATGCCTTTGGCAACTGCCCAGGAACTACTGATGACAAGATCATACTTTTGCAGATCAAAACTTTCAATTGCGGCCGGAAAAAGTGGCAAATAGTTACGAAAATGTTTTTTTGCAAAGGGAAATTTTTGTATAAAAGAAGTGTACGCATATTTGCCGTGTAACACATTTTTTCTCTCCTTTTCATCCAAAAAATCCACCAGACTAAAAATATCGGCATCTGGATATATCTCCAAAACAGCTTGCAAAACTTTCTCTGCACCGGCATCTGTTACCAGCCAGTCATGTACTATTGCTGTTTTCACTGCTTTAGTACCTCTTTGAAAACTGACAGATGCTCTTTTGCCGATTTTTCCCATGTAAACTGTTTTACTCTTTGCAAACCTTTGTCAATAAGCATTTTTTAATCCCCTAAAATTTCTAACGGAGAAAGCAATGCAACAGCGTCAACTAATATTTTAGGATTCAAACATATCTCGCAAAGTATCTTCAAACTCTTTTTGTTGTACTGTACCAACAACAGAAAAAAGTTTTTCTGCAGAACCTGTTAAAGATTCGATTTCATTTTTTCTGACGAAAGCAGGGTTTATTCTGACTTCAATTTCATATCCGGCAATTTTATTCATCATTGCTATAGCATCCAAAAGCTTTATTCCTCTTCCGGAACATATATTGAGTATTTCGGATTTTTTTTCGGATTCCAAAAGCCTTTTGTATACTTCACACACAAAACTGACATCGTTAAATTCACGCCTTACATGTAAGTTGCCGAGTTCTATACTCTTTTTGCCCGCTTTAAAGTGACTGACTATTTTTGGTATTAAAAAATTTTCTGCCTGCCCTGTTCCTGTATAGTTAAAAGGACGGGTTATGATAAGGGGTAATTTTTCAAAATAGTTTTGTGCCAGACACTCCATAGCGTATTTGCTCGCACCGTAATGGTTTACAGGCTTTGGACATAAAGACTCGTCCAAAACGCCAATACCCTGATTGCCATAGACTGTTGCACTGCCTGCCAGTATTACTTTTTCAGGTTTTGTATCAAGTTGACATAAGGCTTCTAAAATATTTGTTGTTCCGACAGTATTTACTTTATAAAAATCTTCACTGTTGCCGTGTGCACTAAAAGAGATACCCGAAAGATGAATCAAATACTCAGGCTGCACAGCCTGCAAAACTTTTTCAATGGCATTTTTGTCGGTTATGTCACACTGAAACTGTTTTTCATTCTCGTGAAAGAGAGAAGTTCCATAAACATCATACCCATGTTTCTCAAGATAGTGTGCCAAATGTTTTCCTGTAAAACTGTCACTGCCTGTTATTAAAACTTTTTTCATTCTTTAAAACTTGAAACCTGTTTTATTGCGTTTTAAATCCTCTGCAACCATCATCATGCAAAGCTCTTCGAGTGTTGTTTTTGGTTCCCATCCAAGTATGTTTTTTGCTTTTTGAGGATCACCTATGAGCAAATCCACCTCAGCCGGTCTGTAAAATTTCGGATTTACACGAACAACAGTTTTACCTGTTGCTTTGTCAATTGCCACCTCATTTTCTCCATCTCCCTGAAACTCAAGCTCAATATCTGCTGCTTTGAATGCCATGGTAACAAAATCTCTGACTGTTTCTGTTCTGTTTGTTGCCAGCACAAAAGTATCCGGCTGCTCTGCCTGCAGCATCAGGTACATTCCCTCGACATAATCTTTCGCATACCCCCAATCCCGTTTTGCATCCATATTTCCAAGCTCCAGGCACTCCAGTTTTGCAAGTTTTATTTTTGCAACTGCATCTGTGATTTTTCTTGTTACAAATTCAAGTCCTCTTAAAGGAGATTCATGATTAAACAAAATGCCACAACTGCCAAAGATATTATAGGATTCTCTATAGTTGACTGTCATCCAGTGCGCATACTGTTTTGCCACACCGTAAGGGCTTCTTGGATGCAATGGTGTCGTTTCTGTCTGTGGAATCTCCTGAACTTCTCCAAACATTTCAGAAGTACTCGCCTGATAAAATTTTATACTTTTATCTACGATACGAATTGCCTCAAGCAGATGCACACACCCAAGTCCTGTGATATGTGCAGTTGCAAGAGGCTGCTCAAAAGAAACACCTACAAAACTCTGTGCCGCAAGATTGTAGATTTCGTCCGGCTTAATCTCAGCTACCATTCGGATACTGTTTGCCTGATCTGTCAAATCATATTCAATCAAATGCAGATTCGGATGATTCTCGATTCCCAAATCTTCTATTCTCCAAAAGTTGACAGACGATACACGTCTGTATGTTCCATACACTTCATAGCCCTTTTGGAGTAGCAACTCTGCCAAATAAGCGCCGTCCTGCCCTGTAATTCCTGTTACAATTGCTTTTTTCTTCAAAATCAGTCCTTTAAAAATCTATCCAGTATTTCAATGTTTTTCATATTATTTGTATCAGCCAAAATCTTTATATAGGATTGTAGCATATCATACAAGTTATTGATATATTTATAGCGTATATTATAGAGTTTTTGTTTTGCTTTGTTATACTCAATAATACTGCTCAAACCTCTGTCATATTTTATCTTTACCGCATCAATGTACTGCTGTGCAGACTTCAGTGCTTCGGCATACAGACTCACAGAGTCCATAGAAGAGTAAAAAAGAGAACGCGCATTTTCATACTTCATATTGACCTCTTTTTTTGTATTTTGCAAGTCTTCATAAGCTGCCTGTTTTATCAGTTTTGCCACTTCAACAGCAGCGGAATTGTATCCACCGTCATACAATGGCATACTTAAACTCACTACTGCATACTCTGTTTTCACAAAAGGATCTTGAATTGTCAGAGAATTCATATCAGATTTAGAATAGACTACATCCAGGTCTATTTTGGGATAATACCCTGCTTTTGCCTGTTTAATTTCATACTCTTTCATTTTAAGCACTATATTTGATTGTTTTACATCCACAGATTCTACCTGACCGCTCGCAGCTCTTTGCATATCGTACAAAAGGGGCTGCATATCTTTGTGTAACTTTATTTGTGGTATTTCAATACTCTTTTTCCCTGTGTATTCTTGCAGTTTTTGCACATACGTTTTATATGTTTTTTTTTCTTTATCCAGCTCTATTTTTGCCGAATTATATTCTACCTGCATCTCTAACAAATCTACTTTGTCTGAAAGTCTCATCACAAACTGTTTTTGTATTTTTGTCTGCATAGAACGGGTGTATGCTATCTGGGACTCTAAAAGTTTTATTTTTGCATCAGAACGCATGGCATCAAGATATGCTTGCATTGTATCCTGTGTCAATGCTATTTTTTTCTGTTTTACATCAATATCAGCATATTTTTCACGCTGCTTTTGAAGATTGATTCTCGCATAAGTTCCTGCATTATATATACTTTGCTTTAAAGAGAGTGCATAGTTTGCTACCGTCTGTTTGCTGACATCCGTAGCATAGTATCTCGCCTTTTTATATGATGCAGAAAGATTCAAATGCGGATAAAGAGCAGATTTTTCCTCTTTTAGCTTTTGTATTTCTGACTGATACATGTAACTTGATGACTTGACTGCATGTGAATTTTCCAAAGCCAGATTGTAGGCCCTCGAAAAGGTCAGCACTTCTGCATTTAGGGAACCTGCAACAATAAAAAGCAATATACCTGCATATATTTTATTCTTCATTGAAACTTCTCCCGAGCATATCTCTAAAAGGCTTGACAATATAACTTAAAAAAGTTCTTTGTCCTATATTTATCATTGCTTCAGCAGGCATCCCCGGTAAAAGTACTATTGATTTACTTTCCAACTCTTTTTTCCCCGCATCTGTAACTTCTATTTTCACAATATAGTAGGATGTGCCATTTCTTTTTTCCGTAAAACTGTCTGCCGAAACATAAATAACTTTCCCTTTTACTATGTCAAGCTGTGCGACATTAAATGCCGGAAACTTCAATGTTGCTTCAAGCCCTCTATGTACTTTGTCGATATCTTTTGTCTGAATCTGTGCTTCTACAATCAGGTGTTCATTTTGAGGCACAATACTTAAAATTTCTTCTCCCGGTTTTATAACACCGCCTACTGTATGTATATTCAGACCAACCACTGTTCCACTGATGGGTGCATTGATATTTGTTTTGCGCAGCTTATCCTCATAAGCAATGATTTGAGACCGCAAATCTGCTTCATCCGATTTGGCTTTTGCATATTTTTCCAATATTTCCTGCTGAAACTTTTTTTCTCTTAACAACTGCTGATTTTTTGCTTCGACTATCTGTTCTTTCAGTTTTGCCATATCAAAAGAGTTACTGAGAATTTCACCCTGTAAACTGTTGTATGTTTTTTGCAGTTTTCGTATTTGTTCATTGCTTACAAGCCGTTCTTTAAAAAGTTCTTTTTGTTCTTTTATTTCTTCGGCAACAGCCTCCAGGTTTTGTTTTTTACTTGCTACCATTGAAGAGAGACTGCTCATCTGATTTTCAAGTTCAGTTATTCTGTTTTTGGTAATTTCTCTCTCTTTGTTGTTGCTTTTATGCGTTACATTAAATATTTTCAGTTGAGTACTTCGTGCATTTTGATTTTGCAGCTCTTTTGGAAAATCTATCTTTTCTCTTGCCTCTTTCTGTGCTTCGAGTCGAGCTACAAGCGCAATGGTTTCTTGATATTTCGCTTTTGCGATAGCAAGTTTTGACTTTATTTCCACATCATCCAGTTTGATAAGAAGATCACCTTTTTGTACCTTGTCACCATTATTTATATAAATCTTTTTTATTGTACCGCCATACTGATTTTGAACAGTTTTTTTATAAACTCCCGCAGAAACTTTTCCCGGAGCAACCACAGATGTTTCAAGCGGATTAAATGCTGCCCATACCAGCAACGCAACCATTAACAGCAGTATAAACAGGCCATACTTGATTACTTTTGCTGTATCGTGTGGTGGTAACTCATGTTCTTGATTTTTTTGCATACTCTTATCCTTCATTACTTTTGCGGTTTGCTTAACGAAACTTTTGGCATAGCTGTCTGTTTGCCTGCTGCTTGTGTTTTTGTCTGTGCCTGCTGTTTTGCCTGTTGTGCTTTTGCTGCTGCCTGTTCATTAAGTTTTGCCAAAACATCATTTGTCGGACCATACATCTGCAGTGTACCTCCGCCGAAAAGTGCTACTCTGTCAGTTACCTTTAAAATATCCATCTTATGGGAGATAACCAGGACTGTTGAGCCTATACTTTTTAGGTGTAAAATGGTGTTATTCAACGCCATCTCTCCTTCGGCATCAAGATTTGAGTTTGGCTCATCCAGTACTACAAGTACCGGGTTGTTGTATACAGCACGTGCCAGTGCTATTCTTTGTTTTTGTCCGCCTGAAAGTCCGACGCCGCCATTGCCTATTGGAGTATCATAGCCATTTGGAAGTTTCAGTATCATTTCATGAACACCGGCCATTTGCGCGGCTGCAACAACTTTTTTATCATCTACTTCGCCAAGTCTGGCTATATTTTCCGCAATTGTTCCCTCAAAAAGTTCTATATCCTGTGGTAAATAGCCTATATATTTTCCAAGTTTCTGACTGTCCCACTGATGAATATCAGCTCCGTCAATTCTTGCTACACCGCTTTGGATAGGCCAGACACCCAAGATGGCTTTTGCAAATGTCGTTTTTCCACTGCCGCTTGCCCCTATGATACCTACGGTAATGCCCTGCGGTATATCAATATTAATTCCCTTGAGCACCGGAAGTTTTGCCATCGGAGGAATAACAATAATATTTTCTGTTGTAATATGCCCTTTAGGTGCAGGCAGTTCAGTAGTTTCTTTTTCTTCCTGGTAATCTTTGAGCAGGGCATCAAGTCTTTTATAGGCAATTTTTGCATCCGCAAAACCTTTCCATGAACCTATAAGCAAATCAAGCGGTGCCAAAGCACGCCCAAGCAACACAGCCCCCGCAATAATTGTACCGGCAGAAATATCTCCGTTAATAGCCAGATAAGCACCGATACCGTAAGTTAATGACTGAAACAACTGTCGCAGTGTTTTACTCAGATTGGACCATTTTCCCGCATTGTCACTTGCTCGTGACTGTGTATGCAAAAATTTTATATGCTGTCTGTACCATCTTTTTTTAATATCTTCCTGCATCCCCATGGCATGAATAATTTCTGCATTTTGTATATTTTTGTTGATATAAAAATTTGCCTTGTTTGAGAGTTTGTTGGCTTCTTCAAGATCTTTTTTTGTACTTCTTTCATTTATGATGGTAATTATAACAATAACCAAAGCAGCAAAAATTGTAAATCCTGCAAGAAAAGGACTAAACAGATACATTACAAAAAGATAAAAAGGAAACCATGGCACATCAAAAAGGGCAAAAATCCCCTGTCCCGTCAAATACTGTCTCAATTTTGTCAGATCACTCATCGGCAAAGAAGAAACCTGTCCGGGTTTTAACCGTGCTGTTTCAAAAATAGTGTCAAAAAGTTTTGTATTCATATCCAGATCTATTTTATTCCCCACCCGAACAAGTATTCGTGAACGAATCATTTGCAGTGCGCCAAGAACAAAAAACAATCCTGTCACTAAAACAGTCAGCAAAATCAGCGTATCCATGCTTCGGCTCACCATAACTTTATCATATACCAGCAACATATATATTGACGGTAAAAGCATCAACAGGTTTATAAACATGCTGAAAAGACCCGCATGCACAAAAGCATTTTTAGACTTTTTAAGTATTTCAGCCAACGATAATGCTGCTTCACTGTTTTTTGATTGTTTTTTATTCATTGTTTCTCATCCGATTATTAGGCTATATTTTGTTTTTGCATTGTAAGTTTAAAAAGCGTTTCTATGTGTTTGAGTGATTCCAAATGTGCATCTATCAAAGTAATAATACCTTTTCTTACCCAGTCTGCCAATATGTCATCACTCAGTGCATTGAGTTTTTCTCGGTCGACCACTTTAAATCCGTTCACAAGAACTTTTTTCTCATCACCTTCACCTACAGAAATTTCTCTCTCTTCAAGAATACCGCTTTGACTAATCACTTTGGCAACATTGGCTGTAATCACTGCCTGGTTTTCATGATTTGTCAAAAATTCTATGGCATGTGTCAACAGTTCTGACTGCTCACCGCTTTTTTTAAAAAGCTGTTTGCCTTTTGATTTTGAAACAAGCGGTGATTCTTCATCTATGAGAATGACCTTTTGCTCCGGATTTTCTTTCGTACTTGCCAAAGCAAACGGATATTTTCTCAAAAACGACGGAACATACTGTGTAATCCATTTTCCTTCTTCATTAATTGCCAAAGAGTCACCGCCAAGTGATACAAGCGCAATAAGTGAAGGATTTTCATCCGCACTGAAAACTACAGGAAAATTCGAGCCTACTGTTGCCACTTCACTGGCTAAAACAGGAATAAAAGCACTCTGTTTTGCAAAGTTTAAATTTTCCATTGCCGCTATTTTAAGGTCTTTGTGTTTTTCTTTGTCTAAGACTACTAAATTTTTATACATGGTTTTCCTTTTTTCTTTGGTTTGTTTTTTTGGACGACCTCGACTTTTTGAAGCCAGTGTCATTCCGACAAGTGATTCTAATTCTTTTATAAATTCAGGAGTTGCTGTTATACTTTGTTTTTCCAGAGAATGTTTGATAAAAGAAATCTTTTTTTCATCTTTTTGTTCATTAAAAAGTTTTGCATACGCTTCAACCCTTTTTTCATCTGTATAGCCCAATTCTTTATACATTGGATGATAACTTACAATACTGTCTTCTCTACTGTAAAGGTTTTTACCTATACTGCTAAAAGAATGATTTTTCCCAGCCAATTGTTCAATGTATATCATGACATCAAATAAAAAAGATTTGTCCTCTACAAGAGAAGCTTTATATCTTCCTTCCCACAGTGTGCCACTGCGCTGGTATTTTTTATTATAGTAACCGACATATCTTCGTCCCAAACTCTGCATAAACTTTGGCAAAGTATCAGGTGCTGCCGGAGTAGCCAAAAATTCAAAACACTGACTAAGCAAGCTGTAGGCATGAATATGCAGTAAATTATCTGCTGAGAGCTCTTTTACTATGTTCATAAATACCGTATAATCATCACTGTCCTTAAAAAGCACCATATCATTGATACTCTTTAAAAGTACATGCTGTGATAAATTCTCTACAAAAACTCTGGTTTTCCGTGCCAAGCAAATTCCTTGATTTATTCTCAGAATGCATTGTAGTAGAATAAAACTTTATTGTTTATTAAATCACTCCGACACTGTTTTTATTTTAAATAATTGGTGCCATAGTGATTTAAAAATTTTCTGCAATTCCCCAGTTAATATTTGGTATCGCACTTTTTAAAACATGAAATATCTCCTGCATAACAAAAGCATCTACAACTGCTGTTGCAAGAATATTTTGAGATGCCAATGATATTTTTATCTCATTTTTTGTCTGTAAGGTAAAGTTTACTTCCATAAGCAACTCTTCTTTTGTTCTATAAAGCTCAAGATTGACTCCGTCAGTTTCTGTCCGTGCTGATACAGCAGAATTTTTATTTTCCTCTATTGTCCGGATCGGAGTATCAAGAGAAAAATGTTTTTCAAGAAACTCTTGGGCAGTCGGAATCAGATCTAAAATAAAATTTCTTGTAATCATAAAATCTATTCGGTTGTGTATGTCTTCATAATTAATGACAAAGCGTATCCGGTCTTCTACCACATCATAAATTGGTGTAAATGTTTGTGCAGTTACTGTTTTTTTCATAACGCAAATTATATCTTTTTTTCACTGGTTTTAGCTTTGCTCAAGGTTTTTTAGATATTATTCTGCTTCTACAATATTTGCCGACATAGCTCAGTTGGCTAGAGCAGCTGATTTGTAATCAGCAGGCCCGGGGTTCAAATCCTCGTGTCGGCACCATTTTATATCACGACCATAGTATTATCCTGAAAATAAATACCTGTCAAATCAATAAACTCCTGCGAATTTGAAAACCCTACAACCACATCAGCCTGTGTAAATCCCTTGTTCATTGCTTCTTCCCAATAGAGTAAACCGTCGGTATCTGCGCTTCGAAACAAAACATTTTCATACAGAGAATTTATAAATTCTGCATTTGTCTGTGAAACACCGTACAAAGAGCTAAACTCAGCAGAAAGTACAAAAGAGTTTGCAATATCGTTAATACTCTGTCCGTTGTTAAGGTTATTTACCCAGTAGTTTAAACCGGCGCTGTCTGCAACCCTGTCCAAAACAGCAAGGTAAAGTCTTCCTATAGCCGCTTCACTGCTTTGAGTATAAAAAACAGTACTTCTTTGGTAGGCAGTAAGGTTTACTGCAACGCTGTCAATATAAAGTGCTTCTACGTTTGTAAGCACATCAAAACCGGTATCTACTCCCGCTACTACAATAGTATTGTTAAAATAATCCACTCTCGGCACCCAGGTAATACCTTCTTCATACACAGTATCATACCCATTCCCTGCATCTACGTTGTTATTGAGAGAATTGAGAACAATTGTATCAGAAGATTGACTTCCGACAATATTTTCTATATAAGTATCTTCAGTTAATGCCAGATAGTGTTTCACCTGACCATTTGTAATGATACTTTGTGCACCCGGATTTATATCAATATATTCATTCCCTGATGCACTGAGAGATTCAAGTGAAATTGTATCATTCCCTCCAAAATCATAAATAGTTGCGATATTCCCTGTTGTCTGAAAGTTACCATATATCTTCTGGCTGTAAAGCAACGCATTTAAATCATACAAGGTATCGCCTGTATCCTCTTTCACACCATATATAGTCTGTAATGCCTTAATATCTGCTGCCTGATAGGAAGTAAAAGTATTGATGCCGTTATAAGGATTATAGGACATATCGGTATCATGTATATCTACACCTGGGTAAAAACCGTCTCCAAAAGGATGGCTTAGTCCGAGAGCATGCCCTATTTCATGCATCAATGCAGAATAACCAAGCCCTCCATAGCTAAAATCCTCATCATTAAAAGCTGCAGAAATATAAATATCTCCAGAAGGGCTTTTCACATTAGAATAAGGAGTGTAGGCATATCCGAGAGTTGTCGAATCTGACATATTTTTTTCAGATATGACTATATCTCCTACTCCGCTTGCATCATATATAAAATCTAGATTTATAAGAGTAGCAATATAATCAAATATTTTAAAAGCAGCATTTTTGAGTGCTTCTGATACTGTGACACTGCCTTCATAATCTGCAGCAAGTTCATAACTGAGTCTTGAACTCTTAAAGGAGAAAGAAACCGTTGTTTTGTCCCATTTGTCACCATATATTAAACCATCAACCAATTCTTGTGTAGTCATAACAGTATTATACCGGCTTTATACTAACTAATACGAAATTTCCTGATCGCCGGTACCGCTCCCTGGGCCAGTGTCGGGACCAGGATTGGAAGCAGCGGCAGCAGCGGCAGCTCTTGCAGCAGCGGCAGCATCTGCTTCCTCTTTTGCCTGCGTCGCCGCATCCTCGGCTGTACTTTGTGCATTCTGCACCTGAGTAAGTTTGGCAGCGGCATCACTTTCTATCTGCACTGCCTGCTCTTTATATAGTTGCACATTAAGATTTGCAGCAACAGCTTTATCACTCGCTGTCTGAGCATCTTCAGAGAGCGATACAGCCAGATCTGAGTGTTCTTTTGCTGCATCTTTTAAAATATTAATTTGACTGAGACTGTTTTCTGTTTGTGCACTTTGAGCGTTCAAACTTGTCTGTGTCGCTTCCAAGAGAGTCTCATTTGATTTTTGTGTTGCTATATCTGCCTGATTTCTGGCAGTATTTAACTCTTCAGATGCCAAAGTTTCTATATTTGTCACATCCTGTGTCAGCTGATGTATATCATTTGCTGTATTCTGTGCGCTCTCTGACTGTGCTTGTGCTGTTGCGGCCGCTGTTGCAGCCGCTGATTCTCTTGCAGCATCCGCTGCCGCCTGTGCAGCTGCATCCGCTGCTGCCTGTGCAGCCTCATACGCACTGATTTCATAAGCTGTAACATTCTCTTTTGCTTCTACAATTCTGCTAAAGGCTTCGTTGGCACTGTTTGCAGCTTCTGTTGCTGCCTGTGCCGCCTGCAATGCATTTTCTTTTGCCTGAAGAGCAGTCTGTTCATATTCCAGTGCCAGACTTTTTGCTGTATCTATTTGTGTTTCAACTTCATTCGTCACTGCAGTTGCAACAGAATTTTGGTTAAAATTACCGGTTTGCTGTATTGCACTCTCTGTATTTGCACTTACAGCTGTATTGACACTTTTGCTTACTTTTACCTCTTGTGTTGTAACAGACACACTTTTTTTCTGTTCTTTTGCTGTTTTTGGTTCCTGCGGTGCTTCTCCGACAGGAACAAAAGTATACTCTCCTGCCTGTACATCCTGGCAGCTTCCTGAAGCACACACAACAATTGCATGCTCAATACACTGTATGAAATCTCCGTTTTCCCCTGTTGTTCCTTCAAAAACTGTTCCTCTGATACCGATTGTGGCATTTCTTGTTTTGAGATGAAAACGTTCCTGTGCTATTTTTCCTATTTTTCCCGTTATAACCCTGAAAAATCCTCTGCTGACTTTAAAGTCTGCTTTTGATTCCTGCGCAGTATCAAAAAAATATTCCTCTGTTTTAAAAATTGTTTTTTCACCAAGAGTAATAACTGTGTCATCTTTAAAAACAATTTTTGCCAAAGAATTTTTAGCCGTGCTTATTATATCTTTACGCTCTATTGGAAGAGATTCAAAGGCTTTAACAGATCTGTTGTCTCGCAAAATATGGACATCTCCTTTGAGCAGAGCAAAAGAACCTATACTCCCATGTACCCCAACCGTACATGTCAAAATTAACAAAACTATTTTAAAAATCTTCATAATGATTCCTTTTTAAAAATACCGGGACAACATGAGGCTCAGTGTATTCTTTTTATAGGCAAAAGCACTGATTGTTGACTCGTTTTTTATATAATTGTATTTCAAAGAAAGATTATATACTTTGTAAAAACTTCTTGAGACTGTTGTCCCATACGTTTTTCTTCTGTCTTCTCTTTCTCCCAAACTGACATCATGATCGATAAAATGTCTCTTTTCATATTTTGCATCTACAGCAAAAGCATATTTTTTTATAAATGTTCTGCTGTAGCCTGTTTCAAATATATATTCATCTCGACTGATATCTGTTCTGTTTCCGAATTCTTTTCTTATTTTTTGGTATGCCACAGTACATTTTACAGCAGTCTGTGTTGTGAGATTATACATTGCAAAGAGTTTATACAAAGCTATATTGTCATTTTTTGTTTTATCTTCATCATGAACAAATTTATCTTTTTTAAAGGCAATATCCATTTTCGTCCGCAAACGTTGAAAAAACACTTTTGAAAGTTTCACGCCCAGACCATATGTGTACATATAATGCCGTGCGGCATAATTTAAATCATTTAGAAGTATCTGCGGGCTAAGAGTATATCCATTTTTATGTACAGCAGGTCCACTCGCAAGAGAAGTATACAACATATTTTGATCAGAGTATTTTAAACCATTCCTGTGAAAAAGCAAAACACTGTCTTCCCATGTTGTAAACGGGTAGTCCGGCATTGTATAAGTATGGGAGAAATAAACAAGTTTGTCTATAAAGATATCACTTACAGCATTTGTGTCATTGCTTAAAATAATCGAGTTATAACTTGTAACAGGTTCATAGGTATTGTTTCTGATGTTGCTGTCATATGTTGTCCCTGCAGACAAAAGGACAAAATATTTATGCAGTCGTTTTGTTCGATCGATTTGTTTAAGATAATATTGTGCCTCTTTTTTAAATTCGGCTTTTTTTAAAATCAAAAAAAGTTTTTTGGCGTCTTGAAGTTCTCCCAGATTGTATAAAGATTTTGCCAGATAGAGTATTACTTTTTCATTTTCAGGTTCCTTTACATGTAATATATAAAATTTTTCATATGCCTGCACAAAATTCTCTTCTTTATACAGGGTCACTGCATCTGAAAACACAGAAGCAAAAAGCTGAACAGTTGCAAATAATAAAATATATATAAATCGCATGTTTTAATTCCTTTTTTTAAAGTATAGTATACTTTAAATTGATTTTCCTTAAAATATGTTATCATTCATGTATGAACAAATATAAAAAAATATTGATGCAGCTTTTCATTTTTGTCAATATTACACTTATATCCATGTTTGCCTATTTAAAATACCCTTCCTTCTTTTCGCTGTTTGAAAATAAACTCAATGATGTAATGTTTCTTGCAAGAGGAGACAAAACAGCAGATGATCGTATAGTTATTGTTGATATTGATGAAAAAAGTCTTCAACAACTCGGACAGTGGCCATGGAGCAGAAACAAAATTGCTACGATTTTAGAGCATCTGACACAATACGGTGCAGGTATTATCGGTTTGGATATTGTGTTTGCAGAAAAAGACAACAGTTCTCCAAAACTTGTGCTGCAGAAGCTTGGTTTGAAAAACATAGCAGCAGAAGATTATGATAAAATTTTGGCAGAAACAATTGCTGCATCACCTACTGTTACGGGCTATGTTTTTGCACTAAAAAATGATACCCTGGAAAAAAGAGAAACCCTTCCAAAAACAACTGCAATTATTATAGAAAAAAACAAACCGGAAAAATCTTCTCTGATTAAACCTTACAGGGCCATTGTAAATATCCCTGTCATTAAAAATGCCGCTTATTCCAGTGGATATTTTAATACCATACCGGATGAAGACGGTGTGGTGAGAAGTATTCCTATGATTATGGAGTATCGTGGTCTGCTCTACCCCTCTTTAAGCCTGGAGCTTACAAGATTGGCACTTGGGGAGAGAAAAGTTGTTATCAATTATTATAAAAAAGGAGTAGAATCCATTCGTATAGGTAAAATCACTATTCCTACCGACAGATTTGGAAGAATGATAATCAATTACAGAGGAAGACAGCACAAATACAAATATATCTCTGCCTGTGATATTTATGCAAATAAAATTGATCCAAAAGAGATAGCCGGAAAAATTGTACTTGTCGGAACAACAGCAGCCGGACTGCTTGACCTCAGAAGCACGCCTTTTGACAGTGTTTACCCTGGTGTTGAAGTCCATGCAACAGCAATTGACAACATACTCAACCAGGAATTTCTTGCCCGTCCCTCATGGATTATCGGTTTTGACATAGTTGATATATTTCTCTCTTTGAGCATAGCATTCGGGCTGCTGCTTATCCCGAATGCTATGCTCAGTTTTACATTTTTAACTCTTTTCATCACAGGACTGCTCTTTATGCACTACTATACCATGACTGAAAAGGGACTGCTTATCAATACTCTGTTTCCTTTGGTAGGCATCAGTTTTTTGTTTGTTATTGGAGAAGCTGTCAACTACTTCCTTGAATCCAGACAGAAAGAGAGAATCAAACAAAAATTCGCCACAAAAGTTTCTCCAGCCGTTGTTGAAGAACTCATTGCAAATGCAGACTCGGATACTTTTGATGTCAAAGAAAAAGAGATAACCATACTTTTCAGTGATATAAGAGACTTTACCTCTATATCTGAAAAAATGGATTCTGCAAAAAGTCTTATAAACCTCCTAAACGAATATATGACCCCTATGGTGGATATTATCACAAAATATAAAGGTACTGTCGACAAATTTATAGGTGATGCCATCATGGCATACTGGAATGCACCCACAGATGTGCAAGATCATCCGGATAAAGCCCTGCAGTCTGCAATAGAACAGATTCTACGGCTTGAGACATTAAATATAAAACTCAGCAAAGAAAAAAAACCAAATATAAATATAGGTATAGGCATCAATACAGGTGTCAGTGTTGTCGGAGAAATGGGTTCCATAGGAAGAAGTGATTACACCTGTATAGGAGATTCTGTCAACCTGGCATCGCGGGCAGAGGGATTGTGCAAAGTCTATGCAAGTAAAATCATACTGAGTGAATATACAAAAAAAATGCTCAAGAAAGACAACTACTTCTTGAGAGAACTTGATACCGTTCGGGTAAAAGGCAAAAACAAACCGGTTACAATCTATGAATGTATGGGATACAAAGAAAAACACTGGGTGAATTTTAATGAAAATGATACTAGAATCTATACAGAAGCTTTAAAATTGTACAAAAACAGTCATTTTAAAGAGGCAAAAAAGTTGTTTACCCGGCTTAACAATGCAAACGTCCAAAAACTTTATACCATATATATAGAAAGGTGTGAATATTATATACACAACAGACCAAAAGATTTTGACGGTGTTTTTACATTTACAAACAAATAAAAAGGAGCTTTTGCAATGCAAGGCATAAAATTTTTAGGTGCTGGCGGCAGTGTCAGTAATGATTCTTATACTACCTGTATACAGTTGGGCAATCACACACTCATAGATGCCGGAAATATCATGCACTCTTTAAATGAAAAAGCCAAAGAGATTCATACTGTATTTCTTTCACATTCCCATTTGGATCATATAGTGGACATTGCCTTTTTACTTGACAGTTTTTTTGAAACCCGCAAAGAAACATTAACACTCTACGGACATCCGACAAGCCTGCAGATAGTGCATAAAAATATTTTCAACAATGACATCTGGCCTGATTTTACAAAAATCAATATCCCCGGGACAAACAAACCTTCCCTTGCCTTTGTAGCCATCGAAGAAAATAAAAAATATACAATTGAGAACAATATCAGCCTCACTCCTTTTGCTTCTGTACACTCGATTCCCTGTTATGGTTATATCATCGAACAGGGAGAAGATGCACTTTTTTACTCTGCAGATACATTTAAAAATGAAAAACTTTGGAAATACATTAATAAGCATCCCAACATACACGCGCTTATCATTGATGTCTCTTTTCCAAATGCACTTTCAAAGGTTGCACAGGAGAGTAAACATCTTACAAGTCAGTTTTTGCATGATGATATGCAGTATTTGCAGCGCAAGGACATCAAAATATATATTAACCACATAAAACCGATGTATAAAGATCTCATAGAAAAAGAACTCCATGCTATAGGCATAGGGAAAAAAGATATCATTCATGACGGAGATATCATTACTTACAAAAAAGGCATAAAACGAAGATCTCTTGATTCTGCGGAACATAAAATAGAAAAACTGAATAAAATAGGCATAGCACTCTCTTATGAACAAAACATTAACAAACTTTTAGAGAATATTGTCAAATATACCAGAGAGATAACAGAGGCCGACGGAGGAACGCTTTATCTGCTAAAAAATGACAAACTCCATTTTACTGTAGCACAGACAGACTCTCTCGGCATAAAAATGGGAGGGGAGAGTGCTGCCATCACATGGCCCCCTCTGCCTATGCATCTTGAAGACGGCAGTCCAAATAAAAAAATGGTTGCGGTTATGTGTGCACTTGAGGGCAAAGTCATCAACATCCAAGATGTCTACGAAGCGGAAGGTTTTTCTTTTGAGGGAACAAAAGCCTTTGACAAATCAACCGGTTACCGTTCCAAATCTATGCTTGTTATTCCTTTGCGTGACCATGAAAACAAAATAATCGGAGTCTTACAGCTTATCAACAAACTCGATTTGTTCAATGACACAGTTGTTTCTTTTAACAAACATGATGAACAGATTACACTCTCACTCGCATCACAGGCTGCCGTTGCCATCACAAAAGTAAAACTCATAGCAGGGCTTGAAAATCTGCTTGAAGCTTTTTTAAAGAGCATTATTTATGCTGTAGGAAAAAAATCCCCCTACACTGCCGGACATATAAAACGGATGGTACAGCTTTCCTTAATGCTTGCAAATGCCGTAAACAAAGAGAATCAAATCTTTCAAAACAAAACCTACACAAAAGAACAGCTACAAGAGATAAATTTTGCAGCACTGATGCATGACATAGGCAAACTTGCCACACCTGAACAGATTGTGGACAAAGCCACAAAACTTGAAACAATTTATGACAGAGTTTATATGATAGAAGCACGTATAGCCTTGATAAAAAAAGAGTATGAAATTGCCTGTCTTAAAAAAGAAATAGATAAAAAAACCTTTGAAGACACTGTAAAAGAGCTAGAAAACTATTTTGATAAAATACAAGAGAGTAACAAGGCTGCCGGATTTACCTCAGATGAGGATGTGGCACTTTTCACAATGTTGGCGGACAAAGTGTATCAGATTAACAATAAAGCATACAAGGTGCTGACAAAAGATGAAGCCTATAACCTGAGTATACGCAAAGGAACATTGACAAAAGAAGAAAGACAGATTATAAATGACCATGCAAAAATCAGCCTTGAAATCTTAAAAAAACTGCCTTTTCCTCAAAAATATAAAAACATACCCGAAATTGCCGGCAGTCATCATGAAAAACTTAATGGTAAAGGCTACCCCAGAGGGCTCAAAGGAGATGAAATATCTTTTGAAGCCCGCATCCTTGCCATTGCCGATATTTTTGAAGCACTTACAGCAAGTGACCGGCCATACAAAAAAGCCAATCCTCTCTCCCTTGCGATGAAAATTTTATACTTTATGGCAAAAGAGAATGAACTCGACAAAAATCTTGTCAAATACTTTTACACCTCGGGACTTTACAAAGAATATGCCAAAAAATTTTTACCAAAAAGCAGTATAGATGAAGTAGAACTGGATTTTAGTGATTTATAATGTAGCTGTGGCATCTATCTCCTGTGTATCAGAAACAACACCATTTAATTCTGCCTCTGCAACTGCTGCGGTTGCTTCTTCCAAAGCAGAATACGCCATACCGGCATATTCCTCTACATTTGCCTGATCAAGAACAAAGTAAGAGTAGTCATGCCAGCCAGTTGCTTCATAACTTTGTGACAGAGTTCGCTCAAGTGTATCATTCCATGCCAGAGCCAATGCTTCCATATTTCCGTTTGCATCTGTAAAGACATGAGTCGCTTTGACATAGTTTGTCATATTCTCATTTGCATCATAAAATTCAATTATACCCCCATCATCAATAGTATAATCCGCCTGAAAGGAACCATCAGTCAAAGAAAGAGAACTGTCTGTAAATGCCAAGATATATTCTTCTGCTATTATATTGAAACTTCCAGGTGAACCATCTGCATATGCATCTTCATTATAAAGAGTTTTCCCGTTAAGCCAGTCTGTGGTAAATTCAAAAGCTGCTGCGACAGGCTCTCCTGGTAGCACTTCATCTGTTATAGTTGTCACTTCTTCTATATCTTCTACTGTCTCTGGAGTGTCGTATTCGGCATACATTATTTGTGTTGCTGCAATAACATCTGCATCCTGGTGTAAAAAATTCAAATCAATCACATCTGGTCCAATTTCTGCATAATGATTTTCAAACGTGCTAAAAGCAGCATCATCTTTCCACTGCGCAATACTATCCGCATCTGTAGTTGCAATACTGTCTTTGTTTGCATTATAATAATCAATCAGTGCCAAAGCTTCTGCTTTACTTTGAGGATCAGCGCTTATACCATCAAGAACACTTGAAGCCAGATCAATATCGTCACCTACCTTTTTCATATAATCATACCCAACGATTTTCATGTTTTCAAGTCTCAGAGCATCATCCCCTGTTGCACCGTTATTGACAGCTTCGATAAAACGGTCTTGCGAGAATGCCCCACCATCAAGCTGTTCTACCCAGTAGTCTAATCCCGCTGTATCAGCAGGACGACCCAGAACATTTTCATACACAGCAGAAACAAATGCTGTTGTATCCAAACCGTCATATTTGGCTTGTACTTCAGGTTGATCAAAAAAGCTTTGTCCAACTTCTGCAACACTCATATTTCCATTCATTACCTGATCCGTCCAGTATGCAACACCCGCACTGTCTGCCGCTCTGCCTATTGTCGTCAAGTACAATCCGCTTATTTCATCTTCAACCTGAGTTCTGTTTAACATTTGTTTTCCTTTGTTTTTTTTAATTATCAATTATAATTCTAACATACTTTTATGCAACTATTCCTTAAACATCACAAAAACAGAACCTGGCATGCCGGCAAATTCTGTTTTTGTCAATGATATTATAATAAAAAAGTGTTAGCAAATTGTTAGCAGTTCGTTTGACAGTTGCACAATAGTGCCTGGCACCTTTTTTTCATTTAAATATCATTTTATGCTATAATAAAGCCAAAAAAAGGAATATAAAGTTGGATATATTGGACGAGGTGACAGAAGAGTTGGCTTCAATGGATAGTGTCGTTTTTGCTTATTTGTTTGGTTCTTATAGTACAGATGAACAAACAGATGAGAGTGATGTTGATATAGCACTTTATTTGCAAGATACTTCGTTTGACACACAGCTTGATATTACTTATAAACTCTCCAAACGCCTCAATAAAAATGTAGATATAGTTATTTTAAACAGGGTGAAAAATATTTTTTTATTGGAAAATATACTCAAAGACGGCATTATTCTCAAAGACTCCCAACAAAGATTTGATTTTGAACTCAAAAAACAACATCAAATATTGGATTTTAAAGCTTTTAAAAGGTACATAAATGCAGCATAAAATTGATGCAAAGATTGCAAAGCTTAAGTACTATATAGGACTTTTACAAAGTTATAAAACAGATTGCAAAGAGAGATTTTTAAAAGATGCTATGTTTGAGGGTGCTGTTTTGCATTATTTGTATTTAGTGAGTGACGGTTCTATCTCACTTGCAGAAATGGTTATAAAAAGTAAATCTTTACCTAATCCTCAAAGCTATTACCAAGCTATAGATATACTTGGAGAACATGGAATTATCCCGAGAGAATTTGCATACAATTTTGCAAAAATCGCTTCTTTTAGAAATTTTTTAGCACATGATTATGAAAAGATAGACTATGCTTTTATATGCGATGAAATATTAAATAAATTAGATGATATTGAACAATATATTTCTTATATTGAAAATATTTGATGCACACAATGGTGCCTGGCACCTTTTTTAAGCACCTTTTTTATGGCATCTTTTCTTTTTAGTAGTGATACCTACACTGTGCTATTACAATAAGTCCATTGATGATTTTATAAACCAGTCTATGTTCAGATGTGATTCTTCTTGAAAAATAGCCTTGATAATTTTCCTTCAGTCTCTCGGGTTTTCCAAGCCCGTTTGAATCATCAGGATTTCTTTTGATATCTTCAAGGAGTGTATTGATTCTTTTTAATACTTTTTTATCATTTTGTACCCAGTACTGATAATCTTCCCAGCCTTTATCAGCAAACCCTATAAGCATATTTAAATCTCTTTTGTAATGAATTTACTGCTTTCAATCTGCTCAATAGCATCGTTTAGTCTATCTCTATTGTTTTTTGAACCCAATAGATACAGAGTTTCTTTCAGGGAACTATATTCATCATAAGACATGATGACAGCAGACTTGTTGTTTTTTGTAGTAATTATGTACTCATCAAAGTCATCACAGACCTTATCTATAATACTTCTGAGATTATTTCTTGCTTGTGAATAAAATACAGCTTGCATGAAAAACTCCTTTTGTCAATATGTTGTCATTATAGCTAAAGGATATATGATATGTCAATGTTTCTCATGCACAAAATGGTGCCTGGCACCTTAAATCGGTTTGACACACAGCTTGATATTACTTATAAACTCTCCAAACGCCTCAATAAAAATGTAGATATAGTTATTTTAAACAGGGTGAAAAATATTTTTTTATTGGAAAATATACTCAAAGACGGCATTATTCTCAAAGACTCCCAACAAAGATTTGATTTTGAACTCAAAAAACAACATCAAATATTGGATTTTAAAGCTTTTAAAAGGTACATAAATGCAGCATAAAATTGATGCAAAGATTGCAAAGCTTAAGTACTATATAGGACTTTTACAAAGTTATAAAACAGATTGCAAAGAGAGATTTTTAAAAGATGCTATGTTTGAAGGTGCTGTTTTGCATTATTTGTATTTAGTGAGTGACGGTTCTATCTCACTTGCAGAAATGGTTATAAAAAGTAAATCTTTACCTAATCCTCAAAGCTATTACCAAGCTATAGATATACTTGGAGAACATGGAATTATCCCGAGAGAATTTGCATACAATTTTGCAAAAATCGCTTCTTTTAGAAATTTTTTAGCACATGATTATGAAAAGATAGACTATGCTTTTATATGCGATGAAATATTAAATAAATTAGATGATATTGAACAATATATTTCTTATATTGAAAATATTTGATGCACACAATGGTGCCTGGCACCTTTTTTATGGCATCTTTTCTTTTTAGTAGTGATACCTGCACTGTGCTATTACAATAAGTCCATTGATGATTTTATAAACCAGTCTATGTTCAGATGTGATTCTTCTTGAAAAATAGCCTTGATAATTTTCCTTCAGTCTCTCGGGTTTTCCAAGCCCGTTTGAATCATCAGGATTTCTCTTGATATCTTCAAGAAGTGTATTGATTCTTTTTAATACTTTTTTATCATTTTGTACCCAGTACTGATAATCTTCCCAGCCTTTATCAGCAAACCCTATAAGCATATTTAAATTTCTTTTGTAATGAATTTACTGCTTTCAATCTGCTCAACAGCATCGTTTAGTCTATCTCTATTGTTTTTTGAACCCAATAGATACAGAGTTTCTTTCAGGGAACTATATTCATCATATGACATGATGACAGCAGACTTGTTATTTTTTGTAGTAATTATGTACTCATCAAAGTCATCACAGACCTTATCTATAATACTTCTGAGATTATTTCTTGCTTGTGAATAAAATACAGCTTGCATGAAAAACTCCTTTTGTCAATATGTTGTCATTATAGCTAAAGGATATATGATATGTCAATGTTTCTCATGCACAAAATGGTGCCTGGCACCTTAAATCGGTTTGACACACAGCTTGATATTACTTATAAACTCTCCAAACGCCTCAATAAAAATGTAGATATAGTTATTTTAACAGGGTGAAAAATTTTTTTTATTGGAAAATATACTCAAAGACGGCATTATTCTCAAGACTCCCAACAAAGATTTGATTTTGAACTCAAAAAACAACATCAAATATTGGATTTTAAAGCTTTAAAAGGTACATAAATGCAGCATAAAATTGATGCAAAGATTGCAAAGCTTAAGTACTATATAGGACTTTTACAAAGTTATAAAACAGATTGCAAAGAGAGATTTTTAAAAGATGCTATGTTTGAAGGTGCTGTTTTGCATTATTTGTATTTAGTGAGTGACGGTTCTATCTCACTTGCAGAAATGGTTATAAAAAGTAAATCTTTACCTAATCCTCAAAGCTATTACCAAGCTATAGATATACTTGGAGAACATGGAATTATCCCGAGAGAATTTGCATACAATTTTGCAAAAATCGCTTCTTTTAGAAATTTTTTAGCACATGATTATGAAAAGATAGACTATGCTTTTATATGCGATGAAATATTAAATAAATTAGATGATATTGAACAATATATTTCTTATATTGAAAATATTTGATGCACACAATGGTGCCACAAAATGGTGCCAGGCACCATTTTAGAGGGATTAATCACCCCTCTGGCTACTATGCCTTCTTATCGTACAATATCCAACACCTTTTTAAACTGACCCACCATTTACCCACTCTTTAAGCTAAATATAACCAAACTTTAAGAATAAAGAAATTTAGAAAATGTGTAGATAAGTTACATGTAGAGGAAGGGCGAGAACCCTTAGGGGTTCTCGTTAGGTTGTTAAATAGCTAAATCTCCAGCAACAGTAGTAGAATCAATTGTGCCTACCAAAGTCAATGTATCATTAGCAGCTCCATCACTACCAGCATCACCAGTCCACTCATAGATAGCTGAAGAATTATCATCAGATATTAAAATCCAAGCAGTATTTGCTGTATCAGTGATTGTAGCAGCAGCATCCATTGCTGTGATTGCAGCAGCAGCACTATCTGCTGCACCAGCAGCTTGTCCAACCAATGTATAAACAACACCATTTGTGATTGTAATATTACCAGTTAAAGCAACAGTTGCACCTGCAGTTTCAAATGCAGCAACATTTAATTTATCAGTACCAGATGTAAACGAACTAATAGTATCAGAACCATTAGCAGTTGCAGTAGCACCAAACACTACAGTATCCGCACCAGCCCCAAGCGTAATAGTATCATCACCTGCACCACCTGTGATAGTGTCGCCATTTGCACCAGCAGTAATTTGTTCAACACCTACACCACCTTTGATTGTTGCAGATGCTCCACCTGTATTGTTTAATACTACAGTACCGTTGTTAGTATATCCTGCTAATCCTGTCATATCTAATGTATTACCATTCGCTGATGTAAGATTTGCAATAGCACTTGCATCTACTGTTAAAGTATCTGCTGCAGCAAGATTTATTAATGTATCTGTTCCAGCATCCACAGTTACATTATCCGCACCAGCCCCAAGCGTAATAGTATCATCACCTGCACCACCTGTGATAGTGTCGCCATTTGCACCAGCAGTAATTTGTTCAACACCTACACCACCTTTGATTGTTGCAGATGCTCCACCTGTATTGTTTAATACTACAGTACCGTTGTTAGTATATCCTGCTAATCCTGTCATATCTAATGTATTACCATTCGCTGATGTAAGATTTGCAATAGCACTTGCATCTACTGTTAAAGTATCTGCTGCAGCAAGATTTATTAATGTATCTGTTCCAGCATCCACAGTTACATTATCTGCACCAGTACCAAGTGTGATTACATCATCACCTGCACCACCTGTGATAGTGTCGCCATTTGCACCAGCAGTAATTTGTTCAACACCTACACCACCTTTGATTGTTGCAGATGCTCCACCTGTATTGTTTAATACTACAGTACCGTTGTTAGTATATCCTGCTAATCCTGTCATATCTAATGTATTACCATTCGCTGATGTAAGATTTGCAATAGCACTTGCATCTACTGTTAAAGTATCTGCTGCAGCAAGATTTATTAATGTATCTGTTCCAGCATCCACAGTTACATTATCTGCACCAGTACCAAGTGTGATTACATCATCACCTGCACCACCTGTGATAGTGTCGCCACCAGTACCACCTGTAAATATGTCATTACCAGCACCAAGATTAACAGTATTTACACCATTTCTTGTAGCAGCTGTAATATTGTCATTTAAACTACCAGCAACAACAGTTGAGCCTGCAGCTAAATCATATGCAACAGTTGAAGATCCAAGTTGAACACTTGTTGTCATATCAGTAGCAGTGTTTCCAGTTAATGTAGTTTTGAAGTTTGCATCAAAACTATAAACATCAGAAGCCACACTTACACTAGAAAGATCTAATGATGTACCAGCTGCAGCACCTGTAAGAACTAATTTGTCTGTACCAACAACAAAATCAGAAATATTAACTTCATCAGTTCCATCATCTTTTGCAGCAGCACTACCAAGTATAACAGTATCTGCACCAGTTCCAAGAGTTACTGTATTAACATTTTGATTTGCAGAAAATATAAGTGTATCATCACCACCTTCACCTGAAATAGTATCTGCACCAGCACCTGCAACGATGTAGTCTGTACCTTGACTACCTTTAATAGTTACACCACTTGTTATAGAGTTTCCTGTAGTTGCATCAACACCAGCTAAGACATGAATGCTAAATCCTGCAACTTCACTTTGTACAGAAAAGTCATAAGTATCTGTAGCATCTGCACCTATATCTGTTACATTGATAACTTCAATATTTTGTAAATCAGCATCTGTTAATTCTGTACTAATTGCATTTACTGGTACCTCAAAAACAACGATATCGCCAAAATCTTGATCATACGGACTAATTGCACCCGTATCAGCACCACCATCTATAACATCATTTTCATCTGCATAAATTCTATCAGTTTGTGCACCACCTTTAATATTATCTGCATATTGACTACCAATGATTAAAAATGAACCATCAGTCTCTGCACTACCATCCCATGTAAGACCAGTTGCAGTGGTGTTATCTATTAAGACTGCATTTACAGTAAGCATCGCTCCAGCTGCAACTAAGTTGTCTGTTGCTACAACAGATGCACCACTGTCTAAAAATGAGACAATCTCAACATTTGTTACATTGTCTAAATCATCTGTAGCACCATTAGTATCATCATAAACCAATACATCACCTGTTGGAATAGTTGAGCTTGGTGGGATTGTGCTACTGTCAGTTCCGCCATCTATGGTAACACTGCTATCCATATTTTGTACAAATATAATGTCATCACCATCATCACTATTTATAGTTGTAGCTGTTACACCAGCTGCACTTAAATCAGCAGCATATACTACAGAGTTTTCACCTGTAGCATCTGTATATGTTACAGTACCATTTGTTGTATTGACAACAGGAATAACATCACTGGCTTTGATAGTATAGGTTGTGTAAGAGTTCCCTGTTTCAAAAAGATCTAAATTAAAACGAATGGTAGCTCCAAATGTAGGAGCATTTGTTGCATCGGTAGCACTCATAGCAGGTGAGAAGTATGTTAAAAATGCAAGTCCCATCTCTGGATCGATTACATCATAAGGGGTGCCACCTACTGTTACTGTATCACTACCTTCGATCGTAATTACTGAATCGGTATCTAACAAATCAAGTGTTACAGCACCATTAGTTGCTAATGTTTGAAGCTGTGCATCTCTTATAGTAAGTGTTGAGTGCGTGTTAATAGTTTGGATGTTAGAAACAGTTGCTCCTGTAATATCAGCATTTCCCCAAATTTCTATAGTATTTGTTCCCGTTCCACCATCATAAGTCTCACCAGTTCCATCTGTGCCACTATCGCTTGTTGCTACTCCAGCATCTATGACATCAGCCAAGCCTAAAGCTGCTGCACCAGTTCCTGCTGTAACATCAGAAGCTGCATAATCACCTGCACCAATAGCACCAAGAATTACAAATGTATCATCACCTTCACCCCCATTAATAGTATCAACTCCAGCACCGCCACGAATAATGTCATTGCCCGTACCGCCATTGATGGTATCTGCTTCATCACCGCCAATGATTTTATCATCACCATCATTCCCATTAATGGTGACCGCTGAAGATGTAAATATAATTCCACGGACATCTATTGTGTCTGCTGTAGATGTACCATCTGTAGTACCGTTAACAATAACTGCATTTGTAATTGTAACCGTTCCACCTGTAGCTCCTTGGATTGCAGCTAAGTCTGCTGCAGAGATTGGAGTGTTGTTTGCATCAGTTAATGTTATATTTTCATTACCGTTTAATGTGATTTGACCATTTCCGGCAGCAGTTAAAACTGTACCTATATCCGCTGCTGTTCCTGTTAAAGTTGTAATTGCACTCGCATCAACTGTACCTGTTGTGGCAGCATCTATTGTATTTAAATCTGCTGCTGCTACTGAACCTGCATCAGTAACAGTAGCATTAACAGCACCTGTCAAGTATCCACCTGTATTTGTAGCAAGATTTGCCGCAGTATCGGTAATGGCTGTATATGTCAGTGTACCACTTGTAGCAGCATCAATAGTTGTAAGCTGTGCGATTGTTGCTGCATCGGTAAGAGTAACATTAATATTTCCTGTAATATAAGTACCAGTTGACGCATCAGCAGCAGCATTTGCTGCAGTATCTAAAACAGCATATGTTGTTGGAGTTGGAGTTGCAGCAGTTAACTCAGCTATAGTATACCATATTGAATTATTTGTAACAGTTGCGAGTGTTTGGTCTATAGCTGCATTGCCTGAAGCATCCTTAATGGAGTTTGCTGTACCGTTTGCAGCAGTGTAAACCACATTAGTAACTGTTGAAGAGGCTAGAATTTTTGTCGGCATCGTCAATGTTACCGTGTTTGCACTTACTGTTGCTGCAGTAGGTGTTGTTGGGGTGCCATCTATGCTTACCGCATAATCCCCCGCTTCCACAGTCGAACTTGCCACACTTTCACTGTAGGTTATCACTACATCTCCATCACTGTTTACAACGGCAGAGAGCATAGTCGGCGGCGTTGTATCTGCCGGCGGTGGTGGCGGTGGAGTTGGTGTCGGTGTCGGATTGTTGGCATCTTCTATAGTGGTTGTTGCCTCGGTTACCACACTGTCCGGATTTTCTACCAGACTTGTTGCCAAAGTGTCCGGATTTTCAACAAATGTAGGGTCAACTGATGCGGCTTCTACCGTTGTTGCCGTTGCTGCCAAAACAGATGCCACATCTGTAACTGTTCCTGCAACTACTGCTTCTTCTGTTTTTTGCAACAAAGTCTCTAAATTTGCCAATGTATTGTCAAGTGTAGTTGCCTGCGTTGTGTCAGTCAGCATTGTATGCACCGTGTCGAGCGTTGTAATAGCACCGCTTAAGTCCGCAGCATCCTCTCCTCCTGCCTGTTCCACTTCTTTTGCAGCAATACTGATAACACTTTTTGCTATAGAAACTGTTTCTGGTTTATGATTCACCGCGAGAACCACTTTTTTAGCCAGATCAATGTTGTTAATGCCGGCATTTGCCAAGGTTAAACCGGCATCCGTTCTGTTTGTCAATGTTAAAGCATCTGTCAGACTCCCCGTCGGTGCACTCGCACCCGCTACAACTGCCTGTACCAAATTTCCGGTATTTAATGTACCGCTTGAAAGTTCTGAAGACCAGTATGCCAAGCCATCAGCATCAGGTGCACGCCCTAAAACATGTTCATAGACCTTAGCCACAAACTCATCATTTGTCAGATTGTCACCATATAAATCAGTAAACTCCTGTTGCTCGGTAGACCAGTTCTGTGCAATGGCATCATAATCCATTCCCGTATTTTGCATTTGATCCAACCAATATGTCAGACCGTCCGCATCTGGTGCACGGTTAAAATATGCAATGTATAATTGTGTTAATTGTTCTTTTATAGTTGCCATAATATACTCCTCATTTTTTAAATCTTAAGATAACTTAATACCCACATAAGAAAAGTATACTACTATGAAACTAAATGTTTTATTAAGTTTAGCGTGATATATAAGTTAGATGTAGCAATAAAATATCACTTTACTTGTTTGAGTTTTTGTATTGACATTTTAAAAAAGTCTCAAAATAGTGCCTTTTGCCTTTTCTTAGATTTCTTTTATTGGAATAAATATTGCTTTTATTTTTTAAAATTTTAGAGGGATGACGAGCATGAGTATTAACAACAATCTCCTTGCATCAAGCACGGGTATACAGACAACTTCTACAAAAGCAGATAAACCTCAAAAGAGTGATACAACATTTCAAAAAGCTTTAGAAAATTTTTACGAAATTCATTAACGCTCACAAATAACAGGTGTTTCAACATTTGAGTACAATAATGCATTAAAAGATTTAGGTCTACAAAAGGATGATACTCTAAAAGCAATCCATCTGCTACAAAGTAATGGCTATACCACTGGAGCTCCATCTATAGATGCTATACTCAAATATGGTGACACTGCTCAAACAACAGGCAATCACAGCTATATGAAAATTGCAGAAAATATAGAAAAAAATATAGAAAAACCAGCAAACTACTTCGATGCAGCACAAAAAATATCTGCCATAATTCCACAAGAAGAGACAAAACTAACACTCGGTGAAGTTTTAAAAAAAGAGATGCCAACAGGCAACGAGGAAGAAACCTCTACTTCCGATTTATTAGACTTGACCCAAAGGTTTTTAAATATAAAATACAGCAGTATTGAGAGCAGCCCTCTGTTAACATTGTTGCAGATATAACATTTGGATGTATTCTTGACAGCTTCATCCTTTTTTATACAAGTATTCTGTGAACTGAAGAATGGCTTAGCGACAAAAACTTTGCAATTTCACTTTTAGTGTACCCATAATCAAAAGCTTTTTTTATATTTTCATTTCTGTTTGCATCAGTGTCAAAATTGAAAAAAGTTTCTAACCTTTTAGTTAACATTTTCAGTTTTCCATTGACTGTTGTCAGTTTTGGAGCCTTATATACTATGTCTATAGCATCAATGTCCTGTTCGCTTTGTATATAGTTTTCATATTCACTGAGTGTCATGTCATATATTTTTGAATTTTCCAAAAGAGTTAAATATATATAGTTGTATTTCCATTGAAAAAAAGATTGAAATTTATAGTTTTTTAGCTCTGCAATCATTTTTGCTTTTATGTGGTTTCTCTCTATATATTTTGCGACGATCCAAAAGTGTGCATCATCAAACAAAGGGTAAGATTTAAATCTTCCTTGCCAGAAATGTCCGACTCTTGTGTACTTTTTGTTATAATATTTTGCATATTTATCATTGATAAACTGCATAACTTTGGACAAATTGTGTTCGTGCGTTTCTAAAAGAAGATGATAATGGTTTGTCATCAGACAAAATGCATGATGTGTAATGGTATAATCTTTTTTTGCTTTTGTTAATAAAAACAAAAAGTAGTCATAATCTTCCGGCTCTAAAAAAATGTCACGTCTTTCTGTTCCACGATTGATTATATGATATATTCCGGGTTCTGCGTATCTTTCTTTTCTTGGCATGAAAGATTATAGCACAAAATGGTGCCTGGCACCTTTTTTTTATAAATCCTTCAGTGATTTAATTTTTACTAGAATAAATCTAAACAATATAAGAATATTTATTGTAATTATACAAATAAGGAATAAAACAACAATGCTTTTCATATTAATTACTGTATGATTAAATAACCATGCAACTAAAGATGAGTCAATAGCAATCAATACTAAAGCAAAATGGTGCCTGGCACCTTTTTTTTTAAACCCAGTCTGCAATTTTCCAATGCTTTTTAACAGCTAAAAAACCTATAATAGCAGCAAATATAAAACCTAGTGGTATTATTAAGATTCCTATTTCATTCATCAGATATCCTTTCAAGTTTTTTAGTTGATAAATTCATTTTTATATAAGTAACAAAAATTGCTATTGATACAAATATAAAAATAACAGCAAATACATATCCAACCATATTTGAATCTGCTATATATTTTAGCGCATATGTACCAAACGCTCCATCAATTGCTAATAATATAATCAATTTTTTATAAAGAGAATCAATTAGTTTAGCAATAATATCAACTTTATCTTTCCGTTCCTGTAATGTCATAAGATTATTATACAATAAAAAAGATAAAGAATGATTGGAGTAACATAATGCTTATTCTTGTAGAAAGGTTAGTTTAAGCACAAAATGGTGCCTGGCACCCTATTGCTGGCACCCTATTGGTATTGGCACCCTTTTTTTGGCACCTTTTTTTTAGTGACTTGGTTTATGCGGCTTATATATAAGTTTTAAACCTACAACCAAAGCTATAGTTCCTATAACTGCTATTGCTATTGCTAGTTCCATAATTCATTCCTCATTAGCTTTTTTGATAAGTATATAACCAATTAAATATAAATTTACTATACCATAAACTGATAATAAAACAACACCGATACTGTAATTATCTTTTTGCATATAAGTATTGAAAAGAAATAATACTAATAATAAGTTGGCAAGTGTCATAAATGTTTCACCAAGCTTTTCTTTTGCTTTATCTATTTTAGCCATAAACAATTATACAATAAAAAAGATAAAAAATGATTGGAGTAACATAATGCTTATTCTTGTAGAAAGGTTAGTTTAAGAAAATGCACAAAATGGTGCCCAAAATGGTGCCTGACACCCTTTTTGGGCACCTTTTTTTTTCACCCTTCAGACAGTTTACTGACTCCGTAAAACATAACACCAATTGTTCCTAGTGCAATTAATAATATTGCTATTGTTGCTATATCCATTATAATTCCTTTATTTCTTTAGTTTTATTAGAAATTTTTTTAATTATTAAATAAATAGAAATAAGTAATAAAAAAGTAAAACCTACACCAATCCAAAAAATATCATCAATTTTATTAGCATCATATCTCTTGATAATGCTACCAATAACAATTACTAAGATACCAAATGCTATACTCATAGCAATTCTTAAGGTATTTAATATCTCTTTTATCTCATCTATTTTAGCCATAAACAATTATACAATAAAAAAGATAAAAAATAATTGGAGTAACACAAAATAGTGCCTGACACCCTTTTTTTTTGGTTTTGCCTGTGTGTTTATTCTGAAGCTAGTTTGTATGTTCCAAAAATAAATACTGCTGCCATTAACAAAGCTCCTACTATAAAAACAATACTTGCATCCATTACAAATCCTTTATTTCTTTTGTTTTGTTTGATATTTTAATGATAATTAATAATAACACAAATATCAATATAAAGAATAAAAAAGATCCAGCATAAAACACCCAATCAATTTTATCAATGTCATATCGTTTAACTAGGCCACTCACAATTACCACTATAAGACCTATTGTTAAACTCAACCATATTCTTAAGGTATTTAATATCTATTTTATCTCATCTATTTTAGCCATAAGATATTATACAATAAAAATGTAAAATTGCTAGTTGGTTAACATAGTGTTACATTCTTGTAGAAAGGTTAGTTTAAGAAAATGCACAAAATAGTGCCTGACACCCTTTTTTTTTTTTTAATTTGGAGAGTAGAGGGTGAGAACCCGTGAGGGTTCTCGGTTGAAGTTTTTTAGGCTTCTAACAAGTTGAAAATTACTTATTAAGCAATATCAGCAACTGCTAGAGTACTATCTACTTGCCCAATTAATGAAATGTCTGCGGTAGTAATTCCGTCAGTATTTCCATTAACTAGATATAGATATGTTTCATTCGTATTAACTGTATCTTCGAGTGCTACTACATAAGTTTCACCTGTAGTTGAGCCAAGTACATTGTTAATATAAGCAGTTACATCATCAACTACTGAAGTAGTGTTGATTGTTACTGTTTCGTTATTTACTTGAGTACCCAATACAGTGAAATCTACTGTATCATTGTTCACAGAAGAATTGTTTAGAATATAAACAGTACCATCTACAGCATCGTTAATATGAGTTGTTGGAGCGGCAGCAGTGGCAGCAGTGATACCTGTTATGGATCCAAAGCTTAATTGATCAGCTCCCGTTGTAAAGTTGCTAATAGTGTCAAATCCACCATTATCTATAAAATTAACAGTTACATCATCATCGGCTGTTGCGTCTGCTACATCAATATAATCATCAAATTTACCACCAGTAACAGATATTGCTTCGTTAGCTGTTGCATTACTGTTACCAGCTACAAATGCAGTCGAACTATCACCCAACTGAACTATAGAAGTTAAATCAGTTTCTGTATGATCTGTCAATGTAAAGTCAGTTACAGAATTACCATCTAAGTCATAAGCACCACTTGTTGGCGTAACAGAAGTTAAATCAACACTTCCAGCAGCTGCTCCAGCGAATACTATCTTGTCTGTTCCAGTTGTAAAGTCTTTTACAGTAGCACCTGCTCCTGATCCTAGTCCAACAGTATCAGAGCCTGCACCAGTTGTGATAGTAGCAGCACCTGTTACAACGATGGTATCATCTTTTGCACCAGCTACAATTGTTTGAGTTGTTCCTGTTACATTAAGCTGTATGCTATCAGAAAGATCACTTGCAGTTATTCCCGTAAGTGTTAAGTCATCATTTGCTCCATCACCATCTGTATCATACTGAGATGAAGTCTGAGACATATTTGTTAAATCTAAATTACCTGCCAATGCTCCTGTTAATGTAACAGTATCTGTACCAGTTGTAAAGTCTGTAACTGTTGCAGTATTTGTAGCTGCAGTCGTAACAGTATCCGCACCAGCACCAGTTGTGATAGAAGCTCCACCATTTGCAGTTACTTTGTCATCACCAGTACCAAGGTCAACAGTATCACCATTGCCTGAAGTCAATACACTATCATTACCAGCATCAGTAAAGATTGTTGAAGCTACACTACCTGCAGATACATCAACAGTGTCATCACCAGCGCCTGCATGGATTTCTAATGCTGCCCCTGCCGTTATACTTGTAAATGAATCATTTCCTGAACCACCGTACACTTTTGCATCATTTGTAAAATCACCAATTGTCAATGCGCCAGTCATTCCTGTAGCAGTTACAACATCAGCAGCTGTATTTGTAAGAGTGTTGATAGTTAAAGCATTTGCACCGCTTACAACTGTTGTAACATTTGTAGCAATTGCAGCACCTGCAGTAACATCTAGCTCAGTTAATGTCACAGTCTGAGTATTACCATTTGCATCATCAGCCAATGCACCAGCATTTATAAGAACAGTATCTACATGTGCACCTGTTGCAATTGCGCTTGTTAGATTGTTTTGTGTTGCATCAATATTTAAAAGTAATGTACCCGTTGTTCCATTCGTTGCAAAATCACCATTTGCGTTATCTATATCAACCGTAGTTGTTGCAGCAGCACCCTGTGTTGCAGTTAAATCAGCAACAGTACCTTCGTTTACTGTTATAGTACTTCCTGAAATGTCAGCAGCAACATCAACAGTAGTTACAACTGCTGCATTTAATGCCATAGCACCAATTGTAGCTGTACTTGCTATTTTAATAGTAGAACTAGCAGCACTAGAAGTAACAGCAAGTCCACTTACTGCTGCTGTATTTGCAGTTACATCTAAAGTAATCGCATTTCCAGCTAATGTCAGTGTTTTAGCCATAAGAGTAGCATCACCTTCAGTTACTGTAATAGCATCAGCAGAATTATTGTTGATAGTTACTGCAAGATTTGTAGCAGCAGCAGCAGGAGTGTTTATTCCACTATCATCAAGTGTAAAGTCACCCGCTGCATTAACAGTTACTGCATCACCAGCACTGTCCATAGTTGCAAGTGTTAAAGTTTTACCAGCAGCTATACTTACATCATACTTATCTGCACCAGCTGCTACACCAGTTAAGTTTACATTTGCACTTCCTGAATCTACAGTTACTGTATCTCTAGTACCAGAAGCCAAAGAAGTAATATTAAGAGTATTAATATTTGAACCTGCTACAATTTTTTCAGCATTGATAGAGTTTGCTCCAGTAACTGTTGCCGTACCACCTTGAAGATCAGTATCTAGTGTTAAAGTTTTTGTACCTGTAGTGTTAGAAAGATTAAAACCAGTTGTTACATACTTACCAGTGATTTCTACATCTTCAACATTTTGAAGTCTTGCGTTGATACCGCTTGAAGTAACAGTAGCTTTAAGAAGGTCATTGTCAGTAGTTGTGCTATCAAGAATAACATCGTTATTGTTAAGTGTTCCAGCTGTTGTTGCATCAAAAAAGTCAGTTGCATCTGTTCCAACAATTGAATCATCAGCTGTTGTCAACAATAAAGGGTTCTGCTCTGCAGCAACTTGATCCACAGTAGCCTCAGCCGCCGTAACAGTAGCAGGATCAGCAGTAACACCAGCCAATACAGTTTTAGCTGCATCTACATCATTAAGACCCATATCTGCAAAGTAAAGACCTACTGTTGCCTTGTTGTTCATTACTGCAGCATCTGTAGCACTTCCTGTGTCTGCTTCTGCACCGTTTATAAGAGCGATGATCAGTTGGTTAACAGGGATTGTCCCACCGTCTCCGCTTACCCAGTATGCAAGCTCGTCTGCTGCTGCTGTTCTATTAAAAAGATTGTTGTACATTGCCTGTACTGTAGCTTCTCTGTCAAGTCCGCTGTAAAGTGCCTGATACTCTGGGCTCTCTGTCATAGCAGCTGCTAAGTCTGTTAAGTCCGTCAGACTTGTTGTGTTCGGCGTTCCGTCACTTATCCAGTAAGCAAGTCCGTCCGCATCTGCAGCTCTGTTAAAAGTTGCAACATATAATTTAGCTATTTGTTCTCTAGTAGCCATTTTTTCTCCTTAATATTAAGTCTGACCTAGGTATCTAGCCTCGCTAGATGTTAGCTTAGAAATTGAATTTTAACACTCTAGACTTTGAGACTAGATTGTAAAGCATGCATTCCTAGGTGAAACGTTGTGTATTGTAACATTGTAAAACTTAAAAGAAATATAAATCTTATATAACCAGTGTATCTGTATTTAACGAACTTAAATCGACATTGTTCAGAAAATTCTCTACATTTGCCTGCTGTGCCGCTTCATACTCACTGCTGTTTGAAAAACTCACTATCATTCCTGTTCTGTCCCCGCTGCTGTTTATTTCGGACATCCAGTAGTCATAGCCCGCCTGGTCGGCATCTCTGCTTAATATATTATTGTAAAGCTGATTTATAAAATCTGCATCAGATTGGGCACCAAAACGGGCCAGATATTCATCGCTTCCTGCAAAACCTCCTGAAATGTTCTGTATGGTACTGCCGTTTGTGTTCATATCATTGAGCCAGTAGGTGAGTCCGTTGTTATCCGGATTTCTTCCAAGTACTGCACTGTAGAGTCGTGCTATCTGCTGTTCCTGTTCCACTATAACTGCCAACAGTTCCACTGCCAGAGTAACATCTGCAAAAACGGCATCTTCGATTTCCTGCAGAGTATCTGTGGACGTTGCAGCATCATCTGTTATTATATATCTGTCTGTCTGCGGTGTAAAACTGTATTTGTTTAAGTTATCTGTGTAGACGACTTTGTCTATGCCGGCACCGCCTATGACGGTGTCATTTCCTGTTCCTGTAAAAAAGACATCGTTTCCGTCTCCGCCGTCCAAAATATCATCGCCTTCTCCGCCGTCTATGCTGTCATCACCCAGTCCTCCGCGTAAAATGTCATTTCCGCTTCTTCCGGAGAGAATATCAGAGGTAGCTGTCCCCTCCAGTTCATCATCACTGTTTTCAAGCCCTATTCCCTGAATGCTTCCGTTTGCAGCAGACAACTTCCAGATTCCTGTGTCTCCTGTTCCTGCAACTGCATAGGTATCGAGTCCCAACATCCCTGATTCACTTCCTGAAAAAGGCAGTTCATAGTAGTGTTCACCGTCTCCTGCACTGTAACCCGCTCTTGCGACTGTACCGCCAAGACCGTTTACACCGTCACTCGCATCCCCTGTTGTCCAGTTAATATCTTCATAGATATAGGAGATGTCAAAATTACCGTCTCCCACATTTTTTAACTGCAGCTGAAAGGCATTTGTTTTGTCCATATGTTCATTATAGTACCCCACATCATCCCAGGTAACGGTAATGGTTTGTGTGTCGGGGTCCAGATCGTACCAGACAAGGTTGGAACCTGTAGAATTACCTGCTGTATTATAATTGGAGTCTCCTGTTTGTGCTGCGATATCTGCAGCTGCCTGCACCAAAAATGTATAAAGGCTCTCTGATGCAGTGAGTGCTTCAGGGTTTGTCGCTGTGTCCCATCCTGTTGTCGCTTTTACATCTTCATCAAAAGCCTGTAAGCTTGAAAGATCCCAGGCGGATATATTGTAATTCAATACTGCGGAGGTATAGTCAATACTGTCATAATAGAGTGTATCATTATTTATAAATGTTCTGTAGGCACCCAAACTCGTATCGACCGTTGCTGTGCTTCCGTTGTTTGCAGCAACCGTACCGCTTCTTGTATCAACATCAGCCCAAAATGCTGCAAATATCGGACTGCTCCCGGCATCAATACTGCCGGGAGTATAACTGTAGAGTCCACCGTCAAATGTAATGTTTCCGTTTGTGTTGACATACATACTTGTATATCTGTTTGTAAAAAGATTGATTCCGTTTGGAAAAACTGATGTGATGTCTATAGCATCAGAATACCCGTCATCGTTTCTTGTAAGTACATTTTCCCCAAAACCGGAGTCTCCACCTAAACCGTTAATTAATGCTGCCATATTGTTTCCTTGTTAAAAATTTATAATGTTACCATTAGTTACTTTAATCATGGCTTTAATGAAAAAACACTACAATGATGTATGCTGTTTAACTCCTATGATTTTATCTTTTTGTTTTTACTGCCGGCTCTTTTTGGATTTTGGGTTCTCAAACTTCACAGGGCAGGTGTATGGTTTCTCATTGTTGCCTCTGTTGTCTTTTATGCACAGTGGAATCTGCAGCATCTTTTTATACTGCTTGGTTCTCTTGTTGTCAATTATCTTTTCGCGCTGTCTATAGAGAGGCATCCCGGATATGCAAAAGTTTTACTGAGTATAATTTTGGTTTTAAACCTGATGCCTTTGGTTTATTACAAATACAGCTACTTTTTAAACATGACAGATACGCCTTTGATTTTGCCGCTTGCCATCTCTTTTTTCACCTTTCAGCAAATAGCTTTTCAGGTTGATTTGTATTATAAGAAAATAGAATTCTTTTCTTTTAAAGAGTATATGTTCTTTATACTTTTTTTTCCGCAGCTTGTTGCCGGTCCCATAGTCCATTACAGGCAGGTTATACCGCAGGTGCTGCATCCGAAATGGAAACATTTCAATCCGACATATTTTTCAGCGGGAGTCTTTCTTTTTTGTGTCGGACTTTTCAAGAAGGTGGTTCTGGCTGACAGTTTTGCGGTCTATGCAAACAGTGCTTTTTCACACATACAAGAGGGGTTGAGTGTTTTTGAGGCATGGATTGGTCTTTTTGCATACAGTTTTGAAATTTATTTTGACTTTAGCGGCTACAGTGACATGGCTATAGGACTGGGGCTGTTGTTTGGTATTCGCCTGCCGATAAACTTTTACTCACCCTACAAAAGTCGTAATATCATTGAGTTTTGGAGAAACTGGAACATCACCCTGTCAAATTTTCTGCGTGACTATATTTACATCCCGCTCGGAGGCAACAGAGTCAAAATCTCACGCCAGGCTGTCAACCTCCTGCTGACTATGACCATCGGTGGCATCTGGCACGGTGCGGGATGGACTTTTATACTCTGGGGGTTTTTGCACGGGCTTTTGTTGGGTTTTGTGCATTTGTTCAGATCTCATAAAAGTGCCAGATCTTATGAAAGTGCCAGATTAAGCTCTGGCACTTTGCTTACTTTTCTTACAGTTACTTTGCTGTGGGTTTTGTTTCGTGCTGATGATTTTTCAAGTGCCATGCACTACTACAGCACTCTTTTTAATTTTAAAGCATTCCATTTGCAAGCTATAGACAAACACAATTTTTCTGTTTGCCACAGCTTTTGTTCTTGTCTGGTTTATGAAAAACTCCTCTGAAATGATAGCCTATCACACCAAACACATCCGTGTCAGAAACTGGCATGGTGCTGTAGCCGGCATCGCTTTTTTTACAGCACTCAAATATATGGCTGTCACACCGGCGCAGACATTTGTTTATTTCAACTTTTAAGGTTCAGTATGCGGTTTTTTCTCTGGTTTTCCTTCTCTTTGCTTCTGAGTTGCAGCCTGTGGTGTGCCCTGGTATATTTCCAAACAGGTAAAGCTACAAAAATGTCACAGTGGATTTTTGAGGTTTACCGGCAAAAAGAGTCACTGGTAAAGAAGACTTACACTCGAAAAACAGTCCTTGTTGCCGGTTCCAATGCACTTTTTGGCATCGACAGCCGTATGCTTGCCAAAGCCTTCGAAATGCCGGTACTCAATGACGGTGTCAATGCAGGAATTGAACTGCCCTGCATACTGCATGAAGCAAAAAAAGTCATTCGCGAAGGAGACATTGTCATCATGCCTTTGGAGTATCCTATGTACTCCTATGACGGTACTCCAGGTATGCAAATGATAGACTATATACTCTCAAGAGAACCGGAATGCTTTTTACAGCTTACACTCAAAGAACAGTTTTACATTCTGTGGCATGTGCGTTTTCAAAGACTTTGGGATGGGTATTTTCACAGCGACAGCCAGATGCCCACAACAGGGCTCTATGGCGTCCAACACATAAATGCCTATGGAGATCAGACCCATACTTCCCGCAAAGAGAGAACGGCTGCTTTTTACAAAGAGGTTCTTGGGTATGCAAAGCATCCGCAAAAGTATGGAGCAGCGTTTGACACGCAGGCACTCGGATGGAAATATTTAACTCAATTTGTCCAATGGTGCAGACAAAAAAAAGTCACAGTCGTTTTTATGCCAAGTACCTTAATGTACAACAGCACTTACCGTCAAAATCCTCAGGAACGATGGTTTTATGAACATATCGCTTCAGAGATTCGCAAACGCGGCTGGACTTTTGTGGGGAATCCTTATGATTACATGTATCCTCAGGAGATGTATTTCAATACGAATTTTCATCTCATCGACGCTGCAAGAAAAAAAAGAACTCTGCAGATGATCAAAGATTTACGCGATTGTAAGTGCCTGAATAATATTTGAAAGTCTCTCTCCCAAGTGTGAGTAGCGATGCTCTGTCCGCCATCGTTGTGCCTCCTGTTGTTTTTGCTGTATTTTCGGAGCATTTGTTTTGATTTGCTGCATCAAATGCTGTATACCTGTTGCTATCTCCTGCGGAGATGTTCCCTGCAATGTAAAAACTACATCTTTAACATCATCAAATATTTCTAAAGGTGTAACCGCTATGGGTTTTTGTGCTGCAAGACCATAACGGACAGCAGCACTTGAGGACTCTCCCGTTTCCTGATAGGCAAAAAGCAGTAAATCTGCTTTGTTGAGTTCGATCAGACTCTCTTCATCACTGAGATAGTCTGTAGTGAGTGTGATATGCTTTTGCAGATTCAGTGCAACTATTTTTTCTTCTGCTTTTTGTACCATATCATCAGATACCGGGTCAGGATATTTTGCATTAAACATCTTGAGATGGACTGCTGTACCTTGAGAACGTAAAATTTCTACAGCATCAATGAGTTCCAAAAGCCCCTTGTGCGGAAGAAAAAAGCCATACGATGCAAGTGTGAAAACGCTGTTTTTTGTAACTTTTTTCGGAGGTGTAAAATCTAAAACACCATGAGGGAACAAGGCAACATTTTCAACCAGTCCATAGGCTTTTAAGCGATTCAAATCTTTGTAGGAGTGCACAAGAATTCTTGCACACTTTTTAAAGCCCGGTACAAGCTGTGAAAGTTTTTTATGCGGGGTAATCGCAGCATCCTGTGTGGCATGCAGCATCATTATAATCTTTATGCCCTGCTGTGTCTGTTCTTCTATAAAACTGTTTAGGCTGCTAAAATTAAAAAAACTGTAGTTAAACTGTATAACAATCGCATCGGGCTTCATTTCATTTACTTTTGCTGAAAGGGTTTGCAGTGTTTGCTCCTCTCCCAATGCAAAACATCTCTGTACATTTGGTTTGTCTTGTGAAAGTGTTGTCTGTACATAGTTACACAACACCTCCACCTCTGCATTTTGCATATTTTCAATAAGGTGTTGGAATATGTCGCTATACCGCATTTTGTATTGTAAGAACTTATCCATGCTATTTTCAATTTTTTTTCTTCTTTGTCTGTTTGTGTTGCCAGTGCCATATCAACCAAACGCTCTGTTACATGTAACCATGTAGCATTGTTTAACAAAAACTCTTTTGCTTTGCCTGTTTTTTGCAACCTTTTTTGAAGGGGTGTCTCATAAACTTCTTGCATCAATTGTGCCAAATGTGCCTGTGACGGCTCTGCCCATACGGAATCAAAAAGTTTAAAGTGTGTTTTTGCAGGAGCAAATGCGTACTCTATGAGCCAAGCGGTCTCATGCGAACAAAAATCAAGCTGTCCTCCCCACTCTGTTGTAATCACTGCCAGATCCAAAAGCATCGCTTCTGCTAGAGGAACACCGAAACCTTCTGCTCTGCTTGGCGCAACCAATACATCACACTGTTTATAAAGTGCTTTGAGCCGTTCTTCACTCAGGTCCTCTTCAATAATGAGAATATCGGGATATGCACTGTTTTGTTCTTTTGCCTCTTGGAGCCACTTATGAACTTCATTGTGCGGATTTGGAAATGTTTTAATAATAAGTAAAACATCCTCTTTGTCTGTAAAAGCATCTCCGTATGCTTTTAATAAAACATCAACTCCTTTTCTGGGAAAACAGGACGATACATGTAAGAAACGAAAACTGTGTTTGTCATCTAAAACATAACCTGTATCTGTCCCTACTCGCAACCAGTGGTCAACCCCGCAGCCGGAAGTGATAAGCGGTACTTTTACGCCGTTGTCAATCATAATTTTTTCAACATGTTTTGAAAGACAGGTCATACTGTGAAGATGCGTGTTAAACTCTTTGACCCACTCCTGTGGGAATGCTGACTCTTCCCATGCATAGTGATGGAGCATGTTTTTTTTTGCCTGCATATCTGCCACTCTTGGCGGGTAGAGATTACGGCTTACGACATCGACTGACTGCACCCCAAAGTGCGATTCTCTTTCGTACATCTCTTTAATATCCTGGTTTTCTCTTAAGAAATTTTCATCCGGTAAAAAATCACCGGGACCTTCTGTAGAGTGAAGTATAACGGTATGTCCGAGCTCATCCAAAGCTCGTGCTGTTTCACGGTTGAGCAGTGCCAAACTGTAGCTACTGTCAAAAGGACCTTCTACCCGCCATTTTAAAGGTTGTGAAAAATCTGCATATACCTGGAGTCTCTGAATAGTCTTTTCGTTATTTGCTATGATGTTTGCAATATGTACCAAATCATTTTCTGTGAGTTTTTCTGTTTTTTGCAGCAGTGCTGTTTTTTGTATCAGTTTGTCTGTATTTGCTTTAAAATTTTGTGTCTCTTTTTGTGCAACTGCTCTGTCCTGTAAAGCCTGGAGTGTTGCCTTTGCACTCTTTTTCCATGTGAATTTTTTTGCATGCACCTTTGCATGTTTTTTCAAAGAATGCCAAAAATCTTTTTCAGTGATGACTTCTTCTATTTTGCTGGCAATACTTTTTGCATTGTAGGGATCAAAAAGAGCATCGTCTCTGCCTATCACTTCAGGAATACTTGTCGTGTCAGAACCGATAGTTGCCGCACCGCAGGACATAGCTTCAAGCGCCGGCAAACCAAAACCTTCATGAAAAGAGGGAAATACAAACAAAGTACATGAAGAGTAGAGATGTATCAACTCCTCATCCGGTATGTAATCCGTTAAAATACATTCTTCGGGTTGCAGACGAAATTTTTTTATGGCAGATACAAGCTGATTTTTCTTTTCCTCGTTGAGTTTACATACCAAAACAAGCTGTAACTTTTCTCTTATGTCCGGTTTGAGCAGAGAAAAGGCTTCTATAAGTCCTTCAAAGTTTTTTCTCTGCTCATAGGCACTTGTATAAAGCAGAAACTCTTTTGTAATGTTGAATTTTTTTCTGAGATTTTTCTGCTCTTTTTGTGCTTGAAACAGCTCTGCATCGACTGCTGAGGAGATGTTTATAATTTTGTCTGCGTCAATTTGTAAATATTGCACTGCCTCTTGTTTTGCAGACTCAGAAATGGCAAGCAGCAGATCTGCTTGTTTCAGAGACTCTATCTTATTGTAATACCACTCTTTTAAGGGTGCAAAAGAGAGATATTTTTCTTTGAGTATATGAGGTATCAAATCATACAGAACTACCGCAGTGGGAATATGGCAAAACTGACCTACAGAAGTAACAGAGTTGTCCATCGCCCCTTCAAAAAGACTTGTAAGCAGTAGAAAATCCGGGTTTAAATCTGCAATGAGTTTTTCTCTGCACAGCTGAGAAACTGCAACACCTAAAGCGTTTTCTTCTGAGAGGGCATGCCCTTTGTATGCATCAAAAACAACAAAATGATGTTTAGGCAATAAATTTTCAAACTGCTTAATAACCGGTTCAACAGTTTCCAAAAAGAGTCCGTTAAGCAGCAAAAAAATTTCATCTTCACTGTTTTCTTTCAGTATTGCCTCTGTAAGAGCACTCACATATCTCCCGATGCCTCTTGAAGCACTCAGGTTTTGCATTCCTTGAATATCTATGACAATACGCATCAGTTTATACCTTCATTCTTTTTTATACTCTCTTGCAATTGTTTATATATCTGTTTGGCACGGGGAGAGTTGAGTTGTCTGTTCTCCTGCAGATCTGTTTTTGTTTGTTTGGTTTGCGGCATTATGAGTCTTAGAATCAACATATTCAGTTTTGGATACTTTGTTAAAATATATACACTAATTTTTTTCAGTTTTGGCTGTGATGCTATTTTATATTTCAGACTGAGCAAAACTTTTTTGACTACTCTTCTTGGACGACTTGTCGGAGAAAATGTTACCCAATGGCGTACACCTGTAAGAAACCAACGTATAAAACTGGTCACTTCTCGCAATGGTTTTGTAATTTTCCATGATTTGCTGTTAAGTATGGCGTAGTAATTTTGTTCCGCCTGTGTCGCTTTCGCCTCCGCCTGTGTCGCTTTCGCCTCCGCCTGTGTCGCTTTCGCCTCCGCCTGTGTCGCTTTCGCCTCAATCTTTTCTAAACGGTGTTCAAATTTTGCTGAAAGTACACTTAAAGGCAGTCCGTATTCCTGCGTAAACAGGGCATGAAACCTTTCCAACAGTTCCGGTTTTGCGAATTTTTGCGCTATAACTGCATAATCAGGGCTGACTCCTTCCAAAACATCTGACAAGGTTATATTTTCTTTTTTTGCCAATTGCGAAGCTTCTTGAAGTCTGAGAATTTTCACTCTTTCATACTTGTAAAATTTTGCTGAAAATGCAAGCAGATTTGCCGGAATGGGTTTTGTATGTGTCGGATCAAGATAAAAATTTTCTGTTGCTACTTTTATATTTTCCGGATTTGGTGTTTCCAAGATAAGCAATCCGGCCGGCTTAAGTACTCTTTTGGCCTCTTTTATAAAAGTTTGCAAATCTTCAAATGATATATGTTCTACAACATGAAAAGCACTTACAAGCATCAAACTCTCATCTTGTTGTTTTTTAAGCAGCTCTATACCGTCTGCACACTCTACATGTAACGAACGCCGGGAACATTCATGAAGCATCCCCTCATCAAGGTCAACCCCTTTTGCGATTACATCATTTTCCCTAAGAAGCTCCAGCCATTCACCTCTGCCACAGCCTATATCAAGAACTGTTGCATTTGGATACATCTCTTTTAGTTTTGTTACAAAAGGCAAATAAACACTTACTCTCTTTTTTATCAGTTCTCTTGAACCTCTGTGCGCATCTTCAAATGCTTTATAAAAATTGTTACTCGACATGAAAAACCTCTACTTTTGGATCAAGCCAGGATGAACCGATAAACTCTTCTTTTGATGCATTAAGAACATGAAAAATAACGGCTTGATCTTTCCATTGGTAATTTTTTACAACATGTGTGTTGTCGGCATGCAGTGCTATGGCAACTGAATAGGAACCCACTCCAAGATTCATATTAAAAATAAAAGAGACAAGGTAGTGTTCCCCTTTGTGTGGTTTTTTTATCTCTTTTTTATAATGATGGGTATTTGTTCCAAAAATCGGCTGCCCCAGTCTGTCTTTTATCATAAAACCGACTGTCATTTCTTCTATGTCAACCAAAGTTTCACATGCAATTTCAAGCGTCACTGCTTCACCGACACTAATGTACTCCACCGGCTCTTTTTTTGTGTTGAAAAAACCTGCACTTATAAGTTTTGCTTCACCTGTTCCGGAAGTTGTTTCCACTCTTCCATCTTCTCTTTTAATCTGCTTGAGCATACTGTTTTCTTTTTCTGCGATAAGCGCATTGTAGTAATCCATCACTTCTTCAGGATTTCCGCTCTTTACAATGCTTCCTTTTTCAAGTAAAACAGCCTTATCACAAATAGCCTGCACAGTTCCCTTGTCATGTGAAACCAAAAGCAGGGTTGTACCTTCTTGCCGGAACTGCCGTATGCGTGAAAAACTTTTATGCTGAAAATAGGCATCTCCGACAGAAAGAGCTTCATCAACAATCAAAATTTCCGGACGGTACATTGTTGCCACGCTAAAAGCCAGACGCATTTGCATACCGCTTGAATAGGTTCGCACAGGCTGGTCAAAATATACCCCGATTTCTGCAAAAGCTTCTATCTCATGCATAACTGCATTGATTTGTTGGCGTGTAAAGCCCATGAGTCCTGCTGAATGATAACATTTTGACGACCTGTCAAATCGGGCTGAAATCCCATTCCAAGCTCTAAAATTGCTGATATGCGTCCATGTATATGAACAGTTCCTTCTGTCTGTTTCAGAGTTCCTGTGATAATCTTGAGAAGTGTACTTTTTCCTGCACCGTTTTGCCCGACTATTGCTACTGCCTCTCCATGCCCGACAGTGAATGAAACATCATGCAAAACTGTTCTCTCATGTGCCGGCTTATAATGTACGCCAAACCATGAAGCAATACGATGCAACTCCGAACTGTACTCTTTGAAAGATTTTGAGATATTGCATATTTCCAGTAAACTACTCATAACACATCCGTCATCTCTTCTCTTGCTCTGTAAAAAAGAAGCATTGCCAAAAAGAGGCTGCAAAGTGCAAAAACTGCAGGATAGAACAAATGTCCGAAATTTGGCGCCTTGTCATACAAAAGGATATTTTGGAATCCCTCCACTATGCCTGTCATCGGATTGAGCATGAAAAGGGTATGGTATTTTTGCGGCACAATAGATGTCATATAAACAATAGGTGTCAGCCAAAACCAAAACTGCATCACGACCTCCATAATCTGCCCTATATCTCTGATAAAGACATTCAAAACTCCAAGAAACAATCCTATCCCTGTTGCCAATACAAGCGTGATTCCTATAAGCAGGGGCAACCAGTAGAGTGCATGATACGGCAAATGTCCTAAAAAAGCAAAAACTACAAACATCACAAGCATAAAAAGTATAAAGTTTATCAATGCTATACCAATGGCAATCAGAACCAAAGAAAGTTTAGGAAAGGCCATCTTTTTCAACAGATTTGCATTGTTAATAAAACATTCAAAGAGCGTGTCAAAATATCTGAAAAAAGTGTCCATGCCAATATACCTGAAAGAATATAAATAGGATATGCATACTGTGTTTGGACTTCGGGCAGTTTTGCTTTCATGATTTGAGAAAGGATCAAAGCATATACCAATACCTGTGCCAAAGGATGAATAACCATCCAGAAGCCTCCTATTTTACTTCTGGCAAAACGGGTTTTGAACTCTGTTTTTATGGAAGAGACAATAAAAAACCTATATGCCCACAGGGCAAGCAGCATTTGCTTCATTTACACTCTTTTGTAATCATCTTCAATACGGATAATATCATCCTCACCCGTATACTCACCTACCTGTGCCTCTATAATGACAACATCAACCTTTCCTCTGTTTTCCAGACGATGAATCTCTCCCATTTTAATATAGGTACTTTCATTTGCACGTATCTCTTCTACCTTTTGCCCGACAGTGACCGTTGCAATCCCGCTCAAAACTATCCAGTGTTCACTTCGGTGAAGATGTTTTTGCAGACTCAGCCTTTTACCGGGCTTAACAACTATTGTCTTTATTTTATATCCTTCTGCCTGTTCCAGAACTGTATATGTTCCCCATGGTCTGTGCGTTGTAACATGTGTATGTGGAAGTTCACTCTCACGTACATGTAACTCTTTGACAATAGTTTTAATCTTTTCTGAGTTGCCTCTTTTTGTAATAAGAAGTGCGTCTGCCGTATCTACAACAATGAGATCTTGCACATCTACCAAAGAGATCAGTCTCGAAGCTGTATGAACAAAGTTGTTTTGGGCATGAAGTGTCAGAAGGTTTTCTGTTTTTGTATTCCCCTGTTCATCTTTTTCAAACTCTTCAGCCAAAGCATCAAAACTTCCCAAATCTGACCAGTCTATATCGGATTTGACTACTTTTACTTTTGTGCTTTTTTCCATAACCGCATAATCAATACTCTCTTCAGGTATGCTCTGCATATCTTCAAGTTTGATTTTATTTGTAGTGTTTTGTATTATTCTGTTTTGAAAAGCTTTTTGTGCAGTCTCGTATATCTGCGGGGCATATTTTTTCAACTCTTCCAAAAAGAGACCGGCTTTAAAACAAAACATTCCGCTGTTCCAGTAAAAACATCCCTGCCTGAGATACTCTTTTGCTCGTTGTGCATCTGGTTTCTCATGAAATGCTTTGACATTGTCTCCGTCTGCTTCTATGTAGCCGTAACCTGTCTCAGCAAATTTTGCTTCTATACCAAACGTAACTAAAAAATCCTGTTCTGCGAGATTTTTTGCCTGGTGCAATACACGCAAATACTCTTCCTGATTTTTAATAAGATGGTCAGAAGGTGTTACAAGAACAATTTCATCGGCATCCAGTCCAAAACAGGAAAGTGCTATGGCGGGAGCGGTATTTTTGCCAACAGATTCAAGAATATATTCATTTTCTCTTTCGTATGCAATCTCTTCAAGCTGATCGAGCGCCAGAAAATATTGATCTTGGTTTGACACAACAATGCGTCTCTCGCAAAGTGATGAATTTCGTTTGACCGTCAGTTGGAAAAGTGATTTTTTATGAAAAAGTTTTACAAACTGTTTTGGTAAAAGAGATCGGCTCAGGGGCCAGAGTCTTGTTCCGTTTCCGCCACATAAGATGATGTTTATCAATAGCTTTCCTTCTTTCTAGCATAAATGTTTCATATTTTATCGCATAAAGTATAAAAAGATGATTTAGTAATGCCTTATTTATATGCAAGAAATGTTTTATATAAAGCATTATAAAAAGATTTCCATGTTTTTTGTTTAAAATTATGTTGTATATATTCTTTTCTTTTTCTGTAATCCTCTGTGTTTTCACAATAATGTGAAAGAACAAGACCTAACTCTTCTCTGTTCTCATACAGTATATAGTCGGCAAACTCTCGTCCAACCTCAACCATTGAACTGTTTTTTGAAACAATTGTAATGTTTCCGTAATGCAGGGACTCAACAACAGGAAGCCCATAACCTTCATATTTGGAAAGATATGTTACCAAAAAAGCATTCCTGTAAAAATGTTTCAATGTTCCATCGTCAATATTTTGCAACCAGAAAAATCGTTTATTTTTCAAGGGGTGCTGTTGTATTTTTTCTACCAAATCCTCTACTTTCCAGCCCTCTTTTCCGACAAATACAAGGAAAAGCTCTTTGTATGTCTGTGCGAGAGAGGTAAAAACATCCAAAACTTCTTCATGGTTTTTCCTCGGTTCAAGTGTTCCGACAAAAAGTATATATTTTGACTGTAGCAGCGTTTTATATTTTTTCGGTGTGACAGACAAAGGTTTCTTGCAAAAATCAGAGCCTAAAGAAACAACCTGCACAGGTATATCTCTGTAAAATCTTTCTTTTTGTTTGAATTGCAAAAAATCTTCTTTTGCACTTGTTGAGTCACAAAAAACATAATCACTGTAGCGAAAAACTGCAGATAAATAAGGAAAGAAGTTTTTTTTTGTCTCTTCGTAAGCATATTGTGGAAAGAGAATTGGCGTCAAATCATAAATAAAATTAAAAATTAAAAAATTCTTCTCCTTAAGTTTTTTGTAAAGGCTCTCTCTTTTAACAGGCATATTCCAGGCAGAATCTATATCAAAAAAGATTTTTTTGTTTGCTTGATCATAGTCAAATATATCATACAGCACTGCTCTTTGAAAGATATAGTTTTTTGTATTTTCCAAAAAATGTTTCACTTCATCATTATCCAGAAGTATTACACTTTGTTCTCTCTCTTTCCACAAAAAAATTTTAATTTTTATCTTGTTCTGTCCCAATACACCTTTTAAAAATTCTTTAAGGGTTCTTTGTATTCCTGTGCTGGCTCTTGTCTGTTCAAACTGTGTTATATCAACATATAAAGTAATTCTTTGCATGTGAAACTTTACACTAAATACCTTTAAAGTGTATAATATACAATGCAAACAGTTATCTACTCCATTTTGTCTGTTTATGTTTTCATCGTGATGGGATACATCGCCAAACGCAGCTTTAAAGAACAGATAGACGAAAGAACCATTACACTGTTAAATGTCTATTTTCTCCAGGTTTTTTTGACTTTTTGGGGGCTTTTACTGCATCCTGTAGATATTACCCTGCTCTATGCCCCTGCTGTCTATCTTGTCATTGTTGTGCTTGTGCTTGTGTTGTCTGCTCTATTTGCCGTAAAACTGTTTGCAGACAAAAAAGAGTACTCCATTGCCATGGTTGCTTCCGTCATAGGCAACACAGGCAATCTCGGCATCCCTTTAAACATAGCTGTTTTCGGGGAAGCTTCCATTCCCTACACAACGGTTGTCAACCTTGTGAATGTTTTTGTTGTCTACACTGTAGGGGTTTATTTTTATTCGCGCGGGAATTTTGATGCCAAAACATCCCTGAAAAACATCTTCAAACTCCCTATTCTCTGGGCAGCAATCATTGCCATTGTACTCAGTGTCAATCATTATACACCCTCGGATGCCGTTATGAATATGCTGATGATGGGTGCCTATGCTTCCATGACCATGCAGCTGTTTTTGTTTGGCATCTACTGTATGACATTAAAATACGCTCAATCAACAAAAAACTCATTGGCTGGGTTATGTCACTCAAATTTGTCCTGCTGCCGCTTGTCGCTTTTGTCATTTTATACAATATCGATTTGGCACCGATGATAAAAGGCATTATATTTATAGAACTGCTGATGCCGCTCGCCGTTGCCAATGTCAACCTGGCTTCACTCTATGATTGTCAACCCAAACTTGTGACGGCTTTGGTGTTTTCTCTTCTGTTTTATTTTTGGGGGTTGTCTTTTTTGGTGTTTCCATACTCAAATATCTTTAACGATGAGTGCGTTGATTGCATTAAAAAAATCTACTTAAAAAATTAATTTTTAAAACGCTGGAAACTTTTAAGCAAAAAATATTACACTCCGGGCATGAATAAAGAACTCCAGACACTGTTTCACTACCATGAAACAACCAAACACTCCCAAAAAAGATATGCAAAATCTTTAGGCTATATGGACTGGGCGACACAGCCTGATCCTTTTCGTATGTATCAGGGGACAAAGAGCATAGCACTTGCATTGAGTTTTGACAATCCCACGCCGCCCTATTCTCTTTTGGATGAGAAATTACCCTCTGCACCACTGATGTTAGAGTCCCTGTCTCAACTCTTGCAGTTTTCTATGGGCATTGCCGCATGGAAAAGTTCCGGCGGCAGTTCCTGGGCTGTACGGTGTAATGCCTCAAGCGGAAACCTGCATCCCACAGAGGCCTATCTTGTATTGCCTCCGATATCGGAAAATACAAAAAGCACCGTAGCCCATTATGCGCCAAAAAACCATTCTTTGGAAATTCTGACTGAGTTTGAGAGTGATTTTTTTGACACCCTCCCCAAAGAGAGTTTTGTCGTTGCACTTTCAAGCATTGCCTGGCGTGAAGCATGGAAGTACGGAGAGCGTGCCTTTCGTTATGTCCAACTCGATGCGGGACATGCCTGGCAGGCACTTGCAGTATCTGCAAAAATGCTTGGCTGGAAGATTACAAGAGTTGAGAGTGTCAGTGATGCGCAAATAGCGAAAATCATCGGGCTTGACCAAAAAAACAGATTTTTTGAAGAGGAAAAGCCTGATATGCTTTTGATTGTTTCCAAAGAAGAGATTTCCCCAGGCCTGGATGTTGCACCGCTGACAGACGCGCTTCCAAACAAATATGAAGGCACAGCAAACAAGCTCAGCCCTTCAGTATATGAGTGGACAATTATAGATGAAGTTGAAAAAGCAACTTCAGTGATGCAGATTCCACAGACACAGACAGACAGATGCAAGGTTGCAAGAGAGCCGAGCCGTGAGTCAAAAGAGGTTGTACTGGGCAGAAGAAGTGTCCATGTAATGGATAAAGAAAAATCCAAAATTTCCAAAAAACAGTTTCATACACTTCTAAAGTCGGTAGACTGCTCACTTGACGGCAAAGCCAATGCCGCCCACCTGGCAATATTTGTTCACCGGGTAGAAGAGTATGCCCAGGGACTCTACTTACATGTAAGAAACCAAAAAGATTTAGAACATTTCAAAAAAGAGTTTCATGATACATTTCTTTGGGAAAAAACAGACTTTGAAAACCTCTATCTATTGGAAACAGCTGATTTTACCAAAGCTTCCAAAATCATAAGCTGCAACCAGGATATAGCCAGTGACGGGGCTTTCTCTCTGGGGATGATATGCAGATACTCCGAAGAACTGCTTGCCTTTAATGCCCACAGATACAAAGAACTCTACTGGGAGTGCGGAATGATAGGACAGCAGCTCTATCTTGAAGCCACATCACTCGGACTCTCCGGCACAGGCATCGGCTGCTTTTTGGATGATCTGATGAATGTCAATGTGCTGGGTCTCAAAAACAATCTCTACCAGAGTCTCTACCATTTTACGGTAGGCCGCGGTTATGTTGACTCCAGAATAGAGACGACACCGGCGTATTAAAATCCGACTGTATTTTGTTTTAATATGTTTTAAGTGGATCTTCCCTATAATTGCTTTTTTTAATGGTAAACGGTAAAACGATGAGGAGAGCGGGAAAATGAAATTTTTATTTGTGATAGGTTTTTGTACAGCACTTTTTTCCCAGGAGCTCCATTCTCTGCTTGATGCCTACAAAAAAGAGTCTGATCTCTCAAAAGTAACAAAAAGAGACACCTCGGGATTTCTTGAGATATATACAAGAGAAGACCTTGAAAGAATGCAGGCACATAACCTTCTGGATGTTTTAAAAACAGTACCGGGTCTCTATCTCAAGAGAGGGGCAAACAACCTGACACTTTTTACAACGGCCTCTGCCCAGAGTACACCTGTCACTTTTTCAAGAATTTACATCAATGACCATGATATGACATCCAGCTCTTTTGGAAGCGGGTTTTTAATCTGGGGTGAGATGTCTATAGAGTATATTGACCACATAGAAATTTACAAAGCAACCTCTTCCATGGAGTTCGGAAATGAAAATGCTTCAATCATTGTCAAACTCTACACAAAAGATGCGGCGCGTGACAACGGTTCAAAAGTAAGGATAATAGGCGATTCGCGAGGAGGTTATGATGCCAACATCTATACAACCGACATCACAAAAAACGGTATAAGCTATTTTGCTTATGCCAACAGTGACAATATACGCAGAAAAACGTATCATAACACCTATAACAACAAAACATATGATTTTAAAAGTGATAAAAAAGGGTACAATCTTTACGGCTCTCTCGGCTATAAAGATTATAAACTGGAATTTGGAAAATATTATAAAAAAAATGACAGTTTTATAGGGATAGGAACACACAAAACACCCGAGGGAGGAGGACTTGATGCCCAACAGTTATACATACATCTTACAAAAAAATTTCCCAAGAGACTCAAACTGCAAATCTCCTACGACAACCTTGAATACAACAGACAATACAATGATGAAAACGGCATACGCATTGCCAATGCCCCTCTCATCAATAGCTACAATATAAAATTTAATGATGACATCTTTTCTGTCATTTTGGAAAAAAAGTTTCAAAACGATGCCAATACTCTTTTTATAGGATCTTTTTACAAATATAAAGCTTTTACGGCCAAAGGCGACTATTATGACACCGCTTTGACATACAGACACCAAAACCAACTTTCAAACAGCCTGAATCTGGTTTCTCTCTATGCAGAAGACACCTATGCAGTCAACGATACCACGCATATTTTGGCTTCTGTGAAAGGAGATTTTTTTCGTTATCAAAAAGATGTAAAATCGCAGAATGAATACCTTGCAAAAATCGGTTTTGTCAAAGCCGCAGGAAGGGCCCGATTTAAATTTTCATACAGTAAAACATACATTCCCCTTGCTTTTTATCAACTCTACAATCCCCAAAATATTCCATACAGGGCAAATCCTCAACTTAATGCGCCAAAAATGGATCTCTTTACAACAGGAGTCTATTATCAGGATCACTCCAAAAAGCATAAATTCTCCCTGGAATTTGTTCATGCCACGCTCAAAGATACACTTGTTTATGATCCGAGCACGGTATATGGCTGGGTAAACAGCAAGGAGGACATATACAAAGAGCTCCTGGAAATGGGTTACAGATATAAGTTTGATCTTGACAATAAAATTGTATGCAATATTGACTTTGGGCGAAACAGTAAAGATACAAACTTTTCACCTGCTTTTGAAACAACAATCCGTGCTTACAACAGGTACAAAAAATTTGATTTTTACAATGAACTGATTTATCGGAGTTCTTATACACTTTACAATATATATACAAAAGCCAGTCTTGACTTTACCTCTGCTGTAAAATACAACTACTCAAACGATTTTTCTGTAGGCCTCCGGGGTGAAAACATATTAAACCGCGGCTTTGCTTTGCCATACAGAGGGGTATCATACGCGATTCCTGTGACTGACCAGAAATTTTTTCTGAATATGGAGTATACTTTCTAATATGAAAAAATGCCTTTTGCTTTTCCTGTTTTTAACAGAACTTTTATCAGCTTCGCAAATTGAATATGAATTGAAGATATATCAGACAATTTTTCAGGCGCTTTTTCCGGGCAAAAATGTTGTACATGTATGGAGTGACTCACAGACAACAAACAGAATTTTTACAAAAACAAGAGATATACAACTGGTCACAGCACCTGCGCAGGCAGATATATTACTGTTAGGTACAGGTGAAAATGCCAGCAACCTGAATGGTTTGAAATTTGCCACAAACTATAAAACATTCAAAAAATACAAAAAGAGTCTTATCGGTGGTTTTTATTGGCAAAAAGGGCGTCCGAACATTATTTTTATAAAACGAAATTTGGAAAAATATCATATAACGCTTCCAAAATCAATGTCTGAATATATTGAGGACTATTGATGAAAAATTTAGCAAAAATATATTTTTTTATTTTTATTTTAATCGCTGTTGGTATCGGATATCTCTATTTTTCGCTGCAGCATACGACACAAAAATTATCTGCAAACGTCAACAGACTCTTTATACAGCAGGCAAACGAATTTGCAAAAAACATATCCCGTGAGATAACACAGCAGCTGCCGCAAGATGAAAATTTTTTTGATGCACTTTTTGAGGGAGAGTATCTCAGAGAAGAGTTGGAACGGGAAATAAGCCTGATTGCAACAGATACTTACAAATATGTTTTTGTGCTCTACAGAGATGAAACGGGAACCTACAGATATCTCCTCGACGGCAGCAAAAAGGACAAAGGCGAATTTGGAGAGAAGCTGCATGTAAACAAAGAGATATGGGATCAGGTCTGGAAAAATGCCCGCAGTCATGTTTTTTATCACAAACAAGTGGAAACTCTTTGGGTTACCTATCTTTATCCTGTTGTAATACACGGAAAAACGCAAGCGATAATTGCCATAGATTTTTCAAACAATATAGAAAAACAGATACATGAAGCACTGTTACCGCTGAAGACAATCCTTTTTTCAATTTTTGCCGCTATTTTTTTCATGTTTATTGTCATACTGCTGCAACTCTATTTTACTTATAAAACAAAAAAAGAAAATCTTACAGATCCGCTTACCGGAGCATACAACAGAAACTATTTACGGGAATTTTTAAACAATGTACAGATAGAAAACTATAAAATACTGATGGTGGATATAGATCACTTTAAGCAGGTCAATGATACATACGGGCACCAGACAGGGGATAAAATACTTCAGGAAGTCTCCAAAATTATAAAAAATACAATCCGCGATGAAGACAGGCTCATCCGTTTTGGCGGTGAAGAGTTTATCATATTTATCAAAAAAAGCAGAGGTCTGGCTTCTGAATGCAAGGTTGCACAGAGAATCAGAGAAAATATTGCTGCTACAAATTTTCATTATAACAACCAGGATCTTCGCATCACTGTTTCCATAGGCGTTACATGTAGACCGCAAACATTTAAAACGGTAAGTGATGCCATCAAACATGCAGACGAAATGCTCTATGTCGCCAAAAGAGACGGGCGTAACCAAGTTGTATTAGATGCTGTAAATAGGCAAAAAGAAGCAGGAAAACAGAAACTCCTTCCGGTGTATGAGGTACAAGAAGCAATAGAAGAGGGAAGAGTTGTTTGCTATTATCAACCTATTTTCCATATAAAAAGCAGAAAAATTCATAAATACGAAGCACTTGTGAGAATTCAAAACAGAGACGGCAGTATTACTCCCCCGATGGAATTTTTGCCGGTTGTCATGCATACGAACATATACAATTTACTGACAAAAACTATCTTAGGCATTGTTTTTGAAAAAATCAAAGAAAACAGAGTTTCTATAAGTATCAATCTAAACTTTTCGGATATTATTGACAAAAATATATTTTCACTGATTCTCAATGAATTGGAACAAAACAAAGAATATGCCCACTGGCTTATTATAGAGTTACTGGAGTATGAACCACTCGATAATTCAAGTGAAATATTTATAAAAAACCTGCAAAAATTAAAGCCTGCGGTGTAAAAATAGCTATAGATGATTTTGGAAGCGGATTTGCCAACTATACACTGTTTCAGTCACTGCCGATAGACATTGTCAAAATAGATGCCTCTATTATCAAAAATATAGATACATCAAACATCTCTAAATCAATTACAGAGTCTATTCTCACTCTGACAAACGCACTCAACATTGAAACTGTGGCTGAATTTGTCCATTCGCAAAGTGTTTTAAAAACCCTTGAAGATATGAATATTGATTATGCGCAGGGATATTATCTGGGCAAGCCCGAAGCGACAATCAGTATTTTATAAATTTTCAGTTCAAATTAAAATTTTTTCTCCCCCGATATAAAAAAGATGTGATGATTGTGATATAATTATTACATGAATAAAATATTAGATTTTTTTATCCTGGAAAAAGAGAGTGATTTTTGCAACAGACGTTCTGTTGTTATAAAATTTGCCTTGATTGCCACTATTGTTCTCTTTTCACTTTTTGCCTGTATCAACCTTTCATTGGGCAGTACTGGGCAGCGATTATAGACTCCGTCTCTGCCGTAGTCAGTATACTCTCTTATATTTATATGCAAAAAACAGGCAATATTCTTCTGTCTGTCCGTATAGTGACTTTCAATGTTGTTGTTTTTTTTCTTGTTTTTGCATATATTTCACAGGCCTCCATTTCTCTTTAATCTGGACTATTTTTGTTCCTGTTTTTGCCATTATCAGTAACGGCAAAAAATCCGGGTTGTATTTTTCACTCCTGTTTTATACCTTTCTTTTTGCTCTTTCCTACCATTACATCAATGTATGGAATGGAGGAGAGTGGCACTTTACAGACTGGGTACGACTGGTCCTTGCTTCTACAATTCTCACGCTTTGTATGTATATTTATGAAGCCCTTTTGGATGCGGCACAACAGGACTTACAGCTTGCAAGAGCCAAAGAGCGCCAAAGAAGCGAAGAGTTGCATCAGCAGTCTGTTACCGATCAGCTCACCGGTTTGTACAACAGAAGATATTATGACAATATGATCAACAAACTCTCTTTTTTGGCAAAACGCCAGGATCTTTATATCACTTTTTTTATTTTGGATATTGATTATTTTAAATACTACAATGATTATTACGGGCATATAAAAGGTGATGAAACGCTCATACAGGTAGCAAATGTACTCCAGGAACACATACAAAGAGGCGATGATTTTGTTTTCAGGCTCGGAGGGGAAGAGTTTGCGGGTATCATTCTTTCAAACGAAAAAGAAAAAACACATCAGTGGGTATCTCAACTCACTGCAATTATAGAAAATCTGAAAATAGAGCACAAAGCCTCTAAAATATCAGATTTTTTGACTGTAAGTATAGGAATCGCTACCCTTGAGCATCTTGATGGTGAAAAAATATTGATTTACTCTATAAATATGCCGACAAGGCTCTGTATGCCGCCAAATACAGCGGCCGCAACAGAAGCCTGGTCAGTCAGGATTCGTAAAGTCTATTTGATTTTTTCCAGTATGGCATCTACTGTAAAACCAAATTTCTCAAACAGTTCTTTTGCCGGTGCTGATGCGCCAAAAGTATCCATGCCGATGACTTCATCCGCCAAACGGTACCATTCCAGTCCGCGCGCCGCTTCAATGGCTACTTTTTTTGTATCCGGAAGAATAATTTCATCGATATAGTCCTGATCCTGTTCTATAAACAAATCATAGCACGGAACAGAAACAACATTGGCAAAAAGACCTTTTTCATTCAGTGCCTCTTTTGTTTTGAGTGCCAGTTCCACTTCGCTTCCTGAAGCAATAAGCGTCAGCGAAGCATTGTCATCACTTACCAGCAGATACCCTCCGCGGCTTATTTCCCTTTTACCGGAGCAGGGACAATAGCGAGACCCTGGCGGGAACATACAAAAGCAGACGGAGATTTTTTCATTGTCAGTGCTGTTTTCCATGCTGCAACATTTTCAGCACCGTCAGCCGGACGCCACACATAAAAGTTCGGCAGGGCACGGAACTGTGAAAGATGTTCGATCGGTTCATGTGTCGGGCCGTCTTCTCCAACACCGATACTGTCGTGCGTCCATACAAAGAACTGCTGAATGCCTGTCAGTGCCGCAATTCTTGCAGCAGGCTTGAGGTAGTCCGAAAATACAAAGAACGTTGAAGTAAACGGCATGAGCGGACCATACAATGCCATTGCATTGGCAATAGCCGCCATCGCATGCTCGCGAATACCAAAATAGATATTTTTTCCTTTTGGAAAAACACCCATATCATTCAAATATGTTTTGTTTGAAGGACTTAAATCCGCCGAACCGCCGATAAAGCCGGGAATCGCTTTGGCTATGGCATTGAGAATTTTTCCGTTTGTATTTCTTGTTGCATCGGCTTTTTCAAAAACCGGCCATTGTATTCTTGAAAAATCATGATTCAGGAGTGCTTCGAGTGCTTCATTCTGTTCCATTAAAGGAGCAGTTTTAAGCGAATGGATCCACTCGCGTTCTGCCAGATCACCCGCTTCAACGGCACATCGAAAACGTACCATCACATCCTCAGGCACAAAGAATTTTTTCTCAGGATCAAATCCTGCACCTCTTTTGGCATCTGCAATCACATCTTCACCAAGCGGTGCCCCGTGGGCATGATGAGAACCTTCAAGAGGACCTGCTCCCTTGGCTATAATAGTATTTGCAATGATAAGTACCGGTCTGTCTGCTTTTTTTGCCTGAGCAATTGTTGCGTCTATCTCATCATAGTCATGTCCGTTACACTCAAGTACTTCCCAGCACTGCGATTCAAAACGTGCTCGGATATCTTCACTGATACTTAAGTCAGTATTGCCCTCGATGGTAATACGGTTTGAGTCATAAATAAGAATAAGATTGTCCAGTTTGTTGTGTCCCGCAAGAGAGCATGCCTCATAAGAGATACCCTCTTCCAGGTCACCGTCTCCGCACAGACAGTAGACAGTGTGATCAATCAGTTTCGCTGTATCCGAATTCACCTGTGCACCGACATATTTTGATGCCATAGAAAAACCTACCGCATTGGCGATTCCCTGCCCCAGCGGACCGGTTGTGATTTCTATGCCTTCAGTGTGTCCGTATTCAGGATGTCCCGGTGTTTTTGAATCAAGCTGACGAAACTGCTTTAAATCATCAAGCGTCAAGCCATATCCCCAAAGATAATAGAGGGAGTAGATAAGCCCTGTTGCATGCCCGCCTGAAAAGACAAGTCTGTCACGGTTCAGCCATGAAGGATTTTTAGGGTTATGCTTGAGATGTTCACTCAAAACCACTGCAATATCGGCCAATCCCATAGGCGCGCCCGGATGACCCGAATTTGCCTTTTGTACCATATCTGCTGCTAAAAATCTTATCGTATTCGCCATCTTTTGACGCATTGCATTTTCATTCATTTTTATTCCTTGTGCCTGTTTATGTATTTTGTTAATAAAGGTGACAACTCGCCTGACAAGCTCTCATCAAAATTACACATTTCACTGTTGAGCTCATCTGCCAAAGCATCTGCCTCTCTTACTGCCGTTTGCAGTCCAAGTATCGTTACAAAACTGTTTTTCTCTTCATCATTGTTTGTCAGTTTTCCTGCTTCGTCTGAACTTTGTGTGACATCCAGAATATCATCCTGAATTTGAAACAGCAATCCGAGTTTAATCCCAAAATCATACAACTTTTCTGCCATATCATCACGCCCGACAATAACAGCGCCCATTTTCAAAGAGGCGGCAATGAGTTTTGCTGTTTTGTTGGTATGCAAAATCTTAATCTCTTCTATCTTCAAAGGCTTGTTTTCAAAATAACAGTCTATAGCCTGTCCCAGCACCATGCCGCCCAGTCCTCCGTTGCTTGCAAGCTCACGAATCAGTTTTACCCGTATTTCATCAGAAAAAGGAGCATTGGACAAAAACTCGAAGGCATAGGTGTTTAAAGCATCTCCTGCCAATATTGCCGTTACTTCATCGAAGCTTACATGTAAGGTCGGATGTCCGCGGCGCAGTGGAGAATTATCCATAGCCGGCAGATCATCATGAATAAGCGAATAAGTATGTAAAAATTCTATAGCCAGGGCTGCATGGTTTGCAGATTCAAGCATGAGAGGGTTGTAGGCTTTGACAACACCCAGCAGCAATGCAGGACGAAATCTTTTTCCGCCTGCTTTGAGCATATCTTGCAAAGCACGCTCATATGTAGGATGAATACTTTGTGATGTCGGTAAGTTGTCTAATAAAAATTGTTCGAAGTTTTGCATGTGAAATTGTATTGTTTTTCTACTTAATCTTTACAAAAAACTGAAAGTTATTGCGTTCAAATAACAAAGAAGAGCAGTCTTTAAAGTTTTCTATATATTTTCGCAGTTCTTCCTGGTTCTTTACAGTGATGCCGTTCACCTGTATGAGTCTGTCTCCACTCTTGAGTCCATAGTTTTTAAAGGCTTTTTTTAACCGGCTTACATGTAAACCCTCATCAAAATAGATCCCTTTTTGTTCCAAGAAGGTATCACTCAAAAAACCGCCGCCGTATCTTTGCCTGCTCTGCACTTCAAAAGTCAGCAACGTTCCTCCACGCTTTATCTGCACCGTGTGTTTAACTCCCAAAGAGCCAAAAAGAACTTTTTTCATAAATGATGCGGCATTTTTCACTTTTTTGTTGTCGTAATACAGGATACAGTCACCTTTTTTAAAAGGATTGTCCGGCATATAGGGATCACTTGCAATGACGACTACTGACCTGTTTGCATCATTTACACGAACACCGATGTCAGCATAACGGACCTTTTTTGTTTTGAGAAAATACTGCAGATACTCTTTTTCTATCACCCCTTTTTTACTGACAACAGCTTCCAAAGAGCAGCAGCTGCTGCTGATGATAGCCGGCAAAGAAAGTTTTTGACTGTATTTTCCAAAAAAGTCGAGTCCTACCTGATGTACCAGCATACTTCCTTCTTTGGCTTCCTCGGCATTGACTATAGCAGTTCCAAGCTGTAAACGCATATTCAGATCATACGGATAGGCAAAAGAGGTTTTCTCTTCGATAAGATACAGAGACAAAAAGGGGTCATGTTTTAAAATTTTTGATTGGGGTTTTTGTCGGGAAAAGACAATACGGTGATTTTTTTCGACAGGAATAAAAAGTGCCCTGTCATGTATGATTTTTGCATCTTTTGCTTTTTTGACACAAAAATCATACCCCCCTTTACAGGCATAAACATTGAAAAAGAATAAATGCAGTATGAGAAACAGGCGAAGCACCTATTTGAGCCCGCCAAACATACTCAAAGCACTGTTTTGTTGATTTTGTTGTACCATTTTATTTGCATCATTGATGGCGCCTATAAGTAAAATTTGCAGGGAGTCTTTGTCGCTTAAGAGCTCTTCATCAATATTAAGATCAATGACTTCGCCGTTGCCGTTGAGGGTGAGTTCAATCATCCCTCCACCGCTTTTGACACTAAAAGTTTTATTTGCCAGCTCTTCTTGAAGTTTTGCAGCATTTTCCTGCATTCCTTCAAGGAGTTTGCCCATATCGCCAAGATTACCAAACACTATGACATCTCACATTCATCATTAAATCTCATCGTGAATAGCGTCGATGTTATTGTCATCATCCAAAATAACAACTTTTGGTTTGTAGCTTTCAAGTTCTTTTTCGTCATAAGTACCGTAGGCTACAATGATAACCTTGTCGCCTTTGTGTACTTTTCTTGCTGCTGCACCATTTAAGCAAATGTCACGTTTTCCTCTTTCGCCTAGAATGATGTAGGTAGAAAATCGCTCACCATTGTTAATATTAAGGATTTCTACCTTTTGTCCGACTCTCATCTTGGCAGCTTCTAAAAGTTCTTCATCTATGGTAATCGAGCCAACATAGTTCAAATTAGCATCAGTTACAGTGGCACGGTGTATTTTGCTGTACAACATTTCCATTAACATGACTGTTTTCCTACATTCCCATCTGTTTTTTTGCATCAGCAGGAGATATAGGCTCATCCCACATTTCAGAATCAATTACATATTCTTCAACAACTTTTCCGCCGATTATATGTTCTTCTATAATACGGTCAATTTTTTCCTTGTTTAGGCCTACATACATAGTATGTCCCGGCTCTACTAACATAACAGGACCTGCCGAACAACGGTTAAGACATGAAGTACGCACGATTGGTGCTGTCATCATAATCCCTTCTTTCATCAGTTTTTGGGCCGTGTATTGAAACAGGTCCTGCGTCTCTGGTGTAACACATGATGGTTTTGGCATACCCGGAGGAGCAGACTGCTCACACTTGAAGATATAAAATGCCGGTTGTGGAATTCCCATTGAAATAATCCTTAATTTTTTCGCAATTATATCGAAAATTTGCATCTGTTTTCTAATAAAGTGAAATAAGTTTAGATTTTTAAGCTATTTTCTACTATTTTCACTCTAAATTTAAAAGTTCTTTTACAACTTCTCTGTCATCAAAAGGAAATTTTTCATCATAAATAATTTGGTCTGTTTCATCGCCTTTTCCGAGAATAACAACAACGTCATCTTCTCCTTGCAACTCAAGTGCCATCTGTATTGCTTTTTTTCTGTTAAGCTCAACCATAATATTTGATTTTTCCTGTATGCCTTCTAAAATATCCTCTACAATTGTCTGCGGATCTTCATAACGCGGATTATCACTCGTAACAATGACCTTTTTGGCAAGACTTGCCGCTACCCTGCCCATAAGCGGTCGTTTTTTTCTGTCTCTGTCACCGCCTGCTCCAAAAACGACAATCAGTTCTTTTTCTTTCAAAGCATTGAGTACCTGAGCCATACCGTCAGGTGTGTGTGCAAAATCCACTATGACATTCGGAGCAGCACAGACCTGTTCCATTCTTCCGCTCACCCCTGCAAAATTATCCACCACATCTGCAATCTCTTCAAGACTTTTGTCTGTTATGAGATGCGTTGCCGATATGGCAGCCATCAAATTATACAGATTAAAAAAACCGTGAAGTGAAGCGGTAAAAGGGACAATCTCTTGAAAATGTTGGATAATACCACTTGAGCCGTCATTGAGAGAATATGCCATAAGTCTGTATGTTGCAGGATTTTCTATACCGTATGTGTAGGCATTTTTAAAATTAAATGCAGCTTTGGATTCATCTTTGTTTATAAGTTTTTTGCTCTCATCCTGAAAAAAACTGTTTTTTACATGTATATATTCTTCTAAAGTTTTATGATAGTCCAGATGATCCTGAGTGATATTTGTCAAAATTTTCAGCGCAAAACTGAGGCCTTCAATACGTTTTTGCACGATTGCATGGGAACTGACTTCCATTACAAAGTACTCACATCCCGCTCTCACTGCCTGGTAAATATGCCTGTAGGTATTGAGTACGGATGGGGTGGTAAGCGTTTTTCCCTCACATGCCTCATCATTCATAAACAACCCGCGGGTTCCCTGCATTGCAGCCTTGTAGCCAAGATCGAGTAAAAATGAATAGATTGCACTTGCCGTTGTAGTTTTGCCGTTTGTACCGGTAATACCGATTATTTTAATCTGGTCAACACCAAAGAACTCTGCAATGTCTTCGATTCTGACAATAGAGTGGGCATTATTCCTCTTTGCATCTTCTATGTAGCCGCTGTTTTGGTGCGTCAGAACAAACGCCGTCTCGGCATCACACTCTTTTGAGTTTTCAGTGATATATTTATACGCTTGATTTGGCAGTTCAATTTTCAATATTTTTGCCCTGTGCCAGTTTTTTTAACAGTTTTCGCAAGAGTTTATCACCGGGATATACACTCAGAGCATTTTCAAGATAGGTTAATGCCATTTGTGCAAAATCATGTTCTATCAGTTTGTCTAAAAAATCTAAAAAATCTTCTTTGTTTGTTATAATTACTCGGGTAGAAAACATAATATTTTCAAAGGTTTCTACAAAATCTCCGCCTTCATCCAAAATTTTTTGAAAATCACTGTAGAGAATCCCCTCTTCAAACTCCAATCTGTTACGCAAAGGTTCGGCAAATACTTCACTGAGTTTTTCCAAGGTACCGTCCATGCTTTCAAGTATTTCACTCATAATAGCATCAGCTTCTTCTTTGTCTTCTTCTCTTAATATTTCATAATAATCAAACAGTGCTTCGGCACCCTCTTCTCCGCTCATAGCCATTTCCGAAAGTATAACCCCGTTAAAAGCCTCTTTTGAATCCGGATCATTTTGCAAAACCTGTGCAAATTTATCTAAGGCATTTTTATATTCCGCCCGCGAAAAATTCTCTTTTGCCTGTGATAATATTTTATATTTACTTATTGTTCCCATATGCTTCTTTTATAAATTATCTATATCGTTTTCCATGCCCATCGGGACATTGACAACAGTTATTTCAGGATGGATATCCATTCTCAACTGTCTCTCGACACCGTACTTTAATGTACTTCCACTGCTCGCACACCCTATGCATGCACCTTTGAGTTGCACATAGACACTTCCGTTTTTCACGGTAATAAAATCTATGTCTCCCCCGTCAAGCGCCAAAGAGGGGCGCACCTTGTCTATAACACGCCGAACCGGTTCCAATAATTCTTCATCTGTAAATGGAATCATACTTATCCTTTTTATATTATAACTCTTCTATTATCATAAAATATGACAAAATCGCTTAACAAGTCATAAAATTATTATTTAACTCATCTTTTAAAGCCATAACCTCTTGTACGTAAGAGGGCTTTCGCATACCGACGAGTATATAATCAATTACATCCTGTTTATATAAAAATTCCAAAGCACACACCTGGGTTTTTTTATGACACCCCTGAAATTCTTCTTTAAGTTCACTTCTCACACGTTTTGAACACTCGTATGCAACCATTGTTCTGTACTCTTGTAAAAAAAGATCTACAAATCTGAGTAATTCATCCAAAGAATCCGGTTCTAAATTCTTCAATGCTTCTCTTATGTGAGGAATAATCTGTGAATGCAAAAAAGTGTCATACTCACCAATCCATCCGAACTTGTGCTTATTTTCATCCATTTGTTCAATCAAATTATACAACGGTTTGAGTAAATCATTGTCACAGGCCTGAAGCAATTCATTCAGATAGGTATAGTATTCTCTGCTTTCATCATAATCGGCCAGTCTGTGCATCAGTTTGTTTTTTTGTGCATTTAACGGACGGTTGGCAAGGACTCTCAGCCCATTTTTTTTCGCCCAGCCCGCACATTTGAGACCTTCTTTTTCAACTTTGTTTATTGGCAGTTGCACTGTGGTAAAACTGTGTTGTCTGTTTCCCGCTTCATCTGCGGCATTTTGGGCAAGTGTCAGTAAACTTTCATAGGGCAAAAACTCCAAATCGTCCTCTGCCTTTGCAAAGCTGTTGGAACTGATACCATAGGAGCTGATACGTCCCTCTTTAACCTCTTCTTCCAAGCCCACAAATGCTTCATAGATTCTTTGGTACATTTCATCCAAAACTTCATCTCTGTTTTTGCCCTTATTGAGAGCATCAAGCAAAAAATACTCAGGATTGTGAATTAAATAACAATCAAGTTTACTCATTTGCAGTCTTTGGAGTGAAGCATCAAGCTGTTTTTTTAGAAACGATTTTGCAATTGAGTGGTAACAGTGTTCACTGAACTCTACAACATCTTCAAAAGGCATTTCTTTGTGTGCGAGCAAATTTGAACCCTGGATATATCCGTATTTGCTTACAATTTTAATTTTATCTCTGATTTCATCAGGAACACTGCGCAGCACTTTGCCGATTGCTCTTTCGGCACCGCCGTCTGTATAATTTGTAGAGGTGTCAATCAGTTCTATCCCGGCGTATACAGCCTCTTTCAATGCTTCTATATGCAAAGGATTCTCATCTGTGACTCTGTAAGTTCCGAATGCGAAAGTACTCATAATGCGTCCTGTATTGTAAAGTATTTTAGAATTCGTAAATTCTCTCTGTCTAATGGGGAAAGTTTAAAAAGAAGTTACAATAACAGACACAGGGTCTGGTATTGTAAATATAATAACTATACTAATTCGATAAATGCCATTGGTGTAGCATCACCACGACGAATACGAGTTCTCACTATTCTAGTATATCCACCTGTACGATCAACATACTTCGGTGCGAGTTCATTTACTAAAGTTTTCGTTGCTTCTTTGTTTTGAAGCGCAGCAAATACTGCTCTGTGTGCATTTGAGTCATTTTTACCAGCAGTTGTGATAAGTTTCTCAATATAAGAGCGTAGCTCTTTTGCTTTTACAGCAGTTGTTTCTATTTTACCATGTTCTATTAACGAAATACTAAGGTTCGCTAAAAGTGCTTTACGGTGTGCACTTGTACGACCTAGCTTACGATATCCATGACGGTGTCTCATATCTCATTCCTCTATTGTGCCTGTACGGCTTCTATTTTCTTTTTTAGTGCAGTAACTACATCATCAGCTAAATCAGCACCAACTTCAAAACCAAACTCTTGAACTTTTTCTACGATTTCATCGTAAGATTTTTTTCCAAGATTTTTCACATTTTTCAAATCGTTTGTACTCATAAGTACAATCTCACCAATAAGTTTAATGTTTGAGCGATCAAGACAATTAAAGCTACGCGCACTTAATCCTAAACTGTCAATGTTTGTTGTTAGTTTTTTCAAATCAGGTGACTCTTCAACTCTTTCAATGGTAGCAGGCGCTTTAATACTGATTTCTGAATTAAATACAGCCAACTGTGCATACATTACTTCCAAAGAGTTTCTAAATGCATCGATTGGTGAAATTTGTCCATCAGTTCTGATATTCATAATAACTCTTTCAAAGTTAGGATTATCTTCTACCAGTACATTGTCAATTTTATATGTAGCACTTCTTACCGGAGTAAAATATGCATCCAATGCGATATATTCATCATCATCAACTTCCGCAGCAGTATCTTCACTCGCAACATAGCCGATACCCTGTGCAATTTTAAGCGTAAAATTCAGTGTAGAATCTTCATTTAAAGTTGCAAGCGGAGCATCCGGTGTTACCACCTCTACTTCATCATTGCTGAGATCGCCGCCTTTAATGGCACACGGTCCCGCAAAACTGTAGTTAATCTCAGCTTCTGTTGCATCATTGTTCAGTTTAAAGCGTATCTCTTTCAAATTTAAAATAAAATCTGAAATATCTTCAAGCATACCGCGAACCGAGTCAAACTCATGTTTGGCACCTTCGATTTTAATTGCGATTGGTGCATAACCAACCGAACTGCTTAATAAAAAACGGCGAAGTGGATGAGCCAACGATATAGCGTACCCTACTTCAAAAGGGTATGCCATAATGTTTGCTTCATTGTCACTTATTTGTTCTACCTCAAACTCTTGTGGAGCAAGTGGAGTAGTTTTAATTTTTTTCATATCTTTTACGCCTTTTGTATTAAATTATTATTTCGAGTAAAGTTCAACGATTAAACGTTCTTCAACTGGAATAACAACTTCTTCACGCTCCGGAAGACGAGTAAAGATACCATACACTTTTTCAGCATCAATGTCTACCCAAGGAGCAAGACCAGTTTGGTTTGTAAGCTCAATAGCACGAACAATCTGATTGTTCTTTTTGCTCGCTTCTTTTACTTCAATCTTTTGTCCCGGTTTAACACGGTAAGAAGGAATATCAAGTTTTTTGCCATCTACCAAAATATGACCGTGTGTTACAAGTTGACGTGCAAATCTGCGAGTAGATGCGAATCCCATTCTGTACACAACATTGTCTAATCTCTGCTCGATTAATGTAATAAGGTTTGTACCTGTATTTCCATCACGACGCTTAGCTTCAACGAATAAAGCACGGAATTGCTTTTCAGAAATACCATACATAAATTTCGCTTTTTGCTTTTCATTAAGCTGTAAACCATACTCAGAAACTTTTTTACGACGCTGACCATGTTGGCCTGGACCGTAAGGACGCTTCTCTAAAGCAGATTTTCCTGCCAAACGACGCTCACCTTTTAGGTTAAGGCTTACTCCGAATCTTCTCTCGATTTTTTCTACTGGACCTCTATATCTTGCCATCAGTAATCTCCTTAAACTCTACGACGCTTAGGCGCGCGACAACCGTTGTGTGGTAATGGTGTAACATCTTTCATAAATGTAACACGGATTCCTTCGATAGCTCCGACAGCTTTTACTGCAGTTTCACGACCAGAACCGGGACCTTGAACTTTAATACCAAGCTCTTTTATACCATGTACCTGTGCTTTTGCAACTGCATCTTCAACAGCAGCCTGTGCAGCAAACGGAGTTGATTTTTTAGAACCTTTAAATCCTAAAGAACCGGCAGAACTCCAAGCAATCATATTACCCATTTCATCTGTAATAGTCACAAGAGTATTATTAAATGATGCCGCAATATGAATGATACCACGTGATATATTCTTTTTTATTACTTTTTTTCTAACAGCTTTTCTTTTTGCCATACTATAATTCCTTACGCTGCGCCGACAGTTTTACGTTTACCCTTACGAGTACGCGCATTTGTCTTAGTTTTTTGACCACGGCATGGAAGACCACGACGGTGACGAAGCCCTCTGTATGAACCTAAATCCATAAGTGCTTTAATATCCATAGCAACTTTTTTACGCAAATCACCCTCAACCATATGGTTTTCACGGATCTCTTTTGTTATAGCTGCTACATCTTCTTCGTTTAATTCGAAAACTCTTTTATTGTAGTCAATTCCTGTCGCGTCTAATATTTGACGGGCAGTATGAAGACCAATTCCATAGACGTATGTTAATGCATACTCTATTCTTTTTTTCTTAGGTAAATCAACACCAGCAATACGAGCCATGATTATCCTTGTCTCTGTTTATGTTTAGGGTTCTTGCAGATTACTCTTACAATACCTCTTCTTTTGATAACTTTACAGTCATCACACATCTTCTTTACTGAAGCACGTACTTTCATTGAAAGTCTCCTGTGGTAACATCTTTACTGCCTTTAGGCAAGCGCATAACACTTGTAATAACGTTGCTTGCCAATACTTTTATCTACATGTAATCATATAGATAGAAATACTCTTTGCTTTGTTAAAACAGTAAAGTGGATGGGAATTATATCCAAAACAATGTAAAAGTATTATTAAGACCATAGGAAGTGACACAAAAGTGACAAATTTTATTAGTGATTTTTAACGCCGGTTTTTATAAACTGTCGATATCACTTAAGAAGGAAAACAACAGATGGTAGAGTATATTTTAAAGCGAGACGGTTCCTACAAACAATTTTTCTCTTATAAAATAGAAGATGCCATCAAAAAAGCCTTTTTAAGTGAAAATGTAGATTTTGACGAAGCGGTATACATCAAAGTCATTCAAAGACTTGAAGCTAAACGGATTGTTGCTGTTGAAGATATACAGGACATTATAGAAAAAGAGCTGTACAAAGCAAAATATTTTGATGTTATGCGCTCTTTTATACTCTACAGACATCTTCATAAACTTCAAAGAGAAAAAGCCATTGAAGATGATACTACCTATATCCATTCGACACAGACTATAGAAGAGTATATCAGCGGAAGTGACTGGAGAATAAAAGCAAACTCAAATACAGGCTACTCCAGCGCCGGTCTTGTTAACAATACAGCAGGCAAAGTGATTGCCAACTACTGGCTTGACAAAATTTACTCAAAAGAAGAGGGGTATGCACATAGAAACGGGGACTATCACATACACGATTTGGACTGTTTGACCGGATACTGTGCCGGCTGGAGTCTGAGGGTTCTTCTGGATGAAGGATTTAACGGAGTAAGGGGAAGAGTAGAGAGTGATGCACCAAAGCATTTCAGAGAAGCTCTCGGACAAATGGCGAACTTTTTGGGAATTTTGCAAAGTGAATGGGCCGGCGCCCAGGCCTTTTCATCTTTTGACACCTATCTGGCGCCTTATCTTTTTAAAGATCAACTTTCATACAAGGAGGTAAAAAAAAGTATTCGCAGTTTCATATATAACCTAAACGTACCCGCTCGATGGGGACAATCACCTTTTACAAATATTACTATAGACTGGAACGTTCCTGATGATTTGAAGGATCAGATTCCAACATGTAAGCAGGAGCATCTTTTTAAAAATATTTCAGATACCGGGTTAAGATTCAAAGCACTGCAGAGGGGTGTTTCATCCCTCACAGAGATGACCTATAAACATTTTCAAAAAGAGATGCACATCATCAACAAAGCTTACTATGAGGTTATGACAGAGGGAGACAAAACCGGTCAGCCTTTTACATTTCCTATACCTACCGTCAATATTACAGAAGATTTTGACTGGTACGGTGAAAATACGGATTTGCTGTTTGAAAACACCGCTAAAATTGGCTCCTCCTACTTCCAAAATTTCATAGGGAGCCAATACAAACGGGACAAAAACGGGGAAATCATCGCAAACGAAGAGGCCTACAAACCCGGACATGTCAGAAGTATGTGCTGCAGACTACAGCTTGATTTAAGAGAATTGCTTAAACGAGGCGGTGGTCTTTTCGGCAGTGCGGAAATGACAGGCAGCATAGGGGTTGTCACTATTAATATGGCAAGGCTGGGCTTTTTGCACAAAGGCAATATGGAATCTCTGCTTGAACGCCTTGACGAACTGATGGAGTATGCAAAGTCTACACTGGAGAAAAAACGTGTTTTTATTCAAGAGATGTACGACAGAGGACTTTTCCCTTATACAAAAAGATATCTGCCCGGGTTTAGAAACCACTTTTCTACCATCGGGGTCAACGGGATGAATGAAATGATTTTGAATTTTACCGGAGGAGCCTATGACATCAGTTCCACACAGGGCATTGACTTTGCCACTGAGATATTAGACCACATAAGAAAAAGAATGGTCGAGTTTCAGGAGGAAACAGGCAATCTTTACAACCTTGAAGCCACACCGGCGGAGGGAACAACCTACCGGTTTGCCAAAGAGGACAAAAAAAGATACGGTGACAAAATCATACAGGCCGGTATGGATGAAAACATCTACTATACCAACTCTTCACAGATTCCTGTGGGTCTGACAGATGACCCTTTTGAAGCACTCACTCTGCAGGATGAACTGCAGACAAAATACACCGGTGGCACTGTTTTGCACCTTTACATGCAGGAGCGTCTCAGCTCAACCGAAGCCTGCCGCAGACTGGTCAAAAATGTCATCACAAATTTCAGACTGCCTTATATTACGGTAACACCGCTCTTTTCAGTTTGTCCAAAACACGGCTATCTCTCAGGAGAACACGAATACTGCCCAAAATGTGACGAAGCACTGATACAAGAATATGAAAACAACAAAAAGGAAGCATCATGATAAATAAAAATAAAATCTTAGAAGAACTTAAAGAACAGAGACAAAAATGTATAGTATACACACGCGTCATGGGATATCATCGTCCTGTTGAAAGCTTCAACCTGGGAAAAACCGGTGAACACAGACAACGCAAACAGTTCAAAGAGTAAAAAATGCATTTATGATATCACAAAATTTACCCATTTGGACTACCCTGATCATCTAGCCTGCATCATATGGTTCAGCGGGTGCAATATGCGCTGTGATTTTTGCTACAACAAAGAGATAGTCTTTGCAAAAGAAGGCAGTTACAGTATGGAAGATGTGCTGAAGTTTTTGCGAACAAGAGTCTCTTTGCTTGATGCTGTCGTTCTCTCAGGCGGAGAAGCCTCTTCCTATGCCCTCACTGACTTTTGCAAGGCAATCAAAAAGCTCGGATTTTTAATCAAACTTGATACCAACGGCACAAACCCTTTACATGTAAAGGAACTCCTTGGTCTGGACCTGCTTGATTATGTCGCGCTGGATTATAAAGCCCCCCAGTATAAATTCACACCTGTAACACACTCCGGCAAATTTCATGAATTCAGCCAAACACTTGACCTGCTTATCCGCAGTGGTATTGATTTTGAAGTACGCACCACACTCCATAGCGACTTGCTCAATGTAGATGACATCAACTGCATTCTGTCAGATTTAAAAGAGAGAGGCTATAAGAATACCTATTATATTCAGGAGTTTATCGAAGCAAAAAGTACTGTAGGCGGATTGCAAAAACCTTCAAAACCTTTCAACAAATCCCTCTTAAGAAGTAATTTTCCTGTTATTTGGAGATAAATTCCTTTTTCTTGACGTAAATCAATTTTTTACTGCCGTTTATAAGTTATCATTCTGTGAAATTTAAATCAGACAAAATTTGTCTTATTTAAAAAAACTGAGTATTTGTATACTCTTCACAAGGAAATATCATGACAAAAGTTATACTGACATTTACATTGGCAATGGTTGCACTACAGGCACAGGACACAGTACACTACGACAAAAAAGAAGTGAAAAAACCGGCTATTGCAAGACCATACCATCCGGGTCAGAATTAATCCGAGGCTATTGATTAAACGCTATCTGATAACCAAGTCCTTTTACATTTATAAGGAACTCTTTGGAGGTTTTTTCTCTAAAGCGCCTTATAAATGTTCTCAATCTTTCATCACTTACATCTTCCTTCCAAATCATATTTTTGATTGTTGCATACTCCAAAATACCTCGGTTCTCCTCATAGTTTTTGACTAACGCCTGCAAAAACAGAAGTTCCTTTTTTGAAAGTGCGATATATCTGTTGTTTTTGTATAGACTGTTGGTGGTTTTATTAAATACAAATCCGTCCAAAAAATTTAAAAGCTTTTTACCAATGCTTGCTTCGAGTGAGAGAATATACTGTAAAACCTCATCCGGATCAAAAGGTTTTATAAAGTACTTAACAACTCCGGTATCTATTGCACCCAACAATTTTTCCACATCGCTAAAAGCACTCAGTATTATAATTTTGCTCTGTGGATTTATACGTTTGATCTCCTGAGCCATCTCCAGTCCGCTTTTGTTTGGCATCATAATATCGGTAATCACAATGTCCGGAAAAACCTTCTTGTATATGTGTAAGCCCTCATCTCCGTCTTTTGCCAGTAAAAAACTGTGAAAATGGTCTCCGATAGCATTTTTCAGCAACAGTGAAAGTTTTTCTTCATCTTCAACAAACAAAACTTTCAGACTTTTTAAAAATTTATTTCTCATTATCTTTTCTCTCTGTTTTGCAGCGGAATTTTTATACTGAAAGTTGTAGAACCGTTTTTGGATTTTACATCTATGGAACCGTTCAAGCCCTGTTCACAAATCATTCTCGACATAAACAGCCCAAGTCCTGTACCCGAAGAGGAGTGCTTTGTCGTAAAATAGGGTTCAAAGATTTTATAAATCTCTTTTTCTTTGATACCGCCGGCATTGTCACTAAACTCTATAAGTGCAAAATCTTTTTCTTTTTTTACACGTATATGTATCTCTTTTATCAAAACAGACGACTGTAAAAAAGCATCTTTTGAATTTTGGATAAGATTGATAATCACCTGTGTCAACTCATTTGAAATGCCTAAAATTTCCACATCTTCAAACTCCGTATGCACACTGATCATCTCTTTGATTATAATTTTTTCTAAAATGTTTAATGATTCATTGATACTGTCTGCTATTTTGAAATAGTTTTTCTGCTTTGTCGGTTTAAAAAAGTTGGTAAAATCATCAATCGTCGTCGACATATTCTGTATAATTGCCTTGCTCTCATCATACAGACTCTGCACTTCCTCTTCTTCGTTGTTAAGCGCTGCTTTTTTTAAACTAAAGAGTGTCAGACTGAGTTCTGTGAGCGGTTGTCTCCACTGATGGGCTATGTTTGCAAGCATCTCGCCCAGACTTGCAAGCCGTGACTGCCAAAACATCACTTTTTGCTTTTGTTCATTTTTGGCTATCTCTTCTTGCACCCGAAGCTCAAGCGTTTCATTGAGTTCTTTAAGCTCCTGTGTCTTCTCCTGCACCCTTTTTTCAAGATTTTCATTGAGTTCCTGCAGCTCTTTTTCTTTTTGTTCCAGACTCTTTTTGTAAAACACCTCTTTTGTAACATCATAACGAATCGCCACAAACTCTTCAATGTTGTTTTGTTTGTCAAGGATGGGAATGACGGTGGTATTGACATAAAAAGTTCTCCCGTCTTTTGCTCTGTTTTTTACGGTGGTCTTGTATGTTTTTTTTGCCTTGATTGTCTCCCACAATTTCTTAAACACGGAGGTTGCGACATCAGGATGTCTGACAATATTGTGGTTTTTCCCGAGCAGTTCCTCTTTTGAATAGCCCGAAATTTTGCAAAACTCCTCATTGACAAAGGTAATGATGCCGTTGACATCGGTTTTTGAGATAATATTGCTTTTTTCAATCGCTTCTTTATACTGTTCTAACATAAGTATCTCTCCATAACTAAATTTTAGCCAAACTAATCCCAAAGTACACTTACGCCATACTCTTCATTCAAAATGATATTTTTTGTATAATAAATCTTTTTGCCGTATTTTTTACTGAGCAGTTCCACTTCGAGTTCCCCCTCACTTAAAAGTTCTCTGACCTCCTTGTAACCCAGCCATTTACCGTATTTTGCCAAAGAGTTCTGCCAGATTCTGAAGCTGCATGTAGATTCCGGCGTCACTTCAAACATCTCTCCGTCTTCTGTCTGCCAGTGGGCGTTTGAACAGACATAGAGTTTTACTTTTTTTCCTCGCACCTCTTTGTCACGTACTTCAATTGCACCGTCATCGCAATATGGGCATTTTCCTAAAATCATCATCTCACTCCTGATTTTTATGCTATTATTATAAGGCTTTTCAACCACTGCTTCGCAATTTATTGCAATTTGACATATTATAAGGATACAACAATGCAAAACAAATTTATGGATGCGATGAACTTTCGCCATGCCTGTAAAATATTTGATGAAACCAAAAAGATAAGTGATGAAGATATGCACTTTATTCTTGAATGTGGCAGAAAATCACCCTCCTCTTTCGGTATGGAAGCCTGGAAATTTTTGGTCATTACAAACGAAGACCTCAAAGCCGAGCTGAGACCGGCATGCTGGAACCAGGTACAAATCACTTCCTGTTCGCATCTCGTTGTTATTCTTGCCGGAATAGAGAGTCTCAAACCGGAGTCAGGAGAAGTCAAAAAAAGATTTTCAAGGCGTAATATGCCGCAGGAATCACTTGATATGTATATGGACCTCTATGCCAAACATTTGGAAAAAACACTTAGCAGCGATGAAAATATTTACTGCTGGAGTGCAAGACAGACCTATATAGCTGCTGCCAACATGATGACCGGTGCTGCCTATACAGGAATAGATTCCTGTCCTATAGAAGGATTTGAAAAAGAAAAAGTCGAAGATATTTTAGGTCTTGATACTAAAAAATTTCAAGTCGCAATGGTGCTTCCTTTTGGCTACAGACTCAATCCGCAACCAAAACAGATCAGACTGCCCTTTGATGACGTGGTGGAGTTTATACTCTGAGTGTGGCAGTCAACCGTTTAGGATAAATGAAAAGTTCGAGTGCTTCGGTGACAGACTTGCAGACTATATCCGAAACGAGCAGACTTTTTGTGCTGCAGCCCTCATCACCAAGTACACAAATGCCTATGTGCGCTTTTTGCAGCATTTTCACATCATTGTTTCCGTTGCCCACAGCCGCACACTCACTTGCATTTAATGCAATAATATATGCCTCTTTTTCCAAAGTATGGTTTGCACTCTCCAATACCTTTACATGTAAAGCATACTCTTTTAGCTCATTTTTGACACTGCCAAAGGTGTCTGCCGTGATTACATGTAAAGTATATTCTTTGGCCAGAAGCGGCAGCAGTCTCTTTGCCTCTTCCAGTAAAATACCGTCTTTTGCAAGCGTACCGTTATAATCCAAAATAATATGTTTTATATTTCTCTGCATTTTTTTCCTTCTTGTTTTATATAGTTTTCAAGCCTGAAGCCCGCACTGAAGTACGGGTTCCGAGAAAATCACTTAACTTTGAAATATCGTCTTTTACTACAGTACTGTTATAATCAAGAACAAATTGTTTTGTGTAATTTTCAAGCCTAAAGTCGGCACTAAAGTACCGATTCCGAGGGATAGTACAGTTTTTCACAACCCGTATTTCAGTGTCAATGCCATTAAGTTAAGCATCTTTTTCGGAACCGGTACTTTAGTGCCGGCTTTGTTTTTTTGAAGACTAAAGCCTGGGTTCCAGGAAAATCTCAGTTTTTGTCTTAACTTAATGGCATTGATGCTTCAGTACAGATTCCGGCATACTTCTTAATCTCTCTTTTAGTCAAAGAAGACTAGTATGTGAAACTTTATTTAGGATATTATACATCATGAAAGATATAAAACTCACACAATACAGTCACGGGGCGGGTTGCGGCTGTAAAATTTCTCCAAAACTGCTTGATACTATTTTAACAACCACGAGAGAAACGATTGCTTACCCTGATTTGCTTGTCGGCAATTCTTCAAAAGATGATGCCGCGGCTTTTGATTTGGGCAACGGGACGTCTGTTTTAAGCACGACTGACTTTTTTATGCCCATAGTCGATGACCCGTTTACTTTTGGGCGCATAGCTGCCACCAATGCCATCAGCGATATTTACGCTATGGGCGGTAAACCGCTTATGGCCATTTCCATTTTTGGCTGGCCGATTGACAAGCTTGATGCGGATGTGGCACGCGAAGTTATTGACGGCGGCCGCTCAGTCTGTGAAGAAGCAGGTATTCCACTGGCAGGCGGGCACAGTATAGATTCTCCCGAACCTATATTTGGACTTGCAGTTACAGGCATAGCACAAAATGAACATCTTAAACGCAATGATACTGCCGAAATCGACTGCGAACTCTACCTCACAAAACCACTGGGGATAGGCATACTGACAACGGCACAAAAACAGGGAAAAATTGCCGAGGGTGACATAGATATTGCCGTAGAAGCCATGTGTACCCTGAACAAAATCGGTGCAGAAATCTCCGCATTAAAAGGCGTGACCGCACTTACCGATGTGACAGGTTTCGGACTGCTTGGACACTTAAGCGAAATATGTGAGGGAAGCAGTATCAGCGCTGTTGTAGAGTTTGACAAAGTACCGACACTCAAAAATGTCAAAAAGTATCTGAAGATGGGCTGTGTTCCGGGAGGCACACGCAGAAACTTTGAGAGTTACGGAAATAAAATTTCTCCGATGTCCCAAGAACAGCAGGACATTTTATGTGACGCACAAACCTCCGGCGGACTGCTGTGTGTGGTGAAAAAAGATACAAAAGAAACCTTTTTGGCACTTACAAAAAATGCAGGGCTTTGCCTGGAACCAATCGGATTTACATGTAAAGCAAGCAAATATCTTGTAGAGGTAGTCTGACTTTGCCCAATAATATTACAAATGTAACAGATGATTTTTTATCTATTGTCCTCAATGAAACACCTCTGCTTGATGTCCGCGCCCCTGTTGAGTTTGAAAAAGGAAAGTTTATCAATGCAACAAACCTGCCTATACTTGATGATGAAGAACGCAGACTTGTCGGCATACGGTACAAAGAGGCCGGAAATGACGCAGCCATAAAGCTGGCCGAATCTCTTATTCAAAATGAGGGAAAAGAGAAAAGAGTCCGCCTCTGGCAGGACTACCTCAAAAAAAATCCCGAGGCAAAGCTTTACTGTTTTAGAGGAGGACAACGCTCAGGGATTGCGCAGGAGTGGCTCAAAGAGAGCAATATTGATATTACCCGACTCAAAGGCGGATACAAGGCTTTTCGCAATTTTTTGATGCAACAGAGTGAAGACATCAGTACGCAGACACCCACACTTATTTTAGGTGGCAGAACAGGCTCGGGAAAAACCATTCTTTTAAATAAACTGCCAAATGCCATTGACCTTGAAGCCGTTGCCAATCATCGCGGCTCTTCATTTGGAAGTTTTGTCAACGCACAGCCCTCGCAGATTGATTTTGAAAACAATCTTGCCTACAAACTCATACAGTTTCATCATAAAAATTTTACCCATCTTGTTTTGGAACATGAAAGCCATAATATCGGCAGAACATTTATTCCAAAACCCGTATATGACAATTTTATGCAGGGACAGCTTGTATTGCTGCAGACTCCGATTGAAGTTCGCGCACTCATAACGTATGAGGAGTATGTTCTTGGCGCACTCAAAGAGTATACATTACACTACGGGGAAGAAGGTCCGCAAATATGGGCACACAATGTACAATCAGGGCTCAAAAGAATCCAAAAACGTCTGGGTGACCAGCTTTACAGACAACTTGCACAACTCTTTGACGAAGCCTGCTCCCAAGATACCCAGGCAGAGGCAAAAACATTCTACTTGGAGTGGATTACCCTTTTGTTACAAAGATACTACGATCCGATGTATGATTACCAGATTAAAAAGAGTCCCATACCTGTTGTTTTTGAGGGAAATGCTTCTGATGTGTTGCACTTTTTACAACACCAGTTATGAAAATATGATACAATTTCCTCATGCAAAACAATTCAACACAATTAGAGCTTTTAAACAATACAAACAAAACTTTTGAAGAAGAGTTTTTCCGATATGCCAAACCTTTTGAGTATGAAAAAGGGTCTTCGCCATTTTATCCGGATGATCTGCTCAAATATTTTTATATAGTCGTTAACGGCAGAGTCAAAACATATCAGATAAACTTTCAGACAAACAAAGAACAGACTCTCTTCATCTATAAGCGCGGAGATATGTTTGATGTCATCTCCCTGCTTGACGGCAAACCGCATGAGGTTATTTATGAGGTTATCGAAGATGCAAATATTTTACGCCTGCCGATTGAAAGAGTCCGCTACTGGCTTGAAAATGATGCTACTTTTAACAAAAAGTTCTTTCCCTACCTTGCTGCGCACATGCGCTATACGGAAGAACTTGCTACCGAACTTGCCCTGTATGATACAAAAGAGCGTTTTTTAAATCTTTTAGTACAGAATTTAAACCCCAATCACAGATTCCGCTACCAACTCCTGCAAAATCTCTCCAACAGCGAAATAGCAAAACTGCTCGGAACGGTCCGTCATGTTATAGAAAGAAGCATCAAACAGCTCAAAGCCGACGACATTATAGAAACCAGCAGACGCAACATAAAAGTAAAGAATCTTCAAAAACTTTTAGACAAAACCTCCCAAATGCTACTTAAGTAGCAAAATACTTTTTCAAAACAGACTATCATTTCTTAAATAAAAATTTAAGGAGTGAGACATGTTAGTGACAAGACATAGAAATCCGATACAAAATACAAGAAGATTTGATTTGATTAACGAATTTTTTAATGCACTGGAAACACAAAGCAGCGAAGAGCCAAGAGAGGTTTTTGACTTTGTACCGGCTGTCAATACGAGAGAAGGGGACGATGCCTACTATATTGAGCTTGATCTGCCGGGTATAAAAAAAGAGGATGTAGAGATCAGTGTTGACAAAAACATCCTTACTATCAAAGGCAAAAGAGAAGTCAAAAAAGAAGAAGAGAAAGAGGACTACTACAGAATAGAGAGTGCCTATGGTACTTTTTCAAGAAGTTTTACGCTCCCTGAAAAAGTAGACAGTGAAAATATCCGTGCAACCGGAGAAAACGGGGTGGTCGAGATTACCATACCAAAACTGAAAGTCGAAAAAGATACAACGAAAAAAATTGAAATCGAGTAAGGAGGATTATCATGGATATCGTACAAACATCAAAAGAGTTAGTGGAAAAAGCGGAAGAAAAAGTTGAAAAAGGTTTGGAAGTTGTCAAAGATACATTTCACAATGTAGCATCACATCTTCCTCTGGCAAACTTGGCAAAACATCGTAATGACACCTTCACAATCGAAGTTGATTTACCGGGTGTTAAAAAAGAAGATATAGAATTAAAAGTCGAAGATGACTATCTGACTGTTACAGCGGTCAGAAAATTTAAAAACGAGGTCAAAGAGGATGATTACTATCTCTGTGAATCAAATTTTGGCGTCATCTCAAGAAGTTTTATCCTGCCTGACAATATAGACAGAGATAAAATTCAGGCGAAATTTGAAGACGGAAGACTGTATCTGACTCTTGAAAAACTCGAATCCAAAAAGACAAAAAACATCAGCATCCAATAACAAAGGGTGCTGACACAAGGAGTTAGCTATGAAAAAACTAGTAAGCAGTCTGTTGCTTTCATCTTTGCTGACCGGATCTGCATTCGCGAGTATGGATGCAATGAACCCCTATGATGCTGATTTTGCAAGAATGAACCAGTATTTCAATTCTTTGATAGAGTCGCACTTAAGCAGTTCGGCGTTAAACAATTTCAGTTATCCGAGAACGGACATTCAGGATGCAAAAGACAAAATAGTATTAAAGTTTGATTTGGCGGGAGTTGACAAAAAAAATATTAAACTTTCCATTGATGACAATAAAATTTTGACTGTAAAAGGTGAGAAAAAAGAGTCCAAAGAAGAAAAATCCAAAGATTTTGTCAAAAAAGAGATTTTTTACGGTGAGTTTCAAAAATCAATTCAACTGCCTGAAAATATTGATGAAAGCAAACTCGCAACAAAATTTGAAAACGGTATTTTAACCGTCACGATTCCTAAAAAAGAAGTTAAAAAACCAAAAGCAAGACTTATCCCTATAAAATAATTAATTTTTTCTGCTAGAATTCCTCTATGAATTCATACGCAGAAAAATTTACCAACGCTATAGAAAACAGTTTTTTTAATAAACTTCCCAAACATGAACAGGAGTTTATCAAAGAGAAATCCTTTGAGTACAAATTTTCCTATCAGGAAATCAAACAGATAATCAATTTCGCGCGAGATCTGGGGATGTGGGATGAGAAAAGAATCACTGCAATATTTCCCGAACATCCCCAAAGAAAAGTTGTTTTCTCCAGGCTTAAAAAAGCCTATGAAAATATACGCAACAAACCAAATTCCTATAAAAACTTTACCCTCAAAAATATCCCCCAAGAACAAAAATATACCTTTAAAACAGTACCAAAAGAAGGTTTTGGCCTTGGACTCTGCCCTGTGGCAAGTGAAAAGACACGCTGCTGCAATCTGCTCACGCTTGATGCGGTTGAGAGCTGCGGGTTTGACTGTTCCTACTGTTCCATTCAGAGTTTTTACAATCAAAATACCATTACCTTTGACAGCAGTTTTGCAGACAAACTCTTAAATCTGCAACTTGATCCAAACAAGACCTACCACATAGGTACCGGTCAGGCATCGGACTCACTGATGTTTGGCAACCGGGAGGGTGTTTTGGATGCTCTTTTTGCCTTTGCAAGAAAAAATCCCAATGTCATTTTAGAATTTAAAACAAAATCAGACAATATAAAATATCTGCTTGAAAATGAAGTGCCGAAAAATATACTCTGTACCTGGAGTCTCAATACCCAGACTATCATTGACAATGAAGAACATCTCACCGCTTCGCTTGCAAAACGTATAGCAGCCGCTCGAAAAATGGCGGACAAAGGTGTTAAAGTCGGCTTTCATTTTCATCCCATTGTAGAATACGAAGGCTATCTTGACGAATATCAAGAAGTATATGAAGAACTTATACTAAAATTCTCTCCACAAGAGGTTGCGCTTGTCAGTTTTGGGACACTTACCTTTATAAAGCCTGTCATAAAACAGTTGCGTGAGCGTGAATTCAGAAGCAAAATTACACAAATCCCGCATGAAGATGCAAGCGGAAAGACATCGTATCCTGATGCGACAAAAGTTGAAATGTTCAAACATGCCTATGAAAGTTTTGCTCCATGGCACCCCAAGGGCACTTCCTCCGGGGTGACAAAAGAGCAGGTCTTTTTTTATCTTTGTATGGAAGAGCATCACATGTGGGCCAAAACATTTGGATATCAATACTCTACAAACAATGACTTTGAACGCGCTATGCTTGGAGCATACTGCAAAAAACTCGGTCAGGAATTTTTATTATAGGACGGTAGCGTTATGCAGACAAAAGAAAACTATTTTTTATCACAACCCCATCAACCCTTTTTTCTTCTTGGAATACTCAATGCAATCGTTATGATGCTCATTTTTGCATTACAGTACAAAGGCATATTCTCCTTACATGTAACGCTCTTGCTCTTTCACAGCTATTCTTTGATATTTCTGGTTTTTACAAATTTTTTTACAGGGTTCTTATTTACAACTTTTCCGCGTTTTAATCAGACACAGGTGATAGCAAAAAAATACTATTCCAATATTTTTTATGCAAACACGCTTGCATCATTGCTTTTTCTTATCGGTGTTTTCAGCTCTGAAACCCTTTTACTCGGGGCAATGGTTATAAATCTGACAACTCAGGTTTTTATAGTATTGAAACTAAAAAACATCTATGAAACAGGAATGGCAGCGGACAAATCAGACTCATTTTGGATACTCAATGCAAACTACTTTGGGCTCTTTGGCAATCTTCTTTTTATACTCTCTTTGTTCATACCGGAAATTTTACCAGTTGCCATCAGTATCTCTTTTTACATGTACCTGATTTTTCTTGCTTTTAGTGTCGGACAGAGAATGATTCCTTTCTTCTCCCATTCATTTGCGCCAAAAAATGAAAATTTTGTCAAAATTGTTTTTGTTTTGTTTCTATTCAAGAGTATCTTTGTTTCTGCAGATATAAAAAGCTTGCAGATAGTTACAGATTTACTGCTTGCCGCTTATATGTTTTTTGAGTTTAAACGCTGGGATTTACACCCTTTGCAGTCCCCTCCTATTTTATGGGTACTGCATCTTGCACTTTTTTGGCTGCCTTTGTCTTTCTTTCTTTCGGCGCTCAGTTTGGGTGCGGAGATATTTTTAGATACCTCTTTTTTCTTTTTAAATATTCATCTTCTGGCAATAGGTTTTTTAACAACACTCCTTATAGGCTTTGGAACACGTGTGACACTCGGTCACTCGGGACAACCGCCGCAGGCAGATACATTGGCAACAAAGATATTTTTGTTTATACAGCTTGTTGTGTTGTTCCGTGCGCTTTACAGTATCAATATAGCTTTTGGATGGGGGCTTGGATTTTTGTTTGACATCTCTTTTACTGCCTGGCTCTTGCTCTTTTTGATTTGGGGAGGGAGATATTTTCAAGTGTTGGTTTTTGGAAAAAAATTGTAGCATTGTTTTGCAAAAAGCAAAATTTTCAGATCGGGCTGGCACTTCAATGCTAATGCCATTCAATCAAGCGGTTTTTTCGGAACCCGTACTTCAGTGCGGGCTTTGCATCTTTTAAGACCTGGTCCTGGGTTACAGAAAATATTTAATTTTCTCACAAGTCGCGCTTTGGCATCTGAAAACCCGGGTTCCGATAAATACGTGACTTTTACTGCATTTTGATTATAAAAGTATTGTCAGCTTCTTCAACTTTAAACTTGTGTTTGCCGCAGAATTCATCATTCATATGGTTGACCATCTCCAATGACTTCATCAACGCCTCATCTTTTGACGCTATTTCCGTACTACTTTGAAGATTACTTCTTTTAAAACAGCCACATTCTCTCTCTACTATTATTTTAAACATATTCTCATCCTTGTTAAGTTTTTATGCAATAATATCACGTACAACTTGTTCTACTCTTATTCATATATACAATGCAATTTTTACATTTTCATCTAAGATATGCTGCTCCTTGGTTGGGATTGGTATTATAATACTTTGAAACTTTTTCTATAGCCTGGGTTTTAATTTCCAAGACACACAGCCCGCACTGAAGTACGGGTTCCGGTAAAACAGTTGATTGTATGGCATTGGCACTGAAACATAAATTTTAAAGGAAATAACTTCAGAACCGGTCAGTGCCATTAAGTTAAGCGGCTTTTTTAAAACCACTCCTTCATACAATTTAGACTTTTGCACCCTAACAGTCGACACTAAAGTACCGATTCCGATTTAGCGGCTTTTCGGAACCCGTACTTCAGTGCGGGCTTTGTGTTTTGTCAGGTTACACTATAGCGTTCAAACCCAAGTTCTTTGGAAACATCAAGTTTTTTCTTAACCGGATTATTTAAAGAAGAGGGAAGAATTAATGCTATAATGTCACCATATTAACACAACGGAATTACCATGAAAAAAGAGACAAGCCCTTACCTGGAACTGGGCAAAATGAATACCCTACGTGTCGACAGAGACACAACACCCGGCCTGTATCTTATGGCTGAGGACGGCAATGATGTCCTTCTTCCCGGACAGTATGTCACAGATGATATGTGCGAAAATGCTCTTGTAGATGTTTTTTTATATACAGATTCAGAAGACAGGCTGGTAGCCACCACCGACAGACCCCTTGCAATGCTGGATGATTTTGCACTCTTGGAAGTCGTGGATGTGGCTCCTTTCGGTGCTTTTATGAACTGGGGACTGCCAAAAGATTTACTTGTCCCTAAGATGTTTCAAAAAACACCTTTTGAAATCGGCGAAAAAAGATTTATTCGCATAATATATGACGAACGGACACACAGACTCGTCGGCACAGAAAAACTCGGTGATTTTTTTGATCGCAAAGTCAAAGACCTTGCACAAAACAAAGAGGCAGAAATATTAGTCATTTCCAAAACGCCGCTTGGCTTTAAATGTATTGTCAACGGTAAATATGAAGGACTGATATATCACAATGAAATATTTGAAGAGATAAATCTGGGAGACAAAAAGACTGCCTATGTCAAAACAGTGCGCAAAGACGGCAATATCGACCTTACACTCCGGCGTCCCGGCAGTAAAAAAGGCGGCTCCTCTGCCCAAAAAGTTCTCAATCTGTTAGAACAGAACAAGGGTATTATGCCTTATAACTACAAAAGTGATGCCGAGCTGATTAAAAATGTATTTGGTCTGAGTAAAAAAGAGTTCAAACGCTCCTTGACACAACTTCAGGATGACGGAAAAATTACGGTCAAAGATACCGGTATATATCTCAAGGCAAAGTAATGGCAAAAAAGAAACAAACACATGATTTAAGTAAAAAAAATGTAGAATATATACAGGACAATATCTTTTACAAAGTTTTACGTTTTAACCCTTCAAATATGACAGTGAATGTAATAAAGATAGAAAAGAATGAAAAAACAAATACTGAAATGCCTTTTGCACATTTGCCCAAAGCAGTAAAAAAGAGTATAAAGCCCAATTAATCCTGGGCTCTATGGACGCATATCCATAATGAATCATGTTAAAGATATACAAGGAGAATCGCAAGTAAGATTATATACTTAAATTGTTACAATAGTGTTAACAAAACTTGAAAAAGGAGTAAAAATATGAAAAAATGCAATACACTGCAGGAAGTAAGAGACGAGGTGGATATTATTGACAAAAAACTTGTTGAACTGATATCTGAGCGCAGCCATTTAATTCGTCAGGCAGCCGGTTTCAAAGAAAGTGTCGCAGAGGTAAAAGCCCAGGATAGGATTGATGATATTATGCAGAAAGTAAGAAAAAAGGCGATTGAGCTCAATGTCAATCCGAATATGATCTCTGAACTCTTTAAGATAATGATTGATGAAATGGTTGAAACGGAAATAAGTGAGTTAAGAAACGCCGGGAATTTTTAAAATTAAAAAGAGGCCGAGACCTCTTTTGCCTATTTGTATCTGTAGGTGATACGCCCTTTGTCCAAAGAGTATGGTGTCAACTCAAGTTTCACTTTGTCTCCTGGAAGTATTTTAATATAGTGCATACGCATTTTACCTGCGATATGACACAGTATAACATGTCCGTTTTCTAATTCAACACGAAAAGTTGCGTTCGGCAAAGCCTCTATAATCTTGCCGTCAACTTCAATAACATCTGCTTTAGCCATTTTAGTCCTTTATAAAGAAATTTCTTACTTTAACTCTCACGCAAGAGATAAAATTTCAGCTTTACCGTCAACAACTGCGACAGTGTGCTCATAGTGAGAACCGCGTAAACCGTCGGTACTGACAACATCCCACCCGTTATCCAAGATAACAGGTTTTGGCTCTTTTTGACATATCATAGGTTCCAGACAAAAAACCATTCCGTTTTTTATTTTCGGTCCGGATTTTGCATTTCCGCCCGCCAAATAATTAGGAATTTCAGGTTCTTCATGAGGTTTTCTTCCTATTCCGTGCCCACAAAAATTACGTAAAGGAACAAAACCGCGCTCCAATATGAACTGTTCCATTAAATAGGAAAGTTCTTTAAAGCGCATTCCTTCTTTGATATTTTCAATAGCATAATACAAAGTATCTTTTGCACAGGCTATTAAATCTTCATCTTCTTTGCTGATTTCTCCGACACCCATGCTTATTGCAGCATCACCGAACCAGCCATCAAGTTCTGTTCCAATGTCATACCCTATAACATCTCCTTCCTGGAGTTTGTAGTCACTTGGAATGCCATGAATAATAACTTCATTGAGTGAGGTGCATACCGCATTTGGGAAGCCGTACAATCCTTTAAAAGAGGGTTTTGCACCATGAGAGCGAATATAATCCTCTGCCATGGCATCCATCTCTTTTAAACTCATACCGACTTTGGTATTTTTACGAAGAAGGTCTAATGTGCCGCCGACAATTTTGTTGGCGGCACGAAGTTTTTCAATTTCTTGAGGTTTTCTAAGCGCAATAGCCATTGCTACAGACCAACTGCACTGAGAGTTTCATATTTACTCATGTATATCTGAGCTTCTATCTTTCTCATTGTGTCAAGAGCAACCTGCACAACGATCAGCACGGCAGTACCGCCAAAGAAGAACGGTACCCCCATCCCTTTTATAATCATAAAAGGCAGAGTCGCAACGAGTCCAAGATAGAGTGCTCCGGTAAATGTCAATCTGCTTGCCGTTTCATTCAAGAACTCTCTCGTAGCATCACCGGTACGAATACCGGGAATAAACCCGCCTTGACGTTTGAGATTATCCGCAATGTCTTTTGCGTTGAATGTGATTGAGGCATAAAAGAATGCAAAAAACACAACAAACACAAAGGTCAAAAAGTTAAAAAAGTAACTGTTTGGATTCAGATAATCCGCAATAGCCTGCATAGCCGGATTTGTACTGCTTGAAAGCACGGTCATCGGAAACATTAAAATTGCCGAGGCAAAGATAACCGGGATAACACCCGCCAGATTCACTTTAATAGGAATATAGTTCATTACACGTTTGTTTTGGTTTTGCATCATCGTCTTTTTCGCATAGGTTATAGGCACACGACGCTCACCAAGCTCAACATAAATGATAATTCCTACCGTTGTCAGAATCAAAGCAAGAATTGCTATGACAGTAATAAAACTCATTGCACCGGTATTTACCATTTCGATTGTTTGACCAATTGCTCTTGGAATTGCCGAAACAATACCTGCGAAGATAATAAGAGAGATACCATTACCGATTCCGCTTTGTGTAATCTGCTCACCAATCCACATTAAAAGCATTGTACCTGCAAGCATTGAAACAGCAGAAAGCATGATAAATGTAGTGTGATCGGCAAGAATTGCAGAGTTGCCCGTAGGTCCGGTTAAGCTTTGCAGTCCTACACTGACACCGACAGCCTGAATTAATGTTATAACGATAGTCGCATAACGAATAATCTGCATATATTTCACCATACCGTCACGCTCTTTTTTCATTTGACCAAGTGTCGGAAATGTTGCAGCTAAAAGCTCCATAATAATTGAGGCGGTGATATAAGGCATAATGCCGAGTGAAATAATAGAGAGTCTCTGTACAGCATTTCCGCTGAACATGTTAAACAATCCCAATGCGTCTGATTGATGTGAGTCGAAGAAAGAAGCAATAACAGCTGTATCTACGCCAGGAACCGGCACATAGGCCAGTAGGCGGTAGATAAATAAAAAACCGATAGTAATAAGTATCTTATTTACTAGATTTTTATTCACAACTAGTTACCTGTTGTTGTAACGTTTTCGTCTTTAATTTTCGATGCCAAATCTTTTGCTTTGGCACCTACTAGTTTAATTTTAGTCACTGAAGAAGCAACCTTGTGAACTGAACGGATTGATTCCATTGTAATTTCACCAAGTTCTGCTACAGCTTTGATTTTTTCAACGTTTATCACATACGGTTTGATCACTTTCGAGTGAAAACCGATTTTTGGCAAACGTTTTGCAAGTGGCTGTTGCCCACCTTCAAAGTTTCTTTTTCTTTTGTAACCTGAACGAGATTTCTGACCTTTTTGACCACGAGCGGCAGTCTTACCAGTACCAGAACCTTGACCACGTCCAACACGTTTGCGAGAATGTGTTGAACCCGGAGCAGGTTGTAAATTTTCAATACCCATTTTCCTATCCTTTTATACGAGAAAGTGCTTCAATTGTAGCACGTACCAGTGTGTTTGGATTGTTTGAACCGATTGACTTTGTAAGGATATCTTTAATCCCTGCAAGTTCAAGAACAGGTCTCGCTGCTCCACCGGCAATAACACCGGTACCTTCTGATGCCGGCTTTAATAAAACACGACTGGCATTGTACTTGTGCTCAATGTCATGTGCTATTGTAGAACCTTTTATCTTAACAGTTGTTAAATTTTTAAAAGCATTGTCTACAGCTTTGCGTATAGCATCAGGAACCTCTTTTGCTTTACCAACACCATAACCTACAGTACCGTTTTTGTCACCAACAACGATAAGTGCAGTAAAACGAAAACGTCTACCACCCTTAACAACTTTTGTTACACGACCAATATTTACTATTGATTCTTCAAAATCATCTCTATTGATTTCCATCTGTGCTCCTAGAACTTGATTTCGTTTGCACGAATTGCGTCACCAAATGCAGCAATTACGCCGTGATATTGGTAACCATTACGGTCAAATACAATCTCAGAGATGTTTGCTTCTTTGAGTTTGGCAGCAAATGCCTCACCAAGTGCAGCAGCACCTTCTTTATTAGCTTTGTGACCAGTAGCCTTTGAGTGTAGTGAACAAATTGTTGTTGCAGTTGCATCATCAATTGCCTGTACACTTAAGTAACGGTTTGATTTAAATACAGAAACACGAGGAAGTTCAGCACTACCAGATATTTTTGCACGGATACGACGCTTACGTTTTAAACGATTCGCAATTTTGCTTTTTAATACTTTAGCATTCATCTATCTTCCTCCCTTATTTCTTAGCAGTTTTACCGGCTTTACGCACGATATGCTCATCTATGTATTTAACACCTTTACCTTTGTAAGGCTCTGGTGGACGGAATGATCTAATCTCTGCAGCTGCCTGACCCAACATTTGTTTGTCATGGCTTCTAAGAGTTATCACATTCTTTTCAACGCTTGCTTCCAAACCTTCAGGTAACTCATAATTGATATCATGAGAAAAACCAAGCTGAAGATTTAAAACTTTTCCTTTAACGGCTGCTCTGTAACCAACACCGTTAATTTCAAGTTTTTTCTCATAACCGGTAGTCAAACCTGTTACGATATTTTGGGCCAATGCTCTGAAAGTTCCCCAGAAAGCTCTATGCTCACGAGAGTCTGAAAGATTTTTAAAAGTTAAAGTGTTTCCTTCTACTTCGAAAGTCACATAACCTTTAGTATCTAAATCAACACTGTTTTTGCCTTTAGCAAAAGTTATAACATTTCCATTTGTAGTAACAGTAATGTCACTGGCAAATTCTACAGGATTTTTTCCAATTCTTGACATGCTATACTCCTACCATACCGTACACATAACTTCACCACCAATGCCAAGCTCATATGCTTTGTCATTTGGTAGTACGCCATGTGATGTACTTACAATAATAGTTCCGTAACCATTTTTGAAACGTTTAATATCTTCTTTACCTTTATAAACACGACGTCCAGGCTTTGAAACTCTTTTCATTTCATTGATTACAGATTTTCCATCTTCACCGTACTTCAGTACAACTTTGATAGTTTTTTTCACACCGTCTTCGATTACATTACAAGACTCAATGTAACCTTTGTCTACTAAGATATTTGCTACTGCTTCTACACTTTTAGAGTGTACCAAAGTAGTAACCGGTAATCTTCTCATACCGGCATTACGAATACGTGTTAACGCATCTGATACTAAATCATTAATTGCCATTTATATTTTCCTTGTTTGTAGTTATTTTGTTTTTGCAAAATAACTGCTGACTGCTAGCAGTTTCCTCTTGGCTTACCAAGAAGACTTTCTAACACCTGGTATTAAACCTTCATTTGCCATTTTTCTAAAACAGATACGACAAATTCCAAAATCTCTCAGTACAGAGTGTGGACGACCACAAATCTGACAACGTGTATAACCACGTACCTTAAATTTTGGAGTACGTTTTGCTTTAGCTATCATTGACTTCTTAGCCATTAGTTGCTCCCTTTACTAAAAGGCATTCCCATTTTCTCTAAAAGAGTAAATGCCGCCTTGTCTGAATCTGCAGATGTTACTATTGTAATATTCATACCATGAATCTGCATGATTGAATCATAGCTGATTTCAGGGAAAATAAGTTGTTCCTGAAGACCGAAGTTATAGTTACCGCGACCGTCAAAACCATTTCTCGGAACACCACGGAAATCTTTCACACGAGGAAGTGCGATAGAAACAAGGCGATCGAAGAAGTTATACATATTTTCACCACGAAGTGTTACACGAACACCTACAGGCATACCTTCACGTACTTTAAAACCTGCAACAGATTTCTTCGCAATCACAGTAGAAGCTTTTTGACCGGCTATAGTAGTGATAGTATCTTCAATATTTTTAATGAGTTTGTTATCTTTCATAGCAAAACCTGCACCGACAGAGATAACAATTTTGTCAAATTCAGGAATCTGCATTACATTTTTAATATCTAAAGCTGCTTGAATTTCCGGCTTAAGCGCTAAATATTTTTCTTTTAAACGAGCCATCTATTATGCCTCCACTTTGCGTACGTTTGAAACATCGATTGGCATCTCTTTTTTGATATGCCCGCCTTTTGTATTCTCTTCAGTTGGTTTAACAGCTTTTTTCGCTATTTTACAACCCTCAACGATTACTTTGTTTTTCTTAGGAAATACCGCAAGTACAGCTGCTTTTGTACCTTTGTCATCTCCAGCGATAATTTCTACAATATCGCCTTTTTTAAACTTAAATTTTGCCATTACACAACCTCCGGAGCAAGAGATACAATTTTCATGAATCCTGCGTAACGTACTTCACGACCGATTGGTCCAAAGATACGAGTACCGATTGGTTCTCTCTTGTCATCAAGTATAACTGCCGCATTGTCATCAAAACGGATTAAAGAACCGTTTTCACGTTGGACTTCTTTATGCGTTCTAACAACAACAGCTTTTACAACTTTACCTTTTTTAACTTTGGCAGTCGGGATCGCTTTTTTTACAGAAGCAACGATAACGTCACCCACTGATGCATAACGACGCTTGGAACCGCCAAGTACCTTAATACACATAATCTCTTTAGCACCTGTATTATCAGCTACATTTAAACGAGTAAAACCTTGTATCATACTACTACGCTCCTTTTACAACTGATTTAAGTCTAAAAGATTTAGTCTTAGAAAGCGGACGACACTCGATTGCAATAATCTCGTCTCCGACTTTTACTTCATTACGCTCATCATGTACCAGGTACTTTTTGAAACGTTTTACAACTTTATGATAACGAGGATGCATTACACGACGTTCAACAAGTACAGTGACTGTTTTATCGCCTGCAATTTTAATTACGTTACCTTGAATTTCACGCTTATTAGCCATCGCCCGCCCCTACTTTGCTACTGCAGCAAGTGCAGTATTGATTCTAGCAATATCTTTTTTAGCAACACGAAGTTCGCTAGTATTTTGTAATTGCATCATTTTTTGTTTAATTTTTAAAGTAAACAGTTCTGTCTTTTTCTCTTTGAGCATCGCCTGAAGCTCTGCTGCATTTTTATCTGCTAAATCAGAATATTTCATTGTTCATCTCCGCAGTAACAATTTTACATTTGAATGGAAGTTTGTGCATAGCAAGAGTTAATGCTTCGCGAGCAAGCTCTTCCGGTACACCACCCATTTCAAAGATTATACGACCTGGTTTAATGTTCATTACCCACTGATCAACAGCACCCTTACCTTTACCCATACGAGTTTCAAGAGGTTTTGCAGTTAACGGCTTGGCAGGGAACACACGAATCCAAATCTTACCTTGTCTTTTAATGTGACGTGTTGCAGAAATACGAGCCGACTCAATCTGACGAGAGTTAATACGACCGGCTTCTACCGCTTTGAATGCGATGTCACCAAAAGATAATTTATAACCAGAACGAGCGTAACCGCGGTTACGTCCTTTCATCACTTTACGATATTTTGTTCTTTTTGGCATTAACATGATTATTCAGCCTTTTCACTATTTTCACGTCTGGCTGGTTTTCTGCCACGACGCTCTTTTTTCTCTTCTTTCGCTTCTGCAGGAATACCTTTAGTCAGTACTTCCCCTTTGAAGATCCATACTTTAACACCGATAATACCGTATGTTGTATGTGCCTCGGCAAAACCGTAATCAATTTTTGCACGAAGAGTATGAAGAGGAACACGTCCTTCCAAATACCATTCAGTTCTTGCCATTTCAGCACCGCCTAAACGACCTGCAACTGCAACTTTGATACCTTTTGCACCAGAACGCTGCGCACCCTGCATAACTTTTTTCATAGCTCTACGAAATGCAACACGACGTTCTAACTGAGTCGCAACATTTTCAGCAACCAATTGTGCCGAAGTCTGTGCTTTTTTCTCTTCTTTGATATTGATAGAGATTGACTTACCAACTAACTTTTGAACAGCAGTTTTAAGTTTTTCGATATCAGCACCTTTCTTCCCGATAATGATACCAGGACGAGCAGCAACGATAGTTACACGAAGTCTTTTCACTGTTCTTTCAATGATGATGTTGGAAACACCAGCATAGTAAAGCTCTTTTTTCAAATATGTTCTTATCTTGTGATCTTCACCCAAAGCAGCAGGAGCTGTTTTAAAGTTAGGAAACCATCTTGATTCCCAGTTACGGTTGATTCCAAGACGTAAACCAATAGGATTAACTTTTTGACCCATACTATTTACCCTCTACTTCTACTAAGATATGTGCTGTTGGTTTACGAATACCAGACGCCATACCACGAGCACGTGGACGGAAACGTTTAAGTACTGGACCATTGTCAACACGACATGATGTAATTACACAATCTTCAGCTTCACTACCGCTGTTCGCAACTGCAGACGCAATTACTTTAGAGATAATTTTTGCCGCCTTGTTTGGAGTGAATTCTAAAGCTGCCATTGCCTCTTCAGCATTCATACCCTGCACTTCACGTGCAATAAGACGAGATTTGATAGGTGATACACGGATAAATTTTAGTAATGCTCTAGCCATGACTACCCCTTCTTCTGAACAGAGCCCTTGTGGCCCTTGAATGTACGAGTTGGTGCAAATTCACCAAGTTTATAACCAATATGGTTCTCTGTAACATATACAGGAACGAACTGGCGACCATTGTGAACATTTATTGTCAAACCAACCATGTCAGGAAGAATCATAGATCTTCTTGACCATGTCTTAATAGGTTTTTTCTTCGCTTCGGCTTTCATAGCCTCCACTTTTTTCATTAAATGATCATCTACGAATGGACCTTTTTTTACTGAACGAGCCATTATTAACCTACCCTTTTAGCATTTGGTTTACGGCGAGTAATAATTAACTTATCACTAGCTTTCTTACGACGAGTTTTAGCACCCTTCGTTGGTTTACCCCAAGGAGTAACCGGATGACGACCTGAGTTCGTTTTACCTTCACCACCACCATGCGGGTGATCAATCGGGTTCATCGCAGAACCACGAGTCTGTGGACGAATACCAAGGTGACGCTGACGACCGGCTTTTGCTATAACAATGTTAGCAAATTCTTCATTTCCAACAATTCCTACAGTAGCTAAACACTCACCAAGCACTAAACGCATTTCTGATGAAGGCATACGTAAAGATACATATTTGCCGTCACGACCCATAATCTGAGCTGAAGTTCCGGCTGAACGAACCATTTGTCCGCCTTTGCCAACTTTTAACTCAACATTATGAACAAGTGTACCGACAGGAATGTTTTTGAGTTTCATCGTGTTACCCGGTTTAACATCCAAACCAGACTCTGCAGCTTCAACTGTATCGCCAACATTTAAACCTTTTGGTTGCAAGATGTATCTTTTTTCACCGTCTGCATATGTAATTAATGCGATACGACAGTTACGGTACGGATCATACTCAATAGTAGAGACTGTACCCGGTACACCAAACTTGTTTCTTTTAAAATCAATAATACGGTAAAGCTTTTTCGCCCCAGCCTGTTTGTGACGAGAAGTGATACGACCATTGTTGTTACGACCGGCAGTTGTCGGAAGTTTTACAAGTAATGAACGGACACTCGCTTTAGCAGTGATATCTGAACTGTCTACATTCGTATAAAAACGACGAGACGGAGTTATCGGTCTATAAGTTTTAATTGCCATCTTATACCGCCAAACTTTCTATTTGTGCACCTTCAGGGAGAGTAACATAGAACTTTTTAAAGTCATTTTGTTTCCCCTGTACACCACGGAAACGTTTTACTTTTCCGCTTTGATTCAGAGAGTTGATTTTTGTTGGAATTATTCCGAAATACTCTCTAAACACCTCTTTAAGACCTGTTTTAGTCATACGTGGTGATGTTTGAACAACTATAACACCATCTTCTTGTAAACCCAAAGTCTTTTCTGTATATAAAATAGATTTAATATCTGTAATATCAGCCATTACTTAGCCTCACTTGTCAAAGTTTCCCATACAGCTTTTTCTATCACAATTGAGCGATAGTTGGCAGCTAAGTATGCGTTTAACTCATTAGATTCGATAACATATGTCTGGTGCAGATTTTCAAACGCCAAATATGTTTTTTCATCTAATAAAGATTTAACAAAAAGTGTATCTCTTTGACCTAAAGCTTTGAACATTGCTGCCGCATCTTTAGTTTTACCAGACTCAACAGAGATGCTGTCAACGATAAAAAGAGTACCATTTTGTGCATGCTCATTCAAAGCAAAGTTTAAAGCAAGTTTTTTCTGCTTTTTGTTTACTTTTAAATCGTAGTTGCGGTTGTTTTGAGAACCAAAAGCTTTACCACCGCCTACGAATATAGGAGAACGACGAGAACCCGCACGGGCACGACCGCCACCTTTTTGAGCCCATGGTTTTTTACCACCACCGCGTACTTCACTTCTACCCTTAGTTGTCGCTGTGTTTGCACGTTGTGCAGCCTGAGCAGACTTTACATAAAGGTAAAGGTTATGAGGGTTAATTCCAGAGAAAGACTCTGGCAATGCTAACTCAGATGCTTTTTCCATTTTTTCATTTAAAACGATTGCGCTCATTATTTAGCTACCTTTACACGACCTAAAGAACCGTTAGCACCTGAAACTGAACCTAAAACCGCAATGATTTTGTTTTCAGCATCGAAAGAAACGATTTCATTTTTCACACTGTTTTGTGTATTTCCGTATTGTCCAGGCATTTTTTTACCCTTCATTACACGACCTGGCCATTCAGCATTACCGATAGAACCTGTTCTACGACCAAATCTGTGACCGTGAGATGCAGGACCACCACCGAAATTCCAACGCTTCATCGCACCTGAAAAACCACGACCTTTTGTGTTGAAAGTAGTTTTAAGTACACTTGCCTCTGCAAGCGGAGCTAAATCCAAATCACCGGCTTCGGTATTTGTTACTTCTAATGTAACAAAACGGTTAAATTCAGTCGGAAGGTTGTATTTCTTCTGTTGACCTTCTATTGCTTTATTCATTTTTTTACCACTGTTATACGCGACAATAGCAGTACCTTCATTCACTTCACATACTTTCGCATCTAAAACTCTTAACAGAGTAACTGGTTTAGACGGAACTGTGATAGTACGGCTCATACCGATTTTTTCAACAATATATTCCACGATTACTCCTATTTGTCCATAGAGCGAACTTCAACGTCCACTTCCGGTGCAAGATCTAGTTTCATTAATGAATCCACTGTTTCCGGTGTTGCAGAAACGATGTCGATCATTCTTGCGTGCATACGAATCTCAAACTGCTCACGCGCTTTTTTGTTAACGTGAACTGATTTCAATACTGTATATTTACGAATTTTTGTTGGTAAAGGTATTGGACCACGAATTACGGCACCTGTACGCTTTACAGCCTCTACGATTGACGCTACTGATCTATCTAACACACGATGATCGTAAGCTTTCAATTTTAAACGAATTTTTTCCATGTTTTTCCTTCTAAAGAACTCGTTGGATCCTAGCCCAACTATTTTAAGGGAACGGAATTATACTCAAAGAGCTCTGAATATTCAAGGATTTAGGGTCCAAAAATCGTTTTTCTTTATAATTTATTTCCTTTTAATAAGGAAATGATACAATTGGATAGTTTAAAAATTGGAAATTTTATGGAAATACTACTCGAAGAATTTTATAAAACCGACTTACATGTAGAAAAATATATACAAAGAAAAGTTTTTATAGATGACAGATCATACCAAATCAGCGGTATCACCAAAAGCGGAAAAACCCGTTTGGTCAAAAACTATCTTTTATCTTTAAAAAAGAGCTCCTATCTTTATATCAACTGCAATGATGTACGTATAGAGAGCGAAAAACTCAATGCCGCGCTCCCCTCTTTTTGCAATATCAACAAAATTGACACACTTGTTTTGGATAACTACAATCCAACCATCAAATTCGTGAATGTTTCGCAGTTGGTCATTACAAGTGAAATTCCCTACAATTTTGACTTTTTGGAGCCTTTGACACTTTATCCGCTTGATTATGAAGAATTTTTGGCATATGAGCACAAATATGACTCAAGTGCGCTCAACCACTTTTTCCAACTCGGAGGACTTGCATCTATGCATACTGTAGCACCGGATGAGCGAGTAATTTATTTGCAAAATATTTTACAGTTCGCCCTGAGCGAAATTGAATTTGACATATTGTGTTTATGTGCAAAATTCATGTCGCAGAAGCTCTCTGCCTATACATTATATGAAAGGCTTAAAAGTACGCGTAAAATTTCTAAAGACAGATTGTATGCATCTTTTGCTCTTTTGGCAGAAAAAAAGTATATTCATTTACTGGCAAAATATCAGCATACACGTGCAACAAAAAAAGTCTATCTGTGTGATACTTCTTTAAAAAGTGCCTTAAGCATTGAAAAAAACTTTGCAAAACTTTTTGAAAACATGGTCTATCTTGAACTGCTTAAATCATCTGCCGAATGTTATTATGAAGAAGGTATTGATTTTTATCTTCCCACAAACGATGAAATTATTCTTTGCAAACCTTTTGTGGATGAACGCAGACTCTTTAAGAAACTTGAAAGTATTGAAGCTTTTATATTCAGCTACGGAATTACAAAAATCACGGTCATAACCATGAACAAAGAGGGAAATATCGCGCATCCGCTCAGCAGTGTGGATATCATCCCTTTTGATATCTGGGCACTGGGAGATTAAAAAGTTGCAACAGCCGGTACTGAAGTACCGGTTCCGGGGAGATTTCCGGCTTTTTCGGAACGGGGAATGCAGTCCGGGCTGAGAATGGCAGAGTGTGCAACAGCCGGCACTGAAGTACCGGTTCCAGGGAGATTTCCGGATTTTTTGGAACCCGTACTTCAGTGCGGGCCGGGAGTGGCTGGCGAATTGGCTGACTTTTGTTGGCAAAGCTGTACTTTATTAACTTCTTTCATTATAATACGTTATATAAAACAAACAGGAAAAGTTTATGCAATTACCTCAAGACGAATATGAAAAAGCAATGCTGGAGGCTTTTGTGAACAAACCGGAAAAAACATTCTGGTACCAACAGGCGTTTTCCAAATTTGATGTCAACGGGATTGACACGATGAAATGGGTTTGGAGCTGGTGGGCTTTTTTTGGCGGATGGGCCTTTTTGCTTTACAGAAAACAGTATATCCCTGCACTTGTGCTCTTTGTGCTTTCCATATTGGCCACTGCCATACCCTTTGGCGGATTGCTTGTTGCCATACTTGCGGGCGGTTTTTCTACCTATTTTGTATACAAAGGCTATAAACAGAAAAAAGCCGAGATAGAAAATGCTATTGCGGATCCGCAAAAACGTATTGAGACAATGAAAGAAATTGGCGGGTACAATCAATGGGTTGTATGGGTCTATGTTCTCTTTGTTTGCCTCTTTTTCTTATATATTGTTTCTGTAATGTTTACCATGGCGAGCATGAACTGATGCATTTGCTCTGTGGTATAGACGAGGCCGGGCGCGGACCTCTGGCGGGAGATTTGGTAATGGCCGGCTGTATTTTGCACAATACCATTGTCGGACTGCATGATTCAAAAAAACTGACAGCCAAAAAGCGTGAAGCTCTTTATACCTTGATTGTCAAAAATGCAAGTTACCATATCGTCAAATTTTCTGCACAGGATATAGACAACAATGGAATATCTGCATGTTTAAAAAAAGGGCTTCTTGAAATTATGAAAAATCTGCAGGCGGATGAGTATCTGTTTGACGGCAACCAAAGCTATGGAGTACAAAACCTGACAACTATGATCAAGGCTGACGGTAAAGTCCCCGAAGTAAGTGCAGCATCCATCCTGGCTAAAGTTACACATGACAGAGATATTTTGGAACAGGCAAAAAAATACCCCCAGTATCAGTTTGAAAAGCACAAAGGCTACGGCACCAAGTTACATGTAGCCATGATAAAAAAGTATGGCTACTGCGAAATTCATCGCAGAAGTTACAAAATAAAGGCACTGGAATCTACACTCTTCGATTAAAAATAGACTTTTAATATTTCTTATATGTTACTTTTATACACATCATTAAAATATTTTAGCTATATTACATTTTTGTGATAAAATTATTTTAAATAAACTCAAACTGTTTCAAAAGCCCTGCTGTATGAAACTTTCATTTTCACACACGGTCAAGAACAGCACAATAATAATTTATAATTATAATTATTAAAAGATTAATACTTTAATATTATAAATTAATTTTATATTTTAAGATTGCTTAAGACGAGCAGTAATACTATTTTCCTGATTGAAAACAAGTTTTTGTTTTTAAAGTATATTTAACTTTACAGGAGAATGGAATGAATATGAATCGTAGAGATGCCCTGAGACTTGGTGCTATCAGTGTAGCTGCAGCTGCTACAACTTTGACCGGGTGCGCTTATGGTGAAGCAAAACCCTCAAAAAACAAAACAAAACAAACAGCAGTGTAGGTATGGGCACACCCGCCCCTCTTCCTCCGGCAACTGGCAAAAGAGTAGTGATTGTAGGCGGCGGCTGGAGCGGTTTGTCTATCGCAAAATACACAAAGAAATTCGCACCCAATGCGGATGTTGTTTTAGTGGAACAAAGAACAGAGTTTATATCCTGTCCTATAAGCAACCTGTATCTTGTGGGTGAAGTGGATTTGGAGTTCTTAACACATGATTATTTACAGGCAGCCCGCGAAAACAAATATACATACTTTAATGCTACGGCTATCGGTATAGACAAAGCAAACAAAATCATTAAAACAAGCAACGGAGACATCAAATATGACTATCTGGTACTGGCTCCCGGTATAGACTATGACTACAGTGCATGGAATGTCGATACAGTTACAGAACAGAGGCTTCGCACCGAGTATCCTGCCGCCTTTATTCCCGGAAGCGAGCACATGACACTCAAAGCAAAACTGGAAGATTTTGAGGGCGGTAATTTTATACTGACGGTTCCCGGCGGAAACTACAGATGTCTGCCTGCTCCTTATGAAAGAGCCTGTCTGATAGCAGATTATTTTAAGAAAAACGAGATTGAGGGCAAGGTGATCCTTCTTGATGAAAATCCGGATATAACGATCAAAAAAGAGGGATTCCAGTCTTCTTTTGACGAAATGTACAAAGACTATATCGAGTACCATCCAAACTCTAAAATAATGAGCATAGATTTAGATAAAAAAGTCGTTGTCGCGGGTGAATTTGATGATGAGTATTCCTTTGAAGATGCTGCATTTTATCCGCATGTCAGAGGCGGAAAGCTCTTGGAGGTCTGCGGCGTTGCAAAAGACAATGTATTTAACAAGAAAGTAGGAAATATTGACCCGTTTACCTATGAGGTTATAGGCGAAAAAGATATTTTTGTCTCCGGTGATGCACGTCCGATGGGTTACTCCAAATCAGGCAATACATCAAATTCTGAAGGTCACTATATCGGGAAACTTATAGCACAAAGAGTCAACGGCAAAAAAGACATTCCTTGGAAGTCTCCGCTGACAGTCTGTTATTCTGCTGTTTCAGCCGGACCGATACATGCGATTTCCGTCAGGGCAGAGTATGAGTTTGAGGGCAAAAAACTCAAAGGATTTACAAATGTCGATCTTTCACAGCAATGGCGCGGCAAAACAGGCCTAAACAACGGAAAAGCTCTGAATGAATGGGCAAAAGGTATGTTTAGAGATATGTTTAACGCGTAACAGGGAGTTTTGCATGCAAAGAAGAGACTTTTTAAAAGTAGTCGGAGGTGTTGGCGTTGTCGCTGTAGCACCTTCTTTGATAGAGGGCAGACTCTATGCCGAGGATGGTACACTCTATACATCGTACAAGAAAGTACAGCTGAGTGATGCCGAGGGCAAGCCTTTGTTGGCATCACAGCTGGACAAAGAGGTTAATTATGTTTTTAACTATCCGTATGCGGGAACAAGCTGTATGTTGATTGCCCTGCCTCATCCTACAGAGAAAAATGTCAAACTGACAAGTGAAGACGGTGTCCAATATATATGGAAAGGCGGAGTCGGCAAAGAAAGAAACATTGTTGCTTTCTCATCCATCTGCCCGCACCAGCTTACACATATCAACAAAAGTGACACATTTATATCGTACCTCAAAACAGGGGGCAAAACTATGGGCTGCACCAAAAGTATGCCCTGTCATGACAAAGGAGAGGTAATAGTATGCGGTTCTCATTTATCGGTGTATGATCCCAAAAAAGGAGCGAAAGTACTTGGCGGCCCTGCGCCTCAGCCTTTGGCTTCGATTGTATTGGAGCATCATGATGATGATACCTTATGGGCTGTCGGTGTTTTGGGCCCGGATAAATTTCATGAGTTTTTCAGAGCATTTAAACCAGAACTCAAAGAGCAGTATGGCGGAAAAAGAAAAGCAAAAAAACTTGTAAAAGACAAAGCCCCGACTGTAACTCTTGCAGAGTTTACAAAAGATATTATAAGATACTAAAGGATAGCAAAGTGAAGTCACTACTCATCATGACAGCAATTTTCATCTTCTCTTCGTCTCTTCAGGCAGCCGATACGCTCAAACAGTCAGAACTTGCTTCAGATATGCGCAAAATGTTACAGGCAGTCAATCAGATTCAAACGGCAGGGTTTTACTACAACAAAGAGGGCATGACAGAGGGCGTCAACAAACTAAAGAGTGCAATTGGTTCACTGACAACAACAGATGCAAGAAGTTACCTTCCTGCAAATGAAGCCTATGCGGACAAGTTCGCTCAAAAAAGAGCCAAAATGATTACAATGTATGCGGATGATATGATCGTATCTCTCAACAATGAAAACATAGACGATGCCATAGAAGATTATTCCCAGATTATCAGACAGTGTACATCATGCCACTCCCGAATAAGAGCAAATGCCTGGAAATTAAAATAAGAAGGAATCGGAGTGAAATGACCTTGGAACCGGTACTTCAGTGCCGGCTGGTGTTAGCACTGCATTGACAATCTGTCATGCCACAGGGTCCGCACTAAAGTACGGATTCCGAAAACAGTGGGTTATGCTGCGACATTCATGGCAAGCTGTGCCATTTTTTGCATATATTCTGCAACATTGTTTTTCGCTGCAACCGCTTTTTTCAATTCATTGATAAAATACTCTTTTGTTCTCTCGTCGGCAATATTAAATGTATAAAGCACCCATTCGGTGTTGAGCGCAATTTTTTCGCCGTTTTTTTCCACCGTGAATGTTTTGTAGAGATTTATGTCTGTATCGGCCAGCACATCCAGTACTTCTGTGTAAAATGCATTTACCTCGGGATTGATTAAAGAATGCAGTTCCTCTTTTGCAATTTTGGCATCCACATCGTCAAAACCGTCTCTGCCCAAGATCAGGGCATCCCCCAAAAGAAGCTGTTCTCCTATGAAATAGGGTTTTTTCTTTTCACTCAGGGCATTTGCATCTGTATATATTACATGTTCTTTCAGACCTGCCAGTTCGTCAATTAAAATTGAACTGAAAAAAGTATATACGGTATTTGCAGCCATGGTAATATCAATCTCTTCAACCGCCAGTGTCTGATTGTCTATACTCAGCGCTTTCATTAAAAAGTATCCAGTAAAATAACATTCACAGATGTTCCCGCTTCCAGGAACTTGTCATCTTCGCCTGTAATCATTAATGCACTCTCATGAAGCATATTTGTCAAAATGGCAGAACTTCCTACTTTCTTTCCTTTGAAATTCACAAAATACTCACCGTCCTCTACCACAATATTGCATGCGGTAAACTCTGTAAACCGGCTTCGTTTTGTAAAGTCTTCCTGCAGTTTTGCAGCAACAGTTTTATACGGAACTTTTTTGCCAAGCATTTTTGCAATCAGCGGCAGTGCATACAAAATCGCAGTAACTGTTGAAGAGTAGGCAAATCCCGGCAACGCCAGAATAAACTTGTGCCCGCGCTGCGCAACCATAATATGGCGCCCTGGCTTGATACCGACACCTTTATAGACCACTTCTGCACCCAAACGGGGAATTATGTCTTTTACAAAGTCATAATCACCGACACTCACTCCGCCGGTACTCACCAAAATATCTGCAGACTCCAAAGCATTCTCAAACGTTTTCATAATAGTATCTCTGTCATCGGGAGCAGTTCCAAGCTGTATAACCTCTGCACCGGCCGACTCAAAAAGTGCTGCAAGCGTATAATTGTTTGAACTTCTTATCTGGGCAGGGTTATCCGAATTTTCGCCCAGATCAAGTATCTCACTTCCGGTTGCGATAACTGCGACACGGGGGCGAAGGGCTACTTTTACCATCACCTGATTGAGTCCGGCCATTACGCCGATTTGGGCAAAACCTATTTTTGTGCCTTTTTGAATAAGCACATCCCCTGCTCCGTATCCTTCACCGACCGGACGCACAGCATTGCCTTTTTCAACCGGTTCATTGATAATTATCTTGCCGTCACTGTAGCTGACATTCTCTATCTGAATCAGCGTATCACTTCCCTGCGGCATCATCGAACCTGTAAATGTTTTAATAGATTCCCCTGCAGACAGTACCCGTATCTCATCATGTCCCGCAGGGTTGTCACCGAGAACAGCCAGCATGCCGTTTTGCAAATCTTCATGACGCACCGCATACCCGTCCATGGAAGCGGTAGGAAACTGCGGATCATTAAATTCGGCCACAATGTCCTCTGCCAACACACGGCCTAACGCATCGCTTAAAGGCACTCTTTCATACCTGTGGTTGTTTACCTGTAAAAGCTCCAGCATATTTTGGCTTGTCTCAAAAGAGATAAAATCAGTTCCTGTTATACTCATTGTTTTGCTCCTAAAATTCCGCTGCCTTTTATTGCAGTTGAACGGTCTTTTGCATAGACTCTCTGCCCGTCTTTCAAATCATATTTCCATATCGGTGCTGATGCTTTGAAATCTTCTACAAATTCATCTATAAGTTCCAGGGCCACCCGTCTTTTTGGTGAAAAGACTGCGGCAATATATGAAGATTCATGCAGCATTACATCTCCGCGGGAGTGCGCCATTTTGACCACAGCACCTTTTTCCTCTGCTTTTTTCTGCCAGTTTTTAAACCATGCTTCCAAAATCGGTTCATAGATATCAAAACTCAGTCCTTCAATGCCGTCTTCGCTGCGTACCGTTCCGACAAAAGGGATATATGCGCCATAATTGCTTTTCGCCTCTTCTTCATACCATTCCTGCAGGATTTTCGGCACATCCAGTGAATTGTTATATAGTTGCAACAAATCTCAGCCTCCGCAAACAGGAGGAAGCAAAGAGATTTTATCTCCGTTTTTAAGCTCACACTCCAAAGAGGTCACAAGATTGTCGTTCACTGCCACCGCACAATTGTCAAGCCACTCTTTTACCTCTTCGTCTTTTTGCAAAATTGCTGCCAGTTCATTGAGATTGGCTATTTCTAATTCCAACGCCTCTTTTTGTATCGGTCCTAAAAATTCTACTCTTACCAAAACAACATCCTCATCTTAAATTACTCTAATTATATCTAAGATAAGTTAAGTGATGTATAATTACGCATGATTTTCGGAAAAATAGAATACCTCAATCTCTTGCCTTTTCATGTATTTATGAAGCGATTTACACGAAGCACACAGCAAAAGCTTCTGATGGAATACAAAAAAAATGTTCCGGCGAAAATAAACGATGCTTTTTTAAACAGGCGTGTTGATGCCGCATTTATCTCAAGTATTGCAGCAAAAAAGAGCAAACATGTAAACCTTGGAATCATTGCAAAAAAAGAGGTCAGAAGCGTTATTGTTATTCCCTCGGTACAGAATAAAACAGATATTGAATCTGCTTCATCCAACCTTTTGGCAGAGCTCTTACATGTAAAGGGCGAAGTACTCATAGGAGACAAAGCATTGCGTTATGCGCTTGTAAATAATGACTATATTGATTTGGCGCAACTGTGGAATGAAAAGTATCATCTGCCTTTTGTTTTTGCGCTTTTATGTTATCACAAAAACCAAAAGCAGTACAAAAAAATAGAAAAAGCATTCCTCAAAAGAGAGATAAAAATTCCGCAGTACCTCCTGCAAAAAGCATCAAAAAAGACAAATGTTGCCCCCGCTGATATACTTGAGTATCTGCAGCTTATCTCTTATAAACTTGACTGCAAGGCAAAAAAAGGTCTCAAGAAATTTTATAAATTACTGTAACAGCCCGCACTGAAGTACGGGTTCCGAAAACGGCTGCTTAAATTTTACCGTCTAAATGATCCGCTAATCTTTGCAGTTTTATTTTATACGCATCAGTATCAAAATCCTTTACACGGGCAACACCGTCTTGTATCGCTGCTTTGGCAACCGCGGAAGCGACATACACCAAAACCCGTCTGTCAAAAGGCGAGGGAATAATATACTCGTGCCCAAACTCCATATTTTCTCTGTGATGTATCTGTTTTACATGTTTTGGAACAGGCTCTTTTGCCAGAGCGGCCAAAGCATGTGAAGCTGCAAGTTTCATATTTTCAGTAATTTTTGTTGCTCTTACATCCAATGCACCGCGAAAAATCTGCGGAAAACCGAGTACATTGTTTACCTGATTGGGGTAATCACTTCTGCCGGTTCCAATAATCACATCCGGCCGCGCTTTTTTTGCATCCGCAGGGGTAATTTCGGGGTTTGGATTTGCACAGGCAAAAATAATGGGATTTGTCCGGGACATAGATTTTACCATTTGGGGTGTGATAAGGTCAGGTCGGGAGAGCCCAAGCACCATATCTGCGTTTTTCATTGCATCTGCCAAACTTCTGTCAGCTGTCTCAAATGCAAAAAGTTTTTTGTATTTGTTGAGATCGCTTCTGCCGCTGTGAATAACCCCTTTGGAGTCAAGCATGGTAATATTTTTCACGCCCAATGCCTTATACATTTTCCCGCAGGCAATTCCCGCTGCTCCGGCACCAATAATGACGACCTTGAGATCCTGTATATTTTTATTGCTCATTTGGGCAACATTCATCAGCCCTGCTGTTGTAATAACGGCTGTCCCATGCTGATCATCATGAAAAACAGGAACATTGCAAATCTCTTTGAGTCGTTCTTCTATTTCAAAACATCTTGGTGCTGAGATATCTTCCAGATTGATGCCGCCAAAACTGTCAGCCATCGATGCAACAATATTCACAATTTCGTCTGTATCTTTTGTGTTAAGTTCAATATCAACAGCATCAATATTTGCAAAAGATTTGAACAAAACACCTTTACCCTCCATAACCGGTTTTCCCGCCAAGTGACCGATGTCACCAAGCCCGAGGACCGCTGTGCCGTCACTTATCACTGCAACCAGATTTCCTTTGTTGGTATATTCATAGGCAAGGTCTGCATCTTTTTGTATCTCCAGACACGGATATGCGACACCGGGACTGTAGGCCATTGAGAGCTCTTCTTGTGTTGTGCACGGTTTTGTCAGCAGTGTTCCTGTTTTTCCGTTTGTGTCAAACTCGCTTTTGGCTTTGTGGTAATCCAGTGACGCCTGTTTAAATGATGGTTTCTCTGCCATAATTGTTATCCTTGTTGTTTATATTTCAAATCTGCTGCCAACACCAGCCGGCACTGAAGTACCGGTTCCAAGTGGAAGTATCCGTTGTGAAATTATTCCGCACTCTGCAGAGACTTTTAGACCTTTGTTAGAAAAAGGACACTGTTGCCTTTTGAGTTGTAGTATATGCCCATAGAGTTTTTACGGGAGACAAAAACTCCGCGACCATTGAATTTTTTTGAATTTCTAAAGATTGTCGCCAGTTGATTTGTGTCAAATCCCTCTCCCTCATCTGTGATTTGTGTCACTCTGTATTGGGCAGATGCAGTTTTGATATTATATATTTTTACGGTTATTTTTTTTGTACACTCTTTTTCAAGCGAAACCAGTGTCTCAAAATATTTATCCTGCTCAAGCAACTGATGTTTTATTTCAGAATCAATACCCAGATTTCCATGCTCGTATGCATTCATAAAAAGTTCATTAAAAGCAAGCCCGCTGCAATGATTCCGACAAATACCATCATACCAGTTATTTGCTTCTTCAACGGCATCCAGCGTTGTTTCAAAAACCTTTGCACTGACCAGTGTTGTTTCATTTAATTCTAATCTGTTGATAAATATAAAAGTAAAATCATCTTCCTGTATGGCAATTTTTTCCAATACATGTTTTTTCATCTCTTCTCGGGTAAAAGAGCCTATAAAATCATTTTCAATAAAACTGTTATATACGATTCCCTCTACAGTATTGTTTTCTACTATGCCGTCACTGTAAAAAAGAAATTTATGTATATTTTTTACAGAGCAATTGTCTATCTTGTATGTTTCGCTCCACTTGCTCATCGGCGGATTGTTTGATTTGATTTTTATCACATTGCCTGCATTGTCCTCAAGTAAAAAAGGCGGCATTGCAAATTTGGCATATTCCAATTCAAAAGAGTAGTTGTCAAATAAAATATAGTCTACAGACAGAGCTTCCTCATCAAGCAAGATAGGCTTCATAAAATCCATAGACTCTTGAATCAGTATATCAAGACTGAAATTCTCATACTCTATCATTTTGTCTATCAAATGATTGACAAAGACTGTCACAGCCATGGCACTGAGTGAAGCACTCAATCCTTTTCCCATCCCGTCAACAAGAAAGTAAAAAGTTTTGTCTTCATTGATTCTTCGAGCAGAATAGGCATCCCCGCTCAGTGTGTCAAGAGGCTGATAAAAAAAGTCTACCAGTGAAATATCTTTAGAATCAATCATCTTGTAATAAAAATCATTTCTCAGGATATTGAGCTCTTTTTGAAATGCCAGCTCTTCCTGGTAGGCGGCATAGGCATCTTTCTCCTGTAATGATTTATCTGTACTCTTTTCCTGCATTGTTTGGACTAAATTTTAAATTTACTGAGTTCATTTTTTAAAGCAGCGGCATCCTGAGAAAGTGTTGAGACAACAGCTTCTATCGTTGTGCGCAGCTCATTGTTTTTTGTAGAAACAACAACAATCTCATCCATCGTACTCACAAGCTCTTTTGTTTTTGTTGCTATGTATATGCTTTGGTGCATGACATCAGTGGAGCTCTCTTTTGTCTGCATCAGATTCTCTTTTGTATCATTGGATGCTACGATTAGTTCCTGCGCGGATTCTGCAATCTGATCCATACTTTGTGAGGTATGCTGTGTCTCTTCGGCGATTTCAACTACATTTTGGGTAATGAGATTTACATTTGCACTGATTTCGCTTAAGGATTTTTGTGTACGCTCGGCAAGTTTTCTCACTTCATCGGCAACTACGGCAAAACCTCGACCATGTTCCCCGGCACGGGCTGCTTCAATAGCGGCGTTGAGTGCAAGCAGATTTGTCTGATCTGCAATATCTGAAATAATCTCCAGCACATCTTTGATATTTTTTGCCTGTTCTGTCAACTCGCTGACTTTTTGAACAAGCTCCTGCTGTTGTGAACTGCCCTCTTCTATAGACTCTACCACTGTACTCAGTTTGCTTATAAACTCTTCTAAGAAATTCGATGTTGTCTGTAAATCTTCTGTCACTGTCACAGTAGATTCTTCTACCGTATCGAGTTTATTACCAATATCTACCGCCAGTTCATTGACCACACTGATTTTGCCGTCTTCCACTTCACTGTTTTCTTTTAAAGTAATCACGACATCCCGTAATCTCTCAGATTCATTTTGGTTTCTTCTTGAGACATCGGTAACACTCAGAACTGTCTCTTTAAAGGCACTGATCATTACATGTAAAGCTTTGGAAATTTGGGAAATTTCATCATTGCCTTCTACAATGATGTTACATGTAAGGTCAAGATCACTCGAAACGCATTTTATTTTTTCCAAAGAGCTTTGCACGCTTTTGTTTACGCCTCTGCTGATTGTCATAATGATGATAAAAATAATAATTGCAAAAGCAATATAACTTACAAGAGTAATGACTGTCCGTTTTTTATATTCTGATTCTATTTTTGCCAAAATTGCATCATTGTTTTTGGCAAGTTCATCATCTACATGTTTTAAAAGATTTATCTTTTTTGTAATGGTTTGAAACCAGACAACACTGTCAACCCCAAAATTACCTTCATTTGCTTTTGTTTGGGCAATTTCTCTCATTTTGTTTACTTTATCCACAGCAGGAGAGTTCATTGTGCTTCTGTAAAGTTGCTTTGCCCTGTCTGTCGCCATCGTTAAGAATGCATCTATATAAGCGTCCTGCTGCGCCACAAGTGTAATAAACTTGGCATACATTCCCGGAGCAAACCTGTCTGCAGAAAATGTAGCACTCAGTACCGCACGCTCTATCCCCGCTCTCTCTTTTGATTTTAAAAAGTTTGTATAGGCGTCCAAGGCTTTGACCAGTTCAGGAGTCGATGCCAGTTTTGCACTCAATCCGACAATATTTAAAATCTTCTTGTTCATCTTTGTATAATATGCAACTTCTTTTGCAACACTGATACTGAAACTGTCAACAAGATTTCTGATTTGACTAATTTTATTCATATATTCTTGCAGTCCACGAATCTGATCTTGAAGTTCTTTTGGAAAATCATTTAAATCCAATGTCTTGAGATACTCTTTGAACTCCTGGTTCCTTTTATCTGTCAGTTCTCTTTGTTTAGGAAGAATACCTGCAAATTTCTTCCCCTTCGAACCCAAATAACCGGCACTTGCCCCTCTCTCTTTTTGCGTCTCATGAATCAACAGACTCAGTTTTTGAGACATTACATTCAACATCTTTGACTGTTGTACAACAGTATCTTCTTTCAGCGCTGTGTTAATCGTCAATCCTATAATTACCAACGCAAAAGAGACAACAATTGCGGTAATAAGATTGAGTTTGCTTTTTATAGTCATTTTTTATACCTTTTTTACGTGAAATAAAGAGACAAGATTCAGATCTTCAAAAAGCTCCATAAGCTGTTCATCGCCTACTTCCACATGTAAGTCAATATTGTCCTTTAAAACAAGTTTGTTTAAATACCCGATCACAGAGGAGGTGATGGATATGGAATCTTTGATTATGAGAACAATATGCCTGTGTGTTGTTCTGAGCGTATCTATCGTCTCTTTAATCTGTTGATAGTCCTGTATCGATTTGATATTTCCGTTTATAGTTACAGTATTTGCAGACACTGAAATAGTCATATAATCTTCCTTGTTGAAAAGTATTTTTTCAAGTATATCATTATTTTGATGAGTGTTTTATAATTTTAATCCACTCTTTCATCTTTTTTTCATAGCCTATCTCTTTTAACTCCACAAAATGCATCGGTTTTGCAAGATAGTTTTGTTCGACATAGCCGCCAAAATCGTGGGGATACAAATAGTTTTCATTATTGTTTGTGATATTTTTCGGGATTTCTGCAATGTTACCCTCTTTCACACTCTTTAAAGCTTTGTTTATTGCCAAATATGCAGAATTGGATTTTGGAGAGGCACAGAGATAAATAACCGCCTGTGCCAGGATAATTCTTGCCTCCGGATAGCCTATCTTGCTTACACTTGTCAGGCAGGAGGTCGCCAATGTCAGAGCCGGCGGGTTTGCATTCCCGACATCTTCGCTTGCCAGGATTACAAGCCGTCTGGCGATAAAGTCGGCACTCTCTCCGCCTGCAATCAAACGTGCAAGGTAATAAATCGCTGCATCCGCATCACTGCCGCGAATAGACTTAATCAGCGCTGACGTCAGGTCATAATGTACACCGTCTTCACTGCTTCCGGCCTGCAGAGCATTGGGACGGAGCGACTGCAACAACTTCAGAGTCACTGTTTCATTGATGTTGGCGGCAAATTCCAACAGATTGAGCATCGCTCTGGCATCTCCGCCGCTTGAAGCTATGAGGTACTCTTTTGCATCCTCCTCAAGGACAATATTAGTTTTATTCAGTGCTCTCAGTAACAGTTTTTCCAAACCGGCATGGGAGATACTTTTGAGCTCAAAAAGCATAGAGCGTGAACGGATTGCAGAGGTAAGCGAATAAAAAGGGTTTTCAGTTGAAGCGCCTATGATGAGCACAGAATTGTTTTCCATCACCGGCAATAAAACCTCCTGCTGATTTTTTGAAAGCCTATGCACCTCATCTATAAATATAAGCGGCTTTTGCAGAGCATTTTTATACTGATCAAATATTTTACGAAGCTGTTCGATTTTCAGCGAAGTGGCATTAAACTCATAAAAAGGGAGCTGCATAGTTTTTGCTATGACTCTGGCAAGTGATGTCTTTCCGACACCGGCAGGTCCATAAAAAAAACTGTGACCAAGTACTTCTTTTTCACATAAAACACGCAAAGGCGCATCTTTTGCTGTTAAATGCTCCTGTCCTGTCATCTCATCAAAATTTGCAGGTCGCAGCAGATGTGTAAAATCCATCTCCTACTCTTTTTCTTCTTTTCTCTTTTTCTCTCTGGCTCTCTTTTTCTCTTCTTTTAAAAATTTATAGAGTGCAGAATATTCACTGCGCGTCAAATATCTTGTTTTGCCCGTTGGCAGGTTGTTTAGTTCGATTTCAGCAAAACTTACACGTTTGAGATCAGCCACTTCTGCGCCAAAGTGTGCAAAAAAGCGGCGAAGTTCACGGTTTTTCCCCTCTTTTAGCGCTACTTTGAGGATGGAGTAGTTGGGCTGATTCTTTTGAATCTTATAGCCTATAAAAGGTTTTATGTCCATTGAGATAATTTTGGAATGCGAATGCGCTCCGGCACTTGCATCATCCAGATAGATCCCGTTGAGCATGGCATCCTCCATATCCGGAGTCACCATCCCTTTGATTTTAATCTTGTAAATTCTCTCAAGATCTGACTCCATCAGCGCCGTCGCTACATGGGAGGCATCTGTCAGAAGCAGCAGTCCTTCACTTGCAAAGTCAAGCCGGCCGACAGGAATGAAATGTTTGAACTCTTTGCTTAAAGAGTCGTATATTGTCCGCCTGCCTTTTGGGTCATTTTTGGTTACAAGCTCGCCTTTTGGTTTGTTATACACAATCACCGTGTATTTTTCCTGAGGAGAAACCTGTTTTCCGCTGATATAGACAATATCCACACCCTCTTGTATCTGTGTTGCAGGATTCGTTTCTATCTCTCCGTTTACACGCACATAACCGTCCTGGACAGCTTTGTCAGCCTCTCGTCTTGAGTAGGTTGAATAGTGTGCAATATATTTGTTTAGTCTCATTATTATGAAATTCCTTTTTCTATGAGCGTATGAATATGAAGTACGCCCTGTATCTTTTTGTCCTTGTCTGTTACAACCAGAAGCTGGATTTTTTTCTCTTCTATTAAAACAAGTGCATCACTCGCAAGCATCTCTTCATCATCTATACTCATAGGATCAGATGTGGCATATTTAAGCACATCATCTTCAAGTGAAAAGTCATCTCTTAAAAGTGCCCGGCGGACATCGCCGTCACTCATAAGTGCTGCAAGCTTTCCTGCATTATCGGTTATCAAAACAGTTCCGAGCCTGCCTTCGCTTATTTTCAAAATAGCATCTTTTACTTTTGCATCTTTTGAAACTACAGGCAGATCATCACTTTTCATCAGATTTTTCACTTTAATAAAAAGTTTTTTTCCCAAAGCGCCGCCGGGATGAAAAGAAGCAAAATCACTCTTTTTAAAATCTCTGGCCTTCATCAGAGCCACAGCCAGGGCATCACCGAGTGCAAGCGTCAGTGTTGTCGAGCTTGTCGGTGCGATATTGAGAGGACAGGCCTCTTTTTCAACAACAACCTGAATGACTACATCACTGTACTGTCCAAGCGTTGAGTGTTTGTCCCGTGTCATGCCTATAAGCGGTATGCCAAAACGTTTGATATGCGGCAAAATAGAACTGAGTTCTTCGCTTTCGCCTGAATAACTGATAGCAATAACAACATCATTTTTGTCTATCATACCAAGATCGCCATGCAGTGCTTCTGTTGGATGCAGAAAAAAGCTCGGTGTTCCTGTCGAGGCAAAGGTAGCCGCCATTTTTGCACCGATAAGTCCGCTTTTTCCAACACCGCTCACAACAAGTTTGCCTTTGCATGCAAGTATGATTTCTACAGCTTTGTTAAAGGCATCATCAATGTTTTTTGCCGCATTGAGCAGGGTATTTGCTTCGATATTTAATGTTTCCTGTGCAATTGTTTTATAATTCATAGTCTAATTATACCTTTTTTATCATCAAGAAGATATAATACTAAAAATATGATTTTTAAGGACATGCTATGAGAAATGTTATTGGTAGATATTTGGATACTATTGATGCTTTAAGATTAGAAAACAGAATGCTCACACACAATACATTGATTTTGGGTGAAGAGGGTGCGGGCAAGACAAACCTGGCCTGCAAAATAAGGAATTTTGTCATTGACAATAATGTACCCACGCTCTATATGGACTTTGCAGATTCCCATGAGGATGATGTTGAGCTCAGATACAAAGATGAGCACTTTAACTATATTCGTTTTGAAGAGAGCGAAGCGTTTGATGAGGCTTTTGCTGCACTTGTAGCTGAAAAAAAGCATATCTATATGGCTGTCAATCCTAACTTTTTTGCCACAAAAAGAGAGAAGAAAAGCAAACTTTCAAAAGTAATTTCCCAGCAGGAACTTTTGGACAACTATTACTATTTTTTCCATGATATTGAAAACCTCAACGGATTTTATACAAAATTTGAAGATTTTTTACTCTATATGCTCAGTTTCACAAATCTTCAAAAACAGGGCTTTACATTTTTGGCACAGCCGCATCCGACTTTTGAGAACCCGCATCTCAAACTGTTGTTTTCCTTTCTTTATGTAGGAAAATGTTCCAATGCCAACTATTTCAATACAGCCATTTTAAAAACACTGAAAAAAAACCACTTTTACTACCAATACAGAACTGCCTACCCTACACTGCTCTTTAACGATATAAAAAGCAGTATGGTAAAAATAGACGAGTATGTTCCTGAAGTCTGATTATGCAAAAGATATTTGAAGAGGTTGCCCCGCTTGATCAAAGATGCTACCAAGAGTTCTTTTTAAGCGAAGATATTTTAATGGAACATGCCGCAAACGGCATGGCCTCCTATATAAGAGCCAACTTCTCAAACGAAGAGAAAATCCTCATAGTCACAGGAAGCGGCAACAACGGAGCAGACGGAATCGCTTTGGCACGGCTTTTGCATGGTGAGTATGATGTCTGCCTTTTGTATGCCAGAGACCCAAAGTCCCAAATGGCTTTGCTACAGGAAAAAAGAGCCAAGGCTTTACATGTAAAGCAGATAAAAGAATTTCAGGAGTGTGATATCCTTGTTGATGCCATTGTCGGCACAGGCTTCAGTGGAGAATTTTCTGCAGAAATTGCAAACCTTTTACATGTAATGAACACAGTCAAGGCTTTTAAAATTGCCTGTGATGTGCCAAGCGGGCTTACAAAAAGCGGTGCCTGTGCAAAAACAACCTTTTGTGCAGATGTGACGCTGACAATGGGGGCTTTAAAAAAAGCACTCTTTTTGGACGAAGCAAAAGAGCAGACAGGAAAGATTGAAGTTCTGGATTTGGGAGTTACAAGAAAACTCTATGAAACACAGACAAACTGGCAGCTTCTGGATCTGTGTGATTTACAACTTCCGACAAGAGAAGAAAAAAATACCCATAAAGGCAGTTTTGGCCATTTAAGCCTGCTTTGCGGTGAAAAACCGGGAGCTTCCATCATGAGTGCTCTGGGTGCTCTTAGATTTGGTGCAGGGCTTGTTACCCTTGTCGGATATGAAAATCATCAGATGTTGCATATTCCGCATTCCCTCATGTATGCCCATGCTCTGCCGGCTAATACAACTGCAATTGCCTGCGGTATGGGACTGGGAACAGAATTCAGTGATGCTGAACTTAAAGAGCTGCTAAATAACGATCTTCCTCTTCTGGTGGATGCGGACCTGTTTGCGATGCCTCTTGTTTTGGAAATTTTAGAGCGTAAAAATATTGTGCTCACACCGCATCCAAAAGAATTTGTATCACTTTTAAAACTCACAGAACTTGCCGACATCACTGTAGGGGAACTGCAAAAAAAACGATTTTTCTATGTGGAACTCTTTTGCAAAGCCTATCCGGATGCAACCCTTCTCTTAAAGGGGGCAAATGTTATTATCGGTGCAGGAGATGCGTTTTTCATAAACCCTCACGGCAGTGCCAAACTTGCCAAAGCAGGAAGCGGCGATGTACTCAGCGGACTCATAGGCTCTTTGCTGGCACAGGGAAAAACCCCACTCGATGCTGCAATACACGGATCTCTTGCACACACAAAACTGGCACAAAACTACTCCGGTGCTGATTTTTCTCTTACACCGGAGAATTTGATACAGGGAATTGGGAATTTATAAGATTGCTTATGTTATAAATCGTATAATTTCTCTTATAAGCTTTTTTCGGAACCCGGACTTCAGTCTCAATTCCATTAAGTTAAACAGTTTTTCGGAACCCATACTTTAATGCGGGCTTTATATCTTTAAAGACAAAGGCCCAGGTTCCAGAAAAACATCAGGTTTTTTCTTAACTTAATGGCACTCAGACTAAAGTCTAAGCTGAGTGTCTTTAAGAAACTTGCTTCCGAAAAATATCATACTCTTTACTCCACAGCATTGTGAAGGGAATACAACAAAAAAGGACAGATAAAAAATGGATAACAAATTAAAAATCGGAAAATATGAACTCGGTTCAAGACTTATTGTCGGAAGCGGGAAATATGACTCTTTTGAAACAACAAAAGAAGCAACACTTGCCAGCGGAAGCGAACTGATCACCGTTGCGGTCAGACGTCTTAATATTACAGATCCTGACAAGGAAAATCTGCGTGATACTTTTGCCGGAACAAATGTAAAGTTTCTGCCAAACTCCGCGGGATGTGTGACTGCCGAAGAAGCAATTACGACATTTCGTTTGACACGCGAGGCTACGGGTATTGATCTGATCAAACTTGAAGTCATCGGCGATACGCAAAAAACACTCTACCCTGATGTGCTTGAAACCATAAAAGCCTGTGAAGTTCTTGCAAAAGAAGGTTTTACAATCATGGCATACACTTCGGATGATCCGATTATGGCAAAGCGTCTTGAAGATGCCGGAGCAGATGCGGTTATGCCTCTTGCCGCCCCTATCGGAAGCGGCCTGGGTATTCAAAACCCATACAATATTGTATTTATCCGCGATGCGATAAAAGTACCGGTAATTGTGGATGCAGGCATCGGCTGTGCCAGTGATGCTGCCTATGCGATGGAACTTGGTGCTGACGGTGTTTTGACAAACACAGCCATAGCCCAGGCACAGAACCCTATGGTAATGGCAGAGGCTATGAAGCATGCCGTACAGGCGGGAAGAATGAGCTACCTTGCAGGAAGAATTCCAAAACGCCCTTATGCAACCGCATCATCTCCGGTAGACGGTATGATACAGTTTTAGTCCCGTAAAAGAACAAAGTTCTTTTACTTTGCTTTTAGCGGTGGAGCGGGTGTTTGTAATCTGACGGATTGGCTGCCTTGTACACCAGTCCGCCTACTGCCAAAAGCAAAACAACTGCGATAATAATATTTTTTACCATAAAAACCTCCTTATTTAATATCAAATTTTTCAGAAAGATGTGTCATCAAAAGAAGTTTTCCCATTCCCTCAAAAAATTTTTCAATTCCCATCTCTTTTGCAACTACCGCTTTTTTCAAAGCACTCAAAAATACCAGCCGTGACTCTTCTGATGCCTGCATATACGTTTCTATAATATAGATAAAACTCAAAGAGTGTACTTTGCCGTTCACATCAAAATCTATAGCAGAGACCGGATTTATTCCCTCCTTTTCCAAGATTTTTATACACTCGTCTTTAATTTTGTCCATCATATAATCCCCATTAGTGAAAGCATCACCACAAACATGGCGACAGGCGTAATATAGCGAAGAGAAAAGTACCATGGACCAAAGGCCCATTTTAACTGTGGTTTCATTGTTGCTTCCACTTCCGAACGCGGCATGACATAACCGACGAAAATCGCCATCAAAAGCCCGCCAAGAGGCAACATAATCGCAGCAGTCACATAGTCAACCCAGTCAAAAAAGTTTTTGCTGCCCCATGTCAGATACTCTTTTGCACCGTCTATGTTTGAGAGAATGGCAAAAATACCGAAAAACCAGAAAAATGTCCCCACAGAAAGAGTCGACTTGAGACGATTCCAGCCAAATCGGTCTATAAAATACTGTACCATAGGCTCAACAAGAGAAACAGAAGATGTCAATCCTGCAAAGGCCAAAGCAATAAAAAACAAAATGGCAAAAATATTTCCGATGATGCCCATCTCATAAAATGCAGCCGGCAAAGAGATAAAGACAAGCCCCGGACCTTTTGCAGGACCCGAACCGTACTGGTACAAAAAGGTAAAAAGCATCAGTCCCGCGACTATGGCTATTGTCGTATCCAAAAAGACAACCCAAAAAGCGCTCTTGACAATATTTGCATTTTTTTCAAGTGATGCCGCATAGGTCATAATGGCACCCATCCCAAGACTCAATGTAAAAAAAGCATGCCCGACAGCGACCACAAAGGCTTCCGAGGTAATCTTGGACCAGTCAGGAGAGAACATAAAGGTGACCGCTTTTGAAAAACCGTCCAGTGTAACTGCATACGCAAACATCGAAGCCAAAATAATCATCAGTGCCGGCATCAAAAACATATTGAGCTTTTCTATACCGCCTTTTAAACCCTTGTGCAGGACATAGGTAATCATAACAAAGGAAAGCGTATGGTAGAAAAACTGTGTCCAGAAATCAGCATGAAGCATCTTTGTAAAGGTTGTTTCTGCTTCGGCAACCGTCGAGGGAAGATAGGTCAGCGAGGTAACTATATAGTTGAATATCCATCCGATGACTACAGAATAGAATATCATGATAAAAAGACCTGCCAGCCCCTGAAAACCGGCAAATTTCCATAAGTTTTTATGTTTTGGTGCCAACACTTCAAAAGAGGTCACGGTATCACGTCTGCCAAGATACCCGATGAGCATTTCCGCTGTCATAATGGAAAAGCCGATAAGCAGTACCGTGATGAGATAAACAAGGACAAAAGCTCCGCCGCCATACTCTCCTGTAATATAAGGAAATTTCCAAATATTTCCAAGTCCTACAGCACTGCCTGCTGCTGCCATTATAAAACCAATCCGACTAAATCTAGCTATTTTCATGCGTAACTTTCTGTATTGAAGTAGTCTAATTATACTAAAAAAATCATTTTTTAAAAAGAATTCCAAAATACTATTGACATTTTGAATCAAATTAACTATAATTTCGCCTCATTAATCAGCATAACTGCTTGTTTAATGTGTGCAGGTCGGGGTGTAGCTCAGTATGGTTAGAGTACCTGGTTTGGGACCAGGGGGCCGAAGGTTCGAGTCCTTTCACCCCGACCACTTTAAATTTTTACTTTATATTTTATATAACAATATGGTGGGATTAGCTCAGCTGGTTAGAGCACTGGTTTGTGGTGCCGGGGGTCGCGGGTTCGAATCCCGTATCCCACCCCATGAAAAAATATAAAAAATTAAATAATATAACAAATGTAGTAGCGTCCGTGGCTCAACTGGATAGAGTTTCGGATTTCGGCTCCGAGGGTTATAGGTTCGAATCCTATCGGGCGTACCATTTTAGCCTCCTTAGCTCAGCTGGATAGAGCAACGCCCTTCTAAGGCGTAGGCCACACGTTCGAATCGTGTAGGGGGTACCACTAAATTTTTTATATTATTTTGTCAGAAGTGACGTTAAAAACTTATCCACGCGGATGTGGTGAAATTGGTAGACACGCCAGACTTAGGATCTGGTGCCGCAAGGTGTGAAGGTTCAAGTCCTTTCATCCGCACCATTTGAAGGCACAGCGTGCTCTCAGAGACTTTCTTTCTTAACAAAATCACTTAATTTTTTTACTAGGGTATCAATAAAGGGTATCACTCTACTTTATTCTATACTGTTTTTATTTTTTAGTACCAAACTACGTTCCAACTTTTCAAAAGCTTCTAAACGTTTCACTTTATCCATTTTCTCAAGATTAAGCATTTTCCACTTTACCGATGGAAGCTGGTCAATATTCTCGAACGGCAATAGATTCCAAGCAGGATCCCCTTTTTTGAACCCAAGCAAAAATGCTTTATGTCTCTCTGTTAATTTCTGGTGCAGGAGCTTGATCAGTTCTTCTCTTGTATCTGTCAAAATCTCTAACTCTATGGATTCTGTGGTCATACCCACAAATTGTTCTTCAAAAGTATGGCTAATGTCTATGAGGTTTGGCTGTAGCAGTTTGGATATGGGTTGACTGGAGCTGATAAGATAAACCATAAACACCTCCATAAGAGAATCACTGATGCCTTCATTGTCAAGCAATCCTCTTACATCAAAAAAGTCTCTTGGATGCTGACGGTCAAGTGCAGCACATATTTTACCGGCATAGAGATCATCATGATGTACTACCAATGTTTCTGCAAATCCAAATGCTTCTTCTACTTTTGGACTTACCATTTGAACAGTCGATTCTTTTACTGTTCCTCTCATGACAGGTGATGTCTCTATCTTAATACGCACACCATCTTTTTCAACTTGCAGCTTAGAGAGTGTTCCGTCTCCTCTTTGTTCTAGTCGGTATACTTTTGAACCTCTAAGACTCTTTTCAATGTCCTGTGCAATTCGTTCAAGTGACTCTGCAATATGCTTTAGACTGCTTGTTCTGTCTTCAATGGGCAGATACATCAAGTCAATGTCTACAGAGAGTCTGGGCATATCTCTGACGAACATATTGATAGCTGTCCCACCTTTAAGTGCAAAACATTCTTCATTGTTGATATATGGTAGTGCTTCTAAAAGTAGTTGCACCTGTTTATAGTAAATATTTGAACTGTCAAGCATTAAATTCCTTTGGTACTGTAATCATATAGGTTTTATTATAATTTCCATCTTTTACTATCTGTAATTTTCCTGCTCCTAGATCCAACGTTTTACTGATGTGTTTAGCCCAGGGAAAGCTATAGTAGTTTGCAAAGAAGAGGAACAGTCGTTTTACTTTTCTATTGCTACAGTTTTGCAGTAACTCATTGAGTAGCCGTGGACTCAATGTAGTTAAGGATTCAAATATCTCTGACACAAACTTAAAAGTGATGCCTTTGTCATCCACCTGATAGAGAAGCTCAAGTATGGCTCTTTCTGCTGAAGATATGGTTATCTGCCAGTTTCGTATAGAGGTACTTTGCTTCTTTAATCCCAGGTCTCCAAAGAGAGGCTTTTTATGAAAGGTGAATGAAGGAGATTCTATTTGTCTGATCCAGGCGGGAGGTGTCTTCTCTCCATATAGAGTGATGGTTTTCTCTCCCCCTATAGGTAAATAGTGTGCATATCCCAATATATTCAGTGAAGAAAGTCCACCCACATGAAAAGGCAGTTCTGCAAGTTTCTGGAGTCCCAGTACAGCTCCCTGCCATTCATGTATGGATGCAGGTCTTATATAGGCTCCATTCCCAAGTTTGGTCAGCCATCCATTTTTAACGTACTTGTAGACTAGCTGTGATGAATAGCCATTAGCCGTGAACCACGCACTTGGTGCTACAACACTTTCGGGTAACAATTGATATAGTTGTTTTAATTTTAACTCTTTTTCTAAACTCATAGTTTATATTCTAGCATATTTTAGAACCAACTAGTATAAAATAGTTCTAAATATTTAAAATAAATAAACTATAGGTATATATATTCATGTATTTTGGAACTAAAAGGAGTTTTTGAGGTATATATAAACGAGACAGATATAGCTTATACCTGTCATCATATCTCTCGTTGCCCACAACAACTTCAATCTATCTTTTGTCATTGTTGTGTGTAAATAAATTGGAGGCACAAATGCCATGGAAAGAATTAGCTTCAATCGCAGTCTCTATTCTCGTACTCGTTATAGAACAGAGTACAAAAAAGAAATAGTAGACTCCCCACACCCACAATGGTTAAAATGGTGGATCATCAAAACAGTGTCAACGGCGGAGTTAAATTCTGCAGTTGACATATGCCATTAAACGAGAGGTTGTCACTAATAGAAAAGTTCCTTATGACATTTTTGTTAAAAGTAATATAGACTCTTTTCACACAGTTATTAGTATAAAACAGCAATATAATGGTAAAATTACATTAAATTATTTAGACAAAAGAGATGATACCCTTTACAAAGATATTGACTCAGATACATTAATAGAAAAATTAGGAGGTTATTTTGATATTAAGTGAAGAACAAATAAAACAAGCTATTCATAGAATCAATGAGCTCCAAAGAGAAACTATTGAAAAAGCTGATAAAATTCAAGGTTCAAAAGAGTATGTTGAAGAACAAATGAAATTATTTAAAGAGGCAGAAGAGTATAGAAAAAAACTCAATGCAATCAAACAACAGCAAAGAATAATTTCTGAACAGTTTGCCAGTTAAAATCTGGTGCCAAATGAGTACCATTCCCTACCAAAAAATGGCACTCATTTTCAAAAACTAAAAAAAAATTCAAAGCCTGTATTTATGGTATTTGAAGGGGTTGTCCCCAGTTTCCTTTCATCCGCACCACTTAATTATTTATTCTTTTAAATTTTCGTTTCTTTGTCCTTTGCAAGAGAAGCTAAAGAAGTTGTCTGCAGCATATTTTCAATATTTGTCTTGGGTTCAACCCATTGCGAATGCAGGGCACAGGGATTTGACGCGTCACACATTTCAAAACCCAAAATACACCGGTCAAATTCCAACGGTTCACCTATTGCTTCAAGAATATCACATAAAAATATTTGCTCAGAATCCTTTGCCAGGTTAAAACCTCCGTTGCGTCCTTTTGAGGCATGTACCAAACCCTGTTTTTCAAGTTGGGTCATAAGTTTCGTAAGGTATTTATAAGGAAGCTCCAACTCTTTATGCAAAAAAGAGACTGAATGTGCCTTATTTGGGTAACGGTCCAGGTAGGACAAAGCGCGAATAGCATATTCAGTTGTTTTAGAAAAGTGCATAAAATACCTCGAAAAATTGAGTTTATTGATTGTAACTTATAAATCATAACAGATTGCTTTTTAGTTAAACAACAATATACCACTTTAAGGTAGCATATATATAATTCCGCATAAATTAAATTAAGGAATATCCTATGAGCTTATCTCAAGAGACAGTAACAGCTGTTAAAAAAACAATCCCGTCAGTCGGAAAAAATGCCGAAAAAATAACAACACGTATGTATGAAATACTTTTCAGCAAATACCCTGAAACAAAACCTTTGTTTGCAAATGCACAAGGTGATCAGCATAAAAAACTCGCAGGTGCTATTGCAGCTTTTGCCGCAAATATTGACAATCTTGGCGCTTTATCTGCAGCAGTTGAAAAAATGGCAAATACACATGTACTGACAAAAGTAAAGCCGGAACACTATCCTATGGTTGCCGATGCTTTAATCACCGCTATGGGCGATGTTTTAGGTGATGATTTCACTGATGAATACAAACAGGCATGGATCGAAGCATATACATTTTTGGCCAATATTTTAATGCAACGCGAAAAAGAGCTTTACAGCCAACAAAATAGTTAAATTAACCTTAGGTTCAAACCTAGGGTTTTAAAAACTCTTCTACATCATTTACAATTTCATCAATTGCCACAGTCGCTTTTTTATACAGCACTTTTGAATACAATTCATCATTTATTGCACTGCTTTTTTCTAAATTATTGAGTATGGAATATCTGATATTTCCCTGCAAAAAAGCATCTGTATTGATAACATTGCCGCTTGTTCCTATAACAACCAACATTTCACAGTCTTGCAGTTCATTGTACAGATCCTGGTATTTCGGAGCCTGTTCTGCAAAAAAGACAATATTCGGGCGTAGTTTATTTGAACATTGAGGACAGTTCTCATATGCTTCACGTAATTTCCTATAGCCTATATTATCTGTAAAACCGCAGCTTTCACACCTGACTTCCGGTAAAAACCCATGCAAATGTAAAACATCTCTGCAGCCTGCACGTTCAAACATATCATCAACATTTTGCGTGATCACGGCTATTTCATTTGGATATTTTTCCTTTATTTTACTTATTTCACTGTGTGCTTTGTTTGGTTTTTTATCTTTTATCTCTTCTCTTCGTTTGTCATAAAACCCTATCGTAGCCTCATAATTCCAGTCCAGGCAACCGGCATAACAGATCTCTTCAATTTTGTAATTTTCCCAAAGTCCGCCGCTGTCCCGAAATGTTGAAATTCCACTCTCCGCACTCACTCCTGCGCCGCTGAATATTATTACTTTTGCCATGATTTCCTCCAACCTGTCATTTTATGCCATTGTAATCCATACATCAGAATCACTGCATAACAAATAATGCCTATCAGATAAGACATCTGCATATCCTGGGTCAGTTGTGCCACTTTTCCAAAAACAAGCGGTACAACTGCTCCGCCTGCTATTGCCATAATGAGTAATGCACTTCCTTTGGCTGTGTGCTTGCCCAAATTTTTTAATGCCAAAGGCCAGATTGTCGGCCAGACAAGGGCATTTGCCAAACCTAGCATTGCCACAAAAGCCACGCTGTCAGGAAGGCCCGTTATAATGTGTGACTCAGTCGTAGAGCTAAAGGCCACTCCAAACAAAAAAACAATACCAAACAAGGCAGAAAGAACAAGTGCTTTTTCCTGCGATAAATATTTTGGTATAAAAAAGACACCTGCAAGATAGCCGACAACCATAAATCCCATAGTGTATGCAGTTAAGGCAGTTGCATTGGACATACCCAGACTTTGCCCGTACAGCCCAATCGTATCACCGGCTATAACTTCTATGCCGACATAAAAAAAGAGTGCCAAAGCCCCCAATACAACCCGGGGAAAAGCAAAAATACCTGCCTTATCATACGGATCATCTTCAAACTTCACATCAGGCAATGAGGAGAACCAGACAAAACAACTCAACAAAAAAAGTATCCCTGCCATTGCCATGTAGGGGCTAATGAGCTTATGTGCCAGTTCTTGTGTATTTATACTTTCCAGGTCTACGCCAAAACCGATGTCTGCCAATATAAATGCGGTAAAAAGAAGCGGAGCCAAAACACCTGCACTTTTGTTGATGAGTCCCATTATACTGATACGCATTGCCGCTGATTCTATCGGCCCTACCAAAACCATATAGGGATTTGATGCCGTTTGTAGTATTGTGAGTCCTGTTCCAAGTGTAAAAAGTGCTGCCAGAAAAACCAAAAATTCACCGCTCAGTGCTGCGGGAATAAAAAGCAAAGCACCAAGACTCATGACCAGAAGTCCCAGTGCCATCCCTTTTTTATAGCCTGTTTTTTCCAAAATCACAGCCATTGGCAACGCCATTACAGTGTAAGCAATATAAAAAGCAAAGGTCACAAAGAGCGCTTCAAACTCATTTAAATGACAGATAACTTTCAGATAGGGAATCAGAGAGCCGTTGAGCCAGGTTACAAAACCGAATATAAAAAACAAAACACCTATAATGCTCATTGCCAAAACACTTGACTGTTTATGCATTGCTGATTTCCTGCAGATACTTTGCCACACCGTCCTCATCATTTGTATGTTTTAACACTATGTCAGCACACTCTTTTACCTCTTTTTGAGCATTTGCAACCGCTACGGAAGTCTTTGCAAGCCTAAACATACCTATATCGTTAAAATTATCACCAAATACTGTTAATCTTTTCAAATCAAAACCGACCGCTTCACTGACACTCTGTATGCCATGGGATTTATCGGCATCTTTATGCAAAAGTGTCAAAAAATAGCATCCCATATAGGCTTCGGGTGCCAAAATATACTTCAGTTCCTCCCCAAAAACAGCTCTGAGATTTTTTTCCAACTCCCTTAAAAGTGCTTCATCTCCCATATAAACGATTTTAAAATTGTTCTGCATGGCTCGTAAATTTTCAAACACCTGTGTATGGTCATCATTCACATAGCGTTTTATTATTTCACTTTGATAGCTGTTGAGCGTTGTAGAATAAGAAAATGCTTCATTAAGTTCATCATCAACCAAAGAAAGTACAAAAGGATAAATGCCGAGTTTTGTACCCTCTTCTATGATAGTGTCGCCTGCTTCTTTGGTCACAAACTTTGTATCAATGATCTTTTTATCCATTGTCGCTATGAGTGCACCGTCAAGCAGTATCATCGGCGCATTCACATGCACACCTTGTAAAAAGTGTGCCGTTTTTTTATAGGTTCTTGCTGTTGCAACAGATAAAATCGATCTGTCTGCATACGAGTTCCATATATTTTTAGTATAATCACTCAAAGACAAATCACTCCGTAAAAATGTGTGATCCAGGTCCGTTATGTAAATATTTTTCATACATATAGTATATCAAAATTGTGAAAATAAATTTGACAAGAACTAAATTTCAATACAGGAAGGCACTAAATGTCGAGTCGTAAAAAAGCAGTAGTCACCGGAGCAAGCAGCGGAATAGGAAAAGCAATAACAAACAAACTGCTAACACTCGGGTTTGAAGTGTTAGGTGTTAGCAGAAGTATACAGGAGAAGGATTTCAGTCATGTAAACTTTCAGGCAGTTACATGTAACCTCGCAGAAGAAAAAGAGACAATAAAACTATGTGAAAAGCTTAAAAAAGAAAATCTCTTTTTACATGTAAACTGCGCAGGTTTCGGCCGTTTTGAACCGCATGAAGAGTTACATGTAAACACTATCACCGCCATGACATTTTTAAACCTTACCGCTCCGATGTTACTCACAAATGCCTCACTGCGTTCTCTCAAAGAAAATGAAGGCTACCTCATCAATATCAACTCCATTGAAGCCTTACGGGCAAGTAAATTCGCAGCCGTTTACTCAGCCACAAAAGCAGGTCTCAAAGCTTTTGGCGATGCCCTTTTCGAAGAAACCAGAAAAAGCAGACTCAGTATAACAAACATAAATCCGGATATGACACAAAGCAACTTTTATGATGAGCTGCGTTTTGATGTCAGTCCAAAAGAAGATGAGAGGCTGATTGCTGCGGATATTGCCGATGCTGTAGAGCATATACTCACCATGCGAAAAGGTGCCGTGGTCACTGAGTATACTCTCAGAAGTTTACATTTCGGAATTGCTAAAAAAGCTAAGAGGTGATGTCAAACTTATTATTTGTCATTGCAGCAGTTACACCTAAAAAATCTTGATGCTGGCGTAACTTTTTTAAAGTTTCTCCTGTTTCTTTTTTTAATTGATAAAGCAGTTTCAGTGCCTCTTTTATAAGTGAAGATGCACGCTTCATCTCTTCTACACTCTTAAACTGTGGCATGTCTGCCACTAGTCTGCTAATAAGTTCTGGATTCTTTTCGATTATAGCAATTTGAAGCTTATTCAACCACATTTGTTGTTTCTCTCCATGCCTCTAACAACCCCTTAAAAACATTACTCACCTCATCTACTTTTGTTACATCACTTTCCAGATTTGCATAACTCAGAAGTTGTACTTGATAGTTATACAAACCATCAAGATAAAGTGCAATGTCACCATGAGACTTATCAAGTATAGAGATTAGTTCTATAATAACAGAGATAGAACGATTGATCCAATAAACTTTTTTTGCATAATCATCTTCTTTCATAGCTTTTTTTGCCTGTGCATTAAAACGAAGTACCCCCTCGTACATCATCTCTATAAGCTTTTGTGGTGATTCAATGTTAACATTATTTTGGGTATAAATATTATAAGCGGCATTGCTATACATTTCAAGTTCCTTCTCTTTTTTTAATTTTTATGAAAGAAATATCGGCAATGTTTTCAATATCTTTACATAAATATTAAAAAAAATTTATATTTTTTATTAAAGTTTTGGAAAAAATGCCGATATACTTACACTATAGAATAAAAGGATTTGTTATGGCAGGAGATATTAGCTCACTGGGAATTGGTTCGGGCGTACTAACATCTGATGTAATTGACCAATTAAAAGCAGCAGATGAGGCTCGTATTATTGATCCTATCAACAGAAAAATAGAGACAAATGATCAGAAGCAGCAGTCATATGACCTTCTCTCATCATATATGAATACTTTTAAGGGAAGTACTTTTGCTTTGAGTAATGATACACTTTTTGACAATAAGACCGTTAATGTTAATGGTGCTGCAGAAGTAACTGTAGAGGCAGGTGCCAATGTTGATTCATTTACTTTAGAGACCGTAAGCTTAGCAAAAAAAGACATTACAAAATTTGGTGCACTAAGCAGTAAAACATCACCAATAGCTTCAGCTGCGGGTGTCTTAAACCTTGATATCAATGGGACAACCTATAATATTAATTATGATGAGACCACAACATTAGAAGATTTGGCACAATCTATTACTGATGTAGCTGGTACCTCTATAGATGCGTCTATATTAGAGACAAGTGCCGGACAATTTAGCCTTGTTCTATCTTCCAAAGAGACTGGTGCGGATCAAGCTATCACAATTACAGATACAGATGATGGAACAAACGGTACAGGCTCACTTGACGCTGCACTTTTTGATACAACGGTGACAGATGGGTATCAAAAAATTCAAGATAGTACTGATGCTGTATTTAAATATAATGGAATAACTACTACACGATCAACAAACGAAATAGATGATTTGATTTTAGGCGTAAATATTACTCTTAAAGAAGAAGGTGATTTCTCTACAGTGACAATTAATCAAGATACGCAAAGCATTGTTGATGAAGTACAGATGTTTGTTGACAACTACAATACAATGATGACAAACTTAAGAGATATGACAGCTTATGACAGCGAGACAGGTGCTCTTGGTATTTTCCAAGGTGATAGTTTTGTAAATGGGCTGAAAAAAGACATGAGTGATGCGGTAACTAGTCGCTTTGGTCCTTCTAACGGCTCTTTAATGGACTACGGCATAGAAGTTGACAGATATGGTGTAATGAGTTTTGATTCGAGTGTATTAGAGAGTAAGCTTCAATCTGATCCGGATAGTGTAAAAACATTCTTCACAGGTGGAGTGGATGCAAATGGCAATGATGTTACAGGCTACTTCACAAGCCTGGACGATAAAGTAAAGCAGTACACAGGATATGGTGGACTGCTCAGTAACTTTGATGACGGACTAACAAAAGATGCAAACAACCTTGCTGACTCTCTTGCAAGATCACAAGCGAGCATAGACACTAGATATGATATTATGACGCAACAGTTTATAGCTTATGATGCAATGATAAGTCAGCTTAATGCTTCATTTTCATCACTTCAGATGATGATAGATCAGTCAAATAGTAGTAACTAAATTTTAGAAATTATGGAACTCGCAATATCAAAATCAAGCTTTGTATCTATGTCAATGGAGTGACTCTGCTCCATCACATAGGCGTAGATCTTCTCTTGTAAAAAAAAGCCCTTGTTCTCTAAAAACTTCTTTGTTCTTGCTATGTAAATCGCTCCATTTAATCTATAGTAAGTTTCTATATCCTGGCTTCTTCTGTTAAGCAGTTCTTCTTTTAAAAAACCGCTCATATTTCTATCTTTTGGTAGCGTGTTACTCCATAATGGAGAGTGTTCAACTTCACATACAGATACTACTGCGTCTGCTTTTTTCTTAAACATGTATTCTATAGCAGAATCAATATCCTGTTCATCACGCAAAGGACTTGTCGGCTGAAGCAAAATGATGTAGTCATAATTTTCTTGTATACTGTCAATAGTATGTTTGATTGTATCAAATGTTGTAGCTGTATCACTTGCAAGCTCTTTTGGACGCTTAAGTACTTGCGCACTACACTCTTTGGCAATGTTTAGTATCTCTTCATCATCACTTGACACCACTACATCATCAATGTATTTACTCTTTTTAGCGGCCTCGATACTCCATGCTATGAGTGGCTTTCCCGCCAATGGTAAAATATTTTTATGCTCAAGCCGTTTTGAACCACCTCGTGCGGGAATAACAGCCAAAAATCTTTTGGATTGAAACATTAGAATATCTCACTGTACTCATTTTGAGCCTGTTCAAAATCACTCATACGCCCGATGTCAAGCCAATACTCATGAATTGGAAAAGAGATTGATTTTAGCTCATCTTTGATGATATCTTCAAAGAGTGTGGGCATATCATAAAACTCATTTTTTGGAATATATTCAAAGACCTGAGGAGAAAGAACATAAATACCGGCATTGACAAAAAACTTGTGCACAGGTTTCTCTTCTATAGAAACTATACGACTACCATCTGTCTGTATAACTCCGTAAGGAACCTGATAATCATACTCTCTTACACACATTGTTGCAACCGAGTGCTCCATCATGTGAAAATCAAGTAGATGCTCAAAATTAACATTGGTAAGTAGGTCTGCATTCATCACAAAAAACGGTTCTTGAGGACGATCTTTTATAAGGCTCAACGCTCCCGCCGTTCCCAGCCGTTTTGTCTCCTCGATGTAATCAATATTGATACCCAAAGCACTTCCATCTCCAAAATACTCTTTTATCATATCTGCTTTGTAGTTGACACTGATGGTAATATTTACAAAACCGTACTTTGCAAAGTTTTCAATGATGGTCTCTAAAATCGGTTTATTTCCAACTTTTAAAAGAGGTTTTGGCACATCTTGCGTGAGAGGACGAAGACGTGTACCCAATCCTCCTGCCATTAAAATAACTCTGTTCGTTTTTGCATTGGTCTTTAAGAGATTTGAGAGTTCTTCTATTTTTACTAGTTTTCCCTCATCATCAACAATAGGAATCTGATAAATCTGCTTACGAATCGCTTTTTGGATAATAAGTTCTTTGGAATCATTTATATTTGCAAGCGTTGGTTCCTTAAAGTAAAGATTTTCAATACTAGAGTCCAAAGAGAGTCCATTTAAAAGCCCACGGCGGATATCTCCATCAGTAAGCGTTCCTACAACTTTTTCATTTTCCCCAAGTACTATGGCAATACGCATAGCACCTTTGTCTATCACTTTGAGTGCTTCTTGGATAGTTGAATTTTTATGTAACAAAATCTCTTTATATGTACTCATAACATACCTCCTACATCATAAAATTTTTTCTCTAAAATATGTTCAAGTTCTACTGTTTTTAGGCACTCTTTTATCTTTTTACTCGGTTCTTTGCCCTCATAAGGGTTCTTAACTCTTTTGAGACTCTCTAAAAAAGAGGGATCATAAATCTTCTCAAGCCCTTGTCTAATGGCATTAGCCTCTATATCTACAGTTATAATACTCTTTGCCTGAATCCGCCCCTCTTGTCTCTCTCCAATATTGAGTGTTGGAATTTTAAAACTTGGAACCTCTAAAATTCCACTTGAACTATTGCCAACCACCCCATCAACAAACTCCAAGGCAGAAAAATAACGAAGCTGTCCAAGAGATGCAAAAACAATGCTGTTTTTATGACTCTTTACATACGCATCTATCATTGCATTAATGATCTGTCCGCCCTCATCAGCATTTGCTTTGGTAAAGATGATTTTTGTCTCTTTTAAACTCTCTAAAGCTTCTAAAAGTGTACTAAATTGCTCTTTTGGAATTTTCCCTGAGAGTGTTTGAGGATGATAGGTTACAAGTAGATTTTTTTTGCCAAGTTTGAAGCCAATACTTTTTTCAAACTCTTGTTTATTTAAAAGCTGCAAAGTCTTTATGCTTTGTACCCCTAAACTACCAACATTAAACACTCTTCTTGGCTCTTCTCCCATTTGTATAACTCTTTTGGCGTATACCTCTGTTGATGTAAAGTGTAGATGTGAGAGTTTGGTAATGGCATGGCGGATGGCATCATCAATTGCCCCTTGTGTAAGCTCTCCACCATGAATATGTGCTAGAGGAATATGCAACATTAAACAAGCAGTAGCAACACTCAGCATCTCATAACGATCTCCCAAAATAACCATTATATCAGGGCAAAGTTGTACCAAAACTTCTGTTATATCTTTTTGTAGTTGTGCCATTGCCAAAGATAGACACTCCCCGCTCTCACAAGATAAATCCATTGAAATCTTTGCATCAATATCAAATTCTTGCTCTATCTCTTTGTAGGTGTTACCAAAGTTTTCCTCTAAATGTGTACCAGTTACTATAAGCTGTAGTTGCAGAGTATCATCATTCTCGATCTCTTTAAGCAGTGGTTTCAAGAGTCCATATTCTGCACGAGTTGCAGTGACTACAGCTATTTTTCGTTTCATATCATCTCATCTTTTGCATAATCTTTTTGTGCAACAGTTCCAATGACTGTATCCCACTTCATAGGGCTTATTCCTTTGGCAGGGCGTTTTGTTGTGAGATTTCTTTCGCTGAATATCTCTCCTTTTTTAATATCTCTTGCTGCTACGATGGATTTTCTTGCAACCTCTATGTTTGGTGTTTCACTTTTGCTTGGTTTTTTTTCACTGCTTCCAAGTGCTGTTTCAATATTTCTTATAGCTGTGACCATGGCTTTGAGTTCATTTGGCTCCAACGAAGCTTTATGGTCAGGTCCCTCCATACTCTTATCAAGGGTAAAGTGCTTTTCTATTACACTCGCTCCCATTGCAACAGCGGCAATATCCACCTCAATTCCAAGTGTATGGTCACTATAGCCATATGCCACATCAAACCTTTTACCAATTATTGGCATTGCTCTTAAATTTACATCCTCCATTGGGGTTGGATACATTGTATTTGCATGTAGTACCGTAATCTTTTGCTTTGGTGTACCTGCTTTTGTTAAAACATTTAAAGCATCCTCTATTTCTCGCATACTTGCCATACCGCTAGAGAGAATTACCTCTTTTGAGAGTTTGCCAATCTGGCGTAAATATGGTAGATTTGTAATCTCTCCGCTTGGTATTTTAAATATTTTCAATCCCAAATCATTAAGCATCTCTATGCTTTCATTATCAAAAGGGGTGGAGAGAAACATAATATTTTTACTTTTTGCATAATTAATGAGTTGATGGTGTGCGTCTACATCGAGTTCAAGTTTTTTAAGCATATTGTACTGAGAGTCATCTGTCTCTTGCATATTTTCTTGTTGATACTGTGCTTTTTTTGCATCACGGCTGACAAGCTTTTCTGCCTTAAAAGTTTGAAATTTTATAGCATCAGCACCGGCACTGCTCGCTACATCGATGAGTTTTTTTGCCAACTCCAAAGAACCGTTGTGATTGACTCCCGCTTCTGCGATGATAAAAACATTCATTTCACAACACTCCCCATTTTGACAAATCCCTCTACTCTATAACCCTGTTTCACAACAGTGCCACTCCCTATAAAACTATGTTCTTTTACATGTACATCACCATTAAGAAGTGCATTTGTACTTACATGTACATGATTTTCTATGGTACAGTCATGCTCAAGAAGTGCTTTGGAATTGATGATGCAATTTTCACCCACACGCACCCCCGCGTTGATAAGTGTATGGTGCATCACAACAGTACCAGCTTCTATTTTTGCGTGTTTGGATACATAGGCAAAAGGGGAGATAATAATGGGAATGGTAAAGCCTAAATTTTTGAGTTTTTCAAAAAGTTTGATGCGTACGGTGTTTGACTTGATGTGTCCAACGGTGACAAAAGCGTATTCATATTGCTCGCGCAACTTCTCTAATTCGTCATCTGTACCGATAAGCTTATACCCTAAAACACTCTTGGACTCACCTACATACTTCTCAATAATACCTGCAATTTTAAAATGACCTTCAGCCTCAATAACATCGATAACAGACTTACAATGCCCACCACCACCGAGTAAAATTATCTCTTTTTTCATAGCACACTACTTGGTATATTGATAATGCGTTCACTCAAAAATTTTGAGTTTTGAAGTCCATCATTTTGACAATTTTGAAACATCTCTAATTCACTCATCAATCTCCAAATCGGCCGGCTCATCACACCATTTTCATTGAGATACTTAAGATATGTATCCCTTTGCTTTTTATCTTTTAATATTATGGCATTGAGCCAGTAGTTACTTTTTGCATCTTTTGGCTCTTTAATAAAATCTATATCGTCAAACTGCTTAAAAAACTGCATATATTCTTGACTTAAAAACCGTTTATTTTGTAAAAATGTTTCAAGTTGTTCCATCTGTGCAACTAAAAGGGCTGCATTAAGGTTTGGCAGACGGTAGTTATAGGCGATGGTGTTGTGTTCGTATTCATAAGGGTGAGGGAGTTTTGCTGTGGTTGTGAGATGTTTAGCTCTTTTTGCAAGTTCTTCATCATCGGTGATGATGACACCGCCTCCGCCACTTGTAATGATTTTGTTGCCATTGAAACTAAACACAGCACTTTTTCCAAAAGTTCCTGTGTGCCTACCTTTGTAAAAACTCCCCAAAGACTCCGCAGCATCTTCTATGAGTGTAAGGTGCCACGCCTTACAAATCTCTGCGATTGTATCAATTTTGCAAGGATGCCCAAAGGTGTGCATCGGTACGACAGCTTTGATAGTTTTGTTTGTAGCAGTATTGAGGCAGACACCATTTTGAACTTCGCAGTTCTTCTTTAAAAATGACTCCAAAGCATCAGGGCTCATCCCCAAGGTATCAAGCCCAACATCTACAAAAACAGGCTCTGCTTGGCAATATTTTATGGCATTACATGTAGCGACAAAAGTGAGGGGCTGGGTGATCACTTCATCTCCCGCTTTGACATCAGCAAGAAGGAGACTTACATGTAAAGCACTTGTGCCATTGACTGTAGCTATGGCGTATTTGCTTCCCACATAAGAGGCAAACTCCTCTTCAAATCTATTAACAAACTTTCCGACAGATGAGACAAAAGTAGAGTCGATACATTCATTTAGATATTTTTTTTCATTCCCTCGAAATCGTGGTTCATGCAGGGGGATGAAATCTGTTGTATTGTAGAGGTTCTGAATAAAGTTTACAATTTTTTGCATCACATTTTTCCGTCTAAATATTTCTGCTTATCTTCATACTCAAAGTTTGGGAGAAGTTTAAAAAACTCTGCAACTATCTCCTCTTTACTCCATTGCAGATTTTTTTTAAAATCTTCAATCTTTTGGCTGAATGCATTGAGTGCATTCTCATCAAAATCAAGCTTGTTTTTGATGATGCCAATATTTTCATACCTCTCTACATCCAACACTTCATTTTCAGTAAAAAACTCTTCAAAATCTTTCTCACCTGTGGTATCACTTTTTGTAAAAAGGCAAGGCCATTTTCCCTCTTCTGGAAGTATTTTTGCCAGAGTTCTTGCTTCCTCTTCACTTTTGCAGATGTAAGGCTCATATCCCTTTACATATAAGTATTTTACAGCAATATCTGCAAAAGAAACAAGGTGTAGCGATTCTGAGAGTTTTGGGAAGAAAATATCACGGTTCTCCCCAAAGACAGCACTCATCAGGCATAACTCACCACTCTCTTTCGGTGTGACAAAGTAGCGTTTTATATCATCCGGCGCTACAAGGGGTTGCTGTTTTTCAAGACGCATATTAAAAGAGTGCAAAAGAGAACCATCACTAAAAGCAACATTGGCAAAACGTGCCATAGAGACATTGATTTGTTGTGATTTTCTATGCACATACATCTCCATAATTCGCTTGCTCGCCCCCATCATATTGACAGGATTTGCAGCTTTATCAGTTGAAACACAGAAGTATTTTTTTACTCCGTGTTCAATAGAATGTTGTAAAGTTTTGTCAGTATTGAAAATATTGGTTTCAATCATCCGCATTAAAGTAAAGGAATCTTTTTCACTGCGTACATGTTTGAGTGCTGAAAGATTAAGTACATAGTCATATTTTCCATCCTGTGCAATAAAAGCATCGTACTCTATTGAACCGATATCGAGTGCGTAAGTCGCAAATTCTCCTTCTATATAACCAAATGAGCTTCTAATGTCACGAACCAATTCAGTCAAATTATTTTCCGAAATATCAACAACGTGCAGCTTTTTTGGATTACGAGAAAAAATTTCTTTTACAACAGCACTCCCAATACTTCCTGCTCCGCCAAGCACCAAAAATTTCGCATCACTTACAATTTTGTCTAAGTCATTTTTGTATGTTTGTATGTCATCATCAAATAATGCTTTTTCCCTGCCTATTAGTTTTAAAATATCCATACGTATCAATTAGCAACTTTCATACCATTAATTTTGGTATATTTTATGCTTACAATACGCATGAAAGGATATTTATGCAAAATATAGAAGAGCAGGCTATTAAAAATTATCAAAAAAATATTGAGTTTTTTAAAGAATATAATGAAAAAGTTTCTAATAAAATTCTAGCTTTAGAAAGTTTGCTCAATAACGGAAAACTCTCTGCCAAATATGATCTTGTATATGAAAATGGCTATTTTGATGTTGTAGAACTTTCAAGCGGTGCAAAACTATACAATACGAATTCTCAGGAGTTCTCACAAAAAATTGTAGACAATATCAACTTAAAAAAGAATGACCAAAGCTTTAGAAGTTTACGAAAAATAAACTTTGAAAAAGCTTCTTTTGAGACAATAAAAAATGCAAATGCCTATACGAACTTTGCAACTACAGCAGAAATATATGAACTTTATCATAAAAATATTAACGACTCCAGTCATATGAAAGAACTTGACAAGTTTATATTTTTAGGAGTGGGTCTTGGGTTACATATTCCAAAAGCTATCGAAAAATATGATTTTCAAGTAGTGCTTATAGTAGAAGACAATCTGGAACTTTTTCGCCTTTCTCTTTTTACAATTGATTATAAACAGGCACTTATGGATACAACAAGTTTTTTTTCAATTGCTGATAATGCAGGTAGATTTAGAGAATGTTTTAATGGTTTTTATACCAATGCTTTTTTCAAAAACCAATTCATAAAGTTTCATCTTTTTTCCTCTACATATGAAGCAAAGATTCGAGAGATTCAAGCTATTCTTATCTCCCGACCAGAAGCAACTTATTCTCATAATCGTCTTTTAGAAAAAAACAGAAAAGTTTTGGACAGAATCAATGCAGAATATAAATTTCTTGATTTGCGCAAAAGAGAAAGTGATACAATATTTCAAGAAAAGGCATGGCTTGTTTTAGGAGCAGGACCCTCTCTTTATAAAAATGCACAATGGGTAAAAGACAATCAAGACAGATTTATAATTGTCGCTGCTTTTACAGCACTCAATACACTTAAACGTGTCGGTGTCACTCCAGATATTGCTGTTCAAATTGATGAAAATGTATATACAACACATGAAATGCTTAAAAATTTGGGCGATTTAAGCTTTTTGGATGATACTCTCCTCTTTTTTAGCGCTTCTGTTTCTGGTGAACTGTTTGAGCACTTCAAAAAAGAAAACATTTATCTGCATGAGGATAGAACAAAATACAAACTCTCCCGTAGCACCTTAACAGTTTCTAGCGTGGGAGACTCTATCCATGCATTTGCACTTATCTTTAATGCACCGGAAATTTATCTTTTAGGGATAGACTTGGCACTTAGTGATGATGGGTTATCCCATACGCCTGATCATTTTAAGGCACGCTCCATCGAAAATAAGAAAATACAAACAAAAGAAAATCAAGATTTTCACCTTGGCGATGCTGTCCTGCAAATAACAGGCAACTTCAAAGAAAAGGTTAATTCTACTCCTTTGTTTATGCTTTCCATCCCTGTTATTAACTACTTTACACGAAAGTACAAAGCACCCATGCAAACTATCTACAATCTTTCAGATGGATGTAAACTTGATCAGACAATCCCAGCCCCTCTTAAAGATGTAACGTTACCACAAAAACAAAACAAAATACTTTTAAGAAAAGAAATGAAAAAATATTTTGACACTTTATCTACAATAGAACTTGATCAAAATGAAATAGATGGTATCTACTGCCGTATTGGACAGATTAAAGATTACTTGGCCCTTCTTGAAACATTTAAAAATGCTCCTCACAGTGACAGTTTAATGTTTAAACTCAATCTTATAGACATGGTAAGTGCGATGTGTAATCACGAGTGCATCTTTGAGCTCAGAGATTTAATGACCATATATTATATGAATACTACACCTTATGCAGATGATTTTTTTAATACAAAAGAGTTAAAAAACCCAAAAAAATTCACAAAAAAATTTCATGCTATTTTTGTAAAAAATGTTAAAAAGATTATAGAGACCTATGAAAAAGATTTACATGCACTCAAAGTGCTGGAAAAAGAAAATTCCCAAGCATAAAGCTTGAGAATTTATAAAAACTACTGAAGCAATCTTAAAACGTTTTGTTGAACAGCATTTGCCTGACTCATAGCATATGAACCAGATTGTGCCAAGATGTTGAGTTTAGAGAAGTTTGCACTCTCTGCAGCAAAGTCAACATCACGAATCTGAGATTCCGCAGCTGTCACGTTTACCTGTGTTACAGATATATTACGCACAGTTGACTCAAGTTGATTTTGAACCGAACCAATATCTGAACGAGTTTTATCTATATCTTTCAATGCATAACTAGCAATTGTAATCGCTTTTTCTGCATCTCTTCTTGTTGTAACATCAATAGTTGAGAGGTTATTGTCAAGACCAGCAGCTGCTGCTGTCGTAATTGCAGCACTATTTCCATCATTGACACCATCACCAAGTGTCATACCAGTTAAATCACCCGCAGAATCTATACGAATCCCGTATTCTGGTTTATCCACAGTTGAGCCTGTTGCTTCAACGATTGAAGCTCTTACATCAGCGCCTTCAATTTGTGCCTGTTGGTTAAATTTATCTACAACAGCCTGCGCTATCTCATAACCTGACAAATCTGCACCAGAAGCAAAAGAGATAGTAGATGTAGAAACTGTAGCAGTAGTACCATCAGCATTTACAACTGTAACAGAAAGTGAAGCAGATCCACCAGCACTGTTTGCAGCACCACTCAGTCTTGAAAAACCTACACTTGTCTCAGCAAGTGCAAACTCAGCAACCTGTGAAGTTTGTGTATCGGCAATTGAGAGTTTTACAGTCTCACCTGAGTACGCACCAATGTGGAAAGATTTGTTTTGGTATGCACCATTTAGAAGTGTTTGACCATTAAACGAAGTTGTCGAAGCAATGTTTTGTGCTTCTTCTAAAAGTCTGTCGATATCCGCTTGAATTTTTTTACGAGTATCAAGTGTTTGACCATCAGATGCAGCCTGAATAGATTTCGTTCTTACAGTATCAATAATTTTTGTGTACTCTTCAAGTGCACCATCAGCAGTTTGAGCAACACCGATACCATCATTTGCATTGTTGATAGCTTGACCAAGTCCTTGTGCTTGTTGACGAAGAGAGTTCGCAATCGCCATACCAGAAGCATCATCAGCCGCTTTGTTGATTCTTAGACCTGAAGAAAGCGCATTTAAGCTTTTGTCTAAACCTTTGTTTGTTTCTACCGAGTTACGGTGTGCATTCATTGCCGCAACGTTTGTGTTAATTCTAAAACCCATAATAAATCCTTTTCTATGGAAGAGCTTTCGCTCTTTGTATTTTTTGTTCTCTAAAAGGCATCCTTGCCTTGAGACTGTAACAATATCGTCAGTCAAAAAAATAACTTTAATTTTTTTTGCAAATTTTATAAATTTAAAAATATTTCCTTATTTTATTCTTTTTCGCTACACTTCCAAAACCAAAAACCAAATCACTATACTATATATAGGAAAACTATTTGAACTTAATAATCGTCGAATCACCCGCAAAAGCCCGTACTATCAAGAACTTTTTAGGCAAAAACTATGATGTCATTGCCTCAAAAGGACACATCCGGGATTTGCCAAAATCCCGTTTTGGAATTACAATTGATGAAGAAACTCATAAAATCATTCCCAAATACTCTGTCGCCAAAGAAAATGCGCCAACTGTCAAAGAGATAAAAGAAAAAGCCAAAAAAGCCGACACAATTTACATCGCGACCGATGAGGACCGCGAGGGAGAAGCAATTGGGTGGCATATTGCCCATGCTATCAAAAAAGACCCCGAAACACTCCCGCGTATTGTCTTTCATGAGATTACAAAAACAGCCATCAAGCATGCACTTGAGAATGCAAGAAAAATAGACATGGACATGGTCAATGCCCAACAGGCCCGTCGTCTTCTTGATCGTATTGTAGGCTACAAGCTCTCGCCTCTGCTTGCTTCTAAAATTCAAAAAGGCTTAAGTGGCGGGCGTGTGCAAAGCTCGACACTTAAACTCGTTGTTGACCGTGAACGCGAAATCAAAGCCTTTGTTCCTCAGGAATACTGGACTATTGACACTCTTTTCAAGCCAAATATCGAAGCCAATCTTATCAAACACAAAGAGCAAAAAATCTCCAAACTCTCCATAGAGAACAAAGAACAGGCAGAGGCAATTACCCAAAGTGTCAAAAATGATGACTTCAAAATTGCAAAAATTGAGACAAAACAGCGAAAAAGTGCCACGCCGCCGCCGTTTATGACCTCAACCCTGCAACAGGCTGCTTCAAGCAAACTCGGATTTACCCCGAAAAAAACCATGATGGTCGCCCAGACTCTGTATGAAGGTGTCAAAACACCAGACGGTACTTCAGGGGTCATTACCTATATGAGAACCGATTCCCTCAACCTTGCACAAGAAGCCGTGGGTGCAGTCGAGGCATCATTGAGAGCCGTTACGGCAAGAAATACCTGCCGAAAGAACCAAAGGTTTATACGAAAAAATCAAAAGGCGCACAGGAGGCACACGAGGCCATCCGCCCGACTATGCTGCAGTTTACACCCGAAGTGGCACAAAAGTTTTTAAAAGCCGACGAAATCAAACTCTACCGCCTCATATATGAGCGTTTTATGGCATGTCAGATGGAAGATGCGCTCTTTGAGCAGCAAAGCATTATCTTTAAAGGCAATGAAAATGAATTCCGTGCAAGCGGACGAAAGCTCATTTTTGACGGTTTTTATGCGGTCACAGGAGCAGAAGACAAAGACAAACTTTTACCTACTTTAAAAGAGGGTGACAAAGCTGAAATTCAGAGTGTAAAACCCGAGCAGCACTTCACAGAACCGCCATCACGTTACTCTGAAGCAAGTCTGATTAAAAAACTCGAATCAGAAGGCGTCGGGCGTCCATCGACCTATGCCCCGACAATTGCGACACTCTCCAACCGTACCTATGTGACCATAGAAAAAAAGCAGATTATCCCAACAGAAATCGCTTTTACCGTGACAGAGATTCTGGAGAAAAACTTTCCAAATATCGTTGATATCAACTTTACGGCTGAAATGGAAGAAGAACTCGATGAAATCGCCGAAGGCAAAGTGGACTGGCAGAAACTGCTCCTTGAGTTTTATGAAAAATTCATGAAGCAGATAGAAGCAGGAAAAGAGAACATTGTCTCGCTCAAACTTGCCAAACCGCTTGGGCGCACCTGCCCTAAATGCGGCGAACATGAACTGCTTCTGAGAAGCGGACGTTTTGGAAACTTCATCGCATGCTCCGGTTTTCCAAAATGCAAATATACAGAGCAGTGTGACGAAGAGGGCAATCCTGTTGAGAAAAAAGAGACAACTGCCGATGAAAAGTGTGACAAATGCGGTGCGGATATGATAGAAAAGAATGGCCGTAACGGAAAATTTCTTGCATGTTCAAACTACCCTGAATGCAAAAATACAAAAAGTATTAATGTCGAAGAGAAAGTGAGTGAAACTCCTTGTCCTGACTGCGGCGGAAAAATCAGCCTGAAAAACTCTCGCAGAGGCCCTTTTTGGGGCTGTGAAAACTATCCTGAGTGTAAATTTATCTCAAAGTTTGAGCCGACAACCATTAAATGTAAAGAAAAAGGATGCACAGGTGTACTTGCGCCTCGTACCTACAGAAATAAAGAGGTGTACGAATGTGTGAAGTGTAAAGCGCGTACACCAAGAGAAGAGATAGACAAGGCTTAAAATCCCTACTCAGTCGGCACTAAAGTACCGATTCCGCAATACCCTCGGAACCCGTACTTTGTAGTGCGGGCGAAAGTGGCAGAGAAGTTACAGAAGCAGAGGATAAAAAATTGAAAATAGGCATACTCTCCGATACGCATAAAAAGGTCAAAAAGGCAAAAGCCGCCCTTGATTTTTTGGTGCAAAACGGAGCCGAGTTTATTATACATGCCGGAGATATTGTCGAAAAAGAGGTACTGGAGCTGCTTGAAGCATGCGGGAAAAAATATATAGCCGTTTACGGAAACAATGATGCCCATTTAGTACAATATCATAACAGGTACCACCTGGTTCAGGAACCCTACTATTTTAAACTGGCAAATACAAAATTCAAGTTGATGCACCTGCCTTTTTATATGAGCAGAGATGCCGAGGTTGTCATCTTTGGACATACACATCAGTTTGAAGTAGAGTTTGCAGGGGGTACACTCTTTTTAAACCCCGGTGAAGTGTGCGCACGAAACAAACCGCTTTCTGAGTGTGCCATGCTTGAAGTTTTAGAAAAAAAATTTATAGTAAAATACTATACAAAAAAGAAAGAGCAGGAGCAGTATATGCTCACAAAAACTTTTTCTTATGAAAGGCAAAAAAGTGAGTGAAAAAATATTTTTATGTTCCATTTGTAATATCAACAGCGGTACATGTAAAGAAGACTGTAAGTTTTGTTCGCAAAGTGTGCGCTACAAAGCAGATATAGAGCGTTACAAACAAAAGCCTGTGGATGCCATCTGCCAAGAAGCCATTACGGCAAGAGACAACGGAGCCCTTGGATTTTGTCTTGTCACTGCAGATAAAGGTTTAACTGACAAAACACTCAAATTTGTTTGTGATGTTGCCAAAGAGTACAAAAAGTCGCCCCTGAATTACGTCTCATTGCCTGTAACGGCACAGCAAGTGTTGAGCAGCTCCTCACACTCAAAGAGGCAGGTATCAAAGCCTATAATCACAACCTTGAGACAAGTGAAGCCTTTTATCCGCAAATTTGCACAACCCATCCCTGGAGTGAACGATATGAAACCTGCCAAAATGTCAATAAAGCCGGCTTGGTACTCATAAGTGGTGGAATTTTCGGGCTTGGTGAATCACAAGAAGACAGAATTTCTATGCTCGAATCTCTCAAATCACTCAACCCTGCTTCGGTTCCTATTAACTTTTATCATCACAACCCTGCACTTGAACTTGAACCAAATCCTTTAACAGTGGATGAAGCCCTCGCACTCATCAGGTTGACACGCGAAACACTTTGTGATGCCGAGAGGATTATGGTTGCCGGCGGTCGCGAACTTATGTTTAAAGAACGTCAGGCAGAAATTTTTCAAAACGGAGCAAATTCCATCGTGATAGGAAACTACCTCACCACAAAAGGACGTGTTATGAGTCAGGATCTGGCAATGTTGCAGTCTCTTGGTCTTGATATTGCAAAAAGTGTGCAATAAAAGCCCTGCACACGGGTTATAACCCGGATTTTTAAAATAAAAGGAGAAAAGTATGACTGATAATATTATACTGATTGTTACCATATCGCTTATCATCATTTTTTCTCCGTTTTTTGCCAAAATTTTACGGCTTCCTACAACACCCATTGAAATTATTTTAGGTTCTCTTTTAGGATATGTAGGCTTCTTGCATGATGAACATCTTTTTGACTTAGTCGCTGAATTCGGGTTTTTATATCTGATGTTTATTGCAGGAACAGAGATCAATTTAAAAAATGTACTCAAAACACCTGTCTCTGTTATGAAAAAGGTTGTTGTCTATCTTGCAGTACTTTATGGATTCTCCATCGCCTTTTCCGTACAGTTTGATTTGGGAAAAATCTTTATCGTTTTGTTACCCTCATATCTGTAGGACTTGTCGCCACACTGGCCAAAGAGTATGGAAAAACACCCTGGATTGCCTTTCCATGACAGTCGGGGGCATAGGTGAAGTTGCAAGTATTGTGATACTTACTATAAGCTCTGCAGCACTGAAGTCTGGTTTTGGATTGGGACTTTTTCAAACAATCATGGCCCTTTTGGCATTTTTGCTTTTTATGTTTCTTCTTTTTCGCTCTATGCAGCTTCTGTTTTGGTGGTTTCCCAAAGTCGCTATTGCCCTTATGCCTCACAATGACAACAAAGAACAGGACATCCGTCTCTCTATGGGAATATTTTTTCTGCTTATAGGGGCTATGCTCTTTTTGCATCTTGAACTTGCTTTTGGGGCTTTTTTAGCCGGTATCTTCATTCCGACTTTCTTTGAGCACAAACATGAATTGCCTGAAAAGCTTGCTTCTTTCGGATTTGGATTTTTAATCCCTATATTTTTCATTCATATCGGGAGCTCTTTTGACCTCAACGCCCTCTGGATCAACGGACTCATACGGGAGGCTGTCATCATCACAGTGGTAATGATTCTTATGCGGCTTATTGCCTCTTTGGTGTTTATAAAAGAGCTCGGATTAATTGACACGGTTCTTTTGGACTTTCTCATTCTATGCCTTTGACCCTGCTTATTGCAATGGCCACTCTGGCATATACCGCCAACTCCATTGATCAGTTGCACTATTATGCTTTTATTTTGGCCGCACTGTTTCAGGTTATCAGTATCATGATTATTATCAAACTCATACATATTTATAAAATGCGAAAAGCAAAAGACTAGACTTCACTTTTTCCTTTAATATATCTGGCAATATCATAGCCGTGATTGAGTCCAAGCGCAATGCTGCCGCCGCTCTCCTGAGTAATATCTCCGGCAACAAAAAGTCCTTTGATATTTGTCTCATAATGTTCATCATGTACAGGTTTGCCGTCTTTTTCTTCTATGCCCGAACTTGCCAAAAATGTACTTGGTGTCGTTCCGCCTATGGCATAGATAACTCTGTCAAATGTTTCAGGTTCTCTTTCGCTGAAAAGCACTTTGACTCTGCCCTTGTCATCTTCGAGACCGTTGATATTTATACCTAAAATCGGTCGGACATCTCCCTGTGCAATCGCATCGGCAATATTTCTTTGATTCGTAGGATTTGCCCGGCGGAAACTCTCCGTCTGTAACAAATGGACACATCATTATGCTCACTTAAATCAACTGCATACTCTACAGCACTGTCACCGCCTCCGACAACAAGAATCTTTTCTCCCTGTGAGCATTCATCTGTTGTATAGTTAATTTTCTTTCGTATAGTTGGGGGGATTTTGTAGCTCGGTTTGTTTGGCTTCCCATCCGTCCGATGGTCACAACTACATTTTTTGCCTTAATGCTCCTACCTGCCATGTGGACTTCAAAGTAGTCTTCTTTTTTTTCTATAGACTGCACTTCCACCTCTGTTTGCAGTTCTACGAGATGTTCTTTTAAAATTTCATCAAAAAAATCGAGTGTCGTCTCTTTGGTACCGTCTATAAAATGGATACGGCCGTTGAGTTCGACTTTTTGTCCTTTCCATTCCAAATCCACACGCTTGTTTTCTTTGTAATATTTACGAATAGTCGAGTTGTGATTTGTGTCTTTTTCAAGCAGCACAATATCACGGACACCCTGAAGGTAACTTTCAACAGCAGTGGCAATCCCCGCAGGTCCGGCACCGACTATAGCCAATTCATATATTTTTTCCATAAAAACCGCCTCTATGATAATCTAATCATAGTTTATCACATTTAGGCTAATTTATCAGGAAACTTTGTCATAAATTTTTGCAGTTTTGGCGCGATAACCACCTGGCAGTAGCCTTGCGAAGCATTTAAATTATAATAGTTCTGATGATACGGCTCTGCCGGATAAACCTCGGGCAGAGGGCTTACCTCAGTTACTATCTTATCGGAAAAGTCCTGCTGATGTTTTGCAATAGAATCTTCAATCACTTTTTTTTGTGCTTCATCCGCATAGTAAATGACAGAACGGTACTGTGTTCCTTTGTCTGCACCTTGCTGATTCAGTGTTGTCGGGTCATGTATTTCAAAAAATATATCCAAAATCTCACTCAGACTGATAACATCTGCGTCATAGGCAATATCGACAATTTCGGCATGTCCGGTTGCACCTGAACAGACGTTTTCATAACTCGGGTTGGCTCGGGCACCTCCGGCATAGCCGCTCACCGCCGAGAGTACCCCCTTGACATTTCTGTACACCGCTTCTATACACCAAAAACACCCGCCGCCTAGTACAATTCGCTCTTTTTTCATTTGTTTTCTCTCTTTTTTAACTCATTATAGAGTTTTTGCATAAAAGGCTTTTGAACATATCCACTTAAATTCTCAAGCTCAGTTTTTTTGCCGTTTTTAAAATCAAGAGCCATGGACGTAGAAGCATCATAAGGCACTTTTTTTGCCGTTTCCAAAGACTTTTGCACCTCATCGAAAATATCTATGCCCTGTGTCTCTTTTGCAAATTCGGCAATTTCTGTTAAAAGTCTTTCTGCCTCCTCATAATGTTCTTCGTAAATCGTGCCGATACCTGTCTTGTAATATGAGGTCAATGTCGCAAAAGCGGCAATAAATATATATTTTCTATACAAGGCTTCTTTGATATTTTGTGGTGTTTTGTAACGCAGGCCGGCTTTTTGAAATATATCTGCCACAGTTTGGACAGCCGCTCATCTTCTCCTCCAAAGAGTGCCGCAAAGACTTTTCCTTTTTTGCGAATCACACCCGGGGATTCAATATGCGAAAGGATGTAGATGCAGCCGTCAAGCACTCTGGCATCACAGCATGCACACAATACATCACCGTTATTGACCCCGTTTGAAAAAGAGAGCAGAATCGAGTCTGCGTTGATGTGATTTTGCATGCGTTTGCAAGAAGTTCCCAAATCATAACTTTTGACACAAAACATCACAACATCATATATGCCCTCCGCTTCATCCGGATGCTTTACATGTAAAGGAACACGCCACTCTTTTTCATCTTCTGTGATCCTTACTCCCTCTTTTTGTATGGCTTTGAGATGTTCTCCCCGTGCAAAACCCGTCACATCCAAACCGCTTTTTGCAAAGGACGCCGCCAAATATCCGCCGACACCGCCTAAACCGACTATTGCAATTCTCATATATATTTCCTCTGTTTCAATTTTTAAGATACCCCGCCCGCACTGAAGTACGGGTTTCGAACAACACCTTCCGCTTTTCCGGAATCGGTACTTCAGTGCCGACTGTTGCAACTTTCAAGCCACTCTCAGCCCGCACTGAAGTACGGGTTCCAAACAATACACCTTCTGCTTTCCAGGAATCGGTACTTCAGTGCCGACTGTTGCAACTTTCAAGCCACTCTCAGCCCGCACTGAAGTACGGGTTCCGAAATGCCGGCTTTTTTACATAACTATTATATAATAGCAAAAGTAAAAAAGGAGCCTTATGCCGCGTATAGACAGTGAAAAATTTTACACAGCAGCACTTCAAAAGCACGGCATCTCCGCATGCGGTCTGCACTGGTCCTCTGATGCGCATCAAAGTATACGGTTTGACAAAATTTTAGAGATGCTCGGCGATGATCTTACACAGAGTACCATCGTCGATGCAGGCTGCGGTTTTGGAGATTTTTACAGATTTTTACAAAACAACGGTGTACATGTAAACAAGTATATCGGCATAGATTCGCTCCAGGAGATGTGCGACATTGCCCGCGAAAAAACAGCGTGTGAAATCATCCGTGCCGATATAACAAAAGCCAGACTTCCTGTGGCAGACTATTACATCTGCAGCGGTGCACTCAATATACTCACACCTTTTGAAACACAGCTTTTTGTACGCAACTGCTTTGCCTCTTCAAAAAAAGGTTTTATTTTCAATGCCCTCTACGGCGACAAAGAGAGTGATGTTTATAATTATATAAATATAGACACCATCCATACCCTTGCAAAAAGCTTACATGTAAAGCATACCCGTTTGACAGAGGGCTACATAGAACATGACATTACCGTAGGATTTTTCAAATAATGTGTGCAGTTTTTGGCATATCGGCGTATAATGAGAACAAGGCAAAAAGCGCCTTGTCTCTTCTTGCGCATCGTGGACCTGATTACTGTGGTATTGTGCAAAAGAAAAATCTCTTTTTTGCCCATCAGCGCCTCAGCATTGTTGATGGCCATCACAGAAGCCATCAACCACGCAAACACAACAATATTTTGCTCTCATTCAACGGAGAGATATATAACTTTAAAGAGTTAAAAAGAGAACTTGATTTTGACTTTCAGACACACAGCGACAGTGAAGTCATCATCGCCGCTTATCTGAAATGGGGCGTTGATTTTGTCCAGCATCTACGCGGTATGTTTGCCATTGCTTTAATGGATGATGACACGCTTTACCTTTTTCGTGACAGACTCGGGAAAAAACCGCTTTTTTATATGCAAGGGGAAAGTTTTGTTTTTGCCTCGGAAATCAAAGCGCTCAAGCCTTTTTTGTCTACATGTAAACTCAACAATGATGCTCTGCTCTCTTATCTCTCTTTTTTGGCGCCGACTCCGCCGCATACTTTTTACGAGGTATTCAAAAACTTTCAGCAGGCGAGTACCTTTCATGTAAAAGGGTCGTGTTACATGTAAACGCTACTTTGACCTGCTTGATGTCACTCCAAACATTATAACAAACAAACACGAAGCTTTGCGTGTGTTAGGAGAAGAGTTAGAACATTCCATTCATCTGCGCTTAGACTGTGATGTTCCTATGGCATCACTGCTTTCCGGTGGTATAGACTCTGCAACACTCAACTACTTTGCCAAACAAAACAACACACATTTACAAACATATACACTTGGTTATAAGGAATTTGCAAAATATGATGAGAGAAAAAATGCCAAAGCAAGTGCTGAGTTTTTAGGTTTGGACAACATCCAGGTGGAAATAGATGAAGATGATTTTATCCGTGCAAGCGACAAAGTGTTAGATACACTTGACGAACCGCTTAATGATCCTGCTGCCGTGCCTTTGTATCTGTTATTTGAGCGTATTCAAAAAGACGGATACAAAGTTGTACTCAGCGGAGAGGGTGCGGATGAGCTTTTTTTAGGCTACCGACAGTATTTTGAGTATCTAGACATTGAAAATGCCGCAGGTTTGGCACACAAAAACTGGCTCAAAAAATATTTCCGTGCCAATTTTTCAATGAACAGAGAGTGGGAGTGGTACAAGCGGATTTTTGACGACTCGCTTCTTTTTCGTACAAGCGGTGAAAAATTTACGGACCTGCAAAAAAACCAGCTTCTCAGGCGCAATGTCAAAGATAACGAAAGCCTCAAATACCTGCAAAGTTACAGAGAACGCTTTGAAGCCTCTGCCACAGTGATGAAAGCATTTGGTACAGCTATATTGACCTCAATATTTTTCAGGCGGAGCATTTTTAACCAAACTTGACCGTGTTTCCATGGCACACTCCATAGAATCCCGTACCCCGTTTTTGGACCATAAACTGGCATCTTTAATTTTTGGCATAGATCCAAAGCTGCGTTATGAAGACGGCATCACAAAATCACTCTTAAAACAAATCATGACAGACAAACTCCCTGATAAGATACTCACACGGAAGAAAAAAGGCTTTTCCAATCCTTATATGGAGTATCTCATCAGTTCCAAAAAAATTGATCTCATTCAAGAGGTCAATGTGCAAACAGGGATGTTTCACAAAAAAAAGTTAGACGAATATATAAACACCGCATCAAGGGGGAGTTTTAAGCAGCATGTATGGGGACTTTATGTACTATCGTATTGGATAAAGAAAAATCTGCTTTAGTCCGGGCTGAGAATAGCAGGAAGAAGCAACAGTCGGCACTGAAGTACCGATTCCGGGAAAGCGGAAGATGTTTGTTCGGAACCCGTACTTCAGTGCGGGCTGAAAGTGGCTGAAAGTACCGATTCCGAGAACTCAATAATATTTACAAAGAAACAGAGGAAATGCAGAATGATCAAAAAAATAAAAAAATATGCAACGACAAATACCCTTGTCATCTTCGGTATTGTTTTTGGTGTTTTGTTTGGCATCTTTTTTCCCGAACTCGCCCTCAAACAAAAGATGATAGGAACCGCCTTTGTCTATTTTTTGAAAATGCTTGTCGTGCCTCTTGTTTTTGCCAGTATATTTGTCGCTATTCTTGGGCTCGGTTCTATTGAACATTTAAAACGGATGGGCCTCAAAACCATAGGGCTGTATGTTTTGACAACCGCTCTTGCCGTTACTGCCGCCATTGCTGTCATGAATATTTTTCACATTGGCGAGCATGTCAGCAGCAGTGGTCTTGCCTATGAAAAAGCGGCAGCACTGGCTCCTTTTTCTTTTGAGAATATGATTTTAAGCTTCATTCCTACCAATATATTTCATGCTCTTTCTGAGGGCAAGATGATGCAGATTATTATATTTGCCATTCTTTTTGGTGTGGCATCTCTCTACCTTGTTCCAAAACAAAAAGAGGCGCTCAGCACCCTCTTTACAGCCATCAGTGAAGCTATGCTCAAAATGGCAGAGTGGGTGATACTCCTTACTCCCATCGGTGTTTTTTCACTCATCTCCTATGTTATTGCCGAGCAGGGAATTGATGTTGTCTTTGGGCTTTACAAATATGTTTTGGTCGTTATCGGTGTCATCATTTTTCATGCGCTTGTCACACTCCCTGCAGTTCTGCGTTTTTTTACAAAAGTAAATCCCTACAGCTATCTCTCAGATGTAAGAGAAGCCCCGATTATGGCATTTTCCACAGCATCTTCTGCGGCTACGCTTCCTGTGAGTATGCGTGTTACCGAAGAGATGGGTGGTATCGACAAAAAAACTGCCTCTTTTGTTCTGCCTTTGGGGGCTACCGTTTCCATGGACGGTACAGCGGCCTATTTGAGTGTAGCTGTTTTATACATTGCCAATTTGGCGGGAGTCGCTTTGAGTTTGGGAGATCAGATTCTTTTAGGGATTACCGTTGTCGCGCTCAGTGTCGGTGTTGCGGCCCTGCCGAGTGCCTCACTTGTTATGATGGTGATTATACTCAACCAGCTTGGACTGCCTGTTGAATACATGGCTTTGATTGTAGCCGTGGACAGAATTCTTGATATGTGTCGTACCTCACTCAATGTCACCTCTGATTTGATTGTTACAAAAATAGTTGATGAATTTGAAAAACGACGATAGACGTTATGCGTATCTGCTCATTTTTTCCATGCTGCTCTGGGGCGGCGGATGGACAGCTTTAAAAATTCTCACCACAGCAATGCCGATGGATGTCGTCATCTTTTGGCGGTTTTTTCTGATGAGCCTCGCATTTTTGCCCATTCTTTACTTTTTTAAAATTCCACTGACACTGACTCAGGGCTCATTCAAATATATCCTCGGCAGTTCTTTTTTAAATATAGCCTTTATGGTTTTTTCTTTTTTAGGCATAAAGTACGGTCTTGCGGGTGCGGGCAGTGTCATCATCACAACTTTCAGCCCTATTATGACCTTTTTGCTTGTTGCTGTGATTTTTAGGAGCAGACTCTCAACACGGCAGTATTTCGGGCTTTTGCTCGGGCTGGTCGGCGGCTATGTTTTACTCCAGCTTAACAATTTTTCTCTTTTTTTACACGGCTCAAATATCTACTTTTTACTCTGTGCCCTCATCTGGGCAGGAGTCACTCTGCTTTCGCAGCATTCGCAAAAACATATACATCCGGTCTATTACAGCTTTTTAATTTCTCTCATAGCTACTTTTTTCAGTTTTTTGTATGCCTTCAATGCAGACCTTGGTGCTGTTTTTACCCAGGGAGCAAAATTTTGGACTGCCCTGATTTATCTCGCCGTTTTGGGACAGACTGTCGCAACAACCATATTTTTTATTGCCAGCGGGAAACTCGGCAGTCAGAGGACAAGCTCTTTTATGTTTTTAGTGCCTTTTTTTGCTCTTTTTTCTGCCTGGTTTATATTGGACGAACCCTTACAGTTACATATAGTTATTGGTGGACTTATCAGTATGTTTGCGGTATACTTTATAAACAAAAAGTAAAACTGACGATAAAAATAGCCAGTTTAATCTAATTTTAACATCAAATCAGATAATATACCTTATAACTGTAACAAATAAAAGGGCCAAAAGATGAAAAAAGTACTTATATTGGGAGGCGGTTTTGCAGGTGTTGATGCTGCAATCCACTTAAGAAAACTGAATTATGATGTTACTTTAGTCAGTAACAGAGACTATTTTTACATATATCCTACTTCCATCTGGATACCGACACATGAAAGTGAATTCCAAAACGTCTGTGTTGATTTGCGAGAATTGCAAAATGCACACGGGTTTACCCTTGTTATTGACGACGTGACCGAAATATCAAAAAAAGAAAACAGTGTTACTTTGAAAAACTCAGGAACTCTTGATGATTATGACTATCTTGTCATTGCCATGGGTGCTGCAAAAATGAAAGCACCAGGCATAGAAAACACACTTTCTATCTGTGGCGCACCAGAACAGTCATTACAAATCAGAGATGCTCTGGACGTCCTTGTCAAAAAAGGAAGCGGCAAAATCTGTATGGGCTTTGGAGGCAATCCGAAAGACAGTTCGGCAGTGCGTGGCGGACCGGGATTTGAGCTCCTCTTTAATGTGCACAATATGCTCAAAGCAAAAGGCATCAGAGAGAATTTTGAGCTGACTTTTTTCGCTCCGATGGCTGAACCCGGCAAACGAATGGGTCCCCAAGCACTTAAGATGATGGATATGATGTTTAAAAAACTGAATATCAAACAGCATTTTGGCAAAAAAATTAAGCAGTTTGAAAAAGACGGTATAGTCTTTGAAGATGACACAAAGCTCGCCTCCGATTTTACCATGTTCATTCCTGCCGGAGACGGGCATGAAGTCATAAAGAATTCGGACTTGCCGACAAATGAAGCCGGATTTGTCAAAACAGACGACACCTCCTGCGTCTTAAACGAGGATGGCTCTTTAAGTAATATTTATGCCATTGGGGATGTTGCAGCACTCGAAGGATACGACTGGCGGGCAAAACAGGGTCATATTGCCGAGGTAATGGCAAAAAATACAGCACACAATATCGATCAGCGTGACAACGGCGGCAGTGATTTTAAAGGCTACCATGAGCATTTGAATATTTTATGCGTTATGGATACCGGAGACGGTGCAGCCTTTGTCTACAGAGACGAAAAGCGTGCATTTATGCTGCCAATGCCTGTCATTGGACACTGGCTGAAAAAAGCCTGGGGATTATACTGCCGCAATTCTAAACTCGGTAAAATTCCTAGAATTCCCGGGATGTAAAAGTAGCTGTCCTAAAGAGTGTTGCACTCTTTTCAGCGTTCTTTCAGCTTCCGTTTGAGTTTCATTTTTCTTTTTGCCAGCTCTCTCATATCTTCGGTTGTATCGCTCTCATCCATGATCTCCAAGCCCAGTATTGTTTCTATACAGTCTTCAAGAGTGATTATTCCCTCTGTCTGGTCATAATTGTCTGTCACTAAAAACATATGGTCTTTTTTCTTTATAAACATATCCAGTGCTTTGCTTACCGGTATGTTTTCATTGATGATAAATATCTCTTTTTTGATATAAGACAAAGGTACATTGTCATCTTGGAGTGCCTGTTTAAATATCTTTTTTGTCAGCACCAGCCCTGTTACATTTTCTATGGAACCTTTAAAAATCGGTATCCTGGAAAATTTAAAAATTGCCGGCTGGGTCTTGATAACATCTTTGATGAGCATATCTTCATCCAAAGCAAAAACAACACTTCGCGGCGTGAGAATTTCACTCACTTTGATATTGTCAAGATTCAGTATATTTTCAATGACATCTGACTCTTTTTCATCTATCACCCCTTCATCTTCACTCATCAACATACTCTCAAGAAGTTCCTGTTTTGTTAAAGAGTTGGAATCCTTTTTCCCTTTGGATATTTTATTTGTAACAGCCAGGTCGTCAGTATTATAGGGTATGTAATCCATATAAAAACCCGAATAAAATATGCTGCCACAGGCGCCAGCTGTTTCCAGTAAATTGCCCCAATTGTTTTTGGAATTATCTCAGATATAAACAAAATTGCAAAAGTTAATACAACTGATACATACACAACGGCATCATTCCCAAATATTTTTGAAGCCTGTGCACCTACTGCCGCAGCACCGAGAGTATTAGCAATGGTATTTAAAATAAGCACCGAAGCAATTGATTTGTGAATATCTTCTTTGTGATGACGAAGAAGCTTTCCTACAGCAGGTTTCTCTTTTTCTAACACTGCCACATAAGACATATTGATAGAGAGTAATACCGACTCTAATATTGAGCACAAAAACGAAATGCCGACAGAAAGAAGAAAAAATATGAGTAATAGTTCCAAGTTTTACAGTTCCTTTAAAGTAATATATATTTTGCCAATGCCAAAAAGCTGAAAAAGCCGACAACATCAGTCACTGTTGTTAAAATAACAGTACTCCCTATAGCAGGGTCTATGCCAAGTATTTTGAGCAACAAGGGAATCATTGCTCCAAAAAATCCGGCCATTAACAGATTAATTATCATACTTAATCCAATAACTACTCCAAGCATCGGTATATGAAACCACAACCATGCTATTATACCCATTACTACAGCAAAAAGCAGACCATTCATCAGGGAGATGACAACCTCTTTTTTTATGGTTCTAAAGGCATCTGTCTGCGATATTTCACCCAAAGCGAGTTGGCGTACAACAACTGTCAGACTCTGCGTTCCGGCATTGCCTCCCATGGAAGCGACTATGGGCATTAAAACAGCAAGCGCAACCATGGAGTTAATCGTATCTGAAAACAAACCGATAACCAAAGAAGCGGCAATGGCTGTTAGAAGATTGATGCCCAGCCATGTTGCACGCTTTTTCGTCGCCTTGAGAACATCTTCATCCTCTTCCGCTTCGTCATCAACACCGGCAAGATTATACATCTGCTCTGTTGCATGTTCATTAATGATGTCATAAATATCGTCAGAGGTGATACGACCGACCAGGATCCCTTCATCATTGACAACCGGCATAACTGAAAGGTCATACTCTTTAAAATAGTTGACAACCTCTTTGATATCTTCCGTATCTCGTGCACTTTTAGGCTCAAAAGACTCTTCACTCTGCTCAATATTTTCTTTGACAGTCTTTGAAAAATCAAATATGAGCAGGTCATCCAGACCTACAGTATACAAAAGTCTGTTGTTGCTGTCTACTATAAAGAGATTTTGAACATTTTCGAGTTCATTCTCTTTTCTTAAACGGGCAAACCGTTTAATGACATCCTGAACAATTTCATCCTCTTTTGCAGTAAACACCTCAAGCTGCATGTAAGCACCGGCTTGATTTTCATCATACTTTTTGAGTTTTGCAATTTCATGTTTGTCTTCGGCATCAAGTTTGTGAAATACTTCTGAAGCTTTATCTTCATCAACATCTTCCAACTCCTGCATAAACTCAAGCTGATCATCCGATTCAAGTTCACTTACAGCATGAGAAAGTTCCTCTGCATTAAAATTTTCGACCACATCATCAAAATATCTGTCAGGCAGAGCCAGTGCAACATCGCCTACAAGGTCTTTTGGAACCAGTTTTATAGCCTCACTGAAATCTTTGTCATTTAAGCCTTTTAAAATTTTTGCTATTTCAGCCGGGTGCATTTCACTGCTGCTGTGTGATTGTAAATACTTATTCAGTTCTTTCATCTGTTATCTTATGTTCTTTTTAAAAATCATACACAAAACTTGTCTTTTGGGAAAAATCATATTTTTTTACTCCAATAGCAGGCCTTGTGTCCTGATTGTATGTCAATTCAAAATTAATTGAAAGCTGTTTGTATATTGTAACTCTTAATTCTGCTGCGTTGGATGCTATGGTATCACTCACCACATCTGCTCTGGGCTGGTAGTAGCCAATGTATGAAAATCTCACATTCCTGCTAAATCTGTTTTTATATGCAATATACATATTTAATCTTACATTATGCTCACTCGGATCAACATTTGTCGTATAGCTGATATATTCGCTAAAACAGCCAAATCCCACATAAATATTTCCATACCCCTGCATTTGTGTATGGTATCTCAGGCCAAGACCGGCTAACAGCCTTTTTTCTATCTTTGTAAACTTGTTTGTCTGGGACTGCACAAAAGCTTCCCAGTTCAAATGTTTCTTATAGAGTGTATGAATATAGCGCAGATGCGCATACGTGTTTTGTCTGTTTAACACTCCTGATGCTTTCGCGTAATTAAATGCTATATCGCTCCATGTCACATAGGAGCTGTTATTGTCATATATCATACGCAATCCTGCACTGTACTCATCGGTATCGGTATTGCCACGTGTTGTGGAAAAAGAGCCTTTAATACCGCCACTCAGCCCTGGCTGCTTTCCTATATCCACTGGTGCTATGGTAATGACAGCCTCCAAATTAACCAAAAACAGTACCAATATAATCAAAAACTTCATCTACAACCTTGTATTTTATAAAAGTGTAATTATATATCCGCCACGGATATAATCCAGTTTATAGCTGTAATACCCGTCGAGTTCTATCACAACCCTGTAGTAGCCTTTATGTGTTCCCAGTCGTATTTTTGTAAAAAGCGACCCCTCTTTTAAACTTTTTATCAGGCTGCCTATATCGGTATCACGTTTAAAATCACAGACAATTCTATGTGGTTTTACCAACAAAAAATTTCTCAGCATTTTATCTTTTGTCAAAATCTTGAGTTTGTTCTTTTTGACATAAAATGCTATGAACTTTAATGATGCGACTTTTTTGTATTTTATTTTTACACTGCTTTTTTTTATCTGTTTTTCAATAAACTGTGTACTGTCGGATTCATTATAGTTTTGTGAAATAAAAACAGGCAAATGCCAGTCTATCGCATTTTGGATAGTGACTTTTTTATGTGCAATCGAACCGTCCAGGTTTTTATATGTCACGGTAACACTTTCAATCGTTCGTGCAGTGGAGGGTAATGTCACAGTGGCTCTTTTGAGCATCGGCAGTTTTGTTGTCTGATTGGATGTTAAAGGGATATCCTGTCCACTCTGTACCGGGAAAAAGGGATTTTCTCTTGCATGAAGCATCATAAAAAAGAGACTTAAAAACAACAAAACTCTTATCATAATAACAAACCCTATTTTTTTAATACATTATAGCAAATTTATATGATTATTGTGCAGAAATTTCTTTGAGTTCAAAATACTCGCGTTGAAGCTCAGCATTTTCTTTTTTCAAATGCACCACTTCATTTTGAAGATAGTTCTCATACTCCTGCAAACCAAAGAGAACTTCAAGGGAGTTTGTACCGTACAAAAGTACACCCAAATATATCCCCAGTCCTATCACCAGAGCAAACAGGAGAAAAAACTTTTTTAAAGAGAGTCCCAGATATTTTTGAGTAATTGTCTGGGATGTGTCAATCTCTTCAAAAAGTTCTTCTTTGTTCATCAGGTACCTAGCTAAACAGTGCCGAACCTAAATACTCACTGTAGACTGTTTCATTTTCAATTTCCAGCAAACGATTGTATTTTGCAGTTCTTTCACCTCTCGCAGTCGAACCTGTTTTAATCTGACCACAGTTAAGTGCCGTAGCAAAATCAGCGATAAACGCATCTTCACTCTCACCTGAACGATGGCTCATTACACAAGTGTAACCGTTTCTTTGGGCAAGACGAACTGTCAGCATAGTCTCACTTACCGAACCGATTTGGTTTGGCTTGATCAAAATAGAGTTTGCTATACCTTTTTGAATACCCTCATTCAATATAGCGGCATTGGTAACAAACAAATCATCACCGACAATCTGAATTTTATTGCCGAGTTTTTCAGTCATAAGCTTAAATCCGTCCCAGTCATCTTCGCTTAATCCGTCTTCAATTGAGACAATCGGATACTTTTGACACAGATTTTCATAGTAGGCTACCAGCTCTTCACTGCTGAGTGTGCGATCTTCTGACTCCAGTCTGTATCCACCCTCTGTAACAATCTCACTCGCTGCAACATCGAGTGCAATCCCAATCTCTTCACCTGGTTTGTACCCTGCTTTTTCAATCGCATCCATGATAACCTGAATAGGTTCCTCATTCGAACTCAGATCCGGTGCAAAACCACCCTCGTCGCCAAGTGCTGTACTGTGTCCTTTTGCAGCTAAAATAGATTTCAGGTTATGGTACACTTCAGCAGCGGCGCGTAAAGATGTTGCAAAATCTTCAAAGCCGACAGGCATAATCATATACTCTTGAAAGTCTACGTTATTGTCAGCATGGCTTCCGCCATTGATGATATTGAGCATCGGTGTCGGCATAACCATTGCATTGGCTCCGCCCAAATAGCGGTACAAAGGAATATCAAGACTCTGTGCAGCTGCACGTGCAACCGCCATAGAAACGCCAAGAACAGCATTTGCCCCGAGATTTCCATAGTTTTGTGTTCCGTCAAGCTCTTTCATTGTTGCATCAATGACAGCCTGGTTAAAAGGACTCATCCCGATAAGCACATCAGAAATCTGAGAATTCACATTTTCAACAGCCTTTAAAACACCTTTGCCCATGTAGCGATCACCGCCGTCACGCAACTCCAAAGCTTCACGTTTTCCGGTACTTGCCCCTGAGGGTACTATTGCGCTTGCGGTTGTTCCGTCACTCAGTCTTACTGTCGCTTTTACTGTCGGATTCCCGCGGGAGTCCATTACTTCAATTGCACTTACATCATCAATAAACATATATCATACCTTCTTAAAAAATTTTAAATATTCAAAGGCTTTTTATGCGTCGGCTTCTGCTATATCAGAAGTATCCATCGTCATAAGAGAGCTCATGCCCATCGCCTGTTTAACCTTCTCTTCAATCTCAGCTGCAAGTTCCGGCTCATCTTTAAATTTCGCCTTGACATTTTCACGGCCTTGACCAAGTTTGGTCTCTCCATAAGAAAACCAAGCCCCGCTTTTGTCTATTATGTCTAATTTTACACCATAGTCAACGAGCTCACCCTCTTTTGAGATTCCTTCTCCGAACATTATATCAAATTCTGCCTGACGAAAAGGAGGGGCCACTTTATTTTTAATTACTTTTGCTTTGACTCTGTTACCGATTTGACTCTCCCCCTGCTTCAGTGAAGCTATACGACGCACGTCTATACGGACAGAAGCATAAAATTTTAAAGCATTCCCGCCTGATGTTGTCTCAGGTGAGCCATACCCCATCATACCGATTTTCATACGAATCTGGTTGATAAATATAATCGTACAGTTCATTTTGCTCAGCACACCTGTGAGCTTTCGCAATGCCTTAGACATAAGACGGGCCTGAACACCGACCTGCTGATCATTCATCTCACCTTCAAGTTCAACTTTTGGTGTCAATGCGGCCACGGAATCTATAACAATCAGATCAATAGCACCGCTTCGCGCAATCGTCTCTACAATATCAAGTGCCTGTTCAGCATAATCAGGCTGAGAAACCAGAAGATTGTCAATATCTACGCCAAGATTCTTCGCATAGATGACATCAAGTGCATGTTCTGCATCTATAAAAGCGCATACCCCTCCGGCCTTTTGGCATTCAGACGTAATTTGGAGCGCCAAAGTTGTCTTACCGGAACTCTCCGGCCCGTATATCTCAACGACTCTTCCCTGCGGTACACCGCCTATTCCAAGTGCCAAATCAAGCCCCAAAGAACCTGTACTTATAGACCGGATCGGCACAATATCCTTATCACCAAGGCGCATTAAAGCACCTTTGCCAAAGGCTTTATCTATCTGCTTCATCGCCAAGTCTAATGATTTTTGTTTGTTTGCATCCATTTTGGACTCACTTATTATGAAATTTAGACTTATTTTATGTAAAAATTTGCAATATGCTTAAATTTATGTCATTTTGCCATATTTTTAATCATATTCTTTTTCCATAGAATTTGATGAAATTTTAGCTAAAAAACATAAAAAGAAGTAAATAAAAATAATTTACTTTTCACCTGCAGTTTTTTCTGCTATTTCTACGGCAGCTTCATCTCCATGCACAATAACCAGTATTTTGTTCTCCTGTATCATATCTCCGTATTTTTCCGCCAAAGATTTTTCTATGCCCAAATCAACAAGCCAGGCCGTCATCGCTCCGGTTGCGCCAAACATTACAGCCCCTGCTGCCATCCCTGCGATAGATGCAAGTATTCGCCCCGTTGCCACTATAGGTCCGACACCCGGAGCCCAGAAGAGAATACCGCCCATGAGAAGTCCCCAGAGTCCGCCCCAAAAAGCACCCTGTTCACCCCAAAATATTTTCACTGTGTTTTTTATACTCAAATTCGTTTTTTTCTTCCTGTTCTCCTTTGGCTATTACTGAAATATATTTTTTCAGTACACCGTTTGCCAGCAGTTTATTGACAAATTCTGCTGCCTCATCGTAGTTATCATAGACTTTTACCAATGCTTCTTTGCTCATAACTGTTCTCCTTATATTAAAAATAATGTTATTTAATTATACTCCCATTATTATTAATTTAATCAAAAAGTTCTTTTTATCTATTTTTCGATAAAATAAACCCATGAAAAAAACTCTTATTGCACATTCACCTGACGCAGACGATATTTTTATGTACTATGCCATTAAATTTGGCTGGGTAGATATGAAAGATACCTGCTTTGACAACATCGCCAAAGACATACAAACACTCAATGAGGATGCACTCAACGGTGTTTATGATATTGTAGCCATCAGTTTTGCTCTTTATCCTCATATAAGAGAAGAGTATGCTCCTCTTCGGACGGCTGTAAGTTTCGGTGAAGGTTATGGCCCTAAGCTTATCAAAAGAAAGGGTCAGCGACTCAGACGAAATTTTAAAGTGGCTCTCAGCGGAAAACATACAACCAATGCAATGCTTTTTCGCATCGCCTACCCTGAGGCACGCATAAGCTATATGAATTTTCTGGAAATAGAGAATGCCGTCAAAGAGGGAAAGTGGATGCCGGAGTACTGATACATGAAAGTATATTAACTTTTGCGGACGAACTTGAAGTAGAACGCGAAATGTGGGATATCTGGCAGGAACTTGCCGGCAAAGAGTTGCCGCTGCCTCTTGGAGGTATGGCAATCCGTCGCTCTTTGCCTCTCAATCGTGCAATAGATTATGAAAAAACACTGACAAAAGCAGTGCAGGTTGCCCGTGACCACAAAGAGAGACTCTCACACATGCTTATAGAGCGTGACCTGGTCCGCATAGATGCACAGACACTTGCAAAATATCTTGAACTCTATGCAAATGATGACTCCATCACCCTCAGCGATATTCAATACGAAGCCATCGACAAACTCTTTGAAATAGGCTATGAACACGGATTTTACGACAAACCTGTTGCGATCAGAGACTATCTGATCCCTACAGAGTATACGGCACTGAGAGAGTCATAAATGGAAGCAAAACTGGTAGCACTTGGCGTACAGACATTTCAGATTGCACTCTATCTTGCACTTCCCGGACTCCTTACAGGTATGTTTTTGGGACTTGCTGTCAGTATTTTCCAGGCTACAACACAAATCAATGAAATGACGCTCTCTTTCATTCCAAAAATAATCGGTGTGGTTATCGTCATCGTCCTTACAATGCCCTGGATGCTCAACGAGATGACAGACTTTTCTGTCGGTGTATTTAATATGATTCCCACCTTTGTCGAGTAATGCAGTTTAAAAGTATCGATTTTTCAAATATTCCTCTTTTAAAATAGGGAATGTTGTTGATGTTGCTCTTTTAGAAGAAGATTTTACAGATCTGGCAGACTACACTCTCATAGGGTCCTGCAACAATACTCTTATAGGACCCAATCCACCAAAACTGATGATGCTCGATAAAAAATACAACTATATAAGAATAAACAACGGTCTTTTAAAAATCGGCGGAGCAACACCCTCGGGTAAAATTGCCTCTTTTTGTAAAAAGCACAATATCGCAAACTTTGAATTTCTTTCCCATCTTCCGGGAAAACTCGGTGGCCTTGTTTATATGAATGCCGGACTCAAAGAGTTTGAAATTTTTAACAATCTTATCAGTATTACCACCCCCTCCGGGCTACATGTAAAAGAGGAGATACAATTTGGTTACAGAAAAACAAATATCAAAGAACCCATACTTGAAGCAGCTTTCTCTTTAACATATGGTTTTAGTCAGGAAAAAGTAACAATGTTTAAAAAAATGCGTGCCAACCAGCCTGCAACCCCGAGTGCAGGCAGCTGTTTCAAAAATCCTGAGGGTGATTATGCCGGCAGACTGATAGAGGCGGTAGGACTCAAAGGCAAAAGAGTCGGCAATATAGAGTTCAGCAGAGTCCATGCAAATTTTTTAGTCAATCACGGAAACGGCAGTTTTGAGGATGCTGTTTTTCTTATAACTGAAGCACAAAAAAAAGTTTTTAACAACTTTGGAATAAAACTAGAGTTAGAAATCGTACTTTTAGACACAAAAACACAAATACTCTTTTGACTTTCACGCAACCGCTGTTTTTTTTGCACTCTCAGCCCACCCTGAAGGATGGGTTCCAAATAATCCCAGAAACCCGTACTTTTCAGTGTGGGCTTTGTCTCTTTCAAAACTAAGGCCCAGATTCCGAAAGGATATCGAACTTTTTCTTCACTTAATGGCACTGGGACAGAAGTCTGAATTCCCAATGATTCCCGGAACCCGTACTTCAGTGCGGGCTAAAAGCTTGCAGGCCAAAAAACGCCTCTTAAAAACGCAGCATTAAACCTGCATAGAATCCTGAAAAATCCATATCTGTTTTCACATCTTCCCCGTCTTCGTCTATTTTTATTTTTTGTGTTCTGTAGCCTATTTCAAGAGCAGGCTGCACAATCGGTGAGATGTCAAAGGTATAGTCTATTTTTGCACGCACGTCATAAATAGTCGAAGAACCCGTAGTCACATACTTTGCATCACTCTCAAGAGCAATGTTTGTTGTCGGAATTTCCACTCTTACCCTTGCATACAGAAGCGGAATCGGTGCAGTATAGGAATCCTGATAACCCGGAAACACTCCGTTTTGTGCCACTGTGTAGTCCATGTTCATCACTTTTATATCCAGCCCCAGATCAACTGTTGTCCAAAAAGTGTTGTCCAGTATATTATAGTAAGGAATAATATCATACTCTTTGATATCTAAAACACTGTTTGATGACCCAGGTATAGTCACGCCACCCCATGAACCTGTTGCCGTACCCGTTGCATGGATACTGACATACTCAAGTCTGATATTCGGAACAACCGGAATAGGATGTTTTATAAGCATCCACATATAGGCGGATGTGTCTTTTTTTTCATCAAATGTATTTGTACCTGTGACACCGCCGCCAGCGTTATAATCAGCTGTACCGGATGGTGTCTGTGCCCATGCACCCGCACCGATTTCAACTCTTGCCATGTCGGCACAAAGCGAAGCGCTCAAAATTGTACTTACAGCAATAGCAGATAAGATTTTTTTCATGTTTAACCCCGTTAAAATAATTTACTTTATTATATCAGAGATTGCTGGAAGAATAATTAAAAATGTTTGATTAGATAGCGTTTGCATTTTGAATAAATCAAAATGCAAACAGAAGGAGAAACAAAATAAGACATACTCATTTTGCTTTTTTGCCACCAATGGCGGCAAGCTAAAAAGAAGTTACTATTTTTTAGCAGCTTCTATTGCAGCGTCATACTGAGGCTCTTCAGTGATTTCTGGAACGATTTCTTTATAAGTTACAATTCCGTTTTCATCAATTACGAAGATAGCACGAGCAGTTACACCTGCAAGTGGAGAACCGCCTAAAAGTACACCGTATGCGTTAGCAAAGTCTTTGTTTCTGAAATCTGAAGCAACAGTTAATTTATCGATTCCCTCAGCTGAACAGAAACGTCCTGCAGCAAATGGAAGGTCCATAGAAACAACAACAGTTTTAACACCGTCAAGTTCTGCAGCTTTTGCATTAAAGTTACGAGTTTCTGTAGCACATACACCTGTATCAAGTGAAGGAACTACGATGATAAGTTGTTTTGTACCTTGAGCACCACCAACTTTTACATCACCCAAACCATCTGAGTTTACTACATTAACTTCTGGTGCTTTATCACCTACATTTACTTCATTTCCTAATAACTCTACGTCTGTACCTTTGAATTTAGTTGTTGCCATATTCAATTTCCTTTATTTAACACTCATTTTGAATGTTTGATTTTTCTTGTTGGAATTGTACAATTAAAATACTAATATTTATCTTATTAAAGCTCAGAAAACCTTGCTTTAAGTTAAATTTAATTTATCACATCTTTACCCTTGCTGCTACACTCACTTCTTCCAAGGAAGTAAACATCCCCTGCTTGTACATATCCACTGCAACCCGCCCTATCATAGCCGCATTATCAGAACAGTACTCTAAATCGCTCAAAAGTAGTTGTGCATTATAAGGCTGCAGCAGCTTTTTTATTTCCCCTCGCAGATACAGGTTTGCACTTGCGCCTCCGACAATGGCAAAGTTTTTCGGAGGGTTTGTCTGAAAATATTTTTTAAGTTTGTGTACAAGATGTTTGCTTGCAGTATATTCAAAAGAAGCCGCTATATCTTTATAGTCTTGCGGTTCAGATTTTTCAACAGCAAGCCGAACCGCATTTTTCAGTCCCGAATAGCTAAAAGCAAATTTTGGTGTTCTAAGCAAAGGGACGGTAAAGTCATATCTTTTTCTGTCGCCCTCTTTTGCAAGTTTTTCTATAACCGGTCCGCCGGGATACCCCAACCCCATCATCTTCGCCACTTTGTCAAAACTCTCACCGAAGCTGTCATCCATACTTTTTGCAACCGTCGCAATATCGGTCAGACTCCTGACCTCCATCACTTGTGTATGCCCGCCTGATACCAGCAGAACCGTCAAAGGAAAAAGCGTCTCTTTTTCAATAAAAAGTGAATAAATATGCCCGGTAAGATGATTTACCGCAATAAGGGGAATATCAAGTGCAACACTCACTGCCTTTGCCAAGGTAACCCCCTCTATCAGCGTAACGGCAAGTCCCGGGCTCGTTGTCACTGCAACCGCTTTTATCTTTTTAAAATAGGGCTCGCACTGCTCCAAAATCTTTGGCAAAGCCTCTGCATGCAGTCGCGCTGCCAGTTCCGGAACAACACCGCCGTATACGCTGTGCTCAATCTCCTGTGAAATCTTTTTATGAAAAACAAGTTTGTTTGTTGCTATTTCTGTTACAGCAATTGCACTGTCATCACAGGAACTTTCTATACTTAAAACCATCTGTTCTTTCCTACATATTTTCGCACTTCTTGATCTATAAGGAATATATCGCTTACATGTAAAGGGAGTGCATCACTGAAATTTTCATACGCATTGATAATAATTTTACTGATATCCATAAAACCTATTTTTTTGGCGATAAACATCTCAATAGCCGCCTCATTTGCCGCATTGACAACAACGCCTCTTTGCGGATTTTTCAGCAGATCTTCTTTAATCTGCCAGACAGGATAGCGCTCCGGACTGATTTGGCGAAACTCCAGACGTCCCACCTGTACAAGATCAACATGCGGTAAAATCGCTTCATCCATTTTTTCATCCAGCGCATAAGCTATGGGCAACTGCATACTCGCATTGGCAAAATGTGCTGTGGTTGAGCCATCTTTGAAGTCTATCATCGCGTGAATCAAAGACTGCGTCTCAATAATGGCATCATATTCTCCCTCGCCAAAGAGCCAGCGTGCTTCGAGGAGCTCAAACATTTTATTGACCATGGTTGCCGAATCAATTGTGATTTTTTGCCCCATTGACCAGTTTGGATGCTTTTGTGTATCTGAGAGTGTTGCTGTATGCAGTCTTGTTATATCCCAGTCCCGAAAAGCTCCGCCGCTTGCTGTAATCGTCATTTTTTTTACCGGTCTCTCCTGCAACAGATACCACAACCCGAAATGCTCACTGTCAATGGGCTGAATTTTTGATGTATCAATGAAACTGCCGCAGGCTACAAGGGATTCTTTGTTTGCCAGGGCCACTTTTTTATCACACTCTATGGCTTTGAGTGTCGGGCGCAGGCCCAAAAAACCTACCAGTGCATTCACTACAAGTTTGGAGGTTGCTTCTTCTATTACATGTAATATAGCTTCTTCTCCACTATAAACACGAGAATGATTTACTTTTGCAACATCTGCTTTATTTGCTACAACGACAACTTTTGGCTTATGTTCTTTAATTGCTTATTTAAAAGTGTAATATTTTTACCACAAACCAACACCTCAACTTTTATACCAAAACGTCTGGCAACCAGCAAAGCATTGACACCGATGGAACCTGTCGAGCCTAAAAGTATCAACTAGACCAGTCCGCGAAGCAGTACAAGCATAACAATCGCTCCAAAAAGATAGCCGTCAATTCTGTCAAGTATGCCGCCATGCCCCGGAAGCAGATCACCACTGTCTTTTACCCCGGCACTGCGTTTGAGCGACGACTCAAACAAATCGCCGAATATTGAGCTCAGCGCAACCATAAAAGAGATGACAAGAGCAATCCAGAAATCAACAGCAAAAACACCCAAAAATGCGCCGACAAATGTTGCAAGGGCTACACCGCCTATGACACCTTCAAGGGTTTTATTCGGACTTGTCTCACAAAATTTTGTTTTTCCTATGCTTTTGCCTACAAAATAGGCGCCGATATCAGTCAGGGCAACAACACCCAGCAGCCAGACTAGTGACAGTACGCCATACTCTTCATACATTGTTAAAATAAAAAGCAGCCCTGCCGTCGGATAGATAAACGGTAAAAAGTCAACCCATTTCAGGTTTTTATCATACGCCACGGCAGATGCATAGCCGACGCCTGCAAGCACAAACAAATCATCCCCGTAAGGGATAAAAAGCGGCTATAAGCCATAAGGCTGCTGCATATGGCAGAAGATTATCTTTTTCTACACCAAAAAGCACCACAGCCTCTTTAAAAGCCAAAATATATACAGTCCCAAGAAAAAGCCACATAACAAAAAAATTGTCTATCAATCCGACAGTCAGCACAACGGCCAAAAGTGCCAATCCTGTGACTATCCGCTCTCTACTATCTCGTAATATGCTCATAAAAGATCCCTACAAATTTTTCAGATAAAATATTATATCTAATCAGACTTTAATATCTAATAGATGCAGTGGTTCGTCCGGTTCGTCCTCACTCTTTTCTTCAACAATTTCATGCCCCTGGTTTTTTGGCAGATTGTTTGTTTCCTGATCCGCTTCTTCTCTTTGGTGTTCACGGTCTGGGTCTATTGCATGACTCTCTTCGGTAGGACGGACCTCTTCTATCTCTTTTTCTTTCTCCTGCACAGCAGCCTGCGCGGCAAGGTTTTGCAAATCAAAGCGGACATATTGATTGCCCTGCAAAGGTGTGACGGCAGGTGTCATCTGGTTTACCAAGACTACATTTCCGATAGCTCCGACACTCATAGGCTCCTCCTTCCTTTTGGTTCACAAAGCCGGTACTGTAGTGCCGGCTGTTGTTACTTCTTCACCATTCTCAGCCCACCCTAAAGGATGGGTTCCAAAACTTTCCGGAATCGGTACTGTAATGCCGGCTATTGCTACCTTTTCGCCATTCTCAGCCCACCCTAAAGGATGGGTTCCGAACTGTAGTGACTTCTCGGAATCGGTACTTCAGTGCCGACTGTTGCTAGGCTCTTGTATCTACCTCTATTGTCTTATACTTATTATACAACACATTTGCCCCGTTTTGTATCGTGACTTCCCGTCTTGGAGTATAATCGACTAAAAAGCGGTCTTTTGAAGCGGTACTGAATTCTACACAGAGTCTTGCCGCTGCCAAAATGATGTTTTGCGGCAGATTCTGCTTGTCAGTGGTGATGATGACATGGGAGGAAGGACGGTCTTTCATATGCAGCCATATATCTTTTGCCCGTGCGTTTTTTAAAAGTTCAATATTGCCTTTTTCATTTTTTCCAAGCTGTACCTTGTACCCTTCTATCCAAAACACTTCTATGGAGTCATTATGCCTGACTTTTTTGTTTTGTACTTTTTTGGGCAAAAGCATCTCTATCTTTGCCACATCTTTTGCCTCTTTGATTACATGTATAAAGCGCTTGAGATGTTCTATTTTTGAGCGTAGAGACTCCTCTTCTATATGCAGATGCTTGGCACGTTGTTTTGCTTTTTTACTTTTGGAAAAGAACATTTCACTTATCATAAAAGGAGTGGGATAGCGTTTTTGCAATGCTATGTGCACTTTTGAACCGTCATAATCTTCCAGTTCTATTTCTCTTGCATAGGGCTTGATGTTTTGCACATTTGAGAGCACCAAATTACCCAAATGCCCATTTTCCTGTGCCTCTTTTTCCAGGCTCTCCTGTGAATCAAGTTTTGCATAAAGTTTTTGCAGTTTTTGCAGTTTTTTCTCAAGCTGTGAAATTTTTTGCTTTTTCAATCCTTCAAGTTTTGCATTTTGCTCTTTTTCATACACTTCGTATAAAAATGCTTCCACATCCTCAAGCGGATACTCTTTTGCCACAAAAGGCGCAGGCGGAACATCCAGCAGTTTTTGCCCAACCCGAACTTCCCGAAAAGAGGAAAACAGATCAACATGACGCAGTGCTTCAAGCACAATATTCTCTTCATCCAGAATAATGACATTGGTATATTTTCCCGTAAATTCTATCTGCAGGTAGGTTGTTTCTTCTTTATAAGCAGAAGCCAGAGAGGTTTTAATGCGTATAATTTTATCATCATTGAGCAGTTCTGCATGTAAGACGTTTGCACGGTTGAATCGTTTGCCAAAATGACATCAAAAGGGGCATTGTAAACCTTGGAACGCGGGTACTCTTCACATTTGAATATGCTTGAATTCGAGCGTTGCATGTTAAAATAGAGCGCATCATTTTTGTCAAAAACAATTTTGATGATGCTGTCGCTTACCCGAAATGCAGCAGATATTTTTTTAAAATTTTGTAAATAATCAGTAATTTGTTCTAAATGTGAAAGTTTCATAACTTAATTCTAACATACAAATCATTCACAAAAAGCACACTTTATAAGAAGTTAGTTATAATTTCACAAAAAGAAAATAATGAATCAAAAACTTACTATGGTCTCTTTAGGTCCAGGAGATGTTGAACTCTTGACACTTAAAGCACTCAATGCTTTTAGGGAATGTGATGCCATCTGTGTACCTACAAAAAGCGAAGACAATACTTTTACAAAATCTATCAGCTATAAAATCGTCTCGGATGCGCTTTCACTCTTACATGTAACCAAGACTATTGTACCGGTTTATTCACCTATGCATTTTAACTATGAAGACTGGGTGCACGAGGCCGATATAATTTTAGAGACACTGCAAAAATACAATAAGGTCTGCTTTGTCACACTTGGAGATGCTGCTATTTACTCAAGTATCTACTATCTGCTTGACATTATCAAAGAAAAAAATGAAAAAATCTATAAAAGCTGTAAAGTTATAGCAGGTGTCACTTCATTTAGCGCCGCTTCCGCCGAAGTGCAAAAAGCACTTTGTTTAGGTGATGAAAAACTCATCATTAAGCCTATAAATCCACGATCTGAAGTCAAAACTACAGAAATTTTAATGCGCCCAAAAATCGGAATGAATACAGAGGTTTTAGGAGAAGGTAATTTTTATACTTTTGAAAATATGTATCTTGAAGATGCTAAAATCACATCTTCAAAGATTAGTAAAGTCAAAAAGTATATGACCCTTTTTATCAATTTTGCAAGGCGCTAGTTAATCTTTTCCCATTCACCCTTTTGCATACCACTTAAGTCATATTTATTTAAATAGCCTCTTGGTGTTAAAACTCTGCCATCCCTTGTAAGTTTTGTTGTAGAGTTTCCTATAAGCAGTGTCGTAGACATATTTACATCTTCATTTTCTACGCCTGCATCTATCAACTCTTTTGCTGTAATTATTTTTATCATCTGATTTTCACGCCCTAAATCTCTTGCAACTACTACAGGGCGATTTGCATCAATATTTTTCAACTGTTCTAGCATTCCTTCATACGGCTCAAGTCTACTTCTACTTTTTGGGTTATAAATTGAGATAATGAAATCTCCCTCCAAAGCCAAACGTAATCGTTTTTGAATCAACCCAGCATCTGTTAGCCTATCAGAAAGTGATATAAGACAAAAATCTTGACTAATAGGCGCACCGACTTCACTCGCAAGTGCTAAAACAGAACTAATCCCAGGTAAAGCCGAATATTCTATACTTTCCCACAAGTCAAGCGTATCTATAAGTTCAACAACCAAAGAACCCATAGCATAAACATTTGCATCACCATTTGAAAGCAATGCAACAGTCCTGCCTTTTTTAGCTTCATCTATGGCATGCTGAACACGTTCTATCTCTTTTGTCATTGGCGTCGTAAAAACCTCTTTATCTGCTACCAATTCTGGTAAATCCTTGGCATATTTGGTATAAGCTACAACTAAATCCGCTTCACGTATTGCGTTTATTGCCTCTTGTGTCAAATATCTGTCACCACCTGCGCCGGTTGAGACTAATGTTAATTTTCCCATCTTGTTTTTGCTCCTTATATTAAAATGAAGCGGCAATCGTTACCGCGCCGTAAATTCTTTTACTTAAAAAAAGTGTTCTGTTTTTACTTGCCAATAAAGAAGCCGGTTCAGCCACTCCTTTAATATTAAAAAACTTTGTCGCCTGCGAAGGGCTAAACTTCTCAGGGAGTGCATTAATGGCATCCTCGCTGAAAAATTCTAACTCTTTGTTTATGTTTGAAACATATTGAAGTAAACCTTTTTCATCCGCTTTAGCACTAAAACTTGCAAGTTTTGTAATTTGTTCTTTTTTTATACCGTGTTCAAAACAAAATCTTGTAACTGCCTTGTCTATTTCATCAGCACTTGTGCCTCTGTTCATCCCAAGCCCTAAAACTATCTCTTGCGGATGAATTTGTAGTGCACTATTTGGTAGCTTTTGCGGAGTAATATAGACAGTCGGTATATTTTTATCCCACTTTCCTAAATCATCTGGCATAAAAAAAGAAAAATTTTCCTCTTTGTAACCTTCAAACTCTTTTACTGCCTCAATCATACAGGGATAACTTATTACCTGTACTTTTTTCTTGTTGATGATGGCATTGGAAACCTCTGCTAAAGATTTTAAGTTGCTGATAGTAAAACCGTACTTTTTTGCAAACATATCAAAAGCAAGAACTTTTATCTGATCACTTGCCGTAGTTACAAAATTCACACAGCCTTCTATCTTTGCGCACAATTCATTGGCAAGTTCATTTGCACCTCCCAAATGCCCTGAAAGTAAAGGAATTACCCTTTTTAAATCAAGCGTCATTATGAGCACAGCAGGGTCTGTTGCTTTATCTTTTAAGTGTGGTGCAATTTTTCTAATGACTGCACCCGTTGCCATTAAAAAGATGATGGCGTCAAACTCAGCCCATGCCGTAGGCATGATATCATCGACTTTGGCAAAAATGTGAAAAGCCGCCTCTTTTGTTGTACCATCTTCACTTTTGTTAAAAATATGACATTCATGTCCTTGCAGATAAGGTAAAAGTTTTTTTGCTGCTTCTAATGAAGGATTATTTATAGTTGCTATTGCTATTTTCATAATGATTTTGATTTCCTTTGACTCTCTTGTTTGTATTTGTCTGCGTACAGATGAGATTCTGCCGTTGAGTTTTGGTGTAAAAATTTGCCAAACATGATGAGTGCAACACCCTTTACATGTAAAACCTGCTCTTGTATAGTAGAAATAGTGGCTTTATAAATTTTTTCATCAGACCATGTCGCTTTTTCAACAACCCAGCAAGGTGTATCTTTCCTATAGCCTAATTTATAAGCTGTCTCTTTGAGTTTTTGTATAAGTGAGATAGAGAGATAAAACGCAAAAGAAGAGTGCTTGTTTGACAAAAGTTGTTCCAGACTTTCTGGATTTGGAGTACGCCCCTCAATACGGGAGATAATAAGCGTCTGTGATACTCCGGGAATAGTATATTCAATACCCGCCGATGCTGCCGCACCAAATGCTGCAGTAACTCCCGGAATAATCTCAAAATCTATATTTTCACTTCTTAAAAATTTTATCTGTTTGGCTATGGTAGAGTAAATAGAGCTGTCCCCCGTATGCAAACGCACAAATTTATTCTGGGCATATTTTTTTATAAAGCTAAAAATATCCTCATAACTCATATCTGCCGAGTTTTCTATAATCGTTCCCTCTTGACACCACTTAAGTAGCTCTTTTGGAACAAGGGAACCTGTGTATAAAACTACTTCAGCGTCCTGTAAGGCTTTCATCCCTTTTACAGTTATAAGTTCAGGATCCCCTGGACCCGCTCCTACAAATTTAATCATTTATTTCCTTCTTTAGTATAATCTGATGCATAATGCGTTCAGGTTCTGGCATAAGCAGGCTCATTTTATAAGTTGTCAGACTAATGCTTTTAACGTCAAAAGAAATTTTTGCTTTTCTTAAAACAGTGATAGCTTGTGTTAGGTTTGTAAGTGTTACAAAGTTAGCTACCAGAATACCGCCTTTGGCTAAGCGTCCATAGAGGTACTCAAGTTCAGCTATCACTTTTTGTCCGCCACCACCGATGAAAATTCTCTCAGGCGTGCTTAATTCTTTCTTGTATGCTTCACTTGCTTCGCCTTCATAAAGTTTTGTATCGAGTACTTTATGCTTTTTTAATGAATTTTTTATCATAGCCGAACGTTTGGGATTTTTTTCAAAAAGAATAGTTTTTACTTTATAACGTTTGTAGCCGTCTATACTAACAGAGCCAGAACCAGCTCCTATATCCCACAAAAGCATATTTGACTGCAGTTCAAGGTTTTGTAAAGAAATATGTCGCTTATAGCTTTTGGTAATCATCCCGTTTTCATGTTCAATACTTTCTTCGCTTGAGATATTAGGTAGTGGCTTATACTTTCGTTTAACAAGAAGAGAATAAGGCATACGAGGTGATTTTTCTAGCATTTTTTGTAATGTTGTCGTAGAAAAAGTCTCATCTTCATAACCAAACTTTTCACCAAGTGTAATACTTATGTCATCTTCATCTAAAAAACTTATAGCTTGCGACAAAACACGAGGTGTATCATTATCACAAACAATAAAAGTGTACTCTTTTGTCAAAAAGTTTTGTAAATCCACAAAGTTTTTTCCATGTAAAGTTATAATGCCTGTTTTAACAAGACTTACACCCTCATGAGCTAACATATAACTAAGGCTTGAAGTGTTATCAATAATTTTGAAAGCAATCTTTTGTTTTTTAAGTGCATTTATAATTAAAATTGCCCCAGAAAAAAAAGTAGGTGAACCACTGACTACATAGAGTAACTCTTTGTCAAGATTATTTAATATTGCTTCTTTGATAACTTTAAAATTTCCCTTTGTCACATTTGGCAAAGGGGTTTCATAGTTTTGATCGCAAAAAATCATATCAAATTTTGAGAAATCAACATCTATATTCTTAAAATTATATTCACCCATCCCTGAGCCTGCTATTGTTACCATTTTAGCCTTTCCTTTATCTCATTTGGCAAAGTAATTGTTTCAACCTCGTGTACATGTAAACCAAGCTCTAAAAACCACTCTTTCAATCTCAAAGCAGATTTATACCCTAAAAGTTTTATAAATGGCTCTTTATACTCATCCGGCAGAGTTTGTAAAACTCCTTTTAAGGTTACAAATTCTTCATTGCCCAGTTTAAAATTCAGTTCTGAATTTAACCAAATTTTCACCTCATCAAAATCAATACTGCCATATTTGTTATGTGTATTTTTAAAACCCTGTGCTACTTTACACATTTTTGCAACACTTGTTATAAATATCAATTTTTTTATTCTGTGTTTTTTCAGCCGAGAAGATGCATCATACACAAAATTACCAATCTCTATAATAGAACTTTCATTATAATATTTTTTCGCAAAATCATGCGCAGAATTACCAAGAGTAAAAATAATTTCCTCCTGTGACTCTGCCGCTGCGACATCTATTTCAGCTGTAACAGAATCAATATACGCAGAAGAAGAAACCGGCTTAACAATGCCTCGGGTACCTAAAATAGAAATGCCGCCAACTACGCCAACCTTTGCATTTGCCGTATCTTTTGCTATGTGCTCTCCATCTTTAACACTAAACACGGCATATAAAACTTCTTTCGATTCTTTTACAATACTTTGTGCATTTTCCAGCATCATGGCAAGAGGTACAGGATTTATTGCAGGATGCGGAGGACTGATTTTCAGCCCTTTTTTTGTGACGATTCCTATCCCTTCTCCGGCATAAACATAGACTTTTGTATTCTTAATTTTTAGGAGTGAGGGCATTTGTTCTTTAATCTTTTGCGGTTTTTGTTTTAAAAGTTTACAGCTAATTTCACATCCTTTTGTTACATCAATATCGTCATTATCACCTTTAACACTAACATAACAAAGCCTCTCCTTTTGCCCAACATCTATAAGTGCTTCTGCACCCTGTGGCAACACTACTGACAACTTTTGCATAGGAAGCTTACCAAAATATTCATACAAAGTCGCTAAAAACACTGCTGTTGCATGTGTTCCTGTTGTGTACCCCGACTTTAGTTTTTCACTCATGCGAATTTAGTTATAAACCTTCATAGGAATAAAATACTTCTCATCCAACATCTCTAAAAGAATTTTATCTTCACTTAAAAGCTTAAAAAGTTCTCGCCACTGCTTGTCTGTAAAATTATGTGTGTGCCGTAACCAAAGTGCGTTGTTTTTTGCATTACCATTTGCCTGCGTATTTTCTGTTACTTGACAAACTTGGCGAAATCTACATGCTCCATAACAGCCTGTACGGCTTATCTTTATACGATTTTCTCCCTTATTAAGCCCCATCTCCTTTAGAATCTCACGCAAATGTGTTGCCCTGTCATCTTTGCCCGCTTTACCACATCGCTCGTCATCGCACAAAAGGAGCAGTGTTTTATAGTGCATAATTGGGCGATTTTTATCATAGTTTTTTGGTTTACATGTATAGCCTTCAACCACTTCACTGCCCATTTCATTCAGACGCACTTCACCTTTTTTTACTGGGTTACTACCGTATTTTGAACTTGAATGTGAATTTATCAGACTACTTGCCATTATATTTTCCTTGCCCTGTGTCAAAGTCTTTTATAAGCTTATAGGCTGCATGCAGTGATGCGACAACCATCGTTGATGCACCGTATCTGCCTTGTAGAATAATGCCCTCAGCACCAAAATGCTCTATAAATTTTTTTCCATACTCTTTAGATTCGACCACATTGACAAAACCAACAGGAAAAAGTAAAAACATGACATTTTCAAGATTTACTTTATTTTTTATCAATGTATTTACCGCTGCATAAATAAACGTCGGAGCATTTCCACAGGCTAAAACCATAGGCTCGTTTTGAAACTTTTGTATTGCAAGTTCTACTGCTGCATAAGAACGGGTTGTAGCATTTTTTTCTGCCATTTCAAAAGCTTCGGGTTCATTGACATAACAGATAACTTCGTTCTCATACTTATTTAAATAAAACTGGCTCAATCCTGATCGAATCATATTGGTATCAACAATGAGTTTTGCTTTGTTTTGCAACAGATCTTTGAGTTTAAGCATCGCGTTTTTGCTAAAGTAAATATTGTCTATAACCTCATTAAAACAGGTTGTTGTATGAATCAGTCTTGCAACAAGTGCTTTTTCATTTTCATCAAATTCATGGTATTTCGGATAAGAAACAATTTCATCTTCTATCATTTCAAAAGATTTTTCGCTAATATCTGCACCGATATTTATAGGGGGTTCTTCCAGAATAAAGTCCATACATTCTCTTCTTTTTTTTAATAAGGATTATAACACAGTATAATTACGTATGAACTTTACAAAAGACGATGCTGACAAACTCTTAAATATTATAAAAGCTAGACGAGATGTCCGAGGAAACAGATTTATAAACAAAGCAGTAGAAAAAGAAAAGCTCAATATGATCTTAGAAGCAGCTATTTCGGCACCTTCTGTGGGTTACTCGCAGCCTTGGAAATTTATAGTCATCAGCGACAAAAACATAAAACAAAGACTTATAGAAAATTTTGACCATGAAAACACAAAGGCGAAAAAAATCTTCAAAGACAACCCTCTTTATAAAAAATTAAAATTAGAGGGCATAAAAGAAGCCCCTCTGAACATTGCTGTACTCTATGAACCAAAACAAGGTAATATTTTGGGAATGACCAGCATGGAAAAAATGGGTGAATATAGTGTTGTCTGTGCCGTTCAAAATATGTGGCTTATGGCAAGAGCCTTAAACATTGGCATAGGTTGGGTGAGCATACTCGATGAGAAAAAAGTGCTCAATACTTTACATGTAAAACAAGGCTCACGCCTTATAGCCTACCTTTGTGTAGGCTATGTAGATGAATTTTATCAAGAGAGTGAGCTTAAAACTTTAGGCTGGGAACGTGAAAAACTTTTAGATAAATGCGTCACATACAAAAATTAATACGCCACATTGTATGTAAATAGGTAGCAAAAATATTGTCTTGTCTATAGCCTCCCTCTTTTGCACTTTTTTTTGAAACTTTATAGAGCTTTATATCTGTTTTTGGTGCATCAATAATTTTAGAATAGTGAAAAGCATGTCCTTTGATGACCTCTCCATCAAACTCACATTTGTAGTAACCCAAACGCTCACGTTTCTTTGTGAGTGTAAAGGTTATAGGTAATATTTTACTCATCTTTTTTTCATCACAAGTCTCACCAAGATAAATAAACCCGGCACATTCTGCATAAACTTTTTTAGTTTTGACGTGCTCTTTCAAAGAGTTTTTAAAATTATGTGAATCTTTTATTTTTGCATAATGGCTATCTGTCTCCACATAGCCACCCGGTAATATCACAAGATCTGCATCATCTGGAATTGCTTCATCTTTTGTACTGCTTATAAATTGCACTTCTTTGTAAAGTTCTTTTAAAAACTCTATATTGTCATGATACACAAAAGAAAAGTTTTCATCTTTCACAAGTACACATTTTTCATCTCTTTTTATTACTTTCTCAAAGGGGTATACACTAACATTTTCTAAAACAGTTTTCATAACAGATTCTAACTGCTCTATATCAATATGTTCCAATACCTCTTTTGAAATTTTTTCTACCATATAAGAATCTAGTTCTTTTAAATCAAGCCCCAAGTGCGTTGCATTTAAAGTTTGTAATCCCTTTTGTATCCAACCACAGACTACAATCCCTTCACACTCTGCTTCTATATGCTTTTTTACGAGTTCATAGTGCATGGCAGAAGAAATTTTGTTGAGCACTACTGCTTTTATCGTATTGTCTTTTCTAAAGAAGAGCAAACCTTTTAAAACTGCAGCAACAGTTATGTAACTGCCGCCTGCATCCAGAATTAAAAGAGAAGGAATATTGAGAGTTTTTGCCACATCATAAGCACTTGCACCCTTGTCCATTCCGTCATAGTAACCCATAACACCTTCCAAAATGGCAACATCTTTGTCAAAATACTTTGTTAACATCCATTGCAGCTGCACTTGATTCATCATGTATCCATCAAGGTTAACAGATGGAATACCGGCTATACGTTCGTGAAACTGCGGATCAATAAAATCCGGCCCACACTTAAAAGGGCGTACATTCTTCTTATAATGATACAAGAGAGCCATGGTAAGAAGTGTTTTTCCTTGATTGGATGCGATTGCAGAGATTAATAATGCTTTTTTCAACTTTTTATCCTATAATTTGCAAAAAATTAGATTGGTGTATTATGAAACGATATAGACATTATAACAAAGGCACGGCAATAATTCTCTCCTGTTTTGGTTCGGTGATAGAGCAGGAAAAATATTTGGAGTTTGAAAAATTTATACAAGACTCCTTTACAGAGATTCCTGTTTTTACTGCATTTTCTTCAAAAATGGTCATTAAAGAGTTGGCAAAAAAAGGCGAAGTATATAAAAATCTTCCTCAGGTGATGGCAGATGTTGATATGGAGGGTTATAAGCGTTATATCATAGTAAGTGTAAATATTTTCCCGACAGATGAACATGAAGTCCTTATGAGAATGGTTAAAGGATTTCGGGAGTTTTCTTTAGCAAATATTAGATATACGAACCCTCTATTGCAAAAAACAAAAGAGACATCACTTTATCTTAAAGCACTTGATGAACGTATACGACAGAAAAAAGAAGACATTATTAACCTTTATATCATCCATGGTGTTCCTGTTTTAAATATCGGTGGACTTGAAGCTGTCAGTTACGCAGCAAACTTTTTAAGAATGCTCAATGAAAGAAATCTCACCTGTTCCTTAGAGGGAGAGTTTCCATTTTATGCTGTAAAAGATGCCATCAAACGCGACATACTCAAACTCACGCAAGGTGATAAAGAGCGAAAAGTTCAAATTGTTCCTATGCTTCTGGTCAGTGGGAATCACTACGACAAAGATATGAAAGAGATATGTGAAGAAGTGAGCGAGTATGCAGATGCAAGTATTGTTCAGCCAATCACACAAGATGAAAAGTTCAACCTCATAGAGCAAGAAGAAGTTCGAGAAATATTTAGAAAAAATATTGAGATAGAGCTCAAGAAATTAGGATTATAAAATCCTGATTTCTTTTACGCATGACAAAGTTTTTTGTCAAATAAAAATGCACATTCATTTGTTTTGTCGTAAGCTTTTACGGCAGTTAAAACTGCAATGTCTACCAAAGGTTCTATAATAATCACAGACATGTACGCCGCACCGAAAGTAGCAATGTTTTGTAAATTTTCAACTTCAAATCCTTGCCCATAAAGTGCCCAAAAAGCAACCCATGAAACAATACTCCCCTCCCAGACAACAGAAAGTTTTAAGAGTTGTGTATAGCTTATATCTTTATATGCCACACCTTCCGGTATCACTTTTTTTGCTGCTATATTTAAAACAAACATACTTGCAAGAAGCGTTGTTACATTGATGCCATACTGAGGCAAATCAAACTGAGCAAAGAAAAGTCCCTGAATTAAAAGTCCCAAAGCCAAACCAATTGCGGCAGGAGCAATGCCAAATACTAAAAATATGGTTGTTCCTAAAATAAGATGCACTTCACTTACACCTATTGGGTAGTGTGGTAAAACTTCAAAACAACAAAATACTATAATCGTTGCTATTATACTTTTAAATACTAAAGACAAAGCACCATTTTCCTTGATATTGTCATACGCTGTTTTTGCTGTAGCTCCAAGCACTGCTGTTGCAGTTCCATAGCTCAAAAACATTTTAGCGCCTTCAACTACGCCTGCTTCTATATGCATTTTTGCATCCTTTAATTTGTTTATTCCAAATTATACTATAATTTCAAAAAAAGGAACTTTAGTTGGCTTACATTGACTGGGTACAAAACCATGCAAAAAAACATAAAAAGATTGTAGATAAACTTTTAGCACAAAACTTCAAAAAACAGCAGATCATCGACTACTTTGATTTTGAAAACATGAAAGAAAAAGAGAGTGACTTTTGTCCGCTTTATGCCAAAAATAAAAAATGCCATGATATGGAGAATCTCAACTGCTATCTTTGTTCCTGTCCGAATTTTCGTTTTAATGACGAAGGCATTCAAAAAGTAAAAGAAAAAACACAGTACAGTTTTTGTGATATTGATTCAAAAGACGGCAGACAGGGTGTCTACGGAGATAAAATACATCAAGACTGTTCCGGATGCAGTGTACCGCATCACAGAGCCTATGTCGAGAAACATTTTGACCTGGACTGGGCAAAGATTATGAAAGTCTGCCAGGTTTAAATGGGTGTCAAAACAGAATTAACGCTTGAACAACTATGTCGGATTTTTCCCGACTATGGTTTTAAGCAAATTATCCCCACAACAAACGGCATAATGGATACAACCTACATTGTAAAAAACAGCAAAAACAGCTATATTTTAAAAAAATATGAAAGAGAGACGGGCAAAAAGGTGCAAACAGAACAGGCACTTTTAAAGCATCTCTTTACATGTAAACTCAATACACCGCAGTTTTTGGAAGAAAAAAATGGCTGGTATCTCTACTCAAAACTCCAGGGCAGTATGCCAAAAAACATACAACTCTTCCATATTCGCGCACTCGCAAGATTTTTGGCACAATTTCATACTGTGAGTAAAGATTTTACGGATGCTTCTCCTTTTTTAAACGCATACAATATCAACAGTATGCTGGATTTTGTAAAGAAAAATCATTTTTATTATTATAAAAAGCTCTGCTCACTGCAAAATTTACGCCAAAAGAACGAAGGTTTCATCCATGGAGACATTTTCAAAGACAATACCCTTTTTCACAAAAACAACATAGCCGTATTTGATTTTATAGACGGCGGTTTGGGAGAGTTTGCCTTTGACGCGAGCGTAGCCCTGCTCTCTTTCAATCCAAAAAACAGGCAACTCTACACAAAAATGTTCTTGGCGACATACAACCAAAAAAGAAATAAAAAAATCACCACAGCAAAGCTACAAAAACAGCGCAACATAGCAGCAAACTTCTATGCCCTTCTGCGAATAAACCATGACAAAAAAACAAAACGTGCCAAAGAAATGTATAGTGCCTTCTAAAAGCTAAGACAACAAGTCAATCAGTAGTAAAGTATGAAAGATATTCAAACATAGGGGGTGTAATTTATTGGCTACTCTGTTTTGTTGTATGACTTTTCATATAAAAGTTCTGGGTCTAAATCTAACTGGTTATCCCACTCAATACTATCAAAGCATACTTTTACACTTTTAAACAAATTTTCATCTTTTAGTTCTTGGAACTTCCCTGTGTTAAGATAGGGTTTTACATCAAATATTTTCTCTTCTTGATTTTCAAATTTTAACAATAAAAGATAATTATTTAAAGGTTTTACCTCTTTGACTGATAAATACATGCTATCCTCCTATTTTAAAGGGTCAATTTTAAATGGCAGTTCACCATTTTGAGCTAAAGTCCAATCTGCCATTAACTCTTCTTTTCGGATTTCAACCCATGCCAAAACAATTTTCAACTTGTTTTTTGGTAGTTTTCCTTACGTAACTTCACACTTTTGAATATCTATAACAGCTTTATCATCTTGATAATATACATGAATATGTGGAGGGTTATGCTCTCTTGGAGCACAATACATTCTAATAATGATTCCATAAAACATTGATATTGTTGGTATAAAACACCCTTTATACTTGTTTTTATTGTATATTATCTAATCTCTCTTTAATATTTACTAATTCATTTTTTCTTTTTGCATGGAAAGGCTTGTCCTAAAGAAGAGAAAATCATCCAATTGCCATTATTCCATTCTTCCGGATTGTTTTTTATATATTTTCTTACAATTGCACATAGCTGATTATTGCTAATATCTTTCGGAATACAAAATTGCTTACCATCTAAAGATGCTGAAACACCACTTATAGTTCCCATGTAAAATCCAAGAGCTAAACTATTGTAATTTTTATTACCATTTTCAATTTGTTCCCATGCTTTTGATCCATCAACAAGTAAATTTCCTGCTTGTAAATGACCAGCAACAAGTATAACTAAAATTATATTTTTCATATTTTTATCCTCACACAACGGTCGAATATAGCCGATAAATTTCCGTTAGGTAATTTATTGGCTACTATGTTTTGTTGTACATGTTTATGTAGTCTGTTTGAATACAATGTTTTTAGAAATTTTTGTTTTACTATTTAATACAGAATCACTAGTATAAGGGACTTTTCCTGATGGAATATAATGTGAAGTTTCATCTAAATGTGTATCTTGATCATCAAAAAATATATGAGCTTTAAACGCTCTTAATATTTTCGATTTGTCAAGTCCTCCAAGAAAAAATATTTCATCAACATAAACACCCCATGCACGAAGTGTTTTAATTACTCTCATTTCAGCAGGAGCATTACGAGCTGTAACAATCGCAATACGAACAGGAGAATATTCGACACTAAATGGTAATCTATCTTGTAATCTTGCAAGTTTTCTTAGTAAACTAGCATAAGGACCTTCTATCATTGGTTCATTCTGTTTTGAATCTTCATTTTTATAAAATTCTTCAATACCTTTAGCTTTAAAAACTATTTCACTACTTTCATCAAAGATTACAGCATCACCATCAAATGCTATTCTAACTTGTCCTTCAGGTATTTTTTCTATATCTGTAGGTGGTTCTTTTACTAATGCAACAGCACAAGTATTTGAATCTCGTACTCTTTGAGCATCTTTAATATCTGTTGTTAAAAATAAATCTACATCAAAAGCTTCAAGATAATCTGTTACAGATTCTCCACCTGTAAAAGCATGTCGTGTAATGCCTAGTTTTTTACTTCTTATATTGTTAAAAACTTGAATACCAGTTTCTGGACTATTTCGAGACATAACTACAACTTCAATAAGTAAATTTTTATCAGTATTTTTTTTATATTTATTTAGTTGAAGAAGTGCTTTAATTAGTGGCATACCTGTTCCATCTTGTAAATCTTGGTCTTCTCTTGTAAGCATAAATTGACGGTATTCAGATATTGCAGTATCTTTATCTTCTTTATACTTTTTTCTAAAAACAGCATCAGCTTCACTTAAATCAAAAAGAGCAGTAGCAGTAACTCCAATAACTAAAGTATCTGATAAATTTAATCCCATATTTTTTCCTTTTCTCTTTGTACAACGGGGGCGCGGGTGAATGACGGCGACATCTGAAAATTTATTTTCTGATGTTGTTGCTCATTCCTCCCGCTTGTTATCTGGCGCTGTGCGACAGATGACTAGCGGGTGTTCAACCCGCGCCCCCGTTATCCGGTCACACAGTGAGCGGATAACGGTTGAAGATAGCCGATAAATTTCCGCTAGGTAATTTATTGGATACTCTGTTTTGTTATCTTTTTAAACCATTCTTTATTCTATGGGTTTTAACTCGTTTTTAGCATCAATTTTAAACTTGTTGAAGGTTGTTTTATCAATATCTAAACTATTTTCCATTATGTCAAATGCTTTTTCTAATTTATCTTCAGAAAAATATTTTAATGCTAAACTATTGTATTCATCTATAAATTCAGAGTACAGTTCTTTTGATTTTTTTATAAATGCAATTTTATACTCTTCAGTATTTTCACCTTTTGATTCATGTCCTGTGAAGGGGTCTAAAATTTTTGATTTCCATACTATATTCCAAGGTGCTGTAAATAAAAAAGGATTTTTAGTTTTTCCAAATATATGTGTAACTTGATAATTACTGATTTTTTTCTTTTTTTCATTATCTTTTTTTATTGTTTTAGAAAATCCAGTTATCTTTTGTAATAATTGTGTAGGTTTAGTATTATTAGTTGAATCTTTTTTAATATTGTTATTATTTAATATAATTTTGAATAATTCTTGATATAAATATGTCCCTTTTGCATCTCTTCCATATCCTCTAATAAATACTTCATTATTGTTTTGAATAGAGTTAATTAAGCTTTTCCATTCTACTTTAATTTCATCTGGTTTTGGATAAATTGTATCTAGTTCAACGCCAAATTCTATAATATCTTGAAAATCTATTTTAAAATGTTGAAAAAATGTTTGATATGCTTCTCTCATTAATACCCTTGACTATTTGATTTGAACATATTTAGCTAGTTTAATACCTTTGCTAATCTCTGCTTGATATGAAGGGCCTTTATCAATGCCCGATATTTCAATAATTTCTTTATTTGAAGCATTACAGTTTTTTAACTCTTCTGAATATTGAATTCCAAAAAGTCTTATCATTGTTGGCCCATCATCTAAATTATTTTCATACATTCTTTTTAATGCTGATGCTAAATCTTGTTTTGTCATTTTGAGGTTCCTTGTGTAAGATAACGTTTGTCGTGAGCGATAATTTTCCCGTTAGGGTAAATTATTGCGTTCCTCGTACTTGTTAACTTTCGTCAATCTGATATCCTAGCTTTCGCATGTCGTTAACAAAGTCTTCTATGTTTCCAACTCCCCATTGATTTGAAATAGCATATTCTTCATTTCCAATTGTTACAGGCTCTCCATCTTTCAAGAAGTGTCTTGGTTGTCCATGTTTATTCGCTTTCTCAATTGCATCTTGTAGAGGTGCAAATAGTCTTTGGTTTGAAAAGTTTTTTCTAAAGTCTTCAATATCATTTGGCGTATTGTCTTCAAAATATTTTTTCATTACAGCAAGGACTAACTTTCTTTTATTGTAAATTTCACCTTGAAATTTATAGTTTGTATAGTCCTTATCTGTCTGTCTTGCTTCTCGTCTTTGTGAAACTTGTTGCTTAATTTGAATTTGATAGTTTTCAGCTTCAGGCAAAGGGATTATCTGTTGTACATCAATTAAAACTTTTTCATTAAGTTTATAGGGAACAAGCCTTATACATTTGATATCAATATTTCTTTCATTTAACCACATCACAGATGTTGTAATTTCTTTTGAAAAATTTGAAGAAACTAAAATTATTTTTACATCTAATGCAAAATCATCAGCTTGGTTTTCATCCCATTCTAAAAATTTTAAAAGATTGTTTTCTGCATCTTCTGATATGTTTGATTTATCTAAATATTTTTGATAAATTTTTACAGTTCTTGAAAATGTCAATGTTGAAACCATTGAAGCATATCTAATTGCTTGAAGTTCCATATGTTCACCAGTTTCATCTCTTTTTAATTCAATAACAACTAAATTAGCTTCTTTATCAATAGCTAATAAATCTATTCTCCTTTTGCTTCCATCCCATTCGGAAAATTCTTCTGAAATAACAAGACAATCAGGAGCAATAATATCAATTTGTTTTTTCAATGCATCTTGAAGATTCGTTCTTTCAAGTATATTTTCAACTTGAAAGCTCGTTCTATCAATTTTTTCTAAATTATTATTTATAGTATCGAAATCGAATATTGCCATGTAAGTTCCTTTTAGTAAGTTAACGGGGGCGCGGGTGAATGACGGCGACATCTGAAAATTTATTTTCTGATGTTGTTGCTCATTCCTCCCGCTTGTTATCTGGCGCTGTGCGACAGATGACTAGCGGGTGTTCAACCCGCGCCCCCGTTATCCGGTCACGCAGTGAGCGGATAACTATTTATTAACGCACATTATAGGTAGAACAACCTTAAATCACACAATTAACTGTCAATATAAATGTGTGTTATTTGTTAATTTTCGTACATAACACACAAAATGTCGCTTAAAGTTTTTCTTTCAAACCAAGTAAAGTTAGTAAACTTTTGGTAAAATCCGCGTATGAAACACGGTGCCAATATATATAAATATGCAAAAAAACTCGGATGCAGGAGTGATGAGATTATAGACTTTTCATCAAACATCAATCTTTATCAACCCCAGAGTGCTTTACATGTAACCAATAGTACCATTACAAAATATGCCCAAAGCAATTACACAACACTCAAAACGGCCATTGCACACAATTATGGTCTGAAAAAATCACAAATTTCTTTGTATAACGGGGCGACTGCCGCTGTTTATGCTTTGTTTGAGGCATTAAAACAAAAAAAGGTCACTTTGTATGCGCCTCTGTACGGCGAATATGAAAAAGCAGCCCTCCAAAGCAAAAAAAATGTTTACAAAATCAACCGAATTGAGAATATCGACGCAACCGTTGCAAAAAAGTCCATTGTTGTTTTTGTCAACCCCTCTACGCCTGAAGGGAGTTTTTACGAACTTGCAACACTTTTTGCTTACTGGAAAAAGCAAAAATGTACCGTTATTTTGGACGAAAGCTTTTTGGAGTTTGAGAGTCATCCCTCTTTGCGGCAGATGATTCAAAACTATAAAAAACTCTATATCGTTCAGTCATTTTCCAAGTTTTACAGCTGTGCAGGGGTGCGGATCGGTGCTGTTTTTTCAAACAAAAAAAATATCACAAAATTACATCCGCCGCTTTGGAATATCTCTTCACTCGATGCGGCATTTTTGCAAAAACGTCTTGGCGATAAAACTTTTAAAGAAAAAAGCCGCCAACTGCATACGATACAAAAACAGGAACTGCTTGATATTCTAAAAAAATGCGGACTTTTTGAACAGATTGTCCAAAGTGATGCAAACTTCATTCTGACACAATCATCACAGGCGGAAGAAATTTTTTCTCATCTGCTCAGACAGAAGATACTCGTCAGAACCTGCGGCAGTTTTGATTATCTTACAGACAGATGGCTTCGCTTTGCCGTAAAAGACAAACAATCACATACAGCGCTGCAAAATGCACTTACAACTTACCCAGGAGAAAACCAATGAAAATTATACTTAGCCTGCTACTCGTAGCCTTTAGCCTTTTCGCTCGCGCTGATTTGGACGAATACGCCCAGAAAATGGGCTTTCAACGCGATTATTACGCAGCCCTTGCCAAAGCAAAAAAAGAGCAGCGTCCCCTGATGCTTGTCGTGACCAAAGCAGAATGTCCCTGGTGCGACCGTCTCGAAGACCGCACTTTTACCAATCCGACAGTGCATAAACGCTTAAACAAAGAAGTGGTTGTTGTGCTTGTATATAAGAATTTTGATGAGGGAGAATACCCTGCCGAAAAATTTCCAGCACCCTTTAGCCCCCGTATCTTTTTCGTTGACCCTGCTACGCAAAAAACACTGCTTATTGTTAACGGCTATGTCAAAGCAGACAGCTTTCTTCAAGAACTCGATACACTGCAAATGCTGTGGCGCAAATAAGCTATGCACTCTCTGAGCATATTCGGCACCAGCAGTGATGCGGGCAAATCAACACTTGCCTTTGCCCTGACCTATCTTTTACATCACAGAGGTTTACATGTAGCCCCTTTCAAAGCACAGAATGTCTCGAACAATTCGCTTGTTACCGACATTGACAACGGTGAAATAGCCATTCCTCAGGCCTTTGCTGCCGAATCTATCGGGCTCAAAACTACCCCTCTTTTTAATCCCATACTCTTAAAATCAGGCGGAGCGAGCAGAGCCCACATGATTATCAACGGTAAAAGTGTCGGCGATACGGATGTCTGGAGCTATTACAAAGACATAAACCGGCTCAAACCCATCGTCAAAAAAGCATTTGCTTCTTTGCAAAAAGAGTATGACTGTATCATTGCCGAGGGGGCGGGCAGTCCGGTTGAGCTCAATCTGATGAGCAAAGACCTCTCAAACATCTATGTAGCCCAGGAATTTCAAACAAAGATAGTACTTGTCGCAGACATTCAAAGAGGCGGTGTTTTTGCCTCCATTTACGGAGTTTACAATCTTTTGCCGAAAAAACTGCGTAAAAATGTCATCGGTGTAATTGTCAATAAATTTCAGGGTGACATGTCTTTGTTTGATGAGGGGGTCCAAATCATTGAGAAAGATTTTGGCATCAAAGTTTTAGGTGTCGTTCCTTTTAAACCCTTTAATCTCGGCTTTGAAGACTCTGCTTCACTGATGGGCTACACACAGGACACTTCCAAATCCATCATAAAAGTCGGTGTTGTCAAACTTCCGCACATCAGTAACTTTACCGATTTTGAGCCTCTTGTTGCGGATGCGGAAATTGAGCTGAACTTTATTGAGAGTGTGAATGAAGCAAAACATTATGATCTGCTCATCATTCCCGGAAGCAAGCGGGTTGTCGATGATTTGCTTTGGCTGAAAAAACGCGGTTTTGAAACTCTCTTAGGCGATAAACACAGACACGTCATAGCGATCTGCGGAGGTTATGAGATGCTGTTTGAGCAAATTCTTGACCCCGAGCATATAGAATCAGAAAAAGAAGTGACACAGGGATTTGGACGTTTTAAAGGAGATGTTGTTTTTCAAAAAGAAAAAATTGTACAAAAAGGCTGTTATAACCTCCAAGGCGTTATGGTAAAAGGATATGAGATTCACAACGCTGTCGCCAAAAAACGTGCCAAAAAAAAGAAAAACCTCTACGGCACCTTTGTTCACGGGCTTTTTGAAAGCGATGCCTTTCGCTATAAAGATTTTTCACAGACTCAACAAAAAGTACAAAGGTTATAATTTTAAAGCATTTAAAAAAGAGACCATTGCCGACTTTGCCGAGCATATCGCTTTACATGTAAACATAGACGCTATCCACAAGGCACTGGATGATACATAATATTTTCATCGCACTCTTTGCCTACCTCATCGACAGAAAATTCGGGGAGTTCTCCTTCATAAAACATCCTGTAATCGTTATAGGCGAGATTATCACTTTTTTTGAGGAAAAATTTTACAAGGACTCTGTAACACGCGGCTGTTTGTTAGTTCTGTTTGTGCTGGGAACTGTGAGTTTTTTCACTCTTTCACTCTACCTCTATCTGCAGCTTTTCAACACCTTTGTAAACATTCTCATCAGCTCCTTTATTGCCTCCATGTTTATCGCCCATAAGATGCTGCGAGACTCTGTACGGAATGTCTTACATGTAAAGAACAAAAAAGAAGCTATTGCCATGCTGGTATCACGCGACACGCAGGAGATGAGTGAAAGTGATGTCTATAAGGCAGCGATTGAGACCTATGCCGAAAATCTGAGTGACGGCGTTGTCGCCCCGCTCTTTTATCTGCTGCTGTTTAATCTGCCGGGCATTGTCATTTACAAAGCCGTTAACACCATGGACTCTATGGTCGGCTACAGAAATGAAAAGTATGAAAAATTCGGAAAATGTGCGGCAAAACTTGACGATATCGCAAACTTCATTCCCTCAAGGCTGACAGCACTGCTCATTATGTTCCTTGCAAAACAGAAAAACATTTTTGCCTTTTATGCAGACGGAAAAAAGCACGAGAGCCCCAATGCAGGACATCCCATCACTGCCATGGCACTGGCTTTACATGTAAAGCTTGGCGGAGACACATATTATTTTGGCAAACTCAAGAAAAAAGCACATTTTGGCGAAGGCAAAACAAAAATAGAAAAAACAGATGTGCAAAATGCATTGAAACTTCTCTAAAGCAAATCATTCACAGTAATTTTTGCTATAATTTACATCATGAAGCGAGAAACACTCAATAAAAAAACACAGATATCAAATGATATACTCTTCTATATATATACACATATTGATACCGACATCAATATGGATGAGCTGGCCCAGCAGTTTAACATCAGCAAAGTCTATATGCACAAGATCTACAAAGAGGTTTTCGGAAGAAATATTTATGAAAGCATCAAATCTATCAGGTTGCAAAAAGCCTCTTCTTTGCTGCTGACAAACAAATATTCCACTATCACCCAGATAGCCGCTTTGTGCGGATACAGCTCACAGACCTCTTTCATCGTGTTTTTAAAGAGAGATTTTCCATGACTCCTACGGCATGGAAAAAAGGCGGACACAAAGAGTACTCCCAAACTATTCTTGCAGAATCAAAAAAAGCAATCGCCTCCAATGCAAACTATAATAACATTGAAGCAACTATAGTCAATATGCCACAAATCGAAGTTTACTATATGCGACACAACGGCTACAATGACCAAATCAAACAAACCTGGCAGAAAGTGCAGACATGGACCTACAGCAACAATATCAAAGACTACGAGCATATTGCCCTTTTTCATGACAACCCTACGGTCACACACCTTGAAGAGTGCCAGTATGTCGCCTGCATAAAAGTCAATGATAAAAGCAAAATTGATTATGAAAGACTACCAAAACTCAACATTGCAAAAGGTGTCTATGCCAAATTTGACATTACCGGTGCCGATGGAGATTTTTTACACTTTTTATACTGGGTTTACACAGAATGGCTTCCAAACAGCGAATACGAAACAACGACCCAACCACCCTACGCAATCTACAAAAAGAACAAATATCTCTCTGATGACAATCATTTCGATTTAAGCTTTTACCTCTCAATCAAGTTTTAACACAAACCCTTTAAAACAGGTACATTCAGAATACTTTGTTTTTCAAAAGCAAAATTCTGAATAAAAATTGAAGATATTTAAATAATATTCGTGTATAAATAGATTAAAAATAGATAATTTTAACAATAAAACCTGTAAAGACTTAATCTTTTATTTTTATTAAAATACCGGCATGTTTTCAAATGTAGGTGGAAATCATTATCAAAATGATGATTTCTCAAATATTATGAAGGATTTTATTAAGGAGAATTAAAATGGCAAAAAGAACTATTACAGTGGCACGCGGGGACGGAATCGGTCCTGAGATTATGGATGCAAGCATCAGAGTACTTGATGCTGCCGGCGCAGATGTAGAGTGGGAACACATTGATGTTGGAGAGAAAGTATACCTTGCAGGAAATACTTCAGGAATTACTGATGAAGCATGGGAGTCTATCAAAAAGAACAAAGTGCTTTTCAAGGCACCTATTACAACACCTCAGGGAGGCGGATACAAAAGTTTAAATGTAACTATCCGCAAAACACTTGGTTTGTATGCGAATGTTCGTCCGGCTATCTCTTATGATCCGTTTATACCTTCAAGATACCCGGGTATGAATGTTGTCACTATTCGTGAGAATGAAGAAGATTTATATGCAGGGATAGAGCACCAGCAAACACCGGAAGTAACACAGTGTCTTAAAATCATTACAAGACCGGGTTGTGAAAAAATATGCCAGTACGCATTTGAATATGCCAAAGCATACGGCAGAAAAAGAATTACATGTATGATCAAAGACAACATCATGAAAATAACAGATGGTCTTTTTGTAAAAGTATTTTACGAAACTGCCAAAAAATACCCTGAAATTCAGGCGGATGACTGGATTATAGACATCGGTATGGCAAAACTTGTTGATGCGCCTGAAGATTTCGACATGGTGTTAATGCCTAACCTTTACGGAGATGTTGCAACAGATATACTTGGACTTATGACTGGTTCTGTCGGGATTGCACCGGGTGCGAATGTTGGTGCCGATATAGCAATGTATGAAGCAATTCACGGTTCTGCACCGCGTCATGCCGGAAAGAACAAAGCAAATCCGTCAGGTCTTTTACTCTCTGGTGTGATGATGATGGTACAGGTAGGACAGCCTGAAGTAGCTCAAAAAGTACACAATGCCTGGTTGAAAACCATTGAAGACGGTATTGTGACATACGATCTTGCCAGAAAACTCAAAGCACAGGGCAAAGAACATACTGAAGTCGGAACAAAAGAGTTCGCTGATGCTGTCATTGAAAGACTGGGACAGGAGCCATCAACACTTGCTCCTGTAAGATATGACAAAGCGATTCAAATCAAAAAACCTGTTCTGTCAAATGTAAGAACTGAAAAAATGGATCTTATCGGTGTGGATATCTTTACAAGAGATGACTGTGATGCAAATACTATCGGTGACAAACTGGTTGAACTGGCAAAAGATACAGGTATGGCACTCAAAATGATCTCTAACCGTGGTCAGAAGGTCTACCCGAACGGTCACCCGGAAACTTTCCTGACAGACCACTGGAGATGCAGATACTATGCTAAAAACCAAGGGGATATCATAAGTAACAGTGATATTACAGATATGATGAACAGAATTGATGCAGCAGGCATAGAGGTTATCAAAACTGAAAACCTTTATATGCTTAACGGTGAACGCGCATACTCTTTAGGACAAGGCGAATAAAAACCATACCTTTATCCCTCCTTTTTTAGGGGAAAAGGAGGGAAATACCACATAAAGATAAAGGTTTGTTTCGCTACACTACAGATAAAAATCTGAATCGAATTAATACCGCCTTTATGCAATAGGAGTTTAAAAAATGAATATCGATATAATTTTACAAAACATGTTAAATCCGCCTGTTTTATTCTTTTTTTTAGGAATGCTGGCCATTTTCTTAAAATCTGATTTAACTATTCCGCAGCCATTACCTAAACTGTTTTCTCTTTATTTGCTTATAGCAATTGGTTTGCACGGCGGACATGAACTTTCCCAAAGCGGACTCAGCACATACATCTTTAAAGCACTGCTTATTGCAGTAGTTATGTCCATGCTTATTCCTGTATACAGCTTTTTTATCTTAAGAATGAAAATAGATGTTTACAATGCCATTGCCATTGCGGCAACTTTTGGGTCTATCAGTGCTGTTACTTTTATTACGGGGATTACCTATCTTGACACCATAGGTGTTGCACATGGCGGATTTATGGTTGCTTCTATGGCGCTTATGGAGTCTCCGGCTATTGTTATAGGTCTGGTCTTTGCAGCACTCTTTGCCAAAAGTCCTGACGCAGAAGATGAAAATACAAGTATAAAAGAAATTTTGCGGGAAGCTTTTTTAAACCCTTCTGTATTTTTGCTTATAGGCGCGCTTGCCATCGGGATATTGACAGGAGACAAAGGATGGCACTCTATGGAGCCGCTTTTTGGAACGCTCTTTAAAGGGATGCTTGCATTTTTCCTTCTTGACATGGGTCTTGTTGCAGCAAGAAAAATTCATGAACTGAAAAAAGTGGGTCTGTTTTTGATAGGATTTGCACTCATCATGCCGATGGTCAACGCCTCTGTAGCTGTAGCGGTAGCCTATTTCTTCGGAATTGAAAAAGGGGATGCTTTTCTTTTGGCACTGCTCAGTGCGAGTGCCTCTTACATCGCTGTTCCGGCAGCAATGAGACTCTCTGTACCTGAAGCAAATCCGGGAATATATCTTCCGCTCAGTCTGGCAGTTACCTTCCCATTCAATATTTCATTAGGTATACCGTTGTATTATTATATGATAACAACATTTTGGGGGTAAAAGATGAAAAAAATCGAAGTCATCATTGAGTCTGTTTACATAAAGAGACTCTTGAAAGTTTTTAAAAAGCACAAAGTAGACGGATATACTGTCATCAAAGATGTAGAAGGCTACGGGGGTCACGGTTTTCAGACAGCAGATGATGTCTCGGATGTACTGAGCAATATCCTGGTCTTCAGCGTGTGTAAAAAAGAACTGCTGGAGAACATGCAAAAAGATCTTAAAAAGTTTTTGGAGACATACGGGGGAAAATGTATTGTCAGTGATGCTACATTACTGTAGAGAGTATTTAAACAAAGAAGGGAAAAACAATGTCACAAATATCACGAAGAAACTTTTTAAAGAGTGCAGTAGTCGCCGGTGCCATGCCTTTAATGGCCGGCACCCAGACAGATTCGAAAAAAACACTGAAGTTTATACATGTAACCGATTCGCATATGGATTTGAGCGACAGTGACAGTGTCGAAGCGATGCAGCTGATGGCTGACTTTATCAACACAAACTACAAAGATTTGGATTTTGTTCTCTTTGGCGGTGACAACTTCAACAACAATGCGCCCAAGACAGTGATGCTTTGAAGTTCAAAGAGATTGCCGATACGCTTCACTGCCCATACTACACGGTAAGAGGAAACAAAGAATCTTTTCCGAGCGGCGACAAACAGATTAATCTTGAAGCATTTAAAAACATGTTCTGCAGTGCGAAAGAGTTACATGTAGAGGGGAAAGACTGGCTGCTGCAAACAAAAGGCTACAATATTTTAGGGCTTGACAGCTGTATAGAAAACCACAACAACGGAGCCTATACAGAAGAGACAATCGCTTTTGCCCAAAAAATTCTCGACCAAAACAAACCGACGGTAATACTCAACCACCATCCCTATACAAACTACTGGGGCGGCACAGAAGAAAAAGATATTCATAAATATGTCCTGAACAACACGCAAGAGGTACAAAAAAAACTTTTTAAATATCCAAACCTGATTTTGACGCTTTCAGGACACAAACATATAGACTCTGTCAAAGAGATTCAGGGGACAAGGGTTATTGTCACACGCGGATTTGTCCGTCCGCTTGACTTGGATATGTACCCGATGCGTTATGTTGAACTGAGCGGAAACACAATCAATGAAAAACTTATATATACAGCCTGATTTAGTCTCTATTAAGTAAGCTACCCTTATAATTAATATATAAATTAAAAAAGGCAGCTTATGACAAAATTCTCTACAATCGCTTTGACACTCATGGCGAGTTCAACAATTGCATTTGCAGGTGTTGAAGCACATTGGGACTACGCAAAACATGGTCCGCAAGACTGGGGACACTTCAGCGAAACTTGCAAAAAAGGCAAAGAACAGTCCCCTATAAATATAGAAACAGAAAATACACAGCAGTTAGACGAGAGTTACACGATTGAACTTTCCGAAGATTACAAAGGTATTTCCACTGTTGTTGATAACGGGCACTCTCTAAAGGTTACCCCGGTAGATGCAGGCTATATCTCACTGCACGGCAAAGACTACAAACTAAAACAGTTTCATTTTCATGGCATGAGCGAGCATACAATTGACGGCAGAAGATACAATGCAGTCGCGCACTTTGTTCATATGGCAAAAGACGGTTCAGTGGCAGTTGTGGCAGTAATGTTTGAAGTCGGAGAAGAAAATCCTGCTTTAGAAAAGATTTTACATGCAAAACACAAAATAGCCATAAATCCTAATGATTTGCTGCCTGAAGATACGGATCACTACTATCACTACAAAGGTTCATTTACCACACCACCCTGTACAGAGGGCGTAGAGTGGTATATTTTCAAAGATACTGTCAATATTTCAAAATCACAACTGGATGCTTTAAGAAAATACTACAGAAACAACGAAAGACCGACACAGCCTCTTAACAAAAGAGTTGTCCAAACAAAATAAAACCTGCAGACATTTAGCCGAAATTAGCAAATTTTGCTAAATTTGGCTAAAATATTTTATGCAGATAACTATTAACGACTACAACTTACAAAACCTGGAAACATTTACACAGATCCTTAAAAAAGATGAAAGCACACTTATCAATGAAGCCTTGGAACTCTACTTTGAAGAACAGCAAAAAAAACTATTGGAGAAGAACCTTGCAGATGAAAATGCACTGACTAATCTTGATTATGACGAGTTCTGGGAGGGTGTGGATATTGACTAGAGAGTTTATAAACGGAGCAGAAAGAACAGTTTTTAAACTGCCCTTTCTAATTTTGTTAAAATACACCTGCGATTGAACGAGCAAGCGCTTTTTCAAGAACCGGACGTGCTTCGTCAAATTTTAAATTCATTTTGTTTGCAGTAGAGATGATACGTGTACGGTAAGTTTTCCATTTTACTTTTCCGCCTTTGATATCCTGTTGTACTTTTGTAGAACTTCCCTGTGCCAAAGATGCCTGTTGTGTCTGTGTGACAACTTCTCCGTCAAGCGGTCTCTCACGAATTTGTAAATCAGTGACCATAACATACACAGTATCTTCAACTAGAGCATCCCCAAGAAAACCAAGAGCAGCACCTGCCAAACCTACAGCAGCACTTGTACGTCCGCCGCCACCTAATGAGTATGATGTTGCAGCACCTAAAGCACCGCCGGTCAATGCAGCACCAAAACTAGAACCCATCATAGCTTTTGCTTCTCTCAAGTCACTTTTACCGACTTTTAAAATGTTTCCCTGAAGCATATATGTTGCTTTTTTAGGATCATTTGTTATTTTATAGCCTTTGGCTCTAAACTCGTTAGCGATTACATTCTTAACATCGACCTGTTTGTCAGAAGTATTTCTCATATCAAAATAAATAACCTTTTCTTCCGGGCTCACAGGCTCCAAAAACACAGTTTCAGACATTTTTGTTTGTACATCAAGATTTCTCTTCTTCACGGCAGTTTTCATCGCACTACAACCACTAAACCCAACTAAAACCAACGCCATCAACGACGCTATGATAACACTTTTTTTCAACATATAACTATGCTCCTGTCATTAAAATAAGTTTTATTCTAACACTAAAAACTTAAACTATCCAAATTATATTGAAACAAAAGAAAATATTTGTAATTTTTGTTACAATTAGAAAAAAGATTCTTATAATGCAAACATATAACATACTGACAAACACCATTGATACATTTCCTGAAGGAAAAGCCGATTTTTTACTTGCCGCAAGTGTCACAAAGACATGCGAGATAGACAACATTACCCAGGCCGGGATTCCGGGGATGATTCCGCTTACCCCTACACTTGACGCCGAATATATAAGTCATGAAAAAGTTTTCTCTTTGGGCGAACTTGCCGAAACACCGACAGGTGTCCCTACCCCTGCACTTATTACCCGTGCAGTTCACAATCTGACACCTTTTAGCACTATAGAGATTTTGGATCTGGGTCTTGTTTCCCAGCCTAAAAACTGTATCAACACCATTTTGACATCCACCCCTCCGAGGCAATAGACAAAGGTGCCGGTATCAATGCAAAAGAGATATTCGCAAAAGGGATGCAGTTTGGAAAGTCCTATGAGCTTAAAGGAAATTATCTTATTTTAGGAGAGAGTACACCCGCGGGACAACAACACAGCGACTGCTTCGGCTTTGGCACTTGGCTTTGACTGCGCCGATGACTTTTCCTCAAGTTTCCTACATGTACCCGATGATATTAAAACACAAACGATAAACAAAGCCCTCTCTTTGCTTGACAATGATATGAACAATTTTGAAAAACTGGGTATCGTAAGTGACAATATGCTGCTTTTTTGTGCCGGATTTTTGCTTGAAGCCTCAAAAAGATTTCAAATCGTTTTAGCCGGCGGAACACAGATGGCAGCCTGTCTGTTAATCGCCGACAAACTCAAGGAAGATGTTTTGATGCGTGTAAAGCATGACAACATTACCCTTGCAACCACGCAGTGGGTCGCACAAGACAAAAATTCCGATATTGCCCATATTTTAGAGCAGTTAAGCTATGCACCACATGCCGTTTACACTACATTCAGTTTTGCAAATACCCAGATACCCATACTCAAAAAGTATGACGAGGGCGAAGCGAAAGAGGGCGTAGGTGCCGGGGCTTCTCTTGCGTACGCCGTGCAAAGCAACATACAAAATCAGGAACTTTTGGAGCAGATTGAGTATTTAATCTATAGTATGTAATTCTGCAAAGGTTTTATTACGTTATAATACTTAAATTTTTTACTCTTAGGATTTTTTCATGTTTGCATCAGTAAGGTCAAAAGTCATTGTCTCCATTGTTGCCTTAAGTGTTCTCGGGCTTATCGGAATGTCTTATTATCTCTCCTTTACACTGCACAGCCTTTCAGATACTACCGCAAAAAAATCTTTGAAAATGCTCAGTCAGTCCATCTTTCAGACGATGACAACAAGCATGATGATGGGAGACCCGGAAGTGGTTCAGACTGCTTTTGAGAGTGCAAAAGGCATTGACGGCATAGAGGACTTGAAAATTGCAAAGTCAAAAGCTGTTATGGAAGTTTATGCACCAGATGAAACATATACGGCCGACCCTCTTGTGCAAGATGTATTGCAAAACAAAGAGACAAAAATTATCGAAAAGAATGAAAACGGGCACCATATTATCCGCATGATTAAACCTATGATAGCCGAAAAAAGATGCCTGCAGTGCCACTATAATGCAGAAGTCGGTTATGCACTCGGTGCCATGGATTTGACGATATCACTGGATAAAAATGATGAAGATATTGCACAGACGAACACAACACTTGTCATCTCTTTGATTCTGGGCAGTATTGCATTTAGTATGGTTGCCCTGCTCTTTTTCAGCCGTGAAATTTTTACACCGCTGAACAACCTCAAAGAGAGAATTGCAGATCTTGTGCGCGGGAACAAAGATTTAACAAAACGTCTTGCCTACAAAAAAGGCAATGAATTCGGAGAGACAGCCAATGAAGTAAATCATTTTATAGAAATGATTCAATCTACAGTAAATGAGGTGAAATCACTCGGCGAACAAAACAATGAAATAGCCTCTGAAATTGAGATCTCCTCCCACGTCATACGAAAAGGCGTACAGCAGGAGAGAGAGATTGTTTCCAAAACAAGCAAAAAAACAGAAGATATCCAAACTATTTTAGATGAGACCATAGAGGCAGCCACTGTTACCCAGGAAACCATCCTCAATGCCGAAAAAGAACTCGAAGAGGCACACAGCTCTTTGGCAAAACTCAACAGTGAAGTAGAACATTTTGTAGAGAGTGAAAACGAACTCTCAAGCGAACTTTTAGTCCTTAAAAATGATGCCGACCAGGTCAAGGACGTCCTCAATGTCATCAAAGAGATAGCCGAGCAGACAAACCTTTTAGCTCTCAACGCTGCCATAGAAGCGGCACGCGCAGGAGAACACGGGCGAGGATTTGCCGTGGTTGCCGATGAAGTCAGAAAACTCGCAGAACGAACACAAAAGAGTCTCTCAGAGGTAGACATCAGCGTCAGTACCATTGTACAGGCTATCAATGACGTCAGTGACAAGATGACAATCAATGCACAAAACATAGAAGCCCTTGTCAATATATCTGATGATGTGGAACAAAAAATCACAACAACGTCGCAAGCGATGCAAATCTCCACACAGATGGCAAACAAATCAAAAGAAGACAGTGAAAAAATGTCGCAGAATATTCAGGAGATCATCACCTACATAGAAAAAATCGAAACACTCTCAACAGCCAACGGCACCAGTGTTGTAAGCATTGAAAATGATTTGCAAAAACTCGTGCAGGTTGCCTCTTCTTTACAAAAAACTATCGACGAATTTAAAAGCTAAGGACAGAACTCTCTAACGCGGCAAACGCCGGTGCCCTCTTTTGTGCACATAGTTCTTTTTAAAACACGACTGGCAGATACTGTACTTGGAATTTACCGGCAAAACCGTGCCACAGAGCTTGCAGCTTTGACTCAGCTGTGTCTGCCTGAGTGTCTCTTCTATATATTTGTTCAAAACACCCCTGTAGGCTCTTGCCTTGTTTTCATCTACAAAGTAGTCATTAAAACGGTAACTCAGCCACAGATACAGCGAAATCTCTTTGACCATATCTTCAGCGCGCAACAGCTCTTCGGAGGTTTGTGCATACGAACCTGTCAGTTTTGGCGCATGATAATAAACCGGCTCTTTTTTCTCCAAAGCATTGATGTAGCGCTCATAGGCACTGATGATATAGGCTGATTTTAGCGTCAGCGGCGCGCAGGCAAGATGGTACTTGGTGGCAATATCCAGATCATAACTGTCAACAATGCGGGAAGCCTCCAGCATATCATCAAGCGAAGCCGCATAAAAAGGTCCGTCAAAGACCATATTTTTGATAAAAAAGCGCAAAATTTCTTCCAAAGAGTTTTCTTCCAAAATCGTACTGACAAGTTTTATATGTTCCAAATTTGCCATTACTTTAAAGGGCACTTTTATCTCTTTTGCCGGCTTGGTGAAATTTTTCTTGACTACATGTAAAGCATCCCCGTGCAGAGCCCCGACATAGCCCTTTTCATGCAAACCGTAACGCCCTGCCCTTCCTGCAATCTGCTGTACCTCCGAAGGAAAGAGACTGCGTTGGATTATCCCGTCAAATTTTTCGGCTTTTGAAAAAAGCACCGTTTTTATGGGCAGATTCATCCCCATCGCTATGGCATCGGTGGCAACAAGTACCTGCGTTTCGCCTTCTCGAAAACGCCTTGCCTCTTCCCGTCTGACCTCAGGCGAGAGATTGCCGTAGACAACACTCACTTCAAAATCTTTGGAAAAATTCTGCTTCAGCCGCAGAACATCTTTACGACTAAAAGCGATAATCGCCGTGCCTGCCTCCACATCTTTTGGATGTGTCGGTTTTTCCAAAAGCTCCAAAGGATTTTTCCTCTCAAACTCCCGTATTTCCAGCTCTTCACCCAGATACTCTGCCAAAGCGACAATCGCTTCTTTGACATTTGGCGAACCTGTCATAATGACCTCTTTTGCAGGCGCACCTATAATGGCATTTGCCCATGCCCAGCCGCGGTCACGGTCATCTATCATCTGTACTTCATCTATGACACAGACATCCACATCCACATCATAATTCATCATCTCAATTGTAGAACTGATATGCGTCGCTTCATCATCAAGGATTTGCTCCTCACCGGTAATTAGGGAGCTTTCAATGCCCTGTGCTTTGAGCGTTTCATAACCTTCGAGTGCCAGAAGCCGCAAAGGCGCCAGATAGTAGCCTGTATCTGCCTTTTTGAGATGCTCCATCGCCTCGTAGGTTTTGCCGCTGTTTGTAGGACCGATGTGCAGTATAAGTTTTCTCTGCATACTGCGCGCAATGGGAAAGAGATTTTTAAAATCACGAATAGTCCGCGCAAGCAGTGCTTCACGCTGTTTTTTAATCAGTTCGTCATGGATAGAGTGTAAAAAACGCCGTGTTATTTTTCTGTGAATTTTGGGCGTTATATTCAAGGTCTGAGGAAGCAGTTCAAAAAGATACTCATAGACTCTCGCATGCAGCTCTTCTTGGCTAAAATGCAAAAGCTGGGCATACTCTTCACACTCTTTTACCAAAGCATCGAGGGTGAGTAAAAATTCATCTTCGTGCTCTTTTTTGACCTCTGCCAAAATAGCATCAAAATTAAACCTTTTCGCGTTCCATATCTCTTCTAAAAGTCCTTCAAGCTCTACATGTAACTCCAGTTTATAAGAGATTTTCTGCTCACTGTAGGGGAGGCAAAGCTGCTCATTGACACGAATCAGCACCTCTTCTTCATGCAGTTCCACTCCCTCGGCCTCTATTTTAGACTTGACAATTTTTTTTAAAAGTTTCTGTGATATCAGCGGATAGCTCACTTTTGATTTTGGAGGCGAAGCCCGCAGTGCATCTAAAATTTCCTTGGTACTCAAATAGGCATGCGGATATTTCAAATTGCTTAAAAAATTATTAATATTCTCCTGCTTTTGTTCCACAACCGTAACTTTGTCCTGACCTATCTTTTGCACAATCGCATCAAAATCCGTTGTTTCAAGGTATTCATACGCATAGGGTTTTGTTTTGAGTGTCAAAATCTTGTGAAAATGCTGTTCGTAGAGTTCGTACTTCAGCGAGGCATTAAATTCAAAGCAGTCATCCAGATCAAAAAGTCCCTCAAGTTCACGTTCTAATCTCTCTTTTTTCATCTCAAAACGGATATGACGCAAAGATGATTCCATTTTTTCTATGGTTATTTTTTTGCTTCTTACATGTAAATAGGCTTCTCGCAGACGCACGGCCTCTTCCTGGCTTACATCAAGTTCTTCCAAAAGTGCGTTAATTTTGTCTTCTCTGTCAAAAACAACTTCTTTTTTTGGCTTCTCAGACTTGTACACCCGTCCGTCACTCTCAAAAAAGTTCAATATATCATGGCGCATACCGCTGTCTGCCTCGCTCCAAATCATTCGGAGTGTTTTTACCATCAGCGTTTTGTTATGCTCTATATCATATATGCCCAGTGTTGCAAAAAGCTCACTGAGGGTTTTACCTTCCACCCGTTCAATCCCCACATCAAAGGGGTCATCATCAAAATATTTTCTAATTCTCTGGTTAATTTTACTGTTTTTTTTATTTTTTCTTGCCATAAAAGAGATTATAACACAAGTTTAGCAGCTTTATGGCTCAAAAGCCTGACAGCCCGCACTGCTTCCTGAATTTTCGGAACCCGTACTTCAGTGCGGGCTGAGAGTGGCAGGAGTGTTGCAACAGTCGGCACTGAAGTACCGATTCCGAGAAAGCATTAATTTTTTTAATAGGTTTTAACGCTAAAGTGTACCTTAGGAAAACACAAAGCCCGCACTGCAGAAAAAAATTTAGTTTTTTTCTAAGTCATGCTTTAGCATAGAAAGTACGGGTTCCGAAAAAAGCCTAATCTTACTGCTTCAATAAAATATAAAAAATCTGTTATATAATGACCGCATGAATTATCCTGACGAATGGACGCAAAAAGAGTTTTTGCAAAATAAGAAAAAACTGGAACAAGAAGGTGTGGATGTCGTGCTTGTTGACACTATTTTAGCACCCATAGAAAAAGCAGACACAGTAACCTACAATCCTTATGAACTTAAACAATACCCCAAAGGGAGTGTCTTTGTTTTTTACTGCGATTCCGGCAAGGCGACACTTGATCGGCTCAAAGAGTACAAAGAAAAATTTCCGAATCACCACTGTATTTCCCTTAAAGGCGGTCGAGGATACTGGAGAAAAAATATGATGCTACTGGATGAAAACGATGCATAAACATATCAACGAATTTATAAAATGCCTCGAAGAAGAGCGTTATTATGATGCTCATGAAGCATTGGAAGCAGCCTGGTTTCCCCGACGTTTCGAAAAAGACAAAGAGGTCAAACTGCTCAAAGGCTTCATCAATGCCGCTGTCAGTTTTGAGCTGGTAAAGCGAGGCAGGGAAAAACAGAGCAAAAAGGTCTGGGCAAATTACCTCAAATACAGACCTTTTCTTTTTGAAATAAACTCACAATATCAAAACAGTTATTATCAGCTTTCACGGCTTGTGGAAACTATAAAGCCTAAGAGTCGGCACTGAAGTACCGATTCCGGTATCTTCCAGAGATTAGCCTGTGCAGCTTTTCGGAACCCGTACTTTCTATGCGAAAGCATGACTTGTGAGAAAAACTAAATTTTTTTCTGCGGTGCGGGCTGAGGGTGGCAGGAAAGTTGCAACAGTCGGTACTAAAGTACCGATTCCGGTATCTTCCAAAGATGAGCCTGTGCAGCTTTTTCGGAACCCGTACTTCAGTGCGGGCGAGCGTGGCGGGACAGCTGCTCCCCTTTGTGCTGCCTTACAGCCATAAACAGCAAAAATGCTCCAAATGCCATCAGACTTGAGGTTAAAAAGAGATATTTCGGATAATACTCATACACATATCCGGCAATAAGCGCTCCGCTGAGTCCTCCAAAACCGTAAGTTATTCCGGAAAAAAACTGCTGAGAGAGACTTTTGTGTCTGTAGCGCTGAAACAGATAGCTGATCGCGGCTGTATGAAAGAGTGCAAAACTCAGAGCATGCAGGGCCTGGGAGAAAAACAGTATCGCCAAATTCTCAGGAAATGCAAAAACTAAAAACCAACGCAGTACCGTTGCCAGTGCCGTAAAGCGTAACAGGTTGAGTAAATTTCCCTGCAACAGTCCCCCTTGAAAGAAAAACATCCCCACTTCAATAAGTACGCCAAAACTCCACAAATAGATTGTCATATCCAAACTGATACCGTGATCCGTTTCATAAATGGTAAAAAAGTTATAAAAGGAGCCAAAGCTCATCTGCACCAGAACAAGTCCGCCCCAGAGTTGCCAGTCTTTGAAGATATCTATATCATTAGAGATACTTCTCTCTTTTACATAGCTGGTGTCAGGCGCGCGGCAAAGCACCAAATAGGCTACAAAAGCAGTCAAAAGGCTCAAAACAAACAAAAAGTCCAAGGCAACATAGGCCGAACTTAAAAACCTGACCAGAACAAGCGCAACAACGATAAAGCCCACAGAACCAAAAAGCCGTACTTTTCCGTAACGCTCTTTGCCGATGGTATGCAAAGAGATAACCTCCACAAAAGGCAGCATCAGGCTCATACCCAATCCAAGAAATATGTTTGAAAGCAGCAAGGCATAAAAGTGTTCCAAGGAGAGATAAAAAGAGAGCGTACTTGCAATAACTGTCAATAATGAAAATTTAAAAACAGCAGCATTGAGCGTCAGTCCACGCAAAAACAAAAAAGGCAGAATAAAACGCACCAAAGGAGATGCCGCAAAAATAATCCCTATCTCGCTTGCATCATAGCCGACACCGCTGAGAATTTTTGGCAAAAATATAATATATTCCCACTATGGAAAAATAAAAATAGTAAAAAAGAGATAACAGAGCAAACATAAACTTCCTTATCACAAATTATAGCAATAATCCAATAAAGATATGCTACAATATTTTCAACAAATAAAGGAGAGAGCTAAAATGGAACGAACATTAGGCGAAAACGATTTTATTGTCTCTAAAACAGATACAAAAGGTCGACTGACCTATGTCAATAAGATCTTTATTGACTTAGCGGAATATACAGAAGAAGAACTTCTCGGAAAACCTCATAACATTGTCCGTCATCCGGATATGCCAAAGGCAATTTTTAAACTTTTATGGGATAGAGTTCAGGCAAAAGAAGAGATTTTTGCCTATGTCATCAACAGTACAAAAAACAATAACTCCTACTGGGTCTACGCCAATGTCACACCCTCTTTGGATGAACGCGGCAATACCGTAGGATACTACTCTGTAAGAAGAAAGCCAAACCCTGAAGCACTTGAGATTATCAAACCGCTCTATGCACAGATGCTTCAGGCAGAAAGAAGCGGCGGTATGGACGCAAGTATGAAAATTTTAACAGATTTATTAAACCAGGAAGGAGTCAGCTATGATGAGTATATCATCTCTCTTCAAAAATAACCAGGCTTTATTGCTTTTTGTAACACTTTTAGGCGTTGGTATCTACAGCCTGCTGAGTGCAAGTTACATTGTAGGCGGGCTTGTTTTGTTTATAGCAATTGTGGCGCTCTTTATTCCGGGAGAAACAGCTTCAAAAAGTTCAACCGTTATGGACAAACTCGAAGAGATTTTAGTACAGGCTGCGCAGGGAAAACTCGAAGGACGCATCACACACATTCCAAATGACAACTCTCATGATGCTAAAATCGCCTGGGCGCTCAACGATATGCTTGACCAGGTAGAAGCGTTTATGCGTGATATCGCAACAACGATAGAGTGCGCATCAGCCGGAAAAACCTACAGACACACCTATCCGCAAGGACTGCAGGGGCTGTTTCATACTACCGCCGCTCAAGTCAATACAGCCATAGAGGCAATCGCAAGCGGATACAGAAGAAAACTGCAGGCCGAACTCTCTTCTAAGTTTTCAACACTTGGCGGAGGTATAGGACAGGGACTTTCTATCATCCAGACAGATTTGACTGTTTCATCCGGTGAAGCAGAAGACATTGTTCATGTTTCTGAACAAACGGCAGAAAAAGCTTCGGGAAGTCTTAACAGTGTTCTTGAAATAGGACAAAGACTGGGCTCTCTTGTGGAACTCATTTCTTCTTCGCATGAAGGCATTGTTAATCTTGAAGGGCGCTCACGGGATATTTCAGAGGTTGTAGGTCTCATCAAAGATATTGCAGACCAGACTAACCTGCTTGCACTCAACGCAGCCATAGAAGCAGCCCGTGCGGGTGAGCACGGACGCGGTTTTGCCGTAGTTGCCGATGAGGTCAGAAAACTTGCCGAACGCACCCAAAAAGCAACCACAGAGATAGAAATCAACATTTCCACTCTTCAGCAAGAGGCAAATGATATGCGAACAAACTCTGATGAGATTACAAACATAGCACAGGAGTCAAGCGAAGTAATTCATGAGTTTGAAAATACCTTTAGTGAACTCAACGAGCTTGCCAATGCAGCGCACACGACAGCTATCGGTATTCAAAACCGTCTCTTTACCACACTTGTCAAGGTTGACCATATTTTATTTAAATCAAATGCGTACTCAGCTGTACTCAACGAAGATGCAAATAAAGAGTTTCCGGATCACAAACACTGTAGAATGGGGCAATGGTATTTCAGTACAGGCAAAGAGCGCTTTGGCAACACTTCTGCCTTTAAGAAAATGGATGCACCGCATGCGACTGTGCATGATGCAGTGGCTAAAAACATGGTTTTGTCAAAGAACACAGTGTTCTCAAAGCAGATCATCCTAAGATAATAGTGGAAAATTTCAAAAAAATGGAAGACGCTTCACTGGAGCTTTTCAAAGACTTGGATCGCATGATAAAAGAATACGATGAAACAAGGTAATTTATCGCTATTTACCTAACATTTACTTATAATAAATATAATTCTATATCTCAATTATGTTTTTCCCCTTTCATAAGAGAGATATTTACTCCTATAAATTTTTAAAACAGCTGAGTTTTCCCCCTTTTTTACTCTCGGCTGTTTTTCCTCCCTTTAAGCCCATTCAAAAAAGAAATATGATATTATTCCTCATTATGTATTTAACGAAAAATAAAAAAGTAACTTTTATTCACACTATTACAAAGAAACTCTCCCAATTTTCAGAGATAAACAGTGTTGTGCTCTTTGGCTCTTTTTTATCTTCCAAAAATCCAAATGATATTGATATTGCGGTCATACAAAACTCAGATGACAACTTTTTAACGCTTTCTCTAAAATACAGAAAGGTATTGCGTGAAATTTCCAAAATCATTCCTATAGATATAATTCCCATTAAAGAGGATGCAAAAGGTGTCTTCTTGGATGAAATTTATAAAGGAAAAGTTGTTTATGAAAGATGAGACAAAGAAATGGCTTGTTTTTGCAGATGAAAATTTTCAATCAGCTAAGATTTTATTAAAAAGTCATCTCTATAATCCATCCCTGCAAAACACACAGCAAGCAATAGAAAAATATATAAAAGCATATTTAATTGAATATGGAATAAAGTTACAAAAAACACATAGTATATTATCTCTCAATGAAAAACTTAAAAAAGAGAATGTATTATTAACTATTACAGAAGATGAGATTGACCTGATAGACACTATTTATCTTTCATCCAAATATCCTTTTGGTTCAGTACTGCCTGATTTTGAACCAAATGAAAAAATTACCCTACAGTGTATCCAAATAGCGCAACAGGTTCAAGTTGATATTAAGAAATATCTCTCTTAGTAAATGAAAATTATACTGACAACTTTAAATTCACGCTTTACACACAGTGCCATAGGGCTTCGCTATTTGTATGCAAATATGCAGGAACTCCAACAGGACACGACTATACTCGAATTCAGCATCAATGATGCCATCCAAACCATTGCAGAGAAACTCCTTCTCTCGCAGCCTGACATTATAGGTATAGGCGTGTATATCTGGAATGCCAAAGAGGTGCACGAACTTATTCACATCCTGAAAAAAGTTTCACCCCAGACACTTGTAATTCTCGGAGGTCCCGAAGTGAGCTACCTGCCTTTTCGTGTCAACTTTGATGATGCCGACTACATCATACAGGGTGAAGGCGATCTGGCTTTTTACCGGCTGTGCAAAAATATTCAGGAAGAGCGTCCTGCCGAGAAAATTATAAAAATGACGCTTCCAGACCTTAAAAAAATACAGCTTCCTTACATGTACTACACAGACGAGGACATAAAGAACCGTTATATTTATGTGGAAATATCAAGAGGCTGTCCTTTTGAATGTGAATTTTGCCTCTCTTCCATGGATGAAAAAGTACGTGCCTTTGATCTTGATGCAGTCTTGACAGAATTTGAGAAGCTCTGGGAACGGGGAGCGAGAAATTTTAAATTTGTTGACAGAACCTTTAATCTCAACATGAAAGCGGCAAACAAAATCTTGGACTTTTTTTTAGAAAAAGAGCCGCCCTATTTTGCCCATTTTGAAGTTATTCCCGACCATTTTCCCCTCTCTTTGCGGGAAAAAATAAAACGTTTTCCTCACGGTGCGCTGCAGCTTGAAATCGGCATACAGACACTCAATCCAAAAATTGCAAACAATATCTCCAGACAACTCAAACTCGACAAAATAAAAGACAACATCGGCTTTTTGCAAAATGAGACAACGGCGCATATTCATCTTGACCTGATCGTGGGGCTTCCTGGGGAGAGTTTGCAGAGTTTTGGACACAACCTTGATGAGCTGATGCGCATCAGCAGCTGTGAAATCCAGATAGGCATCCTGAAAAAACTCTCCGGCACGCACATCAGCCGTCACGACAGGGAGGAGGGCATGGTTTACAGCGACATTCCGCCCTATGATATTTTAAAAAACAACAAACTCAGCTTCAATGATATACAGATTATGAAACGCTTTGCACGATTTTGGGATTTGTACTACAACAGCGGAAATTTCAAAACAACGCTCCCGCTGTTATGGCAAAATGAAAGTGTGTATGAAAACTTTTATACTTTTGGACTCTGGATTTACGAACAGACAGATTCGACATGGAAAATCTCTCTGCAAAGACAGGGCGAACTGCTTTTTTCCTATTTACATGTAAAGAAAAAGATAACCGAAGAGGAAATCGCAAAGTATATGCTTCAGGATATGATGAAGTTAAAAGGCAGAGCAATCCCCGCATACCTCAAGCCCTATGCAAAAGAGTTTCACCCAGAGGCAAAACTCGGAACATCCGGATTTAACAAAAGGCAGGTTCAGGCTTTTGCACCCTGACAGTCGGCACTAAAGTACCGATTCCAAAGAGCTGAGCAGAGTTTTGGAACCCATCCTTTAGGGTGGGCGGAGATGTTGCAGCAGTCGGCACTAAAGTACCGATTCCAAAGAGCTGAACAGAGTTACGGAGCCCATCCTTTAGGGTTGGATGAGAATGGCAGAGATGTTTCAACAGTCGGCACTGCAGAAAAAAATTTAGTTTTTTTCCAAGTCACGCTTTAGCGTTAGAAAGTACCGATTCCGAGAAAGCATTAATTTTCTTCACTTACCTGGAAGATATCAAAGTTTTTCCAAATCATCTACACTTATACTCTTTTGGGTGTCAAGAGTGAGATTCAGTATGTCTGATTCTATAATAGTGTTGTCTAAAATGGCATTGATTTTCTGCTCTATTTTTTTCATATTGCACTCTCCGTTATCAAGGAGGGCAAAATCATCGCCGAAAATTCTAAAAACCATAGAGAGGTCAAAACAGTTTTGTAAAGATTTGGCAATTTTCACCAAAACAGTGTCTCCCTCTTTCCATCCGGATTCTTTGTTGTAACGCGAAAAATTTTTCAATCGCAACAGATGCAGCTGTGTGTATTTTTTTTCATAAGAGTTTTGCAGCAACATTACATCGAGATAGCTCTGATTGTACAGATCGGTCAGGTTGTCCTTGTAAAAATAGGCAAATCGTTCCTTTTCTATATCTGTATGGGGCAACTGATTGATATTTTTGTCTACAACCACATCTTTAAGCGCCTCAAGTGTTGCTTTGACTGCATCCCTGTCGTACTGCACACCGCTGAGACGTTCTATCTCATCGAGTGCTTCTTTGGGTGTTTTTCTGCCTTTGTATATTCTGTTGGTTGTCATGGCATCAAAACAATCGGCAATCATCATCACTTTTGCAAGAGTGTCAATTTCATTGGCGGCAATGCCTCTTGGGTATCCGCTGCCGTCACATCGCTCATGATGATCACGGACTATATCTGCCAGCTCCTCGTACATAGGAATATTTGCCAAAAGTCTGTAGCCGACCTGAGGATGCTCCTGAATCAGTTTATACTCCAGATCATTGAGTTTTTTTGGCTTTAAAAGGACAACATCCGGTGTGACAATCTTGCCGATATCATGTAAAATTCCCGCCTGATAGACTTTTTCGCACTCTTTTTTGGAGAGTCCCATCTTTTGGGCTATCATTTTAGAGTATTTGGCAACTCTTTGGGAATGCCCCGCCGTATAGGTATCTCTCTCTTCTATAAGTTTGACCATTGCCAAAAGAGTTTTTTCATAATTGTCATGCTGAAACTGCATCATAGCACTCAGTTCGGCTGTTTTTTGCTCCACCATACGCTGCAGGGACTTTTTGTACGCTTCATTCTCCTGCATGACTTTGAGTTTTTCACTTACTTTGTAGAGTTCGTAATTCAGCTGTTCATAATCAAAAGGTTTGATTATATAGCCGTCAACCCCTATTTTAATAGCCTGAGACATATAGTCTGAACCGCTGTGTGCGGTTGTTATCAGTATAGCCTGATTCGGATTTATCTCTCTTATTTTTTTGAGCATCTCTATACCGTCCATTTTAGGCATGGACAGATCTGTAATCACGATGTCAAACTGCCCCTTCTTATAGAGCTGTAAACCCTCCAGCCCGTCTTTTGCAGTCGTCACATGTGTAAAAAAATTCTTCAGATACCCCGTGAGTGCAGTTTGCACAGCTATATCATCTTCTACATATAAAACTTTAAATTTTCTTGCCAATGATTGTAATGCTTTTAAATTTATCATACGCTAATCTTATCAAAATTATGCTAATATTAAGAAATAAAAGCTTTCGTTTCAGCTACAAGGCAGAGAAATATGAAAAATTCTGTATTTATCGGGATAGGTGCGAGTGCCGGAGGGTTGCAGGCGTTAAAAGAGCTGTTTCCTCTGCTGCCCACAGACCAGGAGTATGTCTATATAATTGCCCAGCATCTTGACCCGCATAAAAAAAGCGCCCTGGCCGAAATATTAACCGCATATACGGTTATGCCGGTCTCTCTCATCACAAAAGACCAGCAGTTTTTGCCAAACAATGTCTATGTTGTTCCTCCGGGATACAACCTCATCTACACACGCCACCGACTGCTCCTTGAAAAAGCACCCGATACTCCCCATATTCCGACGCCTTCTATCGATGTATTTTTCAAAGCGCTCAGCAGTTACAAAAAAGAAAACTGCCTCGGCATCGTCATCAGCGGGACAGGACATGACGGAACTGCAGGTGTGAGAACCATCAAAGAAAACGGCGGGATCACCGTCGCCCAGTCTCCCAAAGAAGCCCAGTACCCGGAGATGCCGCAATATGCGATTGCAAGCGGTTTCATTGACTATATATTTGAGGTAGAAGAGATCGCCCAAAATCTTGTAAACATCGTGCATACCGCACCCGGACCTTTCATGAAGATTGTAAAGCTTCTCAAAGAAAAAGAGTCCCTTGACATAGAAAAGTATAAAAAAGAGACTATTATGAGACGGCTGAGCAAACGCATGCTTCTGAATAAATGCGCAACGCTTGAAGAGTATATTGACTATATCAATGCCTATCCGGATGAGTTGCATCTGCTGTATCAAAACATCCTTATCGGGGTTACAGAGTTTTTCAGAGACGAAAAATCATTTGAGGCACTCAAGCAGCATCTTGAAGAGTACCTCTCTGACAAGCCAGACAGCTATGATCTGAGAGTCTGGTCTGTTGCCTGCTCTACAGGAGAAGAGGCCTACTCTCTGGCTGTCACCATTGACCAAATCAAAAAAAAGCTCAAAAAAAATTTCGATGTTCATATTTTTGCCACAGACATTGACGAAAAAGCACTTGACATTGCAAAAAAGGGGATCTACTCCAAAAAAGCACTCCAAAAGACTCCAAAGAAAATACGCAAAGAGTATTTTGTTCCCTTGGACGGAGCCTACAAAGTCAAAGAGTCTATTCGTTCTCAGATTATTTTTACAAAACACAATGTTTTATGCGATCCGCCTTTTATCAATCAGGATATTATCAGCTGCAGAAATTTTCTTATCTATATTTTGCCTGAGGTCCAGGAGGATCTTTTTGTCCTCTTTCATTATGCGCTCAAAGAAAAAGGTCTCTTGTTTTTAGGCTCCTCGGAATCAACACTTATGAGCGTTGCCTATTTTAAAACGCTCAACCAGGAGCATAAGATTTACATCAAAGAGCAGCTTGAGAATCCTCCAAGAATCTCTTCGCACTACTTTTCAACACATACACATGCCAAACAGAACCTCTCGGAAGTAAAAACATTTACCCTCAAAGATATCAACATACAAGAAGAGATAACAAATACCATATTTGAACTTTTCTCTTCGGAGTGCATTATCGTCGATACAAATTTCACCATTGTCTACAAACAGGGAAACAACCCTTTTTTAGAGCTTAATGACGGTTTTGTGACTTTGAATATTGTCGAAAACCTGAAAAAAGAGCTGCAGTACAGCGTCAAAAAGATTCTTGATCAGACTGCAAAAAGCGCAAAAGTGCAGAGTACAAAATTTATCGAAGTCAAACTCGGCGAGGACAGGCAGAACTTTGTCAAAGTGATTGCCACTCCTTTTGCGAACAAACATGACGCTGTTTTTATTTTACTCTACTTTCAGGAACTCAATGCCAACAATCTGGAGTTCAACACCAGAGAAATAGTCCTGCCAAACGAATCGTATGTGATAGAAAACCTTACAAACCGGGTGCAGGAACTCCAGGAGGACAATCACGCTCTTTTGGATGAGCTGATGCTTTCCAAAGAGAATATGCAACTGCTCAATGAAGAGCTCCAAAGTGCCAACGAAGAGTTGCAAAGTGCCAACGAAGAGCTCGAAACTTCCAACGAAGAGCTGCAAAGCTCCAATGAAGAGCTGCAGGTATCCATCACAAATGAACAAAAAATGCAAAGGCAGCTCTCTTTGATTTTGAATTCCACGCATGACGGTATCATCGGGCTTGATCTGCAGGGGTGCCATACTTTTGTCAATGAAGCTGCCCTTACAATGCTGGGCTACACAGAGGACGAGCTGCTTGGAAAAAACGCCCACAGAATCTGGCACCATACAAAACCCGACGGCAGCCACTACCCTCTTGATGAGTGTACCCTGCATCTGCATCTCATCAAAGGTATTTCTATCCGTAAAGAGGAACTTTTTTTCAAAAAAGACGGCACTCCTTTTGATGTTGAAGTGCTGCAGAATCCTATTATAGAAGAGGGAAAAGTCAACGGGGCTGTGCTCTCTTTTCATGACATCACACAAAAGAAAAAACTGCTCCAAGAGGCTGAGTATGAGCACAAAATGAACGATTTGTATCTCAACTCAACAGAAACAATAGTGCTGATTTTGGATCTTCACGGAAGCGTGCAGATGATAAACAACAGTGGTGCAAAACTGCTCAGGCTGCCAAAAAAGAAGATACTCGGCAAAAACTTCATTCAGCATTTTGTACCAAAATCAATACAGCCGAAGATGCAGAATATTTTTGATGCCATTGTCTCTCAAAAAGCAAAAGCTGCCAAAGAGTACAAAAGCCAACTGGTAGATGCAGAGGGCAACGAGCACACTGTATCATGGCGAAATACCTGCATCAAAGACAAAGACGGCAATATCATCAACATAATAAGTTCCGGTGTAGACATAACCGACCAGGAAACGCTCACAGAAAAGCTTTACGAACAGGAGCATCTTTACAAACTGACTTTTGAAGAGGCAGACATAGGCATAGCGCATGTCTCCCTTGAGGGAAAATGGATAGATACCAATGAATACCTCACAAAACTCCTGGGATACACAAAGCAGGAGTTCAAAAACATGCATGTCTCCGACATCACTTTTGCCCAGGACAGAGATACAGACAGATACATGCTTGAACAACTGCAAAACAATGAAAAAAAATCATACCATATTGAGAAGCGTTATATCCATAAAAACGGCACTGTCATCTGGGTAAGTCTGGCAGTGGTGCTTTTAGTCGACGAACAGAAAAAACCGCTTTATCTGCTCAAAATAATTCGGGACATATCACAACTCAAGCTTTTAATGTACCAGCTGGAAGTCGAAAAGAACAGATTTGAAAAAATGATAGAGTTTACGCCCATTCCTTTGATGCTCTACAATGCAAACGGGGAAATTTTAATGCTCAACAGAATTTTTCAAGAAACCACAGGCTATACCCTCAGCGAAATTCCGACAATCGAAAAAATGCTGAAAAAACTCTTTGTTCACGAAGAGGAAGAAAGTATAAAAAGCATTAGGCAATACTACAAAAACCCTCTAAAAGAGCCCAAACAACAACAGAGTATTACCACAAAATCAAAAGAGCAGAGAGTCGGAGTTTTGCATGCCGTCAAACTTGACGACCAGTACAACGGCAATGAAACCCTGTACCTCATAGCCATTGTTGATATCACCGATATACAGAGAAAAGACGAACTGATGATTTCACAGTCCCGTCAGGCAGCCATGGGCGACATGCTCTCCATGATAGCCCATCAGTGGAGACAGCCTTTGAGTGTGATCTCCATGGTCGCAAACAATATTCAGGTACAGCTTGATCTGCAGGGAAATGTTGATGCAAAATCTCTGCAGGAACTCATTCATACACTCAACGGACAGACGCAATACCTTTCGCACACCATTGATGACTTTAGAAACTTTTTCCAGCCTGACAAAAAGAAAGAGCTTGTCACGGCAGATACTGTTTTGAAAAAACTCACACATCTTGTTGAAAAATCTTTAGAGAACAATGCCATCACACTCTCCCTTCCGCAAAACAGCGATATTGAATTCTGTACCTATCAAAATCAGCTGCTGCAGGTCCTTATAAATATACTCAACAATGCCAAAGATGCCATTAAAGAGAACAGAAGGGAGGGAGGCCGCATCAGTATAGATGTGACAACATCAGAGCAGGAGATTCTCTTTGATATCTGTGACAACGGCGGAGGCATAAAACCGGAAATACTCAAAAAACTCGGAGAGCCCTATGTCACATCAAAATCCAAAAACGGCACAGGACTTGGCATATATATGTCCAAAATTATTGTAGAAAAATATCTTGGGGGAAAACTTTCATGGAAAAGTGATACCGAGGGGAGCTGTTTTTCAATTTTGCTGCCACTGGATACAGTGTGTGAGTCTTAATTTAACCCGGATTATGTTAAAATAACAGGAAATAAGCAAAAGGAATCAAATATGTTTGGATGCAGTGCAAAACTTGAAAAACTTGAAAATGAATATAAAGCAAAGATAGCAGAGATGGAGGCTGAAAACAACAGGCTTTATGATGAATTCAACAACTGAAAAATCAGCAAAACACCCAAGAGAGCACTTCCGGGATGAAAGATGATGCTTTTGTCAAACTCATCATAGAGAGCTACAGCAACGGTACACACTTTTTGCAGGGAACCATCGAAGACAATCTCGTTCAACTTGAAGAGATTAACGAGCTCAATGATAAAACAAACAACAGAATGCACAATGTTGAAGAACAGACTGCTGAAATCATCTCTACAACAGAAACAATTCAAGAACATGCCAATACTTTGGGAGAAGACTCAAATGCGCTCAATGACAGTGTTATGTCTATCTCAGAAATCATCAATCTCATTAAAGATATTTCGGATCAGACCAACCTGCTCGCACTCAACGCAGCCATAGAAGCTGCCCGTGCGGTGAGCACGGACGCGGTTTTGCCGTTGTTGCCGATGAGGTAAGAAAACTGGCAGAACGTACACAAAAAGCAACCCAGGAAGTAGAAATCAACATCAACGGACTCAAACAAAACTCCAACTCTATTATAGAAATCGGCAACACTTTTATGAATGAAACATCCAAAGTGATGGAAATAGTCGATGTTTTTCATGAAAATATCCAAAAAGTTGTCGAAAACTCCAATGAGATTAAAAACAGAACACAACGCCTGACAAATGAATTCAATGTCAGTAACGGAAAAATTGACCATATTGCACTCAAAATCAAGGGATACAAAGCAATCCTTGATAAAACAACAACTGATATTCCGGATGAAAACAGCTGTCGGTTTGGCAAGTGGTTTTCAGAAGTGAGCCACACTCTGCTTAAAGGAAACACTCATCTTTCAAGTATTACACAACATCACAAAACAGTGCACCAGGGACTTAAACAAGCGATACAGGAAAATATGCAGGGGAATTTTGATACAGCACTTCAGGTATTGCAAGAGGTCGAGCATGCAAGTGAAGTCGGCTTTGAAGAGCTTCTCTCTGCCGTAAAAGAGTCAACAGGCAGATAAAGTCTAAAAGCCTCTTGTATCCAAACCTTTGTCAAAGAGTCATCCAGTTCAAGGGCATATTCAGGGTTGCGTCTGTGCAGCTCTTTGTCAAGTTTTATGATGATGTCTTTGTTCACATTGGGATGATGACAGATTCTTAAAATCAGTTCCGAATATATTTCAAATTTCGGATGAGCACGCATACCCAGTTTCTGAGGAATTTTTCCGTAATACTTCAGTATCAGTTCAACTGCTTCTTTGAGCTCCTCTGTTGTTGATTTTTTATCTTTTATCACGTTCAAAAGCATCTCGAAGTCAGGCTTGACTTCCCTTATATGCATTGGCTTTTTGGCAGTGTTTCTCTTGTGCGGTTTTTTTGCATGTAAAAAATAAAAATAAAAAGACCAAGATGCCAAGCGCTCCGCTCAAGGCAGCCAGAGATTTTATAAGAAGTGTTATATCCATTGCAGCAGCCTTTTTTAAAAGACAAAAGGTATTAAGCGTTTTGTCTTTTTCATATATGCAATATATGCCGGATTATGGCATTGCCACAAACTCTCTTCATAAAACAGTTTTGCCAAAAGCGTCAGCAGCAAAAAAAGGAAAAGCACAAACTCGTAATAGGTAAAATAGATCACGGCGACACCAAACATACTCACCAAGACCGAAAGATACATAGGATGCCTCACGTATCCATATATACCGCCTGTGACCAGTTCACAATTTTCTTTTATATCGGGGCGAATATTAAAGTTTCCTCTTTTATGTTCTCTTATCGCCAAAAGTCCGATGCCTATTCCAAGACCAAGAATCACCAAACCGCTATATAAATGCTGGGTTTTTGAGCCCAAAGGCAAAATCATCAAAAATATAATAAAAAACTGCAAACCGACCAATATCTTACTTTTCATTTACTCTCTTTTTAGAACTCATTATACTGGAAAGAACAACAAAAACAAGTGAAAACAAAACTGTTACAAATATAATAGCATATCCCGTCGGCAAATCTAAATAGTATGAACCAAAAAGTGCTAACACAATACTCACAGAACCAAACAGACAGGCAAAAACAAAGGGCTTTGTTTTTCTTTGGCTCAACCCTGCAAATGAAGGAGCGATAAGCAGAGCAAACACAACCAGCACACCGGCAGACTGCACAGAAGATGTCACGGTTAACGCAAGCATTGCAAAAAATAAAAACTCTTTTTTTGCACCGCTCATTCTTGGATAAAGCACAAACATAACAAAGGCAATGCCGCTGTATAACAGCAGACTTTTATACAGATCTTCACTTGAAGTAAAAAGAATATCTGCCGCACTGAGTTTGGAAAAAAGTTCGGTCCCCTCTGCACTTTGCGCAAGTATGAGCATTATAGAAGATATGCCCAAAGCATATAACAATCCTATAAACGCTTCAATCTTTTGTACTTTTTTTGTAGCCCAGGTAATAATTACGGCAGCCAAAAGTGCAAAAAGCAGGGTCATGGCACTTTGATACTGCGAATCCATAAATGCAACACTCAGCGCCATGCCGACAGCGGCAATCTGCCCTATCGCCAGGTCGGTAAAAACAACACCTCTTTTAATAATCTCCAAACCAAATACAGAGTGGATAAACACTAAGGCAACAGCCAGCACAAAAGCCGGCCACAGTAACTCGACTACTGACATATTCTCTTAGCGATTCTGTTATAAAACTCTTGCAGTGTTTTACTGCCGTCAGCCCCTAAGTCATGGGGAATAATCAGAACTTTTGCTCCTGTCTTTCCTGCAATGAATTTTGCTGTTTTTTTCTCATGGTAAACATCCTGCAAAATCTTTTGCACACCCTTGTCTCTCATTATATTGATCAATTCCAAAGTGTGTTTTGAACTCGGAGCAATCCCCGGAAGCGGTTCAATCGTTCCATATATTTTATAGTTGTATCGCTGTAAAAAATAGTTAAAAAGCGGATGATACTGTACGACCTTTTTATCTTTACATGTAAGCATTTTTGCATCAAACTTTTGTAAATAGTTTTGCCAATCATTTGTGAACTTTTTCAAATTTTTTTCATACTCCCTGCATGCTGCGGGTCAATTTGCGAAAGTTTTTGTGCTATGGCTTTTGCCATCGGCAGGACAGCATAAGGATCTGTTGTATAGTGAGGATTACCCTGTGCATGCACATCACCAAAAGCACGTGAAACGGTTGTCGGTACATTTATCAAATGCACATAGTGAGACAGATCCAAAAAGCCTTTGGCTCCGTTTTGAATCTTGGCATTGTTTGCAGCACGTAAAAGCGGAGGCAGCCAGCCAAGCTCCAAACCTGCTCCGTTAATGATGAGCAAATCTGCACGACGGAGTTTTGCGATAAGCGAAGGCTTGGGTACAATAAAATGCGGGTCATACTTCGAACTTCCAAGAACCGTTACATGTACTAAATCTCCTCCTATTTTTTGCGCAATGGCACCGGCTGTTGTATATGTTGTATCTATTTTGACTGTAGCAAACAAAAAGTTTGTGAGTAAAACTGTTAGTAGTATAGTTTTAATGTTTATCATATGTTTCTCCTAATACGAGTGCGCGCCATGTGCACCTGCTGCAATGTTGAGTGAGAGCATTACTTCACTGATGTTTTTTCTCTCACCGGCTATGATTTTTGTTCTGTCGTAAGTATAAGAGAGACGCAGACGTGACATCGGAAATGGTTTATACTCCAGTTCGGCTGTGTACCTGTCCAAATTACCCGTGTCAATGCCCGCATAAGAAGACAGGTCTGTCTCATTTTTTGTAATTGCCCCATAACGCAAACCTGCTGAGTAGTTGTTGTTATACTGATAAATCAGTTCACTGTAAAGTCCTGCCTGTTTATCTGTTCCTGTGCCGACATCTTTGTTTCTGTAAAGATATTCGCTCTGCCAGACAACTGCGCTGTAGCTTCCTAACTGCTCACGCAGTGTCAAATCAAGGCCATAAACATTGGTAGTATTTGCTGTTGTATTTTTCCCGTGGGCAATACTCACACCGCCAAGAACTGACAAATCATCGCCAACATCGACACTTGATTTTATATAGCCGACATAGAGATTATTTGACTCGGTATCGCCAAAACTTTTGTCATTTGTTCCCTGCATCGCTTCTGCACCCGCCATAATATATGTATCTGTCGGGACAACCCATTGGAATTGCACACCAGGATCACTGATGCCATCGGGACCAAAAAGTGTTTCATAAATAACAGGCTGTGCATCAAAATGCCAGGAGTGCTGGTGTTTTGCATTTATGCGTCCAAAATCACTTTTGAATTTTCCGGCTTTGACTCTTAGCCCATAAGGCAGAGATGTAGTCAGAATGTATGCCTCACCTATTTCAAACTCGTTTGGCTGCAGATGAAAATATGCATAGGCCTGAAAATAGGGATCAACTACAGAGTGCATGGCTATTTCTGCATAATTAAGATTAAAGCCTCTGTTTTTGTTAAAGGGCAAAGGCGCCGGTGATATACCATCATCATTTATAAGACCCGGTATCTGAAAATTTTCATAATCACTGTTTTTCACATTCCGACTCACTGCCGACATATTTAAAATCAAAGCGATATCCGGCAAATAGGCATTTTGAGAAAAAGAGGCAGAGGTATTGACACTTTGTGTCACCTGCATCTGCGATTGTTTTGTACTCAAAGCCTCAAATTTCGCTTCTAGTTTTTGCATACTGATTTTTTGTTGTTCCAACTGCTGTTTGAGTGCATCCATATCTGCATCCGCAAATAAAGAGGAGCATACAAGCACAGAGAGACAGAGTCTTTTTTTCATTGTTTATTCTCCAATATTTTAGTAGTAATTTTTATGTTTTTTTTTGAAATCCAAGCTGCACTATTTTGAATCGGTACTTTCTCACGCTAAAGTGTGACTTGTGAAAAAAACTAAATTTTTTTCCGTAGTGCCGACTGCTGTTTCTTTCATGCCACTCTCAGCCCGCACTGAAGTACGGGTTCCGAAAAAGTTGCTTGGATTAAACGGTATTGAATTAGGAGATTTTTGGAGGGGCCCGTGCGTAAAGAGTGTTGTGAACCTGCTTTACATGTAACGAGACTAGAGGCGCAACAACAGATTCTTTCAGTATTTCCAGTGCTGTCAGATAATTTATGGCAACAGGGGTATCGGCATGTGACAGGCTTGACTGCACTGTACAGATTTTACAGTCGTTATGCTGTTTCAAATCATTATGATGATGAAAAACACCCATAAAAGTTGCAATAATAAAGATAATACTGAGATATTTTTTGAAAAACTGAGTTATCATAATGAAATTTTATCATAATTATCAGTTGATTAAAAGAAATATTTTACACAGCTTTTACACTTCATTGTTATACTATTGCTATTTTTAATATTAACGGGGGAGCTTATGAGTAAAAATGTTGTACTGGTATTTGAAGCAAATGATACAGATATAGTAGATATAGAAAACTATATAGCTTCCCGTGGCTATGAAATAAAAAAAATAGATAAAAAACAAAAAAACAGATAAAAATATTATTGAATTTGCAACAGGCTACCATTTCAATCTCAAAACAAAAGAAACTTTTTATCAAAACCAAAAGCTCAAACTGACTAAAAAAGAGAGCCTTTTTTTGAAACTTCTTCTCCTGAACATGGGGCAGGTAGTCACCTTTGAACAGGCCACAAACTATATATGGAACAAAGAAGAGCTGATAACCGAAAACAATTTGCGAACCTTGGTATGGCGGCTCAGAAACAAACTAAAAACTGACATTATCAAAAATAATCAGGGGATTGGTTATTTTATAGAAGCTTAATGATTTTACTATAAACAGATGGTGGACAGCTAGGGATTCGAACCCTAGGTAGATTGCTCTACACCCGCGTTCCAGGCGAGCGCCTTCGACCACTCGGCCAGCTGTCCTTTGTTGTAAGAGCGGTATTATAGCAGAGCTAAGTTTTAATAGTGCTAAAAGTTTGTAATTTTGTATCATAAACAGTATATGACGCATAAGGAAGCGCAATGCCAAAAGCATCTTCGAGTGACAGATTTTGCACAACTGCCATAAAAGTTCTAATGACCCCCGCATGCGTGACCACTAAAACATTCTCACCCTTTTGCGCAGGCAACTCTTCGAAAAAGAACGTTTTGACTCTTTGCATGTATTTTTCATAAGACTCACCGTCAAGGGCTTTTATCCACTGTGCAAAGTTTTCATATTTTATACCCTGCGCCCTAATCTCTTCATATCCGAGTCCTTCATGTCTTCCCCATGATTTTTCCCGCAATTTTGATGTATATACTGCTTTTTTTGCCTGAGAGAAGGGTTGTATTGTCTCTTTTGCCCGTCTGAGATCTGAACAGTAGACCAAATCAAATGCTTTACATGTAAAAGCTTTTGCCAGCTTTTTGGCATCCTCATGCCCTTTTTTTGAAAGGCCTATGTCATTATGTCCGTTATATTTGCCGATATATGCCTTTTGCACTTCACTATGGCGGATAAGTGTTATTTTCATACCAAACCGACTATAAGAACATTTAACAGTACAAGTTCTGTCACTTCTATGCAAAAACCGTAAATATCACCCGTAAACCCGCCGTATCGCTTCATAAAAAAATGTTTGCATACAAACAGCACCAACAAAGCAACAAACAGCAAAACAAAACTTTGAAAGAGTATGCTGATTACTGTAACATATACCACACTTATCAAAAACTGTTTTTGCGAAAACTCTTTTTTTGCCAAGGCACCCATTCCGTTTGCAGAGAGATAGGGATAGAGACAGATTGCAGCAACTGCCGTAAAACGTGAAAGCATAAGCACGACAGGTAAAAGATACATCGCATCCAAAGCCGCTACAGAAGATGCCTTGAGCAATAAAAACACTACCGTAAAAATCATACCCATCCCGCCGTTATAGGGGTCTTTCATTACATGTAAAGCCTTTTCTTTGGGAACAAACAAGCCGTCTACAGTGTCTGCGAAACCATCAAGATGCAAGGCACCTGTCACTAAAACCCACAAGGAAAAGACAATGAGGCTACCATGTAAAGGCGGAAAAAAAGAGTAAGCAACAAAAAAGTACCATACAAAAGCAAACCGAGCAAAAAACCGACAAACGGATAAAACATCACCGCATAGCCGTTTATGCCTTTATAAAAATCATGCACTTTAAAAAAAGGAAGAATGCTGAGCATTGAAACAGCCAGAGTAAAACCTTTGAAGAGTTTGCTCATTTTATCTGTGTACTGATTCCGGCCACAACATGATAGACCTCATCACATTTTTGTGCAAGCATTTGGGAGAGCTTTCCGCTGATATCCACAAACTGACGGGCAAGTTTATTCTCAGGGATAATGCCACAACTCACATCATTCATAACAAACACAATGTCTTGTTTTAATGCTATAACATTCGCCAATTCCGCTTCCATTTCCGTATAACTTTTTTCACGATAGAGCATATTATTGATCCACATACTTACACATTCAACAAGTACCGCACCCTCCTGTAAAGCTATTTTTTCTCTGAGATTTATCGCCTCTTCGACTGTGATGAAATCACTCTTGCGTTGCTGCTGGTGCTGTGCTATACGTTCTTGCATTTCATCATCTATAAATTCTGTTGTTGCAAGATAGACAGGTTTTTTGTCTGAGAGTTGTTTAATGTAATTTTCGGCACTACGGGATTTTCCACTCTTAATGCCGCCTATAAATAATGTTTTCATTTTAAAATTATAGCAGTTTTATAATATTTTTCGATATTATTGCATAAAATAATTTCCGGAAGCGATGCTTTAGCTTCGTCTTTTAGTCTTCAAAACACAAAGCCCGTACTAAAGTACGGGTTCCGAAAAATTAATGAGGGGAGATATAACGTGCTGAGCATTTCAACTTTTTTGCAACTTCTAAAAGAGTCATTCCGTGACCTTTTGCCAATCATACTTGTGATTATGTTTTTCCAGCTTGCCATCATCCAGAGTGTCCCGCCAAACTGGCTGAGTACGGCCATAGGTTTAGGCATCGTCGGTGTGGGGCTTGCCGTATTTTTACTTGGTCTTGAAGTCGGGATTTTTCCTGTAGGAGAAGGGCTTGCGAGTGAATTTGCCCACAAAGGCTCAACCTTTTGGATTTTGATTTTCGGCTTCATGATAGGTTTTGGAACCACCATTGCCGAACCTGCGCTCATCGTCATTGCAGACAAGGCTGCAAGTATCAGTGCAGGACGGATTGACGCTACAGTGCTAAGAACTGTTGTTGCCTTTTCTGTCGGTTTTGCCATTGTTTTAGGGGTATGGCGCATCATTAAAGGGCATCCTATCCACTACTACATCATTGCAGGGTATATCCTGGTTGTCAGCGCAACGGCTTTTGCTCCCCAGGAGATAGTGGGCCTTGCCTATGATTTGGGCGGAGTTACCACATCCACTGTCACCGTTCCGCTTGTTGCCGCCCTTGGTATAGGACTGGCTTCTACCATCAAAGGGCGTAATCCTGTACTTGACGGCTTTGGTCTCATCGCCTTTGCTTCGCTCACACCTATGATATTTGTACAGTTTTACGGTATCGTTGTGTACCAGTTCATAGATGCTTCTGCAACTGTTGTTCCTGCTGTTATCAAAGAGATTGAGACAGTCAACCTGGACTTTAGCGCCATGACAATCTTAAAAGGACTGCTGGGTGTCATCACAGATGTCCTGCCTATTTTGGCGATTATTCTCTTTTTTCAGTACATCATTCTAAAAAAACCCATAGACAATCTCAAGAATGTGATGATAGGTTTCGGGCTGGTTATCCTGGGGCTTGATGCTTTATAGTCGGTTTGGAGATGGGACTTTTTTCTGTCGGTGAGACTATGGCATTTGAGCTTACCCGTTATGACAACAACCTTATCATCTACTCTTTTGGTTTTTTTATCGGTTTTTCAACCACCATGGCAGAACCGGCGCTTACAGCAATCGCAAGAAAAGCAAAAGAGGTCAGTGACGGTAAAATCAATGACTTTGTTCTTCGTCTTTTTGTAGCGCTGGGCGTTGCTATAGGAATTGCACTCGGAGCCTACAGAATCGTTACCGGCGGTGAAATAGTCTACTACATCATAAGCGGATATATTTTTGTCATCATCCTCACCTTTTTGGCACCAAAATACATTATTCCCATAGCCTATGACAGCGGCGGAGTCACAACCTCAACCGTTACCGTTCCTCTTGTTGCTGCTCTTGGACTTGGACTGGCAACAAACATAGACGGCAGAGACCCGTTGATAGACGGTTTCGGGCTCATTGCCTTTGCTTCTTTGTTTCCAATGCTTACCGTTATGCTCTATGGTATTATTACTGAAAAAATGGGCGTTAAAGGAGAGCGGGAAAAAGAAGAAATCCATATGGAAGAGTTGCGACATGCACTCGAAGATGTACAGAATATGGAACTCTCAACTATAAGAGTGGACGGTGAAGACGCACTACACCACTCTCCGCATATGAGCTTTTCTGCAGTACATGTAATCGTTCCAAAAGACAAACAGGAAGAGGCAATTATTGCAGCAAAGATGCGGGTGCAAGAGGAGTAACTATCATGAGTGCACACGGCATGGGGCTTGAACATATGGAAAATTTTTATGACAGACTCCATGCGGGCGCGACTGATGCAAACCTGATGTTTATCACCCAGACAAAAAATGTTGACAAAATTATAAGAGAAATAATAACAAAACTCGACATCACAGGAAACGGCAGAGGGCTTACATTCGCCTACCCTGTTTCTCACATCAAAGGCCTGCGTCTGAAACTCACTGATTTATAATGCTTTCTCGGAACCGGTACTTTCTATGCTGAAGCATGACTTGTGAAAAAAACTAAGTTTTTTTCTGCAGTGCCGGCTGTTGCAATAGTTTTGCCGCTCTCAGCCCGGACTGAAGTCCGCGTTCCAAAGAAATGCTTACTTCTTTCTGTTTTTTTTATGAAGTCTTCTTCGAAATTTTTCTATTTTATCTATCTCGTGTTTTTCCAGCGAAATACTTATATTTTCTACCTCTTCACCTATTTTTACACTCAGCATTTCGGATTTTCTCATGGCCAGAATCTGTGAAGAGAAGATACTTCTGTGCCCTGAAATCAAGAAGCTTATAACTGCTGCAAGTGCTGCATAGTGTGCGATATCTATCCCGAAGAGTTCTACTGCCATAATCGTTGAGGCAATAGGCGTATTTGTGGTGGCCGAAACAACACTTACAAAGCCGAGGGCTGCAAAAAGCGTAATATGTTCGGGAGAGATGATGGAGCCAAAAAAATGCCCGCTTGTTGCCCCGATGTAAAAGATCGGCGTAATGACACCCCCGCTTCCTCCTGCGGCAAGAGAAAGAGAAGTAAATACTGTTTTTAAAAGAAATGTATACCAGTGAATGTCCTGAGATGCAGCGGTATGGGGATTGAGAGCATCTGCAATTGTACTCATTCCCAAACCTATATACTGCTCACCGAAGACCAAGGTCAGTGCGACTATCAAAATACCGCCCACAAAGGCTTTGATGTATGTATTTATTTTGATGCTTTTTACATATGTATGGCTGTAGGAGATTGTTGTTATCACTATATCAGAGACAAAACCGAAAAAGAGTCCGGCAATGACCACTTTGGCTATCAGCCAGATATCCAAAGAGATATCCTGAAAAAAATGCAGGTCATAATAGGTATATTCTATCCCCAGAAACTGGGCTGTTGTAAAAGCGGCAAAACCTGCAATAAAAGACGGCAGAAGCACATCATACATAATCACACCGATAATTAACACCTCAACACCGAAGATTGCTCCGGCTATCGGGGTACCGAAAACTGTGGCAAAACCGGCACTGATCCCGCATACAACAAGCTTTTTTCTGTCTTGTTTGTGAAACTTCAAAAGCGTAGAAATAAAAGAGGCAACACCTGCCCCGATCTGCGCGCCAGGGCCCTCTTTTCCGACAGAAGCACCTGCAAAAATACTTAAAACGGTCGCAAGTGTTTTTACGGGAATGACCGAAACATCTATTTTCCCGTTATCTTTATGAATTGCGGAAATAACTTTTTCCGTTCCGTGCCCTTCTGCACTCGGGGCAAAGGTTTTCACCAGCCATACAGTCAGAACAAGGGCAAAAGGAAGCGTATAGTAGTATTCAAACGGTAAAAAAGAACGGCTTGTTTCACTATAGGCTAAAATTTTTAAAAAACCTGTAACTGTTGCACCAATCATTATGCCGATAATTGATGAGAGAAAAACCCATTTTGTAACACTGAAAAAAATAGCTGTCTGTTCTGTTATATGATTTTGTATCATCTCATTTTCTACTTTAAAGTCTTTAAAAAGATTATAACACTTTTTATTAAGATTGTATTAGAACTTTTTCCAAAAAGAACTGCTGAGCAGGACAAAAACAGTATAACACTCCAATCTGCCTATAATCATAGCCACGGAGAGAAAGATTTTGTCAAAATCAGAGAAAAAAGAAAAGTTGTCTGCAGGGCCTACCATAGAGAATCCTGGACCGATATTGCCCACTATGGCAAATGCACCTGAAACTGCAGTCATCGCATCATACCCCCGGGCATAAATATAGACGGTTACGATGGCTACAGTAATCATAAAAAGCGTAAAAAAACCAAACGTTGAAGACAAAATCCGCTCTTTTTGCTTGAGCCCGTCGATAAAAACAGAAATAATCATATTTGGATGCAGTATTCTTTTAAGCTCCGCAGAGAGTGTTTTAAAAATAATTACATGGCGGATGATTTTAATGCCGCCTGCCGTTGAACCGGCATTGCCCCCCATCAAAAGCCCCAAAAATATAATTGCTATAGCCAAATGCGACCAGGAGCCGTAATCTATAGTTGCAAATCCTGTTGTTGTCATGACAGAAGCAATCGTAAAAGATGAGTGTTTGAGGGCATCATAAAAAGAATCTCCGCTGATATCTACATGTACAAGACTCAAAGCAAGACTCAGCAGTAAAAAAACTGTAAAATACCATCTGACCTCTTCTGTTTTGTACCCGCTGACATCCCTGAAATAAAGCTTTAAATGGGCTAAAAAATTTATCCCTGCCAGCATCATAAAAATTGTCGTTGTCCAAATAATGCCGTCATTGCCAAAAGAGCCCAGAGAATCATTTTTTGTAGAGAATCCTCCCGTGGAAATTGTCGAAAAGGCATGGTTGAGCGCATCAAACCAACTCATACCGAAAAACTTCAAAAGCAGCATGTCGACCAGTGTCAGCAAGGCATATACTATCCACAGACGCAAGGCTGTATCTTTTATTTTTGGTGTCAGTTTTTCAAGAGAAATTCCTGTTGATTCGGCTTTAAAAAGAGAGAGGCTTCCCGTAGGATTGATGACTGACAAAAGCCCAACGCCCAAGACAATAACGCCAAGCCCTCCAAGCCAGTGCATCAGACTTCTGTGAAATAGTATCAAATGGGGCAGAGCTTCTATATCGCTGTAAACTGTTGCTCCCGTTGTTGTAAATCCGCTGACGGCTTCAAAAAACGAAGAGGCAAGAGACACATTTGTATAAAGAAACAGCGGTATGGCTCCGGCAACGCCAAGCAACACCCAGAGCAGATTAACCACCAGGATACTCTCTTTTATTTTCAAATCCAGTTCATGCTTTCTCAGCCACAGCCATACGCCAAGATTGATCAAAAAAAACACCCCGTCATAAAGCAAAAATTTTCCATACGCTTCTTTGTATATAACGCCTATCAAGACATCAAACAAAAAAAGTGCAGAAACAGTAATGCCTATAAGAGAGAGAATCTTCAGCACATTTTTATAGTTCATAAATCCATTCTTTTACTTTTGCACTTGTTTTTACTGCACAAAAGGCTACAATCAAATCATTTTCCTGCAGTCTCACTTTTTCACTGAGACTCCGTATCACATTTTCTCTTATATAAAAGAGGCTGGATTCTTTTACATGTAAAGGTTTTATCACTTTGTCAATAAGCCTGGAGGCGGGAAAAACTTTACGCATAAAAACCACTGCCTTTGCCCCGCAGTAACTTTTTTGAATAACAACACCTGTAGAACTGATCTCTTCCATGATTGCATTGTAGGCACTCATTTTTGGACCTCTGACAACGACTATCCCCAAAGAGTGCATCAGGTTGTAATATTCCATTTCATTGTTAATCGCAACCACTTTTTTTATGCCGCTCTCTTTTGCTTCGAGACATTTTATGATGTTATACTCATCATTGTTGGTCGCTGCTATAAAAATATCGGCACTCTCCAGTCCTTCATCTTCAAAAATATCATGCGAACCGTATTTATAGTTAATGATGGAGACCCTGCCTTTGAGCTCCTCGTCCGCTGTTTCACAAAGTTTTAAATCTTTTTCTACCAGTTTGACCTCTTTGTCTGCTTTTAGAAGTTCCTGCGAAATGGCAATCCCCAGTTCACCACCGCCAAATACAACACATCTTTGAATATCCAGAGTGTTGTCCACATCCAATTTCTGGCACACCTGCTTGATTTCATTTTCATCACCAAAAAAATAGACAAGATCATTGGGAAGAATTTCCACATCTGCATCAGGAATGCAAAAATCCTTCTTGCGTTCAATGCCGACTATTTTAAAATGCTCAGAACTGATGCTTTGCGGAAGTGTTTTGCTTGAAACCATAACAGAAATAAGTTTGCAGGGTGTGTATTTAAAAAATTTTACATTATTTGCTTTTGGGTACAAAAGAAGTGAAGAAACGGCCCCCGAGGTAAGCTTTAAAGGGAAAATAACTTTTTCAACAGCAAGTCTCTTTTGGATAACCTGCTCTTGAAAAAAATATTTTTGCACCCGTACAAATTTTCTCTTTACATGTAAAGCCGCATCTACTGTCATTGCAGCAATAAGATTTACATTGTCAATATTTGTCACTGCTATAAACAGGTCGATTTCCTGACCGATAAAACGCTTATATGTATGTATGTCCTCGACATCCCCCTGAAGCGGTAAAATATCCAGACTCTCCTGTATCCTGTCCAAAGCCTGTGAATTTTTATCAATGACAGTAACGTTGTGTCCCACACTCAGTGTTTTGGCAAGGTTAAAACCAACCTTTCCGGCACCCGCAATAATTATATGCATATACCACCCTTAAAAAAGATTAGCCAATTATATCACTATAGTCATATTTTTTTGTATCTATGTAATATTTTTTCCCTACAATAATAATTCTTTCATCTTTTTTTGCACTCTTTTTAAATCTTGCTTTGATTTTTTTGATTTTTTTTGCTGAAAAACCACGTTTTTTAAGATGCCTGTTTAAAGAGACAACCTTGCTCTCTTTGGCAACCTCGGATTCTATTACTGCCTCAAGCATCTCCTCCTCGGCTACTGCTTCTTGCGGAGCATTGAGCATAAACTGTGACGAAATACTGCTGAGAATATTTTTGAGCTGTTCATCTTTTTCTTTATAGATTCTTTCTATTTTTTCACGCTCGGCTATAAGCATCTGCTCTTTTTGGTCTCTAAGGCTCCGCGTTTCATTCTCCAGAGTATCCACACGCGACTGCAGTTTTTGATTTTGTTCTTCAAGAAGTTTGTAATATCTGTCATTGCTGAGTGTGGTGCGTCTTGGCTGCAGAGTTTTTCGCCCTGTTTTTGCCTGTGTCTCATCCAGCAGCACCATTTTGACACCGTTCTCTACAACACTTTGCAAAGAACCCCGTCGGACCCGGTTGTGTATAGCCTCTTTTGAAACACCAAAATACTCAGCCGCATCATTTATGCTCATCTTTTTCATCTTTTTTCCCCTGCTAACGCATGTTTTCAAAAACCAAAGGAGCTTCCCACTCACCTTCACGCACCATTTTCATCACCTTTTGCAGATCATCAAGCTTTGCACCTTTTACACGGATAGAATCCCCTTCTATCTGGGCATTGACTTTGAGTTTCATCTTTTTAATATCTGCAGTGATTTTTTTCGCCTCTTTGGATTCTATATAATCCACAATTTTAAAAGTCGCCTTGCGTGTGCCTCCACTGGCATCTTCCACACGAAGTTCATCCAGCACTTTTGAGGAAAGCCCCTGTTTTAGCAGTTTTGCTATAACAATGTCTTTGAGTGCATCCAGTTTGTTATCACTCGAAGCAACAAGTACCAGTACTTTGTCTTTCTCTTTCAGATTCACTTCATACGGTGTTCCCTTGAAATCATAACGATTGGAGACTTCTCTGTCTACCAGGTTAATAGCATTTTTCAAATTCTGCATATCTATTTTTGCCGTTATATCAAACGAGTGTTCTTTTGCCATAGGTGTTATCCTTTTTTTGTTTTAATTATAACATAGTTTGTTTGTTATCAATAACAGTCGGTACTACAGAAAAAAAATTAGTTTTAAAAATGCAAGGTCGGCACTGAAGTACCGATTCCGAAGAAATATAAACCTCCTCTTAGGAACCCGTACTTCAGTGCGGGCTTTGCGGCTTGAAAGCACAAGGTCGGCACTAAAGTACCGATTCCAAACAGTATAAATCTAACTAAAATTGACTTATATCATCTCCATGTAAAGAAAAAATAGCTATTATCACTCTAATTATTTTACATCTAGGTACTTATATGCAAGAAGAGTTAGAAAAAAAACTCAACAAACGTGAACGCTACAAAGCCAGACTCAAACCCTATGACTATTTTGTCAAAGAGTTCGATACCATTGATTTTGAGAGTCTGGGTGAAGGTGACAGGTACTATCTGCAGGATTTTGGCATTTTCAATACCGATTTTTTGGAAGATGAATTCACCATTCGTATTCGCGTAGCCGGAGGCAGAATCAGCACAAAACAGTTTAATTTTTTGGCAGATATTGTCAACAAATATGATTTGACCCTTGTAGTCACGGCACGTGCAGGCTTTCAACTCCATGATGTCGAAGCCGACGATGTCCATGAACTTTTTAGACTCTTGAATGAAAACGGACTCATTACCTGGCAAAGTTTTGGCGACAACATCAGAAATATAGTCACTGATGTCTATGACGGCGTCAACAAACACGCAAAAATTGAAGTCTATCCGCTGATACAACAGATGCAGGACTACATCATCAAAAACCCGAAATATGTCGGCATGCTGCCCCGCCGTGTCAGTATCGGTATCTCGGGTAACGAGGCAAATGTCAACTCCTTTTTTGCAAATGACCTCTACTTTGCACTTGCCAAAAAAGAAAACACTTACGGTTTTAATGTCTATATGGGCGGCAAAAATACGGAAATAGCACAGGATGCAGATGTATTTTTACTTTATGAGGAAGTTTTTGATTTTTTTACGGCTTTTGTAGAGACATTTTATACGCACGGCTCACGCTTTTCACGTTCTAAAACCAGACTCTTTTACATGATAGAAGAGTTGGGGATGGACAGACTCAAAGCACTTATTGAAGATGTCTATGGAAAAAAATTTAATGCTGCCGGCAAACTGCAGCTTTTGCATGGCGAATTTAATGAGTTTGAATTTTTAAACAATAACAAATACGCCTTTTGTTATCAAACAGATTTTGCAAGACTCAGTCCCAAAGAGATGCGCCAAATCAGCGACTATGCGAACAAACACGATGCCCATATTCGTTTGGGGATTGACCAAAACATCTATATTGTCGGCATAAACGAAAAAACAGCGCCTTTTGATTCGCCCGCGCTCAGCTCTACAGTAGTATCTTGTGCCGGCAATCTTTGTCCCTACGCGGTCTGGAGCATTAAGGATGAAAGTGCCAAATACCTGCCCCTGGAAAAAATCTACGAACATAAAATAAAAGTCGGATTTTCAGGCTGTGCAAAAGGGTGTGGACGCCATCGCCATACCGACATCGGGCTCATAGGCTTGAAAACCAATAACTTCGGAGATACCGACGGCGGCGCAAGAGTTTTTATAGGTGCCGAACACGACAGCGGAAAAAGTGTGGCAAGACAGCTTTTTTCCATGGTGCCTTTTGTGCACTTAAAAGAGACAATAACACTCATTGTAGAACTTTTTGAAAAAAGCAAATATAAAAATTTTCAGCTTTATGCACATCACGTTTTAAACAAATATTCTGAAGATTTTGTCAGCCTCTGGCATCTGTACAATCTCAAAAACAAAACAGCACTCACACTTCCAAAACAAAACAATATACTTACATGTAAAGAAGAAGAAAAATTGCTTTTTGAAAGTTTTTCAGATGTAATACTTATAGAAAACGACTTTAAAAAGAGTGAGTGCTTTGGCAAAAGAGCTATGGACGGTAGAGGGAAAAGACCCGCACTACAAACCGCCTATGAAAAGGGTAAATGTCAGATAAAGTTTAAATTTGCTAGAATAAATAAAAAAAGATTATACAGTATCCTTTATGAAACAACTAAACTATAACTACACATCAAAAAAAGAGTTCATCAAGTATTTACATGTAAACGATGTGCCTCTTTTTGATGACAAAATTCTAATCCAAATGTTCACCTCTTTACAAAATAAAGAAGAGATAGAACGCATTGCAAATGATGTCTGTGCAATCCTGCCTCATGCAAAACTCATCGGCTGTTCAAGTGCGGGAGAGATTCTTGAAGAAAAAATGCTTGAGAGAAGTGTTGTTTTAAGTATCTCTGTTTTTGAAAATACAACCCTCCATACATTATACATGGATGATGAAAATTCCCATCGGCTTGGTATCAAAGTTGCCAATGCTCTCTTGCAGGAGGAGACAAAATGTGTCATCTCGTTTGTAGATGGATTATCACACATTGGAGAAGAGTATCTTAACGGCTTTAACTCCTGCAATAAAACAGGCGTTCTTGTAGCCGGCGGTATGTCTGCAGACCTTTTTAGCTTTGATGATACTTTTGTCATTTATCAAAACAAAATTTACAAAAAAGGTGCTGTTGGAGTTGCGCTCAAAGGAGAAGATCTTGAAGTCACAAGTGATTACAACCTGGGCTGGAGAGCTGTCGGTCCGACTTTTACAGTGACAAAAGCAGAGGGCAACAGAGTTTATGAAATAGACAACAAACCCGTAAAAACACTCTATGCAGAAGTTTTAGGCGAAGACGTTGTGACAAATCTTCCCGCCTCGGCAGTCGAATTTCCTCTGTTAAAGCAAAAGAACGGTGTTTTGGTTGCGCGTGCAATGGTGAGTATTCTCGAAGATGAAAGTATCCTCTATGCAGGACTTTTTGAAGAAGGAGACAAAGTCAGTTTCGGTTTGGGAAGTGCCACACAGGTGAATGCACATCACCCTGAAGAAATACTCAAAGAAGAAAACAAAGAAATTCAGGCTGCCTTTATCTACTCCTGCGCCGCACGCAAGCAGTTTTTGTCCTTTGAGTTGGAAAAAGCATTCTCCCACATAGCACAACTTGCCCCTACAGCAGGCTTTTTTACCTATGGCGAATTTTATACAGACACGCAACAGGCAAACCTGCTCAATATTACAAATACTCTGCTGTTTCTTAATGAAAAAAATACACAACATATAAAAAAAGAAGTACCAAAACAAACAGACGCACCTGTGCAAACAGGTAAATTGACAGAGAGTGCCACCCTGCACCTCATCGACTATGTCTCCAAAAACCTTCAACTCCAACAAAAAGAGTTTGATGCAACAAAATTCAAACTTAACGAATTTTTAGAAGCCATCAACAGTGTTGTCATTATTTCAAAAACTGACTTACAGGGAAAAATCACCTATGTCAATGAACAGTTCGAAAAAATAAGCGGCTACAAAAAAAGTGAACTGCTGGGAAAATCGCATAATATAGTACGCAGTCCTCTGATTGAAGCAGATGTATTTAAGATTTATGGCAAACCATACAAAAAGGCAATATCTGGCACGGAACACTTTCAAACCGCAAAAAGGATGGCTCTCTCTACTATATAAAAACACATATCTTTCCAATTTTTGATCAAAACCATACTATCATAGAGTATTTGGCTATCGCGAAGATATAACAGATGTTATCGAGAGTAAAAAAGCCTATGAAAATCAACTCAAATTTACAAATATGCTCCTTGACAATGAAGAAAACATAGTCATTGTCACAAAAAACAATAAAATAGACAAAGTCAATCAAGCATTTTACAGGCGCTTCGGATATAAAACTTTAGAAGATTTTACAAGCTGGCATGAGTGTATCTGTGATCTTTTTATAGAAAAAGAGGGCTATCTGAAAAAAGAAAAAAGACCGAAGGTCTGGTATGACCCGGTTTTAAAAGAGCCTCATAAAATTCATCTGGCATGATGCTTGATGCAAACAACCAGGAACGGATTTATCATGTACGATCCCGCCAGGTTGTTTATGATGATGAAACCATCTATGTCATCCATACCTTCAATGACATTACCGAACTCGAACAGGCAAAAGAAAAAGCACAACGGGCAGAAGCGGCACAGGCAATGTTTTTGGCAAATATGAGCCATGAGATACGAACACCGATGAACGGAATTTTGGGCTTTGGGGAACTTTTGCAAAACACCCAGCTCTCAGATACACAAAAAAAATATGTAGATATCATCAACAGTTCAACCCAGACACTTTTAAACATTATTAATGATATTCTTGACTCTTCAAAAATTGCCAACAATAAAATAACACTTGAACATATAGAAATAAATCCTTATGTTGAGTTCAATACAACCTATGAACTTCTTAAATCATTGGCAGAAAAAAAATCATTGCTCTATCTGCATAAGTTTGATACAAAAATGTTTGAGTGCATTATCAGTGATCCGACAAGACTGCGCCAAATCATGACAAACCTTCTCTCAAATGCCATTAAATTCACTCCTGAAAATGGAGAGGTTCTCTTTCAGACGGAGGTTATAAAAACAAATAACGATTTTCAAACTATCCGTTTTAGTATTCATGATACAGGTATAGGCATACCAAAAGAAAAACTGCAAACTATATTTAAACCTTTTTCTCAAGCCGATGACTCTACCACACGTAAATTCGGCGGCACAGGACTCGGTCTCACCATAAGTGCAGATTTGGTAAAACTCTTTGGAGGCAAACTGGAAGTAGAGTCGCAAGAAGGGAAAGGCACCACATTTTTCTTTGATTTGGAATTTAAAAAGTGTACAGGCATGCCTACATTGAAGAAGCTTTTAGCAGACTATGAACTGATACTCATAGAAGACAATCATGAATTTGTTATACAAAAGATAGCCCAAACATTAGACTCTTTTCATCTGAACTATACACGTTTGCCCAAAGAGGATGATTTTACAAAGAAACTTTCTCAAAACACTATTTTATTAACCCTGGATACCACTGTTGGTATGCAGGCAAGAGATCTTCTCCCGCGGGAACAAATCATCTGTATCAGCGATACATGCAATAATGAGCATCTTGATTGTGTTGATTTGACTTTTGATGAATCTTTTAGTTCGAATTTATATAATTTTCTTCTCTCCAAAATGCAAAATCATGCTGCAATGCACAAAGAAAACGAACAGACTATAACACAGACATTAAAAATTCTTGTTGCCGAAGATTATGACATTAACCGCATGCTTATAGAATCTCTTCTGAACAAACATCCAAACATCAGTTATGAATTTGCAAATGACGGAGAAGAAGCTGTTCAAAAAGCAACGGCTTCCTCGTATGATATGATATTTATGGATGTCAATATGCCAAAAATGAACGGTATCGATGCAACAAAGAAAATACGACAAAAACTAGAGCATCATATTCCCATAATAGCGCTCACAGCCAATGCACTTGACGGAGACAAAGAGCGCTTTCTCGCTGCAGGAATGGATGACTATATAGCCAAACCTATCCAAATCAAGGAACTCCAAAGAGTCATCACAAGATATGCTCCCGCACAGAGTATTCACACAGATGACAAACCCGGTGACTTTAATTTTAATGCTCTGCTCAAAGAGATAAAAGAACGCTTGGAGCTCGATGATGCCATCATCATAAAACTTCTGAGTGCTTTTACAAAAACTTTCGCAGCGCACTTGAAGAACTTGAAACTGCATTTGAAACAAATGATACACAAACCATACTGCACCTGGCCCACAAACTCAAAGGTTCCTCAGCAACACTTGCCCTGGATGAAATAGCTGATATGATGGGAGAGATAGAAAAAGATATAGCCAATAATATTTCAATTAGCTATAATGACAAAATTAAAACACTCAACACCTATACCAATCTACTGGAGGATGGTTTAAAAGATGCAACATAAACTACATATTGTCATAGTCGATGACGAAACAGTTAATCTGCTTTTACTCGAAAGTATTGTAAATGCAGAAGGCTACGAGCATATCAGACTTTTGAAAATGCTCACGAAGCATTAAGCTATATGCAATCAAACACTGTTGATGCACTCATTACCGACTTCAATATGCCTGAAATGGACGGGATAGAACTTCTCAAGCAGGCAAAAGCACTCTACCCTGACCTGGTAAGCATTATGATCACAGCCAATGACAATGAAATGATGCACCGTGCCCTTGAAAGCGGTGTAACAGACTTTTGACAAAACCTATCTCTCCGCTTGTTTTTAAACTGCGTTTAAATAATATTTTGAAACTGAAAAATTCTCTCAATATCACACAGCATTTCAATGAACTTTTAACAACAAAGGTAGAAAAAGCAACAGCCGCATTGCAAAAGAGCGAATATGAAGCCCTTGAGGTACTCTCAAAAGCAGCAGAGTACAAAGATCCCGAAACAGCAAGCCATATCAGCAGAGTCTCTCACTATTCTAAGCTTTTGGCAAAAGCAGCCGGACTCTCTGAAGAAGAACAAAAAATTATTTACTATGCCGCTCCTCTGCATGACATAGGAAAAATCGGCATTAATGACGCCATTTTACTCAAACCGGAAAAACTGACAAAGATGAATTTGAAAAAATGAAAGAGCACTCCATAATTGGTGCGAAAATATTGCAAGGCAAAGAGAATATTTTTCTCAAGGCAGGAGCAGTCATAGCCCAGTCACATCATGAAAAATACAACGGCAAAGGGTATCCAAAAGGACTCAGTGGCAAAGAGATTCCTTTATATGCCCGAATTGTAGCTGTTGCTGATGTATTTGATGCACTGACATCAAACCGGCCGTATAAAAAAGCATGGGACTTTGACAAAGCCTTACAGCTGTTAATCGCCGAAAAGGGAGAGCATTTTGACCCACAGATTGTCGAATATTTTATCCAAAACATAGATGAAATAAAAACCATCTATGCCAAATTTCAGGATGATTAACTACAGTTTACTTTTTCAAAAGAGATTAAATATTCATCCCTTGTATCGGGAATACCTTCACAAGATAATGCTGGCCTTGCTTATCTGTCACCTGTTTGCTGTATGTCTGATAATTTTTCATCGTTATAATGATATCTTCAATAAATTTTGCGTCAAACTTTTCAAAAGCCTGTGCCATATTTGAAGAAACTCTCCAAACTCATTTTTAAATTTTTCGTTTGCATATTTCAGTTTTGTATCTGTATAAAAGATTGCCGTCGCATAAAACTCATTTAAATAACTTTTGCAAAGTGTACTGACTTTCATGCTGCATTGCAGTTCAGTTTCAATCTGTTTTTGACGAATAACCTGCTCTACTTTTAATTTGAGCTCTTCAGGAGAAAACGGTTTTTTGAAATAATCCAGCACCCCCGCTTTATACGCATCTCGCATCACTTCTATATCTAGGGTACTCGAAATCATAAACACCGGTAAATGGAAATTTTTTTCATCTTCTTTGATTTGCTTCAAAGCCTCTAACCCGCTCATATCCGGCATCTGCATATCCAACAGCATTAAATCAATCTTGGACTGTGCGACTTTTTGAATCGCTTCTGTACCATTGTGTGCCTCAAGAATCGTATACCCGCAAGAAGATAAAATATTTTTCATCATTCTTCTGATAACACGGGAGTCATCGACTATCAGCAGTGTATAATTTGGATTTATTTGCATACTTTCTATAATGGACAAAATCTCTTTGACTGTTAAATTTGCATTTTTTCCTTTGAGCAGATAGTCCAGTATCCCGAGTCTGAACAACTCGTCTCTTCGCAAAAGATCATTTTCTGAAGTAAATATAACAATTTTAGTCTCTTTGTTGGCTTCTTTAATCTCATCAATTAAATCTTCACCTTCTCCATCGGGAAGATGCAAATCAAGAATAACAAGAGAAATTTCATTTTCTTGTAAAATCTCTCGTGCCTTTGCCAAATCATAACTCTGCAAACAGCGAAAACCCTGTTCTTTTAATCTTGCTGTTAATGTATTGTTAATGACTCTTGAATCTTCAACAATAAGAACAGTAAAATTTTCATTTTTAATTCTTTGTTTTTCCTGTATACAGCTAAACATATCTACTTCCATTAATTTTTTCTGAATTTTTATTATTATATCTTATTTGCGTAAAACAATCAAGAAAATTATTTTCTGTTAAAATGAAAGCCCTCCACCAAAGTTTTGCGCAAAACTCGGGTCGATGTACCCTGCCATTGTAGACTTCATGCGAAGTTTTTCTATGTCTGCTTTTGAAGATATTCCCTGAGGGCAGACTAAAGTACACTCATTGCACAGGGTACAGTCCCAGACACCGTTTGTCTGCACGGTGTCTATCTTCTCTTTGGGCTCTGCCTCGCGTTTGTCACTGACATATTTCCAGACACCTGTCAACGCAAAAGGTCCTAAAAACTCTTCATTTACACTGTAAACCGGACAGGCAGAATAACACGAACCGCATAAGATACAGTCACTCTGCAAAGCATTTGTTTTTTCATCTTCATGCGTGAGCTTTGCTTCTTTGTTATATGTCTGCAGCCATGTTTTGGCACGTTTGTTCGTCTCAAGGGCTTTGTCCATATTGACAACCAAATCACGTATGACTGCTACATTTTTGAGCGGTTCTATCACATCCCCATCTTGCACTTTATAGGCACAGGCAAGCACCTCTTTTTCATTTACACGCATCGAACAGCTGCCGCAGACACTGCTTCTGCATCCGCTGCTGTATGCCAAAGAACTGTCCTGCTCTGTTTTTATACTGTTTAACACTTCTAAAAGCGTTGCATCGTTTAAATCTACTTCATACATCACAAAGCCGGATGCTCTTTTTATGCTTACTTTCATCTATTGCTCCTCTTGTACAAAATGAGCGCCGCAGCTCTCTTTTCGCTCTAACGCAGCACTCACTACCGCTTCACAGACATCAAGCATATTTCTAAATTCTATGAACTCTACAAGATTGGTATTATAAACTTTGCCGGTGTCTTTGACGCCCATAAGGGGCAGTTGTTCTTTTAAGAGTTGTATCTCTTTTCGTGCTTGGAGCAGTGCACTCTCTTTTCTTATAATGCCCACTTTTTTATAAAAAAGTTCCCCTACATACGAACGTTTTTCATAAAAATCAATTTCATTGCTAAAGCTTTTGAGCTTATCAAGAAAATTTGTCTCTTTTTTGCATGTACGCTCATTTTTGCTTTTATCATCACAAAAAGTATAATGCGCTGCACTTTTACCGGCTTCACGACCAAAAACTATAATCTCAAGCAAAGAGTTGCCACCCAAACGGTTTGCGCCATGTACTTTGTGGTTTGCACACTCACCACAGGCAAACAAACCGCTTACACTTGTTTGCGATTTGTTATCAACTTCTATTCCTCCCATGGTATAGTGTGCAACTGCTTTGATGGGAATCAGATCTTTTACAGGGTCCACCTTTTCATACAAAAGCGCCAGTTTTCTCTCCTGTGGCAGATTCTCGTCTATAAACTCTTCTCCTAGATGTCGAATATCCAAATAGACCTCTTCACCTGCTAAGATTTGCTCATTGATTGCACGACTTACTTCATCTCTTGGTGCAAGTTCGTTTATAAAACGCTCTCCCTTGGAATTAAGCAGATACCCGCCTTCTCCTCTGGCACTTTCACTGATAAGGATAGAAGAATTTTTCAATCCTGTCGGATGAAACTGTACGAACTCCATACCCAAAAGTTTTGCACCGATTCTAGCAGCTGCCGCGATACCGTCTCCTGTAGAAGCTGTTGAGTTTGTAGAGTATTTGTCATATATGCGTGAGTACCCTCCTGATGCCAAAACAACACTTTTTGCAAAGTGATGTTCCAATTCTCCGCTTCTTATATTCAAAATTAATGCACCACAGATACTCCCGTCTTCTTTTGTGAGCAAATCAAGCAAATAGCGTTCATTATGTATTTCAATATCTTCTTTCAAACAACGCTCATAAAGTGTATGCAGTATTTTTAATCCTGTATAATCCTGTGCATAGCAGGCCCTTGGAGCGGATGCCCCTCCAAGCTTTCTTTGGGCAATTTTTCCATCAGCTGTACGGGAAAAACAGACACCGATTTCATCAAGCCACTGTATGGCATTCGGTGCTTCACTGCACATGTAACGCACAGCTTCTTCGTCTGCCTGTCCGTGTGCAGATTTCAGCGTGTTTTGAATATGCTCTTCTACAGAGTCCGGACTCACATTTCCAAGTGCAGCATTCATCCCGCCCTGTGCCATACAGGTCTGACTTCTTGTCGGGTACTCTTTTGTAAGTACGCGCACACTTGCACCGGCATCCTTGGCAGCAAGAGCCGCTGTAAGTCCTGCCCCGCCTGCTCCTATAATCAATACATCTGTAATCATTGTATATTCTCACATACACTCTGAATGAGCTTTTCTCTGGCTTCAACCGATGTCCAGGCAATATGCGGTGTCATATAGAGCCTCTCTTTGTTCTTTACATGTAACAGGGGACTCTCTTGCGGCAAGGGCTCTTTTTCAAACACATCCAGCCCGAAAGAGATATTTTTTTCATCCACAAGTCTGGCAACTGCCGACTCGTTAATGATTCCGCCACGCCCGAGGTTCAGTACCACTGCACCCTCTTTACATGTAAAGAGCTTTTCATAGTCTAAAAGGTTTTTTGTTTTTTCATTAAGCGGTGCGTGCACAGTAATAATATCGCAATTTTTTAAAAGCTCGTCAAGGTCTGCTCTTTGAAAATCTTGACTGCGATTTACCCCGCTTGTCGAGTAGTAACAGACATCCGCACCGAAACATTTGGCAATATTAGCAACACCTCTGCCTATTTCACCCAAACCGATGATGCCCCATTTTTTTCCTTTTATCTCAAAAAACGGATGACTTACATCGGTAAACAGGGCACTCTTGGAGTAGGCACCGCTTTTGACAACTTCATCATAGTAGCGTGAATGGCCTATGAGATAAAAAAGCATAGAAAATGTGTGCTGGATAACAGAGTCGGTAGAATATCCGGCCACATTTTTTACTGCAATGCCAAACTCTTTTGCAGCCTCAAGGTCAACATTGTTCATTCCTGTTGCCGCAACACAGATCAGTTTGAGGTTTTTTGCATGCTGCATATGCTCTTTTATTATCACAACTTTGTTTGTTACTATAACTTCCGCATCTGTTATACGTTTGAGTGTCTCCTGCGGTAATGTTGTTTTGTATGCTGTTACGCTTCCCAACTTATCAAAACAGGACAGGTCTGTATCGCCAAAGGTCAATGTATCGAGTAAAACTATTGTACGGCTTTGCATTTACATGTCTCTGATTTTTGTTATAAGTTCACGCGCTTTTTCAAGTGCGGCATCTACTTTATCAAAAACAAGTGCCACAGCCAAGCGGCGTCCTTTATGTGCTTCGGGTTTTCCAAATACTCTGACATAGGAATTGTCACTAAAGAGGCTCTCATCCACATCAACAACAGGAGCAAAGCTCTCTTTTTCGCTTTTGAATGCGGCAGATGCGCCTTCACCGTAAAAAGTAAATCCGAGTGGCAGTCCCAACACAGCACGCAGATGCAAGGCAAACTCACTCTGGCTTTGTGTTATAAGCGTTACCATTCCCGTATCATGCGGACGCGGGGAGACTTCAGAAAAATAAACCTCATCCCCTTTGATAAAAAGTTCAACACCAAAAAGCCCCTGTCCTCCAAGTCCGTCTGTTATCTCTTTTGCCATTTTCTGTGCTTTTTCTTTGGCTATCTCGCTCATCTGCATCGGCTGCCATGAAAAGACATAATCTCCGTCGCGTTGTTCATGTCCGATAGGTTCACAAAAAACTGTCTCTTTGCCGTTACGAGCCGTAAGCATTGTAATCTCATAATCAAAATCTACAAATGCTTCGACTATCAGCTCACTTGCATCTCCGCGTGCTTCTTTTGCCGCTTCCCATGAAGCAGGAATATCTGCTTCACTTTTGGCAATACTCTGCCCATGTCCGCTTGAACTCATAACCGGTTTAATCACACAGGGAAAGCCAAGCTCACATGCTGCTTCAAGCATACCTTCTTGTGTTGTAACAAATTTATATGGTCCGGTTTTGAGTCCCAAAACCTCTGCCGCAAAGGTACGGATATTTTTTCTGTTCATCGTTTTGCTGACTGCATTGGCATTTGGAATAACATTGTAGCCTCGATCTTCTGCCGCAAAAAGCGCATCAATGTTGATAGCTTCGATTTCCGGTAAAATATAATCAGGTTTTTCACGATAGATGATTTCCAAAAGGGCATCTTTGTCAAGCATATTCACAACATGGGAACGATGCGCCACCTGATGAGCAGGAGCATTTTCGTATCTGTCAACGGCTATGGTTTCAAGTCCCAGGCGCTGTGCTTCTATGATGACTTCTTTACCAAGTTCACCGGAACCGAGCAACATGATTTTTTTTGAATTTGATTTAAGTGGAGCAGAAAAGTGCATAACTATACTTCCTTATTTATATATAGCAGAATTATACAATGCTTAAGATAATTCAGAACTTACTTAACTGTAATAGATAAGGAGTCAAAACAAATCCAAATTCTTTTATCGTTTTCTTGTTGAGATAAGGCTTCACACAAAGCCCAATATAAACGGAGCCCAAAAAACCGTATTGCAAATCTTTTGGTTCATACACAAAACTGACTATTTTATTTTCATTCGCCCATTTTGCAATATCTTTCATCTCTTTTGAATCATATGAAAGCACAATAAGAGCATCCGGAAGATTTTGCATCTTATTATATTGACTCATTAGAACAGTATCAACCGTTATTTTTTTGCCAAGCAGAGGCATCTTGTAGAGCATTTCAATTTTAAATTTAAATTTTTTGGCCATCTTGGTGTCTATTTTTTTATAAACAATCCAAATATTCAAACGCTTTGAAGGGGATTTTTGCACACTTTTTTCCATTAATGCAATTTTTGGGAACAACTTTGCTTCTATATCTATAATAACAGTATCATACTGATATCCGAATAGAGTTGTATAAGCGACTACAAAGAAGAGTAAGAGTTTTTTCAAGGCAGATTCCATTCGACATTCAACCAAAATATCCGCCCATCTCTTTGAAAATCTTCAAGATATGTCCCTGTCGTCACTCCGTCTCCAAGCTTTGAAGGGTAGACGGGAGTTGTATTAAAAATATTTTTCACAGATGCCGTCAATGTCAACATTTTATACCAGTATGTAAAAGTCTGGTCAACAAAAACTTTTGCTTTTATTTTCTCCCGTGTATCGGCAGATTCTCTCTGTTTTGCACCGACATAGCGTATGCGGGTTCCACTCTCAAGATCAGCTGTAAAATGTTTCAACAGCATAATATTTGCCAGATGGCTGGAAATAAAAGGCATCTTCGTATTATTAACAAAAGAGTAGTTTGCCTGCACATTCATTGTTGCATCCAATGAGTATTTTATCTCAAACTCTGCTCCGTATGAACTTATATCTTCAGCATTATAAAAATAAAAGCTGTTGTTTCTATCTATAAAATTTGACATATTTGAATAATACAGATTAATATTTATCCAGTTATTAAAACTGTTTTGACGATGATACACTAATTCTACAGTATCAATTGTCTCAGATTTAAGATCTTTATTTCCAAAATATGGACTTGCAGAACTGTAAAGCTCCAAAAAAGAGGGCACACGAAAAGAACGATGATAAAGCAGTTTGTAGTTTTGTACTTCATCATACGCATACAATAATGCCAACTTGGCAGAAAATCCTGCATCACTGTCGCTGTAATAATCATATCTTGCACCTGCATCGAGTGTAATATGCGGCATTAACGGATAAATATCATTAAAATAAAGGGCATACTGTTTTCTTTTAATATCTTTATCAATATTATTTACTTTTATATTGATATTTTCTGAAAGGGTTGGATCATTCACTCTGTAATCGGTAGTAATTTCATCACTTTTTGCAATATATATCCCAAGTAGAAATTCATTCAACTGTGTTTTATATAAAAGGGTGTCTTCACTGTAGAGTGTACGCTCTTTATAGCTGCCTTCTCCCAACAAATCATACTCGGGAGAGGGGGGTGTTGTCATAATCGAGTATGGAATATAGCGAGAAACACCGCCAAACTGGTACAATTTCAGACCGGCTTTTAGATTAAAAGACAAATTATTATTTATTTTTGGAGCATACACGAGCTCACTGAAAAAAGATTTTGTTTTAATTTTTTTAGGATCATGACTAATCGGCCAATCCCCGTAACCATAATAGTTTTGTGTATTGTGTTCAAGCCATCGTGATTTAAATGACAAAGCATTATACGCTATATTTAAACCGAATGATTTGTCTGTGTAATTTTCATAAGAGACAAACTTGTTTTGTGTTGTAATTAAAGAATAGTTTTTATATATACGACTGTTTTCATTGTTATTAAAGTAACCGTCCAGGGCAATATGCATATTGTTCTGTTTTACAGATTGGGAAAATGTCAGATTTTGAAAGTTTTTAGAAGAACGGGTATAAGAGAGAATATGCGCTGACGGATGTAAACTTTTCGTAATAACATTGATAACGCCGACATGTGCCAAAGAACCATATAACGCGGAGGCAGGTCCGCGAATAATCTCTATCTGTTCTATGAGGTCTATCGGCATATCAAGGTAAAAATATCCCCCTCCTGCCAACTCGCTGTTAATGCCCACCCCATCAATCATCAGTTTGATTTTATCACGGATAAATGATTTGTTTCCCCTCATATTTATCTGCTTTGCTCCGGCTGTTCCCATTGAAAGCTCAATACCGGGTACCGCAGAGAGAGCCTCATACAGAGTCCTAATTCCAAGTTTTTTTAACTCTTTTGGATGTAAAACCGAAACAACGGAAGGTGTTTGACTGATGTTAAGTTTACTTTTTGTTGCAATTTGTGAAACATCCTGAAGATCCTGTGTCAAATTAAAATCATCAAATGTGGCATTTGCATTAACAAAAACTGCATACAGCAGTAAAAAAACCATTTTTACCATTCGTCACTCTCTTTATAATTTTTTAACTTGATGGTAAAACAGCTCCCATCATCTCTATTTTCAGCCATTATCAAACCTTTCATCCTCGATTCTATAATATTTTTTGCAATATGCAGTCCAATTCCTGTTCCTGAAATTTTAGATTTTGTTGTAAAATAAGGCTCAAATATATTTGCTATAATTTTTGGAGGAATGCCTCCGCCATTATCACAAATTTCTAAAACAGTATCTTTATCTGTACCTTTGAGCACCATAGAAATCATGCCATCTTTAAGCTCATTCCGTTCTTGTCTGCTCCTAATGGCATCTTTTGCATTATTCAGTATTATGAGCACGACCTGTTTGAATTCGTTTTCAACACCATAAAAAAGTGCTTTAGTTTGCACATCAAAATTACAGCAGATTGCATTATTCCTAAACTGTGCATCCAAAATCTTTATAACGTCTTTCAGTAAAGGAACAGGATTAAAATAACTGTTTTTTCTTGAAGGATTTAAAAAATTGCGAAAATCATCAATAGTATCAGACATATACTGAATATTATGAGAGATCTCTTCCATTCTCTTGTGAAACTCTTGTGCATGTAATGTATCAAGATCATACTTAATCAGCAAATCACTGCTAGCCAGTCCAATATTATTCAAAGGCTGACGCCATTGATGTGCAATAGACTCAATCATCTCCCCCATAGCAGCTTGTCTTGATTGATGCAGCATAAGCTTTTCCTGTTGATGCTGCTTTGCCACTTCTTCTTGTACCTTCTCCTTGAGTTCTTTGTTAAATAATTGTAATTGATGCAAATAGTCTGTAATCGTGTACATCATTTCATTTGATGTTTTGGCAATAATTTGAATTTCCTGCGTTGCATTATCAACTTTCACATCAACCGGTTCTTTTGTATGTGAATATTTTAAAAAAGCTTTAGATATGACGTTGAGCAGATGCAAATCACGCCGCAATAAAAAGAGACTTATTAAAAAGATTCCCAAAGTAAGCAACAGTGTCAAACCCAGCATATAGAGTATATTTACGGAAAGTTTTTTCAAATTTTTATTGGAATATTCTGCTTTGATTGAAGCTATGCTTTTATTATTAAAAGGATCTTTTATAACACCTTCATAATAAAAAGCCTGTTGGGGTAATATTTTCTTTTTCTTTTCATATATTATTTTTCCGTCTGCATCTTTTAGACGTATTTCAGCAATATCATACTGTTTTAATATTTTATTTAGCAAAAATTTTACATTATTTTTTTGCTCAAAAGAGATGTGAAAAGCAAGCAAAGGTTCTATTCCGCGAAATAAGAATGTAATCTTTTGTCCCTCTTCTTTAATGAGTATCTCTTTAAAATAGGAAAATGAAATAATATATACAGGGATGATGATAGAGAAAAATACAAGCCAAAATAAGAAAGTAAATTTACCAATTAATGTTTTAAACATAAAAATAATTATACATTCTCAGAGCCAATAAAGCCCTGAAAACAGAGTGCTGTACTAAAAGCTTACTGTTTTAAACCAATAAGTGTTTGCAGAAGCTGGTCAGAGGTCGTAATAGTTTTTCCGTTTGCCTGGAAACCACGCTGAATAATAATGAGCTGTGTCAATGCACGAGAAAGATCCACATTAGAAGCTTCCAATGCAGAACTTTGGATAAATCCACGTCCGGCAGTCGCAGCAGTTCCTATGATAGGGTCTCCTGAGTTGGCTGTCTGGTTATAAACATTTCCGCCTTCTGTAGCCAATCCTTCGTTATTTGTAAATTTCGCCATAGCAATTTGTGCCAAACCAAAAGAACGTCCGTTTGAAAATGAACCAATCAGAGTACCGCTTTGATCAATTCTGATTCCAATCAAATCCCCTCCTGTAAAACCGTCTTGGGAAATCCCGGAAGTAGCACTTTTACTGTCAAATGATGTCATCCCGTCAAAGTTGTTAGGCGTACCAAAAGAAAGATTAACAGTCTGATTTGGAGCAGAACCGTTGTTTCCGGTAAAGGAAACACTTGTCGGATCATAGGTACTCAGAGAGCCGTCTGTATTGAATGTTATCGAACCATTGACCTGGTTTGTAGGGGCTGCTGTACTGATTGTTGCAGGTTCAGGAACGGTAATCCTCATATCCCATTTACTTGCAGAAACCTTTCTAAATTCAGTTCGAAGCGTATGTTTAGTACCCAGTGAATCAAATATATCTATAGAACTTGAATGCGTAGCGGCATTAAAATCCTGAGAAAAAGCAACGGCTCCTGTAACATTTGGCAAACTGCCTTCTAGGGCACTCATTGTTGTCAAAAAGCGTGTATTTTCAGTCACCCCACCAGCTAACAGTGGTTCTACTATAATATTTAAAGCAGCACCACCGGCAGCTGAGTTGTCAATTTTTATTTTCCCCTGTTCATCTACAACAACTGTTGCAGTAGATGACACAAGATTCACATCTGCTTTTATCTTGTCTCTAAGGTCTTTTAATGTCTGAAAGTCTCCTGTACCGTCTGACTGATACTCATATGTCTGTACAGTTCCATTACCATAGTCAATTGTTATACCCTGTCCGTCCTGCAAAGAAAAAGCCTCTCCGTTACTGTTAAACATAGAACCGACATCACCGGAATTTACACCAGCGGTATTACCGTTATAATCGCTCACAACTCCGGCATCATCAATTTGATAAGCACGAGAGTAACTCTCAACCAAAGGTCCCGAATTGAGATTTGCTTTTAAAACAACTTCTGAAGTTGGACTTGCAGGAGTTGTCAATCCTGGCGGAATATTGATATTTTCAATCGGTGCAGTAGAATCCACTTTTCCGGTAACCGGATCACGCAGCCATCCCTGTGTTATAAAGCCGTTATTGTCAACAAAGTTTCCGCCTGCATCAAACTTAAAATCACCTGCACGTGTATATTTATATGTGTTCCCCCCATCAGGCGATATAATGAAAAACCCATCTCCCTGAATCGCGACATCCGTATTTTTATCGGAGTTTTGGATAGATCCCTGTGAAAAAATACGCGTCATGGAGCTGACCGTTGAACCAAGCCCCACCTGTACAGGATTTTTTCCGCCGAGCTGTCCCTGAGGAGCAGTAGCAATTGCCTTTGTTTGTGCCAAAAGATCTGAGAAATTTGCTCTGGAGTATTTAAAACCAATTGTATTGACATTGGCAATATTGTTTGATTCTACATCCATCGCAACCTGATGGGACTGCAGTCCGGATACCCCGGAGAAAAGTGATTTTAACATATTAAATCCTTTGAAAACTATCTTAAAAAGACAGTGTTAGTATGGTTTATAAAGCATAAAGTGTTCCAGTTATAGGATTTAGGCATCCATATTGAGTGCTTTTTGCATCATTTGATCCGCTGTAGTAATTGATTTTGAGTTGGCATCATATGCCCGCTGCAGAATGATCAGTTCGGTAAGTCCGGCACTCATTGCAACATTGGAGCCTTCCAATCTAAAATTTGTAATTTCTGTTCCAATTATATTTTGCCCGTTGGTATCTTGAAAAAAAATTGGTTCACCACTGTTGGAACTTACTCCAAATCGAGTACCGGTAATCCTTTCCAAGCCCTGATCATTGACAAAATGGTATACGGCTATGCGTCCGACACTACTCTGTCTTCCATTTGTAAACGTTGCAATTACCTCACCGTTTTTATTGATTGCATATCCCTCAAGTTCTCCCCCTATTGTTCCATCGGCTACAGAAGAGCCAGGTACTACAGGTATGTCGATTGAAACAACCCCATCATATGCTGTACCAAGATCAATGGTGACAGGTGTGCCATTATTATCTATAGTTGTTAATGTCGATGAGACAAGAGCACCTGTTTCATCAAATGCAACTGTTCCGGTTTGCGTATCATAAATTATTTGCCCATCAAGTGATTTTGTTGTTGCTGTAACATCCCATTGTGTTCCCGGCGGGGTTTGCACTGCTGATTTGGTAAATTCTAAACGCAACTCATTACGATTATTTTGAGGGTCAATAACACTTGCACCCATTGTAACCACTTCTGAACCTTCTGCACCCACACCTACATTTCCTAAGAATTTCACTTGTGTTGTTGGTTCAGGAGGGTATGTGAGGGTTTTTGGAAAACGTAGTTTTTCCTGCTCATTTACACCACCTAACGGAACTTCACTAAGTGTTTGTGTAAGTATGTTATCTTCACTGATATTATTTCCAATTGTTCCAAGAACATAGTATCCATCAGTAGTGACAAGATCACTGTTTGCATCAAAAGTAAAGTCTCCCGCTCTGGTATAGAGTGGTGCACCGCCTTGCTCAATTCCAAACCAGCCATCACCCAAAATAGCCAAATCTGTACTTCTGTCAGAAAGTGACAAAGTTCCCTGTGCCAGGGAGAGAGAAGCTGACTGCATCTGCACACCAGTACCTATACTGTTATTCAAGGCAAGATTATTTGATGCGCTGGCTAAGCTGTCTTCAAAAAGTGTTGAATATTCAGCATTATATGCACGAAATCCGACAGTAGAAATATTTGCAAGATTATCTGAAACAACATCAATACCACCAGAAGATGTTTTTAAGCCGGATATTCCCGTATAAAATGCTTGCGTCATCATAGCAAATCCTTCTTTTAGTAAACTTCTTTTATGTTGTCTAACGGCACATAATTTGAACCGACTTTGACAAGTGTATTTCCGTTGTCAAATCGTACAGACTCTATAGGATAAGCTCCCAAGCGTGTTTGTTGTGTGTCACCATTTGCATCTACATACTGTGCATTTACATGATAAATGGCACTCTCAGCCTGATTGCCCGAGGTGTCTGTACCATCCCATGTAAACTGATACACACCTGAAGGGTTTGTTCCTACATCCAAAGTCTGTACAGTATTTCCGTCTGCATCTGTAATAGAAACCGTACCCTGTTCGACTGCATTTGGAAAATAAACTTCAAAGGTTGTATCTGTCCCCTTGTCGTGAGCAATAGCATCACTGCCAAGGTCAGCAGTTTTTCCTATCGCTGCAATAGTCGAAAACTGTTGCGAACTTCCCAAAGAAGCTGTCAATTTTTCCAAGGCTGCATTTGTATTATCTGCCGACTCAAGACTGGCCAATTGGGAAGTCTGTGTCAATATTGTTTCTGTGTCGGTTGGTGAAGTGGGATCCTGATATTGAAGCTGTACCAAAAGCAGCTTCATGAAATCATCTTTCCCGAGTGTTCCTTTTGGATTGTCAGACGATGTAGTTGCGGAGAGTGCCGAATTATTTGCTGTTGTATCTATTGTCATAATATGTCCTTTATGCGTAGTATGGAACTACAATTTCCAATGAGCTTAAAACTTCTTCATTGCTCTGCAGCGTTTCAAAATAGTTGTACTCGTCATCAGCTTTTTGCTGGTTTTGTCTCTGCTGTTCCTGCTGTCCGGCTTGAGAGTTTTCGCTTTGAGCATTACTGTTAAAATTTAAAGAAGCATTTTGTATTCCATTATTTTGTAACTGCACTTTTAAGTCCTGCGCATTCACAGCCAGAGTATTGATGGCAGTATTGTTTGAACTGATATTTATATGAAGATTTTTTCCGCGTTGTACTATCGTCAGATCAACCTCACCCAGTCTTTGTGGATTTAGCTGAACTTTGATACGTGTAAATGGCGACTTATACTCTTCAATTGCAGATTTTACATCATGAGAGAGATATTTGACCATCTGTTTTGCTTCATTGAGTTTTACCTCAAAACTGTCTGCCTTTGCAATATTCAATCCATCTGTCTTTGCCTGTACAGCGCCGTCTTCACTCTTGTCATTTTGCAAAAGAGACGCTAATGATTTTTCTGTCTCTCTTGAAGTATGCGGTGCTACCATCACCTTTGCTGTTGCCACTGAAAAATCTGCTGTAAGACCTGATTCATTCTTTGTGATTTTTTCTCCACGCAGAAGAAGCTTCAATGTGTCATCAGCTTTTTGTTTTGGAGTTTTGTCTATTGTCAGTGTATTTACTTTTGTATCTACAATTTGCTGTGTCGTAATTTCAGTAACGCTGCTCTGCGCTTTAAACAAGGGGGTCTGTTTCTGCTCTTGTTTAACCTGCTGTGTATTTTTAACAATCTCTTTTTTTACCAGTTCCAAACTTTCGTCTGCCACCCCTGTCTCTTGAACTTTTGCAACATCTGCTTTTGTTTTTTTTACTTTGACACGAACCGGTATCTCTTCATTTGAAACGTCTGCTTCTTCTTTTGCTTCTTGTTTTATCTGGGAAAAAGAAGTTTGTTCTGACTTTTGTACTGCTTCTTGTTTTATCTGCAAAGGAGAGGATTTTTGTTCTGCTATTGTTTTTGCATTCGTCTGTGCAAAGTCTTTCACCTCTTCCAATGTGATTTTTGAAAGTTCAATCCCTGTTTTCTTTGCAAGCTGTACAAGACCGTTCAGTGTTTTTGGCAAGGCATCAATCTCGGCTTTCTTGTACCCTTCACTCTGCACAATTTTGCTTTTCAGAAACTCTTTTGCCTCTTTTATCAAAACTTTAACATCCTCTTGTGACATTTTGGCTGTTATTTGCGAAGCAAGTTCGGCACTTTCTACTTCTGTGGCAGATCCAACAGGAACTTTTTCATCATTTAATGCAAGAATCAATGAACCGTTTTGCATAATTTTACTGTTTGATTCTTTTGTTCCTTTAAGCAAGGATGCAAAAGAGATCGTTGGCTCTTCCTCTTCCGGAAGTGCTGTATTTAAAGGAGATAAGGAAGAAATCTCTTTTTTTATATCTACTGAAATCACACTTTGCTCCTCTGCTTTTCAAAAGAATTTTAAAATACAAAGCATTTAGTGTTCCATTAAGTTAAGCAGATTTTTCGGAACGCGGACTTCAGTCCGGGCTGAGAGTGGCAAGACTATTGCAACAGCAGACACTGCAGAAAAAAATTTAGTTTTTTCCAAGTCACGCTTTAGCGTTAGAAAGTACCGGTTCCGAGAAAGCATTAATATTTTTAAAGAAGTGTCGATATTAGAAATATGAAAATTATATTTTTAATACTTTTGCCGTTATTGGTGATTGCAGAGACCATATATGCCACAAAAGTTTCCAAGTCAAATATTGAAGCGATGCACAACCCAAAAATAAAATGCAGATGGGTGTGCGATAAAAAAATATACAAAGAGCAAAAAATATCCGAAGCAATCTCTTTTTACAAAAACTCCAAATATTATAAATTTACAAAAAAAGGCTTCTAAGTACCTACTTAATAGTCTCTTGTAATCCTGTCCAGACAGTGCAACTCTTTTTTAAAAAATCTACTGACACTGTTTTGCATATTTTCAAGAATATCTTTTGTTGTTTCACCGTCCACAGGATAGCTCAGTAAAAAAGAGTCCAGATACTTTGCAAAAAACTCATCAAACATCTTTTTGACAATCTCAGCTCCGTATTTGTCAGTGTAAGGAAGGACAAAAAAATAATCCGCGCCGTCATTTGCTATCGAATCTGATGAACGCAGTATTTCCGTTAAAGAAGCATCCACCACACTCTGCTCAATCCCCGAAAAATCGCAATAGAGCAGAGTAAAACTCTCAGCACGGTTTTCATCCAGTCTGTCCGATATACCAATATTTAAATCCAGTAAATTTTTAAAATTGTCAAATGAGAAATGTACGCCTGCCATCTTGGGTTCCTTCTGTTTTCTTTAGTATAACAAAAAATCTTTAATCCGACTCAATCATTCGGTGTGACCAGTTCCCCTCTTTTGAGTTTTGCAATTTTCCCCCGGAATTTCCGGATATAAAAAGCTTTCTCTTCAAAACTGATATTTGAAGCAATATTGACCTTTTTCAACTCTCTTTCATAGTATCTTGTCAAAAAAGTAATCAGTTCCGCATTCAAAGCCTCTTCATCTTGAAGCGGTGTGATAGTCTCATCTACCCGAATAGCCATTATCTCGGGAGTATCTTGTTTTCCCTGCAGTACCAGTGAAAATTCATAAGAGTGAAACTGCAAAAAACTCGGGTCAATCACATCCAAAATTTGTTCAATATACTCAGGTTTGTCCAAAATAGTTTTAATCAAAGAGAGTTCCCACATATCTCTGTGTGCACTGTTTTTTTGCTGGGGAATATTTTGCCTGTTTGTATCTGTCTGGGTATTGAATCGCAAAAGCGAGGGAGAGACACCCAATCCGCCCAGACGTGAAGCAAGGTAGGTTTTATACTCCTCTTGCAGTATGGGAGAGAGTGTTTTTAGATAGGCAATGCCCTCTTGCATACAGGATTCTTTGGCTTTTGGGTCTTTGAGATTATACAGAGAAAGAATTTCATCAAGGACAAACTCTATAAAAGGTTTTGCTTTGCGAAACATACTGCTCAACTCTTCAACGCGCCCCTCTTTGACCATATCGGCAGGGTCAAGTCCTCCGTCAAACACCACAACACCGCCGTTAAAACCAGAAGCACTTAAAAGTTTTGAAGCCTTGAGGGCTGCTGCACGCCCTGCTTTATCTCCGTCATATGCCATGACAATACGAGGAGAACCTTTTCGAAGCAGCGGCAGATGTTCATGTGTCAACGCCGTTCCCAGCGTTGCCACAGCATTGTCAAATCCGGCCTGATGCAGCATTATAACATCAAGATAACCCTCTGTGATAATGATTTCGCCTTTTTTATGCAGGCTTTGTTTTGCCAGATGATAGGCATACAAAAGACGTGATTTGTTAAAAAAAGCTGTCTCGGGAGAGTTGACATATTTTGCCTGATGTCCGGTTATAGTTCTGCCGCCAAAGCCGACAATACTGCCGTTGGCGGAGAAAATCGGAAAGGTTATTCTCTCTATAAAACGGGCATAGGTATGGTTGCGTTCCTGATTGTAACCGACAACACCCATATCCACTGCTTCTTTGATACTGAACTGCTGTGAGCGGATAAAATTCAGCGTTGCATTCGAATCGGGTGCATAGCCGATACCAAATTTTTCTATACTGTTTTCATAAATGCCCCGCTCTTGAAGATACGAAAAGGCTGTTTGGTTTTTCGTTAAAAGTGATTGATACCACTCATTGAGCTTCTCCATAACCTGTGAACGCGGTTTGTTATGTTTGTTATCGGTGTAAGCAAGTGTAAAGTTATAGGAATCCGCCAGTTTTTCCAAAGCTTCGGGATAGTTCAGCTTTTCATACTCCATCACAAACTTCACTGCATCCCCGCCGGCTCCACATCCAAAACAGTGAAAGATCTGTTTTTGCGGACTCACTACAAAAGAGGGGGATTTTTCCTCATGAAAAGGACAAGGTGCTTTAAAATTACCCCCTGCTTTTTTCAGTTCTATATAGCTGCCGACAACATCAACAATATCAAGTCTGGCTTTGAGGGCTTCTATGGAATCTTGGGAAATCATAAAGAAATTATACTATGATATTTTTAAGATTAAGCGTGAAAACTGTCCCCTTGCCGACTTCGCTTTGTACAGAAACAGCAATATCTAATTCTTCACACAGTTTTTTAACGATATGCAGTCCTATGCCTATGCCTCTCTCCTGCTCTTTGTAAAATCTCTCAAAGACACGCTTGGGATTTTGTATGCCTTTGCCTGTATCTTCAATGCTTAAAATATTATCGCTAAATCGGATAAAAACCTTTCCCTCTTTTTGATTGTATTTGGCAGCGTTTGAGATCAGATTATCTATGATTCTCGTAAAAGAATCTTTGTTTACATGTAACACAACAGCCGGAATTTCTGTATGAAAGCTGATATCTCTGTAATTACTTTCTATAAGATTTATACGCTCTTTCAAAAATTCTTTTAACACAAGCTGCTCTTTTTGCGTTACATGTGAATGCAGATAAGCTCGCAAATTTGCCTGCAGATTCAAAATATTCTGCACAGCATTTTCTATTCTCTTGATTTTAGTATTTTCTCCCGTTTCACTTTTGAGCATGGAAACATTGAGGCGCAAGGTAGACAAAGGCGTATTAAAATCATGTAAAATATCTTTTATAAACTCCTCGGTTACATGTAACGCCTTTCTTAACGGAGAGAGTGCATACAGAGCAAAGAAAAAAGACAATATTGCAATGACAAATACAACAATAAAAAAATTCCATAAAAGTTCTTTTTGCAGAGTGCGTACCTCCTGCATATACTTCTCTTTTGGAAGATAAATTTTCAGGGCATTTTTTGTAGAATTAGGAATGGAAAAATAAGCACTTAATTCGCTTTCATTTTTATACAGTCTGTAGAGTTCATACTCTTTTTTGGGGACAAAATCGTATTGAAACTCTTTACACTGCAGAGAAAAACTGCAAAGTCTCATTTTTGAAAAAACAGTCTCATCAAGGCTTTGCAGCTCTTTTTGATAGTTGAGTAGAAAAAGAGCCCCTGCCAAGAGTGTCTGTGATAAGAAGAAGAGAAAAAAACTCTTCAGCAGGGACTCTTTTTCAACTTTTTTCAAGCATATATCCTATTGCGCGAATATTTTTTATATCCAGGCCTGTGATATGTTTAAATTTATTGAGTGCAACCCGTAAAGCCGCATCTGATGGGCTGACAAGACAGTCCATCAGAACAGTTTTGTCCAAAACCTTGCCGATATTATGCATAAACAGATCACAAAGGCACTCTTGCACTTCTCCCAAAGAGACTATTTTGCCATCTTTATAGAGCTCTTTTTTTTCTGCTGAATATCTCAGATTTTTATAAACAATGTCTTTGTTTGTCTGAGACAATTTGGCATTGACACGGATAAGCAACTCTTCCGGGAAAAAAGGCTTTTTGAGATAATCATCCGCACCAATGGAAAACGCCTTGGATATAGAATTCAAATCTATTAAAGCACTGATAAAAACTGCCGGTGTAGTATCATCGGCATTTCGCAGACTCTCCAATAGTTCCAGTCCGTTCATATCCGGAACATTAATGTCAAAAACATACAAATCATACCTCTTTTCATACGAAGCGTCAATAGCATCATTTCCGTTATGCACCGTATCGACACTGTATCCGGCCCCTTCCAAGAGCTCTGCCAAAGTCAGGGCGAGGGGTACATCATCTTCAAGTAAAAGTATATGTTTTTGCATCATCTTTCTTTAAAAATAATAGCCCAGTTTTACGGAAGCGGCTTGGTCACTTGCACTGTCACTCAGTCCGTACGCATAAGAGAAGGTAGTGAACCAGTGCATGTTGATACTGTAGTATCCGTACGCCGAAACTGTTCTGATTTTTTCAACACCTGCATAAATACTGTCTGAAGTATTATATGCCCCGCTTAGGTACAGTTTGTTTGTAACGTAATACCCTAAACCGCCACTAAATGCATTTGTGTTTTGATAGGCAACCGTTCCTGCTATATCATCATCATTAATCATCGTGTAAATATAACCACCGAATATATTGACTTTTCCTAAAGCATAACTTGCATTCAGTGAAGCTGTATAGTCAGTGTTGTTGTTATTTAACGCTGTATCATATGTAGGCAGAAGAACGCCCGCCCCTACACGAAAAGAGAAAGATTTCAGTGGTTTAAACTGATACGATGCTCCTAAAAATGAGTCATTTAAACCATTTTCACTATAGCCGTCTCCATTGGTAGTATAATAGGATGTAGACGCCTGAAGTGAAAAGTTTTTATAGTAATAGTCAATTTGAAGGGAACTGGAATAGGTATCTGTCTGATTTAAAGAGGCATAATTGGATCCGGCATAATTTGCACCGATGATAATATCAAAATGATGGGAGGAGACAAGGCTTTTTTTAGTACACCCGTTTATATCAACCAAATCGGTCAAAGGGGTATTGGGACATTTGTCTCTACTGTCATCCACACCGTCCATATCTGAATCAGAGTAGGCAAAAAGGCTGGCAGAGAACATGCCCAGCATCATTAAAATAAACATTTTTTTCATAGGTATCTCCTTTATAAACCAATCACCTCGTTAAGCTCTGGAGATGATTGATTGTTTAATTTTTCTATCTGCGGTGTATCATGTCAATATTCATATTTTGTTCGACTGCTCCGCCACTTCTTTCAATAGTTTGCATATACTGACTGCCAGCCTGCTGCTGTGTCATATTCTGTACCTGGTTCATATGCTCATTTGTCTGCATCTGCATCTCCTGTACATGGTCCTGAGCTCTTGTCTGCGTCATATCACCAAGGTTATGCTCTTCATCAGGCATCATATCTCTTGCCATTGCTGCAGTACCTGTACCAAGTTCGTGTCCGGCACCTGCTTCTGTCTGCATTTTACTCTGCATCTCTTGTATTGCAGCCATTCGCTCTTCCTGGTTCATCTGCATAAGTCTTTGTTTAAACTCATTCATCAACTGCACTCTTTCTTGTTCAGGTGCGCTTTGAATGGCTTCTATCTGTGCATCAACGCTCACTGTTGCTGTATCTGTCGCAGCACTCTCATCTGCCGAAGCTATGCTTAAAAGACCAAGCAAAGCAACTGATAATGTAATGTTAACTAATTTCATCTGAAATCCTTTGTGTTTAATTTTCAAACCCGGGAATTCTTTGATTCCCTTGTTTTGATGTTGGTATTATCACACAACATAGTTAGCAAAGTGTTAGCACTTCACTAATTTTTCTTTTTATCATAAAAAAGCAGATATGTTGATGGCAATATCAGTAAAGTAAGCAGTGTCGAGCTTATAATCCCTCCTGTTATAACCACCGCCAAAGGGTACTGTATCTCACTCCCTACACCTGTCGCATAAAGAAGCGGCAGAATTCCGAAAAGTGTTGTAAAAGCTGTCATCAGTACCGGTCGCAGACGCAGCAGTGTTGCATCTTTTAAAAGTATCTTCAAATCCACATCAGGATATTTGGTTCGCAGTTCATCTATAAAACTCACCAATACAATACCGTTGAGTATCGCGATGGCAAAAATAGCCAAAAAGCCCACTATCGCCGAAACAGACAAATATATACCGCCGACAAGCAGAGCAATGATACCGCCGATAAACCCAAAAGGAACATTCAGCAAAATAATCATCGACTTTTTCAGAGAATTAAATGCCGTATAAAGCAGTAAAATAACCAAAAGAAGTGTTACGGGAATAATAATAATCAGCTTTTGTGTCGCTTCTTTCATATTTTTAAAGTCACCCGCCCAGCCTATATAGTATCCTGCGGGCATTTTCACTTTTTCTTTTATCAACGCATCCGCTTCTTTTACAAAAGAGGCGGTATCTCGTCCTTCTACATCCATTGAGACGACCATATAACGGCTCAGGTTCTCTCTTTTGATAAAAGAGGCGCCTTGGACTATTTCAATGGCACAGACATCTTTGAGCCTGACAATATTTCCGTTTTGTGAACGGAGTGTTACATTTTTTATAGATGCAATATCTTCTTTTGCGCCTTTTATCTTGGCAACAATGGCAAATCTTTTAATCCCCTCTATTTTCTGGGTGACACCCTCTTCTCCTATACCGTTACGAATAACCTGCATCACATCTTCTACACTTATACCGTACCGTGCAAGAGCGAGATAGTCCGGAGTTATTTTAATCTGTGCCTGACCAAGCTGTGATTCTACTTCCATTCGCTCCAGTCCGTCCACGCCTTTAATGGTGTTTTGAATATCTTTGGCAATTCTGTCGAGTTCTTTTTGATTCTCTCCGTAAATTTTAATAGCCAGTTCTGCTTTTACGCCTTCAAGTAATTCTTCTATACGCATTGCAATAGGCTGCGTAGGAATAAACTGTACAAAAGCAAAATAATGTTCCAAATCTTCACTCATCTTTTTCGTCAAAGCAGGCAAATTTTCAATATTAGGTTTGAGCGTCAAAAGCACTTCCATGTAGTTTGCCTGCGCCGTTTCTCCTTTTTCGCTTCGTCCTATCATTGTCAGCACAGACTCTACATCTTTGGGGTAATGTTTTCGTATATACTTTTCTATATCTTCAGAAACTTCTATGGACTGGGTAAGCGCTGTTCCCGGAATTGCAATAACCCTGTACATAATAGACTCTTCATTGAGTGTTGGCAAAAATTCCCGTCCCTGCTGGGAAAGCATATAGGCAAGAACAATAAACACAACAGTGACAATTGCCAAAATCTTTTTTGCATTTTCCAGTGCAAACAGCAGTACAGGCGTATAGACTTTTTTAATACCTCTCATCACGATATTTTCAGGAGAGTTTGTCGGTTTTAAAAGCATCAAAATAAGTACCGGAACCAGTACAAGTGCTACAAGCAGCGAGCCGAGCATGACAAACACAATATTGAGTGCCATCGGCGTATAGAGTTTTCCGGCTAAACCGTCAAGTGAGAGCAGAGGAATAAAGACCGCCGCAATGATTAAAACAGCAAAAGTCACAGGGGTTGCCACCTCTTTTGCCGCCTCGGTGACTACTTGCAATTTGGGCTCATAAGGATTGTCATGCAGTTTTCTAAAACTGTTCTCTACAATTACAATGGTTCCGTCAACTATCATACCTACCGCAATTGCCAGACCACTCAAACTCATAAGATTGGCTGAAAGATTGTAATAATCCATCAGCAAAAACGCACTCAATAAAGACAGGGGCAAAGAGAGGATAACAATAAAAGCGCTGCGCAGTTCAAACAGAAATAAAAACAGTACAATGGCAACCAAAACTACACCACTTAAAAGTGCCGAGGTCATTGTATTTACCGCTTTGTGTGTAATGTCTGTTCTGTCATACAGAGTAGTAATTTTCACACCCTCCGGCAGAGCACTGTTGACTGTCTTGATCTTTTCTTTTAAACGTTCGACGACCTTTGCCGCATTGGTAGCTGTCCGTTGCAGCACCATTCCCATAACAGCTTCATTCCCGTCTATCGTCACGGCTCCAAATCTTGGGCTCACACCAGGCATTACACTGGCAACATCACCAATGGTAATAGCCTGCCCCTGACTGGGTTTTATGACACTGTTTCTTATATCATCAAGCGTTTTATACAAACCTGCTCCGCGAATCAGATACTGTTCCCGGTTAAACTCCAAATACTGCCCGCCTGCTGCCTGATTTGATTTTTGCAGTGCCTCAATGATATCGCCATAGGTAATCCCAAAGTCCTGCAGTTTTTTTGTATCTATCAAAACATTATACTGTTTCTCATAACCGCCCCAGCCGATGACCTCTTCGACACCGCTGACACTTTTAAAAAGAGGGGTAACAATGTACTTTTGCATCTCTTTGAGTTCCTGCAGGGAGTATTTTCCTGTTGTATCTTCTACCTGATACCAGAAAACCTGTCCCAAACCGGTTGTATTTGGTCCCAAAACAGGTTTTCCCCAGCCTTTTGGAATATCCACACTTGCAAGTCGTTCTGAAACGAGTTGGCGTAAAAAATATATGTCCATATCGTCTTCAAAAAAGACAGAAACATAGGAGAGTCCAAAAATGGAGTTTGACATAATAAGTTTCACCCCTGCCATCCCCGAGACAACTGATTCTATAGGGTAGGTGATGAGCTTTTCTATGTCTTCGGCAGAATTTCCCGGACTCTCTGTATAAATGACAACCTGTTTCGGCGTAATATCAGGAAAGGCATCAATGGGAATATCCCGGTATGCCCTGTAACCAAAAGCAATAATTCCGAGAAAAAAGACAAGCACTAAAATTTTGTATTTGAGCGAAAGCTCTATAAGTTTATCTAACATACCAGCCCCTAATCCCCATCGCCAAGAGATGATTTGAGCAATGCCGATTTCACATAATAACTCTCACCGCTCACATAGGTTTCTCCCAACTCCAAACCTTTTACCCCGACATATTCATCATCTTCTGCAACTATTGCCACAACCTGCGGCACATATTCCGGAGACTCTTCCTTGCTGGGAACAAAAACCACCCATTCGTTGTTAAAAAAAGAAAATGCCGATTTTTTCACAGCAACATAGCTTTTTGCATCAGCAAAATATATTGTTGCCTTTACATAGACATCAATAAAAAGATCATCCACTTTTTGATCCACGCTTGAAAGAACCACGACTCTTTGTGTTGTTTCATCCACCTTGGGCATTATTTGCGTGGCATGTGTAATAATCTCTTCTCCTGCATAGTCAACCACTACTGTATCCCCAATACGCGCTTTGGTCGCATATTCAAGAGGCAGATAGGATTTCACATAATAGGCTTGATTCTTTACTATTGAAACAATCGGTTCATTTGGGATACAGAAGAGTGCAATGGTTTTAAAAGAGCTGAAACACGTCCGCAGCTGTGTGCATATAAAATAAAGTCAGCGGTTGCTTTTTTGAGATTTTTCACATCTATATTCAATGTTTCAAGTTGCGACTGCAAGGCTGTAAGATTGGCCGCAATTTCACTTGTCTTAATCGCTTCAGAGTTAAGACTCTGCATTGACGTCATTCCCTTTTTGTAAAGTTTTTCAACAGCTTCATAATTTTTTTGTGCTGACTTATACTGTTTCTTCAGTGCAATATAATCTGCGCTCATTTTTGAAACTTTAATAGACTTGATAAGAGCAATTTTATCCCCTTCACTTACATCCTGTGCGGGTTTGACAAAATATTTTTCCAAATGCCCGCCCACTAACGAGGTAATAGACTGCTGCGCATTTGAAAGCTGTATGATCTTGGCATTGAGTGCTACCGATTTTTTAAAACTGTGCATTTGTGTCTTTGCCAGTGGAACTTCAGCAGCCAGTACAACAGCCCCGATTCCCAGCAACAGTGATAGTAATAACTTATTCATTATATTCTCCTACTTCATAGTTATACAGAACTATATTTCTGTTTATTTTATTTTCAAGTATTATCTTTTTTTCTTTTGTCTGTATCATTTGGTTCTTGATATTTTGCAGTTCCAAAAGGTTGATGTTTGCTATTTTGTAACCGTCTTCATACATTTTTAACAGCTCTTTTTGCGCATTGTAAAGATCCTGTGTAGAGCCTACAACAGCACGTAGAATATTTAACTCTTTTTTTAACCGCTCGATATTGCGCGAAAGCGCTGTTTTTTGATTCTGCAGCAGAAATTCACTCTGTTTTGCCTGTAATACGGCGATACGCTGCTCTTCTTTTTTTGTGTTAAACAGAGCAAGAGGAATATTCATACCGACTCTGGCAATGCTTTGGTCCGGTTCAGCTTCGTAGGCTGCATAAACGTTCATCCACTGAATTTTGTTTGCATTGAGTCTTGCTTTTGCATTTGCGGTATTTTGCTGTGTTTTGAGGTAGTACAGCTCTGCCGAACTGTTTTGTATCTCTTCTTTTTGCATTTTGTCTGAAAGCCTAAACACATAGTTGTCATCGAGTTCTTTCTCGTTTTGCAGACCCGCAAATGCCAACAGTTTATAATAACTTGCAAGCCGCATTGCTTTTTTCTCATTCAGCAGGTTTTTACTGCTTGTCAAATCCACTTTTGCCCGAAGATATTTCACTTTTGCGATTGTTCCCGCTTCATATCGCTCTCTTGAAATATTTGCAATATTTTTAGAAATTAAAAACTCCTCCCGGGCCAATCGGAGCAATGCAGACTCGGTTATATACTCAACATAAAGCAAAGAGAGCACTTTCACAAATTCTGCATGCTGAAGAGTCACCAGTCCTTTAGCCTCTTCCTTGTTGCTGCTGCCAAATTTGTTCTGTCTTTGCCGACACCCCACAAACGGACAGGCTGCATCAGGGCAACCCTGTAGCCTGCTTCACTCTTTCCAAGATCAGGAGTAAACTTTGATGCCTCAAGGGAGAGTTTCGGGTTTTTATATCTCTGTATCACGTTTGACTGCTCATCCGCACGCTCTATCTCCAAAGCATTCGCTTTAAGATAGGGAGATGCCTGCAAAGCCTCATATAAAAATGTATCAAAATCCTGTGCGGACAGAACTGCACAAAATCCAAATACTGCAAATATGCTTTTTTTAAACATAGTTATCCTTTTGTTTGTTGTTAATTTATAAATATTAGATTAGAACTATGCGCTGATAGGAGGTTTTAGAAAGTTATCGTATGAGTTAAACTCATATATCTTGATATTTGAATAGGGTTTTTGAGAAAAATTTTCACGTGCAAAAGGGATATTTATTTCAGGAAGAATAAAAGCAATGTGAAAACAGTGGTGCAACTGACAAATGCAGTTATCCGCTGTCTCACTGTTATTGCTAAATTCATGGACATACTCACTCACCTGACACGGGTCTGTCTCAAGAACCTCTATTGCGTACGCATGGAGTATGTTAAAACTCATTGACAACAATAAAACAAATGTGAGCAGTCTCTTTTTCATAATCGTATTATACCCTAAGCACTGCAACAACTGCCGTCATTACACTCTTTATCTTGAAAAAATATGGTTTTATTACATAGTACAGCACAAATCCCCAAAGAACAAGGCTTGCAATCCAGGCGATAAAACCGGCATCCTCATCCATATGCACAAGTTCTTTGACATTCACATCGCGAAAAAGATAGTCAAGTCCCAGTCCGAAAAGAAGGGAGCCGGCTATGATGGTCCCAAGATAGATATAAAGCGTTCTTGTTCCCAACATCTTTTTTACAACGCCTATTGTTACAGTATTTGTCGCAGGACCTGCACTTAAAAAAACAAAAGCCGCTCCGGGACTCACACCGGCTAACATCAACCTGCGGCAATCGGCAAAGAAGCGGTTGCACATACATACATAGGCACGGCAATGGCTATCACTATGATATACGAGAGCCAGTTGTATTTTATAAGTATTTCACTCAGATTGTCAGGAACCGCCACAGTTATTAAAGCACCCAGAAGAAGACCTACGAGCAATGGTGACGCAATGTCTTTTAAAAGTGTTCCAAAAGCATAGGTGAAGGCATTTTTAACAATATTGTTTTTTTTCTCGCCACTGCTTGCCTGCGTGCTGCAACAGCTTGCATCATCAGATGTTTTTACTGCCGAGAAAGTCATTACCGAGGATGGTTTGTCGGAGCCTTCATACTAAATACTGCGGCAGGTTTTTGCTCTTTTTTGTTCTCCTTTTCAGGGTAAAAATTGGATAAAATTCCGGCAATAACAGAAATAATCATCGAAGTCACAACCCTGTAAATAGTAAAAGCCCAGCCAAACATTCCATAAGTCGCAAGTATGGAATCAACTCCTGTAATCGGTGTAGAGATCAAAAAAGAGAGTGTGGCACCGTTACTTGCACCGCTTTTTTTGATACCCGTTGCCAAAGGAATTACCCCGCAAGAACATACAGGAAGAGGAATACCGAAAACTGTCGCTTTGATTACCGACATAACAGAATCTTTTCCAAGATGGTTTTTTACAATACTCTCAGGAACAAGTTCGTGCAAAAACCCGGCAAAAACAAGTCCGAACAAAATATAAGGGGCCATGGCGTTGCTTAAATCAACCAGAGCAGAGAAAAAAAGCATAACAGTTTCCATCATAAACCTAATGTGTTTGGATTTTTACGGCGCCGCATTTTCCTGCGCCGCATTTCATATTTTTGTTTTTCATTTCACACATTTTACCGCCCATAGATTTGCCCCATGACTCTTTAAAATTATCATACAGCCAGGAAGCAACAGCCGCTCTCTCTTCTTTGCTTAGCGTTTTTCCTATCGGAGGCATTGTACCAAAACGTTTATATGCCATCGGCATACAGAAACCTTTCTTTTTTGAAGGGTTTTGTATATAATCTGCTACAAAAGCAATAAAATCTTCACGGGTTTTGAGCATCATTTTCAAACGTTTTGATACCATAGGCATCGGCGGCGCTTTCATTTTGCTTTTTTGCATTTTGCGCATCATTTTTTCACGCATTGCCATTTTTTCTTCCTGTGTGGCATTTTGCATTTTCTGACGCATTGCCTGCATCTGTGTCTGATCATCATCCCTTTCATAGCATGACATGAGGCACATTTTGCTTTGTATATATCTTCTCCCGAATTTGCTCCAAGAGAAACAAATCCTAAAATTAAAACTAATAATAATTTTTTCATAACTAAAATTCCTTTTTATGATATAATTCATATAACGATATTGTTATATAATAAAACTTCGAAAGAGATTAGATGGAAAAATTAGTTCAGCTTGCAAAAATACTGTCAGACAGTAACAGAGTAAAAATAATAGCACTGCTTTACAGAGAAAAAGCGCTCTGTGTATGTGAAATCTGTGATACATTAGAGCTCTCACAGCCATTGGTTTCACGCCATCTGAAACAGATGCGCGAAGCCCAACTTGTACAAACAAAACAAAGCGGAAAGTGGATCATTTATTCTCTTGGCAAAAATAAAATTCTGTACTGCTTTTTAGACACAATACAGGAAGATATAGCAACTTTACCAAAAATTATTTCATGTACCACACGATAAAAAAACAATATCAACTTTGAAAGAAAAATTTATTATGCTATACTTCCATTTCAAATTTAAACAGAAAGTGGGTGATGTGATATGCCTGGTATTGTACTACGTCCGGATGACAACTTTGATGCTGCTTACAGACGTTTCAAAAAACAAGTTGACCGTAACTTAATCGTTACAGAAGCTCGTGCTCGCCGTTTCCATGAAACAGAGACTGAAAAACGTAAAAAGTTCAAAATTGCTTCTCGTAAGAAAATGCTTAAACGTCTTTATATGATGAGACGTTACGAATCACGCCTGTAAACGCTTCTCCTTTGGGAGAACGTTTCTTCTTCTCTTAATCCTTTAATTTATTTTTCCATACATTTCATTATGAAAATTAAGTGCATACCTGTCACTCATGCTTGCAATATAATCTGCAATAACCCTGTGTTTGCTTCTTATATCCAACTGCTTATAATAAAACTGCGGAAGCATTTTCTCTTCTTCCATCAGACCTTTATAGAGTCCTTTGACTGCCTGTTTCCCGGCATACATTTTTCGAACTATATTTTTATGCTGATACATCTTGACAAAAAGAAGTTTCTTCAGTTTTTTTAATTTTTGTTTCAAGCTCTTTTTCAAAACCTATAGGTGTTTCTTCACAATGCGCAACTTTTTGCTTTGAGTATTCAAGGAGAGAATAGACCAGATGGTTTATAAGATGTGAACTGAATCTGTAGCGAAACATTTCATCATTCTCTTCTCCTACACCTTCCAAAGCAACCTTTTCAAGAATTTCACAGGCAAGTTCACTCTCTTTGAGATCCTCAAAAGTAAGCAGTCCGGAGTTTACCCCGTCATCTATGTCATGGCTCATATACGCAATTTCATCGGCACGGTCTACAACCATAGCCTCATAGGTAGGATGTTTGTTTAAATCAAACTGTTTGTCTATTATCTCTGGAAGAAAGGGCTTTTTATAGGGATAAGAGTGCTTCAAAATTCCTTCAAGTGTTGCAAAAGTAAGATTGAGTCCGTCAAAATTTTTATACCGTTTTTCAAGTTTGGTCACAACCCGAAATGATTGAAAATTATGCTCAAATCCGTTAGAAAATCCGTCAGCCTTCAAGCACTCATCCAGAGTATCTCCCCCTACATGTCCAAAAGGCGTATGTCCGAGATCATGTGCAAGAGCAATTGATTCAGAGAGTGATTCATTAAGTTCAAGCTGTGATGCTATGGAACGTGCGATTGGATACTTCTATAGAGTGTGTTAAACGTGTGCGAAAAAAATCACCCTCGTGGTTTAGAAAAACCTGTGTTTTATACTCAAGTTTTCTAAATGATCCAGAGTGAATGATTCTGTCTCTGTCACGGGCATAAGGATTGCGAAAATCTTTTTCTATTTTATAAAATCGTTCATAAGGTTTCAATATTGTTCTTCTCAGGCTTTTTTAATAAATTCGGTTTTTAGATAGATTTTTGTTCCGTTGACCCGACCTTCAACATGGTCATCCATATCATGCGGCAATGCAATTCTTGTCACAGTTGTTCCGCGTTTTGCAGTAAATCCCGCACCCTTGACATCTAAATCTTTTAATATAACGATGGAGTCACCGGCCTTGAGTTCAACGCCGTTTGCATCTCGAAAAACTACCTTGTTTGCTTCTGCATTGATAGCCGCATCTGCAAGTTTTTTCTCTTCTTCTTCAAGATACATCATATCTGTCATATCCCCGCGACCAAGCCTATTCCATAATATATACGAAAGTACTTTTACAGCCGGCACTTCACTCCACATAGCATCATTGAGACAGTTAAAATGTGTTTCATCAAGTTCATCATTTTCTATCTGCTCTTTACATGTAACACAAACATAAACGCTTTGTTCTTCACTGCCATCACTTACAGGCAGTTCTAAAAGAGTCACATCTTCACTGCTGGCACATAATTCACATACTTCACTTCTTGGCATATTTTATTCCTTCATTGTTTTTTTGGAATTATACTACTTTTCTTTATGAAACTCTAAATCTGAATCAGATACTTTTTTCTCATTCACAACTTTGTTAAATGCTTTATCTGCCTCTTTTTCACTATAGTCTCGGCACTCTTGCGGAATCGTGGCAGTGGGATCACTTTGAATTTTGTCACACATGGCCGCTGTTATAGTAATATTGGAACATCCTGTCAAAAAAAGTATTGTAAGCATTGAAATCTTAATCATAAAAAATCCTATTTTTTCTTGATAATCAAATCAAGATATTTTTTTGGAGTGACTTTCATCATCTCCTGAGCCAGCCAGCGTATTTGAAAATAGGCAGCACCGCTGTCGCGTAATGTAAGATAGTTTTTCAAACTTCTGAGATTAAATGTCACTACCATGTCAACTTTGACATTGTCTGTAATGATGTGTTTAAAAGCATCGCCTACATTTCTCTTCTTTTTTCCGGTCTGCAGAGCATCATAAAGTTTTTGGGGCTTGCCTTGAAATTCTTTCAAAAGAGGAAGAGAACTTTTTGCAACAGCAAGTTCATAAAAATTGTCTACTTTTTTTGACTGAAAATCAAGCTTATCATACATTGCGCTGATTTCAAGTCTGTTATAGGCTTCATCGGCAGTGACAAACATATCAAAACCCAAAACCTTTTCTATAAAAAATTCTTTCTCTCCTGAGTGTTTTGCAGCAACAAAAGCATTGATAAGCGAGCTCATTGTATATCGTGTACTTCTTACACTGATTGCCTGTATGCGGTGTCTTGCATGTTCTTGTAAAACCCCTCTGCTTGTTGAGCGAATAAGATAACTCAAATTGGCATGTTCCAAAATAGAGTGGTGAAAATAGGTCCATGCCAAATCATCAAGCAGCTGTGACTCTTCTATATTGTTCAAAGATTCACACATTTTCGTATCAGGAAGCACCTTTTCAATTTCTTGAACAATCTCATTTTCACTGTTGCCAAAACTGTCATAACATGTGCGTGCAGCTGTTTCTGCTACGCCAATACCGGTATCTTGCAGCAAAACAACTTCTGGCTTCGTATACTTTATGCCATACATCTCTTCCATGATTATGCCCTCAATTAAATTACTACTATTCTACTATAAAAAGCTTTAAAAAGCTACTTGAGCACCCCGTCAAGTATCGGAACAAAATCACACTCTTCAAGCTCTTCTTCTTCAATATACTCCCCGTTTTTTATAAAACGGGTAATAACCTGTTTGTTTCCTTTTTGCAAAGGGGCAACAAGAATTCCCCCCTCAGCCAACTGTTCAAAAAGTTTTTTTGGAATCTCTTTCGCTGTTGCAGAAAAAAGAATTCTGTCATAAGGCGCATACTGAATCCAGCCGTTTTGTCCGTCATCTGTACGGGCATGGACATTATTTATACCAAGTTCTCGAAACCTTTTTTTTGCTTCAAGTATCAAAGATTCTATGCGCTCTATGGTAAAAACCCCGCGAAACAGATGGAAAGAACGGCTGCCTGATATCCACTTCCGCAGCCTATTCCAAAACCCTGTCTGCTCCACGCGGAAAAAGGTATTCCGTCATTTTTGCAACAGTCAAAGGAGAACTGATATACTGATTAGCCCCTATAGGCAAAGCATCGAGTTTATAGGCATTGTGTCTAAATCCTGCCGGCACAAATGCTTCTCTGTTTGTAGCAGCAATCGCTTTTTTTACTTCTTCACTTAAAGGAAACTGTGTACTACACTCTTCTGCCAGACGGGCTGTTTTTGTCGCTGTTATTCTGTCCAAGTTATTCTATCCCCACATCCATATATCTTCTCATTAGTTTTATCTCTTTTTTCCTGTACTGCATTTTCAAACAAGACTTGTTTGTGTTTCTGAAGGCTTCACCCTGCGGGGTGATAATACCGCTCATTGCTGTGCACTCTTTATTTGCACTGTCACTTGCCACAACATAGCACTGATTCATCAAGGCCAGTGCCTGTGTCAAAATTTTAAAATGCTCTGTACGCAACTCTCCCCACCATGAAGGCACGGCAATAACATCGGCCCCTTCTGATTTTTGCCAAAGTTCTTTAAAACGCAGTTCAAAACAAACAAACACGGCTAACTTAATACCGGCAACTTCCACTATTTTAAAATCTTCTTCACTGCCTGCGTGCATGTATTTGTCTTCATCACCAAATTTAAAAAGTTTGGCTTTTGCTCTTTGAAACACCACTTCTCCGTTATAAAAAACTTTGGCAAAGTTATAGACTTTCCCCTCTTTTTCTTCTAACATTGTCAAAACAATGATTTTGTCATGAGAAACTTTTTTCAGTGCCTCAGTAGCCCGTGGCGCAAAAGCAAGCATTGCATCCATACGCTCATAGTCATAAGAAGTCAAACACACTTCAGGTGCAACTATAATGGTATTTTTTTCTGTTTGTGTAATAAGTGCCAAAAGTGTCTGTAAATTATTTTCATAACTCTGTGTTGTTTCAAACAACAAAGAGCATAAAGAGTATTCGGCAGTGTTAGAAGTCATCATCAAATGAAAGGCTGCCTTTTGAGTAGTTTGTTACAGTGCCTTCAAAGAAGTTTGTTTTCTGGTCATTGAATTTTGCAAAGTCATCTACCCATTTAATAGGGTTGGAGACATTGTACAGCTTGTCAAAACCGACAGAGTTTAATCTGTCATCGGCGAGATACTGAATATACTGCTCAACAATCCCATCTGTCAAACCTAAAATCTGTCCCTGCGTGATATATTTGCCCCACTCGGTCTCAAGCTTGACAGCCTCTTTAAACATCTCAATTACATCGGCTCTGAGTTCATCAGTAAAAAGATCCGGTCGCTCTTTTCTTAAGGTATTGATTAAATTTTGAAACAGTACCAGGTGTGTCACTTCATCACGCTGAATGAAACGAATCATCTGTGCGGAACCGAGCATTTTTCCCGAACGTGCCAGTGTATAGATGTAGGTAAAACCACTGTAAAAATAGATGCCTTCAAGTATCTGATTTGCAAAACATGCTTTGACAAAATTTGTATCTGTCGGATTTTTTGCCAGCTCCTGATAGACAGCGGCAATCGTATCATTTTTGTGTTTGAGCATCATATCTCTGCGCCACAGATCATATATCTCTTCCGAGTTTGTAGAGATGCTGTCAACCATCACAGCATAACTTTGTGAGTGCAAAGCCTCTTCAAAAGACTGGCGCACCAAAATAAGATTTATCTCAGGGGCAGTCACATAAGGATTTACGTTATCTATTAAATTGTTTGTTTGGAGTGAATCCATAAAAATAAGTTGCGAAAGCGCTTTGTCATAAGCCGTTTTTTCAGCATCCGTGAGTTGTTTGTAATCATTGACATCCCGTGTCATATCAACTTCTTTTGGAAACCATGTGTTGTTAAGCATCATCTCCCACAGATTATATGCCCATTGGTATTTAATGTTGTTGAGTTCAAAAATACCTGTCGGATTTCCGCCAAAGACTTTTCTGTCATTAACATTTTCAGTTGAGTCAGGGTTATATATCTGTTTTCTGTTCATGGAATTCCCTTGTAAGTGATTATTTGAGTGTATGATTATATCCATCTGTAGATAAATTTTTGATAAGATATGAGAATGAATTTCAAACCATCTATTTTATTAAAAAACAGACATGTACAAACTGTCTATGCCAGCCTCTTTCGAAGGGTTCTTGTCAAAAATTTTGAGATAGAAACATTCACCCTCAGCGACGGAGATTTTCTCGAATGCTACTGGAAAAAAATTGATAATCATACAAAAATGTCTCCTGTTGTCATACTTTTTCACGGATTGGCAGGTTCTTATAAGTCTCCCTATATTCAAGGAACAGTAAAAGAACTCAAAGAAGCGGGATTCAGCAGTGTAGTCATGCATTTCAGAGGCTGTTCGGGCAAGCAGAATCTCAAACCAAGATCATACCACAGCGGTGATACACAGGATGCTTTTGAATTTATACAGGCTGTTTCAAAAAGATATCCCCGGGCAAAGATATTTGCGGTCGGATTTTCACTCGGTGCAAATATGCTCCTGAAACTTTTAGGAGAGAAACGCTCTACATGTAAACTTACTGCCGCTGTTGCTGTATCTGCACCGATGCTTTTAGACAAATGTGCCACACACATAAATAAAGGCTTTGCAAAATTTTATCAAAAGATTTTATTAAAAGATTTAAAAAGAGACTTGGAAAAGAAATATGAATCTTTTAATATGCAACAGATTATTTCTTTGCAGCAAAATGAGATAAAAAAATTAAAAAATTTTTGGGAATTTGACAATGTCTACACAGCCCCTGTTCATGGATTTTGCTCTGCACAGGAGTATTATACGAAATCCAGCAGCAGACAGTTTTTAAAATTCATATCAGTTCCAACACTTGTTATTCATGCGAAAGACGACCCTTTCATGCCTCCTGATATATTACCGACAAATGATGAAATATCATCTGCCGTTGAATTGGAAGTCAGTGAATTTGGAGGACATGTGGGATTTGTATCAGGAAGTATTTTCCACCCTCAATATTGGGCGGAAAAAAGAATTGTCAGTTTTTTTAAAACATTTTTACAGCAAGAGGTTCAAAAAGATATTTGAAACTCTCTATTTTTATTTGCGTGCGTGACGTTTTCTTTCACTCTCTGTTAAAAATTTCTTACGGATACGAATATTTTTAGGTGTCACTTCAAGAAGTTCGTCATCTTCTATCCACTCTAATGCACGCTCTAAACTCATATCACGAGGCGGAACAAGTTTAATCGCCTCATCTGCACCGCTTGAACGGACATTTGACTGTGCTTTTCCTTTAATAGGATTTACCACAAGGTCATTTGAACGTGAATGCTCACCGATAATCATACCCTCATACACTTCTGTCTGCACACCGATAAAAAGAACACCGCGGTCTTGAATACCAAAAAGCGAGAAAGCCAGTGTAGAACCGGATGTCATGGAAACAAGTGCACCGTATGAACGTGATTCAACTTCACCTGAAAACGGACGGAATTCCAAGAAAGAGTGATTCATTACACCCTCACCTTTTGTATCTGTCAAAAACTGCCCTCTAAAACCGATAAGTGCACGCGCAGGAATTTCAAACTCTATACGTTGGAAACCCTGTCCCATTGGCAGCATTGATTTCATTTCCGCTTTTCTTTTTCCCAAACGCTCAATAACCGTACCGCTTAAATCTTCCGGAACATCAATCACCAAATGCTCAAAAGGTTCACATTTCACACCGTTAATCTCTTTGGTAATAACTTCCGGACGCGAAATTGAAAATTCAAAGTTTTCGCGACGCATATTTTCGGCAAGTACTGTAATTTGAAGTTCACCACGGCCGGAAACTTTGAATTTACCCTCGCCGACAACTTCAAGACGCATAGCAACATTTGTGTTCATCTCAAACTCAAGTCTTTCACGAAGCTTGTTTGATGTAACGTGTTTGCCTTCTTTACCGGCCAAAGGAGAATCATTTACGGCAAAAACAACAGTCAGTGTCGGCTCTTCAACATGCATAGGATCAAGTGCAACAGGATTTACAGGATCGGCAATCGTGTCTCCGACATCAACAGTTTCCATTCCTGCAAATGCAACAATATCTCCTGCTTCCGCTTCCTCGATTTCCATACGGTTCAGTCCGTGAAAACCTATAAGTTTGGAGATTTTTCCTTTGACCATTTCGCCGTCAGCTTTTGCAAGCATAACATTGTCACCTTTATGTACAGTACCGTTAAAGATACGGCTGATACCGATTTTACCGACATAGTTGTCATAATCAAGTGTAAATACCTGTGCCTGCAGAGGATTTGCAGCATCACCTTCCGGTTCAGGAATTTTATTGATGATTGTTTCAAAAATACACTCAAAATCTCCGTCAGGATCATCCATATCCATTTTTGCCATACCATCACGTGCAGCAGCATAGATAATAGGAAAATCCTGCTGTTCATCTGTTGCACCCATATCTGCAAAAAGGTCAAACATTTCATCTACAACACGCTCAGGATCTGCTGAAGGTTTGTCAATTTTATTGATAACGACAATCGGCATTTTACCAAGTGCCAGCATTTTTTTCACAACAAATTTTGTTTGAGGCATAACACCTTCATAGGCATCAACAAGTACCAAAACACCATCTACCATTTTTAAAACACGTTCAACTTCCCCACCAAAATCGGCGTGGCCCGGAGTATCTATAATATTGATTTTATAATCTTTGTAACGAATAGCTGTATTTTTTGAAAGAATCGTAATACCACGCTCTTTTTCGATGTCATTGCTATCCATCGCTCTTTCATCATGTTGTTCGTGAGAACCGAATGTACCGGATTGCTCCAAGAGCCCATCAACCAGTGTAGTTTTACCGTGGTCAACGTGAGCGATAACGGCTATATTTCTAATTTTTTGCATTAGGGGTTTCCTTTATTTGGAAAATTTGCTGAAGAAAATTCTGCATTTCAGAGTACTTTCAGCTATTTTTCGCGAATTATACCCAAATAATTATTATATCCTTGTAAAATTAGTGATATACTTAGAGTATGATTAACTATCCGAAGAGTCTCGATACTATTTTTCACAAATTATACACACACAATATACTCCCTGTCATTGTAGGCGGTTATATTCGCGATGCACTTTTAGGAATTCCTTCAAATGATATTGATATTGAGCTCTACGGAGTCAGTTCTCTTGATAAAGTTGAAGAAATTTTACAGGAATTTGGAAAGGTGAACAGTGTTGGAAAGAGCTTTGGTGTCTGCAAGATGTACTATAAAAATCTGGATTTGGATTTTTCTCTGCCAAGAGAAGATAACAAAATTGCTTCGGGACATCAGGGTTTTGCAATCAAAATCTATAAAAATCTGGATTTTAAAACAGCTGCACTTAGAAGGGATTTTACCATCAATGCCATAGGTTATGATGTTGTCGGTAAAAAAATATTAGATCCTTATCACGGCAGAGAAGATTTAGATAAAAAAATATTACGCTCTGTGGATAAACAAAAATTTAAAGAGGATCCTTTGCGGGTTCTTCGTGCCGTTGTCTTTGCATCCCGCTTCCGTATGAAGCTTGATAAAATTCTTGTACTTACATGTAAAGAGATGATAAAAGAAAAACTTCTTGAAGAACTTCCCAAAGAAAGAGTTTTTCAAGAATTACAAAAACTTCTTCTAAAATCAGACAAACCCTCTCTCGGATTTAATCTTCTTAAAGAGTTAGGAGCATTTTCATTTTTTAGAGAACTTGCATTTCTAAACGGACAAGAGTATAAAGAAATTTTCAACTCTTTGGATATGTTAAAACAACTGTCAATAACAAATGATAAAGAGTTTGTTATACTTGCTTTGACTGTTATAACATCGAAGTTTTCAACAATACAGACACAGACATTTTTACAGAGAGTAACAAATGAAAAAACACTAATCAAAAAAGTTTTGCAACTTCATACAATTGATTTTGATTTAGATGATTTTAATGATTATGATATATACAAACTTGCTCAAAAAACAGATATTGCATTTTATGCACACTACTTACATGTAACGCAGAAGAAAAAAAAGATACAGAGTATTTACTCAAAAAAGCGAAAAAACTCAATGTACTTCATAAACCAATTCCTCCTCTCGTCAGTGGAAAAGATTTAATTGAACTGGGTCTACAGCCATCAAAAGAATTTTCAAAAATACTTCAATCAACATATCAGGCACAAATTCAAAATATTTTTAACACTAAATCTGATGCTCTCATCTGGCTCCAAAAAAATCTACTTTCCTAAAATATTCATTTTATTTTGTAGTTTTGAATATTGATTTATAGTGTTTATTGCTGATTTTAAAGTCTCAACGAGTTTTGAACTGTATATTTGTTTATTTCGTGTGTCATAATCATTGATAAGTTCTTTATAAATTTCTAAAAATTTTTGAGCTGATTCGATAGTTTTCCATATTAATATGTTTGTTCGTCAAAACAGCAATAAAAAGCTCAAAAGCTTTTTTCTTTTTTATATCCATATCATCGTTTTTAATAAAATATGCTTGTGTTTTTTCATCAAACGAAATAAGTTTTTTCATAACTTCATTTGCGCCTTCAACACTTAGTGCAAGATCTTTCATATTATTTTTTATATAAGAGCGCATTTCGGTAAGATTCATTTTTGCTATTTTTTCAATTAATTGCGAATTTGCCAATTTATCTTGATTTTTTTTACCAAACATTATCTACTCCTTATATTTTAGTTTACAACAGTTTCAATTTCTGAGAGATATTTTCCTTCCAGATAATCAATTTTCATCTCTTTGGCAACCGTGTAAACTTCTTTATCTTCTATATTTTTTATCCAGGTTTTTACACCTTTTTCATGAGCCATAACAGTAAAACCATCAATTATATTACGATTGTGAAATAGTTTTTCTTTATTTGAATAATAAGTATCAAATCGGACTACATCAATATTTAATTCTCTTAAATATAAAAAACTTGTATGCAGTGAACCTAATCTGTCTATGGCTATAAGGACACCAAAAGCTTTTAACGATTTTATTATACTATTATATCTGCTTATATAAGAATAATACTGCATTTCACTTAAAACAAACATTATTTTCTTGTCAGAATATTCTTTTAAAAGTTCTTTTGTTTTTGAAAGGAATTTGTCATTTCTCAATGATGTAGGCAAAACATTGATTGCGTAAATATTTTCTCTGTATTGGCAGTTTTTTAAAATTTCTTCTAAGACCATCAAATCAAAACTCACACCGAGTCCCAGTTTATTGATAACTTTTAAATATGTTTTTGGATGAATTATTTTTTTGTTTTGTCCTTTGAGTTTTATATAACATTCTCTAAAGACTGCATCATTTTTATTGTTGTAAACTGCCTGTGACATAATAAGAAGATTTTTATTTTCAATAGCATCAATGACCAATAATTCCAATTCATTTGGATTGATACTCTCTTCTTCTTTGTATTTCATATTTTTGTTTTTATTTTGAAGATCAAAAAGGTTTTCTATGAGGTAATTTAAATCTTTTGAATAACTCGTATCTGTCATGGCTCCTGATATTTTTATCTCTATATCATCCACATTCAAATCATTGGATTTTAAACATATAAGTTCTAGCAAAGTGCTGTATCTGTCTTTTGCTCCATCAAGTCCTATGATAAAATCACCGCCTTTAATATGACCAATAGGAAAATTTTCAATCCCTTCTTTTTTTAAATACTCTGTTATCCAATCAACAACATACTTTAAAACTTTATCCCGTTTTTTAATCCGTAAAGAGTATTTATATCATTTAAATTATCTATACTGATAAGAATCAGCGTATACTCTTTTTTTTGTTTTATCTCTTTTTGCAAATATTGATACAGGTATTCTCTGCTGAATGTTTTTGTTACACTGTCTGTTATTTTTACATCAAATCCTTTGTATATAAGAAAAAAAATAAAGTAGATACTGACAAGTAAAAGTAAAACAGCTTCTATATAAAATGATATTTCAAGTGTAGTGTAATTACTGATAAGTGTATGAAAAATAAAGGCAAGTATAAGAGCAAAGATAGGTAAAGCCATTCTAAGTGCAAGCTTAAAACGGTATTCCCTCTCTTTTGTTTGGGACAATAACATTTATACGTCTAAATGCTTCACATCTTTTGCATGTGTTTCGATATAGTTACGACGAGGTTCAACTTCATCACCCATAAACAATGTAAATGCATCTGATGCAACAGTTGCATCTTCTATGGAAATTTGTAAAAGGACACGGTTTTCAGGTGTCATGGTTGTTTCCCATAACTGATCAGGATTCATTTCACCCAGACCTTTGTAGCGTTGAATATACGCACCTTTTCTTGCATAGTCTTTGATATTTTCCAGTACTTCTATGATATCTTTGTCAAAATGAATATCCCATTCTGTTATCTTTTTATAAACAAAACTTGCTTCATTGAAATGCGGAGCAGAAAAAAGATCATCATTTATAAGAAGCTCTTCCATTCCTGTTTCTGTCTGTACAAAAAGATGAATTTCATTTGTTTCTTCATTAATGGTATAGGTTAAAATATTGTTGTTTATTGAAGTTAAAAATTTCTCTATTTCAACAAACATCTCTTTTGCAGGCAGGGCAATCAGGTCAGGGTTTTCAATAAAATGACGGATAAGTTTTACAAGAGCATAACGACGATTGAGTGCTTCAAGTGAAGAAGCATAATGATCAACCATTTTAAAATAGGCTATTAAATCATTATTTCCCACTCCGTCAACTTCCAAAGATTCTATACCGTTGCTGATAAGATATTCATTCATAGCAGCATCATCTTTAAAATAGATCTCTTTTTTGCCTTTTTTGTAACGATACAGTGGCGGTTGTGCAAGGTACAAATAGCCTTTATCTATAATGTCACGAAAATACCTGAAAAAGAAAGTAAGCAGAAGTGTCTGAATATGAGAACCGTCAACATCAGCATCTGTCATGATGATAATTTTATGGTAACGGAGTTTTTCTTCTTTATACTCTTCTCCGATTCCACAACCCATAGCTGTTATCATATTTGTAATTTCATCTGATTTTAAAATCTTGTCAAGCCGTGCTTTTTCAACATTTAGAATTTTACCTTTAAGTGGTAAAATTGCCTGAAAAACACGGTCACGCCCCATTTTTGCAGAACCACCCGCAGAATCCCCTTCCACCAGATAGAGTTCGCAGATACTTGCATCTTTGCTTTGACAATCAGCCAACTTTCCTGGAAGGGTGCCAACACTCATAGAATCTTTTCTTCGTGTTAATTCTCTTGCTTTTTTGGCAGCTTCACGACCGCGTGCTGCCATTAAAGCTTTGCTGACAATGGCTTTGGCCTCTATAGGATTTTCTTCAAAATATTTGTTAAGAGCTTCACCTGTTGCTTTTTGAATAAGCGGACGTACATAGGTGTTTCCGAGTTTTCCTTTTGTCTGTCCTTCAAACTGAGGTTCCGGAACACGGACTGAAACAATTGTAATCAGTCCTTCTTTTACGTCATCTCCGGAAATTTTGACATCTTTTTCTTTTGCGGCACCGTTTTTGGCATTATAGTTTGATATGACACGTGTAAGTCCTGCACGAAAACCTGCTTCATGTGTTCCCCCGTTTGGCGTGCGGATATTGTTGACAAATGAGGCAAGTTTTTCTTCATAGGAGTCATTATACATCAGGGCAATGTCAAACTCTATATCTTCGGCTTTTCCGCTGAAACTGTAGACATTGGCAACAATTTCTTTTTTATTCATATCAGTCACATACTGGGCTATACCGCCTTCAAAATGATAGACTTCTTTTGTACCGTTTCTTTCATCATTGAATTTTATGGTGATAAAAGGATTCAGATAGGCAAGTTCTTTGAATCTTTTTGCCAGGTATTCGTATTCAAAGGTTATTGTTTCTGTAAAGATACTCGGATCTGCTGCAAATTCAATAGTTGTACCGGTTTTACGGGTTGTTCCTGTAACTTCAAGAGGTCCCTGGGGAATCCCCATTTTAAAATCCTGTTCATGGATTTTCCCGTCACGGTAAATTGTCATGTGTAAATCAGAAGAGAGGGCATTTACAACAGAAACACCGACTCCGTGCAGTCCTCCGGAAACTTTGTAGGTATCTTTGTCGAATTTACCTCCGGCATGCAGTACTGTTAAAACAACAGTAGCGGCGCTCATATTTTCGGTAGGGTGCATCTCTGTCGGAATTCCGCGACCGTTGTCACTGACTTTACATGTACCGTTTTTAGTGAGTGTTACTGTTATAGTGTCACAATACCCTGCCATTGCTTCATCAATAGAGTTATCAATAACTTCATAGACCAAGTGATGCAGACCGCGGTGTCCGGTATCTCCGATATACATACCGGGACGTTTACGAACAGCTTCCAAGCCTTTAAGAACTTTAATATTACTAGCGCCATATTCTTGTTGCATTTAATACTCCATTGCCGTTTTCGGCATAATTAAAGACATTTTATCTAAAATAATCTTATGATAAGTTTTATAGCTGTGCAGAGGAAGGGAGAACCTACAGTTTAAATAACTATAGGCATAACAACTGTAATAAAATTTTCATCTTTTAAAATAAAAGGAAGGTTTCCTTCATTGAGTCCGATTGTAAATTCTGAAGAGTTTATAGAATTTAAAAAATCAAGTAAATATTTTGAATTGATTGCTATTGAAAAAGGTTCATCAAAACCTGTGTTGTAACTAATTTCTGTTTTTGCTTCGATGTTGTCTTCGCTTAAACTTTCAAAACTGATGGTATCATTGAAAAAAGTGAGTTTTACATCTGTAGATATAGTTGTAATTTGTTTGATAGAATTAATCATAATGGCTTTAGGTAAAACCAGATTATAGTTTGTTTCTTTGGGAATGATTCTTGAATATTCAGGGAATTTTCCGTTAATGAGTTTTGTAAAAAAAGTATATTGTTCTGAATGGATAATAAGATTTGTTTCGTCGTAATAGAGCTCGATATTATCAAAAAAGAGTTTTTGGATTTCAACAATTGCTTTTTTGGGAATTATTATAGATAATTCGTTTTCACTTTGGTTGTTAAGAGTAACAACTGCCAATCTTCGTGTATCTGTGGCTGCAAAGTTAATAGAATCTTTTTTTATATCTATTAAAGCACCGTTAAGTTCAAATTTGGGATTGTTGGTATCTATGGCAGGTGTTATTTTTTTTAAAGATTCAATGAGTGTGTGTGATTCGATGGAAATTCTTGGTTTTCCTTCGTAAGAAGGAAATTCCGGAAACTCATTATATGAAAAAGTAGGCAGTTTGAAATTAGAGTGTCCCTGTGATATAAGAAGAGTGTCATTTTTTGCTTCCAAATTAATTTCATCATCTTTTAATATTCTGACAATATCGAGAAATTTTTTACCGTTAGCGGTAATACTGCCTTCGTTTTCAATTTTTAGATTATCAGTTGATACTAAAAAACCTATTTCATAATCAGTTGCCTTCAGTGTTAGTTTTGAGCCGGAAACATTCATATAGACATGTGAAGTTATCTGTGATGTATCTTTTTTTTCCAAAAATGGTGCAGCATGAATGAGTATATTTTCCAATATAGATTTTGAGATGGTAATTTTCATTTTTTAAATCCCTATATATTTATATAATTTTAGTAAGTAGTAGTAGTATGGAGTGAATATGTGACAAATCAACTCAAACACCTACAGGCTTACTTTTTGAGATGTGAATACACCTTAAGGCTTCTTTCACATCTATTCACTTTTACAATTATATCTTTTTTTTTAATGCTTTTAAAATAAAATCAGGAGATAGATGTTATTTTGTTTGTAAGTTCATCAATTTTTACTTTAAAATCTTCATCATCTTTAAGCAGATTGTTGATTTTTTTAATGGTATGGCTGATGGCGGTATGGTCTTTCATGCCAAAATACTGTGCAAGTTGAGGCATTGTGTTTTGTGTGAGTTCGCGGCAGATATATATGGCAATTCTACGGGCATATACAATATTTTTGCTTCTGCCTTTTGAACGTATTTCACTTGGTTTGATGTTGAGATCTTTGGCTACAACTTCGGTAATGGTTTCCATTGTAAGGTTTGCTCTGTTCTCGTTCATCTGGTCTTTGAGCACATTTTTTGTAAAATCCAGATCAATGTCAACATGCATCAGTTGTGAATAGGCATGGAGTTTGGAAAGTATTCCTTCAATTTCTCTTACATTGCTGTCGATGACGGTTGCTATGTAGTTGACTATATCTTCGGAGAGTTTTACCTTGTTTATTTCACATTTTTTCTTGATGATGGCTATTTTTGTTTCTAATTCCGGTGGCTGTATATCGGCAACGAGTCCCCATTCAAATCTGCTTTGCAGACGCGCTTCAAGACCGCCGATTTTTTTAGGATGTTTGTCAGCCGTGAGAATAATTTGCTTTCCGGCACCTTTTAAAGCTTCAAAAGTGTGAAAAAATTCTTCTTGAATACCTTCTTTATTACTTAAAAACTGAATATCATCAATAAGCAGTACATCACATTTACGGTATTTTTCCTGAAAACGTTCCATTGTTTTGTTCCGTACATGTCGGATAAAATCATTTAAAAACTGCTCAACTGTCGTATATATGACAATTTTTCCCTCATTTTGAAAAACATTGCCGGCTGCCTGCATGAGGTGGGTTTTTCCAAGACCGACACCACCGTAGATAAACAAAGGATTGTAAACTTTTCCTGCATTTTCGCTGACACTTTTTACAGCAGCATAGGCAAACTGGTTGGAACCTCCGACCATAAAGTTGTCAAAAGAGTGTGAAGGATTTAACAAAGAGCTGCTTTGTTTTACTTCTACGGCTTTTTTTGTCTTTCTTTTTTCTATACTGTTTTTAAGCGTTATTTCTACATTTACTTTGGAACCGTTTTTTACTTCAAAAAGATGTGCTATTTTTTCTCTGTATTTATTTTTAATCCAATTGACAACCAGTGCATTGGGAGCATAAAATATAGCCAAATCAGCAGTAGATTTTTTTATATCATAAGAGAGATGTCTTATATATCTGTTATATTCGAGTTCACTTATTTCATCTTTGAGTGCCTGTAATACTTCTTGACCTATATTCACATAAAACCTTGTTTCTTTTTTTATATGTGAATAATACTTTTTTTATCCATAAAACAGGGTTAAATAGATGTGAATAGCCAAAATTCTCTTATGTGAATAT